>NZ_LR733893.1:0-9596 GCF_902506585.1 Sphingomonas sp. T1
ATCGAAACCACCGTCATCTGCGCACACCCTCGTGAACGTGGGCGGCATGACACCGAAGATCCGCCCGGTATGGAACCGTGACATTTCTATCTAGCGGACGGGTGACATTTCTATCTGGCGCTTACAAGAACATAGCCCAATAATTTATCTTATGTTAAATAATATCAATAACCTAGATGTTGCTTACACCAAAGCGGGTCATTCGGCGGAGTATCTCGCGGAGCCCTGCGATCAGTATTCCTCCAGTCGTGCTCACGTCATTTTATTCCGTGATCTGCTGTGTTGTACAGGTGCAAAGAAGCAGGCACCAAGCTTTATCAGGCTTGGTCGTTCGGCTCGCGGCATGCTAATATCGTGCCTTCTATCCTTCCGATTTCTTGTTCGCGGACCATCATGATCCAGCACGACCCACTTCATCAGATCAGTTTTATCCAGCAAGCCCTCTCGCAAAATCGAAAGCCGATCGGTTTCTTCATCGGCGCCGGATGCCCCTTGTCGGTTCGGATTGAGCGTGAGGTCGACGGTGTGACGAAAAATGAGCCGCTCATTTGGGATGTAGCGGGCTTAACCGCGATCATTCACAAAGCCTGCACGGGCACCCCGGAGGCGCCGTCCGCTTGGGACAGAGTTGTTACCGTGGTCGACGAGGATGGCGGGGATTCGAAGAATATCGAACTTCTACTGAGCACGATCCGTCTTCTTATCAGCGTTGCAGGTAACGGCACGGCACGTGGCCTTCAACGAGACGAACTGCGCGCACTCGATGAAAAGATTTGCAAGGTGATCTCGGATGTCGTCGACGTCCCGCTGCCATCTCACGACACGCCCTATCACAATCTCGCGATATGGGCGCGGGCCATCCACCGCGAGCAACCGGTCCACGTCTTCACGACCAACTATGACTTGCTTCTCGAACAGGCTTTCGAGGAAAGCGACGCGCCCTATTTCGATGGCTTTATCGGCGCGCGCCGGGCGTTCTTCGATCTTGGAGCAGTCGAGGACGAGACCCTGCTTCCATCCCGCTGGGCGCGCCTTTGGAAAATTCATGGCTCGCTAAACTGGCGCCTCGATAAGACCGGGGCGGTCGTCCGCAGCGACGTCAAGAATGATGGGTCATCCTACCTGATTTACCCATCGCACCTAAAATACAACGAGAGCCGGAAAATGCCCTATCTGGCGATGCTCGATCGCCTGAAGGCGTTCCTCTTGAAGCCATCGTCTGCGCTCTTCATTTGTGGTTATTCGTTCGCCGACGAGCATATCAACGATGTCATCTGCCGCAGCCTTTCGACCAACTCGACCACACAGGTCTTTGCCTTCATGCATGGCGCCCTCGGCGATGCGAAATACAAAGCGGCCCGTGAGTGCGCATTGCGTACGCCCAATCTGAGCTTGATGGGGTTCGACGAGGCCATCATCGGACGCAATGCGGGTAGCTGGAAACCAAATGACGGCGATCCACCCGCCCTCCCGCCAAAAGTCTACGTCTCGGACGGGACGACGGCATCGGTCCAGCTCGGCGATTTTGCCGCTTTCGGCAATCTCCTGCGAGGCCTGTCAGGCGTCAAGGAAGATACATCGACACCTCCGGTGTCATGAGCATGCGGTCTGAAAGCCTAAACGCGGCGACGGCGATTGGGTCGGTCCAAGATGTCAGCGGAACGTCCGTCAGCGTGACCTTGCGCGCTGACCGCTTCTCGGGCCTTAGCTTCGTCGATGGACAGGGCTATCGGATCGGCCAGATTGGTAGCTTCGTGAAGATCCCGATCGGCTATATGGACCTGTTTGGCATCGTATCCCAGGTCGGGGCCAGCGCCGTTCCTGAGAGCTTGGCCAAGGAACTGCCAAACGGATTGCGCTGGATGACAGTCCAGTTGATCGGCGAGGGCTATCGAACGGGCCGTTTCCAGCGCGGGATCTCGCAATATCCGACAATCGACGACGAGGTTCATCTCGTTTCCGAAGCCGACCTGAGAGTGATTTATGGCAAATCCGATCGGCAGAACCACCTGGTGCGTGTCGGGCATATCGCAGGCAGCGAGTCGATAGACGCCTTGGTCGATATCAACAAGCTCGTCACGCGGCATTCCGCTGTGGTCGGCACCACGGGCTCGGGCAAGTCGACTACCGTTGCTGGTTTACTCAACGTGCTGTCGAACGAAGAACGCTTTCCATCTTCGCGCATTGTCGTTCTCGATCTTCACGGCGAATATGCCAAGGCGCTCGGTGATAGGGCGACCGTGTTCCGGATCAATCCGGACCCGCGCAACCCGAACGAGCAACGGCTTTGCATCCCCTTTTGGGCGCTGAGCTTTGACGAGATGCTGCGCGTGACATTTGGCGCGCTGTCGACAGATGGCAAGGCGCGTAATGTCATTCTCGAACGCGTGCTTGCCGCAAAGGCGGCAAGCCTCGCGACGTCGCCGATCCGCGGACTTACCGCGGAGAATCTCAGTGCGGACAGCCCGGTCCCTTTCTCGCTGCATAAGCTCTGGCATGAACTCTACGGCCTGGATTTCGCGACCTATTACAACAGCAAGGGCAGTCCGGCAGATCCGGCGACCTGGGCCTATGAGTTAGATGCGAACCACAATGAGATCGCCGGCAACGCCGAGGCGGGCCATCCGCCGCGCTTTCGCAAGGTCAAGAACGTCAAGGACGATCCGGAGAAGATCAACTATGTTCCTGATGGCCTGAATATCCGAGCCCAACTCGAGGCGCTCGGATCGAAATTACGGGTGTCGCGCTACGATTTCCTGCTCCGTGCAGGCGACTGGCACCCAGATGCCGAAGGCATTGTGACCAAGGGTCTCGCCGACCTGATGAAGGCATGGCTCGGCAGCCCCAAGCCGATCACTATTCTCGACCTGTCCGGCATTCCATCGTCAATGACCAACGACATCATCGGCAATGTTCTGCGGGTGCTCTATGATGGGCTGTTCTGGGCAAGGAACCTCTCAGAAGGCGGCAGGGAGCGGCCGTTGTTGATCGTGATGGAAGAAGCTCACGCCTATTTGAACGACAATTTCGACAGCGCTGCCTCGCTGATTACACAGCGTATCGTCAAAGAAGGCCGCAAATACGGTATCGGCGCGATGATCGTCAGCCAACGCCCTTCGGAGATCAATGCAACGATTCTGTCGCAGTGCGGCACGTTCTTCGCCATGCGGCTGAGCAACGGCTCTGATCGCTCGCAAGTGACCGGTGCCCTTTCGGACAATCTTGAGGGATTGACCAATATGTTGCCGATTCTGCGAACAGGGGAGGCGATCATCCTTGGTGAGGCGGTTGGCCTACCGATGCGAACGATGATCCAGGCCCCGCCCAAAGGAAGGCGACCAGACAGCCAGGATCCAGTGATCTGTGACGAACTCTCGCCCGACGAGTCGATGACGCCTGGTGGGTGGAACATCAAGCCGCTCGAAGCGCCCAGTTACGATCCCTTTGTCGAAACCTGGCTTCAGCAAAACCCCATCCCGTCGAACAACCCATAAGGACAAGACGCAAATGGCATGGCAGCAATTTCCTGCGTTCACTTCGTCGAATATCAGCGCGATTAGATATGAAGACCAACAGCTGATCGTGGAAGTGACCTTTCACAATGGCGGGACCTATCAATATTACGACGTGCCCAATCATGTCGCGGCGGCCCTCAACGCGGCCGGTTCGAAGGGGGAGTATCTCGCCAGCGATATCAAGGGGAACTATCGGTACAGCAAGGTCTGAACGAACGGCGGATTAAACCCCGGCCGTTGAAAGCCGGCACGATTGAAAAGGCACGGGGCTGCAGCCTGGCGCCTTTCCCCGATCCTCTCAGATCGGGCTGAATGAAATCCGATTGCCTGGCACATGTCGAAAAGCTCGATCTCGGCACGTCAGCAAGATAACCTGCATCCGCTCGGCAGCCTCACTCAATATCTCGACCATGAGGTCGAGCCGAGCATCATCGGCATAGACAAGCGGATCGTCGAGAATGAGCGATACCGGCCGCCCCTGCTCGAGAAGCATGTCTGCAAACGCTATCCGGGTCAGTACCGCTAGCTGCTCCTGTGTGCCGCGCGACAGGTCCCCGCACCCTTCACTGATCCCGCCCCGCACCACCGCATCGAGCATCAGATCCTCAGAGAAGGATAGATCACAGCCAGGGAGCAGGCGCTCGATGTGGCGCTTTGCCCGCTTGGCAACGGGGCCGACGAACTTGGCCGACGTCTCGTCGCGTGCCTCGTCGAGCGTTTCGCGCAGAAGCTTCAGGGTTTCTGCCTCTTCGGTAACTCGTTGCAGGGCCGCGCGTGCGGCCTCAGCTTCCTCGCGGGAACTTGCCTCACGGTCGGCAAGACCCTTGCCCCCCTCGCTCTCGATCGTCCCCTCAAACCGGGCAATCTCCATCTCGAGCTTTGTCCGCGCTTCCCCCGCCGCCCTGCTCCGCGCATCGACCGTCTCAATCTTCCGCGCGATCGCCGCGGCGTCGTGCGCTGTGGCGTCGCGGATCGCATCTTCCAGCTTCACGGCAGCTTCGGCGGTTTGCTCGCGGGCACGAGCGAAATCCTCTGCCAGGCTCGGGAACTCCGGCCGGCTCTCAATAGCGGTGATTTGACTCGTAGCGTTTAAGAGATCGCTCGCGGCACCCGCCTCGGCGGTGGCAAGCGGTGCATCCTCCTCCTCGCCACGCCGGAGAGCGGCGAGCGCACCATCCTGAGCACCTTCGGCCCGCGCAAGCACGGTGTCGGCCGACTGCAATGCTGTGGTGAGGACTGCGATATCGGGAAGATCGCCCTCACCCGTTACGGCTTCATCCGCTAGCTCGACGATGAAGAGCTTGAGCGCACCGGCGCCGGCGGCGAGCCCGATATTTTCGTCGGCCGGCGTCGTTGTTTCGATCCGGGCTGCGATGGTGCGCAGTTCGCTCGCAGCATCCCGCGCAGCTTCGTTGCGTGCGCGCGCAGCCGCGAGGTCGGCAACATCGAGATCCGCGAGCGCAGATTGCTGCCTCTTCAAAGCCGACGATAATGCCTCTTCGGCGCTGGCTGCCCCGGCCGCCGGTATTACGATCAGCTCAGCGCCACCGATACGGAAATGGGTCCTCCCGCTGAGGGTCCGCTCTCCGGGACCTGCGGGTTCGCCGTCAATCAGGATGCCGGCAGTGTCGCCGGTCAGCGCGATGCGCGTCGCGCCGGCGCTCTGCGCTGCACGTGCCTCTGCAATCGCTCGCTCATTCGTCTCGAGCAATTCGATCGTCTTTGCAGGGATCAATGTCGCCGCGACGATCTTGGCCTCGCTCTGGAGCCGTTCAAGCTCGACCAGCTCCGCATGCCGTTTGCGCGCTGCCGCGACCCCGGTCTTACGACGTGCAGCGCGCACGCGGTCCTCGCCAGCGCTGAGGGCGGCGCGCGCGTCTTGACGCGCCGTCCGGGCGCTTTCGAGAGCCTCACGCGCATCAACGAGGCGCTGCTTGGCCGTAGCCAGTCCCTCGCCAAGGTCCGTCCGCTTGGCACGCGCCTGCTCCAGCGCGAGGCTCGCCTTCTCACGAGCTTCCGTCGCCGAGCGGTGGCGCTCTGAAAGGTCTTCGAGCCCCCTGCCCTTCGCGCTGATCGCCTCATGCTCGGCGCGACGGGTCGCGAGGATCTGCGCGGCGGCGCGCGCAACCTCTAACGATGCGACCAGGTCCTTCCGGGTCTGGACATCCGTGTCGTCGGCGATCTCCCGCTGAACGACCTTCAGCCTGGCGCGCGCGGCTTCGAGTTCAGCGAACGTCTTCTCCAATCCCGCGAGCCTGTCAGCGGCGTCTCGCGCGGCGGTCTCCGCGTTTTCGACCCGCTCCCGCACCTCATTCTGCCGCTCGCGCTTCTGGCCCGTTGGAGACCAGTAGCGGGCAAACTGCTCGTCGATCCTGGTGCGGACACGTTTGTAAGCCGGACCGCCCATGATCGAGCCGACCTCGGCTTCCAGGGTCGACCTGACCGTATCGCGCACGATCTGCCCGGGTGCGGTAACCGCGAGGGCTTCTGTCTGCGCCACCCAAAGCAGACCCAAGGCACCATAGGTCCCGGCATCGCCCTTCTGACTGGTATCGCGGACGGACCCGAGAAGTGCATGAAGACGAGCTTCAGCCTCTTCGCCTTGGGCCTTTCCCTGTGGTCCCGTGACCTCGATCGTGGCGCCCCGCAGGAACCGCTTGGTGACCGTCCACGGCGCCCCGTCGGCCTCGAACGACACCTGGATCTCCGGCCCGACCGCCTCGCCATAAGGCGCGAACGACTGGGCGAGCTGGTTCTTGGTTCCATGCCGCACGAAAAAGGCCGCCCGAAGCGCCTCGAGTAGCGTCGATTTGCCGGTTTCGTTGGGTTCGATGATGATGTTGAGGCCATCGGTCAGGCCTTCGATCGCCATCGGCTCGCGAAATTTACGGAAGCCGTCGACGGCGATCCGGCGGAGGCGCAGGCTCATGCCTTCTCCTCCCGGCTATATTCGACGAACAGACGCTCTAGCGCCCGTTTAGCAACCGCTGCCTCCGGTCCACCAGCTTCAATCCGGGCGGAGAGTTTTGCAGCGGCAACGCCAAGCATGCCCTCGACCGCAAGCTGCGCGAGATCATCTTCGCTGGGGCGACCGACGAGGTCGCTGGCGCGAACATCGAGATAGCGGACGCGGTGGCTGACGTCATTTTCGAGCCTGCCGAGCATCGCCACGCGATCGGTGAGACTGGTGATCCCCGCCAGCGATAGTTCGAGAAGCGTCGCCGGCGGGTCGATCGTCCCCAACAGCTGGTCGCACTCCGCGTCGAACGCAGCCTGATCGTTCACAGTCCAGCTGCGCCTGATCCATTGGAAACGACCGGAGCGGATTGGCGTGACGGTCGGCTCGCGACCCTCGTCGACGTCAACCAGCAGGATGTGCCCCGGCTCGTCCCGCTGAAAGCGATCGGTCTCAGGCGTGCCTGAATACCAGGTGCGCGCGTCGACCTTCAGCGTTCCATGCCAGTCGCCGAGCGCGAGATAATCGAGGTTGGACCTGCGAGCACGGTCGGGGGCGATCTGGTTCTTGGTCTCACCCTGCGTCCCGAAATCACGGATCGAACCGTGAGCCACGCCAAGCCGCAGCCGTGCGCCGGGCGTTACCATGCCGTCGAACAGGTCGGTCGGATCATCGAGATTGTGCCGGTGCGTGAGCGGCGAAGGCAGCAGCCAGACCCCTAGCTCGATCTCTTGGGGCTGCGGTTCGGAGAGGACGGTGATGGTCCCGCCTGCGCGCTGGCGCACACGATCCCAAAGACCGCCATTCCGGGCAAAGTCATGGTTGCCGGGCAGCAACCACCAGCGACACGGATGGCGCTCCATCCGCGATATCGCCTGCACGATCGTGCGATCCTCGGGGCCTTCGGTATCGAAGACGTCGCCGGCGACAAACACATGATTGGCACCAAGAAGGGTGGCCGCCTTACCGATCGCGTCGATCGCATCGAAGCGCGCCTCGGTCAGCGCTCCGCGAACCTTCGGTTCGAAGCGGCCATAAGGCTTGCCAAGTTGCCAGTCGGCCGTGTGGATGAATTTCATTGTGCTCTATCGATGGCAGTTTCGTCGGACGGCCTCAGAGGCTCAAGCCGACCGGCCGATCAAAGCCGACCTGCCAAAGCTCCGGCTGCCGCATCCGTGATTGTATAGACTGCCTCTCGCTGCGCACCACGTTTATGGTGATCGACGCGAGAGCCCTGATAGTGACGGCGAACGAGACCGGCCCGCACCAAATCTGACACCGCGCGACTGACGTTTGCTCGACCCGACCGCCGCGCTTTCATGGCAGGGCGACCTCGGTTGCGGAAGGTCCATAAAACCGGCAAGCTCTCGCCTGAACCGATATGACCCAATCCACAAAGCAAAACCCGTCACGGCGACACCACTTTATTCCCCAGTTCCTGCTGAGGGAATGGACTGACGATGACGGCGACCTGATCTGTTACTGGCCTCGGGGCGATGGCAAGGTTCGTAGCAAGCCGCTCAGTCCCAAGAGCGTGGCTTACGAGGACTGGCTCTGCGAGACGACTGGCTTCCCGGCCGAGCACGCGCAACAAATGGAAGACGTCTATTTCAAGCTGCTCGACGATCGCGCGTCGAACGCCCACCGCCTCTTGGTAGACGGCCGTGCCGGCGAGATGAGCCACGAGATGATGTGCGACTGGGCGCGGTTCATCATGTCGATCTGGTTTCGCACACCGGGCGACGTGAAAGGGCTGAAGACCGTAATCAATGCGCTTTCCGACCCTGCCGTTAGCGAGGCCGCGATCGGCCTGACTGTCCCGGAAGACTTTCCCGACGCGGCGTTGAATCAATTGCAGATGGAGGCGATGCGCCGCGCCATCGACGATCCCGAACGGGGCGAGGCTTTCCTTTCGATGGAGTGGGCCACGATCACGTCGACGGAAACCCGTAGCTTCCTGATCTCGGATTGGCCGCTCGATACGGCCAAGGATCTGCCGTTTCTGGGACATCCAGAATCGTACATTACGATACCGATCAGCCCCCGGCAGCTCTTCATCGCGGCACCATCGCGGGCGTTTCTCCTCGCTCTTGGCGATCTCCAAGAAGGTGAGCTCGAGCGCAGGCAAAATTATGCCACCGTCGCTCAAGCGCGGAGCTTTGTCGGCGCCTCTAACGATGAGGAGGATCCCTTTATCAAGCAAAACTTCGGATGCGAAAAAAGGCCCTCGATCGCACGATCGATCGCGGACGCTTGGAATGTCGAACTCTGACCTCCGCGTGCTCTAGGCCTTTCGGCGCCGATCCGCTTGGGCAGCCGATTGGAAAAACGCATATTCTGCGGTTTCCTCGAAGCGAACATGAGGCACTATCAGCGAGGTGGACGCGTTGACGACATAGGGCCGCATTTCATTGTGGAACGGGCGTTGATCGATCTTCGCTAGAACCTGAAACCCTCCCAGGCCCATGCTGAACACATTCAGGTTTCCAGACCGGATGCGGAGTGGTTTGAAGATAAATTTGCGCGCGTCATGATCGGCAGAGGCATACCGTAGCAAAGCAATCTCGATTTCAGGGAAATCTCGAAAGTCGCTCAGCCCGAACAATATGTTGCCGATGATGGACTCGTACCTCCCCAAGGCGATTTCGACCCATTCCTCTCGCACGCTGATCGATGCCCGCCAGAGGATCGCCAACATCGCGCGCGCAAAGGTCGCGCCGTTGAATTCCGATCGCCGGTAAAGACTGCCTGTGGGAGCAGCGCTGCTCGCCGACAACGACGCGCAGAAATTGATCGCATATTCGTCAAACATACCGAGCTTGCCGTCGCATCCGGAACACAGGATGTTGAGATCGAACGGCCCTAAAGGTTGGTTCGCGGGTTTTGCGCCGCCCGCGCGAACCGCTTTGTTATGACCGTCCGCTTCGCTCAAAGGCCGCGCAAAGCCCTGCGGAATGATGTGCGCTTTGCAGAGCTTGGTAGCGTCGCAGTCGGGCGCTGCTGCGCGGCGATGAAGGTGAGACAGCAGCGTCAATCAAGATGAGACTCCGTTTGGGGCTGTCGGCGTAGGGCGTAGCCCGGAGCCGACAGCCCCAAACGGAAGCCCTTTCGAAGGGCTTTGGTGG
>NZ_LR733883.1:0-1156 GCF_902506585.1 Sphingomonas sp. T1
GATGCGAGCGAGCCGTGCGTGGCCGCTGGTGGCGGGGTGGAGCGGAAGCACAGTCCCACGCGGCGCGATGGGGCTCGATGCCCCGGAGCGCCGCCCCCGCGCGACGAAAAAGGCAAGGAGGCTCCGGTTGCCCGGAGCCCCCTCGCGAGAGCGGTGTCAGGCCCGACGATCCATGGCCATCGGGCGCTGCTCGGCGGCACGGAACACGTGGAGCGGGACGCCGGCGTTGCGGAGCTTGCGTGCGAAGTCGAGCTGGACGCCCGAGCCCTCACAGACGATCGCCTCGACCGGGTTCAGGTTGGTGATCCGCTCGTTGCGGACGAACCCCGCCCGGTTGCCGAGCTTCCGATCCAGGCGGAACAGGATGATCTTGCAACCGCGCGATGCTGCCCACGCGGCCGCGATCGCGTCGCAGCCCTTCATCTGGGCGGTGGTCACCAGCACCATGTTCGGGATGCGGCGCTTGATCTGGTCCAGCCGGTCGTACAGCGTCTCGTGGTCGTGCCACTGCGCCCCGCCCGAGAAGGCGACCACCGGACCCTCGGGGTGATAGTCGGCGCGGCGCTTGGCGGCTCGTGCGGCGAGGTAGTCGGCACCCTCGATCATCGATGCGGTGAGCTTGGACGACACCCTGCTGCCGCGGGTCGTGGAGAAGGGCCGGCCGGTCTCGACGCGGTACACCTCGGCGGCGTGATCCCGCATGCACTCCAGCGCCTCGCGGTTGCCCTCGAGGGTCTGGCACAGCAGCTGCGTCTCCTCCAGCTCGGTCGCGTAGATCTCCGACGGATCATAGGCGCGGGCCATCTCCCCGAGCTTCTTGGCGGCGTCGTCCTCGCGGCCCTCGACCCGCTTGGCCACCATGTGGAAGGAGTTGACGAAGCCCCATGCGAGGTCGGCGGCGTGCTCCTCCATCCGGGTGTCGCGGAACACGTCGAACAGGGTCCGCATCATCAGGTCGACCGCGGCGGCCGCCTGCTCGGGGTCGGGCATGTCCAGCTTTTCGGCGGCGTCGACGATGCTGAGCTTGGCCATCTCGCTGCCTTCGATGAACGCGCCGTCATAGGTGCGCAGCGTGCGCTCGTCCTGGCGGGTCTCGTCGGCGATCTGCGTTGCGCGCGTGTCCGCCATCGTGCGGGCCAGGTCGGAGAAGTTGGTG
>NZ_LR733882.1:0-69610 GCF_902506585.1 Sphingomonas sp. T1
CTTGTCCGATACCCGGAACATGAATGGTATTATCGCAGCGGAGAGCCGTATGCAGTGAAAGCTGCACGTACGGTTCGGCGGGGGGGTCAGGGCTGACTCTTTGAGCAGCACCAACCCTACCCGACTGGATGAAACGGTCGGGCCGAACGAGAGCGAGTGTCCGGCCACGATCCTCGACGAGCTGACCGCCACGGACAGCGAATATGCCTTGGCCTGGCGCGCGCGCTGCCGCGCCAACCTGCTCGCGAAGAAGCTCGACCGGGCCAAGCCGACACCGAAGCCCGGGCAGACGATCATCTTCGATGAGCCCATGCGCTTCAGCGACGGTAGCGACCGCAGTCGCTTCGAGGTGGTCGCCAATCCCAAGGGCAAAACGCCGCTGTTCCGCGACCCGGAAAGTCGCGCGATCTGCCGCATCCCGGCATTTCGCAAACGGGCATACCGCATCGTTCATGCGGCGATCGTCGTAAGGGACGCAGCCAGTGGCTGATCGCCCGCCCGTCATCGCCGCCTGGGGTGCCGGCGTCGATTGCACCGCCATGATCGTCGAACTCGCCGAACGCGGCGAGCCCATCGACATGGTTCTCTTCGCCGACCCCGGTGCCGAGAAGTCGGCGACCTATGCTTTCATCCCCGTGTTCCGGGCCTGGATGTCCGAACGCGGCATCCCGTCCGAGATCGTCCGTTACCAGCCCCGCAACTCCAAACATTGGCCGCCCTATGCGGGCATCGCCGAGAACATGCTGACCAACGCCACCCTGCCCTCCGTGGTATTTGGTGGCGGATCGTGCAGCCAGAAATGGAAGGCGGCCCCGCAAGATGCCTGGACCGCTCAGTGGGAACCCGCGCGCCGCTGCTGGGACGCAGGCGGGCGCGTCGTCAAGCTGATCGGCTACGACGCCTCGGGACGCGACACGCAGCGTTATCATCACGCGGTCGGGTGCGAGGATCCTCGCTACGCCTACCGCTACCCGTTACGGGAATGGGAATGGGCGCGCGCCGACTGCGAAACACGCATCGCGCGCGCCGGCCTCCCCGTCCCGCCCAAGTCGAGCTGCTACTTTTGCGGCAGCATCAAGCCCGACGAGGTGCTGGAGCTTTCAGCCGATGAGCTGCGCATCATCGTGTTGATGGAGGCGCGCGCCAAGCCTCGCCTCCGCAATGTCGAGGGCCTGTGGCGCAGGCCGGTGCTTGGCCGTCGCGGCGCGACGCCGCGTCCCGGCAGCATCACCGAGTTCATCCGCGAACGCGGCCTCCTCTCACCCGCCGAAGTCGACCGCATCATCGAGGACGCGCCGACCGCGCTGCTCGATTTCCAGGCGGCACAGGCAGCACTTCCGCCCGAGCAACGCGCCCCGATGGGGCGCTGGCTCGACGACTTTCACCGCGCATCCAGCGCGCTGACCGGAGACCGTCACCATGCCTAACCCGATCATCAAGCAATTCGTCGTGGAGGGATCCACGGCGTTTCCATTTGCCCTGCTTAACATCGATTAATGCTGGCCCTCGCGCGCCGCAGACGCGGCCGCGATCGCGAACCACACGATCGACGGCGACGCGCGCCGCAAGATCATCCTCGCGACAGCCGCGAAATATGCACCCAACCGCCAGGGCTGGATCGCTAGTGGCTGGCGCGTGATCGACTGAAACAGTCTCCTGGAGGGGAGGCATCCTTTGGACAGATGAGCCTTGGGCTCATGCTTGAGAAAGGATCATCCCATGCGCATCGTTGCCGTTTATCTCACCCAGCGGCTCTATGGCGGTCCCGAGGAAGGTGGCTGGTACTACGATGCCGGCGAACTCTGCACCGACCCGGCGCTGACCGCCTTCGGCGTCACCTTTGCCGAGGGTCACGAGGACCGCGCCCGGACGATGGCGCTGGAGGTTCAGGCGCATCTCGATCGCGATTGGAACGTCGGAGATCACGCGCGCGAGATCAGCAGCGTCCTCTCCCCTGGTCGCTTCGAGGCCCGCGTCCACGATGGCTGGCCCCCTCTCGCCTTTCCGGCCGAGCGTCCCCGCTACGAATGACCCGAACCGCTTGGGTCTCCCATTTTGCCAACCTTCAGGAGTCCGGTCCCATGAAGACCTTCACCGTCCACTGCGAATACCCTGCCCATTACCGTGCGGAAATCACCGTCGAGGCGGAAGATGTCGTCAGCGCCTGCCGCTCCGCGATCGATGCGTCGCATACGACCGACGGGTGGAAGAGCCTCGATACGGAGCATCTCACTTACGTCAGCGCGATCGCTGAAGGTGCGGACGTCGATCCTTGGCGCCTTGTCCCGGATGGCGGCGATGCCTCCGTCCTGCCCGTCCCGGGCCTGTTCTCTGAGGTGACGGCGTGCGCGGGCTATGCCGCGACCCGGAGCGAGGATCTGGTCGACCAGCTCCGCATCATGGTCGATGCGATCGGCGCCGATGGAGCGTTGAGGATCACCCCAGCGGCGATGGTCCGTTTGTGTGCAACGGGGCAGGCACTTCTCGACGACATCGCGACGTTCGGGTTGAGCCCCACTTCAACCGTAGCAGCAAGCGTGGTCACGTCTGCGCCCGACGCCACCTGACGCCCGACAGCCTTCCGCCAGAGGGATGCGGCACATGGGCGGCCGCGAGACCCCCGCAACCGCAAAAATCCGGGCCGAGTTGCCGCTTTGCGGCTGCCCGCACCACCCCGGTTTTTGCGGTTTCCCTCCGCTACGCTCCGGTGCGGGCGCCTCTTATTCGGCCGCCCAGGAGGTGCGCATCCGGCGGATAGGCCGCCGGGCCTCGATCAGATGAAGGGCTTGACCCCATGACCACTTCCCTAGCTGCCGCACTTTCCGCTCTTGAGCTTGGACACCTCGAACCCCGCGCCGAAGACGTCTCGGGCATGTGCCCGCCCTCGACCGACGCACTGGAGCAGACCACCACCGCCATCTGGAGCGACCTGTTCGCAACCCTCCAGAATACGTCGCTCGAGCGCGACATCGAGGAGATGGGCTGGGGCCTGGTCAACCTCTTTCACCGGGCCGCCGCCAAGAAGCACGCGACGATCGACCGACTCACCGACGAGATCAGGCTCCTCCTGGCCGAGCAGGACGGTTCGGAGATCAACACCGCTAACCTCGAGGACAAGATCGACCTTGCCAAGAAGATCGAGGAAGCCGCCACCTGCTACGAACATATGCGCGACACCGCAGCGGCACACTACATCCGCGAAACCGGTCGTTCCTGGATCCCGTCGACCGGCAACCGCATTTCGCTCGGGGTGACGTCGGCAATCGTTGACGGACGCGCCTTCCTTCAGGCTCGCCGCGAGCGGGTCCGCGACGCCAACACGGCTCAGGGCACCCCGGTCGTGTTTGCCGGGGGACGGCTGACCTTCCGGACCGACGAGGACATGAAGGCGTTTGGCGACAACCTGCTGCGCACCCTCAATGCGGTTCGGGAGCGCGTCGGCGACATGTATCTCGTCCATGGCGGCGACATGAAGGGCATCGAGCGCATCGCGGCGTCGTGGGCCGAACAGAACGGTATCCAGCAAGTCCGTTTCGGTCTCGATCGCAAGCTGGGTGATCGTGCCGGCTTCCGTCGCAACGAGCAGATGCTCTCGCTGAAGCCCCGCTACGTCATCGCCTTCCAGGGCAACGGCGTGACCGAGCGACTGGTGATCGACGCTAAGAAGGCAGGCGTCCGTGTGGTGGATCGCCGCGGCCCGCTTGGCACCCCGCCCGCAGCTCAGAACGCTCAGCGCGACAGAGAGGTCGCCTGAGCTTCGGCGAGGCCGCTGGCAAAGCCAGCGGCCTCGCCCTTTTCGGCTTCGCCGCGGCGGCTCACTCACTTCCACCCCGCCGAAGTCATCAAGCCCGCGAAAGATGAGCTTTCGCCATGATCTAAAATAAGCGCAACGCGACCGTGTCGCCCACCGAGTTCGAGATAGGACTGCGGCCAACCTCAGCGCTGGTCGCGCGAGAGGAAGAGAGGCTATTCGTCACCGTCGCCGGCCCCGGCCCCCCGCCTGAATGGTGAGGACGCGGATCGCGCTGTCGAGGCCATGATCGGTCGTGCAGGCCTCCCAAGGCGAACAGCCGAGCGGTGACGACTGGTTCTTCAGAGCAAGCTCGCGAAGATTCGGGGCGAACAGGTTCGCGATGATGCCCTGCAGCTTATCGCGTCGCCTGGCGGTCGCCGCCGCCTCGATGCGCTCCGCCTCACGCAGCCGCCCAATCGCTGCAATCGTATCGAGGCAGAGATCCAGACCGGTCTGCCCCGCATTGGCCAGCGCGAGCGGCGTTTCGTCGATGTCCGCGATCGGTGTCGTCAACCATTGTCCGGCTTCATCCCGCAGTGATCGCGCCGCGGCGTCGCGGAGCTTCCGACTTCGTTCTGTTGCTTCGCGGCTCCGTCGCGCCGACAACCTTTCAACCGCCCGGTAGCGGGCCGCGGCCAGAGGTAGCCCGAGCACATCATCGATGGCATCTTCCCCGCCGGCCACCATTTTCGCCAAGGCGCGAAGCTTTGCGATCAGATCGTTATAGGGAGCCTCCCCGTCGACGATGATCTTAGATGGCGACGCGCTCTTGCCAGGCAGCGGCGAATCCAACCAATCCCGCGGTTTGAGCGAGAAGGCTTCTTCCGGCGGCAGATCGGCGATCATCTGATCCACGAGTGCGTGCGTCACCTCCGCACGGCGATCGACTTCGATCAGGCGGCGCTGCTCGCGCTTGATCTTCTTCACGACATCGTCGGGAAGGCCGTAATGGTCGACCCCCTCAGATTTTAGGCTCCCCGCCATGCAGAGTGCCTCGAGATAGTCTTCGAGCGCTTCATGCGGGAAACGCACACCGGGATGACTCGCGCGAATCCATGCGCGTACCTTGTCGTTTGGCGGCTGCACAAAGGCGGGTGCGATCAGCGGCTCGAGATACGCTAGCGCACGCTCCAGCGAGAATGTCTCATCCTCATAGCTTCGAAGGTCGCTGACCGAGACGAACTGCTCGAACAGGGTTGCTTGCCACTCGTCTCGAGTGACTGCGAAGCCCTCGCCAGCGCCGGAGATGCCGATCAGCTCCCCGTCGTCTTTGGCGATCAGCTGCAGGAGCGTGGGATCGCTGATCGGGCGGATCTCCGCGCGCGCGGAGGCGGCCGCGCCCAGTAGTTCGCGCGCGTCTGCCTCGACCGCCAACGCCTCGCGTCGTTGCCGATCGGCTTCCTGTGTGGCCCTGCGCTGTACTTCCTTCGCCCGGCTCGCCGCCGCTGCGGTCAATTCCGCGCGCAGCTTCTCCTCGGCGCGGTCGCGACGTGGATTGCAGAGCCAGCTTCGCGGCGCATCCTCCAGCAGTCCGCGCTCGATAATGGCGATATCCTGACACGTTCTAAGATGGCGCAGGTTGATTTCGATTGCCGGCCACCCGTTGGACTGGATCAATGCGATCTTGTCGTCGCCGCACGGGTGGGTGACGCAGACCTCGACGATCAGTTCGCGCCCGTCGCCAAGGATCAGTACGATGTCGGGCACGATGCGATCGAGACGCCGCTCGGAGTGGACATCGCTGAACGTCATCCACTTGGCCTTGCTCTCGTGGCGCGAGACACCGTCGACGATGGCGGTCACCACCGGCGTCCAGATCTGCTTACGCTCAACGAGCAGCTGCTTGGCCCAGTAATGCGCATTGGTTTCGCGGCCGTTGCCGCAGCCTGAACCCTTACCTTGATGCGAGAAGTGCGCCGCCTTCTTTGCGCCCTTGCGGGCGATCAGCGGCGCCTTGCAGGCCGGGCAGATCAACCCGCATGCAAGCCCGCGTCTGGCAGCACTGATGTGCACCGGCTCGCCTTCGAGATCGAGACCCCAAACGAGATCGACTCCAAAACCTGCAAAGGCGGAGTGATCGATAAAGCCGAAGGGATTGGGGATCGGATCGTCCATACTTCCTTGGATTGCCCTCCACCGGGCTGACTATCCTATGTTTGCTCCGTCGCCGGGGAAAGGCGCATGATGAGGCGCGAGCGTTCAACCAAGCGCTGTATGACACGACCGATCTCGACGGCTCGTCTACCACTCCCGGCTCCGCAACAAGGACTGCATGGCGATTTGAGACCGTGCGGTGAGGCATAGATCGGGCGCGCTGCCAGTAATCCAGCGGAGCGGCTTGCCGCCTTGGTCCCTGCTCTCTAAACCCTCAATACTCCGATATCTGGCATTGTGATGGCTTGCGGCAGAGACCTTGGGGGCGTCTCCCGGCATAACCGGGACCGTCGCTCTATTCCGCTTCGCTCCACCGAGCCCGTAGCCGGTCTCGGCCCATTCGGGTGACGATCGACTGACGGGGGCTACCGCGCCCAAATCGCCCTTCGGACGCGGAGCGGTTCCGTGGGCGAGGCCGGGGTCTGCCCCGCGCCGTGTGCTTCTAGTTCAGGGCGCTCGCCACCTCACTGCGTTGGTCTCTGCGCCGGCTTCGCCGCGCTATGCCAGGTGGGATGCACTGATGGCACCGCGACAGCCGCGCTCGGTTCCTGCCGTCCGGGCGGGGCGCTGCGCGGCACGACCCTCCCATCGTCGTCTCGACACGCACGACGCGCGCGCGCGCCGTGACGGCGAAGGCGGCACCAAGGTCCACGTCGCAACCATCATCCTTCACTACAGCCACCAGCGCGGGGCGCGAGCACCAGCGAGGGAGGGTGTCAGAGCCGCCCGGGAAGCGGGTCGAGGCGTAGTGGCACTGCCGGACGAGCAACGCGACAAGGGTGTCCTGCTTCGCGTTTCCATGTCCACTGCCCGCCGGTGGAGGTCCATCCCCTCTCTTTCCTGAACGACCTAATCCGGCCGTCCCCCCCTCCAACCCGCGATCATTCGGGCCGAGTTGCCGTGTGCCACGGCTGCCCGCACCACCCCTTCGATCGGGGTTCCCCTCCGCGTCTTCGCGCTCCGGTGGAGAGGGCGTCCTGGCCGTCTTTTTTGGTGTTCAGTCGAGGGGACGGACCCCCCGGCGAGCAAAAAAGGAACCTCGAAATGCAGAACCTCGTCATCCTCGCCGGCAACGTCGGCGCCACGCCTGAAGTCCGCACCACCCAGGGCGGTACCAAGATCACCAACTTCTCCCTCGCCACCTCGCGCCCAAAGCGCGACCAAGACGGTAAGACCATGAAGGATGGCGAAGGTCGCCGGGTCGAGGACACCGAATGGCACCGCATCACCTGCTTCAACGGCGTTGGCAAGACCGTCGCGCAGTATGTCGAGAAGGGCCAGAAGGTCATGGTCCGGGGTCGCATCCACTACACCCGCTGGACCGACGATCAGAACATCGAGCGCTACGGTGTCGAGATTATCGCCGACGAAGTGACCTTCCTCTCCTACGGCAAAAACCGCCAGGAGCGCCAAGGCGCCGCGCAGGACGATGAGGCGGATGACGTCCCCTTCTGAGGGGAGGCTTCACGGGCCCGGAGCGTCAGCTCCGGGCCTCTTCTCGCGTTTACCGGCAATCGGGACCGCAAGGTCACAAATTCAGGAAAATGCAGCTAAACCGCCTGCTTGAGCTGCTCCGGTTGCTTGTTGTCCGGCAGCTTCTCCCTGAGATGTTGGTGAACCATGCGATCGTTGAACGGCTTGCCGATGAACGTCGCTTTGTCGGGCATGTCCCCCGGACCCGGCTTCACGTTGCCGCTCGCGATCACGATCTCGATCCAAGGCCAATGCTCGGCAACGTAATGGGCTAGCGCGACCCCGTCAGTGTCCCCAGGCATCTCCACGTCGGAAAACAGGAGCGTCACATCCTCGGCATGATCGCCCAAGAGGGTCTTCGCCTCCTCGCCCGTACCCGCCTCGTGAAAGCGAAACCCCGCTCCCTCCAGGATGTCGCAGGCATGCATCAGAATGAGCGGATCATCGTCGACTAGCAAGGCATAGGAGATGGTGGAAGCCGCCATCCATTCTAAACCCTTGTTATGTAATTGGGTTGCCGATGGTGTTTCTGCGAAACGAGTTGGCGTCTCCCGGCAAGGCCGGGACCATCGCTCTATTCCGCTTCGCTCCACCGAGCCCGTAACCGGTCTCGGCCCGTTCGGGCGACGATCGACTGACGGGCGGGCAGCGCACGGGGAAACTTTCTTCCGGAAATCGGCAACTTCTTTCCATTCTAGCCCGGCCAGGGCGGCCTTGCCGCGCGGCGCACTCTCCTCATGGGTATCGGGACGCAGAGTGGGGGCACGGACTGGGCAGGCGTCCACCGTGCCTGCGCGGGGAGCGTCACCGGCGAGCCAGCGCTAAGCACGACGCTCCGGGCAGGCGGGCTTCCCCCCGCTCTTGAGGCGCAATCCTTGGGCCGGCTCAGGGCCTTGTACGATCAACCCGCAAGGGGTCCGGGCGCTTCGCTACGGCTTTCTTGCCTTCGGCAACAAAGTGATCGCGGCCCTTCCCCGTCCTGTCGGGCGCCTGTCGAGCGGGGATGAACCCCGCCGGCTTCACAGGAGCCTCGGACATGTTCAACGATATCTGGATCGCCCGCAAAAACGCCATGGGCCTCGCAAGAACCTTGATGGTGGCAACCATGGTCATCGCCGTCGGCACCGGGTACGCCGTCATCACGGCTGAAGATCACGACAGCTCGCTCACGATCGTCAACGATTATGACCCCTTCGAGATTATGTAGATCCGGTCGGATCAGACCCGTTCGGCCGGGCTTTGCGCCCGGCCGGACTGCACATAATCAGAGGCCTTGGAGGAACGCCATAAGCTGATCCGGCGGCCGATACCGCAATGGCGCTGCGTCGATCGGCTGTAACCGTCTGAGCGCGTCCTCCTTCATCGCGAGATCAGCCTCGAGATAGATGTGCGTTGTGCTGGGACTCTCATGTCCGAGCCAGAGCGCGATCACAGTGATGTCGACGCCCGCCTGAAGCAGGTGCATCGCCGTAGTATGCCGGATGGTGTGTGGCGAGATCGCACGATCGGCAAGTCCAGCGTGCAAATGCGTAGCATGCTCGACCGCCAGCGTCAGACGCTGCGTTACTGCCGAACGCGAGAGCCGCCTGCCCGAGCTGCTTGGGAAGAGGTAGTCGGCCTCGCCTGCGCAGGCCAGTTGCCGAATCCATGCCCGGATGGCTGCGGCAGTTGGTTTCCAGAGCGGCGTGCTTCGCCGCTTGCGTCCTTTACCCTGCAGGTGCGCTACCGGTGCCACGTCGAGAACCACGTTGCCAATGCGCAGGTCGATGATCTCCGACACCCGGGCGCCGGTGTTATAGAGCATCGTGAACATTGCGCGATCACGCTGCCCCACCCAGCTTCGTCGGTCGGGCGCGGCAATGATCGCCTCCATTTCGGGCCGACTGAGAAAGCCAAGGACCGCTTTGTCGCAGCGTTTCTGTGGGATCGATAGGCTCCGCTCGATGGTCGCCAACGCGGTCAGATCTTGATGGGCGGCGTATTTTAGGAACGAGCGGATGGCCGCGAGCCGTGCATTGCGGCTGCGCACGCTGTTGCCGCGTTCCCGTTCGAGATGATCGAGAAAGCAGAGGATCAGCTCCGCGTCCAGGTCGCCGAGAGTGATGCGGGTCGGTGCCTTACCAGTCGTCTTCTCAGCGAACGCAAGCAGCAGCCGGAAAGTATCGCGATAGGCTGCGACCGTGCTCGGGCTAACGGAACGATGCTGCCGGAGATACTCGACAAAGAAGCGTTGCAAGAGGGTCGGGAACGACGGACTCTCGATCGGATCAGCCATGATGCGCCTCCCCGATCCCGGCACCGAACGCCTCGAACTTGTTGCCGGCGGTTGCCATCAGCTCCGGGACGGCTTGCATATACCAGTAGGTGTCGCCGACATTGATGTGGCCGACGTAAGTCGCGAGCGCCATCATGGCGTTGCCGATATCGGCGCCGCTAGCCTGCCACAGCATGAGCCGACGGCAGATGAAGCTATGCCGCAGATCGTGGATGCGGACTGATCGATGACCGCCGCGCGCGACGATGCCGAGGTCTGTCGCCAGCATCACGAAGACGCTCCGCACCCTTTGATATTCGAGGGCGCGCCCGCTTCCCTCGGACAGGAACACTGGCGCTCGCTTATCCATCGCTCCATATTTTGCCCGCACGAGCAGATAAGAGCGAAGGGCCGCGCCGACGGTAGGATGCAAAGGCACAAGACGCGTTCGCTGGAACTTCGAGTGGCGGACCGTCAGTTGCTCCTGCCGATCGTCCAGATCGCCGCATGACAGGCGCAGCGCCTCGGAGATCCGCAGTCCGGTTGCGGCAAGCAAGCCAAAGAGCGTCGTGAACATTGCCGGTGTCAGCCCGCCTTGCGGCGCCAACCGAGTTGCCCCAGCGAGCAAGGCTTCGATCTCGGCAGGCGTGTAGACGTGCGGTGCCAAGCGGCGATGGGAGCGGCCGAACGGGGCGTCCTCGGGGAAAGCGGTGCCCGGCTCGCGTCCTGCGAGGACGCGAGCGAATGGCCTCAGCACGTTGACGCGACCAGCCCAGGTGAACGGATCAGCGTGCCGTGCCTCCTCTTTTGCCCACCGAAGCACGACGGCGGCCGTCATTGCCCCCTCGTGGCCGTTCGCGTCGGCAAACCGGGCGAACGCCAGTGTTAGATTGCCGGATCGATCCAGCGTGAAGCCGAGAAGGCGTCGCTCGGCGAGGTACGCCTCGGCCCGTGCGAGCATGGTGACGGCCCCGTTCATGCCGCGCTCCCCGGCCATGGCAACGCAACCGCAGACAAGCGCGTGGCATCGACACGAGCGTAAGTTGCCGAGGTGACGATGCTGCGATGGCGCAGAACATCAGCAATCTGCTTCATCGGCGTTCCGGCATTGATGAGGCGGCTGCCCAAGGTGTGTCGCAAGATGTGGACCCGCGTTCGGTCCCATCCGCATCGTCGGTAGGCAGCGTGGATTGCTTGCTGGACGACGCGTCGGCCGACCGGCTCACCAAGCGGCGCAACGTGCCTTACAAAGATCGTCCGGCAGTCCGTCGTTGGTCGTTCATGCACAAGATAGTCGGCAATTGCCGCGCCGGTGGCTGTCGGCAGCGGCAGAACATCGGCGCGTCTCGCCTTGCCGGCAGCTATGTGGACCGTTCCGGCCGCCCAATCGATGTCGTCGAGGCGCAGCCCAACAACTTCACTGCATCGGAGGCCCAGATCGGCTAAGCAGCGGACCATGGCATAACCACGCCGCCTCGAAGGACAGCGGATATCGAACGACGCGAAAAGTTCGTCCAGCTCGGATTCTGACAGCGTGTCGGGCAACGACGTTTGCCGATAGTAGGCCGGGCGCGGCACCGCCTGTTGCAGCTCAGCCGTCTTGTCACCAAGCAGCGCGCGGTAACGAAGCCAGCATCGGAGAGCACCACCCGCCACGCGGATCGTGCTTGCGCTCCAACCGGGTTCACCAAGAACGAAGCTACGGACATCGGACGCACCGATCGACGCGACACCAATCGGCTTGTCACCGAACTGGGCGAGGAGAAACCGCCGGATTATCCGGCAGCGATGATCGCGCGTACCACGCGACAACCCCCATACCTCGACCATCTTGGCATCGAAGTGGGCAAGCTCACGCTCGATTTCGTTCGTTTCCGGAATGGCGGCGATGCTTTGTGCGCGCAAAAGGCGGAGCAGCAGATTTAAGGCCGCCCTGACCTCGATCATGCGTAGAGGTACCGGCCGCGGGCATTCACATCGCGACAGGTGTTCCGACAGAAACCGCCCGATCACGGCCTCATCGACGTTAATCGCCGCGAGCCCTTCCCTGCTCAGCCAGTGTCCGAAATGGACTACGCTTGCGACATAGCGGCGGCACCTATGGCCATATCTGCCGGCCTGGAGATGGTCGCTGTAGCTTTCGACGACCGTCGCGAACGAGTTGCCCGGATCGTCAGTTTGATATTGTAATGAGAGAGGCTTGGCCATCTGCAATCTCCTTGAATGAGAGATCGAGATGAAACCGGAGATTCTGGGTGGCTCAAAGGGGCGCGCTGAGCAGGTGCCCAACGTTTGCATGACGATGATGGATCGCGCTGACGGGAACCGCGAGTATTGGTGAATTTCGCCCAGACCGGTTACGGCACGAGGGCTCATAGCTGACAGTCAGTACGCCTTCTCTCGCCGTCGGCTCGCGACCAAATCAAGTCGGGCGACACGAGGATAGATCAGCCTTTACCGACGCGATGACGCACCGCGACCAGCGCGGCACCGACGACCAACATGCTCGCACAAAGCGCCAGGAAGAAATGCAATCCCTGGCCCGCCAGTAACAATGGCCCGACAAACGCGCTCGCCACCGCGCCAAATCGGCCGAAGCCGGCGGGAATGCCAATACCGGTAGCCCTGATTGCTGTCGGATAGAGCTGACCCGCCAAAACGTAGATGACCGCTTGTGTACCAGGGATCAACAGGCCGGCCAGAAACAGGCCAATCAACAGGGGCACAGCGGCTTGTTGCTGAGGCAGTTGCGATGCCAGAGCCATCAAGCCGGTGCAAACGCTGCCTCCGACACTCATACCCACGAATGTCCGTCGTGATCCCAGATGCTGTACGATTCGAGCGCCTAGGACGCCGCCGAGCAGGCCGCCTAGGCTGAAGCAGGAGAGGCTGGTCCCGATATATTGCGCCGAATAGGCCATATCGGACAAAAGCGACGGCGCCCAAGTATAGACAAGATAGGTTGCCAGCACGACGAAGAAGAATGAGATGCTTAGTAGATAGGTATCTCCTGCATATTCGCCGGTAAGCACATCCGAGACCCGTGCCTTTTTCTGCGCCGCCGCTTCGCCGCTGTCGATGAACGTCGCGCCGACGGGGATGGAAGGGTCCATTCGTACCGCGATGCTATGTAACTTTCCCGCCTTAGCTGGCTCACGCGCTAGAAACCGGATCGATTCCGGAAGAAATGTCATGAGCGCTACCGAAATTGCGATGGGTAGGATGCCTGCCACGATGAAGAGCGCCTCCCAGCCATGACGGGGAAGAATATAGGCACCCAGGAAACCAAGGAGCATGCCCCCCGCCGGAAGCGAACTCATGCAGATCCCAAGTGCCATGCTACGCCGCCGTTTCGGCGTGTATTCGGCAACGAGGGTGACCGCGTTCGGCATCGCCGCACCCAGGCCCAGTGACGCGAGCGCTCGTAGGATGCCGAGTTCCAGAACACCATGGGTGAAAGCTGCGGCGAGCGTGAAGGCACCGAAGGCAAACGTGGCGCCGATCATCGTTGCTTTCCGGCCGAAGCGATCACCGGCGAGGCCCCCGGCGGCTGTGCCGGCCGCCATGGCGATGAAGCTTATCGCCAGTACAAGTGCGAAGGCCGCACGCGGCACGCCCCAGTCCTTGACGATCAATGGCAACGACAAGCTCAATACCTGCGCATCCACCCCGTCTACAACCGCCACAAGGCAGATCAAAAAAAGGACCAACTTCTGAAGAGGACTCCAGCTGCCTTCGTCGATCAAAGATGCGACGTCGACGGAATGCCTCGCGCCCGTGCCGTGAATTGCATTTTGTTTCATAGCATCCCTCCAACTGATTTGTTTTAGAACCGAAAGTCGATCCACGATCCAACGTAATTGGCACTCTTTCCGCCGCCGCCCTTGAAGGCATCGCTCGCGAGAAATCGGGTCGCGAAAAAGCGAATGCTGACGTTTCTCGTCACGAGATAATCTGCCTGTAGGTTCAGGTTCGTACCGACGAACCGCGACGCACCGCTTGGCGACAGCAGGGGAAATGTCGAAGGACCGAAATACACCGCATCGTTCCGGTTTTCACGCCAGTAGAAGTCTGGCCCGGCGACGACGGTCAGCGTCTTGAGCGGCTTGACCGTGATCGACGGATAGGCGTTGATTAGGTTGGAGAAATTGAACCAGCTCGCATCGGTGTAGAGCGGCAGACGGGGAAACGGCGGGACGAACGTGCCGACCTTGCCGTCCCCGCGCTTGGAGTCGCCGCTGAACGCGTTGATCTTTGCCCCCAGACGCGGCGCGAGCGGTACGCCAGCAAATGTGTAACCGCCCTCGAGAAGCGCGCCCCAGGCACCGATCCGCTGATTGCCGGTATGGCCGTTCTGGTAGGTTCCTTCGCCGTCAAAATCGAAGCCATTCGCGCGTAGCGCCAGCCTGGTGCCGAACGAGTGCCTGGCTTCGTCGCCGCTCCCGTCGATGTAGCGGCCCAATGGTCGTTTGACGTCGTAATAGTAGAAATCTAACGTCGCCAAGGGCGAGAGGAGTCCGCTGGCATAGACGCCATTAAAGTGCGTTCCCTCCTGCGGCTTGTCGTCGAAGACCTCCGCATTACCATAGGTAACCGGCTTGACGAGAAAGCTATCGATCCTGAAGCGCCCCGTGTTGATTAACGTTGCTCGGACACCCTGATATCCGAACCGGACGTTCGTCCCATCTCGCAGCCCGACTAGTTTGCCATTGCCGAGCGGCATTTCAAACCGGCCCGGTCGAACAGTCAACTTCACGGTGTCGGATAACGGGATTGCTATATCGACAAAGGCTTGGCGGAGATCGAGCTTGTCGCGGTTCGGAGGCGTGATGCTGCGCGCAAAAAACTCACGATCGTCGCCGATCTCGACGAAAGCTCGCACATATTGATTAATATGAAGATCGGCGTCGAGACGGAGCCGCTGTTGTAGATTTACCAGATGATCGTCAGGGCTTGCGCCGAGGCGAAGATGCTCCCAGGAATTTAAATAATAACGGATCTCGCCGCCGATGGAGAGGTACGCAGGCCCGTCGCCAAGAGGAATGTAACGCAAGCGTTCTAACGGCCGTCGGTTCGTCACCGACTTCAGAGTACTCCAATCCTCGGTCCATCGCAGAGATTGGGGTATGCGGGGCGGCCCCAATCGGCCACCCGGCACCGGTTCGGGTATCGGGCCCCCCGCCGGAGCGGGAACAGGTGCCGGCGCGCCAATTTGGACGGATGGCTGCCTGATCGCAGCGCCGCGGACCGTCACCCCGTGAACGGGCGTTATCGTTCGGGAGGCCGATGTCGGGGTCTTCATTGGAGAAAGCGTATTCTCATTGACGGTCTGGGCCGTTGCGATTCCCGTATACCCAAAGATAGATAGAATAAGTGCTGACGCGGCAACGCGAACGGAACTTCCTATGTTACTATACGGAATAGTTCTCCTAATCATTGTTTCATCCTCCCTATTTCTCGCTTATTTTTTTAAAAGTATTTGCTCTACGTCTCACGTCGCGATGTTCAGGTTCCTCGTATCAATAGAGACTTCCCATTCTGGAGAACGAGACACCGCATCTCCACGCGCAGTGATTTCCGATAGGTGCGACAAGGTTTGTTCGATCTGATCCACGCCGCTCATCAGTCGTTGGCGGACATCGGCGTCGAGTTCGAAGGGCAGGCGTTCGCCGGAAGCCGTCGTGACGACCATGTCGGCCAAGCTCATGGCAAACGGCTCATAAGCCTCGGCGCGTATCGCGAGCGCGTCGATCAGGCCTGGAGCCAGAACGATCGTCGCGATACCGTTCTGCGCGGCATTCTGCGCAAAGATGTCGGCAAAGCCTTTGCCCAGGATGACCCGGATGCCGATATCGGCGATGGCCCAGACCGCATGCTCCCGGCTGGATCCGCATCCGAAATTGCTACCGACGACAAGGAATGGCGCGTCCCGCCGAGCGACGTCGTTGAAGGCGCTTTTCGGCTCCTGTCTCAGCGTCTCGAAGGCGAACTGGCCAAGTCCGACGCGCGAGATGGTCTTCATGTGCTCAGCCGGAAAGATCGTATCCGTATCGCAATTATCGCGATTCAGCGGATACGCTTGTCCTTGGGCATCCAAGAGCGGCGTCATGGCTGATAGGTCCTGGGATCGCAGATGTGCCCGGCGACGGCTGAGGCCGCAGCCATCGCCGGCGACATCAGATGGGTTCGCGCGCCGGGGCCTTGCCGCCCTTCAAAATTGCGGTTCGACGTGGATGCGCAGCGATCACCCGCGCCGATGCGGTCTTCGTTCATGCCAAGACAGGCGGAACAGCCGGGTTCCCGCCATTCGAAGCCAGCCAACTGGAATATGCGGTCGAGCCCTTCGGCTTCCGCCTGCCGTTTGACGAGTCCGGACCCCGGCACGACAAATGCCCGCTTCAGCGTGGACGCGACGTGCCGTCCCTTTACGATGCCCGCCGCCTGGCGCAGGTCTTCGATACGCGCATTGGTACATGATCCTATGAACGCCACATCGATCGCAATGTCGGTGGTCGCCATCCCCGCCGTCAGGCCCATATAGGCCAAGCTGGCAGCTGCCGCGCGGCGCCGTTCCGGATCCGCGAACGACGCAGGGTCGGGAACGGCGTCGCCCACCGGCACCACATCCGCCGGCGACGTACCCCAAGTCACCATCGGCCTCATTTGCGAGACGTCGATCCCGATGGTTTTCGTGAAAACGGCATTCGGGTCCGAGCGCAGGTTTCGCCATTGTGCGACCGCCCGATCCCACGCGCTGCCCCGCGGGGCGAGCGGTCGTCCCGCAAGATAGGCAAAGGTCGTATCGTCCGGGGCTATCAGGGCAGATCGTGCACCGGCCTCGATTGCCATATTGCAAAGGGTCAGGCGCCCCTCAACGGAGAGGGATTCGATGGCGCGACCGGTGTATTCGATCACGAAGCCATTGCCGCCAGCAGGCCCTAGACGGCCGACGATGGAAAGCGCCAGATCCTTGGCGGTCACATACTCGGGAAGAATACCCTCGAGATGGACGCGCATCGATCGCGACTTGCGTTGCAGCAAGGCCTGCGTCGCTAGCACATGCTCCACCTGCGAGGTGCCGATGCCGAATGCCAGCGCCCCCAAGGCGCCATGACTGGCTGTATGCGAATCCCCACAGACGACCGTGAGGCCGGGAAGGATCAGCCCCTGCTCCGGCCCAACGACGTGGACGATCCCCTGACGCTCATCCGATACGTCCAGCAGGGGTACGCCGAACTCGGCGCAATTGCGCGACAAGGTGTGTATCTGCTTTTCGGAATCGGTTGCCTCGCGTTCGGGTGTCAGCTTCGAAAGGCCGCGATCGCTTGACGTCGGAACATTATGGTCGGGGACGGCGATCGTTCGGTCTGGGCGGAGCACTGTCCTCGACGCCGTCCGCAATCCCTCGAACGCCTGCGGGCTGGTGACTTCGTGGACGAGATGTCGATCGATGTAGACCAAGCACATGCCGTCAGCCTGTTCGTCGACGAGATGCGCATCCCAAATCTTGTCGTACAGGGTCTGGGGAGGTACGAACCGGTCGATCATGGCGTAAGGCCGGGATCAAGGCGCGGTCCGTCGCTGCCGGGCGGCATCGCTCCAAACCATCGAGGGCACATCAGCGCGTGAGCACGAAAACTTCCGATCGCGTCATCGAACTGCTCGAACTGTTCGGATCGGACGAAAACGGCTGGACGGTCGAACGCGCGGCCGAGCGGCTGGGCATCTCGGTATCGAACGCCTATCGCTATTTCCGCACGCTGAGCTCGGGCGGTTATATCGTCGGCGTCGGCGCGGGCCGATACGTGCTGGGTCCGGCGGTTATGAAGCTCGATCGCCTGATGCGGTTGAGCGACCCGCTGATCCGAACGGCACGGCCAGAAATGCGCAAGATCGTCGCCACCGCGCCGCCCTACAGCGTCGCTATTCTTTGCCGCCTCTACAAGGGGCAGGTTATCTGCATCCACGACGAACTTATCCTGCCACCGCAGCTCTCCTTCAGCTACGAGCGCGGCCTGCCAATGCCCCTTTGGCGCGGCGCTGCGTCGAAGGCCGTCATGGCGCACCTGCCGACGAAAGTTATTCACGGCCTGTGGGCGGCGCATGGCGAAGAGATGCTCGACACCGGCCTTGGCCCCGGTTGGGATAAGGTCAAGGCAAGCCTCCGCGTGCTCCGCGATCGGGACGCGGTCACGACCAACAGGGAGCTGGGAACCCCGACGCGTGGCGTGGCCGCGCCCATCTTTAACAACGGACAGGTAATCGGCAGCATCGGGCTGGTGCTGTTGGTCGACCAGATCGGCTTTGACGATCCGGACCTGGAAACCACGATCGCGGCTGCGGCGCGGCGCATTTCGTCTAGTCTGGACGACGACACCTCGTAACGCGTTCATCCTGAAAGCGCGCTTGCGCCGTACAGCCAGTCCAACCCGGCATAGGCCTGCTCGGGCGTGCGCGCCGACAGCATGATATTGCGCATTTCGGCCTTAACGCCTTCGGCGTGATAGAACTCGCCATGAACACGCGCCATCACCTGGCACCGCGCAGTGCGCAAATAGCGTTTTGTCTGATATTGCTGGAACGCGGTAGGCAGATCAGAGCCGTTTTCAGCTACCGACTGTCCTAGGATGACAGCGTCTTCCATGGCCATGCACGCGCCCTGCGCAAGATATTGCAGCATCGGATGGGCCGCATCTCCGACTAGGGTAATGTTATTCTTGCTCCAGGTTTTGACCGGCTCACGGTCGCACAGCACCCACATCCGCCAGCCATCGATCCTGGACAACAGGGTCTTCACCGTCGCACAGGCGTCTGAGAAGCGGCGGTTCAGCTCATCCACATCGCCCTTGGTGTTCCATCCTTCGACATATTTATCACTGTGAAAGACGGCGACGAGGTTGAAAAGATCACCGCCGCGCAGCGGATACTGGACAAGATGATGCTTGGGCCCTCCCCACAGGATCATCGCGTTCTGGCGGAACTCTTCTGGCACGTCAGACGCCGGGAGAACCGCACGATAGGCGATGTGCCCCGACACCACCGGCGCATCGTCGCCGACGACCAGTTCGCGCGTGCGGGACCACAAACCATCCGCCCCGATCAGCGCGCTACCTTCGAAATCCCGTCCATCCTCGGTCGTGATGGTAACGGTCGCACCTTCGGCGATGCTATTGATCCGAATGTCGGTCAGAAGCTCGATAAGCGGATGCTGTTCTGCGGCGCGCAAGAGAACCGAATGCAGGTCGTGGCGGTGGATCAGAGTGTATGGATATTGGAAACGTTCTTTGAACGCCTGCCCGGTCGGGATCGTCGTGACGCGATCGCCACTCATGCTATCCATGAAGACAAGTTCATCGGGGAAAACCCCCAGCGTCATCGCTTCGTCAACCAGACCGAGCCTCTCCAGCGCTCGAAACCCATTGGGGCCTAGCTGAATCCCGGCACCGATCTCGGCAAACTCCTTGGCTTGCTCCACCAGCAAACTCGGTACGCCATGCTTGGCCAAGGCCAGCGCGGTCGCCAGACCGCCGATCCCGCCTCCGACGATCAATATTGGTTTGTTCGTCATTGCGTCACCGCCATCTCAAGAGCACCGATCCTGTCGATCGATGCGCGGATCGTATCGCCAGGTTGGATCGGACCGACGCCTTCCGGTGTGCCGGTGAACAGGATGTCGCCAGGTTCGAGCGTGTAGAATTTGCTGGCGAACTCGATCAGGTCGCCGACGTTCATGATAAGGTCGCGCGTGTTCGCTCGTTGCCGTGGCTCGTCCCCGACATCGAGCGCTAGGTCCAAGCCAGATGGATCGCCCAGTTCTTCGGCGGTAACCAGCCACGGCCCTAGTACCGAATAGCTGTCCAGCGACTTGCGCAGGCTGCGCTCTTCGGGTCCGCGAATAGTGATGTCCAGACCGATGGTGTAGCCCGCCACATACTGCAGCGCGTCCGCCGCCAAGACGTTCTTTGCGGTCTTGCCGATGACGACGGCCAACTCGACTTCATGATCAGTACGACGGTCCGGCAGTCCGATTACGATATCGGCAGACGCCCCTACCAGCGAACTCGTAGCTTTTAGAAATAGCCCCGTTTCCTGGATTTTGCGGACATGGGCGCGCGAGAAGGTCGCCTCGTCAGCGATCGCCTCATCGAGATGCGCCTGATAATTGACGGGCGCGGCGATCAGCTTGCCCGGATTGGCAACCGGGCTTTCTAGCAAAACCTCAGCCAGTGGTATGCGCGGCGCGGCCACCACCGCTGCCTCAAACGCCGGCTGTAACGTTGGTAACGCCGCGATCAACACGTCGTTACGGGGAAGCGGATATCGAAATGACGGGAGCCTATCGAGTACCGAGGTGACGTCGGCGACATCGTCACCGATGACGACGCCCACGCGACCGCCGTTGAATAAACATATCTTCATGATGAATCTCCGACAAAAGGGACGTCAGGCCGCCTGGGCCTTTTCGGCTCTCCAGAAGCCGAGGGCTTCCTGCAGCGGACGGTCCGAAAAGCTGAACAGCGTGCAAGCGTCGGTCGTTTCGAACGATCGCCACGCCCAGCCCGGCAGGACGAACACATCACCTGGCCGCATCTCGGTGGTCTGCCCGCTGATCGTCACCCGCAACGTTCCTTCGACGACACAGCCGACCGCTGCGTCCGTCTCCCGGAATGCCTGTCCCTTGAAGTCGGCTGGGAACAATTGGAGGAATGCCGCCATGCTCGGGATCGGCGAGCGCCCCGTCGTAGGATCAGTGTAACGAAGCTTGAGTCCTTCGGCTCCGTCCCAATCATCGGCTTTCGCGAGTTGCTCCAATGCCGCCTTGGCGCGTGCGTAAGGATAATGGAACACCGGGCTTACCGGCCCTGTCTGATGCCCGACCGGCACAAGCCCGGATGCATAGCGTGCCACGGTGTCACCCGTCGGCCGGCGAAGATTTTGCCGCTCGTGCGCCCCGTCCGCTGAAAAGCCGGCGTTCAACAGTTGGACGATCGGCACGTCGAGGCCATCGAGCCACATCACAGGGTCGGGTCCGTCCGCGCCGTGATCGTGTAGCTCCCCCGATGGCGTAATAATGAAATCGCCGCGCGCCATCTCAACCCGCTCGCCGTTGACCGTCGTAAACCCGCCCTGTCCTGAAAGAATGAGCCGCAGCGCGGAAGCAGTATGCCTGTGGGCTGGAGCCGTCTCGCCCGGCAGGATCATCTGGATGCCGGCATACAGCGAATTCGTCGCCATCGACCGGCCGCGAAGGCGCGGATTCTCAAGCACCAGAACCCGACGCTCGGCGTCTTCAGCCGAGATCGATTCACAGGCGATATCCATGTTCGCGCGGATGGTGGCGGCGCGCCAGATGACCGGGTCAATCACCTGTTTCGGCTCACGCGGCGTTAGGCCACGAAGCACCTCCCAAAGGGGAGCCATATTATCGCAACTTAACGTCTCACGAAGCGCATTCGCTTCCATAACCTTCTCCAAAAGTCATTATTATCGTTATATGATAATCTATGCAGCTTCGGAGTCAACCTTCGAAAGGAGGTTTTTAGCGCTGCTGAGGTGGCCCGAGAGGTTGCTCGGGGATCTGAACAGTGGGGATAAGTGGATTGCCGATCTGACAGCGGCCATGCTGGCCGCGAGCAGGAGGCAAGATGAGCACGCGACCATGCCGGAACTACAGCCCGGCGTTCAAGGCCAAGGTGGCGTTGGTTGCGGTGAAGGGTGAGAAGACACTGGCCGAGCTGGCGCGGCAATTTGATGTGTATCCGAACCTCATCAACCAATGGCGGGCGCGGCTGCTGGAGGGCGCGGCGGACGTGTTCGGCGGAGAAGCCGGCACCGGCCGAGCCGGTTACCGACGTGACGGTGCTGCGCATTTCGGTAACGCCACACGCTAGGAATATTCGCGTCGATCTCGGTTACGGGATCATCGCGTCCACGCGCAAATTACGCGCGACAGCGCCTCGGCGTCGACAGTGCCGTCGACGGTCAGGCGTACACATGAAGGCAGCTCGATGCCGATCTGGTGTTACTCCGCCCCGCCGGCCTGGTAACTGACTGCCGTTGCCGTTAGCCCGTTCCGGTAGTCTCCTTGATGATCGTCCGGTTCATCCGTTCGACCTCGCCGTGCCCACTTAAAGGTCCGGTCTGACCCACCTCGCATCGCGTGTGAAGTGAGCCGAACACCGAACCTCCTGCTGCTCGGGTTTCATCTGACGGTTGCCCGGGAATGCCGACTGGGGATCAGCTTCCGCTTCGCGGACCCATTTGCGCAGCACGTTCCCGTGCAGGTCCAGGTCACGCGCGGCCTGCGCTACCGCAACGCCCCGATCTCGGACCAACTTCACCGCCTCGAGCTTGAACTCTCGGCTGAACTTCCGTCGTTGCATTTACACCCTCCGGTTCCGAAAATACCTTATCTCGGTGTCCACGAAACCGGCAGCAGCTCACAGACTGGCAGCTCATGACGCGCCAACCACCGCCCCCTGTCAGTCCTAGACGTTCGAGCGGGCACTAATGAACGCCTTCGTCTGCGCGATCCACCCAATAGCTCGGGCGTTCTCAGCGCTCTGATTATGCGCAGTTCGGCTGGACGGAAAGGTCCGCCGAACTTCGATATCACGAGGGACTCTACATAATCTCGAATGGGTCATAATCGCTGTTATGCAGATATCCGCATAACAACGAATACGACCCTTACGCCTGAGCCTCCCGGGGGGGCTTTGGCCCCCCTCCCCTCTCCGCTCGTCAACCGTCAAGGCGCAGGAGCGGGCATCGAGCCCGCCCCGGCGCCGCTGCGCAAGCACGGAAGCGCCGCTAGACGAAGGGCTTCTGCCCCCCTTCTACCCACCGCTTGGGTGCGGAATTCAAATTCAGACGGTATCTCTTCCGGAGGCGGGCAATCAGCTCCACGCCGTCCGGACAGGCGGCAGTTCCTCGAACACCTTCATCAGCCGCGGGTCGCGCAGGAGCGTCACCCATTCCCGGCCATAGGTTCGCGACGCCAGATAGAACGTAGACCCCTCGCACTCGACCATCCGGCAGCGCTCCAGCTTGTCGACCAGCGAATAGTCAGGACCGTGGCGTGCCACGATGTCTTCCAACTCGGCCCGCATCAGCGTCCCGCATTTGCAGCAGCGGGTCCGGACCAACGCCTTCATCCGGAGCATATCGCCCGCGCTGGCCATCCAGCGAGGCCACAGGGCAACGATGTTGTCAGCCGTTTCCATGATCGAACGATACGCCCCGATCGGCGCGGTCGTCCAGCATCAGCCCCGACCTGAAGTCTCTTCCCTGTCGACGATCCGCGCGGCATTTCGGGCTTCCACGTCCTGGCCGGGGCGCACCCCCGCGCAAGCCCGCCAGCGGGCTTCTCCACTCCGTTGCGACCCTACGGGTGCGCGAGTGACCTATGCCCCGGCCGTCCTGTCGCCTGTCGAAAGGCCCCGATCGTCGGGGTCAATGGCAGGAGACCATCATGGCCGAGCAAACGCCTCAATCAGACCGCGCCAAAGGTGGCGCAGCGGAGATCGCCCGCCACAATGACTGGCTGCGCGAGCATCTCACCGCCCCGGGCAACAACCGGGTCGTGATGACCAGCGGGATCGCAGACCTGATGGGCGACGTCAGCCTGTTCCGAAACTTCCGCAAGCGTGCGGAGCTGCTCCGCACCGTTCGCGACTTCGACGCCTTCGACGACGCGATCGACCCCTACGGCGAGCACGACCTGGGCCGGTTCCTGTTCGAGGGCACCGACTGCTACTGGAAGATCGACTACTACAATCACGACCTGACCGCAGGTTCGGAGGATCCGGCGGATCCCTTCAAGACAACGCGCGTCCTCACGATCATGCGCGTCGACGAACGCTGACCCGTAGCCCCGGCGCAGTGGCGCCGGGGCTACGCACTCCGCCCGAAAGGATGGGATCATGAATGCTGAGACCCCCCTCCCCCTCCACGCTCGTCGCTCAGCGCGGCCGAGCGCGCGCGACGTGAACGCCAGGTCGACTTCGCTCGTGGAAACGTTCGTCATGAAGGCGGCATTCTCCTCGACGAGATCGAGCGCCTCAACGCCGGCTACGTTGCCGGAGAACCCGGGAGCGACGAGCTGACGGTCGCCATTCTTGTATCGAAGGTTGTCCAGCTTCGGTGAGCGCCGTGAAGTGGCAGGGATGTTCGTCGCGTGGGGCGGCGTCTCCCCTACCCCACCAACGTCGAAAAGGCTCTGACGTCGACGACTTCCATCGTGACGATCGGGTGGAGCCAGCGTCAAGGATGCGCGGTGCCCCCAATTTTGCCGCGGACTTCGCTTCGCTTACGCTCCACTCCGACCACGGCAAAATCGGCACCCCCACGCCCCGCTTGCGCGGCCGCTTTGCGGTCCTGTGACCCCGCCCCCGCCCGATCGTCGGCGCTCATCCGTCTCAACGAACAGACGGAGGTTCACATGCACGTTCAAACCTAACCCACCCAAGCATGGCTCGCGGAATTCACAAGCATCCAAGCGGAGATCGCAGCGCACGGGATTCCCGCGCCGGCACCCCGGCCCACAGGCAAGCGGACCCGGAAGCTCAAGCCTTTCTGGGAGGAATGAGCATCGTCCGGGCGGCTTCGGCTGCCCGATCAGGGGATCGGTGCTTCGTCTCGTGCGTCGGGGTATCCGGTATGGTTCAGGTCGTGTCGAAATGGATCGAGCCTTGGGCACTTCACGATCGATTTCAACGCTTAGCCCGTTCGGCGTCCCCAGCTTTCGTCGACTTGTGGCTCGGCACTACGATCCCATAAATTGCTTTGGCGACACGCGAATTGTAGGAAGCTGTCCGTTCGGCTGGTTGCTACCTGGTAGCAACCAGCTAGCTATAACGCACTGACTTGGAAGTCGAGCGCGGCCAGGTAGCAACCAAACAGCTATCAAGTAGCATGTTCATAAAGGGTTGGTGGCTGCGACTGTGGCCTTTTCGTAATCCGCATCTCGACCGTATCGCGATGGAGTGTGATGCTAACTTGTAGCAGGTTGGACCCTACTACCAACTAGCTATCGAGCATGCAGCGTGCTAACAGCAATTCTGCAGCGTCCAGGCTGCATCCTGCTAGCGACAAACGTGCTAGCATTTCGCGGTCTGGTTGCGACGTACCCGCAACTATGACGCGAGCTTCTCGCTGTCGGATTGCATCAAAATGGCTAGACGCTAGCTGCTAGGTTGCGATATAGCGGCTGCATGAACGCTGGCTGCTACATAGTAGCAACCTGGCCGCAACGGGAGAGCAGCATGCCAGTCATCAGCTTCGTGTCGCCGAAAGGCGGGGTGGGCAAGACCACCGCGACATTGTTGCTCGCCGGAGAATTGGCGGAGGCGGGCGGCACCGTACGCCTGATCGATGCTGACCCGAACCTTCCGCTGGTCGACTGGGGCCAGTTACCGGGACGACCGGATGCGATAACTGTCGTCGGGTGCCGCGACGAAAACGCGATCATCGATGAAATCGAGAGGGGCGCGTCGGAGGCGCGCTTCACGCTCGTTGACCTCGAAGGCGCGGCGACGGCGACCGTAACATTTGCAATCGCTCAAAGCGATCTGGTGATCATCCCATGCAAGGGGTCACATCTGGACGCCACTCAGGCTGCCCGCGCTATCAAACTGGTCAAACAGACGGCGCGGGGAACCAGAACAGAGATCGACTACGCCATTTTGTTCAGCCAGATCCCACCGGCGCTGCGCTCGAACAATCAGAAGGACATTGCGGAGCAGTTCAACGATGCGGAAATTCCCGTCCTTCCGGTCATGATCTACAACCGCGAGGCCTACCGCGCGATGTTCGCTTCAGGCGGCACGCTTAGAACCATCAACGAAAAGGGCGTCGGTAATATGAAAGCGGCGCTCGAGAATGCCGAGGCTTTCGCGGCCGCCGTGATTGCCAGGCTGCGTAAGGCGCGTGCCATGAAGGAAGCAGCATGACCCGGACCAAGCTTGATCTATCGGAGTTCGACGAGACACCACCGAACAAGGATCCAGCCAGGCTACGCGAGATCAGCGACGTAGCAGGCTTTCCATCTCGTCCCGCGGTCCCCGCTGTCGCCAAGACCGCGCCCGTGCCCGCACCCGCCGATCATCCGCAAGCTGCGACCTTTCAACGCCCGCCGCGCGCAACCGGCAATCGCAATATCGCGATCAACGTCAGGGTTGATCCCGAGACCGCTGCGAGGCTCTATGCCCTTCGCGACGCGGACCCGTCGCGGAAGCGCGTGCTCGCCGACGTCATAGAAGATGCGACGCTCCTGCTTTACGAACGGGAGCTCGGCGCAGCTGGTCGATAAGCAGGGCAGGGGGCTTGCTTGGCCGTCGGAAAGCCGGCGCAACGCAATTCCGGTTGACCGACCCGCGAGCTGCAGAACCTTGTATGTGGCGATTCCACAAGCGAATCCAGAGGCGCTGATTCCTCGCTTGGCATGACCATGGCGAGGCCCGAAGCATCTACGAGCCTCGCGCAGCGCGCATGAACGTACGCGCGATCGCCGGGCGGCAACACGACACAATGCGTGGTCGGCCGGCAGGGGAGGGGGCAGCCTGATCCGGCGCGGACAACCCACTTTTTATTGTCCTCCTCGGTCGAATTGATGCAATTGCGCCGGCTTTCAGTCCCCGGGCGACCAATCAACCGCCCACGACGGTGGGCATCACGAGCGAGGCAGCGCTGCGTACGATAGCGCTCGCGACCCTTTCACAATAAGCGATCGGCAATTGGGCAAGCCGGCACGACAAACCTTCGTGCTGTCGCCGCGTAATATATCCGCTATGCTAGATGTATGGATAATGATTCGGCTATTGTTGCACTTGGAGCCCTTGCACAGGGCACACGGCTCGATGTGTTCCGGTTGCTGGTGCGGCAGGAACCGGACGGCTTGGCTGCCGGCGAAATCGCGCGTCAGCTAGACGTGCCGCAGAACACCATGTCTGCGCATCTCGGCATTCTCGCGCGCGCCGGCATCGTGCGCTCCGAACGTCATAGCCGCTCGATAGTCTATCGTGCCGACCTGAGCGGCCTGCGCGCACTGACGCTGTTCCTCGTCAAGGATTGCTGCGCTGGCTCGCCCGAGCTTTGCGCGCCGCTCCTGGCTGAACTCACCCCCTGCTGCTGAAAGGACGCCCCCGATGAGCAAGAATGCGGCCGTCGACATCATCATCTATCACAACCCCGAGTGCGGCACGTCGCGCAACACGCTGGCGATGATCCGCAATACCGACATCGAGCCGCATGTCGTCGAGTATCTGAAGACGCCGCCCTCGCGCGCGCTGCTGGTCGAGTTGATAGAGCGCGCCGGGATCACACCCCGCGATCTGCTGCGCGAGAAGGGCACGCCCTATGCGGATTTGGGCCTGGGCGACACGTCGCTGTCCGACGACGCGTTGGTGGACGCGATGATGGCGCATCCGGTCCTCATCAACCGGCCGCTGGTCGTCTCGTCACTCGGCGTGAAGCTGTGCCGACCGTCCGAAGCGGTCCTGGATCTGCTGCGTGAGCCGCAACAGGGTGCGTTTGCCAAGGAAGACGGTGAAAAGGTCGTGGACGCCTCGGGTCAGCGCGTCGCCTGATGCTGCTCGCGCTCGCCATCTTCGTCGCCACGATCGCGCTCGTCATCTGGCAGCCCAAGGGCCTCGGCATCGGATGGAGCGCCCTAGGCGGAGCCGCTGTGGCCCTGCTCGCCGGGGTCGTCTCGCTCTCTGATATTCCGGTGGTGTGGGAGATCGTTTGGAACGCGACAGCGACGTTCGTCGCGATCATCATCGTCAGCCTGTTGCTCGATGAAGCCGGCTTCTTCGAATGGGCGGCGCTCCACGTCGCGCGCTGGGGCCGGAAGCATGGTCGCCGGCTGTTCGTACTGATCGTTCTGCTCGGCGCGGCGGTGTCGGCGCTGTTCGCCAATGATGGCGCGGCCCTGATCCTGACGCCGATCGTCATCGCGATGCTGCGCGCGCTGGGATACAAGGACAAGGCAACGCTGGCGTTCGTGATGGCGGCGGGGTTCATCGCCGATACCGCCAGCCTGCCGCTGATCGTCTCCAACCTCGTCAACATCGTGTCGGCCGACTTCTTCCGGATCGGCTTTGCCGATTATGCCTCGGTGATGGTGCCGGTCGATCTGGCGTCGATCGCCGCGACACTGGTCGCGCTGCTGCTGTTCTTCCCGCGCGACATACCGGCCAGCTACGATATGGCGCAGCTCCGCGCGCCTGCTGACGCGATCCACGATCCTGCCACGTTCAAGGCGGGCTGGGTCGTCCTCGCGCTGCTGCTCGCCGGCTTCTTCCTGCTCGAACCCATCGGCGTGCCGGTTAGCGCCGTTGCCGCTGCCGGTGCGGTCCTCCTGCTCGTCATCGCCGCGCGCGGCCACGTCATCGAGACCCGCAAGGTGCTGCGCGGCGCGCCGTGGCAAGTCGTGATCTTCTCGCTCGGCATGTACCTGGTCGTTTACGGCCTGCGGAATGCCGGCCTGACCGATCACCTCGCCGGCCTGCTCGATCGCACCGCGCAAGGCGGCGTGTGGAGCGCGGCATTCGGCACCGGGATTATCGCCGCGCTGCTGTCGTCGGTGATGAACAACATGCCGACCGTGCTGGTGGGGGCGCTGTCGATCGACGCGACCCACGCCACGGGCGCGATCAAGGAAGCCATGATCTACGCCAACGTGATCGGTTGCGACCTCGGGCCGAAGATCACGCCGATCGGTTCGCTTGCTACGCTCCTGTGGCTGCACGTCCTTGGGCAAAAGGGCATCCGGATCGGCTGGGGCTATTACTTCAAGGTCGGCGCGACGCTGACGATTCCGGTACTGTTGGTGACACTCGCCGCGCTTGCCATCAGGCTTAGTCTGTAATGCCGCTCCGCACGCTCTCCAATCCTGACCATCTCCCTGCGCTCGATCGCCGCTATGCGCTTGAGCGTCCCGCCATTGGTCTGGGCGCTGGCGATCCGCCCCCGCGTATCCTGCTGCTCTACGGCTCCCTGCGGGAGCGGTCTTATTCGCGCCTGTGCGTCGAGGAAGCGGCCCGCCTGCTGCAATTCTTTGGCTGCGAGACACGAATCTTCGATCCCGCCACGCTGCCGCTCCCCGATCAGGTGACGGGGGACGATCACCCGGCTGTTCACGAATTGCGGGAACTGTCGATGTGGTCGGAGGGGCATGTGTGGTGCAGCCCCGAGCGGCACGGCCAGATTACCGGCATCATCAAACTGCAAGTCGATCACCTGCCGCTGTCGATGGGCGGAATGCGACCGACGCAGGGCCGGACTCTCGCCGTCATGCAGGTGTCGGCCGGATCGCAGTCATTCAACAGCGTGAACACGCTGCGCGTCCTCGGCCGCTGGATGCGAATGGTGACGATCCCGAACCAGTCGTCAGTCGCCAAGGCATTCAACGAGTTTGACGACGCCGGCCGGATGAAGCCGTCCAGCTACTACGACCGGATCGTCGACGTGATGGAAGAGCTGGTGCGCTTCACGATCTTGCTACGCCCTCACACCGCCCAGCTTGTCGATCGCTATTCCGAGCGCAAGGAGGCCGGGGTGCCGATCGACGCGGCGACCGATCTGTCCAGCATTGCGATCGCACCGTACGCCTCGCAGTCCTGATTACGCGCGTTCCCGATTGGGAATTGGCGCGAGGCACCCAAGGCGAGCCAGCTGTGCGACGCCAACAGGGAAGCCATTTCGTCAAGATCAGTTCCCGGCCCGACTTTCCCGAAACGGCCTATCATCTACGGAGAAGTGGGAAGGCGACCAGCCGTTATGATCGCCGAGCGATAACGGCGCCTGAGCTCCACGAGGGTCAACTCGGCGATATTATGCGACCGGCACGCAAGCGAACTTCGCGCAAAGCTGGGAAGAAGCCTAGGCGAGCGACGCAAGTTGGTTTGCGACCGCTTTGCCGCCATGATTCGAGATTGCCGTCGCGATCGCCCGGGCATCGGCTTTGTCGATCGCTGCGATTTTAATGCGCTCGAGTGCGGCGATAAGAACGGGACGGCCAGCGTCCCGGGCGATCTGCTCCACTGCCTTTGCCTGTTCGTCCAGTTGAGCAAGTTCCGCTCTTAGAGCTTCCCGCCGAGCTTCGATGGCTGCGAGATCGACGACTTTCTTAGTTCGGGCCATTCTTCGTATCCGGTTCCGAGGGGGACAAGTTACCAGGTTGCCAGCGGAAGAAGATATCGCAGGTAAGCAGGCCTAACTGTGCAAACCTTCTGAGCCGATAACACAACGCAGAAATCTAGTTACCGCATGTTTGCAGTCAACGAATTTTCTACTCCGCGTTTGGAGTGAATTAATTCCAAAGAGCTTGTTGTTTAGTGAGGGTAGATAATTATTAGGGATGGCAGGATATGCCTCACGGCACCAATGTTTAACATTGGCTTGTGGGGCGCCGCTGCACGGGGCTTTTGAGATGAATGTAGGCCTGCGGTTGAAGGACGAATTGGTCGCCGAGATCGACCGGGTTGCCGCAGCAAACGGGCAGAACCGCAGTAGCTGGATGGCAAGCGTGCTGGCCAACGCCGTGCTGGCTCCGGAGAACGATGACATCCCGGTGCTGCCAATTCAGGGCAGGGGGCATTCCGACGACCTCGTTCGCGTCACAGTCCGGCTCGAGAGGAGCGAGATCGAAGGTATCGACACCGTAGCTGCGCCGATGAGGATGACGCGAAACGAGTGGATCAAACGCACGCTTCGCTGGCAGCTTTGGGACAAAGCGGGCGTGCTGAGGCTGGCCCCTGCCACCCAGGCTGAGATCGTCAGATTGCGCAAGCAGGTGCTTTTGATCGGCCGAAACATCAATCAGGCGGTCCACGCGATGAACGCCGCCAACCAGCCCGAAAGCTCGCTCGACATCGCCCGCATCGCCGGTCCCTTCAGCGAGAAATGCGAGGAGCTGAAGGCGCTGCTGTTTGCGACCCGGTTGGCCCTCTCTGCTTCGATCGGGGCAGAGGTCGGGTACTGGACCGAAACCTACCGAACGTCAGGAGCGTGAGCTTCCGCTTCTCTTCCGGAACGATGGACTCCATGGCGGGCGTCTTCGCGCCGCCCAAGAAGTATCGCCTAGGGACCGGAGGCGGCAGCGCAAAGGTCCCGAAAACCGGTGGCACTATGCTCGGCCTTGCCGTCGCGTCGATGTTCCCGAAGGCTGCATCCTCGCCGGCCACGTCGCGTCCCAGTGCGCAGGCGAAGCATGCTTTCGGGGGCGGACCGCAGGCCCGGATGAGCGGCCAGGCGATCATGGCTACGGATCGCACATCGCGTCGTGTCCCCGAGGTCATGGTGCGGATCACGGGGCGTCAACATGGCGGCGGACACGTCCTTGCCAACTTCGCCTACATCAGCCGGCTGGGGTACGGTCCCGGCGAGGAACTCGGGCTTGAAACCAGCGAGGGGATCGTTCTGCAGGATGGACGCGACATGCAGATCCTTGCAAAGGATTGGCATAACTTCGAGATGGACGGGGACGCCAGACGCAAAGGTGCGACGTCGATATCCATGATCCTCTCGATGCCGACGGGGACCGATCCGGAGCGTTTGAAAGCGGCGGCCCTGGACTTCGCAGGCGAAGAGTTTGCGAACCGGTCGTGGGTTGCCGGCCTTCACGTCGATCGCGACCATCCGCACGTTCACATCACGATCGCGCGTCGCGATCTCGACGGGCGCCGCTTTCATCCGGACCGAGATGATCTGTTTCGATGGCGGCAACGCTTCGCCGAGAAGCTCCGCGATCGAGGCGTCGAAGCCAACGCCACGCCGACAAGGGCGCGCGGTATCGACCCCGCGCATGAGCACATCGCGGTACAAAAGATGCGCGACAAAGGGCAGGTCCCGCGGATCGACAGGAGCCGCGCCGAGCGCGCCCAGCGCCTTCGTGACCAGGGTATTTCCGATCCGGTCGAGGCCATTCTCGCAAGTCGACAGGCAATTGTTCGCGCGACCTATATGCGATCCGTCGCGGAGTTGTCGGCTTCGCCTTCCCTTGCCGATCAGGTGGTCGCACAGAGCCTCGGGCGGTTCGTCGCAGCATTGCCGCCGCCCGAGCCCAATTCCGCTCGGGCAATGCGTGCCGCTGCACCGTCCCGCACGCGCGACGCGTTCGTCGATGCTCGGACGCGCCCCGCTGTTGCGGATCCCGGGCCTGATCCGATCGCAGCAGCACTGGAGCGTTCTCGCGTCATGCGTGAACTTCTTGTGGCCAAGCAGGCACTCCGGGAGAGTCCCGACCGGACCGAAGACACGCCGCCTGAACGCCGACCTTCGGGGGTATCGGAGCGCCTTCGCTCGCTTATGGGCGAGGCCGAACGGCAGGCCACAGCACCGACGCCAAGCAAGCCGGAGGAGGTCCTTCGCGAGATATTGGATCGTGATCGCGCAACTCGGGACCGCGCGCGTTCGCCGGATAGGGGTGGGCCGAAACGATGAGTACGGACCAGGTAAGCGTTTCTCTGGCAGGCCTTCTGGACGCGTTGACGCTCGTGCAGGTGCAGCTCGATGCGCTGACCGAAAGCGGCCAACGCATCGAGGCGACACACAGAGAGATTGTGAACAGGCTCGACACGATCGATGCGGGCCAGGCCGCCGTGACGGATCTGACGCCGATCCTCGAGATGATCCTAGGGCGATCGATCGACGATCGTGAGATCATGAAGACGCAGCTCGGTACGATTGCGGCGGCGATCGGCTGCGCCCATGCCTCCGCTAACGGTAACAGGGCAGCGCTGCCTGTCGCAGTAGCCAGCGATCCGCTCTTCGAGCGCTTTATCCTGACTCAACCTGCGGATCTTTCATCGGACGAGCGGGCTTTGACGGACTGGCGCAACGCCGCGTCGGCCGCCAGCACCGCAGAGCTTCTTGTTTTCCTGAACCGGCAGTATCAGCCCTCACCAACGGATACACTGGAGACCCGGGTCCTGCGTTACCGTCTGGCGGCACTCACGCGGGCTGAGATCAAGGGGAGGGGTGCTGCGCCGCCGGCACCACCGGGCACCACGGTTGCGGTCGATCGAACCGCCTCAGCTTGCATGATCCGGTCCCACGAACTTGCCGAGCTATGGCGAGCAGGGGAAAGCGCAGCGCTGTACGGCGAACCCGAACTGGCAGGCGCCATAGATCTCTTCGACGATGCGGAGCGCACGCTGGAGTCTGCGGCTGGTGAACATTTTCCGCCCGAGCTGGTCTCGCTTCACAGCGATCTAGCTACCCGCATCGAGGCAGGCGATCGGCCGACCATCGGCGACAGCGGCCCAGCTTCTCCCATCCAACGTGCCACTACGGTCGAGCCCAGCAAGGACCGTTAAAACAGCCCTCAGGCGGACGCGCTGCTATGCTGAGGCGAGGATCGTGGCGGTCAGCTGATCGCTGTCGAGCTCGCAAGCGATGTAGCGAGCGTTGAGTTGCTCGACGTCGTCCGCGAGGATGCCACCTTCGTAGCGAAGACTGCCTCGAGTGAAGTTGATTTCACCGACGCGGCGCGCGCGCTCCGCCTCGCTGATGGCGGGCACGGGCGATGTGAAGGGCGCTGTTGCATCCATCAGGCAGCCCTTTCCTGCATCAGCCAATCCCCACTACTAAGCCGCTTTGGCGTGCACCATGACGACGCCTTCGAAAAGCGTTGCGACACGCTCGTTTGGCGGAACGGCCAAGGCGGCGTTGATCGCGGCCTGGTTCAATCCACGCCGAACCGTTGTCGTTGTTCCGTTGATTGCAACAGAGCCCGAGGTCGGCGCGGCGCCTGGCGTTGGCGATGCGGCATTGGCGTCATCGGGCGCCTGCGTGGCCTCGATCACGCGAAGGCTGTTGGCAGCGACGGCTGGGTCGACGCGGATCTGGGGCATCTCCGGGGCCGGTATCTTGGTCCGCGCCGAGAGCTTCTTCTCGGCATAGTAGCGGACCTTCTTTCCGTAGGTCGCGTACATGCCTCGCCGAAAAACAATCAGATCGTCCTCCGGCAGCAACTCGACTTCCTGAGGAAGCATCAACGGCCGGCGCTGATCGGAGTCCGAAGTGGAGCCGCCCCCGCCACCCCATGTTCCCATCGAGCGCGAGCGCGCCTTGAACGTGTAGCTGCCGAGCTGGTCCGAAATCTTCTTCGCTTCGGCCAAACCGGCCGGACGAAGCACAAGCCGCACTGCGCAGTTTCGCTCGATGTCGGCCGCCACCTTGTCCCCATAGACGCCCTGGATCTGTTCGAGCGACTGGAACGCCGGCAGCATCCGCAAGCCATAGCCGGCGACATAGCTGAACGCGTTTGCGAGCACGGTGCATTTGCCGAGGCTCGCGAACTCGTCCAATGCAAGCAGTACCTTTATCTGATGCTTGTCCCCCTTTGGCAGCTCGCGGACGTTGCGATCGATGAGCTGCTGGAAGAGCAGACCGTAGATCGGGGCAACCCGCTCCAGGTCATCCGGCGACACGCCGAGATAGAGCGAGATCCGCTTGTCCCGGAAGTCGCTCAGGTCGAAATCGCTCTCTGAGGTCGCCGCATCGACATAGGGGTTTAGCCAGCCGTTGATCTTGGACGTAACCGATTGGCGCAATCCGGAGAAGGTGTTCGCTGACGAGCCGGTATAATCCTTGATCGCCGAGACGCATCCTTCCGACAGGGGCTTTCCGGCCCTCTTGCGATCCGCGATGATCTTCGGGAAACGCCGCTGGGCATCGCCGGCTGCGAACTGGCGGTACACCTCGCCGAGCGTGAAGGGGAGGGCGTCCTCCCCATCGTCGACGGTCGCCGCGATATAGGCGGTGATACCGAGGAACGCGGTTCGTGCGCCCTCGGCCCAGAACTTTTCGCCGGTAAGCGGATCGGGGTAGAGCATCGCCGCGATCTTCTGAAGCTCGTTGATGACCTCGACCGGGTCGCGCCGGTTTATGTAGCTCAGCGGGTTCCACCGCACGGTGCGGCCAGTGGGATCGAGCGGGTTGAAAAGCAGTACCTGCTGCCCAAGCACCTTCAGCCGATAGCCTGCCGTGTTGTCGTAATTCTCCTGCTTGATGTCGAGTACGACGAGAGAATCGAGCCAGTCGAGCAGGTTCGGGATGATGACGCCCACGCCCTTGCCGGCGCGTGTCGGGGCTTCGAGCATCACATGCTCGGGCCCGCCGAAGCGCATCACCTTGCCACCGAACTTGCCCAGCACGATGCCGGCCGAGGCCAGCATCTTGCCGTTGCGGACCTCGCCGACCCGCGCGAAGCGTGCCTCGCCGTGGAGCTTCTGCCGTTTGAACAGCGTGGAGACGATCGTGATGACCGTTAGGACGAGGCCGATCCCGAAGCCGATCAGGAACGGCTGATAGACGATCGGGTAGCCTTTCAGTGCCCAGAGCGCGGCCGGCACCTTCCGCCAGGGGGTATGGACGTTGAGGAGGTGTGCACGCCACAGGACGGCAAGGGCGCCGATCGTGGTGCTCACCGCCACGCCGATGACGCCGAGAAACGCGATCGCGCCCGGCTGCGACCCTTCATCGCTTCGCACCCATTTTCCGTTCATGCCGGCACCCTCTTTAGTCGGTCGGCCTGCTCGCCGGATCGAACCATACTTCTGTCATGCGATAGCGCGCCGGTTGGCCCTCGCCGGGTGGCAGGCGGTGCATCTGCACGACGATATCGACCAGGGAGCGCAGCAGCGCCCGGATGTCGTGGCGGTCGAGATCGTTACCGCCGTCCGATTCCTTCACCAGCAGCGTCAGCTGCTCGAGCGCGCCCTCGGCCGTATTGGCGTGGACCGTGGTGATCGAACCGGGATGACCGCTGTTGACGTTGCGCAGGTAGAAGAAGGCGGTGCCGTCCCGCAATTCCTGGAGAAGGATGCGATCGGGCCGCATTCGCAGCGCCGATTCCAACAACTCCTTGGCGCCCGCCTTCTGGAGGCTCTTCCCGTCCTTGGCGTACATCATGTGGACGTGGTTGCGCTGGGGTACGACGAGCTCGCGCGTGTCCTCGATCGTCAGAATCCGCTCATAGTCCGGGATCATCTTGATGAGTCCCTTCGAGAAGCTCGTCTTGCCGGACCCCGTCGCGCCGGAAATGAGGATGTTCTTGCGGGCTTCGACCGCCAGCTTGAAGAAGGCGCGCCAGCCGCCAGCCTCGCGCAGTCGCAGCAGATCGGAGTCGACCTCCTCGTACAGGCCGTGCGCGCGGACCTCGCTGAACAGGCCGGCACGCTCGAAATCGTCGATGTTCATCGTCACGCCCGACGCTTTGCGGATCGTGATCGAAATGAAGCCTTGCTCGACCGCCGGGGGAACGACGACCTGCGCGCGCTCGCCGCCCGGCAGGACCGAGGAGCAGATCGGATATTCGGAGTTGATGTCCTGCTTGGTCAGCCCCGCGATCAGCTTCGCCAGCGTCATGAGCGCCGCATTGTCCAGCGCGGGCTCCTCATGCCACTCCCAGCCACGCCGCGTTTCGAGGCCGATCATCCCCGGCTCGTTGATGACCAGCTCGGTCACATCGTCGCGCAGGAGATGCCGTCGGATCGGCTCGGCATTATGCTCGTAGATCAGCGACGTCGGACTAAATGCCACGGCCTTAACGCCTCAATCCCACGTCATAGACCGAGCGGAAATCGAAGTCCTTGGCGACGAAGATCGCAGCGGTGTCGCCCTGGTTCTTCTTTAGGATCGGCCTGATCTGCATGGTCTGCTGAAGGACGGTTTGCCCGGTTTGCCCTGGAACCTGGGTGGTGTTGCTCCCCTCATTCGCAACCGCCCGACCGGCGATCTGCGACGCATCCTCCAGCACCGAGATGACGAGCCCAACGCCAAACCGTGCCCAGAATTGGGTATCGACACCGCCCGGCAAACCGGCCCGACCAAGGCTATCGGCTGCCGGTGACCCGAGGTCGATCGCGACGCCGCGCGGCGTCAGGGCGCGCGTCCACAGCACGAACAGGCGCGCTTGCCCCTGCGTGATGCCGCCGGAATATTGCCCGAGGACCTTGGTCCCCTTGTCGAGCAGAACGATGCGGCCGTTCTCGGAATAGACATCGTGATTGATGACGCAGGACACGAACCCGGCCTGCGTCGAGTTGATCGCCGTTTGAAGCGTGCAGGGGATGACCGTGCCCGCACTCAGCAGAAGGTTACGGTCCGCGACCATCGTTGCCCGTACCGTCTGGATCGCGGCATGGCCGAGCTGATCGCTGAAGTCGGTCGAGCCCTTGCCCGCCTCGGCCGGACCGTCGTCACCCGGCGCTCCGAAGCCACTGGCACCTAGACCTCGCCGCGCGACGGTGGATTGTCCGTTGCCGCGCGTCCGTTCGTCGAGGTCCGTTGCCTGTTGCGCGTCGGCACTGGGCGCGGAGGCGGGAAGAGCGGTCGAGGCCAGCCCGGTGTTCCCAAAGGCCATGATCGGCGACCGCCGCGCCGCATCGGCCATGGCGCGGGCCTGCTCGGCACGTCGCTGCTCGGGAGATTGCTGTCCGTTCGCCGTGGCGGAGGTTGTCCCGCCCGGTACCGGCACTGGATTTCCGTTGGCATCGGCGACCTGCGGCCCCGGGGCTGCGGCGATCGGCCGCCCGAATATGTCGGTCTGCGCGGCGCCGGGCTGGCCGAGCTGACCCGCGAGCGCCGCGCGCTGCGCGTTCGGCGATCCCATGACGTCGTCCACAGCCCGGTCACTGGCCTTCGCGGGCTGCGCGGCAGCCGCGGTGCTGGCCGATTGGTGGAACGCACCATAGCCTATCACCATGCCGCCTATGGCGCCGAGCAGGCCGATCCCCGCACCGATGAAGGCGAGGTTGCCCCACCCGCCGCTACGCGTGACCGGGCTATCCACCTCGCCTGATCGAACGGTGTCGGCAGCGACATCGCCCCCGCGGTCAATGACGGTCCCGACCATGTTACTGTCCCTTCACTTTGCGTTCGACGACATTGGAGACGGTGCCCGTTCGATCGCCGCGATCGTTGCGCAGCGGCGCCTCGTTGTAGATGCACAGCACGCTCGCCCCGCGCCGGAGGCGCAGCTGCCGGTAGACCGCATGGATCACGACGAAATCCTCGCGGACATCGTAGGGGACGATCGTCTCGGTCCCGTCGACGTCGACCGCGAAGATCGAGGGAATGTCGGCGTGGCCTGGATAGCGCAGCACGGTGAACTCGCCGTTGTCGGAGATCTCGGTGGGTTGCAGCGCGCTGTCGCCCTGCACGGTGTAATTCATATTCCGGGTGCCCTCGATCACGGCATGGTCGAGCGCGGCGGTGGTGATGGTCGTCTCGATCGCCTTGGCGGCCTGGACCTGGGCAAGCTGCACCTGCAGCGCCGCCATCGCCCGTTCCTCGCGCGGATAGCGGAACCGCACGCCGTACATCGTGGCGCCCGTCCCTAGTGCGAGGCTGAAATGATAGGTGCGCGGCACGCCGTCCGCGTTGGTGACGACGATCAGGTTGGTGCCTCCAGCCCTCTCGCGGGGTTTGAGGAAAACGATATTGCCCACGGGCGCGATCTGCCAGGAGACCGTATCGCCCAGGGCGGCCTGCGTGACCGTTTCGCCGGGCCCGAACTGGATCTCGATCGCGTGCCGGAAACTGCCGACGATCGTCACCACCTGATCTGGATCGTAGTTGACGTTGCGAACGCGGGCGTCCTTGGCCCCGGGGACGGGGGTCTCCGACGCAAACGCGGGGTGCGGCGCGAGCGTGACTGCCGCGGCACCCACGATCGAGAACGCGACGAGGCGGTGCCACACCGCCCCGACCCCGCGCCAGAAGCGGTTCCTGGCGCCATCCTCCGTCAGCACCAACGCCGTCGTCGGCGGTGACAGGCGCAGACCCAGCTTTTTGCGCAGCGCGGGCAGGAAGGAGACTGCAACACGGTCGCCATTATCCGACGTATTTGGCTGATCGCTCATGTCACGCCTCCGGGTCAGAACGATAATTCACGACCTGGAAGCCGAGCGGATTGATATTCCGATCCTTCTCATGCTCCGGCGCCGTCGTGTATCTGAAGGTCAGAATGGCGTTCCAATTTTGCGCGATCGGCGTGTTCTGCCCGAAGGTGATGATCTTCGTGAAGCGGACCTGCGCTACGGTATGACTGAGGAAACTGATCGTCCGGATCGAGATCGAGACGAAGCCCTTGTCGCCATAGATGTTGGAGGGCGCGTTCTTGTTGCTGGCCTGAACGCCGTTCAGATAGCGACCGCTCTCGGCCTGATCGCTGGTCAGCATGACCGTATAGGCGTTCTCGCGCGCGGCATCGTTGAGCCAGCCTTCGCGCAACCGCACATATTGCGAGATGAAGTAGCGGTTGACCGCATCCTCATAGGTGCGCGGCTGCGGCCCTTTGAGTGCGGTCACAACCTGCGTCTCGCCCGAGCTCTTGTCGACCCTGATGACATAGGGCTCGACGGTCTTCAGCGGACTCAGCATCGCGACTGCAGCAACCGACGCCACGGCGAGCGTGCACGCACCTGCGGCGACACCCCAAGCGAGCCGCTTGGACTGGATCGCCGCACGCATACGATCATATTCCCACGTCCTCGAGGTCTCGTAGTATTTCTCTTTATCTTCGGCCTTCACCGCGCCCATGGCGTCGATTCCTTCAGCAGGAGGAGTAGGTCGGCGCGACGTCCTGCTCGGACGTGCGTGGCGCCGATCGCGGGATATTTATGGCCCCAGATCCGATGGGGGCGGCAGGCGTAACTCCGGCACCGGGCGTAGGGGTCGGTGCGGGAAGAGGCGCCGGTGCTGGCTCGCGTGATGGAGGAACCAACATCGACTGCCCTGCGCCCTGCTGTGACGCCGGCAGTGGCACCGGCAAGCTCGGCAGGATCGACCCGTAGAGGTTGGCGGGACGCCGGTGTTTGCCGTCGCACACCGAGACAGGTCTGATATGAGTCCCGGTGCAGCCGCCAAGCACAAGCGTGCCGATCGCCACGATGGTCAGCCTTTTCATACGGTCTCCGTTCGTAAGGTCCCGCGCCTGCGGCGTTCCGTGATTCATGGTCTTGGACTGGCCAGCCGACTTATGTTGACCGAGAGGCCGAGCCGCCCGTCGCGCCCCCTCCTGGCGGGGGACGGTTCGCCTGCGTCGCGCGCCGGAACATGAGCCGGTTGGTCAACATGTTCGCCCCGGTCTGCAGGAAGCCATGGCCGCCAGATGACGCACCCCCCGAGATACCCGCAGCGATGGCCGGCGATTGAAAGAAGAAGATCGTGCCGACGATGTAGATCGCCGCACAGGCGATCGTCGCGACGAGCATCACGGCAGCTTTCAGGACGATGTAGCCGTTCTGCGCCATGACGAAGGACGAGCCGTCCTCGGGGATCGATCCCATGATGCCGTCCATCGCGGCTTCCTGGAGGCCGGTGATGAACTTCGTCATGATCGCCATGACGACCATCAGCAGGATGAAATTGACGGTCTGCTTCAGCCACCCGTCGAACAGCCAGCGGGAGGAGTTGAAAAGCAGACACGCCAGCGCGAGCGGTGCGAGCGCGACGCAGATCGCAACCGACAGTTTGGCAAAAATGACAATGCAAAAGCCGATCGACGCCGACATAAACGCGAAGATGTAGAGGACGGCGACGCACAGATAGGTGATCAGCGTGGCGCTGAGCTGGATTACGGGCGTGCGAAGGTCGGTTATGCCCTTCTGCTCTTGCGACTGAACTTTCAGGTTCGCGTTGACCAACTTCTCCGAGAGCTTGCCGGTATCGGCGACATAGGTATCGAAGGTGGTGCCCGGGTTGGTGACGGGCGTGCCCGATCCAGCCGCGATGATTTCGCTCGGCAAGTTGGTGACCACGTTCACCACAAACGCCGAATAGCCAACCGCACTGGCAGCCGCGAGGGCGAACCCGACCTTGCCGGCTTGGAATACCAGCTCGCGAAGTGGAGCCTGGATAGCCCCTCGTAGCACGGCAAAGCCGAGCAGCAGGAAGTAGATGATCGCCGCCAGGGCCAAAGGCGCTGCAACGAAACTGACGAGCCCCGCCCCGAAGCTCGCAACCGAGGTCGCTATGGCAGTCTCCACATACGAATACATCGTCGTGAACAGCGTCATGATGTTGGGTGGGCCGGCAGCCATTGGGTGAGGTTCCGATCTTCGGCGATCAAGGCGCAGCGAGCAATTTTACTTTTTGCGGATCGTGTTCTGTTTGAAGAAGTCGGCCTCTTCGTTACCGGCCTTGGTCTGGGCGACCGTGATGGTCGCATCGCCGGTCGTCGCGCACATCTTGGCCTTCTGATCCGCAGGGAGATGGCTGTACTCCCCCGCGTCGCACTTCGCCTGCCACTGCGTGAGGAGTTGCGGACTGGCGATTAGCTCCTTGGTGGTAGGCACCACGACGTTCTGCTGGCATCCGCAGACAAGGAGCAAAGAGCAGAGGGGTATGATCTTGCGCATGATTACTTCCTGATCGTGTTGGCACTGAAGAATGCTGCTTCATCCCGACCTGCCGCCACTTGCGCCGCGCTGATCTGCATGTTCGCCTGACCGGCCTGCGCCATCTGGATCGCCTGCATCTTGAGCATATCGTTCTGAAGCTGCGCCTGCTCAACCGAGATACGGGCTTGCAGGTCCATCACGTCCTTGGGATCCTTGGCATACGACAGTTGCTCGCGAAGCTGGTCGAGGCCCTGCATCCGGGTTTGGGTGATGCTGAGCGTATTTTCGCCCAGCGCGGCCGTGGCGGCCGATGAACTGGTCGCGTCCCTGAGCGCCTGGTTGTAGGCCACGTCCGCGTCGGAGGCCGACGTTGCCGGCAGCGCGTAACGAGACTGGATGCTCGATGCGAGCGAACCGAGCGAACCAATCTTCGACAGGTCGCCACTGAGCAGCGTCGAGGCGTCGATCGTCGTGTTGGGCAGGATGTTGCGCACCTGCGCGTTGAGCAATTGCGGGGCGAGAGCGTTGACGTTGGTCAGCTTCTGAAGCGAGCTGAGCGTCGTCGTCGCCGTCTGGATCTGCTGCTCGCCCTGCTGGATCATTTTCACCGTGTTCTGGACCTGGGCGAGCGCCTGCACGTAGGTCGAGGTGTCGAAAACAGGGATGCCCTGTGCAACGGCCGGCGACGCGAACGCAGCGAACGCGACCGGCGCGGCTGCAACCATGATGATGCGCTCGAGCAACATGTCAGCTTCTCCTTTGGTTGGCATAGAAATGCGGCAGCCATGCCGCTGGATCGTTGCCCGCCAGGGCAATGGCCTCCTCCATGGCGACCAGGGTCTCCTCGCGGCCAGAAAGCACTTTCAGTTCATTGGGCATCCCGCCGAGATCGAGCTTCGCGACGATCGAGGTGTGGCCTTGCTTGACCAGGAAGGTGCGGCTCTCCGGCGTCAGATCCTCACGGATCAGCCGGTACTCCGCGTCCGTCAGGCCGAGCCCGTCGCAATAATCCGATCGCTTGGCGTCGGAGTTGGGAAGCAGGATCTTGGTCGCGGTCTGCTCGATGATCGAGTGGGCGATCGGCGAGCGCAGCGCATCGGCCGGCGACTGCGTGCCGAACACCATGAAGGCGTTGCGCTTACGGAAGGTCTTGAGACCGTCCTGCGCAAACGCCCGAAAGGCATCGTCCTGAAGCGCCTTCCAGAACTCGTCGACGTCGACCACGACACGCTGCCCGTCCAGCAGCTCGTCGACACGGTGGAAGAGGTACAGCATCGTCGGGGTGCGGATTTCCGGGTTCTCGAGGAAGTCCGTCATGTCGAAGCCGATGAACCGCGCCGACATCGTCACCTCGTCCTGCGGACCGTCAAAGGCCCAGCCGAGCGGGCCGCCCAGACACCATCGCTCCAGCCGGGCGCCGATGCCTTCGGCATCGGCGTAGCCCAGCATCTCGCGCAGGGCGCTGAAGGAGCGTGATGGCGCCGGCAGCCGCATCACCGCCTCGATACCTTCGTCGATCAGTCGCTCTTCCGCGACGCTCAGCGGCCGGTTTTCCCGGCGTACGAGGACGCGGATGAACTGCCGCAGAAACGCGATGTCATGCGGCGACGGGGTCAGACCCTTCAACGGCGCGAAGCCCGTGGGCTCGCCGTCGCGCAACGCCAGATAGGTGCCGCCACACGCGCGGACGAAAATCTCGGCGCCGCGGTCCTTGTCGAAAAACACCTGTTTCGCGCCGGTCTTTTCGAGCTGCGCTTGCAGGAAGTTCTGCAGCACCGTCTTGCCGCCGCCGGTCGGCCCGATGATGAGGGTGTGGCCGATGTCGGCGCGGTGGAAATTGAACCAGAAGGAGGAGCCCGCGCGCGTCTTGAGCAGCGTCACCGCCTCGCCCCAGTGGTTTCCCGACTTGCGGCCGGCCGGGAAGGTGTAGAACGGGCTCAGGCCGGCGAAATTGCGCGTGTTGATGACCGCGGGGCGCGCGCGCATCTTGAAATTGCCGGGAAGCTGCGCCCAGAAGGCGGCCTCCAGCGCGACGTCCTCGCGCGCCATCACCATGCCCGTATCGGCCGCTGCCGATCGTGCGATCGACAAGCGCTCCAGCAGCCGCTTCGGGTTCTCGTCGATGACCGCGATCGAGAGGTGATGCTCGCCCATGGCGAAGCGGTTCGCCATGAGATCGTCGACGCCGTCGAGCAGCTCCTCCGCCTGGCTGACGCCGGCATCGTCCGAGGAGACCATCTGCTTGTATTTTTTCGTGAACCGGTCGCTCGCGACCGACTTTACCAATGGCGCGAAACTCTGAGTCAGCACGAACGGGAAGTCGAGCGTGAGCAGGCTGTTGAACTGACCGGTCCGCGTGCTGGCGACATACTCGCGAACACCGAACATGCCGAGGTAATGCGACGTGTGCGGCAGCCGGATTTCGGCCGCCTCGCGACCGAACACGACCCGTGAGGTATACAGGGCTTGACCCAGCCTGCCGTCGAGCAGCGGCACGCGGATGCGGTCGCCGGTCAGGATGAAGTGCAGCACCTCCATCGGTCGCGAAAAAAGGACGCCGTTGTGCTCATACAGCGAGAGCGGTTCTGGCGCGACATCGACGAGCAGCGTTTCGAAGTCGCGGCACTTGTCCGCCATGATCGTGAGCGCGCGATCGTCGATCTCGGCGTTGGCTTTTCGCTTCGAGAAAAGCCGCGTCGCCTGCTCGCCGGCCATGCTCGACGGCCGCACGATGATCGTGACGTAGAACTCGTTGTGGTAGAGGACCTTCTCCTTCAGCGTGCCGGCGTATTTCTCCTGTAAGGTTTGCGCGAAGTCGGAGTGGAAGTCGCCGCCGAGAACGGGGTCGGTCGCTGTCCGCACGAGATGGGTCCACAGCGCGACGCGATCGTCACCGATCGAGCGCCACGCGATGTTGAGCTTGTTATGCCAGGTGTTGAGGTCGCCGATGTCGCTGGTCTCGAACGGTCGCCCATCGACGCGGTACATGCGCATGAGCGAGCCGTCTTCGAGAGCAACCAGCGTGTCATCGACGTGCCGCGTGTAGGGAATGAACTTGATGTCATCCGTCTCGCGAACCGCGATCTTCTTATGCTTCAGTCTGGGCTCAGTCATTGCCAAAATGCTTCCGCTTCACGCCCTTGGCGAGGCGGACGGGGGAGTAGCTTCCGCCTCCCCAGAACTTGCGGTTCTTGGATAGAAAGCCAGTCTGGAACCACAGGCCCCATAGCCGGAACGCGTTGAAGTCGTAGTGACAGATCATGCGCGCCGGGAAGTAGAGCGCTCCGAACAAGGCGAGGGGGTAGAACGGATTGTGGAAGATCCCCCAGATCAGCATGCAGACCATGATGATCGGCAGGATCGCCTCGAGCGGCAGTCCCATGAAGACCGATGGTCTGGTCAGGGCGAGGAACATCTTATCCTCGGCGAGCTTGTCTTCCATCTTACGCTGATCCGCCCATCCAGCCGACGATCGTCGCTGCCGAGAAGATGATGCCGATGCCGATCAGCACCGTGACCGCTTTCCCCCAATCCATCCGGCCGGTCAGCTTGGCGTAGCCGACCGCCATGACGGCGATGACACCGACGACGGAAGCGACGGTCGTCATCCAGGTCCTGATCGTGCCGAGCCCGGTCTCGATCGACGTGCCGCTGCTCTGTGCAAGGACGGGCTGCGCAATCGTGAGGAGAACAAGCGCACCGGCAAAGCCGATGACCTGCCGGGCGCGGGCGTTGGACATCATCCGGCCCATGGGCTGAGTGAACTTCATACGGGTCTCCATGGCTTGAGGTTACCTCTCGAGATCGTGGGTGGGTCGGATCGGCTCGACCTGCCGCACAGGCGTCGGCTCACGGACCGAAACATCGAGGCCGCGCCGCAGCACGTCCGAGATCATGTGGCGGCTCTCAACTCTCGCGGACGCCATCCGGTCCGCGTCCCCGTCGAAAGCCGCACCGAGATGCTGCTCCATCGCCGCCTGCGCCTGCCGCGCGTTGGCGAGGCGGGGATCGGCGGCAATCCGCTCCGCCCCGCCGTGCAGGAACAGCTCGGCCAGTTCGTCATTCTCGTGACGTCGCTCAGGCGCGGCCTGATGGAGGCGCTCCTCTCGGACGATGAGTGGTTCCGGTTCGGGCTGCCGTTCGGGCGCGGCCGTCGACCCCGCGACCAGGAGGTCTTCGCGCTCGCCGGCGACCTCGTCTGCCAGCGACCCGTTCGCGCCGGCATGCCTGGCGACTTCATGGCGGTTGAGCCCGGACCGCACGAGGTAGATCGCGTCGGCGACCTCGCCGTCCCACGCTCCCTCTCGCGCCATCCGGCGCAGATCGTCGGGTTCATAACCGGACCTGGAGAAGGCGCTGACCAGTGTCGGGCTTTCCAGGGCCCGCTCCAGCGCCCCGTTCAGCGCATCCCTGTTCAGATCGATGCGCTCGGCTTGAACCTCCCTCCGCAGGGGCTCCATGTCCTCGCTCATGGCCTCGTAGAGCGCCTTGCGATCCTGCGTATGGACGCTCACCGTCAACAGGATCCGCTTGTCGGCGTCGGACAATTCGGTGCTGCTTCCGTTCGGCAACGCCTGAGGCGTGCCGTTCCTGTCCGCTGCGGCAGACGGTGCAAGTATAGTCGCCTCGACCGTCTCGACAGCGGCCGGCGGAGCGACGGTTTCGACGGTCGGAGCCGGCTTCTCCGCCACCTCACGGTCGCGTCGTGCAGCGTCGGCGCGACGCAGCTCCTGCATTCGCGCCTGTTCGTCGAAGCTCGGCTCATAGCCGCGCACCGTCAGGCCTTCGCGCGACGCCGCCGTCCACACCGCGTGGCGAAATTCGGGCGAACCTTCGACGTCGATCCCCTCCCAGCCATTGTGCTTGGCGATCGTGACCAGGGCCGAGACGGTCTCGGGATCCTCGTTTCGAGCAATGATTCGATCGCCGGCGATCTCGATCGACGGGTTCTCACGATCCGTCGGCAGGAACATACCGACGCGGCGCTCGCTGCCGTCGGACGGCTCGATGATCCGCACCTGATATCGTGTCGCCAGCTCGGGCGGAATCTGGAACCCAGCATGTCCGGCTTGCGCCTCCGTGTCGGGTCCGCCCCGCGCAACGCTGTTGTCCGCACTCATTTGAAGACCTGGACGGCGCTGGAATCGATCTGCCCCACCACCCAGCTAGCTTCGGCGGTCGCTGGCTTGGCCGGGGCGGGCGTGTCAATCGGCGCCGACGCCGAGCTCGGGATGGGCGGGGGTGTCTGGATCGTCCCCATGCCGCTCGCGGCCGACCAGACGCGACCGACATAACCGTTGCGGAAACCGCGCGTCAGCGTGCCGGTGTTGTAGAGTGAATAGGTCGCGGAAATCGCGTCCAGCCCCGTATAGTGCTGGATCGCGAGGCCATACCCCGCCCGCAGCATCGAGGATGCGAGCCGCAGGTTCGTACAAGGGTCGAAGGCCTGCTCGACGGTGACACCCAATCGCGCGAAATTGGCGGAGTTCACCTGCGCCAGTCCGACATCGACCGTATAGCCGGCCGCCATGTACCGGCGCACCAGCGCAGCGCCGTCGACGATAGACGCGGCGCGGACGCGCGGCCCCTTGTTGATATTGATCGACAGATCGTTGCCGCCGCTCTCGGTCACGACGAGGGGAACAACCGCCTCGGTCGCGATCTCAGGCGCGCATTGCTGCGCAAGCATGGTGATCGCGGCGACGTTGTGGATCATTGCTGCGTCACTGTCTGATAGCGGGTGTCGAGCGCGTACCGCGACGTTCCGCCATCGGCCTTCGTCACGGTCAGGTCGTAGCCGTGCTTGGCCCTCTTCGTCTTGATACCGACCCCGGTGCAGGTCGGGAACGAGCCGCCGATAGCGAGGGCGTTCCAGAGTTTCGTGATCGGGGGGACGCACTCGGCATATTTCGTCGGCGAACCGGGCGTCGCGAGGCAGAGGACCACCTCACATCCCCAGTCCGACGCGTAGGCAGGTTGCGGAACCGCAACCCCCACGACGCCGGCCGCGCACAGCGCGATGGCGCCAGTGGTGCCGCCCAGCTTGGTCATCAAATGTCGGATCATGAGCCACCTCCATGAGCTGCGCGCCATTCCGCGGTTGCGAACACGTCCCATTGCGGCGGTGCTTTCGCGGCAAAGGCGAGGGTCGAGGCGGGCGCGGTCGGCGTTTCGGCTCCGACGGGCGTGGGCGATGCCGGCGCGTCGCCCTGTGCGACGGTGATGAGCCAGTCCTCGTCGCCTTCGATCGGTCGGGTTCGGTCGATGATCTGCCCGGGCCGCGCGAACGCTACATGCCAGTGGTTCGAGTGGCCGCGATCGCCCGGCCCGAGCAGTTCGATGATACGGATACCGCTCTGTGCCATGACGGCGCGGATCTGCCTGCGGTCGATCGCGTCGACGCCGCCCGCGGGTACGAAATCGAGCGCCTGGCCGAACTTGTGCCAGCTATATCGCGCGCCGTAATTGGCGTTCATCGGGCGGATCGTGTCGGTAACCCGCGCACCGAAGGCGCGTCGGACGAGGGCCGCGACGTTCGACACAGAGGGCGCGCCTACGGAGCCGATGGGAGACTGGTCGTCTTCGCTATGCGCGAGCGCACAGGCGTCAAAAACCGTCGCCGGCGTGATACCGTAACTTGCAAAGTCGTGGCCCGCGATCTTCAGTGGGCCAGCGCTAAAGTCGGCACCCAGCGCGATCAGATCACGCACCGTCGCCTCTGCATCAGCTGCGTTGCCCGGCTGCCTAGCGAGGACCGCACCCGAACGAACGGAGATCGCGAGCGACGCGGGAGATGGCGCTCCGGCCCCGGCAAGCCCGGCGGCGCAGAGTTGAATTGCCTTCGCTACGATACTCACCGGAAGCACATCAATGCACCGTTACTGATTTAGACCCGAGCAGATGTCAGCTACTGAAAGACATCCTCATCAAAAGGTTAGGTCCGAAGATACGAGCAAACAACACCATATCTGGAGCGAACCATTCACGATTATGGAGTGTTACGGCGTAATCTATTGCGATTAGAGGCGAGCTATTGCACCATAACTTCGGGAGAGGCTCGAACGGATTTTCGATAATCTAAGCAAGGCTAAGACCTGGCTAACTAAATTAGCCGAGATGGTTTCGCGGGACTGGAAAGACGGTGGATATACGGGCGATGAGCTCTTGAAGCTGCAAGCTTTGTCGGGCGGGTTGGCGCTTTTGACCGCTGTCGTCATTTGGTATCGTCCATTCGACGACCAACGGGCAGTGAGGCGAGGTGAGGTTTCGGCCTGCAGCGTCGCTGCGACGCATGACTTCTGCGATGCCGTTGCCGGCCTATCGAGGGCGCTCCGCAATCCCTTCTTGCGGGTGGACCGAGCCAGCATCCTCCCGCCCCGCGATACGCCAGGGGCGGTCGATCCTTCTATCACTCAGGCGAACATCGGCACGACGATCTGCCGGCCCGGCTATGCCCGATCTGTCCGCCCCGCCTTCGCGGTTACCGGGCCGATCAAACGGCGCTTGATGGACGCGCAGCATCCGGGCGAGGCCTTTGCCGATTATGAACTTGACCATTTGATCCCGATCTCGCTTGGCGGCGCGCCGCTCGACTTGCGCGATCTGTGGCTCCAGCCCCGGCGCGGCCAGGCGAACGCGGCTGACAAGAATGCCTTGGCCTACGTCTTGTGGCGACTGGTTTGCGAGCGCCGCGTGCCACTTCGGACGGCGCAGCAGGTCATCCGGCACGACTGGACGAAGGCCTACGACACATACGCTACGCGCGAGAACGTGGCGCGCTACCACTTTCGGCATCGCCAAGAGGAGCACGACTAGCCTCGCACCGGCCAGCCGAATCCGACCCCAACACCGACGAAGGAGGATATCATGCCACAGAATATTGCCGAGTTTCGGATTATCGGTCGCATCGGCAAAATCACGGCGCGCGAGAAGGTCACCTATGTGAGCGTCGCCGCCAATTATAACCGGCGAGAAGGGGACGACTGGAAGACCGACACGCTATGGAACAGCGTCGTGTGCTTCTCCAATGTCGGCCCCCAAGTCGAGGCGGTCGGGAAGGGCGATCTGGTGCATGTCACCGGCCGGGTCCGCGAGAGCAACCACGGCGAAGGCAACGACGTTTCCTACCGCACCGAACTGATTGCCGACACCTTCTCGATCCTGACCAAGGCCGAAGCCGAGCATAGCTGATGAGAGGCGGGAGCGGCTTGGCGGCACGGCTCTACCTTACCCTGCGCTTCGACCGAGCCCGCTTGGCGGTCCCGACCCGGTTGGGTGACGATCCTTGCTTGGGTCGACACCTGGACGAAGGAGATCGTCGCGCAGCGCGCGGCCAATCGTCTCCTGCCGACCCTCCAGAGTGGAGGATGCCGCCTGTGCCTTCGGTAATATTTTCCGGAGGCCAAAGTGACCGAAACCTATCAGCTTCACAGGACGTGGCCGATGGCGAGACTACCGCTCGATGCCGAAATTCGAGCCAGGAACATTGTCGAACAGCTCGGCGGGGTATGGCGTGGCACCCGCGGCGAATGCCGTTGCCCGGCCCATGATGATGGCTCACCCAGCCTGTCCGTCCGGCTCGGCGATTCGGCCATCCTGTTTCACTGTTTTGCCGGCTGTACGACGCTCGAGGTGCTCAAGGCGCTTCAGCGCCGGAAGCTCCATGACCGTTCTGCCGTGGCAATGCCGCAAGGGAAGCCGAAGCGCGACATGGGCGCGCTCGCCGTGCGTCTCTGGAACGCCAGCGCGCCGATCGCGGGCACGCTCGCTGAAGACTATCTCGTCGCCCGTGGCCTGACCGCGCCATACCCCAAGGCTCTACGCTTCAACCCGGCGACCATATTCGGCTCCGGCGCCGATAGACGCGTCATGCCCGCGATGATCGCTGCGGTCGAAAACGACCTCGGTCTCGTCGCGGTTCAACGTACCTTCCTCGCTTCCGATGATGTGCTGCGAAAGCCCATCCCCAAGCCGAAGGTTGCGCTCGGGCTGCTCGGCACAGCTGCGATCCGGCTTGCGCCCGCGACCGACGAACTGGGCCTTGCCGAAGGGATCGAGGACGCTCTGTCAGCAACGCAGTGGTTCGGAACGCCGACATGGGCGCTGGGCGGTGTCGAACGGCTTGCCTTCGTCGCGATCCCGGAGAAGGTCCGGCGTGTGATCGTTTACGGCGACCGAGGCCGCGCGGCCGACCGCCTGCTCGATAAGGCACGCGATCACCTTAAGGCGAACGGGCGGGAACTCATCAGCCGTGTGCCGGAGCATCATGACGATTGGAACGATGCCTGGCGCGCGCACCAGCGGAGCGCATGATACAGCACCAGCGGCAGCTGGATCATGGGGATCATGAGTGCGTCAGCCGAGCCGCATCAACTGTGAAGGGTAGGGAGCGACGAGCTCCTTCAGATCGTCCCATGGTGCCGATAGCCAGCGATCATAGTCGTCGTCGTGGAGAACCACCGGCATCGCCTTTGGATGAATCGGCGCGACGATCGCATTCGGCTCTGTGGTCAAAAACCCGTAGGCGTTTCCGCGCTCCGTCGGTCGCCAGATCCCGGCCAAGGCAAATATCGGGCGACTAGGCACGTCGAACCAGTGGAGCGGCTTTTTCCCGTCCTCGCCAGGCGCGATCCCGAACTCGGAGAATGCGGTCACCGGCACCAGGCAACGGCGCGCCGGCGTCGTCAGCATCGACCGCCAGAAGCTCGAGTTGAGATTGCGCACGTTCGTCACGTACTTGGTGAGCTTTACGCTTGCTTCGCGCTTGCTTGGCACCTGGGTTGGTACACCCCACTCCATCCGCTCGATCTTCCGATCGGCACCGTCCTGGATGACCACTTGGCCGTAGAACGGCGTCTTCTTGCCCGTCGGAAAGATGTCGGGGGCGGGGTAGGTCTCGTCCGGCTCGTAAGGTGGCCGGATGCCGAACGTCGCAGCGATCTCCGCCTGCTTTGCCGTCAGCCTGTATCGATTACACATCCGAGCACCCTATGGTGGTGCCGGCGAGCTCGCCCGCCGGCACTCTGGTCTTAGAGCTTGTCCTTCAGCCCCTTGGCGGGCGTGAACGCGACCTTCTTCGATGCCGCGATCGTCATTGCCTCGCCGGTCGACGGGTTCCGGCCCTGGCGCTCGGGACGATCCTTGACCGAAAACTTGCCGAAGCCGGCGATCGCGACCTCTTCGCCCTTTGCGGCCGCGCCTGCGATATGCTCGAACACAGCGGCAATCGCGGCCTTGGCTTCTGCCTCGCTCGTGCTCGTCGTACCCGCGACCGCCTTGACCAGTTCACCCATATTCATGCTCATGTACTTCCCTTGTGAAACTCACACGACCTTAGCCATGACGAGCAACCTTTCAACGACGCTGCGCAACGCGAGCGACATCGCGGCCTTCCGCTCGCGTGTTCGAACGTTGGCTTATCATCACGTCGTCGAGGGTATCGGACTGCGTGCGGACAGGCGCGTCCGCCCAACGGGCGCTTCGGCAGACGCGAAGCCTTGGCGTGGCCACCTACCGTGCACCGCGCTCCCGGGTGACGCGCGGATCTTCGTACAAGTCGCGGATCGCGCGTAGGCGAAACACGTTCCACCAGCGCTGCCAACGATGCTCGGCCGCATCGTGGAGCATATGGCACCGCTGACAGAGTGCCGCGAGATTGCCGGGCATGCTGTTGCCCGGATCGTGGTCGAGATGCGCGCAGGCGAGAACGACATAGGTCGTTCGCACCGACTTGAGGATGAAGTCGCCCTTCAACGTGATCCGCTTGCCACGCGCTGAGCGCCAGCACGTAGCCTCTGCGTCCCACCAACGGCCGTCGCCGAGATGGGCTACCCGTCGCATGTGCGGTCTCGAGCAATGCTCGCAGCGCGCGCCGGCTCGGTCGAAGCGGATCACGTCGGACAGCTGCCGCCAATCGATCGGGTAAAGCCAGCGGTTTTCGGGGCGGATCGGCATCTCGATTCTATGAGTCAGTCGATGGCAGAACGAAAGAGAAATCTTCCTGCTTTGTTTGCCGTATGTTGCGCAGCCGTTCCATCCCGCAGTCATCCGTCGAATCCCGATTTAGTCGAACCGCTTGCGGGAATCGTCTTGACGGAGCGCTGCCATGAGCGGAACATAAAGAGAACAATTCGAGTTTGAGCTTATCATGTTTGCCGCGCCCACTAACCTCCAGCACAGTCTCGCACGGTTGCGAACGATCGCGGTTCCCGTCGCCGACTACCGGGTGTTGCCGTTCGAAATCCAGGGCATCGATAGCCGCCTGAGTGGCGGGGGCCTGCGCACAGGTGCGCTCCACGAGGCCGCAGCGCACAGCTGCTCGCTAGTCGACGACGCAGCCACCACGCTGTTCCTTGCCGGCATTGCAGCACGCGAGTCGGCCCGGACCGGCGGGCCGGTATTGTGGGCGAGTTGCCGTAACGATCTTTACGCCCCCGGCCTCGAGCAGGCGGGCCTGCTTTCCGCGAACGTGATCTATGCGCAGCCGCTCGATGACGCGGCGCTGCTGGCCGTAATCGAAGACGCGGTGCGCGATGGCACACCGTCTGCGGTTATCGCGGAAGCACGGCAGGTCTCAATGGTGGCGACACGCCGGCTTCAGCTGGTTGCGGCCGACGCAGACATACCTGTGCTCCTCCTTCGGCGACGACGCGGGCGCGAGCAGGATCCGCTTGGCGAACCATCGGCCGCGTGGACCCGCTGGCGGATTGCCAGTGCGCCGTCCGAACGCCTGAGCGTCGCCGGGGTAGGGCGGCCGCGTTGGTCGGTCGAGCTTGCCCGCCAGCGCAGTGGCACATCGTTTTCTATGATCGTGGAGGGGTGCGATGAGACGGGTTGTCTCGCTGTTCCTGCCGCACTTGGCCATCGAACGGCTGAGACGGCTGGACCGGCACGCTATGCCGCAGCCTAGGCCCGTCGCGCTCCATCTCCCTGTCGACGACAATCCCGGCGCCTGTTCCGTTCCGCGTGGCGGCGGTTGGCGACCCGGTGCGCGCTGGGCCCGTACGGACGCGCCTGAGAGCACCGACGTCGAATGTCAGATCGCAGCGCTCCCGGCACATGCGAAACCGCCAATGCGCGAACTCGGCCGGCGCTCGGAAGCGGCGGTCCACCCGTACCGCGGCGATGCGCCAGCAGATCAAGCCATGTCGGTAGAAGGAACGGTCGCCGCCTTCCATGCGTCGCCGCTCGCATTGATCGATAAGGTTGGTCGGCGGGACGAGGTCGTGGCAGCCTGCGCTTCGGCTGCAAGCCTCGGGATCGTTGTCGGCATGGCCGCAACCCATGCCCGCGCCTTGGTGTCAGACCTCGATTTCCGACCGGCTGAGCCGGAAGCAGATGCGGCGTTGCTCGACCATCTGGCACTGCGCGCCGTGCGTCGTTGGACACCGATCGCCGCGGCAACACCACCCGACGGGCTGTGGCTCGATCTGACCGGCTGCGATCATCTTCATGGCGGCGAGGAGCGCTTCTGCCAGCGGCTGCGCGCTTTCTGCCAGCGCGCCGGCTTCACGGCCCGTGTTGCGGTTGCGGACACGCCAGGCGCCGCGCATGCGGTCGCCCGTTTTGGGCGCGCCGCTCTCACGATTGTGCCGTCGGGGCGTACCGTCGAAGCGCTCGGACCATTGCCGATCGCAGCACTGCGTTTGAACAGCGTAGCGCTGACCGCCGGCCGCAAGTTCGGGTTCGAGACGGTCGCGGATCTCCTGCCCGTCGCCCGGGGACCGCTAGCGCGCCGTCTCGGCCTACCCGCGATCACGCGGCTCGATCAGGCGCTGGGCGGCGTCGCCGAGCCGATCACGCCGCGCCAGGATGCAGAGGTGCCGATCGTCGAAAGGCGCCTGCTGGAGCCCATCTGCACCGCGGAGGCGATCGAGCGCGTCATGGGAGACCTGCTCGCCGACCTCGCCGAGGTGCTGCAGGCGAGGGGGCTCGGCGCTCGCGCCTTGCGGCTGGTAGGGCTACGGATCGATGAAGGCGAGCAAGTGGTCGCTGTCGGCACGTCTCGTCCGACGCGGGAAGTGTCGCATCTCCTTCGCCTTCTGAAGCTTCGCATCGACCGGATCGATCCCGGGCTCGGCATTGAGCAGTTCACGCTGGTCGCATCTCACACAGAACCGCTTGATGCCATCGACCTGGGAGCCGTGCTCGCAGGCGAGACATTGGTGCGCGATCCTGCCCGCTTGGTCGACGTCGTCGCTGGCAGGATTGGCGCGCGCGCGGTGTACCGCCTCGCGCCCGTCGAAAGCCATGTGCCCGAGCGCGCAGTGATTCGCTCGGACCCTGTCGACGCACCCGGCGGCTGGCCAGAATGGGTTCGCCCCGTTCGGTTGTTCGCGAGGCCAGAGCCGCTGGCGCGCGTGGTAGCCCTGCTGCCGGATCAGCCGCCCCGGCGGTTCGAATGGCGCGGCACGACCTACATGATCGTCGCCGGCGACGGCCCCGAGCGCATCCACGGCGAATGGTGGCGCCGCGACGCCGAGGTCTGGGCGGTGCGCGATTACTACCGTGTCGAGGATGAAAAGGGCGGTCGCTACTGGGTGTTCCGACGCGGTGATGGCTTCGAAAGCGAGACCGGCGATCTCAGCTGGTGGATGCACGGTGTGTTCGCATGACCGACTATGTCGAGCTGCAGGTCCTGACGCACTTCTCGCTGCTGCGCGGCGCGTCGAGCCCCGACGAGCTGTTCGCAGCGGCAAATCTGCTCGGACTGGAGGCGTTGGGGCTTTCGGATATCGGTTCCGTCGCCGGGATCGTACGGGGCTGGGAGGCGCAGAAGGCGACCGGCGTGCGGATGATTGCCGGTGCCCGCGTCGATCTCGCCTGTGGGCGCCGGCTGCTGCTCTATCCGACCGATCGGCCCGCCTGGTCCCGGCTTACCCGGCTGCTGACAGTCGGCAAGAAGCGAGCGGGCAAGGGCAAGTGCGAGCTGCACTGGCACGATCTCCTGCCTTGGTCCGAAGGGACGGTCGCCATCCTGCTCGCCGAGGAAGCCAGCGACCATAATGCGGTCGCGCTCGCCGATCTGAAAACGGTGTATGGCAAGCGCGGCTATATGGCGCTGTACCAGCGGCGCCGGCCGAACGATGCCGTCCGTATCGATGCGCTGGCCCGCCAAGCCGCGGCTGCAGGCGTACGCGCGGTCGTCACCGGCGACATCCTCTATCACGCGCCCGAGGCACGGCTGATGCAGGACGTCGTCACTGCGGTCAGAGAGAAGTGCACTGTCGACGAACTCGGCTATCGCCGTGAGGTGAACGCGGACCGCGCGCTCAAGTCGCCGGCCGAGATGGTTCGACGGTTCAAGGCCTACCCGGACGCACTGCGCGCCAGCGTCGATATTGCGCGCGCCTGTACCTTCGATCTCGGCGAACTGGCGTACCAATACCCACATGAGCGGCTGTTGGAGGGGCTGAGCGCACAGGAAGCGCTCGAGCGCTTGGCGCTGGAGGCCGTCGACCGGATGTTCGATGGGGCGGTGCCCCAGGCGTACACCGATCAGATCAAACACGAGCTGAAGCTCATCGCAGAGCTGGCATACGCCCCGTATTTCCTGACCGTCTACGCGATCGTGCGCGAAGCACGGCGTCGCGGGATCCTGTGCCAGGGGCGGGGGTCTGCCGCGAACTCGTGCGTATGTTTCGTGCTCGCGATCACCTCGATCGACCCGATCAAGCACGAACTGCTGTTCGAGCGGTTCGTCTCGGGCGAGCGCCGTGAGCCGCCCGATATCGATGTCGATTTCGAGCATGAGCGGCGCGAAGAGATCATCCAGTGGATTTACGAAACCTACGGCCGCAACCACGCCGCGCTGACGGCTGTGGTGCAGCGCTACCGCGCGCGCGGCGCCGTGCGCGACGTCGGCAAGGCGCTGGGGTTGCCCGAGGACCTGACGTCGTCGTTGGCGGGTCTGGTCTGGGGTTGGTCGGCCGAGGGCGTCGGCGAGAAGCAGGTCAATGAACTCAACCTAGATATGGGCGATCGTCGGTTGCGGCTTACGCTCGAACTCGCCCGCAAGCTGATTGGCGTGCCGCGGCACATGTCGCAGCACCCTGGCGGGTTCGTGCTCACCCACGATCGGCTCGACGACCTTGTGCCGATCGAGCCTGCCGCAATGGTCGACCGGCAGATCATCGAGTGGGACAAAGATGATATCGACTCCCTGAAGTTCATGAAGGTCGACGTGCTCGGCCTAGGCATGCTCGGCTGCATGAATCGCGCCTTCAATATGCTGGAAGAAACCAAGGGCGTGCGGATCGGGCTTGCCGACCTGCAGGACGACGATCCGGACGTGTACGCGATGATCCAGAAGGCCGACACGCTCGGCACCTTCCAGATCGAGAGCCGCGCACAGATGTCGATGCTGCCGCGCATGAAGCCGCGGCGTTTCTACGACCTTGTCATTCAAGTCGCGATCGTGCGGCCAGGCCCAATCCAGGGCGACATGGTTCACCCGTATCTGCGCCGACGCGAGGGGCTCGAAAAGCCTGAATATCCGCGACCGGAATTGCGCGCGGTCCTCGAGAAGACACTTGGCGTGCCGCTGTTCCAGGAGCAGGCGATGAAGGTCGCGATCGTCGGCGCGGGCTTTACCCCGGCCGAGGCGGACCAACTGCGCCGCGCGATGGCGACCTTCAAGGTCACCGGCGGCGTGTCGCATTTTTCGGAAAAGCTGGTCGAGGGCATGGTCGCGCGGGGGTATCCTCGCGACTTCGCCGAGCGCACCTTCCGTCAGCTCGAGGGCTTCGGCTCCTACGGTTTCCCAGAAAGCCACGCGGCGAGTTTCGCCAAAATTTCCTACGCCTCGAGCTGGATGAAGCATCACCATCCCGACGTCTTCTGTGCTTCGCTCATGAACGCGCAGCCGATGGGATTTTATGCGCCCGCGCAGATCGTGCGCGACGCTCAGGCGCACGACGTCCAGGTGCGGTCCCCGTGCATCAACGCGAGCCGCTGGGACTGCACGTTGGAGCCGACAGGCGGCCGCTTCCTCGCGGTTCGGCTCGGGCTTCGCCAGGTGCGCGGCCTGTCGAACGCCGACGGGGCCGCGATCGTAGGCGCGCGCAGCACGACATTGTTCGATTCTGTCGAGGACGTGTGGCGTCGGTCGGGCGTCCAACGCGCGGCGATCGAGAAGCTGGCGGATACCGATGCGTTTCACGCGTTCGGCGCCGACCGGCGGCAGGGCCTGTGGAAGGTGAGGGGCCTCGGCGAGGCGCCACTGCCGCTGTTCGCCGCCGCGGATCGCGCTGCGGAGACGATCAGCGCCGAAGGGATCGAACCGTCCGTCGCGCTCCGTCCGTTGACGGACGGGCGCGAGGTGATCGAGGATTACCGCTCGCTGCAGCTTTCGCTGCGGGCGCATCCGCTGACGTTCGTTCGGGGTGAGCTGGCTAGGCGTGGCGTGACCAAATGCGCGGAACTCGCGAACATCCGGGATGGCCGGCACGTCGAGGTCGCCGGCATCATCCTGGTCCGCCAGAAGCCCGGCTCGGCCAAGGGCGTGCTGTTCATTACAATCGAGGACGAGACCGGGATCGCGAACGGCATCCTGTGGCCGGATCGGTTCGAGCGGCAACGCCGAACGATCATGTCCGCGTCGATGATCGGCATGAAGGGCAGGGTGCAGAAAGAGGGCGAGGTGATCCACGTCATCTGCGACCGGATCATCGACCATGGTGACCTGCTGCACCGCGTGGGCGAGATGTCGTTTCCCCATCGGACCGGCCGCGGCGATGGGGCCAAGCATGCCGGGTCGCCCGACCGAGGTGACGCGGGTTGGAAGCCGGAGCCGCGGAACTGCTACTGGCCGCCGCACGCCGAGGGCATGGACCCCGAAGACGCGGTGCGGTTCAAATCGCACGACTTTCGTTGAGCGATGGCAAAGCTCGCTCGCCACCAGCGCGTCGTCATCGCATTATCGGTCCATATCCTGCGGAGCGGCGTCGCCCGCTGCTCGGACTCGCGCGTGGACGGCGTGGAGGTTCGCTTGGCGCTTCGGTGCCTGCTACCGCATTGCCCGGAGCGTTGGCCGCTTGAGCTTTATTGGGATGCGGCGCGCCAGGAAAATGAGATCGGCAGGGCGCAGGGTGTTACCGCCGCGTTCAACGGCATTGTCCGTCAGCTGCGCCGCGCAGGCCGATATGAGGAAGTGCTGGATCAGTGAGAAAGCGTGCCGCCCGCATCCTTGGCTGAGGCACCTCGGGGATGGTGCCCGTCGGATGGCATGGATCGATCCGGCTGACGTTGCCCCTCTGCCTCGCTTCAGGCCTCTACGTCGGCCGCGGTCAGCAGGATCGGAGGCTCCCCGCCGAGCCGCTTGGCGAATTCGCGCTGTGCTATGCGGTGAATGTCACTCTCGAATTCGATGAAGACTTCGAGGGCAGTTTCGGAATCGAGCGTATCGCGATCGGGATCGAGGAGTTGCGTCAGGGCCTCGCTGGTGATGAGGAACTCGACGACTCCTAAGTTGGTAGTACCCGTGAAACCGACGCTCTCGCGTTCGGCAACCCAGTAATAGTCCCCCATCTCGAAACGGACGCTGGGATTGGCCATGCCGGCTTACTCCTCGGTTGGGCTGGAGGCGGGCAGGTGGTCGGCCAGTGCTGCGATGCCTTCACCGGCAAATGTCGTGCTGGAGGCGCCCTCGATTTGGACAGGATGCTCTACCGTCAGGACGGCCGCGGCTTGATGCTCTGGGTCCAGTTTTTGCCAATCACGAACTGCGCGCTCGAGGTTGGTGACTTCAGCGACGTCGCTATCGCCGCGCGGGACGTTTTCGAGCGACGCGCTCATCCGCCAATTGATCTCGGGGGTCTTCACGCTTTCACCCCAGGTCGCTTCCGTCATGATCGTCTACCTTCTCGCGTCTGGTTCTGGGCGCGATTTCGAATGTAGCCCGACAGGGCGCGTCCATGCCAGTCCGAAGCTCACAATGCTCGAGCTTCAAGGGCCGCGAGGGGCGACCGCGATGATATCGAGCTTGCGCAGGGCTCGCGCCATGCGTTTGGCATCGAGCAGCCCGATGCCATGCGCGCGAAGGGCGCTGGCGAGTTGTCACTTGGTCAAGGGCGCCGACACCTGATCGAGAATGCCAAGCGCTGCTGCGCGCACCTCAGGGGGGGCAGCCTTCAGGGCGTCTAGGGCTTTCATTCTGCCTCGTGAAGGTTGCGCGGTCTGATCGGTAGACCAACGACATGGCCCCGCGCCCTGCGACTTGCACGTACCACGCACCGCGGCGCCGGCTCCCTGGAGAGCAAGCCGCCACGGCCGACACTCTGTGTGAGATTATCGGTTCTGTCGATGCCGCCCGAGCAGGCACTTGCATCCGCCCCTGTCGAACCCGGCAACGCGGCTCGAACCGGCTACCTAGACTGGCAACGTAAGGTCGTGTATAACGTACCGTATTTGCCCGATGGGCGCTTATATGAGACGCTAGATGCGATCGACTGTCGCTGATACTCTTCCGCCGCGCGTAAGGCGGAGCTTGACGAAGCTGGGCGCCGATATTGCGCTAGCGCGCAAGAAGCGCAGCCTCACGGTAATTATGATGGCCGAACGCATCGGTGTGGCCAAGAGCACATATCTCAAGCTGGAAAAAGGCGATCCGACCGTCGCATTGGGTACATACGCCATGACCTTCTTCGTTCTGGGTTTTGGCGAGAGCCTTGGAGAGATCCTCGACGCCAGGAAAGACGAGCAAGGTCTGTTGCTCGACGTGGAACGTATGCCGCAGCGCGTCCGCAGACCCAAACCGCCGGTTTCGCTATGAGGCGGACGATCGGCATTCAAATTGGCGACGAAGCCCGAGGTGTCGGATTGCTGCACTACAATCAGCAGGGCAACCGCGAGAGCGCGGGCTTCGAATATGACGCCGGCTGGCTGGCCGCTCCCGACCGCTTCGCCCTGGAGCCTGCGCTGCCGCTCGTCTCCGGTCCACAATTCCACCGGAAGATCGGCACCGGCTCTGTCTTCCATGCAGCGATTGCCGACACCGAGCCAGACGGATGGGGTAAGCGCGTCATCCAGCGCGACCATGCCAAGCGGCGGCAGGACGCCCGCCGCCGCGGCGACGAGGTCGACGCACGCGCTTTGAACGGCCTCGATTATCTGTTGGCGGTCGACGACGTCAGCCGGGTTGGCGCGCTGCGTCTCGTCGACGAACAAGGGACCGCTCAGCGCGCGACCGAGGATGGTCGCCGCACCACTCCACCCCTCATCGAACTGGGTCACCTCCTGGCTGCCAGTCGGGCGGTTGAAACGAACACCGAAACCGCAGCCGATCTCGCCTATCTACGCGGTCGCGGCACTTCGCTCGGTGGACTCCGCCCCAAATGCACCGTCGTCGATGACGAAGGGCGCCTGTCGATCGGCAAGTTTCCGAGCGTCGCCGACGAGCGCTCGGTCACACGAGGGGAGGTACTGGCGATGCGGCTGGCCCGTCGCGCCGGGATCGACGCGGCCGACGCCCGGCTGATCGACAGCGATGGTGACGCGATCGCGCTGATCCGGCGGTTCGATCGGCCCGCAGGGGGCGGGCGGCTCATGTACGTCTCGGCAGCGACGATGATCGGTGCGGAGCCCGGCGATGCGCAGGAGCACGCCTATACCGAGATCGTCGATGCGCTTCGGGTAAATGGCAGCGCCCCCACCGCCGACATCGAGGAGCTATGGCGCCGGATCGCTTTCTCGATCCTGATTACGAACGTCGACGATCATCTGATGAACCACGGTTTCCTGCACGTCGACCGTGGCCTGTGGCGGCTGGCGCCAGCCTTCGACATCAATCCATTCCCTGAGCGACTGCGCGAGTTGAAGACCTGGGTCTCGGAAGAGGTTGGACCTGAGGCGACCATCGATGCTCTCATGTCGGTGCTGCCATACTTTCGCATTAGCCCGTCTCGCGCGAAGGATATGCTGGCCCAGGTCGAACAGGCCGTCGCGGCTTGGCAGGACGAGGGACGGGCGCTCGGTATGACCAGTGCCGACCTCGAGAGCTTTGCCGAGGCGTTCGAACACGGTGAGCGCGCCGCGGCACGGGCCGTGCTGGCATGATGCAGTGCTCGACGTCTTAAATTGCAGCCATTATATCGATCCGACTATACGTCTGATCCACACCGCAGACTAGCGGCTCGTCAATTGGATCAGGTTGACAACTGCTAAGTAACGAATGTCGATAACCTTATTCCTGCATGTATTATCAGATCAGCTGAACACGAAACGGCAGCGTACGCGCATGACAGCCAGATCAATCTCGCGATCCAGTCTGTCCAGACGGCGATCATGTCCCGCGGCCGTGACCTGATGATCGACTGCGACGCCGCGCTGCTCAGATCGAGCTTCGTGCCCGAAATTGAGCGCGTCTTCGATACATCACATCGCCGCAGCGGCACGGTCGATCCTTTTCTGATCCACCACATCTTTGCGGCCGCGGCATGAATCCAATAAAATATCTCGGCTCGACGGAATATCGTCAGCATTCGCACGTGAAGCCGTCGATTCAAGTCGACGTTCAGGGCTGTGGCCAGCGGGTCAGGTTGACATTGCCACGCGGCATCATCGCCGCGATATTGCGATTGGCTCTTCGTAGGGGCGCAGACGCAGGCTTGGGGCGATCATGCCCCCGCGAGAGGATCAGAGCATTGGGTTCACGTGGATAAGGTCGACGCCAAGATCGAGAGCTATTTTCGATCGCTCAGAGATGTTCGAAGCCTGGGAGCGGGAACCAAAGAGCGATCTTATTATCCCGCTTTTGCTGAACTCCTCAACGGCGTCGGCGCCGAGCTGAGCCCGCGGGTCATATGCCTGTCGGACCTGGGAAACACTGGCGCGGGCCATCCCGATTTTGGCCTTTTCGCAGCGTCGCAGCTGCAGAAGGGAGAACCTCGGCGCGGCCAGTCCCCCGAGCGCGGCGTGATTGAAATGAAGAGCGTCGGCGACGACGCCTGGGTGACCGCCCAAACGGAACAGGTCACCAAATATTTTGGTGCCTACCGAAGCGTCCTCGTCACAAACTTACGCGATTTCATCGTCATCGGCGAAGGGCCCGGCGGATTGCCAGTGCGGCTGGAAACCTTTCGGTTTGCCACGTCCGAGAAGGCATTTTGGGACCTGGTCTCGGAACCAACGAAGTCGGCACGGCAATACGGGCGCACGTTCTTTGAGTTCCTCCGGCGCGCTCTAACACAATCTGTAGCACTCCATGAACCAAAAGACGTCGCTTGGTTCCTCGCATCCTACGCACGAGACGCGCTTCAAAGGGTCACGGATGCGGGGGATCTGCCCGCGCTTCACACCGTGCGCGAGTCGCTTGAAGGGGCATTGGGAGTTGCTTTCGAAGCTGAGAAGGGCGACCATTTCTTCCGATCCACGCTTGTGCAGACACTCTTCTATGGGGTGTTTTCCGCGTGGGTGCTTTGGGCTCGCCAGCTACCGAGGCCGACGGAGCGGTTCGACTGGCATGGTGCAGTTTGGCACCTCAATGTACCGTTCGTACGTACTCTCTTTCAGCAAATCGCAAGCCCCCTCCACCTCCAGCCGTTGCACCTGACGGAGGTGCTGGATTGGACGGCGGCGACGCTGAACCGGGTTCAGATCGATTCATTCTTCGACAAGTTCGACGATACCGAGGCGGTGCCCTATTTCTACGAGCCGTTTCTTGAGGCCTTTGACCCTGTCCTGCGCAAGGAACTAGGCGTGTGGTACACACCGACACCTGTCGTCGATTATATGGTCGCGCGGGTGGACCTTGCGTTGAAAACAGACCTCGGGCTGCCTGAGGGTCTGGCATCCGAGAACGTGTACATTCTTGACCCATGCTGCGGGACCGGGACGTTTATCGCGTCGGTCCTCCGCAGGATAAGCGAGTCATTGGCTGCATCTGGCTATGGCAGCATGACGGGCCAATTGGTCAAGAAAGCTGCGCTGGAACGCGTTTTCGGATTTGAGATCATGCCCGCGCCGTTCATCGTCGCGCATCTACAGGCGGGGCTTGTCCTGCGCTCGTTGGGCGCGGTTCTGCAATCGGAAGACGAGCGGGCGAGAGTCTATCTCACCAACGCGCTGACCGGTTGGGAGCCGGTGGTATCGAAGCCGTTGCCGTTCCCCGAACTCGAAGAAGAACGGCGACGCGCTGACGAAGTGAAGCAGGACGCGCCGATTTTGGTGATCCTCGGCAATCCTCCTTATAACGGCTTTGCGGGTGTCGCCGTTGAGGAAGAGCGCGAGCTCTCGTCAGCTTATAAGACGACCAAGACTGTCCAACCGCCCGAAGGACAGGGCCTCAACGACCTGTACGTTCGCTTCTTTCGGATGGCCGAGCGGCGCATCGTCGACAAGACAGGCGCGGGTGTCGTGTGCTTCATATCGAATTACTCGTGGCTCGACGGCCTATCGTTCACCGGAATGCGCGAGCGTTTTCTCGACGTGTTTGACGCGATCCGTGTCGATGTTTTGAACGGCGATAAATATAAGACAGGGAAGAAGACACCGGATGGCCTTGCAGACCCTTCGATTTTCTCGACGGTTCAAAATCGGGAGGGAATTCAGGTTGGAACAACCATCACGACGATGGTTCGCCGGCTTGACCATGTCGCCGCATCGACCATCGAGTCACGGTTGCTCTGGGGCACGGGTAAGGTAGACGAACTCGCAGCGACCGGGAGCACGGCGGCCGAGGAAATCTACGAAGAGATCACGCCTTCGCTGCCGCTTGGCCTGCCGTTTATCAAGACAAACCTCCAGAGCGGATATTTAGATTGGCCACAGATCACCGAATTGCTGCCGACATATATGTCGGGTGTTCAGACGAAGCGTGATCAGTTCCTTGTAGATATCGACCGTAATGCGCTCGGCAAACGCATTGCTGACTATTACGACGCGGCGTTGAGCTTCGAGAGTTTTGCAGCTCGCTACCCCGAGGCTGCTCAAGCAACTAAGCGATATGAACCGGCAAAGACGCGAGCTGAACTTCTGAAAACAGGCATCCTTGCTGATCACATAGTGAAGTACAGCTACCGCCCCTTCGATACGCGGTGGGTATATTGGGAACCGGAGACAAAGCTGCTGGGCGAGAAAAGCCCCGACTTCTTTCCGAATGCGTTCAACGGGAATCTCTGGATCGAGGCGCGTGAGAAGCAAACTCAGGAGAGCTTCGATCGCGGCGCTCTGACGAGCACGCTTGCGGATAATTATGGGAGTGGGTTCTCTACCTTCTTCCCGATGCTGCTCGCACCGGACGAGCCCAAAGGTGAGCCGAGGATCAACCTCTCGCGTTCGGTTGCTGAGTATCTTCGAGACCGAGAGCTCGCTCCAACAACCATATTTCATCACGCGCTCGCCATGTTGCATTCGCCGGCGAACAGGACGGACAACAGGAGCGCGTTGCGGATGGGGTGGCCGCGCGTTCCTGTACCGGCCGATCCTCCCGTCCTCGCCGTCTCCGCAGGAGCTGGCGAGATACTGGCGAAGCTGCTCGACACCGAATCGAACGTCGCGCCACTGATCGGCGGCGCTGCACATCCGGGTCTAAGGGTCGTCGGCCAGCCGGCCCGCACCGATGGTGCAATGATTGCTGACGACGATCTGTCGGTACGGGCCGGCTGGGGCAACATCCAGATCACCGCCAACGGAAACCAGATTGTCATGCCCGGAAGAGGGAAGGTTGTCCGTCGTGATTACTTCGTCGAAGAGCGCGTGGCTTTCGAGGAAGAGGCCGCGGCGCAGCAGATTGATAGCGAGGAGCTTTTTGCCCTTCTCGGACTGGCGACATACGATATTTATCTGTCTGACCGCGTATTTCTTAAAAACGTCCCAGAATTGGTGTGGAATTATTCGCTCTCAGGATACCAAGTTCTGAAAAAGTGGCTCTCCTATCGAGAGCAAGGGGTGCTGGGCCGCCCTCTATCCATCCAAGAGATGATGTTCTTGCCTGACGCGGCGCGACGCATATCGGCCATCCTGCTCCTGACTCCACGCCTGGATGCGAGTTATCTCGCCGCAAAGGCGAACCCGCTTCCTTGGTCTGACGGTCGTCCCGAAGGTCAGTAGGGCTGCCTTAAAAGATATCGAATTCGGTGCCGCTGGCCCGACGTGGGGGGATAGATGCAGGAACAAGAGTTCAGGACTTGGTTGGGCAAACGCCTTTGGAAGGAACAGTCCCTGACCAAGAAGGCAACGGACAACCGAGTCCGTCGAAGCTTCCGGGCGGAACGGGGTATACACGGGCTCGGCTTCGCCGAAGACACGCTCGACGAACTGTTCGATGCCGGGAAATGGCAGCAGCTTCTCGACAAGCTGACTGCGCTCAAGAGCGACCCGGAAGCAGATCTGGAAGGCATGCGGGCCGTGGTGCCAAAAGCGGAGGAGCCGCAGGTCCAGCTAGGAAATATGATCGCGGCCCTCAAGCAATATGGCTATTTTCGCGAAGGTCGTGATCCGAACTATTCGATGTCCGAGACGACGGACGAGGATGAGAAAGACGAGAGCCAGGCGGACAGGATCCGTCGATATGTCTTGGACAATTACATCATCCCTGCGCGCGCCGAGGGGCGGGCGACGGTAACGATCACCGTTGGGCCGCTGAACAACGAGATGGGCCTGCAGATGGCGTGGCCGAACATCTGCCAGGCGCTAGAGGGTCGACTCTTTTTGGAGCTTGCGAATGTGCCGCGCCCGACAGCGGAGGGGCCGCGGCAAAGCACAACCCGCAAACTGACCTTTTTACTGAAATCGGAGGCTGGCGATGTGACCGGGCCAAAGCAACTGCCAACAAACCTCATCCTCTTTGGTCCGCCGGGCACCGGCAAGACCTATCAGACGGCCCGTGAGGCCGTGGCGCTCTGTGACGGCAGTGCGGATTACCCCGACACCGGGGATGGCCGGAAGGCCCTCATGGGCCGATATCGCGACCTGGAGGCAGAGAAACGGATCGCCTTCGTCACCTTCCACCAGAATTACGACTATGAGAGCTTTGTGGAGGGGCTGCGCCCTGAGACCGGAGACGACGAGGGAGCCACGGTCGGTTTTCGGCTTGAGGCACGTCCTGGCATCTTCCGTGAAATTTGTGCGCTTGCCGATCAGGCGCGCACGCGCACCGTACAGTCGGTCAGTGCGACGGGCTTCGACTTTAGCGATCGGCGGTTCTGGAAAATGGGTCAAGGTGCGATCGGCAGCGAGAACGACGTCTACGATGCTGCAATTGCAAACAGCTACATCACGCTCGGTTGGGGAGGTACGATAGACTGGAGTGACGAGCGATTTTCTACCTTCGAAGCAATCAAGGCGGAGTGGCTTCAACGGAATCCTGAGGATCCCACACCCAGCAATTGGACCCAGATGTGGCCCTTCCGCTGCGAAATGAAGGTGGGCGACATCGTCATCGTCCCCTACGGCAATACGGCCTTCCGGGGCGTCGCCGAGGTAACAGGCGACTATCGGTATGAGCCTTCGGCCGAGGGGCATTACGCGCATCGGCGGGACGTGCGTTGGCTGCTCACGCTCGATGAGCCCTTAGCCCTCGACACCATCGTCGACGGCAACTTCACGATGCGCACGCTTTATCCGATCGCGACGAAGCGGATGAACCTGCCGGCACTCGGGCGCCTGGTCGGCGACGAGAGCGCGGAAGCGGTTGGTGAAGGAGAGGTCGAGCCTGACCAGTTCGTGCTCATCATCGATGAAATCAACAGAGCCAATATCTCCAAGGTTTTCGGCGAGCTGATAACCTTGATCGAGCCTGACAAGCGGCTCGGTATGGACAATGCCCTGACCCTGACCTTGCCTTACTCGAAGAAGCGGGACTTCGGCGTTCCCGCCAACCTCCACATCATCGGTACGATGAACACGGCCGACCGCTCGATCGCGCTACTCGACACAGCGCTACGCCGCCGCTTTGTCTTCCACGAGATCACGCCAAGACCGGAGTTGCTCGAGACCGTTGATGGAATCGACCTGAAGGCTGTGCTTATGACGATCAATGACCGGATCGAGTATCTGATCGATCGAGAGCATCGGATCGGTCACGCGTTTTTCATGGGATGCGACAGCCGAGCCGCTGTCGTGAACGTCATGCGGGACAAGGTGATTCCACTCCTTCAGGAGTATTTCTTTGAGGATTGGAGCCGCATACAGGGCGTGCTTGGCGATGGCTTCATCGGCGTGCGAAAGCTCGCACCTCCCCCGGGCATCGAAGGCGAGGAGCGCGATAGCTGGTTCGTGCGCGACAGGTTCGCAGATGATGCCTTCGCAGGCTTGGTCGGCCAAGCGCCGTCAGGATCCGAGCCCGAATGAGCCATTTGTCGGTCAGTGAATGGGGACGTGTCCCGGTACTCGATCGACCAGACGATGCCGGTTTCACGCGCACGCAGGCCAATGCGCTGATCACCGCTGCTCGCGCCCACCCCCTCGGCGGCGACGAAGGCACGGGGATACTCAGCGATCACTACCGTCACCTGACCGCACGACAGATGGTCGGCATGATCGCGGCGCCGGGATGCAGCCTCGAAATCCTTCCGAAGATCGACCCGGCGGAAGGGGAGGATATCGAAACCCGGAGCACCGTGCGCCAGCGTCTGGTTCGAATGCTTGATGTGGCCTTGGGATTGAACATCGGCGACGGCGCGGCGGCGAGTATGGCACGTCAGCAAGACAGCCTGCTCGATATCCTGATCCGGATTTTTGCCGACAAGCTGCTGACAGAGGCGCGGCGCGGGTTGCCGCGGATGTATCTGGCACAGGAGCAAGACCTGCCTGCCCTGCGTGGCCGGCTGAACGTAGTGAGGCAATTTACCGCGCACGCAGTGCGGCCGGATAGGCTTGCTTGCCGGTTTGACGCTCTCTCCAACGATATTCCGCTTTTGCAGGTGATGAAGGCATGTGTGATCGCGCTCCGTCGCCATGCCAGGGCAGGGGCGACAATCCGGAAACTCGACGAGTTGCGATTCGTGCTGGCGGATATCAGCGATGTCGGCGTTTCCGCCCTTCCTTGGGGATCGGTTCGCATCGACCGGACCAATCGGCGCTGGGAAACACTCTACGGGCTCGCGCGGCTGTTTCTAAAGCGCGACTGGCAGGCGACGCACCGCGCCTCTGACGCCGGCCAAGGGATCACGCTCCTCTTCCCGATGAATGATCTGTTCGAAGCCTATGTCGCGGCTTTGATGAGAAAGGCGATACGCCCGCTCGATCTGAGCGTGGAGTCGCAAGGCGGTCGGTTGTTCTGTCTGATCGAGGAGGGGGGGCGCGGGCGCTTCCAGACGAAGCCCGACTTGATCCTCCGTCGGCGTCCGAAGGACGGCGGGAAGGTTGTCGCGATAATCGACACAAAGTGGAAACGGCTGTCACCTTTGGTCGAGGATCGTAAACACGGTGTCAGCCAGTCCGATGTTTACCAGATGATGGCCTACGGCCAGTTATACGATTGCCGTGAGCTGGTCTTGCTCTATCCGCACCATGCCGGGTTGGGCGAGACCGGGCTGACCCTGCCGTATCGCGTTTCGAACAGCGTGGACCGCCTTCATCTGCGAAGCCTCGATGTGCGATTGCGCGAGCCGCTCATCCTCGACCAGCTCTCCGGCATGTCCACGCTCTGGGTGACCTCGAACCGGGTTACCGAAGCCTTCCCAGCGTGAAAGCGGGTTTGCCTTTCCGCCTCGCCTCGATGATCGAGAAGGCGCCATGATTCTTGATTACGATGCGCCCGCCACATGGCCGGCGGAGGTCATCAACTTCCTCGACGGGACGGTCGCGATTCTCGACGACTGGCACGGCGATCAGCGCTTTGCGACGCCCTATGAATATGATGATATCATCCGCAGGCTCTACGCCGTGCTCGAGGCTCATGACATTCTCGCTTGGCATAACACCCGCCTGACGGCTCGCGAAGCAGACGCTATCCTCTCCAATGGTATGTTTCTGCCTAGCGTCGACGCGTTGTTCCAGCGGATCGATGCAGCACAAGCGGAAGGCGCTTTTTCGTCGGCTATCGCCGATGGATTCAAGGGACGGCACCAGGCGGACTCGCCGACCCGAGTTGGCCGCATCTGGTTTCTGTTCACGCGGCCGCATAACGACACCGGGATTGAGGACTTTCTCCGCTTCTGGGGTGGGGAATCCCTATACGCGGCGATCGACCGCGACCCGACGCTCGGACCGGTGTTGCGATCGGTTGGTATCCCATCTGTCGTGGAGGCGGCGATCCCGATCGGCTTGTTTCCAGATAGCCTTGGGTTCGAAGCGCACATTGCGCGGCAGTTCTCTGCTTGGCGTGCTGGCCACTCCTACGATGGTCTGCCGCATGACCGCGTCCGAGTGGCCTTGCCTAAGGAGTGCATCCGCAGGATCGTCACCTTTCCAAGCGCCGAATTTTTAGAGCTCACGGGCTGCAATCAGTATTATGAGCCGCTATGAAGGTCGTCCGGCGAGGAGATGAAGGGATACCTCTCGCTCAGTGCAGGGCGCCCTATTGAGCGGCGATCTGGATGAGACAGTAGCGGCGATCAGGATGAGACTCTGCGGCCGTGACGGGAGCGAGATTGTCGCGGCGCGACAGGCAATGCAAGGCCAACTTTGGTGTTGATCGCCGCTCCG
>NZ_LR733881.1:0-5885 GCF_902506585.1 Sphingomonas sp. T1
GTGCGGGGGCGCGAGATCGCGCGGCTGGCGGCGCCGCTGGTGCACGACAATTTCGAGGGGATCGCGGTGGTGCGCGAGGGGGACGACACGGTGGTGTGGATCGTGTCGGACGACAACGAGACTGCGTTGGAGCGGACGTTGTTGCTGAAGTTTCGGCTGGAGGGGTAGCGGGGGGCGAGCGGGGTAGCGGTGTCTCGACTTCGCTCGACACGAACGGGGAGGGGACGGTGCGCCGGGCGGGCGGTGTCTCGACTGCGCTCGACACGAACGGAAAGGGGGGTGGAACGGGTTCGGTGGCGCGTGTCCGTGCGGCAAGCGCACAAACGCCGACGGCCCGCGCTCCGGTGGGAGCGCGGGCCGGGGCCGTGTCGCAGTCGCGCGGGTTAGGCGGCGGCGGCGATCTTCTTGACGACGTCGCGCTTCAGGCGGCGGGCCTTGAGCGAGAGCTTGTCGTCCGAGGTCTTGACGAGCCAGTTGTCGAGGCCGCCATTATGCTCGACCGAACGCAGGCCGTGCGTCGAGACGCGGAGACGAACGCTCTGCTCGAGCGAGTCGGAGATCAGCGTGACGTTCTGCAGGTTGGGCAGGAACGTACGCTTGGTCTTGTTGTTGGCGTGGGACACGTTGTTCCCGACCATCCGGCCTTTGCCGGTCAGTTCGCAAATGCGCGACATCTGTCTACCTATCAAGTGTCGGGAGGAACCCCGGAAAGGCGCGCGGATACCCGGCAAGCGCGGCCGCGTCAACCGATTCACCCGTTTTTGCCGATCGGCGCCCACGCGGATGCGGCGAACGGGGCGGCAGAGCGGGGCGTGCAACCGCGCGGGGTTGATCGACGTTGTTACGCCATCGAACCGGTCGACGCCCGTCATGGGTCGTGGCCTTATATAAGGGGAATTCCATGCGTACGCTCTTGTCTCTGGTCGCGATCGCGCTGCTCGCCGTCGTCGCGCTGATGTATTTCGGGATCATCAACATTGACCAGACGCGTGCCGGCGCGATCCAGACGCCGAAATTCGAGGCGGACGTCGCCAAGGTGCGGCTGGGGACCGAGACCAAGACGGTCGCGGTGCCGACGATCTCGGTCGACAAGCCGGGGACCGCGGCGGACAATGGCCAGGTGCCCGCCAACTGATCCGCGCCCGCCCTGCCCTGCGGCTTTACCTGATGGGGAAGGCAGGGCAGGGCGGGGCATGTTTCCGATCCCCGACCCGATGCGGCGCGCGCTCGACGCCGCGCGCGACGCCGCGGCGGCGGGCGAGGTGCCGGTCGGCGCTGTCGTGGTGCGTGCAGGGCAAGTGATCGCGACCGCGGCCAATGCGCCGCGCGCGCTGTGCGATCCGACCGCGCATGCCGAGATGCTCGCGATTCGCGCGGCGGCGAAGCTGCTGGGGCGGGATCGGCTGGAGGATTGCGATCTGTGGGTGACGCTCGAGCCGTGCGCGATGTGCGCGGGGGCGATCGCACACGCCCGGATCGCGCGGCTCTATTATGGGGCGGCGGATGCGAAGGGCGGCGCGGTCGAACATGGCGCGCGGTTCTTCGGGCAGCCGACGTGCCATCATCGGCCTGAGGTCTATGCGGGGATCGGGGAGCGGGAGGCTGGGGCGTTGCTGACGGGGTTTTTCCGGGAGCGGCGTCCGTAGAAAAAGAATGGGTTCGCGCGGAGGCGCGGAGGCGCGGAGATGGTGCATCCGGCCCTTCGGTCGGGAGACCCTGACCTTTAGCGCTGCCGGACGTGATCGGGCGGTCGCTTCGCGGCGTCCACACCTACTCCGCGCCTCCGCGCCTCCGCGTGAACCAAACTTCTTCTGTCTTGTGGCGCGTGCTGGTTCTTCCGGCTGACGCCGGGGCGCAGGGCCATGCGGGTTTGCGCTTTTGACCCTGGGTCCCGGCCTTCGCCGGGATGACGGGGTGATCAAGACGGGGGGATTAAGGAGAAGGGGTTCACGCGGAGGCGCGGAGGCGCGGAGGGGGTGCGTCCGGCCTTTCGGTCGGGAGACCCTGACCTTTAGCTCTGCCGGAGGTGATCGGGTGGTTGCTTCGCGGCGTCCACACCCTCCGCGCCTCCGCGTCTCCGCGCGAACCCCCCTTCTTCTACTGCAAGTCCGCCCGCACCCTGGGTCCCGGCTTTCGCCGGGATGACGGAGGGGGCGGGCGGACGGGGGTGGTTAGCGGAGGTCGTTCTGGGTGATGGGGACGATCTTCACCTCGACGCGGCGGTTGGCGGCGCGGCCGGCGTCGGTGTCGTTCGAGGCGATCGGCTGGCTTTCGCCGTAGCCGCGGGTGCCGATGCGGGCGGACTGGACGCCGTGGCTCGACAGATAATCCGCGACCGAGGTCGCCCGGCGCTGCGACAGGGTCTGGTTGTAGGAGTCGCTGCCGGTCGAATCGGTGTGGCCGTACACGTCGATATAGGTCTGGTTATACTGGCCGAGCGTCGAGGCGACCTGGTCGAGCGTGCGCTGGAACTGCGGCTGCACGGTCGCGCTGTCATAGGCGAAGGTGATGCCCGACGGGATGTTGAGGACGAGGTCGTCGCCCTGGCGGATCACCTGGACGTCGGTCCCTGCGGTGCGCGCGCGCAGATCGCGCTCCTGCTTGTCCATGTACGCGCCGACGCCCGCGCCTGCGAGGCCGCCGATGCCGGCGCCGAGCAGCTTCTCGGTCCGGTCGTTGCGCCCGCCGACGATGTCGCCGAGCAGATAGCCGCCGAGCGCGCCGCCGATGCCGCCGAGCGCGGTCTTCGAGATCGTCCGCTGGCCCGTCTCCGGATCGGTCGTGCAGGCCGACGTCGTGACGAGTGCGGCGAGCGCTGCGCCGATGAATATACCCTTGGCCTTCATGTCTCTGTCCCTTTTGATCATGCCGCAGATAACCCGGCATATTCGGCGATTGTTCCACCTGCGCACTGAACGCCCGATGACGATAAGTGTCGAGACCGGTTGTGAAGCGCGCGAATGTGCGCCAAGAGACGATCGAGCCAATGGCACCGCTTCCCCCCTTCCCCTGGATCGACGTCGCGATCATCCTCGCGCTCGTCGCGTTGAACGGCGTGTTCGCGATGAGCGAGCTTGCGATCGTGTCGTCGCGGCGTGCGCGGCTCGATGCGCTGGCGCGGACCGGGCGCAAGGGCGCGAGTGCCGCGCTGCTGCTCGCCGCCGACCCCGGCAAGTTCCTGTCGACCGTGCAGATCGGCATCACGCTGATCGGGATCCTCGCGGGCGCCTATTCGGGTGCGAGTCTGGGCACGCCGACCGCGGCGCGGCTGCAGGCGCTGGGGCTGAGCGCGAGCACCGCGGAGACGGTCGGCTTTGCGATCGTCATCGGGCTGACCACCTATGCCTCGCTGATCATCGGCGAGCTGGTGCCCAAACAGTTCGCGCTGCGATCGCCCGAGACGATCGCCGCGTTCATGGCGCGGCCGATGCGCTGGCTGGCGATCATCACCGCGCCGATCGTGTGGGTGCTCGATTCGACGAGCGCGCTGATCTTCAAGGCGCTGCGCCTCAACCGCGAATCGGAGGAGCATGTCACCGCCGAGGAACTGCACCTGATCGTCGCCGAGGCGTCCAAGTCGGGCGTGATCGAGGAGCATGAGCGCTCGATCATCTCGGGCGTGGTGCGGCTGGCCGACCGGCCGGTGCGCGAGGTGATGACGCCGCGGACCGACATCGACTGGCTCGACTGCAACTGGGATGCCGACGAGATCCGCGACACGCTGCTCGCGTCGCAGCATACGCGGCTGCCGGTCGGCGACGGGTCGATCGACCGGGTGCGCGGCGTGGTGCAGGCGCGCGACATCGCCGCCGCGCTGTTCCGCGGGGAACCGCTCGACCTCAACGTGTTGATGCGCAAGGCGCCGGTGGTGATCGACCAGATCGACGCGATGGACGCACTGATCGCGCTGCGCCAGGCGGAGGTGCCGATGGCGCTGATCCACGACGAATACGGGCATTTCGAGGGGATCGTGACCCCCGCCGACCTGCTCGCGGCGATCGCGGGCGAGTTCAAGTCGGATGCCGACCCGGACGATTCGCCGTCGGTGGTGGTGCGCGACGACGGTTCGCTGCTGGTCGCCGGCACGATGGCGGCGGATGCGCTGGCCGACCGGCTGGGCATCGACCTGCCCGAGGACCGCGATTACGCGACCGTCGCAGGGCTGGCGCTCGCGGTGTTCCGCCATCTGCCGGGCGAGGGCGAGAGCTTCGTCGAACAGGGGTGGAAGTTCGAGATCGTCGATCTGGACGGGCGACGGATCGACAAGCTGCTCGTCAGCGAGGTTTGAGGCTGGGGGTGCGAGGCTTGGAGGTTTTGCATCGCGCAAAGATGCAGATCGACTGGTCGGCTGACGCCTAATTGCCGTGATTAAGCGGTACTCCGTTGCTCATATCACGTCATCCAGTCACCAAAATCCATTGTCACCTGAACCGCATTGAGTGGCTTACACACCTCTTCAAACTCGACGCGCTTTCCCCACCAGTCGTTGATCTGATAGGTCACGCCAGCAAGTGTTAGATGATAGCCAGATGGCGTCTGTTGTCCGATGTTCTCGGGGGCCATGATTGCCACTGCGAGCAACCCGAAAAGTATCCGGTCGCTTAAGCGAATGCGGCCTCTTTCGATTAGGGCGGATGTAATTCTGGAATCAGACCCGAAGTCTGGAATGAGCTCGAAACCCTTTGGCATCTCTGCACCGTGTCCGTGCGTGCAGCGATGTATGCCATACAATACATCGGCCAAATCGGGCTGACCGCCCGGTGCCTTGGGGCGTTCCACATCTACCGGAAATCTGGTCTCATTCAGATTGATCCCCGGCATGCCCGTCGCACCGAGGATGGCATAGTTGCCGCGCAGAAACTCCGTGAACTGCTTGTTGGACGGACGCGTTGACGATGGCGTTGATGGCTGCGCCTTGGCGGCGGTACCGTCGACGGCGTTGCAAGCGTGAAGCATTGCGGACTCGAGATCGCCATTTTCGATCTCGTCGATCGTCTTGGTGACGGAACGGCCAACGTCCACGCGATTTCTCCAGATCTACCTGTGACGCATCAAACGATGAGCAGGATGAAATTGCACGGCCAACGTCCTTTAGTCACCAAGCCCAGCCGTTCGTGAAGCGATCAAGCGGCTGACCCCAATGTGGACGTTCAGCGTAGCCTTCGATCGCGCGCAAGCATGACGACAAGAATGACCGGTGGCACGAGCGTAAGCGCAAAAAGTGCCCAGATTGAGGTACAATACGCAGGCGAATCAGATGGTGCGCATCCAGGTGCGATGGAACCTGAATATGTCCATCCGCCTACGTGGATAAGCAAACTTACCAATGTCCCGGCCACAGCCCAGACGAGACCAGTCCTATCAAGGAAGTGAGGGTGCTGGCTCATTGTAAAGCAACCTACACCCAACGTTCTCTTTGACCAATGATGAGAAACTTACTGGTCTTGCATCGAGAAGCCGAGCCGGTTCAGAGTTTGCCGAAGACCGCTTCGAAGCCGGGCTTGTCGCCGGCGGCGAGGAGGCGGGATTGTTCGATCCAGCGGTCGCGGCCCATGCGGCCGGTGAAGGCGCCGAGCTGCGCGTCGATGTTCTGCGCTTCGGTTTCGGAGAGTGCGGCCATGTCGCCGACGGTGGTGACGCCCAATTCCGCGAGGCGGGTGGCGACCTTGGGGCCGAGGCCCTTGAGCTGGGTGACGGGGGCGGCTGCGTGGTCGACCGCTGGGGTCTGAGCCGGGGCAGGTGCCGGGGTCGGGGCTGGCGCCTCGGTCGGGGTGGCGGCTTCGGCGGCGGGGTTGGCGTCGAAGCTGGCGGCGGCGATCGGTTCGTCGGACAGCGGCGCGGGGGCCGGCGCGGGAGCGGCAGCAGCAGGCGCGGGGGCGACTGGC
>NZ_LR733885.1:0-1248 GCF_902506585.1 Sphingomonas sp. T1
TGACGTGACCCCCGCCTTTCATCCAGCTGCGACCAGAGACCGACCGTTGTTGTCGCGCAGGAGCGCGGGTGAAGCAACGGTCAGGTTTAAACCCGACCGTTGCTTTTCGAGTTCTGCGGCGAAGGCGGCCGGTGTGGCGTAGCCGAGCGAGGAGTGTGGCCGCTCTGTGTTGTAGTCCTCGACCCAGCGGGCGAGGATCGTGCGCGCCTGGCGGACCGTAAAGAACAGCGTCTCATTGAGTAGCTCGTCGCGCATGCGACCGTTGAAGCTCTCGACGAACCCGTTCTGCGTCGGTTTGCCCGGAGCGATATAGTGCCACTCGACGTCGGCATCGCCCGACCACGCCAGCACCGCGTTTGAGGTCAACTCGGTGCCATTGTCGCTGACGATCATCTTGGGCGCGCCACGCTCGGCGATCAGGTCGCCCAGCTCGCGCACCACCCGCTTGCCCGAGATTGACGTGTCGAGCACCGCCCGCAAACACTCCCGGGTCACGTCGTCGACGATGTTGAGGATACGGAACCGCCGCCCCGTGGCCATCTGATCATGAACGAAGTCCAGGCTCCAGCGCTGGTTGGGTAGCGCCAGCACCGGCGCAGGTGCCCGCGCGCCGACGGCGCGCTTTCGTCCCTTCCGGCGACGGACTGTCAGACCTTCCTCGCGGTAAAGCCGCTGTGTCTTCTTGCGGTTGATCGTGATGCCCTCCCGCCGCAGCAGGATGTGCAACCGCCGATAGCCGAACCGTCGGCGCTGCTGCGCCAGCTCGCGCAGACGCGACCGAAGGTCGCCATCATCTGCCCGGCTTGAGCGATACCGCATGCTCGTGCGATCCGCCCCGACGACAGCACACGCCCGCCGCTCGCTCATCCCCAGCGCCGTCTGGAGATGCGCGACCGCTTCCCGCTTCGCGGCGGGCGTCACCATTTTTTTGCCAGCAGGTCCTTCAGACCTGCGTTGTCCAGCATCGTGTCCGCGAGCAGTCGCTTGAGCCGGGCGTTCTCCTCCTCGAGCGCCCGCAGCCGCTTCGCATCGGACACCTCCAAGCCGCCGAACTTGGCTTTCCAGGCGTAATAGGTCGCGCTCGACATCCCGTGCCGCCGGCACAGATCCGTCACCACCGCACCAGCCTCGGCCTCCTTCAGGATGCCGATGATCTGCTCTTCCGAAAACTGCTTCCGCTTCATCTGTCCGTCCCTTTCCGGGGTCGGACTCTAGCTCCAACTGGAGGAAAAAACGGGGGTCACGTCA
>NZ_LR733907.1:0-3986 GCF_902506585.1 Sphingomonas sp. T1
AGCCCGCCCGCCGCGCCCGCCGCCGCAGCCGCCGCGGTCGCGGCCGCGCTGCCGAGGCCCGTAGCGGACGGCGCGACGTCGGTGGCGGTGTTGCGCAGCCGCCCCCAGCCGCCCGGCACGTGGAGCTGCCCCGCGGGCCAGGTCACGCCGAACCCGGTCGGCCATTCGACCTTCAGACCCGGCGGGACGAGCGGCGACCAGTCGATCTTGCGCAAGGTCGGCACCATCAGCCCGATCAGCACGCCGTAGAACACCAGGCGGAGCTGTAGCGCGAGACCCGGACCGCTCCGACGACGAGCGCCACCCGTCCCGCGATTGCCGCTCAGCAACCGCATAAAATCAAACACATACTCCATCGCCTTTCGCGCCTACGCGGCCACGAGTCGATGTCACTCGCCCGTCGACTCCCATGCGGCGAAGCGAGTCGGAAATGCGCCAGAACGCATCGGGAACATCGCGCGATCCTCCGTGCCTCCCCGCCACCGCGCCAGAGCCGCGCGCCCGATCCACGCCGGACACAAAAAAGGGCGGGGTGCGATCGCTCGCACCCCGCCCGATTTCACGTACCTAAGCCAAGGCTCAGAAGTGCGTGACGATACCCAGCATCGGGCGGAAGCTCTGCGCGTCGCCGAAGGTGTTGACCTCGGCGCGGATGCGGAAGCCCGCGTTGCCGGTGATGCCCTTCAGGCCGATGCTCTGCGGACCGACTTCGGCGCCGATGCCGTAGGTGATCGCGCTATAGTCGCGGTTCGTGTTGGGAACCGTGTTCGACAGGCCCGAGAAATGGTCGAAGTTGACCCACTGGTAGCCGACCTTGCCGTAGATCAGGCCGCTGTCGCCAGCGCGGAAACCGAAACGGCCTGCTGCGCCATACTGCCAGTCGATGTTGCCATCGATGCCCTTGATCACGTTACCTTCTGCGCCGACGAAGACCGGGCCCAGGGGAACGTTGACGCCCAGGACGCCCTGAACGAGCGAACCCGAGGGCTTGTAGCCGCGACGCAGCGTGCCGTTGGCGTTCAGCGCCTGCGGGATGCCGTGGCCGGCTTCGTTGTCGAACTGCTCCCAACCGCCCATGACGCCGAAATACGGCTCGATCCCGAAGGCCTTCGAGCCGTCCGGTGCAGCGGCTTCGCCGGGCGCTGCGCTGTTGTCGGTGGGGGCAGGAGCCGACATGTCCTGCGCGAACGCCGGAGCGGCGAGGGCGGCTGCTGCGATGGCGACTGCGATGGAAAGCTTACGCATATTCGAATGACCTTCTTGTTTCGTTCTGGGTCCCGCCGCCCCGGACAACCCGTGGCGCGTGACACTCAGGCCCTCCAAACAGGTCGATGACGAAAATGTTGCACCGCCGTGCGTCGATTTCGGGAACAATCGCCGGCTGTGGCAAGATGGCAACGGTTTCTGACGGTCGGATGAACGAACAAGGGCGAAACCGCGGCCATCATGGCGGCTTCGTGGCTTTTCCCGGGCGGCGGCAAGACGCTACGGATAGCCGGGTTTCAGCGGCTTAGCGGCGTGCGGGCGCGCTGGTGGCGGGTGCGCGCGGCGGCGGGATCACCGGGTCGACCGAGGTGGATTCGATCCGCCAGAGATGTGCCTCGGCGCTCGCGGTCTCGATCCCGTCGTTGACGCGGTGCAGCAGAACCATCCCGTCATCGGCAAATCGCGTGCCGTCGCGCAGCGTCCCCGTCACGCGTACCGGCACCGAGATGTGCAGCTGGCCCGCCCCTGCATCGACACTGCCCGGTGCCGCGATGCTCGCATCGTAACGCGCATAACGCGCGAACCGGTTCGCGAACCCAGCACGGTCGAGCGTCGAGGATTCGCCGTCGCGACACCAGAGCGCACGCGCACCAACAAAGTCATGCGCCGCGATCCGCTGGTAATAGCGTCGCACCACCGCCGCCGCCGCTTCGGGCAGGGTGTCGGGCGCCGCGGCCGCGATCTTGGTGGTGCCGACGGGATGCCGGCCGGGGCGGCTGTCCGCCGCATAGCGCGCGATGTTCTGCTGTGCGCGCGCCGCCGCCGCGGTGACGTCGAGCTGCTGCTGCTTTGGGTCCGAGCAGCCGCCAAGGCCGCATCCCAGGAGGATCGGCATCACGCCGCCGGTTGCGATCACGATACGCACGCGCGCCTCCTACATCGAAGCGGAAACGCGCGTGCGGGGGTCGCTGCCGCACGTGCGTCGGGGGATCGCAGGGGTCAGGGCTTCAGCGCGACGTCGTCGGCATCGTCCAGCTCGTCATCGTCGATGCTGCCATCGTCGAGCTCGTCCTGGACGTCGTCCTCGTCGATATCGTCCTCGTCCATCGTCACGGTCGAATCGGTCTGGCCGACCGCTTCCGAATCCATGTCGATGTCGTCGATCGGCTCGTCCTCGTCGTCGTCCGTGCCCAGATCGGGGCTCAGATCGGTGATGACCGCGCCATCGACCGGGCCGCTGCGCGTCGCCTCGAGGATCTCGGCGCGCTGGCTCTCGTCATAGCCATCCTCGTCATACCCGTCGTCGCCCGTGCCCATGCCGGGAACCTGATGTCCGCCCATGCTATCGCTCCTGCTCAGGCCGCGTCGTGCGGTCTCGCGTCAAGGAACGGCGGGCACGCGTGCCCGGTTCCGTCACTCGGCCGGTTTGACGACGATCGCAGGCCGGAACAGGCGGCCCCGTTCCGTCAGCGCGACGACTGCCAGCGCGGCGAGCCCCGCGAGCAGGAAGCCGAGCACCAGCGGTACCGTCGTCCCGTCGAACGCCTGGCCGATCACCGCGCCGATCACCGCGCCCGCGGTGACGCTGACGAACCCCTGCACGCTCGACGCGGTGCCGGCGATCCGCCCCATATTCTCCATCGCCATCGCCGAGAAATTCGACGTCGCCAGCCCGAAACAGCCGAGCGTCAGCGCCTGGAACACGGCAAAGCTGGTGAGCGACTCCCAGTTCGCCTCGATCGCGCCCAGATGCACCAGCGACACCAGGATCAGCCCCGACAGCGCGCAGTGGCTGATCAGCCGCGTGCCGAGCTTCATCACGATCCGCGAATTCATCAGATTGGCCGCCGCCATCGTCACCGAGGTGACCGCGAAGATCAGCGCGAGCAGGTCGGGCTTTGCGAACACGTCCGCCATGATCTGCTGGATCGAGTTGAGATACCCGTAGAGCGACCCCATCAGCGCGGTCGCCGCCAGCGTATAGCCGAGCGACAGCCGGTCGCCGAGCGTCTGCCGCCAGTCCGACAGGATCCGCGCCGGCGTGATCGGCAGGACGTTCTCGGGCGCCAGCGTCTCGGGCATCCGCACCCAGAACCAGGCGAGCACGACCAGCGTCAGGCCTGCGATCACCCAGAAGATCGCGCGCCAGTCGCCGAACTGCAGCACGCTCCAGCCAAAGGTCGGCGCCAGGATCGGCACGATCATGAACACCATGAACGCGATCGACATCACCCGTGCCATCGCCCGCCCGTGATAACAGTCGCGCACCAGCGCGATCGTCGCGACCCGCGCCGCAGCGATCACCGCACCGCCCGCGACCCGCGCGATCAGCAGCAATGTGAAGCTTCCCGCCAGCGCGCAGGCGACATTGGCGAGCGCATACAGCCCCAGCGACCAGAGCAGCACCGTGCGGCGCCCGAACCGGTCGGCGAGCGGCCCGTGGACGAGCTGCGCGACGCCGAAGCCGATGACGAACGCGGTCACGATATATTGCCGGCTGTTCTCGCTCGCGATCCCCAGCGACTCGCCGATCGCGGGCAGCGCGGGCAGCATCGAATCGATCCCCAGCGCGGTCAGCGACATGAGGGCTGCGACCAGCGCCACGAACTCGACAAAGCCGATCGGCGCGCCGCGCATCGCGGGCGCGTCGGATACTAGGGTTTCTGCGGTCATGATGCGGCGCCCTACCGCGTTATCGCTACCTACGAAACCCGCTATTCACCCCGCCACGCGCACGAATCCCACGCGCCCAATCCCCCGGGAGGCCACGCCCCCAATCC
>NZ_LR733880.1:0-13436 GCF_902506585.1 Sphingomonas sp. T1
GGGTAGGGGCGCGCTGGGGAGGGGAGCACTGGGGCGGAACGGCACGGCGCAGCCGGCCATGAGTCCCGCCAGGCCGAGCGTGCTGTGGCCCAGCATCTGCCTGCGATCGATCATGATGTCCTTCGGGTCTGGTCTTCAAAAAAAAGCGGGGGGCGTGGCTGGGCCACGTCCCCCGGGGGCAGGTCAGAAGGAGAAACCCGCCGACAATTTGACCGTGCGCGGTGCGTTGCCGCCCGTGCTGTAGGTCGACCGCCGACCGTAATTCGGATCGAGCGGGCTGTTATTAAAATCGACGTAATTGCGGTCGTTCATCACGTTCAGGATATCGAGCCGCATGCGGATCCTGGTCTGATCGGAGATGAAGCCGAGCGGGACATATTTCGTGAACGCGAAATCGAGCTGTCGACGACCCCAGAGATCGCCAAGGCCATCCGCTTCGCGCCCGACCAGCGTTCGCGAGAACGGATCCGAATTGTCGATGAACGCCTTGAGATAGATCGGCGATTCGATCTGGAACTTGGTCGAGATCGTCACGCCTATCGGCGTATCGACGCTGCCCGCGATGACGAACCGGTGACGCGGCACGCCCGACGAGCGCAACGTCGGATAATCGGAGAGCTGGGCGAAATCGAGCGAATAGGTTTCGCCGAACTGGCGGTTCTCGTCGGCCTGCGTGTATGTGTAGGTCGCGTCGATGCTCCACGGCGAGGCCGCCGAATAGGTCTTGGTCAGCTTGAAATAGACCGCATCGGAATTGGTCTTCAGGCCATTGGTGCCGAGAATGATCGACCCGAAGCCGTTCGGCGAGAAGGAGAACGGCGACTGCGGCACGTCGGTCGGGTTGGCCGGATCGTTGAAGAAGAAGCTTCCGTCGGGGCGACGGTTGCCGAGCAGGAACGCGAACCCGTCATTGCTCTCGATATGCGTGAAGCCGAGCTCGAGTTCGACCGGCGAGAAGCGGCCGCGCAGACCAAGGCTGAACTGGTCCGAATAGGGCAGCTTCAGGTCGTTGTTCATCATGACGATCGCGCGGCCACCGCCGCTCGCCGAGGTCGCCAGCTGCTGACGTCCGGCCTCGGTCAGGTAGACCGGATCCCATGCGATACAGGTCTGGCTCGGCACGCAGGGGTTGAGTGAATCATTGCCGATGAAGTTGAACGTGCGGACCTGATACGCGCCCTGGCTGACCTCCTGCTGCAGGAAGTCGAACTGGTTGCGATCATAGGAGCGGCCATAGCCCCCGAACATCGAGAAGCGTCCGGCTTCGTCGAAGCGATAGGTGAAGCCCAGCCGCGGCTGCCACGCACCCTTGAACGCCTTCCGGTTGTTGCCGGTCGAGATATAGTCGTTGATGTCGTAGTCGGCGCCAATGAGGTTGCCGTAATTGGCGGGTGACACCGCAGCGACATTCTCTGCCGAGGTGGCATAATCGAGATAGGCCGGCGTCCGCTCATAATCCCAGCGCAGGCCAAGATTGAGCGTCAGGTGGTCGGTGACGTCCCAATCATCCTGCGCGTAGAAACCGATCTGGAAATTGTTCGACCGGACGTTGGGATTGCCCGCCGCGACGGCGGCACCGAACTGAAGCTGGTAGGGCAGTGTGTCGTTGAAGGCGACGCCGGGGATCGCGTTGACGTCATAGGTGTATTGCGGATTGGTCAGGTTCTGCTCGCGCGTGTTGAGCTTCACCCATTTCGCCTTGGCGCCGACCTTGATCGTGTGCCCCTGAAGGCCGGTGAAGGTGAAATCGTCCTGGACGGTCCAGCCCTTCTGCCCCTTGGTCTGGAAATTGCCGCCGGCACCGGCGCGCAGCAGGTCGGTGCGCTGCGTGCCGCTGCCGATCCGCTGCGTCGCCTGGAAGAACTGCGTGATGCCGTCGGTCGCGGGCGTCGGCGAGAAGACCACGTCCTCATAGGACACGCGCGCATCGTTGATCCACGTATTGCCCGTATGCTGCCAGCGCAGCAGCCCGCGCTTGTCGACGACCTTGTTCAGCGTCGACGTGCTCGCGGCGTTGATGCCCGTCGCGTTCTGCAGCCCGGATTCGTTGCGATATTTGCCCGACAGCTCGATCAGATCATTGTCGGTCGGCACGATATCGATCTTGCCGAAATACAGGTCTTCCTTGAACCGCTGCGCGAAGGTACCGAAATCGTCCCGATATTGTTCGGGGATCGACGCGACCGGATAGCCGTTCTCGGGTCGCACGTCGTACGGGCTGGTGATGCGCTTGCCTTCATAGGTGAAGAAGAAGTGCGCCTTGTCCTTGATGATCGGGCCGCCCAGGGCCGCGCCGAACTGCTTGTTGCTCGTGTCCACCTTCGGAATCGTGGTCGGGAAAATCTCGCTCGGGCGACGGTCGCGCAGCTTCTGGTTGGTGTAGTCGAAGAAACCCTCGCCGTGGAATTCGTTCGTGCCCGACTTGGTCACCGCGGTGATCGCGACCGAGCTGACCTGGTCGAACTCCGCCTTGTAGTTGGACGACAGCACCTGATATTCGCCGATGCCGAGCTGCGGGAAGGGATTGCCGGGCGACGAATCCTGGCCGGTGATGCCGTTCTTGAGAACGTAATCCTTCTGGCTGACGCCATCGACGAAGACGTTGACAGTGCGGCTGTCCTGGCCGCCGCCCTGGATGCGCGACGCGCCGCTGGCGTCCTCGATGAAGCGGACGCCCGGTGCGAGATCGGCGAAGGCAAGGAAGTTGCGGTTGTTCTGCGGCAGTTGCTCGATCAGGCGCTGCGTGATGTTGCTGCCGACCTGGCCGCCCGACAGCGAGCGAATCCGGTTGCCGGTGACGACGATCTCGTCGCCCGTGCCGCCTGCGGCCGGGGTTGCCCCGGTGTCCGCCGTCGGATCGGGTTCGGCACCGGGCGTTGTCGGCTGGGCGGCGGGGGGCGTCGCGGCGCTCGACAGGTCGAGGTCGAGCCCGGCGCTCTGCCCGACGCGCAGCGTGAAGCTGTCGGAGTTGCGCGTACCGGTGCGCTGCTTGATCTCGAGGCGATAGGTGCCTGCGCGCAGCGACGCGAAGTTGTAGCCGCCAGCGGCGTCAGCGGGCACCGTGCGACGCAGGCCGGTCGCGACCTCGACCGCGGTGACCTCGACGACCGGATTGTCCGCCGGCGCGGTGATCGTGCCGCGTAGCGACGCCTGGCCGACCTGGGCGGCTGCCGGCGCGGGGGCGAACAGCACCCCGCCGGACAGCGCCGTCAGCGAAAGCGCTGCCGCACGCAACATCATCTTGGTCATGGTCGTTCCCCTGTTCCCGATTGATCGGGTGTCTTGTTGTGAATTGTGGATAGAAATGCGTTGAGTCGTGCCGGGTCGGGCTGGGCGGTCGATTCCCGTATGACGACGACCGGGACGCGCTGCTCGGGCAGGCCATCGTCCTGCCCGGCAATCGCGCCTGCCAGCCGTGCGACGCCGCGCGCACCGAAGGCCGCGATGTCGATGCTCGCGGTGGTCAGCGAAGGCGTGATGAGCCGGGCGAGCGGGATGTCGTCGAAACCGGCGATCGCAATCTGCTCCGGAACGGCAATCCCGGCCCGTTTCAGCGTCATCATCGCGCCGATCGCCATCATGTCGTTCGCGGCGAAGATCGCATCCGCATCGCACCCCTCGTCGATAAGGGTCACGGCGGCGGCGATACCCGAGGGTTCGTTGAAGTCCCCCGGCAGGATGCGCAGCGCGACGCCTGCACGCGCGCAGGCGTCGCGCGCGCCGCGACACCGTTCCTCCGCATCGATATTCCCCTCGGGGCCGGTGATATGGACCAGCCGGCGGCGGCCGGTCGCGATCAGATGCTCGACGATCGCGGCGGCGCCGGAGGCGTTGTCGATGCGCAGTTCGGCGCGGCCGGGCTGCCCCGGCGCACAGTTCAGCAGCACCGCGGGCATGTCGCGCGGCAGGTGCGCGAGCAGCTCGTCCGCCGCGACCTGAGGGGCCATCACCAGCAGCCCGTCGACCCGACCGCGCATCGCGTTCAGCGCCGCCACACCGCGCGCCGCGTCGCCGTGCATCCTCATTAGCATCAGGTACAGCCCACGCTCCGACGCCTCGCGGTCCATACCGCGGAGCAGTTCGGAGAAGAATTCGCCGTGGAGATCGGGGATTACCACGCCGATCATGCCCGAGCGGGCCGAGCTCAGATGTCGCGCCGCGGCATGCGGGACATAGCCGAGCCGCGATGCGACCTCCTCGATATGCTTGCGCAATTCGGGGCGGACGCTGGTAAGCCCGTTCATCGCGCGCGACACGGTCGCCACCGACACCGCCGCCTCGCGGGCAATATCACGGATCGTGGCGTGCGACATGGCTGGTCAGGATCCCCTCTGGCGTCGGCCGTCGTTCGCGGCTGGAAATGTTATTCTTGATGTAACCGGTTACATGATCCAGAAACGGGGATCAAGAACCTTGCAACGATCATCAGCCTGGGGAAGCCGGGCGGTCGAAGCAGGCACGGGCGAAGGGTTAGCGGATGACGGCGGCGACGATGGCACAACGGACGATTTCACGACGGGCGATGATCATGGGGGCCGGCGCCGTCACCGCCTGGGCCGCCAGCCCGGCGCGCGCGCTGCTGCAGCAGACGGCACAGCCGCGTGCCTTGCCCGCATCGGTCGAAGCCGTGCTTGCGCGCATGACCGTCGTCGAGAAGGCCGGGCAGTTGACGCTGATGGCGGCGGCCTGGGCGGGGGGGGCGGCGACCGCGCTCAACCCTGCGGGCGGGTCGTCGAGTTTCGACGAGCAGCTCGCGCAGGTCCGCGCCGGGCGTCTGGGCGGGGTGTTCAACGGCAATGGCGCGGTCATGGCACAGCGGATGCAGACCGCTGCGATGCGCCAGTCGCGGTTGAAGATCCCGCTGCTGTTCGCCGCCGACGTGATCCATGGGCTGCGCACGGTGTTTCCGGTCCCGCTGGCAGAGGCGGCAAGCTTCGATCCCGAACTTGCGCGGCGCACCGCCCGGGCCGCGGGGGCCGAGGCGGCGGCATCGGGGATCGACTGGACGTTCGCGCCGATGGTCGATGTCGCGCGCGACGCGCGCTGGGGCCGTGGTGTTGAGGGGGCGGGCGAGGATGTCCTGCTCGGCCGGATGATGGCGGCCGCGCGGGTCCGCGGGTTCCAGGGCGAGCGGGGACTGGCGGCGTCGGACGCGGTCGCGGCCTGCGCCAAGCATTTCGCCGCCTATGGCGCGGGCGAAGCCGGGCTCGACTACAATACGGTGGACGTGTCCGAGCGTACGCTGCGCGAGGTGTATTTCCCGCCGTTCCAGTCGGCCTTCGACGCCGGGGCTGCGACGACGATGGCGGCGTTCAACGAGATTTCGGGCGTTCCGGCGACCGCGAATGCGTGGCTGCTGACGCAGATCCTGCGCCGTGAATGGGGCTTTGGAGGGCTGGTCGTGTCCGACTATACCGGTGACGAGGAGCTGATCGCGCACGGTTTTGCGACGGATGCGCGCGAAGCGACCAAGCTCGCCTTCATGGCCGGCGTCGACATGAGCATGCAAAGCGGGTTCTACTTGGCGCATCTGCCGGCGCTCGTCGCGGCGGGCGAGGTGCCGATGGCGCGGCTCGACCAGGCGGTCCGCCGCGTCCTCGCGCTCAAAGTCGCGCTCGGACTGTTCGACGATCCGTTCCGGCGGATCGACCCGCGTCGCGAAAAGACGCGGATCCGGACGCGCGAGACGCTGGCGCTGGCCCGCGATGCGGGGGCGCGGTCGATCGTCCTGCTGAAGAATGACGGCGCGGTGCTGCCGCTGCCGCGACAGGGGCGGCGGATCGCGCTGATAGGTCCGTTCGCGGCCGGGCAGCACGACCTGATCGGTCCGTGGAACGTGTACGGCACCGACGCCGAAGCGGTCGATCTGGCGACCGGTATCCGGGCGGCGGTGGCCGACCCGGCGCAGGTCAGCGTGACGCAGGGGGCGGGGATCGACGACCCGCTCCCCGGCGGGATTGCCGCAGCCGTGGCCGCCGCACGCGCGGCCGATGTCGTCCTGCTGGCGATCGGCGAGAGCCAGCGCATGTCGGGCGAGGCGCAGTCGCGGGCGTCGATCGTGATCCCTGCGGCGCAGATGGCACTGGCCGAGGCGGTGGCCGCGACCGGCACGCCGATCGTCGTGCTGCTGCGTACCGGCCGTGCACTGGTGCTCAGCGACGCGGTGCTCAAGGCGCCGGCGATCCTCGTCACCTGGTTTCTGGGATCGCAGGACGGGCCGGCGATCGCCGACATCGTGTTCGGCAAGACCGGGCCGTCGGCGCGGCTGCCCGTCTCCTTTCCGCATGCCACGGGGCAGGAGCCCTATCATTACGACCACAAGAACACCGGGCGGCCCAACCCGCCGGGCCCGTTGCTCGAATACAAGGCGCGCTACCGCGAATTCGCCAACGCCGCGCTGTTCCCGTTCGGTCATGGCCTGACCTATGGTGCGATCGAATACGAAGTGCTCGATCTCGGCGCGGCACAGCTGTCGACCGATGGCGCGCTGACGGTGCGCGCGACGATCGGCAATAGCGGCACACGCGCCGCCGAAGAGGTCGTGCAGCTCTATATCCGCGATCTGGCGGCCAGCGTGACGCGTCCGGTGCGCGAACTGAAAGCGTTTCGCCGTGTCGCGCTGAAACCGGGCGAGCGGCAGGTCGTGTCGTTCACGCTGCGTCGCGACGACCTGCTCTTCATCGGCCAGGATCTCGTGCCGACGGTCGAGCCGGGCCGCTTCTGCCTGTGGATCGCGCCGTCCGCACAGGCGGAGGGTGTATCCGGGGAGTTCCAGCTCGTCTGACGATCGTCGATGCGGTGAGGCCGCCCCTTGTGCGGGCGCGCGTGATCGGGAAAGGCGATGCGGGTGAAGCGGGTCGATCAGCATGGTGGTTCCCCGGCGGCGGCGGGACGCCTGCGCGCGCCGCTGATGCTGGCGCTGATGCTCGTCGCCGTTGCGGCATTCCGCATCCACACGGCGCAGTATTCGCTGTGGTATGACGAGTTGGCGTCGCTCGAGTTCGCGCGCCAGCCCGTGTCGCGGCTGTGGAGCAGCTGGATGCTGCGCGAGACGAACCCGCCACTGTTCTACACGATGCTGTCGGGCTGGATCGCGCTGGTCGGCCAGGATGATGTCGCGGTGCGGCTCCTGCCGATCGGGATCGGGACGGCGGGGATCGGCGCGGCATACGGGCTAGGGCGAGCGGTCGGGGATGCGAAGGCCGGGCTGCTCGCCGCCGCGCTGCTGTCGCTCTCCGCGCTGGGCACGGATCTGAGCCAACAGCTGCGCGGCTATGCGCTCGCGCAGCTGGCGGTGCTGCTCGCCTGCACCGGGATGGTGCTCTATCTGCGTCGCCGGACGCTGGGTGGCCTAGTCCTCTACGGCATTGCGACGCTCATCGGCCTGTATACGCATACGACGGTCGCGCTGTTTGCCGGGTTGGCGGGGGTGACAATGCTCTGGTTGCTGTGGAGTGACCGACGGGCACAGGCGCGGTGGCTGGCGACGAACGTCGCGGTGCTGGCAGGCTGGGGATGGTGGGCGATGATCAGCGTCCGCCAGATGACAATGCCCGTGACCAATATCGCGTGGATCGCCACGCCGTCCTGGCGCGACGCGGTCGCGATGACGGCGCAGGTCTATCTGCCGCTCTTTCCCCATGAGACGGGGATTGCGGGTATGCTGCTGCTGGCAGGCCTGTTCGCCGGGCTCGCAGCGTGTGCGGTACGTGCGGCGCGACCGGAAGTGAAGCTGCTCGCTGTCCTGACGATCGGCGCGCCGCTACTGCTGTTCGTGATCAGCCAGCGGGTGCCGATATTCCTGCCGCGCACGCTGAGCTGGGCGAGCGGACCCGAGCTGGTCCTCGTGGCGCTCGGCGTGACGCGCATAAAGTCGCCCCCCGTCGCCCGTGCAAGCGGCGCCATCCTGCTCGGCCTGAGCGCCATCGGCCTGGCGAGCTGGCTGCCCAGCCGTGAGCGCGAGCACTGGCACCAGGCCGTGGCCCGGATCGGGAGCCATAAGCCCGCGCTCGTCATCGTCGGCGACGATGCGGTCGCGCTGGCGCTTGATCGCTATCGCTCAAACGCGGAGCTCAAGGGCCCGAGACCGATCGTCGTTCAGTCGGCCTATCGTGAACGCTGGGCCGACGGGCTGTATTCGGGCACGCATTTGTCGCCCGCCGCCGCGCTTGCGGTGATTCGCGACCGGGGTTGCGCCGCGGTGGTCGAATGGGGACCCTTTCATCCGCCGATACTTGACGATCCGGCGGCGACCGCCCGACCGCTCACCCGTGACACCACCCCGGCGGTGACGCTGATCGATATCCCGCGGGCGCGCCGAGCATGTCGGCCCTGATCTGAAGCCCGTTAACGACCGCAGGACGCCACCTTTTTACGAGGTGCCGAAGATAGCGACCGGGCTCAGCGGCGGCGTTTGACGAGAATCGCGCGCTCGCCGGTGATCGACGCCTTGAACCCGCCAAAGCCGGCCTGCCGGATCGTAATTGCGGTACCCGGCCGGGGCTGCAGTGAGAGCGGTTCGATCGTTTCCCAGACCATGCCGTTCGCCAGTTGCAGCGCGAACCGCGCATAGCTCGCCGGCTTTGCCGTGGTGATCGTGGTCTGCACCTCCGTAACGCGTGTGGCGCGATCCGCCTCACCGCCGCCAAGCGGGTTCTGACCGGCATCGGCAAGGCCGAATTGCTGGCGTTTGCGCTCGATAACCTTGCTACGGTCGAGCGCAAGCAGGTCGCCTGCCTGGCGCGCGCGCGCGATCTGCCCGGCGGTCGTGTCGAAGCAGGCAAGCCGGGCTGCATCGGCCGTTATGTCCCGGCACGCGGCCAGCGCATCCAATGTCTTCGAAGAGTCTTCTCTGGCCTGCGCGGCAACAGCCGGGGCGATCGGCAGGGCGCCGACGAGCAGCGCTGACAGGGCAACAGAGATGGCCGACAACATTCGCATATGATCGCCTTATCAGCTTTGGCTTGGCAGAACCCGGCCTCGGGTTTCGCCATACGACACTATGTTGCGGTTATGTCACGGTGATGTCGCAAACGAAATGAGAAAAGGTCCGAATCGACGATAATTGTTGCAGCGCAATGGCGTGGCTGGATAGATCGTGACCAGAACCGGAAAAACCGGAGAAAATGCACGGTGCATTCACCGGCGACAAAGGGGTATTTATGACATCTGCAGCTCGCGCCCATTTGCTTGCGACCACGTTGCTGATGGGGGCGACGACGTTCGCCACGCCAGCCCTCGCGCAGGTCCAGGGGGACAATTCGGGGATTCGCGCCGGGGGCGCGACCGCGACTCAGTCGACCACGCCGGGCGCCAACGCCCAGGGCGAGGTCGGCATGACGACGTCGGAAGCCGCGCCGAGCACGGAGAACAGCCAGGGTGACATCGTCGTCACCGGCTCGCTGATCAAGAATCCCGCGCTGATCGCCTCATCGCCAGTGACTGTCATCGGCCAGGAGGAAATCAAGCTTCGCCAGTCGAACACCGCCGAAGACATTCTGCGTACGCTGCCCGGTGCGACGCCGAGCATCGGTTCGGCCGTCAACAACGGCAATGGCGGCGCGTCCTATGTCGATCTTCGCGGCCTTGGCTCGTTCCGCAACGTCGTTCTGCTCGACGGGAACCGCATCGCACCCTCGGGTCTGCTCGGTCGCGTCGATCTCAACAACATCCCGCTGGCACTGGTCGAGCGGGTCGACACGCTGACCGGCGGCGCCGCGACCACCTACGGCGCAGACGCAGTGTCGGGCGTCGTCAACTTCATCACGCGGTCGGATTTCTCGGGCATCGACGCCTCGGTCTCGAACCAGATCACCGAGCGTGGCGATGGCGCGTATTTCCGCGGCGACATTACGATCGGCGCCAATTTCGACGATGGCCGCGGTAACGCGGTCTTCTCGGTCGGGTACCAGCAGTCGGATCCCGTCTATCAGGGCGAGCGCGACTATTCGGTGCAGAATTACGACTCGTTCTCGGGCGCGAGCAGCGGCTCGGGCACGACGGTCCCATCGGTCTTCACGCTTGGCGGTCGTCGCCAGATCAACCCGGCCACGGGTTCGCTGACGACTGCGGTCATTCCGTTCAACTTCAACCCGTACAACATCTTCCAGACGCCGTTTGAGCGGTTCAACATGTATGGCGCCGGCCATTACGAAGTGTCGGACAGCGTCGAGATCTACACGCGCGGCCTGTTTTCGAAGAACACCGTCGACACGATCATCGCGCCGTCGGGCGTGTTCAACTCGTCGATCGTCGTGCCGTTGTCGAACCCCTACCTGCCGGCCGGTGCGCGGAACCAGTTCTGCGCCGCCGCCAGCATCACGCAGGCGCAGTGCGACCTCGCCGCAACCGCGACGAGCCCGACCGTGACCGTGGGCGGCGTGACGACCGCAAACCCGAACTTCCGCACGATCACGACAAACCTGTCGCGCCGGACGACCGAGGTCGGGCCGCGTATCTCGAACTTCCAGACGACGATCTTCGACTATCGTGCCGGCGTTAAGGTTGGACTGACCGAGGGTATCAAGCTCGACGTCTCGGGCGGTTACGGTGAATCGGAGAATACGCAGACGCTGCAGGGCTATGTCCTGACGTCGCGCGTACGGTCCGCGGTCTATGCAACCAATACCACGAGCTGCCTTGGCGGTGCGCCCGGCGGTGCAGCGATCGACGCGGGAACCGGCTGCGTTCCGCTCAACGTCTTCGGTGCCGACGGTTCGATCACCCCCGATATGACCTCGTATATCACGGGTGAGAGCACGACGACCGTTCGTACCTCGCTGGCGCAGGCCCGCGCGGTTCTCAACGGTGATTTCGGCTTTGCCTCGCCGTTCGCAAGCGACTCGATCGGTTTCGCGGCCGGTGCGGAGTATCGCAAGTACCGTGCGTCGCAGCGTTCGGATACGCTGGCACAGACCGCTGGCGAACTCGGTGGTGCCGGTGGCGCCGCGCCGAACATCGACGGTGGCTATGAGGTCAGCGAAGGCTTTGGCGAGCTCATCGCGCCGCTTGTCCAGGATCGTCCGTTCTTCCAGAGCCTGACGCTCGAAGCTGGCGTCCGCTACTCGCACTACAAGGTGTTCGCGGCCAACTCGCCCTCGTACAACACGACCACCTACAAGGGCGGTGGCAGCTGGGAGCCTGTCACGGGCCTGAAGGTTCGCGGTAGCTACCAGCGTGCCGTCCGTGCACCGACGATCAGCGAGCTGTTCTCGCCAGTGAATACGGGTCTGACCAACCTGGCGACCGATCGTTGCGCCGGTGCAGCGCCGGTCAACGATGCCAATCTGCGCGCCGTCTGCCTTGCGCAGGGCGCACCGGCCTCGACCATCGGTCTCATTGCGGTTCCGACTGCGGGTCAGGCGAACATCACGTCCGGCGGTAACCTCGACCTGCGTCCGGAAAAGTCGGACAGCTACACGCTCGGCCTCGTCATCCAGCCGCAGCAGATCATCCCGGGCCTGTCGATCAACGTCGATTACTACAACATCAAGATCAAGGGCGCGATTTCGCAGTTCGCGCCGGGCGATATCATCTCCAACTGCTTCGACACCATCACCGCGGCGAGCGCCACCAGCCCGGCCTGCCTCGCGATTTCGCGAAACCCGGTCACGGGCGGGCTCGACGGCGATCCGGCAACGACGCGCGGCCTGCTGGCCGCGATCTCGAACCTCGGCACCGTCAAGACCGATGGTATCGATCTCGCGATCAACTATCGCACGCCGCTGACCCAGGGCGTCAAGCTGGGCCTGTCGTTCCAGGGCAACTGGTCAAACTCCGCGACCTTCCAGGCCGCGCCGGGCCTCATCAATCGTGAGTGCATCGGCTATTATTCGGTCAACTGCGGCGGCGCGGCCAGCGCTGCGGCTGGGGGCTCGGGCTCGATCCAGCCCGAATTCACCTGGAACACGCGTGCGACGTTCACCTTCGTCGACAACATCGACGTTTCGGTACTGTGGCGTCACATCGATAACGTCCAGCAGGAGCCGGACGATGTCGTCAACGGCAACGGGGCGGCGTTCAGTGGTACGCTCACCGGTGGCGCTCTCGCCGGCCAGTCTGCGGATTTCACGCGGATCCCGTCCTACGACTATATCGACCTGTCGACCCGGATCGGCATTGCCGAGAATTTCGACCTGACCGTCACGGTGCAGAATCTGTTCGACAAGCAGCCGCCGCTCGTCGGATCGACGGTGGGTTCGACGAGCTTTAACAGCGGCAACACCTATCCGTCGACGTATGACGCACTGGGCCGCCGCTTTGCGATCGGTGCGAACCTGCACTTCTAGGGTCAGGCCATCTCGGTCTGGATTGGGGCGGTTCTTCGGAACCGCCCCTTTTTTTGTCCGGGCTCGACCGCGAACCTATCGGCTGCGCGTGGTGGCGGGACGAGCGCCTAGCCCAGCAGGGGCGCCGGGGGATCAAGCGCGACGCCGGCGGTGCGTGCGACCGCCTCTGCCCAGATGACCACCTTGTCGATCTCGTCGGCGTGGAGTGCCGCGCCGGTCTCGTGCTCGCGTGCCCTGTCCGCCGCGCCATAGCTCTTGCCGTCCTTGGCATTGCGCGCAAAGGCAGGGCCGTCGAGCAGCACCTGCACGGTCGCCGGATCGTCGGGCAGCGCATAGAATCGTGCCAGGGCCGTCACCGTGGCAAAGGGGTTCGCGAGCAGGGTTTCGCTCTGCAACGTTCTGACGCGGTCCGGAAAGCGGGCGACCAGGCCGGCGAACAGATCCGCCTGCGCGATCCACCCTACCGCTGCCGCCTGCAGATCGGTCAGCCTGAAGATGTCCTCGGGCGTGAGGCCCAGATCGACGATGCCATCGGCGAGCTGCTTGGCGAGAAGCTCGCGCACCCAAAGCCGGCCCCACATGCCCTTTCGTGCGATCGACGTCAGATAGATGCGCAACGGCGCGTAGAGCAGCACGGCGCGGGCCTGTGGCCGCATCGCCAGCATTGCCGGCGCGAGGGCGTTGACGACGTTGGAGGGCTTGATCACCACCGCCTCGCCGGGATCGAAGGCGCGGCCAAGCAGTCTCAGCGTCGCATCAAGGACCTCACCGACGCGCGCGGGATGACCGCCGCGGTGACGCCAGCCGACGAGATCGTTGAGAATTACCGGCTCTTTCAGCGCGGTGGCGAAGCCCGGCATGTCGAGTGCCTGCGCCAGCATCGTCGAACAGCAATAGGCCGAGTGGAAAATGAAATGAACCGATGCAGCGGGCGGGGCGGCCGCGACCGCGTCGCGGCGTGGCACCACGATCGGCGTGGCCGACGACGGCAGATACTCGTCGGTGAGGAAGGTCGCCACGCCACGCTGCGCCCGGTCCGCCGCGATGAAATGCACCGCATCATGGTCGGGATCGTAACGATGGGCCAGCCAGCACGGATCGCCGATCTGTGCGCCGACTGACGTGGCGGATTCCCGGGCGGGGGCGGGC
>NZ_LR733886.1:0-10368 GCF_902506585.1 Sphingomonas sp. T1
ATGCTATTGTCCCCTGTCCGTTTCCGGATTTCAGGTCTTTCGAACCCAAGGTTAGCTTGGCGGGCAGAGGTTTCCTCAACTTACCTCATCATTACTGATACTCCTTTCAGCGCCACAACGGCGCACTTTCCTTGTACCCGAAGACGTATCCGTCACGCGCTTTCGGGTTCCACCGCACCAGGCAGACCAGCGCGATGACATATTGCGGCTCGCCGTCCCGGGTGATCTCAGCCGCGGCATACCAGACGCGGTTTCCGACGAACGCGCTGTCGATAACGCGCATGCCGCGCGTGCCGCCACCATCCAGTGTTCGGCCGTAGGTGAATTGGTCGTCCAGATACGCCTTGGGGTTTGCATGGCCGGCCATGCCGGCGCTGGTCATCGAGGTCCAACCCATGTTGTGGTCTCCGGTTGAAGGGGGTCATGCGGCAAGCCGCGCCTGAGAGGGATCGGCTGCAGCGGTCGAAAATGCCCGCAGGTACGAGAAAGCCTGTTCGGCCTTGCTCGCGGCAAGGAAGATCGCGGTCTTGTCCGCCTTCAGCACCTTCAGCCAGCTGGCGAGGTAGCTGGCGTGGTTGTTGTGCATCTCGGTCGGCAGACCAAGATCGCCACAGATCATCGCGGCGCCAAGCTCGGCGACCAGCTCCTCCATGGCGTAAGCCTTGTCGCCGAACTTCTTGCCGAAGGTGCGGTCGAGCCGGGTGCGGTGACCGGTCCAATGGCAGCTTTCGTGCGCTAAAATGGAGGCGTAGCCATCTGCCGACTTGAAGCTGCCGGGGCGCGGCATCTGGATATAGTCGAAGCTGATGTCGAAGAAGGCGGCACTGCCGCCATGGCGAACCTTGGACGGGATCGCGGCGAAGAACGCATCGATCCGTTCCTGCCGATCGGACAGTAGCCGCGGTGTCGGCGCGATGGCTTGCGGATAGTAATAGTCCGGCAGGCCTTTGATTTCGTCGGCGTTGAACACCTCGTAGGAGCGCAGGAAGCGGATCATCCGGTCAGCGGCCATTCCCATCAGGTTGGGCACGCCGGCCTTGCGGAAGGTGTTGGCATAGACCGAGTAGGACGGTCGGGCGTCCGGACGGACCTCACCGCCGAGTTCACGTGCCTGACGCGAGGTCATCCAGTAGCGGCTGCGAAAGCCATGGGTATCGCCGATCGCCCACAGCCACAGGGCGTTGATGCCGGTGTACTCGATCCCTTCATGGCGGAGCGGGCGTCCGCCCTCGCCGATCAGCGACCAGGGTCGCTGCCACGGCGTGGTGCCGGCTTCTAGTCGGGCGATGATGGTAGCGGTGATGTCGGCCGCGATATCGCGGGTTGCAGCGGGCATGGCGCTGTCCTTTTGGGCGGTATGAAAAGACACTGCCGGCGCCGCGTGGTCGCGGGCCGGCAGTGAGGTTGCTCAGAGGGGAAGCGGGGCCGCCCTATTCGGCCGCGACCATCTCGGGTTCGACCGCGTCGTCGTTGTCATGCTGCGCCTCGGCCCCGACATCGCTGCCGTCCTGCTGGTCGCCATCTTCGCCAGCGTCCGGAGCGTCCGGAGCGTCGCCGATCAGCGAGGCGAGATCGTCACCACCGGCGTCGCCGTCATCCGTCTCGGCATCGGTTTCATTGCCGTCGATCAGGTCGGCAAGGTCACCCTGTGCGTCATCGCCCTCATCGGCCTCGGCCGCGATCGGCTTGTCGGAGAAGCACATCGCACCGGGCAGCCACTTCAGCGCCACCTCCGTGATCGCCGGCTCGACGATAGCGTCACCGCCGAACAGCTTCTCGCACGTCTCCGAGATGACCGGCTTCTTCTCAGTGGCATGCCGGCTCGACAGCGCCGGTCCGCCAACCTCATGGAGCAGCGAGATCAACGACCCCTTGGAGACGCGGTCGAAGAAGTTCTCCGACGTCGGGCGCCACCAGCTGGCAACGTCGATGTCGAGGATGGTGGCGAGGCGGCCGTGCATCGGGTTTAGCTCGTTGGTGCCGTAGGAGATCTTGGCGTCCAGCGAGGTAGCGACGATGTAGGCCAGCCATGCCGTCTTGACCTCGTCGCCAAGCGCCCGGAAGGCCTCGAACCGCACGACCTGATGGTCGGACGCGCGCCACGAGGCATCCAGCCCCTCATGCACCTCGTTGAGGTAATCGCGGGCACGCGACTTCGGCATGTTGGTGATCGAGATCGGGTCCTGCGGCAGATCGGCGCGGATCGTCGTTCCGTCGTTCGCCGCGGTGCCGCAGCGTTCGTCGACCATGGCGAACAACATGTAGTCGAGCGCCAGGCCCGGATTGGCGATCAGCGCCGCCCCCAGCACGTCCCGGCGCTGCATCGCCAACTGGTCGGCCAGGACCTGACTGAGCGCCTTGCCACCGGGCGCCGCTCTCTCTGGATCGACGACCGCATCGGTGCTGCCCTTGGTCGGCGCCGGGGTGCCCTCCTCGATGCGGAAGGTGGGCGCCTGGATGACGTCATTGGCATCGCCCTGGCCTTCGCCATCGCCGTCACCTTGTCCGCCTTCGACATCGCCCTCGACCGCATCGGGCTCGACCACCGTCACCGTGATCGGCGTCGCGCTGTAGTAGCTCTCGGTCAGGACCATCGTGCCGTTCTGGGCCAGCGTCAGGAACGCCCCGACCTTTGAGGCCAGTTCGGGCGGCATGAACACCGGCCGGTTGTCCAGCGCCTCGAGTTCGACCGCCAGGGCGTCGTTCTCGGTTTCCATCGCGGTGAAGGCGTCGTCGGCAAGTTCCTCGTTCTGCATCTCGTCATGCAGTACGGCCATGCGCTGCTCGATCTGCTCGGCGCGCTCGGCTTCTTCCAGCGTCATCGGCTGCTCGGGCAGATTGATCTTGTAGAGGCCGCGCGTTGCGTCCCAGATGCTGTGCGTCGCGATCGGCGTGATCCAGGCAAGGCCACGTTCCTCACCGATCCGGGTGGCCTCGGCTTCCATGATCGCAGCCGCGAGAGTGCGGGCGATCTCGGGATTCCGCCACTTCTCGCGGGCATCGCTGAACAGGTCGCGATCGATGACGCCACCAGCGGCCTCGTAAGCCTCGGCGCCGACCAGGAGCGCGATCGGATCGTCGGCGCGCATCATGTCGTTGGCGATGATGCGGCGGATCGAGTCCGCGGTATAGTTGCTGTACGAGCCATAAGTCGTCCAGGCGCTCAGCTGCGCTTCATGGCTGGCGGTCGACGCATAGGCTTTGGCCATGTCGAGGGTGATCTTGTTCTCGGCGAGTGCGGTGAAGATCGGCTCGGCGAGGTCGGCGAGGCGCAGGCGACCGTCGATGAAGCGGCGGGTCACCCCGAAACGCTTGGCGACCGCGTCGATGTCGGTGCTGCCAGCGAGGAAGTGCTGGAAGGCGCGGCATTCCTCGGTCGGGCTGAGCTTCAGGTGGTGGAAGCTGACCGCCAGCGAGGTTTCGGTCAGTTCGGCGTTGTCGCCCTTCAGGACGCGCACCGGCACGTCATACTGCTCGGGATCGATCAAACCACGCTCGACCAGCATGTTGAGCGCCCGCAAGCGCCGGCCGCCATCGAACACCTCGAACATGCCACGCGAGCGGGCAACCGGGGTCACGAGCAGGTTCTGCAGGACACCGCGCGCCTCAAGGTCGGCTGCGAACGGCTCGATCAGCAAGGCCGCGTCGGGGGCGGTGCGGACGTTGCTGGCGGAGAGGCGCAGTTTCGCGAGCTTGACGGACTGGATCATGGGAAATCACCCTTCTTATCTGAGCATCCGACCAATTTTCGGACACCCATCCCCTTCCCCCTTCTCTCCTTGTCATTTCAGGGGTCCCGGAATTGTCCGGATGTTCTGTCGCTCCAGTATTGTCGGCGAAGCAAAGCGGGGGCGGTACATAGAACATGGGGTAATCGCGGATCGTACTGAACCCTTTTACGACTTGGACGGGCGATATCGGTGCCATCAAAGTTCGGCGCTAAGATGAAGCGCTGGTTGGGGAAGTAGCCCTGATCCTGCCTATGACGGAGGACGACCATGAGCGCGTATGTCGGTTTGGACGTTTCGTTGAAAGAGACAGCGGTATCGGTGCGACGGGGCGGCAAACGCATCTGGCGTGGAAAATGTGCGTCAGATCCGAAGGTTTTAGCTGATTTGATCCGCGCACGCGCGCCGGACGCCGAGCGGGTCGTATTCGAAACCGGTCAATTGTCGACGTGGTTCTACCATGCGCTCAAGGCCGATGGTGTTCCTGCCATCTGCATTGATGCGCGGCACGCGAAAGCTGCGCTGGATATGGCCGCGAACAAGACAGACGCGAACGACGCGGATGGTCTGGCGCATATTGCAGAAGTCGGCTTCTACCGGGAAGTTCGGGTAAAGGGGTTCGAGAGCATGCTGATGCGTACGCTGGTCGCGGCGCGAGATCAGATTCTCAAAGTGATCGTCCAGATGTCGAATCAAATTCGCGGACTGATGAAGACCTTTGGCCTAGTCGTGCCGAAAAGTGCTGGTGGTGCTTTTGAGGGCCATGTCCGTCGATTACTGGCGGATAATACCCAGCTTGAACGGATCGTCTTGCCGATGCTCGATGCCTGGCGAGGGTTGCGTATGCAGGCTGCTAAACTTGATGGGCAACTTCGTGCCGCCTCGCGGTTGGATCAACGATGCGCTCTACTCATGTCCATTCCTGGCATCGGTCCGGTCACGGCGTCTTCGTTCGTCGCAGCCGTGGAAGAACCTGGCAATTTCAAATCATCTCGTGCGGTAGGCGCTTGGCTTGGTTTGACGACTAGGCGCTACCAGTCCGGCGAAGTCGATTACGGCGGCCACATATCCCGTCGGGGAGATCCGCGCCTCCGCGGCCTGCTTTACGAGGCCGCTGTCGTGATCCTGACGCGTTCGACGGGCGAAAGCACTTTGAAACAGTGGGGTGTCGGATTGAGGGAACGTCTCGGCTTCAAGAGAGCAGCCGTGGCGGTCGCTCGCAAACTTGCCGTCATCATGCACCGTATGCTGCATACCGGAGAGCTTTTCGACCGGACCGCTGGCGCTGCCGTCAGCTGACAACAGCTTGACCGAAATGCCAACCTGAGGATGCCCCTGCCGGGGCGTAGGCCGGATCATTCCGCTATGTCCGTTGCGAGAGGCGACACTGCCTGAATGCGCATAGAACATTGGAAGATCCGCTTTTACGAAAACCCATCCTGCGGCGCCAAATGGCGACCGCGTAGACGACCATGTACCGGCAGAAGCAGTCATCAGATGATGTTTTTAACAGGTAGGAAATGCGCCCGATGAAATCTCCTTGACCCCACCGCGATTAGACGACGGACCCAGATATACGCTAAGGTTTCGCCGGGCCTTCGACGGCGTGCATCTGGCGAAGCGGCCTGAGGGCCGGCGATGGCGCATCGGGGTCGGTCCAAAGATAATCGCCGGTGAGGTTGATGTGCTGCCATCCGAGCGGCGAAAGGTGTTGCAGCAGGTCCGGCGGGATCGACCGGCCTAGACTGGCAAGATGCATGCGGGCGGCTTGCATGTAGGTCGTATTCCAGAGGACGATAGCACCGGCGACGAGGTTGAGTGCGCTCGCTCGATGGGTCTGGGCTTGCAATGCGTGATCGCGGATACGGCCGATCCGGTGGAAAAAGATGGCGCGTTTCAGCGCATTTTCGGCCTCACCCTTGTTGAGTTCGCGGGTCGCGCGACGCCGCTGTTCGGGTTGTTCGATCCAATCGAGCGTGAACAGGGTGCGCTCGACGCGGCCGATCTCGCGCAGTGCCAAGGCCAGGCCATTGGCGCGGGGATAGGAGCCAAGCCGTTCCAGCATGATTGACGCACTCACGACGCCGGTGCGGATCGAGGTGCCCAAGCGCAGCACGTCGTCCCAATGGGCAGCGATCAGGCCCTCATCGACCTTGCCCGCGAGGAGCGGCGCAATATCGGGGCCGGGTTCGATGCCGTCAAACAGGTAAAGCCGGCGCGCGGAGATATTCGGTATGCGCGGCGCAAACCGGAATCCGAGTAGATGGCATAGCGCAAATACATGGTCGGAAATGCCCCCACCATCGACGTGATGCTCCTCGATGTGCAGATCAGCACCGTGATGGAGCAGCCCGTCCAGCACCTGCGCCGCCTCGCTCGCGGATGCGGAGATGACGGTGGAATGAAACGGCGCGTAGCGATCCGAGACATGGCTGTAGAAGGAGACGGCAGGCTCCGCGCCCTTGTGCGGATTGACCGCACCGGTCGCCTGGGCACGGCGATCGAGCGGGAAGTTCTGACCATCCGAACTGGACGATGTCCCGGCCCCAAACAGGGCGGCGAGTGGCGCGGTGTGCTGGGCATCGACCAACCTGGCGAGAGCCCGACCGTAGGTTTCCTCGCGTAAATGCCACGAGGCGAGCCAGCTGAGTTGGCGTTGGGTCACGAGATTGCAGGCTTCAGCCATGCGCGTATGACCAAGATTGGTTGCATCGGCGAGCACCGCCGTGAGGATAGCGCGGAGTTCATCGGCAACCCGACCGCTTTGCAGATGCGTAAAGCACTGGCTGAATCCGGTCCATCGATCGACTTCAGCAAGGAGATCGGTGATGCGGATCGCGGGAAGATGGGCGTAAAGCGGCGCAAGGGCGCTATCCGCTTCAGCCGGCGTGACCGCCTTCAACGGCGAAATCCGCAGCTTGCCGAGGCTGAGTTGTACATCTTCCAGCGTATCCGTCTCCGCTTTTCGCTCGACCTCTGCCAATCTACGGGCGAGCCGGGTACGCCGTTCGGCTAGCCAGGCATCGGCCGTATCAGGTGCCGGAATCGGCAAAGGGCCGGCTGCCCGCATGGTGGCGAATACCGGGCCAGGAATAAGCTGTTGCTCGACGGCACGATAGCGTCTGCTTCCCTCGACCCACATGTCGCCGGCACGAAGCCTGTCCCGAAGCTCGACCAGGACGCAAAATTCATAAACTCTGCGATCGGGAATGCCGGGGCCGATCGCGCGACGCCAGGCCTGCCGAATGAAGGCAACCGGCGTATCCGGCGGCAGTTTTTTCAGGCGACCGAGATGAAGGTCGCGCATGATAGCGACTGCTCGCGCGAGCGTATGGCAGGCCGGGACCGCTCCGAACGTGAACGAGGCGATGAACAAGGGACCGACCTGTCGGAGGACGGGGTAGTTGGTAGCGGCGATCGTAACGGGATCGACGGCATCGGGGCGGATCAGCTTGCGGGCTTCATCGACTTCACGGCCGAGATCGTCCCATCCAACTACGGCCTCGACCGCGGCGCCGATGTCGCCGCCCGACACTTTGGCAGTGAGCAGGGCATCGCCGAGCCGGGCGAGTAGCCGGATTTTACCATTGATGGTGCGCCGGTCGCGCTTGAGCGCTGTGTCTGCACCGTTCTGCTCGCGCCGAAACATCTGACCCAGCAGGCGGTCGAACATCAGCACCGCATCGTCGGTAAGCGTGACGATGGTTTCGAGTACGGTTGCCGCCAGCGTCGCACGGCGCCGCGTTGCTTGCAGCGTCCGGACATGTTGCGCCGTCAGCCGAGCCCCTTCCTGACAGAGGCGTCGCAGGCGTTCGGGATGTATGCCTGCCGCGATATCGGGATCGATCCCGATATCGCGCAGCAGAGCTAGCCGCCGGATGATGACGGCGAACGTCTTGCGACCGGGCTTGCCGGGCGGCTGCCGCACCCATCCGAGGCCGCTGAGGTTCGTGCCGGCGTGAGGCAGAAGAAGGGCGTCAAGCAGACGGCGTTGCCCAGTCTCCAGCCCTCGGGTCAGATGCTCGGCGACGTGGCGCTCGGCGTCGAGCAACGCCTGCGCAACCATCCGTTCGACCGAACTGATGCCAGGTACGATGATGCGCCGTCGTCGGCACTCGCCTAGTAGCGACCGTGCCAGCCCAGCCCCGCTGGTCGTCGTCAGCCCAATCGGCAGCAGCCATTCCTGCAACGCCGCTCGCAATGGCCGGCTGAACTGTGTGAACCCAAAGCCCTCGCGCAGCGCATCGAGCTGTTCGTACCGGGTCGGGCCGCGCGTCGCATAATCGGCCAGCACCTCGGGCGCGATCTGCAATTGCTCGGCGACGAACGCGAGCGGCGTATCGGGGATCAATTCGCCCGGGCGCAGCAAACGGCCGGGATAGCGCAGCGCGCATAGCTGGATCGCGAAACCCAGACGATTATGCGGTCGCCTGCGGCGCACGATGATAGCCAGGTCATCCTCACTCAACGTCCAGTGCTGAACGAGCGTGGTTTCATCATCGGGAAGTGCGAGCAACGCCATGCGTTGCTCGTCCGACAGCACGGCGCGACGAGGCATCGGGTTAGGCTCTAGCGGGCGGCGCCCAACCGATCCGGGCAAGAGTGCCAATCAAGGTCGAACGCGGCACCTTGAAGGTGCGACAAACGGATGCCTTGCTTGCTCCGCCATCAAGCGCGGCAGTAATCCGTTCAAGGGTCTCAGTGTCGATCATGGGAGGCCGTCCACCCTGGCGCCCTCGACGCTTTGCAGCCGCCAGTCCCGCCATCACCCGCTCGCGCGTCAGCGCGCGCTCATATTGCGCCAGCGCGCCGAACAGCGAAAATAGCAGTTCGCCGTGCGGCGTGTTCGTATCCATCTGCTCAGTCAGCGAACGGAACGCGATGCCACGCGCCTTTAGGTCAGTGACGATCGCCAGCAAATGCGGCAACGATCGCCCAAGCCGATCGAGTTTCCACACGATCAGCGTATCACCCGCACTCAAATAATCGAGGCAGTCCTTCAGGCCCGGTCGATCGTCGCGTGCTCCCGATGCCTTATCAGTATGCAAATTACGCGGATCGACACCCGCCGCGACCAGAGCGTCGCGCTGAAGATCGACAGTTTGGCGATCATCGGCCGATGACACTCGCATATATCCGACCAGCATGTACGACAAACCCTCAAAACCACTTTGTCGTACACTACGTCAAAGCGACAGGGTTTGTCGACTATTCAGGCGCAGGATTGCCGACCAAAGCCGAGGGATCACCCAAGGGTGTCCGAAAACATGTGTTTTCCGACAGGGGGCAGCTGCAGCAATCGCTCAAAGGCGCTTGGGCCGATACCGCTCATACACCAACGTTCGCGTAGATAACTCGAACTCTCGAATGGATAGGATGCTGCTAAATATTGCAAAGCCATGCTCTAATCTAACGATGGGGAGGCTAAACGGGAATCATACGTTGAATGCCTTGGCTGTAATGCGCGACAAAAGCTGGCCCCTATGAGGAGGCCAGCTTAAACTCACTCGGAGGGCACCGCTTTTGGCTTTTTCGATTTTGCCGCAGCCTTCGGTGACGTGCCATCGCCCTTGCGGACGCTTCCCAGGCCAATCCTGTGGGCCATCGCACGGCGAGCTTCCGAATAGGTTGGGGCAACCATAGGATAATCGTCTTTTAGGTTATACCGCACGCGATATTCCTCTGGCGTCATGCCGTGCTTTGAAAGGTGGCGACGTAGAGTTTTGTACGACTTTCCATCAACCATGCTGACGATGAAGTCGGGGTTCGCCAAAGATTTTCGCGTCGAAACTGCGGGTGAGTAATCCTGCGCGCCAGCAGCGGGAGCGTCTGTCCCCTCAGCGCCGCTCATCAGAGACTGAACGCTCGAATGCATCCGGGCGAGAAACGCTGGAACCTCATCGGCGGATGTTCGGGTATTAGAATTAGACAGCCACGCAATCGTCAACTCGGTGGCAAGCTCGACAGCGTTGAGCTGGATATTCTCATCAATCATTCTATGATCCACTAAAGTTTTGCAATTTAGGTAGATTATCTACGATGACAACCTAATCGTAATTTTGCAATGGGCCTTTCCATTCTTTTGGTATAGATTAATGCCCGTTTCCGGAACCGACTATCACCCTAGCGAATATGACAAAGTACGACGAGTATTTGATACTTTAATATCACGCTATATTAGCATTGTGCAATCAACTGACTTGGTATCTTATCCATAATTTGGCTTCACGTGGAGATAGCTGGGATTAAAGCCGGCTACCGCATGTAATTCCGCGAGGTTGCGCAACGTCAGGGTACGCTTGTGAAATTCCATCAACCCTTCATTACGAAGCCTTTTGAGCATCCGGTTGACATGGATCGATGTGAGGCCAAGCGCATTGCCGAGTTGTTCCTGCGTGAGCGGCACAGCGCAGGTCGAGCCACTCACGAGGCCAAGACATGAGAGGCGGGTATGCAACTCGCACATCAGGTGTGCGATGCGCTGATACGCCTTCCGGTGAGCGATATTGACTATGACGTGACCCCCGCCTTTCATCCAGCTGCGACCAGAGACCGACCGTTGTTGTCGCGCAGGAGCGCGGGTGAAGCAACGGTCAGGTTTAAACCCGACCGTTGCTTTTCGAGTTCTGCGGCGAAGGCG
>NZ_LR733908.1:0-1666 GCF_902506585.1 Sphingomonas sp. T1
GATGCGATGATCTCGGGCAATCTGTCTGCACTTAGCGTGAGACGTAGAGAAATCCCCGCGAATATCCTCGCATGAATCCATCCGCGTGACACGATGCTGCGGCCAGTGCTTGCGTATCGTCGCAGCAACGGCCTCTGCATTGTCGCCAGACCCGGTAACATTGGGTGAGCCATTGGGGCCGCCATGTAACATCGTCGCGATAACTTCCCCGTCGCAGTCGAGGACTTGCGCGCTCTCATGATAATTATGGCGACCCCTCCCATGCGACAGTTCAGCCGCACGGGGTATCGTCATCAACGCGTCAGCGACTACGCGTGGAAATTCCGGAATAGTGGCCTGATACCAGTCGAAATGAGCCATATCAGGAAGCCTTAGAAAAGCGCGGATTTCCGCCATTCTCAAGCGTGGTGACCCCCGTGTTACAGGACGGGGGTTCGGCAGCGCGCCGGCGAGCGATGAAGTCCGTCGTTGCTCGAGCCGCCTCGGCCTGTGGCGAGACCACATGCGAAGCGATGTCGTTGATCGCCTCGGCCGTTTCATCCTCGACGCTGTGCAGCACCGCCAGAGCATCCGCCAGTTCAGCCAGAGGCCCAGCCATGTACCCGAGAAACTCGTTCACAAGCTCGGACTTCGAAACGCCGCGAAAGACCGAGATGCGATCGAGCGCGCCGAGGATTTGAGGATCCGGCGTGAAGGTGATGCGTGGGCGTAGCGTAGCCATAGGTGTAACTCCAAGTGCGACAATCGCAGCCTAGTGCAACACTTCTGGCACAGCAACACCCATCGTCGCAAGCGCCCGCCTCGCCGCTTGGTGCCGCTTCCGGTCCTCGCTGACGCTGCGGGCCGGGTCGGCACCAAGCGGCGAGGCGGGCGCTTGCGACGATGGGTGTTGCTGTGCCAGAAGTGTTGCACTAGGCTGCGATTGTCGCACTTGGAGTTACACCTATGGCTACGCTACGCCCACGCATCACCTTCACGCCGGATCCTCAAATCCTCGGCGCGCTCGATCGCATCTCGGTCTTTCGCGGCGTTTCGAAGTCCGAGCTTGTGAACGAGTTTCTCGGGTACATGGCTGGGCCTCTGGCTGAACTGGCGGATGCTCTGGCGGTGCTGCACAGCGTCGAGGATGAAACGGCCGAGGCGATCAACGACATCGCTTCGCATGTGGTCTCGCCACAGGCCGAGGCGGCTCGAGCAACGACGGACTTCATCGCTCGCCGGCGCGCTGCCGAACCCCCGTCCTGTAACACGGGGGTCACCACGCTTGAGAATGGCGGAAATCCGCGCTTTTCTAAGGCTTCCTGATATGGCTCATTTCGACTGGTATCAGGCCACTATTCCGGAATTTCCACGCGTAGTCGCTGACGCGTTGATGACGATACCCCGTGCGGCTGAACTGTCGCATGGGAGGGGTCGCCATAATTATCATGAGAGCGCGCAAGTCCTCGACTGCGACGGGGAAGTTATCGCGACGATGTTACATGGCGGCCCCAATGGCTCACCCAATGTTACCGGGTCTGGCGACAATGCAGAGGCCGTTGCTGCGACGATACGCAAGCACTGGCCGCAGCATCGTGTCACGCGGATGGATTCATGCGAGGATATTCGCGGGGATTTCTCTACGTCTCACGCTAAGTGCAGACAGATTGCCCGAGATCATCGCATC
>NZ_LR733879.1:0-30663 GCF_902506585.1 Sphingomonas sp. T1
CCACCAAAGCCCTTCGAAAGGGCTTCCGTTTGGGGCTGTCGGCTCCGGGCTACGCCCTACGCCGACAGCCCCAAACGGAGTCTCATCTTGATTGACGCTGCTGTCTCACCTTCATCGCCGCGCAGCAAGAATATCAGACGGCCATTAGAATGCCCAACAAAGCCCTCAGCGGGGTTGTATAGGGCAGGGCAAGGTTGGATGCGACAGCGATCATCACACTTTCCTCGCCGAACCGGCGCAGCGTACCTAGGGTGTCAGAATAGGGCGCGATCGTCTCTAATTCTCGTTGAGCATCGTCGGCTCGGCGTTTAGGTACGGCAACCCAACCGGCGTCATAGTCTGCGAAGTCGATCGGCTGGATCATCGGTGAGGGCAGGGGCCATGCCTAGTTCCGTGCTTGTCGGGTCAGCCGCTCGAACGGATGCTGCTTGCAGCCGGTATGCACCAGCGTCCCGAACGCATCGAATGCGATTGCGCGGGTAATCGGAGGGGGAGCGTAGAAGAGATCGGTAGCAGGGAGCAGCCGGGCGTACGGTGCGTCGCTGACGCTGCGCGCATTATAGCATCGGCAGAATGCTGGAAACGGTCAGCCGTCCAGGGCGCTCCGGTGAAGATGTCGGCGCGGGCCTCGGGGATATCATGTCTCTCTACGTCCCTGATGCAGATGCGGCAATCATGAGGCGCCGCTATATCCTGTCCGGCGTCGTGACGTTTGTCACTTGGTCTACACGGATGGGCCGCGCAGTCACGTTGCTGCTCCTTGCAAGCGCAGTCAGCTTACGCGTGCGGGACAGCCCCGATAATCGAGCTCCAGAAGCCGCATGATCCTGTAGGGAGCATTCGCGCCGACAACGTCGGCGCGTCCAGGGTTTTCCGCGTGTTATTCGTTTGTAAGTACCAGCTGGTTGCTCATGTTAGCTTGACGCGCTCCTTAGGCAAAGCGCGTCTTATAGTTATCCATATTAATAGAATTTGTTAGCGGTCCTGAACCATTTTGAGCTTCACGCTCCGTACGATCGATCGCTTCACCCAGCTTAGCAAGAATTTTGCCCAGCTGGCCATCGACGGTAATCTGCGCAAGCTCCCGACAGGACAGCGTGTCCAGCATTGCAGCGGTTTGCACCGCATGATCGGCGTGATGCTGGACAACGTCATCCGGCAACGGCGCAGGACGCATCCAGCGGGGGAGATAGGATCGGACGCTGCCAGGCAGCAGAGGCCGATAGGCATTGGATGTCTGAACGTATCGCGGCCCCGGTCCCTCGGTCTTCACGCGATTGAAACGCCGCTGACGCACCAGAAAGCCGATCGCTTCGAGGATTACGAGCGCGCGGCCAACGGTTGCACGACCAAGCCCCGTCGCCTCGGCAAGATAATCGTAGGAAGGATAGACGCGGCCGCGGTTCAACCGCGCGAGCGTGAGAATTTCCTCAAAGACCCGGACGGCGCTGCCGGTCAGCTTTGCGATACCTCGCTCAACGGCCGTGAGCGTTCGCTCCCCCGATCGCGCATCACGGCGCAAACGTCGCGCAGCATCGAGGGTCTTACGTGCGATATGCAGCAAACGGTCGGTTTCCCCCTTGGCCGGCACCGTCCAGAAAGCCTCCTCGAAGCTGCCCGCCTCCAAGCTGTCGCGTAACACAGGTGCGCCCGTCCGGTGCGGCGCACCCGATCGCCCCCCGGATCGCCCTGCCAAACGCTCATGCGTCAGCCGGCCAAACGCCTTAAGCGCGGCGTCGCCTATCGTTATAGTCCCCATCGTCCGTTCCCTTTTTAGGGTGGCGGAAACAGGCAAAAGTCAGCCGTGGCACGAAACGCGCATCCTTGAATTCAATCTGAAAAGCGCGTATTTAGGGATCGTTGTTGAGGCGATCGTTTGTGCTTGCCGGCACGAACCTAGTATGTGCTTTCGGGATGCCCGGCCTTTGTGCCGGGTTTCCTTTTATCCGCTCACAGCCATTCCTTCGTCATCGATGCCAAGGGCAAGATAGGGCAGGGTGCCGATCTGAGCGACGTGTGCATCCTGCACCAGCGTAGGCGCTGCGCGCGATGCGTCTCAGAAACGTCGGCACTTGTCCTCCCTTGCCAATGATCTTTACGACCACGTCCTTGCTCATCGGATCCGCAAGAAACCGGATTCGACGAACGATGACCGCCGTTAGGCCATCCTTGCGGTTTATGGGGGCGGGGCAAAGCGCCAAGGTTCGTGCTTTCACACGGAAAACTCGGGAAATGTTCGTGCTATTACACGGAAAACTCTTGCCGGGTCCGGTAGCTTAGCCGGGCAGGCCAAAGGGTATCGCGTTTGCGTTCGTGCTATTACACGGAAAACCTCGTGCTAGCATGCAAACGAATTACGCGTCCGTGCCGTCGTCTAGGATTTCGAGCTCTCTTTTGGGTCGAAAGCCGATGGTCGTGTGCAACCGTGGCCGACCACCACGTCCCGAGGGAATTTTCGTTTCGGCCACATCGAGAGTATATTCGGGTAGACTATCCCGTTCGGACACGTCGCGAAGCTGCTTCTTGAAATATTCGAGGCCACGTCGGTCCGAAGCGCAGCCTACGCGCGCCGCGAGCTCGCCAATATCAAGTGTGAATCCGTCGTCCTTGCAGTTGAACTTGGCGAGTTCGTATAGACGCCGCTCGATGGGACCAAGCTTGAAGAAGTCATGATGGTATGCAGCGATCCGCTGATCGGTCAGGATCGCACGATACAGCCAATCGCACACCATGACTTCGACCCATTTTACCCGGCGCTCGCCCGTCGATGTCTTGATGTACTTGATGTCAGCCTTGAGCAGCCAGGAAAAGGAGCTGTCCGATCCTTCGCCGCCGGTTTCGATATTGGTGATAATCTGCGTGCCTTGCAGCCTATTCAGTGAGGCCTTGAGCGACGTATAGGACCGTGCCGACGCGTTCGTACCGGTGACGCGGAAGAGATCATTGGCGGTAAACGTCATGATCCGGTCGGCTTTTTCGCCTTTTTCGGCCCGCTCCGCCATCAGACTGGCGATATAGAGCAGGATCTCCTTGTCATAGATCGTTGCGACGCCGGTCTTGCTCGGATTGATCTCGATCCGGGCTTCGCCCGATTCAAAGACCATCGGCGTCATATGGGCCTTTTTCGACAGGGCGAAGAACGGAAATTCAGCCACGGTCCGCTCGCCCTGCGCATCGCCGTACAGCGGGCTATGCACCGAAAACAGATCGCCCTGAAAAACCGCAACGTCGCTCATGATCCCAAACTCGCCTTTATCAGCGATCAACCTGTGTCGGTGCCTCACGCTTGTCCAACGGAAAGGGGGTTTTCCGTGTGATAGCACGAACATTGGCTGGGTTGGATCGTGGCACTAGACATATGGACAGCCCGCCTCCGGGAAAACGCTCCGATTTCAGGAATATGGTACCGCGATTGGTTTCGCCGTTCGTGATTTTACGAGGAAAACGCCGAGCAATGGCAAGGACCATACGGTGTGAAGATACGGCTTCGTGCTATCACACGGAAAACCCGAAACCCGCCCTATCACGCGACCGTTTTGCGAGCAGGCGACAAGCGTGTTTAAAATGTCTGCCACGGTTCAATTCGCGATAATTGATCCCTCGGCCAATGTACCGGCATATCGGGCCCTAGAAGTCCACATGTAGACACATCGACCCGCGGAGCTTCGATATCTATGGTTATCGGATCCTTAGAGGAACCGCTGACCTGCATGATCCTTGAAGAGATCCGCATTCCGTACATAGTCAGCAAGAACCTGCACCGATTTATGTCGGCTAACTTCCTGAAGTTTGAAGATCGTCGCGCCTTGCGATGCACCCTCGGTAAGAAATCCCGCGCGTAGGGAATGCCCCGCAAATTGTTTCGGATCATAGCCCGCAGCGGCAGCATGGTGCTGGACCAGGCGGGCAATCGCACGATCCGACATGGCGGCAGGGGTAAGCGCATCGAGCCGCGACAGGCGTCGAAAAAGCGGTCCTTCAATATGGCCGGCCGCAGCCATCCAGGCGAGAAGGAGCGCCTTCGGTCGAATACGCGAGCCTTCAGGAATGGCGATAACGATGCCTTGCCGGGTCTGATCGGTCTTCGAATGGGCGATAGTCAGTCTAAGCCCCTCGGGTACGACCCCGACATTTTCGACCTGAAGCGCGACGATTTCGGACCGCCGCAACGCTGCGGCCATCCCGATCGCCAGGATCGCGCGATCGCGCAAAGCCCGCAGACCTTCACCGTCGATCGCGGCCAGCATGTTGCGCAGCGCAGCCGCGTCTGCGGGACGCTTCTGTCGTTTGGCACCGCCGTGTTCCGCGCGAATGCCGGCCAGTACTTCAGCCAGACGACCCGCAGTCGGCATCGCAGTCGGTGCCGGATACCCGCCAGCGCGATGATGATGCCCGATCGCCGCCACCCGCCGGTTGATCGTCGACGGGTTGAGCCCGGCCGTCGCCTGGTCGCTGGCAAAGACCGCGACGATGTCCGGTGTGGCCGGCAGCGATGGCAGACCATGCTGCGTGCACCAGGCGGTGAAGATCGTCCAATCGGAATCATAAGCGCGTCGCGTCGCACCGGCGCGGGCCGCTTTTGCATACGCGGCCGCGCGCTCGATCTTTTCATGCAGGATCGCGGGCAACATCGGTTCATCCGAGTCCACGGTAACGAACGGTGTTTGCGACGATGTAAGGTCTAGATCGGACGGCATCGGTCCAAGAGTGCGGGAAGCGACCATACAAGAGCGTGTGCCACGCTCGATTTCGCCACGCTACCCTTATGTCCGAGAATGACACTTATCGGACATAGAGTGTCTATCTCTTTATGGGCAAGCAGACTCATTGTGCAGAGATAGTTCGGCAAATCTGAACAGGCTGCTAAGGGGTTTCTGCCTGAAGGTGGTCAGCATGGCTGCCGAACATAGAATGAGATAACAAAGCGAACATGCCGGAACTATAGTCCGGCCTTCAAAGCGCGACGAGTGTCTGACCGCACTGTTCCCTACGCCGGCTGCGGCCGGACGGATCGTCGAGGCATAGCGGACGGACTACACTCCGTGCGTCAGCACAGGAGCCTTAGCAGGTTCGCAACTGCCGCTTCTAGAACCGCCTCCGCCAAGGCCATATTGTACACCGAAGCTAAATTATCAGTGGCTTGAAAGAAGAGAGCAGGTCAGGGCTCTTAGATGTCTTAGGGTCAGGACCCATTGATCTGAGAGGCACGATCTGATTCAGGCTCCGTGAGGAGACCGCGCATGAGCGACCTGTACTGGCTGACCAACGAGCAGATGGCGCGGCTCGAGCCATATTTCCCAAAGAGCCACGGCAAGCCCCGAGTTGATGATCGGCGGGTGTTGAGCGGCATCGTTTTCGTCAACCGCAACGGACTGCGCTGGTGCGATGCACCCAAGGAGTATGGCCCCCACAAGACGCTCTACAACCGGTGGAAGCGGTGGGGCGAAAGAGGTGTCTTCGTCCGCATAATGGAGGGGCTGGCTGCCGCGAGCGCCACGCCTAAGACGATCATGATCGACGCGACTTACCTAAAAGCACACCACACGGCATCGAGCCTGCGGGTTAAAACGTATGGCTCGCCCCGTCGGCAAGCGGTTTGTGTCTGATGTTCTGAGCAGTCTGCGAAAACGTATCCGGCCTTTCGACGCGAGGTCGTTGGCCAAGATGGAGATCCGCGCGTCCTGGTCCTCATAAAGGGGCCGGCATCGAGTGCCATTTTAAGCCATAGGGTTCCAGGTCACCGGTCGACTGTCAGGCCATCTTTCACTTACCTCCCGCAGACATCATCCAGCCGGTGCAAGGTGCATCGGCTGATCTCGTTCACGCCGCTTGTGCGGCTGGATCGTAAGTACGCTCATGACGCAGCAGCGCCCAGACGATGCGCGCCATCTTGGCCGCTAGCGCCACCACGACGGTGTTGTGATGGGAACGCGACAAAAGGCCGCGTAGCCAGGCGCCAAGTCGTGTGTCGCTCTTGCTCATCGTCGGTAGTGATGCCCGGGCACCCTGGATCAGGTTTTTCCGCAGATAGCGGCTTCCGCGCTTGGTAATGCCGAGCAATCGCGGTTTACCCCCGGTCGTTGCTTGACGCGGCACGAGCCCAAGCCACGCGGCAAGATCCCTGCCCCGTCCGAATGTTCGAGCGTCGCCAACTGCAGCTACCAGCGCCGTCGCGTTCAGCGCGCCGATACCAGGAATAGTCAGGAGGCGCCGCGTTCGCTCATCCGAGCGGGCAGCCTCGGTAAACTCGGCATTGAGATCTGCGATCCGGTCATCAAGGGCAATCCAGCGCAGACGCATATCACTGACGAGCCGGTGGATACGAGAGCCCAGCACTGGCTCGTCACCATCGAGCATCTCACCCAGCCGGACGGCAAGCTTTGCGCGTCCTTGCGGGACTATGTAGCCGCGCTCCAGAAGAAGACTTCTGATCTGGTTCATCAACGAGGTGCGATCACCGACAAGCTGGTCACGGATGCGATGCAGCGTTTGCATGTCGAGTTGTTCCTCGGTTTTCAACTCGACGAACCGCATGGTCGGCCGTGTTGCCGCTTCCGCGATCGCCTCAGCGTCGCGGTCGTCGTTCTTCTGCGCCTTAACGTATGGACGGACATATTCCGGCGACATCAGCCGAACGGCATGGCCTTGTCGTGCCAGCGCCCGTCCCATGTGATGAGCTCCGCAGCAGGCCTCCATCGCCACGACGCAAGCCGGCAGACCTGCGGCGTATGTGATGACCGTGTCGCGGCGCATCCGTCGGCGGACGACGACCTTGCCGGTCGCATCCAGCCCAACCACGCTGCAGCTGTTCTTGCCTAGATCAATTCCCAGAACCGATACGTCCATGACCTTCGCTCCTTCCTCAAACGACCTGCTGTCGTAGGATGACAACGATTCGGATAAGGGGCGAGCCATCCATAAAGGGGGCCTTGGGCGCCTGATCGGACGCACCAAAGGGGGCATGAACACCAAGCTGCACGCCGTCGCCGATGCAGAAGGTAGACCGCTCAGCTTCTTCATGACGGCTGGTCAGGTCAGCGACTACACCGGCGCTGCCGCGCTACTCGACGATCTACCCCCGGCGCAGTGGATGCTGGGCGACCGCGGCTACGACGCAGACTGGTACAGGGACGCCCTTCAGGCAAAGGGCATAACGCCCTGCATTCCCGGCCGAAAATCCCGGATCATGCCCGTCAAATACGACAAGCGCCGCTACCGAAGCCGGAGCCGTATCGAGATTATGTTCGGTCGCCTGAAGGACTGGCGCCGCGTCGCTACCCGCTACGATCGATGCCTGACGTCTTCTTCTCCGCTGTGGCCCTCGCCGCCACCGTCATCTTCTGGCTATGATCAACGAGTCCTGACCCTAGGAATGATTATCGTGCGCCATGACCTGAAATCATAGTACGCACGGTTCGCGCGATGATAAGCATGTCGAGCCACGGAGAGAAGTTTTTAATGTAGTAAAAGTCGTAGTTTAATTTCTGCTTCACGTCTTCAATCTCGGCGACATGCCCCTGATTAACCTGCGCCCAACCCGTGATTCCGGGACGAACGATATGCCGGTATCGGTAAAACGGGATGTCTGCCTCGTACCAATTGCCAAGAATTTGCGCTTCAGGACGAGGGCCAATCCAACTCATCTCACCCTTTAAGACGTTGATGAATTGGGGCAACTCATCCAGCCTTGTCTGACGCAAGAACCGTCCGACCTTCGTCACACGAACGTCGTTGCTCTGGGTCATGGCGGCTCGCAAGGCGTCCTTCGAATGCACCTCACCGGTCGTCATCGTTCGCAGTTTATAAACCACGAATGGCTTGCCCTGATATCCGATCCGGGTCTGCCTAAACAATGCAGGCCCCTTCGAATCCAGCTTTATCATCAAGCCGCAAATCAGCAGAATCGGCAGCAAAGTGACGAGCGCGACCGCAGCGGCGACGCCGTCGAATATGTGCTTCAGCGTCATATATGCAGACACCGGCGACAAAGACCCGAAATTGTTTTCTGAGATATGTTCCAGATCAACCTGACCGGTAAGAGATTCCTTCAGATGCTTGATATGATAGACGGGAATGCCGGATAGTGCGAAGTCAGCGAGCGCTCGCTCCCAATCGTCGGGCATATCCGTGCGGAGATCGATTGCGACAGCATCGATCAACGATTTTTCGTTCTGGGGATCGGAGAGTTTGACCCAGGCTACCAGATTGCTTTCGTCGATCCCGCACCAGTCGCCGAACGGCGCAAGCCCGACCCGGAACCGCGTTTTCCGCGCATAGGTAATCGTCGCCCAGTAAAACCACGCGATGCTGATACTATATCCGCAGATCAGCATGAAACGGCTATATTCGATCCTAGACACCACCAGTACCGACACGACGATGCCATACGCTATCGATAGCGAAGTGAAGATATTGCTAGACTTTTCGACCCCCGGATATGCGACGAAGTTGCGCACGAACCAATAGCCGAGCGTTGTCGACGCAAGGACGACGAACAGAGTCTGCGTATGCAGCGCCACCGATGCGCTGTCGTCAAAAGACAGCAAGCGCAAGAGATATGGAATCACCCCAGCGACGATGAGACCGCCCGACAGCTGATACCGCGGCAGTCGCAATGCATAGGGACGCTGAATGCGAAAAAAGTCCATATTACCGATCGCTATTTAGGCTGTAAGGCCGCATCCGGGGCAGGAAAAGCGGCTGGCTTCCAGGACAGGGGATCTTGTTTCGGCGCGACATTCGCCAGAAGGCCCTGTCACACGCCAGCATCTAGTGATGCAATCGCTTTGCGGTTCATTTCGTCGCGCTCGCGGTCGACCCACCAGCCCCATTTCGAAAAATACCGCGACAGGTTGACGACCTTGCTGATGAGGCGCCGATACCCGCCGCCCTGGCTGCGATATTCATGTTCGACCATCGCGGTCGGAACGAACATCGTCCGGTGCCGCTGGGCGATGCGGCGCGACAGGTCGGCATCCTCGCCGTACATGAAGAAGCGTTCGTCGAAACCTTCGACCTCGTCGACCACCGACCGGCGCAGCATCATGAAGCACCCCGACAGGAACGGAAACTGCGCGACCGAATCATAGGTCCACTTCCGGAATTCGTAACGGTCGTTGCGCGCCCTGGTCCAACCGGCGTTTGCAAAGAAGCCGCGCCCGAACACATCGAGCGGATGCGGCAGCAGGCGGCACAAATGCTGGATCGATCCGTCGGGATAGCAGATCCGCGGCATGGCGAGACCGACATCGGAATGCGCATCCATGAACGCGATCAGCTCGGGAAAGACCGTGGGGCCATAGGCAAGGTCGGTGTTGAGCACCGCGTGATAGCGATCGTCCTTGCTCAGCGCGAACGCCAGATTGTGGCCGGAGCCATAGCCCAGGTTGCTGTCCGGCCGGATCACCGCGACGTTCGCCCGATCGTCGAACGCCAGCGCGAGCGGCTCGGGACTGTTGTCGACGAGGATGACCCTCGCATCGGGATTGGAGGCGTGGACCTGGTCGATCGCGCGTTCGACTTCGGCGATCTCGGTCTTGTACAGGACGAAGGAGACGGTCAGCACGGCCATCCTACAATACGCCCACGCTCATCGCGCCGGGCGTATCGGCCGCGACGTCGAGCGTGTACCAGAGGCGGCGGTAGCTGCCGATGCCGGCGCCCGCCTTCATGCCTATGGTCAGCAGCTTGTTGGCCACGCTGGCAACCAGCTGCACCTCCCCCGCAGGCGACCGCGAAAGTGCCGCAGCGCCTTGCGTCGAGACCGCGATATCGATCGGCACCGCGACCCGCTTGATCGGCTGCGTGTCGCCGGTGTCGAAGAACAGCTCGAGCGTGCCATAGACGCGCCCGCCCTGCCCGCCAAAGTCGACCGTGAACAGGCCGCGGCCAACCTCGCCTGCCGCGAACCGGCGTGACTCCAGCCTGACGCTGCGCCCGCTGCGCTCGCTCCACAGCGTGCCCGCGCCACCCAGCCCGTCGTTGCGCCCCTTCATGAGCATGTTGCGCGGACCGGGTGTCGGCACGTCCCAGTGATTGTCGTCGAACACGATCAGATCGTCGGCACAGTCGAAATGATAAGGGCCCATGCCCTTCCCTGCGGCGCCGGTCCCCGTGATCTTGCAGCCCCTGAAGACGACCGTCTTGGCACCACGGCTGCGCAGCAGGAATTCATGGGTATTCTCGAAATACACGTTCTGGAAATGGATCGCATTGGCATAGGCGCCACCGGTCTCGATATCGATCGTCCCGCGCCCGGGGGCGCCGCTGCCCTCGATGCTTCCGCCGAACATCACGAAGCCGTCGACGCCGCGCAATCGGATCGAGGCATCCGAATGATCGCCCAGACGCGTATTGTCGAGGTGGATGGAATTGCAGGGGAAACCTTCGACCGACACGCCGTATTTGCCGTTCATGAGATGGCAGTCGCGGATCACCGTTGTCTGCATGCTGCTGAACGTGATGTTGCTCTGGGACTGGAGGTTGGTGGTCACCCCCTGGATGACGATCCCCGCAACCTCGCGCGTCGCGCGGATCTTGATCGCGTGCGTACCGCCATGAAAGGTCAGGTCGCGGATCGTCGCGTAAAGGAACGCGATCGGATCCTTGTTGACGAGCTGCGGTGCGGCGAGCGGATGATACTGGTTGTCGATGATCGTGCCGTTGCGCGATTCACCCCGCAACGTGACGTGGCTTGGCAACTGAATGGAGTCGGAAATGGTGAATCGCCCGACCGGAATGGTCGCGGTGCCACCCGACGCCTCGATCGAATTGATCGCCGCCTGGATCCCGGCCCAGTCGATCGACTGGTCCAGCCGCTCGACGAAGGGGTACACCGCCTGCGCTGCGGCCAGTGTCGGGAACCGGTTCGACAAGGGATGGAATTGCCCGTCACCGATCGCCCCGAAAGCGCGGGCGGATGCGCCCTCGATGAGCGAGGTCTGGGTCGCCGGCTTGGCCGGCGGCGCCTGCGCGCACGAGGGGGCTGCGACGATCGCTGCAACCCCGACACCCGAAGCACGCAGAAGATCACGCCGGGCCAGCGCCGGGTGGTTTTGATAGCGAGGGGGAGTCACTGGGATGTTCCTTACTCTTGTATCGCGCAGCGCGCTTGCCCTAACGACAAGGCTCCTCAAGTCGAGAGCCGCTCGTGATACCTGTCTTTCCGCTACGGGCTGTCGTCGTCCTTTACCATCCCGATGACGGCGCGATCGATATGGTCCTTGCGATCGCAAGCCATGATTATGCGCCGGTCGTAGTAGCGAACGCGATCGATTCTGCAAAGTTGGCGCGGCTGCGCGGCGCGGGGATCGACCTGATCGTCAATGCGACGAACATCGGGCTGGCCGCGGCGTTCAACCAGGGCATCGACCGCGCGCTCGCCTCGGGTGCCGCGCATGTCATGCTGCTTGACCAGGACACGCGGCCCGCGCCGGACATGGCAACACGGCTGCTCGCGCTGGCATCGCGGGTCGAGGCGTCGGGCCGGCGGCTCGGGTGCATCGGCCCCGTGCCGGTCGACCGCAAGATGCCCGATGCCCGCACGCTGGCCGCGACGATCACGGGCGGTGTCCGCGACGCCGACCTGGCCGAGGTCGCGACGATCATCTCGTCGGGGATGGTGATCCCGCGCGCCGCGATCGAAGCGGTCGGCGGGATGTGGGACGAGCTGTTCATCGACCAGATCGACCATGAATGGTGCTTCCGCGCCAGCGCCGCCGGATTTGCCGTCATCGCCGCGACATCGGTGCCCATGCCGCACGACATGGGCGACCATGGGATCAAGCTGTTCGGCCGGTACAAGCCCGTTCACCGCTCGCCGGTCCGCCATTTCCACATCGTACGAAACACCTTGTGGCTCGCACGATGTTCCTTCATTCCGCGCCGATGGCGTTTAGCAGAAACGGTCAAATTGGCCGCCCGCATCCCCAGCTACATTCTGTTCAGCTCGGCACGCAGCCAGACGCTGCGCGCGGTAGCGCGCGGGGTTTCCGACGGAATGGCCGCGCCCCCGGGCAGGACATTGTCGTCGTCGCCAGCGCGGACGAGCGCCAGCTCTATTTCCTGACGTGGTTCGCGATCGCCTTCCTGACGATCGTCCTGCACATCGTCGTCTCGGACGAGATCGTCTTTGCAGATGCCGTCCAGTACCTCACCTATACCGACAATCTGTACTTCTATAGATCCGGTGACTGGTTCATCTTCGAGCCGTTCTCGAAGATCATGCTGCTGCTGCTGCGCGCATCGACCGGCAGCACCGAGACGACGGTCGGCTATGCGCATTATGTGATCAGTTTCGTCTATCTGTTCGGAACGCTGGCGATCTTTCGCCCATCCGAAGCGAACTGGCGCGGGCTGATCATGGCCTTCGCCTTGTATGGTTCGCAACTTGCCTTCGTGACGATCCGCGCGACACCGGCCTACATCATCGCATCGGTCGCGGTCATGCAGGCCATTCGCGGGCAGAACCGGGCATTCCTGTTTACCGGACTGGCGATCTTCTTCCACATTTCCTCGGTGCTGGCACTGATCCCCATCCTGGCGCTCTTCTTCAAGTCGAAGCTGACCTGGCTGAACTTCCTGCAAAAGCCGCGCGCGCTGATCATCACGTTCATCCTGGTCGGCGGGATCTTCGTCGCGGCCGGCTCGACGATCTTCTCGGCGACGAGTTCGATCCTGAACAGCGTCCCGTTTCTCGGGAAATATCTCGTCTTCGCGGTCGGCATGTCCGATGCGGGGGGCGTCGCCAGCATCACGTCGCGCTTCGCCGTCGGCCACTTCGTCCTGCTGGTCGCGATCACCATCTTCCTGGTCGCGTTCCTGCTGCTCAACGACCCGCGAACGCGTAGCGTCTCGATCTTCCTGATCGTCTCCTACGCCTTCTACGTTTTCACCTTCTTCGCATTCTCGCCGATCGCGGCGTTTCGCCAGACGCCGTTCTGGGTGCTGCCCGCGTTCAGCATTTTCCCCTGGCACAAGGTCGGCTGGCGCAGCATCGGCCATTTCGTCTTTCTAGCCGTTGCGGGCGGAATGTTCGCCTTCCAGTTCAGCCGGGTCATCTGACGGCGCGCGCCGCGATCGCCTGGCCGCTCAGGTCCGATCGGCGTGCCCGCCGAACAGGATGGCGAACAGTCGGCGCATGGCCTTGATCGTTTCGCGAACCTGCTCGCCCGACCCGCTCAACAGGCCATGACCGATGCGACGGACCGGCTCGACCAGGAATATCCCGACGCCGACGATCGCGCGCCCCAGCATCCCATAATGCTTGCGCGCATAGACCAGACGGCTTTCGAATAGATAGGACAGCGCCTTGGCGCGCGCCGTCCGACTGGTACCGCCGGTCCGGTGGAACACCGATTCCGACGCGAGATACTGAATCGCATAACCACGCTGCTGGACGCGCAGCGACAGGTCGAGGTCTTCGTAATAGACGAAGAACGTCTCGTCGAAGCCGCCGATCGCATCGAACAGCGCGCGCCGGATCATGAAGAACGCACCCATCACGTGCGGCACGGTCGAGTCATGCTCGTGATCGAACTCGACCAGCTCGACCGGCTTGAATGTCGCGGGCCAGAATTTCGAGAGCCCCGCACTCAGATTGAGAAACGTCATTGCCGATGGGAGTCGCGCACAGTGCTTTGACGTCGTGCCGTCCTCGCCGACCAGCCTGATGCCGCACACGCCGATCTGCGCAGACTGCGGCCACTCCATGAACGCGACGACGGAGGAAAGTGTCGGCCGGAGAAAGCGCGTATCGGGGTTCAGGAACAGAACATAGTCCGAATCCCCCCCCGCCGTGCCGAGGTTGCACGCCGTACCGAAGCCCAGGTTGCGCCCCGGCTCAATTAACCGGACCCGTGCATCCGTCCGGCAGAAGTCCGCAGAGCCGTCGACCGAGGCGTTGTCGACGATCGTGACGGATCCTAACAGAGCCTGCTCATGCAGGAACAACGACTCGATACAGTCTTTCAGCTGAGACCCAGCATTCCAGTTCACGATGACGATATCGACTGCTGGCAAGATGTTCACCCGAGTTTCTGAGGACGGCTCGCCAGTGCGATATAACTGGCGGAGCCGCAACCCACAGCGCGGTTGCTTTTGGCGGTCGAGCGGCTAAGAACCCCCTCGCCCGAGGAGCGGACGCGCGTTCCGCGCTGTGTCCGCCTTGCGCCCGGAAAATCAATGAGGTCTACGATCCATGTCGTCGGAAAGAAAAGTCGCCCTGATCACGGGTGTTACTGGGCAGGACGGCGCATATCTGGCCGAGCTGCTGCTTGAGAAGGGCTATATCGTCCATGGCATCAAGCGCCGCGCCTCGCTGTTCAACACCGCGCGTATCGATCACCTGTATCAGGATCCGCACGAAGACGGCGTCCGGTTCTTTCTGCATCATGGTGACCTGACGGACTCCACCAACCTTATCCGCATCATCCAGCAAGTACAGCCCGACGAGATCTACAATCTTGCCGCGCAAAGTCATGTTGCGGTTTCGTTCGAAGTCCCCGAATACACGGCGGATACGGACGCGCTGGGCACGCTGCGCATTCTCGAAGCGGTCCGGATCCTCGGCCTCGAGAAGAAGACGCGCTTCTATCAGGCATCGACGTCGGAACTCTACGGGCTCGTCCAGGAAACCCCGCAGACCGAGCGCACCCCCTTCTACCCGCGGTCGCCCTACGCCGTCGCCAAGCTCTATGCCTATTGGATCACGGTGAACTACCGCGAGGCCTATGGCATGTATGCCTGCAACGGCATCCTGTTCAATCACGAGTCCCCGCTGCGCGGCGAGAACTTCGTGACGCGCAAGATCACGCGCGCGCTGGCCCGCATCAAGCTCGGGCTGCAGGACTGCCTGTATCTCGGCAATCTCGACGCCAAGCGCGACTGGGGCCATGCCAAGGATTATGTCGAGATGCAGTGGCTGATGCTGCAGCAGGACGTGCCCGAGGATTTCGTGATCGCGACCGGCGTTCAGTACAGCGTGCGCGAATTCGTGACCACTGCGGCTGCCAAGCTCGACATCGCGATCCGCTGGGAGGGGACCGGCGCCTCCGAAAAGGGCTATGCCGCGGACGGGCGTTGCCTGGTCAGCGTGGACGAGCGCTATTATCGCCCCGCCGAAGTCGAGACGCTGCTTGGTGACGCCTCGAAGGCACACGCTAAGCTCGGCTGGAAGCCCCGCATCGATTTCGACACGCTCGTGGCAGAAATGGTCGAGCAGGACCTCACTGTTGCGAAACGTGACGATTTGGTCCGTGAGCACGGATATACTGCCAATGATTTCCACGAGTGACAATCGCCGTATGATATTACGTTGGAATCTGCTGGCAGGCTTGACGAGCTCCGCGGTCTCCGCTGTCGTTGGCTTACTTGCAGTTCCTTTCTATCTAAAGTATTTGGGCGTTGAGGCGTACGGACTTGTTGGTTTTTATGCAGCAGCTCAAGGATTCCTAGCAATCCTCGACGTTGGCCTAACGCCGACCATGAACCGTGAAGCCGCAAGAGCGCAAACGACGGGCCACGTTGACGAAGCACGCGACTTGCTACGGAGTCTGTGTACGGTCACTTGGTCTAGCAGCGCGGTCATCGCCGCCTGCTTCTTAGTTTCGTCAGACTATTTGGCGACACACTGGCTCGAATCGAACGGCCTTTCAACCGACAGCATCCGTGTGGCCGTGGTCATGTTCGGCATTGTGATTGCCGTTCGCTGGCCAATGGGAGTTTATGTCGGGGCACTTCTAGGATCACAGCGCGTAGTTTGGCTGAGCTCCATCAATATCGCGATGACCATTATATCAAACGGCGGTGCGGTATTAGCACTTCATTTTTACAATCCAAGCATTAAAACCTTTTTTGGATGGATGTTGTTAGCTAACATTACTTGGATATTTCTGATCCGGTTTGCCGCTTGGAGCGCACTTGGAGGTCTTAATACGCCCGCGCGACCGTCGCTAACCGCACTTCGAAGTGTCTGGAAGTTCTCGCTCGGAATGGCAATTACTGGTATGATTGGCGCCGTTCTGACCTACAGTGATCGCCTCTTTGTTAGTCGGATGCTTCCTCTAGAAGCGCTTGGCAGATACACTATTGCCACCCAACTGGCCGCCGTTACGGCGCTCTTTGTCGTGCCCACGATCAACGTTATATTTCCAGCCTTGACACGCCTGTTCCTTGCCGAAGATGAGGCAGGCCTAGAAAATGCCTATCGCAACGGCACAAAAATGTTAGCTGCGGTTTTGTTTCCTATGGCTACATTTCTTGCCGCATTTGCAGCGCCGATACTCATGCTATGGACGGGAAATGCCGGCATCGCCCGTGATGCCGCCCCGATTCTTCAACTATTGTTGCTCGGCAACGCGCTGAACGGTGTCATGTATTTCCCTTATAGCCTGCAAATGGCTGTGGGCGCGTCACACCTAACGGCTATCATGGCAGCGTTTCTGCTCGCGATACTTGTGCCAGCGCTTTACCTGCTCACGGCACGTTACGGCGCTATTGGCGCTGCGGCGGCTTGGGCTTTAATTAACATACTTTATTTGATCGCCGGCACTCCACTTACACACCGGTTTTATTTAAAGGGAAAGGGGCTAGCGTGGCTTAGCAGCGATGTATTAGTGCCTTTGCTGATTTCATTACTGGCCGTGGTGACCGCCGCTTGGCTGCTGGCTCGGACTAACCTGCCCCCCCTGACACAGATTGTCCTTGGAGGACTTTCAATCCCCTTTGCAATTGCGACTGTGGTGGCCACCTCTCCTGGATTAACGGCTCACGTACGCAACATCTTACAACGCCGATAGGGCGATCCACTCCGCATTCCCTTTTCCTTATCCGACTGAGTAATATCCTATGCTGCAATGGTCTCGTAGAAAAGCTGAGCTGAAACGCCGCTTGCTGCCTATCCGCCTTGCACTGCAAGGCAAGGATTATCAGATCCAAGAGGTAACAACGCTACGAAAGTTTGTTGCCACGTTTAACATAGACTGCATTATCGATATTGGCGCAAATATTGGTCAATATGGTAGAATGCTGCGGCAGGAAGTAGGTTATACTGGCTTAATACTGTCTTTTGAACCGAATCCTGAATGCTTAGCCAAGGCAAGGGCTGCTGCGGCGGGTGATGACAAGTGGTTTGTCTTTGATCAGGCCGTTTCAGACGCGGACAGTTCGAAAGCGTTCTCCATCATGGCCAATCCGGAGTTTAGTTCGTTCGAGTTACCGGACCCTGATCAACCGAAACTTTTCGACACTCACAACGACGTTGTTCGGCAAGTGCAGGTGGATGCCGTTCGGCTAGATACGCTCTTTCCTAGGCTTCAAAAGCGCTATGGGTTTCAGCGGCCATTCCTGAAGATGGATACGCAGGGACACGATCATGTCGTTCTCGCTGGCGCGGAGGCAGTGCTCGACCAGTTTATTGGCCTTCAAAGCGAGATGCCTGTCCATCGTCTCTATGCTGGATCAATGACGATGCCAGAGATGCTGGCGCTAATTACGAGCCGCGGTTTTCGCCCCTCAGCATTTGTTCCAAGTAATTCGGGCCACTTCCCACTGCTGATGGACATCGACGGACTGTTCGTCCGGAACGACCTCTGCGCCCAATCCTGAACGGGGCATCACGATCCATCATTTGTAAGACGAGGTAAGCACGTGAAAGTCCTACTTGTGACTGGGTCATTCCCCCCAATGCGGTGCGGGGTCGGCGATTATACTTGGAAGCTGGCAACCGCGCTGACCGAAGCCGGGATAACCGTCGGTGTGCTGACAGGTGAGGATGCCGCAGCAATCGAGGCGCCAGGTGATGTGACAGTATTTCCCGTCATGCCGGATTGGCGCCTTTCATCAATTGGCAAGGCAAACAAAGTAATCCGCACGTGGAAACCGGATGTCGTTCATGTACAATATCCGACTCAAGGCTACGATCCGGGCGCCGCGTTACCTTCGCTGATCCCGTGGCTCGCCTCGTTTCATAAAATCGGTATTGTTCGCACTTGGCATGAGATTCCAAGTGGGCGCGAGAAAAGCTTTTTACTGCAAGCGTCCCCGCGCGGTGAATTCATCGTAACTCGCCAGTCATTCAGCGATACCCTGCCCGGCCTCGCAAAGGCCTTGCTACATCGCAGCCGATGTCACTACATCCCGATTGGTTCAAATATATCCGCAGTCGATTTGACTAACGATGAACGGCTGTCGTTACGCAATCGTTATCTTGATAATGATTCGAAGAGCCGCCGGATTATTGCTTATTTTGGCTTCTTATATCGCTTCAAAGGCGCTGACCAGCTGTTCGACATTTGCAATCCGGCGACGGATCATCTGATTTTTATCGGCGATATGACAGTCGATGACAGCTATACCGCTGAGATCGCGGAGCGTGCCGAGACCCCGCCATGGCAGGGGCACGCAACCTTGCTTGGCTATCTACCTGAGAACGATATTGCGCGTCATCTTGCGCTCGCGGACGGAGTTGTACTGCCGTTTCGGCGTGGCGGAGGCATTGGTAACGGAACCATCCACGCCGCTGTCCTTCAAGGTACACCAGTAGTCACGACCTCACGTGAAAGGGTTGGCTATGATAGTATTCAGAACGTCTTCTACGCGCCACCCGATAATATCGATTCGATGCGCGACGCAGTCGATAACCTTGTAGGACAACGTCGGCCGGCGTCGACGAACGTTGATGATCGTCAGTGGCACGAGATCGCAATCGAACATCGCAAAGTCTATGACAAAGCCATAGCAAGGCTGAGTAAATGATCCGCCTCTCAATCTGCATCGCCACGTTCAAGCGTGCCGACATGATCGGGGAAACGCTGGACTCGATCGTCTCGCAGCTCGAGGACGGCGTCGAGGTGGTCGTGCTCGACGGCGCGTCGCCGGATAACACCGCGGACGTCGTCGCCGCCTACACGGCGCGATATCCCGCCGTGCGCTATGTTCGCGAGCCGACGAATTCGGGGATCGACGCCGATTTCGACAAGGCAGTCGGCCGTGCCCGCGGCGCGCATTGCTGGCTGTTTTCGGACGACGACACGCTGGTCCCCGGCGCGATCGCGGCGGTGCTCGCCGAACTCTCGACCAGTGATCCCGATCTCGTCGTGGTCGATGCCGAGGTCCGGGATCGTACCCTCGATACCGTCTTCGAACGGCGCCGGCTGAAGTTCGACGGGCGCAGGACCTATGGTGCGGCCGACGCCGATCGCATGCTGACCGATCTGGGCGACGCCCTGTCGTTCATCGGCTGCGCGATAGTCCGGCGGTCGACCTGGTTGTCCCGCGCGCGCCAGCCCTATTACGGCTCGCTGTTCGTCCATGTCGGCGTGCTGTTCCAGCACGGACTCGACCGGGTCACCGCGCTGGGCGAGCCGCTGATCCGCATCCGCATCGGCAATGCGATGTGGACCGCGCGCGGCTTCCATATCTGGATGTTCCTCTGGCCCGATCTGATCTGGAGCTTTCCAGGCTTCGCCGACACGGCAAAGGCCAACGTCGTCGTCCGCCACCCGTGGCGCCAGCCGCAGAAGCTGCTCGTCTGGCGGGCCTACGGCGTCTACGGCACGAAGGAGTATGACGAACGGCTCCGGCCGAACATCACGTGGAAAGACAAGCTCTGGATGTACCCCATCGCCATCCTGCCGGGAGCCGCCACCCATGCGGTGGTCGTCGCGTTGCTGAGCGCGCGCGGCCATGCACAGGCGTCGAGCGTCTACCAGCTCGTCGAGGGCAGCCGCTTCTCCAATCGCTTCAGCCGCTGGATCGCCGCACGGGGCGGCTACGGCACCGGACGGCCTGCGTCGCATGGGTGAGCGCAGCGCATTGATCACCGGTGCGAACGGTCAGGACGGGCGGCTGCTGACGCGGCACCTGCTCGCCCGGGGATACCGGGTGACGGGCACATCTCGGCACGCCAAGCCAGGCGATCGCAGCGTCGAGGGCATCGACCTGCGCCGCTGTGCACTGACCAGCCAGGACGAGGTGAACGACCTCATCGCCGAAATCCGCCCCGACGAGATCTACAACTTCGCCGCATTCTCGACCGGCTCGGGGATGTTCGACGATCCGGTCGCAATGGGCGACGTCAACGGCCAGGGCCCCGTGCGGATCCTCGAGGCGATCCGGACGATCGCGCCGGCGACCCGCTTCTGCCAGGCGTCGAGCAGCGAGATGTTCGGCGCGCGGTCCCCTGCCCCGCAGTCCGCCGAGACGCCGCTCGATCCGCGCAGCCCGTACGGCGCCGCCAAGCAATATGCGCACGCGATGATCGACGCCTTCCGTGACCGGCACGGCATCTTCGCCTGCTCGGCGATCCTGTTCAATCACGAGAGCGAACTGCGGCCGACCAGCTTCGTGACCCGCAAGATCACCCGCGCCGCGGCGCGCATCCAGGCCGGGCTCGACGATCATGTCATGCTCGGCGACCTCGATGCGCGACGCGACTGGGGCTATGCCGGCGATTATGTCGCCGCGGCCTGGACGATGCTGCAGGCCGATCGACCCGCGGACTATGTCGTCGCGACCGGGCACACGCACAGCGTCCGGGATTTCGCCAGGACGGCGTTCGACATTGTCGGCCTCGACTACCAGCAATATGTTCGACTTGATCCACGCTTCAGTCGGCCTAGAGCCGGCGTCGAGCTGGTCGGCGACCCATCCGCGCTGCAGGCGCTCGGCTGGGCGCCATCGGTCAGCTTTCACGAGTTGGTCCGCCGCATGGTTGAAGCCGACGTCATGGACCTAGATATTCTCACCACAAGTCGCGAGGACTGATCGCCGATGTACCATAAGGCCAACGCATGCCGCATTTGCGGCAACACCAACCTCGAACTCGTGCTCGACCTCGGCGAGCAGATGCTGACCGGCGTTTTCCCCGCTAGCACCGACCAGGACGTCACCACCGGTCCGTTGCAGCTCGTCAAGTGCTTCGGCAAGGACGGCTGCTGCGGCCTGTTGCAGCTCGCGCACAGCTATGATCTCGGCGAGATGTACGGCGACAATTACGGCTATCGCTCGGGTCTGAACGCCAGCATGGTCGCGCATCTCAAGCGCAAGGTCGCGCATATCCGCTCGATGGTCGAACTTGCCCCCGGCGACCTGATCGTCGACATCGGCAGCAACGACAGCACCACGCTCCAGGCCTATGGCGATGTCGGCCTGACGCTGGTTGGCGTCGATCCGACGGGCACCAAGTTCCGCGAATATTACCCCGACTATGTTGACCTCATCCCCGACTTCTTCTCGTCGGCGCTCGTCAAGGAGCGGTTTCCGGGTCGCAAGGCGAAGGTCGTCACGTCCTTCTCGATGTTCTACGACCTCGAGGCGCCGATGGAGTTCATGCGCCAGGTCCACGAGATTCTCGCCGACGACGGTGTCTGGGTGTTCGAGCAGAGCTACATGCCGCTGATGCTCGAGACCAATTCCTACGACACGGTCTGCCACGAGCATCTCGAATTCTACGCGCTGCGCCAGATCCAGTGGATGGCGGAACGCGTCGGTCTGCACATCGCCGATGTCGAGTTCAACGACGTCAACGGCGGCAGCTTCTCGGTGACCGTCCGTCGCGCCAAGGATGGTGAGGCGATCGATCCGGCCGTGCAGACGATCCTCGACCGCGAGGCCGCAGCGGGTCTCGACACGCTCGAACCGTTCAACGCCTTTGCCGAGCGCGTTGCGGCATCGCGCACCGCGCTGCTCGAATTCCTCGATCGCGCGCGGTCGGAGAACAAGACCGTCGCGGCGATCGGCGCGTCGACCAAGGGCAATGTGCTGCTGCAATATTGCGATCTGACCCCCGACCGCGTCGTCGCCGTCGGTGAGGTGAACCCGGAGAAGTACGGCAAGTTCACACCAGGAACGTTCCTGCCGATCGTCGCCGAAACCGATCTTCTCGATCAGTCGCCCGATTACCTGATCGTGCTTCCCTGGCACTTCCGCGCGTTCTTCGAAGGCTCGGCCGCGTTCACGGGACAGACTCTGGTGTTCCCGCTACCACAGCTCGAGACCGTGACCGTCGGCTGACGCCGGCAGGCGGAGCGGGGCGTTTCGCGCCCTGCTCCGCCACAGTTTCCTACGATCGACCGGGGACGCAAATCCGGTCGGGCCCCCGGCACTCAGCTTGCCGACGACCACGTTCCAGGCATTCAAACAGCCGCTGGGTGATCTGGGACGGATAACGCCGTCATATGGCGGCCAGCAGCCCCCTGCCGCCACGCGCGGCGCTTACCGCGGCCGCGTCAGGCGCCCTTTCCCATTATGCAGCACACGCGTTATTAGGCCCCTGTGCATTATTCGGACACAGATTCACGGTAGCCCAGAATTGGTCTTTTCGACAGCAGCCTTGTGGCGGTCACGACCGAGTTGGGCTGTCGATCCTAGCAGCCGATATTATGAAGCGGGGTTCTGACCTTCGCAAAACCGCACGCGCGCGAAGGCCGGGTACTGGTGTCAAAACCGACCGAGGCTGTTGAAAAAGTCGCTCCGGCTTAGAGGGGGCGTTGGTCCGAGCAATATTCTTCTCGTATCCCGCCTGACGCCGCAACTCCCTGTGCAAAAGCGGCCATCTTCAAGCAATGATATTACGCACGAAGTGGCCGGACTGCCTGCTTGCCCAGTTTTTCAACAGTCTCGACCGGTTATGACACTAGCAGCGTTACCAACTGGAACGATAAAGCAGGAAGCGTATCGGCGCGATCAGTCTGGGATCAGCGCCCAACCACGCAGCTGCAACGTCGCCAAAGTAGTCAGCGCAGACACGTCGGTCTCGACACTCTTTCCTACCGTAGCGGGGTCGATCTTGTTTCCAATAAGGGCCTGGCTGCATACCCGAACGGACACACCCGCCTTCTTCAACGCCTCAATCAAGGCAAGGTTGGGGTTCGCAGCTACTCCCGTCTTTGTCGCATAGGCGTGATCTTCAGTAACGATGGGCGCCGCCGGACCATGGACAATCACGACGACATCGCCTTGTTCTGGACGAACGCCATCGTTGCCTAGCAGGTTGAGAAAACGGGCGACTTTCTCTAGCGATGGATTGATTTTATCCGGTGTTGCCGCAGCCTTGGTCACATTGAACAGCACGCGATAGCGCAACTTGCGATCAGGCCGTTCCGCAGCACCTTCGATGGGTGTGATCGCGCCATATCCCGGTATCACCGCCTGACTGGGCACGCTGGCTGAAGCACTGGCGCTGCTCATGAATGACAAGCATCCTGCAAGAGCAATGATTGGTATACGCATCCGCTTTTTCCTTCTTCAGCCGAAATAATCAGCCAACTCTCGCAAAAACGGCCGCACCAATATTTTGCGGTCGAACCACGGACGGCGTCTCGCGCGGTCGCACTGGGCGGGGAGCCGGGGCCGTTTGGGGAGCCGACAGATTGTCGGCTCCGAACATCGCCTCCAGGGTGCGCACACACAGTGCGGCTGCATCATCGGCAAGACGGTAGTGAACCTGCTTCGCCTCACGCCTGGTCTTCACCAGATCGGCGCGCCGCAGTTCGGCAAGCTGCTGGCTGAGCGTCGGTTGAGTCACGCCCGTGGCGGCCTCAATGTCAGCTACCTGCCGTTCGCCGCCCAACAGATAGGACAGAATCATAAGCCGCTGAGGCTGCGCGAACACGCGCAGCTTTTCGACTGCAACGTCGGCGAGCGCGCGGGACTGGTAAATCGCCGTCACCGGTCAGCCTTCGTTTGGTGAAACCAGTCGGCTCCCGCGCTGCCCGGCAAAGCAGGAGGCAGCAGCACGTCGTCGCCCGGCTGCCAGTCAGCGGGCGTGTAAGCCTCGCCATCCGCCGAACGCTGCAACGCCCTTACGGTGCGCAACATCTCGTCGACCGAGCGCCCGACATTCATCGGATACCAGCTAAGCGCGCGGATGATGCCTTCAGGATCGATGAAGTAAGTCGCGCGCACGGTTGAGGCATCGCCGGCCTGCTCGTCGAGCATCCCGTAGGCATAACCCACCGCCATCGAGGGATCCTCGATAACCGGAAATGGCACCTCTACACCGAAGACATCCTTGATCGCCCGCATCCACGCGACGTGCGAATAGAGGCTGTCGACCGACAACCCGAGCAGCACGCAATCCAGCTCCTCGAAATGGGGTGCCGCTTTGGCCAATGCCACGAACTCGCTTGTGCAAACCGGCGTGAAGTCGGCGGGGTGCGAGAAGAACACCACCCAGCGCCCACGATACTGATCAAGCACAATTTCGCCCTGCGTGGTGCGGGCGGTAAAGTTCGGGGCTGCATCCCCGATGCGCAGCGAGCGCGGCATGTTTGCATCCATCATTTCCATTCCTCTTAAATGGCATAGACACCCCGTTGACGCAATACGATTACACAACTACATAAAACGTGAGATCGATAAACGGAGATTGGTCATGGACTCGGTTCTGAACGAAGCCACCACCCAGATCAGACGCGCAAAAACGGCCGGATCGCCGGTCGTTCAGTCCTTTTTCGATGAGCCTACCAACACAGCGACCTACGTCGTTTGGGACGCAGCAACGAAAAGGGCTGCGATCGTCGACAGCGTCCTCGATTTTGACGCCGCAGCGGGCCGGACCAAAACCGCGTCGGCGGACGCAGTGATCGCTTACGTGCGGGATCAGGGGCTGACGGTCGATTGGCTGCTGGAAACCCATGCACACGCCGATCACCTGTCCGCGGCACCCTATCTTCAGCAGGCGCTTGGCGGGCAGCTCGCGATCGGTCGTGAGATCATCCGGGTCCAGAACGTCTTCGGCAAAATCTTCAACGCCGGCACAGATTTCGAGCGCGATGGCTCGGAGTTCGACCGGCTGTTCGAGGACGGCGACCGCTTTGCCATTGGCAACATCGACGCCATTGCGCTGCATGTGCCCGGCCATACGCCGGCCGACATGGCCTATATCATCGGCGACGCAGTCTTCACCGGCGATACGCTCTTCATGCCCGATTACGGCACCGCGCGAGCCGACTTTCCTGGCGGCGACGCGCGCCAGCTATTCCGCTCGATCCGCAGGCTCATGCAGCTGCCGGACGAGACGCGCCTATTCCTCTGCCACGACTACAAGGCAGTGGGGCGCGACGATTATGTCTGGGAAACGACTGTAGGCGCACAGCGTGTCGGCAACGTCCATGTCCACGAAGGGGTCAGCGAAGATGACTTCGTCGCGATGCGAACCAGGCGCGACGCGACCTTGTCGATGCCCAAGCTCATCCTGCCCTCGATCCAGGTGAACATGCGCGGTGGTCATCTGCCGGAGCCGGAAGCCAACGGCACGCGCTACCTCAAGATTCCGCTGGATGCGCTGTGATGCCAGGCTTTCCCCATGCCATGCCGCTCGAAGGCTTCATCGGTGGGCTGATGATCGGCGTCGCTGCGGCCATCATGCTGCTGGGGAACGGTCGCATCGCCGGAGTCAGCGGCATGTTCGCGAGAGTTTTGGGTCTTACCGATGGAGGTCCACCATGGGCCATCGCGCTGTTCTTCACCGCGGGTCTGCCTTTAGGCGCGGGTATTGCTGCAGCCAGTTTAGGCGTGAAGGCCAGCTTTCCGACATCGCTTTCGCTGATCGCCGTCGCCGGCCTGATCGTCGGTATCGGAACGCGGCTCGGGTCCGGGTGCACCAGTGGTCACGGCGTATGCGGCCTGTCCCGCCTATCGCCCCGGTCCATCGCCGCGACCGCCACGTTCATGGCGACCGGCGTCGTCACGGTCACGATCATGCGTCTGTCCGGGGTAATACTGTGATGCGCCAGAACCTCTTTTCACTCGCCAGCGGGACGCTGTTCGGCGCCGGCCTTGCCATCTCCGGAATGATCGATCCGGCGCGCGTGCGGGCGTTCCTCGATGTCACCGGCGCGTGGGACCCGACCCTGGCGTTCGTCATGGCAGGCGCGATCCTGCCGATGGCGATAGCGTGGTTCGTCGTGCGGCGCCGCTCGACCCCGATTGCGGCCGAACAATTCCACACACCTGCCACCTCGCCGATCGACCGACGCCTTATCGGCGGTGCGGCCTTGTTCGGCATAGGCTGGGGCATCGTCGGATTGTGCCCAGGCCCTGCCATTGCCGCACTGGCGATCCAGCCTCTGCCGGCACTGGTCTTCATCGCCGCAATGGCCCTCGGCGCTGCCGTCCACCGCTTTGCATTCACTTCCCGCCGTTCGGCCTGATCAGACAGGAGACATCACATGGCTTTCAAGCAGATCACCTCGTCCTTCTCTGCCGCCCCCCAGCTGACGCAAGCCGACCTCGCCGCTGCCGCGCAGGCAGGATATCGCTCGATCATCTCAAGCCGCCCGGACGGCGAGGAGACGGGCCAGCCAAGCGCGGAAGTAATGGCTCGATTGGCCAGCGAACACGGTCTCGCGTTTGCGCATGTTCCAATCGTACCGGGCAAAGCGACTGACGCCGATGCGGATCGCATGAAGGAGGCGCTGGCCACGCTGCCACAGCCGACGCTCGGCTTCTGCCGCAGCGGGACGCGCGCGGCGACATTGTGGGCATTGGCCGAGGCCGATCGCGCCGATTCGGCGACGATCATCGGCCAGGCAAAGGCAGCCGGGTACGACCTTGCCGATCTGACGCCTGCGCTGAAGCGCCGTTCCGAGAGGGTGGATCAATGACCTACGACATCGTCATCATTGGGGGCGGTGCCGCCGGCATCGCGACCGCCTCCAGCATTCTGAAGCGCAACGCCAAAGTGACGATCGCGGTCGTCGATCCGGCCACGGACCACTATTACCAGCCTGGCTGGACGATGGTCGGGGCCGGCGTCTTCACGTCCGAGCAAACCCGCAAGGCCGAGGCCGATGTGATGCCTAAGGGCGTCCGGTGGATACGGTTGCCCGCGATATCCATCGACCCCGACCGCCACGCGATACAGATCGGAGACGGAAGCTCGATTAGTTATCACGTCCTGATAGTGGCGCCCGGGCTGCGCCTGGCATGGGAGAAGATCGAGGGGCTACCAGAATCCCTCGGTCGCAACGGTGTCACCTCCAACTATCGCTATGACCTGGCGCCCTACACCTATCGGCTCGTCAAGGAATTACAGCAGGGGCGGGCGCTGTTTTCGCAGCCACCGATGCCGATCAAGTGCGCCGGCGCACCGCAAAAAGCGATGTATCTCTCATGTGATATCTGGCGAGACTGCGGTGTCCTCCCCGCGATCGATGTCGAATTCCACAACGCAGGCGCCGCCCTGTTCGGGGTCCCGACCTACGTCCCGGCGCTGATGGAATATGTCGAGAAGTATGGCATCGATCTCAGGCTTGAGTCCAATCTGGTCGCGGTCGATGCCGATCGTCGTGTCGCCACGTTCGAGCGCAAGCAGGACGGCCTTTCCGAACGGATCGAACGCCCGTTCGATATGCTCCACGTCGTTCCGCCTCAAGTGTCGCATACCGTTGTCGCCAATAGCCCGCTCGCGGCCGCGAACGGCTTCGTCGAGGTCGACGAGACTACGCTGCGGCACAAGAGATTTGAAAACGTCTTTGGCCTTGGCGATGCCGCTGGCACCAGCAACGCCAAGACGGCCGCTGCTGCTCGCGTCCAGGCGCCTGTAGTCGCGGTCAACGCGCTGGCCGCGCTCGATGGCAGACCCCCCGTTGCCGACTATAATGGTTACGGCTCATGCCCTCTCACAGTCGAACGCGGTAAGATCGTCCTCGCCGAGTTCGGCTATGGCGGAAAGCTGCTGCCCAGCTTTCCATCCTGGCTGCTCGACGGAACGCGTCCCACGCGCGCCGCCTGGTTCCTGAAGGAGCGCATGCTGCCCCCAATCTACTGGCAGGGCATGCTGAAGGGCCGCGAGTGGATGGCCACCCCGCATGAAATCGGCAAGGCAGCATGACACTCGAACCGATCCAGTATCTGCTTGGCGCCCTTTCGGGCAGCCTGGTCGGATTCACTCTTGGCCTCGTAGGCGGCGGAGGCTCGATCCTCGCCGTACCGCTGATGGTGTATCTGGTGCGCGTGCCCGATGCGCACCTTGCCATCGGCACAAGCGCGTTTGCCGTGGCAGCCAATGCCGCGACCGGTCTGATAGGTCATGCCAAGGCTCATACCGTAAAATGGCGGTGCGGGGGCATGTACGCCACAGCGGGCGTCATCGGTGCGCTGCTGGGGTCCACCGTTGGCAAGGCCGTCGATGGCGGCAAGCTGCTCTTTCTGTTCGCGCTTGTCATGGTCGTCGTCGGCGTCCTGATGCTTCGCGGGCGGGGTGATGCAGGTAATCCCGGTGCGGAATGTAACCGGGAGAAGGCACCCAAGGTGCTAGGCTACGGCCTTGGGACGGGCTTGTTTTCAGGCTTTTTCGGCATCGGAGGTGGCTTCCTGATCGTTCCGGGCCTGATCGGATCAACGGGTATGCCGATCCTCAACGCTGTCGGCACGTCGTTGATTGCTGTCACCGCCTTCGGCCTGACGACCGCCGCTAATTATGCATTCTCCGGGCTGGTCGACTGGCCGCTTGCCTTCGTCTTCATTGGCGGCGGGGTCGTCGGCGGGTTGATCGGCACACGCATCGCCAAGCGCCTTGGCTCGGGCGGAACGCTTACCACCGTCTTCGCGGTGCTGATCTTCGTCGTGGCAGCTTACATGCTCTGGAAGAGCGCAGGCGCATTTCTCTGATGGGGAGCGCGATTGCCATCGGACCGATCATGATGGCGGTCGACCGCGGACTGGCGGTGCTATGCATCGTCGTGTTCCTGGGGCTGACAACCTTGGCAGGGCGGTTCCGCTTCCCGCGGGTGTCCACGGTCGCAACCAGTGCCATCGTCGCTGGACTGGTGGCGGCGCGGATCGGCTATGTCGCGGCACATTGGGCGAGCTATGCTGAGGCCCCGCTATCTATTTTTGCTGTATGGCAGGGCGGCTTCTCCGCCATCGCCGGCATCATTGGTGCTTCGGCCATGCTGGCCTTCCAACTCGGCCGAACACGCGCCTTGGCGGTGGGCTGGGGCGCATTGGCGATAGCGGCTGGCCTGTGGTTCACGCTCCAAGCGCTTATCCCGCCCGTGACCTACGGTCCGTTCCCCTATCATCTAACGTTGACGACGCCATCCGGGGCTCCGCTTCCGCTTGAACGTTTCCGAGGCCGCCCCTTCGTCCTCAATCTATGGGCGACATGGTGCGGGCCGTGCCGGCGCGAGCTGCCGATGCTTGACGCCGCGGCAACACGCAATCGGGATGTGCCGATCCTGCTCGCAGATCAGGGTGAAGCTCCAGCAATCGTCACCGGGTTTCTTACCCGTGAAGGCATCGGCGTGAGCAATGTCGCGCTCGATCCTGCCCGTGGGCTTTCCCAAGCCCTCGAAGTCGCTGGCTATCCCGCAACCGCCTTCGTCGCTGCGGACGGAACGATCGTGCAGCTCCAGCTTGGCGAGCTGTCACGCGCCGCCCTCGCTAATGGGATCGATATGGCAAGGAAACACCGATGAACCGACGCAACCTTCTCTCTCGCAGCTTTCTGGCGTTGCTCGCCGTCGCCGTGCCGACAATGCCAGCAGTCGCGCAGCAACTCGATCTGTCGCGCAAGGCCGTCGTCGACGATCCCGTTGCTCCGAAGCGTGCCGGCTCAGCCTATGACGTCACCGTCGTTGAATTTTCCGACTATAATTGCCCCTATTGCCGGCGAATGGAGCCGGTGCTGAACGCGCTTGTCGCGGCCGATCCGAAGGTACGGATCGTCTATCGTGACTGGCCGATCTTTGGCCCTGCATCCCGGGAAGCCGCACGGGCTGCGGTCGCAAGCCAGTGGCAGGGCAAGCATGCCGCCTTTCATGAGGCGTTGCTGACCTCGCCGGCACGGCTCGACAGTGCCGGGATCAAGGCCGCTGCCGCGAAAGCCAAGGTGGACTGGCCACGTCTGCAACGCGATCTGAAGACCCGCGGTGCAGAAATCGATGCGCTCCTCGCTCGTACCAACGCTATCGCTCAAGCGATCGGGTTCAACGGAACACCGGCGCTGATCGTCGGCTCACAAGTGGTGGCCGGCGCGGTTGATCTGCCGACGCTACGCCGGCTTGTCGCAACGGCGCGCAGCAAGCCTCAGGCTCGCTAAACATGCCAGAGCCGCTCAATCGCAGGCAGGCAGTCGGGCTTGGAGCCGTCGTCGTGACTGGCTGGGCAGTGGGACAGGTGCTGCGACGCACAGCGCCGATCGGTCGGGACGTTGGTCCGACCGCTGACCTGATTCTGGCGGGCAGCGGTTCGCCTGAATACGGCCCTGCCAATGCCACGCTGCGACTTGCCGTGTTCACCGATTATCGTTGCCCGGCCTGTCGTCACGCCTTCCCCGCATTGGAAGAGGCGGTGCGACGCGATGGCAAGGTTCGGGTTATCTACAAGGACTGGCCGATCTTCGGTCCCCCGTCCGAACGCGCCGCGAGCGTTGCGCTCGCCTGTGCCGAACAGGGCATCTACCCGGCCGTTCATCGTCAGCTGATGACCGACAGTCGTTTGATCGACGACGACATGCTGAGGGACATTGTCACCGGCGCTGGCGGGGACTGGCTGCGCGCGACGACCTGGCTTGATACGCATGCACAGGTTGTCGCGGCACGCCTGCGGGCGAACGGCCGAGAGGCCTATTCGATCGGTTTGGCCGGCACCCCGGGCTTTCTTGCCGGACGCATGCTGGTGATGGGCGCAATCGAAGCGGGTGATTTTGAACGGTTG
>NZ_LR733887.1:0-32151 GCF_902506585.1 Sphingomonas sp. T1
GGCCCAGTGGCTGCTTCTTCCGGTTCAGGAAGAAGCGAAATGCATCGCGCTCGCCGCTTACAGTTGCAGGGACAGCCTCGGCTTCAGGTGGCGAACCACCCTCACCGCGTTCCCTATTAAGCCCCTTTCGGGGCACCGACGCGATCATGCCGCCCTGCTCGGATCGAACAGGTCAGCGGCGCCGGTCTATCTTGCCGAAGACCATCGGGCAATCGGTCGGAGCGGCCATCACAGAGGTCAGAAGGGAAGTCGGTGCCCCTTAACGAATGGCGGTAACTGGGAAGGAGCGAATACGTCGCTAATGTCCGGCTATGGGTCCACGTGTATCTCCCCTGTTTATGCGGTGCTTCCCGCAATGGCGGCTTCGATCGCGGCGACGTCTATCTTGTGCATCGTTATCATGGCTTGGAACGCGCGCGCGGCAATCGCTGCGTCGGTACTGCCGATCGCTTCGATCAGTATGCGCGGCGTAATCTGCCAGTTCACGCCCCAGCGATCCTTGCACCACCCGCAGGCGCTTTCCGCGCCGCCATTGCCGACGATCGCATTCCAGTAACGGTCGGTCTCCGCCTGATCGTCGGTATAGACCAGGAACGATACGGCTTGGGTCTGCGGGAACTGCGGTGCGCCGTTGAGACCGAGGAACGCCATGCCGCACACCGTAAACTCGACCGTGAGAACGTCACCGAGTTGGCCGTTCGAATAATTGCCCGGCGCGTGGCGGATCGCATCGACACGACTGTCGGGAAAGGTCTCGGCGTAGAACGTCGCCGCGTCCTCGGCGGTACCGTCATACCAGACGCAGGGTGCGATCTTGGTCATGCCGCATCGCCGATCCGCTCGCCGACGATGCCGATTTGAGCGCCGGCTGGGTCGCCAAGATTGGCGGAATAGCCGCCGCCGGGAATCTGGTCTGGGCCCTGCAGGAGAGTGCCGCCAAGTCCCGTTGCGGTAGCGATCGCGGCGTCGATATCGGGCACGTAGGCGTACCAGTTCCAGCGCGCGGGCGCATCGGTGGTTGCGCTCGACATGATCGCGCCGGGGCGGGCCTCGCCGCTGCCGAGGAAGACATATTCGCCCATCGGCCCCATCGGCATTGCGCCCTCCCTAGTCCAGCCGAACAGGGCGCCGTAGAAGGCAAGTGCGCCGTCGGGATCGGGAGTGGCGAGTTCGATCCACACCCCGTGGCCGTGGTGCGGGCCCTGGACGAACGCGGACGACGGGTCGGGACTCGCGCCCGTCATCAGCACGAAGCTGACATGCTGCGGGTCCATCGCAATCGCAAAACGGCCGACGCCGGGAATGTCTGTCGGTTCGACCTGGAGCGAGCCGCCCAGTTCCCTGACCTGCGCCGCGGTCGCGTCAACGTCGCTCGTCCCGAAATAGACCGACCAGTCGGGAAGCGACGGCGCGTTCGGCGGCGGTGTCGCGATGCCTGCGATCGCCGCGCCATCGGGGGTGCTGGCGATCAGATAGGCGCCATGCTCGGGCATGGGCGAGCGCGCGATCGTCCAGCCGATCGTGGCGGCGTAGAAGTGCCTCGCTTTGGCCTCATCGGCGGTGTTGAGTTCGAACCAGATCGGGATGCCGTCGGGATTTTGCATCGGTCGTCTCCTCATGCATCCAGGATCGTGGTGAAGCCGCCATAGATCATGCGCTTGCCGTCGAACGGCAGGTTGGCGGGCGGGGTCTGCATCCGCGCGTCCGCCATGACTTTGGGCATGCCGGCGTCACGGGTCGCCTTGTCCGGCCACTCGACCCAGGAATAGACGACGACCTCGTCACCGATGGCATGCGCCGCGCGGGCATAGTCCGTCTTCTCGCCGGCGGGAACGTCGTTGCCCCAGGTCTCGACCACGCGGATCGCGCCGTTTTCGAGGAAGGCCGCCGACACCGTGCGCGCCAAGGCGAAATACGCGTCTTTGTTCGCAGGTGAGACGGGCAGGATGATGCCATCAACATACCCCGTGCCTGCCGCCGAGCCTTCCTCGACCTCCGCCTGGAACCCTGCATAGATCATCCGGCTGCCGTCGAAGGGCATTGACGCGCCCATCGCCTCCATCCGCGGATCGGTCATCATCTCGGCACTGGCGGCGTCGCGGGCGGCCTTGTCAGGATATTCGAACCAACTGAAGACGACGGTTTCGTCCGCGGTCGCTTGCACCGCCCCTGCGAAGTCGTTGAGCGTGCCGACGGAAACGTCATCGCCCCAATTCTCGACCATTCGCGCTACGCCGAACTCTTTCAAAAACGCCACAGCACCGGCTGCATGCTCGATATAGGCTTGGCGATTGGCAGTCGGCACCGCGACGACGAACCCTTCGATATAGGTCATGCCTGTTCTCCCTGCTTGGCGAGCCACGCGGCGAATTCGGGCGGGGGGCTGCCGGTGAAGCCAGCCATCTGGTCGGCCAGCGCCTTGGCGAAGGTGGGACGCGTGGTGCCCCGCTCGACATAAGCGATCAGGTCGGGATAGCCATCCAGCATGCCATCTTCGGCGACGATCCGGACCACCGCGACCATCAGAAGATCGCCCGCGGTAAAGACGTCACCGTCGAGCCAGGTTCGGTCGCCCAGCCGTCGCGACCGTTCGCCGAGCCGCTCGTCGATGCGATCGAGGACTGAGGGCAGTCGCGGCGCCGACCACGGCTCGCCGCGTTCGAACAGCGTGGCTATCGCATGATCCATGATCGGCGGCTCGACCGTATTGAGCGCCGCGAACATCCACTCGACCGCGCGCGCCCGTGCCGCGGGATCGGCGGGCAGTAGCGTGTCGCGGTGCGTGTTAGCGATATGATGGACGATCGCGCCGGATTCGAAGAGCAACACGCCGCCCTCCTCGTAGGTCGGTACCTGACCGAAGGGTTGGCGACCCGTGTGTGGCGCCTGCTTCTGCTCGCCTTGGCTCAGGTAGACCACGTCATAGGGTTGGCCGACCTCTTCGAGCGCCCAGCGGACGCGTAGGTCTCGGACCTGTCCCTTTGCGAAATCCGGGACCCAGTCGAAAGCGGTGATGGTGGGACGCATCGGAAGCCTCCTATTGCGGTTCTGCCTGGTCCGTTGCTGCGACGGCCATATTCGGACTCAGCGTCGCTTCACGGCTAGCGCGATGGGCTCAAGCTGCTCTCATTGATTGCGCGCCGGGCGGAGATGACACGATCACCATATAGCAGCGCCAAGGATCGATGGACGCCTTTGGCGCATCTATCGTTCGCCAAGGCCGACGCTTGCCGCTCGGCTTGTTCGCGCTTCTTGCTGTGGGCGAGATCCTAGTCTTGAACGTCGGGCATGGCAGGCACTCGGCACTGCGGGCGGAAGCTGATTCCAGCTCTCTATCGTCACCGTGCTCGCGGCAAGGGTGATGGCGATGCTACAGCATACGCCGATGCGGGGTGGGGAGATACAGCGTTCGTGCCGTCTGGCCCGCGCAATAGTCCGTCTGGCGCGTATCAGGTCGAACGCCATGTCGGTGAAGTCACTGGCACCTACATCGGGTTCAAGCCGCAATAAGGTGCCTTAGCATGTCGCGATCGACCAGCCCCTTGTTCGTGGATGCCGTGATCGATTGTATGGGTGAGGGAAGGGCGCCGACTCCTGAGGAAATGATGATCGTCGCCCAACGCATCTGGTCCGACGGCGGCGCCTCCCGCTCCGCATTCTCGTGGAACAGCCTGTCGGTATCCTCGCCTGATCGTCTCGGTTCGATGCGGGCGGCCGGCCTTGCCTTGCACGGCTCGCGGTAACGTCGCGATGGCAGCGAACGTTATCAATTTCCAGCGAGGCAAGTGGGACGGGGAGCGTGTCGCCGCATCATCGCTTGGCGCTCGCACAACGGGATAGATGCCTTTTACGCCGCTTCTGCGATGCGACTCCGCCCACGCTTCTAGCTGAGCGATCCGAAGTCAGCGCCTAACGGTCGCGGCATCATGCTGCCTTGGCTGCCGGCAGAAACGCTAGGGCTTCGATCGAGCCGTGCACAAAAACTTCTGCCTGGTGAGGTTCGCCAAGCCCAGACATTGATGGCTGCAGCAGTGCCACGCTTTCTCCATCGCCATTCCGTCTCGCGTCATCCAAAGGTGTATTGCCCCAGCGATCGGTCGATCCTGTCGCTGCGCCGCATCGGGCTGTGGCGCGGCATGGTGAGCGAAAGCCAGTTCCTGTTCGAGGCGGTTCTGCTCGGCCTGTTCGGCGGGATCACATGGATGCTCGCCAGCCCGCACCGTTCCCCGGATCGCCGGGCGCACTAAGAGCGTCCGAGCCGGCAAGCCTGTTCCCGGGATCGCCTATTCGCCCCAGCCGGTGACGTCCCGACCGCCGAAGATCATCCGGCGGATCTGGGGCGTGACCAGCGATGCGCTGAAATTGGGCTTGGGTTTGCCGGCCTCATCGAGACGGCGCATCTGCCCCTCGCTCAGCGAAATCCCGGTTGCGGCGATGTTGCTCTCCATCTGGTCCTGCCGCGTCGCGCCGATCAGCGTCGAGGTGACGCCCGGCCGCGCCATCACTCATGCCAGCGCGACCTGCGCGGCAGGACGATCGAGTTCTGCCGCAACCGCCTTGAGCGCGTCGAGAATATCCCAGTTACGCTCGGCGAACTTACTGTCGCCGAAGGGATTGGCGCCGCTGAGGCGACCGGTGTTGCTGGTGTCCTCGCGCTTGTACTTGCCCGACAGGAAACCGCCGGCCAGCGGGCTCCACGGCATGATGCCCATGCCGCCTTCGCGGGCCACGGGCATATGTTCGGATTCGATATCGCGCGCGACCAGCGAATATTCGAGCTGCATCGTGATCGGCCCGGGAATGCGGCGTTCCGACGCGATGGTCGCGGCCTTCACCGCGAGCCAGGCGGGCATGTCCGAAAAGCCAAAATAGCGGATCTTGCCGGCGCGCACGAGGTCGCCCAGCGTCTGCAGGATTTCCTCGACCGGCGTCACGCCGTCCCAGATGTGCATCCAGTAGAGATCGACATAGTCCGTCCCCAGGCGGGTGAGCGACGCGTCGATCGCGCGGTGGATGTTCTTCGCGCCCGCGCCACCGGCGTTGGGGTTGCCGCCACCGGCTTGCTGCGCGGTGAGCGGGCTGGCCGAGCCGTTGAACGCGAACTTCGTCGCCAGCACGATCTTGTCGCGCGCGCCCGAGTCCCTGATGAACTTGCCCACGATCTGCTCGCTGGCACCGCCCGAATAGATGTCGGCCGTGTCGATGAAATTGCCGCCCGCTGCGCGATAGGCGTCGAACAGGGTGCGGGCGGTCTGCTCGTCGGCATTCCATCCACCGGGCCCGAAGGTCATCGTCCCCAGTGCGAGCGGGCTGACGACGAGGCCCGAGCGGCCGAGCGTGCGGAAATCGGTGAGGGACATCGGGTGACTTCTTTCATATTGATCGCTATGAAAGCCCATGCCTCGGCCCTGGGCACCAGTTAAACTGTTTCGAAGCGACCACTATGAAACCTCTTTCGACCCCACTGCGCAAGACAGGCCGCCCCTTGTCGTTCGATCGCTCTGCGGCGCTACGACAGGCAATGCTCGTCTTCTGGCGCCATGGGTATGAGACCTCGTCGATCGCCGATCTGACCGGGGCGATGGGTATCACCCCACCGAGCCTCTACGCCGCATTCGGCGACAAGAAGCAGCTCTTCCTCGAAGCTGCCCGGCTGTATGCTGGCGACCCCGCCGCGTTCGCCGCGACGATCGACCGGGCGCCATCGGCGTTCGACGCGGCATCGGAGATGCTCGACGCGGTCGCTACGGCCTTTACCGGTGACGACACGCCGAGAGGATGTCTTCTGGCGAGCGCGACCGCGAGCGGATCGGCGGCCGCCGAGGACGTCCAGCGCGCCGTGGCGGATATCCGTCGAGCAATCGCCGCCGACCTGGCGGCCCGCATCGCGCGCGATATCGCGGACGGCGCGCTTCCCGCGGACACGGATACAGCCGCACTTGCCGGCATGGTCGTGGCGCTGATCCAGGGCATGTCGGTGCTGGCGCGCGACGGCGCCTCGCGCAACACGCTTCAGGCCGTCGCCGGGGCGGCGATGAAGGCATGGCCTTCCGCGCCGGAATGACGTCGACCTGCCGGACGTCAGTCGGCCGGTATCGACAGCCCCGCGAGCAGCGGCGCGTGCGCGGCGAGCCTGTGCGACACGAACTCGGTGAAAAGCCGCACGCGCTTCGTCTTGCGCGTTTCGCCCTGCGTGAGCAGCCAGACCGTACCGTACCGTACAGATGCAGTTCGGTGCCCGGCACCCGCGTGACCAGCGGATCGGCATCGCCGACGAAACACGGCAGCGTGGAGATCCCGAGCCCTTGCCGCACGGCGGCGATCTGTGCCGCGGCGTCGGTGGTGCGAAAGGGAACACCCGTCGTTCGAACGTCACCCTCGCTCGCCCAGTCCGGTATCCCGTGGCCACTTATCACGATCCAGCGGAGGGCATCCGGCGCGCCGGTACGCCAGGCCGCCCGCCGGTCGCGCGAAATATAGACCCCGCCATATAGCTCCGGGCCCTTAAGGCCGTGGAGGTTGAGCGGCAGCGTCTTGCGGTCGTAGACGACGCGGACCGCGACGTCGGCCTCCCGGTTGGTCAGGTTCGCCAGTTCGCCCGAGGACAGGATCTCCATCTCGATCTCGGGATGCAAGCGTGCGAAATCGGCGAAGTCGGGCATCAGCAAATGGGTCGCGAGGATCGGTGTCAACGTCACGCGCAACAGCCCGCGCACGCTCTGGTCGCGACCCAGGACACGCGTTTCCAGCTGGTGCGACGACGCCTCCATCTGGTGCGCGAGCTCGACGACTTCCTCGCCCGCCGCCGTCAGGCGGTAGCCCGAGGGCAGCCGCTCGAACATCTGCGCGCCAAGGCGATCCTCAAGCTGCGCGATCCGCCGCAGCACGGTCGCGTGGTTCACCCCGAGCTGCTTGGCGGCAGCGCGCACCGATCCTCCGCGCGCGGCGGCGAGAAAGTAGCGAACATCGTCCCAGTCGATCATGGTGCATCCCCGCGCCGCGTGCCGCGCTTGTCCTAATGTCCGACTAGCACATCACGGGCAGATGCGCGTGCTTACCGGATCAATTGCGCACCACCCTTGTGCGCCATTGCCGAGTGAGCGTCCGACCGGGTCACGCCCATCTTCAGGTTTACGGGACACCAACCCGCCAAAGCCCGGAAATGGCGAAACGAAGGACGTACGACATGACCCGACTGACTGGAAAGACCGCAGTGATCACCGGCGGCGCGAGCGGCATCGGCCTAGCCTCTGCCCGGCGTTTTTCGAAGAAGGCGCCTTCGTCTTCATCTGCGGCCGTCGCCAGGACGCGCTCGACGCCGCGGTCGCCGAACTCGGCCCCAACGCCCGCGCCGTGCAGGGTTCGGTCGTCAACGAGGCCGATCTCGACCGGCTCTACGCCGCGGTGTAGGCCGAGCGCGGCACGCTCGACATCGTCTTCGCCAATGCCGGGACGGGCAGCATGGTCAAGCTCGGCGCGATCACCGCCGCCCATATCGACGATACCTTCGACACCAATGTGAAGGGCACGATCCTCACGGTCGAGGGGGCCTTGCCGCTGATGCGCAAGGGTGGCTCGATCATCCTGACCGGATCGAGCGCGGGCACCACCGGCGCGCCGGCAATGACCACCTACAGCGCGAGCAAGGCGGCCGTCCGCAACCTCGCGCGGACCTGGGTCGAGGACCTCAAGGGCACCGGCATCCGCGTCAACGTGCTCTCGCCCGGCGCGGTTGCGACCGAACTCGCCGCCGCCGCGCTTGGGGAAGAAGGCCTCAAGGCCTATGGTGCGATGACGGGGTTCCAGCGCATGGGCGATCCTGCGGAACTCGGCGCAGCGGCCGCCTTCCTCGCCTCGGACGACAGCGGTTTCATGACCGGCAGCGAGCTCGCCGTCGATGGCGGACTGGCGCAGATCTGAGGCGCTCAAACCACCACGATCCGATCGATCGCCCCGCAGGGGCCACCACAGGAGACTATCATGACCTACGCAATCATCGGCTTCGGCAGTGTCGGCCAGGCACTCGCGAAAGCTTTTGGCCGAAGCGGAATCGACGTGTCCGTCGCAACCACGCGCGACCCCGCAAGCTTCGCAGCGGATGCGGCTGCGATCGGCCCCCGCGTCATTCCCACCACTCTCGCCGACGCCGTCACGGCGGACGTCATCTTCCTCGCCGTGCGGTTCGAGGCGCACGCGGATGTCGCCAAGGCGCTCCCCGACTGGCACGGAAAGACGATCGTCGACGCGACTAACGCTTACGGCGTCGAGCTGGGCGGACAGCCTTCTGCCCACGTCGTCGCGAAGGCCTTCACCCGCGCCAGGCTGGTCAAGGGCTTCAACCATCTGGTCGCAGGCGTCCTCGAGCAGGATCCGGCCGTTCACGTTGGCAGGCGCGTCGTCTTCCTGTCGAGCGACGATGACGGCGCAACGGCGGAGATCGGTACGCTCGCGGAAAAGCTCGGCTTCGCGCCGATCAGGCTCGGCGGGCTCGCGGAAGGCGGGTTGCTCGTGCAGGCGCGCGGCAGCATTTGGGGGCAGCTGATCTTCAAGGATCTGGTCAAGTTCGACTGAGCTACGCGCGGGTACGCAACGGAGTAGATCGCATGAGTATCGAAAAGAACATTGAGACCGTGAAGGACTTCTTCGCGGCGATGGGCAGCGACGATCCGCAGGATCTATTGGCGCTGGTTGCCGAGGACATCGAATGGATCATTCCCGGTCAGGACTGGGCGCTGGCCGGGACGCACCGCGGGCACGCCGGCGTGGCTGCCGTAATCCGGCAGGCGTCGCAAGAGATCGAGATGACATACCCGACGCCGCCCGAATTCGTCGCGCAGGGTGATCGCGTCCTGGTCATCGGTGTCGCGACGGGCCGGATCAAAGCCACGAACATGCCCTTCCACGACGAATGGATCTTCGACATCACCGTGCGAAACGGCAAGCTGACGAAGATCAAAGAGTATATCGACACACAAGCTTTGGCGCGGGCCAGCGCGGTGTCGGGGCCGGGGAATCCAGGAACCACGCCTGACGATGGCAGCGATCTGCGCGCTTCGTAAACGCTCACGCCGTGCGCGTGTGCACGGTCTCAAAGGAGGTTTCCGATGTACGACCAATCGCAGCAATCCGAATTGATCCGGTTCGCGCGGGTCGAGCGAGGCGCCCCGTTATCGACGTCTACCCGGGCAACGGCGACTGGACGCGCCTGTTCTCCGATGCGGTGGGACCAGGTGGACGAGTCTTCGGCTTCGTCCCGACCGAAATCCTCGATTTGAAGAGCGATCAGGTCGACCTGAGGCGGACGCTCGCGGAGGAGCGGGGGCATCAAAATGTCGAAGGCGTATCGGCGGACATCGTCGCGATGCCGGAGGCCACGCAAACGGCGGACGTCGTGTGGATGCACCTGTTCTATCACGATCTCCACACCGCACTGATCCAGACTAGGGGCGCGACTGCGGTTCGGTTCAATCGCGCCGGCTACGACCGGCTCAAGCCCGGTGGCTTCTTCGTAATCGTCGACCATGCTGCGGCCTCAGGCACGGGCACCAGCGAGACCCAGTCGCTGCACCGGATCGACCCCGCGGCCGTCCGCGAGGAGGTGGAGACGGCTGGCTTCGTCCTCGACGCGGAAAGTACACTGCTTGCGAACGCGCACGATCCGCACTCGGCCAAGGTGTTCGATCCCGCGATCAAGGGCGAGACCGATCGTTTCGCCTATCGGTTCTTAAAGCCCTGACAGGTTCTGACGGAAGCAGTCGCTCGGGAAGCGCGCGAGAGCGGCGGAATTGCTCAACACCCGCCACTTTTTCGCGTCCCTAGAACGGCCGCGACGCCATTCCACTCGGAGGACGTTGCGTGTGGAAGCGACCATTCCAGGCCGAGACGGAAGCTGAACAAATGGCAGGTTTTGGGAAGCGCTATAAGCCGGATGAACGTCCGGGTATGAGTCTCAGTGCGATCCAAGAAAACCGTTCGCAAATGAAGGGGGGCAAGATCAAAAGTTCAGAATCTATGATGATATAAGCAATAGCGTTATCGTTCATTATAAGGCGCAAGTGAATTATCACTTGACTTTGTAATTATATATAGTTTCGGTTTGTCGAATTGAGCTATTGGACGTCTTCGACGTCGGTCGTGCGACCGATCGCGTAATCATACCACAAGCGTCAAACAATTTCCAATATCGTTGCGTTCGCTATTCCGCCCCCCTCGCACATTGTTTGGAGTCCGTAGCGCGCGCCGCGCGCGCGTAACGCGTGAATGAGAGTTGCCGTCAACTTCGTCCCGCTCGCGCCCAATGGGTGGCCGAGCGCTATCGCGCCACCGTTGACGTTCAGGCGCGAGGGATCAGCCCCGGTCGCCTTCAGCCACGCCAGCGGAATGGCTGCGAACGCCTCGTTTACCTCGTAAAGATCGATATCGGCCAGGCGCAGCCCGGCGCGGGCCAAGGCCTTGGCCGTGGCGGGAATGGGCTCCTCGAGCATGATTACGGGGTCGCCCGCGGTAACCGTGAGCGTGTGGACGCGCGCGATCGGGGTAAGGTTGAAGCGCTTCAACGCGGCCTCGCTGACGATCAGGACGCCGCTGGCGCCGTCGGTCATCTGGCTCGCATTCGCTGCGGTGATCGTGCCGCCCTCGACCAGTGGCTTGACCGCACCGATCGCCTCGATCGACGTGTCGAACCGGACGCCTTCGTCTTGCGTCACCGGGCCCGCCGGCGTGTCGACGGGAACGATCTCGTCGGCGAACGCGCCGCGTTCGATCGCCGCTGCGGCGCGGCGATGGCTGTCGAGCGCGAAGGCATCCATGTCCGCGCGCGTCAGTCCGTATTTGTCGGCGACCATCTGCGCGCCGGTAAACTGGCTGAAGTCCGCGACATCATATCGATTGCGGATCGCCTCGCTCCACGGACCGGTGCCGAGCCCGGCCTCGGCGTGGAGGCGGAAGTTCGATCCCATCGGGACTCGCGTCATGCTTTCGACGCCGGCCGCGATCACCACGTCCTGCGTACCCGACATCACCGCCTGCGCGGCGAAATGCAGCGCCTGTTGCGACGATCCGCATTGCCGGTCGATCGTCACGGCGGGAACGCTGTCGGGTAGCCGCGAGGCCAGCACGAGATTGCGCCCGAGCGCGAAGGCCTGCTCGCCAGCCTGGCTGACACAGCCCACGATCACGTCTTCGATCGCCGCCGGATCGATCCCCGTTCTATCCACGAGAGCGTTGAGAACGATGGCGCCAAGGTCGGCGGGGTGTACCCCGGCGAGACGGCCTTTGCGACGTCCGCCCGGGGTGCGCAACGCATCAACGATGAAAGCATCTGCCATTGATTTCCATCCTAATACAGGCGCCGCGAGGAGTCTCGCGGTCGGAACGATCCCCTGCATCGCACGATCGCCAGATCTGTTCAATTCGTCAACGCATGCATTGACAACCGTCAAAGCCTGCGTCAGTTTTGCCGTAGCGACTGCCCCAGCGAGGGCGGCGCGGCGAGGATGCAAACAGGAGGCTGACGATGCGCGGCACGATGAAGCGGGCCCCGATGACCAGGGGAATGCTGGCGAGTGGAATCTCGGGACTGGCGCTGCTCGCGCTGCCCGCGACGGCACAGACGGCGCCGGGTGCGGTTTCGGGGCCGGACGCGGCTGCGCAAGCCGAAGCCCAGACCGAACCAGCTTCGACCGAACCCGCGTCGACCGGCGATATCGTCGTTACGGCCCGGCGGCGCAGCGAGACGCTGAACACCGTGCCAGTGATCGTCTCGGTCGTCGGCCAGGCGCAGATCGCCAACAACAACGCGACCGACCTCAGCAAGATCGGCGAACTGACGCCGACCGTCATCATCGGCGCGTACAAGTCGAACGGCGGTGGATCGATCGCGATCCGCGGGATCAGCTCGCCCGCCAACCAGGCCGGGTTCGAGCAGGCGGTGTCGGTCGCGATCGACGGCGTACAGACCAGCGACGGCCGTATCGCTCAGCTCGGCATCTTCGATGTGCAGCAGGTCGAGGTACTGAAGGGCCCGCAGGCATTGCTGTTCGGCAAGAACAACACGGCTGGCGTGATCTCGATCGCGACCGCCGATCCGACCGACCGGCTGGAAATCAGCGGGCGCACATCCTATGAATTCGTCGGCGACGAGAGCACGACGGACGTCGCGATCTCCGGGCCGCTTTCCGAGACGTTCGGGGCGCGTCTCGCGGTGCGTTATCGCAATCTGGACGGCTGGCTGCGCAATACCGCACGGCCGATCGCGAACCCCTTCTACCGCGCCGCCACCGGCGCCCCGGCGGGGGCGGCGCAATTGCCCGGCACCACGGATACGCGGCCGGGCGACAAGGAAATCCTGGCGCGGTTGACGCTGAAAGGCGAACCTTCGGACAACTTCACGTTCCGCGCCAAATCCTTCTTCGCCCGCAACAAGGACGCCGGGCCCGGCACCGCGACGCAGAATATCGGCCCCTGCACGGGCGCGACGCCGCGCATGTACGGCATCGCCGATCCGGCGGCCGATTGCGTGGTCGACAACCGGACGACGATCGGGAACCTGCCCGCCGCGATCTCGACGACGATGCGTGGCGGCACTGCGGACGGTTCGCCCTACGGCAAGCTGACGGTCCTGACGCAGGCGATCGATCTGGGCTGGAAGCTGGGAGCCGTGTCGATCGATACCACGACCGGTTACAACTACACGAAATACCGGTTCTTCTCGGGGCTGGACCAGACCAGCTACTCGCAGCTCGCATTTTTCAACGAACAGCGCGCCGAACAGTTCTCGCAGGAACTTCGCGTCACCAGCGACCTGCAGGGCCCGTTCAATTTCATGGCCGGCGGGTTCTATCAGACGTCGCGATTGCACGACAACAACGACACCAAGCTAAACGACGGCAATTACAACGCCGCGGCCAACCGCTATTCGACATATGAGGATTTCAGCCTCCAGACCGGCAATACGCTATCGGGGTTCGCGCAGGTCCTGGTGAAGCCGGTCGAGACGATCGAGATCGCGGGCGGCGCGCGCTACACGCGCGAGCGCAAGCGCTTCAGCAAGCAGAACCTCTATGGCATTGGCACGTTCAACACGCTGAACACCGCCTACCCCGGATCGAGCCGGATCGGCTATCTGGAGGGGAAGTTCGAGGACAGCAACGTCTCGCCCGAAGCGACGGTCACGTGGCGGCCCGACAGTAGCAAGACGCTGTTCATCGCCTACAAGACCGGCTTCAAGTCGGGCGGTTTCGGGCTGACGAGCCCGCTCCAGACGGGGACACGGATCGGCGATACCGATTTCGACTCCGAAAAGGCGCGCGGGTTCGAGGCTGGCGCAAAGGGGCTGTTCCTCGATGGCCGGCTGCGCGTCAACGTTGCGGCGTTCGCGTACAAGTTCACCGATCTGCAGGTGAACACCTATGACCCCGCGCGCGTCGCCTACACGATCAACAATGCCGGCGAAGTCCGTCAGCGCGGCGGTGAGGCGGAGGTGAACTACGCGCCGTTCCAGGCGCTGACGCTGCACGGTGCGATCGCCTATACGCATAACCGGTTCCGCAATTTCGTCGGGCAATGCTATGGCTATGCCTTCCCCACGGGTACGGTCCGCGCGACCGCCACCGCCCCGGCGAATTGTTCGTTCGTCAACGCGACCGCGCTCACGCTGCAACAGGATTTCAACGGTCGTGCGCCCGCCCGGTCCCCCGATTGGGCCGGCAATGGCGGAGCGGAAGTCACGATTCCGCTCGGCGCCTACAAGCTCGCCGTGACGGGCGACGCTTTCTACAGCGGCAGCTATTACGCGGCGGAGACGATGGCGCCATCGACGCTGCAGCGCTCGCTCTGGCGGTTCAACGCAAGCGCCCGCGTCGCCGAGATCGACGATCGCTGGTCGGTGTCGGTGATCGGTCGCAACCTGACCAACAAATATTACCTGCTCTACGCAGCCGACCGCACCGGGGGCGCGAGCGTCCCAGGCGCGATCAGCGAACAACGCGGCGTCATCGCGCGCGGACGTGAAGTCGCGTTGCAGCTTTCGGGGAAATTCTGATGGATGTGAACGATCTGCTGGTCACGCGCGACACTCCGGTCGGGTATGAACTGCAACCGCTCAAGAAGCAGGCGGCGATCCAGCTGATGGGATCGCGGTTGTGGGGGCGGTTCAATCCCAACCACTGGGATCCGGCCTATGCCGGCGCGACGGGGCTGAAGGCACCGATCCAGACCGGCGAGATGTCGTCCGCCTATATCGCGGAGATGTGCGTCAACCATTTCGGCGCGGCGATGTTCACCGGCGCGCGCGTGGTGTGCAAATACATTGCCTCGACGCTCGCGAACGAGGTCATCACGACGCACGGCGTGGTCCGCGAAAAGATCGCCAAGGGCGATGGCTTCCGGTTCGTCGTCGATGTCTGGGCGGACAACGAGGAGGGTGAGAAAAAGACCGTCGGCTTCGTCGAGGTCGATGTCGACGTGACGGGAGATCGCGCATGAGCACCGACCAGTTGCGGCCGATGTCGCCGGTCCAGATCGCACAGACGCGGGACTTCATCGACGGGCTCGAGGCTGGTGCCGCGACCTATTGGGACATGGTCGAGATCGGCGACGAACTGTCGCGTGAGCTGACGATCAGTCCCGAACTCGTGATCCTGTACGCGGACGGCGTCGAGGATTTCAATCCGTGGTACGAGGGCTGGCGGATGAACAGCTGGACGATTCCGGGCGAGTCCCCGTTCGGCGGCGCGATCGTACCGCCCTTGCTGGTTTCGCATTTCGTGCTGTCGGTGCAGTTCGATCACACCAGGCCGTTTGCGATCGGATCGATCCACACCAACCACGATTCCGAGATCCTCGCGCCGATCCCGGTCGGCGCGACGGTGCGGATCACGACGCGCGCCACCGACAAATATGTGAAGCGCGAGCGGCGGTACGTCCGGCATGCGGTGACCGTCGAGGATGTCGCGAACGGCACGCTCTATTTCCGCGAGACGCGGGATATCCTGTCGCTATGAGCGCGATGGTCGCAGACGGGCTGTTCGCGCTTCACGGCGACGAACCGCGGTTGATCGGTACGCGGTGTACCGCGTGCGACACGGTGTATTTCCCGCAGGCGCCGAGCTGTCGGAACCCCGACTGTCGGGAAAAGACGATCGAACGCGCGGTGCTGCCAACCCGCGGTATCCTCGTCAGCTATACCGTGCAGCGGTATCAGCCGCCGTCGCTGTTCCGGATCGACGATTGGCAGCCCTACGCGATCGGGCTGGTCGACCTCGGCGACGGGCTCGAGGTGATGGGCATGCTTTCGGGCTTTGCGCTCGACGGGATCGCGATCCGCACGCCTGTCCGGCTGGTCGCCGAGCCGCTCTACGCGGACGCGGAGCGGGGCCTCGTGCTGACCTACAAGTTCGCGCCGGAGATCGAACCATGACTCAGCCCGTCTATGTGCTTGGGGCCGGTGCGCATCCGTGGGGCAAGTGGCCGGACAAGCCACAATTGCAACTCGCGCTGGAGGCGATCGACCTCGCGCTCGCCGATGCGGGGCTTGGCTGGCCCGACGTTCAGGGACTCGTCGCGGCGAGTTCGCGGTTCGAGGGCGGCATGGGCTGGGGGCTGCATGCCAACGAGATCGTTCAGGCGGTGGCCGAACAGGGCATCCCGTGTGTCAACGTCGGCGGCGCCTGCGCGGCCGGGGCGATCGCGTTCCACACCGCGCACGCAATGATCGCCAGCGGCGAGCACGAGGTGGTGTGCGTGATCGGCGCCGAGCGGATGCCCAAGGGGTTCATCCCGCGCCCGCCCGGCAGCCAGGACGATATCAGCGACAGCGATTACCTCCGCTGGGTTGCGATGGGCGCGACCAACCCCGCCTATTGGGCGATCGAGGCACAGCGGCGGATGCACGAACTCGGCACCAGCAAGGAAACGCTTGCGCGTGCCGCGGTGCTGATGCGCCGCAACGCCGCGGGGAACCGCCTGGCCCGGTTCCGCAAGGAAACGACGGTCGACGAAGTGCTCGCATCGCCGATGGTCGCCGATCCGCTTCACCTGCTCCAGATTTGCCCGGTCAGCGACGGTGCGGCGGCCATTATCCTGGGCAGCGAGGCGTGGATGAAGCGGACCGGACGCCCGGCCGTGGCGGTCGCGGGCTGCGCGATCGCAACGGGCAGTTTCGGCGATCCCGGCCGCCGGATTCCGACGATCGCCTCGAGCGTGCGCGCGGGCGTCACACATACCAGCGAGGTCGGCAACGCGGTCGCGCGGGCCTGCGCGATGGCGGGGATCGGGCCCGAAGACGTCAACGTGCTCGAAATGGCGGACAATACCGCATGGCATATCCTCGCCTGGCCCGAGCAGTTCGGATTTTACGAGGCGGGGAAGGGCGACTGGATGCTCGAACGCGGCGAGCTGGATATCGGTGGAACATTGCCGATCAACCCAAGCGGCGGATTCCTGTCGTTCGGCGAGGCGACCACCGCGCAGGCCGTGCTGCAGATCTGCGAACTGACATGGCAGCTGCGCGGACAGGCCGAAGGGCATCAGGTTCCCGGTGCGCGCATCGGCATGTCCGCGGTGCTGGGGCTCGGCGCGAACGGCGGCTCGGTCATCCTGAAGGCGTGAGGACAAGATTATGCTAATGACGGATATTGCCGCGATCGTGACCGGTGGCGCCTCGGGATTGGGCGAGGGCACGGCGGCGATGCTGGCCGAAGCAGGCGCGCGCGTGACGATCTTCGATCTGAACGCCGATATTGGCGCGGCGACCGCGGCGAGGATTGGCGGACGGTTCGCGCGCGTCGACGTCACCGACGATCAAGGCGTAGCGGATGCGCTGGCCGAAGCGGAACAGGCGCACGGCGTCGCGCGCGTGCTGGTCAATTGCGCAGGCATCGCGCCGGCGGTGAAGACGGTCGGCAAGGACGGGACGCCGCATCCGCTCGACCTGTTCCGCAAGACGGTCGAGATCAATCTCGTCGGCAGCTTCAACATAATCTCAAAATTCGCCGCACGCCTGGCGGCGGCGGAACCGATCGGCGAGGAGCGCGGCGTGATCGTCAACACCGCGTCGGTCGCGGCGTATGACGGGCAGGTCGGGCAGGTAGCCTATGCCGCATCAAAGGGCGGCATCGTCGGTCTGACGCTGCCCGTGGCGCGCGACCTGGCACAGCACCGGATCCGCGTGATGACGATCGCACCGGGCATCTTCCTGACGCCGATGCTGATGGGACTCCCGCAGGCCGCACAGGATTCGCTCGGCACCCAGGTACCGCATCCGTCACGGCTCGGACGCCCGGAGGAATATGCGCAGCTGATCGCGTCGATCATCGCCAACCCGATGCTCAACGGTGAGGTTATCCGTCTCGACGGGGCGATCCGGATGGCCCCCCGCTGAGCTGGGGCGCGCTGGCCTGGGACGGGGCGATCCGGGATGCAACGAACGCGATCGCCGCATCGGCGACAGGTGTCAGCTGCGGCAGGCCGGCAAAGCCGTGGATCATCCCCGGATACCGACGCAGCGCGACGTCGACCTCGGCGTTACTCAATCGCCGGGCGAGCGCCTCGCCCTCGTCACGCAGCGGGTCGAACTGCGCGGTGACAATCGTCGTCGCCGGCAGGCCGTGCAGATCGGCGCGCGTCAGATCGACCGCCGGATCCGCCACGCCCCCGCCGCGATACGCGTCCCACGCCCATGCGAGGAACGAGGCGGTCAGCATATAGCCTTGCGCGAACTCCACCGCCGAAGTGCTGTCGCCAGCGGGATCGAGCAGCGGGTAGATCAGGCCGATATGATCGAGCGGGACGCCTTCGTCACGGCAGCGCAGCGCGAGGCCGAGCGCGACGTGACCGCCGGCGCTGTCCCCGGCAACGGCGATACGATCGGGATCAAGGTCGAGCGACCGTGTCTCTCGTCGAAGCCATTCGAGTGCCGCCTGCGCGTCGTCGAGTGCAGCGGGGAAAGGGTGTTCGGGTGCCAGCCGATAGTCGACCGCGACGACCGTCCGGCCGCTCGCATTGGAGAGTGTCCGGCACATCGCATCGTGCGTGTCGAGGTTGCCGAAGATGAAGCCGCCACCGTGGCAGAACAGGATTGCGGCGGCTCGCTCTAGCGTCGGACGGTAAAGTCGTACCGGGATCGGTCCGCCCGGCCCGGGCACGACGTGATCGGCCACCGCTGCCACGTCGGATCTCGGCGTGCGCGCCTGGAACGCGTTCGCGGCGCGGCGTAGATCGGTGAGGAACAGATGCGGCGGTGGCCGGCGCAACGCCATGCGCGGGTCGCCGAGCAGCGCGTCGAACGCCGGATCGGGCGCGTCGTCAGGCATCGGCATGCTGGCCGACCGTGCGCAGCGTCAGCCCCTCATAGCCCTTGGCCGCGGTCTTCTCCAGGATGCGGCGATAGCCGCGGACACCCCCGGAATATGGCATGAAGACGCGCGGCTTGCCCGGCATTTCGGCGCCCAGATAATAGGACGGCGTCTTCGGATACAGGGTTTCCTGCGCCCGCTTGTTTACATGCGCGACCCAGTCGCGTTCGGCCTCCCCGGTCGCCTCGATTTCGTTGATCCCGGCACGGCGGCAATGATCGAACAGGGCCACCAGCCAGTCGACCTGCTCCTCGGTCGACAGCAACACGTTGCTCAGCAGCGAGGGACTGCCCGGTCCGACGATAACGAACATGTTGGGGAAGCCGTGTACGCCGATGCCAAGAAAGCTGACCGGCCCCGCCGACCATTTCTCGCGCAATGTGTACCCTCCGCGACCGACGATCTCCGGCTTCAGCAGCGATCCGGTAAATGCGTCGAACCCGGTCGCGTAGATGACGATGTCGAACAAATATTCGGCATCTCTGGTCCGGATGCCGTGCTCGGTAAAGCGCTCAATCGGGGTTTCGCTGATGTCGACGAGCGAAACATTGGGCCGGTTGAACGCCGTGAAATACCCGCTGTCGACAGACGGGCGGCGTGTTCCGAACGGGAAGTCGCCGGGCGTGAGCTTGGCGCGCAGCGCTGGATCGTCGACCTGTTCCGCGATCTTGCCGCGGATGAACGCGGACGCGGTATCGTTCGATTGCTGGTCGAGCAGGATATCCTTGAAGGTCAGCGCGAATCCGAAGCCGAGCCGGTTCCACGCAGTCTCGAACGCCGCGTTGCGCTCAGCCTCGGGCACGTCGATCGCCGCGCGGTTGTCGGGCACGAAACCGAGACCGCTCGGCGAATTGCGCGCCGCCTCGCGGCGTGCCGGATAGTCCGCCTTCACCGCACGGTCCTCCGCGTCAGTGACCGGTGCGTTGGCGGCAGGGATCGAGTAATTTGCAGTGCGCTGGAAGACCGTGAGGTGCGCGGCCTCCCTGGCGATTACCGGCGTCATCTGCACGCCCGACGATCCGGTGCCGATGATCGCGACACGCTTGCCCGTGAAATCGACCTTGTCCTTCGGCCAGCGTGCGCTGGAGATGACGCGCCCGGTAAAATCGTCCTGACCCGGATAGCGCGTATCCTTGGGCGTCGACAATTGTCCCACCGCGAGGATCAGCTTTTCGGCATTCCAGCAACGCCCGTCGCTCGCCTCGACGATCCAGCGGGCGGTCGCCTCGTCGAACGTCGCGCGTTCCATGCGGGTGCGGAGTTGGATGTCGCGGCGCAGGTCGAAGCGATCGGCGACGTGGTTGATGTATCGCAGGATTTCGGGCTGCGTCGCGTAGCGTTCGCTCCAGCGCCATTCCTGTTCGAGCTCGGGCGAAAAGCGATAGGAATAGTCGTAGCTTTCGACGTCGCAGCGCGCGCCGGGATATTGATTGAACTGCCAGACCCCGCCGATATCGTCGCCCGCTTCGAGAACGGCGACCGAGAATCCCTGCGAGCGTAGCGTATGCAACGTCCGCAAACCGCCGAACCCGGCACCGACCACCAATGCGTCAACGAACGTCGTCATGGACCTCTCCTGTCCATCGGTAATCCCTCATTTTCCCATGCCAGTCAACGGTCGTGTGGAAGATCGTTGCGACGTGGCAACAGCGTATCCCGCGTTCACATCCACGCGATTTTCCACGACTACATTGACGATCCCGTTTTCGCCGGATTAGATTGCCGTCGTCGGCCCTGGTCGACCAAGGATTGACCTCCGGCCGGATGGCGTCGCGCCGTACCGGACCGGCAATGGCGAGGTGTGCAGGAGATGATGGGATCGGTCGCCGATCGGCAGCAGGCGTTGCGGGCCGCGATGCCCGTCTGGGAGCCCCGGACGTTGCACGCGGTGCTCGACGATACGGTTCGCGCGACGCCGGATCGACCGTGCGTGATCACCGACGACCGCAGCTGGAGCTATGCCGAGATCGCCGCCTGGTCGAAGCGGCTGGCGGCCGGGCTGGTCGCGCTCGGCGTGGCACCCGGCGAGAAGGTCGCACTGGTGCTCGCGAACTATCCCGAATTCGTTGCGATCAGATATGCGGTATCGCGGATCGGCGCGGTCTGCGTGCCGATCAACATCCTTAATCGCTGCGACGAACTCCGCTATCTGCTCGATCAGTCGGACTCGGTGCTGCTCGTCACGATGGATCGGTTTCGCGGGGTCGATTATCTCGACATGCTCGACCAGATCGCGCCAGGGTGGGAAGATTCGGGAGGCGGGGAAGGCTTGCCGAACCTGCGGCATGTCGCGGTGCTGCCGACCGGCGAGGCGCCGGACCGTGGCGCTGCACGAATGCTGTATTCGCTCGAAGCCGGCGGTGGCTGCGCGGAGATCACGGTCGATCCACACGCCGTTTGCGACATCATCTACACGTCGGGCACGACCGGGCCGCCGAAAGGCGTGCTGCTGACGCACGACATGCTGATGCGTACTGCTTATGGCAGCGCCTATGCGCGGGCGTTCGAGGATGGTCGCCGGATCCTGTTCTCGCTGCCGATGTATCATGTGTTCGGCTATGTCGAAGGATTGCTGGCGGTGCCGTTCGTCGGTGGCGCGATCGTGCCGCAGTTGCGGTTCGATGCGATCGCGACGCTGGCGGCGATTGCACGGCATCATGCGACCGATGCCCTGTTGATTCCGGCGATGTCGCTCGCGGTCCTCGATGCCGCGGGGGAAGGGACGTACGACCTGTCGCGCTGGAATGCGGTGCTGGCATCGGGCGGACGCGCGCCCGAGCGCCTGTGGCAGGGTCTCCGCGAGGGGCTGGGGGTGGACGAGATCACCACCGGCTACGGCATGACCGAGACGACCGCATCGACCACGGTCACGCGTCCCGACGATCCGGTCGAGCGGTTGCTGACGACGAATGGCCGCCAGCGCGACGTCGGCGTCGCCGGCGATCCGCGGCAGGGCGGGCGGCTCGTCACCTACCGCGTCGTCGATCCCGGCACGGGCGCGGTCCTGGACGATGGCGAGACGGGCGAACTCGTCGCCAGCGGCTACGGCGTGACGCAGGGCTATTACAACAAGCCCGAGGCGACCGCGGCGGCGTTCGATGCCGAGGGCTGGTTGCGCACCGGCGATCTGGGCCGGATCGACGATGACGGCTATATCACGCTGCTGGGCCGGACCAAGGAATCGTACCGCTGCGGCGGCGAACAGGTGCTGCCGACCGAGATCGAGGATCTCCTGACCACGCATGCCGATGTGGTGCAGGCGCATGTCGTGCCGATCCCCGACGAGCGGATGGGCGAAGTGGGCGTCGCGTTCGTCGTCGCGCGGCCGGGCGCGACGCTCGACCGATCCGCGCTCCAGACGATGATTGCCGCGCGTCTCGCACGGTACAAGGTACCGCGGCATATCCTGCTCGTCGATGCGGCGGCCATCCCGACCACGGCGTCCGGCCGGGCGCGCAAATTCCTGCTGACCAAACAGGCTCTGCAAATCCTGGAGTTGCCATGACGACGATCTTCACCGCCCCCGACCGCAAGATCGCAATCGTTACCGGCGGCGCGCGGGGCATTGGCGCGGCGATCGCCACGCGGCTTGCGACGGATAGCCACGACGTCGCCGTCTTCGATCTGGATGCTGACGCTTGCGCCGAGACGGTCGGCCGGATCGAGGCGACCGGACGCCGCGCGCTGGCGGTCGCCGTCGACGTATCGAACGAGGACGCGGTCGTCGCCGGGGTCGCGCGCGTCGCCGAGGACCTCGGGGCACCCACTGTCCTGGTCAACAATGCCGGCATCCTCCGCGATCGGACGCTGGCGAAGATGACGCTGGACGATTGGGAGGTCGTGATGGCGGTAAACCTCCGCTCGGTCTTCCTGATGTGTCGCGCGGTGCAGCCGCATATGCGCGCCGCGCGATGGGGCCGGATCGTCAACCTGTCGAGCATCGCCGCGCTCGGCGTGATCGGTGAGGCGAATTATGCTGCTGCCAAGGCGGGCGTTCAGGGCATCACGCGGACGCTGGCGATCGAACTGGGCCGTCACGGCATCACGGCCAACGCGGTTGCGCCGGGTTTCGTCGTCACCGACATGACGCGTGCGGTCGCGGCGCGCATGAACATGCCGTTCGAGGACATGGTGACCGAGATGATGCGCGGGATCCATGTCGGGCGCCCCGGCCTACCCGATGATATCGCGCAGGCAGTCGCGTTCTTTGCCGACGAGCGGTCCGGCTTCGTGACCGGGCAGGTGCTTTACGTCGCAGGCGCACCGAGGGGGTGAGGGTGTGCGCCCTCGCCAAGCGCGACCCGAGCCCTTAGTGCGGCATCTCGCATCGAAGGGCATCAGAGTGGCAAAGCAACCATCGTTGATCGGCAAGCGACGATCTGCCGCAGGCAAGGAGCCCCGCGAATCCTATCAGAACCGCCGCCAGGAAATCTCTGAGGCGGCGGTCCGCGTCTTCCACCGGCTCGGCTACAGCGCGGCGAGCGTCAGCGCGGTCGCAGCCGAACTCGGCGTCGATCGCGCCACGCTCTATTATTACTTCTCGTCAAAAGAGCAGATGTTCGACGAGATCGTCCGCACGGTCTTGGAAAGCAACGCGGAACTGGCGCGCCGCATCGCCGACAGTCCGATCAGTCCGGCCCGCAAGTTGCGCGAACTGATCACCGCGCTGATGAACTCCTACGGCTCCAATTACCCGCTGCTGTATATCTACATTCGTGAGGATCTGACGCACGTCAGCGACACCCGATCAACCTGGTCCGAGCATATGCGGCAGCTCAATCGCAACATCGAACAATCGGTGATCGACATCGTCGAGCAGGGCTATGCCGACAAGAGCTTTCGCCGGGTCGGCGTGCCGCGGATTGTTGCCTACGGGATCCTTGGCATGCTCAACTGGTCGCACCGCTGGTACAAGCCGGATCGTGGCGCATCCGCCGACGAGATCGGTAAGGTTTTCGCAGAAATGATCTTGAGCGGCCTCGAGTCGCCCTATTAGCAGCGGCCACGCCTGGCAAAGTAATTAAAATCGTGCATCTATGCCGCAATACATATACTTCGCGTGCGTTTTGAAAATGAACGAATGACCGAACCTTGGAAGTGAAAAACGGCTCACGAATGTCGGTATTTGGGTCCGCTCAGACCTCGGTGCGTTCGGCCAATTCCAAAGCGTCCTCCACGTCAACGCCCAAGTAGCGCACCGTGCTGTCGATCTTGGCATGGCCGAGAAGGATCTGAACGGCGCGGAGGTTGCCAGTCGCCTTGTAGATGATCGATGCTTTCGTGCGCCGTAGAGAGTGCGTCCCATAATCCTGCGCTGGAAGGCCGATGCCGACCACCCACTCGCGCACGAGGCGGGCATATTGCCGCGTGCTCATGTGGTCCATGTAGTCGTTGCGGCTCGGGAAGACGAAGTCGTTCAGTGTCCCCCCACGTCGTTCCAACCATGCCCGCATCGTCTTTCGCGCTGTGTCCATTATCTCGAACTGAACCGGTCGTTTGGTTTTCTGCTGAACCACGAGGGCGCGGTCACGGACGCGCCCGCCGGAAACTACATCGCCGATCCGCACCCTGACCACGTCACAGCCGCGCAGCTTGCTATCGATGGCGAAGTCGAACAGCGCTCGGTCGCGTAGTCGCCTATGCTGGTCGAGCCAGAAGCGAATGGCCCAGACCTGTTGCTGTTTCAGCGCCCGCTTCGCACCGATCAGCCGGCCTTCGTTCCAAGGCCGAAGTTCGTGAAAGGCGGGGTCCATTGACGAGTGACCCATCGATCATCTCCATCGACCCAGATCAGTCAATCGAGTGTACGCAGGCTTAGTAAACCGGCGGTTTAGAAATGTGGTTGATCAGCCGTGGATGATGCTGAACAAGCTGTCGGTTTCGGGCGGCGCCTTGTAGTCTCTGTGCGGCCGAAAGTGGGTGTAGCCCGCCGTAGGCGACGCGGCCGAAAACGCCCACACTTGGACGCTCGAAGCGCCAGCGTTCGCGACCTCCACAAAAACGGTGGTGCCGCTGAATTAATCAGCTTGCCCCCCGTTTGCGAAAAGTTGCAGTGCCGCAATCCCGTTGCTCATTCGTCGGTCGACAATTCCCGTCGCATCCTTCTCTCGCGCTAGAATGCCCTTAAGGGATTTGCCACAGGTCGGCACGATTGAGTCCTAACCGACGCATCGCCAGCAGTTTTAGCGTTTCAAGACGAATGTCCGGTGGTCAGCCGATCGGCGACCACGGTGGTGATGACCGCTTGGATGACATGGACGGCCCAACGTTCGAGCGCCTTGCGTGGACCGGCCTGGATCTCGCCCTCCGTGATGCCGAGCAAGGGGGCGATCCCGGCAATGTTCACCGCGTACAGCGCCGTTCCATACGCCGCGCCGATCGCCACCGGCGAAAGCGTCGGCGCGGCGCGACGAAGCGTCGGTACTGCCAGCGCGAACGCCGCGGACGCACCGAGATGATTACCGAACTCGACAAGGCTGGTGCCGGTATCGCCGATGACCTCGCGAGAGCCGGTGACGTCGTCGATCCAGTCGACTGCATCGCGATCAAGCGTCTTCGTCAGCACACCGCTCTTGCGGCCTGCAACCATTACCGCCGTCGTGACCAATCCGGCGAAAAGTCCGCCCACGACCGCTGCCTGATATGTTCGCATGGTATCCTCCTGTGATGATGCCTCGCGGCTAGATTGCTGTTGGAACTTCAGGCGCGAGGCGATTGATGATGCTGTAGTTGATCGCAGTCCACCATTCCGAGCCATCCCCTGCCAGCGCATTTTCGGATGCCTCGATTGCGACATGATCGTCGCTAAGCAGATAATCCTCGACGTCGTTCATTGAAGCGAACGCCAGCACCGATACGGCGTCGATCTTGCTGCCCTCAGGGTCCTTCTGCGTCGAACCGATGTTGTGAAGCTGGGCATAGCGGCGTACGAATATCCCTGTGAGGGGCTGGGCGAGAACGAGCGGCGCATGCTCGCGCAGCATCCGCTCCCGGAACTCCTCGCGCGACATCTCGGGTCGTCGCATGTGGATCTTCACTAGGCTGATGGCGTCGCGATGCCGTTCGCTGGGGATCAGAATATATTCTTCCGTGACCTCCCGCGTCACCATGCGAAAGGCGGTCTGCTCGTCGGCAATGATCCGCTTGCTGAACTTGTCCTGCCCCAGGGTGCGCTCGATATCCGCCTCCTGCGCATAGGCGATGTACGCAAGGCCGTCCCAACGTGGACGCTTGAACTCGGGGACGCGCTTCCAAGGATCAGAGGGCAGCCGCCCGTCCTCATCGATCATCGCGCGATAGGGCAGCGGGAAGCCCGAGGACGGCCCGGATGAAATCCGGTGAAGCTGATCGTAGCGCACCACCAATTCCGACGAGCTGCCCGGTTCGTCCCAGGCGAACTTGGGGCCGTGAACCTTGCGCCAATATTCGTCCCAATGCTCGAAGGCGAGGTTGGGATCGCCCTCGATCGCAAGCGCGCCCGGACGCCAGTTGGGCAGATGCACCTCATGCCCGTGCCGGCTCTTGGCCGAGCCTGAATCCTGTGGCCGATCACCGCGCGCCGTGTCGTCGACGCGACTGACGAAGGTCGGGGTAACGATCAGCGGCTTGGTCGTCGGCGTGTGGGTCTCTCCCAACGGGGGGCGATGCTGGTTGTCGGCGCGGTCGAAGTCGGTTGGCATGATTGGTATCCGATCCTGATAGGGTTGGAACGCTGTGTCGGGAACGATTGAGCGGCAGAACCGTCTGCCCGCCTCGAAGATCAGACGCTGAAAACTGGCAGCACATGTTCTGCCAGCTCGTCGATCGCCTCGCTGAACGGCCGCCGCAGCGGCTTCATGTTGAGCGCGACGTGGTTTACGCCCTCGTCCCGCTGACGCAGCCAATGCTGGACGAGCGCCTTGCGCCCACCCCGCATGCCGGCGCCGCCAATCTGCAGCGGTGCGTCCGGATCAGTACTCAGGTCGAACATCGTGCCGTAGCCGTAAGGACGGAAGCTTCCATCTCCACCGCTGCGCCAATCGGCGATGACCGCAGCAAGCCGGTTCGGATTGCTGAGATGCCAGATCCAGCCGTCCGTGTTCCGGCCTAGCCAGTCGAAGTCCTGACCGGCGCGCCCGATCGCAAGGACGGGGAGCCGGGGTGCGACGGGTTTGGGCAGCATGTCGAGCGTCCCATCCAGGGTTCCGTAGAATTGAGACTGGTGCCGCGGGAACGACTGTTCGGTCGCAGCCCGGATCACGGCCAGCGCATCACGATACCGTTTCCCTCGATTGCCGATATCGCTGCCGAACGCCGCAAACTCTGACGGTCGATCTCCGGTGGCAAGGCCGAGGATGAAGCGGCCACCGGTCAGCCGGTCGAGGCTGACCGCCTGCTTTGCGACAATCAACGGGTCGCGCAGCGGCGAGATGATGCCGGCGGTCCCGATCGCGATCCGCCGGGTTTGTGCTGCCAGCCATCCGGCATAGACCATTGGGTCGACGACTTGGCCAGTATCGCCGAAGCTTGGATCGTAGAAGGGCACGTCGCGCAGCCAGATCGCCGTCATGTCGGTGGCGTCCACCTGACGCGCGGCCTCGAGATGGCGCTCCAATATCGGCCACGGCGCGTCGGGATATCCCTCCAACGGGGCGATGAGTCCGAATGTCAGGCGATCCGCCTGGAACACCCGGGCATAGCCCGGATGTGCCTGTACCGACGCGAGAGGGGGCGGACCGGCGATCGGTGTCGCCGACGAAGGCGCCGGGCAGGGCTTCATGCCTGCGCGCTCCGCTGACCGAGACGCGCCACGACGGGCACGAAGATCATGGCGAGAACGGCGATGGCAGCGGCGATGTAGCCGATGCTGCCGATGCCAAGATTGCTGATCGCGGCCCCGCCAATGATGGCACCGAGCCCGATGCCGGCATTCGCCATCGACACGTTGAGCGTACCGGCAAGCGCCTGAGCCTTGTCCGCCGCCTTCATTACCCGCACCTGACAGATCGGATAGAGCGCGGTGTTGCCGAGCCCCCATACCGCAAGTGCAAGTCCCAGCCAGACGTAATTGCCGGCGGCCGGCACCGTTGCCACCATGCCGACCGCCAGCACCGCGACACCGATGAAAGTGGCCTGTAGCGGGCTGCGGCCGACCAGGTGCCCACCCAGCCAATTACCGCCAAGGCCGACCACACCGAAGCCCATCAGCCACCAGCCCACCGCGCCCGACGGGATGCCCGCCACCTTTTCAAGCAGATCCGCTAGATAGGTATACGCCGTGAACATGGCGGTGAATACGAGCACCGACAGCGCGAGGTTCGCAAGGAACACGGGCTTGCGCAGGATGCGAAGCTGTTCGCCAAGCTGCACGCGTCCGGGCTTCGCAACCTTGGGCATGACCATTGCGAGCAGCCCCGCCATCGTCAGCGACAGGCCCGCAAGAATCCAGAAGGTACCGCGCCAACCAAGGGCATCGCCGACCAGCGTGCCGAGCGGGATGCCGAAGACCATTGCACCAGCGATACCCATGTAGACGTTGGCAACAGCCTTGGCCGAACGCTCGGGTCCGGCCAGCTCGCCGGCAGTCTCGCTGGCCGTGCCCCAGAAGACCGGCAAGGCGACTGCCGGGATGAAGCGTGCCAGTGCCAGAACCCAGATGTTAGGTGCAGCGGCCGCCAGAGCGTTCGCGCCCGCAAAGACGAGCAGCAGGATAATGAACAGGCGCTTGCGGTCGAAGTGCGCGACAAGCCCGGTGAGCACGGGGCCGACCAGCATGACGGTAAACGCGAACAGTGTGACCAGCCAGCCGGCGGTGGCGACCGACACCTCAAGGTCGCGTGCGAGGGAAGGCAGCAGACCGACGATGATGAATTCGGTCGTGACGATAATGAACGCCGAGATGGCAAGCAGCAGAACGGCGAGTCCGCCACCCGGCTTCGTGGCTTGCGCGGCGCCGGGTACTGATTGTGCGATAGTGGACAAGGGGACCTCCGATACAGACCATCCATTTGGCGTTGACGTACCGGCAATGCTTGCGGCATTAATTCGTGAGACTCTTTCCTTGAGGTCAATAATGCGAGAACCGGCTGATGCTTCCATCGGAACGTCTTAAAGGCATCGACGCGTTCGTGGCCGCCGCTGACCTCGGTAGCTTTACGGCGGCTGCGAAGCATCTGAACTTTACCGTGTCGGCGATCAGCAAGAGCGTGGCTCGGCTCGAAGAAAGGCTGAACTCCCGCCTGTTTGAGCGAACCACGCGCTCGCTGCGGCTGACCGACGCAGGTGCTGAATTCTATACCACCTGCGTGCGGGTGCTTGGCGATCTGGCGGATGCGGAGACGGCTCTGGCGGCGCATGGCTCCGAGCCGGTCGGGCGGATCAAGGTAGATATGCCCGTTACCTTCGGACGGCGCCGCGTCATGCCGATCCTGCTGCGCTTCCTTGAGGCGCATCCAGGCCTGCGCCCGCATCTGACCTTCACCGATCGCAAGATCGATATCATTGAGGAAGGTGTCGACGTGGCGGTCCGGATCGGAGCCAGCCAGATCCTGGCAGATGGGTTGGCCAGTCGTCACATCGGCACCGAACGCATCATCTTCTGCGCTGCGCCCGCCTTTCTCGACCGCCATGGAATGCCCGCCGACATCGAGCGGCTGATGCTGCTCCCCGGCATTCCCTATGGACGGTCCGATGGCAGCATCTCGCCGTGGAAGTTTGCCGGACCGGGAGGTACCGAGCTACGCGCGGCGCCCGCCCGAATGGTGCTGGGCAGCGCCGAAGCCCAGGTAGAAGCGGTCAAGGCCGGATTTGGTGCTGCGCAGCTGGCGACCTGGCTTGTCACGGACGAACTGCAAAGCGGTCAACTGGTGCAGGTGCTTCCGGATCAGGCCACTGAGGGGCTGCCGTTGCACCTTGTCTGGCCTAAACTTGGACAGCTGAGCCTGAAAATCGACGCAGCGCTTGCTGTCCTGAGCAACGAACTGCGGATCGACTGAGGAAGCCGAACACAATCATTCCTGGGGAAGTTGGGGAGCGGTGAAACCGGCGTGAACGTCCGGGTATGGATCGCCGCAGCCGCAGCTTTAAATATCACGTTATTGAGTGGACGTCTGATACTGGAATGGGCAACGCCCGCAAGCTAGGCCCCAGCTTTAATCGCCGCCAAGATTGCGGATCCTGTAAGGTCCTGATCGCTTTGCAAGCGGCTGTCCCTTCCAGCTAAGCTGTACCAGCCCGTCGCTGACTAGCTCGTCTATCGCTTCGTGGACTGCAGGCATTGCGCTGCGCCAATCCTGTGCAATGGAACGCGCCACTTCGCTTGGGCATATCGTCGCCCCCGGTGCGCGGCGCTCGAGCAGGGAAAGAGTGGCCGCCTTCGGATCCGTCATTCAGACTGCGTCAACCGCGCACTCCAGCTGGTCAAGCTGCTATTGGCGTTCGGTGCCTTCCTCAGGCAGCGCATGCGACGCGATTTGTCAGATGGATTAGCAGGGACGCGGGACCACATGAATGACCGCGCGCTTACCAGACTCGTCAATACCGGTTTGTGCGGCATTTTTGGGGCCACGCGGATCATCGATAGCCCGCAGCCTGAAGCTCGAACAGTTCTGCATAATGGCCCCCGGCAGCAAGCAAGTCGTCATGGGTACCTGATGCCTCCACCTTCCCGTCGCTGAGGACCAAGATGCGGTCTGCCATGCGAACGCTGGAGAAGCGGTGCGAGATCAGCACCGCCGACCGTCCCGCGCTTAATTCCCGGAAGCGCTGAAACACCTCGTACTCGGCGCGCGCGTCCAGCGCTGCGGTAGGTTCGTCGAGGATCAACACCTGGGCATCGCGCATATAGGCGCGAGCGATCGCCATCTTCTGCCATTCGCCACCGGAAAGGTCGACACCGTTCCTGAACCGCTTGCCGATCATCTGGTCGTAACCGTCAGGCAGTTTGGCAACAACGCCGTCGGCGAGCGCAGCGGACGCTGCCGCCTCGATCCGCTCGCGATCACCGCGCGCCTCGATACGACCTACCGCGATGTTGTCTGCGGCGGGTAGGTTGTAACGCACGAAGTCCTGAAAGATTACGCCGATCGCGGCGCGCAGACCGTCGAGATCATATTCGCGCAGGTCGCGTCCATCGAGCAGGACACGGCCCTCTACCGGATCATACAGTCGGGCCAGCAGTTTCACGAGCGTGGTCTTGCCTGCGCCGTTCTCGCCGACCAGTGCGACCACCTCGCCAGGTCCCAGCGCGAACGACAGGTGCCGCACCGCCCATCGTTCGGCGCCCGGATAGCGAAAGCCTACATCCTCGAAGACAAAGCCTTGGCAGACGGGATCGGGGAATGGCAGCGCTCCCTCCGGTGAGCGGATGCCGGGCTCGGTCCGAAAGAAGGAGAACAGGTCGTCGATGTACAATGCCTGGCCGGCGGTGGAGGAAAAGCCGGTAAGCAATCCTTCCAGCAGTCCGCGGAGTCGCAGGAACGAGGCCGCGAGGAAGGTGAGGTCGCCGATGGAGATCGACCCGGTCACCGCGCGCCAGGCGATGTAGGCGTAGGCCGCGTAATAGGCGATCGTACCAAGAGCGGCGAAGCCCGAGCCCCAAACCGCCCGGCGCAGCGCCAACCGTCGGCTCGCGCTGTAAGTGTCGCGTGAGATGGTGCGATAGCGGTCGATCAGAAAAGGGCTGAGGCCGAAGATCTTGACCTCCTTGGCCGTATCCGCACTGGCGGCGACCTGGCGTACGTAATCGAGTTCGCGCCGCTGCGGCGTACGCATGTAGCTGAGCGCGTAGCTCAGCGCGTTGAAGTGCGCTTCGCCGAGGAACGAGGGCACCAGAGCGACGGCGAGCAGCACGATCTGCCACGGGGCGTAAACGACCAGGCCCGCAGCGAAGGTCACAACCGTGATGATGTCCTGGGCCTGGCCGAATAGTTGCCCCATCAGGGACATGCGGCCGCTGGCCTGCATGCGCGCGCGGTCCATGCGATCCTGGAAGGCCGCGTCTTCGAAGTCGGCGAGATCCAGAGTTGCAGCGTGCTCCATCAACCTAACGCTTGCGTCATTGCTGACCCGATCGGATAGGAGCCCGTCGACGAGCGATACGATCCGACCAAGGAGGTCGGATGCGACCGCCAAGGCGAATTCGGCCAGTAGCAGTGCCTCCAGCCGATCGAGCAGGCTGGAGCCCAGCCATCCCGTGAGCCCAGCCGGACGAGCCGTTAAGTGGGTAAGGTGCACGACCTCATCGATGATGAGCTTGCCCACGAACAGCGTCGCCACGGGCAGAAGCGCTCGCACCAGCCGCACGGCAACCGTCGTGGCGGTAAGAGCCCTGCTGCTACCCCACACCATGGCGAGGAAGGGTGGCAAATTACGCAACGCGCCTAGTCGCTCACGCCACGTGGTCGGACGGACGGGTATACCGCCACGCCCTTGTCTTACGCCGTTTGCCATTCAGCTACTCCGAAATGACAGGCTGTCGGCCGCTTCGGACCTGAGTGCTGGAGGTGATGAGGTCAGTTGCATGATCCCCGATACACAGTCGTTGGTATCAGGGGTACTCGCGGTTTCCCCTCCAAGTTGTGATTTGGAATGTCTATTTGGGCTGCGGTTGCACCTGTCAGCAGCTAAAATCGCGGGCGGATGAATGAGGGTCTGAAGTTGGGAAACGGGGAAGGGCGCGTGGATGGCCGAATATGTGAAGGAAATCGGGCACCGGCAGGTGTACGATTTCCTCCAAAGCAGGAAGCCGCGGGCCTCGGATGCTGACCTATGGGTTTTTCGGTTTTCGGCTGCTGGGCCGCCGGGCGGGACAGCCCGCAGC
>NZ_LR733909.1:0-30884 GCF_902506585.1 Sphingomonas sp. T1
AGCCTATCATCATCGTCCCGCTGGCCGGGGCGGTTCTGCTGGGCGGCTGCGCCACCTATGCGCCGCGGCCCTCCGCCTATTCCTACTTCGCCGTGCCGTGCGACACTCCCGGTGCGATCCGGGCAGTGCCGATCTCTCCGCCGGATGGTCCGCCCGGGGAAACATCCGCTGCATTGCCGGCGCCCGTTCCGCCGCAAGCGGTCGTTCCCGCAGCGCCGGGCAGCGCGGCTCAAGCGGGCGCAAGCGACTGCCTGATCGCGGTCGCTGACCGCGGACGCGGTTGGCGCGGTGCCGGCTACTATGGCGGCAGCTACCCCTACCGCTATCGAAGTCCCTACGGCTACTACGGCTCGCCCTTCTACGGATCGCTCGGGATCGGGATCGGTCTTGGTGGCGGCCATTACCGAGGCGGCCATTTTGGAGGAGGTCACGTAGGAGGCGGTCACATTGGCGGAGGGCATGGCCGGCGTCATTGACGAAACGCTCAGTCAATCGGGATTTCTTCAGTATGAGGGTCGCTCATCGGCGTTCGAGACACCAAGCTACCCGTTGGATGAACGATGATCGTTGTGCTGAGCGCAACGGGCGCTGCTGTCGCTTTGAAAGGGTAGTGGCCTTGAGCGTGCAAAATCGCTACGCGATAGATTAATGAGCCGCCTGCTTCCCCTCGTCATCGGCTTGATGCTAGCCTCGCTCCTAGCGCTGAGTTCGGTTTTTCACGTAAGTGACAAGGGGTCTAGGACTCACCGCGTTGTCACGCCCGGCCTCGTCCTTGCGATGGCCAGCGTGAGCGCGCCAGCGAGGGATAATAGGCCAGTAGGGGTCACCGCGCAGTTGCCGCATGCTCATAGCGAATGCCACGGCGATCACCTGATCGTGCCCGCCATGGGGATCATCTCGCAGATGGAGCCCGAAGACGCTTATTCGACGGTCGGGCAACGGATCAGCGAAGGCGTGGCCGCCGCCATAACATTGAGACCCCCGAAACTGTAAGCGACGGCAAAGACCGCCAGCGCCTCTGAGCCAGCATAGTCGCTGCAAGGGGTGCTTCGCGACGCGATTTGCGCCCCGTTTCAACGACGCGGCGATCCGCTATCGATTTGAAATAAGGGCAGCCGTGCCTGCTCGTCAAATCTGCATACAGTGATGGAGTACCCCTGTGTCCTTTTCGAGACACCCTTTTATGTCGTGGCGGACAGATGTGCCCGCGTCCATCGTCGTCGCGCTTGTCGCGCTCCCGCTCTGTCTGGGCGTTGCCCTCGCGTCGGGAGCGCCGCTATTTTCTGGCCTGATAGCAGGTATCGTGGGCGGCCTCGTAGTCGGTGGCCTATCCCGGTCTCCGTTATCTGTCAGCGGTCCGGCCGCTGGTCTCACGGTGATCGTTCTTGACACCATTAATTCACTACCGAGCTATCCGATCTTTTTGTCGGTAGTGGTTTTGGCGGGCGCGTTGCAGCTGGCATTTTCTACGGCTCGCGCGGGGATCCTGAGCGAATTTATCCCGTCCTCAGTAATCACGGGGATGTTGGCATCGATCGGGCTCATTCTTGTTCTCAAGCAGATTCCGTTCGCGATCGGCTATGAGGTCGAGGCTGAGGGTAGCTTTGAGTTCGCCTCTAACAACGGGAACACGTTCACCAACCTGTTCGTGTTTCTCAGGCGCAAATTTGAGCCGGGGGCGCTGATCATCAGCCTTGCGGGCATCGCTTTCCTGTTCTGGTGGAACAGCGCGAAACCCAAGCAGGGGTCTCTCCGTTTCTTGCCAGGCCCCTTGGTGGCGGTCCTGATCGGCGTCATCGGCAATGCACTGCTTGGATTGGTGCTACCGTCCTGGCAGATAGGCACAGAACATCTCGTTCAGGTGCCCGTCTCCAAAAGCCCGGCTGAATTTGGCCAGCTTTTTGCCCTTCCCGATTTTTCAGGTATCGGGAGCAGTGCCGTCTGGATCGCAGCAGCCACAATTGCCATCGTCGCTAGCCTGGAGTCGATGCTCAGCATCAAAGCCATCGACGAGCTCGACCCGCAACGACGCACCACTGACAAGAACTGGGAACTGATGGCCCAGGGTGGCGGCAACATCGTGTCGGGGCTGCTGGGAGGGCTGCCGGTCACCTCGGTGATCGTGCGTTCCTCGGCCAACGTCGATGCGGGCGCGCAGAGCAAGGCGTCGACGATGTTGCATGGGCTATGGCTGCTGTTGTCGGTCGCCCTGATCCCCATGGTGCTAAACCTCATCCCGCTAGCGGCACTCGCAGCGGTCCTGATCGCTACCGGCTACAAGCTCTGCACGCCCCAGCTTTTCCTGGACCGCTACCGACAAGGCTGGACCCAGTTCATCCCGTTCGTCGTAACCGTGATCGCTATCATGTTCACCAACCTGCTCGAAGGCGTCCTGATCGGCCTTGTGATTGGGTTCGTGTTCGTCATAGCGCGTAATTTTCGAACTGCTGTGACGTTTGCATGCGAGGGCAATGATTGCCTCATCCGTGCTCGGCGCAACCTGTATTTTATCCACAAATATGAACTTCAGAAGCAATTGAACCGCGTTCCCGAAAATAGCAGGCTGTTGATTGATCTTTCAGCAACGAACTACGTTGATCTCGATAACGTCGAGATTATTAACTCCTTTATTAAAGCAGCTCAATTCAAGTCGATAGATGTAGTCGTTCGTGGCGATCTTGCCGAACGGACATCTCCTTTGATCAACGCCCCCGTAGTTGGAGTAAGGTTCGCATGAGAGAATATCGACAGCTTCTTCTCGCCAACCGGGCCTGGTCGCAGGAACTTATCGACGAGCGCGCGGACTTTTTCACCCGACAATCCGATGGCCAGAAGCCAGCATTCTTGTGGATCGGTTGCTCGGACAGCCGGGTCAGCCCCGAACAGATGACCATGACGCCTCCGGGAGGTATGTTCATTCACCGCAACGTCGCCAACCTTGTTAATCCGAGCGATCTCAACCTGATGGCGGCGCTGCAATATGCAGTCCAGGTGCTCGAGGTTCCGCACATCATCGTGTGCGGTCATTATGGTTGTGGTGGCATCAAGGGGGCTTTCGCCGGAGGAGCTACCGGTCAACTCGGGCAGTGGCTCAAACATGCGAGTAGCGTTGTGTGCGATCACGCAGACGAGCTCGCGGCCTTGGATAGTGAAGATGCCAAGCTTAACAGACTCGTGGAAATGAACGTCAGGGACCAGCTGATCAACTTGGCAAGAACCGATATAGTCGCACGCGCATGGAAAGACGGTCAACCACTTTGGTTGCATGGCTGGATTTACGACATTCGCGATGGTCATATCAAACCGCTGATGGAACTGGATGCAGACGCTTCCTTGGAAGAGGTCGGCCGTCCTGATAGCGTGCTTTTATCGCATCCTACTCGTGCCGCAAACGGCATCGCTCCAGAATGAGGCAAAAGCCGCGTATTGAAAAGGTCATTAGGGACGCAAGTTTCGGCACGCTACCATCGTTTCAGACGGGCGTATGATCGAGGGTTTGATCAAAAAGGAGGCAAGGAGTCATGCGTATTGTGACCTGTTTCATGCTCGTCGTGTTAGCCAGCGCGATCGCGGCGTGCACGTTCCCGTTTTCGCAAAAGCCTGTCGTCAGCACTCCCGTCTATGATCACGTACCGTGCCGCACCCCCGGTGCCCGGCTTGAAGAGCCGGTCGATCTCGGTGAGGCTTCTCAAGGATCTGATCCACTTGACGCCCAGTCAGGCTCGGCAAGTCCCAAAACGCCAAATTGCGTAGTCGAGAGAGGGCCAAGGTACCGGTAGCGATAATTTTTGATGATCCACTCAAGGACCTTTCTATGTCGGATGACGAGATTTTATATTTTGAGCACCGAGCGCAGGTTGAGGTCGAGCTTGCCGAGAACGCCACCAAACCAGAAGTGGTCGATGCTCATCGCAAAATGGCTGACGCCTATTTGGAGAGGCTGGTCGAGCTAAGATTGTCGAGAGCTAAACCAGACTGCGGGCATCGCTAGCCCGTTTGTATCCCTTCACGATCAATCAAGAGGTGGTCACTGTTGACCTTGGTTACTGGTAGCTTCTCAGAAGCCTTATGGCACCTTTTCAACCTCCTGATCGCCTATATTCTGGCTCTTCCGATTGGCTGGGATCGTGAAAAAGAGGAACGAAGCGCCGGCATTCGCACCTTTCCACTCGTCGCCGTCGCCAGCTGTGGCTTTGTGCTCATAGCTATAGCCGTTCTCGGTCGGGGGTCGCTTGGTCAGGCTCGTATCCTTGAAGGCCTGATTACCGGCGTCGGCTTCATCGGTGGCGGCGCGATCCTGAAACAGGGAGGACGAACGTCGGGTACGGCGACGGCGGCGAGCCTGTGGGCAACCGGCGCGGTAGGTGCCGCGGTCGGTTACGGGCTATATGACATAGCTGCCATTATCAGTCTCGTGACTTTTTTGACCCTGCGCTTTTCACGTCCGCTGAAGAAAACGGCGGACGGGCAGGGGGCTGTTCAGCGCAATGAGGGATCATAGGAAGGCTAATCAAACAACCATCCAGTCGAATTACTGCTGAGTCACTGGGCTCTTGGACGCCGCACAGCGCGTGCGAACTGTTGAGCAAGCCGCATTATGACACAACAGAGATAAGGAAGAGGCAACTTGGGGCAGTGGATCCAACAGCTGGTTGACCAGTTCGGCTATTTCGGCGTTGCAATATTGATGTTTGCCGAGACGGTGTTTCCACCGCTGCCGTCCGAGGTCATCATGCCGCTTGCGGGCCTGCGCGCCTCCCGTGGGGCATTGTCGCTGCCTGGGGTGATTGCTGCCGGTGCGTCCGGCGCCATGGCAGGCAACCTCTGTTGGTATGCGGTTGCCCGCATGCTCGGCATCAACCGGTTGCATAGGTTAGTCGATCGGCACGGCCGCTGGCTTACACTGGAATGGGATGAAATCGAGCGTTCGAGAAGCTGGTTTCGTCGTCATGGCAGCCTTTTCGTCTGCCTCGGGCGCATTATTCCCACGATACGATCGGTCGTGTCGATCCCGGCGGGCCTTCTGCGGATGCCCTGGCCGCGCTTTCTCATCTGGTCGACGGTCGGCACGACCGCCTGGACGGTAATGCTCGCCGCCGCCGGCTATCTGCTGGGCCAACGCTACACGGCGGTTGACCGCTACCTGGGCCCCATTTCGACAGCGATCATCGTCGCGCTCGTACTTTTTTACGGGTGGCGCGTGGTGACCTGGAAGCGTCGCCATGAACGCTGAGGATGCTACGTCAATGAGCGGCACGCCCATCCGCCGTGCCTTCTGGCGCAGCGCCAAGGCAAGCCGTGCCACGGTCATCATCGACGCCGATAATTACTTCAGGGCCGCGCGATCGGCAATGCTCAAGGCGAAACGGCGTATCGTACTTGTCGGCTGGGACTTCGATGCCCGCATCCATTTTGCCGGGGAGGGTCAGGACGAGGGTCCACCAACCGTCGGCGCGTTCATCAGTTGGCTGGTCAAGCGCAGTCCGTTGCTTGAAATCCACATTCTCCGGTGGGATACCGGGGCGCTCAAGACGCTATTGCATGGCCGCACCCTGCTCACGATCCTGCGCTGGATGCGCGATCCGCAGATCCACCTCAAGCTCGACAGCCACCACCCGCTCGCTGGATCACATCATCAGAAGATCGTGGTGATCGACGACTGCATGGCTTTCTGCGGCGGCATCGACATGACCCGCGAACGTTGGGATACGCGCGACCATCGAGACGAGGAGCCGCGCCGCATCCGCCCGGACGGCAAGCCGCACGGGCCGTGGCATGATGCGGCGATGGCGCTCGAAGGGCCGATTGCGAGCGCTCTCGGCGACGCTTGTCGAGAGCGATGGCACGCCGCCGGCGGACGCCCGATCGCGGCGGTGTCTGATGGAGTGGATTGCTGGCCTGACGAACTCCAGGCTGATTTCACTAACGTGTCCGTCGGCATCTCGCGGACGCTGCCCAAGATGGACGACCAGGAACCCGTCCACGAAATCGAGGCGCTGCATGTCACGCTCATCGCCCGTGCGCGACGGCTGATCTATGCCGAAAGCCAGTATTTCGCCTCCCGGCGCGTCGCCGAAGCGATCGCGATGCGTCTCGACGAGGCCGATGGCCCGGAAATCGTTATCGTCAATCCGACGACCGCGAACGGTTGGCTGGAGCCAATTGCAATGGACACGGCACGCGCCAGACTCGTGGCAGAGCTGCAAAAGCGCGACGGGTATGGACGCCTACGTCTATATCACCCGTTCACCGCCGACGGGGTGCCGATCTACGTCCATGCCAAGGTCACGATTATCGATGACGTGGTGCTGCGGGTGGGATCATCGAACTTCAACAACCGCTCGCTGCGCCTCGATAGCGAGTGCGACGTGACGATCGACGCAGCCGACGGGCCGAAAGCGGGAGTCGAGCTAGTGATCTCGGGCATTCGTGACGGGCTTCTGGCGGAGCATCTCGGCACCGCGAATGAGGTGGTAACACGCAAGATGGCCGAAACCGGCTCGCTGATCGCGACCATCGCAGCGTTGCAGACATCAGGACGCTCGCTACGCGACTATGAGGTTCCCGAGCTCACCGCCGCAGGAGAATGGCTGGCCGACACCGAGCTGCTCGATCCAGAAGGACCGGACGTAATGTTTGAACCGCTTTCCCGACGTCGCGGCCTTCTCTTCCACCTGCGGCATCGGCATCGCGGCCGGTCACGACGCCGCGTAGCCTGACCGACTGCTTGGTCGATGAGGGGCGGCGTCGCCGGTATGACGTAGGCTTCAAACGTGCCTAACGCTTTCTTAAACTTGCGCCCTCAAAAGGAGTGAAGAGCGATGGCGCACCCCGTCCGGGAGAACGACGATGAACGTAAACGGGGTGGCCGATGTGCTCGCGTTGCGCAACGCCCTTCTTCAGCGCAATGCCGCGCTCCGGGACGTAACCTCCGCCCCCACACCGAATGCGCTTCGCGGACCGGACGGCTCTGCGCCGCCGTCAAGCTTTGCTGCGACAATGCAGACCGCGCTTCAAAAGGTGAACGCCCTTCAGGAGCAGGAAGATGTCGCCACCGAAGCCTACGAACGCGGCGAGACGACAGATATCGCAACGGTGGCGCTGATGCAGCAGCGCGCTTCGGTATCGTTCGAAGCCACCTTGCAGGTCCGAAACAAAGTCCTCACCGCCTATAAGGACATTATGAACATGCCCGTTTAATTGAAGGCTTACCCCCCTCACAGGAAATCAGCCGACCCCTGACCCACGTGACAGGCTGACTGCGAACTCGCTCATTAACGCTCAGAATTCCGCCCGCCGAGTGATTGGGCCACGATCGTTGTGCTGAAGGGTACGCGCGCTGCTGTCTCTTTGATAGTCGGGCGAGCGAGGCAATTGCGGGAGGTAAGATGGCGGCTGCGGCATCTTATAAGCGGGGCGTGGCGGAGACGCGGCGGGGTAGCCGCCATAGCCTCCGCCCTCATAGGCATGTCCGCCGTCCCAGCTGACACCACCATGCGTACCGCTCCAACTGACACCGGCGCCATGGGACTTGCGCTGCGCGCCCGCTGGCGCGGTCGCCAAGGCAGCAAGGATAAATGCACTCAGGCCCAGCCCAAATTTCTTGGTCACGCTACCTCTCCCAGTATGCACCTGACGCCATGATTGGCTTCCCGCGCGACACGCTTTCACAATCCGGGATCAGTGCCGGAACAGACCGCCGAGAAAGCCGCCGGGACGATAGCCGCCATGGCCACCCCGGTCATGGCCGCCGCCATGTCGTCCTTCGCCGTGATGTCCCTCATTGTATCCGCCCCAAGGGGCGGGCTGCGCATAGCCCGGTGCAGGCGCAGCCGCTTGCGGAGGATATTCGGTCGTCTTCGCCGAAGCTTCGTAAGCCGCGTTTTTCTCGATAAGCTTGTCGAGCTCGCCGCGATCCAGCCAGATGCCCCGGCATTGCGGGCAATAGTCAATCTCTACACCCTGCTTGTCGGAAAGGACGAGATCGACGCGGCATACGGGACAAAGCATACCCTGCGCCCTTGTGGTGGTGGGTGTGGTTGCGGCATCTGTCACAGTTCATTCCTCTCTTTGGTCGGTGCCACCCGGGCCGTCTGCCCAGGAGGCGCCGCTTTCGTCTTAATAGCTATAACCACCGTGGCGCTGATTGCGCTCCCGACGCTCATGCCGGCGTTCGCGGCTCTCCTCGCGATCATGGCGGTTGTCGTAGCCGTAACCGCCCCGATTATAGCCGCCGCCATTGTCGCGCCACGATTGCCGGTAACCGTCACCCCGATTGCGATAAGGATCGCCATACCCGCCCTGGCCGCGGACTTGGTTGCCGTAGGACGGACCACCATTATAGCCGTCGTAACCGCCATAGGACTGGGCCATCGCGGCCGGGGCCGCGAACGCGAGCGCCGCCGCGGCCAAGATCAAGGATCCTCTCATGACTACCTCCGTCGAGTGTGACCGAACGTCACGTCCTATGAATAGGGCCAGGATATTGAATGATGTCGGAATACGGTTGACAGCGCTCGTTCATCCACATGTGACAAGATCATAACTCATGCGGTGTTTCAGGTCAGAATGTTCACGGCTCGCGCCGCCACCAAGCCGACCGTCAGGAGGGAGATTGTCGCCTCGGCGGCCATCAACAACTTGCTTTGAGCGCTGAGCGGCATTGTGTCGGTGGGGGAAAAAGCCGTGGCGTTCGTGAAGGACAGGTAGAAATAGTCGATGAAGCCCGGCGACCACGCCGGGTTCTGGTCGCCGCTCCCCAACATCTGGGGAAACAGGAAATCAGGCCGCGTATCTTGGTCCAACCCCATCCTCGCGGGGCCGCCCCGATCGATGTTCCAGAACCACAAGGCGAACACCACGATGTTCGTGAACCAGATATTGAGCGCATCGAGCAGCAGGGACTGCCCGCCCTTCGCGCCGCCCAGAAGCTCACGAGTGACAGATACCAGTGCATAAAAATTGAGCACCATGACGACCCCGGTTAACAACAACGCAAACCGTCTGATCGATTTTCGATGCCCGCATATGATGTGCCAATGATGGGCGGCATGAGCCTGGCGGACCTTGCCCTGGGTCCAGACGGTCGCAACAGAGAGAGGGGCAAGCATCGCCAACTCGAAAGCCGGTGCCAGCCATCTCGGGCCGAAGATCAGGTTGTCGTTCACGAACAGCAGCTGCAAACCCGCGATTAGCGCGACCGCCCCACGTGCGAGCCAGAAATCCAGCGCATGGGTTTGAAGCGTCAGATGGGGTGAGCGCATTGCCTCGTCTAAATGCGTTTTAGGGAGGATGATACCATAACCGCGTGACCTCACCGGAGGGTCGGTGCGCCGAGACCGGGCCGCCGGTCGATCGATGGCGCGCCGCAACCTCCCTGTCATCATCACGCCGAGACAGTGGGACCTTGAGCACCGGATAGTGTAGCGCCCCGCGAGACTGTTCCGCTGGAGAGCAAGATGAGGGCGCGGCCGGTGGCGTGTCGATGAATCGACGGCACCTCTCCGGGTTTGGTCATCGCACCGGCCGCGTTCGCCCTGTAGCGCAATAATGCCGTAGCGGAACGCGGAACGATCGTGTCGGAGATGACTAGCCGATCGTCACACCTGTCCAGTCCCGGCGCGGTCGGGTTACCTCGCGAGGTTTTGCTCCGATGTGCTTGAGGGGCAGCAAGGGGGTGTCCCTGTTTTCGGTGAGCTGCCGCAACCGCAGCCTTCCGCGCCAGACCCGGCTCTTGAACGTGCCCTCCGGGATCGCGAGCTGCGCCGCTCCTTCCTCGATCGACAATCCTTCGCTCGCCAACAGGACGGCCTCCCGGTGCTCGGGCGTCAACTCTCCCAATGCCCAGCGCACATCGCGCAGATCGACCGTCAGCCCCTGCGTGTCGGTAACACCGAGCAGCCGCTCGAATGCGTCCTCGGGAAGATCGGCGTGGAAGCGGTCGCGTCGTCGGTCGGAGAGGAAGATGTTGCGCATCACTGTTCGCGCCCATGCCAAGAAGTTGGTGCCCAATTCAAACCGGTGCCGCGCCGCCCAGCAGCGCAGCAGCGCATCCTGCAACAGGTCGTCGGCGTCTCCCCGGTTGTCCCGTGTGAGACGACGGGCATAGGCCTTGAGAGACCTTGCGTGTCCGGTCATTTCAACCACGAACTCATCGTCGCTTTCATCAATCAGGTCCGCGGCGCGGGCGAGCGCAATTCGCATAATCCTTCATTCCCTCGCGGCAGACACCTGCCGAGGGCTCCACCCATGCGGCGTGCCTTGATGTACACATCCTGACCGGCCCTTCGGCGTCCGATCGTCAGCAAGGTTCGCCCGCCCCAGTCGACCCGCAAAGCTGCGCGACATTGTGATCCATCGACGCGATGGGCCAGGCGACAGGCCGGCGCTATACGCGCGGTCACAGCCGCGCTTAAGTCTTCGAATAGACTTGCACCGGGAGCCTTTACGTCACCCGTCCGTTGCATCACCGGCAGGAGAACAAAATGGCAGATGAAACAGCAGGTCAGCACCACGAGCACCTAGGGCATACGCCGGGTGACCTCGATCAGCATGGCCATCGCGACAACAACGTAGCAACCGACGAAACCGATCGTCTGATCGCTTCCAACAAGGTCGAGGGCACTGCCGTTTACGATCGGCAGGACAACAAGCTTGGCTCGGTCTATAACTTCATGGTCGATAAGCGCTCGGGCAAGGTCGAATATGCCGTCATGGCGTTCGGCGGCTTCCTCGGGATCGGTGACGATTATCATCCGCTCCCCTGGGATCAGCTCACCTACGATACCGACAAGGGCGGCTATGTCGTCAACCTGACCAAGGAGCAGCTCGAAGGCGGCCCGCGCTACAGCGCCGGCAACGAGCCGGTCTTCGATCGTGCCTACGGTCAACAGGTCTATGGTTATTACGGGTCCAGCTACGGCTACTGAGCTAGAGGGCGGCGGGCTACCCCGCCGCCCTCGCTCCGAGGCCGCGGGATTACGGGCGTGGATCGGCCGCCATCCTGATCGTGCACCGCACGGTATGACCGTCCTTCCTTGCTGCGCTCACGCACTCCTCGATGGCTGCGCGGTTCGCGGTCACGATCTTGTCGCCGGTGACGATGGCGCGGAACGCAGCCTGCTCCGCGGTCCCCATGAGCGCGTTATTGCCCGTTGAAGCGGACGGCAAAGGAGAAGCCAGAATGTCCAAAGTGTTTGCGATCATAGCCGCCGCCGGCCTCGCGACTGCGGCTCCCGCTCAGACGCCTCCTGCCCCTACAGGCGCCGGCGGGCTCACCGGCGCATTCAGGGGCATCTTGCCCCAGGTTGGCTCGGTCGGGGCCGGCAACGCCGCCGGTTTGCTCGGCTACTGCCTCAAAAACAACCTGCTAGGCGCCACGGGGGCAAGCGGCGCAGCCAGCAGTGGCGACGGGTTGTTCGGTGGGCTGCTTGGCGGCGCTGCGGCTGCGCCGGTCCCCACTCCTAGCGCGACCCCGGCACCAGCCGCATCGGCCAACAGCGCGCGCGCGATCCTCGAACGACTTCTCAGCCGGCCCGGCGTGCAGCAATCTCCGGGCTACAAGACTGGAGCGGCGGGGCAGGTGCAAACTGGCAACGGCCGTACGCTTGGGCTGGATGGCGTACGGGGGCAGCTCAGGACCCAAATGTGCAAGCTGGTGCTCAATCGGGCGAAGTCGTTCCTCTGACGACTCGTCCCTGCATCCTGTTGGAAGTTGCATTATTTAGGGCGGGACTCTGCCGCCACCCTGACCGTGCATCGCACCGGTTTGCTCGCCTTCGTCACAGCGCGCCTACACCGCTCGATCGCGTCGCGGTTTTCTTGAACGACGATCGCGCCCGCTACCATCGTGTTCCAGGTGTCGGGCTGATTGACTGCCGCCAGTCGCCGACTTGCCGTCCACCCATCCAGCCGCAGGGTTCGCGCAGCCATTTTCTCGGGCCACAGCCAGCATACTGGAAAGCGTATGGAAATTCTGCTTGGCGCCGCGAAACGGCGAAATTGCGAAAGGAAGAAGCGAGATGCCAGGGACGACCGACCCCCGACCGAGAAAAACGCAGGCTCGCGAGAAAAGAGCGCGGCCCTCTCCTCCGAAGCCCATGGAAGACCTTCACGATCGTATCTCCAGGCTAATCTCCGACATCGATCGCGAAGGGCTGGCACAGGCGGCGGACTGGTCCGACTCAATCACGCGCGCTGACTTCGAGGAAAGTGCGGCCAATCTGGCCCGGTACCTGTCACTTCGCCGCCGCGATCTTCGTCCGCTGCAGCGGGAGTTGATGGCCCTTGGCCTGTCATCGCTTGGACGCGTCGAGAGCAGGGTTAGCCCCGCGTTGCTCGCGGTCGAGGCCACACTCGCCGGGTTATCGGGACTTCCTGCAAAGGCCAGACCCTTGGAAGAGGCCTTCTTCGCCGGCGAACGGCTTCTCGACACGCGGACACGCGAATTGTTCGGTCCGGCGCATTCTTCGCGCCCAACTGCGCTGCTTGTGACCTGCCCCACAAAAGCGGCAGTCAATCCCGAGTTCATGCTCGAACTCGCGAAGCGCGGAGTCGAGGCGGTGCGCATCAACTGCGCGCACGACGACGCAGACCATTGGGAGCGGATGATCCGGCACACTCGCACCGCCGAGGAGAAAACTGGCCACCGGCTGAAAATACTGATGGATCTGGCCGGCCCGAAGATCCGCACAGGCGCGGTGCTCGGCAAGAAAAGCAAGGCTCGCGTTAGGCTGGGGGACGTACTTGCCGTCGTACCGCCTGAAGGGTTCGGGGACATCGAGCTGAAAGAAAGGTATTCCGCGGTTGAGTGCACGCTTCCGGAAGCGTTGAAGGTCGTTCAACCGGGACATCGCCTGTTTATCGACGACGGCGAGATCGGCACGTTGATTGAACAAGTCGAGCCATGGGGCGTGCAGGCCCGAGTGGTCTCGGTCATGAAGAAGGGCGCGAGGCTCAAGCCTGAAAAAGGCATCAACCTGCCGGATACTGATATAGATGTTCCGGCGCTGACCAAGCAGGATATTACTGATCTGGACTTCGTCGCTCATCATGCGGATGGGGTCAGCTTTTCTTTCGTTCAATCCGTCGATGATGTGATCGTTCTACAGAAGGCGCTTGCCGAGCGGCGGCCGCATGACTGGCAAACACTGTCGCTCATCCTCAAGATCGAGACACCTCGCGCGGTGAGCAACCTGCCGGATATCATCGTGCAGGCGGCTGGGCGACAGCCCGCAGGGATCATGATCGCTCGCGGCGATCTCGCGGTGGAAATCGGATTCGCACGCCTTGCTGAAATGCAGGACGAGATCCTCTGGATCGGCGAAGCGGCACGTGTTCCGGTGATCTGGGCGACCCAAGTGCTTGAGCACTTCGTCAAGAAGGGTACCCATTCGCGAGGCGAGATGACCGACGCGGCTATGGCGGCGCGCTCCGAATGTGTGATGCTCAACAAGGGCCCCTATCTGCTCGAAGCGATAGATATGCTCGATACCCTGCTGGAGCGGATGGACGGGCACCAGCACAAGAAGACACCCCAGCTCAGGCGTCTCCAGACCTGGTGAGATGGTGCTGGCAGACTTCAGAGCCTATCTCGGTGTCCGCCAAACCGGAGAAGATCAACTCGATACGCGGCATCGATACGCTGCGGCCTTTGATAGGGCTGGCTGCTCTGCCGCCCGATGCGCGCCAACGCAAAGACTTAATCCCTACCAAGTTCGTTCCTGAGCGCCGGTACTCAAACGGCTCTCGACCGGCGTTCTGCCGACAAGCGGGTGATCAGCCAGCCGACGCTGCTGCCCTGGATCACCACCGAGAACAGCACCACGACATAGGTGACCGCCAGGCCAGGATCGCGTCGCGGGCGGACCCTTGGGGCAGCGAAGGTGAGCGCGACGGGATGCTTCCGCGCAACCGTCCCACACCAGCGTGGGCAGCGCGAGTCAGCGCCGCTTCGGTCGCTTGCCTGATCGACGCGGGCTCACCGCGTTGCTGATGTTGATCGTCCATCATTCCGTCGCCCTTCGCTCCTCCGGCTTGATCTTGACCGCACAGCGCACGGGCTCGCCCGCCTTGTTCGCGGCCCGCTGGCACCGCTCAAGCGCCTGCTCGTTGCCCCGGCCGATCACCGCGCCCGTCACCATCGCATTCCACGTGTCGGGTCCGTCCACCGTCGCCAACCGGCGCGCGCCCTCCCATGGTGACCCGCCAAGCGTCCGCGCCGCTGCGCGCTCGGGCCATCGCCAGCTATCCGGCGTCGCCCGCAAGATTGGGCCCGCCAGCAACGCCCATAGAACGATGCCGATGATCGTGCCACCAATCGCGGTCCATGCAACCCAACGGTTCTGCTCGTCGCCCGTGCGCCCGGACACGACATAAGCGTGAAGCTGCAGCGTCACGTCCTCCAACCCCTTCCTCGCGGTCGCGAGCGCCGCCTGATCCTCGCGCCGGGCGGCGTTGCCCGCTGCGGCGATTCGCTGCGCCATCTGCTCAGGCGTCATTGCCAGCGCCGGACTCCGCGCGATCACGTCGTTGATGACCGCGATCCGCTCGGCCGTGGCGTCCACGCCCTGCTGCATCCGCCCCAGCGTCTCGGAATAGTCGGGCACGTCGATATGCGCCCGCTCGGCCGCCAGGCCCTCCACGGCACGGCGTAGCAACGCCAGCTCGCGGTCCTGGCCTTCGATCACGGCGCGCAACCGGTCGAACGCCTCCGCCGGATCGCCGCTTTCCTGAATATCGTCGTCCATCATCACCTACCGGCTCATGCCACGGTCGCGGTCACGCCCGATGCTGACCGACTGCGCCAGCTCCTGCCCGATCGACCGGCCCCGCTCCATGTTCAACGCCAGTTCGGGCGCGCGGGCGCGCAACACGGATTCGAGTTGCGGGTCGCGATGCAGCCCGCCCGCAATGCCCTCCATGCGCTTGCCGAGCTTTTCCGCGCCTGCACGATCGCCAGCACGCTCCATGCTGGCCCGCGCCTCCATCATGCCCTGCCACTGCTCCACGAACCGGCCCGCGCGCTTCTCAGGGTCGATGCGGACCTGGCGCTCCGTCTCCATAGCCTTCACTGCGCCGCCCGTGTTCCCCTCGGCCGCGTCGCGCGCAAGGCGGGGATCACGCTCGATCGCGCTGGCGAGGTCGCGCGCGGCATGGGGCCGGGTCTGGTCGAGCGCGTCGCCGGCCTTCGCCAGCGCCTGTTCCTGATGCGCCAACACCGGCAAACCTTTGTCCTGCATCCGGCCTATATCGATTGCAGCACGTCCATAGCGTTCGATCGCGCGAGCCTGCGAGGGTGCCAGCGGCCGATCGGCCGCGCTGCGCTCCGGCGAAGTCGCCCGCTCCGCTGCCGGTTTAGGCCGGAACCCGTCGAACATGCCCCGCGCCTTGTCGCGGACCTTCTCGACCACCTGGCGCGCGAGTTCCGGGAACCGGATCTCGCGCCGATCGGCGAACGCGCGCGCCTGATCCTGCTCGGGCTTGGCGTAATCGCCCGCCATGTCCTTGCCCCGGTCGCGCGACAGGGCGCGAACGAGCTGACGCTGATCGGTGAAGTCATCGCGGCCGTAGTGGAGCTGCATGTCGTCACGATGCCGGGACATGCCGACATAGGCGCTATGCCGGTCCATGCCGGGGGTGGCGAGGATGTGCGCCCGATCGACCGTCACGCCCTGCGATTTGTGGAACGTGGCGGCGTAGCCATGATCGACATGGGCATAGTCCTTAGTGTCGAACGCGACGCGCCCCCCACTGTCGAGCCGAACCTTCATGCCCTCGGCCGATACCCGCTCGATCGTCGCCAGCGTGCCGTTCTTGACCCCCATGCCGCGCTCGTTGCGAAGGAACATGATGCGGTCGCCGGTCGCGAACTGACGCTCGCCCCGCTCGGCCTTCACCGTCACGTCGTCGCCAAGGTCGCCCGATGCCCGCAACCGGTCTCGCGCCTCGCCATTGAGGCTCTGCACCTCGGCGTTGGTGTGGGTAAGAATGATGCGGGATTTGTCCGGCTCGGCCTGGCGCGCACGGTCCCAACCGTCGACCAGCTCGCCCCGCGCCTGCTCGCGCGTGTCGGTCGCGTGGACCATGCCCTTGCTGTCATAGGCATGGACCGCCTCGCCGGTGCGCCCAGTCGCCAGCGCGCGCGTCGCGTCGCGCTGCCAGTCCTCGCGCTGCCGGCGTATCTCGGTGATCTCGGCCGCGCCGTGGCGCTCGGTGACGCTGCGGAACGCCGCGCCCGCCTCGATCGCCTGCAACTGCTCGGGATCGCCCACCATCACGACCTTGGCCCCGGCGTCGCGCGCTTGGCTCAACACCCGCTCCATCTGGCGCGAGCCGATCATGCCGGCCTCGTCCACGACCAGCACGTCACGCGGGCTTAGCTGCTCGCGGCCCTGCCCCCATGCGTGCTCAAGGCTGGCGATGGTCCGCGATGCGATACCGGACCCGCCCTCAAGGTTCTCGGCCGCGATGCCCGATAATGCCGCGCCTCGGACGGTGTACCCTGCCCGCTCCCATCCATCGCGCGCCACCCCCAACATGGCCGATTTGCCGGTGCCGGCATAGCCGATCACATTGGCGATGCCGCTCGGCCCTACTATATGCTCCAATGCGGCTCGCTGTTCTTCCCCGAGCACGAGTCCTTCACTCCCGGCGCGCGTGATCGCCCCCTCGATTGCTTGCGCCGGGAGACCATGCCCATCCCTGCCCGCCAGCTCGTCACCCGCGCGCTCAAGCCGGTTCTCCACCGAGATCATCTCGCGCGACGTGAACCGTTCCTGGTCGCGCCCATCCTTCCCCAATGCGACCAACTCGGGACTGGCGCGTACCGCCCCCAACACCCGGTCGAACTGATCCTTGCCGTCGCTGTGCCGGAACGCGAACGTCGCAAGGTCGCGGGTGGTGAACGTGGCCTGCTGCCGCGTGATCGCGTCCAGCGCGATATTGGGATTGGCGATGATCTTCTCGCCGTTCTCCCGCGCAATGCGCGTGTGATCCTCGATCCGCTCCGCCTCAAGCCCCTGCTCCGGCCTGCGCGATGCTGCGGGTCCGATCTTGTGCTGCGGCTCCAGCGCGATCCCCTGCGCCTCGTAGGAGCGATGGTCGATCCGACCCTCAAGCCCCAGCTCGGCCATGCGCTCGTTGACGTGCGCGCTCCACGCCTCGCGCCAGTCCTTCAACAGCTCGGTCGAGTTCCAATCACGGTTCTTTTTGCCAAACCCCTCCGGTCCCACGTCGCGCATCGTCATCATCACATGCGCGTGCGGCTTCGGCGTGCCGTCCTTCGCCTTGTCCCAATGCACGTTCAGGTCTGCGACCATCCCGCGATCGACAAACTGCTTCTTCACGAAATCGCGCGCGAGCTGGACGCCCTGCTTCTCGTTCATCTCACGCGGAATCGAGAACTCTACTTCGCGGGCAAGCTGCGCGTCCTTGCGCTTCTCGCCTGCCTCCACCTCGTTCCACAAGATCGTGCGGTCGTTCAAACGCTCCGGCGCACCTTGCGGCAACATCACTTCGGAATGGATCACACCCGCCTTGTTGCTGAAATCGTGATCGCGCCCAAGCCGGTCGTCGTGCAGCTCGGACGCCGAACGATAAGCGGCGCTCGCAACGGCGCTCGATCCGTTCGCGCGGCTCACAACTTTGGCGGAGAAATGGTAGATCGCCATGACGTCATGCTTATTGCACTTTTGAGCGCACGTCGGCAACGACGTATAAGCGCGCACTCACAATCTGCTGCGCATCTCCTGATTGACTTGGTGCCGCTTTCTACTCGTTCCGGCTTTACCCATATGCCAGGTGCGCTAAGATGCTGCTGACCGATACGCGGAAAGGTGAGAACGATGCGGAAGGTTCGCGATTACGACGCCGAGCTGAAAGCGCTGGGTGACAAGGCCCGCGCTTTGAAAGCGAAGCGAGTCGAACAGCTAGGCCAGCTCGTCGCCGCGACCGGAGCTGATGCCCTCGATGCGGAAACCCTCGCCGGTGTTCTGCTCGATGCGATTGGATCGAAGGATGCAAGCGCGAAGGAGGCATGGCGCGCGAAGGGCGTGGCTTTCTTTCAACGGCGCGGGCGCAAAGGTGCTGGCGCTGCTGCAATCGACGGATCGGGCGCTGCGACTGAACCGGGCGGCAACGCTGCGGGCGGAAGCGGCGGAACGGCGAACGGATAGCAGGGGCTGGGTCGTGCAGCGTCGCGAACGAACGCGCCACCTGATTGAGCTGGGCGGGCTGGTCCAGAAAGCCGGCTTGGTTGAGCTGACGGACGACGATCGCGCCACCCTTTACGGCGCGCTGCTCGATCTTGCCGGGCGTGGTCGCGGCGACGAAGCCGGCAACATGCTGGCGCTGTGGAAAAGACGCGGAAAACGCGCGTTCGATGCGGAAGCTGAAGGGAGCGAAGCGCAATGAGCGATTTCGATATGGAGGCAATCCGTAGGCAAGTCCGCGCGATGGATTTCGTACGCGGCACGCCGGCGGAAATCGCCATGTGGCACGAGGACATGGCGGACTCGCGCGCTAACCTGGTCATCGAGGACATGATCCCGACGCCCAACGACGATGCGTTCTTCGCGATGATGCTGGACGAGGGCGTGCCCCCTCCCCTCGTCTCGCAAATCCTGCTCCGGCTGCTCGATCATCCCGACGCCGATCGGTCTCTATCGATCACGCCTATTCAACGGACGACATGATGCCCAAAACCGTCGATCGGAATGAACAGATTGCGTCCTTCGACACAGGCCCTTTGCTGCGGACGGTGGATGATCTGGACGTGATGCGCGATCACCTTAAAGGCGATAATTTCAATGCACCGGAGATGCGGCACGACCTGCTGCGCCTGCACGGGTTAGCCATGCGCTTCGTCAATGATGCGCAAACCGATCCGGTCATGGCCGAAGAAATGTTCGACCTGGCGGCAGACCTTGAATGTCGCATCCAAGACCTGTCCGACGCGCTGGCGAGGATGCTTGCTCCGATCCGCACGCTGCAAGCATTGGAGCCGAGCGATCAGGAGAGACCGGGTTTTTGATGTGCTCGCCTTTGCAGAACGCTATCGTATTCTGATCTTGAGATATTCCGAGCGTAACGACGCCCCGGTCATTACGCTCCCGCTGGGGAAGTAGCATGGGCCTTGCGCGCGCCACCCGTAATCTCGCCCGCACCGCCCGTGCCAACCCGATGTGGGCCTTGTTCGGCATCTTGCTCGCCCCTTTCCGGTTCGCCCGGCACATCATCGGCGTGGTCCTGTTCGCCATGGTGCTGTTCGTGGCGCTATTCCTCCTGCTGATGCTGGCGATCTGGTATTTCGGCCTCGATAAGAACGGCGCTGTCGCTCAGCTTGGCGTATTCGGGATCAGCGGTGCCGTGGTCCTGGTCATGGTCTGGATGTTCGTCCTGCCCCTGCTTCGCCGGTTCGATTATGGTGATAGCGCCGACACGCATGGTTCGGCCCGCTTTGCCACAGCCGGGGAAGCCCAGGCGCTTAACGACGATCACGGCCTGCTGATCGGTCGTGACGTGAAGACCGGCAAGCCGATGCGCTACGCAGGTCCCGCCCATCTGCTGACGATCGCACCCACCCGCACCGGCAAGGGTGTCGGCACGATCATCCCCAACCTGCTGGAATATCCGTTCGCGGTCGTCTGCATCGACCCCAAAGGCGAGAACGCCCGCATCGCTGCGCGCCAGCGCGGCAAGTTCGGCGCGGTCCATATCCTTGATCCGTTCAGCGTCACCGGCCTGTCCTCGGCCGCGTTCAATCCGCTCGATCGCATCGACCCGCACGGCCTCGATCTCGCCGACGATTGCATGACGCTCGCCGACGCGCTGGTCCACGACGCACCCGGCGAAGCCGGCGACGCGCATTGGAACGAGGAAGCCAAGGCGCTGATCGCCGGCATCCTGCTCCACATCGTCACCACCGAACCACCCGCGACCCGCACCTTGGAAACGCTGCGCGACCGGCTCACACTCGCCCCGGCAGCATTGACGGCGCAGCTCGCTGCCATGCAAGCGCAAGGTGGCCTGGTCGCGCGCGCTGCCAACCGCCAGCTCGGTAAATCCGATCGCGAAGCGGCCGGCGTGCTGTCGGCCGCGCAGCGCCATACCCACTTCCTCGACTCCCCGCGCATGGCGACGGTGCTGGGCGGCTCGGATTTCACCTTCGCCGGGTTGAAGGATGCACCCGCGACGGTGTTCCTCGTGCTGCCGCCCGATCGGCTAGCCAGCTATGCCCGCTGGCTACGGTTGATGGTGGCGCAAGCCCTGACCGAGCTGGCGCGCGCGCCGAGTCGCCCGCCCTGGCCGGTGCTGTTCCTGCTCGACGAGTTCGCGGCGCTCGGCCGCCTTGAACCGGTCGAACGTGCGATGGGGCTGATGGCGGGTTACGGCGTCCAGCTCTGGCCGATCCTGCAGGACGTTCACCAGCTCCGCGCGCTCTACGGGCAGCGCGCCGGCACCTTCCTGTCGAACGCCGGCGTCCTCCAGGTGTTCGGGGTCAACGATCAGGACAGCGCCAAGCTCGTCTCCGATCTGGCCGGGCAGGAAACCGTCGTGTTCGAGACCATGAGCCGCGCGATCGACGCGGAAGAAAGCGGGATCTCCTACGGGCAGCAGCACGTCGGCCGCGCGCTGCTCACCCCAGATGAAGTCCGCACACTCCGCCCCGACCGTCAGCTCCTGTTCCTCGCCGGGCAGCGCCCGATCATCGCCGGCAAGCTGCGTTACTACGACGATCGCGAGTTCGCCGGGCGGTTCGATTCGGCGTGAACGATTGGGGCGGCTAGTTCGGCCGCAAACCACCGGGTCGATTTAAACCTCGCTGGTGGAGTTTGCCGTCATCGGCGCCCATGACACGTCGAAAGCCCCTCTCCTGCCCTCACGGCTTTCCTGAGCGGCCGTAGCGGGTGATTCCGTCGCCACCTGCCCCACTTCTTTTCCGCCTAGCCAGCGGCGCTTGCGCCGCCCTTGTGACGCCGTAGGCGGCACGAAGTGAACTACGCATTGGCCGTTAGGCCAATTCCACTTGTATATTTCTAACTCTGCCGGGATTCATTCTGCCTCTCTGAATCACGTTCTTGGTCCATGATCCCTCGCCCGAGCCGGGCAAGAATCGCGGCAAGGCCGGGATCGTCAATGAGCTGGGCTGGCTGCTCATCAAGGGGGAGCGCGGCGATCATCGCCCTGCCCTCCTCGGCCGCCACCCGTCGCCGATCGCTGTCATCCTCTGGCGGTGGTGCGGTCATGCCGCGCTCAACCTGCGGCGGGAGCATCAAACGATAGGCATTCGAGGTCTGCTTGACCTGGGGGCCGCGCAGCCCCGCGTTGCCGGTCGGCACATAGCGGCGCAACCAATCGAGGAAGCCATGCGCCTTGAGCCGCTTTAGCGCGTCCACCACGGCCGCGATCGAGCGGCCGATGCGAAGCGCCAGCGTCGCTATCGCCGGATCGAGCCGGCCTGTCTTGTAGTCGATCAGGCGTAGCAGCTCGCGCAATACCTCAAGCCCGACATGGCCGATCGCCCCGTTCTCGCGGTTGTTGCGCTCGCGCCGGTGGGCAAGCCGTTTCACCCGATCATACTTCTCGGCCGCCTGCATGAACCGGGCGACATTCTTGGGATTGAACGGCTGCCAGAACCGCCCTTCCCGGCCCTCCTCGGTGCGGCTGTAGCGATGGACCCGCTGGCCGGTCTGACGGCCCGGTCGTCGCCCTCTCGTCGCCCCTCCCAGGGCCTCGAATACAGTTTGCATGGGAACCTCCCGTCGATCGGTCGGCCCGGCTGCTGGCGGCAATCCCACATGGACATAGCTCTCCCGTTCTCGAAAACAGCGTTTTCGAGTTGACTTCACGTCCGATCTGCGGGAGGCTGTTCCTGCGACAGAACACGGGCTTCCCGCCCATCAGACTTTCCGAGAGCCCGGCCGCCAAGCCGGGCTTTCGTCGTTTTGGCCCTAGCGGTGCCACCCGCTATGATCGCCACGACGAATCGGCGAACGAGTTCGCCGACACCAAAGCCTGTCAGATTCCTATAGCGTTGGGAAGTGTGCTCTATAAGGCTGGTGCAATAGGTCTATTGTCCACGTGTTCACACATTCACACGTGAGCCTGTTCACTTCTCGATTGGCTGATTGTATTTTTGGAGAATGTCGAGGACGGCCTCGGTCAACATCGCCTCGATCGTGCTGTCCTCCTTGACAGCAAGGATCGCGAACGCTCGGGCAACCGCCGGATCAAACCGGCCAGCGATCGATTTCTTGCCGATGCGGTTGCGCTGACGGCGCGGCGCTTCGATCGGCAGCATCGGTTCGTCGGCCTGCGCTGCCGTCCCGGCCGGCTTTCTGGCGTTTGTCGATCGTGCCACCCCCAAGCTCCTAATTTCTGTGTTCACACATTCACATATTCACGCGTGGACAGCTACCGCTCGCCAAACGGATGCTTGCCATGCTGCCGCATAAGAAGGTCGATGGCTTCGCCAAGGAGCGCCTGCAACGTCGTCCCCTGCTCGGCCGCCAGCATATTGAGGCCGCGACTGACCTCAGGGCTGAAATAGGCGCTCACCGCCTTCTTGCCCTGCCGGGTCTGGGCGCGGGTGGCGACCGTCGCCGTCGCCTGGTCTGGGCTGTCGCCGATCGCGCCAGCCTTCTCCGCCCGCTGCTGCTTCATTGCGCCGAACTTGCTCATGCCGCGCCCCGCTCGTTGTTCACTCGTGAACGTGTGGACACGTTCACCTGTTTACTTGTCCACTCCCATAGCGCGGCAACTTCCTCCGCCGCTTTGCCTTCGGGTTCCAGCTCGATCGCGGTTTTCCCCTGCGCCGTGCTGTGATGATAGATCGCCCGCTGGGTGAGCATGACGGGCGCAACGTCCACGCCCATGCCGGCGACGCCATCGCTACCCTCGATCAGCTCGCGGGCATCCCGGTAGGTTGTCGGCGCGCGCTGGGGGCCGCCCATGAACAACACGAACGCGGGTTTGCCGCTCGCCTGCACCAGCTCGGCCGTCATCTCGACGGCTTTGAGGTCGAAGGCTTGCGGACGACACGGAATCAGCACCAGGTCAGCGACCTTGCAGGCTTCCCGCGCCATGATGTCGGCATGGGGCGGGGTGTCGATCACCACCAGGTCGGCCCCCAGTTCGGCGGCCTGCTGAAGCTTGCGGGGCAAGAGGGGAGGGGAGGCACAATCGACCACCTCTAGGTCCGACGATCCGCGCCACTCGCTCCAGTGGCTCGCGGTCGCCTGCGGGTCGGTGTCGAGGATCAACGCGGTAAGCCCCGCACCCGCACCGGCTGCGGCTAGGTGGATCGCCAGAGTCGTCTTGCCCGCGCCGCCTTTCTGGCTGATGACGGTAATGACCTTCATGTGAACCCCTGAACACGTGAACGTGTGGACTTGTGAACACGTTCACGTGTGGACGAATCATGCGCCCACGTCAAGGCGGCGATCCGCTGCGCGGATCCTCGCCCCGCCAGCCGATCGGAACCCGGCAGGGCCAAGACCGCTTGCGGGCTTGGGGAGCGAAGCGACTGAGAGCGGCGGTGCCGCGCAGCGGCAGGCGCCAGACCCTATTTGCTGTTCGCGGATTTCGGCGCTCGCCGCGTCGCCACAACAGCCTCGTCGATAAGGGGCTTCCAGACTAGCGGCGGCAGGTCGTCGAACTTGGAACACACCGCCTCGATGGCCTAGTCGAGCATTTCAGGCCGGGAGAAGGTGAAACCCTGCTTGCCCGTCCGCCTTGCGCGGCAGCACGGATACAGACACCTGCACATCGCGATTAAGCCGATCGAGGATCGTCATCAACCGGTCGATGGTGAAGCCCTTGAGCTTGGACTGACGGATGCGCGAAAAATCGGCTGCGGCGACGCCGGTGATCTTCTCGGCCGCACGCACCGTCAGATTGTCGGTCGCCAGCGTCTTGCTGATCTCGGCCGCCAGGATCGCGCGGAGCTGGCGCTGTTCGGGTTCTTTCATACCAAGGTCGGCATAGACGTTGCCGGTGCCTCGGATCATCTCGAAGTCGTCATCGTCGGTCATTGCAGCGCCTCCTTCAAACGCTTGATGCGCTCGCGCACCAGGTCGATTTCCTGCTTCGGGGTGGCGATCCCGCTCTTAGACTTCTTCTGGAAGGCGTGAACCACCCAAATGTCGTCGTCGAGCTGGAGGGCGTAGATCACCCGGAAGGCGTCTCCCCGTTCCTTGATCGCCAGTTCCCATATACCCGAACCCAAACCGGTCATGGGCTTAGCGATGTCTGGCGTGTCACCCTCGGCAATTGCCGTGAGGGCGTCGGTCGCCTGGTCCTGCGCGTCCTCGGGAAAGCGGCCGAACTCTTTAAGCGCGCCCTTGATCCAAGAGATGTTACGCAGGGCTTTCCGATGCATTGGCGCGAATGTAGCTATTTCTCACAACATGGTCAAGGGGGGATGCATCGCTCTCTGACAATGGTTTCATGTGAACCTATGAACACGTGAACGTGTGAACACGCTCACGCGCAAGCAACAACGACCTCGCCTGAACGCGCTTTCGCGCCCGGCCGGGCCGCAATGCCCGGCCCCAAGAGCTGGGTGGGTGGGACAAACAACGCGGCCGCCCCGCTCGGGGCGGCCTCCGCTACGCCGGCAGGCTTAACGAGCTGCGCCCGCCCGGAATGTGCCGGTAGAGCGTCGATGGCTGCACCCCGAGCTGCGCTGCCACCTCCTCGACGGTGATGGTCGGGTCTGCCAGCATGGCCTTGGCGCGCTTGATCTCGGCCGGTCCCATCGCCGGCTTGCGCCCGCCGCGTCGCCCCAAGGCCCGCGCCTGGGCAAGCCCGGCATGGGTGCGCTCCAGGGTCAGCTCGCGCTCAAACTCCGCCACGGCCGCAAAGACGTGGAACACGAGCCGCCCGCCGGGGCTGGTGGTGTCGATCGCCTGGGTGAGAACCTTTAGGCCGATCTCGCGCTTGGCGAGATCTTCGGCCGTGTCCACGAGCTGCCGGACGGAGCGCGCGAGCCGGTCGAGCTTCCACACCGCCAGCGTGTCGCCGGCGCGGAGATAGTCGAGCGCCGCCTTCAACTCCGGTCGATCGCGCTGCGCGCCCGACGCCTTCTCGGTGAACACCTTCTCGCACCCGGCTTCGCGGAGCGCATTAAGCTGTAGGGCAGGGGACTGATCCCTGGTGGACACGCGCGCATAGCCGACGAGCAAGGGGCTTCTCCGAAAACTCGACACGACCTAGCCGGATTTCGGAGAAGGAAACAAGGGACAGTTTTAGGAAGCTAAAAGAGCTGTTTCAACGCCCTCGGCCGCGATCGGCGCGGCTCTCGCGCGAACGACCGTTCGCGGGAGAGGTCCGAAAGCTCCCCGCAGGGAAAACCGCGTTAGAACTTGATCGATAACCCCGTAGTCAGCGCGTGCTCCATCAGGTCACGAGCATCACCGTTGAAGCGGTATTGGTTCATATAACCGACTTCCGCGTGCATCCTTTCTACGATGGGGAAGGACAGCGTTGCCGAATTACGCATCCGCTCGTAGCCTGCAACCTGGCCGAAATCAGCGGTGTTGAGATTGAAGTAGCTCTCGTGCGCGAATCTGAGATCGAGCGCCTCGCTGAGCGGCAGCGCATAGGTTACCTCGGGTCGGACGCGATGGCCAACATCCTGGCCATTGCTTTGAAAGCGCTGCTCGAAGCGGACGCGTCCCGCCAGCTTGCCCCCTCCCAGCATCGTGATAGGAAAGCTGACCTGCTGTCGCGGACGCCATTCGGTGTTGCTGACTTGGCCGTTCCTGACGGAGACGACGCGGTTAACGCCGCCGGTCAGTGTCACACCCTTGGAGAGCTCGATGCCCACTGCGGCGGAATACTGGCTTTCATAGAGCCCGCCGAGATCGTCGCTGAGGCGCTGGTTGGTCTCGAGTACCAGTTCAATGCCCTCAAACAACTTGGTTGAGACGTCAAGCTTGGTCCACAACTGCTCGTCCTGAGCTTGAGCGAGTGCTGGTGCGATGGCAAAGCATAGTGCAAGTACGGCGATGATCGGCGACCACATGTCCCTCATATTTTCCCAACTGCCTATTCAGGACTATAATGGCCCCCGCGCGCCTGTTGCGGCTAGCCCTTCGAATAGCTGCGACTCTATCTGGGCAGATCGTCGACCCTCCCCACACATCTTACACAAGGCTATGCCCATCGTGCTGACGCAGGTCGTTGTGAAGCGTTGTCGCTGCGATCGCAGCATGGCCCATCGCGACGCTTATCTGATCGAGCGCCATGACGATGTCGCCTGCGGCGTAGATTCCTGAGACGCTGGACCGCTGCTTGGGATCGACCACAATGCAGCTATCGTCGCTCAGCGTCAGGCCGAGGGCCTTGGCGAGCGCGTTGTTGCTGTCCGAGCCAAGAGCGGGATAGATTGTGTCGAACCGGTAGAGGCCGCCGTCGCGTAGCCGAACCATCGCCGCGTCAGCGAACTCAAGCGCGTCGATTGGACTCTCCTGTACTTCGATGCCGGCACTCGACAGGCTGGTGCGATCCGTTTCGGAGAGTTCGACTGCCTCATAAGTCAGGAGGGTTACGTTGTCCGAGAAGGTTCGCAGGAACAGCGCTTCCGATACGCCGTGATGGTCGGCGCCGATCACGCCGATCGCCTGTCCAGTTACCTCGTAGCCATCACATACGGGGCAGTAGCGCAGCAATCCTCGGTCGAGGGCGTCGCGATGCGTTGCTGCATCCATCGCCGGACGTCGGTTTTCCACGCCTGTCGCTAGAAGGACAGCGCGAGCGGTAAAAGCGATGCCCGCGCCGCGTGCCTCGAAGGCGTCTATCCCGCCTTCCAGCTCTTCGATGAGGCCCGTGACGATCGTCGTGCCGAAACGCTCGGCCTGCTCGCGCATCCGGCCTAGCAGATCCTCGCCGTTGATCCCGTCCGGAAACCCGGCATGATTGTGCGAGCGCGGAATCCACTTTGCACGGCTGTGGCCTGCATCGACCACGATCACGCGGCGATGGTAGCGGGAGAGGTAAATGGCTGCGGTCAGGCCGGCAGGGCCACCGCCTACGATCAAAACGTCGCACTGCTCGGACATCGTGCTCCTTCCACCGGATCGCGATAAGCAGGCACCCCCATCGTGGTGCGCCCGCGCTCGATCCTCCATCAAGGTGCGGACTTTCCTCACACCGTCAGATAAAGCTCCGGGGCCTTCGCGCCGAAACTGAGCACCTTGAATGGCGCCACCTTCCGCCCGCCCATTCCAGGGGAGCCAGCAGGCATTCCCGGAAGCGCGATGCCTCGGATGCTCGGCTTTTCCTTAAGCATCTTCTGCACTGCCGCTATCGGCACGTGGCCTTCGATCGCATGTTTCCCGATGATGGTCGTATGGCACCCCGCCAGCTCCGCTGGCACGCCAAAACGCGACTTCACCGCTTCGAGATCGCTCACCGGAACGACCCGCACTTCTATGCCCGCTGAGCGCAACGCAGCGGCATGGCCGTCACAACATTCGCAACCTGGGTTCTTGTACATGACGGCGGTAGCCGCCGACGGCGGACCTGCCGTTGCCGGAGCAACAAAGATAACTGCTGAAAGCATAACTCCGGCTATTTTCATCAACATGGTCTTTCCTCCTAACGAAATATCAATCCAGTGACGCACCGTAGTCGCTCGGCACGCGATTGCGGCCATGCCGATTGCAGAACCCGAAGCGCGGAGCGGGATAGCAACGTGGCGACGAGAGTTCCGAAGAGGAACATCGTACCTGCGACGGGCGTAACGCCGCTAATCAGCACGGTACGGCCTCGATCCGAACCCATATCCCGAGCGCCGCGATGATCGCGCCCTTGGCGACCAGTACTAAGATACAGAACGTATGCCCCCAAAGAGTCTCACTTTTATGGATAGAGATCAAAGCAGTTCGTCCGTACAGCTCATTTATGAACATAAGAAGGTCCGCCAAGGCTGAGCGCGCGAGGCTCCGTTTTCATGATCTGCTCCTTCGGCCCGATCCGTCGCGAACGGTGGTCCGGCCGTTCGAACCTGGCTATCCGCCTGGCTTCGATAACGGCACGACGCGCACGCAGGAGACGGTCGATTTCATCCTCGCGCTCGACGAGCCCGAGCTGACCCGCCAGCTGGAAGGCGTGACCGCATCGCTCGACGAGAACCACCGGGATGTCGATGCGTTTCTGCGGCGGCGCTTTGACGAGATGGCTGACCGTTTCGACGGAGCCAATCGATGCAACGACGCACAACGCCGACTGATCGGGGCGTATTTCAGCCAAGAGTATGCGTATGAGGGAGCGGCGCTGTTCAATCCCAGCGCGGTACTCCATCCCGACCAAGTCGATGTGGAGAAAGGCGAAATCCGCTTTGTCTTATCGCTGCGTGGGATCGGCGAAGGCCATCTGTCCTCCGTGACCTTCCGCACCGGCCGGTGGAAGCCGGGCGGCTCGCCGGCCATCGACGATCCGGGGTCCGTATCGGTGCCGCCAATCATTGATCAGGCCGATACAGCCAACGCTTCTGTCCGGCTGCATTGCGGCGGCAGTCGGACCATTTCGGAGACGGTGCTATTCCCGGTGCTGCCGAGCCAGCGCCAAGGCATCGAGGATCTGCGCCTCGTCCGCTTCGACGAGGGCGATGGCGTCTTCGCCTATCACGGCACCTATACGGCGTTCAGCGGCTCGGCCGTGCGGTCGGAACTGCTGACCACCACCGATTTCAGCACCTTCGAGATGCGGGCGCTGACCGGCGACGCCGCGGGAGGCAAGGGGATGGCGCTATTTCCGCGCCGAATCGACGACCGTTTCGCGATGCTCGGCCGTCAGGATAACAAGAACATCTGGTTGCTGACGTCGGAGGACATCCTGGCGTGGAATGGTGGCTCCAAGCTGATCGAGCCGCGCTATCCATGGGAGTTCGTCCAGATGGGCAATTGTGGGTCGCCGATCGAGCTGGATGAGGGATGGCTGGTGCTGACGCATGGCGTCGGCACGGTCCGAAACTACTGCATGGGCGCGTGCCTGCTGGACAAGGACGATCCATCCAAGCTGCTCGCGCGCACGCCGCGTCCGGTCCTTGCTCCCAGTCCTAAGCAGCGCGATGGCTACGTTCCCAATGTCGTCTACAGCTGCGGTGCACTTGCGGTCGGCCGCGACCTGCTTCTCCCCTACGCTGTCGCCGACAGCTTCACCGCTTTCGCAACCGCGTCGATAGACGACCTGCTTGCCGTGATGGAATGAGCCTGAGACAGTCGATGGCGCGTTTGGATCGACTGGCGAGGCGACTCCGCGATCTCTGAGGTCGATATACCAGTGCTCCCGGCCACGTTCTCGTCAGAATACGGTGTCGCCCGCTTTCGGAGATAGTCACGATATGAATGCTGCCGCGCCCCGAGCTACGCTCCGCCGTTTTGCCGGTTACCTTGGTGTTGCCGTAGCCGCCACCTTGCCCGCTCTCGTACTTCGCTTCGCCGGCTGGCGGCCCAATCCCCTGCTTGACGCCGCGCTCTTCGGCGTTGCGATCCTCGCAGCGGGCTTCATGTTGTCCTGGGGTGCGGAGGCCGCAGAGAAACGGGTGAGCCAGGGGCTCATCGTGGCGGCAATCGCGCTCGTCACCGTGCTGCCGGAGTATGCGGTCGACTTCTACTACGCCTATGCTGCGGGACAGGACCCGTCGTCCAACTATGTTCACTACGCTGCCGCGAACATGACGGGCGCCAACCGCCTGCTGGTCGGACTGGCGTGGCCGCTGATGGTGCTCGTCCACTGGTTTCGCACCCGCCAGCGCCGCATTGATCTTGCACCTGTCAACGCGGCCGAAGTCGTGTTCCTGCTGATCGGCACCGCCTGGTCGTTCACGATCCTGCTGCGCGATGCGATCGGGTGGATCGACAGTGTCGTGCTGGTCGCGATTTTCGCCGCCTATGTCTGGCGCGTCAGCTATCTCCCCAAGGCGGAAGAAGACGAGGACGACGAACCTGGTCCCGCAGCCGCGCTCGGCCAGCTGTCGTCGGCGCGTCAGTGGGCCGCAATGGCGGCGCTAACGGTCGTTGCGGCGGCCGTCATCCTCGCTTCGGCCGAACCGTTCGCGGAGGCGATGGTCGAATCAGGACGGTTGGTCGGTATCGACGAGTTCCTGCTGATCCAATGGCTCGCGCCGCTCGCCAGCGAGGCGCCGGCAGTGACCATCGCAGTGCTGTTCGTGCTCTCGGGGCGGGCCGCCAACGGCCTTGCGACGATGATCTCGGACAAGATAAACCAATGGACCCTGCTGGTCGGCATGCTGCCGTTAGCAATGAGCCTTGGGGCGGGCGAGCTCACCGCTCTGCCGCTCGATGCGCGGCAGCACGAGGAGTTCTTTCTCACCGCCGCGCAATCGCTGTTCGGCATTGCCCTGCTGTTGCGGTTGAGACTGGGTGTTTGGGGTGCTCTGGCGCTTGCCGGCCTGTTCGCCCTTCAGGTCGGCTTGACGCTGAATTTTCTCGGAGACGATGCGCGAACGATCGCCAGCCTGACGTGGCTTTCCTGGGGCTATCTGGCGCTTTCCGCGATCGTCGTGGCCACGAACGCGAAGTCGCTTGGGCATCTGTTTGCGGTCGGTCTCTTCGCCAGCCACCCCGAAGCCCATCCGCCGCGCGCTGCTCCTGCCGCAGGCGAGCAATCATGAGCGATCGAGCGCCTATCCGGGTGAATGACCGAGGCCGATACCGGCTGCGTCCCGGCCCCAGGCGGCGACGTGCAATGCTCGAGAGCCGAACCATATATATTCGGTCCGGCAGCCCAGCTGCCGACCAAGAACGAATGGAACGCACCATGCCGAACATCCGCAAGCCTATCATCATCGTCCCGCTGGCCGGGGCGGTTCTGCTGGGCGGCTGCGCCACCTATGCGCCGCGGCCCTCCGCCTATTC
>NZ_LR733878.1:0-9277 GCF_902506585.1 Sphingomonas sp. T1
AACCTTCAGCTGCTCGCCCGGCAGGCCGCGCCAGCCTGATAACGCGGCGCATCCTCCGGTGTCCGGCGTCACCAGCCATCCGCCACGCCGATTTCGCGCAGGCCTTTTTCAACGGTCTCGACCGGTTATGACACCAGCAGCGTTACGGACTGGAATGATGAAACAGGAAACGTGTCGGCGCGATCAGTCTGGGATCAGCACCCAACCACGCAGCTGCAACGTCGCCATTGTTGTCAGCGCAGACACGTCGGTTTCGACACTTTTCCCTACCGTAGCGGGGTCAATCCCGTTTCCAATAAGAGCCTGGCTGCATACCCGAACGGATACACCCGCCTTTTTCAACGCCTCAATTAAGGCAAGGTTGGGGTTCGCAGCTACTCCCGTCTTTGTCGCATAGGCGCGATCTTCGGTAACGATGGGCGTCGCCGGACCGTGGACGATCACGACGACATCGCCTTGTTCTGGACGAACGCCATCGTTGCCCAGCAGGTTCAAAAAGCGGGCGACCTTCTCCAGCGATGGATTGATTTTATCCGGCGTTGCCGCGGCCTTGGTCACATTGAACAGCACGCGATAGCGCAACTTGCGATCGGGCCGTTCCGCAGCACCTTCGACGGGTGTGATCGCGCCATATCCCGGTATCACCGCCTGCCTAGGCACGGCGGCTGAAGCACTGACGCTGCTCATGAGTGACAAGCATCCTGCAAGAGCAATGATTGGCATACGCATCCGCTTTTTCCTTCTTCAGCCGAAATGATCAGCCAACTCTCGCAAAAACGGCCGCACCGATGTTTTGCGGTCGAACCACGGACGGCGTCTCGGGCGGTCGCACTGGGCGGGGGGCCGGGGCCGTTTGGGGAGCCGACAGATCGTCGGCTCCGAACATCGCCTCCAGGGTTCGCACACACAGTGCGGCTGCATCGTCGGCAAGACGGTAGTGAACCTGCTTCGCCTCACGCCTGGTCTTCACCAGATCGGCGCGCCGCAGCTCGGCAAGCTGCTGACTGAGCGCTGGTTGGGTCACGCCCGTGGCCGCCTCGATGTCCGCCACCTGCCGTTCGCCACCCAGCAGATAGGACAGGATCATAAGGCGCTGCGGCTGCGCGAACACGCGCAGCTTCTCGACTGCAACGTCGGCAAGCGCGCGGGACTGGTAGATCGCCATCACCGGTCAGCCTTCGTCTGGTGAAACCAGTCGGCGCCTGCGTTCCCCGGCAAAGCGGGAGGCAGGAGCACGTCGTCGCCCGGCTGCCAGTCAGCGGGCGTATAGGCCTCGCCATCGGCCGAACGCTGCAACGCCCTGACCGTGCGAAGCATCTCGTCGACCGAGCGCCCGACATTCATCGGATACCAGCTGAGTGCGCGGATAACGCCTTCGGGATCAATGAAGTAGGTTGCACGCACCGTTGAGGCATCGCCGGCCTGCTCGTCGAGCATGCCGTAGGCATACCCAACCGCCATCGACGGATCCTCGATCACCGGAAACGGCACCTCGACATCAAAAACGTCGTGGATCGCGCGAAGCCAGGCGACATGAGAGTAGAGGCTGTCGACCGACAGCCCCAACAATACACAATCCAGCTCCTCGAATTGAGGGGCCGCTTTAGCCAAGGCCACGAACTCGCTCGTGCAAACCGGCGTGAAGTCGGCAGGGTGCGAGAAGAACACAACCCAGCGCCCACGATACTGATCGAGCGCAATTTCGCCCTGCGTGGTGCGGGCGGTGAAGTTCGGGGCTGCATCCCCGATGCGCAGCGAGCGCGGCATGTTCGCATCCATCATTTCCATTCCTCCCAAATGACACGAACACCCCGTTGACGCAATACGCTTACACAACTACATAAAGCGTGAGATTGATTAAACGGAGATGGTCATGGACCCGGTTTTGAGCGAAGCCAACGCCCAGATCAGACGCGCGAAAACGGCCGGATCGCCGGTCGTTCAGTCCTTCTTTGATGAGCCTACCAACACAGCGACCTACGTCGTTTGGGACGCGGCGACGAAAAAGGCTGCGATCGTCGACAGCGTCCTCGATTTTGACGCCGCGGCGGGCCGGACCAAAACTGCGTCGGCGGACGCAGTGATCGCTTACGTGCGGGATCAGAGACTGACGGTCGATTGGCTGCTGGAAACCCATGCTCATGCCGATCACCTGTCTGCGGCACCTTATCTTCAGCAGGCGCTTGGCGGGCAGCTCGCGATCGGCCGTGAGATCATCCGGGTTCAGAACGTGTTCGGCAAAATCTTCAACGCCGGCACCGATTTTGAGCGCAACGGTTCCGAGTTCGACCGGCTGTTCGAGGACGGCGACCGCTTTGCCATCGGCAACATCGACGCCATTGCGCTGCACGTGCCCGGCCATACGCCGGCGGACATGGCCTATGCAATTGGGGACGCGGTCTTCACCGGCGATACGCTCTTCATGCCCGATTACGGCACCGCGCGGGCAGACTTCCCTGGTGGCGACGCACGCCAGCTATTCCGCTCGATCCGCCGGCTCATGCAGCTGCCGGACGAGACGCGCCTGTTCCTCTGCCACGACTACAAGGCGGTGGGTCGCGACCAATATGTCTGGGAGACGACTGTAGGCGCACAGCGTGTCGGCAACGTGCATGTCCACGAAGGGGTCAGCGAAGACGACTTCGTCGCGATGCGGACCAGTCGCGACGCCACCTTGTCGATGCCCAAGCTCATCCTGCCCTCGATCCAGGTGAACATGCGCGGTGGTCATCTGCCGGAGCCGGAAGCCAACGGCACCCGCTACCTCAAAATTCCGCTGGATGCGCTGTGATGCCAGGCTTTCCCCATGCCATGCCGCTCGAAGGCTTCATCGGCGGGCTGATGATCGGTGTCGCCGCGGCGATCATGCTGCTGGGCAACGGGCGCATCGCCGGTGTCAGCGGCATGTTCGCAAGAGTTTTGGGTCTTACAGATGGAGGTCCACCATGGGCCCTCGCGCTGCTCTTTACCGCGGGTCTGCCCTTGGGCGCGGGTATTGCTGCGGCCAGTTTGGGCGTGAAAGCCAGCTTTCCGGCATCGCTTTCGCTGATCGCCGTCGCCGGTCTGGTCGTCGGTATCGGAACGCGGCTTGGGTCCGGGTGCACCAGTGGTCACGGCGTATGCGGCCTGTCCCGCCTGTCGCCCCGGTCCATCGCCGCGACCGTCACGTTCATGGCGACCGGCGTCGTCACGGTCACGATCATGCGTCTGTCCGGGGTGATACTGTGATGCGCCAGAACCTCATTTCACTCGCTAGCGGGACGCTGTTCGGCGCCGGCCTTGCCATCTCCGGAATGATCGATCCGGCGCGGGTGCGCGCGTTCCTCGATATTACCGGCGCGTGGGACCCGACCTTGGCGTTCGTCATGGCAGGCGCGATCCTGCCGATGGCGATAGCCTGGTTCGTCGTGCGGCGTCGCTCGACCCCGATCGCGGCCGAACAATTCCACACGCCCGCCACCTCGCCGATCGACCGGCGCCTCATCGGCGGTGCGGCCTTGTTCGGCATAGGCTGGGGCATCGTCGGATTGTGCCCAGGTCCCGCCATTGCCGCACTGGCGATCCAGCCTCTGCCGGCACTGGTCTTCATCGCTGCAATGGCCCTCGGCGTTGCCGTCCACCGCTTTGCATTCACTTCCCGCCGTTCGGCCTGATCAGACAGGAGACATCACATGGCTTTCCAGCAGATCACCTCGTCCTTCTCTGCCGCCCCCCAGCTGACGCAAGACGACCTCGCCGCTGCCGTGAAGGCAGGATATCGTTCGATCATCTCAAGCCGCCCGGACGGCGAGGAGGCGGGCCAGCCAAGCGCGGAAGAAATGGCCCGAATGGCAGGCGACCACGGTCTCGCGTTTGCCCATGTCCCTATCGTACCGGGCAAGGCGACTGACGCCGATGCGGATCGCATGAAGGAGGCGCTAGCCACGCTGCCACAGCCGACGCTCGGCTTCTGCCGTAGCGGGACGCGCGCGGCGACCTTGTGGGCGTTGGCCGAGGCCGATCGCGCCGACCCGGCGACGATCGTCGACCAAGCAAAGGCAGCCGGGTACGACCTTGCCGATCTCACGCCTGCGCTGAAGCGCCGTTCCGAAAGGGCTGATCAATGACCTACGACATCGTCATCATCGGGGGCGGTGCCGCCGGCATCGCGACCGCTTCCAGCATTCTGAAGCGCAACGCCAAAGTGACGATCGCGGTCGTCGATCCGGCGACCGACCATTATTACCAGCCCGGCTGGACGATGGTGGGGGCCGGCGTCTTCACTCCCGAACAGACGCGCAAGACCGAATCCGACGTAATGCCAAAGGGCGTTAAGTGGGTACGTTTGCCGGCCGTCGCCATCGACCCCGACCGTAACACGGTCGAGCTCGAAGACGGTGACACATTGACCTATCGCGTTCTGGTCGTCGCGCCCGGGCTGCGCCTGGCGTGGGAGAAGATCGAAGGGTTGCCTGAGGCTCTCGGCCGCAACGGCGTCACCTCCAACTACCGCTACGATCTGGCACCCTACACCTACCAGCTCGTCAAGGAGTTGCGGCAGGGGCGGGCGCTGTTCTCGCAGCCACCCATGCCGATCAAGTGCGCCGGCGCACCGCAGAAAGCGATGTATCTCTCCTGCGACATCTGGCGCGATAGCGGCGTTCTCCCAGCTATCGACGTCGAGTTCCATAATGCCGGCGCAGCCCTGTTCGGGGTCCCGACCTACGTCCCGGCGCTGATGGAATATGTCGAGAAGTACGGTATCGATCTCAGGCTTGAGTCCAACCTGGTCGCGGTCGACGCCGATCGTCGTGTCGCCACGTTCGAGCGCAAGCAAGACGGCGTCTCCGAGCGGATCGAACGTGAGTTCGACATGCTTCATGTCGTGCCACCTCAGGTGTCACATGCCGTCGTCGCAAATAGCCCGCTCGCGGCTGCGAGCGGCTTCGTCGAGGTCGACGAGACTACGCTGCGGCACAAGCGATTTGAAAACATCTTCGGCCTTGGCGATGCCGCTGGCACCAGCAACGCCAAGACCGCCGCTGCTGCTCGCGTCCAGGCGCCCGTGGTCGCAGTCAACGCGCTGGCCGCGCTCGACGGCAGCCCCCCCGTTGCCGACTATAATGGTTACGGCTCATGCCCGCTCACGGTCGAACGCGGTAAGATCGTCCTCGCCGAGTTCGGCTATGGCGGAAAGCTGCTGCCCAGCTTCCCATCCTGGCTGCTGGACGGAACGCGTCCGACGCGCGCCGCCTGGTTCCTGAAGGAGCGCATGCTGCCCCCGATCTACTGGCAGGGCATGCTGAAAGGCCGCGAGTGGATGGCCGCTCCACACGAGATCGGCAAGGCGGCATGATCCTCGAACCAATCCAGTATCTGCTTGGCGCCTTGTCCGGCAGCCTGGTCGGATTCACCCTCGGGCTCGTTGGTGGCGGTGGCTCGATCCTTGCCGTGCCTCTCATGGTGTATCTGGTGCGCGTTCCCGACGCGCACCTCGCCATCGGTACGAGCGCGTTTGCCGTGGCGGCCAATGCCGCGACCGGTCTGATCGGTCATGCCAAGGCACATACCGTCAAATGGCGGTGCGGCGGCATGTATGCGACTGCCGGCGTCATCGGTGCGCTACTCGGATCCACCGCGGGCAAGGCCGTCGATGGCGGCAAGCTCCTCTTTCTGTTCGCGCTCGTCATGATCGTTGTCGGCGTTGTAATGCTGCGCGGGCGGGGTGACGCTGGTAATCCCGGCGCAGAATGCAACCGGGAGAAGGCGCCCAAGGTGCTGGGTTATGGCCTCGGCACCGGACTGTTTTCAGGCTTCTTTGGCATCGGTGGTGGCTTCCTGATCGTTCCCGGACTGATTGGATCGACGGGCATGCCGATTCTCAACGCCGTCGGCACGTCGCTGATCGCCGTCACCGCGTTCGGGCTAACGACCGCTGCCAACTACGCGTTCTCAGGGCTTGTGGATTGGCCGCTCGCCTTCGCCTTCATCGGCGGTGGGGTTATCGGCGGGTTGATTGGCACGCGGATCGCCAAGCGTCTGGGCACGGGCAGTACACTCACCACAGTCTTCGCAACGCTGATCTTCGTGGTCGCAGCTTACATGCTCTGGAAGAGCGCAGGCGCGTTTCTCTAATGGGAAGTGCGATTGCCATCGGACCGCTCATGATGGCGGTCGATCGCGGATTGGCGGTGCTATGTATCGTCGTGTTCCTGGGGCTCACGACCTTGGCAGGGCGGTTCCGCTTCCCGCGAGTGTCTACGGTTACGACCGGTGCCATCGTCGCTGGACTGGTGGCGGCGCGGATCGGCTATGTCGCGGCACATTGGGCGAGCTACGTCGAAGCGCCCCTATCCATCCTAGCTATATGGCAGGGAGGCTTCTCGGCCGTCGCCGGCCTCGCGGGCGCTGCGGTAACGCTGGCGTTCCGGCTCGGCCGAACGCGCGCTCTGGCGATAGGCTGGGCAGCGCTTGCCGTAGCTGGCGGCCTCTGGTTCACGCTTCAGGCGCTGATCCCGCCCGTGACCTACGGCCCCTTTCCCTATCATCTCGCCCTAACGACGCCATCCGGCGCTCCGCTCCCGCTTGATCGATTCCGGGGTCGTCCCTTCGTGGTCAATCTGTGGGCGACATGGTGCGGCCCATGCCGGCGCGAGCTGCCAATGCTCGATGCTGCTGCGTCGCGCCGTGGAGAGGTGCCGATTCTGCTCGCCGATCAGGGTGAGGCGCCGGCGACCGTTACCCGGTTCCTTACCCGCGAAGGCATCGGTGCTGGCAACGTCGCGCTTGATCCCGACCGTAGGCTTTCCCGAGCCTTCGAGGTCGCCGGCTATCCCGCAACCGCCTTCGTCGCCGCGGATGGCACGATCGTGCAGCTCCAGCTCGGAGAGTTGTCGCGCGCCGCGCTCGCCGATGGAATTGATAAGGCAAGGAAACATCGATGAACCGCCGCAACCTTCTCTTTCCCGGCATTCTAGCCGCGCTTGCTTTCGCCGTGCCGATGACACCTGCGGTCGGGCAGCAGCAGCCTGATTTGTCGCGCAAGGCAGTCGTCGACGATCCCGTAGCCCCCAAGCGGGCCGGCACCGCCTATGACGTCACCCTTGTCGAGTTCTTCGACTACAACTGCCCCTATTGCCGTCGCATGGAGCCGGTGCTGAACGCGCTGCTTCGCTCCGACCCGAAGGTCCGGATCGTGTATCGGGATTGGCCAATATTCGGACCCGCCTCCCGTGAGGCGTCCCGGGCGGCCGTGGCGAGCCAGTGGCAGGGCAGGCATGCCGCCTTCCATGGAGCGCTGCTTGCCTCGCCGGCGCGGCTCGACAGCGCCGGTATCAGGGCAGCTGCTGTGAAAGCCAAGGTGGATTGGCCGCGTCTGCAACGTGACCTGAAGACGCGTGGCGCGGAGATCGATGCGCTGCTGACGCGCACCAATGGCATTGCCGAGGCGATCGGATTTAACGGGACCCCGGCGCTGATCGTCGGCTCGCAGGTCGTGGCCGGCGCGGTCGATCTACCAACACTGCGCCGCCTCGTTGCGACGGCGCGCAGCAAGCCCGGAGGTCGTTGAACGTGCCGGGGTCGCTCAATCGGAGGCAGGCGGTCGGGCTCGGCGCTGTAATCGTGGGGGGCTGGGCGGTCGGACAAGTGCTACGGCGCACCGCCCCGATTGGGCGCGACGTTGGTCGGACCGCCGACCTGATCCTGGCAGGCGGCGGTTCGCCTGAACACGGTCCTGCCGATGCTACGCTGCGGCTTGCCATCTTCACCGATTATCGTTGCCCGGCCTGCCGTCACGCCTTTCACGCTTTGGAGGAGGCGGTGGAACGCGATGGCAAGGTTCGGGTCATCTACAAGGACTGGCCGATCTTCGGTCCACCGTCTGAACGTGCCGCGAGCGTTGCGCTCGGCTGCGCCGAACAGGGCATCTACCCGGCCGTTCATCGCCGACTGATGACCGACAGTCGTTTGATCGACGACGACATGCTGCGAGACGTCGTCACCGGCACTGGCGGGGACTGGCTGCGCGCGACGACTTGGCTTGCTTCGCATGCACAGGCCGTCGCAGCGCGACTGCGTGCGAACGGCCAAGAGGCCTATTCGATCGGCTTGGCCGGCACCCCGGGCTTTCTTGCCGGACGCATGCTGGTGATGGGCGCGATCGAAGCGGCTGATTTCGAACGGTTGTTCGCGCGGGCGCGGGCAGAAAGCTAACGGAGCGAGAGGACGAAAACATGATAGAGTATAAGCACGATGGTATGACCGTTGCGTCGCTCCATGACGAACGCACTGGTAGCTTCCAATATGTTGCCGTCGACGACACTACTAAGACGGCCGCGATCATCGATCCAGTCCTGGATTTTGACCCGCGCGCTGGTGCGACCGCGACCCGCAACGCCGATCTTATCCTCGACTATGTGCGCGAGAAGGGGCTGACCGTCGAATGGGTGCTCGACACCCACCCACACGCCGATCATTTTTCAGCCGTTCCGTACCTCGCCGGCAAGACCGGTGGCAAAACCGCGATCGGCAACAAGATCGTGGAAGTGCAAAAGCTGTGGCGGGACATCTACTGCCTGCCCGATCTCGCCGTCGACGGCAGCCAGTGGGACCGGTTGTTTGCCGATGGCGAGCGTTTCCAGATCGGTACGCTAGACGCTCAAGTCATGCTGTCCCCGGGCCATACGCTCGCCTCAATCACTTATGTCGTTGGCGATGCCGCGTTCGTTCACGACACGCTGATGGTTCCCGATAGCGGCACAAGCCGGGCAGACTTCCCGGGTGGTGATGCTCATGCGCTTTGGCGCTCGATCCGTGCCATCCTGAACCTCCCGCCTGAAACCGCAACCTATGTTGGGCATGACTACGGCAAAGATGGCAGGGACGTACTTGGTCGCTCGACCGTCGCCGATCAGCGTCGCGACAACATCCATGTTCACGATGGCATCGACGAAGCCGAGTTCGTCGCGACCCGCGAAAAACGCGACGCATCGCTCCCACTACCCGACCTGATGCTCGCCGCGCTTCAGGTGAACATACGTGGCGGCCGGCTGCCGGATGCGGACAAGTGTGGGACGGCGTTTCTCAAGGTGCCTCTGAACCGGTTTGGACCTGGTGCTTCATAGCTCAGTCCGCGCTAGGGCAGCTGCTGTTTCAAGTGTCAGAACCGAACGAGACCGTTGAAAAAGGCCTGCGCGAAATCGGCGTGGCGGATGGCTGGTGACGCCGGACACCGGAGGATGCGCCGCGTTATCAGGCTGGCGCGGCCTGCCGGGCGAGCAGCTGAAGGTTGTATGCC
>NZ_LR733888.1:0-21161 GCF_902506585.1 Sphingomonas sp. T1
CGCCTTCGCCGCAGAACTCGAAAAGCAACGGTCGGGTTTAAACCTGACCGTTGCTTCACCCGCGCTCCTGCGCGACAACAACGGTCGGTCTCTGGTCGCAGCTGGATGAAAGGCGGGGGTCACGTCAATCATCACAGCGGGTCTTCTGCGTGTGAGGCTCGGACGCACAGTTCGTTAACGACCCTTCCGCTCACAAACAATTTCGCCGTTCGTGATACGAAACTCACAAGTTGTGCATCAGAGGATAAAGCCCGAAACTGCGACCTTCCCCTGATGCATAGATCCGACGCACGACCCGCGTGAGCGTGGATGGCACCACGAGCCTCTCAGGGAGTAGGCATCCAATTGGCCGGTACACCCTGCCAGAGAATCCACGGCATCATGTAGGCGACATATTCTTCCTCGCTGACACGGCCATCACGGTTGGTATCCAGTTTTGCCATCCACTTGCGTTCGGCAGCAGGGTCCGGTGCGCTGGCAGGAGGTGCTGGGGACAAGCTGTTGTCGCGGTCTGCGTTGCGCGGCTCCATTGACGACGTCTCGCGTGGATCGAGATAGCCTGAACCATCTATGTCCTTGCTGCGAAATCCTCCGCGAATGAAGTTTGCAGCTTCGTCCATTCCGACCTTACGCGTTGGGATATTTTGCAAATTCTCATTGGTAGCGCTGGATGATGTAGGTGCCGGTGGTGCTGGCAGCGGCGGGGCGTCTTGGCCAATTAGGGCGAGCAGACAGATGACAGCGATCATGGTCAATCCTCTTGGAAGAGAGCGTCGCGCTTTCACCGATGCAAAAGATACCGCGACGTCGCTGCTTTGAGATTGGGTGGCATCGGCTGGAAGGTCCGGAATATGGGGTACCAGCGATTGGCCCTGTTCGGCTCCAGCTAAAAGTCGTGCTGCGGCCAGTGAGGAAGAGACGCCTAGCTTCGCGCGGGCCATTTTCAGCCGCTTCTCTACGGCATGTGGCGATATACCAAGATCGGTTGCCATTTCCTTGGCCGTTTGAGGAAGCAAACGACGACGCAGACACTCCTTTTCGTTTGCCGTTAATCTCGCGAGAGCAGCCCCGCCTTGCTCACCGGTTCGCATGTGGCGTCACTTCCTCGAAAGCCGAGATATCGTGGCCTGATTGACCCCAAGAAAGGGCAGCGACGGTGCGTTGGGTATCTCCCGCCGCAAGGCGTTGTAGCGCTTCGGCCTGCTGGTGAGGGGTAAGGGCGGCGCGTCGGCCGAACTTGACGCCACGGGCCTTGGCTTGGACCCTGCCGGCAGCGGTGCGTTCGGTGATACGATGGCGCTCGTAGCTCGCCGCCACACCCAACACGGCAATGATGACCTCAACGAACTGGGAGGTGGTGTCCACCATCGGCTCTGCGATCGAGCGAAAGCCGGCACCGGCTTCCTTTACCGCATGCAGAATATTCAACAGATCACGAGTGTTGCGGGCGAGGCGATCGGTGGACGTCACCATCAGCACGTCGCCGGCATCGAGCGCGCCGATCGCGCGCTTGAGTTGCGGACGCTCGGCCGTCCCGCCGCTGACCTTCTCCTGATAGATCTTCGTGCAGCCAGCTGCGCCTAGTTGAGCGAGCTGCTGCGCCAGGTCCTGGCCGGTGGATGAGACGCGTGCGTAGCCGTAAATCATGCGCTGGTTGTGCAATGGATTTATGCATCACGGAAGTGCCTGCTTTGACGCCGTTTTATTCATGCTGCAAAACTTGTGATTTTTGCATCAGCGACACGAAATGTTGTCGGACTAGCAATCCTTTCGGAACGCTAGTCCTCGTCGTTAAGCGGCCGTGTGTGCCAGCTCGCGTGAAGCGTTGGCACGGCACTGAACAGCGCCATCATGTAAAAGGCGAGCGCGGTAAGTTCCTGTTGAGCGACAAGGGCTGACCACACTTGCATCGCGAGGAGGCCCACGGTGAGCCATATGCCGGCGAACCCTGCCACTGCCACCGTCGCCAGTCCGACTAGGAAAGAGTCGCGCCGTTGCTGCCGTTCGAATTCGTCCGCGCGCTCGCTGAAGCGGCGCAGCGGACCCCAGATTGGCATGAGGTTGGCGATGAAGAAGCCCACCATGATCAGCGCATAGCCAATCCAGTAGCTGCGGTCCGGGTTCAAAACGCACCAGAACAGTCCTGCACTCGCCACGACCAGCGCCACCACTGGCAGCCAGCGCAGGTGCCGCTTGCGCTGCGTCCCCGCGGCCATGGCAGGCACACCTGTCCACATCAACGACTGATCTAGCCAAGCTAGAAAACGGTGCTGTCGGTTGCTCATTGTTCCACTCCAATTCGCCGCAGGCTGGCGCCTATTGCTTCGAACGGGGTCAGCGAAAAGAGCAGCTCCACCGGTACGCAGAACACCGCAGCGACCTTGAGCGCCAACTCGAGGCTTGGCTTGTAGTCGCCGCGCTCAAGATAGCCGATCGTCTGCGGATTGACGTCCACTGCTTCTGCAAGCTGCCGGCGGGACAACCCATGCTCGGCGCGAAAGACGGCAATCCTGTTGTGCATAATCTCGTTCAAACCCCGAACCACCACGATTCGTTGTCTTTACACAACAAAACGTGGATATAGTCAATATTCTTGTGGCTGGGGTGTCGGTAAAGCGCCTCACTGCTGCTGCGATGCAAAGCTTATGAGTTTTTGCATCGTGAGCGATGGAATCGTGGATATACGCTACCGGATTGGGCCATTTGCAGGCGAGCAAACGCCGCTTTTATGGAAAGGGTGTTTGACAGGACGCTGCCAAACTGTAAAAGACGTTTTACAGGAGGCATTCCCCATGTTTCGATCAAAACAGTACATTCTTGAACTCGGCGGAGCACTCGTTCTGTACGCCGTCCTTTTGATTGGGGCTAATGCGTTGGAGCGCGCGGTACAGCCCGTCGGCAGCCTGAAACTGGCTATCAACCTCGTCCCAATGATAGGCATGGTCGCCGCGGCGTGGGCCATCTTACGCGGGCTGTGGCGGATGGATGAAATGCAGCGCCGCATCCAGTTCGACGCCATCGCAATTTCGTTCCTCGGCACCGCTCTTATCACGTTCGGGTGGGGTTTTGCGGAGGGAGGTGGATTGCCGCATTTACGGGCATTCGCTGTGTGGCCGATCATGGGAACGCTGTGGGGGCTGGGCATGGTCTTCGCCCAGCGCCGCTACCGGTGAACAACCGGATCAAGGAGCTCCGTCTCGGCCGCCAGTGGAGCCAAGGCAATCTTGCGGAGGCGCTTTCGGTCTCGCGACAGACGGTGAATGCGATCGAGAACGGCCGGTACGATCCCAGCCTGCCGCTCGCCTTTACCATCGCGGGTGTGTTCGGCCTCAAGATCGAAGACGTCTTTCAACCGTAACCGACTGACCGCTTGCCTGCGGCATTGATGCAAAACTTTTGATTTTCGCATTACATCGTGCCGGCTCTGCCGATCAGGATCGGGACACCGGAAGGTGCTGACGTTTGACGCAACCTCTGACTTCGCCGGTGCACAACCGACCGAGACTGTTGAATAAAGCCTGCGGAATAACAGCGCAGCGAATGGCTGGCGGCGCCGGGCGCCGCAAGATGCGCTCGTATCAGGCCGGCGCCGCCTGCCGGGCGAGCAGCTGGAGGTTATAGGCCGCAGCCGCCATGGTGAACTCCTCGGTAGCTCCCGACAGGCCACGCAACTTGAGTGTTCGTAGCCCCAGATTGCGTTTCAGGTGACCAAACACGCGCTCGATCCGCTGTCTTCGACGCCGCGCGTGCACGTAGGCGTCGGTGCCGGCAAGGGCGCGCACGGTGTCGCGGGCATCCTCGCTGACGAGGCGACTGATGCTGCGTTTCCGGCCGATGGTGCATTGGGATTTCAGTTCGCAACCAGCACAATCGGCGACATGGCTTCGATAGACGCGGACCTGACTGGCGCGCCTGGTGCCGCAGTAGCTGAGCTGCTTGCCCGCCGGGCAGCGATAGGCGTCGGTTTCGCGATCGTAGTAGAAGGAATCGCGGGTTAAAAAGGCGTCGCGCTGGCGGCTGCGGTCGATAACCGGAATGTACGGCGTAATATTCCGCTTGAGCAGCCAGCCGAGCAGTGGGCCACTGCCATACGCCTTGTCGGCCGCGAGGCTTTCGGGCGCGATGCCCAGCCTGGTGCCAGCACGTGAAACCAGCGTTCGGGTCGCCGCAACCTCTGACGAGAAGCGCGCCGGCGTTGCCTCCACATCAAGGATGCAGTCGGTCTCTAGGTCTAGCAGCGGGTTGATGGCGTATGCGTAGCGCGCTGGCCCATGCTTGCAGGTAAGTGCCGCCTGCGGGTCGGTCGGCGAGATGCTCGCAGGATCGACAGGCGCCGGTTCATCGGGATCTGGCGGCAACGCGGTATCGAGCGCTGCCAGATACTCGGCGACGGGCCGTGATGCGCTTCCCTTGGCTCGAAGCTCGTCCGCAGCATCTGCCCCCTTTAGCTTCTTCTTGCGGCTGGCGTCGGCCATGATCGTGCTGCCGTCGATCGCCACGTCCCGCCCAGCTACCAGCCCGGCCGCGGCGCACTTTGCGACTACCTGCTCGAACAACAGGCGATGCAGGTCGCAGGCGCGGAAGCGGCCGTGCCGGTTCTTGTAGAAGGTGGAATGGTCGGGCACCCGGTCGGCCAGATCGAGCCGGCAGAACCAACGATAGGCGAGGTTGAGATGCACCTCCTCGCACAGGCGGCGTTCCGAGCGGATGCCGAACAGGTAGCCGATCAGCAGCATCCTGAGCATCAGCTCTGGATCAATCGAGGGCCGTCCGCTCGTGCTGTAGCTCGCCGCCAGCGCCTCGCGCACGAAGCCGAAGTCGAGCAGCCCGTCGATGCGTCAAAGTAGGTGATCGGCAGGCACATGCTCGTCAAGCCGGAAGCCGTAGAACAGTGCGCCTTGCGCCACTTGCCGACCCATCATGTTCGTGATCCTCCGACGACTGCTAGGAGTGAATCACGCCTTCAGCCCCTTCGCAAGCAGCCCTTTTTCAACAGTCTCAGGTGATTCCGGACACCCTCGGAGGACTAACGCGCTTAGTCTAGCGTATCAGAGCCCGTTTTACGGTCCGACCCCGGCTTGGTGCGTGCCGTCCCGACGAGATGACGCACCGCCGGAAGGCCGGCTGCCACTCGATGCAGGACAACCTATGACCCCATCGCCACCCCACACTATCGCTGCACCGACTTCGGCGGCGGTGGTTGCAACAGACGGCGAAAACCGCCCCTCTGGCTCCGTAACCCTCAGGCGGCGCAAAGATCCTTGCACGTGGAGGCGTTAGCGTGAGCGATCTATCCTTGACGCCGTCCTGCCGAACTTGGGTCACCGCCGTCGCGGTCGACCCGCGTCGTCCTGTCAGCGACGTTTGGCGTCAGTTCGCGCGCCGCAACGTCGTCCCGCTCCCGGTGCGTGATGTAAGCCGGCGCTTGTCTTACCCGCTGGCAATCACAGGGTGTTTTCGCGCCTATCTTGTGCCATGGTACCGGCGCCGAGGCTTGGCTTGAACACCATCCTTGGCCCGCATGTGCGGTCGAATGCTGGGTCCCCGATTTCCGTCGGGCGGCCCGCGAAATACAAGACCTTGCTACCGCTTGTCGGTGCGGGGAATACGTGGGGCGTGGTTACCAGTGTTCCCGCGTGTTCAACCGTCCCGGCTACGGGCGGTTGATGGAACGTGCGCCATGTCCTTGATCAAAAGTTTGCTCACGATGCTCCGCCGGCGCCCAAGCCCTTCACAGCGTTTCTCCGACAGCGGTTCGGCAATGCTTCAGATTGAAGCGCTGGTGCAGGCACATGGCGACTGGCTGGCACTTCTGGCCACGATACTGGAACGCGAACACGTGATTTCAGGCGTCGAACTCGCCCGCACCCTGTCCGAATTTGCCGCGCATACAGCCGAAGATCGTCCTGCCGAGGGACAGATCCTTTCCTTTTGGGCCTCACGCTTGAACGACACAGCCGCAACTCTCGACAAATTTCCTTCCGTTCACTAGGGCTGACACTCATGCTGAGTGGCGGCCGCTGCTGATCGCCGACGTGCGCATCGGTTCGGCCTGCTTCGAAATTGAGAACTCGGCGAGGCGTCGTGGGCGTTCGAACGTGACCTGTTCACCGCGTTCGCGCGCGGACTGAACTCATTCGCGATGTCGCTTTGATCGACGGGGCCGGTCAGGAGTTATCACTGATCTGGAGCCGAATCATTCCGCGTTGCGAGTATTTTCGAGAGCATGCTGACCAACGAACCGGGCAGAAGTCCTGCCGACCAGTCGCCCCCCACCCCGACGCCGGATGCAATCGCATCAGATCGCATTGCCCGCCTGACCGATCGGCAACGGTCTTATCTCCGTCTTGTGCTTCAGAACCGCAATTCGAAGGAGATCGCGGCGGCGACGGGTAGCAGCCACCGGGCGGTCGATAAGCAGCTGTTAAAGGCTAATAATATCCTCGGCGTGCCGACCCGTTTTGATGCCGCGCGGCTCCTGGCGGAGTACGACGGAGGGGTAGAGCCTTTACCCCCTGCAAACGACCTACCTTCCGCGCCACCAACTTTCCCGCTTCCCCTCCCGTTGCCGACCGCTGGGGCGGCAGCGAATATGCTCACCTGGAAGCAGGTTGCCTTCTGGACCGCGATCATTTCGATCGTGACCCCCTTGGGCCTAACTGCGGCCGGCATGGCGATTGTAACGCTGCTCCTCCTGCTCGGCCTGAAACCACTATGATGGGCGCGCGGTGCCCAAGGAGGCCTTATGCAATCCCTTTTGAACACAAGCCGGATCGTCGCGGACGAGCTGCGCAGAGCGGAGCGATCGATCAATCTAGCCACACGCGATACGGCGCAATTTTTGCTGACCACGCTCGAGGCGACGGAGGCGCACAGCCTATCCGTCGCGATGACGCAGCGCACGGTGAAGGCGACGGTCGCGGCGCTGTCGGCCCTCGTCGATGGTCAGGATCAGATGGCAATGCGCGCGCATCTGTTTGTCGAGAAGGTTGGTCGCCAGCTGGGTCTGACGGAGACGAGTTGGGGCGAGAATTTGCCGAAGCCTTCATCCGCTTCGCTCGAGGAGATCGATCTTCCGCCGATTGCCGAGGTTACGTAACCGCAGGGGTAACGGCCGGCGGGCCGGGAGAAATCCTATGAGCGCCCAGATAATCCTCGCGGTCATCTTCAACGTCGTCATGGTCGGCGTGCTGCTCTTCGCAGCACTCCGAGGGGGCAGGCCCGAGCGATTGGGCGCGCTCATCAACATGGCGGGGTTCGCCACGACTACGGCTATTCGGTTGATGGTGGCGAGAGAAGGCTGGGCTCCAGGTGAGGTATCGATCCTGGTGATTGATGCGGGCGTCGCAGCCGGATTCTACTGGCTGGGCGTGACGACGACCCGCTTCTGGCCGATCTGGGCTGCAGGTTTTGCGGTAGCCGACCTCTTCATGAGCATTTTTGGCGCTCTGCTGCCTCGCGTGCCGCTCTTTGCCTACCACACCGGGCTTGGGATTTACGCCTACCTCGCGCTCGGCTCTCTTGCGCTCGGCACGTTCCGCTTGCCGGCGAACGCTGAGCCTTACATCCGAAACGGATCAAGACGATTATGGGTGCAGCATCTGAAGGAGACGACCTGATCGATGTCGTCGTGCGGCTCCCGCGCAAGGCGATCGAGGACACTTTGCTGTCTATGCCGCCAGACGCGAGAGACCTGTCCGAGCGCAGGCTCGCCGAGGCGAGGGCGGTGTTGGTCGGCCGGCGTCGGCGGGCGACCCACTTCAATGGGGTCCGCTTCTATGATCCGAGCTGGGACATGATCCTGGAGCTTTACGTGGCCACGTGCGAGCGGCGCCGCATCGCTGTGTCCCAGCTTTGTAAGCTGAGCGGAGGCTCGACGACCACCGCTCTGCGCCACATCGAGCATCTCGAGGCGCTTGGATACATAGTCAGACAAACAGATCCCGATGACGGACGCCGCCTGATCGTAGGCACGCTCACTCCCCTTCTTGCTGCTTCGGAGCACTGGCTCGATCTTCAGATCGCCGAGGCCCGAATACAGGATCGGAGATCGGGCTGACGATTCTACAGGTCACCCAAGACTCCGTTCTTTCGGTCACCAGTGACATATAGAACGACCGAAAAGTCTCACTCGATCTACCGCTTGTACAGACGGCGTCAGCCAATTTCGAGCCTGAACTTGCAATCCCTCGCTGACTTAACTGCCATTTCCCCGCCACACCTACCCGGCGCGGCGCTGAGGAGGACGCTCTCCTTCTGCGCTACATGTTACGTGAGGCTGCCGAATCGCCCGATTCTCACGCCGTTACCGAAAGCACGAGCGAGAGCGCGACGGCGTTACCGATAGCACGTGTCTCGGAGGCACGGCGTTATCGATAGCACGAGCGAAGATCGACGCTTCGTTACCGATAGCACGTGATTATTGCCCGTTCCGTTACCGATAGCACGATTCATCGCGCACGACCGACCCGCCAGTGATGCTTAACAATCGATGCTGTGGATCGGCTCAACGCTGACCGCCGCCGTCCACCCGGGCGCGCGTCACAACGATCAAGGGGGACGCTGTGCGGACATGAAAAACCCGGCACGAGGCCGGGCTTTTCGGGACGCCTGCTAGGGCGGATGTGAGAACTCTCACTTAGCTGGCTCCCTTCCAAATTGCTACCCCAAAGCGCCGATCGTGGCGCCACGGTGTCGCTTTGTCTGCACGGGCTCCCCTTATAGGGAGAACGAACGATGGCTGCTGTCCAAAGCCCCGGCCGGGGACTTCGCCGGTTTGACGAGCATGCCGCCAAGGCGACGAAGCTCGTCGAGGAATTTTGCGGTCTCGAGACCGGAATGGCACCTTCCAACGCCCTTGCTGCGCTCAAACGTGCCGCTCCGTATATGGGCGTCCCCCTGCGCGTGGTCTCCGTGGTCGATCTCCTTTTTGCCTGGACGAAGCCGCAGGATTGGCAGGGTGGACAAATCCCCGTCGTATGGCCGTCGAACGATTTGCTCGCACAAAAGCTGGGCGTAACCGTACGTCAGGTCCAAAAGCTCCTGAACCAGGCACAGGCCCTCGGTCTGATCAGCTTTCGGGATAGTCCGAACGGGCATCGTGGTGGACGTCGCGGGATCGACGGCTTCATCACGTGGGGCTACGGCATCGTCCTCGCTCCGATCGGCACCAGGCTTCAAGAATTTACTGCCCGCGCGGCCAAGGGAGCCGCAGAGGACGCGGCACTGACAGTGCTCCGCAAGCGCCTTGCGGCTGCCCGCAGGAATATCAGGGCTCTGGCCCAAACGGCATTCGACGCCGATCTTCACGATTTGAAGGCGGGTGACGATCTCGCGTTGGCGTTGATGGCCACCGACCAGATGCGTTGCGTCCGCGATGCCGGCCTTCTGACGGCCTGTGTGGAGCAGATCGAAGAGCGTGCGCGTCGTCTTGCCGGGGCTGTTTCGGCCAAGATTGCCGTCCCCAATACGGGCAGGGATCAGGATGAAAGTTCATGCTGGGATGGGCCTGAAGACATCCACTCTACAACTACGACACAACTCCAATCTGCTAAAGCAGATCCCCGTAGTGGCTTGGCGGAAGAGAGTAGTGGGAATGGAGCCGGCCTCCCCTCTCAAACTCAAACTGCCGTCGACGACGATCTGGAGAAGCACGGTGTCGATCCGGAATTCATGATGTCGATCGCGCCGGAGCTCTGTTCCGGTCTGCTCTACCGCGATGGATCGTGGGGCGAGTTGGTCGCCACCGCGGAGCGGCTCGCGGGGCAGTCGGGGATCAGCAATCACGCGTTCAAGGAAGCCTGTCGCATCATGGGCCAGCGAGGTGCTGCTGCCTCCGTCATCGCCACCATCCAGAAATACCGGCGCGGCGAGGTTCAGCGACCCGGCGCGTATCTTCGCGGAATGAGCAGCAAAGCTGACAAGGGCGAATTGAACCTTGGGCGGACGCTCCACGGCCTAAAGGACACGAGCCGAGCGGTCGCCATGCGGGGGATGTCCGATGGGACCGACGCGACGCCGATCGGGAGCCTGATGTCGCGGCTGGTTCAGCGGGGAGCCGGACTACGATGACGGGATCTCGTCATCTTTTCAAAGGCCTGGAGCTCGTACTGCACACCTGGTCTTTGAACGGCTTTCACGGCGTTACCGATAGCACGAGTCCCGACCGAGTTTGCGGTGGCCCGCACCTACCGAAATGTGAAACACACCCCGATTTACCGGCTAAATCGCTCCAAATCCTCGTGCTATCGATAACGCGGTCGCTTATCCGACTGCAGGTTTGCGGCCGATCCGCTATAAGCGGCTTTGCTAAGTGAAGCTGGTGGGAGCCCCGACGATGGATTCGCGAGAAGTCGCTCTCACCCAGGGCAAGCTGTTCGACTATCTCGACAGCCCGCTGCACGGCAAAGTCCGTGGCGAGCAGAGTATCATGGACTTTCCACTGTTCTCGTTAGCGAAGCGGCCTCAGATGGAGGCCATGACCTACGAGATGGACGGCGTCAAAATCGAGATCAAGCCCAGTTCGAGCGGTATCGCGACGATGTGGGATAAAGAGGTCCTGATCTACGTCTTGTCGTTGATGGTGCAGCATATTGGTCGGACCGGCGGTGAAGTACAGAACGTCTTCACCTTCAATGCACACGACTTCTTCCGGGCGACCGGCGTCGGACGCCCATCGAAGCGTGATTACGATCGCTTCATCGAAGCGCTCGGTCGTTTGCAGGGCACGCAGATCCGGACGAACATCAAAACTGGCACCGTGGGGACGAAGGGCTTCTTCTCATGGTTCGCGGAAGCACAGGCGACCACTCGCGAAACGGCGAGCGGCGTCGATCAACTCATGCCGGTCCGCGTCCAGCTCTGTGACTGGCTCGTCCGCGCGGTCTCGCGTGACAGCCGTATCTATGACTACCACAACGACTATTTCCGTCTCGGCTCGATTGAACGACGCCTTTATGAATTGGCGCACTGCTACTGTCGTGATGAAGAATATGAAATGCCTCTGGAAATGCTGGGTGCGAAGATCGGCTCAACGTCGCCGCTTCGCACGTTGAAAAGTCAGCTGAAGAAGATCGCAGCCGAGAATAAAATGCCGAGCTACTCAATCGAAGTGCGGGAAGTTGTTCCGGAAGTCCCTGCGCGGGATAAACTAGGCCGACGGGTCCGGAAGCCCGAGACGGTCGTCGTGATGAAGCCCAAGGATCGTTTGACAGGAAGTCGAGCCGCGTTGGCCGCCTGATATCGATCCATATGGCTGACATCCTGCGCAACTAGCTGCGGCCGACGCGTCCCGACCGGCTTTGGAAGATGGCTTCGCTGTAGCGATGCTTCGTCGGGCACAAGGCGTTCAGAGGAGAGGGCGCCTTCGGCTTGTTGATCCGGTGATGAGCACCGGGCGACAAGAAGGAAGCCCTCGATGCGCACCTCAGCCGCAGCTCTCGAACTCGATTTCACCGAACCGTCAATCACCGCCGCTAAGGCGGTCGCCGACACGATCGCCAGGAACGGATCGGTCCAACGCGACACGCTGCTGTGGGTCATGGAGCAAGCCTATGGCGCTTCGTCTGCAGATGGTCGCTGGTCGCTCCGCGACGCCTACGACATGCTCGAACTCGCCGAGGTCATGTACCTCGCAAAAGCAGACCTTCCCGCCGATCCCGGCGCTTGTGTCTCGGCGCTTACCGAACTGGTCGCCAATCTGCCGGCCCACACTGTTCGCAGCGAAGAGCAGATCGAGCTCCAGCAATTCTCGACCCCTGCCCCGATCGCCTACCTCGCTGCGCTAGCTGGCAGGATCGCCGCCACGGATCTGGTCCTCGAACCCTCTGCCGGCACCGGCCTGCTCGCCGCCTTCGCGCACCGCGCCGGCGCCCGCCTGGTCCTCAATGAGATCGATCCGGCCCGCGCCGAGATGCTTGGCTCCGCCTTCCCGGGCGTCGCTGTCACGCGCCACGACGGCGAGCTGATCCACGATCTTCTCGCACCAACAATCCGGCCCACGGCCGTCCTCATCAATCCGCCCTTCTCGCGCAGCATCGGTCGCCACGCCGACCCGCTGGCAGCGTTCCGGCATCTTCGCGCCGCCTTGATGCGTCTCGGCACCGGAGGCCGCTGCGCCGCCATCCTGCCCGACCGCGTCGACACGTCGAGCCGCGCCTGGGCGAAAGCGACCGGGGGCTGCACGCTGACGCTGCACCTCGAATTGCCGGCGAATGCCTATGCGAAGCATGGCACCAGCCAACCTGTGAAGATCATGGTGCTGGAAAAGGCGACCGGCACCCCTGCCGAGCTGATCCGCTGCGCGACGCTCGCCGATGCGCTCGCGGCGATCCAAGCCGAGACCGCTCCGCCTGTGTCCGCGCCTGTCCCGCGCACGGCGTCGCTGCTCACCCGCCCCACCGGGCACAGCTCGCTTCTTGGCGGCTTGGCGAGCAAACCGCGCCTGAGCGCACCACCCGCAAAAGCCGCGAGGTCGCAGACCGCGACTCCGATCGATTATACCGTTTTTGCCGAGCCACTTCCGACCGGCGAGTCTGTCGGTGTGTACCTGCCCTATCGGCCCAGCCGTATCGCGATCGGTTGCGCATCGGCGCATCCAACCGCGCTGGTGGAATCGATCGCCATGGGCTCGATCACAGCGCCACGGCCGACCTACGTTCCCACGCTCCCGCACGCTGTCGTCGACGCGAAGACACTCTCCGATGCCCAGCTCGAGACGCTGATCTATGCCGGCGACGCGTTTGAACGTGACCTACCCGGCCTGTTCAAACCCGTCGAGGAAGGTCTCTCGATTGCACCATCCGAGGATGGCCGTCCGTACCGGACCGGCTTCTTCCTCGGTGACGGCACCGGCGCCGGCAGGGGCCGCCAGGTCGCCGCGATCATCCTCGACCAGTGGCTGCGCGGACGCCGCAAGCACATCTGGGTCTCCAAGACCGAGACGCTGCTCGAAGATGCGCGTCGCGACTGGACCGCTGTCGGCGGTCTCGCGCTCGACATCCAGCATCTCAACCAGTGGAAGCTGGGGACGCCGATCGCCGCTACTGAAGGTGTGCTGTTCCTCACCTATGCGACGCTGCGCTCCAATCGCGGTGACAAGGGCACGCGGCTCCAGCAGGTCCTCGAATGGGTCGGCGACGACTATGACGGCATGATCGTATTCGACGAGGCGCACGAGATGGCCGGTGTCGCAGGCGGCGAAGGCCGCTTCGGCACAAAGGACGGCTCCGACCAGGGCATCGCCGGCGTCCGTCTCCAGAACCTCCTGCCGCGCGCCCGCGTCCTCTACGTGTCCGCGACCGGCGCATCCGACGTCAACAATCTGGCCTATGCCACGCGGCTTGGTCTGTGGGGTCCGGGCACGGCGTTCGCCGATCGCCGGACGTTCGTCGACTCCCTGCGCCGTGGCGGGATCGCAGCGCTGGAGCTGATCGCGCGCGACCTGAAAATGCAGGGGCTCTACGTCTCGCGCGCGCTGAGCTTCGCCGGTGTCGAATACGACATCCTCCAGCACAACCTCACACCAGACCAGATCGAGGTCTATGACGCCTATGCCGATGCGTGGGCGATCATCCACAGCAACCTGCGCGCGGCGCTGGACGCGACCCGCGTGACGGACAGCTTCTCGAACGACACCTATAACAGCGGCGCCAAGGCGGCCGCGCTGTCGATCTTCGAGTCCACCAAGCAGCGTTTCTTCTGCCAACTCCTGATCGGCATGAAGCTGCCCTCACTCGTTCCCGCGATCCGCGCCGATCTCGCGCACGGCGAGAGCGTGGTGATCCAGCTCGTCTCGACGTCCGAGGCCATGCTCAACCGGGCACTTGCCGCGCTGACCGTCGAAGAACGCGCCAATCTCGACATCGAGCTTTCCCCCCGCGAGTTCCTCATGTCGTACCTCACGGCCGCCTTCCCGGTGCGGCAGATGAAGACCTTCGTCGACGAGACCGGCAAAACCCGTTCCGAACCGATGTCGGACGAAGACGGCCGCCCCGTCTTCAGCCAGGAGGCGCTCGAGATGCGCGACAACCTCCTCGAGCAGCTCTGCGCACTGCCCATCGTCGGGTCCGCGCTCGATCATATCATCGGGCACTTCGGCACCGATGCGGTTGCCGAGGTCACGGGGCGTAGCCGTCGCGTCATCATGGACGCCCACGGTCGCCAGCGCGTCGAAAGCCGCTCGCCCCGCACCAACCTTGCCGAGACCGACGCCTTCATGCGCGGTGCCAAGAAAATCCTGATCTTCTCCGATGCTGGCGGCACCGGCCGCAGCTATCATGCGAGCCTGACGTGCGAAAACCAGTCGCGCCGCAATCATTACCTCCTCGAGCCGGGCTGGCGTGCTGACGCCGCCATCCAGGGGCTCGGCCGTACGCACCGCACCCACCAGGCGGTAGCACCGCTGTTCAGGCCGGTGTCGACCGACTGCCGCGGCGAACGTCGCTTCATCTCGACGATCGCACGCCGGCTCGACAGCCTGGGCGCGCTCACCCGCGGCCAGCGCCAGACCGGAGGTCAGGGACTGTTCGACCCCCGCGACAATCTCGAAAGCGACTATGCCAAGGAGTCGCTCGAGCAGTGGTTTCGCCTGCTCGCCAATGGCAAGCTGCGCTCGACCACGCTGGACGAGTTCCAGAAACTCACTGGCCTCGAGCTGGAGGGCGAAGGTGGCGGCCTCAAGGAGGAGATGCCCCCGATCCAGCGCTGGCTCAATCGCATCCTCGCGTTGCGCATCGCCATGCAGAACGCGATCTTCGACGAGTATCTCGGGTTGATCGAGGCGCGGATCGAGGCGGCGAAGGAAGCCGGTACGCTCGATCTTGGCGTTGAGAGCATCAACGCCGAGCGCATCACGATCCTCGACCGCACCGTCATTCGGCGCGACCAGACCAGCGGCGCCGAGACCGAGATCCTCCGGTTGGAAACCGAGGAACGCTACAAGCCCCTCGCGCTTGATCGCGCTTTGCGGATCCTCGGCGACGACGCCCGTCCGATCGTCAACCGTAAGTCGGGCAAGGCCGCGATCCGGTGTAGCACCTACTCGCTGACCGATGACGATGGCGAGATCGTGCGTCGCTACGAGCTGGTACGCCCCACGCGTACCGAGCGGATGCGGCAGGATCTTCTCCTCGAGACGATGTGGGAGGATGCGAGCGAAGCCGAGTTCTCGACGCTCTGGCAGGCCGAGGTCGAGGAGATGTCGGGCAAGACCCGCACCAACACGCTCTACCTCGTCACCGGCTTGCTTCTCCCGGTCTGGGACTGCCTGCCTGACGATCACGTCCAGGTCTGGCGACTGAACACCGATGACGGCCAGTCCTTCCTTGGCCGCATCGTCCCCGCCCCGCTCGTCACCAAGCTCGCGGACGCCTTCGGCATCGCCGCCACCATCACGGTGTCGGGTGCCGAAACCGCCAAGCACGTCATGGGTAGCGGCGAGATCACCGCGCTCGGTGCGTACAGGCTGAAGCGCAGCCTGGTCGCAGGCCAGCAGCGCCTCGAATTGCTCGACTGGCCGCACACACGGTTGGCCGAGCTGAAGGCAGCCGGATGCTTCACCGAGATCATCCAGCACAAGACGCGGATGTTCATTCCCGTCGCGACGGCCGCGATCGTGATCGACCGCATCACCGCCTGACGCGACACGAGGCTCTCTTCCCGATCAGTAAAGGGAGGGGAGGGAGCCTTCGGCTTTTTGAGCTTGGAGGACCAGGCTCGCGTGACCGCGGGACGCGGCGCGCCATTTCCAAACGGAGACGACCGATGATCCAGTCCGTGAAGGTCAAGAACCTGTCGCTGTCGAAGGACAATGTCCGCAAATCCAACCGTGATGCAGGGATCGACACCCTCGCCGCGAATATCGCAGCCCAGGGGCTGTTGCAGAACCTGATCGTCACCCCGCTCAAGAAGGCGGGTACGTTCACCGTGAAGGCGGGCGGTCGGCGCTTGCGCGCGCTCCAGCTTCTGATCCACCAGGGCACCCTCCCCGCTGACCACACCGTCCCGGTCCTCGTGCTGAGCGACGACGACAACGCGATCGAGGCGAGCCTCGCCGAGAACTTCCAGCGCGTGCCGATGAATCCGGCCGACGAATGCACCGCGTTCAACTTCCTGATCCAGAAGGGCATGACCGCGGAGGACGTCGCCAAGCGTCAGGGCGTGACCACCCGCTTCGTCGAGCAGCGCGTACGCCTTGCCGAGCTGGCCCCGCCTGTGTTCGATGCGCTCGCAGCCGGCGAGATCACGCTCGGCGTTGCCCAGGCTTACGCCGTCACCACCGACGTCGATCGCCAGGCGCGCGTCTTCGCCCAGATGAAAACGTCCTACTACGGCGACAACCCCGACAATATCCGCCGCGCCATCCTCAACGGCACGGTAAAGGCGAACGACGCCAAAGCGCGCTTCGTTGGGCGCGAAGCCTATATCGCAGCAGGCGGTCGCATCGAGGGCGACCTGTTCGCCACGGAAGGCGATGAGAACTGGATCGACGTCGACCTGATCGAGACACTCGCCGCCTCGAAGCTCGAAGCCGCAGCGGCCGAACTGGCGCGAGACCAAGGCCTCGCGTTCGTCACGCCGATCGCGGCGACGCATGTCCCGTACGACCTCGAGCGCCAGCTCCACGAGTATCACGCACCCGCCCGCGCCCTCACCGAGGACGAGACCGCGCGTGTCGAGGTTCTGTCGACCGAGAACGACGCGCTGATCGATCAGCTCGAGCAGGAACTGCCCGAGGGCAGCACCGAAGCCGAGGCGGCGAACGCGCGCATCGAGGCGATCGAGCGCGAACTGGAGACGATCGAAGACGCCCGTCACGAGATCGATCCGGCGCTAAAAAGCCAGATCGGGACGTTCGTCTATATCGGTGGTGATGGTGAACCCCGCGTCCACACCCGCCTCTTCAGCGAAAAGCCGGTCGTGGATCCGAACGCCCCGCCCAAGGAGTCGGGCGGCGCAACCGGGGACGGCGATGCCGGCGACGGCGAGCAGGGTCCGAAGCTCAGCGCCACGTTGATCGATGAACTGGCGACGCAGCGCCGCCAGATCCTCGCCGCCCACGTCGCCAGCAACCCGGCGATGGCACTCGACCTCACCATCTTCCTGATGGCGCAGAACGTGGTTTTCGAGCAGGCGCACATCCCCAACCACTCGACCCTGAAGTCGAGCGCCGCGGGCTTCCCGATCTTCGCCTTCCGCGACGAGGGATCGATGGCGTCGCAGACGATCGACGATCAGCGCCAGAAGCTCGACACGAGCTGGGCGGGTCTGCCGACCATGACCGCCCGCTTCGACGCCTTCCGGGCGCTCGACGACGAGGCCCGGGGCGCGTGGGTTGCATACTCGATAGCACGAACTCTCGAACCGACGCTCAACGTCGCCGAGGGCTATCGGAGCAACGGCTTCCACGACCATCTCGGTCGCCTCCTCGACATCCAGGTCGAAAATTGGTGGCGCCCGACGGCCGAGAACTTCTTCGGCCGGGTCAAGAAGACCGTCATGCTCGACGCGCTCGAGGAGATTGGAGGCCCGATCCTCCGCGGCCGCTACAAGGACGCCAAGAAGGGCGACCTTGCCGGCACCTGTGCCTCGCTGTGCAACGGCCAGGGCATCGTCGAAGCCGAGATCCGCGAGAAGGCGACGGCCTGGTTGCCGGAAGCCATGCGCTTCGAGGGGATCGAGAAGGCGGCACGCACGCCGCTGCGCTCGAGCTTCGCCGATGACGAGACCGGCACCGATCCGGATGAGGACGAGGATACCGACTTCGACACCGGTGACGACGCAGTGATCGATCACGATGACGAGGAGGATTTCAGCCAAGCGGCCTGACGCCGGCTTGAACACTTCGAGGCACCTGGGGGCGGCACTCTTCGCGGAGTGTCGCCCCTCTTTTTGTGACCCGGCACCGCCCTTCCAGAGGGGAGGATGCTCACGCGGGTTCGCCTCAACCCAATCAGGAGAACGATCGTGGCACAGACCACCGACAAGCCCTCGCCTTCCGACATCATCACCAACACCATCATCGACAAGCTCGAATCTGGAGTGCGTCCCTGGGTGAAGCCGTGGCGTCTCGGCCTTGGCGGCCGGCCGCTCCGCGCAACCGGCGACCCCTACAAGGGCATCAACTGCTTCTGGCTGTGGTTGTGTGCTGAGGGGGCCGGCTACAACTCGCGCACCTGGATGACGTACAAACAGGCGCAGGCCCTTGGCGGCCAGGTCCGCGAGGGCGAGCGGTCGCAGATCGCGATCTTCTACAAATCCTACAGCAAAACCGTTGAATCCGTCGTCACCGGCGACACGACCGACGAGATGCGGCGCGTGCTGCGCTCCTACGCCGTGTTCAACTGCGACCAGATCGACGGGCTGTCTCCCGACTTCTACCCGAGCCCTGTCAGCATCGTGCCCCCGGCCGACGCACTCCCCGAACGCGCGCAGCGCTTCCTCGATGCGCTGCCAGCAACCGTCCACACACGCGGCGATCGCGCGTTCTACGACCGCACCGCCGACAGCATCACCATGCCGCCCGTCGAGCTATTCTCGACCCGCGCCTACCACGCCGCCACGCTCGCCCATGAGGCCGGCCACTGGACCGGCCATCCCGACCGGCTCGATCGCACGTTCGGCAAGCGTTTCGGCGACGACGCCTATGCGTTCGAGGAGCTTTGCGCCGAGATGACCTCAGCGCTGCTCGGTGCCGATCTTGGTCTGCCGACGTCGCATATAGACGACCACGCCGCCTATATCGGCTCGTGGTTGAAGGTGCTGCGCAAGGACAGCCGCGCGATCATGATCGCCGCGGCGAAGGCAGAAGCGGCAGCCGGCTATCTGCTCCGCGCAACCGGCCTCGACGCCTCGGCCGAACCCGAGGAACAGATCCGTGAAGCAGCATGACCGCTCCGGCCGCCCTCCCCGACCTCGGCGCCTACCGGCGCTTCGTCGTTGCATTCAGTGGCGGCAAGGACAGCCTTGCCGCCCTGCTCCACCTCCTCAGCCTCGGCGTGCCGGCGCACGCGATCGAGCTGCACCATCATGATGTCGATGGCCAAGGCCCGACCTTCATGGATTGGCCGTGCACGCCTGCCTATGTCCGCGCGATCGCCAACCATTTCGGCATCGCGCTCTACGTCTCGTGGCGCGAGGGCGGCTTCGCGCGCGAACTGGCGCGCGACGACGCGCCGACCGCGCCGGTCGCGTTCGAGACGCCGACCGGCATCGGCCGTGCCGGGGGCAACGGCCCAGCCGGCACGCGCGGGATCTTTCCCCAGACGTCTCCCGATCTTCGGGTGCGCTGGTGCAGCCCCGCGCTGAAGATCGACGTCCTCGCGGCCGCGATCCGGAATCAGCCGCGCTTCCTCGACGGCCGCACGCTGGTTATCACCGGCGAGCGCGCCGAGGAAAGTCCCTCGCGTGCGCGCTATGCGACACTCGAGCCGCATCGCACATCGACCCTCGCGCGTGCGGTCGATCATTGGCGCCCGGTCCATGACTGGACCGAGCGCCTGATCTGGGACGCAATCGCGCAAGCGCGGATCCGTCCCCACCCGGCCTACGTCTTGGGTTGGGGCCGCCTGTCCTGCCGAGCCTGCATCTTCGGCTCGCCCGACCAATGGACGACGCTCCGGCTCGTCTTCCGTGCCGCCTTCCAACGGGTCGCGGCTCGCGAAGCCGCGAGCGGCAAGACGATCCATCGCTCGCTCACCGTCACACAGCTCGCTGATCGCGGCACAGCGTTCCCGGCTGCGACGCTCCATCCCGACGAATTGGCGCAAGCCGATGATCCGGTCTGGCGTCTCTCGATCCTGGCGGATCGCTGGACGCTCCCTGCCGGGGCCTTCGGCGACCATGCAGGCCCGCCATGAACGCCGCCACGCGCGTCGATCTCATGGACCTGCTCGCTCCCACGCGGGAAGACCCGCTGTGGGAAGCGGAGAAATCGGGATGGCGCTGCTTCGTCATGGGCAACGACCGTTGCCATTACCGCCGAGGGAGCAAGCTCCGCACGGCTTGGCAGTCCGGCTATGACGCGGCCTCACGATCGGCCGATCCTGTTGGCGGGATGCTGTGACCAAGGCCCCGTCCACGGAGGAGAGGGAGCCTTCGGCCTTTTGAGCGCGCGTGTGCGCTCAGGAGGTTCGGCAATGCTCTACGACACCCACTACCGCCACAACGAGGCGCTATCCCCTGACGCGCTGGGCACCCTGCCCGCTGCGCTCCATGCCCTGAACGCGGGCGTTGACGACTGCCGGCGTGCCGGCAAGCCGATCGACCGCGATGCGTCGATCCTGCTCCTGATCCGCAACCTGGCGTCCGTCGCCGAACGTGGTGCGCCCAGCACAAACGAACTGCGCCTGCGCTGTGCGGAAGATCGCAACAGCGTCATCGCCGGATCCGCGCTGCTCGCCATCGCCGGCAACACCGTCGTCGGCGATGGCGCGGCGAAACGGACCTTCCATCGACAGGCACGCCTCGCGCTCGCTTCGCTTGCCGAGGCGATCGGCCTCGAAGCGGATGACGTCCGCATCGACACGGACATCGGCGGGATCGCGGACGATGGCACGACCGAGCTGCGCCACGCCGACCTGTCGATCCGCGTGCGTCCGCACAGCTTCCTCCCCGACAGCGAGATCACCTTCAACCGCTGCCGGGGCGGCGAACACGCCGGCCCCGTTCAGCGCGCGCCAATCGCCGAGTTGCTGGACGCGAAGGCGTTCCAGCGCCGGCTCACCGCGACGGTTGGCGACGTTGGCGCTCCGCGCCTCGCCGCTGCCGCCTGATCCTCACGTCATCGGAGACTTATCATGGGTTGGCTCTTCATGCGCGATATGGGGGGCTACGCTACCCCGCGCTCGTATCTCGATAACCAGTTCACTTACCAGCGCGACACGCATTGCCTGACCGTGCTGGCGTCCGCCATGGTCGGATCGACCTATTACGCCGCTTGCGAGCGCCTCGCGGACGACGCCGAACGGATCGTGTTCGGCATCGTCTGCCTCACCAAGACCAGCACCGGCGCGCGCGACGGCTGCACGTTCGGGTACAAGGATAGTGCGCCGTTGTGGCGCTGAAAGGAGTATCAGTAATGATGAGGTAAGTTGAGGAAACCTCTGCCCGCCAAGCTAACCTTGGGTTCGAAAGACCTGAAATCCGGAAACGGACAGGGGACA
>NZ_LR733910.1:0-45849 GCF_902506585.1 Sphingomonas sp. T1
GCCTTCGCCGCAGAACTCGAAAAGCAACGGTCGGGTTTAAACCTGACCGTTGCTTCACCCGCGCTCCTGCGCGACAACAACGGTCGGTCTCTGGTCGCAGCTGGATGAAAGGCGGGGGTCACGTCACCCGCCATATCGCACCGCTGGGCTGGGAGCATATCGCGCTCACGGGCGACTATAGCTGGGAGCGGGGCGACAGGCCGGGGCTGGGTCAGCTAAGGCCGCTTCGCACATCGCCCTCATTACTGGCCGCCTGAAACCGTCTGTGGGACCAGAATCACTCAGTTGCGGCCGTTCTCGACCTAACCGGCAATTCCTGTAAGCAAACGTGATTTGGCAACGGAGGTCTTATGCTCATCGTGCTTAGCGGTCTGCCCGGGACCGGCAAGACGACTATTGGGAAGGCGTTGGTTACCAAACGATCGGCAGCCTATGTCCGTGTTGATGAGATCGAGCACGTGCTGAGGCAACAGTCAGGATTTGCCGGCGATATCGGTGCCGCAGGCTATGTCGTTGCTTTCGCCATCGCAGCGTCGAACCTCAAGCTGGGCAACTGGGTTGTTGCCGATAGCGTCAATCCCGTCCCCGAAAGTCGGCAAGGCTGGCGTGGTGTGGCGCAAGCCATTGACGGAGCAGGCGTCTTTGAGGTCGGAATCATCTGTAGCGATGTAGACGAACATAAGCGCCGGGTAGAGGGTCGTGCACCCGACATAGAAGGTTTCAGACTTCCTACGTGGTCGTCCGTCACATCGCACGATTACGTCCCGTGGACCGAACCCCGCCTGATAGTGGACACGGCCCTTTTCAGCGCCGTGGAGGCTGTTGCTATGATTGAACAGCGGCTTGAGATGATAGCCGAGGATCGAGCGCCGTCGCCATGAGCGGACAAACCGCTTTCCAACAACTCCTGCCGTTCGCCGTTCGTTCGCGCCTAGCGTACGTAAAATTCACTTTCGTGCAGTGACCCCAAGGTGGCCTGGTCGCGCGCGCCGCCAACCGCCAGCTCGGCAAATCCGATCGCGAAGCGGCCGGCGTGCTGTCCGCCGCGCAACGCCATACCCACTTTCTCGACTCCCCGCGCATGGCGACGGTGTTGGGCGGCTCGGATTTTACGTTCGCCGGGTTGAAGGATGCGCCGGCGACGGTGTTCCTCGTGCTGCCGCCCGATCGGCTCGCCAGCTATGCGCGCTGGCTGCGGCTGATAGTCGCGCAAGCCCTGACCGAGCTGGCGCGCGCGCCGGGTCGCCCGCCCTGGCCGGTGCTGTTCCTGCTCGACGAGTTCGCGGCCCTCGGCCGTCTCGAACCGGTCGAACGCGCGATGGGACTGATGGCGGGCTATGGCGTCCAGCTCTGGCCGATCCTCCAGGACGTTCACCAGCTCCGCGCGCTATACGGGCAGCGGGCCGGCACCTTCCTGTCTAACGCAGGGGTGCTACAAGTGTTCGGGGTCAACGATCAGGACAGCGCCAAACTCGTCTCCGATCTGGCCGGGCAGGAAACCGTCGTGTTCGAGACCATGAGCCGCGCAATCGACGCGGAAGAAAGCGGCCTATCCTACGGGCAGCAGCATGTCGGCCGCGCCCTCCTCACCCCCGATGAAGTCCGGACGCTGCGCCCCGATCGCCAGCTCCTGTTCCTCGCCGGGCAGCGCCCGATCATCGCCGCCAAGCTGCGCTACTACGACGATCGCGAGTTCGCCGGGCGGTTCGATCCGGCGTGACCGGTCGCGGCCTGCTTGTTCGGCCGCAAACCAACGGGTTGATTTAAGCCCCGCTGGTGACGTTCACTGCGATCAGCACCTGGGATAGTCGAAGGCCCTTTCCCTGCCCTCCACCGCGCTCCTGACGGTCGCTGTGCAACCTTCTGGCCGCTACCTCGCCCACTTCTTTCCCGCTTAGCCAGCGGCGCTTGCGCCGCCCTTGTGATGCCGAAGGCGGCACGAAACGAAGGCGGATCGGCCATAGGCCGATTCCATTTGACCTTCTCTCGTAGGGTTCTGGGCGTACTGCTGACGTTAAAAGAATCTGTTAAATATGAATCGTTAAGTAGGTTAAGCCGCAAAAAGTGGCCATTTCCTCCTTTAGGATCAATGGGTTGCATAAGTCGGCGGTGGGTGAAAACACGTGATTCGGTGTGTGAAAACACGATAGCGCGGTGTGTGAAAACACGTATCAAAGGTGTGTGAAAACACGATAGAAACGGCTCGAAAATGCCGATCGCGGGTGTCCTGTTGGCCTTGTCGGCTCCTGATCTCAACGGGGCTGCATCGCTTCCGAGGGCGGCGGTGTGTGATAACACGATAGTTAGGAGCGTCCTGAAAGCCGGTCCATCAGGTCATCGACCTCTACGGTGCGCCGTCGATCGGCTTCCATGCGGTCGCGCCGGTCTTGCTCGGCCTGGAGCTGCTCGGAGAGTGCCAAGGCTTCTGCCTCCCCTCTCAACCGAAATAGAATGGCCGGGCTACCGTCGTTCGTTGCCACCATTTCCACCGCATAATCGGGAAGTTGGTTGGTCTCCACGATTTTGCGGAGCATCCGGTTGAACTCTTTTGGCTTGCTGTCGCTGCCGGTTTTGTCGCGCAGCACCTCCACCCGGCACGTCCACCCTCCACGCTGATTGCCAGCGTGCTTGCGCGCGATACGATAAAGCGCCCGCTCAAGCCCGCCGGTTAGCAGGAAGTAGTCGGGGTGCATGGTCAGAAGCGACCGCTCCGCCATGATTCCCTCATAGACCCAATCCGACAGGGTGATGGTCATGCCGCGAGGCTGGTCCGTTTCGGGGTCGACCTCCAACGTCCATTTGTCGAGCCAGTTGAAGCCCGCCTTGCTGCGACGTTTGGGCGCGCGGATCGACGTGGAAATGGAGGTCGTCTGCAACCGCTGTAGGGCGGCCTGGAGATCTTGATAGGCGCGACCGCTGGTGTTGCGCTTGATCGCCCGCAAAAGGTCGTAGGACGTGGTGGTAAGCGTCCTGGGCAGGTCGTTGCCCCCCTGCTCCCGCATCCGATTGAGCGCCGACGTGGCCCATATGATGATATCGGCGTCCCAGATCGTCGCCATGCCGTAGGCCGGTATCGCCTCGATCTTCACCCAGGTCGCGCCGTCCGGGCTGGTATATTCGATCGGCTTGACCCGCTTGCGTTTCTGCAAGGAAAAGAACGGCCGCTCCATCGTCTCACGCTGATCCTTGAGCGGAAGGTCGCCCATGATCGGCAGGAACAGGTCGAACTCCGGGCTAGGGTCGCGCCGCTTCTTCATGGTTCAATCCTGCACGTTTGCAGTTGTGCATATGTGCACACGTTCAAGCACGTCCGAACTGCTTGTCGGCGTCGTATTTGGCGACCAGCTCGGCGATCGCTTCGGCCAGCAATTCCTGATGGCTGCGGCGTGTCCTCGCGGCCAGAACTCGGAACGCCTCGGCGGTGGGGTCGGCCGGATCGAAGTAAGCGCCCAAGTGATATTTGCCCGGTCGTTGCCCGCTCGACCGGGGAGCGCGCGCGTCCGGTGGGGACGTTACACGCTCAGGCGAGGCGGACTCGGACTTTGCCTTTGTGGCGACCGCGGGCGCGAGGAGCGATGATCGTCGTGCCATGATATCAAGCCTTCACATTTGCAGGTGTGCAATTCTGCAATTCATGAAACAGGAATTGGCGAAGTGATGCAATCTCCTGGGCGGCTTTGCCGGACGGTTCATGCTCGGTCACGCCAAGCCCGTAGGGCCATGCTGCGCGATAGGCGCTGCGCTCCCTGATGACTGCGCGCGCGACCTTTAGCCCGGTATCCTCCGCCAGTGTCCTCGCGTCATACAGTAGCGTCGTTGCCGTAGGCGGAGCCGCATTGAGCACGACAAAGCCGGTCCTGCCGGTGCTGATGATGAGCTGGGCCGTGCGCTTGATCGCGTCGAGGTCGATAAGGGAAGGGCGGCACGGTATCAGCACGATATCGGCTCGTTGCGCGGCTGCGGCTGCCTCGGCCCCGGCTGCCGGGGGCGTGTCGATGATGGTGAGGTCGAAACCGTTTGCCTCGGCCGCGTCGATCGCCTGGTTCAAGCGGCGCGCGCTGATCGGCTCTACATGGGGTAGCTCGGCCTCGCGGCGCTCGCTCCACGCCGTCGCGCTTTCCTGTGGGTCAAGGTCGAACAGGGCCGTCCTGATGCCTGCCGCCTGCGCCGCAACCGCCAGATTGACCGCAAGCGTCGTTTTGCCGACGCCACCTTTTTGCGCTGCAAGTGTGATTATATGCACGTGTGCACACCTTCAATATTGAAGACATGATAATATGCAGATTGGCAGGATCGCACAACCTTTCTTGTAGCCGGTCTAAAAGGCCGGCCTCAGGGCTGGGCGGGCGGGACAACAACACGGCCGCCTCGGCGGCCTCTCTGTTCGCGCGAGCGATCGTAGCCCGTCAGGGGCGAGACGCCAGCATGGCGGCTCGATCGGAGCTGCCAAGCGGAGATAGAGCGCGGCCCGCTCGGGCGCGTCCACCCTTGACGATCGGCTCAATGGTAACATATATGAAACCGATGGTGCTAAAGGAGTATAAGGACGGGGAAGGGCGAAGCCCGTTCGGACTCTGGTTTGCCGCGCTGGATGCGGTAGCCGCCGCAAAGGTGACGGTGGCGCTGAACAAGGTCGAACGTGGCGCGCTTTCCAACGTCAAACCGGTGGGAGAGGGCGTCTCGGAATACAGGATCGATTTCGGGCCTGGCTATCGCGTCTATTTCGGCATGGACGGCCAAACCCTCGTCATTCTCCTGAGTGGGGGCACGAAGAAGCGGCAGCAGCGTGACATCGACACCGCCAAGTCGCTGTGGGCGGACTACAAGGCGCGGAGGAAAGGAAGATCGTGATGGCTCTCACTCGCAACTTCAAGGATACTGTGCGCGCCCGTGTTCAAGCGGACTCGGCGTTTCGCTCGGCGCTCCTCACCGAAGCCGTCAATGCCTTCCTCCTCGGTGATATCGACACGGGAAAGGCGGTCTTGCGCGACTACATCAAGGCGACGGTAGGTTTCGAGGAACTGGCCGAACAAACCGGACGACCGTCCAAGAGCCTGATGCGGATGTTCAGCCCGGCGGGCAATCCCGCTGCTGACAATCTGTTTTCGGTCATCAGCACACTGCAACGCGCATCGGGTGTAACACTGGAAGTTCGCGCCACGTAATTTGAACCCGAAAGCGGTAACTTTCCTCTTTCGTTCTGCTGCTGTCTGACTCATAGAATCGTCATGCCGATCGCGCGCGAACATCGCTGGCTCTATCCGATCGACTGGCGCGAACTGTCAAACCTCATCCGGTTCCGGCGCGCGAAGGGGCGTTGCGAGCATTGCCGTCGCCCCCACGGCCGCGACGTGCTGCACTTAGGGAATGGCGTCTGGTGGGACGCGGACGCCGCGACCTGGCGCGACGGGCAGGGCAGGGAGCTTCGCCGGCTGCCGTCGCCAGACGAGCTGGCGCGGGCGCAACCGGGTCTCGCCGGCATCGACCCGCCTGCTCATCTTCGGATCACGCGCGTGGCCCTCGCCAGCGCGCATCTGAACCATGATCCCGGCGACAACCGGCCGCGCAACCTCGCGGCGCTCTGCCAGCGCTGCCACATGGTCCACGACGCCACTGAACATCGCCGACGCCGTTGGCTCAACGCCTTCCGGCTACGTGCGATCGGCGACCTATTCGCCTGACTGCCGGGCCGCAAGGCCAGGCGCTAACGGTTGGGTGGGTGGGACAAAGACGCGGCCGTCGAACGAAGGCCTCCACCTAAGCCGGTTGGCTAAGCGAGCTGCGCCCGCCCGGTATGTGGCGATAGAGCGTCGACGGCTGCACGCCAATCTGATGTGCGACCTCCTCGACGGTGATGGTCGGATCGGCGAGCATCGCTTTGGCTCGCTTGATCTCGGCAGGCCCCATCGCCGGCTTGCGCCCACCACGCCGCCCCAAGGCCCGCGCCTGGGCAAGCCCGGCATGGGTGCGCTCCAAGGTCAACTCCCGCTCGAACTCGGCGACGGCCGCGAAGACGTGGAACACGAGCCGCCCGCCGGGGCTGGTAGTGTCGATCGCCTGGGTTAGCACCTTTAGGCCGATCTCGCGCTTGGCGAGATCCTCGGCCGTCTCCACGAGCTGCCGGACGGAGCGTGCGAGCCGGTCCAATTTCCACACCGCCAGCGTATCGCCGGCGCGGAGATAGTCGAGCGCGGCACGCAACTCCGGCCGATCGCGCTGCGCGCCCGACGCCTTCTCGGTGAACACCTTCTCGCACCCGGCTTCGCGGAGCGCATTAAGCTGTAGGGCAGGGGACTGATCCCTGGTGGACACGCGCGCATAGCCGACGAGCAAGGGGCTTCTCCGAAAACTCGACACGACCTAGCCGGATTTCGGAGAAGGAAACAAGGGACGGTTTTAGGAAGTCAGATGGGCCGTTTTAGTGGCTTCCGCCGCGATCGGCCCGGCTGTCGCGCGAACGACCGTTTGCGAGAGCATTTGTTGATCTCTACCTTCCGGCGATGGTCACTGCCCGGTTGTTCTTTTCGCTTGTGTTGATCGCGGTCCTGACCAGATGGAAGAGCAGCTGCCCGCCCGAGTGGCGAACGGCAGATAACCAAGCTCGTCGAGCATCACGACCTCAAGGCGTGACGGCCGAGCTGCGAACGTACCGGCCTCGCCGAGGCGGATTTCCTCCTCAAGCCGGTTCACTCAGTCGATCGTGTGAAGTAGCGGTCGCGGGCACCATTTGCCGGTAATGGCACTTGCAAGGCACGTCTTGCTAGTTCCGGTAATAGCAACCGAAAATAGTACTGATTATAAATTTGGCTGTTGAAGTGAAATTCAAATAGTTACGACGATCGCCAAGTTAAGGTCGCGTTCACGCTCGGAATTATCATCCGCTCCCCTAGATCACGGGCCGACAAAATAAATAGGCTTTTACCCTAAGGTTCGGTGGACGATAATGAGGCGTTGAAAGGCTGCTCACCCTGCTCAATATTGTCGGAAGGTCCGTAATTGCTATCAAAGCGGCGATCTCGCACCGGCGCCTGATCACGAATTCTTGGCTGATACAACCCACCGCCAAACAATCCCAAGTCCCGCGCCTCTGCGCGTCCCATACTCGCAAGCAAGGCAAAACCGGCCACATAAGCGTCCCGTTCAGCAGTTACCAACTGGACTCTACTATTGAGCAGTTCCTGTTCGGCATTTAGTACATCGAGTACGTTGCGCGTGCCGACGCTATTTTCGGCGCGAACACCCTCAAGCGCCAGTTCGTTTGCCGCTACGGCTGCTTGCGATGACCGGATTACCCGCTCCGTCGCGCGGTGCCGGGTAAAAGCAGCGCGTGTTTCCGCAACTACCCGGCGCTCAACAAACACGATCTGTTCTAGTGATTGACTGGACAAAGCCTGTGCTCGTCGAACCTGAGCAGCGGGCAGACCACCCTGGTAGAGCGGAATCGTAGCAGAAAGCCCGACTGTAGCAGTTCGCTGGGATTGGAGGAACGCCCGACCGGGAATCGTGCTGGTTAGTGTGCCCAGATAGTTATTATAGTTGCTTGAACCCACAGCCGCTAGCCGTGGCAGCCGGGCGGCGTTAGCTACACGGATGTCGTAGCGTGCCGCCGCAGCGTCGAACTTCGCAGCGATCAACAGTGGGTTGTTGCGGAATGCCGTCACAAGCGCCGCCTCTACGTTCGCCGGCAGTCCCAGAAACTTCGGCGGTTTCTCCAAATTTTGTGCTGGAACACCAACAAACCGAATGTAGTTCTCGAGGCTGGTAACCAATTGTGCTTTTACAAGTTCGAGCTGCCCACGAGCGAACTCGAGCCGTGCCTCCGACTGAGCAACGTCGGTCCGGGTAAGGTCACCGACCTGAAAGCGATCACGGGATGCGCTAAGATTGGTTTCAAGAACTTCGACATTACGGGTGTTTAAACCGACAATGGCGCGGTCACGAATGACATCCATGTAGACTGATACAATAGCGGTGAAAACGTCCGCTTCAGTTGCTCTAAGGTTTGCCCGGCCGGAATCCACCCGAGCGTCCGCCGCGCGAATGCCGTTTTTGACACGGCCGCCTTGATAAAGCGGCAGCGACACATTCGCCGCCGCATTAGCGGCTCGCAGTGGTGCAGAGAAGCTATTAGCGGTACGAACGATAAACTCTTGATAATCTGCCGTTGCCGACAGGGTCGGCCGCGCGGCGGCCTTTGCAATCGAAACGCCTTCATCAGTCACGCGCAAACCCGCTCGCGCACCTGTCAGGCTTGGGTTCGTGCGATAGGCATTTATGAGTGCCTCGCCGAGCGTGTCTCCTCGAACCGGAACAGTCGTACTTAAAAGAATTGCGATCGCGCATGGATAAAGGGCGGCGTACTTCATTTGCACTCCCGTGCGTTGTTCTCCCCATAAATGCCTGAATGGGACTCACGGGCTTGGTTGATGTACTATTCAGGTAAACGTTACCCCAGCCTTGTACGGGGGGCCGATCAGACCGGCAAAGAATAGAAAGGGCAATAGCGAGCCTTTGCGCTCAATCACGGAAATTTGATGATTCCGATAGTAGAAACCGTGCGATTGGGGGAACGACCCTATTCAAAATACCGATCATAGTCTCTGAGCTTACCATGGCTTGTTGAAACATACGTTACAAGTTGCACCATCTGGTCGGTCCTCCAACACCGGTCCCATGCGCAGTCGTTTAATGGGACCTGAGTCAAGTCACTCCTCTCCGGTTGATGGAATTAACTCTAGATTTCCTGCTTTGGCAAGTCGCGTTTCCGCCTTCCTGCATAATGAACCGCCCCGAGTTTGCCGGAGGCCTTGGGTTGTGAGTCATGCTGCCATATCGATGTTGTCCGCGGCAGCATAAAATTGATCTTCGGCTTCGGCGGGCGGGATGTTGCCGATGGGCTCCAGCAGCCGACGATGGTTGAACCAATCGACCCATTCCAGCGTGGCGTACTCGACGGCCTCGAAGCTGCGCCAGGGGCCGCGCCGGTGGATCACCTCGGCTTTGTACAGGCCGTTGATCGTCTCGGCCAAAGCGTTGTCGTAGCTGTCGCCGACACTGCCGACTGACGGCTCGATGCCGGCCTCGGCGAGGCGCTCGGTGTACTTGATAGACACGTATTGCGATCCGCGGTCGCTGTGGTGGACCAGGCCGCCCCGATGGGTCGGACGGCGATCGTGGAGCGCCTGTTCGAGCGCATCCAGGACGAAGCTGGCGTGTGCCGTCCTGCTGGCGCGCCAGCCTACGATCCGTCTGGCGTAGGTATCGATGACGAAGGCGACGTAGACGAACCCTGCCCAGGTCGCGACATAGGTGAAGTCCGACACCCAAAGCCTGTTCGGCGCTGGCGCGAAGAACTGGCGGTTGACGTGATCGCGCGGGCACGGTGCCGCCTTGTCGCTGATGGTCGTACGCACCGGCTTGCCCCGGATCACGCCTGCCAAGCCCATCTCATGCATCAGCCGTTCGACGGTGCAACGGGCGATCACAAAGCCCTCCCGCATCATCTGCCGCCATACCTTCCGCACGCCGTAGACCGCGAAGTTCTCCGCGAACACGCGAGCGATCTCGGGCTTGAGGATCAGATCCTCACGCGCCCGTGCCGACAGACGCGATGGATCCTGTCGCTGCGCGACGTGCTCGTAGTAGGTGGATGGGGCGATCGGCAGGACACGGCAGATCGGCTCGACCCCATAGGCATCGCGGTGATTGTCAATGAACGCGATCATCTCCGGAACGGGCGGTCGAGCTCCGCCTGCGCAAAATATGCCGATGCCTTGCGCAGGATCTCGTTGGCTTGCCGCAGTTCGCGGACCTCGCGCTCCAGCGCCTTCACCTTGTCCGCCACCTCGGTCGGGACACCGCCGCGCTTGCCGCTGTCGACCTCGGTCTTCTTCACCCACTCATGTAGCGTCTGCGGAACGCAGCCGATCTTCTCGGCAATCGATACCACGGTAGCCCATCTGGACGGGTGATCCCGTTCGTGATCGAAAACCATCCGTACCGCCCGCTCGCGGACTTCGGGCGCAAACTTGTTCGTCGTCTTGCTCGTCATGGCTCCACCTTCTCAGGAGTTGGAGCCTCCGACAAACCCGGGGCGGTTCATAACCCATTGTCAGTTGTCAGTGTTCGTGCTCCTGAGCAAACGGCGGTGTCCCGCCATCAGGCCGAACGGAGTTTTAAATGGGTGACTACGACTACGACATTCTTGTCATAGGTGCCGGTCCCGGCGGCTATGTCGCTGCCATTCGCGCGGCGCAGCTCGGGCTGAAGACAGCCTGCGTAGAGGCGCGCGAGACCCTTGGCGGAACGTGCCTCAACGTCGGCTGCATCCCATCGAAGGCACTGCTCCACGCCTCCGAGCTGTACGAGGAAGCCAAGTCGGGCGCTCTTGCGAAGTTTGGAGTAGAAATCGAAGGCGCTCGCCTGAATTTGACGCAGATGCATTCCGAGAAGAGCAAGGCCGTCGGAGAGCTGACCGGCGGCATCGCCTTCCTATTTAAGAAGAACAAAGTCGAGTGGCTCAAAGGGCTGGCCACCTTCACCGGCAGGGACAGCGTCGAAGTCGCAGGCAAGACCGTGCGCGCAAAGAATATCGTGCTCGCTACCGGTTCGTCGGTGACACCCCTTCCGGGTGTCGAGGTGGACGGCGAAGTGGTTGTGGACTCCACAGGCGCGCTGGCGTTCCCCAAGGTCCCCGAACATCTCGTCGTCATCGGTGCCGGCGTGATCGGCCTTGAACTCGGCTCAGTTTGGAAGCGGCTTGGCGCCAAAGTGACGGTGATCGAATATCTCGACGAAATTCTTCCTGGCCTCGACGGCGAAGTGCGCAGGGAAGCGCGCAACATCTTCGGCAAACAGGGGCTCGCGTTCAAGCTCGGCACCAAGGTTACCGCGGTCGCACGCAACGGCTCAACCGCAACCATTACGGTTGAGCCCTCTTCCGGTGGCGAGGCTGAAACGATCGAGGCCGACGTGGTACTGGTCGCGATCGGACGGCGCCCTAACACCGGAGGCCTGGGACTCGACAAAGCCGGGCTTGGCTTGAACAAGAAGGGGCAGATCGAAGTCGACCACCGCTTTGCAACCGCTGTTCCCGGCATCTGGGCGATCGGCGACGTCGTTCCTGGCCTTATGCTTGCGCACAAAGCGATGGACGAGGGAATTGCGGTCGCCGAGAATATTGCGGGGCAAATCGGTATCGTGAATCACGCGGTGATACCATCCGTTGTCTACACCCATCCTGAGATCGCGGGCGTCGGCCTGACCGAGGAGGAGGCGAAAACACGCGGGGAAATCACGATCGGCAAATTCCCCTTCGTAGCCAACAGCCGCGCCAAGACCAACCGAGATACCGACGGCTTCGTCAAGGTCGTTGCCGATGCCAAGACCGACCGCGTGCTTGGGGTTCACATCATCTCCACACTCGCCGGCACGATGATCGCTCAGGCTGCCCAGGCGATGGAATTTGGCGCAACTAGCGAGGATATCGCCTACACCTGCCATGCCCATCCCACGCACTCGGAGGCGCTCAAGGAAGCGGCGATGGCGGTAACGGGCAAGCCAATTCACATGTGAGGCAAAATCTTTGGCTGCCCCAGCCTCCTCTCCGCAGGGCGTCTTGTCCAAGGGGTCACTGCACGAAAGTGAAGTTTACGTACGCTAGGACCGAACGAACGGCGAACGCTGACGGTGCTAACGTCGGAAGGGTATGACGACGGCATGGTCGAGGAAGGCGCGCATACCTTCTTCATCGACGGTCTGACGAAAAACAGCATGCGCGGCATCATCAGTCGCGAACAGGTCGTCCCAGACCGTAGAAGTTCCATGCTCGTTTTCGACTTCAAGCGACCAGCCCGGCTCATTTTCCAACCGGATGATGTTCACTCTCACGGTGACGCCCTGTTCGGTGACGAAACCAGACAGGCTCGAGGTGACGATGTTGGGATCGCGTTCGTGCATCACTCTTTCCTCATGTTTTGTGTGCGGTTTTAGCAGCGGTGGGGTCGGTTCCGGTTGAGGGCGGAATGACACCCTAAGCGTGGGGCACGAAGCACGCAGTCTGAGTTTATGGTCGCCGCGCTCTTCGGCATTGCGATCCTCGCAGCGGGCTTCATGCTGTCCTGGGGTGCGGAGGCCGCAGAGAAGCGCGTCAGCCAAGGGCTGATCGTGGCGGCAATCGCGCTCGTCACCGTGCTGCCGGAGTATGCGGTTGCTGGTCGCGATCTTCGCCGCCTATGTCTGGCGCGTCAGCTATCTCCCCGAGGCGGAAGAAGACGAGGACGACGAACCTGGCCCCGCAGCCGCGCTTAGCCAGCTGTCGTCGGCGCGTCAGTGGGCCGCGATGGCGGCGCTAACGGTCGTTGCGGCGACCGTTATCCTGGTCTCGGCTGAACCGTTTGCCGAGGCAATGGTGGACTCAGGGCGCTCGGTCGGCATCGATGAGTTCCTGCTGATCCAGTGGCTCGCGCCACTCGCCAGCGAGGCGTCTGCGGTGACCATCGCGGTACTGTTCGTGCTCTCGGGGCGGGCGGCTAACGGCCTTGCAACGATGATCTCGGACAAGATCAACCAATGGACCCTGCTGGTCGGCATGCTGCCGTTAGCAATGAGCCTCGGGGCAGGCGGACTCACCGCTCTGCCGCTCGATGCGCGGCAGCATGAGGAGTTCTTTCTCACTGCCGCGCAATCGCTGTTCGGCATTGCCCTGCTGTTGCGGTTGAGGCTCGGTGTGTGGGGTGCGCTGGCGCTTGCCGGCCTGTTCGCCCTTCAGGTCGGCTTGACGCTGAATTTTCTCGGAGACGATGCGCGAACGATCGCCAGCCTGACGTGGCTTTCCTGGGGGTATCTGGCGCTTTCCGCGATCGTCGTGGCCACGAACGCAAAGTCGCTTGGACATCTGTTTGCGGTCGGTCTCTTCGCCAGCCACCCTGAAGCCCATCCGCCCCGCGCCGCTCCCGCCGCAGGCGAGCAGTCATGAACGATTGAGCGCCTATCCGGGTGAATGACCGAGGCCGATACCGGCTGCGTCCCGGCCCCAGGCGGCGACGTGCAATGTTCGAGAGCCGAACCATATATATTCGGTCCGGCAGCCCAACTGCCGACCAAGAACGAATGGAACGCACCATGCCGAACATCCGCAAGCCTATCATCATCGTCCCGCTGGCCGGGGCGGTTCTGCTGGGCGGCTGCGCCACCTATGCGCCGCGGCCCTCCGCCTATTCCTACTTCGCCGTGCCGTGCGACACTCCCGGTGCGATCCGGGCAGTACCGATCTCTCCGCCGGATGGTCCGCCCGGGGGAACATCCGCTGCACTCCCGGCGCCCGTTCCGCCGCAAGCGGCCGTTCCCGCAGCGCCGGGCAGCGTGGCTCAAGCGGGCGCAAGCGACTGCCTGATCGCGGTCGCTGACCGCGGGCGCGGTTGGCGCGGCGCTGGCTACTATGGCGGCGGCTATCCCTATCGTTATCAAAGCCCCTACGGCTACTACGGCTCGCCCTTCTACGGATCGCTCGGGATCGGGATTGGTCTTGGTGGCGGCCACTACCGAGGCGGCCATTTTAGCGGAGGTCATCTCGGAGGGGGGCACCGCGGCGGAGGGCATGGCCGACGTCATTGACGTGACGCTTGCTGAACGGAACTTCTTCAGTGTGAGGGTCGCTCATCGACGCTGAGAACCCGGGCTAACCCAGTCGGATGAGCGATGATCGTTGTGCTCGGCAAAAAGGGGCGCTGATACTGCTTTGATAGTATGGCGAGCGAGGCGCTTGCGCGAGGTAAGGGAACGGCTGTGCCATCGTCGCGACCGCGTCGATCGACAACCTGCGCGCCGCGATGAAGTGATCATTTTGGGGAAGGATAGGAAAAGGCAGTGGCCTTGAACGTGCAAGATCGCTACGCGACCGTTCGATGAGCCGCCTGCTTCCTTTCCTGATCGGCTTGATGCTGGCCTCGCTCCTGGGACTGGGTTCAGTTTTCCACGTAAGTGACGAAGGATCGAGTACCCGTCGCGTCGCCACGCCTGGCCTCGTCCTTTCGATGGCGAGCGTGAGCGAGCCAACAAGGGATCAAAGGCCTGTTGGTGTTAGCCCATGGCTGCCACATGCTCATAGTGAATGCCACGGCGATCACCTGATCGTGCCTGCCAAGGCGATCATCTCGCAGATGAAGCCCGAGGACGCTTATTCGGCGATCGAGCAGCGGATCAGCGAAGGCATGACCGCCGCGCCAACGTTGAGACCGCCAAAACTGTAAGCCTCGGCAACGGCCGACTGTGTCGCTGAGTGCCGGCATGGTCGCTGTTAAGGGTGACTTCGCGACGCGATTTCACCCGATTTTGGACGTCGGGGCGATCCGCTTCCGACTCAAGATAAGCGGCAACCCTGCTTTGCTCGCCGCTCGCCAAATCCTGCATGCAGTTACGGAGTACCCTTGTGTCCTCTTCGAGACATCCTCTTGCGTCCTTGCGGACAGATGTGCCCGCATCCATCGTCGTCGCGCTCGTCGCGCTCCCGCTCTGTCTGGGCGTCGCCCTCGCTTCGGGAGCACCCCTGTTTTCTGGCCTGATAGCAGGTATCGTGGGCGGCCTCGTAGTCGGCGGCCTGTCCCGGTCTCCGTTGTCCGTCAGCGGTCCTGCCGCGGGCCTTACGGTTATCGTACTCGACACCATCAATTCTCTACCGAGCTATCCGATCTTTTTGTCGGTAGTGGTTTTGGCGGGCGCGTTGCAGCTGACATTTTCTACGGCTCGCGCGGGGATCCTGAGCGAATTTATCCCGTCCTCAGTGATCACGGGGATGTTGGCATCGATCGGACTCATTCTTGTTCTCAAGCAGATTCCGTTCGCGATCGGCTATGAAGGCGAGGCTGAGGGTAGCTTTCAGTTCTCCTCTGGCAACGGGAACACGTTCACCAACCTTTTCGTGTTCCTGAGGCGCAAGTTTGAGCCGGGCGCGCTGATCATCAGCCTTGCGGGCCTTGCTTTCCTGTTCTGGTGGAACAGCGCGAAACCCAAGCAGGGTCCGCTCCGTTTCTTGCCAGGCCCCTTGGTGGCCGTCCTGATCGGCGTCATCGGCAATGCGCTGCTCGGTGTGTTTCTACCTTCCTGGAAGATTGGCACGGAGCATCTTGTTCAGGTGCCAGTCTCCAAAAGCCCGGCCGAATTTGCTCAGCTTTTCTCCCTTCCCGATTTTTCGGGTATCGGGAGCAGTGCCGTCTGGATCGCAGCAGCCACGATTGCCATCGTCGCTAGCCTGGAGTCGATGCTCAGCATCAAGGCCATCGACGAGCTCGACCCGCAACGACGCACCACTGACAAGAACTGGGAACTGATGGCCCAGGGTGGCGGCAACATCGTGTCGGGACTGCTGGGAGGGCTGCCAGTCACCTCGGTGATCGTGCGTTCCTCGGCCAACGTCGGTGCGGGCGCGCAGAGCAAGGCGTCGACGATGCTGCATGGGCTATGGCTGCTGTTGTCGGTCGCGTTGATCCCCATGGTGCTCAACCTCATCCCGCTAGCGGCACTCGCGGCGGTGCTGATCGCAACCGGCTACAAGCTTTGCACGCCCCAGCTTTTCCTGGACCGCTACCGACAAGGCTGGACCCAGTTCATCCCGTTCGTAGTAACCGTGATCGCGATCATGTTCACCAACTTGCTCGAAGGCGTCCTGATCGGCCTTGTGATTGGGTTCGTGTTCGTCATAGCGCGTAATTTTCGATCTGCCGTAACGTTTGCATGCGAGGGCAATGATTGCCTCATCCGTGCACGGCGTAACCTGTATTTTATCCACAAATATGAACTTCAGAAGCAACTAAACCGCGTTCCCGAAAATAGCCGGCTTCTGATTGATCTTTCCGCGACGAGCTATGTTGATCTCGATAATGTCGAGATTATTAACTCCTTTATCAAAGCCGCTCGATTCAAGTCGGTAGATGTGGTCGTTCGTGGCGATCTTGCCGAACGGACATCTCCTTTGATCAACGCCCCCGTAGTTGGAGTAAGATTCGCATGAGAGAATATCGACAGCTTCTTCTCGCCAACCGGGCTTGGTCGCAGGAACTTATCGACGAGCGCGCGGACTTCTTCACGCGACAAGCCGATGGCCAGAAGCCAGCGTTCTTGTGGATCGGTTGCTCGGACAGCCGGGTCAGCCCTGAACAGATGACCATGACTCCTCCGGGAGGTATGTTCATTCACCGCAACGTCGCCAACCTTGTTAATCCGAGCGATCTCAACCTGATGGCGGCGCTGCAATATGCAGTCCAGGTGCTCAAGGTTCCGCACATCATTGTGTGCGGTCATTATGGGTGTGGTGGCATCAGGGGGGCATTCGCAGGAGGAGCTACCGGTCAACTCAGGCAGTGGCTCGATCATGCGAGTAGCGTTGTGCGCGATCATGCCGATGAACTTGCAGCGTTGGATGGTGAGGAAGCCAAGCTCAACAGACTCGTTGAAATGAATGTCAGGGATCAGCTGATCAACTTGGCAAGAACCGATATAGTTGAAAGCGCGTGGAAAGACGGCCAACCGCTTTGGTTGCATGGCTGGATTTACGACATTCGCGACGGTCATATCAAACCGCTGATGGAACTGGATGCAGACGCTTCCTTGGAAGAGGTCGGCCGCCCAGATAGCGTCCTTTTCTCGCATCCCGATCATACCAAAAACAGCATCTCTTTGGATTAGGACAAAGGACGCTTATAGAAAGTGTCATTAGTAACACGAGCATCGGCGCGCCACCGTCTTTTCAGGACGCACGTGTGATCGAGTGTTTCATCAAGTAGGAGGCAACGAGCCATGCGTATTGTGAACTGTTTGATGCTCACCGTGTTACCCGGCGGGCTCGCGGCCTGCACGCTCCCGTTCTCGCAAAAGCCTGTCATCAGCACTCCCGTCTATGATCACGTGCCGTGCCGCACCCCAGGGGCCCGGCTCGAAGAGCCGGTCGAATTCGGCGCGGCTTCTCGAGGATCTGATCGACCTGACGCCCAGTCAGGCTCGGCAAGGCCCAAAACGCCGACTTGCGTAGTCGAACGAGGGCCGAAATACCGATCGCGATGATATCTGACGACCCGCTCAAGGAACTTTCTATGTCGGATGATGAGATTCTATATTTCGAACACAGAGCGCAGGTTGAGGTCGAGCTTGCCGAGAACTCTACCAAACCAGAAGTGATCGACGCCCATCGCAAAATGGCTAACGCCTATTTTGAAAGGCTGGTCGAGCTGAGATTGTCGAGAGCTAAACAGGACCGCGCGCCTCTCTAGTTCCTCCGTATCTCCGTCACAATCAAACAAAGGGTGATCACTATTGACCTTGGTTACCAGTAGTTTCTCAGAAGCCTTATGGCACCTTCTCAGTCTTCTGATCGCCTATGTTCTGGCTCTTCCGATTGGCTGGGATCGAGAAAAAGAGGAGCGAAGCGCCGGCATTCGCACCTTTCCACTCGTTGCCGTCGCCAGCTGTGGCTTTGTGCTCATAGCGATAGCCGTTCTTGGTCGGGAGTCGCTTGGTCAGGCTCGCATCCTTGAAGGCCTGATCACCGGCGTCGGGTTCATCGGCGGCGGAGCGATCCTGAAGCAAGGGAGTCGAACATCAGGGACGGCCACGGCGGCGAGCCTGTGGGCGACAGGGGCCGTTGGTGCCGCGGTCGGATATTCGCTGTACGATATCGCCATCATCATCAGCGCTGTCACCTTCCTGACTCTTCGACTTTCACGTCCACTCAAGAAAACCGCGGGCGAACAGGGCGACAACGTGGATAGCGCACCGGCACTGCCAGGCGGGGCCAACGCCCGACCGGAACCGGATTCAGGATAGTCGATTGCTGCGCGGATCGGATTAAGGTCGGGCGCTACGCGACGACAAATGGTTTCGACCCACATAAGATAAGGAGAAGCAGTTTGGGCCAGTGGATCCAGCAGCTCGTCGACCAGCTCGGCTATCTTGGCGTCGCGGTGCTGATGTTCGCCGAAACCGTGTTCCCGCCGCTGCCCTCGGAAGTCATCATGCCGCTTGCCGGCCTGCGCGCTTCGCGCGGTGCACTGTCGCTGCCGGGCGTGGTCGCCGCCGGAGCGGCGGGCGCCATGGCGGGCAATCTCTGCTGGTACGCCGTCGCAAGGATGCTTGGCATCGAGCGGCTGCATGGCCTGGTCGATCGGCACGGCCGATGGCTGACGCTCGAATGGCAGGAGGTCGAGCGCGCGAAGACCTGGTTCCACGGCCACGGTGGCCCGTTCGTCTGCATTGGGCGGATCGTCCCCACGGTGCGATCGGTCGTATCGATCCCGGCCGGGCTCGTGCGGATGCCACTCGGACCCTTCCTCCTGTGGTCGACGATCGGCACGGCAGCCTGGACCGCGATGCTGGCCGCCGCCGGCTATCTGCTGGGGCAGCGCTATGGGGCGGTCGAGCGCTATGTGGGTCCGGTCTCGACAGCGATCATCATCGCGCTCGTGCTCTGGTACGCTTGGCGGGTAGCCACGTGGGGGCGTCGTCATGGGCGTTGAGGTGCCAAAGCCCATGAGCGACGCCACCATTCGGCGCGCGTTCTGGCGGACCGCCACGGCAAGCCGTGCGGCCGTCATCGTCGACGCCGATGACTATTTCAGGGCCGCCCGCTCCGCGATGCTCAAGGCCAAGCGGCGCATCGTGCTGATCGGCTGGGACTTCGACGCCCGGATCCAGTTCGCCGGGGAGGGGCAGGACGAGGGTCCGCCGACGGTCGGAGCGTTCATCAGCTGGCTGGTCAAGCGCAGTCCCCTGCTCGATATTCACATACTGCGCTGGGATACCGGTGCGCTCAAGACGCTGTTCCATGGCCGAACCCTGTTCACGATCCTGCGCTGGATGCGCGACCGCCAAATCCACCTCAAACTCGACGGGCATCATCCGGTCGCCGGATCGCATCACCAGAAGATCGTGGTGATCGACGACTGCATGGCCTTTTGCGGCGGCATCGACATGACCCGCGAACGATGGGACACGCGAGACCACCAGGACGAGGAACCGCGCCGCGTCCGACCGGACGGCACGCCGCACGGGCCGTGGCATGACGCGGCCATGGCGCTGGAGGGCCCGGTGGCACGCGCCCTCGGTGACGCCTGTCGGGAGCGGTGGCATGCCGCCGGCGGGTATTCGATCGAGCCCGTGACCGATGGCGCGGATTGCTGGCCTGATGGGCTCGAGGCAGACTTCAGGGACGTGCCCGTCGGGATCTCGCGCACGCTGCCAAAGCTCGCCGACCAGGAACCGGTCCACGAGATCGAGGCGCTGTATGTCGCGCTCATCGCGCGGGCGCGGCGGCTGATCTATGCCGAAAGCCAGTATTTCGCCTCCCGGCGGGTCGCGGAGGCAATCGCCAGACGACTCGACGAGACCGATGGTCCGGAAATCGTCGTCATCAACCCGACGACCGCGAACGGCTGGCTCGAACCGATCGCGATGGATACGGCCCGTGCCCGGCTGGTTGCCGAACTCCGGAAGCGCGACGTGCACGGCCGCTTCCGGCTTTATCACCCGTTCACCGCCGCGGGGGCACCGATTTATGTCCATGCCAAGGTCACGATCATCGACGACGTCGTGCTGCGGGTGGGATCCTCCAACTTCAACAACCGGTCGCTGCGCCTCGACAGCGAATGCGACGTGACGATCGACACGACCGGGGCATCCGACGCCGATGGGCATCGAAAGATAGCCGACATCCGCGCCGGTCTGCTCGCCGAGCACCTTGGCGCCAACAAGGACGCGGTCATCGCGAAGTTCGCCGAAACCGGCTCGTTGATCGCAACGATCGCGGCGTTGCAGGCACCGGGTCGCTCGCTACGCGAGTACGAGCTGCCCGAACTGTCTTCGATGGAAAAATGGCTGGCCGACAGCAAGCTGCTCGACCCCGAGGGACCCGACGAGATGTTCGAGCCGTTTTCGCGACGCCGAGGTCTGCTCTTTCACCTGCGGCACCGACACCGCCATCATCCGTGACCCGTACTGCCACGACCAGAAGGACCGGGGGCCAGTCCCGAACAAACATCCTTAACGATTTCTAATCATTCTTGCGCGAAGATGCGCGCTCTATCGTTCGCGTGAGAGGTCGACAGGCATGAATGTGAACGGCGTGGCCGATGTCATGGCGATGCGCAACGCGGTGCTTCAACGAAACGCCGCACTGAGGGATGTCGGCTCGGCTTCGTCGCCGAATGCGCTGCGGGGACCGGATGGCACTGCCCCATCGACGAGCTTTGCCGCGACGATGCAGACCGCGCTTCAAAAGGTGAATGCGCTCCAGGAACAGGAGGATGTCGCGACCGAAGCCTACGAACGAGGCGAGACGACCGATATCGCGACCGTGGCGCTGATACAGCAACGCGCCTCGGTTTCGTTCGAGGCCACCTTGCAGGTCCGGAACAAGGTTCTTTCGGCCTACAAGGACATCATGAGCATGGCCGTCTGATCACAGCCTGCGTCCATCGAGTGCCCGATGGCCGCGGGATGGCTCACCTGCTGTCAAGACTCCGAACCGCCGGTGGTGATGAACGACGATCTTCATGCCGGACGGCGTGATCGCTGCTGTCATTTTGGGCGTATGGCGTGCGAGGTTCATGCATGGGATAAGGCGTAGGCTGCGGCATCTGGTACGCGGGACGGGGTGCGGACGAGGCAGGGTAACCGCCGTAGCTTCCGCCCTCATAGGCATGCCCGCCATCCCAGTTGACCCCGCCATGCGTGCCGCTCCAGTTGACGCCGGCACCATGGGACATGACCTGCGCGCCAGCCGGCGCTGCCGCCAAGCCGGCAAGGATCATGATTCCAAGTGTCAGCCCGCATCTTCTGGTCACGCTATTTCTCCCTCCATGCACCGACAACCATGAAACGGCTGCCTGTTCAGAACGCCAGCCGAGTGCGGATCAATGCCGAAACAGACCGCCAAGAAAGCCGCCGGGACGATAGCCGCCGTGGCCACCACGGTCATGCCCGCCACCATGACGTCCACCGCCATGAGATCCTTCATTGTACCCGCTCCAGGGAGCAGGCTGAGCATATCCAGGTGCAGTCGGTTGTGGCGGGTAATCGGGTGCCGGCCTCGACGTCGCCTCGTACGAAGCGTTCTTCTCGATGATCTTGTCGAGTTCGCCGCGGTCCAGCCAGATGCCCCGGCATTGCGGGCAATAGTCGATCTCGACCCCCTGCCGGTCGGCGAGCACGAGGTCGACCCGGCACACGGGGCAGAGCATGCCCTGCAACCGGGTGGTCGCGGGTACTGTTGCGGCATCCGTCATGGTGCATTCCTCTCTTTGGTCGGCACCGCTGGGGCGGTCTGCCCGGGAAGCGCTGCTTTCATCTTAATAGCCATAACCCCCGTAGCGCTGATTGCGCTCCTGGCGCTCATGCCGCCGTTCACGACGTTCCTCGCGGCGATCATGGCGATTGTTGTAGCCATAACCGCCCTGGTAATAGCCGCCACCATTACCGCGCCAGGACTGCTGATGGCCACCGCCTCGATCGCGGTAGGCGTCGCCATATCCGCCGTGTCCTCGGACCTGATTGCCGTAGGACGGGCCGCCATTATGTCCGCCGTAACCGCCATGGGACTGGGCCATCGCGGCCGGCGCAGCAAACGCCAGCGCCGCCGCGGCCAAGATCAAGGATCCTCTCATGACTACCTCCATCAAGCGTGACCGAATGTCACGTCTAGTAGATAGGACCGCGATATTGAATGCAGGCGGAATGCGATCGACAGCTTACATTCACTAACAAGAGATGATATTATATTAATTGCGTAGTCAGGTAAGAGTCATGGCATAAAATTATCTCATCGAACCTTTAAGTGTCTCAAGGCACTTGTACCCTCGACTAGATCCATTTTGCGCGCTTGAACCTGATATAGAGCATGCTGCACACCGTAGCGACCACCGCGAGTACGACGAAATATCCATACTTGGTTTTCAACTCTGGCATGTTTTCGAAGTTCATACCGTAGATGCCTGCGAGGGCAGTCGGCACGGCCAGAATGGCCGCCCAGGCCGCAAGCTGCCGGGTACTCGCACCAGTGCGCTGCTGTTCGAGCAGATTGCTGACCTCAAAGACCGATGTGAGCACTTCGCGAAGGCCACCCACCGTGGTTTCAACTCTATGAATATGGTCTAGCACATCTCGGAAATACGGGATTACCTCCCGGTCGATGCAAGGCATGTCGGGGTGGGTGAGTTTGTTCGCTACCTCGCCCATGGGGCCAAGGACCCGTTGGAACCGCATTAGCTCACGTCGTAGATTGAAGATGCGACTGATTTCCTCCCGGGCCAGGAAAGCGTCAAGCGCCCGTTGCTCCATTATGACGACTTCCTCCTCGATGGCCTCCCCGATCGGCAGATAGCCATCGACGATGAAGTCGATAATGGCGTGCAGAACATAGTCGACACCATGCGCGAGTAGTGACGGCGCCGCCTCAAGCTGGCCGCGCAGCGTGCTGTGCGAGCGTGCCGATCCATGCCGCACGGTGATGACATGACTGGGACCCACGAATATCGCGGTTTCACCGTAGGCGATAACCTGATCCTCAAGCCGGGCAGTCAGCGCGACCACGAACAGCTGATCGCCGTAGACATCGACCTTCGGATGCTGGTGGGCTTTCAGAGCATCCTCAACCGCAAGCGGGTGAAGGCCGTAGTGCTCCTGGAGCTTCCGAAGCTCCTCCTCGGACGGCTCCAGCAGGCCGATCCAGACGAACTCCGCCTTGTCGTCCGAACAGAATGTCGGCTCGTCGATCGAAAGCGACCGGACCCGCTGGCCGTGGCGATAAAGGGAAGCAGCAACAACGCTCATCAGGCCCCTCTAAACATTGATAGACAATCGCCCTAACAGGAGACGATCCTTACGTCGCTGCGAACGCCTATCCCCACTGCTGAAGCCTCAGACATGCCTGGGGCTTCCTCACGGCCCCTGTACATTATCAGGACATGGAATCACGGTAGTGGCTGATCGGGTATCTCGGGCAACCAACCGCATCAGAATATCAACTGATTGCAACGGCAAAAAGCATCAGTGCTAAGGTCATAAGCAATCCGCCGACGCCTAATCGCGTCCTCGATCTATCAGCGGGGCTTACGTTAAGTGAGCTAGCAGCCGGCCTAGGTGTTTAGTCCCGGCATCTGGTGGATCGGATTGACGATGAACCTATCCGGCTCTGACGTCCAGATTTTGGCGATGTATTCGTAGGGTGTGAGTCCGCTGAGCGTCTTGAGCCGGCGGGCAAAGTTATAGGCAGCCATGAAGTCAGCGAGGTGCGTCCGTAGCTGGTCATGGCTCTCGTAGTGGAAGCGTTTGACGGTCGCCTCCTTGATGGTGCGGTTCATCCGCTCGACCTGACCATTGGTCCAAGGGTGGTTCGGCTTGGTCAACCGGTGCTCGATGTCGTTCGCTTCGCAGATCATATCGAAGCGCATCTGACGCGACCAGGCGGTGTTACGGTTGCGCGGCTGGTCGGCGAACTGGATGCCATTGTCGGTCAGGATCGTGTGGATACGGTAAGGTACAGCTTTTAGCAGGTGTTCCAGGAACTCCCACGCCGTTCGCCGATCAGCCTTGTCGACCAACTGGGTGACGGCGAACTTGCTGGTGCGGTCGATGCCAACGAACAGGTAGAGCTTGCCTTCGGCGGTCTGCACCTCTGCAATATCCACGTGGAAGAAGCCGATCGGGTAGCGCTTGAAGCGCTGTCGCTTCGGCTTGTCCCCCTCGATGTCCGGCAGACGGGATATGCCATGACGCTGGAGGCAGCGGTGCAGCGCTGAGCGCGTCAGCTGCGGGATCGAGGGCTGCAACGCGTAGAGGCAATCGTCGAGCGGCAGTAATGTGTGACGCCGGAACGCGACGACGGCCGCCTCCTCAGCTTGGGTCAGGGTCGTTGAATGAGGGGCCTTCGGCCCGGTCTTTTGATCCTCGACCGTCGCCCGCTTACGCCACTTCGCTACCGTCTTAGGGTTGATCCCAAGCTCTCGGCTCAGCGCCGAGAGCGAAGCTTGCGATCGCTGTATTGCTGCTCTGACGGCGTGCGTGGTCGTGGCGCTCCCGTGACGTACCTGTCCCATACGGCTTCCTTCCATTCTAACGAAAGGATCGCACCATCAAACCGTGGGATCAAACATCTAACACCTAGCCTCCGTAACGGGTATAAACGCGCTGGCCAGCCGGGCCGAACGCGATGACGTCGAAGGGTTGCGGCTTCGCGCCTGGCACCTCCATCCCCGGCGAACCAAGTGGCATTCCTGCTACGGCTAGGCCGTGGACGCCCTTTGGATGCTGCGCAAGCACGCGCTTCATGTCGGCGATCGGCACATGCCCCTCAAATGCCATGCCATCAATGATGGCGGTGTGGCAGGATCCGAACTGCGCCGGTACACCCACACGGCGCTGAAAGGCGGCCCGGTTTGCGTCGTCCAAGATCTGTACCTTGCGCCCGAACTGCTGGTGGACCTGATCTGCCCATTTCTCACAGCAGCCACAACCTGGGTCACGGTGCATGGCAATATCGGCTGCATCCGATGCTACGCCAGGAAGGACCGTCAACAGGAGGACGGCGAGACCAGCCATTCGATATTTCATGTCAGATGCTGCCACCTGGCTTCTCCTTCTTGAGGCAATAGGCTGCTGCCACGGCCAAAATCGCTAATTAACAAACGCCAGATACATACTTTCTGCTGCACAAGAAACGGCAACAACATCGCAGTACCTCGCTTCAATCTTACCCGCGACCCTATCCTCACATTGTTTTTCCATCACACATTCGGAAAGCCGCGAAGGCAAAAGGTAGTATTCAACGGAATGGCTATTATTCTAGCCTACAACCACTACGGTAAGGCAAATATAAGAGACAGAAAGGGTTAAGATGCGTCTCCCTGCCATATCCACATTGGCTTTTTCAGTGTGCGCGCTCACCGCATGCACTGGTCCCCTTGCCCGCCCCCGCCACTCAGCCATGTCTGTCTACGATCATGTTTCTTGCAACACCCCCGGCGCGCGCCGTGAGGAACCGATCCCGTCAAATGCGGCGGAGTCGGAATCTACTCCGGTGAAGGCCGATCCGAATAAATCTCGTACCATCACTTGCGTGATTGAACATCGGCCTGGCTAAGAGCGCATTTGACATGCGGTTCTGCCGCTTGCTCGACGGAGATTTTGGCATGGCGACGTCTGCCAACCCTGATTGCGTTCAGGAATTGGCCGGGCAATTTCTCGGTGCTTATTCAGTCAGTGAACTCTTGCTAGCGAACCCCCTTGGCGGAAGCGTCCTTGGTAGCCTTATCCAGCGCAGCGACGGCCCGCGCTGCCGCCTTACAGTCATTGCCGCTTTCCTGACCGCGCTCGCAGCGTGTCACGATCAATCTGGCTTCTTTAGCATGAGTGCGGAAATATCCCTCGTCGGGCGGCGTGATCAGACTACAACCACATAAGGCAAGCGTGACGGCAAAGGTGACGGTCAAACGTGTCCTGTCAATCATCGAAATATCGCTTTTCTGATGTTGGGGTGTCCAAAAGAACTGAGGGCCAATTTGGTTTGAAGCTTGTTTACTATCAAGGCCTGTACGCCGGGGTGGTGGTGAACGAGCAATTTGCTGACTGATCAATCACTTGGGTCGAAACCCAGAACCGCCTGTTCCGATGAACGACGATCGTTATGCCGGACAGCGTGATCGCTGCTGTTATTTTGGGCGTGTGGCGCGCGAGGTAATTGCATGGAATAAGGCGAAGGCTGCGGCATTTGGTAGGCGGGACGGAGTGCAGAAGAGCGAGGGTAGTCTCCGTAGCTTCCTCCCTCATAGGCATGCCTACCGTCCCAGTTGACACCGCCATGCGTACCGCTCCAACTGACGCCAGCGCCATGGGATATGACCTGCGCGCTGACAGACGCTGTGGTCCATCTGACAAGGATTAATAAGGCCACGAGCTTGAGCCCGCATCTTCTGGTCACGCTATCTTCCTCTATGCACCACGACTATGAGACACCTATCTGTTTAGAACACGCGGCCGATTGCCGATCAATGCTGGAACAGACCGCCAAGGACGTCGCCAGGGCGATAGGCAGCATGACCACCGTGGCCATGCTGGCTGTCACGGTGCCCACCGCCATAAGGTCTCTCATTGTATCCGCCCCAAAGAGTAGGCTGGGCGTATCCAGGCTCAATCGGCTGTAACGGAAATCGGGTGCCGGCCTCGCCGTCGCCTCGAACAAAGCGTTCTTATCGATGATGATCTTGTCGAGTTCGCCGCGATTCAGCCAGATACCCCGACATTGCGCACAACACTCGATCTCACCCCCTGCCTGTCCGCAAGCATGAGGTCGATCCGGCACACGGGACAAAACATGCATTGTATCCGGGTGGTCGTGGTTACCGGTGCGGCGTCCGTCATGGTGCAGCCCCCTGGTTGATCGACGTCGACATGAGCGACTGCGTATCGGGCGTCGCTTTGATGTTAGTAACTATACCCGCCGTAACGCTGATTATGCTCGCGACGCTCATGCCGGCGCTCGCGATGCTCCTGATGCTCCTGCCGACCATTATAGCCGTAGCTGCCACGATAATAGCCGCCATTGCCACGCCAAGATTGGTTATAGCCAAGATCACGATCACGATCGCCAAAAGAGCAATCATGCCCAATGTTGCGCGGTATTGGTCACCGTAAACTTGGCCTCTACCCTAACCGCCATAGGATTGGGCCGTCGCAGCCGGGGTCAAAAAGGCAATGACCGCAAAAATTAAAATAATATTACTTTAATAAATAACTCCATTGCAAAGCGACTAAAAATTTCACAATTCAACTTATATGATATTATGAGTAAAAAAAGGTAATACTACCGGAAGCGAATACTCATAGAGGTACAATATTACATATCTTTGCATAAAACTGTACCTATGATTGGCATTATATCTAAGCCGATAAGACGGCGTACTGAGGTCAAGAAATTCGCAAACATCGAAAGTTGAAAATTTCGGCAACAGGATCGGTCGCACAGGGGTGCCGTTGCAATCCGGACTATCACTTCATCGTCGTTGATGCTACGGCGCAATCCGTGCGACGCCTCTTGAACATTTTTGCCTGCCTAATGCTCGTTTTCTCTCTTGAGACGACGGCAGCGGCGCATGTGTTCGAACGGCCGGATGCCAGCATCAGTGCAAGCGAGACGCCGGGCGAACAAATCGCCGAAGGGCACACGCCCGGCGACGCCGATCAGGTGCCCTCGGATGGCGACAAGGGTTATCCTCATCACCACGGTGGGTGCCACGGCGATCATGTCGCGGCGCCGGTCAAGATCGCCAATGCCGCCGTCACGCGCGACCTCCGCCTTGCCCCCGTTTTCGCAGGCCGATCGATGCTGCCTCTGTCCACGGCCGATCCCGCATTGAGGCCGCCACAAGCCTGACGACCCGTTAACCCCGCCGGCTGCTGCCGCGCGGGGCGAACTAGGTTCGTCAGGAGTCATCATCGATGCATCGTACAATCGCGACCTTCATGGTCGCGGCGTCCTTGGCCAGTGCGGCCGAGGCGCAGACATCACCGCCGCCGGGTCTTCCGGCGGCGACCACCTCGTCACAGGCGACGCCCGCCTTTTCGCTCGATGCCGCGCTCGGCGCTGCCGGCATGCCATCGGCTTCTCGCACGACGGCAACAGACACCACAACAGGCGGGGCGGCGTCCGGTCCCGGCGGGAGCACGCAATCCGCGCTGCCTTCGATCGGAGCGGCGACCGCGAACGTCGCGGCCGCAACCGCCGCAAGGCGTGTAGCGGGGCTGCGCCCCAATCCCGAATTACAAACGCAGGTTGAGAATATCGGCGGCAGTGGTGCCTACAGGGGGGTCAGGAGTTCCGAGACAACCGTTGGCGTAGCGCTGCCGCTGGAGCTGGGCGGCAAGCGCCCCGCGCGTGTCGCGTTGGCGACGGCCCGGCTGACCCGCGCACAGATCCAGGCCGAGATCGCGCGGGCCGATCTGCGCTTGAGGGTCACACAACTCTACATCGAGGCTGCTGCGGCCGAGCGTCGCTCGGAAGTGCTGGGTGAACAGGCGGGGATCGCCAACAACGCGCTGCGCATCGCCCGAGAACGCGTCCAGGCAGGCGACGTCGGCCCGATTGAGATGCAACGCGCAGAGGTACTGCGCATCAACGCACAGATCGCCGCGGACAGCGCGACACGACAGGCGCAAGCGGCACGGGCCAATCTCGAAACGTTGCTCAATGCAGCCGTAACCGGACCGCTCGACCGCGCCTGGTTTGAGCGCATCGATGGCTATGGACCACAGCGCCCTGTCGAAATCGAAGGGACGCTGGCGCTCGTCGCTGCACAAGCCGATGTCCGCACCGCCGACGCGCAGGTTCGGGTGGCCCGCTCGTTACGTGTTCCGGACCTGACGGTCAGCGCGTTCGCGCGGCGACTGGCGGCGACCAACGATACCGCGGCCGTCGTCGGCCTTTCGATCCCGCTGCCGTTCTTCAACAACGGCAGCGCGTTCGTCGCGCAATCGCAGGCTGAACAAACCCAGGCACAAGCACTGCGCAGTCTGGCCATCGTCGACACCCGTCAGCAGATCGCCAGTGCGCAGACCGAGGTAGCGAATGCTGCCGCCACGGCACGGGCGGCGGGTGGTCCCGGCTTGGCCGCCGCGCAGGAGGCCGCCCGCATCGCGCGGATCGGCTGGACCCAGGGCAAGTTCGACCAGATCGCGCTCCTCGATGCCGAGCGCACACTGTCACAGACCCGCCAGACCTATGTCGATGCACTCGCCGCGTATCACGACGCGCAGGCTCGGCTCGATCGGCTCACGACGCCGGCCCCCACGATTTCCGGAGATGAACGATGATGAAGGATAAGCGCCTGCTTGGCGGCGGCGCGGCCGTCGCGCTCGTCGCCGCACTTGGCGGTTTCGGTGTTGCACGCTGTAGCTCGGATCAACCTGCTCCCACGGAAGCGGCGAACGGCAACACCGCAGCCCCGGCCGAGGAGGAAAAAACGCCAGACACGGTGGCGATGACCGCGCAGGCGATCGAGCAGGCCGGCATCGCAACCGAGACGATCAATCCCGGCGGGTTGGGCGCGGAGATTGTTGCGCAAGCGACGGTAAGCGCATCGCCGCAAGGCGAGGCGATCGTCAACGCCCGCGCAGCCGGTGCCGTGACGCGGCTGATGAAGCGGCTTGGCGACCCGGTGCGTGCCGGCGAGACGCTGGCGATCGTCGAAAGCCGCGATGCGGCGCAGATCGCGGCTGACCGCAGCGCTGCCGCTGCCAAGTCGACGCTGGCGCAGAAGGCGCTCGCTCGCGAAAGTTACCTGTATCGCCAGAAGGTCTCTGCCCGCGTCGAGCTGGAACAGGCACAGGCGGAAGCCGCCTCGGCCGCGGCCGAAGCGCGACGCGCCAGCGTCGCGGCGGGTGCCGCGCGCATCACGTCCGATGGACGCGGCGTGCTGGTGTCGAGCCCGATTTCAGGCCGCGTCACCTCGGAGAATGTCAGCCTGGGCGCGTTCGTCCAGCCGGAAACCGAACTGATGCGTGTTGCCGATGCGTCGAAGATACAGGTCGAAGCTGCGGTCGGACCGGCTGATGCACAGCGGCTTTCTGCTGGCGATCGGGCGATCATCGAACTGCCTGATGGCCGGACGGTGGAGGCGCGGGTACGCGCCGTCACGCCGGGCCTTGCCAACGACACGCGCTCGGCGACCGCGGTCCTTGATGTGACGGGAACACTGCAACCGGGTCTCGCGGTGCGAGTGCGTCTACTCCCGAGCCGGGGCAGCACGTCGAATGCGATCGTGGTGCCGGAAGATGCGGTCCAGACGGTCGAAGGGCGCGATGTCGTGTTCGTACGGACCGCCAAGGGCTTCCGCGCGCAAAACGTCACGATCGGACAGCGCAGCAATGGCCGCGTCGAGATCCTGAAGGGGCTGCCCGCTGGCAGCCAGGTCGCGACCAAGAACGCATTCCTGCTCAAGGCCGAACTCGGCAAGGGCGCGGGCGAGGAAGAATAGACCATGATAGCCAACCTCATGGCGCTCTCCGTCCGCGCCCGCTGGACGGTCCTCGCATTGTTCCTCGTCATCGCCGGCCTCGGCGTGTGGCAGCTTACCAAGCTGCCGATCGACGCGGTGCCCGACATCACCACCAAACAGGTTCAGATCAATACGGTCGATCCGCGGCTTTCACCGGTCGAGATCGAAAAACTCGTCACCTATCCGGTAGAAATATCGCTCGCCGGCATCCCCGGCCTGGAGACGACGCGCTCCATCTCGCGCAACGGCTTCAGCCAGGTCAGCGCGATCTTCACCGACAGCACCGACCTTTACTTCGCGCGGCAGCAGGTCGGTGAACGCCTGCGACAGGCCGCCGAGAACCTGCCGGACGGCGTGGAACCGCAGATCGGACCGGTAACGACCGGCCTCGGCGAGATCGTCATGTACACGGTCGGCTACGCCAATCCGGACGGAAAAGGCGCGAAGAAGGTGGCGGGCCAACCCGGCTGGCAACCCGATGGCAGCTACCTGACGCCGGAAGGCGAACGGTTGACCGACGCTGTCAAGAAAGCCGGTTATCTGCGCACCGTGCAGGATTGGATCATCGGTCCGCAGCTTCGCTCGGTGAAAGGCGTGGCAGGCGTCGATTCCATCGGCGGCTTTGCCAAGACGTTCGTGGTCGAGCCCGATCCGACAAAGCTCGCCAGCTTCGGCATCTCGTACAGCGAGCTGGGGCAGGCGCTCGAAAACGCCAATCTCGCGGTCGGCGCCAACTATTATAACAAGGGCGGCGAAGCCTATCTTGTCCGCGTCGACTCCCGCGTGCGAACCGTCGATGAAATCCAAAATGCCGTCGCGGCAACGCGGGGCGGAACGCCGATTACGATCGGCCAGATCGCCAACGTCCGCATCGGCGGCGATCTGCGCACGGGTGCGGGTAGCATGAACGGGCGGGAAGCGGTGATCGGCACGGTGCTGATGCTGATCGGACAGAACAGCCGCGTCGTTGCCGAGCAGGCGTCGACCAAGCTCGATCAGATAACCAAGACCCTGCCAAACGGGATACAAGTAAAGGTAGTGCTGAACCGCGCCGAGCTGGTCGGCGCTACGGTGGCTACGGTGCAGCGCAACCTGACCGAGGGCGCGATCCTTGTTGCGGTTGCGCTGTTCCTGCTGCTGGGCAACTGGCGTGCCGCGGTGATCGCGGTGCTGGTGATCCCCTTTTCGTTCCTGATGATGGCCATGGGAATGAACGCGTTCAACGTCCCCGGCAATTTGATGAGCCTGGGAGCGCTCGACTTCGGTCTGATCGTGGATGGCGCAGTCATCATCATCGAAAACTGTCTCGCCAGATTGGCGCATCGACAGGAACATGAAGGCCGGCTGCTCGCGCTTCGGGAACGGCTGGAAGAGACGATGCGGGCGGCGCAGGAGATGATCAAGCCGACCGTCTTCGGGCAAGCGATCATCCTGCTCGCGTTTGCCCCGCTGCTGACCTTCACCGGCACCGAAGGCAAGACGTTCTCGCCGATGGCGATCACGATCATGCTCGCGCTGGTGGCGGCATTCTTGCTGGCGATCACGCTTGTTCCCGCACTGGTCGCTATCCTGATCAGCGGCAAGGTCGCGGAAAAGGACGTGTGGCTGATCCGCAAATCCAAGGCGGGCTATCTTCCACTGCTGGATCAGGCGATTGCGCGGCCGTGGCCGTTTATTATCGGCGGACTGGCCTTCTTCCTGGCGGCAATCCCTGCGTTCGGGTTGCTGGGATCGGAATTTATCCCTCAGCTTGATGAGAAAAACCTGGCATTCGCGTCCACGCGCGTGCCCTCGGTCAGTCTCGAACAATCGCTCTTGATGGAGCGCAAGGTTGAGGCGGCGGTAACGAAAATCCCCGAGGTCGCCTTGATGTTCTCCAAGACAGGCACTGCGGAAGTCGCGACCGACCCGATGCCGCCGAACGTTTCGGACGGCTTCGTCATTCTGAAACCATCAGAGGAATGGGCAAAGGGCACAACCAAAGCCGATGTCGTCGCCAAGATTGAAAAAGCGACGGGCGGACTGCTCGGTAACCTTTACGAGGTCAGCCAGCCGATCCAGCTTCGCTTCAACGAGCTGATTGCCGGCGTCCGCGGCGACGTCGCGATCAAGCTCTACGGTGACGATCTCGACAAGATGTCGCAGACTGCGAATGAGATGGTGCGTGTCCTGCAGACCATCCCTGGTGCCACAAGCGTCAAGGCCGAACAGGTCGGTGGCGCGCCGGCGCTCGACGTGAAGCTCGACCGTGCGGCCATCGCGCGGCTCGGCCTCACGGTGCGCGATGTATCCGATACGATCGCGGCGGGCCTGGGCGGACGTGAATCGGGATTGGTATACGAGGGCGATCGTCGGTTTGACGTCACCGTGCGCGTGCCCGAGGCGACGCGTGCCAACCTCGACGACATTCGGTCGCTGCCAGTGCTGCTGCCGGAAGTCGAAGGACGTCCCCGGGCACAGGTGCCGCTTGCGCAGGTAGCACAAATCCGGCTGACCGAGGGGCTGAACCAGATCAGCCGGGAGAACGGAAAGCGTCGTGTTGTCGTCCAGGTAAACCTTGGCGGACGCGATGCCGGCTCGTTCGTGGCAGAAGCGCAGGCAAAGATCGCGAAAGTGAAGCTGCCGGCCGGCTACTACCTCGAATGGGGGGGGCAGTTCGAGAACCTGCAGGCGGCCTCGGCTCGGCTGTCGATCGTCGTACCACTCTGCTTCCTCGCAATCTTCGGGCTGCTCTACATGGCGCTCGGCGGGTTCGGGCGGGCGGCATCTGTGTTCCTGGCGGTGCCGCTGGGGCTCGCCGGCGGCGTGTTCACGCTCGCCTTAACCGGGATCAACTTCTCGGTGTCCGCGGCCGTCGGGTTCATCTGTCTCGCCGGCGTGGCGGTCCTGAACGGCCTCGTGGTGATGACCGCGATCCGGGAAAGCAGCGAAGCCGGACTACCCGTCGCGGAGGCTATCCGACACGGCATGGCCGAGAAGATGCGGGCGGTGATCATGACCGGGTTCGTGCCCGCCATCGGCTTCGTGCCGATGGCACTCGCTCACGGCACCGGCGCGGAAGTGCAGAAGCCGCTCGCCGTGACCGTAATCGGTGGCCTCGTTGCCGCGACCATCCTGACCCTGCTGGTGCTTCCAGCCATCGCCAAGGTCGTCCTGGGGGCGACGTCCGGCAAACGAACAAAGGATGACGACCGACCGACCGACGCACACGAGGAGGCCACGGCATGACCATGATGAAGCTGCTGCGGGTATATACCGACGAGAATGCGTATTTTGGGGACCGCAAGGTCTTCGAACTCATTGCCGAGCGGGCGCGCGACGCCCGTCTCGGCGGTGCGACGGTGATCGAGGCGATGATCGGGATCGGGCGATCGGCGCACACACACCGTCGTCATATCCTCGAGAACGACCGGTCGGTGGTGATCGAGATCGTCGACGACGACGCGAAACTTCGGACCTTCATGACGGGCTTGCGCGACCTGAAGGGAATCGGCCTGATAACGCTGGAGGCAGTGGAAATCATCGACCTCCATGCCGACGCGGACGCGGACGATGACGGACGTTGAGCATGGCGGCGCGATCGGTCCAGTTGGCGCTTCGCCTGATGGTGCGCGCCCGGCGAATGCCGCGCGCGCCGCGATCGAGAATGTCGTGATCCTGACGGCATCGCCGCTGCGCGTCTGGTCGGTCCTCACGGACTTCGCCGCGCATTCGCAATGGAAGCCGTTTGTTCAACTCGCGGGTGAAGCGGTCGAGGGCGGCGAGGCAACGTACAGCTTCCGCATCGGGGGGCTTGGGAAGCCTGTCACGACGACGGCTGACATCACCCGTGTCGAAAAGCCCGTCGTCTTTGCGTGGACTGCGGGTGTAGCAAAAGTGCTGTTATTCGAAGAACTGTACGAACTAGAAAGCGATCCGGCTGGCACTCGCCTGCGACATAGCTTGCGTTTTCACGGTTTACTCAATGGCATATGGACGGCGCTCCTGCGTAAGAAGCTGCAGGCAGGGCTTGTCCAGTCGGATCGATGCCTGGACCGGCGGCTTCGGTCGCTAGCAGTGCGGCCAAATCCGAAACCACGGCTCTTACCTGTCCGGCATGGTGGCAAGAAAACCAGGAGGCATAATTGATGCCACTTTGCAGCAAGGTTGCAACCCTGAGCTTGGCTTCGATGATGGCGCTGTCTGCCTGCTCTGAACAATCCCCGAAGATGCCACCAACCGAGCAGGAGACCCACGCCCGCGACAGTGCCGTGACAAGCGGTACGCCAGGTCGCCACCTTTATCGATGCGACGATGATCAGACGCTCTTGGTCGACTTCAAGGATCAGGGGCTCACCATCGAGTTACGGCGCGATGCGAGTGCGCCCGCGGCCGTTCTGACGGCACCGTTGCAGGGCCTCCAATACGTCGGAGATGCGGAGACTGCGACGTTTTCGGGCAACCAAATCAAAGTCGAGGCACCCGGCAAACGTCCGATGCTTTGCCAGAAAGCGACCCAGTTATGACTGATCCCACTCTAGATGCCGGCGCGACAGATCGTCAGCGACGTACGCTCTGGATCGTCCTGATCCTCAACGCGGCGCTTGCTGTAGCATTCGTCGCTACGGGACTGATCGGCGATTCCAGTGCGCTGATCGCCAATGGTCTCGACAACGGTTCCGATGCCGCGGTCTATGGGCTCAGCATCGTCGCGTTGACGCGCAGCGCACGCTGGAAGCAACTCGCGGCCGGGGTGTCCGGCATCATGCTGCTCCTGTTCGCGGTCGCGGTCCTCATCGATGTCGCGCGCCGTTTCGCGCAGGGCAGCGATCCGATCGGTCCGACCATGATCGGCATGTCGATCGTCGCGGGTATAATCAATTATCTTTGCCTGCGCCTCCTGCAGAAGCTGGAGAACAAGGACGTCAACCTGCGCGCGGCGACGACCTTCAGCCTTAACGACTTCATCTCGAACGGCGGCATTGTCATCGCCGGCGCTTTGGTCATGTGGCTGGGCGTGAACTGGCCGGACCTCGTGGTCGGGCTGGCGACGGCCGCCATCCAATTGTGGGGCGGCATCAAGATCCTGCGCGACGCGAAACAGGATGCGCGCCTAACCAAGGACAATCAGAATGGCTGAGAAAACCAGGCTCGACCTTGCCGTCATCCTGCCCGACGTGCCGGATGCCGCGGACGCCTGCGTCACGCGGCTTGTACAGAGGTTGGTAGACCGCGAAGGCGTCAGCGAAGCCCATGTCGTCCCCGCCAGCGGCGAGACGCCGGCGCAATTGTGCATTCATTACGATCCAGACCGGCTTTCACTCTTTCGCATTCGCAAGGTAGCGTCTGGCGCAGGCGCGCAAATCGGTGCGCGCTATGGTCACGCGATGTTCGACATCGCGGCCATGCATCAACGGCGCGCGCGTACCCTCGCCGATCGATTAAAGGCCATGCCTGGAGTACTGGAAGCCGATGTCGCTGCTGGTGGTCGTGTGCAGGTCGAGTTCGACCGGGAACGCACCGACGAAGCCACCATCCGCAGCGCCGTTGCCGATCGTGACGCGCCCGCTTCCCAAACCTCGAACGACGATCACGCGGGTCACGATCATGGTCCGGGCGAACACGATCACGGCAAGGAGGGACACAACCACAGTCATGGCGGTATCCTCGGACCGAACACCGAGCTGTTCTTCGCGCTCGGCTGCGGTGCCGTCCTCGGCGTCGGCTTCGCGATCGAGAAACTGGTTGTCGGGGCACCGTCCTGGCTGCCGCTCGCCTGCTACCTGATCGCCTATGTTCTGGGCGGCTTCTTCACCGTTCGCGAGGCGATCGATAATCTGCGAATGCGCCGGTTTGAGATCGACACGCTGATGCTGGTCGCCGCGGCGGGGGCGGCCGCGCTCGGCGCCTGGGCGGAAGGCGCGCTGCTCCTGTTCCTGTTCAGCTTTGGCCATGCCCTCGAACATTATGCGATGGGCCGCGCCAAGCGAGCGATCGAGGCACTGGCCGAGCTGGCGCCGAAAACAGCCCTGGTTCGCCGGGAAGGCCGGATCAGCGAGGTCTCAGTCGATACGCTGGTGATGGGCGACATCGTCGTTGTCAAACCCAATGCGCGGCTGCCCGCCGACGGCTTCCTGACACTGGGCTCAAGCAGTATCAACCAGGCGCCTGTGACGGGCGAGAGTATCCCGGTCGACAAGACCGCCGTCGACGATGCGGATCAGGCCCGGGCCGATCCCGACCGCGTCGATGCCGCCAGCCGTGTGTTCGCCGGCACGATCAACGGTAGCGGGGCGATCGAGATAGAGGTCACGCGCTTGTCGACCGAAAGCGCGCTCGCCAAAGTCGTGAAGATGGTCAGCGAGGCTGAGACGCAGAAGTCACCGACGCAACGCATGACCGACCGGTTCGAGCGCGTGTTCGTGCCGGTGGTGTTGGGTCTGGCCGTCCTGCTGCTGTTCGCGTGGGTCGTCATCGATGAACCCTTCCGCGACAGCTTCTACCGCTCGATGGCAGTCCTCGTCGCCGCCAGCCCCTGCGCGCTGGCGATCGCAACGCCGAGCGCCGTGTTGTCGGGTGTCGCTCGCGCCGCGCGCGGCGGTGTGCTGGTGAAGGGCGGCGGGCCGCTGGAGAACCTCGGTTCGCTGACCGCCATCGCTTTCGACAAGACCGGCACGCTCACGGAAGGCCAGCCTCGGATCACCGATGTTGTCGCTATGGCGGGGGTAGCCGATGACCGGCTTCTTATCACGGCCGTCGCCGTGGAAGCCCTGAGCGATCACCCTCTTGCTGCGGCGATCGTCAAGGACGGCAAGACACGCCTAAACGACGCCGCGTTGCCACAGGCTAGCGATCTGGAAAGCCTGACCGGCCGTGGCGTCCGCGCGACGCTGGAGGGCGATCCTGTCACGATCGGCAAGGCCGAGATGTTCGGCAAGGACGGTCTCGCTGCATTGGCCGAAGAAACGATGGCCGCGGTCGAACGGCTCCGCGCGGGCGGGCGGACGACAATGGTCGTGCGACGCGGTGACGTCGATCTGGGCGTGATCGGGCTGATGGATACGCCCCGTGCGGCAGCCAAGGCGACGCTCGCGATGCTGCGCACGCTCGGCATCAAGCGCATGATCATGATCTCGGGCGACAACCAGACGGTCGCTGAGGCAATCGCCCGCGAGGTTGGTATCGACGAGGCATGGGGCGACCTGATGCCGGAAGACAAGGTCGAGGCGATCAAGAAGCTGCGCAGCGACGGCAAGGTGGCGATGGTCGGCGACGGCGTGAACGACGCGCCCGCGATGGCGAATGCGACCGTCGGGATCGCGATGGGCGCGGCGGGCTCCGACGTCGCGTTGGAGACTGCCGACGTGGCGCTGATGGCGGACGACCTCGCCCATCTCCCGTTTGCGGTCGGCCTGTCGCGGCAGACCCGGTCGATCATCCGGCAGAACGTCTTCGTCAGTCTGGGCGTGGTGGCGATCCTGGTGCCCGCGACGATCTTCGGTCTCGGGATCGGGGCAGCCGTCGCCATGCACGAAGGGTCGACGTTGCTTGTCGTCGTGAACGCGTTGCGGCTGCTCGCCTATCGCGATCGGTTCGCCGCGTCGCGGACCGCCTGATGTCCTGGAGACCGCGTCCATCCGATGCGGTCTCCGCAGGTTAGGAAGGACCGTTTGAGATGTCCGATACCACCGTCTCCGGCGTCCTAGCCGTTCGTGCGCAGATCCTCGCACGCAGTCAGACGCTCAACCGCCTGGCGTCGCCTGCTGCGGCGCCGGGTGCAGCTACGGCCGTGCCGCGGACCGAAGCGCCCGCGACATTCGGGGACACCCTCAAGAACATCGTCGGCAAGGTGAACGAAGCGCAGGAAGCGGAGGATGTGGCCACCGAGCGCTACGATCGGGGCGAGACCACTGACATCGTCACTGTAGCGTTGATGCAGAACCGCGCTTCTGTGTCATTCGAGGCGACGCTTCAGGTCAGGAACAAGCTCCTGTCGGCCTACAGGGACATCATGAGCATTCCACTCGGATGACACAGATCAGCCGTGGAATCCTGTCTGGAAGCGTGTTCGTCAGGCGTGCGGGCGTGGTGCTAATCGCTTTGCTCGCCGCGGCGTGCTCGTCCCCAGATGCGGATGCCGATGGCGAGGCGCACAACACCTCGGCGCCCGGTTCCAAGATGCAGATGCATGTCTTCACCTGTGAGGATGGATCATCGATCCTAACTGGCTTGAGTGCCGACAGCTTCGTTGTCGATCTGGTCGGTTCAGCGCCAGAGGACCGTGAAACGCTGACCGTGCCACGCGGACGTGCGCGCGCAGTCGATGGAAGATTGACGGTCGCGATCGGCAAGGATCTGCTCCACCTCGAGCGGATCGGGCAAAAGGGTGGCAACGAACATCTGTCGTTCAGGGGAAAATCATGCTGGCGCTGAGCTATACCATCATTCCGGTCCTCGCGGTTATCCTCGGCGGTGCGTTCGCGACTTGGCGCAGGCCGGGCGACGCGTTCATATCTGCCATGCAGCACCTCGCGGCAGGTGTCGTGTTCGCCGCTGCGGCGACCGAAATCCTGCCTCAGGTCCTGCACGCCGGGTCGCCGCTGGCGACGTTCATCGGCGGATCGGCCGGGGTCGCGGTCATGCTGGGACTGAAAGCATACGAGGCCCGCGCGGCCGGACCGGTCACATTGATATCCGCGGTCGGGATCGACATCGTCGTCGACGGATTGGTGCTGGGCCTTGCGTTCGTCGCCGGCGCCAAGGCGGGCGTTCTGCTCACCGTCGCGCTCACGCTGGAGGTGCTGTTCCTCGGCGTGACGCTGACGACGGAACTCGCTGAATCCATCACCTCTAAACTCAGGATCATCCTTACCGTGGTGGGACTCGCGCTGCTGCTGCCGATCGGCGCGCTGCTGGCGATCCCGGTCGCTGGCTTGTCACCCCCGGTGGTCGCCGGCTTCCTGTGCTTCGGCCTGATGGCGCTTCTGTTCCTCGTCACCGAAGAGTTGCTAGCCGAAGCACACGAGAAGCCGGACACGCCGCTGATCAGTGCGATGTTCTTCGTCGGCTTCCTGACGCTTCTTCTCATCGAGGAAATCGCACTTTGAGTAGGCATCGTTCACGCGGGTTCGATCCAGGAACCGACTATTTTAATAAGGAAAAAAGAATGTCGCTCATCAAGGCGCGCTGGCTCATTCTCAGTGTTGCTATGGCTCTGTCCGCCTGTTCCGCAGAAAAGCCTCCCTACCAGTTCGCGTCAAAAGAGTTGGGTTTGACCGATGCGATGCACGGGGCGAACCCTCCGCACGATAAGACAAGCATGGTCGTGCCATCCACGGGCGATCCGGACACCGACTTCCTGCGAGGCATGATTCCCCATCACGAAGGTGCAGTGGAGATGGCGCGTGCCGTAATCGCTAATGGAACAGATCCAAAAATTCGTGCGATGGCGGAGGAAGTAATCCGAACCCAACAGGCAGAGATCAAGACGATGCAGACTTGGCTTGCCGAACGGCAAGCTTCTGAAAAGGGCTCTCGATGACGGCTCGCAGTCATTTCGACAACGCTTCGCTACCCCTCGCGCCCTCTGCCCCTCGGGCTCCGATGGGACGGATGGCGTGACAGAAGCTCGATGCGATGCGCTCATCATCGGCGGCGGACCAGCGGGATTGACTGCCGCAATCTACCTTGCACGCTGTCATCGGCGCGTCATCGTGGTCGATGAGGGAAATAGCCGGGCAAAATGGATACCGCGTTCGCACAATCACGCCGGTTTTCCGGACGGGATCGCTGGTGATGATCTTCTACAACGGATGCGCGAACAGGCCGAGCGCTACGGTGCTACGATTGTGACTGCCCGCATTGATGCAGTAGCGCAAAACGCCAATGACTTCGACGCTCGCGGGGTGGGAATAACCCTGTCCACGCGATCGATCCTGATCGCAACGGGTGTCGAGAACCGTCGCCCCTCGATCGACGCCGCGGCCCATCGCGACGCACTGGATCGCGGCCTGCTGCGCTACTGCCCGATCTGCGACGGTTATGAAGCGACTGGCCAGGCTATCGGTGTCATCGGTGCGGACACGCATGGCGTCGCTGAGGCGCTGTTCCTTCGCACGTTCTCCGACCGAATAACACTGGTGGCGAACGAGGATTTCGAACTCGACGCTTCCGACCGCGGCGCGCTGGAGGGGGCAGGCATCGCTTTCGCGCCAAGTGCACTCGAACAAATCGACTTTTCTGGAGAACACGTAACGCTGCGTCTAGCCGATGCGACCGAAATGCAGTTCGATACGATCTACCCGGCGTTGGGTTCGGACAGCAATAATGCTCTTGCGAAGCAGCTCGGGGTCGAGCTTAGCGATGATCGCTGTATTGTAGTTGATACCAAACAGCGCACTAGCATCTCGGGTGTTTACGCTGCTGGTGACATCGTTATGGCGCTAGATCAGATAAGCGTCGCCATGGGTCATGCAGCTATCGCCGCAACCGCTTTACATAACGACCTACGCAAGCTCGATGGCCATACCCACTGAAATAAGATTATTAGTCCTTGATAACTGCCATGGAATGAGGCTATGTTGTGTCGATCAGCGAACTGTCTAATTTGACAATGAAATACTCGCCTCCGTTCATCCGCCATCCCATCCACTGGTGGGAGCTGGCGGTCCCAGCCGGCGTATGGATTGCCAGCGCGAAGATGCTATTGGCATGTGCCCGCACGTTGCGCCGGTCAGGATTTCGGCATCCAAATACTATATTTTTGCTTATTCGATTATCGAGTCGATTTTTTCGCATTGGTTTCCGGATTTGGCGGCACTTAGGAAGCAAGTGGCGCTAAACGCTGTAATGTATCTACGGCGCCGACGGGGTCCTGCAGATTGACATCCAATCGCCAGTACCAGTTCATTGTTTCAACGGATCAACACTAATCGTACATCGCACCGGCGTGCGCCCCTTGTTCGCGCGTTTTCTGCACGCCTGCAAAATAACGCGATTGGCGGTGACAATCCGGTCACCCGCCGCGATGTTAGCAAAAGCATCCGGTGCTGCGGCTTGCATAAGCCGCTGACCGGCTTCCCATTTCGGCAGGCCGAGCGTGCGCACCGCCATCCACTCGGGCACCTGCCATTTCGCCGGCAACTCGCGCGCGACGATCCCCGGCACGATCATCCATAGCAGCGCCCCGCCCAGGAACGCCCCGGCGCCGACCTGCCACAGGGTCCGGCGCTGCTCGTCCGCGCGGCGGGCATAACCACCGATGCCGTGCAAGGCGGTGGTCGCCTTGTCCATCTTCTCGCCGGCGGTCGCGATCAAGCGCCGGTCCTCATCACGGGCATGGGCGCCGGCCGCGACGATCCTGTCGGCGACATAGCGCGGCGCGACATTGTCCTCGGCCGCCTTCGCCAGCACGCCGACATTCTGCATGGTCGCGTTAAGCGCTTTCGCCATCTTCCCCAGCGTCTCGCTGTAATCGGGGAATTCCGGCACTTCGGCACGTTCAGCTGCCAGTCGCTCGACGGCGCGGCGCATCAATGCAAGCTCGCCACGCACGCCCTCGAACGCCTCCGCTGCGGCATCTAGTTCGTGATCGTCACCCATGCATTGCTTCTCCTTTTACCGCACGAAAGCACAAACCGGATCATACCCGAAGGCACGAACTCTCACCGGCTCATCCCCCGGTCCCGATCGCGCCCGCGATCAAGCGACGACGACAGGGCATCGCCGATCGCCCGCTCGCGCTCGGTTTTCAGTACCAGCTCGGGCGCGCGGGCGCGCAACGCGGATTCGAGCTGTGGGTCGCGGTGCAGGCCACCCGCGGCCTTCTCCATCCGCTCGCGCAACCGCTCGGCACCGGCGCTGTCGCCGGCCCGCTCCATGCCCGCCCGCGCCTGCTGCATCTTCTGCCAACCCTCCACGAACCGGTCCGCGCGCGCCTCCGGATCGAGCCGCACGCGCTGCTCTTCGGCCATCGCGCGCGCGGCACCGGTCGTATTGCCGCCCGCCACCTGCTCGATCAGCTTCGGGTCGCGCGCCAACGCCGATGCAAGATCACGCGCGGTATGGGGACGGCTCGCGTCCAGCGTCTCACCGGCTTTCTGCAAGGCGCTTTCCTGATGCGGCAGCACCGGCAGCCCCTTGTCGCGCATCCGGCCTATATCGCCCACGGCACGCGCATAGCGTTCGATCGCCTTGGCCTGGTCGGGCTTGCCAGCGGTCGAAAGCCCGCCGCGATCAAGCACTGGCGACGCCGCTTTCTCCAGCGGCGGTTTCGGCCGGAAGCCGGCGAACATGCCCCTGGCCTTGTCGCGGACCTTCTCGACCATCTGGCGCGCGCGTTCCGGGAACCGGATCTCGCGCCGATCGGCGAACGCGCGGGCCTGGTCCTGCTCGGGCTTGGCGTAATCGCCGGCCATGTCCTTGCCCCGCTCGCGGCTGAGCGTGCGGACAAGCTGGCGCTGATCGGCGAAGTCGTCGCGGCCATAATGGAGCTGCACGTCGTCACGATGCCGCGACATGCCGACATAGGCGCTGTGGCGGTCCATGCCGGGGGTGGCGAGGACATGCGCCCGATCGACCGTCACGCCCTGCGATTTGTGAAACGTCGCCGCATAGCCGTGATCGACATGGGCGTAATCCTTGGTGTCGAACGCGACCCCGCGCCCGTCATCGAGGCGCACCGCCATGCCCTCGGGCGATACCCGCTCGATCGTGGCGAGCGTGCCATTCTTCACCCCCATACCCCGTTCGTTACGCAGGAACATGATGCGGTCGCCGGTCGCGAACTGCCGCTCGCCACGCTCGGCCTTCACCGTCACGTTGTCGCCAAGGTCGCCGCTCGCGCGCAACCGGTCGCGCGCCTCGCCATTGAGGCTCTGCACTTCGGCGTTGGTGTGGGTGAGGATGATCCGGGTGCTTCCGGCTTCGGCCTGGCGCGCGCGATCCCACCCGTCGACCAGTTCGCCCCGCGCCTGCTCGCGGGTGTCGGCCGCGTGGACCATGCCCTTGCCGTCATAGGCGTGGATCGCTTCGCCGGTGCGCCCGGTCGCCAGCGCGCGGGTGGCGTCGCGCTGCCAGTCCTCGCGCTGCCGCCTGATCTCGGTGATCTCGGCCGCGCCGTGGCGCTCGGTGACGCTGCGGAACGCCGCGCCCGCCTCGATCGCCTGCAACTGCTCGGGGTCGCCGACCATGACAACCTTGGCCCCGGCATCGCGCGCCTGCGACAGCACCCGCTCCATCTGGCGCGAGCCGATCATGCCGGCCTCGTCCACCACCAGCACGTCCCTAGGGCCTAGCTGCTCGCGCCCCTGCCCCCATGCGTGTTCAAGACTGGCGATGGTGCGGGACCGGATGCCGGACCCGCCCTCAAGGTTCTCGGCCGCGATGCCCGACAATGCCGCGCCACGAACCGTGTAGCCCTGCCCCTCCCATGCCTCGCGCGCGACGCCCAGCATCGCAGATTTGCCGCTGCCGGCGTAGCCGACGACGGACGCCAGCCCTGCGTCGCCGGTGACGTGATCGAACGCGTCGCGCTGCTCGCGGGACAGGACAAGCCCCCGCGCCTCGGCCGCGCCGATCGCGGCGTCACGCTGCCGATCGCCGACACTGTGTTCGCCCCGGCCCGCCAGCTCGTCGCCGGCCCGCTCAAGCCGGTTCTCTACTGCAATCATGTCGCGCGACGTGAACCGCTCCTGGTCCCGCCCGTCCTTCCCCAATGCGACCAGCTCGGGCGACGCCCGTACCGCCCCCATTACCTGGTCGAACTGATCCTTGCCGTCGCTGTGGCGGAACGCGAACGTCGCAAGGTCGCGGGTGGTGAACGTCGCTTGGCTGCGCGTGATCGCGTCCAGCGCGACATTAGGATTGGCGATGATCTTCGCGCCGTTCTCACGGGCGATGCGCGTGTGATCCTCGATCCGCTCCGCCTCAAGTCCCTGCTCCGGCCGGCGCGATGCTGCGGGTCCGATCTTGTGCTGCGGCTCCAGGCCAATCCCCTGCGCCTCATAGGAGCGATGATCGATCCGACCCTCAAGCCCCAGCTCGGCCATGCGCTCGTTGACGTGCGCGCTCCACGCCTCGCGCCAGTCCTTCAACAGCTCGGTGCTGTTCCAGTCCCGGTTCTTCTTCCCGAAGCCGTCCGGTCCCACGTCGCGCATCGTCATCATCACATGCGCGTGCGGCTTCGGCGTGCCGTCCTTCGCCTTGTCCCAATGCACGTTCAGGTCTGCGACCATCCCGCGATCGACAAACTGCTTCTTCACGAAATCGCGTGCGAGCTGGACACCCTGCTTCTCGTTCATCTCGCGCGGAATCGAGAACTCCACTTCGCGGGCAAGCTGCGCGTCCTTGCGCTTCTCACCGGCCTCCACTTCGTTCCACAAGGTCGAGCGGTCGTTTAAACGCTCCGGTGCGCCCTCCGGCAACATCACCTCGGAGTGGATCACACCGGCCTTGTTGCTGAAATCGTGATCGCGGTTCAGACGGTCATCGTGCAGCTCGGACGCGGAACGATAGGCGGCGCTCGCAACGGCGCTCGATCCGTTCGCGCGGCTCACAACCTTGGCGGAAAAATGGTAGATCGCCATGATGCTCCGCACATTGCCTTACTTAGCGCACGTCGGCAACGACGTATAAGCGCGCACTCATCACTCGCTACGCTCCTCATGATTGACTTCGTGCTGCTTCCTGCTTGATCTCTCCATACACTCTGGCAAACTGCCTACAGCAGGGAGAGAATTTGATGAGCCATCCCCATAAGGGTGCGATGAAGCATCATCGCAATGAGCATATTGCCAATGCGCTGGGGATCGATGTGGGTACGCTCAGGAAGCACCCCTTCAGCGTGACGAAAACACCAGTCACAACGGCATGGCGTGAAGATGGGGTAATCTATGGCTGGCGCATTGTTTGGGAGGGGAAAGCACCGCCCGGCATCGATGTGGATGGCACAGCGGGTTCGCTGTGGTCGGATATTCCAGCTGCGTTGGAGGAACTGGATGAGGATAACTCGTGATGCGTAAGGTTCGCGATTACGATGCCGAGCTGAGGGCGCTGAACGACAAGGCTCGGTCGCTCAAGGCGAAGCGGGTCGAACAGCTCGGCCAGCTCGTTGCCGCTACAGGTGCCGATGCGCTGGATGCGCAAACCCTTACCGGCGTCCTGCTCGATGCGATTGGATCGAAAGACGCTGCGGCAAAGGAGGCGTGGCGATCGAAGGGCGCGGCGTTCTTTCAGCGGCGTGGGCGCAAAGGTGGCGGCGTTGCTGCAATCGACGGATCGGGCGCTACGATTGAACCGGGCGGCGACGCTGCGAGCGGAAGCGGCGGAACGGCGAACGGATAGCAGGAGCTGGGTCGTGCAACGTCGCGAACGAACACGCCACCTGATTGAGCTGGGCGGACTGGTCCAGAAAGCTGGCTTGGTCGAGCTGACAGACGATGATCGCGCCACCCTTTACGGCGCGTTGCTTGATCTCGCCGGGCGTGGTCGCGGCGACGATTCTGGCGATATGCTGGCGCTGTGGAAAAGACGCGGAAAACGCGCGTTCGATTCTGAGGCCGATGCACCTTCTGGCTCGCTTGCTGAGGGGTGACCCCGTAACCAGTCCTACCGTGCCTCCGGCCTCAACCTGCTGGTCGCCGCGATCATCCTGTGGAACACCCGCTATCTCGAACAGGCACTGGCCGACATGGGAACGCTGGAAGACGTTGCCCGTGACGTGACCCCCGTTTTTTCCTCCAGTTGGAGCTAGAGTCCGACCCCGGAAAGGGACGGACAGATGAAGCGGAAGCAGTTTTCGGAAGAGCAGATCATCGGCATCCTGAAGGAGGCCGAGGCTGGT
>NZ_LR733877.1:0-23628 GCF_902506585.1 Sphingomonas sp. T1
CCCCCACCCTAACCGCCACCCCGGCGAAGGCCGGGGCCCAGTCGGGGAACGACACTGATCGGGGACAACGCACGTGCCTCCCCGCCATCCCGACCCCGTTCCGGCCGTCACGGTCGAGACGCATCCTCACCCATCCGCTCCTCCTCACCCTGCTCCTAACCCCCGCCACCGCCGCATCCGCCCAGGACACCCCCGCCGATCTCGTCGACCCGTTCGTCGGAACGCTCGCCGATTTCGGCCAGCTCACCCCCGCCGCGGTCGCGCCGTTCGGCATGGTCCAGCTCGGCCCCGACACCAGCCCCGCCAACCACGCCGGCTATGATCATGCGGCCACCACGTTGCTCGGCTTCTCGCACACGCGCGGCGTCGGCGTCGGCTGCGGCGGTGCAGGCGGCGACCTGATGATCGCGCTACGCTATGCCGGCAGCGACGGTGCTCCCGCAAAAGTCGAAAAGACCAGCGAACGCGCCCGCGCCGGCACCTACAGCGTCCGCTACGACGGCGGCATCCTTGCCGAGACGACCGCGACGCGCGGCGGTGGCGTGCTGCGCTTCACCGTGCCGCGCGCGGGCACGCTCGACCTGCGGATCGACCCGCGGCGTAGCTATGCCAAACGGCTGTCGGCCAACTGGGCACGCCTCGACAGCGACGATTTGCGTGCCGATCTCGTCGCGGGCACCGTCTGCGACCAGGGCGCCTATCGGCTCCACACCGCCAGCCGGATCCGGGTCAACGGCCGCCTCGTGCATCGCCGGCTAAGTGTCGGCACAGGCGATCTGGCGACGCTCCGCCTCGTCGCCCGCGCGGGGGACCGGATCGAGATCCGCACCGGCCTGTCGAGCGTCGACGGCGGCGGCGCCGCGCTGACCCGCGACACCGAACTGGGCGACCGGCCGTTCGCGACCATCGCCGCGGCGACCCGGTCCGACTGGAACCGCGTGCTCGGGCGGGTCGTGCCGACCGGTCCGCGCGACCGCCGCGCGCTGTTCTACACCTCGCTCTACCGGGTCATGCAGACCCCGGTCGCGATCGACGATCCGGACGGCCGTCACCGCGACAAGACCGGCCGCATCGCCGTCTCCCCCAAGGGCCGGACACGCTATGCCAGCTGGTCTCTCTGGGACAATTACCGCACGCAGATGCCGCTGCTGGCGCTTCTCCAGCCCGACCGCAGCGCCGACATCGCCGCCTCGCTGGTCGCGCTATACGCCGGCGGCAAGCCGCAATGGTCGACCCGCAACGAACCGTTCCTGACGGTGCGCACCGAACATGCCGGGATCGCGCTGCTCGATATGCATCGCAAGGGGATCGCGTTCGACACGGACGCGGCGCTCGCCGGCATGGTCGCGGACAGCGCCACGCTCAAGCGCGGCACTCCCGACGAACAGATCGAGGCCGCCTATGACGACTGGGCGACCGCCGAACTCGCACGCGATCTCGGCCGCACCGATCTCGCCGCGCGCTTCACCGCCAAGGCGCTGTCCTACCGCCCGATGTGGCGATCGGTGTTCCAGTCGCCCGGCGCGGACGGCGACGTCGTCAAGGCGCGCGGGCTATATCAGGGCACCTTGTGGCAATATCGCTGGGCACCGGTCTTCGATCTCGGCTGGATCACCCAGACGGTCGGGCGCGCGCGGCTGCTGGGCGAACTCCAGACCTTCTTCGGGCAGGGCCTGTTCAACATGACGAACGAGCCCGACATCCACGTCCCCTGGATGTTCGCCGCGCTGGGCGATCCCCGACCGACCGCGGATCTCGTCCGGACCATCCTGACCCGGCCGATCGCGCATCCCTATACCAACAGCGGCAAGCTGGCGGTGCCGTTCGTCGGGCCCAGCTTCGCGCTGGCGCCGCAGGGATTCGCCGACGGGATGGACGATGACGCGGGCGGCATGACCGCCTGGTACATCTTCGCATCGCTCGGGCTCTATCCGCTGGTACCGGGTGAGCCCTGGTACGTCCCGACGACCCCCGCGTTCGAACGGGTCCGTCTCGATCTCGGCAAGGGGCGCGTGCTTTTGATCCGCCGCGACGGCCCAGCGGACGGCGTGGTGCAACGGGTGACGCTGGACGGACGCACGCTGTCCACGACGCGGATCGATCATGCCGATCTGGTGCGTGGCGGTACGCTGGTCGTCACCACACAGACGCCGCCCACGCAAAATGTCCCGCAACTGCAAGACAGCCGCGCTAGGGTCGCGGTCGATGGCATGCTCCACCCCCGATAACGCCGCCGCCGCGCCGCCTGCCACGGCGCGGATGCTCGGCTATGCGAGCGGGAATTTCGGCAAGAACCTGCTCGCGTCGACGATGGACGTCTTCCTGATGTTCACGCTGACCGAATATTGGGGGATATCGCCGCTCGCCGCCGGGATGATCGTGATGCTCGGGCTGGTCTGGGACGGGCTGTGCAACCCGCTGCTCGGGCGCATCCTCGACCGCGCAACCGACCGCGCGGGGCTCTACCGCCGCCTCCTCGTCCTCGCCGCCCCTGTCGTCACCATCCCCTTCACCATCCTCTTCCTCCTCCCCATCCCCCAGCCCGCCTTCACAATTCCCTGGGCGATCAGCCTCGTACTGGTTTTCCGCACCGCCTATGCGACCTGCGATGTCGCGCATAATACGTTGATGATGCGGATGACGGGGCCGCAGGGTGCTGCAACGATGCTCTCCGCCTTGCGGTACATGTTCAGCTGCCTCGGCGCGCTGGCGGTCGCCGGCTCCGCCCCCGCCTTTGTCGACCCCGCGCTCGCGGGCGGTCATCGCCTCATCGTCACCACGGCCTGTGCCGCCCTCGCCTATGTCGCGACGCTGTGGCTGGCCGCCGCATCGGGGCCGGCCGCCACCCCGCGCCTCCCGCGAACCCCATCCATCCCGCAAACGCCGCTCCGGGTCTGGATCCTCGGCAATCGTCCGTTCTGTGCGCTGCTGGTGTTCGGTTTCGCGCAGGCGCTGACGCTGCCGGTCTTTGCGCGATCCTTCGCCTATATCGGCAAGGGGGTGATCCACGACCCCGACTGGACCGCACGCGCGCTCACGACACTTGCGCTGTCACAACTCGTCATGCTTCCGGTCTGGGTCAGGGCGAGCCGTTGTGCCAGCCAGCACGGCATGCTTGCGGTCGCGCTGATCCTCGTCGCGGTCGGATCGGCGGTGTTCGCGACGGGGCCGCGCGGCATGATGGCGGGGATCGCGCTGTTCGGTGCGGGCAATGCCGGCGTGCAGATGATGATCTGGGCGCTGCTCGCCGACGCGATCGATCACGGCGAGCGCCGGACCGGCGTCCGGCTCGAGGCGGTGCCGGTCGCGCTCCTGCTCCTGACGCTGAAGCTGGGCGGCGGGATCGGCGGTGCGCTGTTCGGTCAGGCCCTCGCCTTGGCCGGCTGGACCGGCACCGCCCCGCTCGGCGAGACCGGCGGCGGACACCTGCTGGCCATGGCGTGGGCGATGCCGGTGGCGGGGGCGGTCATCGGCATCGCGATCTTGTGTTGCAGATCCGTACCGGTGCGGAACGTTCCTTCATCCTTGCAGCGCGCAGCCTGCCCAAGAGCGTGAGCAGATCCCGCGCCGGATAGCGGCCGGCCCCGTTGTCATACATCGCCCGGCACGTCAGTATATCGAACCATGCCGCGCATTTCGCGGTCGCTATCTCCGGCGCTTCCCCGCGCTCTCCGACGCCTTTCCGCGGGCCGCTCCTTACAGTTGCTGAAACAAAGTGTTGGACGGCAGATACTGTGGAGAATAATAGACAGTATACAGCCTGGCATGCGGACCCGGCGCTTGGTCGAGAGGAGCAGGATTATGAAATCAGCATCCACGATTCGGTTTGGACATCTGGCACTTTGCGTCGCGTTCTCGGCGACGGCGCTCAGCGCCTGCTCGAAAAAGGCGGCCGAGGAGCCCGCCGCGGGCGAAACCGCTGCCGCCGCGCCGGAAGCCGCTACCGCAAACGCTGCGGCTCCGGCTGAGACTGCCGCGCCGGCGGCGACCGCATCCGCGGCCGCTCCGGCTCCCGATAATGTTGATACGCTCAGCGGCGTCAAATTTGCCGGCTATACGGGCGATGCCGCCAAGGGGAAGACCGCGTTCATCACCTGCCAGACCTGTCACGCGGTCGAGGCCGGCGTGAACAAGATCGGCCCCTCGCTGCATGAGGTGGTCGGCCGCGCCGCGGGAACGGTTGCTGGCTACACCTATTCCGCCGCCAACAAGAATAGCGGGATCACCTGGACGCCCGAAAAGCTGTTCCAATATCTGGAAAAGCCGCAACGCGTCGTTCCGGGTACCAAGATGGCGTTCCCGGGCATCCCCGATCCGCAGAAACGCGCCGACGTGATCGCCTATCTGCAAGCCGGCGGCTGAGCCGAACCGCCGCCCCTGCCCCACCGGTCCCGCTCCTGCCTGTTGCGGGACCGGGCGGGATCGGTCGCAGCTTCGCTTGACCGCATGACCATGGCCCGGTCGCCGCAGAGCAGGGTGTGAAACGCCAAGCCCGGTCCTCCACCCTGGCATGATCGACATTCAGCCTCGCGCCGTCCTTGCCAGATCGGCGAGATGGACCGGGAGCGAGACGATGAGCGGCACCGCGACCCAAGGCCAATCCAGCCCGGTCAGCGCGGCGCGCAGCGCGAACAGCATCAGCATGCCCGGCGCCAGCCGGAGTGCCGCGGTCGCGATGCTCCACCCCTGCCGTCGCAGCCAGAGAAGTTCGAGGGCGATTATCCCCAGCACGATGTCGACCGCGTGCCCGCTGGCGAACAGCCAGGTCAGGGAAAGGGTCCGTTGAGCTGGACGATCGCCAGATTGAGGTAACCCGCGAAGCCCACCCACAGCAGATAGGGCAGCAACAGCGCTGCCGCAGACCGCGAATGCCGGGCCAAGACGACGATCAGCAGCAGGATCGACAGCCAGAGCACGATTATCTCCGCGACCGCCCAGTCGGGCCGCTGCAGGCGGAAGAAGACGAGGCTCCACAGGATGTTGAGAAACCCGTTTCCCGCAAACAGGCCGAGCAGCCATTCGCGCTCGCGCCACCCCGCAATCGCCCGCCACCCCGTGACGCCCGCCAGGGCCGTACAGCTGTAGATCGCGGTCCAGGCCAGCCCATAGGCGGCGTCGGGCGGTGCCCAATGTGGCTTGAGCAGACTGCCATACCAGGATCCGGTGTCGATGATCGTCGCGCCCACCAGCGCCACCAGAGTCGCGAGCAATGCCGCGATGCAGACCGGGAAGATCCAGACCCTATCCATCGCGCATCAACTCGCGGTCTGCAGCAGATGCCGCATGTCCTTGGCGAAGATCCGCGCATAGGCGAGCGGCCGTGCATAGATCAGCCGCTTGTTCATATAGGCGTGCCAGGTCAGATGCTGGACGTCGCGGTCGGCGCACATCGCCACGAAGCGTTCGCGGCGGCGATCGTCGCGGTACCAGAAATGCTGCATGATCGCGAGGATGCGGAACACCAGCCCATGCGCGCGCATGAAGCGCCGCCGCGCCGCGCCGAGCGCCCTGGGGTCTCCGCTGGCGAGGAAGGTATCGACCGCCTCGGCAGCGAACCGCGCGGACAGCATCGCGTAATAGAGCCCCTCGCCCGAGGCCGGCGCGACCGCCCCCGCGGCATCGCCGATCACCAGCACGTCGCGGCCATTATCCCATCGCCGCAACGGGCGGAGCGGGATCGGCGCACCCTCGCGACGCAGCGTCACGCACGATTCGAGCCCGAGCCGCACGCGCAACCGGCTGGTCGCGTCGCGCAGGCCATGCCCCTTGTGCGCGCTGCCGACGCCGATGCTCGCGGTGTCGCCGTGCGGGAACAGCCAGCCGTAGAAATCGGGCGAAAATTCGGCCTGATAGAAGACGTCGCACCGGGTGCGGTCGAACGCCGCGGTGCCGGGTTGCGGCGTACGGATCACCTCGTGATAGGCGAAGACGCACGGGTTGCGCACCGCATCGTCGAACACCGCCTCGGCGACGCGCGACCGGGCGCCGTCCGCACCGATCACGCACCGCGCGCGGACGCGATGATCGCCCTCGCCATCGGTATAGCGGACCTGTGCGCCACCATCGCCGTCGCGGACGATCGCCTCGAACCGCCCGGTGCGCCGCTCAGCGCCCTGTTTGGCAGCGCGGTCGCGCAGCCACTCGTCGAACGTGTCGCGGTCGACCATGCCGACATAGCCGCCCGCGCCGCTCGGATCGACCGGCATGTCGACCGCACGCCGCGACGGCGCGATCATCCGCGCGGTTCGCGCCCGCCCGACGATCAGATGATCGGGAATCGCGAAATCACGGATCAGCCGCGGCGGGATGGCGCCGCCGCACGGCTTGATCCGGCCCGCGCGATCGAGCAGCAGCACCGATCGCCCCGCCTGCGCCAGTTCGGCAGCGGCGGTCGCCCCGGCCGGACCGCCGCCGACGACGACGCAGTCATAGGTCGTCATGCCGCCGCCGCGCGCGCGCGCGACTGGCGTCATGTCCTGCCGGCGACCAGGCCTGCGCATCGCCAGCGCTGCGGCAACGACGAAGACCAGCGCCTCGACCAGGAAGACCAGGGTGAAGACGGTGGCGGGAGAGTCGATCCGGCTCCGCCCGAGATCGACGCCCGTCGCGCCGAGCAGCCCGCCAAGCCCGAAGGCGATCGCCTGCGCCGCGCCCCACACGCCCATGCGGAGTCCCGCCTGCTCCCGCCCCTCTGCCTGCCCGCTTCCCGCCAGCGCGATCATCGCGCCGATCGCCGCGACCGCAAAGACGCCATTGGCCAGCCCGAGCAGCGCGACATTGGCGGTCAGCGGCCAGCCCGGCCCGATCCGCGCCGCCAGCGCGAGCCCCGCCAGCGCCGCCGCCGACCCGAGACACCCGCCACCGATCCACCAGCGCAGCCGGCGCGTCTCGCCGCCTACACCGCGCCCGCCGCCAAACGCCCCGCCGCCGACCCCCGCGACGATCATCCCGACGAGCACACCCCCGTGCTGCACCCCCGACAACTGCGTCGAGGCACCCGGCGCGAGCCCGAACACCAGCCCGGCGAACGGCTCGAGAATCAGGTCCTGCATCGCATAGGCCAGCATCGAGACGAAGACGAAGAGCGTGAAGCGGCGCGCCTCGCCATCGTCCCAGATCGTCCGCAACGCCGTCGTCAGGTTAGCCGATCGCTCCCCTCGCCGGGACGCGTCGACCGGCATGGCGAGCGCCCTGGACGGTGCACCCCTCTCAACACCGAGAAGCGCCACCACCGCGAGCGCGAACGCGCACCCCGCAACGCCGGCCGCGACCCGGGTCAGCCGCGCTGCGGAAAAGGGTTCGAGCAGCGCACCGGCCACTCCCGCCGTCACCGCGATCCCCGCGACCATCATGATCCAGGTGATCGCCGCCGCCGCCGCGCGCCGTTCGGCCGCGACTCGCGTCGCGAGCAACGCCAGCAGCGACGTACCCGCCGCGCCGACGCCCACGCCGATCATCGCAAACGCGGCAATCGCCAGCGCCAGCCCCCCGGGCGCGCGTGCGGCGAGCAGCGGCAGCGCGCCGACCGCGAGCAAGGCGCCGAGCGCGAGCACCGCCATGCCCCCTATGATCCAGGGTGTCCGCCGCGCACCGCGATCCGAACCATGCCCCCAGACCGGTCGCGACAGCTGGACCGCATAATGCCAGGCGACCAGACCGGCGGGGAGCGCCGCGGGCAGCGCATATTCGACCACCATCACGCGGTTGAGCAGCGAGGTCGCCAGCATCACGATCGCGCCGATCGCGCTCTGCACCAGCCCGAGCCGCACGATACCGAGCCAGCCGAGCGGGACCGCGCTCACAACCCCGCCACCCCGCCGAGCCCGAACGCCGACGCCAGCATCCCGAGGACATAGAGCGTCGTGCCGGTCGCATTATACCACGGCGTGTTCTTGAGCGGATCGCGCAGCAGCCGCACCATCAGCGCCAATTGCCCCACCAGCAACGCCGCGACCAGCAGCCCGATCAGCCCGTGCCCCCACAAAGCCAGCAGGCCGATCACCGCGACCTGCGGGACCGCCATGACGATACAGGCCAGCCGGGCGGCGCGATCCACCCCCAGCACGACCGGCAGCGAGCGCAACCCCATCATCCGGTCGCCCTCGACCGCCTTGAAGTCGTTGAGCGTCATGATGCCGTGTGCGCCGGCGGTGTAGAGGCCGAGTATGACCAGCACCGCAATGTCGGGCCAGCCGCCCGTCATCGCCGCCGCACCGGTAAACCAGGTCAGCCCCTCATAGGTCAACGCGACCACCGCGGGCCCCCAGATCCCGCTCGCCTTGAACCGAAATGGCGGCGCGCTATAGGCCCAGGCGCAGGCCAGCGCGACGCCGGTCGCCGCGAACACCAGCGGCCCCATCGCCGCCCCGACCGCCGCCGAGATCAGGCTGCCCGCGATCGCGATCCACACGCCCCAACTGCCGGCGATCCGCCCCGACGGGATCGGCCGCAGCGGCTCGTTGATCGCATCGACATGGCGGTCGAACCAGTCATTGGCTGCCTGGCTCGTCCCGCAGACCAGCGGCCCCGTCAGCAGGACACCCCCGACAAGAAACGGCCAGCGATCGCCCAGCGGAACGCCCGACGACACGACCCCGCACAGGAACGCCCAGATCGGTGGAAACCAGGTGACTGGCTTGAGCAGTTCCAGCACGTCGCGAGCCGCGGGCGGCGGCATCGCGACACGGGAAGCGGACAGGCGATCCATGTCGCAAAGCTAGGATCAGACACCCTTATCTGTCAACACATGTTGACACCAATGCCGATGACACTCGCGCGCTCAGCCGTCGCCCGACACGAGATTGCCGAGGCCGTGGCGATGAAGCTTCGAATAGAGGCTTTGCCGACTCACGCCGAGCACCTCCGCCGCGGATGCGCGATTGTCCGACGTATAGGCCAGCGCCGCCTCGATGCAGAGACGCTCGATCAGATCGGTGCTCTCGCGCACGATCTCCTTGAGCGACATGCGCCCCACCAGCTCGGTCAGCTGCTCGACCGATCGCGGCGTGTCGTGCGCGACCAGCGGCACCTGGCGCAGGCGGCGTCCGACATGGCGGATCGTGAAGCCGAAACACTCGCTGCCACCCATCGGCGCGACCACGCCGGACACCTCGATCTCGGCCTGCGCACCCGCCGCGCCGCGCAGGATCGTCGCGACGTTGCGGACCGAACCATGTTCACGCAACTGCGCGACGATCAGCTCGAGATCGATGCCCGGCCGACCCAGCCACGCGCCCAGCCGCGCGCCGATCAGCCGCTCGATCGACGGCATTTCGGTCAGCTCGACAAAGGCGGCGTTCGCGGTCAGCACCACCAAGTCGCGATCGACCAGCACGAACGAATCGGGCATGCGCTCGACCACGTCGCCGAGCGTGGCCTCGTGCCGGCGCGCACCGACGACCGGCTCGACCGCCTCGATCCGGACGATCAGCGACGGGCTGCGCGCCTGACGGAACAGCTTCGCGTCGATCCGCACGTCGACCGCGCGATCGTTCAGCCGCAGCGCAACCGGTGCGACATCGTCCGCCGCCTCCGCCGCGCCGAGATGCGCGACCAGGTCGTCGCGATCATGCGGGTCGACGATCGTGCTGACCGGTGCCCCGACCAGCGTATCGGCGGCGGCATCGAGCAGCCGCAGCGCCGCCGGATTCGCCTCGCGGATGCGGCGCGAGCCCGCGTCGACGACCAGGATCGCATCGGACGCCATGTCGAACAGCATCCGGTATCGCGTCTCGGCCTGGCGCAGGCGGATATAGTCGCGCTCCAGCGCCTGTTGCGTCTGCAGCAGCCGCTGCTGCGTCGCCGCCGCACCGCGCAGGTCGCGACCGATCGCGACGAGCCGATCGGGAGTGCCGAGCGACATCACCAGATAGCGGACCGGTACGTCGCCACCCGCCGCGGGATGCGTCACCTGTCGCCAGCGCGCGGGTTCGGGGCGGCCCGCCGCCGCGAGCATCTCCGCCGCCTTGGGACGGCTTTCGACCGTCATCGTGTCCATCCAGCGTTCGCCAACCCAGCCGGCAAAGCCGTGATTGGCAAGATCACCTTGCGACACCGCCACGTCGAGGATTTGCCCATCGGCGGCAAGGATGAAGGCGACGTCGCCGACGGCCGCGAGCAGCGAGGCGGCCACGCGCGCGCTCAGGGCCCCGGGCGCGGCGTCGGGGCGGGCGAAGGCCAGATGCGGGGAAGAGGCGATAGTCTTGTCCATCGACGAGCGTCGCGCTCCAATCTGCAGCAATCAATTACACGCCGTGGTCCCCCATGCGCTTTCGCGGAGAAGATCGCCGGCCATTTTCAGCGCGAGTTTCGCATCGGACGCGGTACCATCGGCGCCGACTTTGGTGGCGAGATCCGGGTCTGCATTGAAAATCGCACCGCCGACCATGATGCAGACACGAGGATTTCGCGAAACCCTTCGCAACGCAGCAATGATCGAAGCAAGTCCGGCGATATGGCAGTCGCAACTGATCGTCAATCCGATGATATCGAACCAATCCGCCGTCGCGGCATCCAGCAACACGGGCGTTTCCGCGTCGTTGATCCGGTCCGTCAGCCAGCCGCCATGCCGAAAGACCTCGTCGAGGACGATCGTCCCGAAGCTGTGATGATCGCCCTGCAGCGACGCGAATAATGCTCGATGCCGGTCGCCCGGATCTGTCCGGATGTTCGGCATGCGACCGGCAATCTCGTGCACGACTTCCTGCAGCCGCCACAACCCCATCGTCACATCGACGAAATCGCAGCGATCATCATCCCAATATTCACCGAGCAGGCGCGCGGCGGGTGCGAGCAGATCGACCATGACCGTCTCGACCGAGACACCGCGGTCGAGGATCGTCTCGATATGCGCAAGCAGGCGGTCGGCATCGACCTGCATCACCAGCGGCGCGAAGATGCCCACCTCGACGCTGTCGATCGGGCCATCCGTCCCGATCTCGGCAGAGGGCATCGCCGTACTGGCATGCGCCGCCATCAGCCGCGGAATGATTTCGCATTCGATCAGCGCAGACAAAGGGCGATCATAGTCCCCGTCATCGCGACGCGGCCCCGGACCAAGATCTCGGCGGCCATCGCTCCAGTCCCGACGTGCGAACGACCCGGTGCTCCACCGGAAACCGCGCGAATAGTGAGTAACCGCTGCCATTACCGGCTCTCCCCAGCCTGGTCGACACGCCAACAACTACAGACCGGGACCTGCATTTGGCAGATTAGCGGCGACTCGCAGCATATCCCACTTGCAATTGACTGACAACCGGACGGTTTTGCTGCACCGCACAACCTGTTCCGTATTATGGACGTCCAAATAACTTGACACTTTTTAAGGGGCGGGCGTAAGGTCCAATCGGAACTTGGGCAGGCGGGGCGCGATGCGAGCGAACGACCTTTCTCCGGCAGATCGGCAGGGCGGCACGGCCGTCCCGGGCGCCCGCCGGGCAGCCGCCCCGCTCTACACGCCGGACCAGCGCGAGCGCCGCGACTCGTCGGCCTGGACGCTGGTCCAGGGGGTGCTCGCCCCGATCCAGTTCCTGATCTTCCTCGTCAGTCTGACGCTGGTCCTGCGCTATCTGGCGACGGGCGATGGCGTGGTCGCCGCGACGATATCGATCATGGTCAAGACGGGCGCGCTCTACGCGATCATGATCACCGGCGCGATCTGGGAGAAGCAGGTGTTCGGCCGATGGCTGTTCGCCCCCGCCTTCTTCTGGGAGGACGTCGTGAGCATGCTCGTGCTCGCGCTGCACACCGCCTATCTCGTCGCGCTTGCCCGCGACTTCGGCAGCGAGGCGGGACGCATGTGGCTCGCGCTCGCGGCCTATGCGAGCTACGTCGTCAATGCCGCGCAGTTCCTGATCAAGCTGCGGGCCGCGCGGTTGCAGCGCGCACCGGCAGGCCTGGTCGCGTCATGACCGCCCCGCTTTCCACCCCGCTGCCAACCGCCCCCCTGGCAACCGCGCAGCATCTTGGCCGAACCGGATGCGACGCCGCGCCCGTGCTGCGCGAACGCGGCCAGCGCGAGGTGTTCTGCGGGCTCACCGGGATCATCTGGCTGCACCGCAAGATTCAGGACGCGTTCTTCCTCGTCGTCGGCTCGCGGACCTGCGCGCATCTGCTGCAATCGGCGGCAGGCGTGATGGTCTTTGCCGAGCCGCGCTTCGCCACCGCGATCATCGAGGAGCGCGATCTCGCGGGGATGGCGGACTGCAATGACGAGCTCGACCGCATCGTCGACCAGATGCTGCTGCGCCGGCCCGACATAAAGCTGCTGTTCCTCGTCGGCTCCTGCCCGTCGGAGGTGATCAAGCTCGACCTGTCGCGCGCCGCGGCCCGGCTGTCGGTCAAGCATGGCGGGACGACCCGGATCCTCAACTATTCGGGCAGCGGGATCGAGACGACCTTCACCGAGGGGGAGGATGCCTGCCTCGCGGCGCTGGTCCCCGGCCTCGCCGCTGACGCATCCCCCGCGCCGAGCCTGATGATCGTCGGCGCGCTGCCCGATGTCGTCGAGGACCAGTTCCTCCGGCTGTTCGACGCGCTCGGCATCGGCCCCGTCCATACGCTGCCCGCGCGCCGCGCCGGCGCGATGCCGCCGGTCGGCCCCAACACGCGCTTCCTGCTCGCCCAGCCGTTTCTCGGGGAGACGGCGCGCGCACTCGAGGATCGCGGCGCGACCCGACTCGACGCGCTGTTCCCGTTCGGTGCCGAGGGCACGACCGACTGGCTGCACGCCGCCGCCCTGGCGTTCGGCGTCGACGCGATGCAGTTCCGGCGCACGATCGCGCCCGGCCGCGAACGCGCCAAGCGCGCGCTCGCGCATGCACGCCCGCTGCTCGAGGGGCGGCGGATCAGCTTCCTCCCCGATTCCCAGCTCGAAATCCCGCTCGCGCGCTTTCTCGCGACCGAGCTCGGCATGGTCCCGGTCGAGGTCGGCACGCCCTATCTTCACCGCCGCCATCTCGCGCGCGAACTCGCACTGCTCCCCGCCGCGACGCGGCTGAGCGAGGGGCAGGATGTCGATCGTCAGCTCGACCGCGTCCGCGCGGACCGCCCCGACCTCACCGTCTGCGGCCTCGGTCTTGCCAACCCGCTCGAGGCCGAGGGGCTGACGACGAAATGGGCGATCGAGCTGGTCTTCTCGCCCGTCCACGGCTTCGACCAGGCGGGCGACCTCGCCGACCTCTTTGCGCGACCGCTGCGGCGGCGTGACCTGCTGAGGGTGTGATGCAGCTGACCGTCTGGACCTATGAGGGACCACCCCATGTCGGCGCGATGCGGATCGCGACCGCGATGGAGGACGTGCATTATGTCCTCCACGCGCCGCAGGGCGACACCTATGCCGACCTGCTGTTCACGATGATCGAGCGGCGCGGCAAGCGCCCGCCGGTGACCTACACGACCTTCCAGGCGCGCGATCTCGGCAAGGATACCGCGGCCTTGTTCCAGACCGCGGCGCGCGATGCCTATGCGCGCTTCACGCCGGGCGCGATGCTGGTCGGCGCCTCGTGCACCGCCGAACTGATCCAGGACGACCCCGCCGGGCTGGTCGCGGCGATGGACCTGCCCTGCCCGGTCGTGGCGCTCGAGCTCCCCAGCTATCAGCGCAAGGAGAATTGGGGCGCAGCCGAGACCTTCTACCAGCTGGTCCGGACCCTCGCGGCCAGTCCCGCGCCCGACCGGGCAAACGCGCGCCCAACCGCCAACATCCTCGGCCCGACCGCGCTCGGCTTCCGGCACCGCGACGATGTGATCGAAGTCCGCCGCATCCTCGATGCGCTAGGCATCGCGGTGAACGTCGTGGCGCCGCTCGGCGCGACCACCGCGGACATCGCCCGGCTGCCCGAGGCCGATTTCAACATCTGCCTCTATCCCGAGATCGCCGACACCGCCTGCCGCTGGCTCGCGCGCGAACACGGCCAGCCCGTCGTCACCACCGTGCCGATCGGCCACGGCGCGACGCGCGATTTCATCGCCGAGCTGGCGGCGCTGACCGGGATCGATCCGACGGGCGCGTGCGACCTCGGCCACCTGCCCTGGTGGAGTCGCTCGGTCGACTCGACCTATCTGACGGGCAAGCGCGTCTTCATCTTCGGCGATGCGACGCATGCGATCGCCGCCGCCCGCGTCGCGCGCGACGAACTCGGGTTCGAGGTCGTCGGGCTCGGCTGCTACAACCGCGAATTCGCGCGCGACCTGCGCGCCGCCGCGGCGCTCTACGGCGTCACGCCGCTGATCACCGACGATTATCTGATCGTCGAGGAGGCGATCCAGGCGCTGCAGCCCGAACTGGTGCTCGGCACGCAGATGGAACGGCATATCGCCAAGCGGCTCCGGATCCCCTGTGCGGTGATCTCGGCCCCCGTCCATGTCCAGGATTTCCCCGCACGCTATTCGCCGCAAATGGGGTTCGAGGGCGCGAACGTGCTGTTCGACACCTGGGTCCATCCGCTCGTGATGGGGCTGGAGGAGCATCTGCTGACGATGTTCCGCGACGATTTCGAGTTCAGCGACATGGCCGGCGCGAGCCATCTTGCGCCCCTCCCGGTGGCGCCCGAGACAGCGCCGCAGCCGGTATCGCCCGAGGTCGCATCCCGCCCAGCCCCCGAAGCCGGGGCCGCGCGTGTCTGGTCCGCCGATGCCGAGCGCGAGCTGCTCAAGATCCCTTTCTTCGTCCGCGGCAAGGCGCGTCGCAACACCGAACGGTTCGCCGCCGAGCGCGACGTCGCAACGATCACGATCGACACGCTCTATGATGCGAAGGCCCATTATGCCCGATAGCGCCATCCGCCGCCCGGTCCCGCTGCATGTCGTGATCGTCACGCTCGACAACCATCTGTCGGGCGCTGCCGAACGCGCAGCCGCGCGGTTCGCCGCGGACGATAGCGGGATCACGATCGGCTTCCACGCCGCGGCCGACTGGGATCGCGGCACCGGGTCGCTCGATCGCTGCATCGCCGATATCGGCCGCGCCGACATCGTCATCGCGACGATGCTGTTCCTCGACGACCATATCCGCGCGGTCCTCCCCGCGCTGACCGCGCGCCGCGAGGCCTGCGCCGCGATGGTCGGGCTGATGTCGGGCAGCGAGATCGTCCGGCTGACTAGGCTCGGCGACTATCGCATGGACAAGCCCGCCAGCGGTCCGCTCGCGCTGCTCAAGCGGCTGCGCGGATCCGCCAAGCCCGGCGCCTCGTCGGGCGCGGGACAGATGCGGATGCTGCGCCGGCTGCCCAAGATCCTGCGGTTCATCCCCGGCACCGCGCAGGACGTCCGCGCCTATTTCCTGACGCTACAATATTGGCTGGCGGGCAGCGACGACAATGTCGTCGGGATGATCCAGGCGCTTGCCGGCCGCTATGCGGGCCATGCGGCCCGCGCCGCCGCGCCGCACGACTATCCCGAGGTCGGCGTCTATCACCCCGCGATCCCGGGCCGGATCGCCGACCGGGCGGACGCGCTGCCCGGGGTGGGAGGCTCGCGCGGCACGGTCGGGGTGCTGATGCTGCGCTCCTATCTGCTCGGTCGTGACACCGGTCATTATGACGGCGCGATCGCCGCATTCGAGGCGCGCGGGCTGCGCGTGATCCCCGCCTTTGCCAGCGGGCTCGACTCGCGCCCCGCGATCGAGCGCTTCTTCATGCGCGACGGCGTGCCGATCGTCGATGCGGTCGTCTCCCTCACCGGGTTCAGCCTCGTCGGCGGCCCCGCCTATAACGATGCCGAGGCGGCGGAGGCGATCCTGGCGACGCTCGACGTGCCCTATGTCGCGGCGCATCCGCTCGAATTCCAGTCGCTCCAGCAATGGGGCGCGGGGCGTCAGGGGCTGTTGCCGCTCGAGGCGACGATGATGGTGGCGATCCCCGAACTCGACGGTGCGGTCGTCCCGAGCGTGTTCGGTGGGCGTGCCGACGGATCGGGCGCCTGCACCGGGTGCGCACGCCGCTGCACCTTCACCGAATCCGGGCTGACGCGCGAGATGCGCTCCTGCCCCGACCGCGCCGAGGCGCTCGCGGGTAAGGTCGCGCGGCTGGTCGACCTGCGCCGGTCCGAACGGCGCGCGCGCAGGCTCGCGGTCGTGCTCTTCAACTTCCCGCCCAATGCCGGCGGGACGGGCACCGCGGCGCATCTCGCCGTCTGGGAGTCGCTCCACGCGACACTCACGGCACTCGCGGGGGCGGGCTATGCGGTGGAGGTTCCCGCCGATGTCGACGCGCTGCGCGAGGCGGTGCTCCACGGCAATGCCGCGCGCTACGGTGCCGATGCCAATGTCCATGCCCGCATCCCCGCCGACGACCATGTCCGGCGCGAGCCGCATCTGGCCGCGATCGAGGCGCAATGGGGCCCCGCCCCCGGCCGCCAGCAAAGCGACGGCGCGTCGATCCACGTCCTGGGCGCGCAGTTCGGGCAGGTGTTCGTCGGGATCCAGCCCGCTTTCGGCTATGAGGGCGATCCGATGCGGCTGCTGTTCGAGGGCCGCTTCACCCCCACCCACGCGTTCAGCGCCTTCTACCGCTGGCTGCGCGAGGATTTCGCCGCGGATGCGGTCCTGCATTTCGGCACGCACGGCGCGCTCGAATTCATGCCGGGCAAGCAGGCGGGGCTGAGCGGCGACTGCTGGCCCGAACGGCTGATCAGCGACCTGCCCAACCTCTATCTCTATGCCGCGAACAATCCGTCCGAAGGGCTGATCGCCAAGCGCCGCTCGGGCGCGACGCTGATCAGCTATCTGACGCCGCCGCTCGCGGAAGCGGGGCTTTACAAGGGGATGACCGAGCTCAAGGCGCTGCTCGAGCGGTGGCGCTCGTCGCCGTCGCAGGCGGAGCGCGACCTGCTCGATCCGATGATCGTCGCTTCGGCGGCTGCGCTCGATCTCGACGCGCGCGACCTCGATGCCTTGTCGGCCAATCTCTACGAAGTCGAACGCGAGCTGATCCCCTACGGCCTGCATGTGCTCGGCGAGCCGCTGCCCGAGGCGATGCGCGCGCAGATGATCGCCGCGGGCGCCGATCCGTCGCTTTCATCCGACAATCCCGAACTCGGTGCGCTGATCCATGCGCTCGATGCGGGGTTCGTCCGCCCGGCGCCGGGCGGCGACGTGCTGCGCAATCCCAAGGCTCTGCCGACCGGGCGCAATATTCACGGCTTCGATCCGTTCCGGATCCCCGGGAGCTTCGCGATGGCGCAGGGCGTCGCACAGGCCGACGAGGTGATCGCGCGTCACACCGCGAGCGGCGCGGCCTTCCCCGAGACGCTGGCCATGGTGCTCTGGGGCACGGACAACCTCAAATCGGAGGGGACTCAGATCGCGCAGGTACTCGCGCTGATCGGCGCACGCCCGCGGTTCGACGGCTATGGCCGGCTCGCGGGTGCCGAACTGATCGCGCTCGACGATCTCGGTCGCCCCAGGATCGACGTGATCGTCACGCTGTCGGGCATCTTCCGCGACCTGCTGCCGCTCCAGACGCGGATGATCGCGGAGGCCGCATGGCTCGCCGCGACCGCGGACGAACCGCTCGACCGCAACGCGGTGCGCCGTCACGCGCTGGCCTACGCCGAGCGGACCGGCTGCGATCTCGAAACCGCGGCGCTGCGCGTCTTTTCCAATGCGGAGGGCGCCTATGGCGCGAACGTCAACCTGCTGATCGACGATGGCGCGTGGAGCGATCCCGACGAGATCGCCGAGGTGTTCGAACGGCAAAAGGGCTATGCCTATGGCCGCACCGGCACCCCCGCGCGCCAGGCCGATCTGTTCAAGGCCGCGCTCGCGGGCGTCGACCTCGCCTATCAGAATCTCGACTCGGTCGAACTCGGCGTCACCGACATTGACCATTATGTCGATGCGCTGGGCGGGATCAGCCGCTCGATCACGCGCGCGCGCGGCAGCGCGGCCCCGGTCTATATCGTCGATGCGACGCAGGGCGCGACCAAGGTCCGGACGCTGTCCGAACAGGTCGAGCTCGAGACACGGACGCGGATGCTCAATCCGCTCTGGTACGAAGCGATGCTCAAGCACGGCTTCGAGGGCGTCCGCAATATCGAGGCGCACGTCACCAACACGCTCGGCTGGTCGGCGACGACCGGAGACGTCAGCCCATGGGTCTATCAGCGGATCAGCGAGACCTATGTGCTCGACGACGCGATGCGCGAACGGCTGGCGACGCTGAACCCCAAGGCGTCGGCGCGCGTCGCCAACCGCCTGATCGAGGCGAGCGACCGGCATTTCTGGTCACCCGACGCAGCAACACTGGCCGCGCTCCACGCGGCGAGCGACGACCTCGAGGATCGCCTCGAGGGTATCACCGCGGTCGCGGCATAAGGACGATATCATGGCCCTGCTCGATCCCCCTACCCGCCCCGTTGCAACCCGGCCCGATGGCGCGGGCAGCGTCCAGGTCCGGCTCGATCCCGCCGACCGGATCGGCTCCGCGAAGGTGTTCGCAATCTACGGCAAGGGCGGGATCGGCAAATCGACGACCTCGTCCAACCTGTCCGCGGCGTTCTCGCTGCTCGGCAAACGCGTGCTGCAGATCGGCTGCGACCCGAAGCACGACAGCACCTTCACGCTGACCAAGAAGCTCATGCCGACGGTGATCGACGTGCTCGAGACCGTCGAGTTCCACGCCGAGGAACTCCGGCCCGAGGATTACATGTTCGAAGGCTATAACGGCGTGATGTGCGTCGAGGCAGGGGGGCCGCCCGCGGGCACCGGATGCGGCGGCTATGTCGTCGGCCAGACCGTCAAGCTGCTGAAACAGCATCATCTGCTCGAGGAAACCGATGTCGTGCTGTTCGACGTGCTCGGCGATGTCGTGTGCGGCGGATTCGCCGCTCCGCTGCAGCATGCCGAGCGCGCGGTGGTGGTCGCGTCGAACGACTTCGACAGCATCTTCGCGATGAACCGCATCGCCGCCGCAATCCAGGCCAAGGCGAAGAATTACGAGGTGCGGATGGCGGGCGTCATCGCCAACCGGTCCGCCGCGACCGACGAGATCGACCGCTACAATGCCGCCACCGGGCTGAAGCGCCTCGCGCATTTCCCCGATCTCGATGCGATCCGGCGCAGCCGCCTCAAGAAATGCACTTTGTTCGAAATGGAGCAGACGCCCGAGGTCGCGGCCGCGTGCGACGAATATAAGCGCCTCGCTGCGTTGCTTTGGTCGGGTTGCAATGCGCTCGATGCCCGGCCGATGAAGGATCGCGACATCTTCGAATTTCTGGGGTTCGAATGATGGCCAGCATGGTTCCCCCCACCGCCCTCCCCACCGACTATGCCGCGCGGCGCAACCGGCTCGAAACCTATTTCGATCGCACCGCATCGCAGACCTGGGCGCGGCTGACGTCCGACGCGCCGGTCAGCGGCATTCGCGCCACGGTCCGCGCCGGCCGCAACCGGATGCGCGAGACGCTGCTGTCGTGGCTGCCCGCGGACATGACCGGACTGCGGCTGCTCGACGCGGGCTGCGGCACGGGCGCGCTGGCGGTCGAGGCGGCGCGGCGCGGCGCTTCGGTGGTCGCGATCGATCTCGCCGCCAGCCTCGTCGAGGTCGCACGCGACCGGTCGCCGGCCGGGCTCGCGATCGACTGGCGCGTCGGCGACATGCGCGACCCTGCGCTCGGCATCTTCGATCATGTCGTCGCGATGGATTCGCTGATCCATTACCGCAGCACCGACCTCGTCGACCTCGTCGAGACGTTGACCCGGCGCACACGCGGTTCGATGCTGTTCACCTTCGCGCCCTCGACCCGACCGCTGGTCGTGATGCACGCGATCGGCACGCTCTTTCCCCGTGCAGACCGAGCGCCGGCGATCGAGCCCGTCCGCGAACGCATCCTGCGCGCGCAGCTGCAGGCGAGTGTCGGCCATGCGCGGATCGGCCGCGACGCGCGCGTCGCCAGCGGCTTCTACACCAGCCACGCGCTGGAGATGGTCGCCGCATGAACCGGCTGGTCGCCTTGAAGACCGGCGCATTCTGGGCGCGGCTCGGCACCCGCTTCCTGCCGTTCGCCGACGCCGCGACCGACGATCTGCCGCTCGGGCGTCTGCTGCGGCTGTCGCTGTTCCAGCTGTCGGTCGGGATGACCGCGGTGCTGCTGACGGGCACGCTCAACCGGGTCATGATCGTCGAGCTCGGCATGTCGACCAGCCTCGTCGCGGCGATGGTCTCGCTCCCGCTGCTGTTCGCGCCGCTGCGCGCGCTGATCGGGTTCCGCTCGGATCATCATGCCTCGCTGCTCGGATGGAAGCGCGTGCCCTATCTGTGGTTCGGCACGCTCTTGCAGTTCGGCGGCTTGGCGATCCTGCCCTTCGCGCTGCTGGTCATGACCGGCGGCGGCACGGGCCCCGCGAACTTCGGGCAGATCGGCGCGGCGCTCGGTTTCCTGATGGTCGGCGCGGGGATGCACACCACGCAGACCGCGGGGCTGGCGCTCGCAACCGATCTCGCCCCCGACGATGCGCGGCCGCGTGTCGTTGCGCTGCTCTACGTCATGCTGGTCCTCGGCATGATGGTCAGCGCGATCGTGATCGGCCGGCTGCTTGCCGATTTCACCCCGACCAAGCTGGTCCAGCTGATCCAGGGCGCAGCGATGCTGACCGTCGTCCTCAATCTGGTCGCGATGTGGAAACAGGAAGCGCGGGGGCCTCGCCCGGTCGTGCCCCGGCCCGATCGCCAGAACTTCGGCGCGATCTGGGCGATCTTCATCGCCCGCCCGCGCACGCTGCGGCTGCTCGTCGCGGTCGGTCTGGGTGCGGCTGCGTTCAGCATGCAGGACGTGCTGCTCGAACCCTATGGCGGGCAGGTGCTCGGCATGACGGTCGGTGCGACCACCGCGCTGACCGCGCTTTGGGCGCTCGGCATGCTGGGCGGGTTCGCACTCGCCGCCAGACGCCTCGGCGAGGGCGACGATCCGCATCAGCTGGCGGGCTTTGGCGGCGTTCTCGGCGTCACCGCGTTCCTGTGCGTGATCTTCGCCGGCGCGCTGTCGTCGGTCGCGTTGCTCGGCACCGGCGCGGCGCTGATCGGCTTTGGCGGCGGACTGTTCTCGGTGGGTACGCTGACCGCCGCGATGGCGATCGCCGACGCGGGGCCACTCGACGGACGCACCGGGCTCGCGCTGGGGGCCTGGGGCGCGGTGCAGGCGAGCAGCGCCGGGGTCGCGATCGCACTCGGTGCAGTACTGCGCGACCTCGTCTCGGCGGCAGCGATGGCGGGGGCGTACGGCCCGACGCTGGCGACCCGGGTCACCGGCTATGCCGCGGTCTACGGCGTCGAAATTCTCCTGTTGCTCGGCACGCTCGTCGCGCTCGGCCCGCTCGTGCGCGGCCGGGGCGCCATCGTCGACGCGGTCGACGAGCGGCCGGTGCCGCGTTTCGGTCTCAGCGAATTTCCGGTCTGAAGGGACGATCATGAACCCGCATCTGACATCCGGCATCGACGTCGCGCTCCTGGTCCTCTGGGCGTTCGCCTTGTTCTTCCTCGTGCTCGTCTTCTATCTGCGCCGCGAGGATCGACGCGAGGGCTATCCGCTCGAGGACGAACTGACCGGCCGGCTCGATACGGTCGGCGGGCCGCTGCATACCGCCTCGACCAAGTCGTTCCTGCTGCCCTTCGGTCGCGGCCGCGTCACGGCGCCGACCCAAGGGCGCGAACCCGTCGACATCGCCGCGAGGCGCACCGACCGGTTCGCGGGCGCCCCCTATGCGCCGACCGGCAACCCGCTCGTCGACGGCATCGGTCCCGCCGCCTGGGCCGAGCGCGCGCGGCATCCCGATCTCGACATGGAGGGGCATCCGCGGATCGTCCCGCTCAGCGTGGCGTCGGACTATGCGGTCGCGGTCGGCGATCCCGACCTGCTCGGCTGGCCGATGCTGGGCGCGGATGGCGTGGTCGCGGGGACGATCGAGGATCTGTGGATCGACCGGGCCGACCGGCTGATCCGCTACATGCAGGTGTCGGTCGGTGACCGCGCGGTGCTCGCGCCGATGATGATGGCCAATGTCGATCGCCGCCGCCGCCGCGTCGTCATCGACGCGCTGCTCGCCAGCCAGTTCGCGGACGTGCCGCCGATCGAGGCCGCCGACCGGATCACCCTGTACGAGGAGGAGCGGGTCCAGGCCTATTTCGGCGGCGGCTATCTCTATGCCACGCCCGCACGTCAGGAGCCGCTGCTGTGACCGAGCATGACGTCGAACCGATCCCCGGCCTTCCGGGGGTGCCACCGCCCGGTGAGCGGATCCTGTGGCAGGGATCACCCGACTGGCGGGTGCTCGCGCGCACCGCCTTCCACACCCGGCTGGTCGCGGCCTATTTCGCGGCGCTGACGCTGTGGGCGCTGGCGGAGGCCGGACGGCAGGGGATCGACGGTCCGCGGGACCTCGTCGGAGCGGCGATGACCGCGATCGTCGGGCTGCTGGGGGTCGCGCTGCTCCACCTGCTCGCCTGGGGCGCGGCGCGGACGACGCTCTATACGCTGACCACCCGGCGCGTGGTGCTGCGGATCGGCATGGCGCTGCCCAAATGCATCAACCTGCCGCTGACGCTGATCGGCGCGGTCGATCTCGCGGAGCGCGCCGACGGGACCGGCGATATGCCGCTGACGGTCACCGGCCGCTACAAGCTCGGCTATCTCGCCTTGTGGCCGCACGCCCGGCCCTGGCGGATCGTCACGCCCCGGCCGATGCTGCGTGCGGTGCCCGAGGCGGCGACCGTCGCCGCGCTGATCGCCCGGACCTGCCTGACGGTGCACCCGACCGGGCAGTTGGCGGCTTCCGAGACAACCCAAAATGCTCCTGTCGACAGCGTCTTCGCCAAGGCGCAGGCGGCATGAGCGGCACGCATCGCCATCCGGACCTCGTCCCGCGCACCACGCTCATCGGTGCCGGCGCGTTGCTGGCCTTCACGCTCGCGGCGACGAGCATCGTCCGGATCGCGAACATCGCCCCGGCGGCCTCGCCCGTGCTGATGCGCGAACAGGCCAGGATCGCCCCCGTCGCGTCGCGCGACCTGCGCTTCGTCGACCGCGCCGATGGCTCGGTGGTGATCGGCAATGCGCGCGGCGGGACCGTGGCGGTGATCGCGGCGGGGCAGAAGACGGGATTCGTCCGCGGCGTGATGCGCGGGTTGGCGCGCGACCGGCGCGCGCGCGGGATCAACGACCGCCCCCCCTTCACGCTGACGCTCTGGCGCGACGGCGAATTGTCGCTGACCGACACCGCGACGGGCCGGACGATCGAACTCAGCGCCTTCGGCCCGACCAACCGCGCGACCTTTGCCGCGCTGTTGCCGGCACAGGCGCCCGGGACATGACGCTGCTGCGGTCCACCCGGTTCGACACGCCCTGCCGCGTCGAGATCGAGCATAGCGACGCGTTCCTTTGCGCGCATGTCGTGCTGGCGGGCGATGTCGCGATCGGGCCCGGCGACCGCGTCCGCGTGCACGGCGCACCGATCCGGGTCGGGTTCGGCGAGCGCTGCGTCGTCGACCGGATCGCGACGGTCGAACGCGCGGGTCTGGCCGGGCGGCTGTGGACGCAGTTCGCCGGCCATTTCGCGATGACGGAATTATACGAGGTCAGCTTTTCGGATCGGACGATAGCATGAACAGGATCACCACCCTCGCCCCCGCGCCACTC
>NZ_LR733889.1:0-3815 GCF_902506585.1 Sphingomonas sp. T1
TTCGAAACCCGCGAAAAGGTCGGCCATGCTCGCAATGTAGTCGATACGCACGACTGTGCCACCCTGGGCCTAGCCTCGCGTTCCGCTGTCTGACCACGCGTCCTCTGCCCAAGACATGCGAAAGATATATCTTGGTAGATCTTGCGAAGCACATCTGAAGATATATCTTGCACGTATCGGGATGCGCTCGACAGGAGATTCGAATGTTCATGCACATGCACGGCCGCGGATGCGGTCATCGTGACGGACACCATGCCGCGATGGGCGGCGGCTATGGCGGCGGTCGGGGCGGCGGGCGCTTCGCCTTCGCCTGGGGGCCGGGTGAGGGTGAGCGGCCGGGGGGCGGACGGCAGCGGCGGATGTTCGACGGGGGCGAACTGCGCCTCGTCCTGCTCAGGCTGATCGCGGATTTGCCGCGCCACGGCTATGACCTGATACGCGCGATCGAGGAGCTTACCGGGGGCGCCTATGCGCCGAGTCCGGGGGTGGTCTATCCGACGATCACGCTGCTCGACGAGATGGGGCTGATCGAGGAACAGCAGTCCGAGGGCGCCAAGAAGCGTTTTGCGATCACGTCAGCCGGCACCACGCATCTCGACGAGAATGCAGAGCAGGTCGCGGCGTTGATGGCACGGCTGGCTGCGGTCGGCGAGCACCGCGAACGTGCGGATCGGGCCCCCATCCGGCGCGCGATGGGCAATCTGCGCCATGCGGTGCAGGACCGGTTGCTCGGCGACGGCTTTTCGGAAGAGGCGGCGCACCAGGTGGCGGCGCTGATCGACGAGGTCGTCCAGAAGATCGAGCGCGTGAAGTGAGCGTGTCGGTCGCACGCGTGCCGACGCAATCGGCCAGCCGGTATCTCCAGCAGCTCGCCAAGCACTGGAGCCACAAGATGGAGGTGCGCTTCACCGAACAGGAGGGGCGTATCGGGTTTCCGGGTGGCGCGGTGCTGGAGATGCGCGCGGACAGCCAGACGCTCGACGTCGCGCTGACGGTGCCCGGGGGCGGGGATGTCGAACGGATGCGCGACGTGGTGTCGAGCCATCTCGACCGGTTCGCGTTTCGCGCGGCGCCGCTGACGTTCGACTGGGTGGACGCGTAGCCTTACGGGTGCGCGTCGCCCGCAATTACTCCCACGATCATCGGTGCCGGCGCGCCGTCACCGCCAGATAGGTGTCGAGTACCGTCTGGTTGATCGTGTCCCAGCGATAGCCCGCGGCCTTGGCGTGTCCGGCTTCGCCCATCGACTGCCGCAGCGCGGGATCCGACACGATCCTGCCGATCGCATCCGCATAGGCGCCGATATCGGTGGGTGGTACGAGGAAGCCGGTCGTGCCGTCCTCGATCAGGTCGACCGCGCCGGTCGCGCGCGCGGCGACCACGGGCACGCCCGCCGCCATCGCCTCGAGCGTCACGTTGCCGAACGTCTCGGTGATGCTCGGGTTGAAGAACACGTCCATCGACGCGACTGCGCGGCCGAGCGCGTCGCCCGACTGGAAGCCGGCGAACACGGCTTCGGGGACATGGCCCGCGAACCAGTCGCGCGCAGGACCCTGACCGACGACGACGACGCGGTGCGGCACGCCGCGGCGGCGCAATTCGGTGACGACGTCGGCAAAGACGTCGAGGCCCTTTTCCTTCACCAGCCGGCCGAGAAACCCGACCACCATCTCGTCGTCCGCGATGCCGAGCGACCGGCGCCAGGCCGTGTCGCGCCGCGCCGGGTCGAACCGCGCGTGATCGATACCGCGCGACCAGATGCCGATCGACGACTTCACGCCCCAGCCGCGGAGAAGCTCGGCCATGCTGGGTCCGGGCACCAGGACCTCTTCCACACGGTTGTAGAAGCGCGTCAGCCGCTTCTTCGCGATCGGCTCGAGGAAGCCGAGCCGGTAATAGCGGAAATAGGTCTCGAACCGGGTGTGGAAGGAGGCGACGGTCGCGATGTCGCGTTTGCGCGCATAGGCGACCGCGGCATGGCCGAGAAACTCGGGCGCCGAGACATGGACGATATTGGGGGCGAACGCGTCAATGTCGCGGCGGACGCGCGGCGTGATCCCGAGTGCGGCGCGATATTCGTTGCGTCCGCCGACCAGCGGGATCGCGGGCACGTCGACCAGATCGCCAATTGCGGGGAAGGCGGGCTCCGCGACCGTTGGCGAATAGACCCGCACCTTGACGCCGCGGGACAGCAAATGGCCGACGAGCAGGTTCAGCGACTGGTTCGCACCATCGCGGACGTAATTATAGTTGCCGCTAAACAGGGCCACGCGGAGGTCGGTCGGCTGCATCGCTCGGGCGGATAGCGTTGCCCGTCGGTTAGCGCCAGACAATCCTCTGTTGCCGAGGCGGTGGCGTTTCGCCGCGCGGGTGATCGCTGTTCCCTTATCGTTCCTATCTGGCTACACCGCGGCGATGGCGAAAATTCAGAAACGGTATGTGTGTCAGGCGTGCGGATCGGTCGCATCGCGCTGGGCCGGGCAATGCGCCGACTGCCACGAATGGAACACGCTGGTCGAGGAGGCGAATACCGCCGCGACACCGTTTCATTCGAAGCACAATCTGCAGACGGGCGGCCGTGCGATCCAGCTTGTCGGGCTGGATGCGGAGATCAAGCTACCCGATCGCATGGCGACCGGCATCGCGGAACTCGATCGTGCGCTGGGCGGGGGCTTTGTCGAGGGGTCGGCGACGCTGATCGGCGGCGACCCCGGGATCGGCAAGTCGACCTTGCTGTTGCAGGCGGCGGCGAAGATGGCGCTTGCCGGCCAGTCGGTGGCCTATGTCTCGGGCGAGGAGGCGGCGGACCAGGTCCGGCTGCGCGCGCGGCGTCTCGGGCTCGGCAATGCGCCCGTGCAACTCGCGGCGGCGACCTCGACGCGCGACATCCTGACGACGCTACAGACAAAACCGCCGGCGATGCTGGTGATCGATTCGATCCAGACGATGCATTCCGACCTGATCGAAGGCGCGCCCGGTACGGTCAGCCAGGTACGGGCATCGGCGCAGGAGCTGATCCGGTTCGCCAAGGAGCGCGGGACCGCGGTGGTGCTGGTCGGCCATGTGACCAAGGACGGCAGCATCGCGGGCCCGCGCGTGCTCGAACACATGGTCGACACGGTGCTGAGCTTCGAAGGCGAGCGCAGTCATCAGTACCGGATCCTGCGCGCGATCAAGAACCGCTTCGGCGGCACCGACGAGATCGGCGTCTTCTCGATGCAGACCGAGGGGCTGGCGGAGGTCGGCAACCCGTCGTCGCTGTTCCTGACGACGCGCGACGATGCGATGACCGGCGCGACGGTGTTTCCGGCGCTGGAGGGGACGCGACCGGTGCTGGTCGAGATCCAGGCGCTGACGGTGCGGCTGGCGAGCGGGGCGACGCCGAGGCGCGCGGTGGTCGGATGGGATTCGGGGCGGTTGGCGATGATCCTCGCGGTGCTCGAGGCGCGGTGCGGGCTGAGCTTTTCGTCGGCCGAGGTCTATCTCAACATTGCCGGTGGGTACCGCGTGCAGGATCCCGCCGCCGATCTCGCGGTCGCTGCGGCGCTGATATCGGCGATGGCGGAGCGTCCCGTACCGGTCGACGCGGTCGCGTTCGGCGAGGTCGCCTTGTCGGGCGAGATCCGGCCGGTCGCGCACGGTCCGCTACGGCTGAAGGAAGCGAGCAAGCTGGGGTTCGAGCGCGCGCTGGTCCCCGCATCGATGAGCGACGAGAAGAGCGGGATGCGGCTGTCGGGGTTCAAGACGCTCGCCGCGTTCGTCGACCACATGCTCGGGCGGGGATGAGTCGGGGCGGGGCGGGGCGTCCGGCGTCG
>NZ_LR733911.1:0-15508 GCF_902506585.1 Sphingomonas sp. T1
GCTGCGGGCTGTCCCGCCCGGCGGCCCAGCAGCCGAAAACCGAAAAACCCATAGGTCAGCATCCGAGGCCCGCGGCTTCCTGCTTTGGAGGAAATCGTACACCTGCCGGTGCCCGATTTCCTTCACAGAAGCAGACGTCCCCGCCCCCTGCCCAGCTTCCCAACTACCGCCGCTCGTTCATCTCCGCGTTACGACTGCTTTTGGCGGCTAACCCTGCGAATTCGAATGTCGCGGTTGGGCGATAGTTTAGGATGCAGGCTGTCCGAGTCCGGGTTTTGTGCCCGATGAGCTTTGGACGCCATTTGCAGGAGGTTCAGGCACGGGATGAGCGGCGACGCTACGTCGAACTGTAGGTGCCAATCCAGATTCCTCATTCCACAGAACTAGGATTGTAGCGATGGGTGCGGCGGTGAGGATCAGCAGGAAAAGGCCCATCAGCCATTCGTTGGTCTCTAGCGGCTGCGAGAAGCTACCGCTGGGCTGCATCGACGGGCTAGGTCGCATCGGGCGCCTGCCGGCTTTCCTGGGGTGAAACGGACGGTCCCCAGTCGCTCGGTGGGCAGACGGCCTGATCTGCGAGCGATCGTAGGCGGCGCGTGATTCCTTCTTTCCCAAAACGGAATACGCCTCGTTGATCGCTTTCGCACGAGCAGAAACATCCGCACCATGATTGGCATCGGGGTGATATTGACGGAGCAGCGCTTTCCACGCGGCGTGGATAGTTTCTCGACTTGCCGTCGAGGGCACCCCTAGGACAGAATAATAGTCGGGTGAGAGAGCCATCTAGCCGTTACTTGCGGCTAAAACGCGAAAAAGGAAAGTCCGCCCGTCGCGTGATCTTAACTTCGTCTTCTCAGAGATCCAAAGGGTGGCTTTAGGGGCCAACAGTCGGATGGAAGCGACATTCAAGCAGCGCCCGCCGCTCCCCCAGACGGTCGCTCATTCATCTTCGTCCCGCTCAGCTCAACGGCCACCAGTCACTGTGCCCTGATCCAAATTCCGGATTCGGACGGGACAAAATCTCAACGGCGTCGACTGGTTTACCAAGGGGCTGACTGCATAGAACTTACGCTTCGAGACCGTGCCGCCGTCCCTGCGGATTCAATACGGGCAAGCCTGTTTAGCCGTCAGGGCACGTCGAGCCCGCTTGGCTATCGGGCGGCCGCTCGCTTCGCCGCACCGCCGCCAGCAGCGATCCACTTGTCGATCTTAGCCTCTAGCACCGGCATCGGCAGCGCTCCGGTATCAAGCACCTGCGCATGAAAATCGCGCGGATCGAACTTCGGGCCAAGCATCGCCCGCGCCTTTGCCTTGGTCCCCGCGATCGTCAGCTGGCCGATCTTGTAGGCGAGCGCCTGTCCCGGAATAGCGATGTAGCGCTCGACCTCAGCAGTCGCATCGGTGCGCGCCATCGGCGAGTTGGCGAGCATGTAGTCGATCGCCTGGTCGCGCGTCCAACCCTTGGCGTGGATCCCGCTGTCGACCACCAGCCGCATCGCGCGCAGCATTTCGTCGTTCAGCCCGCCCATCCGCTCATACGGATCGGTCTCCATGCCGAGCTCCTTCCACAGGCTTTCGGCATAGAGCGCCCAACCCTCGACATAGGCGGTGTTGCCACCGAACCGCATGAACGCGGGCAGCGCGGTGTTTTCCTGCGCAAGGCTGATCTGGAAATGATGCCCCGGTACGCCCTCGTGGAGGAACAGCGTTTCCATTTCCCACGTGTACCGCGAGGGCAGGTCGTAGGTGTTGTAGTAGAACACGCCCGGTCGCGACCCGTCGGGCGTGCCCCCGTTGTACGATCCGGCCGCCTCGGTCTTTTCCTTGAACGCCGGGACCGGGCGGATATCCAGTGTCGTCTTCGGCGTCAGCGAGAATTGCTCGGGGATTAGTTTGGAGATACGCGCCTCGATTGCCCGGTAACCGTCGCGCAACTGGTCCACCGAGCTCGGCTGGAATTGCTTGTCGGTGCGTAGGAAGGCGAAGAACGTCGGCAGGTCGCCCTTGAACCCGACCGCCTGTTTCTGCGCTTCCATGCCCTTCAGGATTCGCGCGACCTCGGTTAGGCCGAGCTGATGAACCTGCTCCGCGGTCATTGGCAGCGTCGTGTTTTGCCGGATCAGAAAAGTATAATAGGCGTCGCCGCCGGGCAGGGAGGAAAGACCTACCGTGTCGCGCGCGGCAGGCAGATAGACGTTAACGAGGAAATCGCGCATCTGCCGATGCGCAGGTATGATCACGTCGCGAATCTGCGCGCCATAGGCCGCCTTCAGACGCGCCTGGTCCGCTGCGGGGATCGTTGCCGGAAACGTCTTCACTGGGCCGTAGAAGGTCGAGCCCTCGACCCCTTCCGCGATGAGGTTGTCGAACTCCTGGATCATGTTGGTGACGACCAGCTTAGGCTGGACGATCTTGTCCTTCATCCCCTGCCGGAACAGTCCGATCGCGCGGTCGAGGACAACGGCATATTTCGCGTTGCGCTTCAGATTGTTCTCATAGTCGGCGAGCGTCTTGAACGGCGCGGCGCCGTTGCCCGACGCGAAATCAGGATAGAAGGTCTGAAACCCGTTCATATGGTCGATCGGCAGGTCGCGCTGCACCTTCAAGAGCGCGGGCGCAAAACCGGCGAGATCAGTCTCGTTTCGCGTCTTGAAGACGTCATAGGCGATCTGATCTGTCGGGGTCAGCTTGGTACGATCGATTGTGTTCAGGGTCGCGAGGTCATGCTCCACTGCCGCGCGCTCGGCCGCGAGATACGCATCGGTCAGATAGTCGCCAAACCGGTCGGCGTAGCGCAGGTCGCCACGGAAAACCGCCTCGATGGGATGACGCTTCAAGCTCGACTCATCGCTGTTGTAGAACAGCTGCTTCAAACGCGCGTCGTCTGCGCTCTCACCCGGCTGCACGACCGGCGCGGGTACCGCCTGCCCCCTCGCCGCGGCAGTCGCCAGCGTGGTGGACAGTAGAGCCGCTAGCATCAGTTTGACGGACAATATGCGGCTCCTTGGGTTGCGACGGTGCGAGGGTTAGGATGCGGCCATGGTTCCCGCAAGCGAACGAGGGTTAACGCGCGCCTTCAAGTCAAAATGAGCGACTGGAGGTCGGATTATCTCGCTTAACGTCGGGTCGGCAGCGAGGTCATCAAGGCAGGTTCCGCAACGAGAATAGCCGGGGAAGGCTCAGGCCGGCATTTTGGTCCACTATCTCTTCGGACCGCTACTTTGAGAACGTCAACCTGCTCAGATCATAGAGAATTGCGAACAGGACCCATAAGTCGCCGTTAAATGCCCTCCCCGGCTTTCCAAACTCAGACGCCCGTTAATCTTAGCCAGACGGTCGCTCGACCGGCCACTAAAGCTGGCCTGGGACGCCTTTCTCAGCGGGGACGCCCTTCGCATTGGGTTGGTGGCGGTGAAAGAACACGCCCAGGCCGTGATCGCCGATCTCGAACAGATTGACCGCCTCGCCATAGTGCGGCGGGGTCTGCGCGGTCAGGCGGCGCATCGTCGCGTCGATCGGCTGCTGGAACGACGAGCGCGTGGCGAGATGGCCGGCCGACCATGCGCCGATTTCGTGCGCGAAGACCGCCACGGTGCCCGTCAGCACCACGGCATAGAGCAGTAGGCCGAGCAGGATGCCAGACCAGCCGTGCACCGCGACCATCGCCTTGGTCTCTTCCTTCTTCAGATGGATCATTGGGCCTCCCCCAAGGCGGGCGCAGCGGCGGGTGCGGCGGCTTGCCGGCAAGCGACATCAGTGTCACCACGATCGCGCTTGGCCCGGCCAGCAGAGTTCGCGCCCATCGATGACGAGACTGGATCGGTTTCGTGCGCGTCAAGCAAGGCAAGCTTAATGCAATTGATAATCTTTCGCAAATATATAAGAGCGCCCACAATCGGACTGCAGTGAGACGAAGGGGCGGAATATGGGGAAGTTGATCGTTGCGGCCGGGGTGGCGAGCATGCTGGCCAGTTCTGCGGCCTGGGCTCAGAATGCGGAGCCGCCCGCACCGGAAAACGACATCGTGGTGACCGGCACCATCGCCGGCACAAAGACCGAAACCCCGCTGATCGAGCTACCGCAGCCGCTCACCATCATCCCGGCCGACCAGTATCTGTCGCAGGGCGCGATCAACATCAGCGACACCGTGAAGTACGCCGCCGGCGTCCTCGCCAATCCCTATGGCCGCGATACGCGAGTCGATGGCTTCAACGTCCGCGGCATCAGCGCGCTGCAGTTCCGCGACGGCATGCGAGACATTTTCTCCTATTATGCCAGCATCCCCTCGGACCCGTATAATTTCTCGCGGGTCGAGATCGTACGTGGCCCGGCATCGGTGCTGTTCGGCCAGGGCTCGATCGGCGGTCTCATCAACCTCGTCTCCAAGACGCCCGAGTTCCGCACCAGCGGCGAGCTGAACCTCGTTTATGGCAGCTATGACCGCAAGGAGGCGCTAGGGGATATCAACCTGGCGCTCAGCGACACGCTGGCGATCCGTGCGGTCGGACGCGTGCGCGATTCCGACACCTTCATCGATCATGTTCCCGACGACCGCGTGATGTTCGCACCGTCGATCCGCTGGCAGCCGACGGCGGATACCGATCTGATCCTGACCGGCCTGTACCAGAAGGACGACACCGGCTCGACCTCGCAGTTCCTGCCGATCGTCGGCACTTTCGCGCCCAATCCCGGCAATCCGGGCGGGCAGCTCGATCCCTACACATTCGTCGGCAAGGCCGGCTGGGACCGCTATGCCGGCCGCTCGCTCCAGGGTGGCGGGTCGCTGGTCCATCGCTTCTCGGACAATCTTCGTATCAGCCTGAAGGCACGATACATCGACAGCGACCTCGAATATTTCACCCATTACGCCGACAGCTATACCAACCCGACCAATCCGTTCGCGGTTTATGGCACCGATGGCCGCACCATCGGGCTGTATGCAGACGCCAGCGATGCGCGGATGAACGTCTTCTCGACCGACAACAACGTCCAGCTCAAGTTCAATACCGGCGCAGAGATCGAGCACACGCTGCTGGCCGGCCTCGACTATAGCTGGAACAAGGTCGGCAAGAGGTTCGCGACCACGGCGTTGGAGACGGTTGATCTATACGACATCGATTATGCATCGCTGCAGACCTACGACCCCAGCGGCCCGTTTGCCTATGATTCGCAGAAGCAGCTCGGCGTCTATGTCCAGGACCAGATCCGCTTCTTCGATCGCATGTCGGTGATTGTTGGCGCCCGCCGTGACCATGTGACCAACTCCTCGGGCCAGGAGGACAATGCCACGACCTTCCGCGCCGGCATCATTGGCGAGCTCGGCGCAGGCGTCTCGCCCTTCTTCAGCTACACCGAAAGCTTCCTGCCGATCGCCGGCCGGCTGACGGGGCCTGGCGGCGTCCCGACCGACCCCTTCAAACCGCAGATGGGCACGCAATACGAGGCGGGTGTAAAATGGCAGCCCGATCCCCGAACGCTGGTCACCGTGACCGGTTTCAAGATCAAGGAGCGCAACCGCGTCCTCTATCTGGCCAACAACGTGACGACCCAGTCCGGCAAATTGTCCACCAAGGGCATCGAGTTCGAGGCGAGCCGCGTCCTGCCGGGCAATTTCGAGCTGCTCCTGAACTATGGCTACAGCCAGCTCGATTCCGAGGCGAACACCAGTCTCGACTATATGCCGCGCCACACCGCGTCGATCTGGTCGACCAAGACCTTCGGGGACAGCAGCGGGCCGCAGCTGAGGCTCGGTGCGGGCGTGGTGTATAGCGGCAAGAGCAAGTCGACCGGGCCGCTCGACCCCTATGGTCTCAACCCCGGGATCGCGCCCGGCACACTGTACACGATCGTCACCCCGTCGCGTACGACGGTCGATGCTCTGGCGGAGATCAGCTGGGACAAGTGGCGCCTGGCCATCAATGCGACCAACTTGCTGGACAACCGAGGTTTCGCCTCCTGCCTCGCGCGTGGGGACTGCTTCATGGCCGCACCGCGCAACGTTATGGCAACGCTGGGCTTTCGATTCTAGCAGGCGACGGCTTCGCATCACTATTCGGCGGCATGGATGCCGGCCGGGCCAACGCCAGCTCAGGAGGTTTTTCCTGCGGTAGAACCAACTGGACTACCACTGCATCACGGTCGACCGGGCGCTGTTCGCTCCAGCTTACCCATCGGTGGCGCCAACCAATTTGCACGGACGACCGCATGCAGGAACGATCGAGAGCGTCGCGAGCGGCCAATTCGGGCCCGTTGCTGCCTGTCCGGTTTGTGCCACGCGAACGGAAGGATCTGTCGGGAGCAGCCGTTCGCCGGCTAACGCAGCGATGGCTTGAACTGGTCGATGGCTGTCTCGGCGGTCACGACCCAGTTTCCGCCATTCCCAGCGCCTTTTCACGCGCCCAACTTCCGACATTCATTCATCAGTGCCCGATCACCCTGCGGCTCCGCTGGAACGGCGAAAACTGGGACACCGCGTAATTGATGTAGCCACCCTCGTGCATGGTACGAAGTCGCCTTGGCGCTTCAATGCAGGAGGGTGACCGATGTCGATTTACGCAGGATTGGATGTGAGCGACAAGACGACGCATATCTGCGTGGTCGACGCCGACGGTAAGGTGTCCTTTCCGCGCGGGTAAACAAAAGTGATGTGCACGATGCAGAAGGGCTCGCGCAGCTGGCCCGCACTGGCTGGTACAAGCGGGTTCACATGAAAGCGTCGGCCACGCATATCGACAGGGCAGCCCTGCGTATTCGCGCCCAGCTCATCACCGCGCGGACGTCCATGGCCAATCAGTTGCGCAGGCTCCTGAAGCTGTTCGGCCTGCGCATGGGTACTGCCAGAACACCGGGTCGGCGTGCCGAACGCCTGGCCGCCTTCCATGCGCAGCGCCCAGATCTGACGCCTCTGTTCGCCCCGCTTATTGCGGCCATGGAAGCCATTGAGGAGCAACTGCGCGCCTCCAATCGCCTGCTCAACGACCCGGCAAAGGCGGACAAGGTCTGCGCCCGGCTGATGAGCGTTCCTGGTGTCGGACCGATCACGGCCCTTACCTTCACTGCTACCATCGAAGACCCCCACCGTTTCGCAAGAAGCGAGGATGTCGGCGCCTATGCGGGGCTTGTCCCCCCGACGCAGTCAATCGGGAGAACGCGATGTGAGCGGACATATCTCCAAGGCGGGAGATCCCATGTTGCGTAAGGCGCTTTACGAAGCGGCCAACGTCGCACTGTCGCAGGTGAAGCGGCCGTTTGTCCTTCAGGCGTGGGGCAGGAAAATCGCCGAAGCTAAAGGGCCCAGGCGTGCCAGAACGGCCGTCGCACGGAAGCTCGCCGCATTACTCCATTCGCTTTGGCTGAACGAGACCGAGTTTCGCTGGGCCTGATCCCCGGCGTTCCTCATCCCGCTCAGCCATGCCCAGGACGATCTCGTCAGCTTTGTAGAGGGTCAAACCTCGTTTGGGACTCAGAGACGTCCACCTATTCCGCTCGGCCGCCTCGATCATTGGCTACATCCGCCAGGCTGCGATAGGTGACCCGCTTGTTTCCTATGCGGAGCGCGTCCGTCATGCTGTCGAAGCAATCCTGCGCAAGCGCCAATGGACCGATGTTCAGCGCAAATGGATCGAGCGGATCGGGCGGCAGCTTGAGCTTCAAATCGTGGTGGATCGGGCCGCATTCGATGCGGAACCGTTTGCATCGCTTGGTGGCTGGCCACGGATCGACTGGGTCTTTAATGGCGAGTTGGAACAGGTCGTTCGCGACCTCTCTGAAAAAATCTGGAAAAAAGTAGGGTAATGAACGGACCTAGAGCGCGGGAGACCGTTCAAAAGCTGTGGAACGCCAGCAAAAGCCTGCAAGGCGGCGGCGTCAGCTACTACGAATACGTGACTGAGCTGACCTATCTCCTGCTGCTGAAGATGCTTGAGGAAGTGTCGCGCGATGGCAAGAAGCTCGAAGACCGCCTGCCAGCTGAATACCGCTGGAGCGCCCTCCGAAAGAAGGAGGGCGAGCAGCGCCTTCAGTTTTATCGCACCTTGCTGGTTTCGCTCGGAGCCAAATCGAAAGTCAATTTCCCGCTGGTCAATCAGGTTTTTACCGATGCCAAGACCTCGCTGACCAAGGCCACGGCACTCACTTCGCTGATCACCACCATTGATAATGTTGACTGGTATGCGGCGGAGGAGGATGGCCTCGGTGATCTTTACGAAGGGCTGCTGGAACGCACGACTTCAGAGCGAAAATCGAAGGCCGGGCAGTATTTCACGCCTCGCCCGTTGATCGATACCATCATCGAACTTGTCCAACCCAAGGCAGGCGAAATCATCCAGGACCCCGCTGCCGGGACCGGCGGATTCCTTATTTCCGCACACCGCACCATCTTGCGCGACACGGATGAGCTGACGAAAGTTTCCAAGGAAACCGCGTTTGCGCAGCGCAATGGCAATTATCAGGGCGCGGAGTTGATCACTGGCACGCACCGGCTCAACACGATGAACCTGCTGTTGCACGGCATTGACCAGCCGATTGACTGCATTGATGCGCTGACATCGGATGCCGAAAAATTTGACCCCGCCGACCTCATCCTAACCAATCCGCCATTCAACAAGTTTCCAGAAAGCACCACCCGCAGCGATTTTGTGATAACGGCAGGATCACGCAAAGGTCCCCTCCCGTTCATGGAACATGTTGTGCGCGGCCTGAAGGTCGGTGGACGCGCGGCCATCGTCATTCCTGACAACATCCTGTTCGAAGACAATATGGGCCGCGATCTGCGCAATTGGCTGATGGACTTGTGCGATCTGCACACCATCCTGCGCCTGCCTACCGGCATTTTCTATGCGCAGGGCGTGAAAACCAACGTCATGTTCCTCACCAAGAAGTCCGAAGAACGTATCGGCGCGACCAAGAAGGTATGGTTCTATGACCTGCGGGCGCAAATGCCCAACTTCGGCAGAAACCGTGTGCTGGCGGCAGGCGATTTCGCGCCCTTTATCAAGGCCTACGGCGCTGACCCGCTCGGCACAGCCAAGCGTACGGACGAAGGCGAGACCGGGCGGTTCCGCGTCTTCACGCGCGAAGACATCGACAAGCGCAATGATAACCTCGACATTTCCTGGCTCCGCGAGGACGAGGAAGAGGTCGAGGAAGGCTTGACCGAACCCGATGACATCGCCGCCGCAATCCTTGGCCACCTGCGCGCCGCGCTGGAGGAGATCGAGGCGGTTGCTGACGAACTGGCCGAGACCGAAGAGGTTGAGGCGTGACTTGTAAAGTCTATTTGGAGACGACAGGCCTCCAGCGGGATTTGGAACCCGTCAACGATCTGCGTGATTCGGGGACGCCATTTTTCGATCTAAACTACAGCATGAGGAAGGCCGCGCTTGAACGCGCTCATGAAATCAGGAAGTTCGAAATCCAGCTTTATTGGAAGCGGGCGAATTATTTCTGGTTGTTGCAAGCAGCCGTTTTCGCTGCAATCGGCTTAATTTGGAAAGGCGGGGCCGACGGAGTCCCTGTGGCAGTGCCCGTGGCACTCGCTGCGCTTGGCACGGTTACGGCGGCGGCAGGTTGGTTCTCAGCTCAGGGCTCGAAATTCTGGCAAGAGAATTGGGAGCATCATATCGACATGCTGGAAGACGACTTTGAAGGTCGACTTCACAAGACTGCATATGTCGGAAAATATGGTCTTCGTTGGTCAGTCTCTGGCGTGAACGACAGATTGAGCATCTGTTTCTTCGTTTTCTGGTTGTTTTTGTTGGCGGCAGCATCTCATGTTGCGAACCCCAACTGGACATTGCAGCCATCGGACGTTCAGGCTTCCATAAGCTTGACGGAAATCGTGAGCATTGCCTGCTGGATTGGTGCAGCGCTCGGGATTTGGGCCATCTATTGGCGTCCTACAGAGCTCAAAGGCAAAAAGGTCGAATTTGAAGTTCAGGAAGAACGCCAGCCAGTGCAGACGTTTCGTCCACGCTTGACCAAGGACAAAACTGCAAGGCCCTATCTTGTTGATCGGGAGCCAAAGATATGACCCCCGAAACCTTCGGTCGCACCATCCAGCTTTTTCTCGTCGATGGCACGCCCACCGGCTTGCGCAAGGCGACCATTCACGGCTGGACTGGTCTCACCTTCGTCGCCACCGGCACCACCTTCGCCGCGCTCACGGCCCGGCCAGAGCTGGACCGGACGGGCATCTACATTCTCTCCGGGCCGGACGCAGAAGCGGTGGGCGGCACGCGCGCGTACATCGGATCGGCCAACAGCGTGCGCGAGCGGATCAAGCAGAGCGCGGCGCAGCGCGAGTTTTGGGAAACCGCGATTGCCGTCACCACCAGCGATGATGATCTGTCCAAGGGCCATGTGGAGTATCTGGAAGCGCGGCTGATCCAGATGGCGGCGCAGGCCAACCGCGTCACGCTGGACAACGGCACCAGCCCCGCCGGGCAGCGCCGCCGTCTGCCAGAGGCGGATCAGGCGAACATGGAACAGTTCCTCGTCAATCTGAAAATCATCCTGCCCGTGGTCGGCCTCGATCTGCTCAAGCCCCAGCCGCGCGCTGTCACTCAGACGGCCACCCCGGTGGCGCAGCGCACCAGCGGCGAGATGACATTCGAAATTCGCCACAAGTCCGGCGTGCAGGCGCAGGCGGTGGAGGAAGATGGCGAATTCGTTGTCCTCGAAGGGTCGCAGGCGCTGAAGGATACCGGCTATGTCCAACAGAGTTATGGTGCGCTGAAAGACAACCTGGTCAAGCAAGGCGTGCTGCAACCCGGTGCCGATGGCCGGTATACCTTCGTCAAACCCTACAGCTTCTCCAGCCCCTCCGCCGCTGCCGCCGTCGTGCTGGATCGCAACAGCAATGGCCTGTCCGAATGGAAGGTGAAGGGCGAGAAGCGGAGCTATAATGACGTGAAGCAAGCGCGCATCGCTGCCGATGGGGTGGGCGCATGAGCGAGTTGCCGCAGGGATGGGCTGAAGCCACGGTACTGGAGCTTGCCGGTCAAAATAGTGTCGTCACGGACGGCGACTGGGTCGAGAGCAAGGATCAAGACCCCATGGGGTCGGTTCGGCTAATCCAGCTTGCTGACATTGGTGACGGCTTTTTCGTCAATAAGTCGCAGCGGTTCATGAACGTTGAGTCAGTAGAACGTCTGAACTGCACCTATTTGCAAAATGGCGATGTTCTGATTGCTCGTATGCCAGACCCGCTCGGTCGGGCGTGCATTTTTCCTGACATAGGGCAGCACGCCGTAACCGCAGTAGACGTCTTTGTTTGGCGTCCTGACCGAGAGTTGGCGGGAGCAGACACGCGTTGGCTGATGCACACAATCAACTCCCCCGCAGTGCGAGCGGAAATCTTAAGTGAGGCCGGTGGAACTACAAGGCAACGGGTCGCCGGTGGCAAATTAAAGCAACTTCGCTTGCCGGTGCCGCCAATCCCGGAACAGCGGCGGATTGTGGCGACGGTGGATGGGTTGACCGCGCGCACCGCCCGCGCCCGCAAAGAGCTGGACCGCATCCCCACCCTCATCGCCCGCTACAAACAACGCCTCCTCGCGCTGGCCTTTTCGGGGGAACTGACGGCGGGTTGGCGAGCAGCAAAGGGTTTGAGTGACGCCAAAGAGGTTGCGCTGGTCGACGTAGCGAAGGGATTTTCGTACGGAACCTCAGCAAAGTCGGCCCCGTCCGGTGAAGTACCGGTGCTCCGCATGGGTAACATTCAGGATGGAAAACTGGATTGGACAAATCTCGTCTTCACGTCCGAAAAGGCCGAGATCAAGAAATACACGCTGATTCCCGGCGACGTGCTTTTCAATCGAACCAACAGTCCTGAGCTGGTTGGGAAGACGGCGCTCTACAAGGGCGAACAAGACGCAGTTTATGCGGGATATTTGATACGCATCCAATGCACTGAGAAGTTGATGCCGGAATACCTCACTTACAGCCTCAATGGCCCCGCGGGACGGAATTACTGCTGGGCAGTGAAGACAGACGGTGTGAGCCAATCGAACATCAACGCAAAGAAAATAGCAGCATTTCGGTTCTTGTTACCCAGCTTGGACGAACAGGCCGAAATCGTCCGCCGCATCGATTCCGCCTTTGGCTGGCTTGACCGCATGGCCGCCGATCACGCTGCCGCCGCCCGCCTCCTCCCCAAACTCGACGCCGCCATCCTCGCCAAAGCCTTTCAGGGCAAGTTGGTGCCGCAGGACACCAATGACGAACCAGCGGCCAAGGTGCTGGAACGAATCAAGGCAGAACCGGGCATAGCGCCGAAGGGAAAGCGCGGAGGCAGGGCGAACCTGCCGCCTATCACGGGCACCGCCGAAATCACCTTGGGACCAGTGACCGTGTCTGCAACGGGCACGGTCGGGAACGCGCCTACGAGAGCAAGGAAAGTCTCCATGACCAAAAGCCGTCAGGATGACGACGTGAAGGGCAAGCCATATCTCGCGGGGCTGCTCAAATCTGGCCGCTTTAGCGACGCGCAAAGCCTGTTTCGCGCCGCCGATCTGCCCGTCTCCGATTTCTACAAGCAGCTCGCCTGGGAAATCGACAAGGGCCACATCCTCGACAACGCCGAAGAACTGAAAGCCGCCTGATGCGCCTCCTCCGCGTCTACATCGACGGCTATCGCAACCTGAAAAACGTCACAGTCGATTTCGACAAGGACAGCCTGACCACGGTTGTGATCGGCGAAAATGGCAGCGGGAAATCGAACCTGATTGAGGCGATTGTGGAGGTGTTCCGGTTTTCTGATCTCAAACTGCCTCCGCCGAGCTTCCACTTTGAAATTGAGTACATCCTGAGAGGCAAACACGTACGCATCTCAAATAGAGAGGGGCGCGTACATGCTTCTATTGTTACCTACGAGCACGGACCTTCAATCCGAGGCGGGGAGTTTGTTACGCCAAGCTCGGTCATGCCCGATTTGATTTTTGGCTACTATTCAGGATCGGGGCGAAAGCTTGAGAAGCTATTCGATGATCACCAATCTCGCTATTATGGCGTCATCAACAAAGAACGTGATGATGAGGAATACGAGGCTGCTCAAGCCGCTCGCCGACTATTCTATTGTCGGCCCATTCATGGCGTTCTCGCGCTGCTGTCCTATCTCGCCAAGCCTGGGACGGATGGCGACGTCAGAAAGCTGCTGACTGAAAAACTTGGCATTACTGGGTTTCACTCGGCTCTCGCACATTTCAAGGAACCATCGTGGTTCAATCATGGGAACTGGCAGAAGGCGCGAAGCCGGGCGGATGGTGTCGGCAGAGGACGGCGCACATATGATACGCTTGGCGAACAGGCGATGGATGTCTGGGGGGCCCGTGGACCCGCTGGAACTTGCGCAAGGACTTTGCGCGACATCGCTTTCCACCCTCTGACTATGGCCGGCAAGGTAGTCGATGACTACCGTCAGAAGCCGCGTACCGAAGCCCAACTCGCTTGTTTTCTTCGTGACAAAGCTGCGCTTCAGTCCTTTGCTGCAGAATTTGAGACTGATCAGGATATGTTCGCTGCGCTTGAAGCAGCCGACATATCCGACCTGCTCCGCGAAATGATTGTTTGGGTTACGCGCAAAAATGACGATAGTGGCGATGTCAGTTTCAGCGATTTGTCCGATGGCGAGCGGCAACTATTGATGGTCCTCGGCCTGATCCGCGTCTCACGTGGCAAAGAGGCGCTGTTCCTGCTCGACGAACCCGACACCCACCTCAACCCCGCATGGCAGCTCTCCTATCTCGACCTGATCCGCGAATGGACCGAAGTCGCGGCTGACGAGGACAAGTGCCAGATCATCATGACCACCCACAACCCGCTGACTATTGCGGCGCTGACCAAGAAAGAGGTCCGCGTCATGCAGAAGGGGGCGGATGACCAAATTCTAGTCACCGAACCCTATGCCGATCCACGTGGTCTAGGCTTCACGTCGACGCTTACCGAAATATTTGGCTTGCCGACCACACTTGATCCAGAAACGCAGAAGCAGATCGACGAGCGCAACCGGTTAGCTCGCTTGGAAGAGCGCAGCGACAAACAGGAACGTGACCTGATCGCCATAAATGACAAGCTCGACCGGCTTGGCTTCATGCACGAAAGCCGTGATCCGCTGTACGATGATTTCCTAAAGGCGGTGCAGGATTACAAATATGCCGACCGACCGCCAATGACGCAGGACCAGATCGAAATACGCAGACTCGCCATGCAGGCTCTGATCAAATCGCTATCCGAAGACCGGGGGAAAGCGCATTGATTTACGTGAAGCGTGACCCGGCAAAGATTCCGGAAAAGGTCCTTAAAGTCGCCGAAAGGGCGCAAATTCAACTGGAAGCGCTTCCCGCTGATGAGCGTATCGCGTTTATCAAGAAGAAGTCTCATGTATGGCGTGGCTTCAAGCGCTACCTCAGGGCGATGTCGTATGGCAAGTGCTGGTATTCTGAAGCGGTCGGACCGCAATCACCTTATGATGTGGATCATTTTCGTCCGAAGTCAGAGGGCCAGCGCGGCGACGGTGTCAAGGACGATGGCTACCCTTGGCTTGCCTTTGACTGGGACAATTTCCGATATTCCGCCGAACGCTCAAACCGGCTGAGCACAGACGAAGAGACTGGCGAGACATTCGGCAAATCGAGCTGGTTTCCTTTGGTGACGGGCAGTCCCGTCGCGTGCTGGGATAATCGTTGTATTCCGCAAGAAAGGCCGCTGTTGCTCGACCCGACGAACGAAGCGGACGTAGCTTTGATCGACGTCGGATCAGACGGGCTGATGGCGTCATCCAAGACTTGCACGAATGCAGGTAAAGAACGCGTGAAAGCAAGTGTGCGGTTCTATGGCCTTGACCTGCCGGACATTCTTGCCGCGCGACGCCAAGTGATGATCGACTTGGGCGATGAGATTGACAAGCTGCTCATGCTTTATGAAGGGGCGATGGAAGCCGAGCGCGCCAATGATCCAGACCTGATCGAAAAGCATCGAAAAACCATTGTCAGTCGGACTCTTCCCAATCGACCTTTCACACTTGCCGCCCGCGCAAAATTGATTGAGCGGGGCCTGCCCCAATTGTTGGCGGGGCCAGAAGACCATGCCGCTATGGCCGCTTAGCGTCACTTGTCTGCGGTTTGGAAACGAGCTCGCTCTCAAACGCCCGCTTGCCTTTGCGCTTCCACAGCATCAGTGCCTGTTCGCGTTCCTCGCCGCGCAGCTTAGCCGCCGATCGATGACAGCTGAACGAAGGGCCGTTCACCGATTTCGGCGTCTCCAAATCGGACGGGCCGCTCTCCACCAGGAAGCAGCCCTTCGCCCCCCCCCCTGCCCCCAACCTGAACGAACGTCCGCTTATCCCGATCTCCGCCCAATAGCGGCCGGGCAGCAATCCACCAGTGCTGCGCGGCGATGAAGGTGAGACAGCAGCGTCAATCAAGATGAGACTCCGTTTGGGGCTGTCGGCGTAGGGCGTAGCCCGGAGCCGACAGCCCCAAACGGAAGCCCTTTCGAAGGGCTTTGGTGG
>NZ_LR733876.1:0-75273 GCF_902506585.1 Sphingomonas sp. T1
ATGCTATTGTCCCCTGTCCGTTTCCGGATTTCAGGTCTTTCGAACCCAAGGTTAGCTTGGCGGGCAGAGGTTTCCTCAACTTACCTCATCATTACTGATACTCCTTTCAGCGCCACAACGGCGCACTATCCTTGAAGCCGAAGACGTAGCCCTCCTTGTCGCGAGGGTTCCACTTGACCAGGCAGACGACGGCGAAGGTCGGCTCATCGACCCCATCGGTGCTCGGCACCGCGGCCGCGTAATAGACCTGGTTGCGGAGCCAGGAGGACGCGACGATCCGAAGCGCCCTGCCCTTTCCGGCGTCATCCCGTCGGTCATAGGTGAATTGGGCGTCGAGATAGGCTTTCGGGGTCGTGTGCGGGTGCATCGACGACAACGGCATGGTGAGCCAGCCCATGGTAAATCCTTTCCAGTTGGGCCGCGTCAGAGGCGGCGGGGGTCAAGACGGTCGGCCAACGCCGGATCGTCGGCGAGCGGCTGGTATCGGCCCATGATGTCAGCGATCTCGACGGACACTCGCTCGTCCGGCAGTTCGTTGGTAATTTCGAGCAAGAGCGGGATCGGGTCGACCATGGCCTCGGGGAACACTGTCGACAGGACGGCCGTCTCGATCCTCGCGGCCATCAGATGAATTGCCCTTGCCTGCAGGGACTTCTCCCGGCCGGGCGGCATGGCCAGCCACGCGATCGGAGCGATCACCTCGCTCATCTTGGCCAACAGACCTCGCCCGTGGCCGAAGTCGCTATGGTAGTGGATCTGGAACACGCGTTCCGGCGAGAGGGTGGCGAACGAGGCGTAGAGCCGGTACTGGTATTGAGGGTGAATCCCCGTCACGCGGGCTCGGGTGGCGAGCAGTTCCATCCGGGTCAGCCGAACAGGGTGACGCGTTCGGCCGAAGCGGGTGCCAGCCGCAACTCGCGGCGCACCCGTTCGGCAAAGCGCTCGGGGTTGAGGAGTTCGCGGATCGCTGCGAACCGGCGTCGATCGCCAAGATGGTCGTCGCGGCTCTTGACGCGTCGGAACGAAACTTCGTAGTCGGGTCCAAGCGCTCCAAGCGAGAGCTGAACCCAGACCTCCTCGCCGTGAAGCGTGATCTCGCCGGAGACAGCCGGACCCGATCGGTTTGACCGAATGGAATAGCTGCCGTCGGGAAGGCAGAGAGCAGCGGCCAGCTTGAGCATCGCGCGTCGCCCATCGGCGTGGAAGAGATCCTTGGCGGCCGCATCATATGCGACGCCCCGGATTGCCAGCGTCAGCAGCGCCGGGAAGCGCTGCAGCTCGGCGATGCTCTCCGTGGCACGGCGCCGCAGTACGGCGTCGTCGGGCATGGTCTGTGTGAGGGTGCCGAGATGGCGAGCCAGCAGGATTACCGCAGCGTCTGCCTCAAGGCTGACGCCCGCGTTGCGGCAGTCGTCGATCGCGCGCGACAGCGCGTGAAGGCCGGTTGTGATCGTGGTGAGTGCGCTGGGATCGAGCGCCTGCTGGTGGCGGAAAGGCACGTCGTAGGGCATGGCGGTCTCCGGGTCCTGAGCGCGTCTCGCGCTCACCATCCCGCTTCCCCCTCCCCTTCCCGCCTTCAGAGCATCAGGCCCATCGGATCGGAGGATCGCGCCGCTGCCGCGAACCCCCGCTCCCAGGCGGCCGCAAGCCGGGTTCCTGCTCGGTAGCCGCAGCCGTTACCAAAGACGTAGCAACGCCAGCCCGCCCGCTCGGCCTGCCAAACCGGGTCGGGTCGGGTCGGGCCGAGCAGCTGCATGAGGTCGAGCTTCACGATTGGGCCTGTTCGGATTGCGCGATCAGCAGATCGACCGCTTGCTCCACAGCCGTCTCATCGTCGTTCACGACACGAATGCCCGGTCGGGTGCGGCGCACGGCGTCGGCCACGGCGCTCATTGAACGCCCTTTCAGCGGGTAGCCGAACACCTTGCCGTCATCGATCACGACAAGCTGTTTCTTGAAAGAGCGACGGAGCCGCTTTGCCTCCTCGGTCTTCGTGATCAGCGCCGCGACCTCGAACTCGAGCGTGTGCTCGAGAACGGTGTCGCCGAAGCGCGTGGGCTGCCGATTTGCGGCGAGCCAGGCGTTGACCGACGGCTCGCTGACAACGCCGACCTGATGAAAGTCGTCCGCGGCGCCATGGCCTCGGTTGGACGCCAGGAACGCGCGCGCCCCATCTACCCAGATCTCGGCGGTATAGCAGGTCGTCTCCTCGGAGAGGGCGTTGACGACCTTCAGCTTCTTCAGCTCGATACGCATGGTTGCGTCTCCTTGCACGGGGGATCATGCGGCGAGCGCCTCGGGCTCGTGCCACTCTGCCATCTCGCCGTCGGCCGGGGACGCGCTGGCAGGCCGCGCAAGGTCCCTCAGGTAGTTGAATGCCTGCTCGGCCTTCGACGCGGCCTTGATGATCGCGCTCGAGTCCGATTTCAGGATGCGAAGCCAGTGCTCGATGTAGCTGGCGTGGTTGTCATGCAGGTCGCCGGGCAAGCTCAGCTCGGCGCAGACGAGGCATTGCCCGATCGACGCTACCAGTTCCTCGAACGCATAAGCGCTGTCGCCAAACTTCTTGCCGAACTCGCGTGCGAGACGCGACGCCGCACCCGACCAGTGGGTGTATTCGTGCCCCAGGGTGCTGGCGTAATGATCGTCCGACCGGAACGCGCCGCGGTTCGGCATCTGGATGTAGTCGCCGATGGGCGAGAAATACGCCTGGTCGCCGCCATGCCGGACTGTGCCCGGCAAAGCCCCGAAAAAGGCATCGATCGACGCGCGGTGTTCGGACTCGACCCGCGGCTGTGGCGGCGCGACGGTTGGATAGTAGTAGGTCGGCAGCCCGTCGATCTGATCGACGTTGAAGACGATGTAGGACCGCAGGAAGCGAATGTTCTTGGTCGCCTCGGTGCCGGTGACGCGGTCCGTCTCGGTCTTTGAGAAGCTGGAGAAGTACACGCTCAGCGACCCGCGCTCGCCGCGCCGGACCTGGCCGCCCAGCTCTTCGGCCTGGCGATAGGTCATCCAGGTGCGGCTGTTGTAGCCACGAGCGTCGCCGATTGCCCACAGGTAGAGGGTGTTGATCCCCGTGTAGGGCGTACCGCAGTGACGCAGCGGTCGGCCGCCTGCTCCGGTCAGTCCCCAAGGACGTGACCAAGGCAGAACGCCGGCTTCGAGCTTCTCGATGATCAGGTTGGTAATTTCGGCGGCGACGTCGCGGCGTGGCGCGTCGGGCTTGCGGCGAAAGGTCATGGCGATAACTCCCCAAGGGGCGGCGTTGCGCCCTCGCGAAAAAAGAGCGGCCGCCCCATCGGAGCGGCCGCAAGGTTGCCCAGGAGACAGTCGGGCAGGGGTTATTCGGCTGCGACGAGCTCGTTCTCGTCGTTCACCGCGCCGGCATCCGCGTCGGTGTCGCCGGTGTCGTCGGTGTCGTCATTGACCTCGTCGCCGGACGGGTCGTGGTCGTCCGATCCGGTGCCACTGTCGTCGTCACCGGGCCCGGTGTCTTCGACCAGCTCGGCCGTACCGACGGCGTCGAAGCGCATGGCGTCGGGCACCCATGCGAGCGCCGCCTCCTTGGTCTCCGCCTCGGTGATCGCCTCGCCCGCGAACAGCCTTTCGCAGCTCGTCGAGATCTCGCCCTTCTTGGAGCCAAGATAGCGGGCCGCGAGAGTGGAGCCCCCCACCTCGGTGAGGGTCGCCAGCAGCGTGCCCTTCGAGACGCGGTCGAAGAAGTTCTCGCAGGTCGGCCGCCACCACTTGGCGACGTCGATCTCCAAGATGGAGGCGAGACGGGCGTGAAGCGGGTTGGTCGTGACCGCGCCGTATTCCTGCTTCGCCTCAAGCGAGTCCGCGACCATGATGGCGAGCCAGGCCGCCTTGGCATCGTCGGAAAGCGCGCGGAACGCCTCGAACCGCTCGACCGGAGAGCCCAGCTCGGTCCAGCTGGTATCGAGCGCTTCGCGCGCCTCGGCGATCGCGATCCGAGCCTGCGTGGGCGCGAACTCTGCCGGCATCTGCGGATCGTTCGGCCGGCCCGCAGTGATGGTCGTGCCGGAACGCCCGTAGTTGCGGGTGCGGTCGACCATGGCGAACAGCGCATAGTCGAGCGCGAGCCCGGGATCGCCCAGGATCGAGGCGGCGAGGATGTCGCGTCGCTGGACCGCGAGCTCGTCGTGGAGGCGGGCGCTGAGCGGCTTTCCGCCCGGCGCGACGGCCTCGGGCGGCAGAGAGGTGGTGTCGCGGCTCGATCCTGCCGGCTTGGTGTCCGCCTCGTCGCCCGGCGCGCGCAGCGGCGCTTCGCTGTAGTAGGTGGTCTCGAGCACGAGCTTGCCGGTCCGGTCGAGCATCAGGAACGTGCCGACCTGCCCCTTGATCTCGTCGGGCAGCACGGGCGGCTTGTTGTGGATGTTCTCGTATTCCTGCTGGAGCTGCTCCGTCTCGGTTTCGAGCGCGCCGTAGGCGGCATCGTCGAGGCTCTCGTCGTTCATCTCTTCGGAGATGGCCTCGATCCGCTCGGAGATCTCAAAAGCGCGGACTTCTTCGGCTTCGCTGAGCGGTGCGGCCGCCAGTGGAACCCGGTGGAGGTCCGCTGTTGCACCATAAAGGTTGGTCGTGACGATCGGCCGGATCCAGGCGAGCCCCTGTTCCTCACCGAGACGCTTGGCCTCGGCTTCCATGATCGTGCCGGCGAGCGACTGCGCGATCTCGGGATCCGACCAGCGGTCGCCGTCCTCGTTGAACAGTTCGCGCTCGATGCGCCCGCCAGCGGCGACATAGGCGTCAGCGCCGACCAGGATCGCGACAGGGTCAGTCGCCTTCATGGTGTCGTTCGAGATGGCGCGGCGGATCTGGTCGGCGTTGATGTAGGCGCTGTGCCGATACTGGGCGAAGACGCGCTCCTGCTTCGCGCGGTCCTCGGTCGAACCATAGGCCTTCGCCATGTCCAGGGTGATTTCGCCGTTCGCCAGCGCCTCGAATACCGGTTCCGCGAGGTTGGCGAGCCGGAGGCGACCCTCGATGAAGCGGCGGGTCTGGCCGAAGCGCTTGGCGACAGCATCGATGTCGCCGTCCGATTGCAGGAAGTGCTGGAACGCGCGGCACTCCTCCGCCGGCGTCATCACCTCGCGCTGGAAGTTCTCAGTCAGTGAGAGCTCGCGCAGGTCGTTGTCGTCACCGACGACGATCTTGACGGGCACGTCGTAGTCGGCCGCGACGATTTCACCCGCCTCGGCGAGCATCATGGCTCCGAGGAAACGGCGTTCGCCGGCGATCACCTCGAACGAGCCGCGGGGCTTCGACGGCGTGACCAGCAGGTTCTGGATGATGCCGCGCGCCCGGATGCTGGCGGCCATAGCGGGGATGTTCTTGGGCTGCGTCGTGCGGACGTTCTTCTCGGACTGCTTCAGCTTCGCGAGTTTGACGGTCTGGGTCATTGCCAGTCTCCTGAGCGTGGTTGGTGTCCGACGAAATCCCTCGCCGAACACCCTCCCCGCTCCCCCTTCCCTTCTGCTCCGTAGCTCGCGCAGCGACATGCACTGCGCCTTGTACCGCGCTTTGCAATGTGGCGGCGTCAGCCGTCCGATTGTGCCGTCAGGCGGGCGATCACCTCCGAGGCACCCTCGTTGGGTACAAAGAGCCTCGTCTTGTACGAGACGATTTCCGTGTAGCAGCCGATCGACTTCAGCCACGGCAGTTGCGCGGCGGGAGCACCGACAACCTCGATCCGAGGCTTGCCGTTGACCCGAGCGCGCTTCACCTCGCATGCGAATGGTCGCTTGAGGACGATCGAGCCGCCTTCCAGCGCGGCCTTCGTAATTTCGTCCGGGCTGAGGACCTGGGGTTCGTCCAGGCCGAGTTTGTTGAACAACCCGTGAAGATCCCGGGGGAAGACCATTCGGCCAAGCCAGGAACGGCCTTCTCCGTCTACGACGCGGTTCACCGCCAGGTGATCGCTCGGTAGCGCCGACCAGATCGGGAGGAGCAAGCCGGTGGCCAGCCGGATCGTCTCGGTGTCGACCTTGGTGCGGGCTTCCTCAGTCTCCACCTCCCAAGCCCTCTGGAAGGTCTCGCGTGAGCACTCCTCCCAAGCCGTCTCGTACATGTCGTCCATCGTTAGATATTCTCGACGCGTCGGCCGCATCAGCTCGACCCGTTCGACCGCGACACCTTCGTCGGTCATCCCCGACCTGGAGGCGGTCCGCAGCGCGACTTTCCCCGATCGGCCGTTGTGCAGGAACACGGCGGTGCCGTCGCTGTCGGCGATGCGCAGCACCAGGTCGAGCGACGCCGGCTGGCGCCGTCGGGTCACCTCGATGGTAAGGAGGTGCGAGGTTGCACCCGTAACGGCATCGGTCCGCAGGATCGTGTCGTCGAGCACGGTCGCGGTGTCGACGGCCATCGTTTCGACACCTACGTCGAGCGTGCCGGCATCCCGGGCTGCCGCGACACGGGTTTCGACGAGCGCTAGGAACTCGTCGAAGATGAGGTTCTGCAAGCCGATCGGAAGCGCGAGGAGGCGATTGAGCCAGCGCTGAATGGGTGGCAGGTCGTCCTTCAGGACGCCGTCCTTGTCTTGCAGTTCGAGCCCGGTCCGGTGCGTAAAGTCTACGAGGTTCGTGCTGGTGAGCTTGCCGGCGATCAAGAGGTGATACCAGGTGATCAGGGCCGCCTTGGCGTACTCGGATTCGAGATTGTCGGCCGGGTCGAAGAGGTTCTGGCCGCCTGTCTGGCGCTGCCCGCGCGTCAGCGCGCCCAAGCTGTCCAGACGCCGCGCGATCGTCGACGTGAACCGCAATTCGCCTTTGCAGTCCGTCGTGACGGGCCGGAAGAGCGGCGTACAGGCCTGATGGGTACGGTGTGTGCGGCCCAGCCCCTGGATAGCGCGATCGGCGCGCCAACCCGGCTCCAGCAACAGGTGTACCCGCTGTTCCTGGTTCTTGACGTCGAGGCTTGCGTGGTAGGAACGGCCGGTGCCTCCGGCGTCGCTGAACACGAGTACGCGCTTGGTCCCTGCCATGAAGGCAGCGGCATCCGCCTGGGTCGCGCGGGCCGAACGGGACTCCAGCCTTTGGGTGCCGTTCGCGGTGCTGACGAGCCGCTTGGTCCGCCCGGTAACCTCGGCGACGTTGTCGTGACCGAAATGCTCGAGCACGCCATCGAGCACGGCCGCTATCGGTGGGAGCGCGCAGAGCTGCTCGATCAGATCGTCGCGGGCCGCTTCTGCTTCGGGATTGGTGACGGGCGTGCCACGTTCGTCGAACATCGGCCGGGACCGGATCTCACCGGTGTCGTCACGGTACGGCGTCATCTGCTGAACGGGAAATGCACGCTGCAGATAGTCGATGATCGCTTCTCGCGGGGAAAGGTCGAGGTCGAGCTCGGCCCGTTCGTCCGGCGAGAGTTCGCCTAGGCGCCTGTCCAGGATCGCCTCGGCGGTGCTGACCAATTGGAGTACGACGGACTGACCGGCCTCCAGGTGCTGGCGCACTGCAGCGATCACGGTCGGCAGCTTGCACGATAGAAGCACCGCACCGAAGAAACGCTGTTTGCAGCTCTCAAACCGCGAGCGCGCAGCCGCCTTGGCACCGGAGTTCAGCGTGTCGCCCTTCAAAGGATCCACTACGCCAGTGAGCTCCAGGGCTTTCTCCATGTTGCGGTGGATAATGCCCCAGGCGTCAGCGTAGGCGTCGTACACCTCCACCTGCTCAGGGGTCAGTTCATGTCGCAGGATGTCGTACTCGACGCCGGCAAAGCTGAGCGCGCGGGCGGTGTAGAGGCCGGTGGCCTTGAGGTCGCGGGCGACGAGCTCCATCGCGGCGATCCCGCCCTGCCTGATCTCGGTGATGAACGCCTCGCGGTTAGCGAACGACGTCTCGGGACCCCACAGGCCGAGCCGCACGGCATAGGCGAGGTTATTCACCTCGGAGGCGCCGGTTGCGGACGCGTACAGGACACGCGCTCCGGGCAAGCGGTTCTGCAGCACGACGCCGGCAATCCCCTGCTGGGAGCCCTTTTTAGCGATCATGCTCCCCTCGCCGCCCGCGACGCCGCCCATCTCGTGGGCCTCGTCCCATGCGATCACGCCCTCGAAGTCGTCGCCAGCCCAAGCGATGATCTGCTCGAGCCGGCTCGCATCACCCCGTGTGGAGCGCAGAGTCGGGTAGGTGACGAAGAGAACACCTTCGCTCATCGCGATCGGCTCGTCGATCTTCCAGCGGGAGAGCGGCTGGACATCGGCTGCGAGCCCGCCAAGTGCGGTCCAGTCACGGATCGCGTCGGCATGCAGGGCCTCGTTCTTCGACACCCAGATGGCGCGGCGACGCCCGGCGAGCCAGCTGTCGAGGATCACGGCCGCGACCTGGCGGCCTTTGCCCGCGCCGGTGCCGTCTCCCAAGAAGAAGCCCTTGCGATACCGGCTGCCGTTCTCGTCAATGATGAGGCCGACGCCTTCGGGATCGGGACGGAAACGGCCGGGAATGAACTGCGTCCACGCGTGACCGGCGTACACCACGGTTTCCAGCTGCGAGGAGGACAGGAGGCGGTCCTTGACCGTCCGCTCCGGCAACGCCGGGACGTGGGTGGGGATCGGCGCGGGGATCGAGCCCATAGCGACCGATTCAACGAGTGCGGTCGGGTGCTCGCCGGCACTGTCGAAGACGATGCGGCTCGGCCGGTATGGCAGATAGACGCCCGTCTGCTCCGCAAGCGGTGCCGGGGTTTCCAGGACCTGGTACGTCACGGGCGCGACCTCGTTCCGGGCGCGCGCGCGGAAGACGCGAGGCGCGGTCGCGGGCTTCGATCGGACGCTTCGGAAGAGGGACACGGCCCCTCCCCTCGCAGCGGCAGGCTTCTCGACCTCGTCCGAGAACTCCAGGCGTTCGGGTACGCTGATCTCCGGGAGGAGTTCGCGCACGGTCCCTCGCTGGATCGTCACGTTGTTGCTCTGGCCGACCGCTTTGTCGAGAACGTAGAGGCGGACCGCGACGCCGGTGCCGTGCTTGCCGTATGCGTCGGTGAGGCGGATCGAGGTCCTGACCGTCACCTGCTCCAGCGTGGTCGTCCAGATCTGGCCCATGCGCGCGGAGTTCGTGAACCAGTCGGGCATGATCGCCACCACGCGGCCGTTCGGGCGGACGCGCCGGATCGCTGCCTGGAGATGTCGAACCGCGGCAAGCGAGTCCGTCCCGTGCCCGATCGAGCGCGAGAATGGCGGGTTCATGATGATCAGTGTCGGGCGGGTCGACGCTGCCATCGCGCTGCCGATCGTTGCGCCGTCATGAGCCGAGATTGGCGCTTCTGGAAAGACCGCCTGCAACCGGGCGCGCCGGGCAGGGTCGATCTCGTTGAGCTGGAGGGCCGTGACCGTGGGAAGCTGGGCCACCAGCAAGCCGTTGCCAGCGCTCGGCTCGAGGACGATGTCGGAGGGCATGGGAGCCGCCAGGATCAGGGCGACAGCAGCTAGGTCGAGGGGTGTCGAGAACTGTTGCCACTCGATCTGCTCCTCGCTTCTCACGGTTTGCGTTGGAAGCCGATCGAGCAGCACTGCAGCTTGCAGCACATCATCATGTGCAACGTGCAAGCGATCTGTACTGCGATTTCGCATTGCAAGTGCAAGTGCAAGCTCAAGTACCTCGAAGCTCTCGCGCTGGGTCCAGCGGCCGTCGGCGTCGGAACCGCCGAAGGCGGTCGTCATCGCCTCGTTGAGCAAGGCGCGCGTGATCTTGTCCTGGCCCTCAAGGCTGGGAACGAGCCGCATCGCCGCAGCGGTGCAACATGACGCACGATCGCGTGCGGCGTCGAACAGGTCGTTCATGGGGATCTCCTGGCTCTGTGGCTGCACGACGCAGCTCACCAGACCAGTCCCCCTCCCCTCTATGCTCCGGTTCTGACGTCGGCCCAGTCGCCGAATTGCCTCGGAGGCGGCATTCGCCGGAGATTCAAGCCACGCGGACGGTAAGCTGCCCACGCTTTCCGACGGGCGCGGCGTCCCTCTGGATCGTTGTCTTCGGCGAAGATCAACGTCCTGACTGAGTCCGGGATGTGGACGCGGTCGAGCCTCGCGGCGCCAAGCGTCGCCCAGCACGGGATGCCGTTATGCTGCGTGAACATTGCTGCCGTCTCGAAACCCTCGGCAAGCGCCAGCGTGTCCGTCACGCGCATGCCCTGCCAACTCGCGCCAGCCGGGGTCCCCAGCATCACCTTTTCGAGATACCCTCCGTGTTCGAGGTCGAGGAAGACCCGCTGGACGGCGTGTAGGGCTCGACCTTCTCTGGCGGCGACTATCAGCGCGGGGAGGAACCGGGTGGTAGGCTTCGGTCCCCAAGGGCATCGGGGGTGAAACCGGAGGTCGTCGAACCCGTCGCGGATCCCGCGCCGCCTCAGGTACGCCTCCGCAGGCGTGCTGGCGACCGGGACGGCCTCGCTCCAAAGCCGCTCGACATTCGGCTGTCGGCCGAGCGGTGCCGCCTTTGGCGGCTCGTAACGTTGGCCGGGCCTCAGCCGGGAGATCTCTCTTAGGACATCGTCCGCGTCGCAGCCTGCGAAGCAGTGAACGAGGATCCCTTCATTGCCCTGCCGGACCGAGAGGCTCGGCGTCTTGTCCTGGTGGGCAGGGCAGGGGCACATCGCGAGATAGCCGCGCCAGGTGCCGCCCAGGGCACCTACGATATTGACTACCTGCTGAGTGGGTTTGAGGGCGACTAGGGTCATGGTGCATCCTTTCTCATGATGCACCTCACCCCCTTCCCTCCTAGTCCTTGGCGCCTTCAGCCAGCGCCAGAAGCCGATCGAGCGCGTCAGGGTAGGATAGCTGCTCGCGGTCGCAATATTCGTTGAAGCGGGTGTAGGTGGTTGGGGTAATCCTCATGGTCACGGACTTGCTCTTCGTCTCGCGCACCCTACGGCGTCGCGCCGTCGGCGCTGATTGATATTCGTCGGGCAACTCCATTGGGGCAGCGCTGGGGCGAGGGGCGGGAGTAGGGCGCATTGCTGAAAGATCGAGACCGCTAGCAGCGGGCTCACGAGCGGCGCGGCCGAACTTCTTGGGTTCTGGTGCTTCGCTCATGCTTTGACCTCGGATGTGATGATTGCAACGATCTCCCGAAGGAGGCTTTGAACATTCTGGCGGGCGCGCTCGGTCCGCGCGAGGTTATGGGCGTCCAGTTCCTCCAACGTCATTCGGTAGAGAAACATCGCGCGATAGGCGTCGCCCAGGAACAACTCTGATGAGAAGACCGGCGCCGCCTGGCGCGTCTGCTCCATGATCTCGCGCTCGGCTCGCGAGGTGATCGCGGTCGTGCGCTGGGTGAACAGGATGCGATGGGGGAGGGGCCTCTGCCGGGCGCGCTCAATGAACTCGAGGCGGTCCAGGAACTCGATCGAGCGCTCAAGGTCCGCGGCCGACGCGCGCTGAGGAATGATGAGCATGTTCGCCTGCAGGGTGGCGTACATCACCTGCTCGTTGATCGCGCCCTTCACGTCGAGGATCACGAACGGGTAATCTTGCGATGCGTCGTAAACGGCTGTCTCCAGCTGCTTTTGCGTCATCTTGTGGCCGTCCTCGACCACGATCCCATCCTTCAGCTTCCAGTCCTCGTACCAGCGATAGAGGGAGAGCTGAGGGTCCGTGTCGATGACGTAGACCGTCTGCCCCGCAGACCTGATTTCGGAGGCTAGCGCGAGCGCGGTGGTGGACTTGCCGACTCCGCCTTTGATGGATCCCACGAGAATGACAGCCATGACGGTCCCTTTGTACTGCTAACCAGCATTACAGTGCAATGCGCGTTGCATGCGTCTTTGCATGTGATTGGCGAAGCGAGCTACACCTTGCAAGCACAATCGCACTACACATTGATTTGCGCCGCGCTGTGTAATGCGCTCTGCACTGCAATGGTGTAAAAATATTCCACGTTGTCAGGCCTGAAGGGGTGTGGTCCCTTGCCGCCATGGCGAACAGGCTGACCTTTGTTGCGAACTTACTGATCGGCGTCGCTGCCGGCGCAGCGACGATCACCAGCGCTGCCGCTCAGCAGGTCGAGCTGGTGCCGTTCAGAAACGTCGGTGACGGTGTCGTAATCGAGGTGGGCAAGAAGCCAATTGGTATCGAGATCCCGGCTGCTCTTCCCAACGAGGCGACGGCGCTCTCGGCGGAAATGCTTGCTCAGGACTTCGCGGGCATGGCGCCGCCTCCGTCGTTCGCGCCGGCGATCGCAATGGCTCCAGTCGAGCGGTCGTCCATCCCGGTGCCCCTTTGGATGAGGACCGGAAAGGTGACGACATCGGGTCTCGCGGCTGCGGCTGCGGTGGCACCGTATCTCTACAGCCCGGCCGCGTGTTCGATTTCACCGTACCGTCCCCGGGGGGACCTACCCATGTACCTCGAGCAGCGGCGCGCACGCTATTACCCGCTGATCTCGGCCGTCGCCTGCGAGGCAGGGGTTCCCGTCGGGCTGTTCGATGCGCTCGTTGCGCAGGAGAGCCAGTACAATCCGCAGATCGTCTCGCCGAAAGGTGCGGTGGGCCTTACGCAGCTGATGCCGGGCACCGCGGCTTACCTTGGCGTATTCAACTCCCGCGATCCGCTGCAGAACCTGAGGGGAGGGGCCCGCTACCTTCGCGAGCATCTGGACGAGTTCAAGAGGGTGGACTTGGCGCTCGCGGCCTACAACGCAGGACCGGGTCGGGTTCGTCTAAACGGGCGTATCCCGCCGTTTCGCGAGACGATCGGCTACGTCTCAGCGATCACGCGGGGCTGGAGCGCGAGCGCGTTCAGGACGGCCACGATCCAGACGGCGTCACTATCGACTAGTGTGCCGACCTTCCGCGGCGCCCAGCTTTTCAACTACACGTCGACGAGCGTCGCGAACCCGAGGTGATTGGCGTAAAGCATGGCGATCGCGAGTATCGCCGGCGCACCGAGCAGGTAATTGAGCTGCCAACGAACCCAAACGCGGGGAGCCGCGAGAACCTTGTCCATCACCGTGGTCGTGGCCAGGGTCCTGGTTCCCGAGCGATAGTCGTGGACCGTTTTGATCCCTGCAATGATCGCGCACATCGCGACGAGCAGTCCGACTGCGGCGTAGAGTGAGATCCAGGCGTCGAGGGTAGCTTGCGACATAAGCGCTCCTTAACGTCAACGCCCTTGGCACCGGCTTAACGGAGGAGAAGCGATTCCCGTTGCGTAACGTTCTGCGGGACAGGAGAGGGGGCCTAGGCCACCAGCGCTTGGGGCTTTGTGGCGGTGCGGTGCTTGGGCCGCATCTGGATTACCATGCCTTTGGTCTTGCGGGTTCGACCGACCGCATCGACGCGCTCGCCCGTGATCGTATTGATAACGGTGACGTCGTAATCCGGGAGCCGGTTCTCCGCCTGGATTTCCTTTGCGAGGCTCTTCAGCCGCGAGATCGGCCCCATCGAGCCGACCTGCTGATGCAACTCCTCGATGGTCATTTCGATCGGCTCGCCCGAGCAGTGCGCAATCTCGTACATGCGCCGCTCAATTGGACCGAGCCGGAAATAGTCGTGGTGGTAGTGGTACATCCGCTGGTCGCGCTGGATCGCACGGAAAAGCCAGTTACAGGGGCGGATACGGACATACCGCAACGCCTCCTCACCGTTGGCTAGTTTCTCGTACTCGACCTGAGCCTCAGCGAGCCATGAGAACCAGCCCCGGTCGATCTTGGAACCGGTCTCGATATTCGTCTTGATCTGCGTCCCCTGCAGCCGCTCCAAGGCTTCCGCGAACCGCTTATAGTCGCGAGTCGAAGGACGCTCGACCCCTGTGATCCGGAAAAAGTCGTGCGCTGCGAAGGTCACCTCTTCCTGGGCTGGCTGACCGTCAGCGATCGACTGCGCGATCAGCGAGGCAACGTAGAGCAGGATCTCCTTGTCCCACATGGTGGCAACGCCGGTGTCGCTCGGGCGGATCTCGATCGTCACGTTATCGCGACGGTACTCGATGCGCTCCATGTGGGGGTTCTTCGACAGCACGAAAAATGGAAAGTGCATAATGGAGCGCTCGCCGCGGACCTTGCCGTGCAACGGGCTATCCATGTCGAACAGCGAGATTTGCTGCGGCATGGCTTTCGACCTGGCCATCGTCGCTCCCTTCCAAGTTCCTGAAGGATCATACCCCGGCTCGCGCTATCGATCACCCCAGAAGGACATAGATATACTGAAAGCACGAGGATTGCACGGTCGTGGCCCCGGCTAACATCGCCGCGCCCTCTTAAGAGAGTGGGGCAGGGGGGCACGTCTCGTGCTATCAGTATTTCTATCTTCTCATAGCAAGCGTTGAGTGCGGCCGGCCCGAGCGAGGCCCAGCGCCGCCGCGGCAAGCTGTCCAATCGAGCGTGAATCCGACCCTGTCGCAAGTGACCGCATTCCTTCGGATCGGACGCTGTCCTTCAGCCCGTGATAGGTTCTGCCAAGGTTGAGCTGCCCGGAAGCAGCGTGCTTGTTCATCCCTCGAAGGTAGGCGCCTGGGCGATCGACATCTCCCCGCATGTGTTTGTGGGCGGTTGCAATCACCGACGCTGCAGCGCCCTTTTGACCCATAAGGCGACAGGCCTCGTGCCACACGTTTCGGTGGATCGCCGCCTGATCGACCAATCGCTCTGCTGTGTTGATCAGATCACCCCAAGTCGGTCTCGACGTGGTGGTAAGCATGAACTCCGGGATGACGGCGGCGATGAACTCGGGATCAACACCGTGTTTCGCCAAGTCGGCCTCAACTTCGGTTTGAGGTTGCTGGTAACGGACGTCGTACTCCGTTCTGCTACTTTTTTCCGGATAGCCATTACTGTAAGCTGCTTTAGCAGTTTTAGGTTGTTTTGTAGTTGTAATGGGGGCGTCGTCAGAGTCGCCCGAGGGCGAATCTTTTTGTGGAATCAAAGGGTCAGGAAAGCCCTGCGTTGCGACTGCGACGGCCTTCGCAAGATCATCGGCCCGGGCCTCCATCTGGTCGACGCAAGCGCTCAACAGCTCCTCATCACGGACGCGGCGCATCTGGCTTGTTGCGAGAAGCGAGATCTCGACAGCCGTTCTGGCGTCGATGCTGTCGATCCGCTCGTCATCAACGAGCTGAGCAAGCGTCCTGATACGACGCCGCGCCGCAGCCAGTCTTTGGCGAAGCACCTTAATTCGGAGATCCGCCTCGGCGCCTTTGGTAGCGGCCGCCATGAACTCCTCGTATCGCAAGCCAAGAGGGCTGAGGTCGATGCCGTAGGCGTAGATTAGCCGGCCGTCCTTCCCACGAGCACCGACCCGGTTGCCGTTCGCGCTATCTCGGTGTGTGATTAGGCCGAGGCGTGCCGCAGCGCCGAGCATCTTTTGCACCTGACGCACACCTATGCCGAGCTTCTGCGTCAACTTCTCGTTGGACGGGAAGACGATCGGGCGCTGACCGTCCGCCCAATCGATCGAGCGCGACCAGCTCATCAGCGTGTCGACAGCGTGGACTAGGCGGGGAGGGATGCCGATGTAAGGCGCTGCGCGCTTGAAGACGGTAAGGACCTGCCGGTGGCTGACGTCCTCCGGCAGTCCCTCGAACTGCTGCGCAAGCTGGTCTGTTGCAGCTGTGCGTTCATCAAGACGCCTATGGCCGGCGCCCGGAGCGTAAGCATAGGAGTTCATTCGGCAAATCCCCTTTGGGATGCCGTGCGGACGCAGAAGTCCGTGGCGCGAACTGCGCTTTCTTATTGCTGCGTCATTGGGACTCGGCTAAGGGGACGTTGCAACACGACCTTTTCCGAGGTTCCGAAAAGCCCGGCCTAGTGCCGGGTTTTTCTTTTCTGCACGGCTTCCCCTTTTTGGTGACACGCGATCGGGTGATCGCGGGGCCGCAGCGAGCCTGAACTGACCAGACGCGGACGACGTGAGCAGCGTAAACGGCGCGATCGCTGCTCGTCCTGCACGGTGGCTCGTGCTTTCAGTTAATCTATCCCAGAAATGCTCGTGCTTTCAGTATTTCTATGTGGCGCGAGGGACGGGCAAGGGGGCTGAAAGGGGGCGTGTAACCCGATTACACACCGTTGCGAGCGTTTGCGGCTCCGGATTCGCGGGCGCTATGCGTGGCTCGTGCTTTCAGTACATCTATCTCGCTAGGCTCATCGCGAGTAGCGGTACTGCAGGTTGAAGGAAGCCCGACCACGTCACGAGCATCGTCATGATGCCCATGATCCAACCATCTATCGGCTGCAGAAAGTGATTTCTGTAAATTCGGCTATCCGACGCCAGTACCGGCGAACAACCACCCGGGTCTTCCGGCCCCTCATCACATGAAGCCTTTCCCAGCGTGATCGCGGTAGCGTTCCGTGTCCCGAACATATTCCGCCACCATGTCGATCGAGGCATGCCGGCTATGCTGCCTCATCTTGAATAGGTTGGCGTTCTGGCGTCCCGCCTCGGTAAGAAAGCCTGCCCGCAACGAGTGACCTGAGAAGAGCTCGGCCGGATAACCAGCAGCGGCCGCGGCCGCCTTGACCACCAGCGCCACGCCTTTGGTGCTCATCGGCTTATCGGTGAGCCGACCTTGTGGGGTGAGCTTGCGAAATACCGGGCCGGACGTGATTCCGGCCTGTTCGAGCCATGCTTCATAGTGTCGCACCGGCTCGAGCCTCGGTCCGTCGAGCACGGCGACGCCTTGGCCTTCGCCGAACTGGTCGGTCTTGGACGACTTTACCTGGATCGTCAGCCCCTCGGCGTCGCGTGTTACGCGGGCGACGGTGATCGCCACCAACTCCGAACGGCGGAACGCTCCGCCCATTCCGATCGCAAGCAGCGCGCGATCGCGGTGTGCGCGCAGATCGTCGCCGGTGATGCTGCGAAGCATGTCGCGTAGGATGTCGCCATCGGCCGCGCGCTTCTTGTTGATCTCGTCGTCCTTCTTGGTTCGGCGGATGCCGCCGACGACCAATCCCAGGTCGCCCGCGCCGGGCTGCGACGTCGGCGGTTCGATCTTGGCCATCCGGTGCGCGAAGACGATCGCCGCCAGACGGCGGTCGATTGTCGCCCTGGTCAGCGGCTTCGGCACCCGCCGCATACGAAGCTTGCCCGTCTTGGTGAACTGGTCAGCTGCCGGCACGAAGCCCGACGTGGCGAGCTCCGTCAGGAATGCGGCGACGGTTGCCGGCGTTGCCGGTAGCGGACGGTAGCGGCGCTCAGTGCACCAGGCGAGGAACAGGTCCCAGTCAGATCGATAGGATTGCAGCGTCGCCTCGGCGCGGCCGCGGCGCAGGAACTGGTCGACGCGCTCTTGGTCGTCGGGCGCAAGATCGGGAAGGTAGAGGTCCTGAGGTTCGACGCGGTCGAGGACAGTGAGTGCTCCGTTGATGATCGCGTCGAGATCGGCCGGACGATCATCCTTGGGTGTTGGGCCTGCCGGTTCGTTCGCAGCCGTGACCAAGAACGATGCGACGATCTCATCGTCGTGGTACGCAGGCTCGCTATCTGTGACCATCACTGCGCCGCCTCGCAAAGTGGATCAGGCTCGCTCGTTCTGGTCGATCGGTCCTGGTTCGATCCTGAATCAGTAGCCGAACAGCTGTCGGTTTCCCTAATAGGGTGGACGTTCTGCACCGTGCGATCGTCACCTGAGACGGTGGACTTGCACCTAAAATAGTGGGCGACGGAGCCATCTAACCCACTCGTGACATGCTCGCAGTCAGCCATGGGCGCCGATTGAGCCGCGCGGCTCCCTTTGCGCGAGCGCAGCCGCATCTCTCGCAAACGATCGATTTTGATGCGCCACCATGTGAGAACATCTAGCAGGGGTAGCAGGCGTATCAAAACACATTCTCGATTGATCGGGTTCGTGTTAGGCACGCGAGATGAGTTTTGAGAAAATTCTATGCTGATCGGCTACGCCAGGGTCTCGACGCCGGAACAGGACCTGACGCCTCAGCTCGATGCACTGCGCGAGGCAGGTTGCGAGCGGACGTTCAGTGACAAGGCCAGTGGCGCCAAGGCGAACCGCATCGGATTAGCCGATGCTCTCTCCCACGCACGTAACGGGGACGTGCTCGTCGTTTGGAAGCTAGACCGCCTAGGCCGAACGATGAAGGGGTTGGTCGACTTGGCCGCTGATCTAGCTGAGCGTGGTGTCGGGTTTCGATCGCTGACCGACGGGATCGATACCGCTGGCACTGCCGGCAAGCTCGTCTTCCACATCATGGCCGCAATGGCAGAAATGGAACATGAGCTTAATCGCGAACGCACCACGGCTGCCTTAGTGGTGGCACGGCGTCAGGGCAGGGTAGGCGGTCGAAAGACGGTAATGACGCCCAAGCGGCTGGAAGCAGCGCGCAAACTTTTGGCTTCCGGAATGACCATTCGCGAGATTGCGCCGAGCATCGGTGTTTCTGTTCCGACCCTCTATCGCCATTTGCCCGCACCGGAGCAGGCAGCGATCAGCGCCGAAGGGACCAACGCATAGCACTCCCATCGTCTCTTCTGACGTGAGGTTATGACGCCCTAAACCCATGCAACTCTGTGAGCTGGTCGGTTGCGTCGAAACCGTCCGTTTTTGACACCTGTTCTCAGAGGTGACTTAGGACGGAGACAGCGCTTCAAGAATACCGCACTCGGCAACCGTCCCGTGCCCGCATTTCTCAATGATTTGGGCCAACTCGTGATCAAGCGCTGATAGGTCGGCGATCTTGCGCTCAATTGCCTTACGGTGCTCACGGGCGATCGTCTCGACTGCGGTACATGACCAATCGCGATGGTCGGCTAACCCAAGTAGCTCCCGGACCCGATCAAGGCTGAACCCAAGGCCGCGCGAGCGGCGAATGAATGACAACCGGCGAAGGGTCCCCTTGTCATAGGTTCGGAAGTTGCCTTCGGTTCGCGCGGGCGGAGGCAGCAATCCGATCTCTTCGTAATAGCGAATCGTCTGCACCTTCGTGCCGGTCGCGTTCGCGAGGTCACCGATTTTTAGAGCCATGGCCCTTGACCCTACAGTTACTGGAGGGTGCATATGCGACGAGGACGAGGATCTTGTCGAGAAGCTAGACGACGTGCGTGTCGCTTCGGCGGAGCGGGAAAAAGGAAACGATGTGCCTACTGAAGACGCTCTGACGCGGACAGCCGACAAGACGGGCGTGATCGGTGCGATCATCGCCTCTTTCGGTTGTGCAGCGTGCTTTCCGGCTCTTGGCAGCCTCGGTGCCGGGATCGGCTTAAGCTTTCTAAGTCAGTATGAAGGCCCCTTCATCCGGTACATATTGCCGCTCTCCGCTCTCGTCGTTTTGGCGGCAAACCTTAGCAGCGGATTTCGACACAAAACTTGGCTCCGCCTAGCCCTTGGGGTTATTGGCCCTGTGCTCGTCCTGATCGCCGCCCTGCTAATGTCGCTTCGTGGCATCCGGGCGGAATGGGTGCTTTATGCGGGGCTGGTGTTGATGATCGGGGTCTCGATTGTCGATCTGGTTTCCCCTCCGGGGCGGCGATTCAGCAATCCGGTCCCGTCGAGGAACAGATAATGACGGATACCGCCGCAAGGCGACCCTCGGCACCGGATGCGCCGCCCGTTTGGGGTGTCGCATCAATCGCGGGTGCGTTGGGCTTGAGCGCGGTTACGGCTGCCGCTGCCTGCTGCGTCCTGCCGCTTGCGCTCGCCTCGATCGGCGTGGGTGCCGGGCTCGCCGGTAGCCTCGCCGAGCTGGCGAGCATCCGGACGCCGCTTCTTGTACTGAGCGGGGTCGCACTCGTGGTCGCCTGGATCATGTGGTGGCGCAAACGCGAAACGGCTTGCACGGCGGGAGACGCTTGCGCGGCCGATGCCGCGCCGCGCCGCGCCATCGGCCTTCTGATCGCTGCGACGGCGCTGGTCGGGTTGGCTGCTATTTGGGATTCGATTGAGCCTTTGCTGATGAAGTGGATATTGTAGTGCTGCTTACCTCCACGTTGACCTGTCCGAAGTGCGGCCACCAATCGACAGACACCATGCCGACCGATGCCTGTCAGTTCTTCTACGACTGCAAGGGTTGCGCTGCGGTGCTCCGCCCCAATGCCGGGGACTGCTGCGTCTATTGCTCGTTCGGGGACGTGCCATGCCCCCCGATTCAGGAGGCGCGCGCGTCCGGATCAACGGCGAGCTGTTGCACCTGATCGCGTCTGGCGATCAACACCTGAGCGCCATTTACACCCGCAGCAGGGAAGAAGCTCATGCCCGAAACCTATGATCTGGTCGTTATCGGCGCGGGAACCGCGGCGCGGGTCGCGGCCATGCGCGTCCGCAAGGCAGGCAAGAGCGTCGCCGTGATCGACTGCCGACCTTATGGCGGCACCTGCGCGCTGCGCGGATGCGACCCCAAGAAGATGCTGCGCCACGGTGCGGCCGTCATCGACAACGCGCGCCGGATGCGCCGCAACGGGGTGGTGGGCGAGGACCGCATCGACTGGCGCGAGCTGATGGCGTTCAAGCGCACCTTCACCGATCCGGTGCCGGGCAAGCAGGAACAGAGCTACCATGACGCGGGGGTGGAAACCTTTTATGGCTCGGTCCGCTTCACCGGCGCGAACACCCTTGTCGTGGAGGGAAAGACCCTCACCGGGCGACACGTCCTCATCGCCAGCGGTGCCGAGCCGGTCCCGCTCGGATTGTCCGGCGAAGAGCATGTCATCGACAATGAGGCATTCCTGGCAATGGAGCGCCTGCCCCGGCGCATCGTGGTCGTCGGGGGGGGCTACATCGCGGCCGAGTTTTCGACGATTGCGGCGAACGCCGGGGCGGAGGTGACGATCCTCCAGCGCGGGCCGCGCATGTTGACCGGCTTCGACCCCGATCTGGTTGGCTGGCTGACGCCGCGCCTGCGCGACGCAGGGATCGACGTGCAGCTCGATACGGTGGTCGAGGCGATCGACAAGACAGGCGACGGCTTCTTAGTCCGCGCCTCCACGGGCGGGGAAAGCAAGAGCTTCGCGGCCGACCTGGTCGTTCATGCCGCCGGGCGCAGGCCGGCGCTCGAAGCACTCGACCTGGATGCGGCGGGGATCGCGCACGAGCACGGCCGCCTCACGCTTAACGAGCATCTGCAAAGCGTGTCCAACCCGGCAGTGTATGCAGCCGGCGACGCGGCCCAGATGGGGCCGCCACTGACGCCGGTGTCGAGCCACGATGGCAAGGTGGTCGCCGGCAACATACTGGAGGGAAATCACCTCCAGCCAGACTATCGGGGCGTCCCAAGCGTCGCCTTCACACTTCCTCCCATTGCGTCGGTTGGCCTCGGCGAAGCCGAAGCGCGCAAGCGAGGAATACGCTTTCGCGTGAACAGCAGTTTCGTGCCTGGCTGGTATACCGCGAAGCAAGCGGCCGAACCGGTCTATGGGTTCAAGGTGCTGGTCGATGAAGGCGACGACAGCATAGTCGGCGCTCACCTGGTCGGACCCCACGCAGAAGAGGTCATCAACCTGTTTGCGCTCGCAATCCGGCACCATCTCACGGCAGGCGACTTGCGATCAACCATGTTCGCCTATCCAACTGGGGCGTCGGATATCGGCTCGATGCTTGGATGAAGGTGGCCTCGAAGAACAACATGACGCGGTAACGGTCCACCAATAAGGCGTGGCCCGACACTTAATATCCATTATGCTGGATATATGGAAAGTGATTCGGCTATCGCTGCATTGGGTGCCTTGGCTCAAGGTACACGCCTGGACGTGTTCCGTCTGCTGGTGCGGCACGAACCCGATGGCTTGGCCGCGGGTGAGATTGCTCGTCAGCTCAACGTGCCACAGAACACCATGTCGGCGCATCTCGGTATTCTCGCACGTGCCGGTCTGGTCCGGTCCGACCGGCACAGCCGCTCGATCGTCTACCGCGCCGACCTGGACGGCTTGCGCGCGCTGATGCTGTTCCTCGTCAAGGATTGCTGCGCCGGATCGCCCGAGCTGTGTGCGCCGCTCCTCGCGGAACTCGATCCTTGCTGCTGAAAGGACACCCTGTGGCTACCGATATCGTCATCTACCACAACCCCGCGTGCGGCACGTCGCGCAATGTCCTTGGCCTGATTCGCAATGCGGGGATTGAGCCGCACGTGGTCGAATATCTAAAGACCCCGCCCTCGCGCGCGCTGCTAGTCGAGTTGATAGACCGTGCGGGCATCACCCCGCGCGATCTGCTGCGCGAGAAGGGAACGCCTTATGCGGAGCTGGGGCTGGGTGACACGTCGCTCTCCGACGACGCGCTGATCGACGCCATGATGGCGCACCCGATCCTCATCAACCGTCCGCTCGTCGTCTCACCGCTGGGCGTGAAACTATGCCGCCCGTCGGAAGCGGTCCTCGATCTGCTGCAGACAGGCCAGCAAGGCGCGTTCGTCAAGGAGGATGGCGAGCAAGTCGTGAACGCTTCGGGTCAGCGCGTCGCCTGATGCTTCTTGCCGTCCTGATCTTTGTCGCCACGATCGCGCTCGTCATCTGGCAACCGAAAGGGCTGGGCATTGGATGGAGCGCGATGGGCGGTGCCGTCGTCGCCTTGCTCGCTGGCGTCGTCACTCTCTCGGACGTGCCGGTGGTGTGGGGCATCGTCTGGAACGCGACCGCTGCTTTCGTCGCGATCATCGTCATCAGTCTGCTGCTCGACGAGGCCGGGTTCTTTGAATGGGCAGCACTCCATGTCGCACGCTGGGGCAGAGGGCATGGCCTGAGGCTGTTCGTTCTCATCGTGCTGCTGGGCGCGGCAGTATCCGCGTTGTTCGCCAATGACGGCGCGGCGCTGATCCTGACGCCGATTGTCATCGCCATGCTGCGCGCGCTGGGCTTCAAGGACAAGGCGACGCTGGCGTTCGTCATGGCGGCCGGCTTTATCGCCGACACGGCAAGTTTGCCGCTGGTCGTCTCCAACCTCGTCAACATCGTGTCGGCCGACTTCTTCAAAGTCGGCTTCGGTGAATATGCCTCCGTGATGGTGCCGGTCGATCTCGTGTCGATCGCCGTCACGTTGGGCGCACTGATGCTGTTCTTCCGCCGTGACATTCCACAAGCCTATGATGTCGGAGCGCTGCGCGCGCCCCATGAGGCTATTCGTGATGCCGCGACCTTCCGCGCCGGTTGGGTTGTCCTGGCGCTTCTGCTCGCCGGCTTCTTCCTACTCGAGCCCCTCGGCGTACCGGTAAGCGCAGTTGCCGCTGCCGGCGCGATCCTGCTCCTGGTGATCGCCGGGCGCGGCCATGTAATCGAGACACGGAAGGTACTGCGAGGCGCGCCGTGGCAGGTCGTGATCTTCTCGCTCGGCATGTACCTGGTCGTCTACGGCCTGCGGAACGCCGGCCTGACCGATCACCTCGCCGCGCTGCTCGATCGCACGGCACAAGGCGGTGTGTGGGGTGCGGCCTTCGGAACGGGCATCATCGCGGCCATTCTCTCGTCGGTGATGAACAACATGCCGACCGTGCTGGTCGGGGCGCTGTCGATCGACGCGGCGCACGCGACCGGCGCGGTCAAGGAAGCAATGATCTACGCAAACGTAATCGGTTGCGACCTCGGCCCGAAGCTGACGCCGATCGGGTCTCTCGCGACGTTGCTGTGGCTTCACGTTCTCGGTCAGAAGGGCGTGCGGATCGGATGGGGCTATTATTTCCGCGTCGGCGTCACGCTGACCGTGCCGGTACTGCTCATCACGCTCGGCGCCTTGGCATTGAGGATCACTCTTGGATGACAGCCCTGATCTACATCGCAGCGGCGCTTGCTGAAATTGGGGGATGCTTTGCCTTCTGGGCTTGGCTGCGCATGGGAAAGTCACCCCTGTGGCTCGCGCCAGGCATAGCGTCCCTCGTCGTCTTTGCCTGGCTGCTGACCCGCGTGGACAGCGATGCGGCAGGGCGCGCCTACGCCGCTTATGGCGGCATCTACATCTGCGCCTCACTGCTTTGGTTGTGGAGCGTCGAGGGCGTTCGGCCCGACCGCTGGGACGTGGGTGGCGCGGCCCTATGTCTCATCGGAACTTGCGTGATCCTGCTCGCGCCGCGTGGTGCGTAACGCCGGCCCTATCTGACTTTGGAATGTTCAATGCCTCTTCGCGACCTGTCCGAACCCGACCATCTACCCGCACTCGATCCGGCCTATGCCCACCAGCGGCCTGCGCTCGGTCTCGGTCCGGCTGATCCCGCACCGCGCATCCTGCTGCTCTACGGAAGTTTGCGCGAGCGCTCCTTCTCGCGGCTATGCATCGAGGAAGCTGCGCGCCTTCTTCACTTTTTCGGGTGCGAGACGAGGATTTTCGATCCGTCGACGCTACCGTTGCCCGATCAAGTGGCGGGCGACGACCACCCGGCCGTTCATGAGTTGCGGCAGCTCTCTCTATGGTCGGAAGGACAGGTCTGGTGCAGCCCCGAGCGACACGGTCAAATCACGGGCATCATGAAAACGCAGATCGACCATCTGCCGCTGAACATGGGCGGCATGCGCCCTACGCAGGGGCGCACGCTGGCGGTGATGCAGGTGTCAGCGGGATCGCAGTCGTTCAACAGCGTCAACACACTGCGCGTGCTCGGCCGCTGGATGCGGATGTTCACCATCCCCAATCAATCATCGGTCGCCAAGGCGTTCAACGAGTTTGACGACGCCGGGCGGATGAAGGCCTCGAGTTACTATGATCGCATCGTTGACGTGATGGAGGAGTTGGTCCGCTTCACCGTCTTGCTCCGTCCACATGCTGACCAGCTTATCGATCGCTATTCCGAGCGCAAGGAAGCCGGGGTGCCGATGGATCCGACAACCGATCTATCAAGCATCGCGACGGCCCGCGTCTGAAGCTAAGCCCGTCCGCCGGGGAAGACTGCCGCCCACGCCCGCAATAGCGTAGCGAGTGCAACATTACCGCACGATAGGCTTGGCTTCAGCCGGTACAATAATCGCTGTTTGCGTCGAGGGATCGGCCATAACGTCAAGGCCTTCGGGCACGTTGCGACGCAGCTCGTCGATCCAGACCTGTCCATGCGCGTCCGAAGGCATGCGCCAGTCGCCGCGTGGGGATAGCGATCCGCCGGTCGTGACCTTGGGTCCATTCGGCAGAGCAGAGCGCTTGAACTGGTTAGCGAAGAAGCGGTGTAAGAACACCTCAAGCCAGGCGCGGATGACGCCCACCTCGTAGGCGCGCTTTTGCTCCTCGGGAAACCCCGGCGGCCAGCTTCCCGCACTAACGTCCTGCCAAGCGTGGAATGCCAAAAAAGCGATCTTCGAGGGCCGCAGCCCGAACCGGGTGAAATAGTAGATCCAGAAATCGTGGAGCTCATACGGTCCGATCTTGCCTTCGGTGCTCTGCGATTCTCCTTCGCTCGCCTGCGGGATGAGCTCGGGCGATATCGTAGTCCCGAGAACGTCCAGAAGGACGTCTGTGACATTGGTATCGAACAGCCGGTTCGAAGCCGTCCACCGGATCAGGTGCTGAATGAGAGTCTTCGGAAGCGAGCCATTCACGTTGTAGTGGCTCATGTGGTCGCCGACACCGTAGGTACACCAGCCAAGTGCAAGCTCCGACATGTTGCCGGTGCCGAGCACCAAGGCGTTACGCTGGTTGGCAGCTCTGAACAGAAGATCCGTCCTGAGTCCCGCCTGCACGTTTTCGAAAGTCGTGTCGTAGACCGGTTCGCCGGTTGCGAACGGGTGCTGCAAATCCGCTAGCATCTGGTTGGCAAGCGGCTTGATGTCGATCTCCTCGGCGGTCACACCGAGCCCACTCATCAAGGCGTGGGCATTGGACTTCGTCCTGGCGCTGGTGGCGAAGCCAGGCATTGTAAATCCGAGAATGTCGGTACGTGGACGCCCAAGCAAATCGAACGCCTTTGCCGCGACGATCAAGGCATGGGTCGAATCCAACCCTCCGGACACGCCGATGCAGATCTTGGCTAAACCGGTTGCTTCCAGCCTCCTCGCAAGCCCGCTGACCTGGATGTTGAACGCCTCGTAGCAGTCCTGGTCGAGACGGGCCGGATCATCAGGTACGAAGGGGAAACGATCGATGTTCCGTCTCAGCCCGAGATCGCCCATCGGGGGATCGAGATGGAAGGACACACGTCGGAATCGCCGGTCCGGCATCCCGTTTGCGATAGCGGCCTCGTTGAAGGTGCCGGTCCGCATGCGCTCTAGTTGCAACCGCTCCACGTCGATGTCCGCAATGACCATCTGGGACGCGACGCTGAACCGCTCCGTTTCCGCGAGCTGAGCTCCCAGCTCGTATATGCAGGCCTGGCCATCCCAAGCGAGATCAGTGGTCGACTCTCCGTATCCGGCCGCGGAGTAGATGTAAGCTGCCCAGCAGCGGCCGGACTGCAGCTCGCAGAGGCGCCGTCGTGTGTCCGCCTTGCCCACCACGATGTTGCTTGCCGAAAGGTTCGTCAGGATCAGCGCGCCGGCGAGCGCGGCAAAGTCGCTTGGGGGTGCAGGAGCCCAAACGTCCTCGCAAATTTCAGTGTGGAAGATCAGGCCGTCGACGTCGTCAGCCTGGAACAGCAAATCCATTCCGAAAGGAACTGGCTCGCCTCCAACATAGATCTCGCCACGCACGTCACGGCCGGAGGCGAACCACCGCTTCTCATAAAACTCACGGTAATTGGGAAGGTGGCCTTTTGGTACCACACCAAGAATCCGACCCCGGTGGATGGCGACAGCACAATTGTAGAGCCGACCTTCGCGCCGTAACGGCGCTCCCACGAGGAGAACCGGCCTCAACGTCCGGCTTGCCTCGACCAGATCTATAATCCTCGCTTCAACTTCGTCGAGCAACGCGCGCTGAAGCAGGAGATCGTCAATTGAGTAGCCCGAAAGTCCCAGTTCCGGGAAAACCATCAGCGCTACTGCCTGAGCGTCGCCCTCGCGGGCTAGTTCCATGGTTTGTGCGAGGTTGAACGTGGGATCGGCGGCCCGGCAGCGCGGCCGGCAGGCAGCGACTCGCACAAAGCCTTGGCGGTAGATGGAAAGAAAGGCCTCGGCGCCCTTGCTCTGGATCATATGTGCATGCCTTGGCCGAGCAGGACGAGAGCGGCCTCCTTCAGCGACTCCGGCAAGGTGGGATGGGCGTGCGTCGTCAGCGCGATGTCCTCAGTCGTCCCACCATATTCCATGGCCAGTACGGCCTCGTGGATCATCGTTCCGGCGTCCGGCCCGATAATGTGAGCGCCGAGCAGGCGATCGGTCTTCGCGTCTGCCAGCAGCTTCGTGAGCCCGCGGGTGTCGCCGTTGCATCGCGCGCGGCTGTTCGCCAGGAACGGGAATGTGCCGGACTTGTAGTCGACGCCGGCTGCCTTCAGTTCCTCTTCCGTTTTGCCAACGCTCGCGACCTCGGGAGAGGTGTAGATGACGGCGGGTACGGTGTTGTAGTCGACCCCTGGATAGCGGCCGGCGATCCCCTCCACGCAGCGCACCCCATCCAGCGTCGTTTTGTGCGCAAGCATCGGTCCCGCGATAACGTCGCCGATAGCGTAAATTCCGGGGACAACAGTCTTGAAACCAAGCTCCACAGGTATGCGGCCCTTGGGGTCGAGCAAGACACCGACTTGGTCCAGCCCTAGGCCGTCTGTGTAGGGTCTACGGCCCACTGCGACCAGCACGACGTCGGCCGCGAGGGTCTCGGTTGCACCGCCGTTTGACGGCTCGATGGCGATAAGCAGGTCGTCGGGGCGCTTCTCGACGCTCGTCACTTTGGTCTGGAACCGGAAGTCTAGCCCTTGCTGCTTCAGCGTTTTAAGCAGGTGTCGCGAGATCTCGCGATCCATGCTGGGCACGATGCTCTCGAGGAACTCAATCACAGTCACCCTGGCGCCCAACCGACGCCAGACGCAGCCCAGTTCAAGGCCGATATAGCCGCCGCCGATGACGACCAGATGATCCGGCACCTTCTTCAACGAGAGCGCGCCCGTATTCGAGACGACGCGCTCCTCATCAATGTCGATACCTGGCAGCCGCGCGACATCCGAGCCGGTTGCTACGATGATCCCCTTGGTTGCCGTCAGAGATCGAGCGCCACCCTCGGCCAGATCGACGGCGAGGCGATCGTGTGCCGTGAAACGGGCGCTTCCCTTCACCCATTCCACCTTGTTCTTTTTCAAGAGGTGTTCGACGCCCTTGGTAAGCCCAGCGACGACCTCATTTTTGCGGCTGATCATTTGCGCCAAGTCGAGGGCAACGCCGCTGACGCCGATACCATGCTTCTCAAGCCCCTCGCTGAGGTCGGCAAACAGCTCCGTCGAATGGAGAAGAGCCTTGGAGGGAATGCAGCCGACATTGAGACAGGTGCCGCCAAGCGTGGCGCCACGTTCGACACACGCGACGCTCATCCCGAGCTGTGAAGCGCGGATGGCGGCGGGATAGCCTGCCGTGCCCCCGCCGATTACGATGATGTCGAAGCTGTCGTTCATTCGTTCGTCCTCGATAAACCGGTCACCTGAGCTGAACGCCGCTGGCAAGGAACCGCTTCGCCAGCAGCGCGAACATCCGAGTTCAGCCCATCTCTAGATATCCACGTGAAGTCCGCTGAACCCGCACCATCAAGGCGGGGAGAAAGGGATAGAAGGGTCTCACCTCTTGGACGAAGCGCTCTCCGTCTCCAGTATCGCCGGCCGGTGTGCGCTGGGCGCTGATCAGATCACTTGGCACGGGCACCTCTCGTCAGAATTTGCAGCCGCAGGCAATCGCCTGTGCCGCATCATCAATCTTCCCTACATTCTACAGTAGCTGTAGAATCAAGCTCATTGTAATTCCGGCAGCAGAAAGCGGGCATTCGAATGCAAATCGGCGAACTGGCGAAAGCCACCGCGACCAAGGTCACGACGATCCGCTTCTATGAGGGCATCGGCTTACTCGGCCGCCCCGCTCGCACGACCTCAGGCCGGCGCACTTACGGGGCGTCGGACACCGATCGTCTCAACTTCATACGAAACGGTAGGCGTCTCGGCTTTTCCATCGACGAGATCCGCTCCTTGCTCGCACTCGCCGATCAGCCGGACCGCGACTGCGGGGAAGCCACTGAGATCGCATCACGTCATCTCGCCGATGTTGAGGAGCGCCTTCGCCAGCTAGGCGCGCTGCGCGATGAACTGGCTGCAATGAGCGCTGCCGGCTGTTCGGCCAAAACGATGGCCGAGTGTCGCGTTATCCAAGCTATCGCTGGACCAACCGCATAACCCTGAACCGAGAACGGAAAATTACGTGATGCCACTACGGAGCCTCTGCGCCTCAACAGCTCTCCTGATGGTGGCTACGATCGCGATGGCAACGCCCGCCATCGCAGACCCGTCCGATGATTACATCAACGCCGATCGGCCTGGCATTGCGGACGGCAGCACAACCGTGGGAAAGGGTCGCTTCCAATTGGAGACCGCGATCCAGGCCGAGTTTCGTCACGACGGCGATGAACACGAGCGGACAATCTTCTTTCCGACCCTGCTCCGCTACGGCGTTGTCGACAAGGTCGAGTTACGGGTCGAGGGAAACACCTATTCATGGATGAGGCAGAAGGACGCTACCAATACATCATACTCAAATGGCTTCTCCCCCACATCGATCGGACTAAAATACAACTTCATTGATGTTCCGGAAGGTTCAAAGCAGGTCTCACTCGGCGCAATTGCTCGTATTTTCCCACCGTCTGGCTCTGGAGATTTCCGAAACAGCAAGACGACGGGAGATTTAAGGATGGCAGCCGACTGGGCGTTTGCCGACAACTGGTCGCTGAACCCCAACATCGGCGTTGGTGTTTTCCAGGACGACTCCAACCGCACCTATACGGCAGGGCTTGCGGCTGCCACGTTGAACTTCAATCCCAGCAAGACGCTGAACTTCTTCGTGGATACCGGCATCCAGGCTCCGGAGGAGAAGGGTGGCAGAGCGTCGGTCATAATCGATGCAGGCGTGGCTTACATCATCGGCCACGACATCCAGCTCGATCTCAGCGTCGGAACCGGCGTTGCCGGTTCAACAACGCCACATCCATTCCTCGCCGCTGGCTTCTCGAAGCGATTCTAGACGACCTCGCACCTCTCTCACATTGAGGCTTGCTCCTCCAGTGACTGTAGCATGTAAGTGAGACTGAACGCGCTACGAGAAGTAGGAATCGATTGAATTGTGGTGAAACGCAGCGTCGAAACGGCACCAACCGGGGGGGTCGGTCGGCGAACTGCTCTGGCTCGTCTGGGTAGCGGAGTGATCGCGACGATAATTCCGGTACGATCATGGGGAGCGGCAACCAAGCCGGCGCGACCTTGGCAGGGCTTCGCTTCCCCGCCAGTCTGGCGCCGCTTGGAGATCGGAACAGGCGATACGCTGATTACGTCGGCAACCGTGGCCGGTGCCGTTATCGAGGCGGTCCTGGACAGCGGCAGCGGCGCGACGATGATCAGCAAATCGCTGGCCGCGAAGCTCGGCATGACCAACCTGGAACCACGAAGGATCAACGGTCTGGGTGGCAAGGCAGAAGTTGGCTTGGTTCGCAACGTCGAGGTGGTGCTCGCCGGCCAGACGCATGTCCTGCCGTTCGCGATTGTGGCCGATCTCGGAGCGATCTCGGCTGCTTTCGGTCGGCCGATCGACATGATGCTCGGAGCCGACGTCCTTGCCGGCGGCTGCGTTGCCCTGGACTTCGCGACCAGACGTTTCGCTTTTGAAAAAGCGGGCAGCTTCGCCCCCGGCCCCGATTGGACGTCTTTGGTGCTCGGTCATGGCACCAAAAAAGAGCTGTTCGTGCTCGCCTCGATCGCGGGCCTGGATCCGGTCGCGCTGATGCTCGACTTCGGCAGCTCGTCGGCCTTGATGCTGTCCGCAGCTTATACTGATGCCCACTCCCTTTTAGCCGGCAAGATCACGTCGACAGCGGCCCTCGGAGGAATCGAGGGAGTGCACATCGTCAAAACATTCACTGCCGATAAGGTGGGCCTGGGCGCGCTCCAAGTAGCCTCGGTTCCGGCGCTCGCTCATGATCGCTGGACATCCGAAAGCACCGTGGGAAATATCGGCATGCCGCTGTTGGGGCAGTTCGATATCGTGCTCGACATTTCTCAGGGGCGATTGTGGTTGCGGCCCATCCCCGTGAAAGCCCGTTTGCCGATGCTGAAGGATAGAAGCGGCCTTGGACTTGCCGCGTCATCAACGGAACTGACTGTCGTTCATGTGGCCGCTGGGGGTCCCGCGGCGCGATCGGGGTGGGCGGCCGGCGATCGGATCGCGGCAGTGAAGGGCCTTGCGATCGACACGTCTTACACACGTGGCACGCTGTGGCAGTGGCGCTATGGGCCTGCCGGAGAGAAGGTCGCGCTGACACTCACCGATGGTACGACACGAACGCTCAAACTTGGCGACTACTACTGACGCTTGCGCGTTGAGCATGTTATTGCGAGCGGGTCTCAAATCGCTTGCTCCTACAGCGGCTAGAGGTTGTAAGGGGTCGGCATGTCGCCGCTCAACCTTCCTTTGAATATCGATGCCGCACCTCCAGGTCGCATGATCCAAGCCGCCTCCATGCGGCTCATTGCCGTCGCGCTCGCGATCTTAATGGGTTTGCTCATCCCGCTGACGGCACTGCATGCCGCGCCCAACGCAGATCCGAACGACGTCCAAACCGCGTGGCGCCTGCTCGACTATGTAGCGGTCGATTACAACGGCGCGGTCGAGGGCGGCCGGATAAAGAGCGCAGCCGAATATGCCGAGATGACGGAGTTTGCCGGCTCCGTATCACAGCGGCTTGCGGCGCTGCCGCCAAAGCCCGAGCGGGCGGCGCTGATCGCGGGTGTGGCGCGCCTCCAGAGCGTGATCGGGCGCAAGGGAACGCCGCAGGAAGTCGGGACGCTCGCACACGGGCTCGCAGCCGATCTACTGAAAGCCTACCCGGTGCCGCTCGCCCCGGCAGCACCACCGAGCTTTGCTCGCGGGGTGACGCTGTTTGGCTCCACCTGCGCAGCCTGTCACGGCATGACCGGCAACGGACATGGCCCCGACGCGGCCAAGCTCACGACGCCGCCGATCGCGTTCACGGATGTCGAACGCGCCCGCCAGCGCAGCGTATTTGCACTCTATCAGGCGATAACCCAAGGCATCGACGGAACGGCGATGCAGAGCTTTGCGGAGCTCTCAAACGGGGATCGCTGGGCCTTGGCTTTTCGCGCCGGCAGCTTCGCACTGACCGACGAACAGGCGCGGGAAGGGGAGCGATTGTGGAAGGCCGATCCGTCGCTCCGCCAGCAGGTGCCGGACCTCCAGACACTCGTGGCGCTCACCCCTTCCGCGCTCGCCGACAGTATCGGCGAGAAGCGGGCACTGGCGGTCATGGCTTATCTACGCCGTCATCCCGACGCTGTGATCGAACAGGCCCCTGCGTCGCTCTCGATTGTCCGGCAGAAGCTGGCAGCGAGCCTTGATGCCGCCCGCAAGGGCAATCGTCGCGCAGCGAAGGAAGCAGCGCTGTCCGCCTATTTGGATGGTTTTGAGCCCATCGAACCCACGCTGGGCGCACGCGATGCAACGCTGCTCGCCCGGATCGAGGGTGCGATGGGCGAATACCGCGCTGCCGTCGATCAGGGTGCGGAGCCCGACGATCTGGCGAACCGGGTGCTCGTCCTGAATAATCTGTTCGACGATGCCGAAGCGGCGCTGGCCCCTGGCGCCTCCAGCGATGCATCGACCTTCCTGGGCGCGTTTACGATCCTGTTGCGCGAGGGCTTGGAAGCCCTGCTCATCGTTGTTGCCATGATCGCCTTCCTCCGCAAAGCGGAGCGCTCGGAAGTCTTGCCCTATGTCCATGGTGGCTGGGTCGGAGCGCTTGTCGCTGGCCTGTTAACCTGGGTGGTCGCCACCTATGCGATCGGGATCAGCGGTGCGAGCCGAGAGCTGACCGAAGGGTTCGGTTCCCTGTTCGCTGCCGTGGTCCTGCTATCGGTCGGAATATGGATGCACGGCAAGGCGCAAGCTGATCAGTGGCAGCGCTATATTCGAGAGAAGATGACGCGCGCGTTGTCGGGTCGCTCGGCCTGGTTCCTGTTCGGACTGGCCTTCGTGGTGGTGTATCGCGAGGTGTTCGAAACGATCCTGTTCTACGCCGCACTATGGACGCAGGGGAATGGCGGTGCGCTTCTCGCCGGCGCGGGATCAGCAGTCGCGTTGCTCGCCGTGATCGCATGGGCCATGCTCCGCTACAGCCGCCAGCTTCCGATTGCCAAGGTCTTCTCCTACAGTTCGTGGCTGATGGCGGGGCTTACGGTGGTGCTCGCTGGAAAAGGCGTTGCGGCGCTACAGGAGGCAGGGATCATCGACATCGCTCCGCTTGCGGATGCGCCTCGGGTATCCATCCTTGGGATCTTCCCTACTTGGCAATCCATCTTGGCCCAGCTTCTCATGGTGCTGGCAATCCTGGCCGGATTTTCCCTTAACCGCCGTAAAGCCGCGCCGAATTTGAGCGTTGCAACGGCGGAATGAGAATGATCTGCCTTGTCGTTCCGTTGCCGGTAAAAGCCACGTCGGATCTCCGGAATAGAGGTGATTTCCGTCCACAAACGCGCGTTTAAGTGCGCCTGCACGGGCGGGGATAGCTATGTACCCCCGGGCTTCGTCTTGTTGACCGAAAACGTGATGATGGTCGTCCCGGTGCTCGCAAAGCAGCACTAGTTTCGACGGTCGCCGGCAGCGACCGTCGAAAACCAGCTATCATCCTACCTCATTGCGGTCTGATCGCCGTGACTTGAGCGTTCATGCCTTGTGCCTTTGCCGTGAAGGCGACCCGCTGCCCCGCCCGAAGGTTCTTGAGCAAAGCCGGAGGCGAGGCGCGGAAGGCCATGGTCATCGCCGGCCAACCGATCGCCGGTATGGGACCGTGCTTGATCGTGACGGTTCCTGCCCGCGGGTCGAGAGCCGTGATCGTACCCGTACCTTTGCCGACCTTTGCGGCCGACGCGGCCGGCGATGCTGGGGCGGCCACAGCGTTGGCGGTGAGGGGGGTGAGAAGCAGGACAAGACCTGCCCGAAGTATAGACGAGACTTTCATGATGCACTCCTTTTGGAACTGGTGAGACCTCGCTGCCGCAACAGCATGTAGGCGGCGGGCAAGAGGAACAGGGATAGGAGGGGAGCCGTCAGCATTCCGCCGATCATCGGTGCCGCGATGCGGCTCATGACCTCTGAACCGGCACCGTGTCCGACAAGGACGGGGAGCAGGCCGGCGATGATGACGGCAACGGTCATCGCCTTGGGCCGAACCCGCAGCAGAGCGCCTTCGCGGATTGCTTCGACGACTTCCTCTTTCGTAGGCGAAGGACCGCGAGCGGCGAGGGCGTGTTTCAGATAGATCAGCATCACGACGCCGAACTCTGCAGAGACACCCGCCAGGGCGATGAACCCCACCCCCGTCGCGACCGACTGCGCATAGCCGAGCAGCCAGAGGATCCAGATGCCTCCGACCAGAGCGAAGGGCAGGGTCCCCATGACCAACGCCGCCTCGTCGAGCCGGCCGAACGTCAGGTAGAGCAGCAGGAAGATGATCGCGAGCGTCGCTGGAATGACGAGCATCAGCCGGCTTTCGGCACGCTGCAGATACTCGAACTGCCCCGAATAGGCGATCGATACGCCGGGGCTGAGTCGCACCCCCTTCGCAACAGCGCGCTGCAGGTCGGCAACGGTCGAAGCCAGGTCACGGTCGCGGACGTCGACATAGACCCATGTCGATGGTCGCCCGTTCTCGGTCTTGAGCATTGGCGGCCCCTCGGCGACCGACACCGCCGCGACCGTGCCGAGCGTGATCTGCTGACCCGTGGCAGTCACTATGGGAAGCGTCCGCAGCCCTTCCAGGCTGTCTCGCAACTCGCGCGGATAGCGAACGCTGATGGGATAGCGCGCCAGGCCCTCGACCGTTTCCCCGATCGTCTCGCCCCCAATTGCGCCCGCGACGATCTCCTGAACGTCGGCAATGTTGAGGCCGTACCGGGCAGCGCTCGCCCGATCGATGTCCACGTCGACGTAGCGCCCGCCGGTTAACCGCTCCGCCAGGGCGGAACTGACGCCCGGCACGGTCTTTGCAATGCGCTCGACGCTAGCCCCTATCCGGTCCAGCTCGGCCAGATCGGCGCCCGACACCTTGACGCCGATCGGACTTTTGATGCCCGTCGCCAGCATGTCGATCCGATTTCGGATGGGCGGCACCCAGACATTGGTGAGCCCGGGAACGCGAACCGTTCGGTCCAGCTCCTCCACCAGCTTCGCTGGCGTCATCCCCGCGCGCCACTGGTCGCGTGGCTTGAACTGGATCGTCGTCTCGAACATCTCCAGCGGGGCGGGGTCGGTCGCCGTTTCGGCCCGGCCGGCCTTCCCGAACACGGTTGCGACTTCAGGCACGGTTTTAATGAGGCGATCGGTTCGTTGCAGCAGATCGGAAGCACTGGCGGCAGAGAGGCCCGGTAACGCCGATGGCATGTAAAGCAGGTCGCCCTCATCCATCGAGGGGATGAACTCGCCTCCGAGCCGCGCGAGCGGCCAGGCTGTCGTTGCCAGTACCACAATGGCGACCGCGATCGTCACCCAGGGGCGCGCCATCACCCGGTCCAGGGCGGGCCGGTAGAGGCGGGTCAGGCCTCGGTTGATGACGTTGTCCTGCTCGGCAGGGATGCGACCCCGGATCAGCCACCCCATCAGCACTGGGACGAGCGTGATGGAGAGAATGGCAGCTGCCGCCATCGCATAGCTCTTGGTGAAGGCGAGCGGTGCAAACAGCCGGCCTTCCTGAGCTTCAAGCGTAAAGACGGGCACGAACGAGAGCGTGATGATGACGAGGCTGAAGAACAGCGCCGGACCGACTTCCGCGGCAGCTTCGGTGATGACCTGCCAGCGCTCCTCGCCTGCGAGCGCTTGGCTAGGGTGGTCATGCTCCCAATGCTCGATCCGCTTATGCGCGTTCTCGATCATGACAATGGCCGCATCCACCATTGCACCGATCGCAATGGCGATCCCGCCCAAGGACATGATGTTGGCGTTAACGCCCTGGACGCGCATGACGAGCAGGGCGGCGAGTACGCCGAGCGGCAGGGTGACGATCGCGACCAAGGCCGATCGAACGTGCCAGAGGAACAGCCCGCACACGATCGCCACAACGACGAACTCCTCGAGGAGCTTGCTCGACAGATTCTCGACCGCGCGATCGATCAGTTGCGACCGGTCGTAGGTGGTGACGACCTGCACGCCGGGGGGAAGGCTTCGCCTCAGCTCGACCAGCTTGGTTTTCACCGCCTCGATCGTCTCCCGGGCGTTCTTGCCTTGGCGCAGGATGACGACACCGCCCGCTACCTCTCCCTCGCCATTGAGATCCGCGATGCCCCGTCGCATCTCAGGGCCGATCTGGATGGTGGCGACGTCGCCCAACGTCACCGGGACACCGGCCCCGGCGACCCTCAGCGGAATTGCGCGAAAATCATCGACGGTACGAAGATAGCCCGACGCGCGAACCATATACTCCGCCCCACCCATCTCCAGCACCGAACCGCCCGCCTCCTGATTGGCGCGGCGGATGGCTTCCACCGTCTGGGCGTGGGTGACGCCTAGCGAAGCAAGCCGGGTCGGGTCGAGCAGCACCTGGTACTGCTTCACCATGCCCCCGATGCTGGCCACTTCAGCGACACCGGGGAGGGTTTTCAACTCGTAGCGCAGGAACCAGTCCTGCAGCGATCGAAGCTGAGACAAGTCGTGGCGGCCGCTGCGGTCCACCAACGCATATTCGTAGATCCAGCCCACACCGGTGGCGTCCGGGCCGAGGGCGGCCTGTGCCCCTTGTGGCAGCCGACCTTGAACCTGGCTCAGATATTCGAGCACGCGGGAGCGTGCCCAATACAGGTCCGTGCCCTCGTCGAAGATCACATAGACGTAGCTGCCGCCGAAGAAGGAATAGCCGCGCACGGTCTTGGCGCCGGGCACGGACAGCATGGTAGTGGTCAGCGGATAGGTAACCTGGTTCTCCACGATCTGCGGCGCCTGGCCCGGCCAGCTTGTCCGGATGATGACCTGGGTATCCGATAGATCGGGCAAGGCATCGACGGGCGTGGCCCGCAGCGCGAACACGCCGGCGATGGCAAGTGCGAGCGCTGCCAGCACAACAAGGAACCGGTTGGCGACGGACCAGCGGATAATCTTGGCGATCACCGGCTGCGCTCCTGCATGATGCGGCGCAGGGTCGGGCCTTCCGATGGCTGGTCGAAACCGAACCGAACACGATCTCCCTTCTTGTAGCCGCGCAGCAGGGCGGGATTGGCAACGCGGAAGCTCATCGTCATCGCCGGCCACCCGATCGCCGGCACTGGCTCATGAGACAGCGTTATCGAACTCGCGTCCAACGTCTCCACACGCCCGACTGTCTCATAGACTTGACCAGTCGCAGCCGACGGCTGTTTTGGTTGCGGCTTCGCTTCACCGCCGATCGGCCGCGCATCGAGGCCTGCAAGGCTGGCCTCGGAATCGATCAGGAACTGGCCGGATGCCACGACCTTCTCGCCCTCGGCGAGCCCCGCAAGAATTTCTGTTTTCCCGCCACCTTCGGTGCCGGTTCGCACTTCAGCGGGTCGGAACCGCCCGCCGGGGCCAGCGAGCATGACGAGCGTGCGGCGACCGGTGCGGATCACGGCCTCGCTGGGCACGAGCAGCCTATCGCGTGAATCCTGCCCGAGTGCGACGCTGGCGAACATGCCCGGCCGAAGCCTGCCGCCTCTGTTGGCCAGTTCGATCCGCACGGTGAGCGTGCGGGTTTCGGCCTGCGCCTGAGGCAGAATGGCAGTAATCCGGCCTGCGAAGGTCTCCCCCGGGAAAGCCGCAAGCGTGGCGGTTACGGGAGTGCCGACGCGCAGCGTGCCGGCGCCCGCCTCGGGGACGGCCGCGTTCAGCCAGACAGTGCCGAGCCCATTCACCTCAGCGAGGGTCTGGCCCTGCGCCAAGGTCATGCCCTGTCGCACGCTCAGCGTCTTGATGACCCCGCCGATCGGCGTACGGATCGTCGTTCGCCCGCCGGTCGAACCGGTCATACCGAGAAGCGTCATGCGTTGGCGTGCGGCCCGTGTCAGGGAGGCATCCCCGGTACGCCGAACCGCCTCGTACTCGGCTTGCGCACCTGCCCATTCAGGAACCAGGAGGTCGGCCAGTGGCGCTCCAGCGGACACCACGTCACCGGGCGCGCGTGCATAAACACGTTGAACGAAGCCGGCGCTGCGAGCCTGGATGACGGCGAGGGTGCGCTCGTCGAACTCAATGCTGCCCGTCACGGTCACCGCGTTGGCGAGCGTCCCTCGCTCGGCCGACACGATCCGCGCTCCAAGGCGCTGCATGCTGCCAGCATCGATAGTGACCCCCGGCATGGCATTCGCGCCGGTGCCATCATCGGCATATCGGGGGATCGTCTTCATCCCCATGGACGAGAGACCCGGACCGTCATGATGTTCGGCCGGGATCATGGGGTCATACCAGTAGAGGATCTTGCGCTGGTTCGTTTGGGCCTGCTGCGTTGGCGAGCTGGCCGTGTTCCCAAGCCGCGCGATGCCAAAACCGATGCCGCCTGCCACAAGGGCAAGCGCACCAGCAGCAGTTGCAAGGCGGGCGCGGGTCATGTTCGTGCCTCTCATCGGTCGTCGCTCCCGAAGGTGATTGTGAGCCGGACGGCATCGGAAGCGACATCCGCCTCGCGATCGAGCGCCGTCAGCTCCGCGTCGGCCAGGGCCGTCTTGGCATCGATGATGTCCGTAAGATTCGCCCTACCGGCGGCATAGCTCGCCGTTTCCAGGTCGGCGCGCTCCCGAGCGAGCGGGAGAAGTACGCGTAGCGCCCGCTGCCATTGGCTATGGTGCATCTCATGGTCGGCCAGCGCGGCGTCGAGGCCGGCTGCCAGAGTGCGCCGCGTCTCCTCGCGCTGTGCTTCCGCTTGCGCTTGAGCAGATCGGCGTGCCGCGATACGAGGATCCTGGCGCGACCGAGCGAACAGCGGCAGGCTCATCGACACCCCCGCCGATACCATGTCTCCGTAGCGAGGGTCACGACGCTGGTACGCCACTTCGGCACCCCAATCCGGACGCTTTTCTGCACGTGCCGCGTCCACATCAGCCTGGGCACGATGAATGCTCGCGTCGGCGGAAACCATGTCGGGATGCTGCTCAAGCGCCGTCCGCAGCTTCGCCGGCACCAGGTCGATCACCGGCACGTCGCCGGCGATCTCGGGTGCCGGAACGCCCGTCCAGCGAGCCAGCATCGCGCGGGCGCGCGCAACTGCGGCGACCAGCTCGTCGCGCCGATCCTCCAGCCCGGCGATGGCCTGGTTGATACCCAGGCTCTGGGCCGGACGGGCCGTCCCAGACGCCACAGCGGTGCGTGCAGCAGAGGGAAGCGTACGCAACGAACGGATGATCGCGTCGAGTGCTGCCAATCGTCGTTCAGTATAGGCAAGATCCATCCACGCCTGTCCCGCCCCCAACCGGACTTGCCGAAACTTGACCTCCTGAGACGCTTGCGCGGTGACGATCGCCGCCCGAGCCTGCGCCTGAGCGGCATGGCGCTTGGCGAGATTGGGTAGGTCCTGCTGAAACCCGACCCGCCCCATCGTCATGTCGTCGCGGGTCAGCGAGAAGGCCGGGGGTCCCGAGATCGGATAGTTATCGACGCCGATCGACAGCCGTGGATCGGGGAGGCTTCCGGCGGCGCCGGCCTCTGCTTGGGCAGCTGATACCCCTGCACGCGCTGCGGCTGCCCCTGGGGCGTTTGCAACCGCCCCGCGTATCGCTTGGTCGTAAGTCAGAGATTGCGCCTGCGCGGTGCTCGCTGAAAGCACCGCGACGGCCAGCATCATGGATGCGCGCATGGCTAATTCCGTCTGGAAGGGATGATACGATCACACGCTCGCCCCGCGCTCTGGCAAGAAGGCGAGGCACGACCGCGATCGGGTCAGCTCAGACGGTGGGCGGTTGTAGTTCCGGCATTAGGTCGCGGCCGGCCAAGGGTGCATCCACGGCGCGGTAGGCGACGGGAGGCAGGGGAACGCGTGGTGCCGTCAAAGGGAGACGGTCCTGGATGGTCATGGGAATCATGCATCCCATCTGCGCGATGCACGCAAGCGTGAGCCCCTTGCAGGGTTGCTCGTGCGTGGCCTCCGGCATTCCTTCCGTGCCGGCGCAATCCATTCCCGTCGGCATGGCATGGCTCGCCTCCATCGCAGGCGCGAGCGCGGGCCCACCTGCATAGGCAGCCTGTTGACCGAACAGGCCAACCAATGCTCCCAAGAGGAGAAGGAGGGAAAGATGACCTTTCACACCGATACGGTCGGGCGTGGGGGTGCGGGTGTCAACGACTATCCGCCGTGGTGAGCGAATACTCGCCGCCCACCGGGTCCGAACGCAACGACGTTGTAGGGCTGGGCCGTCATGCCCGGCATCTCCATGCCCGGCGAGCCCATCGGCATCCCGGCAACCGCGAGCCCCGTCACACCCTTCGGGTGCGTTGCCAGAGCCCGCTTCATATCGGCGATCGGCACATGACCCTCGAACGTTATGCCGTCGATAATAGCCGTGTGGCACGAGGCCAAGTCCGCAGGTACGCCCCGGGCCTTCATGAACGCGGGCCGGTTCGCGTCGTCGACGACGCGGACCGCGCGACCGAACTGAGCCTTCACCTGCTGCGCCTACTTCTCGCAACATGGGCAGCCCGGATCGCGATGCATCAGCACCGGCCCGGCAGCCAAGGCTGCAACCGGCATGGCGAACGCTGCAACAGCGGCGAGAAGGCAGATGCGGGTCATATCTGTTCCTAGATGGTCGCCCCACCACAGGCAAACCCTGCGGTGGGGCGGGGGCCGATCACTGTGCAGCCTTGCCGTGCGCCCGCAGCCAGGCGTTCAGCTCGCCGACTTCCTTGTTCTGCTCGGCGATCGTCTTGGTCGCCATCTGGCGGACCTTTGCGTCCTTGGTTTCGCGCAACACTATCTGCGACATGGCAATGCCGCCGCGATGATGCTCAACCATTTTGCGGACCCAGGTCTCGGTCGCATCGGCGCCCATGGCCGACATCATCTTCTGATGCATCTGCATTTCAGAGGGCGGATAGGGGTTCGCCGGCGTCGGCTGCATCATCTGACCGTGGTTCATGCCCGAATGATCCATGCCCTGCATCTGGGCGATGGCCGGAGCGGCGCCGAGCGCGGCCGCGAGGGCCAGAACAGTCATCTTCTTCATCGTGTCTCTCCTGGGTAAACGCCCCCGCCCACAGGAGAGATACGGGCGCGCGGACCGTATCCCTCACGCCCGTGATCGAATTCAGCGGATCGGCTGAAGGGTATCAACTCCGACGCTCTCATCAGTTTCAGGCGGGGGAGGGGGAACCTGCTTGTCACGATAGGAGGGCAGGTCGGGCGCATTCGCAGGCGTAGGATTTGCCTCGAGCCTGGCAATGGCCCGCTTCATCTGCGTGATCTCACGAACCTGAGCATCGATGATTCCGTCCGCCAGCTTGCGAACCTCGGGGTCTTTGATGTGAGCGCGCTCGCTCGTCAGGATCGCGATCGAGTGGTGCGGGATCATGGCTTTCATCCAGCTCACGTCGTCCACCGTCTCCTGACTGCGGACGAGCCACAGCGCGAGCGCGAACACCACGATGCTACCCCCGATGATCGCGGCATTCGTCCGTTTGTTCTTGTACATCGACCACATGAAGAGGAGCATGATGATCGCCATCGTGGCGCCCATCACGAACGCCATCCAGAACCGTGTCTGACTGAATTCGATATGCCCGAGGGCATAGACGTTCACGTACATCAGCCCGAACATGACAACGGTCGAGGTCGCCACCATTGCCGCGAAGCGACCATAGCCCATCCCCATGTTCATCTTGCCTTCGTGGTCATCCATCATGCGACTCCCTGTCTGGACATATGCCCCCCGGCTTTGCGGCGCGCCCGTCTCGGCCAGCGCATGAAGAGAAGGATTGCGCCGGATACCGCAAAGACGAGACCGCCTGCGGCGAAAGCGTTGAGCCACGGCGTGTTGAACCGCTCGTGCTCCGTCCAATCCATGATGTGGAGACCCCAGAAGAAATCGTACAGCCGCCACGTTCCTGTCCGGACCGACGTGAGCCGTCCCGTCTCGGCCGCTACGTAGATGCGGGTGGCGTCATTGTCGGCGAACGTCGCACGCCAAGCGGGCAACGCCCCGCGATACTCGGTGCTGGGTCGGTCGACCCGCTCGATGGTGGGCGCGGGCAAACCATTCCCTCGATACGCCTTCTGAGCGATCGTCCCTGCGGCCTTGGCATCCAGTGGCGGGAGCGGCGCAGCCGTGCGCGCGTCCAGCAGACGGATGTGACCATCCGCCAGCTGCGCCTCGACGATCGGCCGCCCGAGCAGCATGCGGTGCTGAAGCTGTCGGACCGGCGCTCCGACCGACGCGAGCAAGGCAGGCAACGGTGCGAAGCCTTGGGTGCTCGACAGCGCCGGCTCGGCGTTCCGTTCGATCCGATGATCGCCGTGCACGGTGTCGATGGGGAGCAGGCTCATCACAAGGCCGCTGGTGAACCAGACGATCGCCTGCGCGCCGATCAGGAGAGCAAGCCAGCGGTGGATCTTGCTCGCTCCAAGGTGGAGGCGGAGCCGCGGGCTCAGAACCAGGTCCTCACGCCGGCGACGAAGCTGAAGCCCCCCGTGTCGTCGCCACGCGCCCGCGAGAAGCGCGCGGTGTCGCCGAACTGCCGTTCCCACGACACGCCGATATAGGGCGCGAACTCACGGCGGCCCTCGTAGCGAAGCCGCAAACCGGCCTCCAGGTCCGTCAGCCCGGAGCCGATCCCGTTATCCCGCACGTCCTGGGCCGCAAAGTTGGCCTCCACCCTAGGCTGGAGAACAAAGTAGTTGGTGATGCGCTGGTCGTAATAGCCCTCGGCGCGGGCGAGCACGTCCCCCTTGTCGGAGAGGAACAGCGCGCCCTCGACCTCGAATTGGTAGGGAGCCAGGCCTTCGATCCCGATCGTCGCATAGGTGCGCGACGGGTTCGGCTTGAAGTCGTAGCGGACGCCGGCCTGGAGGTTCCAGTAGGGATCGAGGGCGTGGCTGTAGAGCGCCTGCACCTCGGCGCTTTCCAGTGATTTGCCGAAGCTGCCTTCACCCTCAGACTTCAGCCACAACCGGTTGATGTCGCCTCCGACCCAAGCTTCGCCATCCCAGCGGTAGCCGTCGCGTCCCTTGCGGGCCTGATACTCCGCGAGATTGAAGAGCACCTGATAGTAGGTCATCCCGCCATGCTCGCGCCGCAGATCGTTTTCTCGCGAGCTGGCCATGGCATCCGCCCCCCAGACACGATCGGCGAGATGATCGCCGGGCGGCGCGGGAGCGGGCTTGTTGCCGGGAGGAAGGTCGGTCCCGACCCTGGCGCCTGCCTGACTACTACCCTCCATCGCCATACCGGGCATCGCGCTCATGTCATGCCCGGCATGCGGGTCCTGCCCCGCTGCTGCCGGAGAGCCCATGCCGGGCATGGCGGACATGTCGTGGCCGGCGTGCGGGTCCTGGGCGGGCGCGGCCTGCTGCCCGCCCATGTTCATTCCCTGCATCCCGCTCATGTCGTGACCGGCGTGCGGATCGGCCGCCCGAGCCGGCGCGGTCGGCGCACGACGGGGGGCCGCACGCCGAACAGGGGCCTTCCGCTTGGCCGCGGGTTTCGCGGCTGCTTTCCGTGTGGGCGTGGGAGTCGCCTTGGCCGCGGGCTTTGCCGGCATGGTCATCCCCGGCATGTTGTGCATGGAATGATCCATGCTCTGCCCGAACACGGGGCTGGCGACGACTGCCGAGGCGAGGCCGGCGAGAAGGAGCGACCGGTTCACGCTGCCGCCTCCCCGGCCTTGCGGACCTGGACGACGCGCATCATGCCTGCGTGCATGTGGTAGAGCATGTGGCAGTGGAACGCCCAATCGCCTTCCTCGCCTGTCACGTCCCAGCTCACCGTGCCGCCTGGCTGGACCAGCACGGTATGCTTCCGGGGCGCATAGGCGCCTTTCCCTGTCACCAGGTCGAAGAAGTGACCGTGGATATGAATCGGATGGCCCATCATCGTGTCGTTGATGAGGGTGACGCGCACCCGCTCGCCGTGCAGCAGGGTGATCGGATCGGGGCTCTCCGACAGCTTCTCGCCATCGAAGCCCCACATGTACCGTTCCATGTTGCCGGTAAGGTGGAGCTTGATCTCGCGCTCGGGTGCCCGCGTGTCGGGATTGCGGTCGAGCGCAACCAGATCGCGATAGGTGAGCACGCGGTGCCCGACGTTCTCCAGTCCCTGACCTGGCTCGCCGGTGCGATCGACGGGCATGGCCGAAATGGTCTGGACGCCTGGTCCCTTCTTCACGCTCGGGGCTTTCGAGAAGTCGCGCATGTTCATGCCGCCCATGTCCATACCGGCCATCGGCTGCCCATCCGTCATGCCCGGCATGGCACGCGACCCGTGATCCATTCCGGCCATCGCGCCGCTCTGACCCTGCGGCGCGGTCATCCCGGCCATGGCGCCGGCAGCAGCGCCGGTCGCGCCATGGTTCATCTGGGAATGGTCCATGCCCTGCATCGAACCGGCACCCGCGCTCTGGCCCATCGTGCTGTGGTCCATGCCCGCCATCGATCCAGCCTGCGCGCCCATTGCTCCGCTCCCCATGCCCTGCATGGAGCCGTGATCCATGGTGCTCATGTCATGGCCGCCCATGCCCATGTCCTTCATGGTCGCGAGCGGGCGCTTGCGCAGTGGTGGGACCTCGGCCGCCATGCCCTCGCGGGGTGCGAGCGTCGCGCGCGCCATGCCGGACCGGTCGACGCTCTCGCCCACCAGCGTATAGGCGCGCATGTCGGGCGGCGTGACGACCGCGTCATAAGTCTCGGCCGGACCGAATTGGAACTCGTCAATCTCGATCGGGCGCACGTTCAACCCATCGGCCGCGACGATCGTCATCGGCAGGCCGGGGATGCGGACGTTGAAGGTCGTCATGGACGATGCGTTGATGAAGCGGAGCCGCACCCGCTCACCCGGTCGGAACAGAGCGGTCCAATTGTCCTTGGGGCCATGGCCGTTAACCAGATAGGTGTAGGTCGAGGCGGTCACGTCGGCGACATCGGCGGGGTCCATCCGCATCTTGCCCCACATTAGCCGCTCTTTCAGCGGCTGATCCTTACCGGCCAGCAGCCCGCCCAAGGTCTGGCGCTGACGGTTGAAATAGCCCGACTCCTTCTTGAGGCGGTCGAACAGGTAGTGCGGGTGTTGGAAGCTGTGATCGGACAGCACGATGACGTGCTCGCGATCGAACTGCACCGGGTCGGGGTCCTTGGGGTCGATCAGGATCGGGCCGTAGTGTCCCTCTTGCTCCTGAAGCCCCGAGTGGCTGTGATACCAGTAGGTGCCGTTCTGGATGATCGGGAACTCGTAGGTGAAGGTCGAGCGCGCGGGGATGCCCGGGAAGTTGATGCCGGGCACACCGTCCATCTGGAAGGGCACCAACAGCCCGTGCCAGTGGATTGACGTCTCTTCGTCCAGCTCGTTCACGACGTGGAGGCGCACGTTCTGCCCCTCGCGCAGGCGGATGAGCGGGGCGGGTACGGTGCCGTTGATGCCGATGGCATGGCTCTGCCGCCCGTCGATCATCATCATCTGATGCGCGACCTTCAGCGTGATGTCGTCGCCCGACACGGTCGGCAATGGCTTGGCGATCCCCGCGGACACTGGCTGCGCCCACGCCGGCATGTAGGCCGACAATGCAAGGCCGCTTCCGGCTAGGGTGGCACCGCGCAGCACTTGGCGGCGGTCGAGAACGCGCGACATGAAAGCTCCTCGAAGGGTGGGCCGCTACCGGCCCGTCTTAATCCTTCTACGCGTCCCGCGCGGCCATCCCTTGTTCGGCGCTCAACTTTTCGAGGAGGCGCGAACGGGCACGGTAAAGGCGGGTTTCGACAGCCTTCTGGCTGATCCCCAACACCTCGGCGGTTTCGGCTTGGCTTAAACCTTCGATAGTGCGCAGCACCAGCGCTTCCTTGAGGTTCATGGGCAGGGTCGAAATGGCACCTGTCACCCGGTCCAACTCCTGGCGGTCGGCTGCGCCGTCGTCGACCGCAACCCGATCGTCCACCACAGCTTCGGCGCGGCGATCGATGGGAACCGCAAAGGAGAAGAACCGGCGCACCGTGCGCTTTCGCGCCCAGTCACGGCACTTGTTGATCGCGATCGTCGAAAGCCACGCCTTCATGGCGCGCTGTCCGTCGTAGCGCGGGAGAGCCTGGTGTGCGGCGACGAACGTCTCCTGCACCAGGTCGAGCGCCTCGTCCGGTTCGCCGACGCAAGCCCGCGCGAGCCGGAACACCGGCTGTTGGTAGCGCCGCACGATTTCGGCAAAAGCGGCCTGCCGACCGGCAATGCTGAGCGTCGCCAGCTCGCCATCGGACAGCGTGGTCCAATCGAGGCTCACCCCTGGCCGTCGGTGAGCGCCTTCACCACCGCAGCATCGAATTGGGAGGTCTGATCGGCTCGCAGAAGCTGCCGCATGGCGAAGATGTGCGCCAACGTAGCCTTCTGCAGCTCGCCCATCGCGGCATGGCTCTGATCGACCGCGGCCGTGACCCGCGGGCCGTTGCCGTGCTCGGCCTCGATCGCCTCGGCGAGCCGGGCATTGGTCGCGCGCAACTCCAGCTCGAGAGCGCGCCGTTGCACCGCGAACCGGTCCTCCAGAACCTTCAGCTTTGCCTGCTGATCGGCATCGAGCGCGAGCTTGTGGTGCAGGACCTCGTGCAGCGCGGCACCCGGCTGCTTGGGATGGGGCAACAGCGCACGTCCGACGAACACGCCCCCGATCGCCGCGACAAAGGCGAGGACGACACACAGAACGACGCGCTTGGTCGAGGTCATGGCTCGCCGATCAGCAAAGTTGAGGGTGCGAGCGGCGAAGCCCCACCGAGCGGTGCGAGCGACACCGCGGGGCTCGCGGTCGCCGGCAATTCGGCGCCGATCATGCCGATCGCCAATGCCGCGACCGCCACCACACCAATGCCGAGCCCGGCCTGCCGCACGACCGGCCGGGTGCCAATGCGCGCGAGAACACGTGCTTCGACGTCGTCCAGAGCGGCCGGAACAGGTGCTCCCGCCAACCTCGCCAACGCTCTGTCCAGATCATCCATGTTTTCCACTCCGCCCCTCTAACACTGGTTACGCAGCGCTGCCCATCATCCCTCATCGCTAGCGTGAGGGGTGCGCACCTGCGCCGCGTAGAATGGACAGAACACCACGGAGTAACCTCATGCGTCGCGCCCTAGTCCCTGCCGCCCTTGCCATTCTCGGGCTCGCCAGCGCCGCCCAGGCTCACCCTAAGTTGCTGTCCGCCTCACCGGCGCCGAACGCGACGGTCGCCAAGCCCGCGCGTCTCGCGCTTCGGTTCAGCGAAAAGCTGATGCCGAAGTTCTCGGGCGCGGATCTGATAATGACCGCGCATCGGGGCACCGCGCACCCGCCTATGAAGGTTGCGACTGCGGCTGGGGTCGCGGAGGATGGCCGCACGCTCGTCGTCACGCCCAAGGGGCCGCTCGCACCGGGCCGCTACAGCGTCGCGTGGCACGTGGTTTCCGGCGACACGCACCGGGTGGCCGGCAACTTCGCCTTCGCGGTCAAGTAACGGTGGACACCGACTGGCCGCTGATCGCGGTCCGCTTCGCGCTCTATGCGACACTGAGCGGGCTGTTCGGCCTGTCGGCTTTCAGTCTCTATGGCCTCAAGGCCCGCGAGCGCGCCGATGCGCTCGCACTGCGGCCCTGGCTCGTCGGAAGCGGCCTGCTCGGCCTCCTGTTCTCCGGGATCGGCCTCGCGCTGCTCGCGGCTGCGATGGCCGGGGCGCCGCTCTGGCCGGTCGATCAGGAGGCGGTCGGGATGCTCCTCTCCGGGTCCGCGACGGGCACCGCGTGGGAAGCGCGCGTGGCTGCGCTCGTGGTGGCCTCGATCGCGGCCCTCGTGGCGGCCGGTCGCGCGGCTCTGCTCGGCCTAGTGGCGTTCGCTGCGGGCGTGGCGCTCGCCACGCTTGCTTGGGCAGGGCACGGCGCGATGGACGAGGGCGCAGTCGGCTGGGTGCATCTGGGCGCGGACATTCTCCACCTGCTCGCTGGCGGGGCCTGGGCCGGAGCCCTGCTCGGGCTCGTGCTTCTCGTCGCTCGGCCGGCCGGTCGCGTCGACGCCGCCCATCTGACCCTGACGCACCGCGCACTGCACGGGTTTGGCTTGGTGGGCACGATAATGGTCGGCACGATTGCCGTCACCGGGATCGTCAATGCCTGGTTGCTGGTCGGCGTTGCCAATCTGCCGAACCTCGCCGCTACGGTCTACGGCCAGCTTCTGATCGCCAAGCTCGTCCTCTTCGGCGCGATGCTCACGCTTGCGTCGTTCAACCGCTTTCGGCTTACGCCGGCGTTCGAGCGCTCGATCACCGCGGTCGATCATCATGGCGCGCTTCGCGGCCTGCGGCGCAGCCTCGCAGTTGAGGCGAGCTGCGCGGTGGCGATCCTGGCGCTCGTCGCATGGCTGGGAACACTCGAACCGCCCGCTTCGGCGATGTGAGGGGCGGGCGGCCTAATGCCGCCCGCCTCGCCGCTCAGGCGGCCATCTTCTCGCATTCCTCGGCGCAACGGTTACAGGCCGCGACGCAATCCTCCATGCCGGCGAGCCCTTCGCAACTCGCCGCGCACGCCCGGCAAATCTCGGCGCACTCGCGGCAGATATGACGATGGTGTTCGGACTTGCGGGCCATGAAGTCGATCGCGACTGCGCAAATCTGCGCGCAATCGGCCATAATTTTCATGTGCTGCGGCTCGGCGTGCTTCCCACCTGCCTCAAGGCAGTGGTTCATCGCCATATAAAGACAGGTGATATGGCATTCGTGGCAGGCGTCCATGCACGCCTTCATCGCCGGGTCCATCTGATGCATCAGTCATTCTCCGTCTTATCCCCGCCTTAAAGGGGATACGCGCCAGATCGCATTTTCCCTCGCCTGCTTGGCCCTTTTCGAGGGGCAACGCCTTCGGCCGCGTAGCTCATATTAGGCGGCTTGGGCGCACTGTCGCGGGTTAAGCTCGATCGGCCTTGACCCTGACACGGTGTCAGACCCTACATGCCTTCGGGTCGAAGGAGTTACGCCATGAACGATCCTCATTCTCATGCCCATACCGGGGGTTGCGGCTGCTCAGCAAAGTCAGCCGAGCCGGCTGCCGCGCCCGCTTCATGCTGCTCTGGGGCCTCTACCGCGTCAGTGCCAGTCGAGCAGGCCGGCAAAATGGGTGGCTGCTGTTCGGGACCCAAGGTGCCCGGCGACGCGACCAAGGCAACGGACCCGGTGTGCGGCATGACGGTCGATCCGGCGAAAACGGCGCACCATGCCGAGCACGCCGGCCATGAATATCATTTTTGCAGCGCCGGGTGCCGGACCAAGTTCGTGGCTGATCCGAACGCCTATCTCGGCGATAAGCCAAAAGCTGAGCCAACAGCGACGCCGGGCGCGATGTGGACGTGCCCGATGCACCCGCAAGTCCGCCAAGAGGGGCCGGGCACGTGCCCTATCTGTGGCATGGCGCTCGAGCCCGAAGAACCATCGCTCGACGACACACCCAACCCCGAGCTGGTCGATTTTACACGCCGGCTGTGGGTGGCCGGCGCACTGACGATCCCGCTCCTCGTCGTTTCGATGTTTGCCGAGATGCTCGGCATCAATGTCGTCAGCCCCACGGTCTCGCCGTGGGTCCAGCTCGCGCTAACCGCACCGATCGTGCTGTGGGCGGGCTTGCCGTTTTTCGAGCGAGGGTGGACCTCGATCCGGACCCGCCATCTCAATATGTTCACGCTGATCGCAATCGGGGTCGGCGCGGCCTTCCTCTACAGCGTGGTCGCGACGCTCGCGCCAGGCCTGTTCCCTGCGACGTTCCGGATGCACGGTGGGATGGTTCCGGTCTATTACGAGGCGGCCGGCGTCGTGGTGACGCTGGTGCTGCTCGGGCAAGTGCTCGAGCTGCGCGCCAGGGCGGCAACCGGGCGCGCGATCCGAGCCCTCCTGGATCTCGCTCCCAAGACAGCTCGGCGGCTGCGGACTGACGGCTCCGAGGAAGAGGTCGGTCTTGCCGACGTCGCCGCTGGCGATCGGCTGCGGGTCCGTCCCGGCGAAGCGATTCCGGTCGATGGCGTGGTGGTCGAAGGCCGTTCGTCGGTCGATGAATCCATGCTCACCGGCGAGCCTGCACCGGTCCTCAAGGAAGTTGAGGCGGCCGTCACGGGGGGCACCGTCAACGGCACGGGTAGCCTGATTATGGAAGCCCGCGCCGTCGGCGCGGATACGATGCTGGCGCGGATCGTCCGCATGGTCGCCGAAGCGCAGCGCAGCCGCGCCCCGATTCAGGCGGTCGCCGATCGGGTGTCGGGATGGTTCGTGCCGCTGGTCGTGCTGATCTCGGTGGTGACGTTCGTGGTATGGTCGCTAGTCGGCCCTGAGCCGCGCATGGGCCATGCCCTGCTCAACGCTATCGCCGTGCTGGTCATCGCCTGTCCGTGCGCGCTCGGGCTCGCCACACCCATGTCGATCATGGTCGGCACCGGGCGCGGCGCGACAGCCGGGGTGCTTGTCAAGAATGCGGAAGCCTTACAGGGGCTAGAGAAGGTCGATACGCTCGTCATCGACAAGACGGGCACGCTCACGGAAGGCAAGCCTAAGCTGGTCGCGTTCGAGACGGTCGGCGCAGTCGCGGAAAACGACATGCTCGCGCTTGCCGCGGCCGTCGAAGGGCAATCCGAACACCCGCTCGCTCACGCGATCGTCGTTGCCGCCAAAGAGCGGGCATTGCAGCTCGGCAAGGTAGCGGACTTCGCCTCGCAAACCGGCCTGGGTGTCAGCGCCACGGTCGACGGCCGCTCGGTCGTCATCGGCAATGCCGCGCAAATGAGCCGGATCGGCGCTGATCCCAAGCCGGTCGATGCCGCGGCTGATCGCCATCGTAGCGAAGGCGCGGGTGTCATCCTGGTCTCGATCGATGGGGCGCTCGCTGGCTTGCTGGCGGTCGCCGATCCGGTGCGGGCATCGGCGCGCGACGCCATTGCCGCGCTGCGCAAAGAGGGATTGCGCGTCGTCATGCTCACCGGCGACAATCGTGGGACCGCGGATGCGGTCGCGCGCGCGGTAGGCGGTCTCGATGACGTACGCGCCGATCTGCGGCCGGAAGACAAAGCGCGCATCATAGGCGAGTTGAAGGCAAGCGGCGCCAAGGTCGCGATGGCCGGCGACGGTATCAATGACGCCCCGGCGCTTGCCGCTGCGGACGTGGGTCTGGCGATGGGCACGGGAACAGACGTCGCGATCGAAAGCGCCGGCATGACGCTCACGCGCGGCGATCTGTCGGCGATCGTGCGGGCGCGCAAGCTCGCCCACGCAACGATGCGCAATATCCGCCAGAACCTGTTCTTCTCGTTCCTGTTCAACGGCATCGGCGTGCCGGTCGCGGCGGGGGTGCTTTATCCCGTCGCCGGCATTCTGCTCTCGCCGATGCTAGCCGGTGCGGCGATGGCGCTCTCGTCTTTCACTGTCGTTCTGAACGCGCTGCGGCTCAACGCGGTGAAGTTGTGAACATCGGAACGGCGTCGGACGCCAGCGGCGTCTCTCAGCGCATGATCCGCCACTATGAGAAAATCGGCCTCGTGCCTGCGCCGCCTCGGCGCGGGAGCTACCGGGATTATTCAGAGGCCGATGTTCACCGGCTGCGCTTCATTGCCAATGCGCGCGATCTGGGGTTCCCGATCGAGGAGATCCGCACACTCCTCGGCCTCTGGTCGGATCGCAGCCGTTCGAGCAGCGAAGTAAAGATGCTCGCCCAGGCGCGCGCCGATGAACTTGGGCGTAAGGCGGCTACGCTCGAAGCTATGCGATCGACGCTGCTGGACCTGGTGAACCGCTGCCACGGAGATGATCGACCGGACTGCCCGATCCTTCGCCGTATGGAAGCATAGGGTCGCGCCTACTCGCTGGCGCGACGAGCAACGCCGTCCCGCCACGGGCGTTGCGAAAAGCGAAGCGTGATCCGCAAAGTCGCCACACGACCGCGGATTGTGTCCATCGTGCGACCCAACTCGCGGACAATCTGGCTAATGGTCTGCTTCCCAGCCACACGCCGCCGAAGTTCGGCGTCGTCCTCCTCGTCCAAGGCGCGCCGCGCCGGGTGGTCACCTCAATTTATCCTTATGGTTCTTCCGATCATTTCCGGCTTCTCGTTGAACCGACTCGAGCGGGGCGAACGAATTTACTTTGGATGACATTGTCGAGCCAATGCTCAAGGTAGCCGTGAAGATAACGCGTCGATCAACCGGCATTCGGCGATCGTTGTGGCGTCGCAGCGCCCCCATTTGACGATCTCTTCACGCAGCGTCTGTAGGCCGGCGAGTTTGTGGTCGATCTCTGCGATGTGCAGCACCGCCATCTCGTCAACTGCATCGCACGATCCGCGCGGATCGTCCGCCAGGCGGAGCAGGTCACGCACCTGATCGAGCGTAAAGCCCAAGTCGCGCGAGCGCTTGATGAACGTCAGGCGATCAAGGTGCGACTCATCGTAAAGGCGGTAATTGCCCCCGCTCCGACGCGGTGCAGCGATCAAACCCTCACCCTCGTAAAAGCGGACGGTCTCGACCTTCAGCCCGGTGCGCTTCGCAATATCGCCGATCTTCATGGATGAGCCCTTGACCCTCTAGTGACATGAGGGTGCATATGGGGGGTCCGACACACGAATCGAGTGCATCATGGCGGACGACTGCTGTTCCAGGAAAGGCGACACGATCGCGCAGTTCGGCCGTAAGACCGATCAACGACGCGTGCTGATCGCCGTCATGGTTATCAACTTCGTTATGTTCGTTGCCGAGTTCGGCGGGGGGGTGTTCGCGCGGTCGTCCGCACTGATGGCGGACTCAGTCGACATGCTCGGCGATGCCGTGGTCTATGCACTCAGCCTCTATGCGTTGAGCCGCGGCCCCCGCTGGGAAGCCGGGGCGGCACTGGCCAAGGGCGGCATCATCCTCATGTTTGGCATCGCGGTCGTATTCGAGATCGTCGACAAGGTGGTCAACGGCGTTTCGCCCTCGTCTTCACTAATGCTGGCGTTCGGCGGTGCCGCGCTCGTCGCCAACCTGACCTGCCTCGCGATGCTGTGGCGATTCCGGTCGGAGAACGTGAATATGTCCAGCACGTTCGAGTGCTCGCGCAACGACGTGGCGTCAAACGTCGGCGTACTTATTGCGGCCGGGTTTATCGCCATGACCGGCGCGGCATGGCCCGATATCGCGGTGGGCGGCGTCATCGCGCTCATCTTCCTGCGGTCAGCGTGGCGTGTTCTCGCCGAAGCGATCCCGGCATGGCGAGAGACCCGGCCGGTAGCACCGGAAGTCTTGCGATGACACTCGGACGTATTTCGACTAGACGGCCTGAAATGCTGCGCAGGCTCTGGTCCCTTTTGCTCGTCATGATTGCGTCGTCCCTGGTGATGACGGCGACCGTGCACGCGCGCGAGGTTGCAGGGCCGGTGACTATCGAGTGCAGCGGCACAGTGCATAGCGACGGCGACGCCGATCAATCGCAAGGCGATGCCGACAAGGCGGTGCCGCACCACCATGCCACCTGCCACGGACAGTTACTGAACCTGCCAGCGAGCAACGCGCTGCCGTTGATGGCATGCGCTGACGGTCTGCATCCGTTCCCCGCACCCGCCAGTGCCATCGCGTCGCATCTCGTCGATCCCGCGCTGAGGCCCCCGGCCGCCTGACGACACCCGCTCGCCGGCATCTGCCGGCCCGACGTGTTCTGTCAGGATCGATATTTCATGAAAACAATGCTCGCGGCCATGCTGGCCGCGGCGTCCTGCGCATCGATAGCGCAGGCGCAACAGGAGGCGGCGCCGCAGGCGGCCACCCCGTCTGAAACGCCGACCGCGGCGCAACCGCTCCCCGGCTTCTCGCTCGATCAGGCGGTGTCTGCCGCGGGCGGAGCAGCGCCATCGGGTGCCGCTGCTACTGCATCGGTCGAGGCGGCGCAGGCGGCCCGCACGGTGGCCGGGCTCCGGCCGAACCCCGTCTTCCAAGGGCAGGTCGAGAACGTCGTCGGCTCCGGTCCTTATCGGGGCGTGCGGAGCGCGGAGACGACGGTGGGGGTCGCGATCCCGATCGAGCTTGGCGGCAAGCGCGGTGCCCGCGTTGCTGTTGCCGACGCGCAAATATCACGTGCGCAACTCCAGAGCGCGATCGTCGCGGCCGATATCCGCGTCCAGGTCACACAGCTCTATGTCGAGGCAATCGCGGCCGAACGCCGGCTGGTGACGGCGCGCGACCAGGCACGGATCGCGGCCGAAGTGCTGCGGGGGGCTGCGGTGCGCGTCCAGGCGGGGCGAGCGTCGCCGCTGGAGCAACAGCGCGCCGATGTCGCGCGTATCAATGCCGATGCCAATGTCGAGCGGCTGACCCGGCTCGCCGAGGCGGCACGGACCAATCTCGCGCGGCGGCTCGGCCGTCCGATCGACGGCACGCTCGACGCAGGCTTGCTCGACCGGTTGCCGCCGGCGACCTTCGGCCCTGCAGCACCGCTACAGACTGCCGGCACGCTGGCGCTGGCGGCGGCGGATGCCGATCTTGCCATCGCCGATGCCGGCATCAGGCTCGCGCGCGCCAACCGCGTACCCGACATCAACGTCGGACCGGCGCTCCGACGGCTGGAAGCGACGAACGATACCGCCGCGGTGTTCGCGATCTCGATCCCGATCCCGCTCTTCAACAACGGCCGCGCCGCCATCGCGCAGGCGACGGCGGAGCGGACGCGCGCCGAAGCGGTGCGGCGCGTAACCGCGCTCGACGTCGAGCAGGCGATCACCGACGCGCAAGCCGAAGCCGCCAATGCGGCAACGACCGCGCGCGCTGCGGTCGGGCCGGCGCTGGCAGCAGCAGCAGAGGCCGCGCGGATCGCGCGGATCGGCTACCGCGAGGGCAAGTTCGGCCAGCTGGATCTCCTCGATGCCGAACGCACGCTCGCCGAGACGCGCGTCGCCGCGATCGACGCGCTCGCCAACTATCAGAATGCCCGTGCGCGATTGGAGCGGCTGACCGCGCCTGCGCCGACCACCAACACCGGGGGAACCGACCGATGAAGACCATCCTGACGGGCGGCGTTCTGCCGTTCGGCCTTGCCCTGTTGCTCGCGGCCTGTGGCAGCAGCTCCGAAGGCGGCAACGAGACTGCCGGAAACGAAACCAGCGCAGGTGCCGAAGCCGGCGGTAACGAAGCCGCCCATGCCGATGAGGGTGCGGTAACGCTCTCGGCGGACCAGATCACCGCGGCGGGCGTCCAGATCGGTCGCCCGCTCACGGGCGGTGCGGGGACGATCGAACTGCCGGCGACGATTGAGGGCGACCCGCAGGGGACGCAGGTCGTTTCGGCCGCAATCGGCGGGCGTGTCGTGGCACTCACGCGCAACCTCGGCCAATCGGTCGGGCGCGGGCAGACGATCGCCGTCATCGAAAGCCGCGAGGCCGCACAGCTCAAGGGTGAGGTCGAGGCATCGCGTGCCCGGCTCGCGCTTGCCAACTCCAATCTCAGCCGCGAGCAGCGGCTGTTCGCGCAGCGCGTGTCGCCCGAGCAGGATTTGATCGCCGCGCGCACCGCGGCAATCGAAGCACGTATCGCCTACCGGCAGGCGCAGAGCCAGGTGTCGGCAGCGGGCGGGGGCGGGGGCGGGCTCAACCGGCTCGGCATCGTCGCGCCGATCGGCGGTCAGGTCATCGCCCGACCGGTCGTGCTAGGGCAGACGGTCGCAGCAGACAGCGAACTCTATCGCATCGCCAATCTCAGCCGGGTGTCGCTGGCGCTCAACCTCAGGCCAGAAGATGCCGGCCGGGTGAAGCCAGGTAATATTGTTACCGTGACGGCGCCGGGGCGGCAGGCGAGCGCTCGAATCAGTTTCGTGTCGCCAGCCCTCGATCCGCAGACACGGCAGGTGCCGGTCATCGCGACGCTCGACAATGGTGGCGGTCAGTGGCGCGTCGGCGAGCCCGTCACCGCTGCGGTCCAACTCAGCGGTAGCGGAGGCAGCAATGCGGTCCGCGTGCCGACGACGGCAGTGCAGACGGTCGAAGGCAAATCAGTCGTTTTCGTCCGTACGGCCAAGGGGTTCCAGTCGACCCCGGTCACGCTCGGCGACGCGGCCGGCGATACCGTCATCATCCGCTCGGGCCTGACCGGCCAGGAGCAGATCGCCACCACCGGCAGCTTCACGCTCAAGGCCGAACTCGGCAAGGGCGAAGCGGCGCACGAGGATTGATGTCATGATCGCTCGCATCGTCAATTGGGCGGTTGAGAAGCGCTGGCTCGTCCTGCTCCTCACCGCCATCGTCGCCGTCATCGGCGCCTTTTCGCTCTCCCGGCTACCGATCGACGCGGTGCCGGACATCACCAACAATCAGGTGCAAATCAACGTTCGCGCGCCCGCGCTCTCGCCCGAGCTGGTCGAGAAGCAGGTGTCGTTCCCGATCGAAACCGCGCTCGCCGGCATCCCCGGCCTCGACAATACCCGCTCACTCAGCCGCAACGGCTTCGCGCAGATCACCGCGGTCTTCGACGAATCCACCGACATCTATTTCGCCCGCCAACAGGTCGGCGAACGGTTGCAGGGCGTCGCGGAAAGCCTGCCCGATGGCGTGAACCCAGAGATGGGGCCGATCGCGACCGGGTTGGGCGAGGTCTATATGTGGACTGTCCGGCTGGAACACCGAAAGGACGACAAGCACCGCGCTGGCGAGCCGGGGCAGCAACCTGACGGCAGCTATATCACACCGGAAGGCGAGCGGCTGACTACGCCTGAAGATAAGGCGACCTATCTGCGGACCGCGCAGGACTGGATCGTCACGCCTCTGCTCAAGAACGTACCCGGCGTGGCGGGCATCGATTCGATCGGTGGCTACGCCAAGCAATATCTTGTCGTCCCCGACGTGCAGAAACTGGCGTCGCTCAAGATTACACTGACAGATCTTGGCACCGCGCTTGAAAAGAACAACACCAGCGTCGGAGGGGGGTTCGTCAATCGCAACGGTGAAGGATTGGCGGTCCGGTCGGACGCGCTGGTGCGCAATGCGAACCAATTGGCGCGCACCGTCGTTGCCACCCGTGACGGTATCCCCATTACTCTTGACCAAGTCGCCAACGTCCGCACGGGGCAGGCGATCCGGATGGGCTCGGCGTCGGAGAACGGCACCGAAGTCGTCGTCGGCACCGCGATCATGCGGATCGGCCAGAACAGCCGCAACGTGGCGACCGCGGTCGCCGACCGGTTGAAAACTATCAACGCCTCGCTGCCACCTGATGTGGTGGTGCAGCCGGTGCTGGATCGTACCGCGCTGGTCAATTCGACGATCAAAACGGTCGCCAAGAACCTCTCCGAAGGCGCGCTGCTCGTCATCGTCGTGCTGTTCCTGCTGCTCGGCAACTTCCGTGCGGCGCTAATAGCTGCCGCGGTCATCCCGGTCACGATGATGCTCACCGGGTTCGGTATGCTTCGGCTCGGGGTGTCAGCAAACCTCATGAGTCTGGGTGCGCTCGACTTCGGGCTGATCGTCGACGGCGCGGTCATCATCGTCGAGAATGCCCTGCGGCGTCTTGCCGAAAAACAGCATCACGAAGGCCGGCTGCTAAGCGTCAAGGAGCGGCTGGATGCGGTCGCGACCGCAGCGCGAGAGATGATCCGGCCGTCCGTATATGGGCAGGCGATCATCATCCTCGTGTACGTGCCTTTGCTCACGCTGACCGGCGTGGAAGGCAAGACGTTCGTGCCGATGGCGCTGACCGTCATCATCGCGCTGCTCTTTGCCTTTGTTCTGTCGCTGACCTTCGTACCTGCGGCGATTGCCATCTGGCTGTCGCGGAAGGTCAACGAGGAGGACGGGCGGATCATCTCGTGGCTGAAGAAGCGCTACGAACCGGGTCTGGAAAAGGCGATGAAGCGGCCGTCGATCACCATCGGTGCCGGCGTGGTCAGCCTCGTACTGGCGGCGCTCGCCTTCACGACGCTCGGGCAGGTGTTCCTCCCCCAGCTCGACGAGGGCGACTTATTGATCCAGGCGCTGCGCATTCCGGCGACGTCGGTGCAGCAAAGCCAGGCGATGCAGGTGCCGATCGAACGAATGGTGTCGAAACAGCCCGAGGTGCGGTTCGTCTTCTCGAAGACGGGCACCGCCGAGCTGGCCTCGGACCCGATGCCGCCCAACGCGACCGATATGTTCGTCATCCTGAAGCCGCATGACGAATGGCCCGATCCCAAGCTGGAGAAAGCCGCGCTGGTCGAGCGGCTGGAGACCAAGCTCGCGCAGTTTCCCGGCAACGCCTACGAGATCACGCAGCCGATCCAGATGCGGTTCAACGAGCTGATCGCCGGCGTGCGCGGCGATATCGCGGTCAAGGTGTTCGGCGACGACTTCGCCAGTATGAACCGCACTGCCGAACAGATCGCCGGCGTCCTGCGCAAGACGCAAGGCGCGGCGGACGTGAAGGTCGAACAGACGACGGGGCTCCCGATGCTCGACATTCGGGTGAATCGTGACGCGATGGCGCGGGTCGGCGTCACTGCCCAGGACGTGCAGGACACCATCACCGCCACGCTCGGAGGACGCGAGTCCGGCATGATCTTCGAGGGCGACCGGCGTTTCCCGGTCGTCATCCGTCTGTCCGATGCAGAGCGCGCCAATCTGGGGCTTCTCGAACAGGTGCAGGTGCCTGTAGCCGGCGGTGGTTACGTGCCGCTGTCCAGCGTCGCCGATATCGGCGTCGTCGACGGGCCCAACCAGATCAGCCGCGAGAACGGCAAGCGCCGTGTCGTCGTCCAGGCAAACGTGCGCGGGCGCGATGTCGGCAGCGTGGTGGCGGATGCACAGGCCGCCGTGTCGAGTGGGGTACGCCTGCCGGCGGGCAGTTACCTCGAATGGGGCGGGCAGTTCGAGAATCTGGAGTCAGCCAGCCAGCGGCTCCAGCTCGTGGTGCCGGCTTGCTTCGTGCTGATCTTGTTCCTGCTCTACGGGGCATTGGGATCGGTGCGCGATGCGGCGATCGTGTTTACAGGGGTGCCGTTCGCGCTGGTGGGCGGCGTCCTGTTGCTCTTCCTGCGCGGCATGGACTTCTCGATCTCGGCCGCGGTGGGGTTCATCGCGCTGTCGGGCATCGCGGTCCTCAACGGACTTGTCATGGTCAGTTCGGTGCAGGACCTGATCCGTTCCGGCATGGACCGCGCCGAAGCGGCGCATACGGGTGCCCTTCAGCGATTACGCCCCGTCGTCATGACCGCGCTCGTCGCAAGTCTCGGCTTCGTGCCGATGGCGTTCGCGAGCGGGGCCGGCGCGGAAGTGCAAAAGCCGCTCGCAACCGTCGTCATCGGCGGGCTGATCTCGGCGACCCTGCTGACGCTGTTCGTGCTGCCGACGCTCTACGCCCGCTTCGGGCAGCAGGCGGTCAAGGTCGACGACACGGACGATACCTCACCGCTCCCGCAACCCGCATGATCGTGGGGGAGGGCGGTCGTGCCCTCCCCCACGCCTCAAGAAAGGGGGCTCGCTCATGACGACGATCGACAATGTAACGACACTCTCCGTATCCCCGCTGCGTGTCTGGACGGTCCTCACGGACTTCGCCGGCCACCCGCAGTGGAAGCCGTTCATCCAGCTTTCCGGTGCCGCGGTCTGCGGCGGTGATGCCAACTACACGTTCCGCATCGGCGGACTCGACAAGCCGGTGACGGCCAAGGCGGATATCATCCGCGTCGATAAGCCGCTGGCGTTCGCATGGACGGCGGGCGTCGCCAGGTTCTTGCTGTTCGAGGAATCTTACGCGCTGGAAAGCGATCCCGCTGGAACCCGCCTGCGCCATAGCCTGCGCTTCTCAGGCATCTTGGGTCGTCCGCTCTGGGCACTGATGCGCCGCAGGCTTCAAGCAAGCCTCGTGCAGTCGGACAGGTGCCTCGATCGCCAGCTTCGGCGCCTGTCGGCGGTGCCGGTTTCCAATAGCCGGACTGGACCTGCGCGCACTGGGGCACGGAGGCAGCGATGACGATGCATCATCTTGGCTTGGGTTTTGGCATGGGCATCGTGCTGGTGTTGGCAGGCTGTTCCGAGGAGCCCCGGAAGGGTCCACCGACCGAGCAGGAGATCCACGCTGCGGACACTGCGGTGACCAGCAGGACACCCGGCCGTCACCCCTATCGATGCGACGATAACCAGACGCTTCTGGTCGACTTCAAGGATCAAGGGCTCACAGTCGAGTTACGGCGCGATGCGAATGCACCTGCGGTCGTTCTAACCGCGCCGTTGCAAGGTCTCCAGTATGTCGGCGATGCGGAAAGCGCGACATTCTCGGGCAACCAGATCAAGATCGAGGCACCCGGCAAACGCCCCGTGCTTTGTGAGAAAGCGACAAGCCTATGAGCAATCTTGTATCTAAAACCAGCGGGACGGATCGCCAGCGACGTACGCTCTGGATCGTCCTGATCCTCAATGCCGGGCTTGCACTGGCGTTCGTCGCCACAGGACTGTTCGGTGATTCCAGTGCGCTGATCGCCAATGGCCTCGATAACGGCTCCGATGCCGCGGTATATGGGCTCAGCCTTGTTGCGTTGAGCCGCGGCGCACGCTGGAAGCAAGCTGCGGCCAGGGTGTCCGGCATCATGCTGCTCCTGTTCGCGGTCGCGGTCCTCATCGATGTCGCGCGGCGTTTTACCCAGGGCAGCGATCCGATCGGCCCGACTATGATCGGCATGTCGATTGTCGCTGGCATCATCAATTATCTGTGTCTGCGCCTCCTGCAAAAGCTGGAGAACAAGGACGTCAACCTGCGCGCGGCGACGACCTTCAGCCTCAACGACTTCATCTCGAACGGCGGGATCGTCGTCGCTGGCGTCCTTGTCATGTGGTTGGGCGTGAACTGGCCGGACCTCGTGGTCGGGCTGGCGACAGCCGCAATCCAGTTGTGGGGCGGCATCAAGATCCTGCGTGACGCGAAACAGGACGCGCGCAAAAACAAGGACAATCAGAATGGCTGAGAAGACCAGGCTCGACCTCGCCGTCGTCCTGCCCGACGTCCCGGATGCGGCTGACGCCTGCGTCGCGCGGCTTGTTCAACGGCTGGCGGACCGCGAGGGCGTCAGCGAAGCGCACGTCGTCCCCGCCAGTGGCGAGGCGCCGGCGCAACTGTGCATCCATTACGATCCGGACCAGCTCCCGCTATCCCGTATTCGCGAGGTCGCGACCGGCGCGGGCGCGCAGATAGGTGAGCGCTACGGCCATGCCGTATTCGACATCGGCACGATGCATCAGCGGCGCGCCCGCACCCTTAGCGATCGATTGAAGGCTGTGTCCGGCGTTCTGGAGGCCGAGGTTGCTGCAAGTGGCCGGGTGCGGGTCGAGTTCGACCGGGAACAGACCGACGAATCTACGATCCGCGGCACCGTCGTCGAGCGCGAAGCAGCCGTCCCGCAGGCCGCTAGCGACGATCACGCCGGCCATGACCATGGCCCCGGCGAGCACGATCACGGCAAGGAGGGGCATAACCACAATCATGGCGGCATCCTGGGGCCGAATACCGAGCTGTTCTTCGCATTGGGCTGCGGTGCCGTTCTCGGCATCGGCTTCGCGATCGAGAAGCTGGTCGCCGGGGCGCCATCGTGGCTGCCGCTCGCCTGCTACCTGACCGCCTATGTGCTGGGCGGTTTCTTTACCGTCCGCGAAGCGATCGATAATCTGCGGATGCGCCGGTTCGAGATCGACACACTGATGCTGGTCGCCGCGGCGGGCGCAGCCGCGCTGGGCGCCTGGGCGGAAGGCGCGCTGCTGCTGTTCCTGTTCAGCTTCGGCCACGCGCTCGAACATTATGCGATGGGTCGCGCCAAGCGGGCGATGGAGGCTCTGGCCGAGCTGGCACCGAAAACCGCCCTCGTCCGCCGCGAAGGCAAGATCAGCGAGATATCCGTCGACACGCTGGTGGTCGGCGACATTGTCGTGGTCAAACCAAATGCACGGTTGCCTGCCGACGGATTCCTGACGCTGGGTTCGAGCAGCATCAACCAGGCGCCAGTGACGGGCGAAAGTATCCCGGTCGACAAGACCGCAGTCACCGATACGGACCAGGCGCGGGCCAATCCCGACCGCGTCGACGCCGCCAGTCGCGTGTTCGCCGGCACAATCAACGGCAGCGGCGCGATCGAGATCGAGGTCACGCGCCTATCGACTGACAGCGCGCTCGCCAAAGTCGTGAAGATGGTCAGCGAGGCCGAGACGCAGAAGTCGCCGACGCAGCGTATGACCGATCGGTTCGAACGGGTGTTCGTGCCCGTCGTGCTGGGCCTCGCCGTCCTGCTGCTGTTCGCCTGGGTCGTCGTCGACGAACCCTTCCGCGACAGCTTCTACCGCTCGATGGCGGTCCTCGTCGCCGCTAGCCCGTGCGCGCTGGCGATCGCGACACCAAGCGCAGTCCTGTCGGGTGTCGCCCGCGCCGCGCGCGGGGGTGTGCTGGTGAAGGGCGGTGGGCCGCTGGAGAACCTCGGTTCGTTGACCGCCATCGCCTTCGACAAGACCGGCACGCTAACAGAAGGCCAGCCCAAAATCACCGATGTCGTCGCGATGACGGGCATCGCCGAGGACCGGCTGCTCACGACGGCCGTCGCCGTGGAGGCCCTGAGCGATCACCCTCTCGCCGCGGCGATCGTCAAGGACGGCAGGACACGCCTGAACGACGCCGCGTTGCCACAGGCGAGCGATCTGGAAAGCCTGACCGGCCGCGGCGTCCGCGCGACGCTGGAGGGCGATCCGGTAACGATCGGCAAGGCCGAGATGTTCGGCAAGGACGGCATCGCCGCATTGACCGATGAAACGATGGCCGCAGTCGAACGGCTCCGTGCGGGCGGGCGGACGACGATGGTCGTGCGACGCGGCGAGGTGGATCTGGGGGTCATCGGGCTGATGGACACGCCGCGGACTGCCGCCAAGGCGACACTGGCGACGCTGCGCACCCTCGGCATCACCCGTATGATTATGATCTCGGGCGATAATCAAGCGGTCGCGGATGCGATTGCGCGCGAGGTCGGCATCGACGAAGCGTGGGGCGACCTGATGCCGGAAGACAAGGTCGAGGCGATCAAGAAGCTGCGCGGTGACGGCAAGGTCGCGATGGTCGGCGACGGCGTAAACGACGCACCCGCGATGGCCAATGCGACCGTTGGGATCGCGATGGGCGCGGCGGGGTCAGACGTAGCGCTGGAGACCGCCGATGTAGCGCTGATGGCGGACGATCTGGCCCATCTGCCGTTCGCGGTCGGCCTGTCGCGACAGACCCGATCGATCATCCGGCAGAACGTCTTTGTCAGCTTGGGCGTGGTGGCGATCCTGGTCCCTGCGACGATCTTCGGTCTCGGGATCGGAGCGGCCGTCGCCATGCACGAAGGGTCGACGTTGCTCGTGGTCGTAAACGCGTTGCGTCTGCTCGCCTATCGCGATCGGTTCGCCACGACGCAGACCGCCTGATGCCCAGGAGACCGCATCCATCGCATGCGGTCTCCGCAGGTTAGAAAGGAGTGTTCGTGATGTCCGATCCCACCGTGTCCGGTGTCCTTGCCGTCCGTGCGCAGATCCTTGCGCGCAGTCAGACGCTCAACCGCCTGACGCCACCAGCCACGACACCTGGGGCGGTTTCGACCGTGCCGCGGACCGACGCGCCGGCGACGTTTGGGGACACCCTGAAGGGCATCGTCGGCAAGGTGAACGCGGCACAGGAGGCCGAGGACGTCGCTACCGACCGCTACGAGCGTGGCGAGACCACCGATATCGCCACCGTGGCGCTGATGCAGAACCGCGCTTCGGTGTCCTTCGAGGCGACGCTTCAGGTCAGGAACAAGCTCCTGTCAGCCTACAAGGACATTATGAGCATGCCCCTTGGATGACTCAGTTCCCTGCGCCTGCGCATACGGCCAAGCCGAAGAGCGTGTGGGGTTGGCGGGCGGTCATGGCTTTGATCGTCGTGCTGGCGGGCGCCTGCTCGCCCGTTCGGCAGGATGACGACGCCGATACGCACAACACGTTGTCGGCCGGTTCCGAGATGCAGATGCATGTCTTCACCTGTGAAGATAGAACGTCGATCGTGACCGGTCTGAGTGCCAATACCTTCGTCGTCGACCTCATCGGTGCGACGCGGGAAGATCGTGAGCAACTGACTGTGCCACGCGCGCAGGTCCGGACTGCCGATGGACGGCTTACGGTCATGATCGGCCAAGATCGGCTCCATCTCGAGCGGATCGGCAAGCAAGGCATCAACGAGCATCTGTCGTTCAGGGGAAAATCATGCTGGCGCTGACCTATACGATCATTCCGGTGCTTGCCGTGATCCTAGGCGGCATCTTTGCGATATGGCGTCGGCCCGGCGACGCCTTTGTATCCGCGATGCAGCACCTCGCCGCCGGTGTCGTGTTCGCCGCTGCGGCAACCGAAATCCTGCCCCAAGTGCTGCATGCTGGCTCGCCGCTGGCAACCTTTATCGGCGGCTCAGCGGGGGTCGCGGTCATGCTGGGGCTCAAGGCGTACGAAGCCCGCGCCGCGGGACCGGTCACGCTGATATCGGCGGTCGGGATCGACATCGTCGTCGACGGGCTGGTGCTGGGCCTTGCGTTCGTCGCCGGTGCCAAGGCGGGCGCCCTGCTCACCGTCGCGCTCACGCTGGAGGTGCTGTTCCTAGGTGTAACGCTGACGACGGAACTCGCCGAATCCATTACCTCAAAACTCAAGATCATCCTCACCGTGACGGCGCTCGCGCTGCTGCTGCCGATCGGCGCATTGCTGGCGATCCCTGTCGCTGGCCTGTCACCTCCGGTAGTGGCGGGCTTCCTGTGCTTCGGCCTCATGGCGCTCCTGTTTCTCGTCACCGAAGAGCTGTTGGCCGAAGCACACGAGAAGCCAGACACGCCGCTCATCAGCGCAATGTTCTTCGTCGGCTTCCTCTCGCTCCTCCTCATTGAGGAAATCGCGATGTGACGAGCCTGACCTCAAACGGCGCCGACGTGCGCCGCGATCGATCCAGCAAGGGGAATGAAATGTCGATAATCAAGGCACAATGGCTTATTTTGGGCGTGGCTGCGGCCCTGTCCGCGTGTTCGGCCGAGAAGCCTTCGTACCAATTCACGTCGAATGAATCCGGTCCGACCGATGCGATCCATGGATCGAACGTGCAGCATGCCAAGGACGCGATCCACGGGGCGAACCCTGCGCACGATAAGACAAGCATGGTCATGCCATCGACCGGCGATCCGGACACCGACTTCCTGCGCGGCATGATCCCGCATCACGAAGGTGCAGTGGAGATGGCGCGTGCCGAGATCGCCAACGGCACCGATCCGAAAATTCGGGAAATGGCGGAGGAGGTGATCCGAACGCAACAGGCCGAGATCACGACGATGCGGGCTTGGCTTGCCGAGCGTCGAGCTGCCAGAAAGGGCTCCTGATGATGTCTCGCAGTCATTCCGATGATGCTGCACTACCCCTGTGCCCCATGCCCGCTCGGGCTCAGATGGGGCGGGTGGCGTGACGGAATATCGATGCGATGCGCTCATCATCGGCGGGGGGCCAGCAGGATTGACCGCCGCGATCTACCTCGCACGCTATCATCGGCGCATTATCGTGGTCGATGAGGGAAACAGCCGGGTGAAATGGATACCGCGTTCGCACAACCACGCCGGTTTTCCGGACGGGATTGCAGGTGAAGACCTTTTACACCGGATGCGCGAACAGGCCGAGCGCTACGGTGCTACGATTGTGAACGGCCGCATCGACACGGTGGCGCAAAACGCTGATGACTTCGACGCTTGCGGAGTTGGAATAACCCTGTCCGCGCGATCGATCCTGATCGCAACGGGAGTCGAGAACCGTCGCCCCTCGATCGACGCTGCGACCCATCGCGACGCACTGGAGCGCGGCCTGCTACGCTACTGCCCGATCTGCGACGGTTATGAAGCGACTGGCCAAGCTATCGGCGTCATCGGCGCGGACACTCATGGCGTCGCTGAGGCGCTGTTTCTCCGCACGTTTTCCGATCGAATAACGCTAGTGGCGCACAAGACGCTCGAACTCGACGCTTGCGACCGCGGGGCGCTGGAGGCGGCAGGTATTGCGGTAGCGCCAAGTGCGCTCGACCAAATCGATTTTGCTGAAGAACACGTAACGCTGCGTCTGGCCGATGAGACACAATTGCAGTTTGACACGATCTACCCAGCGCTCGGTTCGGATAGCAATAACGCCCTTGCGCGGCAGCTCGGGGCCAAGCTCAGCGACGAGCGCTGTATTGTGGTCGACACCAAACAGCGCACCAGCGTTTCGGGCGTTTACGCTGCCGGCGACATCGTCATATCGCTGGATCAGATAAGCGTCGCCATGGGCCATGCAGCTATCGCCGCGACAACTTTGCATAATGACCTTCGCAAGCGCGATGGCCATACCCGCTGAACGAAGATCAGCTGAAGGAAGATTATCAGCCTTACCCGCAATGGAATCCCGGGATTTGACCCATAACTATGGCCAGCGTTGGTCGGACGAGACCGACGTCGAACTGCGCAAGCGGATCGACGCACGCCAGAGTGTTGGCCAGATCGCGCGCGACATGGGGCGGACGCAGGATGCGATCCGTGGGCGAGCGGCAACGCTGCGCCTTTCTCTGCCCTCGACTATGCGCCCGTGGCGCGAGGGGGTAAAACGGGGACCGCGAATGCAGCGGCCGGACCCTAGCTCGACTGGCGAGAATTAAATGCCGGGGAGCGGCCCCCCGCCCCCCGGCAACCTTGTTACTTCATGTTCGGCATGGCGTGGCCGACGTGATCGCCGCCCTTGGCCTTGTCCCCATGATCGCAGCAGTCAGCGCCGTCCTTGCAGCCCGCCATGTCGGCGCAGCAGTTCGCCACGCCGCGAAAGCGCCGGTCGAGAGCGTGAGGGCGAAAGTGGCGCTGATGAGCTTGAACTTGGTCATTGGTATTCTCCGGAAAGTAGCAGGTGAAATTGATTGGTTTCACTAAATTTGCGGAGGGGGTGTCGCGGGCGCGCTGGCTCGGCCAAGAAGGGTAGCTTGCTGCCCGAAATATGGGACCACCTCACTGTGGGCGCTGCGATTAGCTGGCGATATGACCATACGACTTGGCAGGTTGAGGGTATAAGCCATGAACGGCGCGCCCGCACTGTCGGCGAAGCGCTGTGCCGAGTGCCGAGTGCCGGGTGTGCTACAGGCTGAAAGGCGGCGCGCCGAGGGAAAACCTCGGCTCGCTGAAGGCGTTTGCGTTCGACAAGACGGGGACGCTGACGGAAGGGCGATCGTGCATCACCGACACGATGGCCGTCGACGGCGCGAGTGCGGAGGATCTGTTGGCACTCGCCGTAGCGGTTGAAGCCTTGAGCGATCATCCGCTGACGCAGACGATCGTCAAGGATGGAGGCGAGCGCCTACGTGGGCGCGACCTTACGAGCGCTACGGATCTTAAGATCCTGACAGGGCGCGGCGTCACCGCAACTGTCGACCGTGAAACGGTTTGGATCGGCAAGGCCGAGATGTTCGCCGTTGAGGGTGTCCCCGCACTACACACCGCTACGACCGAAGCGATCGCCGCCCTTCGCGAGAGCGGACGTACCACAATGGGTGCGCAAGGGTGACCGGGACATCGGCGCGATCGGCCTGATTGATATGCCTCGCGAGGCAGCCAAGGTTGCGCTTAAGAGTCTGCGCGACATGGGTATCACTCGGATAATTATGATTTCGGGCGATCATCAAAAGGTTGCCGATGTCGTCGCCAGGAGGTTGAGCTCGACGAGGCCTGGGGCGATCTGATGCTGGAGGACAAGGTCGCGGCGATCAAGACACTCGCTGGCGAAAACAAGGTGGCGATGGTCGGCGACGGCGTAAACGATCCGCCGGCGATGGCGAGTGCGACAGTCGGCATCGCGATGGGCGCTGCCGGATCAGATGTCACGCTGGAAACCGCCGACGTTGCACTGATGGCCGACGATCTCGCCCATCTTCCGTTCGCCGTCGGCTTGAGCCGCCATACCCGCGGCATCATCCAGCAGAACGTGTTCGTCAGCCTCGGCGTCGTCGCGTTACTCGTGCCCGCGACGATCCTCGGCCTTGGGATCGGCCCGGCCGTCGCGATGCATGAAGGCTCGACGCTGCTGGTCGTGTTTAATGCGCTGCGCCTGCTCGCCTATCGCGATCCCGCTGTACAAGCAGCATGACGCCGATCGCACAATGCATCGCTCGTCGGCGGCAGAGCCGCCGGCGTGACGTGCGCCCTCTATCTTCACCGCTGCGACCGCTAAATCATTGGTGTCGACAAAGATCTTAGCCGCGCTGAATAGAACCCTTTTCCCGCAATCACCCCCGGCTTCCCTGAGAAGAACGGCGGCCGATACATGGGAACGATAGAAGCGTGAATTGGGTTCAGCGGTCGAATGCATACTTTAAATGGGAAGCAACAATGGACGATGGGGACGATCAGAAGATGAGCAGCTCCGCTGCCGGCTCGGGGGGACATTACGGCTATCACGGCCACCACCATCATGGAGGTGGCGCGACGGTTGGTATGAACGACGTGGTAGATCCGGTCTGCGGCGCAACCATCGACCCTCACATGACGAGACACTACGTCGATAGCGAGGATCAGCGGCTCTTTTTCTGCTCATCGGCATGCCAACAAAGGTTTGAAGCAGAGCCAGACCGGTATCGATGAGGGAGAGATGCCGCACGATCAAGGCAGCCCTTCATTAAACATGGCTCCCGATCATATGTCGCCGACGGCGCGAGCGGGACACTAACCCCCTCCGAGCGCGTTAGAACAATCCATAATAAAGGAGAGCGCAAATGCCCGAAGAGAAGCTTGGCTCGCATCACGACCATCCCGGACATACGCCTGGTGATCTCGACCCCCACGGTCACCGCGACACGAGCGGGCAGCAAGAGGTGCCAGGAGAGCACCACGATCACCCGGGCCACGTGCCCGGCGATCTCGACGAACACGGCGACCGGGATACTAGTGGCCAGCGGGACGTGCCAGGCGAGCACCACGATCACCCTGGCCATACTCCGGGCGATGTCGATCCAGACGGCCATCGTGACAAGAGCGATTCTGGCTCGAACTGAAATGCTACCTCGGCGAGGCCCTCCCCGCCGAGGTAGATTGCGACGGCATTTCTTCGGCAGGAGCGACAGCCGCGCGCCGCACCTGAGCGTTCATCTATCGAACGTTTTTGCGAGGATCGCCTCGGTAGCGACAGGTCCCTACTAACTGTTCTAGAGCTATTCGCGAGCGGGCAAGCGATGGTGGAACCGACGCATCTCACGCCCTGGTTCCGCCTGAGACGGGCCCAAGTTCAACAGACTGAACGAGTGTAAGGCGAAAATACACGGCAAAGTCGGTAGCCCTTTATTCGGCTTTTTACCGGAGAAGCTTACCCAACCCGTTCCAACGGCTGCCTGTAAGCGGAGGGGGCAGGCGTGAGACCAGATCGCAGTTCGGCACGCGCCTGTCGCATGATCTGGAAGCCGCCCGACAGACCGAGCACCGCCATCAATGTCGCCACCACAAGATCAGGCCAGGCGCTGTTCAGACCAAAGACGCCGCCTGCAGCCAGCACCACGGCGATATTGCCGATCGCGTCGTTGCGCGAGCAGATCCAAACCGAGCGCATGTTCGCGTCACCGCTGCGAAAGCGGTACAGCATGACTGCGACCAGCAGGTTTGCAATAAGCGCCGCGACCCCAATGATGCCCATGACCTCGGCATGGGGTACAGTGCCGTGGAAGGCGCCCCAGCCCGCCGCGAGCAAGACATAAAGACCGAGCAGGGCAAGCGTCGCTCCCTTCAGCATCGCTGCCCGCGCGCGCCAAGCTATCGCCATCCCGGCGACGCCCAAGCTGATCGCGTAATTGGCGGCGTCACCGAAAAAGTCGAGCGCGTCGGCTTGAAGCGCTTTCGATCCGCCCGTAATCCCAGCGACGATTTCGACCCCAAACATGCCGCCGTTGATGGCGAGCGCGATCCACAAGGCGCGCCGCCACTTTGGGTCGTTCAGGGTGCCCGCCTTGTCGGACGCGCAGCTCGTGCAGGCCATCTTTGCCACCTCGGTAGAATCGATCTAGCAGCCTATATGCACCCTCTAGTCGGTAGAGGGTCAAGGGCTGTGTCTGAGAAACTGACGATCGGTAAGCTGGCTTCGGCGACAGGCACCAAGGTCGAGACGATCCGCTATTACGAACAGATCGGCTTGCTGCCGGCACCAGCCCGGTCGGCCGGTAATTACCGGACGTACGAGGGCGAGCATCTGCGGCGATTGTCCTTCATCCGTCGAGCGCGCGATCTCGGCTTCTCGATCGATCAGGTCCGGGAGCTGATGGGGCTCGCCGGTCGTCGCGAACAGTCCTGCATGGCCGTGGACGTGATCGCCCATCGGCATCGGGATGCGATTACGCGGAAAATTGCTGATCTGACGGCCCTCGCGGGCGAACTGGACGCGTTGATCGACTCCTGCAGCCGAAACACCGTGGCCGACTGCAGGATTATCGAAGCCTTGGGTCCGACCGTGGACATGCCTTTCACACAGAGCCGAGCCCACGGCCCGAACTGATGGAAGGCCCTGATTGCGTTTGGTGCCGCAATGGGCAGTGCTAGAGACCAAAAGAAGATCAGCGTGTTAAGAGTGATATAATGGATCAAACCACTAGCGCTGTTAGCGTCGAACAGCGCCTACTCGAAAGCGAAGCCCGGCTCCGGCTTCTGACCGAAGCGAGTACAGACGTCCTGTACCGGATGAGTCCGGATTGGGGCGAGATGAAGGAACTGGATGGGGGCGGTTTCCTGCCCAGCACCCCGTCATCCAACCCGAACCGTTCCTGGTTGCTGGCCTATATTCCCGAAAGCGATCAGCCGGCGGTAACCGCCGCCATCGATGAAGCGATCCGGCTCAAGAAGATATTCGATCTCGAACATCGCGTTGTGCGTGCGGATGGGACCGTCGGCTGGACGCTGTCCCGTGCCGTTCCGCTACTGAGCGCAGATGGCGAGATCATCGAGTGGTTCGGGGCAGCAAGCGACATCAGCGCTCGGCGTGAGGCTGAGGCTGCAATGCGCGAGAGCGAAGCGAAATTGCGCCAGTTCAACCAAACTCTCGAGCAGCAAATCGCCGAACGCACGGCCGAGCGCGACCGCCTTTGGGAAGCATCGCCCGATCTTCTCGTGGTCATAGACTTCGACGGGGTCTTCCAGCGTGTAAATCCAGCCTGGACCACGGTCCTCGGCTATGCGCCTGACGAACTCGTCGGGCATCACGTCAACGAGTTCGTCGTTCCGGACGATCACGGCAAGACGGTCGACGCCTATGAAACGGCTGCAGCCGGCAATCAGCCACGGATCGAGAACCGCTACCGTCACAAGGATGGCTCGACCCGTACTATCTCATGGGTTGCCGCTCCGGCCGGCGGCATCGCCTATGCAACGGGTCGCGATGTCACCGCTGAGCGGGAGATGGAGGCAAGGCTGCACGACGAGCAGGACTTTGCGCGCCTCGCCCTCTCAGCCGTTGGTGGCGTCGGCGTGTGGACCTACGATGTCGCGTCCGACTGCTTCTTCTGCGACGCGGCGATCTCTGCCCTGTACGCGCTCGATCCGGAGCGGGCCGCAGCGGGCCTGCCGCGCGAAGAGTTTCTGGCCAACGTCCATTCGCAGGACCGCTCGTCGCTGCAGAAAACGATGGATGGCGGGCTGCAACGATCAGGCGATCTGGAACTTGAGTATCGTCTGGTTCACCCCGACGGGTCGATCCACTGGGTGCTGTCGCGTGGACACACCTACTTCGACGAGAGCGGCAAGCCTGTCCGGCGAACCGGCGTCGGTGTCGATATGACCGGGCAGCGGCAACTCGAAGATCAGCTACGCCAGGCGCAGAAGATGGAGGCGGTCGGCCAGCTCACCGGAGGGCTGGCGCATGACTTCAACAACCTCCTGACGGGCATGATGGGCAATCTGGAACTGCTCCAGATGCGTCTGGAGCGAGGCAAGCTCGACGATGCCGAGCGCTTCATTCACGCAGCGCAGGGAGCTGGGCGGCGCGCAGCTTCCCTGACTCAGCGTCTGCTCGCCTTCTCACGGCGGCAGACGCTCGATCCAAGGCCAACCGACGTCAACCGTCTCATCGCCGGGGTCGAGGACCTGCTGCGCAGAACGGTGGGGCCGACCACGGATATCGAGGTTGTGGGAGCGGCGGGGTTGTGGCCCGCCATGATCGACGCGACGCAGCTCGAGAGCGCGATTCTCAACCTATGCATCAACGCGCGCGATGCCATGCCCGATGGCGGTCGGATCACGATCGAGACCGCGAACAAGTGGCTCGACGACCGGGCGGCCCGTGCGCGCGACCTGTCGGCAGGGCAATATCTGTCGATCTGCGTCACGGATAGCGGCACGGGCATGTCGCCAGCGACAATCGAGCGCGCCTTCGAGCCCTTCTACACGACCAAGCCGATCGGAAAGGGGACCGGGCTCGGGCTGTCGATGATCTACGGCTTCGCTCGTCAGTCGGGTGGCCAGGTAAGAATCTACTCAGAGCTGGGGCATGGGACCACGATCTGCATCTATCTCCCCCGCTATGCCGGCGATGCCCTGCTGGGCGAGGAGGAGGAGGCGATCGCTACCGCCGCAACGGCCAGCGGTCAGACGATCCTGGTGGTCGACGACGAAGCCACGATCCGGCATCTCATCGACGAGGTGCTCGACGAGCGGGGCTACACCGTGATCGGCGCGGCAGATGGTGCATCGGGCATCAAGGTGCTGCAATCGGGCGCGAAGATCGAACTGCTGATCACCGATGTCGGCTTGCCGAACGGCATGAACGGGCGCCAGGTCGCGGACGCCGCACGCTCTCTCCGCCCCGACCTGAAGGTGCTTTTCATCACTGGCTATGCGGAGAACGCTGCGGTCGGCAACGGCCACCTCGAACCCGGTATGGAGCTGCTGACCAAGCCCTTCACGATGCAAGGGCTCGCGGCCAAGGTCGCGGAGATGATGAACGTCGGTGGCACCTCATGACGGAGTTCGGTCGACGCTCTCATGCGGCAGCGGTCAAACCAAAGATTTCTCGGGCCGCATTGGAAGCCAGAGCTTGTCTCAAAAGTATGTCTCAAAACCTATCATTAATCGGGTAGAGATGCGTTCGGAAACTGAGGAGCTATCGGTCACGCCCACTCATGCCGCGCCACGCCGACGACCTCCTGCTCCGTTCGACCGCTCGATGCTTCGGACGGAAATCGCCGCTGGGTGTCGCCCGGGCGAAGGTTTCAACATGTCAGGAGAACCGACGAAACCCTCCCTGCCCGGCCGCATTCTTTTTTCCAGGAAGGGCAGTTACTGGAATAAACATCGGCAGTGGCGTGCGTGGTTAGATCGCTTATGTGTTAGCATGACTAAGCGCCATTGCCTCCGTGGGGTGGCAATTTTGGTTAGTTCGGTTATATGTTAGCGAGACTAACCACAGGAGCTGTCCATGGCGACCCTCGCCACCGCTGTCGATCCGAGCGCCTTCGCCAATCTGGTGTTCGCCAGCCTGGTCGAGACCGCGCGCGCCAAGCCGGCCAAGCGGCGCGGGGCTCCGCGTTCCGAAGCCGCCAGCGACACCTTATATATAGCGCCTACTGTTGAGGGCTTCTCCGAACAGTATCGAACCGCCGTCGATCACGCGATCGAGCAGCTGACCGCCACGGGCATCGCAGCCGACCCGGATCGACAGGCACTCTACGCAATCGTCGACAAGCTGTTGCCGGATGTCCGCGCGCGGCATCTCGAGCGCAAGATCGAGCAGCTCCTCGACGTCCTGGCCGATACCCATGATCCGATGGCCGAGTTCCATACCGCAGTCGCGGCTGACAACACCGCCATCCGCCAGCGCTTCATGCACGAGGTCGAGACGCTGACCTCGGCCGAGGTCGCGGCGCGCGCCGGGCATGAAGCCAAGAACCGCCACCAGACCGCCGCGCGCTGGAAAGCGCAGCGCCGCGTCTTCGCGGTCCCCTACCAGGGACAGGACCGCTTCCCGACCTTCCAGTTCGACGCCGACGGCAAGCCGCTTCCCCTCATCAAGAGGATTTTGGAGGTCCTGCCGACGAGCCGGTCACCATGGCAAACCGCCTTCTGGTTCGTGTCGACCAACTCGTGGCTGGGTGGACCCGCTCCGAGGGAACTCCTCGACGATGAAGCGGCCGTCCTCGACGCCGCGGCGCATGAGAGCGACGAGATCGGCGGGTGACAGCGCTGGCGCCGACCGGCATTGTCCCCAAACCGCCGACCGCCTTTGCGACCCACGTCACCGATCTGCCCGTAGGCGCCGTTCTCTGGCGCATTCACGCCGAAAAGCTTGCCGGCGATGCGTTCAATCCGGGCTTTGGCTCCTCGCGATTCGCGCCGATCGGCCCCGTGCGCAAACGCGTGCCGACCGCCTATGCCGCGGATGGATTTGAGGCCGCGGTCTACGAGACGATCTTCCATGATCTCGATCCTGCTCAGTCCTTCAAGACGTTTCCGCTTAGCAAGCTCGCGGATGTGCGCTGCTCGGTGCTGCGGGTCGCCAGCCCGCTGGCGCTGCGCTCTTTCCTCGCGCCGGACCTGATGAAACTCGGCATTGCTCGCAATCAGTTGATCGACACACCCGCGAGCGAGTTCTCGGATACGCGGCGCTGGTCCGCGGCGCTGCACCGCAAGGACGCCGCCACGCACGGGATGGTCTGGGAGTCTCGCGCCTATCCCTCATCGCTGGCGGTGATGTTCTTCGGCGATCGCGTGCCGCCCGGAGCGCTCAGCGTAGTCAGCGCCGTCCGGGTTGATGCCGACCCAAGCCTTGCCGCGCGGTTCAAGGCACTGGCGGATCGATCGGGCGTATCGCTGATCGTATGATCGACCCAAATCCGGCCATCCACACGCGCCGTCCCGCTGACCGAAACCTGCCGCCCGTTCATGTGAGCGGACCGACCGCTTGAGCGAGGGCTGTCAGCATCTTGGAACGGCTGAGATTGGGGACTTTCCTGCCAGTCAGCTTTCAGGATTGGAACGGTCGAGAGCCGCCGGCACGTGGTGTCACAACCGTTCGAGACTGTTGAAAAATGGCGGCTTGCGAAGGGGCTGGAGGCGTGATTCACTCCTATCAGGCGGTAGGGGATAACGGACATGATGGGTCGGCAGGTGGCGCAAGGCGCACTGTTCTACGGGTTCCGG
>NZ_LR733890.1:0-2114 GCF_902506585.1 Sphingomonas sp. T1
CTCATAACCTGAAGGTCACAGGTTCAAATCCTGTCCCCGCAACCATCTTGATTTGCAACACCTCCGAGGGAATACCCGCGGAGGCTTTTTGCGTTTCTAGACACACGCATAGCTCGAGCATTGACGCAAACTCGCCACGAAGATAAATCGCAAGCCCGCCGTTTTCCGGTTTTAACACCACAGTGTCGATCAGCGAACGGACGCGCTCGAACGCCTGTGAGCGGAGCGCGTCATCCTCAAATGCATCGGTCAGTCGCCCGACCTTCTGGCGGTACGTGTTGCCAAGATCCGCATGTAGTAAGTTGGTAGGCGTCGGTAGCTTAAATGCGCGTTCCGCTTCGGCAAGCAACGTGCCGCGTCGCTCGGCCCACGCCCTCATTTCCGCAATGAACATCGAGGCGTCCACACCCTTGAGGATGGCGGCCTTGGCGAGGGCGATCTGCCGGTCGATCTCCATCAATTCGAGATCGCGCTGCGGCTGACTGTCGGTCGCGCTTGCCTCCAGTCGCGCCGTCTCCTTCGCATACTCCTCGAGGAATACCGCGAGCACCTCGTCACGCACCATCTCGTTCGCGAGACCGGATAGGATGCGGGCGTCGAGATCGTCCTGGCGGATGGTCAGACGGTTCCCACAAAAGGCGGGGCCTTTCTTTGATGCCCCCTGACAGCCGAACCGCGTGCGACCAGATTTGGCATAGCTCGAACCGCATTCGCCGCAGGTCATCTTGCCGGATGTCAGATATTTCGGGCGCTGCTGTGCGAAGAAGGGCAGGGCAGGGACGGCGTCCCGGGCCTTCCTCGGGCCACGCCGCAGCGACTGCTGGCGGTCCTTGACGCTCTGCCATAACGTGTCGCTGACGATGCGCAGATCTGGTGCTGCGACCGTGGTAGCCTGCTGCTCTTATGCATTCAGGAATGCATGTCGTTTACCGGTATCGGGATACTTGCGGTACGTCTGCCGGGCGTAAGCGCGTTTACCGACATAAAGTTGGTTGTTGAGAATGCCAGTACCACGCTCGGCGTTGCCGGTCAGCGTGTTGGGCGTCCATGCAAGTGGATTGCTCGAAGTTGCCCGATCACGTCGACCGCTGCGCGGGGGCGGTACGCCTTCCTCGTTAAGGCGGCGGACTATGCTGCCGGGCGATACGCCAGCAGCATAGTCTTCGAAGATCCGTACGACGATAGCGGCTTGCGCCGGCACGATCTGCTGCAGACCCCTGGTACGTTCACCGTTCAGGTCGTAGGCGATGCGTTTCTCATAGCCATATGCCGTGCCGCCGGGATTCTTGCCCATTGCATGCCGCTTGATCAGAGCATCGCGAGTTTTCTCGCTGGTCGCGGCAATCTGTTCGGCGTTGATCGTTCCCATCATGCCGATTTGCAGCGCCCCGACCTCGCCTTCCTTACGTGTGACAAGAAGGATGCCGCGGAACTTCAGTCTTTCGTACAGCGAAGCAATGTCCGCCTGGCTTCGCGACACCCGGTCCATCGCATCTGCGAACACTACGTCAACGCCCCCGGTTCCTACCGCGGCGAGTAACGCCTGTAGCCCGGCCCGGTGGATTGTTGCGCCGGACTGTGCACCATCTGTGTAGCAGCCGACCTCGGTCCATTCTCGCTGTGCGAGTTCGCGACCGCACATCGTCAACTGCGTGTCGATCGATAGCGGATCTTGGAAATCCGTCGAATAGCATGCATACAGCAGTACGCGCATCAGCTTTCCTCAACCTCGTTTCGCTGAACGTTCCCGTCTACATTATAGCCTTCTGCTGTCCTGTTCAGAGCAGCTCGTCTTCGGAACTCGGCTCGTGCAAGATCGCACGCCAGCAGCTTTGACAGCTCGATGGCCAAGCTGCTGGAGCAGCGGAGTGGGGGCGTCGGTTGCACATCACCTACATAGCCGCCAGCAAGATTGGCCTTCCCGTCCTACCCCCCTAGAGAAGAATCTGCCGCTAACCCGTTGCGGAGATTGGTGGAAACCTGGTGGTATTGAGCGGCGATCTGGATGAGACAGTAGCGGCGATCAGGATGAGACTCTGCGGCCGTGACGGGAGCGAGATTGTCGCGGCGCGACAGGCAATGCAAGGCCAACTTTGGTGTTGATCGCCGCTCCG
>NZ_LR733912.1:0-36930 GCF_902506585.1 Sphingomonas sp. T1
CGGAGCGGCGATCAACACCAAAGTTGGCCTTGCATTGCCTGTCGCGCCGCGACAATCTCGCTCCCGTCACGGCCGCAGAGTCTCATCCTGATCGCCGCTACTGTCTCATCCAGATCGCCGCTCAATAATTCTCGTTCGATGCAGGGGCGATCAAGCCTGAAAGAGCGTTCTACACTGGCCTGAAGGCTCTTTTGGGATGCGACGCCAGTAAACTGCTGATGCTGTTGAATGTGTAGCGCGATGATATCTATGGCGCCGTGGAGGCTGGATCGCGCTGAGCGGGTCGATCGCTGGGGCCGTGCTTCTCATGCCTGCCAATTTATGGCTGTTCGCTAACTCAGTGACGCTTGTCCCTATCGGCAAAGAGCTCCGCAAATGACGGGGCCGGAACTCGCCCGCAACTCTATCGATGGGATTCTCGAATACCTTAAGGCCCAAGGGTGGCGCGCCATGCGACACGATTAGGGTAGACGCTCACGAATGCACCGGATGCAGAAAAGGTGGCTACCAACCTAGGGTAGGACGATCATTATGATAGTTGCGAACAGCCCGAGACCAACCGTGCTGCCCTAATGCGGAACGCGGTTGCGACTATCGCCGCACGATGCATGCGTGACGGCCATAAAGGGCTCACGGGGCGGGTATGTCCTCGCCGGTTGGGCATCACCTGCTGGATCGTGGGTGGCCTTCCATCCGCTAGAAATTGCGTACGCTGCAATCGGACGATTTTTGCTGTCGACCACGAGTTCACACCATTCGCTATCGATCTAGAAGCAGGTCTGAGAGTGACCTACGTCGCATGGTGCATGCGCAGACACAGGCACGACCAAATCCATTTCTCAAAGACATAGAAACTCCTTGGTTAGAGGGTTTATAACTGATGTTAAAGAGTTAGGCGGCTTTCTACCGGGCTTAAACGCTTTGTTCTCCGTGAGTTAGATCGGCACCGGCGTTCCGGATGTGTCGTCGATCCGTTCCTGGAGTGTCGACGACTACGTTCTTGAAGGATCGACCTTGCGTTCCTGAAAGACCGAACGCTGTTCCTGGAGTGTCGAAGCCCCGGCCGATCGGATAGTTTTTTGAGAGCAATTGAATCAGTTCGCCGGGGTTTGTCTGAAGGGACGTTCAATTAGGATAGATACCCGAGCGTTGAGCGAGAAAGACATTTGTGAGCACGACACTTCGGGAACGGTCGCGCCAGTTTAAGCGGTTTCGACGTACGTGTGGATCTCCTGCCCTCCTGAGGCAAAGGCCGTTCGTAAGACGAAAAAGCTCCTAGCGCCCAAGTTCGTGGCGGTGCTTTTCATGATAGCGACGGACAAAGCCGATGAACGCCGCCTGATAACTCACCGGCGTGCGAGCGCTGTCTGCCTCAACCCATGTGCGAAACTCATCGTGCAACGTCTGGTAATCCCAGCCTGGGCACTCTGCGCGCAGCGTTGCCATCGTCGCATCTGTGATCTCGCCGGCGGTCGCGCGTGTCGCCAGACTGGTGCGCGACCGTCGCAGCAATGCTGTCACGTCAATCGTTTCAGTCGCATCGTCAGCCGTGGCAGCGGGATTGGTTGACGCTGGCCTTGGTGCAGGCTTAGCGCCGCGCACCTTGTGCGCCGCCACGGTTTTCACCGGGCGCTCGGCATCACTGCGACGTTGCATCCGCAGCGATGGCTCGCGCTTGCCAGCCGGCGTCTCCAAGGCGAGCGCATAGCCAGGAAGCTCGTTGCGCTCGACGATCTTGGCGATCTCAAATTTGAAACGACGATACTGCCCTTCTGCGCCCGATTTCTCGAACAGTGTCGGCATGGCGATCGCGAAGCCGACCTCCCCTGCCCCGCCAGCGTGCTTGCGCGCTACGCGGTACAGCCAGCGCTCGCGTCCGCCGGTCAGGTCGAAATAGGCGCGGTCGATCGACAGCACCCCGCCCTGCATCATCACGCCTTCCCAGAACCAGTTCGATAACTCGATCGTCATGCCGCGCGATCGCTCGGTCTTTTCGTCGACCAGCTGGGTCCAGCCGTCGAGCCAGCTGAAGGTCGCCTCGCGGCGGTTCTCGGCGCGAATGTTGGTCTTGATCGTGGTCGACACCAACCGGTCGAGCGCCTGCCCGAGTAGCTCATAGGCGCGCCCCGTCGTCGGTCGCCCGATCGCGCGGAGCAGGTCGTAGGGCATCAGATGGAGCTTGCGCGGCACGTCGTTGATGCCGCGCCGGGCCATGTCGGTGAGCACGCTCGCGCAATAGATCAGGATATCGGCATCCCAGATCGTCGCCATACCGTAATCGGGATTGCCCGAGACATGCACCCACAGTTTGCCGTCGGGGCTCTTGTAATCGATCGGCTTGACGCGCTTCGACTTGGCGAGGCTAAAGAACGGGCGTTCCATCATCTCGCGCTGGTCGCGCAGCGGCATGTCGGCGAGATAGGGGAGGAACAGGTCGAACTGCTCAGACACGTTCTGGTGATCGGCACGGGTCACTTGGTCAGACTCCGGGTGTTTCCCCGGGGAAACACCGTCGGGCCGGTGGGGGCAACCGTCGGCACCGGGGTGCGCCGCGGCCTGTTTCCCCGGGGAAACACGTTCACCGTTTTAGCCCGCGGCCTTCGGCCTCCAGATGCGCGAGCGCTTGGCGCAGCGCGTCGACCAGCTCGTCGGTCTCCGCACCCGACCCGGCGTGGAGCCGGATCGTGACGCCTTGGCGGTTGCTCGACTGGACGCTGAGCCCGGGGCGGCCGTGCGGCGTGGTCCAAGTAAACGGGGGAGCGCTGTCGGCGGGATCGTTCGGCGCGTCGAGCAACCGCCGTAATACGTCTGCGGCAGGGTAGGGGGCTGCACCCCGATCGCGCCGCGCGGTCTGCTCGCGCGCGAGCTCGCGCGCCGCGCCCTGGATCGCCTTAGTTGCAGCCTTGTCGTCGAGCGCCTGCGCCAGCGCATAAGCGGGCTTGAGCTGGACATCGGCCGGGGAAGCGAAGGCGGCGATCACCGCATCGGGGATCTGTGCAACCTTGACCATCTTCGACAGCCAGCCCTTCGACACCTTGAGCCGTTCCGCCATCCGCGTCAGATGGTTGCCGTAATGCGTCTTGAGCGCGTCGGCATAATTGCGCGCGCGTTCGAGATCGGACACGTCCTTGCGCGCCCGGTTCTCGAGGTCCGCGAGCCGGAACGCGGCTTCGTCGTCGAGGCTGGCAACTTGCGCCACAAACTGCATTTCGGGATAGGAATGCGCACGCAGCCAGCTGATCGACCAGTGGCGTCGCGTGCCCGCGATCACTTCGAAGTCATGAGCCGGATCGCCGTCAACACGGCGTACCACCGCTGGGACTTTCTGTCCGCCTTCGGCGATGATGGAATCGATCAGCTCGCGGCAGCCATCTTCAGTCAAATGCTTGTAGCTGCGTGCATTGCCGGGCCAGATCCGCACGCGGGTGGGATCCAGCAGCAGCTGCGTCACTTGCCGCACTTCGCCGCTCGTCACGCGCGCGAGCGCGGTCTCTCGGTTGAGCAGCGTGGTGCCGCGCGACCGTTCGGGTATGGGCGGGGCAGGGGGGGCGCCCGCGTCGGTTTCGGCTGGCTCATCCGCTAGCAAGGCCGCGAGATAATCGGATTGCTTACGCGCCATGCGGCACCTCCCGCATTAGACATATTTGGAACGCTGATGTGTCGGACAGCGACAATTCTGGTTCACGCGACATGGAGTAGATCTTCCTCACGTGCGGGCTCCACTCGGCCCCAGCCTTGGCGGACGAGCTGCTCAATCTGTCCCATCGCCTCATCGAGGTTGGCGCGGCAACGCTTGTGCGTCTTGGGCGTGCCGATCGGGCGTTCGAGTTCATAGATCGTCATCATACGCATTGCGGCGTGGCTGATCTCGGCGGATTCTAGGATGGGTACCGGAAGCAGGGCAGGGCCGAAGCTCTGTTCCATGATCGTGCGGACCATTGCGTGGCTTGGGTCGTTGGAGTCGAACTTTGAACATATCAACCGTAGGAAGCCGTATTCCACCTCGATACCGGCATGCGCGAGCTGCTGCAGCACCTGGTCCATCATCGACAGGAACTGCACTGTCGAACAGAAATCCGGCGTTGTTGCGGCCAGCGGGACGAGCAGCGCATTCGCCGCCTGCATCACCGCAAGGCTGATCGTCCCGAGCGCGGGGGGAGGATCCAGCAGTACCACATCATAATTGCGCGCGAGGTCGGCCAGCCCCTGCTTAAGTTTGCGGAAGCGTGCGGCGAGTACCGACTGCCCATCCGATCCCGCCGCGGCGAGCTCATACTCAACGTCGAATAACTCGAGGTTCGACGGGATCAGGTCAACGTTGGGCCACGGCGTTGATTTGACTGCATAAAGCAGATCGGCCTGGGTCGGATCGATCGACAGATACGGGTATAGCGTCTCTTCTCGTGTAATATTGAAATGGGGATTGAACCCGAACAGCGTCGTCGTTGTCGCTTGGCTGTCGCAATCGACCACCAGCACACGATAGCCCTGCACCGCAAAATAATGTGCGAGGTGGCAGGTGACGGTCGACTTTCCGACCCCGCCCTTAAAATTCTGCACCGCGATGATTGCGGGAATATCAAGCGGCGCGCGGGCAGGAGAGGCGCCAAGTACCTCGCGCATTTGCAGCAAGTTCTCCACCGAATAGCCGAGTCTGCGCCCGTTTTCGCCCGCCGGGGCGGGGGGGAGGCGACCGTCGTCCTCTGCCATGCGGATCCGGTTGGTCGAACAGCGTAGCAATTGCGCCGCCTCTGCGATCCCGAAGCGGACGTTGAGTCCCTTGCGGCTTTCGGGCAGGAATGCCTTACGCCGTAAGCGTTCGATCATTCGTTCACCTGCGTCTGCAAGTTCCCCGATATGATTGACGATGGCATTCATTAACCGGTCCAATCGCTCATTTGAAGCTTTTGATAAGACCTTTATAGGTAAAAAGCTTCAAATGAAAGAGCGCGTTCACTAAAAGACTTATTTCGACTTTGCCCCCCGTAACCAGCGTGCGTTACGGAGCAGCATGTGTTGCGATCAGATTTCTTGGCATCACGTTCATCACAAAACGATTTCAAATGGCATCGTCAAAGAGGCAGAAGATGCCAGCTTAGTAGGACGCGGATTTCGGGAAGGCAGTTACTCGCCTCGACTGCAAGCGTTTCAGGGGAAGCCGCCTGCGCCTCCAGCCTTGGTCCGCGAACCCAAATCAGGCTGTGGATCGGTTGCTCGCCAAAGACGCAACAGATGATCAGCAGGCACATGGTCGTCGAGCCGAAACCCATAAACAACGTCCCCTGCGCCGCCTGTCGACCCCTCATGCTCATGACTGCGTAAGCGTTCGAACCGTCGCGATCGGCAGGAAGAGTCGTAAGCCATTGGACGCCAGTGGCTCAAAACCATAGCCGGTATAGAGCGCCACGCGCTTCGCCACCGTGTCGGGGTCGCCACAGTCCAGCACGTCGAGCATGACGACAGCGATCCCCAGCGCATCGGCCGCCACGACCAGCCGCTTGAGGCAATCGACCAACAGATCGCCGCCATAGCCCTGTCCCTGGAACCGGCTGTCGACGCCGATCATCGAGATATAGGCTGCCGGAATGCTCCCATGGGCAGGGCGGGTGCGGGCGAACCGCTCAGGCAATTTGGTATAGTCGATGGCGTGGGCATTGGTGGCGTAGAAGCCAATCAGCTCGTTCTTGGGCCCCGTCATAACAAAGGTGCGGATGTTGCCCGCCTTGGTAAGTTTGTTGGCGGTACGACGGAAGAAGTTGTTGACCTGGTCGATACCACACGAGAAAGCCGCTCGATCATGCCTGGCAGGATCGAGCGGCTCGATAACGATGCGTTTTGCAGTCTCGGCTGCGGTCACCGACTGATGATCATCTCGCGATGGCGCGCAAAGGCGGTTCGCAGTCGCTCGGTGGGGGCCGGCGGTATGTCGAGCGCGGCGAAGAAGCCGGCATGGTCGATCGGCCGCAAGCTCGTGCGCTCATGCGCCGCGATCGTCTCCATTGCCGAACGATAGGCCGCGTTCATGGTGAAGACGGAGTCGTCCACGCCCGAGAGCGCGGCAGCCTGCTGGATGGCCTGCTTGATGCGCGGCTTGGTGCGGAAGTTCATCCGTTCGCTGCTGCGCTCGTCAACGGCGCCGACCTGATCCTGGAAGCCAAGCATGGCACACCTCCTCTAGCTCTTGGTCCTATGTACGCCTTAGTGGCGTACATTTCAATAATTCGCTGCTGCTTTGAGGTGGCCGTGTCCGGCAGTTGCGATCGCCGCTTTCTATCGCCGCCACGAATGAGGAGGGGGATTACCATCGAGCATGCTTATCGGCATGGGCACGATCGAGTCAGCGCCTAAGGAACGACCAGGACCGCCGTCGAAAGGAACTCGCTCTGCCAGTTCTGGAAAGACTCGAATCAGAGCTGCGGATCACCGAGATACCCCCAAACGGTAGGTGCGACTTCGCCATACTCACGCGCTTCCTGCGCGGCGACAGCGGCGCTCTGGGTCCACTGCATAACGAACGACAGCAGAAACAGGACGATAAGCACGGTGCCTAGCGAGCGTGCGTAGATCGCTCGCCAGACAGGCCCCCAGCGCAGGATTGCCGGTGCGCCGGGTTTCATCGCCTGCTGTTCGAGATGCTGATCGCGAGGCTCGCCATCTTAAACCGGCCATTGGTTCGCAGATCATCGATTTAGCGGCGATCGATTACGCCGGATCAAACCGGCCGGCGAACTCGCGATCAGCATAGTAGCGCAGCTTGGCGGCGATGATCGGCCGCTGCCCGGCGAGGAACAGGAGTTGGCGATCGGGGCGGAGTGTGCGGACTTCATCGGGGGTGAGCAGGGCGCGGCCGACATGCTGCTGCCCGAACGAGAGGCCGCTTTCCTCCGTGTCGATCGCGCGACTCATCGTCTCGAACACGACGGTTTCCTGCCCGGCCAGATCGGAGATGAGCTTGGCGCTGTCCTGATCATTGACCCCGAACACCTGGAGGACGCCGGCGTTCGATAGAAAAGTGCCGGCGCGCTGCCCGTAGAGCGCGCGGAGCTGGTGGACGTCTTGGAGGATCGGCCAGAGCTGGACGCCATAGCCCGCCATAAGCCCCATCGCGCGTTCGACCGGTTCAAGCCGGCCGAGCGCCGCGAACTCGTCAAGCAGGAACAGCACTGGCCAAGGCGGGCGACCCGGTGCGCGCGCCAGCTCGGTCAGGGCTTGCGCGACCATCAAGCGTAGCCAGCGAGCATAGCTGGCGAGCCGATCGGGCGGCAGCACGAGGAACACCGTCGCTGGCGCATCCTTCAACCCGGCGAACGTGAAATCCGAGCTGCCCAGCACCGTCCCCATGCGCGGGGAGTCGAGAAAGTGGGTATGGCGCTGCGCGGCCGACAGCACGCCGGCCGCTTCGCGGTCGGATTTGCCAAGCTGGCGGTTGGCGGCTCGCCCGACCAGCCCCCCCTTGCGCCTGCATAGCGGCGAGCTGCGCCGCCAATGTAGCCGGGGCGAGCGTCAGCCGGTCACGTAGTGTGTCCAGGGTGCGAATGGCGGGAGGTTCGGTGGTGACGATGTGGAGCAGGATGCCGGCGATCAGCGCCTTGGCTTCCTCGTTCCAATGCGCGTCGCCGGCCTCGCCGGGTGCGTCGTGGACCAGCGCATCGGCTAGGGTCATGCAATCGTCGGCGAGATCGAGGCCGTGCGGGTCGATGCGATCGAGCGGATTGAACGCCGCCGAGGCCAAGCCGGTGACGCCGAACGGATCAAGGACATGGACGGCGCCGAACTTGCCGCGCTGGCGCGCGGCGATGCGGGCGTTCTCGCCTTTAGGGTCGATGCAGACGACCGCGAACGGATATTCGAGCAGGTTGGGGATGATCGTGCCGACACCCTTGCCGGTGCGGGTAGGGGCGATCGTCAGCAGATGGGCGGGACCGGCATAGCGCATCTGCTTGCCGGTCTTCACGTCGCGGCCGATCAGCAGGCCGTGATCGTCGTTGAGCGCCTGGGCTTCCCCGGCTGTGGCAAAGCGGGCCGAACCATGCGTGTCGGCGCTGTCACTATAGTCGAACCGACGAAGCAGGGGCAGGACAAACATCCAGACCATGATCAGCACTACGGCACCGCTGATCCCGAACACGCCAAACTGAGCGACAGCGCCGTTCTTATCGAGGCCGAAGTACCAGATCGCCAGCATCAGCAGGAGGAATAGCGCCACGAACAGCACCATCGTGAACAGGACCACGCCGATAATGTGCCGGGCGAACCGGAAAGGGGCGAGCAGGATGCCGAGTAAGGCCCACATCGGATTGGCACGGGCGGTGCGGGCGAGATTACGGGTGGCGCGCGCAAGGCCCATGCTACTTCCCCAGCGGGAGCGTAATGACCGTGGCGTCGTTACGCTCGAAATATCTCAGATCAGAATATGATAGCGTTCTGCAAAGGCGAGCACATCAAAAACCCGGTCTCTCCTGATCGCTCGGCTCCAATGCTTGCAGCGTGCGGATCGGAACAAGCATCCTCGCCAGCGCGTCAGACATGTCTTGGATGCGACATTCAAGGTCCGCCGCTAGGTCGAACATTTCCTCGGCCATGACCGGATCGGTGTGCCCCTCATTGACGAAGCGCATGGCTAATCCGTGCAGGCGCAGCAGGTCGTGCTGCATCTCCGGTGCATTGAAATTATCGCCTTTGAGGTGATCGCGCATCACGTCCAGATCATCCACCGTCCGCAGCAAGGGGCCGGTGTCGAAGGCCGCGATTTGTTCGGTCCTATTGCCGGTTTTGGGCATTACGTCGTCCGCTTCACAATGTCTGATCCCTGCCGCATCCGATCGATATAATTGTAGAGCGTCGATCGGCTGACCTTGTACCGTTTCGCCACGGCGGTCGCGCTCATGGCCTCGCAATCTCTCTGTACTTGTGGCCAGTCGGCGGGACCGAGGATGGCGGATCGACCGGCCGGGCGAGGGGGGCGATCGTCGCTTGGCATGGCGTTCGCCAAAGCATCGAAGGCCGATGTGATCGCGTCGATCGTATCATCGCAGAAGCTGTTCGGGCCGTTCGAGGCAGTTGTCAGCAGCACCGCGTTTCGAGACCGGATGCGGGCCATTGTCGTGATGAGATCGACGCCCGAAACGGCGAGGCAGTCGAGGCGGTAGACCATAACCGTGTCGCCGGGGCCCAATGTTTCGAGAAGCGCCGCACGTCGTCGGAGATCGCGCGGGTGACGACCATGCGTCCGGTCGATCTCAATATCAGAACAGCCTGCGTCGATCAGGCTGGCGAGTTGCACCGCCAGTTCCACATCGGCGTTGCCAGATCGGGCATAGGCGAACGCCGGCATCTCAAACCGCTTCCGAACCCATCCCCGCGACGGCAGGGGCGGAGATGGGCGTGATCGGCAACGAGCGATCGGCGTCGGGATGATCGAGCAGCCGGAGCAGGATTTGCGAGACGAGGGGAGGGGGCACGCCCTCGTCCAGCATCATTGCGAAGAACGCATCGTCGTTGGGCGTCGGGATCATGTCCTCGATGACCAGGTTAGCGCGCGAGTCCGCCATGTCCTCGTGCCACATGGCGATTTCCGCCGGCGTGCCGCGTACGAAATCCATCGCGCGGACTTGCCTACGGATTGCCTCCATATCGAAATCGCTCATTGCGCTTCGCTCCCTTCAGCTTCCGCATCGAACGCGCGTTTTCCGCGTCTTTTCCACAGCGCCAGCATGTTGCCGGCTTCGTCGCCGCGACCACGCCCGGCAAGATCGAGCAGCGCGCCGTAAAGGGTGGCGCGATCGTCGTCCGTCAGCTCAACCAAGCCGGCTTTCTGGACCAGTCCGCCCAGTTCAATCAGATGGCGTGTGCGTTCGCGGCGTTGCACGACCCAGCCCCTGCTATCTGTTCGCCGTTCCGCTGCTTCCGCCCGTAGCGTCGCCGCCCGGTTCAGTCGTAGCGCCCGATCCGTCGATTGCAGCAGCACCGCCACCTTTGCGCCCGCGCCGTTGAAAGAAGGCTGCGCCCTTCGCGCGCCATACCTCCTTCGCGCCCGCATCATTCGATCCGATCGCATCGAGCAGCACGCCGGCGAGTGTTTCCGCATCGAGTGCATCAGCACCCGTGGCGGCGACGAGCTGGCCGAGCTGTTCGACCCGTTTAGCCTTGAGCGCGCGGGCCTTGTCACCCAGCGCTTTCAGTTCGGCATCGTAATCGCGAACCTTCCGCATTGCCTTTACCCTTCCGCGTATCGACCAGCAGCATCTTAGCGTGACCGATCTATGGGTAAAGCCAGAACGAGCAAAAAGCGGCACCAAGTCAACCACAGGGAGCGAAGCGGATTGTGAGTGCGCGCTTATACGTCGTTGCCGACACGCGCTAAGTAGGGCAGTGTGCGGAGTGTCATGGCGATCTACCATTTCTCCGCCAAGGTTGTGAGCCGTGCAAACGGATCGAGCGCCATCGCGAGCGCCGCCTATCGCTCCGCATCCGAGCTGCACGACGACCGGCTTAACCGTGATCACAATTTTAGTAACAAGGCCGGCGTCATCCACTCCGAAGTGATGTTGCCGCAGGGTGCGCCGGAGCGTTTAAACGACCGCGCAACCTTGTGGAACGAGGTAGAGGCAGGCGAGAAGCGTAAGGACGCGCAGCTTGCTCGTGAGGTAGAGTTCTCGATTCCGCGCGAGATGGATGAGAAGCAGGGCATCGCGCTCGCTCGTGATTTCGTCAAAGAGCAGTTTGTTAAACGCGGCATGGTCGCGGACCTGAACGTGCATTGGGACAAGGCGAAGGACGGCACGCCCAAGCCGCACGCGCATGTCATGCTTGCGATGCGCGACGTGGGGCCGGAGGGGTTCGGGAAGAAGAACCGCGACTGGAACTCGACCGAGCTTTTGAAGGACTGGCGCGAGGCGTGGAGCGCGCACGTCAACGAGCGCATGGCCGAGCTTGGGCTTGAGGGCCGCATCGACCATCGCAGTTACGAGACGCAGGGGATCGGGCTGGAGCCGCAGCACAAGATCGGACCCGCAGCATCGCGCAGGCCGGAGCAGGGACTTGAGGCGGAGCGGATCGAGGATCACACGCGCATCGCCCGCGAGAACGGCGCGAAGATCATCGCCGATCCCAATGTCGCGCTGGACGCGATCACGCGGCAGCAGGCTACGTTCACCGTCCGGGACCTTGCGACGTTCGCGTTCCGGCACAGCGACGGCAAGGAGCAGTTCGACCAGGTGATGGGGGCGGTGCGTGCCAGCCCCGAGCTGGTCGCATTAGGGAAGGACGGACGCGACCAAGAGCGGTTCACGTCCCGCGACATGATCGCGGTGGAGAACCGGCTTGAGCGCGCCGGCGACGAGCTGGCGGGCCGGGGCGAGCACGGCGTCGCCGATCGGCATCGTAACGCGGCGACCGGCGCGGCCGAGGGCCGTGGCCTTGTCCTGTCCGGCGAGCAGCGCGACGCGTTCGATCACGTCACCGGCGACGCAGGGCTGGCGTCCGTCGTTGGCTATGCCGGTTCGGGTAAATCGGCGATGCTTGGCGTCGCTCGCGAGGCGTGGGAGCGGGAGGGCTACACGGTGCGCGGCGCGGCGCTATCGGGCATCGCGGCCGAGAACCTTGAGGGCGGGTCCGGCATCCAGTCCCGTACCATTGCGAGCCTTGAACACGCATGGGGGCAGGGACGTGAGCAGTTAGGTCCCAAGGACGTGCTGGTGGTGGACGAGGCCGGCATGATTGGCTCGCGCCAGATGGAGCGCGTGTTGAGCCAGGCGCGTGACGCCGGGGCCAAGGTCGTGATGGTCGGCGATCCCGAGCAGTTGCAGGCGATCGAGGCGGGTGCGGCGTTCCGCAGCATCACCGAACGCCACGGCGCGGCCGAGATCACCGAGATACGCCGGCAGCGCGAAGACTGGCAGCGCGACGCCACGCGTGCGCTGGCGACCGGGCGTACCGGCGAGGCGATCCATGCCTATGAGGGCAAGGGCATGGTCCACGCGGCCGACACGCGCGAGCAGGCGCGGCGCGAGCTGGTGGACGGTTGGGATCGCGCCCGCCAAGCCGAGCTGGGCAAGAGCCGGATCATCCTCACCCACACCAACGCCGAGGTGCAGAGCCTCAATGGCGAGGCGCGCGACCGGTTGCGCGCATCCGGCGACCTTGGCGAAGACGTGACGGTGAAGGCCGAGCGCGGCGAGCGGCAGTTCGCGACCGGCGATCGCATCATGTTCCTTCGCAACGAGCGCAGCATGGGGGTGAAGAACGGCACGTTGGCGACGATCGAGCGGGTATCGCCCGAAGGCATGGCAGTGCGGCTCGATGACGGGCGCGGCGTCGCGTTCGACACCAAGGACTATGCCCATGTCGATCACGGCTACGCGGCGACGTTCCACAAATCACAGGGCGTGACGGTTGATCGCGCACACATCCTCGCTACCCCCGGCATGGACCGCCACAGCGCCTATGTCGGCATGTCGCGGCATCGTGACGACGTGCAGCTCCACTATGGCCGCGACGACTTCGGCGACCAGCGCCAGCTCGTCCGCGCCCTGTCGCGCGAGCGCGGTAAAGACATGGCCGGCGACTATGCGGTCCCCGAGCAGGATCAGGCGCGCGCATTCGCCGATCGGCGCGAGATCCGGTTCCCGGAACTCGTGCGTCAAATGGCGGAGAAGGTTCGCGACAAGGCGCGTGGCATGTTCGACGGCTTCCGGCCGAAACCGGCAGCGGAGCGGCCGATGTCGCCGGAGCGCAGCGCGGCCGACCGCCCACTTCCACCCTCACAGGCAAAGGCGATCGAGCGTTATGCGCGTGCCGGTGCCGACATAGGCCGGATGCTGGAGAAGGGATTGCCGGTGCTGGCGCACCAGGAACAGGCGTTGGCGAAGGCCGGCGACGCGCTCGACCAGGTCCGGGCCCATGCCGCACGCGACCTTGCATCGGCGCTGGCGCGCGATCCGAAGCTGATTGAGCAGGTCGCAGGGGGCAACACCAGCGGCGCGGCGAAGGCGATGGAAACCGAGCGCCAGGTCCGCATTGATCCGGAGAAGCGCGCGGGCCGGTTCGTGGAGCAGTGGCAGAGTATGAAGGAAGCGCGGGCCAGCATGGAGCGTGCCGGCGACCATGCGGGCGCGGAGAAGATCGGCAAGCGCATGGAGAGCATCGCGGGCGGACTGCATCGCGATCCACAACTCGAATCCGTGTTGCAGCGACGTGCTTCCGAACTGGCGTTGAGTATGGAACGTGGCCGGTCGATCGGGCAGGAACTGGCACAGTCGGTCCAGCCTAGCCGCGACCGCGATTATGGCATGAGCCGGTAGGGTGAACATGGACGACGATATTCAGGAAGGCGGCGATCCAGCGGAAGCGTTCGACCGGTTGCGTGCGGTGATAGAGGGCCAGGACCGCGAGCTGGCGTTGCTGCGCCGTGCCGTGGAGGGCTTGGCGGCCGAGCGGGCGCATATCGACGTTCCCGACTATTCCGAGACGTTGGGGCGGATGCAGCAAGGCGTGGACGCCACGGCCGACCGGATCGCGGCCATCAACGATGTGATCGCCCGCAGTCCGGCACTGGCGATGACGCCCGAGCAGATGGCGCAGCGGATTGCCGCAGCGGGCAACGCTGCCCGGCGTGAGGATCAGGCAACGCTCGCCAAGGCGGGCGAGGACAAGGCCCGCGTCATGGCCGAGCTTCGCAGCCTCGCCGGGTCCGCATGGACGCGGGCCGACCAGAAGAACCGGCAGCTATGGTTCGGGCTGGGCGGGGCGGCGATCGGCATCCTCGCATGGGCGATACTGCCCGGCCTCGCCGCGCGCGAGGTCGCACCGGCAAGTTGGCAATGGCCCGAGCGTATGGCGGCACGGGCATTGCATTTGCCCATGTGGGATGCGGGGCGGCGTCTGCTGATCGCGGATTCACCGAAAAACTGGAACGTGATGGTCGATGGGTGGAACATCATTCAGAAGAACAGTGGGGAAATCAAAAAATGCCGGAAAGCCGCCATCAAGAGCCGCGACACGGTACGTTGTACTATCAAGATCGGGGCTGAGGAGGGTGCGTAGCCGTCGACAGTACGCGTCAGAGACAGGAGTCAGGTTATGATTGGCTGGTCGATTACGGTCACCCGAATGACGCCCGAAGAGTACCTGCTGAAGCACGACCGCGATGCAGTGCTGGCTAACTGGAAGGTCGGCGCGATGGGAACATGGTGGCTGGATAAGTTGGTGGCGGCGGGCGCGGCGCGTCGGGTCAAGTCGGGTGGCTATCCCGACATCTATACGGCACCGGCGGGATCGATCGTGCCGCTGCTGTTTGGTCATGAGCTGCCGTCAGATGAGGACGTGCCAATGCGCAAACCGCACGAAATCACGATCGAGCGGGATGAGCTTGCGAGGTGTTCGGCCGACGAGACGCTGACGATCGTGGTGTGGGATCAGAGCTAATGAATGACGCACCATTGCATAATCAGCCGATTGATAGGCGTACGGTAGTGCGGGGTAAGACCGTATCCACCAATTTTACACCTATGCTCATGTCATGCTCGTCTGCGGGTTACCGGGTGTCTAAACCCTGCGTCAGGCCTGTGCCTCAGACACATAGCGGCGTAGCACGCGGTTGATGTCTGTCTGATATCCACGACCCTGTGCGTGTTCTTTGAACCAGGCCACCACATCGGCATCAAGGCGAAGTGTAACTGGCTTTTTGATCGGCCGGTACAGACCGGGCTGGCGAGCGTGCAGCCAAGCTTCGGGTAAAGCTTCCGGGATGTCGTTGGTATCGATCTGATCGTCTGGCATCGCTGCCAGATTGTTGAGCTGATCTTGTAATTCGGGGCTAAGCGCCTTCTTGCTCATAGCGGTACCTTTCCTGCTTTGTCGCCTTGCGGGCGCTGATGATGCGTATGCGATCCTCGTCACCGGCGTCGGGATAGCTATGGACGACGACCAGCACGACAATCGGTCCCACCAAGCCCAGTGCATGCCATCGTTGTTCGGCGCCCTCGACGCGGTCAGGGATAATGACATGAAGAGGGTCGTTCCAAACCTCCTTGGCCAGCTCGAATGACACACCGTGCTTGGCCAGGTTGAATACAGCTTTTCGGTCATCCCATTCGAACGACACACCAACTCCTGCGTTTACAATATTGTATGTACAGCCCATCTGCAGCAATCGCAAGCCGGAGCAGGCTTTCGGTGTTGCCTTGCGGCTCAGCAACGCCAGTGGTCAAAAGTTTGCATATAGCGACCGGCTGTCATCGAGCATGCTGATGGGGGTAGGTCCGATCCAGTCGGCACCCAGCAGCGGGTAGGGTCCGTGGAAAAGGTCGCCCAGCGCGCGTCGGTAGTGCGCGTTCATCCAGCGCCGGCGACGGTGCTCGGGACCGTCATGGATCATGTGGCAGCGCTGACATAACGCCGCGAGCTGATCGAGCGCGCTGTCGCTGGGATCATGGTTCAGGTGCGCGCAGGCGAGTACCACCGGGGTCCAGCGTCCTTCTAGCAGGATGTTCTCGTTCGGACGTCGTGTGCGCCGCCCCTTGCCGTTGCGCCAGCATCTCCGGCTGCGATCCCACCAACGGCCGTCACCGAGGTGGAACACCTTCTGCCCATGCGGCCGTCCACAATGCTCGCAGCATCCCCCTGCGCGCACGAAGCGGACGTGGTGTGAGATCTGTGGCCAGTCGATCGGATAGAGGAACACGTGCTCGAGGCGGATCGGCATCAGGCTTCCGATCGCAGTGCGTTAGGACGCGGCATGCACGGCATCATCCGGTCTGCGCCGCGGCAGTCAGCGCGCGGTAGAGCGTGGCATGATGACATTTGAGCAGCTTGGCGGCTTCACGCACCGATGTGCCTTCACTCACCAGCCGCTTGCCTAGTGCAATCTGCTCGGCAGTTAACTTGGGCGGGCGCCCGAAGCGCACCCCTCTCGCCTTCGCTGCCATCCGACCGCTACTGGTGCGCTGGTGGATCAGCTCGCGCTCAAACTCGGCGATGCCAGCGAACACAGTCAGCACCATGCGACCCGCAGGCGAGGTCGTATCTGCCCAGGGCTCGGCCAGCGAGCGCAAGCCGGAGCCTACCTCCTTCAGTTTCTCGGCAATATCGAGCAGGTCGCGGGTCGAGCGTGCCAGCCGGTCCAGCCTGGTCACCACCACCGTGTCTTCATGGCGTCACCTCAAGCTTTGTACGCTGAACAACGATTTTCCGGACATAATGTGAACATTGGTGTCAGGCAGCGGCGCGAAGGTACTGGTAGAGGGTTTCGCGGCTGATGCCCATGTCGCGCGCTATGGTCGCCTTGCGTTCACCGGCGGCAACGCGGCGGTGCAGATCGGCAATCATCTCATCCGAGAGCGACCGTTTCCGCCCCCGATAGGCGCCGCGCTGCCGAGCGATCGCAATGCCTTCGCGTTGCCGTTCGCGGATCAGAGCGCGCTCGAACTCAGCAAACGCACCCATGACCGAGAGCATCAGATTGGCCATCGGGGAGTCCTCCCCCGAGAAGGACAGGCTTTCCTTCTCAAACTCGATCCGGATACCTCGCTTGGTGAGGCCCTGGACCAACTTGCGCAGGTCATCCAGATTGCGGGCCAACCGATCCATGCTGTGGACGACGACGGTATCGCCTTCGCGGGCGAAAGTGAGCAGAGCCTCAAGCTGGGGGCGGTTGACGTCCTTGCCCGATGCCTTGTCGGTGAAGGTCCGATCGAGCGACTGACCTTCCAATTGGCGATCCACATTCTGATCGAACGTGCTGACCCGGACATAGCCGATCCGTTGCCCCTTCACTGCGCACTCTCTCCATCAAAATGTCAGGTTGAAATCTATGATACGTAACGAAATTCGTCAACAAATTCCGTTTATCACCCTAATCTGACAGAAACCGCAGTACCGCCCTGACGTCCAGTTAGGCTATACTCCAAGCTGACATCACGAAATCAAATCCCTCAAAGATGGCGTCAATTGCCTTGATGGGGTAAAAACTGGAGTGCTTCCAGGATGGGACATTCGGCAACGTCATCTCCAGTGCATCTGGCTAACGTGGTCGCCAGCGTCACCTCTATCTTCTGCAAATCTGCAATGCGGCGGCGGACATCTTCAAGGTGGAGTTCGGTTCTCGCCATAACCTCCGCGCAGGTTTGTGCACCGGTATCGGTGAGCGACAACAATGACCGTATCTCATCCATTGCATAGCCAAGGTCGCGCGCGCGCAGGATGAACTGCAACCTTTGCACCAGTTCCGGCGAATAGACGCGGTAGCCGTTGGAACTGCGAGGCGGCCCCGGCAGCAATCCCACCTTCTCGTAATAGCGGATGGTTTCGAGATTGCAGCCTGTTTTCCGGGCAAGCTGGGCACGCAAGATGCCGACCTGTTGCTCCATGAAAATACCTCTTGAGTCTGTAGTGGCTACAGAGCCTACACTGCGAATCACTCAGTTGGAACAAGGGATTCAAGCCATGGTCTCAACGCCGGAAGCGGGACAGCCAGCCCTCACCGAAAACCACGAGCCGAAGCAGGCAAACTGGGTTGCGGCGGGCGCATTGATCGGCGCGGGGCTCGCCTCGGCTTGCTGCGTCGTCCCGCTACTGTTGGTTATGCTCGGAATTTCCGGCGCGTGGATCGCCAACCTGACGGCGCTCGAACCTTACAAGCCCTATGTCGCAGGCGTAACGCTCGCGCTGCTCGGCTACGGCTTCTGGCATGTCTATTTCAAGCCGAAACCGCCCTGTGAAGACGGTTCCTACTGCGCTCGTCCACAATCGGCTTGGACCACCAAGGCGGTGCTGTGGCTGGGCCTTGCCGTCGCCATCCTGGCGCTCACCATCGACTGGTGGGCACCCTGGTTCTATTGAAAGGAAATACCCATGAAAAAGACAGTATGTATCGCTATGGCCGTGCTGGCTATGGCTGGCGGCGGGGTCGCCTATGCAGTTAGTGGCACGGCGCAAGATCGCCCCGCGGCTACCGCAACCGCTCAGAAGCAAACCACCTTTGCCATAGAGAACATGACCTGCGCCACCTGCCCGATCACCGTGAAGAAGGCGATGGAAGGCGTCGCCGGGGTAACGGCGGTCACGGTCGATTTCGCAGCCAAGACCGCGCGCGCAACCTATAACCCGCGCCGCACCAATGCTGCTGCGATTGCCGCTGCATCAACCAACGCGGGTTATCCGGCGCGCGCTATTCAAAACTGAGCGGGGCGCCGCCAGCGCCTCAAGAAAGCGATAAGCAATGAACGACTGTTGCAACCGCCCCGGGCAGGAAGGATTTGACGTGGCCGTCATCGGCGCGGGTTCTGCCGGGTTCTCCGCCGCGATCGCCGCTGCCGATCTGGGCGCGAAAGTGGCGCTCGTCGGTCACGGCACGATTGGCGGCACCTGTGTCAATGTTGGCTGCGTTCCTTCCAAGACGCTGATCCGCGCCGCCGAAGCGGTGCATGGTGGGCTTGCCGCCGCGCGCTTTCCCGGCCTTGGGGGCGCTGTCCAGATGGATGACTGGTCCGTATTGGCGGCGTCGAAGGACGATCTTGTCACGACGCTGCGCCAAAAAAAATATGTCGATCTGCTGCCCGCCTATGACGGTGTGAGCTATATCGAGGGCAAGGCACGCTTTGCCGATGGTGCGCTGATTGTCGGCGATGCGCCCATGAAGGTCGGCAAGGTCATATTGGCGATGGGTGCGCACGCCGCCGTGCCGCCGATTCCGGGGATGGACAGCGTGCCCTACCTAACCAGCACATCGGCGCTGGCGCTGGATCGCTTGCCCAAATCGCTGCTGGTGATCGGTGGCGGGGTGATCGGGGTAGAACTGGGACAGATGTTTTCGCGTCTGGGCGTTGATGTCACCATCTGCTGCCGAAGCCGCCTGCTCCCCGAAATGGACCCGGAAGTGAGTGCCGCGCTGAAAAACTATTTGGAAGCCGAGGGCGTGCGGGTTTGCGCAGGTGTCGGCTATCAGCGTATCGCCCAAACACAGAGCGGGGTCGAATTGACCTGCGAGGGGCATTGTGACACCGTCGCGGCGGAACAGGTGCTCATCGCCACCGGACGCCGACCCAATAGCGACGGGCTTGGGCTGGAGGAGCGCGGCATAGTGCTTGCCCGTAATGGTGGAATCGTCGTCGATGACCACCTCGAAACGTCGGTTCCAGGCATTTACGCGGCGGGCGATGTAACGGGACGGGACCAGTTCGTCTACATGGCCGCCTATGGCGCAAAACTGGCCGCGCGCAACGCGGTGACGGGCAACCAATACCGCTACGACAATTCCTCCATGCCATCCGTCGTCTTCACCGACCCGCAAGTCGCCAGCGCCGGCCTCACTGAAACGACAGCACGGGCGCAAGGCCTGGACATCAAGGTTTCGCTGCTCCCGCTCGATGCTGTGCCAAGGGCACTGGCAGCACGCGATACGCGGGGTCTCATCAAACTGATTGCCGACAAGGCGAACGACCGTTTGCTGGGCGGCCAGATCATGGCACCCGAAGGCGCGGATTCGATCCAGACACTGGTGCTGGCGATCAAACACGGCATGACCACCCTGGAATTGGGTGCAACGATATTTCCTTACCTGACCACTGTGGAAGGCCTCAAACTGGCGGCCCAAACGTTTGATAAGGATGTCGCCAAACTGTCTTGCTGCGCCGGGTGATTGCTCGGGGATCAACCGGCAACGAATGGCCTCCCTCCAGTGCAAGCCGCTTTGGTGTCAATTTTGTTATTCGCCTCAGCGGGAGAGCAAAATGGCACGACGCCGACTTCTGACCGGAGACGAGCGCCGGCGCCTGTTCGATCCTCCTGTCCAAGAAACCGCGATCATTGGGCATTATACCCTTTCTGCGGAAGATGTTGAATTGGTTGGGCGCCGCTATGGTCCAGCAAATCGCCTCGGTCTGGCTGCACAAATCGCTTTGATGCGACATCCCGGCTTTGGTCTGCAACCCGAGATCGGGCTTCCCGACGTCATTCTTCAGTACCTCGCGGCACAGTTATTCGTCGATCCTTCCTCCTTCTCTGCATATGGTCAGCGCGCGCAAACCCGTACCGATCATGCCGATCTCGTGGCGCGTTATCTTGGCATACGCCCGTTTCGACGCGGCGACCTGGCACTTGCCCTGAATCTTGCCGCGCAAGCCGCCGAGTATACAGACAGAGGTGAACCGATTGTTCGCGCCCTCATGGTTGGCCTGAAGGGTGAGCGGTTCATTCTTCCGTCAGGCGACACACTGGAACGCGCCGGTCTTGCTGGCCGGGCACGCGCACGCAAAGCTGCCGCAGCCGCAATCGTCGAAGGCCTCAGCTCTGCTGAACTGACACGGCTAGACGAACTCGTAATCAACAACCCGGATTTCGGCATGACACCGCTGGCGTGGTTGCGTAATTTCGAAGAAGCCCCGACTGCGGCCAATATCAATGGCTTGCTTGAGCGCCTGCGCTATGTTCGCGGCATAGGTATCCACCCGGTAGTTGGGGGCGCCATTCCGGAATTCCGCTTTGCCCAATTTGTCCGCGAGGGCGGCGTGGCACCGGCATTCCTGCTTTCGGATTACAGCGTCAATCGCAGGCGGGCGACGTTGACGGCCGCAGTGATCGACCTTGAGGCCAGACTTGCCGATGCCGCGATCCAAATGTTTGACCGACTTATCGGCGGCATGTTCACGCGCGCGCGGCGTGGGCGCGAGCGTCGCTACCAAGATAGTATTCAGTCGGTGGGGCAACTCATGCGGCTGTTTGGCGCCACGATTACAGCACTTGATGAGGCTGTCCAGAATGGCGGCGATCCGCTCGAATTGATTGACGAAGCGGTGGGCTGGCACCGGCTTGTTGCGGCAAAGGCCCAAGTAGATGCCCTTGCTGATCTTGCCGGCGAGGACGCACTGGTAACGGCAACCGAGCGTTACGCCACGCTACGGCGTTTCAGCCCGGCATTTCTGGACGCCTTCACCTTCAAGGCGTCTGGAACAGGGACGGCACTGATCAAAGCCATCGATGTCATTCGCGATGCGAACACACGAAAGTCGCGCGACCTTCCCGATGGCGTTCCACTGCCATTCCCCAATCGGCAGTGGAAGCGTCTCATCACCGAAAGCGGCCGTATCGACCGCCGACGTTATGAAATTGCGATCATGGCAACCTTGCGTGATCGTTTGCGCGCCGGTGATGTATGGATCGAGGGAACCCGCAACTATCAGCGCTTCGATGCCTATTTGCTGGGTCGGCGCGACGCCGCCAAAGTGGCGGATGTGCTTCCGTTCGATTCAAATGCTGCATCCTACCTCGCTGACCGGGCACGAAATCTTGACTGGCGGCTGCGCCGATTTGCCAAGCAGTTGAAAACAAACAAGCTTGAGGGAGTGTCGCTCGAACGAGACCGGCTCAAGCTTCAGCAAATGCCGCCTGTCACCCCACCGGAAGCTGAAGCCCTCGATCGCAAGCTCGATACCCTGCTTCCCCGCGTGCGCATCACCGAGCTGCTGCTTGAAGTCGCCGAACGCACTGGTTTTTTGAACGCATTCCGTGACCTGCGCTCAGGCAAGGAGCACGACAACCCCAGCACGGTACTCGCCGCAATTCTGGCTGATGGCACCAACCTCGGGCTGGAGCGGATGGCCAATGCCAGCGAAGGCGTCAGCTATGCCCAACTCGCATGGACCCACAACTGGTATCTTTCACCCGAGAACTATCAGGCCGCGCTGGCCATGATCATCTCAGCCCATCACGAATTACCCTTCGCGCGGCATTGGGGCGCTGGCACCAGTTCGTCGTCCGATGGCCAGTTCTTCCGGTCGGGGCGGAGCCGTTCAGGGGCGGCGGACGTCAATGCCAAATATGGCGCCGAACCTGGCGTGAAAATCTATTCTCACCTTTCCGATCACTTCGCATCATTCGGATCACGGATCATGTCCGCGACGGCAGGTGAAGCGCCTTACGTGCTCGACGGGCTTGTCCTGGGCGCCGGCAACCTTCCGTTGCATGAGCACTATACCGATACCGGCGGCGCCACCGATCATGTTTTCGCACTCTGCCACCTACTCGGGTTCCGCTTCGCGCCCCGGCTGCGCGATATTGGCGACCGCAAGCTGGGTTCGATCGCTGCGCCATCGACATACAAGGGCATCGAAAATCTGATGGGCCGCACCATCAAAACGGCAGCGATCGAGGCCGATTGGGATGACATCGTCAGGATTGTCGCCTCAATCAAGGATGGCACGGTGGCGCCGTCAGTAATCTTGCGAAAACTTGCCGCCTACAAACGCCAGAACAGGCTGGATTTTGCATTGGCTGAACTGGGCCGTATCGAGCGCACTTTGTTCACGCTCGATTGGCTTGAACAACCGGAACTGCGACGTGCCTGTCAGGCCGGTCTCAACAAAGGCGAGGCGAGGCACACGCTTGCCGCCGCCATCTATACCAACCGGCAGGGTCGGTTCACCGATCGCTCGCTGGAAAATCAGGAATTTCGCGCATCTGGGCTGAACCTGCTGATTGCGGCGATTTCCTACTGGAACACGGTCTATCTCGACCGGGCCGCCCAGCACCTCAACGCTGTCGGCACGACGTTCGATGCGGCACTGCTTGCGCACCTTTCTCCGATGGGCTGGGCGCACATCAGTCTGACCGGCGATTACCTCTGGGAGCAGGCCAGGCGACTTCCAGCAGGTGAATTCCACCCACTCAACGAGCCAATGGCGCGGTTGAAGCGTGTAGCGTAGCCCATGTTCCGCTTATGTCCGAGAAATCGTTGTCTGGCGAACAAACCTTGAGGTGACGCCTTCATCGCGCAGCTGCTCGATCATCTTGGCAAGCTGGGGTCGGTCACGCTTTGCGCCCGAGATCTTCTCCTCGAACGTCCGCTTGCATCCGGCCTCCTTCAACGCGGCGCGTTGCAGCCGAAGATCCTGGTCATCGGTGGACACACGGGCGTAACCAATCAACATGTCGCACAACTGTATCGGAACTAAAGCATTATGCAACAGACTTTAGCGACACCGGTCTATGAGAGAACACAAGCATCGGTATGCTGTCGCGAAATTTAGCAATTTAGCGACACCGGGCTGTCATAGGGGAAGCGGCTGGTCGGCTGGTACCCAAAGCCGAACGCTAGATGAGAAACTTAATCCTGCCGAAAGCGGCCGTTCGTTCAGTGGAATTTTCTCCCTTCGCCTTCTACGAGCCGCAATCTCTGGAAAGAGCAATCGTCAGGTCTATTTGAACTACTGCTTTGGCGACCAATTGACGGAACGTGGATCAGGTATGGACATTTTAGCGACATTGCCCGTTAATAAAAATGTGGGTGGAGCCGACTCCATAACAGGCGCATGTCCGGCGTTGTTCGAAAAGACTGTCTTGCGCGTGACAACGCGTAAACCGCATTGGCTCTGCCCAGCATCATAATATGTGGAAAGACAGTAATGGGATGGGGAGGTCTTCGGGCCTCCCCCTAGCGTGTTATCTACCATCTGCGAAAGTGAAGGCCCGAGGAAGCGCGTTAAAAAGCATTTAGCTTACGTGCAAAAGTCGATCTTGCTCGCGCAATGGCTCTCCCAATCTGTCCGAAGATGGGTAGCGCGATTGGTAGCCTGGCCGCCCGCTGCATCGGGTGATTCGAGCATAACGCTTCCGCGTATCATTTTAATAATCTATTGTACAATGTAGTCACAATATCACACTGTTGATAATTGAAAATCAAACAGAAATTTCACGTAGTATGAAAAGATGCGGCTCGCACACAGCAAGCATAAGTAAATTAAAATCTATCCACCGCGTTCAAGATTGCACGCCCATAGTTCGTTTTTCTAAAGCGCTCGCCCGCCTCGCGAGCCTGGTTGGCGCTTATGAAGCCTTGGTGAAACGCGATCTCTTCGAGACAGGCGATCTGAATGCCTTGGCGGTGTTGAATCGTCCGGACGAACTCGCTCGCCTCAAGCAGAGAGTCGTGCGTGCCGGTGTCGAGCCAGGCGTAGCCACGCCCCATCTGTTCGACGAACAGGTCGCCAGCTTCCATGTAGATGCGGTTTAGATCGGTGATCTCGAGCTCGCCGCGGGCGGAGGGTTTCAGGTCGCGTGCGAACTGGACGACGCGGTTGTCGTAGAAATACAGGCCGGTGACCGCATGGTGCGACTTGGGCTTTGCAGGCTTTTCCTCGAGGCTGACGGCCTTGCCGCCCTCGCCGAACTCGACGACGCCGTAGCGTTCGGGATCGTCGACGCGGTAGGAGAAGACCGTCGCGCCGCCCTTGCGCGCGACCGCGCTCGCCAGCAGGTCGGTCAGGTGCGCGCCGAAGAAAATGTTGTCGCCGAGTACGAGCGCGACATCGTCGTCGCCGATGAAGTCCGCGCCGATCGTGAACGCCTGGGCGAGGCCCTCAGGGCGGGGCTGTTCGGCATAGGAGATCGCCAGCCCGAATGCCGACCCGTCGTCGAACAGGCGACGGTAATTGTCGATATATTCGGGGCTTGAGATGATCAGGATGTCGCGGATGCCCGCGAGCATCAGCACCGACAGCGGATAATAGATCATCGGCTTGTCGTAGACGGGCAGCAGCTGCTTGTTCACGGCGAGCGTCGCCGGATGAAGCCGCGTGCCCGAACCGCCGGCGAGAATGATGCCCTTCATTGGGAAATGTCCTTCTTGGGGGCCCCGAGCAGTTCGTCGAGGATATTGCCGAGCGCGGTCTGCCACGCGGGCGGATGGATGCCATAGTCGCGCGTGATCGCGTCATGGCTGAGCAGCGAGTTGGCCGGGCGCGTCGCCGGCGTCGGGTATTCGCTGGTCGGGATGCCGTCGACCTCGGCGCTCGCCCCGCCCCGCGCGCCGCTCTGCGCGAAGATCTCGCGCGCGAAGCCGGCCCAGGTGACCGCGCCGGCGTTGCTGAAATGATAGATGCCGGTGGGGGCGGCGGGATCCTCGACGAGGCGCATCGCGATCGTCGCGAGCGCCGCGGCGAGATCGGTCGCGGACGTCGGGCTGCCATGCTGGTCGTCGACCACGCGCAGGCGCGGGTTGGTCGCGCCGACGCGCAGCATCGTCTTTACGAAGTTGTTGCCGTGCGCGCTGACCACCCAGGCGGTTCGGACGATCGCGTGGCGTGCGCCCGAGGTCCGCACCGCGAGTTCGCCGCCAAGCTTGGAGGCGCCGTACACGCCGAGCGGCGCGACCGGATCGGTGACGTCCCATGCGCCCTCGCGCGCGCCGTCGAAGACGTAATCGGTCGAGACCTGGACGATCGGGATCGCCGCCTTCGCGCACGCCTCGGCAAACGCCGCGGGGGCCATCGCGTTGACCGCCCAGGCGGTGACGATGTCGCTCTCCGCCTTGTCGACCGCGGTATAGGCCCCTGCCGAGATCACCGCGGCCCAGGGCGCGCCGTCATGGCCGCCCGCGACCATCGCGGCGATCGCCGCGGTATCGCGCAGGTCGAGCTCGTCGATGTCGATCGCGGTAACGGCCCAGCCTTCCGGCCAGGCATAGCGCTTGAGCTCGGTGCCGAGCTGGCCGTTCCCTCCGGTGACGAGGATCCGCTTGAGACCGCCAGCTGCGGAAACATGGCTCATACCGAAAGCCCGCGACGCTGGTCGGCCTTGTGCTCGGCGACGATCGCCTGCCACCAGTCCTGATTGTCGAGATACCAGGCGACGGTCTTCTCGATGCCCGTCTCGAACGTCTCGGCAGGCTCCCAGCCGAGCTCGTCCTTGATCCGGGTCGCGTCGATCGCATAGCGCTTGTCGTGGCCGGGGCGGTCGGCGACATAGGTGATCTGCGTCGCGTAAGGCTGGCCATCGGCGCGCGGGCAGAGGCGATCGAGAATCGTGCAGACGGTCTTCACGACCTCGAGATTCTGCTTCTCGTTGTTTCCGCCGACATTGTAGGTCCGGCCGGGCTCGCCCTTTTCGAACACCGCATGCAGCGCGCGGACATGATCCTCGACATACAGCCAGTCGCGGACCTGGTCGCCCTTGCCGTAGACCGGCAGGTCGGCGCCGGCGAGCGCCTTGACGATCATCAGCGGGATCAGCTTTTCGGGGAAGTGATACGGCCCGTAATTGTTAGAGCAGTTGGTGATCAGCACCGGCAAGCCAAAGGTGTGACCCCAGGCGCTGACGAGATGGTCCGACCCCGCCTTCGACGCCGAATAAGGCGAACGCGGATCATAGGGGGTCTTTTCGGTGAACAGCCCCGTCTCGCCCAGCGAGCCGTAGACCTCGTCGGTCGAGATGTGGTGGAAGCGGAACGCCGCCTTCGCGGCGTCGCCGAGCGACAGCCAATAGGCGCGCGCCTCGCTCAGCATCGTGAAGGTGCCGACGACGTTGGTCTGGACGAACGCACCGGGGCCGTCGATCGAGCGGTCGACATGGCTTTCGGCCGCGAGATGCGTGATCACGTCGGGCCTGAACTCGGCGATCGCCGCGCGGACCGCGTCCGCATCGCAGATGTCGCCCTGGACGAAGCGGTAGCGGTTCGAATCCGCGACGCGCGCGACCGTTGTCAGCGTGCCCGCATAGGTCAGCTTGTCGAAGTTGAGGACTTCATGGTCGGTGTTTTCGATCAGATGACGGATAAGCGCCGAACCGATGAAGCCGGCCCCGCCGGTGACGAAAATGCGCATATGTTATCCTTCAGACCAGGGGCGCGAGCGGGCGGCCGTTATAGGGAAAAGGGCTGTCGAATTTCGCGAGTAGCGGCTGGACCGTGTCCTTGGCCGAAAGCTCAGGGGTCGATCCGGCGGGCATCGGCCAGTCGATGCCGATCGCGGCGTCGTTCCAGCGAATGCCGCCGTCATGATCCGGCGCATAGGTATCCGAGCATTTATACGTAACTTCGCAATCGGGCTCGAGCGTCAGGAAGCCGTGTGCAAAGCCGATCGGGATGAAGAGCTGGTCACCATTCTTGGCGGAGAGTTCGGCCCCGACCCACTGGCCATAGGTCGGCGAGCCGAGGCGTATGTCGACGGCGACATCGAATATGCGCCCACGGATGCAGCGGACTAGCTTGTCCTGTCCTCGCGGCGGCGTTTGAAAATGAAGGCCGCGCAGGGTAAAGACGGGCACGGACAAGGAGTGATTGTCCTGCACAAAACTGCAGCTGATGTCGCGGTTCGCAAAGGCTGGAACCGAGTAAACCTCGGTGAACCAACCCCGTGCATCGCCGTAGCGCTTTGGTTTAATCAACTGAACGGGGCCATCTGTCATGGCCGACCGGATAGAAACTTGCTTGACGAACGGCAATGCAGGATATGCGTTACATCAGGTTTTTTAGGGTAACCGGCGCGCGTTTGCGGCCGACATGAGTGTGCGCTATCGGCACATTTTCCATATCGGTAGCACTGGGCGCCCGTGAAGTTGAGCATTGGAGCAAGCGTGGCTAGTCATCCCCGGTCCGCGCATCCCTATGACACCGGCGGGCGTGGCCGATCGCGCGGTCGAGGATCACGGCCCCAGACCCGCGCATGGCCAAGCACCGATGCCTGGGTAGCCTGCCTTTTCGTTGTGATCTGCTTCCTGTTCGGCGGAAATTCTCGGTTCCAGCTTCTCGCGGACCTCGTTCTTCGCCTCGTCTCGATCCTGGCGATTGGCTATGCACTGGTGCGAATGACCCCAGGTGATCGCCGTCGGGCGCGTCCGTTCGCATGGGCGATTCTAGCGTTTGGGGCGCTGATGGCGGCGCAGTTGATCCCGCTTCCCCCTTCGCTGTGGAATGCCATGCCGGGCCATGGCTTCTACCGGGATGCGCTGACCACCGTTGGGCTGGCGGATGGCTGGCGGTCGTGGTCAATGTCGCCCGACCTCACGCTGAATAGCCTGTTCGCGCTGTTCCCACTACTGGCGGCAGCTTTGTTGTTCGCGGTCCTCGACAATGACGGTCGCCGCTGGGTACTGAATACGCTGCTTGCCTGCTTGGCGATCGGCGCGCTGCTGGGCATGCTCCAGCTCGTGTCGGGCAGTTATTATGTCTATCCGCACAATAACGAGGGGACCGGGGTCGGGTTTTTTGCCAATCGCAACCACCAGGCGCTGTTCCTCGCGATCGGGATAATCCTGATATTTGGCCGGTGGCAGCTGGCGGAGCATCGCAGTGCTCTCCCGCGGGTCGCGGCTATGCTGGGCGCCGTGCTGCTGCTGTTCCCAGTGCTGATCGTGACCGGATCGCGGGCGGGATTGGTGGCCGGACTGATCGCGTTCACGGCGGGGGGGGCAGTTTTCGCGCGCAGCCTTATCGTGGGCCAGATCGGGTGGAAGCGATTGGCGATCCCGGTGGCGGGGCTGACCGTTGCAGGGCTCGCGCTGGCCGTCGGTGCAATGTCTTCGCGTCAAGTCGTCTTGCAGCGATTGTTCGAAACGCGTTCGACCATTGGTACAACGGAATTGCGAACCGCCAACTTGCCCGCGTTGATCGAAACAACGAAGACATTCTTCCCGTTGGGTGCAGGTTTCGGCACCTTCGATGCAGTATTTCGACGGTTCGAATCGAACGCGTTGCTTCGTCCGACATATTTCAATCATGCCCATAGCGAGCCTATCGAAATCCTTATCGAAGGCGGGCTGCCGGCCGCGCTACTTATGATCGGTCTACTGGTCTGGGTCGCCCGGCGCAGTAGCGTTTTGGTATCGCCGCCAAAGAGATCGTCGATCATCGTGCTGTCGCAGGTTGGAGTTCTAGGGCTGATCCTGCTGATGCTCGGATCGCTCGTCGATTATCCGTTGCGGACGCCGTTCCTGGGTGTCCTTGCGGTTCTCTTCCTGACATGGGCGAGCGGCGAGCGCGACGAGGCCGGAATTGCCTGAGTGGCTATTGGCACCGTTGACATCATGGGGTAACGCGACGCCATTCAACAAGCGAGAATTTATATAGTGATGCGGCGTTTTTTGATCGCGGTTCTTGCCGCGTCTTCCCTCACAGCGTGCGTCCGGGACGATCCGCCCCTGATGCCCGGCTCGCACCTAGTTGTGACCAAGGACACAGATCTGCCCGCGCCGTCCGGGGGTGATATCGTCCGCTCATCGCGCGAATATCGGATCGCGCCGTTCGATCAATTGAGAATTAGCGTCTTTGGCGTCGACGAACTTAATCAGACCATTCGCGCGGATTCAGGCGGCAATATCTCGCTACCGCTTGCGGGGACGATCAAGAGCGCCGGCCTTACGCTAGAGGAGTTCACCGGTCTGCTGCGGACGCGTCTCTCGCAATATATTCGCACGCCGCAGGTCGCTGTGAACCTCGAGGAAACGACCAGCCAGAGCGTCACCGTCTACGGGCAGGTGCAGCAGCCAGGCCAGTTCCCGATCATGGGCAAGATGACGCTGCTCCGGGCAATTGCGCTTGCGAAGGGGGCCAGCGATGTTGCCAATCTCGAGGAAGTCGTCGTGTTCCGTACGATTAATGGCCAGGACATGGCGGCGCTCTATAATCTGGAAGCCATTCGCCGCGGCACCTATCCTGATCCCGACATCTACGCGAGCGACGTGATCGCGGTCGGCGATTCTTCAAGCCGACGGTTGTTCCGCGATATCCTGCAGGCATCGCCTCTGCTGGTTACGCCGATCGTCGTTCTGCTTCAGCGTCTGTAGGAGCAGCGTTTCCATGAATGCTTCCGAATCAAATTCGCACGAGGGCTTTGCCGTGGCCAGCCGTGACGAGCATCTGGCGGTAACCACCAGCCGGACGCCGATGCTGACCCAGTATCTGATGATGGCGGTGCGTCGGAAATGGACGATCGTCGGCGCCATCGTCGTCTGCCTAGCAGCGGCGATCCTGATCACGCTGCTTGCCACGCCCAAATACACAGCAGTGACGCAGATTGAGATCAATCGCGAGGGTGCGCGCATTCTTAACAATGTCGAGAATGTGGAGCCGGAAACGAGCACTGCCGACCAGGAATTTTATCAGACGCAATACACGATCCTCGAGTCGCGGGCGATGGCGGACCGGGTCGTCCGCAAGTTGCGCCTCGCCGACAATCAGCAGTTCTTCGAAACGATGCGCGCGTCAACGATTGCCGATAGCTTCACGAACGGCCGGTCGAGCCTGTCGCGCGCCGCGCGCGAGGATGCGGCAGCGCATATCCTGACCGCCAATGTGTCGGTCGAAGGCATCCGCACCTCGCGTCTAGTCAATATCGAATGGACGAGCCCCGAGCCGACGCTGTCCGCGCAGGTTGCGAGCACTTGGGGCACCAGCTTCATCGAGTATAATCTTGAGCGTCGCTATGATGCAACCGCCTATGCGCGCACGTTCCTCGAGGGGCGGCTTGTTCAGTTACGCCAGCGTCTTGAACAGTCCGAGCGTCAACTGGTCAGCTATGCGCAGAACCAGGCCATTGTTAGCCTGCCAATCGGTGCATCGGACGCATCCGGCAAGGTTGCGGAGCGTTCGCTGACGGTTGATCGCCTCGGCGCGCTTAACACCGCGCTGTCGGAGGCAACCGCCGACCGTATCCGTGCCGAGAGCCGCATCGAGGGCAGCCGGTCGAGTGCGAGTTCGGAGCAGCTGAGCAACCCGACGATCAACAGTCTGCGCCAGCGTCGCGCCGAGCTGTCGGCAGATTATGCGCGGCTGATGACGCAGTTCTCGCCCGACTATCCGCCCGCCAAGGCGCTGTCGGCGCAGCTGTCCGCGATCAATACGAGCCTGTCGCGCGAGGAGTCGCGGGTGACTGGCGGACTTCAGAACGTATATCGCGATGCGCAGCAACGAGAGAACCTGCTGCAGAAGCAGGTCGACGCGCTGCGGGTTCAGTTCCTCGACCAGCGCCGCAGCGGCATCCAGTATAACATCTTCCAGCGCGAGGTAGACACGAACCGTCAGCTTTATGACGGCCTGCTGCAGCGTTTGAAGGAAATCGGTGTCGCCGCGGGGTCGAGCGAGAACAACATCTCGGTGATCGACACCGCGCAGGTGCCGACGCGTCCGTCCTATCCACGGCCGTTGCTGAACCTGCTGGCCGGGCTTGGCCTCGGTATCCTAAGCGGTCTCGCACTGGCGTTTGCCCGTGAGCAGATTGACGAGACGATCGCCGATCCGGCGGACTTCGAGCGGCGCATCGGCCTGCCGATGCTCGGCGGGGTCCCCAATGTCCGCAGTGCCCACCCGCTGGAGGATCTTCGCGATCCGAAATCGGGGCTCACGGAAGCCTATCTGTCGATTCAGGCGAGCCTGTTGTTCTCGACCGACCACGGGCTGCCGCGATCGCTGGCCGTTACCAGCACCCGGCCGGCAGAGGGCAAGTCGACCACGGCTCACGCCTTTGCCTATGTCATCGGCCGGTCCGGTTCGCGCACGCTGCTGATCGATGCCGACATGCGGTCGCCGTCGCTGCATGCCGACCTGTCCATTCCGAACGAGATCGGCCTCAGCGCCGTCCTGTCGGGGCTGGTCGATGTCGGTGAGGCGATCAACAAGGTCGACGGGTTGTCCTTCGACGTGATGACCGCGGGCAAGTCGCCGCCCAACGCCGCCGAACTGCTGCGTGGCCACCTGTTCACTGACCTGCTGCGTCAGCTCGGCGAGCGCTATGACTGCGTCGTGATCGATTGCCCGCCAGTCATGGGGCTGGCGGATGCGCCGATCATTGCCAGCGTCGCCGAGAGCACGGTCTTCGTGATGGAGGCCCGCGGCATCAAGGCACGCCTCGCGCTGATCGCGATCGATCGTCTGCACCAGGCACGGGCGCGCCTGACGGGCGCGGTGATGACCAAGCTGCCGCTCAACAATGGCGGTTATGGCTATGGTTACGACTATGGCTATGGCTATGGCAGAAGGACCGACGACTGATGCCGAGACGGCGTTGGCTATCGTTGACCCTGCCAAAGACATCGGAGTGGCCACGCTGGGTGATCGGGCTCTGGCTGGTCATTCTGATCGGCAGTGCGGTAGCGGTCGTCTGTTCAGGCGTCGCGGCGGGGCTTCGCAACCAGCGTCCCGCCATCGCGCTGCAGTTCGCTCCTGGCGATGCGCGTGCGCTGTCGCGGATGGCGGATACGAGCCTGCTGGTCGAGGACGGGCAGCTCCGCGACCCGAGCGAGCCCCGGCGCTATGCGCGCGCCGCGCTCGCCCGCGATGCCACGCTGCCGGCATCCTGGCGCGTGCTGGGCCTGACCGCGCCGGATGGTTCGGCCTTGTCGGTCGAACTGCTTGAAACCGCCGAGCGGCTGTCCCGGCGGGACGCACCGACCCAATTGGCGCTGATCGAATTCGCGGTGGGTCGTGGCGACATCCTCGGCGCGCTGGGTCATTATGACATCCTCCTCCGCATCTCGAGCGCCTATGATGCGGTGCTGTTCCCCGTCCTCGTCGGTGCGAGCACCGAGCCGCAGATCCGTCAGGTGCTGGGTCAGCAACTGCTTCGCGCGCCGATGTGGCGGCGCCGGTTCCTGGCGTACATGGTGAACGCCGCGACGCCCTATCCGGTGCAGGCTGACCTGTTTTCCGCGATCGCCAAGGGCGGCAAGGCGTTTCCCGACAGTGACATCGTCGCGTCGCAGGCGACCAACAGCGCGCTTGGCGGCAACTACGTGATCGCACGCCATCTGTACGGCTTGGTCGCACCGGGCGAGGTCACGCAGCGCCTGCGGAATGGCGGTTTCGACAAGGATGGCGGCGTGCCGCCGTTCGACTGGCAATATGACAGCGACGGCGCGTTGACCGTCGCGGTTGCGTCCTTTGGTCCGGGTCGGCGACTAGAGATCATCAGCGAGCGCGGCGACGGCGCGCGCGCGGCACGGCAGCTGTTGTTCCTGACACCCGGCCGCTATCGGCTCGCGGCACAGGTCGGCGCGATCGAGGGGGAGCCTGCGGGACGCCCGTACATGACGATGACCTGCGCCGATGCCGGAACCCCGCTCCTGACGGTCGATACGCAGCCCAAGGCACGTCGCGTGGCCGGGATGGTCAGCGTGCCGAATGGCTGCGCCGTCCAGTGGCTCGAGCTCGGTATGCGGCAGGATCCGAATGGCGCGCGCGCCGCGGCCTGGGTCGACGGCGTCGCCATCGACCGCGTCGGCGACTGAGCGCAGGCCGCTGCCGGCGCTGTAATAGGCCCCTGTGCATTATCCGGACACAGATTCACGGTAGCGGTTTGATGAGCAGTGGCATGAGGCCGTCGGCGTCGAGATCGAGGCGATCGGACCAGATATAATCGCCGGTGAGATTGATACGATCCCAGCCAAGCGGCGACAGGCGGGACAGCATCGCCTGATCTATGGCGGTCCCCCGATGGCGCATTTCTTCAACGGCGCGACCGAGATAGCGGCAGTTGAACAGGATGATCGCAGCGGTGACGAGGTTGAGCGCAGCCGCACGGGTTTGCTGGTTCTCCAGGCCACGGTCGCGGAATCGACCGAGCCGATGAAAGGCGACTGCCCGGGCCAGGCTGTTGCGTGCCTCGCCCTTGTTCAATTCGGCGGTAACGGTGCGGCGCAGCGCCGGATCCTCGAACCAACGCAGGGTAAACAGCGTGCGCTCGATCCGCCCGACCTCGCGCAATGCCGCGGCTAGGCTGTTCTGCTGGCGGTAGGCAGACAGCTTTTTCAAAATCAGTGAGGGCGTGACAGTGCGGTCGCGCATCGCGCCGATGACACGTTCGATATCCGGCCAGTGGCTGACAATCAGGTCCCGGTTGAGCTTGTGGCCGAATAGGGGCGCAAGCCTGCCATAACGCTTCGGGGGTTCGAAGGCGTAGAGGCGTCGATCCGACAGGCGGGGGATGCGCGGCTCGAAATCGAGCCCGAGCAGGTGCATCGTCGCGAACACGATGTCGGAAACGCCGCCTCCATCGACGTGCAGGGCGGTCAGATCGGCGTTGCTGTCGTGGCCGAGGATACCGTCGAGCGCATGGATGGCCTCTCCAGCCGTGCCGGCGATCACAGTCTGGTGAAGCGGCGCGTACCGATCGGTGATGGTGGTGTAGATCTTGACCACCGGGTCGCGACCATAATGCGCATTGACCGCTCCGCCGGCTTCGCCCGGTCCGCCGAGGTAAAAGGCCTGCCCGTCAGCGGACGCCCGGTGCCCCTGCCCGAACCAGGCGGCGATCGGCTCGGCGTGGATAGCGTCGGTCAGACAGGCAAGCGCCACGCGAAAGGTTTCCTCGCGCATGTGCCATGTCTGCATGCGCAGAAGCGCGCGGCGTGATCCTGCGCCGCATACCTCGGCCATCCGCGACATCCCGAGATTGGTCGCCTCGGCAATCAAGGTGGCGAGGAAGGCGCGCTCGTCGGCAGGCGGCAATCCGGTTGAAACATGACCGAAATGCCGGGTGAAGCCGGTCCAGCGTTCAACCTGCGACAGCACGTCGGTAATACGGGTAGCAGGCAGCATGCCGTAACAGGCGAGCGTCAGGTGCCGCCCTTCATCCTGCCCGGCGTCAGCATCCTTCTGCTCTTTGGGGAAGCGTAATCTCTCCCCGGCGAACAGCGCGGCATCACGCCCGTCCAGATTGCGGGCGACGTCGCGCAAGGCGCTGTCGAGTTGCTCAGCGCGCTGATCGAGCCATGCATGTGGATCGCCGAGTGAGAACGGCGGTTGGAGCGATGCGCCTGGCGATGGCGCAAGCAGCACGTCCAGCGACCGGTGCATCCGCGACGTCGGCACCCAGATATCACCCGATGCCAGCGCATTGGCAAGCGCGCCGTAAGTCGCCATTTCCCAATGCGTCCGGTCGATCTTTCCTGCGACCACGACATGGCGTTGCCAGCGCCGCTCGACATGACCGAGCGGAACGTCGGCGGGAAGCGGTTTGCGCCAGTCGCCATCGAGATCCGACAGGACCGTCATCGCATTGCGCAATGTCGCGGTGCCGGCCCGGCCGTGGAAATCGAGCGCTTGCAGGAACTGTGGTCCTGCCCGTTTGAAGGTCCGGTACTCGGCTGCAATCTCACTCAGCACATCATCCCTGTGAGGTGCGGCGGTACGACGGATGATCGCCGCATCGGCATCGAGCATGTCGAGAGGCATGATATCCCTGAGGGCCGAGCCGATATCTTCACCGGCGCGTGCTGCCCGGCTGACCGTTTCCAGCACCGTGGCGATGCGCATCAGCCGATCGCGTCCCTCACGTCCTGAAACCGCGACCCGCTGTTCGAGGCGCTTGCGAGCACGAAGGTGAGCGCGTCCCATCAAGGCGCCGAACATGGCGATCGCGGCGTCGGTAAGCGTGGCCGCCAGCTCGCGCAGCGTGGCAAGCAAGATGACCCGCCTGCGGGCAGGGCGCATCTGTTGGAAAGCCTGGGCGGTATAGCGCACACCTTCGCGGGCGAATTGCGTCAGGCGTGGTTCGTGCCGGGGATCGATCGGAACACGGGAAATACCGGTCCAGCGGATCAGTGCCACCTTCTCGAGGATTTCGGTGAGCGAGGCGGACGCGACGCGGGGCTCCGGTTCGCGCAGCCAGGAAAAGCGGCTCTGTCGGTCATGCACCTTGTCATCCACCAGCGTGTCGAGACGTTGTCGCATCTCTGTGTCGAGTGTGTCGTCGACCGCGGCGACCAGATCGGTTTCCGCCCGAAGCATCGCCTCGGCCGCCATCCGCTCCACAACGCTGATACCGGGGATGACGATGCGCCGGGTGCGTAGTTCGCCCAGTAGTCGGTCGAGAAGAATGCGTCCGTCAACGATGGGCATGGCTTCGGTCGCAAGCCACGCGGTCGTCGAAGTGCGAACCGGCTGGCTCAGATCGGTAAAACCAAACCGGGCTTTGATGGCGGCAAGCTGATCGTAGCGGGTCGGTGTACGCCGCGCGAAGTCGGCGATGACGCGCGCATCAACCCCAACCTGGTCGGCGATATGGTCGAGCATGATCGCAGGCAACAACTCGCCGGCGCGCAGATGCCGTCCTGGATAGCGCAGACAGCAGAGTTGCAGGGCATAGCTCAGCCGGGTCGCTGGAGTGCGTGCGATACCGATCGCTGACATGTCTTCGGCGTCGAGGCCATGATGTCGCACAACCATCGTTTCGGTATCGGGCAGCGCCAGCAGTGCGGCGCGCTGCCGCCCGGTCATTGGAATGCGTGCGGGCATGTTTGATCCTTCAAAAACCTCTTGCCTTTTGCCCGCCTAATGAAAGAGGATTGTGAAAGGCGGAAGGCGGCGGAAACCCGTCACTCCTGTTCTGCCTCCGGATACGGCCGTTTGTGAAAGAGACCGGATGACCCGTGAACCCTATCTGATCGGCTATGCCCGCGTGTCGAAGGGTGATGACCAGTCAAACGCCGCCCAGCGCCGTGCACTCGATGCGGCCGGCTGCAAACGCGTGTTCGAGGAAACCGCTAGTGGCGGGCGGTGGGATCGGCCAAAGCTCCTGGAGATGATCGGCCAGTTGCGCGACGGCGACGTGGTGGTGGTCTGGAAACTCGATCGGTTGTCGCGCAGCCTGAAGGACATGCTGCACATCATGGAGCGGATCGAGTTGGCAGGCGCAGGCTTCCGCTCGCTAACTGAGGCGATCGACACCACTACAGCCGCAGGCCGGATGATGATGCAGATGGTTGGCAGCTTCGCTGAGTTCGAGCGCGCGATGATCCGCGAGCGCACCAGCGCTGGTCTTGCCCAGGCCCGTGCAGAGGGAAGGATTGGCGGACGTCGGCGCAAGCTCGCAGAAAAGCAACGTCGCGAAATCGCGGAATCCGTCGTGTCCGGCCGCAAGTCAGGTGCAGAGATGGCCCGCCTTTACGGTGTCAGCGAACCCACCGTTTCACGCATCGTGGCCGCGCACCGGCAAAGCGTCGAAGTTAAATCGGCGTAGCCGCTCGCGGACGGCGATGAATGGTGGTTCGACTTTTGAGCCTAAAGATGCAGAAAGCCGTCGTTGCTGCGGTGTCACAACCGTTCGAGACTGTTGAAAAACTGGGCAAGCAGGCAGTCCGGCCACTTCGTGCGTAATATCATTGCTTGAAGATGGCCGCTTTTGCACAGGGAGTTGCGGCGTCAGGCGGGATACGAGAAGAATATTGCTC
>NZ_LR733875.1:0-407867 GCF_902506585.1 Sphingomonas sp. T1
GGGTCGTGACGGGTGGGGTGGCCGGATCGGGCTGGGTCGCGGGAGTATCCGAGCCGCCGCCGCCGCCCAGTGCCGCCGCCGCGCCGCCTGCCGTGACCACCCCGCCCAGCAGGGCAGCGGGCAGCGCGAGCGAGGCGCCACCGCCGCCGCCCGCCGCCGCTACGAGGTCCTCGGGATCCTCGAGCGGAACGAAGCGCGGCGCGCCCGGCGCGACGCGCGCCTGCCACATGGTGCCGCCGGGTTCGTTCAGGACGAGATCATGCGGTGCGACCCCGGCATCCTCAGGATGAAAATTGGCGACCTCGACATGGTCCCCGTTGGTCAGGCGGACGATGAGCGCATTGCCCTCGCGCTCGAACCCCGCAACTTCGGAGCGGGCAAGGTCGAGCCGGACGACGCTCGGCGCATCGAGGCTGACGGCGTCTCCCGATACGCGCGTGACGGCCCCGGTTGCCTTCGAGATGACGTGTACGTCCATGCTTCATCCTCCTGTGCGGGTCAGCAGCGCCGCGGCGCCGACGGCCCCAGCGGGCATGTCGACGACCTTCGAAACTGCTGGCTTCTCGAGAGGGACAAAGCCCGGCGCGGTCGGGGGGCTGCAACCATTCCGCTATCGGAATCAATTCCGCGGCCAGGGTCATGGCACGGTGAGGCGCCGGCCAAAAAAAAGGCGCCGCCGGAGGATCCGGCAGCGCCCCAGTCAGGCTCGGCGGATCGCGATCAGATGCGGCGGCGCGTCGCGGCGGTCGCGCCGGCCCCTGCGGCGGCGGCACCGATCAGCATCGCGATCACCACCATGAACGACGTGCCCGCAGCGGCGCCGGCGGCGGTGTCGGTCGCCGACTTGGCGGTCGCGATCGTCTCGTCCTTGGTCTTGACGAACTGTGCCTTGGCGCGCGTTACCTGAGCCTGGGCTTCGGGACGCGCGATCTTGCGCTGCGCGGCGACGATGTCGACGATGCGGCTCTCGGCACGCGCGCCGTCCGGCCCGCCGCGGGCGAGCGCGGGAAGCTGCTTGGCGACTTCCTTCTGAGCCTGTTCCGACGTCATCTGAGCAGGATCCGACGGTGCGTCCGACAGATAGGCGGCCGCCTCTTCGCGGACGTCGCCCGTATCGACGCCGGCGACGTCGGCAACCTTGGGCGCAGCAGCCCCGATTCCGGTGCCGGCCGCGGTCGCGACCGAGCCGACGGTACGGAAGGCGCCGCCGATGATCCCGCCGACCGCCGAGGTCAGCAGGTACAGCGTCAGGATCAGCGTCACGCCCCAGACCACAAGCCCGTGAACGAGCCCGTCGAACCGGTCATGCACGCCGGCAACGCGGGCCGCGGCATAGCCGCCCGCGCCAAGCGCGATGATCGTCGTGACGACCCAGTACAGCCCGGCACTGATGCCGAAGCCCGCAGCGCCCGGCGTGGTCCCCTCGACCGGGTCGACCAGCGTCAGGCCGATGCCCGTGCCGAGAATGCCCAGCACGAGCTGGACCGCGATCGCGAGGACGACGCCCGCAAAGATCGCCCCCCAGGATATGCGGCTGGGCGTCTTCGCAAGACGCAGGTCGTCGGCCGGCAGAACGCCGGGTGTCGTGGTGATCGTCATAGATGCTCCTGTTGAATAATGTGCCCGCGACGGCGTCAGTCGGCGCCGTCGCGGTCGATGGAATGATCCGTTTCATGCGGCTCGGCCTGGGCCTGCTTCGCGCCGGCCTTGCTTTCGCGGCGGCCGCTGCGTTCGACACCGGGGTCGCCGATGATCTTGCCGATCGCCTCCTGGACGGAGCCCTTGGCCTGGCGTGCGCGTCCGGTCTTGCTGCCAGCCTTGCCGCCGGGTGTCGTGTCGTCGGTCATGCTGCGACCTCCTTGCTTGCTGCGTCGGCCGGATGACGCGCGGGCAGCGAGTCTCCGTCGAAGCCGCGCGCGCGCGCCCAGGCGGCGGCGGCGTTGCGGCGGTTGACCCCGATCTTCGAATAGATCCGCGCGACGTGATTGCGCACGGTGTTGCCCGAGACGTCGAGCGTCCGCGCGATCGACTTGTCGTCGAGCCCGCGACAGATCAGCGCCAGCACCTCGCGCTCGCGCGGAGTAAGCTCATCGAGCCCGACGCCGACCGGATCGGCCTGCGGCGTCCGGATCCGCGCCAGCTTCTCCATGATCGACCGGCTGAGCCAGCTCGTATCCTGCATCACCGCCTCGATCGCATGGACCAGCTCGCGTTCGGATGCCTTGCGCGTGCTGATGTCGCGCATCGCCCACAGCATGCACGGTTCGCCGCCGAGCTGGATCGGCTCGCTCGAGACGATCCCGTCGATCACCTGACCAGATTTCAATCGGAGCCGCAGTTCGCGGTCGCGGATCGGGTGGTCGGCGGCGATCTCGCCCTCGATCGCGTGCTGGATCGCACCGGTCTCCCACAGATCGACGACCCCGAGCGGCTGGTCGACGATGTCCGCCGCCGTATAGCCCGTCAGCTCGGTGAACGCCTCGTTGACGTCGCACAGCCGGTGGCCGTCGCGCGTGCCGATCGCCAGCGCGACCGGCGCCAGTGAGAAGGTGCGCGTGAACCGGTCCTCGCTGTGGCGCAGCGCTGTCTCCGCCTTGCGACGCGGTTCGAGGTCCGCGAAGGTGAACAGCATGCACGCCTGCTCGGCCAGATCGATCGGCTGGCCCGCGACGATCACCAGCTTGGTGCCGCCTTCGGGCAGGTCGAGTTCGGCCTCCATCTGCGGGATCGTCCGCCCCTCGCACAGCCGCTGCTTTGCCACGTCGCGCTTGTCGGCATGCGCGAGGATGTCGAGATCGTAGAGCGTGCGCGCGAGCACCCCGTCGCGCTCATGCCCGGTCATGTCGAGAAAACCCTGATTGACCTTCACGAACTTCAGATCGCACAGCCGGCAGATCAGCGCGGGCGCGGGGTTCGCGTTGAACGATTGCTCGAACCGGTCCTCCGCCTCGAACTGCGCCGAGACGTCCTGGATGACCAGGACGAGGCATTCGGGCTCGTCCTGGTCGTCGGTCAGGACGAGGCTGCGGACCTGATGGACCCAGCGCGGGCTGTCCTCGCCCGCGACCGCCACTTCGACCACGACCTGCGAAAACGCCTCGCCCGACACGACGCGCTCGATCGGATAGTCATCCTCGCCCAACCGGTGGTTGTTGCGATAGCGCAGCTGGAACTTCGCGCGATAGGCGTCGACCGTCGCCCCCAGATCCTCGACCGCGTCGACCCCGTGCATCGCGAGCGCCGCGGCGTTCGCCCACAGGATCGACTGGTCCGGATCGATCAGGATCACGCCCTCGTCGAGCCCCGCGATGATCTGGCGCAGATGGCGCAGATCGGCGGAGTCGCGCAGCGACTTGAGGGCGGGGGCGGCGGTCATCGGATCAGTCGCGCTGGCCGTGGACGAGCCAGGCCAGGCCATAGCCGATCGCGGCGGCGCCGAGTGCCCAGAGCAACGGTGCGTCCTCGGCGGATTCCTGCACGGTTCGCGCACCCTGGCGCGCCAGCTGGCCGGCGCGGTCGGCGGCTTCGCGGGCGTCGCTGCCGAGCTTGTCGGCGAGCTCCGGGGCGCCATCGACCGCATCGGCGACCGCGGACTTCGCGCGGCCATAGAGATTCTGTGCGCCGCCTGCGACCTGATCGACGACGCCGTCGACCTGCCAGTCACGGCTGCTGACGGTATCGCCGATCGTCTTTTCGACCTTGCCGCCGACATAGCGTGCGCCGCCCTGGAATTCGTCCTTGTTCATCGTCTTGTCCTTATCGAAAGTGGGGAAACGTCAATTCGGCTCAGGGAAGGAAACGGCAGGCCGCCGCGGCCTTGCCGACCTCGAGCGCGATCGCCGGGTCGCGCAGTTCGGAGGCGACACGGATCAGGTCGGACGGCGTCAGCGCTCCCGGCGTCGTGTCGTTTTGCCGATACGCCGCGGCCGCCTTGCCGAGCCGCTGGAGCTGCCCGAGCGACAGGCGCGACTGGAGCCGCTCGCCGACGCAATCTGCGCGCGGCGCGTCGAGCCCGTAGCGCTGAACCCCGAGGATATGCGCGTCGCCGGTGCCGCACAGCCGACGACTCCCGTCATCAGCACGAGCGAGGCGATCGTCGCAGACAGGCTCTTCATGATCGGGCTCCCGACATTCCAGGAGCGCAACTGCTTCCGGATCGGACGCATAAAGCGTGAAACAGGACGTAAGTTTCTGGTATTTATGCGCTAATCATGGGTATCCATATACTAGAGGATCGGCCGCCCGCGCCCGGTACAATCGCGCGAACCGGCGATGCAGCGTCACCGTGCTGGCATCGGTCGCCACGCTGGCGCGCCGCTCATGCCAGTCGGCGCGCGCGTGGAAATAGGGGGCCTCGCCGGCATCGCCGGTGTGGGGCGGCCGGTCGTCGTCCTGATCCGTCATCGTCCTGCTTTTCTCAATGGTCATCGCCGCGACCTTAGGCCGTCAGCGCCACCGCCGCGTGATCGGAAAGGACCAGTGCACTGGGTAGATATCCCAGTCGGCGCCGCGCCCGTCCGGCGGTCGCCCTCACGCGCGGCGGAAGCCACCCCGCCGGTTGAAGATCGCCACCGTCGCGTCGATCCCGACCGTCACGACCTGTTCGATGATCCGGTCGAGCAGCACGGATCGGCCGGCCAGCCCATGCTGGCGCAGGACGATCATGACGAGCGCGCGGACATAGGCCTGCTTCTGCGCGCCCGACAGATGGACGAACACCTCCGCCTGCTGCGTGCCGATCGCGAAGACCGCGGCGAGGCTGCGCACCAGGCCCGGATTGTCCGTGATCAGCGTCCGCAACTCGGCCACCGCGGCAAGCGCCCCCGCATCCCGGCTCGCGACACGGTCGACGATCACGCGCAGCCCGGGCGAGAGCTGGTTCGCGCCGAGCACGAGTCGCCATGCCAGTCCGGCGAGCCATGCGGCCGCGCGGTCGAGAAGCTGGCGCAGCAGCAGCAGCGGCGGGCTCGCGATCCGCGCGCGGATGCCGAGCCGCGCGCCGGCGAGCTGGTCCGTGTCCCACAGAGCGTTCTGGTTGACGTGCGCCACCGTGAAATCGATCAGCAGATCGGCGCCGAGCGAGAACACCGCCGGCTCGAGCAGGCTCGGGACCCAGGGAATGTCGTACCCGCCGCGCCGTGCGGCATAGAGGAGCGCGGCCTTGGCCTGCTGGCGCTTGTAGCGACCCCGGCCCGCCTGCGTGCCGTGCAGCCGCTCGGCTTCGTCGACCAGTGTGTCGACCAGCGCGATCAGCGCAACCAGACGTTCGCCAAGGTCGCGCGCGAGGAGCACGACATCGCCGAATGCCGCATCGATACCCGGCACCGCGGCGACCTGCGACAGCCGGGCCTGCATCTCCCAAGCATCGCGGTGGAGACGCATGACGACGTCGCGCGGCAGGGCGGCAGACTCGCTGTCGCCGGCCAGCAACGAGGCACTTGCGCGCAGCATTGCCGCCAGCGCTGTGCTGCCGGCCTGTTCGGCGGCGCACGCGGCCTCGCCGAACGCGCTCACGCCGACCGCCGCCAGAGCTGGACAAAGCCCGTCGCGCTGAGCGCTGCCAGGCTCCAGAGCGTGGCCGTCAGTGCGGTCGACGCCCGTGCCGGCCAGCGATCGGCGGCTGGATGCGGCACCAGCAGCAGCACCGCACAGCCGACCCAGAAGATCGCGACGCCGATCAGCCGCCGCTGATCCCGCCGTACCGCGCGGTCGGCCGGCGGTTCGCGTAGATCTACGGGCACGCGGTATTGCGGCGCGGTCGCCTGTGACAGGAGCTGGTCGATCCGGCGGGGCAGCGTCGCGAGCGGTTCGATTTCGTCGAGCAGCCCGACCGCGATCGCATGGCTGTCGGGCGCTTCGAACAGTGTCTCGATGCTACGCCGCATCATGAAGCGCTGGGTGATCGCGGCAAGGTCGACCGCCGGGTCGAGCCGGCAGGCGCTGGCGGCAAGAGCGGTCATCCAGCGTAGCGCCGCCAGAAGATCGGCGGGCACGCGAAACCCGCACATGCCCGCGGCGGCGAGCCCGTCGGCAAGCGCGCGCTCGAACCACGTGCCGTCGCGCCGATCCCGCATCCTCCGCTCCAGCGTCGTGACGTGACTCGCATAGGCCGCGGCATCCGCCACCGGCCCCGCCTCGAACAGCACCACTGCCTCGCTGGACAGTCGGGCCGGATCGCCCGACAGCAACGCGCGGACGAACCTGGGCAGCGCCTGCTCAAGCGCGCGCGACACTGGCTCGGCGGCGCCGAGATCGCCCAGGCCGATCCGGCTTTCGGGCAAGATGACCAGCGATGCGGGGCGCGGGTCGACCGGCGCTTCGTGATGAATGAAGAGCCGTTCAAGCCCCGTCTCGATGAGCCGTTGCGCCGCGGTCGGCGCGTCGATGTCGTGCCGGTCCAGCGCCGCCACGTCGTTGCGCGCGACGAGCTGCTCGACCTGGGGGAGCGGCAGCCCGGCCAGCGGCGCGACGCCGATCACATGCGGGGCGTCGGGCGTACAGATCCGCGGGACGACGACTCCGGTCCGCGTCAACGCTCGACGCCGCCACGCGAGCATCCTGCGCCGTTGCCCGTGAATGTCGAGATCGGCGGCAATCCAGTGGTGCAGATCCTGCGCCAAGGATGTCGCCGCGTGCTCGCAATCGACACCGGGTCGAAGCAGCGGGATGACGATGGCGATCGCGGTGTCGATCGTCGCGCTGCCGGGCGCGCGTTCGGGTAGGGCGACGCGCAGGAGGACGTCGCGCCCGTCCGCACGCCGACCGAACGCGGTCCAGCATAACGGATTGCTCCCGGTCGAACTGGCGGTCCAGACCGGCAGGATCGCGTCGAGCGTCTGGTCGAGCTCCGTCGCGATCACCGCGAGGGCCTGGGCCGGCGGTCGGACCTCGACGGGGTGGCGCAGCGTGAGCGCCCGGGTCGTCTCTCGGTCGAACAGATCGATGCGCAGCGCCATCAGTTGCGAGAGACGCACCCCGCCGTGGCCCAGCCGGGCGAGCCGCACGGCGGCCTGCTGCGCGGTCGCCGCCACGCGATCAGCTCCCGGCCCATAGCGCGCGCACGCCGCCGATCGCGACGAGCGCCGCCGCGCCGGCGACCACGCCGGCCGCGAGTCCGTGGGGCAATGCGGCGGCATGCAGCGCCAGCGCGACCGCGGCGAGCGGGAGCGCGACCGCGCGGGCATCGTCGCCACCCGGCAGCCGCGCGACGATCGGGATTGCCGGCCGTCGCGCCACCGCCGCCACGGCGCGCGCGGCCTCCCCACGTGTCAGGCGGACATAGTCGACGAGGCCGCCGATCGCAGATGCGCCGCGCACGCCGATGCCCGGGCGGATATCTGCAAAGAAGCGACGCACGGCCGCCAGCAGGTCGAACTGCCCCGGCAGCTGATGCGCGGTCGAATCCAGCAGGCCAAGCGCGCGCCAGAACAGGAGATGCTCCGGCGCCAACCGGACCCGGTGCCGCCGCATCACCTCGAACATCAGGCCCTGGTAATAGGCCGTCAGCTGGCGCTCCACCGGGGTCGCCGGATCGGTCGCGGCCTCGTGCCAGCCGCGCAGGATCGCCTGCGTCGCGCGCTGATACGCCGCGACATCGGTCGTCGGCGCGGGGGTGACGAGCGCCGCATAGCAGTCGAACGCCGCCTCGATCCGGCCAAGCGCCAGATTCTCGACATAGGCCGCCAGCGTCAGCCGGTCCGCGCCCGAGATCTCGCCGAAGATGCCGAAATCGATCAGCGCGATTCCACCGCCGCGTTGGATCATGACGTTCCCCGGATGCGGGTCGCCGTGAAAGAAGCCGGTGACGAACAGCTGGCGAAGAAACGCCTCGCACAGTCGTTCGGCGATCACCGCTGGCGTGATCCGCAGGCGTTTGGCATCGCCGCCGCGCGCGATGACGCGTGCCAGCGGCACGCCGACGATCAGGTCCATCACTAGCACGCGCCGCGTGCTCAGCGTCCAGTGGATCCGCGGGATGCGGACGCCGCGCTCGGGATCCGCGGCGATGCGATCCGCGGTTCGGCCCTCGATCCGGAAATCGGTCTCGCGCATCGTGAAGGCGGCGATTTCGGCGACCAGCGCCCGCGCGCCGACGCCGGAAAACAGCCCCAGCCGATCCGCCAGCGCCGCGGCGGCGGCGATCAGCCGGAAGTCCGCGGTCATCGTCGCGACGATGCCGTCGCGCTGGATCTTGACCGCGACCCGGGTGCCGTCGTGCAGCCGCGCGCGGTGGACCTGCGCGATCGAGGCGGCGCCGATCGGTACCGGATCGAACGCGGCGAACCACGTCGCGATCGGCGACCCGAGTTCGCCTGCGATGATCGCCGCCGCACGATCGCCCGGCATCGGCGGTACGGCGTCGAGCAGCCGGGACAGTTCCGCGCACGTCAGCGCGGAGAACAGATCGCGCCGTATCGCCAGATACTGCCCGATCTTTACGGTCGTCACGCCCCCCGCTTCGAGCAGCCGCCGCAACCCACGCGCGACCTCGGCCTCGGTCGAGTCGTGCTTGAGCAGGTGCAGTACCGCGGGCCGGAAGAACAGCCGTATTGCAAGCGCCGTCAGCCATGCCGCGCGGCCGATCGCCACGACCAGATGCCAGGCTCCGACCGCCGATACCCCGCGCCGCTCGCCGATTTCGTCGCTGTCGATGACCGCCGCCAGCATGTCTTGCTCCATTTCGGAGGTTTCAAACGAAGTTCTAGTCCGCAGTGGAGATAGTATTTAAATGCCTTTGTTAAACTATGCCGGGATCCGTGATAGTCAAGAACCAATCAAAACACCAAGGCGTAAGTACACTGATAGCTGAATCTGCAAATCTCGAAAGGATTGGGCATGGCAAACCGTTCTGACAAACCAAATCAGGGTGACAGCGACCGGCGTGATCGTGTGCAGCATGAGCGGCTGGTCAGGCGCGCGCGGGTCCGATCCCGGCGCGACCTGCGGTCGCCGCGTGACTTTGCCGAGAATGTCGAGACGATCGATCGCGTCGCGGATCGCGTCGCGAACGACGTCAATGCGCTGGTGCGCGCCTGGAGCGCGGCGAACGCTGAGAGCTTCAAGGGCGCGGTCACGATCCTCGGCAATGTCGCGCTCGACCTGTTCGGCGGCGCCACGCGCGCCAGCCGCCGCCGCCGTGACGAGGCGTACCGCGATGACCTCGATCGGGAGGATGAGTATGCCGAGCGCGATCCCGACAGGGCGCCGGCGCCCTATGCCACGCGCCGCTCGAACGCCGACCGGATCGAGGAGGCGGGGGACGAGGTGGCCGGTTTCACCCATGCCGTATCCGACGCGCTGGCGGGCGCCGCGAGCGTCGTCTCGCGCTCCAGTCGGCGCTTCCAGGACGAATATGACAATGCGCTCGACGACGCGGAGGATGCCGACCGCGATCTGGGTCGCGAGGACACCGATCCGCGCGATCATGATGACGGCACGGCCCCCGACGAGAGCCTGGGCGCGCCCGGGGACGACGCCGATCGCGTCGACGACCGCCCCCCGCCGGCCGGCCCGCCGTCGACGCGCAAGCGTCGCCTCTAGACGCGGGAGGGTGCGGTGGTCGAGCGTTTGATCGCGGCGGTGCTCTGGCTGTATTGGCGTGCGAACCGCGGCTTTCTCGAGCGGTTCGCGGTGGCGCTGATCGGTCGCAATCCCGGCAATGTCCTGCTCGATCCCGACGGCCGCGCGGTGGTGCGCGAACTCGATCGGCTGTTGAAAATGATGACGCGCGCGGTCTTCGTCCAGGCGGCGCTCAGCGTCCTCGTCATGCCGCTCTGGGTTCCGCGAAAGCTGCCCTATTCGCCGCTTGCGCGTCTGCTGCTCGGCCTGTTCCTGCCGGTCTGGAGCCAGGTCTTGCGGATCGTCTTCTGCTTTCGATCCGCAGCGGGCCGGGCCCGCGTCGTCGACACGCTGTTCGTGCGGCTCGGCGAGCAGGCCGCGGCCGAGGAAGACCAGCTGATCAAGAACATCATCGTCATCGGCGCGGTCAAGACGTTGCTGAGCGGTGCCTATCTCGACCTCGACCGCACCTGGAATGGGCTGGACTATCAGCGGTTCCAGCAGCGAAGCTGGACCCCGCCAAGCGGGCCGGATCTCGCCGACCCGCAGCGTACGCCCGCCTCGACGCTGTTAATGCAGCGCCGGCGGACGCTGGCGGAGGTCGCGCGCAAACCGGCCGGTTCGACGACCTATCTCGTCATCGGGTCGGGGGCAGGGGGCGCCACCGCCGCCTATTTCATCCAGCAGGCCGATCCGTCGGCGCGGATCGTGATCCTCGAGACCGGGCCGCTGGTGCCCAACGACGCGCTGCCGGACAAGCTGATGGAGTCCGCCGCGTCCCTGTACATGAACGGCGGCTTCACTTTGTCCGCGGACGAGAAGACGACCTTCGTTCAGGGGCGCGTCGTCGGCGGCGGGACGCTGCTCAACAATTCGGTCGCCTGGAAGCCCGAGGGCGTCTGGTGGGACGACGTGGTCGTCAAGCGCTGGGAGCGTTTCGGCGTGACGCTCGACTGGGCCCGGCTCGATGCCAGCTACGACGCGATGCTCGACCTGCTCAACGTCCGACCCGTCAACCCGGTGGTGATGCCGCCGATGGCGCAGACGCTGAAGGACGGATTTGCCGCGATCGGCCAGACCGCGACCACGGTAAAGTGCAATATCCTCGACTGTATCGGGTGCGGGCGGTGCAATGCCGGATGCCGGTTCGGCGCCAAACAGTCGATGAACGAGACGACCTTGCCGAGACTCGTGGCGGCGGGTGCGCTGCTGGTCCCGGACGCGCACGTCACGGGTCTGATGCTCGACGGCGAACCGGGCGCGCAGCGGTGCCGCGGCGCCTATGCGCGCGATGCCACAGGCACCGACTTTCAGGTCGAGGCCGATCGGATCGTTCTCGCCGCGGGCGCCTTCGCCTCGACCAAGATTCTGCGGCGCAGCGGCTTTTCGGGCGCGCTGCCCGGGGTGCGGACCGTCGGCAAGCGCTTCTCGGGCAATATGGGAACCCCGGTGTTCGGCGAGTTCGCAACGCGCCAATATGGCGCCCGCGGGATCCAGGTCGGCTATGCGATCGAAATGCCGCGCGAGCGCATGGTGATCGAGACCGCCTTCGGACCGCCGTCATCGCTCGGGATGGAGGCCCCGCAATGGGGTCCCGATTTCATGGGGCTGCTCGATCGCTACAACGACGTCGCGGTCGCGGTCCCGGTGATCGGCGCGAACGCCTATGGCAGCATCAACGCCGATCTCTCGTCGAGCGGCTACACCATCTCCTATGCGCTCGACGATGACGACTGGTATCGCCTGACGCTGGGGATGAAGGCGGCGGGGCAGGCGATGTTCGCCGCCGGCGCGCGCCGCGTCTGTTCGACGCGGTTCGATGCGACCTGGGCCAATTCGCCCGCCGAGCTCGACGCCTATTTCGGGGCGGTCGGCCCGCTCCAGTATCTCAAGATCACGACCGCGCATCTGCAGGGTGGCAATGTGCTCCATCCCGATCCGGCGCAGGGCGTGGTCGATCTCGACATGCGCGTCCATGGGATCGACAAGTTGTGGATCGCCGACGCCAGCATCATTCCGTCGCCGATCACCGTAAATCTGCAGATGACGGTCATGGCGCTCGCCCATTATGCCGCGAAGTCCATCGTCGCCTGACGATCATTCATAATGGAGCAGCTTGATACGCTCGCGCTCCATTACGGACCAGCATCGCGATGTCACATCCTGCAAACCCGATATTGTGGGATCTTCTCTGAAGGAGGTCGTGGTGAGGGTTCTGGTCACGGGAAGTACCGGCTTCATCGGCGCCCGCACCGTGCGACGGCTGCTCGACCACGGATACCAGGTCCGCTGTCTCGTCCGCTCCGACCGTCGGATCGGCCGGCTCGGCGGACTCGCGGTCGAGCAGGTGCGCGGCGATCTCTTCGATGCGTTCAGCCTGGCCCGCGCGGTCAAGGGCTGTGATGCCTGCATTCATCTCGCCGGGCTGAGCGGCTGGGACCAGATCACCGGCCCGGCGGTCCATGACGTCATCCACCAGGGGACGCTCAGACTGCTCGCCGCATTCGCCGACACCAGTGTCCGGCGGCTCGTCTATGTCTCCTCGACCGCCGCGATCGACGGCACCCGCAAACCCGTCGCGCTCGACGAGCGCAGCCGCTTCACGCTCGGCCAGTCGGGGCTCGACTATGCGGTCGCCAAGCATGCGGCGGAACAGGCAGTCCTCCGCCATAATGGCGGCACGCTCGAGACGGTGATCGTCAGCCCCGCGGAAACCTATGGTGCCGACGATCAGGACTGGATCACCGCGGGCAGCATCCGCGACGTGCTCAGCGGCTGGCCCGCGCTGGCGGTGCGCGGTGGCAGCTCGGTCGTCCATGTCGACGATGTCGCGGCAGGTATCGTCGCCGCACTCGCGCGGGGCGGTGCCGGCGAACGCTATATCCTGGGCGGCGACAATCTGACGATCGAACAGGTCGTCCGGCTGATGCTCGACATCGCCGCGGTCCGCCGACCCGTGGTCGTCGTGCCGTTCGCGCTGCTGCGAAGCGCGGTGGTCGCGTGCCGCCTGGTCCGACGGGCGCCGCCAATCGAGCCGGTTTTGCTCGACTATCTCAGCCGCTACTGGTTCGTCGTGTCTGACAAGGCCCGCGCCGAGCTCGGCTATCGCCCGCGACCGGCGCGCGACGTGCTCGCGCCCGCGGTGCACTGGGTCCGCGATCAGATCGCCGAGACGCGTCGCGCCGTCCTGCGCGAAACGATCTCGGGCGAGCCGGTCGCGCATGGTGCAAGCCAGTGACCGGCGCCTCGACCCTCGTCGAGCTGCTCATCGCCAGGGCGTCCCCGGGCGGCGGCGAGGACGCTGGGTACCGGTTCGAACGCGAGGACGGCAGCGAGGATATCCTCGACCTCGCCGTGCTCGAAACGCGCGCGCGCTCGCTCGCCTCGCACCTGCTCGCGCACGGCAGGCGCGGCGACCGCGTCCTGCTCTATTATCCCCCCGGGCTCGACTTCATCATCGGCTTCTTCGCGACGGGCTTTGCCGGCATGACTGCGGTTCCGGTGCCGTGCCCACGCGGCGGGACGATCGGCGCGCTGGCCTATGCCGCGACCGCCGCGGTGATCGCGGATTGTACGCCCCGGATCGCGCTGACGACCAGCGATCGCGTCGCCGCGCTGCCCGCGGCGGCGTCTCGCGAGGGCGTCATATGGATCGCCAGCGACGCGCTGCCCCCGGCGTCTGCCGGACCATCCGGACCGCCGTTTCCCGCGCCGGGGCAGCGCGACCTGCCGTCGCCGGACGACATCGCCTATCTGCAATACACGTCGGGATCGACGGGGATGCCCAAGGGCGTGATGATCACGCACGCACAGGCACTCGCGAACCTCGCGGCGATCGGCGCGGCTATGGACTTGCCAGCGGGTGCGCCGGGCGTGACCTGGCTCCCGCATTTCCACGACATGGGGCTGGCGGGCGGCATCCTGTTCGCGCTGTATGGCGGTCATCCGCTTGTGCTCATGGCTCCGCAGACGTTTCTCAACCGGCCGGTGCGATGGTTGCGCGCGCTGACCCGGCACCGCGGCGTCTGGAGCGGCGCACCCAATTTCGCCTATGAGCTGTGCCATCGTCACATCGCCGCAGGTGAGCGCGACGGGCTGGATCTCCAACACTGGCGTGTCGCTGTCAGCGGTGCCGAGCCTGTCCGACGCGCGACGGTCGACCGGTTCGCCGCCGCCTTCGCGCCGGTCGGCTTCGATGCCGCGGCACTGCGCCCCTTCTACGGACTGGCCGAAAGCGTCGTGTTCGTCAGCGGCACCCGCGCCGAAGGGGGGCCGCGGATGGTCGGCGCGCCAGCCGCGGACGGCGACCCGTCGCCCGCGCTGGCCTATGCCGCCTGCGGCACAGCGGCGGCCGGCCACCACATCGCGCTCGTGAACCCGGAAACTCTGGAGCGGCAGTCCTCCGGAGCCACCGGCGAGATCTGGGTGACGGGCCCGAGCGTCGCCGGTGGATATTGGGGCCGCGCGGCGGAGAGCGAAGCGGTGTTCGGCGCGCGCATCGCGGGCGAGCCCGGGACGCGCTGGCTGCGCACCGGCGACACGGGGTTTTTCGATCAGGGCGAGCTCGTCGTCACGGGACGGCTCAAGGACCTGATCATCATCGCCGGGACCAATCACGTGCCGCACGATATCGAGGCGACCGTCGAGGCGGCGCACGCCGCGGTCCGCCCCGGCAATGTCGTGGCCTTTGCGGTCGAGGGCGATACCGATGCGCTGGTCGTCGCGGCCGAGGTCTTTGCCGATCTGGGCAGCGATGCGCCCGAAACCGTGATCGCGGCAGTGCGCGCCGCGGTGTCTGACGCGCACGGCATCGCGGTCCGCTCCGTCGTCCTGCTCCGACGTCGCACGCTGCCTAAGACGTCGAGCGGCAAGCTGCGCCGCGCGGCGGTGCGCGACGCCTGGTGCGACCAGCGGCTGGAGGGGGTGATCGCGGCGTGGCCTACGCACTCGTCCGCGCCCGCCGCCCGCGCAAGCGTCGCGCTGCCCGCCAACGCGTGCCCCGACGCCAACGCGCTGACCGCAACGTTGGTCCGCCATGTCCGCCGGCTGCTCGGCGATCCGAATCTGCACGTCGCGGTCGAGCGCCCGTTGCACCAGCTCGGTCTCGGGTCGCTCGAACTTGCCGACCTGCGCGCCGCGATCGAGCGGGAGATGACGATCGACCTGCCGCTCGAACGGCTCCTGCGCGGATGGAGCATCGCCGAGATCGCCGCCGAATGCGCCGCGCCGCCCGGGACGACGGCCGGGCGTCATCCGTGGGAAACGCTGGTCAACCCCGAGATCGGGGCATTGCTTCGCCGCTTCCGGCTCGACCGGCCGTTCACGAGCGGTGCCGGCGCTTGGCTGACATGGGACGACGGCACGCGCATCCTCGACGCGATTGCAGGGTTCGGCGCGCTTCCCTTCGGGCATAATCCACCCGAGATATGGCAGGCGCTCGACGCGGCGCGTACCGCTGCCGCGCCGAGCCTCGTCCAGCCGTCGATGAATGACGCCGCCGGGGCCCTGGCCGAGGCGCTGCTGGCGATCGCACCACCCGGGCTGCGCCACGTCTGCTTTGCGAACAGCGGCGCCGAGGCGACCGAGATCGGCCTGAAGATCGCGCGCGCCGCGACCGGACGCCCGGGCTTTCTGTCGACCACCAACGGGTTCCACGGCAAGACCTTGGGCGCGCTGTCGGTGACCGGCCGCGACACGTTCCAGGCGCCGTTCGGCGCACCCGTCCTCGACGTCGATTATGTGCCGTTCGGCGACATCGCCGCGCTCGAGCGCGTGCTCGTGGAGACCGGCACGCGCTATGCCGGGTTCATCGTCGAGCCGATCCAGGGTGAGGCGGGCATCGTCGAGCCGCCGCGCGGCTATCTCGCCGCCGCGGCCAGCCTGTGCCGCGCGCACGGCGTGCTGCTGATCGTCGACGAGATCCAGACCGGGCTCGGTCGCACCGGCGCGATGTTCGCGTGCGACGTCGAATGCGTCGCGCCCGACATCCTGCTGATCGCCAAGGCGCTCGGCGGCGGGGTGCTGCCGATCGGCGCGGTCCTCTATGCGTCGGGCTGCCACAGCGCGGCATTTGCGGGCAAGCACAGCTCGACCTTTGCCGGCAACGGGCTCGCCTGCCGGGTCGGCCTTGCCGCGCTCGCCCGGCTGACGGCCGATGGCGGGCGTCTCGTCGATATGGTGGCCGAGCGGGGCGCCCGGCTTGAGGCGGGGCTGCGCGGCGTGGCGGATCGCTATCCGGCGGCCCGGCTGGGCGTTCGCGGGCGTGGCTATCTCCTCGGGCTGCAGCTGCCCGCGGGCCGCGCCGCGCCCGCCGCTCACGGCCTGCTCGATATCCTCGCCGAACAGGCGATGCTCGCGCCGCTCGTCGCAAGCTATCTCCTCAACGTCTGTCACGTCCGCGTCGCACCGACGCTGCTCGGCAGCGAGGTCGTCCGGATCGAGCCGCCGCTGACGCTGACCGAGGCCGAGGCGGACCTGATCGTCGCCGCGGTCGGGCAGGTCGCACGGCTGCTAGCGGCGGGGGATGGCGGGGCGCTGGTCAACCACCTGCTCGACGCGCCGCTGTCCGCATCGGCCATCGGCCAGACGCGGACCCCGCCGGGTCCGTCGGCGCCGTCGATCGTCGTCGCGAAGCACGACGCGCGACCCTGGGCGTTCCTCGCGCATCCGCTCGACGCCGCGGGCTTTGCCGCGATCGACGACACCCTCGCGCGCTTTTCCGTGCCGCAGCTGACCGAACTGACCGACCGGCTCGGCGGCATGATCGCGCCGTTCGTCGCGAACACGCTGTCGGTCGTGGGTAACGATCGCACCGCGTCCGGTACGGTCATCCTCGTGCCCTGGACTGCGCAGGCGCTGGCACGCGACCGCGCCGGCGGGCTCGCGGCGATCCGCGCGGCGGCCGAGCTCGCGCGGACCGCCGGCGCGGGTGTGGTCGGGCTGGGCGGCTATTGCTCGATCGCGTGCGGCGGCGGCAGCGACCTTGCCGGCTCGGGGGTGCCGGTCACGACCGGCAACAGCTACACCGCGATCGCCGCGGTCGATGCGATGGCGGCGGCGTGCGACCGGCTCGACCGTCCGCTGGACAAGGCGGTCGTCGGGATCGTCGGCGGCGGGGGCTCGGTCGGACTCGGTCTCGCCTATCTGATGGCCGAGCGCGTCAGCCGGATCGTGCTCGTCGGCAATCCGGGGCATCGGCGCGCCAGTCTGGCGCGGCTGCGGTCGGCGGCGGCGGCGATCGCCGCGGCGCTGATCGCGGGCCGCGACGGAGTGAGCGGCGACCTGGCGCGCCGCGCGCTCGCCTATCACGACAGGACCGGGGCGGATGCGGCCGCGGTCGCCAACTGGCTGATCCTCGCGGGCGATGTCGAGCTTGCCGCGGACCATGCCGCGCTCGCCGCCTGCGACCTCGTCTTTACCGCGACCTCCAGTCCGGACCTGATCCTGGCACCCGAACTGTTCCGCCCGAACGCGATCCTGTGCGACGTATCGCAGCCGCGCAACATCGGCCGCGCGACCGCGACCGCGCGGCCCGATCTGCTGGTGCTAGACGGCGGGCTGGTCGCGGTCCCCGGCGCGCCCGATCTGGGCATCCGCTTCGGCCTCGCTGCTGGGGTCGCGTTCGCGTGCATGTGCGAACCGATGATCCTTGCGCTCGAAGGCCGGTTCGACGCCGCGCCGATCGGGCTTGGCGTACCGCTCGACTATCTTCGCGCCCTGCGCGGCTGGGGCGCGCGGCAGGGCTTCCGGATCGCCGCGCCGACCAGCTTCGGCCGACCGCTCGAGCCCGCCGACTGGCGCGCCCGCCGCACGCATAACCTTCATGACCAAGGGGAAAGATATGCCCAACGCCCTCAATCTTGACGGCATCGCGCTCACGCGGGAGCAGGGACGCTGGTGTCGCAAGGCGGAGACGCTGGCGCGCGAGGTGCTGCGCCCCAATGCGGCCGAGATCGATCACGGCGGGGTCTTCCCCAGCGCCAATATCGACGCGCTCAAGCGATCGGGGCTGCTCGCGCTGATGATCCCGACCGAGATGGGCGGCGGCGGCGGGGATATCGTCACCGCCGCGCTGGTGACCGAGGCGCTCGCCAAGGGCTGCGTGTCGACCGCGATGATCTACACGATGCACCAGTCGACGCTGCCGATGCTTTGCGCGCTCGCCGATGCCGAACAGGTCGAGCGGTTCATCGCCCCGATCGTCCGCGGCGAGCTTCTCGGCGCGTTCGCGATGAGCGAACCGGGATCGGGCAACCGGATCTGGCACATGGACAGCCATGCGCGGAAGAACGGCCACGGCTTCATCCTCGACTCCTTCAAGTCGTTCTGCACCTCGGCGGGCCATGCCGATTTCTACCTCGTCCCGACCCGCGGCAATGCCGATGCCGGTGCGACCGATCTCAGCATGTTCTGGGTCGATGGCGATGCGACCGGGATCGAGCCCAAGGGCGCCTGGGACGGCATGGGGCTGCGCGGCAATGGCAGCCGCCCGCTGCACTTCAACCAGGTGCACGTCCCGCCGATCGCCCGGCTCGGCGGCGAGACCACGGGCTTTTCGTTCATGATGGCCTATGCGCTGCCGATCTACCTGGTCGGCCTCGCGAGCTGTTATCTGGGGCTTGCCTCGGCCGCGTTCGACGGCGCGATCGCGCATGTGAAGGGGCGCGTCCATTCGGATACGCAACGCTCGCTCGCCACCGTCGAGACGGTGCAGCGCTATGCCGCCGAGATGCGCTGCCGGATCGACCAGGCGCGCGCGACCGTGTTGCGGGTCGCGCAGATGTCGGACAATGCGGTGGTCCTGTTCAACGAGTTCAACACCGCCGGGCTGCTTGACGAGATCATCCGCGACAATCCCGACGATCCCTATTTCGTCGAGCTGGCCGAACTCAAGATCATCGCCAGCGAGATGGCGGTCGATGTCGCGCATACCGCGCTGCAGGTCTGCGGGGGCAGCGGCTACAAGCGCGGCCACCTCGTCGAGCGCTGTTACCGCGATGCGCGCGCCGGCTCGCTGATGGGCCCCTCCGACGACACGCTGAAGGTGATCATGGGCAATCAGTTGCTCGGCACGCCGCAACCCTGGGCCTGAGGATATATCGCGATGACATTTGCCGCCGCCGCCGTGCAGCCCGCCGTTCCCCTTGAGACGCTCGATCACTGGCTCGGCGATTTTCGCGATCGCTTCAACGCCAATGTCCGCGCGGCGAAGCTGACGGCGGGCTGGAACCGCCGCCTGCTTGTCGACGCGACCGACACCGCGCGCAGCGTCGTGCTGACGGTGACCGGCACCCGCGTCACCGATATCCGCGACGGGACCGAGGGCACCGGCGACACCCCGTTCGTGACGCTGAGCGGCGAGGAGCGGACGCTGATCGAGATCTTCGCGGGCCGCTACAATCCGTCCTCGGCGGTGATCGACGGACAGCTCGAAGTCTATTCGGACGCGCGCGACAAGGTGAAGCTCGAAGCGCTCGCCATGGTCATCTGGGGGCTGTGATGGCGACCGGCCTGTCCTTTCGCGGCGAGTGGCTGTTCTATGTCGCGGTCGGCGCGGGCATGGCGCTCAGCAACTCGGCCTTTGCGATGGTCTCGGGCCTGTTCGCGGTGACCGGCACCGGGCCGGCGCTGGTCGCGCTGCTGGTCGCCGGCGTGATCTGCACGGTGATCGGCGCGGCGATCGGCGAGCTGGCCAGCATGTGGCCCTCCTCGCCTGCGGTGATCACCTATTTCCGCGCGGCGTTCGGACCGGTCGCGGCGCTGGTGCTGGTCCACGCCTATCTGCTGTTCGTCGTGATGATCGCGGGGGTGGAGAGCTACGGCTTTGCGATGGTGGTGCAGGCCGCGCTGCCCGCCGTGCCACCGACGGTGTCGATCGTCGTCCTGATGTCCGTCGTCGTGCTGACGAACCTGCGCGGGCTCGACCTGCCACGTCGCCTGCAGATCCTTACCGCGTTCGGGACGATGGCGGTGCTGCTTGTCACCGCCACGGCTGCGCTCTGGTTCCTGCCGGCACCGGGCGTCACGCCGATGCGAGACCTGACGACGACAGCCGCGCCCGCGGGCTGGGCAGGGCTGCCCGCGGCGATCGCGCTCGCGATCTTCATCTATACCGGGTTCGAATGGGTCACCCCGGTCGGCCTGTCGCGGCAAGCCTATGCGCGGCGGGTTCCGATCGCGATGCTCGTCGCGATCGGGACGCTGCTCGTCACCTATGGCCTGTTCGTCGCCGCGCTCGGTACAAGGCTGCCGCACGGCCTGATCGCCACGAGTGCGACGCCGCAGGTGCCGCTGTTCACCGCGCTGCTGGGCAGCCCCGGCATTGCGCTCGCCGTGCTGGTCGGACTCGGCGCGATCGTCTCGACGTTCAACGCGGGCATCATGGGCGGCGCGCAACTGCTCCAGGCGCTCGCGCGCGAGGGATCGCTGCCGCGGTTCGTCGCGCGGGTACAGGTCGATACGGGCGCGCCGGTCGGTGCCGTGCTCGTGCTGGGCAGCCTCGGCCTGCTCGCTGCGCTGCTGATCGCGGCGTTCGATCTGTATCTCGTCGTCGGGCTCGTCGGGTCGGCAATCATCTGCGTGATCTATGCCGCCTATGTCGGCGCGGTCGAGCGTCTGCGCCGCTGTCGCCCGGATCTCGCCCGGCCTTTGTCGCCCGGATCTCGCCCGGCCTTTCCGCAGCCGGTTGCCGGGGGCGAGCCACTGGGCGGTGATCGTCCTGATGCCGCTGATCGCGGTGGCATCGCTGTTCACCGTGCCCGCGATCGTGCCGCAGGCCATCGCCCGCGTCGCCGTCGCGATCCTGCTCGTCACGCTGCTCACGCTCTATTCCCGCTGGTCGCAGGAGCAGGCGGCCGTCCGCGCGCCTGTCGGTGCAGCCCGGTGACGACGCCGTCGCCCGTGTCCACGCCCCGGCATGCGCGCGTCGCGGTCAGCGACGGCGCGATCGTCGCGGACTGGGCTGCCGCGACCTGCGTCATGCCGGAGCGCGGGTTCATCGACCTGTGGCTGTACGATCTGCCCGCCACCCCGCCGACCGACACCGGCGCGACCGATACGCACACCGCCCGGGCCAGCCGCGCCCGGTTCGAACTGCGCGGCCTGCTGGCGCGCGCGCTCGGCCAGTCCGCCGACGCGGTCGAGATCGTGTCGGGGGCACGCGGCAAGCCGAGCATCCGGTCGCGCGGATCGGCGCCGCTATACTTCAACACCAGCCGGAGCGGTGCGATCGCGCTGACCGCGCTCGCTCGTGACACCGAACTCGGCATCGATATCGAATGCCACGGGCCTGACCGCGCGCCATTCCTGTGCCGCGATCACGCACTCCCCGATTCCGAGGTGACGCGCCGCTGGACCCGCCACGAGGCGCTGGTGAAGGGCACCGGGTTCGGCCTGTCGGTGCGCGCCCAGTCGCCGTTCGCCCTGTCCGCCAGCGCGGGCACGCTGCAGTTCGGCGGTACGCGCTGGACATGGCGCGACCTGCGCCTGCCCGACGGTATCGCCGCCGACGCGGCGCTCGCCTTTTGTCCCGTGGAGGAGACCGGCCGATGTGGATGAAGCACCCTCAGGTCCAGCGCATCGTCGGGCGCAGCCGGCTGCTCCGCCGCGGTGCGATCGGGCTCGCCTCGGCGATCGAGTCGCTGTCGCTGCGGGGGCACAAGCGGGGCGACACGCTGGCGCTGATCCGCCGGAGCAAGCGCGGTCGCGAATCGCTGCTGACCGCGAACGAATCGTTCACGCTGTACGGCATCGCGCATGCGCAGGCCGCGCTCGATGGCGATCTGGCCGAGTTCGGCGTGTTCGAAGGGACGTCCGCGTCGCTGATCGCCGCCGCGGCGCCGGGGCGGGCGCTGCATCTGTTCGACAGCTTCGCCGGGCTTCCCGAACCCCGCGCGGACGAACGCGAAGTCCTGCAGCGGGGTCAGTTCGAAGCCAGCCTGCCGCGGGTGCGCGCGCGGCTTGCCGATCTCGACATGGTCCGGTTTCATCCCGGCGCGTTTCCCGCCTCGACGGCCGGGCTCGACGCGCTGCGCTTCAGCTTCGTGCATCTCGACGTCGATCTCTATGAAAGCACGCTGGCCGGGCTCGCCTTCTTCTATCCCCGGATGGTGCGCGGCGGGATCATCCTGTCGCACGACTATTCGATGCTGCCGGGGGTCGAGCGCGCCTTTGCCGATTTCCTCGCGACCCGACCCGAACGACCGATCGAACTGCCGAGCACGCAGGCGATGATCGTCTGCCGCGGCGGGCCCGACATTCCGGCGGTGGCGGCGGTCCCCCCGGACGGCGCCGGGGCAGGGCGCCTGTCCGTCCATCCGGCCGCCACCCGACGTGGCGCGGCGGCTTGAGATGACGATCCTGTCCATCCTCGCCGCCCTCCTCCTCGGCGGGATGCCGCTGTGGCTCGCGGTCAGCCAATGGTACATGCATCGCCGGCGTGCGTGCGAATGTACGCTCATTACCTATCTCGCCGGTCTCTACGCGCGCTTCGGCATCGATGCGGCGCCCAATGGCTTCGCGCGCGATTATCTCAGGACCGCGGACGGCGTGTGCCTAGCACTCTATGTGCTGCAGGGCGCGCACGATGCGCCGGTCTATGTCTTCATGCCGGGGACCGCGGCCTATGCGCAGCTCTACGCGCAGCTGCTCGTCGACCTGCATCGCCGCGGCTGCACGGTGGTCGCCTATGACCCGCGCGGTCACGGCCGGAGCGGACGCTGGCGCGGCTATTTCACCGTGACGCAGGCGATCGACGACGCGCGCGCCGTCTGCGCCTGGGCGCATGCGCGCTTTGGCCGCAAGGTGGTCTTCTCGGGCAGCAGCCAGGGCGGGGTGATCGGCCTGTACGTCGCGGCCACGGAGGATCCCGCGGTCGCCACCGTCGTCTGTCACAATATCGCCTGGCTCGACGGCAACACGATCCGCCAGATCGCGATCCTGAAGCCGCCCTTGTGGCTCGTGCCGTTCCTGTGCTGGCTGTTCCTGCGGCTGCGCGCCTGGTCGATTCCCGTCACCTGGTACCTGCCGTTCGACAAGCTGAAGCTGCCCGGCGGCGGCTCGGCGATGGAACTGATGCGCACCGATCCGCTGGTCACGCTCGCCTACGGCCTCGGGGCGATCTCGACCCTTGCCAAGACCGACCTCGCACGGCCGCTCGACCGGATCACGACGCCGCTGATGCTGATCTCGTCACGCGGCGACGAAGTCTTCCCCGTCGCCTATGAACAGCACCTGTTCGACCAGCTTACCTGTCAGAAGCGCTTCCTGCTGCTCGGTGACCTGCCGCATCTGATGATCCTCAAGCCGCCCCCCGAACTCATCGACGCGGTCGTGGACTGGATCCGCGTCCATGCCCCCGGCCGCTGGCCTGCCAATCCGCAGGCCGCGGGCGGGTCCTCCACCAGCCACCCCTCGGGGTCGAACTGAAAGCGCGCATCATGCCCGTCCGTCACTCCGTGCCCGCGTTCCTCGCCGCACTGGCGGTGATGCTCGTCTATATCACCAGCAAGGCCTTGGTCGCCGGCGATTTCTGGTTTCACGGCATCGCGCGGTGGGAATTGCTGTTCCGGCCCTTCCCGGATTGGGGCAGTGGTGCCGCGCTCTATGGTGCGCTGTTGCCGGCGAAATGGCTTGGCACGCGGACCGCGATGCACGCGATCGGGTTTCTCGCCACCGTGATCGTCGCGCTGTGTCTGCGCGCCTATCGTCTGCCGGCCTATTTTGCCTGCGAGGCGGCGCTGATCGAGACGATCGATGCCGTCTGGCTGAGCCGCGGGCAGGCGTTGGGCTGGGCACCGCCGGCATCGAGCGGCGCGATGCTCGTCAGTGTCGGCTGGGTGGTCGCGCTGCTCGCGGCGGCATGGGTGTTCGCCGGCCAGTCGGACAGCCCCGCTCGCGCGACGCCGACAGCGGCGATCCCGCCACGTGCCGGCGCGGCAGGCCGCTGGATCGACCGCCATTTCGTGATCGTCTGCTATGTCGTCACGCTCGCCTATGCCGGGATGAAGCTGCTCTTCGCCTATTGGTGGTGGTTCGACAGCACCGGCTTCTGGATGGCGGCGTTCCGGCCGTTTCCGGACTGGGGGACGGGGTCGGCGCTGTTCGGCGCGATCCTGCCCGCGCGGTGGATCGGCACGCGCAACCTCGCCTACGGGCTGTTCCTGCTGTTCGGCCTGTGGCTCGCGGTGCGGCGCGGTGAGCCCCGGATGCTCGCGATCCTGCTGCTGCAGGGGGCGCTGATCGAGGGCTTTGACGGCCTGTGGCTCGCCAACGGCAAGTTCAACTGGCTCTGGACCGGCCAGAATACCGACTTCTACATGCGCGGCGGTTTCCTGTGGGTCCCCGACCTGCTGCTGGTCGGCATCTACATGATGACCCGGCCCATTGGGCGCCGAGCCTGACGCGCCGGGCGATCATCCCGCCGGCTTGGCGTGCGCGGCGTCCTGGTGCGCGATATAGCTGTCGAGCGCGCTCGCGGCATTCAGCATGTGCGCGCGCATCCGCCGCGCCGCCTCGTCGCCATCGCCCTCGGCGATCGCGCGCATCACTGCGTCATGCTCGGCGCGCGAGCTGGCGAGGCGGCGGTCCTGGCGCAGCTGCATCCGGCGGAAGGCGTTGAGCCGCGTCCGCACCGCGATCGCCTGGTCGGCAAGAAAGTCATTGTGCGCCGCGCGGTAGATCGCCTCGTGGAACTCACGGTTGAGCGCGTCGTAGGCGTCGACATCGGCCGCCACGACCGCCGCCTCGCTCGCCTCGTGGACCCGCAGCAGACGGCTACGCTCGAGCGGCGTGATCCGGTAGGTGGCGAGCCGGACGCACACCGCCTCGAGCTCCGCCATCGTCTCGAACATGTCCATCACCTCCTCGGCGGTGACATGACGGACGATGACGCCGCGACGCGGGCGGACCTCGACCATCCCGCTGGTCGCGAGCTGGCGCAGCGCCTCGCGGACCGGGGTACGCGAGGCGCCGTAGCGGTCGGCGAGTTGCTGTTCGTCGAGCATCGTACCGGGCGCGAGCTCGCCCGACGAGATCGCATCGGTCAGCGCGTTGCGGATCCGGTCGGACAGCAGCCCCGTGTCTTCGCTCTCGATATCCGCCACGCTGTCAGCCCCCCACGATCGCGCGGACGATCAGATAGAGGATCGACGGCGCCACCAGGCATCCTAGCCCGGTATGGAAGGTCGCGGTCAAGGCACCATAGGGGACGAGCCGGCGGTCGGTCGCAGCAAGCCCGCCCGACACGCCGCTGACCGTCCCCATCAGCCCGCCGAACACCATCGCACTGCGCGGGTTGTTGAGCCCGATCAGCCCTGCGACCAACGGCGTGCCGACCATCACCATCACCGCCTTGAACACGCCCGTCGCGATCGACAGCGCGATCACGGGCGAGCTTGCCCCGATCGCGGCCCCGGTGACCGGACCTACGATATAGGTCACCGCGCCCGCGCCGATCGTCGTCATCGACACCGCATCGGTATAGCCGAACGACGCCGCGACCAGCGCGCCGACGATGAACGGCAGGATCGTACCGAGCAGCAGCGCGACGACGCCGATCAGCCCCGCCTTCTTGGCCTGTTCGACATCGACCTCGCACGCGGTCGCGACGATCGCGAAGTCGCGCAGCATCGCGCCGCCCATCAGCCCGATCCCCGCGAGCATCGGCAGGTCTGCGAGCCCCTTGTGTCCGCCGGTTGCGATCCCGCCCCAGAAGGCGAGCGCGAGGCCGATCAGGATCGCGATCGCCGAGCCGTGGACCCGGCCCATCGTCAGCTTGGCGGACAGGATGTTCGACAGCCACATGACGATGCCGACGACCGCGAACGCGGTGAGCAGTGCATTGGCGGTCAGGACCTTGGTGATCATTTCCATGCGTTCGGTCCTTAGCGCGGGGTGATCGGGGCGGGGGATCCGGCGGCGATCGCCATCTCGGCTTCACGCGTTTCGCGCGCCTCGATCTCGTCCATCGTCTCGGGCGTGCCCGACAGCCGGCTGATGATCGCGACCGCGCTGAAGCACAGCAGCAGCGCGCCGACGCCCGCGATCAGCACGATCGGACCGCCCTCGACCGCGGCGACGACATCCTGCTGCGCCGCCATCGCGACGACGATCGGGATATACAGCGCGCCCCAGAAGCCGATCCCGCGCGACACGCCTTCATTGTAGCGACCGCGCGTCTTCAGCCACATCCGCGCGGCAATCAGCAGGATCATCGCGATGCCGACCCCGCCGACATTGGCCTTCACGCCGAGCAGCACGCCGAGGCCTTCGCCGAGCAATTGCCCGATCAGCGTACAGATCGCGAGCAGTGCTACGCCGGCGATCATGCGCCGCGTCCCGCATCTGTGGCGGCAACGGGTAGGGACTCGCTCATGGCATATCCTCTCAATGTATTCGATCTGGCGTCTTATACGGTGTTAAGTATGCACAGGGTTGCGTTTATGGCAATAGAGAATACAAGAAGGCCAATTAAGCGTCAGGAGGCGATGCGGTGCGGCAATGGAATACGCGCAAGCAGATGCGCGAGGAGCGGATCGCGGCGGGTCGGGGCTTTGCCACCGGCAAGCTGGTCGATCCCGGAACGCTCGTCGACTTTCTCGAAGCGGTGCTCAGGCCCGGTGACCGGGTCTGCCTCGAAGGCGACAACCAGAAACAGGCGGACGTGCTGGCCCGGGGGCTGGCGGCGATGGATCCCGACCGGATCCACGACCTGCACATGGTCCAGTCTGGCGTCGTCCTGCCTGAGCATCTCGACGTCTTCGACAGCGGCATCGCGAAGCGGCTCGACTTCTCCTATTCCGGCCCGCAATCGGCGCGGATCGCCAGGATGCTGTTCGGCGGCAAGATCGAGCTCGGCGCGATCCACACCTATCTCGAACTGTTCGCGCGCTATTTCGTCGATCTGACGCCACAGGTCGCGCTGATCGCCGCGGTCAGCGCTGACCGTCACGGCAATCTCTATACCGGCCCCAATACCGAGGATACGCCGACCGTGGTCGAGGCGACGAGCTTCGGCAGCGGCCTCGTGATCGCGCAGGTCGGCGAGATCGTCGATACGCTGCCGCGCGTCGACATCCCCGGCGACCAGGTCCATTTCGTGCTCGACGCCGGGCGGCCCTTCTATGTCGAGCCGCTGTTCACGCGCGATCCCGCGGCGATGACCGAGACGCAGATCCTCACCGCGATGATGGCGATCAAGGGGCTGTATCAACCCTATGGCGTGCGCCGGCTGAATCACGGCATCGGCTTCAACACCGCGGCGATCGAGCTGTTGCTGCCGACCTATGGCGAGAAGCTCGGGCTGAAGGGCAAGATCTGCACGCACTGGGCGCTCAACCCGCACCCGACGCTGATCCCCGCGATCGAGGCGGGCTGGGTCGAGCAGGTGCATTGCTTCGGCTCGGAAGTCGGCATGGAGGATTATCTGGCCGCGCGGCCCGACATCTTCTTCACCGGGCCCGACGGCTCGCTGCGCTCGAACCGCGCGTTCAGCCAGACCGCTGGGCTGTACGCCTGCGACATGTTCATCGGCTCGACGCTGCAGATCGACCTTGCCGGGCACAGCTCGACGATCACCGCGAACCGCATCGCGGGCTTTGGCGGCGCGCCCAACATGGGCTCGGACGCGCGCGGCCGGCGCCATCCCAGCGCACCCTGGCTGCAGGCCGGGGCGGAGGCGGATCCCGATACCGCGGCACCCTTGCGCCGCGGCCGCAAGCTCGTGGTCCAGATCGGCGAGACGTTCGGCGAGGGCAATGCGCCGCTCTTCGTCGAAAAGCTCGGCGCGCTCGAACTCGCGGAAAAGCTCGATCTCGATCTCGCACCAATCATGGTCTATGCCGACGACACGACGCACATCGTCACCGAGGAGGGCATCGCGAACCTGCTGCTCTGCCGCACTGCGGACGAGCGCGAACAGGCGATCCGCGGCGTCGCGGGCTTTACCGAGATCGGCCGCGGCCGCGACAGGGCGATGGTCGAACGGCTGCGCGAGCGGAAGATCATCCAGCGGCCCGAGGATCTCGGCATCGACCCGCTCGACGCGAACCGCAACATGCTGGCCGCGCGTTCGATCAAGGACCTGATGCTCGCCTCGGGCGGGCTCTACCGGCCGCCGAGCCGGTTCCGGAACTGGTAGGGGATAGAAGCATGGAAATCCTGCATTTCGATATCGCCGCGCCCGTCCCGGCGGGCGGCACGCGCGCGATGGCGCTGGTCGGCGTGGTCGCGTCGGGCAATCTGGAAGTGCTGGTCGAGCGCGGCGACGCGGCCGATCGGTGCGCGATCGAGATCAGCACCGCGGCGCACGGCTTTCGCGACCTCTGGGACGCGGTGGTCGCCGATTTCGTCGGCCGGCGCGCCGCCGGCGGCCTGCGGATCGCGATCAACGATGGCGGCGCGCGACCCGATACGGTGTCGCTGCGCCTCGCCCAGGCCGTCCGCATGATCGAGGAGCCCGAAGCATGAGCAACCTTCATCAGAGCTGGTACGAGGCAGGCGCGCGCGAGCGGATCGCGGCGCTGGTCGATACCGGCAGCTTCACCGAATATGTCGGCCCCGAGCGGCGCGAGACCAGCCCGCATCTCGGCATCTTCGACCTGCCCGCGCAGTTTGACGACGGCATCGTCGTCGGCGCCGCGACGGTCGACGGCACGCCGATCCTGATCGCCGCGCAGGAAGGCCGCTTCATGGGCGGCGCATTCGGCGAGGTGCACGGCGCCAAGCTGACCGGGCTGCTCCGAGCCGCCAAAGCCCTCAACCGCGACGTCGTGATCGCGTTCGACACCGGCGGCGTCCGTCTGCAGGAGGCCAATGCCGGCGAGATCGCGATCGCCGAGATCATGCGCGCGGTCACCGAGGCGCGGATCGCGGGCGTGCGCGTCGTCGGACTGATCGGCGGCCGTGCGGGCTGCTATGGCGGCGGCGGGTTGATCGCCGGCTGCTGCTCGACGCTGATCATATCCGAACAGGGCCGGATCAGCGTCACCGGCCCCGAGGTGATCGAGACCAACAAGGGCGTCGAGGAATTCGACTCGCGCGACCGCGCCCTGGTCTGGCGGACGATGGGCGGCAAGCACCGGACGCTGATCGGCGGCGCGGACCTGTTCGTCGACGACGATGCGGCGGCGTTCCGCGCGGCGATGCTCGCGGCGCTCGGGCGACCAGCCAAGGCGGGTTCCGTCCGGGACGCCTCCCCCCTCCCGGTCGGGAGAGGGGAGCGACCCGGTCTCGATCTGGCCACTCTGGACGCGGAGCAGGACCGCCTCGAACGCCGCATCGCCCGGTTCGGCGACGCCGCCGACGCCGCCGACGCCACCGACATCTGGCGCATGCTGGGCATCGACGACCCGCAAGCGATCCCCGACATGCCTTCCGCCGCGTTCGCGACCCTAGCCGCCCAGTACCGGGAGAGCGCCGATGACGCCCGCTGAGATCCTCGATTCGCTGTTTCCGGCCGGCCATGCGGTCACCGCGGAGGGCGACCTGCTGTTCGGTCGCGGCACGTCGCCCGACGGACGGGTCGTGCATGTCATCGGCGCCACCGCCCGCGCGCCGATCGGCATCGACCAGGCGATCCGCCTGTCCGCCGCGGTGCTCGCGATCGCACGCAGCGACGACGACGCGCCGATCCTCTTTCTCGTCGACAGCGCGAGCCAGCGGATGAGTCGACGCGACGAACTGCTCGGCCTCAGCGAATATCTCGCGCATCTCGCCAAGTCGCTGCTCCTCGCCGAGGCGCGCGGCCACCGTACGATCGGCCTGCTCTATGGCGGCAGCGCGGCCGGCGCGTTCATCGCCACCGCGCTCGCCTGCGACACGCTCGTCGCGCTGCCCGGCGCGCATCCCGAGGTGATGGACCTCGCCTCGATGGCGCGCGTCACCAAGCTGTCGATCGATCTGCTCGAGGACAAGGCAAAGACGACCCCGGTTTTCGCCCCCGGCCTCGACAATCTGGTCAGCGTCGGCGGCGTCGCCGAGGTCTGGGATCCGCAGCGCAGCCTGGCGGATCAGCTCGCGGTGCTGCTCGCCACGCCGCGCGATCACGATGTGCGCGCGACGCTCGGGGCCGAGCGCCAGGGCCGGCCCAAGGCCGCGGCGATCGCGGACGAGGTGGACGCGGCGGCGCGGCGCTGATGCGCTTCGACCGACACCGGCTGGTCTGGATCGACCCGCAGCGCTGGCCCGCCATCCTCGCCGCGCACGGGCTCGCCAACGCCCCGGCGCTGCTGGCCGATTGGGCCAGGGACGATCGCCCGCTGATCGCGCGGCGGCCGGTCGTCGGCGAACTCCCGTGCTTGGTCCCACTCGGATTGCCGCTGCCGCCCTCGATCGGCAAGCAGCGGCTCGCCTTTGCCGTGCCCCCCGACGCGATCCGGGCCGACGCCCCGCCGCCGCTGCTGCGTGATGCGGCGGCGGCGGCACCCCCCGCCTGGCAGGACAGCATCGCCGCGCTCGTCACGCTGGACCCGGACACGCGCTGTTTCGGCAGCCTCGCCTGGGCACATCTGACAGGGCTGGCCTATCTGTCGCCGGGTTCGGATCTCGACCTGCTCTGGACGGTGGCGGATCAGCGCACCGCGACCGCACGTGCCCGCGCGCTTCTGACCATCGGAGCGACCGCACCGATGCGGATCGACGGCGAATTGCTCACCCCACAAGGGCATGCGGTGCAGTGGCGCGAATGGGCGTCGGACGCACCCGATCTGCTCGTCAAGGCGGCGCACGCGAACGGCGTGACCCCGCGCGCGGCGGTGTTCGCATGACCGCGCTCGTCGCTGCGACGCCCGCGGTCGACACCGACGCGATCGGCCACGCCGCCGCTTCGTGCCTCAGGCGGGAGATCGCGACCTATCCCAAGCCCGGCCTGGTCAGCCCGGTGGATCCGGGCGCGCATGACGACATGGATGCGGCGATGATGAACCGCAGCGCCGACGCACTCGCCCCCTATCTCGCGGCGCTGGCCCAGGCTGGCGCCGCGGGCGCGGGGATGGACCGGCTGCGCGCGATCGGGATCGCGGCGGAGGCGGCGATGATGGTCGCTACGGGCGGGGTGAACACGCACCGCGGCGCGATCTTCGGCATGGGCCTGCTCTGCGCCGCTACGGGGTTCCGCGCGCGCTATGGCATCGCCGCGCCGCTCGGAACGATCGTCGCGCAGCATTGGGGCGCGGAGATCCTGCGCGGGCCCGTCGCGCTGCACAGTCATGGCACCATGGTCGCACGCCGCCATGCCGCTGGCGGTGCACGCGCCGAGGCCGCCGCCGGCTTCCCCGCGCTCTACGCCACCGCCTTGCCCGCGCTCGCCACCGCGCGGCGCCTGCGGCCCGACGACCGGAACGCGCAGGCGGTGCAGGTCCTGATGGCGCTGATCGTCGGCGTCGCGGACACCAATCTCCTCTATCGCGGCGGCCCCGCGGGTCTCGCCTTCGCGCAAGACGAGGCCCGCGCCTTCCTCGCAGCCGGGGGCATCGGCGCGGTGGACTGGCGTGCGCGCGCGATCGCGGTCCATCACCGCTTCGTCGCCCGGCGGCTCAGTCCGGGGGGCTGTGCGGACCTGCTCGCGATGACGTTCTTCGTCGCGGCGCACGACGCGTGACGCTCGCGCTGCTCTGTTCGGGGCAGGGGCGGCAGGACCGCGCGATGTTCGACCTGTTCGTCGACCAGCCCGCCGCCGCACCGATCCTCGCCGAGGCCACCGCGATCCTCGGACAGGACGTCCATCAGCTCGTCCGGACCGCCGCGGACGACCGGCTCCACGCCAATGCAACGAGCCAGATCCTGTGCGTCGCGCGCGGGCTGGCGGCGGCGGCGTGTCTCGAACCGATCGGTCCGGCGCTGGTTGCGGGCTATAGCGTCGGCGAGATGACCGCCTGGGGCATTGCCGGCCTGTGGTCGCCCGCCGCCACGCTGCGGCTCACCGCGGCGCGAGCGGCGGCGATGGACGCGGCCGGCGGTGCGGAGGACGGCCTCGGCTTCGTCCGCGGCCTGCCGCGCGCGGCGGTCGAGGCGCTGGTCGCGCGGTTCGACTGCGGCATCGCGATCGTCAATCCCGGCTTGCTGTTCGTGATCGGCGGCACCCGCGCGCAGGTCGCCGCCTGTTGCGACGCGGCACTGTCGCAGGGCGCAGCGACCGCCCGCCCGATCGCGGTCCGCGTCGCGTCGCACACCCGTCGCCTGTCCGCTGCGGTCGCCCCGTTCCAAGCCGCGCTGCTCGAAGCCCAGCCCGCACGGCCGGTCCGGGGTCGTACGCTGATCGGCGCAACCGACGCCACGATCGTCCGCGGCGCCGCCGGCATCGCAGGACTTGCGGCGCAGCTCGACACGACGATCGACTGGGCCGCCACACTCGAGGCGCTGGTCGAACGCGGCGTCGACCGCCTGCTCGAACTCGGCCCCGGCACCGCGCTCGCCGACATGGTCCGCGCCGCCTATCCCACGCTCGACGTCCGCGCAGTCGACGACTTCCGCAGCCCCGCCGGAATCACCGCCTGGATTGCCCGCTGAACGTCGGGAGAGACAAGGGGAGGGTGCCGTTCGATAGGGCGGGCGGTGATGCCAACCCTTTGTTAGCTATTGCTTTATATCGTCATAGGCCGGGCAAACGGACGCTTAGGCTCCCTATCTGCTCGATTGGGCACATAGGGCTAGGATATGATTTGTCGATCTCGTTCTACATCATGGCGGATAAGCCGGAGAATGAACGCGAGCGCGAAAGGGCCATTGCGACAAGCAATCTCATCGCAAGTCCGCATGTCGGCAGATTCCGGCCGATCTTGGATGCTGTCCGCGATACCCTGAAGGCAAAGTCCGCAGCCATCACCATCGTCTATCAGGACTCGACCTATGTATTGTCGGCAGCGGGTTTCGAGGCCGGTGTATATAAGAGGTCAACGTCCTTCTGTGCGCATGCCATTCTATCCCCCGACGAACTGACAATCGTTCCGGACGCGGGCGCAGACGAGCGTTTCGCCGGCAACCCCTTCGTCGACACGATCGAAGGCATTCAATTTTATATCGGTGCGCCGCTACGCGACGAAGACGGCACCGTACTCGGGGCGCTGTGCGTCTTCGATGAAAAACCTCGTGACTTCATCACGGACGACGACAGGGCGCGGATCATCGCGTTGAAGAAAGAAGCAGAGGCGATTGTCCATTTCATAAGCAAGCAGGCCGACGTCGATCGCGAAGGCGATAAGGAAGTCCAGTCTTCGATGCAAAGCCAGCGACCGTGATGGCCACGTGTGCGCAACAACGTAGACTGCCCGGACGTGCCTCGAAATGAATATGTATCGCAAAATCGCGAGCGATATCTCGCCGGCGCTGATCGAACGTCGTTGCGCATCCCGGCATCTCGTCAACCTGGGGGCGCTTCTGATCACCCCTCTGGGCGAAATGATACCCGCGACCGTGACGGGCGTCTCCACGCGTGGTTTTCGGGTGAAAGCGGATTATGGCGTGACGATCGGCCGATCCGTCGGCCTCGCCATTCCGGGCCTGCCGAGATATGTCGGGTGGGTCGCCTGGTCCTATCTCGGCGAATTCGGGCTGGAGGGTGCCCAGGAAATTACCGAGGACGCCGTCGAGCATATTGTCGCACTAGGCACCCCTTCGGCGATTATATAGTTCAGCAAGCTGCAGGATCCTCGACGCCCTCATTCTGGGGTCAGAAATCAGACGCAGATGACGCTGGACCGAAAAGCCGCCGACCATTGAAGGGCGGCGGCTCTATCTGGGATGAATTGCCATCGAGATCAGGCGTAAACAGTACCTGTGACGACTTTCCCGATGCGCCGGCGGAGGCTGAAGCCAACTCCCCCGAAGCCGACGAGCATCATGAGCCACGTTGCCGGCTCTGGAACCGCGCCGATCGAAACGGTCGCATTCTCAGGTGCAAAATCTGTAATCTGGTTGACGTTACCCACACCGTTTCGGGGCCAGAGATTAAACCCATATTGCGTTGGCCCAAAGCCCGTGCTCGGCAGCAAGGCGAGCGGAACCCGCGCTGTCAGCATGTTTCCAGCGATGGAAATACCAGCTGGGTCCAAGGCGTTTGGACCGACCGATCCGGTGCCGTTCTTCTGTATCACGATGGCCTGATTGAAGATCACATCGGGTTGACCGATCGAGGCAAAAGGTCTGGCGATGCCTGTACCGGTGTTGACGCCGAAAATGTACAGACCCGCCGTCTGCGGATCGATATCCCCGGCAAAAGTGGCGCCTAGCGTGAAGAATTGCGACATACTGTCGTAATTGACCGAGAAGCCTGTGACGTCGAGATCTGCAAAACGTGGACCCGCAGTATATGACGGAATGAAGTCGTCGGTCGGATCCATGATTGATACAGCTGCAGCGGGTGTCGCACAAATTGCCGTAAATCCAAGCATTCCGACCATGATTGCCTTGTTTATCATGGGACTATCCTCGAAAGTCGGCAACCAGCGTCGCCATTCTTTCCTTATCATACTCCGGAATTCTCGACGATAATCCTAATGGCTTAAGACGCACTACTCCAATCGGATTATAGGAGACCTCCGCATATCCTTGGATTCGTCGGTTATTTGATGCGGAATTCCCTGAGCAAGCCGCGGGAGTGGTCCAGGTTCCCCTACCGATCGGGAAAGGTGCAGGTGCTCCACTTCCCGACGGAAGTTTTCCAGCCCGATCGTGACGGATGCGGTGTCGCAACTGGCGGCGGTCGCCGCGCCTCATGATCTTACGGATGAGAAGCGCCATCGGACATGCATGATCGTGATCGATGACCAGAAATCGCATCGCGTTTGGCCATGCAGTCGAAGGTGCAGTCTGAAGCTCTGAACGTTTCGGCGAAGGAGGCGAGGGTGCCGATCGACGGGCCCTGCTGGGCCGCCACGCGCGGCATAGAGGCGGCGTCCGTCCCTACCGATCAACTGCTCGGTAGGTGCAGGTCGGCCTGTCGTCAGTCGCTCGACGCGCCCGGTCGGCTCCCTGGTCGAGTCCGTCCTCGTCCGGATATAACGCGTGTGGATCCTAGCCCAGTCAGTGCTTCATACGTGCTTGAGCTTGTGAGCGGCGTACCCGAGAACGAGAAAAGCTGCGACGGAAGAGCCGGCCCAGCCCACCAGGATCATTACCATTGAAACATCCTCTGCTCCGCGGCGCGTTTCGCACCGTCATAGCGCGCAATAAGTCCTGTTTTTGTATGGTTAACAAGACACGAAGAGTGACCCAACAGTCATTTATTTGATGACGGGCTAGGCTGGCCACCGGGTGACGTCGAGGCCCCCCGAGCTGCTTGATTGTCCTAATCTTCCTGCGCTCGCAGCTGGCGGGTAGTTGCAAACTGATTGAGAACCAAAACGGCACGATGGAGTTCAGGTGCGATCCTGATTCGCTGCCCGGATGCGTTCAATAAGAATGTAATCCCCACAAGATCGACTGCCCGAGCACCCGAAAGAGCAGACAGGAGCCTCGCTAGCCTCCCTACGATGATAGGGCGAAACGCCGCCTAGCTGAACCAGTCCGTCACGCGCGGTTCGCCGCGACGCCTGCCAGCGGAGGAACGCCGCCACCGCGCGATCGTCCTCAACGCCGACGAGCGGGCACTGGGCGCGCGCGATCGTTGGTCACCGGGAGAGCCTCCGGATCCTGTCAGATCGCGCGAGACAAGGCGTTGCCGCGCATCAGGTGCGGCTGTGGCCGGAAGGTTTGGAAATCGCCAGCTGCATGTTCGGATGGCCTTGCGGGGATATTGGGCGAGGGTAATTCGAAATACCCCCTGAGCCGCCCCCGGAACGCCTAATCTGCGACGGTTGTGCGCGGCCGAAGTGTCGGGAAGCCGCACGCTTCGTGCCAGCATGACGAAAGCGGCGTTGTGCGCGCGCAATGAGCAGCTTCTCTCGGCGCTCAATCGGATTGCGGCATCCGATTCCACTGTCAGGCGGCGGCATTGCAGGAAATTGCCGCTGCGGCCCTCGCGGCGCATGCGAGCGGCGCATGATCATCGACACCCTCAATCCTAAATGCAGGAGTGCTGCAGCTCGTGTAGCTAGCCTCGGATCTTGGGGGTGCGGGGAAGTGCTATGCGGGTTTAATGCTTGTCGCGATGCCGCTGGCGCTGATTGGATGTAAGGAACGGCAGACCGCGCACGATGCAACGATCGCGATCGCAGAAGACGTATCAGAAGACGCCATCTCCCCGCTCAAGGACAAGGTTACGGACCTCGAGGAGCGGCTGGCTGTCCTTGAGGTCGACCTTCGGGCGGAAGAAACCTATTCGAAAGCGGTGCATGTCGCGCTCGACGAAGAACGCGAAAACCGCGCCAAGGACGTGAACCGCTCCGGGACCACTACAACAACCACCTCAGCCGATTCCACGGTGCGCCGTGAGCGGCCGGAGCGCTGGACCCACCTCGACCAGATGGTCGGAGAGGGCGTTTCACACTGGACGAGTCTACACGCCATGACCAGGAGCCGCCTTTGGACGCGATGCATCAGAGGCATCCCGTGACCTACCCGCGAACGCTTGGATATGGGCGAGAAGGTCGGTCAGGCGTCGATATTCATCGACCAGCCCGCTCAAGGTCCAAACCCTTTCGTCATTAAGTTTTGAACGTCGCAGCTGCATCTCGCGTGGTCCTAGCCGCCGATGCCCGACTCCCAAGCCGGTTATTTCGTCAATCTCAATGGCAATGCCCCCGCCGAAGGTGACAGAACGGGCGTGAGCATATTCCGCACGTCTGTCGGCCCCCTGCCTGAGGGCGGCGACCAGAACTTTCCAGTCGGCAGCTAGCTTAGGCGTCGGGCCGGCTTCAATCGCTTTTGTAGTGACTTTGCAGCGAGTGAACAAATCCCTGTTCCCGAAGGCGCTGTAGACTGCACGCATTTGTGGACGAATTGGCCCATCCCACATTGAGAGAAAAACAAATTCGATAAAGTCATCGCATTCTTGATATCGGGAAACACATCGGCCTAGGTGGGCCCACGTTCGCTCCGCGTGGTGCGGGAATTGGGCATCCGCCGCTGTTATTTCCGCGTTGGTGAGCTTGGGCTTATCCATCACCTCATCGTGTCTTAATCTACGGTACTGAGCAACCTCCAGGCTAAGCCCCGAACTCCGGCCCTTCCTCATCCAATTCAGTGCGGCACGCCGGTCGTAGGCATTCGATAGACATCCCGGGTCTGCTGCGCGCCGTCAGCAGTAATCCCATCAAACTTGCGCCACGCTGCAGCCGAATTGCAGACGCGCGTGGCCATGAAAGAGCCCGTCGGCGTCATTGACCGGCAGATCTTTTTCTCTTTGGTTGGCGACTCTACGGCCTTGGCAGGGGCTTCTGACGTTTGCGCCTTTACGCCAATGGGCGTGAGGATCAGCGCAACTGCAACGCGATATTTCATCATTCGACTCCTGCAATTCGACCGAAAGTATACGATCGACCTTCGTATGCAAGAGCGTCACTGGGACTGACGTTTTCTGACCTAGCTAGCGCGCTGCTCCGCGCCAAACTCACCGCCTCCCTCAACACGAGGCGAGCGATCTCGGTCACTGAGTATCGTCCTGCCGTGGATCAATACTCGGAACGATCTGCCGCCACTGGTCGCTGATTGTTCTACGGGAGAATTGGCATGCTGCGTACCTTGCGTCCGGAAATTCTGAACGTCTCAGCGAACGAGGGGAGGGTGCTGATTGACGGGCCAGGCGTTGCTGTCACGCTCGACATCGAAGCAGCATCAGTCCTATCCGATCAGTTGCTCGCTGGGTGCACCTCGGCACGCCGGCAACAGCGTGACGCAATCGGTCAGGTGCCCATTCAGACCCTTGCTCACCAGTATAGCTGGCAGCGGGTTCAGTCAGGCTAGCTTGGGTCCTGACGGGAAGTAACCTAGGTTAATCTTAACCTTGTATGCCGAACGCGAGCTTGGCTCCCAAGAATTCGCTTTGTAACAAGCCGCCCCATGAACACGCCCTTTGGACACGACGCAGAAATCTTGCGTTCCGCGATCGCTTGGGCGCTTCACGTCGCCGACGTATCTAACAATCCGCTTGTGGCCTCTTTCTTAGCCGATGCACTTCACCATGCCGAGAATGACGCCTACCGCTCTTGCGCGGCCACTGGCGCTATCTTGCCAGGGTTGAACGTGTTTGCAGTGTCTGCGGACAGTTCAGCTGGATCGGAAGTTCGGTAACCAGAGTGCGATTCAGGCACCATCTCGAGCAGTGCGGCACGCATTGCTGTGAGGGCGTCCCGTTTTTCAAAGCTATCTTCGCGGGCCTTAGCGATCGTGCCGCGTTCGTCAGCCCCAGCATAGTACGGGACGAACCTGCTAAGCTTCATATTGGTCAAACCGGGCCGCAAGCCCGATGTTAAGCGCCGAATTCTGGGCCTTCCTTGTCGGGTAAAAGGCGTGGGGATCGTAGACCGATCGCTGCTCCGGCCGAGCCTGGCGGGGAAGTGGGCGCTTTAAAGCATCGGGGACCGGGTCGGGCAGGGTAGGCACCCCGCTTCCGTGCATCGTCTGAAAGACGGCGATCGCCTCGCCTTCCTTTATCCGCTTGCCGATCAGCGGCGCGCGCTCTGCGCTGACATAGCCCAGTTGGGTGCCGCGCTCGCTAAATATGGCAACGGCGTTCTCGTCGTATGGGTTGCTTGGCTCGAAGCGCAGCTCGACCGCTACGCCAGGCGCGCACAGCATGCACTCCCTGCGGCGGTTGCTCTTGCTCGTGTCCTCGTTCGGAAAGTTGATGCGATCAACGAAGGGCCGTCGCAGTAGTTCGGCGTAACGAACGCCTTTAATTGGCTATCTGGTAGGCGGACGGTTTAATACTGCGCACACCGCTATGCAAAAAGCGGTGAAACCTCTTGGCCTTGCTTTTTCGCACATGCACCGATGAGATTCTGGCAAAGGATATGACGCGGTCGTGAACACAAAAAATGCCCGGCTCGAAAAGCCGGGCATTTTAAGCTTCAGCCGTTGTAAGGGTCACCATTGGCCTAGTAACGCATTGCTTTGCACCCTGAAGGATACGTCAATGACGCCAATAGTGATCCCCAAGCTGATGGCAAAGTTAACCCCGAATGGGCTTGCCGATTGGCCAGTAGCGCATTTGAACCCCCAAATTTGAAAGTGCTTGTCTTTCGACAAGGGGATTTATGCATTGAATTTGTTTAGTAATTGCAACTCCACGCGGTTAAAGTGGATTAACTGAAAATTCTTGATGCCAATGCTAGCCCGCGCATTGCCGACTACGGTATATGCGCCGGATCGACGCAGCTGCCGCACAATGCTGTTGAATGGGGCCGTCACGCTCTGGCACCGACCGATTTCGCTATCCTGCTGCGCGGCCTCCCAAAAGATCACGAGGGGCCAGCGCTCGGGGCAGTGATGTCAGAGACAGCGCAGGGTTAGGCGGACCGCTGGTGTGCCTACGCGACCGTTGACGGTCTCGCGAAGCGCGGCTCTTATTGGATTTTCTGCATTGTCACTCCGTCGACGTTTGACCACTTAAACCCGACCCATGCCGTCCCCGGGTATCCGGACCATAGATGTGATCCGTGGCTGTGGACGACATAAGGAAGTCGACTTCGACCAGTTCGCGCCTGACCGTACGCTTAGGTGTCGGTCAATGGCGGTCGTCGCGCCACATCAATCCCTCCGCAGCCGCAATCGCGCTGGATTCAAATGAAAACAGCCGCCAACCTCGAAAGGTTGACGGCTGCCTTCACACGGCCGGACACTGGGACCGGCTGTGAAATCGGCTTAAGCGAATGCGATCTTCGCCTGGCGACGACGAACGCGCATCGACGAGCCGATACCGCCGATACCGAACAGCATGATTGCCCAGGTACCTGCCTCGGGAACTGCTGCCGTTGGCTCAAAGGTTGCGGTGCCGGCATAGGAGCCGTTACCACGCGAGAGGCCGTTCACGACGATCTGGTTCGTCGCACCTTTTGCGATCGCCACGTTGTTGATCTCGAAAAACTCGGACTTGCCGACAACAGTCTTCGACGCTGCGAAGCCATTGATGAACACCGACAGGATATCGAGGTCGGTAGGGCTGAAGAACCGCGTCGTGGTCGTGCTGAGCGTACCGCTAGCCAGACCGGCCTGGCCGATGATGAAATTGAAAGTATCCGTGAATGCACCACGCTTGATGCCCGCACGGCCAAAATCTGCCGAAACGGTACCATTCTTTATATCGCCGCTGACGGTGAACTCTGGGTCGTTCGGAGTGAAGGTAACTGCGTGAGCCGCTGGGGCCATCGCAAATGCGGATACGAATGCCATTGTCGAAAGAAGTAAACGCTTCATGATGGTCCCTTTTTACGTGTTCCCGGACGAAAAAAGTAAAGGGGGCTATAGAGTTATGCAATTGCCTGAAAACGGCCACCACCCAACCATTGTGTGGTTTCGGGACAATCGTGCATCGTGAGCGGAGTGCGATGAGCGTCATGAAATCGCGCGGCCGGATCGTTTGCATCCGGGGGCATTTTCCACGGTAGAAGCGTGCAATAGGCCCTGCTCAACCTTGGTTAACAAGACAAGAAGAATGACCTAAATCTCCAATAGTTGTTGACGGGCACACTGTTCTTCCAGCGACATTCAAGCCCCCCCGAGTTACGAGGTTTTCCGAACTATCCCGTGCCTCGTTCCGCCCGGCGATGGCAGGCAGGTTGAGAACAAAAAAGGAGCAGTATAGCTCGGGCGCTACCCTGATTCGTTGTTTGGATGCGCCCAATGAGAATGCAAACGCCGCGAGTTCGACTGCCGAGTTCGCCAAAGAGCAAGGCAGGAGCCTCGCTAGCCTCTCTACGATGATAGGGCGTAACGCCGCCGATCTAAAGCGGTTCGTCACTCGCGGTTCGCCGCGACTTGCACCGCGGCGTGCGCTGCGGCGGGCATTGCCGCGATCATCGTCGCAAGGCCGCCCAGCATGATCATCGACACCCTCAAACCAGGTGCTTCCGCCGAAGCCGGAGCGGCTCCGCAAGCCGCAGAAATCCGGGCCGAATCATGACATCTGGGGGGCAGAAAATACCATTTGAAAAATACCCCCAAATATCCCGCACTCTCAGTTCGCCGTATGGAACGTGTGAGAAGGAAAACCCCCACAAACGACGCAATTCTGCGCATTCCTGACGAGGTAAGGTAGTCACTATTTTAGATATTGGTGGGCCCGGCAGGAATCGAACCCGCAACCTAGCCGTTATGAGCGGCCAGCTCTAACCGTTGAGCTACAGGCCCCACCGCCGCCTGCGTTAGCGCAAGCGTTTCCAAAGAAAAAGGGTGCCAAAGAAAAAGGGCGCTCCCGAAGGAACGCCCTTTCCGACTCTAAAACGCTGTCGAGCGCAAGCGCCCGACACAGTCTTAGTTCATGTTGTCGGTCTTCTCGTCGGCAGCATCGCGGACGTTGTCTGCTGCTGCGTTCATGTTGTCGGCTGCGTTCTCGAGCACGTCGGTTGCGACAGCGTTCGAGGTGTTGTCCGCCATGGCGTCCATGTTGTCAGCCTGCATTTCCATGTTGTCAGCCAGCATGTCCGCGTTGTTCTCAACTGCGGCGGCTTCTGGCGACTTGCTGCAGGCTGCGACGGACATCAGGCCGGCGGCAGCAGCGATCAGAACGATCTTCTTCATTCGAATGCTCCCAAGCATAGTTTCACTCGCGGCCGACCCGATTGCCGTCGCGAAGCCCCGTCAAATAGCGGCCCCCGACCGGCGGTCAATCCGCTAAATTCATCGCCCAGCAAGCTTTGCGACAGTCCGATGACGGGCGGGTTGCCGCAACTGGTCACTTTCTTGGCACGACCGAGCCGATTTCCTCGGGCGCATTGGCCACGATCGCGAGCATCGTCGTCCAGGCCGCGACGTTCTGGCGAAGCTGCTCGGGATCGACCCGGTCGAGCGTATCGTCGGGGGTGTGGTGCGTGTCGAAATAGCGCGTACCCGACTGGTTGAGGTCGATCGCCGCGACGCCCAGCGCCATGGTCGGGCCGACATCGGTGCCGTCACCACCGACCCCTGCGCCGCGCGCGATGCCGAGCGGGGCGAGGGCGGAGGCGAGGCGATCGGCGACCGGCTTCGCGCTGTCGGGCAGGTTGGTCTCGAACCGCCAGACGCGGTCCGCGCCGAAATCGGATTCGCCCGCGGTCGCGTGACGCTCGGTCCTGTGCGCCTCGGCATAGGCCTTGCCGCCAAAACCGCCGACCTCTTCGGCACCGAACCAGACGACGCGGATCGTGCGTCGCGGGCGCGGGCCGTCGAGGATGCGCTTGGCCGCCGCCGCGGTGATCGCCACGCCGCTCGCATCGTCGAACGCGCCCGTGCCGAGATCCCAGCTGTCGAGATGCCCGCCGACCAGCACGATCCCCGCCTTGGGATCGGTCCCCGGCACCTCGGCGATGACGTTCCCCGATTCGTGCGTGCCCGTCATCCGCGGGGTCAGGACGAGCGTCATCGTGATCGGCTTGCCGCGCGTCGCGATCCGTTCGATCAGCTCGGCATCGGGCACCGACAGCGCCGCCGCCGGGATCGGCGTGACGCCCTCGGGGAAGTTGGTCGTGCCGGTATGCGGATTGCGGTGATGATCGGTACCGATCGAGCGGATCACGATCGCGGCCGCACCCTTGCTCGCCGCCATCGCCGGCCCCACGAACCGTGCAGGGCCGAACGCGCCATAGCTCGACCCGTCCTGCGTCGGCTCCATTGCATTGCCGACATAGGCGATCTTGCCCGCAAGGCTCCCTGCGGGTGCCGCCGCCAGGTCGCCATAGGTCTTGAACACCACCACCTGCGCGGTGAGCCCACCCACCGGCGTCGCACCCGAATTGCCGAGCGCGGTCAGCTTCAGCGCCTGCGGGAAGGGGGCGAGGATCGAGCCCGTCTCGACGCCGCGCACCCAGACGGGCATCTGGTACGGCTCGATCCGGACGTTCTTGAAGCCCAGCGCCTTCAGCTTGGTCACCGACCAGGCGCGCGCACGCGCCTCCGCCTCGGTCCCCGCCAGTCTGGGTCCGATCTCGGTCGTCATCCCCTCGACGATGTCATAGGCGACGTCGTCCTTGAGCGCAGCGTCGCGGAGCGCCGCGACCTTCGCATCGACCGGGGCAGGGGCGGGTGGTGCGGTCCGCTGTGCCATGAGAGGAACGGACAGGGTGGAGGCGGCCAATACCGCGAGCGTGTGCTTCATCATCCGCGACAGCCTATGTCGCCGCTCCCCGTTTGCCAACGGCCCGCCGCATCGCTATCTGCGCACGTCAAATCCCGCCTCATTCAAGCATGGAGCTCGGCACCCACATGGCCGTCCAGTATACCTACGTCATGAAGGGTCTGACCAAGACCTTCCCCGGTGCCGCAAAGCCCGTCCTCAACAACATCCACCTCCAGTTCATTCCGTCCGCCAAGATCGCGATCATCGGCCCCAACGGGTCGGGCAAGTCGACGCTGATGAAGATCATGGCGGGCATGGATCCCGATTTCACCGGCGAGGCCTGGGCGGCCGAGGGCGTCAATGTCGGCTATCTCGCGCAGGAGCCGCAGCTCGATCCGACCAAGGACGTGATGGGCAACGTCAAGGACGGCGTCCGCCCCGTCGCCGACCTCGTCGACCGGTTCAACGCGATCTCCGCCGAGATGGGCGATCCGAAGGACGACACCGATTTCGACGCGCTGATGGAGGAGATGGGCGATCTCCAGGCCAAGATCGACGCAGTCGACGGCTGGGCGCTCGACAGCCAGCTCGAACAGGCGATGGAGGCTCTGCGCTGCCCGCCGGGCGACGCGTCGGTGGTAAACCTGTCGGGCGGCGAGAAGCGCCGCGTCGCGCTCTGCAAGCTGCTGCTGGAGAAGCCGCAGATCCTGCTGCTCGATGAGCCGACCAACCATCTCGACGCCGAGAGCGTGTCGTGGCTAGAGAATTACCTCAAGGAATATACCGGCAACGTCATCCTCGTGACGCATGATCGCTACTTCCTCGACAATGTCGTCAACTGGGTGCTCGAGCTCGATCGCGGCCGCTACTACACCTATGAGAGCAACTATTCGGGCTATCTGGAGAAGAAGGCCCAGCGCCTCAGCCAGGAAGAGCGCGAAGAGGCCGGCAAGCAGAAGGCGATCGCCGACGAGCTGGCGTGGATGCGCCAGACCCCCAAGGCGCGCCAGACCAAGTCCAAGGCCCGTATCCGCGCGTTCGACGAGCTGATGGAGAAGCAGGAGAATCGCGTCGCCGGCAAGGCCGCGATCCTGATCCAGCTGCCGTCGCGTCTCGGCGGCAAGGTGATCGAGGCGAAGGGCCTGACCAAGTCGTACGGCGACAAGCTGCTGTTCGACGGTCTCGACTTCACGCTGCCGCCGGGCGGCATCGTCGGCGTGATCGGCCCCAATGGCGCCGGCAAGTCGACGCTGTTCAAGCTCATAACCGGTCAGGAAACCCCGGACACGGGCACGATCGAGGTCGGCTCGACCGTCAAGCTCGGCTATGTCGACCAGAGCCGCGACGATCTCGATCCGAACAAGAATGTCTGGCAGGAAATCTCCGACGAGCTCGAGATCTTCCGCTTCGGCAAGCAGGAGATGGGCACGCGTGCCTATGTCGGCGCGTTCAACTTCCGCGGGCAGGACCAGCAGAAGAAGGTCGGCCAGCTCTCGGGCGGCGAGCGCAACCGCGTCCACATGGCCAAGATGCTCAAGGAGGGTGGCAACGTCCTCCTGCTCGACGAGCCGACCAACGATCTCGACGTCGAGACGCTGCGTGCGCTCGAAGAGGCGCTCGAGACGTTCGCAGGCTGCGCGGTGGTCATCAGCCATGACCGCTTCTTCCTCGATCGCCTCGCCACGCACATCCTCGCCTTCGAGGGCGACAGCCATGTCGAGTGGTTCGAGGGCAATTACGCGTCGTACGAGGAGGACAAGCGCCGCCGCCTCGGCGACGCCGCCGACCGCCCGACGCGTCTGGCGTACAAGAAGCTCACGCGCTGAGCGTCTGAGACCCGCCGCGGCCCATGTTCCCGGGCTGCGGCGCCCCCCCATCAACCCCGTCATCCTGACGAAAGTCAGGATCCAGAGCCAAGAGGCGGGCCGCCCGTAACCCTGGATCCTGACTTTCGTCAGGATGACGAGGGTGGTGTAGGACCGAGCCGGCGCCTGCCACGCAAGCGCCATGTTGATCCCCTAACCGGGGTCGGTAGGAGACATATTGGTCCCCACGAACGGAGCAGGCGTGACAGTTATCGAACACTCCCCCGGTGGAGATGCCCCCCCGGGTGCGGGGGAGCTGCAATACCGGCTTCGCCAGCAATCGATACTGGCCGATTTCGGGATCGAGGCGCTGCGCGCGCGGGATCTCGAGCCTATGCTCCAGCGCGCCACCGAATTGTGCGGCGAGGGGATGCGTTCGAAATACTGCAAGTTTCTCGAATATCGCCCCGAACAGGACAGCCTGTTCGTGCGCGCGGGGATCGGCTGGGCGCCGGGCGTGGTCGGATCGGCCGAGATGCGCACCGATCTCGCCTCGCCCGCGGGCTTCGCGCTCGAGACCGGCCAGCCGGTGATCTCCAACCATCTCGAGAATGAGGAGCGGTTCCGTACGCCCGCCTTCATGGCCGAGCACCATATCCGCCGCGCGATCAACGTGCTGGTCGAGACGTCGGGCAAGCGCTTCGGCGTGCTCGAGGTCGACAGCCCCGACGAGGGCAAGTTCGAGCCCGCCGACCTCGCCTTCATGCAGGGGTTCGCCAATCTGATCGGCGTCGCGATCGAGCGGCAACAGGCCGAACAGCGCTTGAGCGACGCGATGGAGCATCAGGAGCTGCTCACGCGCGAGGCGAGCCACCGCGTCAAGAACAGCCTCGCGCTCGTCTCGGCGATGCTCAACCTCCAGATGCAGGAGGATGACGACCCGCGTATCACGCGGCTGCTCGGCGACGCGCAGGCGCGCATCACCGCGATCGCACAGACGCACGACCAGCTCTGGCGCGGCGAACAGGTCGGGATCGTCGCGCTCGACGACCTGGTCTGCGGGATCGCGACGGGGCTGGCCGAACAGGCGCCGCTGCACCGGATCGACTGCGACATCGACGCGATCCGGATCAGCGCGGATACCGCGATCCCGCTCGGCCTGCTCGTCACCGAGCTCGTCACCAACGCGATCAAATATGCTTACGGCGAGGGTGGCGGCGTCATCGCGGTGACGATTCGCAACGCCGACGGCCGGATCCTGCTGACCGTGTCCGACGACGGCGTCGGGCTGCCCGCCGATTTCGACCTCAAGGCCGCCTCGCGCAAAAGCCTCGGCATGCGGATGATCGGCAGCCTTGCCCGGCAGTTGCGCGGTACGATCGCCATCGAGAATGCCGCGCGCGGCACCTGTGCGGTCCTCGACATCCCCGACCCCAGGATCGTGCTCCCGGACTGATCGCTTGACGCGTGTATGATGTCCGTAGCACACCTCTCCCACAATGACGGGGTGGGGATGATGGACATGCTGATGATGCTAGCGGCCGCAGCGGCTGCGGTGACCGCGCCGCAGGGCGACAGGGTCAAGCCGATCGACCAGTGTTTCGCGATCTACCGCCCCGGCTCCCCCGCAGCCACGCAGGCCGCCGGCGCACCATCCGGCCAGACCGTCATCGGCGCAACCCGCCAGGTCATCCGCGCCATCCGCGTCGGCGGTCGGCCGGCCTGGGATATCGTCATCCATCAGCGTGTGCCGATGGCGAATTTCGCGATGCGCGATCACTTCGTCCTGAACCGCGACGATCTGACGCCGATCACCTTCGACAACAGCCGGAGCGGGGTCGAGCATGTCGCGCTTCGCTACACCCCCGGCCGCATCGTCGGAACGAAGACCGACAAGGCCGTCGTCACGCCGATCGACGTCGCGGTGGCTGACCCCATCTGGGAGGGCAATCTCTGGGGCGTGACGTTCGGCGCCTTGCCGCTCGCGATGGGCAAGAGCTTCTCGCTGCCCTTCTACCAGTATGACGGCGGGATCGGCCGCTTCACGCTGACCGTCACCGGCAGCCAGAGCGTCGCGACACCGACCGGGCCCGTCGACGCCTGGACCGTCGCAGTTCTCAAGGACGGCAAGCCGAGTGCCACCACGCTGATCGCGAAACGCGACGCGCGTGAACTGGGCAGCTTCGCCGCGCGGGGCGGGACGAAGCTTGGCGGCGACTGCACCGGTCTCGACTGAGCGACCGGTGCCCCCGCTCAGCGCACCCGCTTGACGTAGATCCGACCGCCGTCACGGCGTTCGGTCTGGAAATTGGGCACCGCCTCGATCAGCTCGGACAGATGGTTGAAGCCATAGTTGCGCGCATCAAAGCTCGACCGGTTGCCCGCGCGTTGGCCCAGTTCTGTCAGGCTCTGATAGCCCTTCTCGTCGCGCTTGCCCGCGTTGTAGGCGTCGATCAGCAGCTTGATCAGGTCCGACCCGATCGGCTCGCCGCCGCGCGAGCGGCGTGCCGCGGGCGTGGCGGGGGCAGGGGCCTTCTCGCCGCCGATCGCGGGCGGCAGCGACAGCGGCATCGGCTCGGATTCGTCGTCGAGCGCGCTGACGTCGATGAAGCGCGTGCACGCCTGGCGGAACCCCTCGGGCGTGCGGCTGGTGCCAAAGCCATAGACCGGCACGCCGTCCTGGCGGATCCGCATCGCCAGCGGCATGAAGTCGCTGTCCGACGACATGATCCCGAACCCGTCGATCCGGCCGCGGAACAGCAGGTCCATCGCGTCGATCGTCATCTTCATGTCGGTCGCGTTCTTGCCCTTGGTCAGGTCGAACTGCTGCTGCGGCTCGATGCCGTGCTTGATCGACATGTCGCGCCAGCCCTTGAGCGCGGGCTTGGACCAGTTGCCATAGACGCGCCGGACGTTGACCGTCCCGAGCTCGGCAAGGACGGTCAGCACCGGGTCGAGCGTCGCCGAGGAGGCGTTGTCGGCGTCGATGAGAAGGGCGACGTTGCGGGTTGTGGTATCGGCCATACCGCCGGGATTAGCCGCGCCCGCGCGCCGCGTCCACGCTCCACGCGCCGCCCCCCGCTGCGGCGAGGTAGAGGAACACGAAACAATAGAGCACCGCCGCCTCGCCGCCATTGGCGATCGGGAAGGGGCCTTGGGGCGCGTGCGCGAGGAAATAGGCCGCCGCCGACATGCCCGACAGCAGGAACGCCACCGGCCGCGTGAACAGCCCGACGATCAGCAACGCGCCGCCCACGACCTCGATTATGCCCGCGACGTACAGCAACGGGGTCATCGCCATCGGGAAGGGCGGCAGCCCGAAGAACTTGGAAATACCGTGGCTGAAGAAGACCAGCGCCACGACGATGCGCATCACGCTGAGCAGGCGGGGGGACCAGGTGGCGGGTATCGGCATGGGATCATCCTGAACGTCGTTGCGGTCCCGCTACGTCCTATGCACGCGTGCCTGCGTCAACGCGCCGGATGGAAACGGATCGTTCAGCGATGGGAGGTCAGGGATAGGCGATCGCCACGACCTCATATTCGCGCTCGCCCGCGGGCAGGTCGACGCGGCGGACATCACCGATCGCGGCACCCCTCAGCGCGCGGGCGAACGGCGAATTCCAGCCGATCCGCCCATTGCCCGCATCGGTCTCGTCATCGCCGACCAGCGTGAGCACGCGTTCGACATCCTCCTCGTCCGCCACCGTCACGCACGCGCCGAACCAGACGCGGCTGCGGTCCTCCTGCGCGGCGGGATCGACGACCTTGGCCGCCTTCATCCGTCGCGACAGCCAGCCGAGCCGCCGGTCGATCTCGCGCAGCCGCTTGCGCCCATAGATATAGTCGCCATTCTCCGAGCGGTCGCCATTGCCCGCCGCCCAGGAAATCACCTCGACGAGCTTGGGCCGCTCGCTGCCGAGCAACAGCTCATATTCCTCGCGCAGCACCGTATAGCCTGCCGGGGTGATGTAGTTGGGCCGATCCATGCGCGCCGTCTCGTCCGGTTCAGCCCGGCCGAGTCTTGCCGAGATACCAGGACGTGCGCGCGACGCTGCGGCTCTTGGCGCGGGCGGGGTTCATCAGGTCGTAGACGACCGCATTCTCGATCACGCGCTGCACATAGTTGCGCGTCTCCTGATACGGGATCGCCTCGATCCAGTCGATGATGTCGACCGCGCCGGTCCGCGGGTCGCCATTGGCGCGCAGCCACTTGTTCACATTGCCACCGCCCGCATTATACGCAGCAATCGCAAGCGGATAGCTGCCATAGTTCGCATAGATCCGCTGGAAGTAGCTCGACCCCAGCATGATCGACAGATTGGGATCCGTCGTCAGCGACGCCTGGTTGTAGGCGAGCCCGATCTTGCCCGACTGCTCGCGCGCGGTCGCAGGCATCAGCTGCATCAGCCCGCGCGCACCGGCATGGCTGACCGCGGCGCGATCGAACTGGCTCTCCTGCCGCGAGATCGCGTGGATGATCGTCCAGTTGTCCTCATAGCCCGCCGGCACGCTGACGGTCGGGAAGCCCGCCGCCGAATAGTCGCTGAGCCCGTTCGCCAGCGCGCTGCGCCCGACCATCACGCCGAGATCGGGGCGGTTGATGCGCGTCGACAGTTCGGCGGCGAGCGCGTGGTCGGTGTCGGTCGTCGCATCCGCGGCGATCTGGCGGACGAACGCGGTCTGGTCCTGCCAGTCGGCGATCTGGCCAAGGAACTTGACCGCGCGCACCGTCTCGCGCTGCTCGAACGCGGCGCGTACCGCAGGCGCGATCGCCAGGCTGGCCATCGGCGGTGGCGGGGTCAGCGCGCGGCCCATCCGCTCGGTCGCGAGCTGTCCGTAATATTGATCGCGGTAGCCGGCCGCCTGGGTGTAGAAGGCGGTGGCATCCGCCTGCCGGCCTGCCGCCTCGGCCGCGCGACCCGCCCAGTAATAGCCACGCGCGCGCACGACCGGCGAATTCGACCCGCGCGCATAGCGGTCGAACAGCGTCATCGCGTCCGCCGGCCGGCCGAGCTGCTTCATCGCCGCCTGCCCGCCGAGCCAGGCGAGATTGGTATATTCGTCGCGCTCGGCATAGGATTTGGCCGAGATGTTCGCCCCCGCCGGATAGGCATCGTCGATCTGCCGCGCGATGTCATAGGCGACCTGCCACTGGCCGTCATTCGCCGCGCCACGCGCATTGGTCACCAAAATCTCGTACCATTCGCCCGCATTGCCCGGCCGCGTGGTCAGCGCCCGCGGCCGCGCCAGCCAGGCGCGCGCGCTAGGGCTCGCACCGCTGTTGCGCAGCCACACCGCGCGGTCGGCGACATAGCCGGCATCGCCGCGATAGGTCTCCATCGTCGCCGCGGACAGGTCGGACGCGTTCGGCGCATTGGTCCGGAAGGCGAGCCGCGCCTCGAACAGCGCGCGCTTGGCCGGACTGACCAGCAGGATCTGGCGCTGCGCCGCGCTCGTCTGCCCCGACCAGAGCAGCGCGTCCATCCGCGCATCCTGATCGTCGCTCGACAGCGCGCCGGGAAAGCCCGTCGTCACCGCGACCTGATCGATCGGCGACAGCCCGCCCGATCGCCATGCGGTGCGCACCGCGGCATAGGCCCGGTCGCGCTGCCCGGTCGCCTGCAATGCGCGCGCATAGGCAAGATTGCCCGCCGCGGACTGCGGCGGATAGCGCGTGAAGAACGCGACGACGCTGCCCGCCGCACCGCTGCCGATCGCCGCCTGCCGCTCCGCCGCGCGGCGATTGGCGGTCTCGTTCGGCCAGCCCGGATGCGCCATCAGGAACCCGGCATAGCTGTCGAACGGCAGCGCGTCGGTCTGTTGCAGCGCGCGCCACTGCGCGATCGTCGAGGCGATCGCGCCATCGCTCGCCATCGGCTGCGCCTGCGGGCCGATATTCGAAAGCTGCGTCCGGTACCGGTCGAGCGTTTCCTGTCCGACCCCTGAAGATACCGCCGTGCCGGCCAGAGCCGCCAGAACGATGCTCGATTTGAACGCCAATGCTACCATGTGGACAGAATAGCAGTTCAACCCGTATCTGTCCTGAACGAAACGCCCGAATTCAGCGCGGCAGGAGCGCAATATACCGATGTTTGCAGGTTTTTCCTTTGCCGGGTCGATCCCGGCGCTCGTCACGCCGTTCGCCGCGGACGGCGCTTTCGACGAGCGCGCCTATCGCGATTTCGTCGAGTGGCAGATCGCCGAGGGCTCGTCCGCGCTGGTCGCGTGCGGCACCACAGGCGAGGCAGCGACCCTGTCCTATGATGAGCATTTCCACGTCGTCCGCGTCTGCGTCGATCAGGCGAAGGGCCGCGTGCCCGTGATCGCCGGGGCGGGGTCGAACGACACGCGCGTCGCCTCGGCCAATCTGCGTGCGGCGCACGAGGCTGGCGCCGATGCCGCGCTGATGGTCCCGCCCTATTACAACCGTCCGAGCCAGGAGGGGATCTTCCGGCATTTCGAGGCGCTCGCCGCCGACGCGCCGCTGCCCATCATCCTCTACAACGTGCCCGGCCGCACCGTGACCGACATCCAGCCCGCGACGCTGGCGCGGGTCGTCACCGCCTTTCCGCAGGTGTTCGTCGGCGTGAAGGACGCCAGCGGCGTGCTCGCGCGCGTGTCGCAGCACCGCGAAGCCTGCGGGCCAGACTTCTGCCAGCTGTCGGGCAATGACGACCTCGCGCTCGCGTTCAACGTGATGGGCGGCACCGGATGCATCTCGGTCACCGCCAACGTCGCGCCGAAGCTCTGCGCCGAGTTTCAGGCGGCGTGCCAGGCGGGCGATTTCGTCAAGGCGCTCGCCTATCAGGACCGGCTCTATCCCCTGCACGACGCGCTGTTCACCGACGCGTCGCCGGGCCCGGTCAAATACGCCATGGCGCGGGTACGGGCCGGCTTCCCCGAGACGCTGCGCCTGCCGATGACCCCCGCGGGCGACGCCTCGCGCGCCGCGGTCGACGCGGCGCTGGCGCACGCCGGCCTGGTCTGATCCCCTTGCGTCATCCTGACGCACGTCAGGATGACGGGAGGACCGACAATTAACGTCCAACGCGATACGACGCCCGCTTCCCCTTCGCCCTCCGACCTCCTACATCGCGCATCCCATGGCACGCCCCAAACCCCCGACCTTCGAAAAGACCAAGATCGTCGCCGAGAACCGGCGCGCGCGGTACGACTATTATATCGAGCAGGTGTTCGAGGCGGGGATCGCGCTGACCGGCACCGAGGTGAAGGCACTGCGCGGGGGCGAAGGCTCGATCGCGGAGGCCTATGCCGAGGTGAAGGGCAGCACGGTCCAGCTCGTCAATTCGAACATCCCCGAATTCAGCCACGGCAACCGCTTCAACCATGAGCCCAAGCGGCCGCGCAAGCTGCTGCTGCACGAGCGCGAGATCAACAAGATGTTCGGCGCGGTCGCGCGCCAGGGCATGACGCTCGTGCCGCTGATGATCTATTTCAATTCCAAGGGCCGCGCGAAGGTCGAGCTCGCCCTCGCCAAGGGCAAGCAGAACCACGACAAGCGCGATTCGGTGAAGGAACAGGACTGGAAGCGCGAGCAGGGCCGGATCATGCGGGATCGTGGATAAGCCGTGACCAGGGCGCCGGTCGGTCTCTTCGGGCGCCTCGCGGCGTGGTCGCATCGCAATCTGCCGACCCGCGATTCGATGGAGCGCAACCGCCTGTTGCGTCCCGTCGCGCACCGCGTGCTCGCGCCCGAACTGTGGCGGTTCACCCGGCGCTCGGTGCCGCGCGGCGTCGCGCTCGGCATGGTCGCGGGGATCCTCGTGCCCGTCGCGCAGACCCCCGTCGCCGCGTTGTTCGCGCTGCCGTTCCGCGCCAACGTGCCGACCGCCGCGCTGACCACCTTCATCACCAATCCGCTGACGACCCCGCCGCTCTGGATCGCCGCCTATTGGATCGGGTCGTGGATGCTGCGGATCGACGCGCATGTCCCCGGCCAGCCGGTCGCCGAAGCCGCCGCGCAGGCCGACTGGATCCCCTGGCTGATGCAGGCCGGCCCCGCCACCGCGCTCGGTCTGCTGGCGATCACCGTGGTGGCCTCGATCGGCGGCTATGCGCTCAGCGCGCTCGGCTGGCGGCTGTGGATTGCCCGCAAGTGGCGGCACCGCCACGATAATCGCGGATCGTAACAATCGTCACTATCTGTCGCCCGACGAATTGACGGAGCGTCTTATCGGCGTAGAACACACCGCATCCTGAAGTTCTTCCCCGAGGGTCCCTGATGCGTACGTCGATTGTCACCGCCATTCTGCTCGCCTCCGCCGCAACGGTCTCGGCCCAGACCAGTCAGGCCCCGGCCCGACCGCCCGCGCCGTCGCCCGCGCTCGCCGGTGCGGCCAGCGGTCCCGTCGCGCCGAAGGATGCGAACAAGCCGCAGATCGGCGATTTCGGCTTCGACATGGCCGGGCGCGATACCGCGGTGAAGCCCGGCACCGACTTTTTCGACTATGCCAATGGCGGCTGGGAGAAGGCGACGCCGATCCCCGCCGATCGCTCGTCCTACGGCATGTTCCACGTCCTCCAGGACCTGTCGCTCGAGCGCACCCGGACGATCCTCGACGCGGCGACCGCGAAGCCCGGCGACAAGGTCGGTGATTTCTACGCGAGCTTCATGGACGAGGCGGCGGTCAACGCGAAGGGTGCGGGGCCGGTAAAGCCGATGCTCGCCGCGCTGAAGACGACCACCGACAAGACCGCGCTCGTCACCCAGATTGCGAAGCTGCAGCGCCAGGGGGTCGGCGGGCTCGTCGGCGTCGGCGTCCAGCAGGACGACAAGGACCCGACCACCTATGTCGTCGGCTTCGGCCAGAGCGGCCTCGGGCTGCCCGATCGCGACTATTATCTGAAGGACGATGCCAAGCTCGCCGCGGTCCGCACCGCCTATCAGGCGTATCTCGCGCAGATGCTGACGCTCGCGGGCGAGCCCAACGCCGCCGCGCGCGCCGCGGCGGTCTTCGCGATGGAGAAGGGGCTCGCCACCGCGCACTGGACGCGGATCGAGAGCCGCGACGCGGACAAGACCTACAATAAATGGACCGCCGCCGACTTCGCGGCCAAGGCGCCCGGTTTCCCCTGGGCCCAGTACATGACCGCGATGGGCGTCACCGGCCGTCCCTTCTACCTCGTCGCGCAGCCGAGCGCGCTGACGGGCGAAGCGAAGGTCTTTGCCGATACCCCGGTGAACGTCCTTCAGGACTATGCGATGCTCAAGGTGCTGCGCGCCTATGCGCCCTATCTCTCGAGCGATTTCGACAAGGCCAATTTCGGCTTCTACGGCACCACCCTGTCGGGCACGCCCGAGCAGCAGGTCCGCTGGAAGCGCGGCGTCTCGACCGTGTCGGGCGCGATGGGCGAGGCGATCGGCGAGCAGTATGTCGCGAAATATTTCCCGCCGGAATCGAAGGCGGCCGCCGATCAGCTCGTCAAGAACGTCATAGCGGCGATGGGCGACCGGTTGCGCAACCTCGCCTGGATGGCGCCCGAGACCAAGACCAAGGCGCTCGCCAAGCTCGCCGCCTTCACCCCCAAGATCGGCTATCCTGATAAATGGCGCGACTATTCCGCGCTCCAGGTCCAGCGCGGCGACCTCGTCGGTAACGTCGCGCGCGCCAACGCGTTCGACTATGATCGCGACCTCAAGAAGCTCGGCCAGCCGATCGATCGCGGCGAATGGTTCATGACGCCGATGACGATCAACGCCTATGCCAATCCGACGATGAACGAGGTCGTCTTTCCGGCCGCGATCCTCCAGCCGCCGTTCTTCGATCCGAAGGCGGACCCGGCGATCAACTATGGCGGCATCGGCGCGGTGATCGGTCACGAGATCAGCCATCACTTCGACGATCAGGGCCGCAAATACGACGCCAGCGGCAAGCTCACCGACTGGTGGACGCCGCAGGACGTCGCGCGCTTCAAGGTCTTCACCGACGCGCTGGTCAAGCAGTACGACGCCTATGAGCCCTTGCCCGGGCTGCACGTCCAGGGCGGCCTGACGCTCGGCGAGAACATCGCCGATCTCGCCGGGCTGACCGTCGCCTATGACGCCTATCACCGCTCGCTCGGCGGCAAGCCCGCGCCGGTGATCGACGGCACCACCGGCGACCAGCGCTTCTATTATGGCTGGGCCGGCGTCTGGCGCAGCAAGTTCCGCGAACCCGCACTGCGCCAGACCTTGCTGTCCGATCCGCACTCGCCGGGTCACCAGCGCGTCCTCACCGTCCGCAACCTCGACCCCTGGTACGCGGCGTTCGGCGTGAAGCCCGGCGAAGCCAGCTACCTCGCCCCGGCAACCCGCGTCCGCATCTGGTAATCAGCTCCCGCCGACCGCCCCAGATACACCCCACCCCGGCGAAGGCCGGGGCCCATTTGGGGGACAGACGTAATGGCCGACTGTCCATCGTGACCAAGACCTTCCCAACTGGGCCCCGGCCTTAGCCGAGGTGGTGTACCGCCAACGAAATTCCAGGAGACCCCCATGAAGACCTACATAGCCGCCGGCCTGCTCGCCGCCACCGCGATCACCGGCGTCACCGCCGCCATCTCGCAGACCGCCGAACCAACGGCCGCACCCGCCGCACCCGCCGCGACCGGCGCGCAATATGGCAGCTTCGGCTTCGACGAGAAGGGCATGGACAAGAGCGTCCAGCCCGGTGACGATTTCTACGCCTTCGCCAATGGCAATTGGGCGAAGACCACGCCGATCCCCGCGGACAAGTCCAATTACGGCGCGTTCAACTTCCTCTCCGACCTGTCCGAGACGCGCACCCGCGGCATCCTCGACACCGCGGCCAAGGACCCGAACTCGAAGATCGGCCGCGCCTATGCGACCTTCCTCGACACCGGCACGATCGAGGCCAAGGGGCTGGCGCCGATCCGCCCATGGCTCGCGAAGATCGCCGCGCTCAAGGACCGGTCGGGTTATCCCGCGCTGCTCGCCGAGGCAGATCGCGCCGGGATCGGCGGCCCGTTCGGCAGCGGCGTCGGCCAGGACGACAAGATCCCCGAGCAGTACGCGCTCTCGCTCGGCCAGTCGGGGCTCGGTCTGCCCGACCGCGACTATTATCTCAGCACCGACGCCAAGCTGGTCGAGGCGCGCACCGCCTACCGCGCGCACATCGCCAAGATGCTGACGCTCGCCGGCGAACCCGATGCCGAGGCGCGCGCCGCCGCGTTGCTCGCGTTCGAGACCGAGATCGCCCGGGTCAGCTGGACCCGCGTCGACAGCCGCGACGCGACCAAGACCTATAACAAGATGACCGTCGCCGATCTCGCCAAGCGCGCGCCCGGCTTCGACTTCGCGGGCTATTTCAAGGCGACCGGCACGCCCGTTCCGACCGTTATCGTCGCGCAGCCCTCGGCGATCACCGGCATTGCAAAACTCGTCGCGACCGCGCCGATCGGCGTGCTCAAGGACCAGCTGATGCTCCGCTCGCTCGACGGCTATGCGGACGTGCTGCCAAAGGCGTTCGACGCCGAACAGTTCGCCTTCTACGGCACCGTGCTCGGCGGCACCCCCGAGCAGGAGGCCCGCTGGAAGCGCGGCGTCCAGTTCACCAGCGGTGCGCTCGGCGACGAGGTCAGCAAGCTCTACGTCGCACAGTATTTCCCGCCCGAGACCAAGGCCGCGGCCGACGTGCTGGTGAAGAACGTGCTCGCCGCGATGGGCCGCCGGATCGACAAGCTCGACTGGATGGCGCCCGAGACCAAGCAGAAGGCGCACGCCAAGCTCGCCGCCTTCACCCCCAAGATCGGCTATCCCAGCCAGTGGAAGGACCTGTCCGCGCTGACGATCACGTCCGGCGACGCGTTCGGCAATGAATGGCGCGCCAACGAATGGCAGCATCAGGACAACATCGCCAAGCTCGGCAAGCCCTTGCAGCGCTGGGAATGGGGCATGACGCCGATGACGGTCAACGCCTATGCCAATTTCGGCATGGTCGAGATCGTCTTCCCCGCAGCCATCCTCCAGCCGCCCTTCTTCGATCCCAAGGCCGATGACGCGGTCAATTATGGCGGTATCGGCGCGGTGATCGGGCACGAACTGAGCCATCATTTCGACGACCAGGGTTCGAAATACGACGCCAAGGGCCAGCTCACCGACTGGTGGACGCCCAAGGACATCGCCGGCTTCAACGCGCTCACCGGCAAGCTCGGTGCGCAGTATGACGCCTATGAGCCATTGCCCGGCATGCACGTGAAGGGCCAGCTGACGATGGGCGAGAACATCGCCGATCTCGCCGGGCTTACGGTCGCCTATGACGCCTATCACACCGCGCTTGGCGGCAAGGCGGCGCCCGTGCTCGACGGCTTCACCGGCGACCAGCGCTTCTATCTGGGCTGGGCGCAGGTCTGGCGTCGCAACTACCGCGAGGCGAACCTGCGGCAGCGGCTGCTGACCGATCCGCATTCGCCGTCGCAGCAGCGCGCCTCGGTCGTCCGCAATCTCGACCCCTGGTACGCCGCCTATCAGCCCAAGCCGACGCAGCGCCTGTATCTCGCGCCCGAACAGCGCGTGCGCATCTGGTGACCGGCCGCGTCCCCGACCGGGAAACCGGGCGGGGACATGACGCTTGACCCCAAACCCCCGAACAGCGGAAGAGGCATCGCATGGTTTCGCTTCCGCCCCAGACCGGCCTCGGGCCGAACCGCCGCGCCGCCCTCGTCGCGGCGGTGACGGGGATCGCCGCATCGGGGCTGGTGCTCGGCATGATCGGCGACCTCGTCGTCGCGGCGGCCTTTCTCGCCGCGGCGATCATCGTCATCGGCGCGGTGATCGTCTGGCGCGTGCTCGCGCGCGCCGGCAGCGCCGAACTGCGCACGATCGACTGGGACTTCACGCGCACCGTCGCGCAGGCGAGCGGCGACGCAATCGCGGTGACCGATCGCGCGGGCCGGCTGGTCTGCGCGAACGATGCCTATGACGCGGTGTTCAGCGGCTTTCCGACTCCGCCGGGGCTGCCGCTCGACGCGAGTGGGGTCGTATTGCTCGCCGAGGCCGGACGCACCGCCTGGCGCGACGGTCATGCGCAGGCGGAGCGGCTGGTCGCCAACGGGCTGCGCATCTCGGCATCGATCACCCGCGCCGGCGACGAGGCGGACATGCTCGTCTGGCGGTTCGTCACCGCGCCCGACTATGACCTCGCGCAGACCGCCGAGCGGCTGATCGACGGGCCGACCGGCGACCGGCTCGGCGGCAGCGGGATCATGGCGGCGTTGCTCAGCGCCGACGGCCGCGTCCGCGCGACCAACCGCGTGCTCCGCGTCCGCGCGATCGGCGACGAGCATGAGGCGATCGAGGGACGCGACTTCGCGCGCTTCCTGATCACCGACAATCGCGGCCTCGTCCGCTTCGCGCGCGAGGGCGGCGCTGGGACGCCGCTGCGCGTGGTGCAGGTGCCGTTTGTCGAGGGCGACGACGCCCCCGTTCTCGTCATCCTGCTCGACGACGAGGAGGATGCGCCCGCGATCGGCGCGTCGGCCTCCGCGCATGTCCGCAGCCTTGTCAGCCTGATGCCGTTCAGCATGGCGCTGGTCGATCGCGAGGGCCGCTTCATCCAGATGAACGATTCGTTCCTGCGCGCCGCCGGGGTCGTCGGCGCCGCGCCGCCGCTCTACCCCGGCGATCTCGTCGTGCGCGAGGACAAGACCGCGGTCGCCGACGCGATCCGCCGGTTCGCGGGCGGGCAGACGCATTCGACCGACATGGCGGTCCGGCTGAAGGATCATCCCGACGAGCCGGTCGCGCTGACCATCGCCGGCGCGCGCGGGCTCGGCGATGCCGCCGTCCTGCTCAGCCTCAAGGACAATAGCGAGGAATCGCGACTGAAGCGCGAGGTGGCGCAGGCGACCAAGATGCAGGCGGTCGGCCAGCTCGCCGGCGGCGTCGCGCACGACTTCAACAACATCCTGACCGCGATCATCGGCCACTGCGACCTGATGCTGATGCGCCATTCGCCCGGCGACAGCGATTATGACGACATCCAGCAGATCCGCACCAACTCGAACCGCGCCGCCGGGCTGACTCGCCAGCTGCTCGCCTTCAGCCGCCAGCAGACGCTGCGCCCGCAGATCCTGCAGCTGCCCGACGTCGTGTCCGAGGTGTCGAACCTGCTCAAGCGGCTGATGGGCGAGACCGTCCGGCTCGACATGATGCACGGCCGCAACCTGGGGCCGGTCCGCGCCGATCCGGGGCAGCTCGAACAGGTCGTCGTCAACCTCGCGGTCAACGCCCGCGACGCGATCCTGTCCGCCAACCCGCGCGGCGGCGGCACGCTGACCATCACCACGCGCTCGGTCTCGGCGACCGAAGTGCGGCAGATGGCCTCCGACATCCTGCCCGTCGCGGATTATACCGCGCTGATCGTCCAGGACACCGGCACCGGGATCCCGCCCGAGGTCCTGCCCAAGATCTTCGAGCCGTTCTTCACGACCAAGGAATTCGGCAAGGGCACCGGGCTCGGCCTCTCGACCGTCTACGGCATCGTCAAGCAGTCGGGCGGCTATATCTTCGCCGAATCGCAGCCGGGGCAGGGGGCGACCTTCACCATCTTCCTCCCCGTCCACGCCGCCCCTGCCGCGCCGCGGCTCACCGCGCCCAAGCCCGCGGCCAAGCCCGCCGACCTGTGGGGCACGGGGACGATCCTGCTCGTCGAGGACGAGGACATGGTCCGCGCAGTCGCCGAACGCGCGCTCACCCGCCAGGGCTATAGCGTGCTGACCGCGGAGAATGGCGAGGTCGCGCTCGAGATCATGGCGAAGAACGGCCGCCCCGATCTGCTGATCACCGACGTGGTGATGCCGACCATGGACGGCCCGACGATGGTCCGGCACGCCCGCGAGAAATATCCCGACCTGCCGATCGTCTTCATGTCGGGCTATGCCGAGGAACAGCTGCGCAAGTCGATCGACCTCGACAATGTCGAGTTTCTTCCCAAGCCCTTCTCGGTTCAGCAGCTTGCCGAAGCCGCGCGCGACGTTCTTGCGGCACGTTAAGCAACAAGATGTTGGCGCTCGGCGAAATTGCCGCCTAAGGTACAAAATATGAACGTGCCACAGCAGATCCTCATCGTAGAGGATGAACCGTTGATCGCCATGATGCTCGAGGATTTCCTCGAGGTGCTGGACAAGGGCGTGGCAGGGTCCGTCGACACCGTCGCCGATGCCCTGCACCGCATCTCGGCCGGGGGTGTCGACGCAGCGATCCTCGACGTCAACCTGCGTGGCGGTGAGAAGAGTACTCCGATCGCCGAACGGCTTGCGGAGGGCGGAATTCCCTTCGTGTTCGCGACCGGCGGTGGCGATGACGGCCTCGATCCCCGCTTCCGTGACCGGCCCCGCCTGCAGAAGCCGTTCACGATGGATGGTGTGGCCAAGGCGCTCGAAAGCCTCTGACGGTCCGCCGCGCAGGCTCTGCGGTCCTCGTCCGGCCGCGGCCGCGGCGGATAAAACTGCAAATCCATACGCAACTGTCTTGCGCAAAGGCCCCGTCTCGCGACATAGGCGGTCGCCATGACCCGTATATTCGATAAATCGCGCCTGCCGAGCCGGCATGTCTCCGTCGGTCCAGAGCGTGCGCCGCACCGCAGCTATTACTACGCGATGGGTATCCCCGCAGAGGATATCGCGCGTCCGTTTGTTGCGCTCGCGTCCGCCGGCAACAACTCGGCCCCCTGCAACACCACGCTCGACGCGCAGGCCGATGCCGCGCAGGCCGGCGTCATCCAGGGTGGCGGGATGCCGCGCCGCTTCAACACGATCACCGTCACAGACGGCATCGCGATGGGGCATCAGGGGATGAAGGCGAGCCTCGTCAGCCGTGAAGTCATCGCCGACTCGGTCGAACTCTCGGTCCGCGGCCATTGCTACGACGCGCTGGTCGGCTTTGCCGGCTGCGACAAGTCGCTGCCCGGCATGATGATGGCCATGCTCCGCCTGAACATCCCGTCGGTGTTCGTCTATGGCGGCTCGATCCTGCCCGGCCGCTATCAGGAACGCGACGTCACCGTCGTCGACGTGTTCGAGATCGTCGGCAAATATGCCGCCGGTGCCTGCCCGCTGTCGGAGGTGCATGCACTCGAGAAGGTCGCCTGCCCGGGTCACGGCGCATGCGGTGGGCAATATACCGCCAACACCATGGCCTGCGTCGCGGAAGCGATCGGATTGTCTATTCCGAACAGCAACATGGTGCCCGCGCCTTACACGACGCGTGAACAGATCGCGGTGGCCGCCGGCGCGCAGGTCATGGAGTGCTTGGCCGACAATATCCGCCCGCGTGACATCTGCACGCGCGAGGCCTTCATCAATGCGGCGCGAGTCGTCGCCGCGACCGGCGGCTCGACCAATGCCGCGCTGCATCTGCCTGCGATGGCGTCAGAGGCGGGGATCGAGTTCGACCTGTTCGACGTCGCGGAGATCTTCAAGACAACGCCGTATATCGCCGACCTCAAACCCGGGGGGAAGTATGTCGCCAAGGACATGTATGAGGCGGGCGGCGTCTACATGCTGATGAAGACGATGCTCAGCGGCGGGTTCCTCGACGGCAGCTGCATGACCGTGACCGGCAAGACGCTGGCCGAGAATATCGACCAGGTGACGTGGAACCCCGACCAGAAGGTCATCTACGACATCAGCACGCCGCTGACCCCGACGGGTGGCGTTGTCGGCCTGCGCGGCAGTCTCGCCCCCGATGGCGCAATCGTGAAGGTTGCGGGGATGCACCGGCTTCAGTTTAGCGGCCCGGCGCGCGTGTTCGACTGCGAGGAGGACACCTTCGCCGCCGTCGAGGCCCGCGCGATTAACGAGGGCGAGGTCATCGTCATCCGATACGAAGGTCCCAAGGGCGGTCCGGGCATGCGCGAGATGCTCTCGACCACCGCCGCGCTCTATGGCCTCGGCATGGGCGAGAGCGTCGCGCTGATCACCGACGGCCGTTTCTCGGGCGGCACGCGCGGCTTCTGCATCGGCCATGTCGGCCCCGAAGCCGCCGATGGCGGCCCGATCGCGCTCGTTGAGGATGGCGACATGATCCATATCGATGCCGAGGCGGGGACGATCGATCTCGATGTTCCCGAGGACGTGATGGCGGCACGCCGCGCGGTCTGGGTCCCACGCAAGACCGATTACGGCTCGGGCGCTCTGTGGCGCTATGCGAAGACCGTCGGTCCGGCGTACAAGGGCGCGGTCACGCACCCGGGAGCCGCAGCCGAAACGCATGTCTACGCGGATATCTAAACGATCGCAGTATCTTGTCGGGCTTGTCTCGCTCCCGCTGGCAGCTTGCGGGAGCGGCAAGCCCGACGCCCGTGACACGGCGTCGCGCCGCGACGACCCACCCGTCATGCATGTCCCCTGCGCCAAGGGGGCCGCCGCTTTGGCCCCCGACTGCACGATCGAGCAGTCGCGCGGCGCAGATGGCGTGATCCTGACCCTCCGCCACCCCGATGGCGGCTTCCGAAGGTTGCGCATCTCCCCTGACGGCCGCGGCGTCGTCGCCGCTGACGGGGCGGAGCGGGCGCAGGTCACGGCATCCACCCCCGGCAGCATCGACGTCGCGCTGGGCACCGACCGCTACCGCCTCCCGGCGACGGTCCAGCCGGGCGCGAACGGCTCATGATCCGGATCGAGGGCCAGCTCGTCCTGACCGCCGCCGAGATGCGCGCGGCCGAGGATGCGGTGATCGCAACCGGTGTCACGGTCGATACGCTGATGGACCGCGCAGGCACCGCGATCGCGCACGCGGTCCATCGCCTCGCGGGATCGAACGCCATCCTGATCCTCTGCGGCCCCGGCAACAATGGCGGCGACGGCTATGTCGCCGCGCGCCTGCTCGCCGACCTGGGCGCAACGGTCCGCGTCGCCGCACTGTCCGAGCCCCGCACCGATGCGGCCAGGGCGGCAAGGGCAGCGTGGCCCGGCCCCGTCGAATCTCTCGCCGAAGCGAAGCCCACCCCCGTCCTGGTAGACGCCCTATTCGGCACCGGCCTGAAGCGCCCTTTGGATGCTGGCACCGCCACCCCCAACGCGAGTTCCCCCGCGGAGGCGGGGGCCCAGCTGAATCCCACGCGCGCGCCTGATGGCTCAGCCTGGGCCCCCGCCTCCGCGGGGGAACATTCGGTTGCAGACCGTCTCCAAACCCTAAGCACCGCCGCCACCCTCGCCATAGCCATCGACCTCCCCAGCGGCCTCGCCACCGACTCCGGCCACGCGCTCACGACACCGCCCGTCTTCCACCTCACGCTCGCCCTCGGCGCACTCAAACCCGTGCACCTGCTCCAGCCCGCCGCGCGCTATTGCGGCGAGGTCCGCCTCCTCGACATCGGCGTCCCCGTCACCAGCCAGATCGAAGTGTTCAAAAGCCCGCAGCTCGCACCCCCCGGACCCGATGCGCACAAATATACCCGTGGCATGGTCGGGGTCATCGCCGGCACGATGGCGGGCGCGGCCGACCTTGCCGCGCTCGCCGCGATGCGCGCGGGCGCGGGCTATGTGACGCTGCTCGGCGACAGCGCGGGCCCGCCGCATGCACTCGTCCGCGCGGCGTTCTCCGACCACGCGCTCGCCAACGACCGGATCGGCGCGCTCGTCATCGGCCCAGGCCTCGGCCGCGACGCCACCGCCCGCGTCCGACTCGACGCCGCGCTGGCTGCCGGCCACCCGCTCGTCCTCGACGGTGACGCGCTCCGCCTGCTCGATCCCGACCGGATCCGCGCGCTCACCGTCCCGGTCATCCTCACCCCGCATGCCGGCGAATTCGACGCGCTCTTCGGACGATCGGACGACGACAAGATCACCCGCGCCCGCGACGCCGCCGCCCGCACCGGGGCGGTCGTCGTCTTCAAGGGCGCGGACACCGTCATCGCCGCCCCCGACGGCCGCGTCCGGCTCGCCCCAGGCGCGAGCGACTGGCTCTCCACCGCCGGCACCGGCGACGTCCTCGCCGGCGCGATCGGCGCGATGCTCGCCGCAGGGCTCGATCCGCTCGCCGCCGCCGCCGCGGGTGTGTGGCTTCACAGCGAGGCCGCGCGTCGCTCCGGGCCGGCATTTATCGCCGATGACTTGGCGGATGCGCTCCGGTCGGCCAGAGCGTCCTTATGACCAGTGACCCAACGACCGACACCATCGTCCGCGTCGCCGCGCGCGGCGACGGCATCACCGCCGATGGCCGCCACGCCGCCTTCACCGCGCCCGGCGACACGCTCGCGGCCGACGGCAGCGTGACCCACGGCCCGCACCACCAGACCCCGCCCTGCGTCCATTTCCCGACCTGTGGCGGCTGCCAGCTCCAGCATCTCGACGACGAGAGCTACAGCGCCTTCGTCACCGACCGGATCGCCTCCGCGCTCGACGGGCAGGGCCTGTCCGCGCCGATCCACACCCCGCACATCTCGCCGGTCCGCAGCCGCCGCCGCGCGACGCTGCATGCCGAGGCCAAGGGTGGCAGGATCACGCTCGGCTTCACCGCCGAGAAGGCGCATCTGATCGTCGACATCAAGGAATGCTGGATCCTCGATCCGCGCCTCTTCGCGCTCGTCGCCCCCTTGCGCACCCTGCTCAAGCGCCTCAATTTCCGCCGTCGTGCGGACATCCACCTGACGCTCGCGGACCAGGGCGCCGACATCCTCATCACTGGTTTCGCGCCCGAAGGCCTCCCCGCCGCCGAAGCGCTCACCCGGTTCTGCGAGGAGCACGGCATCGCCCGCGTCGCGTTCGACGACGGTCTGGGGCCGGAGACGCGCTGGGAGCCCGATGCGGTGACGATCACGCTGGGCGGCGTCCCCGTGCCGCTGCCACCCGCCTCGTTCCTCCAGGCGACCCCCGACGGCGAGGCCGCGCTCACCGCCGCAGTGCTCGAGGCGATCGGTACGCCCGCCACCGTCGCCGACCTGTTCGCCGGGCTCGGCACCTTCACGCTCGCGATCCCGGCGAAGGTCTATGCCGCGGAGGGCGCGCGCGACGCGCTGACCGCGCTCAAGGCCGCCGCGCACCGCCTGCAACGCCCGGTCTTCCCCGAGCACCGCGACCTCTACCGCCGCCCGCTGACGGTGGCCGAGCTCGACCGGTTCGACGCGGTGGTGATCGATCCGCCCCGGTCTGGCGCGCGCGAACAGGCCGGCGCGCTCGCCGCGTCGAAGACGCCGGTGATCGTCTACGTCTCGTGCAACCCGGCGAGCTTCGCGCGCGATGCCAAGGAGCTCTGCGACGCCGGCTGGCGGATCGACTGGATCCAGCCGGTCGGCCAGTTCCTCTGGTCCACCCATGTCGAACTCGCTGCGAAGTTCGTCCGCTAAGGTGCTAATTCCTCAAGGATAAACAGCGGTCACGAAGAACAACCCATCGGGCGGTGCATTGAGCCCCAGCATCGCCCGATCCTTCGCCGCCAGCGCGTCCGCGACATCGCCGACCGCCCAGCGCCCCATGCCGACCAGCGCCAGGCACCCGACCATCGACCGCACCTGGTGATGCAGGAACGACCGCGCCGCCGCGTAGACGAACAGCCGCTCGCCCTCCCGCACCACGTCGAGCCGGTCGAGCGTCCGCACCGGACTGTCCGCCTGGCAATGCGCCGACCGAAACGTCGTGAAGTCATGCCGCCCCACCAGCGCGCGCGCCGCCTCCGCCATCGCCTCCGCATCGAGCGGCTGCGGCACCTGCCACGCCAGCCCCGCCTCGAAGCTCAGCGGCGCGCGCCGGTTGACGATCCGGTACTCATACGACCGCCCGATACACGAGAACCGCGCATGCCAGTCGTCGGGCACCACCTCGCACGCCAGAACCGACACCGGCGCCGGTTTGACCAGCGCGTTCAGCCCCTCCATCAAGCGGAACGCCGCGACCGGCTTCTCGATATCGACATGCGCGCGCATCGCGATCCCGTGCACCCCCGCATCGGTCCGCCCCGCCGCCTGCACCGACACGGTCTCGCCGGTCATCTTGAGCACCGCCGCCTCGAGCGCGGCTTGCACGCTCGGCCCATGCTTCTGCCGCTGCCAGCCCATGAACGGCCGGCCGTCAAACTCCACCGTCAGCGCGAACCGCGTCAAAGCTGGGTCCCCGAGAGAATCGCAAACCCGCGCAGCAGCTCCTCGGCCGACGTCACGCCGCGCCCGGCCCGCTGTACCAACGTCGGCCGGATCGCGCCGTCGCCGCACCCGATCGTCAGCTCGGCGTTCACCGTCAGCCCCTCGCACCCGAGAAAGCTGAACGGCAACACGTCCGCCGCGAGCACCTTCACGCGCTCGCCGGCGACCTCGAACCACGCGCCGGGCGCCGGATTCATCGCGCGCACCAGCCGCTCGACCTCGACCGCCGACCGCTCGAAATCGATCCGCGCCTCCGCCTTGTCGATCTTGGCCGCATAGGTGACGCCCTCTTCGGGCTGCGGCCGGGCAGGGTAGGCGTCGAGATCGCCCAGCACCTCGACCATCAACCGCGCGCCCATCACCGACAGTTCGGTGGTCAATTCGCCCGCGGTCTTGCCCGCGACCGGCGTCCGCCCCTCGAGCCTGACGGGCCCGGTATCGAGCCCGGCCTCCATCTGCATGATCCCGACCCCGGTCTCCGCATCGCCCGCGAGGATCGCGCGCTGCACCGGCGCCGCCCCGCGCCACCGCGGCAACAGCGAGCCGTGGACGTTGAGGCACCCGAGCCGCGGCGCATCGAGCACCGCACGCGGCAGGATCAGGCCATAGGCGGCCACGACCGCCACATCAGCGTCGAGCGCCGCAAACGCTTCCCGCGCCTCCAGCCCCTCGGGCAGCGACGCCTTGAACGACACCGGCGTCCGAACCTCGATGCCCAGCGCCTCCGCCCGGACCTGGACCGGCGACGGCACCAGTTCGCGTCCGCGACGCCCGCCCGGTCGTGCCGGCTGGCAATAGGCCGCCACCAAGTCATGCCCCGCCGTGACGAGGGCCTCCAGCACCGGCACCGCGAAGTCCGGCGTTCCCATGAAGATGATCCGCATGCCCCTCTCGAACACGCTGGCGGGGAGCGACGCAACCCCCTATCTGGTTGCGATGGCATCCCCCGAGATCGAGGCGCTGACGCAGGCGCTGGCCCGGCTCCCCGGCCTCGGCCCCCGGTCCGCACGCCGCGCCGTGCTGCATCTGCTCAAGAAGCGCGACGCCGCGCTGGGGCCGCTGCGTGAGGCGCTGACCGCGGTCGACGAGCGGCTGGAGAATTGCAGCGTCTGCGGCAATGTCGACACCACCAACCCGTGCGCGATCTGCGCCGACCCGCGCCGCGACCAGCGCTCGCTCTGCGTCGTCGAGGAGGTCGCCGATCTCTGGGCGCTCGATCGCTCGCGGCTGTTCCCCGGTCGCTTTCATGTCCTTGGCGGTCGCCTGTCCGCGCTCGAAGGGATCCGTCCCGAGGATCTCAGCATCGACAATCTCGTCCGCCGGATCGAGGCGGGGGGGATCGACGAGGTCGTGCTCGCGATGAACGCGACGCTCGAAGGCCAGACCACCGCGCATTACATCGCCGAACGGATCGAACGCTTCCCCGTCCGCGTCACGCAACTCGCGCACGGCCTGCCGGTGGGTGGCGAGCTCGACTATCTCGACGAGGGCACGCTCGCCCAGGCGCTGCGCGCGCGTCGCCCGATGGCCTGATCGTCGCGGCCTAACCCAAATGCTTGACGGCTCAACCCGCGGAACCTAGCTGCGCAGCATGACCGTCATGACCGTTCTCGAAGTCCCCGATCCCCGCCTGCGCCTCGTCGCGGAGCCGGTGGCGTCGGTGGACAATTCCACCCGTACGCTCGTCGCCGACATGATCGAGACGATGTACGACTTCAACGGCATCGGCCTCGCCGCGACTCAGGTCGGCGTGCAGCAGCGCGTCCTCGTCATCGACCTTCAGGAAGAGAAGGACGAAGAGGACAAGCCGATCAGGAATCCCAAGGCCTATATCAACGCCGAGATCCTTTCGGTGAGCGAAGAGATGTCGACCTATAACGAGGGCTGCCTCTCGATCCCCGAGCAATATGCCGAGGTCGTCCGCCCCGCGCGCTGCCGCGTGAAGTGGCTCGACGAGACCGGCGCGGCGCATGAGGAAGAGCTCGACGGCCTGCTCTCGACCTGCATGCAGCACGAGATCGACCATCTCGACGGCGTCCTCTTCATCGACCACATCAGCCGCCTGAAGCGCGACATGGTCCTCAAGAAGCTCGCCAAGGCCCGCAAGCTCGGCTGACCCGGCGCTGGTCGTTACCTCGACCGGCCAAACCAGACCAGTTCCCCGGCGAAGGCCGGGGCCCAGGCAGCGAAGCCCCCCGTAATCGCGGGCGGCACACGCCAAGAACACTACCCCAGCAAACACCGGCGCCCACCTGCGATAGCTCCGCAGCGAGGGGCGGCGCACCCCCAAAAGCACCACCCCGGCGAAGGCCGGGGCCCAGTTGGCACGTCCCCGGCGATCACCCACTACCGCCCGCCAAGCCCAACTCTGCTGCAGTAGCGACCAAGGCCAACGCCCGAAGGTAGGAAAATCCCTCTGTCCCACCCACGTCGTTCGTGCTATGTTCCAGCGATGACCTTCCAGATCGTGCCCCCCCAGCCGCCCGCGCTCAAATCCTGCATGGCCGGTCCCACAGCCGGAAATTGTACGAACCTCGGCGCAAAACACGCTTATCGTCTCAACATTCGCAACATTGGGACGCTGGCATGACCGAACTCGTGATCGTCGCGCTGCTCGCGGCCGCCGCCGGACTGATGCTCGGCTGGCTGCTAGCCTCGCGTCGTGCCGGCGCACTCGCCAGCGATCTCGCGGTCGCCCGAACGCGGGCCGCGGACTATGATCTCGTCCGTACCGCGCGCGACGCGGTCGAGCAGGAGCGCAATGCCGCGCTTCAGGATGTCGCCACGCTGCGTGCGCAGAATGCCGAGCGGGCCGGGGAGGCGGACCGCCTGCGCACCGATCTCGCGACGATCCGCGCTGACCGCGACGCCGCGCGCACCGAACTCGCCACCGAGCATGCCCGCAGCGAAGCGTTCGAGGCCCGGCTGGTCGAACTCCGCGACGCCAAGGACGTGATGGCTGCGCAGTTCGGCGACGTCGCCAATAAGCTGCTCAGCGACGCGCAGAAGACCTTCCTCGACCGCGCCGACGCCCGCTTCCGCCAGTCCGAGGAATCCGCCGGGCAGAACCTCAAGTCGATGCTCCAGCCCGTCAGCGACCGGCTGCAACGCTATGAAGAGGGCGTCGCCAAGGTCGAGGCGGAGCGCCGTGACGCGTTCGGCGATCTCAAGGGGCAGATCGAGCAGATGCGGCTCGGCCAGGAAAAGGTCTCGACCGAAGCCGCCAAGCTCGTCAACTCGCTCCGCAACGCGCCCAAGTCGCGCGGCCGCTGGGGCGAGCAGCAGTTGAAGAACGTGCTCGAGACCTGCGGCCTGAGCGAACATACCGATTTCCAGACCGAGGTCAGCGTCGCGGTCGGCGATGCCGATGAGCGCGCCGGCGCCCGGCTGCGCCCCGATGCGATCATCCGGGTCCCGGGCGGCCGCGCGCTCGTCATCGATGCCAAGGTCTCGCTCAACGCCTATCAGGATGCGTTCGGCGCGGTCGACGAGGCCGAGCGGCTGGTCGGGCTCGCCGCGCACGCCGCGTCTATGCGCGCGCATGTCAACGGGCTCGGCAACAAGGCCTATTGGAGCCAGTTCGCCGACACGCCCGATTATGTGATCATGTTCGTCCCCGGCGAGCATTTCCTCTCCGCCGCGCTCGAACATGATCCGACGCTCTGGGATTTCGCGTTCGAAAAGAGGGTCTTGCTCGCCACTCCTACCAATCTGATTGCGATCGCCCGGACCGTCGCTGCGGTCTGGCGGCAGGAAAAGCTCGCCAACGAGGCGCGCAAGATCGGCGAACTCGGCAAGGAGATGCACGATCGTCTCGCCAAGGTCGCCGACGATCTGCGCAAGGTCGGGGTCGGTCTCAACAGCGCAGTGAAGAACTTTAACGGCTTCACCAACTCGTTCAACGGCCGCCTGATGGTCACCGGCCGCAAGTTCCGCGACCTCAATATCGAGACCGGCGCGCGCGATCTCGAGGACGTGTCGTCGATCGACGCGCTGGCGCTGGGCGAGGGGCCGGCATTGATCGAAAAGCCAGAGCCCGCGGACGTTTAATCCGTCTTTTCAACGCTGTCGGGCAAGAACCTCATAGGCCATCACCGCGGTTGCGACCGCGGCGTTGAGGCTGTCGGCCTTGCCCAGCATCGGAATCTTGACCAGCGTGTCGCACCCTTCGGCCATCTCTGCCGGCATGCCCTGCGCCTCGTTGCCGGTCAGCAAGAAGGTCGGGGCGCTGTACGTCGCCGCCCGGTAATCGGTCTCGGTGTCGAGGCTCAGCCCGACCAGCTGCCCGGGACCGCTCCGGAGCCAGGCCTCGAACGGCGCCCACTCGGTCTTGACGACCGGAATGGTGAACAGCGCCCCCATGCTCGCCCGCACCGCCTCGACCGAGAACGGATCGACCGACTCGCCGATCAGGATCAGCCCGCCCGCACCGACGGCATCGCCAGTCCGCAGGATCGTGCCGAGATTGCCCGGATCTCGCAGTCGCTCGGCGACCAGCCAGATCCCCGCACTGGTCCGGTCCAGATCCTCGAGTGCCGCGTCGAACTCGTCAAACACGCCGACCACCGCCTGCGGATTGTCCTTGCCCGACAGCTTCGACAGGATATCCGGCGTCGTCTGGATCGATTCGCCACCCGCCTCCTCGACATCCATCGACAGCGCATGGACCAGCGGGTGGTTGGCGCTCGCCGCGGCGTAGAAAAGCGTGCGGGGCAGCCGGCCCGTTTCCCGCGCCTCGGTCAGGATCCGCAACCCCTCGGCAAGGAACTGCCGTGCAGCCTTGCGATGTCGTTTGTCGCGAAGATCACGGACATATTTGATCAACGGGTTCGAGAAGGCGGTAATTTCGCGAGGCATTTATCGGCCCTTCGGCGCGCGGAAACAGGGGAGGTCGGTCAACACGCGCCGCTCATGCCCGTCGCAACCCCGCGCGGCAAGCGCTGCGGGGAAGGGGGCTCAATCCTCGCCGAACTTGGCTTCGACAAGTTCGACCAGCCGGGCAACGGTTTCGTCCGCGCCATCGCCCGTCGCCGATATGACGATCGAATCGCCCATCGCGGCGCCGAGCATCATCAGCCCCATGATCGACGTTCCCGTCACGCTCCCCGCGCCGTCCTTCTCCACCAGCACGTCGCAGGGCTGCGAGGAGGCGAGCGTAACGAACTTCGCGCTGGCCCGGGCATGCAATCCCCGGCGGTTGGTGATCAGGACCGTGCGCGCAACCGCGGTCACGCTGCCGCCTCGCCGAGAACCTCGGAGGCGACGGATATATATTTCCGGCCGGCTTCACGCGCGGCAGCGACCGCCGCCACGACCGTCATCGCCTTGCGCGCCGACCCCAGCCGGATCAGCATCGGTAGGTTCATTCCCGCGATCACCTCCACCCGGCCCCGCTCCATCAGGGAGATGGCAAGGTTGGACGGGGTACCGCCGAACAGATCGGTAAGGACGATCACGCCGCGTCCCGCATCGACTTCGGCGATCGCCGTCGCAATATCCGCGCGGCGTTCCTCCATATCGTCATCCGGGCCGATCGCGATTGCCGCAACACGTTCCTGCGGGCCGACGACATGGACCATTGCGGTCACGAACTCGTCGGCGAGCCGCCCGTGGGTCACCAAAACTAGGCCGATCATATCAGACGCTTCATACTCATAAGCCGACCGGTGGTCCCTCAAGCGAGTCCTGCGGCGCGGCCCCCAGGTCGCGATGGTTTACCGTGGGCGAAAAACCCTCTGCGCGCAACCGTCCGGCGATCCGTTCGGCAACATGAACCGACCGGTGTCTCCCTCCGGTACACCCGATCGCAACGCTGACATAGGACTTGCCCTCCGCCTTGTAGCGCGGCAGCAACAGGAGCAGCAGATCCTCGATGCGGCTGACAGCGGCTTCATAGGCCGGATCGGCCATGACATATTGCGCAACCTCGAGATCCAGTCCGGTCCCAGGACGCAGCCGCGGATCCCAATGCGGATTTCGCAGAAACCGCATGTCGAAGACGAGGTCGGCGTTGCGGGGTAGCCCGCGAGCGAAGCCGAACGACTGGATCGACAGCGTCGGAGCACCCTGATCGTCCTGCGCGAAGCTGTGGCGGATCTGTTGCGCCAGTTCGTTGGCCGCCAATGTGGTCGTGTCGATCAACCGGTTCGCCCAGTCGCGCAGCGGCCGCAGCATTTCACGCTCGCGCGCGATCCCGTCGCCCGCGGGGCGATCGGGCGCGAGCGGATGACGTCGCCGCGTCTCCGAATAGCGTCGCTCGAGTTCTACCCCCGAACAGTCGAGAAACAGCGTCCCGATTTCCAGACCGTGCCGATCGCGCAGATCGCGGATGCGCCCGATGATGCGATCCGCATCGAAATCGCGCGTTTGCGGGCCGATACCAATCGCCAAGGGAGTGGAATCATCCATTTGTCCCTGTGCGCGCGGCGTATCGAGCAGCCGATCGAGCAGCAGGAGCGGCAGGTTGTCGACGATCTCCCAGCCCAGATCCTCAAGCGTCTTGAGAACGGTCGATTTGCCCGCGCCCGACATGCCGGTGATCAGCAGGATGGGCTTTGATTGGCGCGTCATGCGGCGAGAATTCCGTGTGTCAGAGCCAATTCAACCTTCAGTGGAGCGGACGCCTGGAGTGGTTCGAGCAGGAGGACCGGGATGTCGACGCCGGCGATCCGCCGTGCCTCTCGCTCGGGCATCCTCGGAACCTGTCCACCTAGCCGTACGAGCAGGGCGATGGGTATGTCGACAACATAGGGCATGGCGATAATGCCCAGACCCCGAACCTCGATCCGGCCTGCGATGGAAGCGGGTGGGTGTGCCAGCAACCGGGCACCCGAGCGCACCACGATGGTCTGGTCGTCGCTGACCAGCATTGCGCCGCGGTCGATCAGGCGAAGGGCGAGGTCGGACTTGCCGATGCCGGAAGGTCCTTCCAGCAGGACGCCCTGGCCGCCGATCGAGACGGTCGTCGCATGCAGGCGATCGGACGAGAGGACAGACAGAACTAGAGCTCCCTCATCGTGCGTACAGCGGCAGATGGATTACGAACCGGGCACCGCCCAGCCGATCCTCGCGCGATTCGACGGTGATCGTGCCCTGATGCCCCTCGACGATGGTGCGCGCAATGGCCAGCCCTAGTCCGGAGTGACGCCCGAAGGCTTCGCCTTCAGGTCTGACCGAGTGGAAGCGGCGAAAGATCGCATCGCGTGCGTCTGGAGGGACGCCCGGGCCCTCATCCTCGACACGAAGGACGACCTCGTGCGCGCCGCGCATTGCGGACAACGTGATCAGGCCGCGGTCGGGCGAGAAGGATACCGCGTTATCGATCAGGTTCTCGATCACACGCTCGAGCCGGGCGCCTTCGCCGAGCACGACGAACGGGCCATCGTCGCTGCGATCGAAGCGAAAACGGATTTCACGTTCGACGTCGCGAGCGAGGCGCTGCGACAGCAAGCCGTCGATCAGGCTGACCATGTCGATCGGTTCGAACTTTGCCCGGCTGAGCTGTGCGTCCAGTCGCGACGCGTCGGAGATGTCGGAGATCAGCCGATCTAGTCGATGGACATCGTCTCGCACGATCGCCATCAGTTGCTCCTTGAGGGCGGGATCCTGCACGCGTGACAGCCCTTCCACCGCAGACCGTAACGACGCCAGCGGGTTCTTCATCTCATGCGTAACGTCGGCGGCGAACGCTTCGGTCGCGTCGATGCGGGCCCTGAGCGCTAGGCTCATGTCCGACAGCGCCCTGGCAAGCATGCCCAGTTCATCCCGGCGCGACGGCAGTCGAGGGACCACGACTTCGCGCGCGCGCCCGAGCCGCACCCGCACCGCCGCCCGAGCGAGACGGCGCAGGGGCCGGACGATGGTGCGTGCAAGGAACAGCGACAGCAGCACGGACACGATTGAGACCAGCAACAGCACCATGCTCAGGCGGAAGCGTTCGATACGCACGGTGCGCGTGATGTCACGCGCGTTCACCGTGGTCATCACCACGCCGCCGCCCGGCACGCGGGCCGCAGCCGTTATCACTGGGGTGCGGTCGGGCGCGCGCCAGACCGTCGTGGAGATGCCATGCCGCAACCGTACGTCCTCGACGTCGGGCCAGCGTTGCCGCGGGCCGCGTTCGCGGTAAAGCGGTGCGCGGGGCGCCATCACGACCACGTCGATGACCGCGTCGAGAAAGCGCGCGGCATCCTGCCCCCAGTCTTCCTTGTCGGGGTCGTGCAGCACGAAACTGCGCAGCCCCAGTGCGCGACTGTCCTTGATGATCTGCCCGTCGCGGTCGAAGACCCGGATCTGCGAGCCCGTATCCTGCGCCAGCCGAACGATGAGCGGCTCACGCAGCGCCGGATCGACTGCGGCGATTGCCTCACCGATCAGCCGCGCCTCGCGTGCGGCCTGCGCCACGCGGCTGTCGACGATCCGGCTGCGATAGGAATCGAGGTAGAAGAAGCCGCCTGCGAGCAGCAGGAGCGCGAAGATATTGACGGCGAGGATACGCCGCGTGAGCGAGATCTGACCCGACCAGCGTAATGTCAGATCGCGACCGTCATCCTCGGTTCGATCGCCCACGTCGTCGCGCGGATCGCTCCGTCCCATGTTAATCCTCGGAGAACCGATAGCCTGCCCCATACAGTGTTTCGATCGCGTCGAAATCTGGATCGACCTGTCGGAACTTGCGACGCAGCCGCTTTATGTGGCTGTCGATCGTCCGGTCGTCGACATAGATGTCGTCCTGATAGGCGGCGTCCATCAACTGGTTGCGCGTCTTGACGATACCCGGCCGCTGCGCGAGCGTTTCGAGAATCATGAATTCCGTCACCGTCAGTGTCACGGGTTCGCCAGCCCACAGGGTCCGGTGGCGCGCCGGGTCCATGCTGAGCCGCCCCCGGTCAAGCGGCCCGGCCGCCTCGGCCTCCGTCTCCGTGCCAGGCGACCGGGTCAACTCCGCGCGGCGCAGGATCGCCCGGACCCGCGCAATCAGCAATCGCTGCGAGAACGGCTTCGCGATATAATCGTCCGCCCCCATCGCAAGGCCAAGCGCCTCGTCGAGTTCGTCATCCTTGCTGGTCAGGAAGATGACAGGTATCTGGCTCTTTTCGCGCAGCCGCCGCAACAGTTCCAGACCATCCATACGGGGCATCTTGATGTCGAAGATCGCCAGATCGGGGGGATTGTCCGTCAAGGCCTTCAGCGCGGTCTCGCCGTCCGAATAGACCCGCGTGACAAACCCCTCGGTCTGAAGGGCGATCGACACCGACGTTAGGATGTTTCGGTCGTCATCGACGAGCGCGATCGTTGCCGTCATGGTCTGGCTGTCATCTTCTTGGCGCCCGCCGGGATAAATCTCGGGCTGCGTAGGGCAAAGTGCTAGCGTACTCAACCAGGCTACACCGGACCGCGGCGTGAGTTGCACGCCCGCCGGTCGATTTGACCCGGATCACAGGCCCGCCTAGATCGAGACTCAACGACATACATACGTATGCGCAAGTGTCTTATGGAGAGATGCCGTGTCTGATTTGCGAACCCCTGCCTCAGGGCTCGACGTGCAGGGAATTGAAACACGTGCGGAGGTGCACTGGAATCTGGTGACCGCGCAGTTGGTCGAAGCCGCGCTCGACCGGGGTGAGGGGCGTCTGTCCGCCGACGGGCCCCTCGTCGTCGAAACGGGCGCCCATACCGGACGTTCGGCTCAGGACAAGTTCATCGTCCGCGACGCGGAAACCGACGCGACCGTCTGGTGGGGCAAGAGCAACAAGCCGATGGACCCCGGGCATTTTGCCGCATTGAAGGCGGATATCTACGCCGCGCTGGCGCAAAAGAATACCTTGTTCGTCCAGGACCTGTATGGTGGATCACAACCCGATCACCGGGTGAATGTTCGCGTCGTTACGGAACTTGCCTGGCACAATCTCTTCATCCGCACGATGCTTGTCCGTCCGGAAGCGTCGGCGCTGAATGACTTCGTTGCCGACTATACGATCATCGATCTGCCCAGCTTTCAGGCCGATCCTGCGCGGCATGGCTGCCGCAGCGAAACCGTCATCGCGGTCAATTTCACCGATCGGCTTATCCTGATCGGGGGTACGAAATATGCCGGGGAGATGAAAAAGTCGGTCTTCGGCCTTCTCAACTACCTCCTGCCGCCGGCCGGCGTGATGCCGATGCATTGTTCGGCAAACATGGGCGCAAACGGCGATACCGCGGTGTTCTTCGGGCTTTCTGGCACCGGCAAGACGACATTGAGTGCCGACGCCAGCCGAACGCTGATCGGCGACGATGAGCATGGCTGGTCCGATACCGCTGTCTTCAACTTCGAAGGTGGCTGCTACGCCAAGATGATCCGTTTGTCGGCCGATGCCGAGCCCGAGATCTTCGCAACGACGAAGCGATTCGGAACGGTTCTCGAGAATGTCGTCATGGATCCCACGACGCGCCTGCTTGATCTCGACGATCACACGCTGGCGGAGAACAGCAGGGGTGCTTATCCGATCGACTTCATTCCAAACAGCTCGGCGGACAATATGGGTCCGGTTCCACGGAACATCGTAATGTTGACCGCTGATGCCTATGGTGTGCTCCCGCCGATTGCCAAACTGACTCCGGACCAGGCGATGTATCACTTCCTGTCGGGCTATACGGCGCGCGTCGCCGGCACCGAAATCGGCGTGACTGAGCCCGACGCGACATTCTCGACCTGTTTCGGCGCTCCGTTCATGCCGCGGCATCCTTCGGTCTATGGTAACCTCCTGAAGGCACGGATCGCGCGCGGCGGGGTCGACTGCTGGCTGGTGAATACGGGTTGGACCGGGGGCAAATATGGTGTCGGCAGCCGCATGCCGATCAAGGCGACGCGTGCGCTGCTCAACGCCGCGCTGGACGGAAGTCTGAAGACTGCCGAATTCCGTACAGACCCGAACTTCGGGTTTCAGGTTCCGGTGAGCGTGCAGGGCGTCGACGACGCCATCCTCGATCCGCGGACGACATGGGCAGATACCGATGCCTATGACGCGACGGCGGCAAAGCTGGTCGACCTGTTTGTCGAGAATTTCGCGCAGTTCTCGGAGCATGTCGATGCCAGCGTGATGCAGGCGGCGCCGAAGGTGACCGAAGCCGCGTGACCCCGCGGGCAACTGACAGAATTGGGCGTGCCGGATCGGGCTTAGGCGTTTAGCCATTCCCGGTCCGGCCATCGAAATTGAACGGGCCGTCCGAGACGTTGCGACAATCGTCTACTGAGGTTCCACAGCCACCGCGCCGTCCATCACCGCGACGATCCTGACCCGCGTGCCGACCGCCGCGTCGGGCCCGCGTGCGGGCCAGCTGCCGTCACCAACGAGAACGCGGCCTTGGCCGTTAACGAGCGCCGTCTCGACGATCACGATCTGGCCGATCAATCGCGCCGCGCGATCGTTCAGCAGCGGATCCCCGCCCTCGACCGGATAGTCACGATACCATCGTTTGCCGATCGTGACCGCGACCACACTCCAGATCGCGAAGGCGCCAAGCTGTACGGCGATCGGCAGGTCCGGCAGCGCGAATGCCATCACCCCGGTGAACGCTGCGGCGATCGCCAGAAAGACCAGGAAAACCCCCGGAACAGCCAGTTCCGCGATCCCCAACACCAGCGCAGCGATCAGCCATGCGACGGCCGGTCCGATCCCATACATCAGCTTTGCGGCACCTCGTTGGCGTTCGACAGTTCAAATGGTCCCCTGGGTGACGGCTTCGCTGCCGGGGTGGCTGACGGCACCGTGTCGCGCAAGGCATCCTTCGCAATCTCGCCAATGCCACCCAGCGTTCCCATCAATTGAGTCGCCTCGACCGGAAACAGGATCGTTTTCGCATTGGGCGAGGTGGCGAATTTGCCGATTGCCTCGACATATTTCTGCGCGATGAAATAGTTGATCGCCTGCGCGCCGCCCTCTTCGATCGCTTGCGACACGGCTCGGGTGGCTGACGCTTCGGCAACGGCCGCGCGCTCGCGCGCCTCGGCATCGCGAAAGGCCGATTCCTTGCGGCCCTCCGATTCGAGGATCCGTGCCTGCTTCTGGCCCTCTGCCCGGAGGATTTCCGAGGCGCGTGAGCCTTCCGCGTCCAGGATGTTTGCGCGCTTCTCGCGCTCGGCCTTCATCTGGCGGCCCATGGCGTTGACGATGTCGGCGGGCGGACGAATGTCCTTGATCTCCACCCGGGTGATCTTGACCCCCCAGGGCGTCGTTGCGTGGTCGACGACGCTCAGCAATCGCGCATTAATCTCGTCGCGCTTGCTCAACGTCTCGTCGAGATCCATCGAGCCCATCACTGTGCGAAGATTTGTCGTCGTGAGCTGCAGCAGTGCCTGATACAGGTCGGACACCTCATAGGCGGCCTTGGCCGAATCCAGCACCTGGAAGAACACGACCCCGTCGGTCGATATCATCGCATTGTCCTTGGTGATGATCTCCTGCCCGGGAATATCGATCACCTGTTCCATCATGTTCACCTTCCGCCCTACGCGGTAGAAAAACGCCGGATAGAAATTGAAGCCGGGCCTTGCGACCGTCGTGAACCTTCCGAAATGTTCGATCGTGTACTGATAGCCCTGACGTACGATCTTGATACTGGTCATCAAATAGAACAGCACCAGTGCCACTGCGAGCCCGGCGACAATCAACCCCATCGGAATATCCCCCATGCGTGTAGTGCCCGGCTATAGCACGCCGTTCGCAGAGGGGCCTAGCCGTACGCGCCCGCTTTGGTTACATGGCGCGCCACCCCACACCCAGGATCGGCAGCTTTCATGGATATCCGCCTCGGCCTCACTTTCGACGACGTCCTACTGTATCCGGGGGAATCGGACGTGCTGCCAAGCCAGGCGGACACGCGGACCCAGGTAACGCGGGGGATAGCCCTCAACATTCCGATCCTGTCCTCCGCGATGGACACTGTGACCGAAGCGGACATGGCGATCGTCATGGCGCAGCTCGGCGGCATCGGCGTGCTACACCGTAACCTGACGATCGAGGAACAGGTTGTCGCGGTCCGTCAGGTCAAGCGGTTCGAATCGGGGATGGTGGTCAACCCGATCACGATCAAGCCGACCGCCACTCTAGGCGAAGCGCAGGCGTTGATGGCCGGCCATCGGATTAGCGGCATTCCGGTCGTCGAGTCGGATGGCAAGCTAGTCGGAATCCTGACCAATCGCGACGTTCGCTTCGCCGGTAACCCGCAGCAGCCGGTCAGCGAGCTTATGACGCACGAGAATCTTGCGACTGTATCGACCGAGGTCGGCAAGGAGGAAGCGCGCCGGCTGCTGCACCAGCGTCGCATCGAAAAGCTGCTGGTCGTCGATGCCGAGTATCGTTGCGTCGGCCTCATTACGGTCAAGGATATCGAAAAGGCCGTCATGTTCCCCGATGCGACCAAGGACGAGGCGGGCCGCCTGCGTGTCGCAGCGGCGACGACCGTCGGCGACAAGGGCTTCGATCGCACGGAGCAGCTGGTCGACGCCGGATGCGACCTGATCGTCATAGACACGGCGCATGGTCATAACCGCGACGTCGGGCGTGCGGTCGAGCGGGTGAAGAAACTGTCCAACTCGGTCCAGGTCGTCGCCGGCAACGTCGCGACGGGCGACGCGACCCGCGCGCTGATCGACGCGGGCGCGGACGGCATCAAGGTCGGCATCGGCCCCGGGTCGATCTGCACCACGCGGGTGGTCGCTGGCGTGGGCGTACCGCAGTTGACGGCCGTGATGGATTGCGCCGAAGCCGGTCATAAGGCCGGCGTACCGGTGATCGCGGATGGCGGTATCCGCACGTCGGGCGACATGGCCAAGGCGCTGGCTGCAGGCGCATCGACCGTGATGATCGGGTCGCTGCTCGCCGGGACGGACGAGGCGCCGGGCGAAACCTTCCTTTACCAGGGGCGCGCGTATAAATCCTATCGTGGGATGGGGTCGGTCGGTGCGATGGGCCGCGGGTCTGCGGATCGCTACTTCCAGGGCGATATCAAGGACCAGCTGAAGTTGGTTCCCGAGGGCATCGAGGGGCAGGTTGCGTATAAGGGCCCGGCACGCGACGTCGTCCACCAGCTCGTCGGCGGGATCAAGGCAGCGATGGGCTATACCGGGTCGGCGACGATTCCGGATCTGCAGGCACGCGCGGAATTCGTCCAGATCACCGGTGCCGGCCTGATGGAGAGCCATGTCCACGACGTCACGATCACGCGCGAAGCCCCGAACTACCCGACGCGCTAGCATCGACGTCTCCTGATGCCGCAACGGGATCGGGAGGGCCCGCTGGCCGGGAATGTGGCGAGTGGATACCTGAAATCATTCCCTTCTGCGTCCGGGAGGGGGTAGGGGCAGGGGATGATGATGATCCCCTACCAAATCACTACCCGATATTGCGCAGTCCCGGGAGACCGGCCTTGACCCCGTCGGCACGGACGCAGGCCGCGATCGAACTGCTTGACCAGATCATCGCCGCTGCCCGCGAGAGCGGCGCGGCAGCCGACACGCTCATCGCCCGCTACTTCGCCACGCGTCGCTATGCGGGGTCGAAGGACCGTCGCGCCGTGCGTGAGCTCGTCTATGCGGCGATCCGCAAGGCAGGGGATCGGCCTGAGGACGGTCGTGCCGCGATGCTGCTGGTCGCTGATGCCGACCCCGCGCTGGCCGCGACCTTCGACGGCTCGACCCATGCACCAGCGCCGATCGGCAAGGACGAACCACGCGCGCGCGCTGGCGTCGCCCCGCAATGGCTGACCAAGGCGTTGCGGGCATCGGGGCTCGATGGCGCGGCGCTCACCGATCTTGCGGGGCGTGCGACGCTCGACCTGCGGGTCAACACGCTCGTCGCGGATCGTCCCGCCGTGCTCGCCGCATTGCCCGAGGCTGAGGCGACACCGCACGCTCCCGACGGAATCCGGCTGCCGACCGGCACGAACGTCGAGGCATTGCCGCTGTTCAACGAGGGAGCGCTGGAAGTCCAGGACGAGGGCAGCCAGATCGTCGGGCTCGCGATGCAGGCAAAGCCCGGTCAAAGGATCGTCGACCTTTGCGCAGGCGCGGGCGGCAAGACGCTCGCGCTCGCCGCAATGATGGCGAACACGGGTACCCTCCTTGCCTGCGATACCGATCGTAACCGGCTGTCACGGCTGACGCCGCGCGCGACCCGTGCGGGGGCCGCGATCATCGAGACGCAGTTGCTCAACCCGACCCGCGAGATCGAGGCGTTGAGCGAATGGGCAGGCCGTGCGGACGGCGTGCTCGTCGATGCGCCTTGTTCGGGAACAGGCACGTGGCGACGCAATCCCGAGGCCCGCTGGCGCCTGACGCCCGACCGCGTGTCCAGATTGCAGTCGACGCAACAGCAGGTGCTGTCGGTCGCGGCAACGCTGGTCAAGCCGGGCGGCGCGCTGGTGTATATCGTGTGTTCGCTGCTCGATGCGGAAGGCACAGACCAGGTTGGATGGTTCCTGAGCGCGCATCCCGGCTGGACGACCGCGCCGCTGTCGTTGCCCGCAGGCGCTGTCCATGGCCACGGGGTTCGCCTCGAGCCCGGCCGCGACGGCACCGACGGATTTTTTGTCGCGCGCCTTATCAGCCCATGCTAGCCAAATCCGCTGTGCCCCGCCTGGAGACCATCATGCGTTTTTCGACCGTTGCCGTTGCCGCCGCGCTGACGGTCGTGTCCGTATCGACGTCACTCAGCGGCCAGCGGCCCGATACGCAGATCGATCCGCGGTCGCTTCAACTGCTCGCTCAGGGACGCAGCCTGAAGGCGGCCGGCAATCTCGACGGCGCGACCGACATGCTCGAAACCGCGGTTGCGGTCGATCCGCGCAATCGCGCGGCGTTCGTCGAACTGGGCAAAGTCGCAGAGGCGCGCGAACTGCCGGGCAAGGCGATCCGCCTTTACCGCGAGGCGCTGCTGCTCGAACCGAATGACGTCACCGCGTTGCAGGGGCAGGGCAGTGCGTTGGTGATGAAGGGCGCGGTCGTCCGGGCCCGCGACAACCTCGCCAAGATCCGCACCATCTGCAAGGGTCCGTGTCCCGAAGCAGTGCAGCTTGCCGCGATCATCGCCAAGGGGCCGCCCATCACGACTGCGCAGGTCGTAAAGCCCGCGACCCCCGCCAAGGACTGAGCGGAACGACCTCAGCCGCTGACGGTGAGCGGCCGTGTCTTCGCAGCGCGCGCCAGTGCCACGAAATCCAGCACCGACAAGGTCTCTGCGCGTCGCGTCCCATCGATCCCGATCCGCTCCAGCGCATCGAGAGCACCAGGCACCGACTTCAGGCTCTGGCGGAGCATCTTGCGACGCTGGCCAAAGGCGGCGCCGGTCAGCCGTTCGAGCAGGGCGAAGTCGACACCCTCGGGCGCAGCATGTGGCGTGATGTGGACGACCGCGGACATGACCTTGGGAGGCGGCGTGAAGGCCGACCTGTGGACCGGCATCGCGATCCGCGACGCGCTTCGCCATTGTGCCAGCACCGCCAGACGTCCGTAATGGTCGCTATTGGTGGTCGCGACAATCCGTTCAGCGACCTCCTTCTGGAACATCAGCGTCAGCGATTGCCACCATGGCACCCAGTCCGCCGACAGCCAGCCGACCAGCAAGGCGGTACCGACATTATAGGGCAGGTTGGAGACGATGTGTGGCTTTGTCTTGAAGAACGCCGGTGCGTCGATCGCCAGCGCATCGCCCTCGATGACCGTCAACTGCCCCGGGAACGCGTCGCCCAGTTCGGCTAGCGCCGGGATACAGCGGTGATCCCGCTCGATCGCCGTCACGCGCGCACCCGCCGCAAGCAAAGCGCGGGTCAGTCCACCGGGACCTGGGCCGACCTCGAGGACTTCAGCGTCGTGCAGGTCACCCGGCACAGCGGCGATGCGCGCCAGCAATTGCCCGTCGAACAGGAAATTCTGCCCCAGCGCCTTGCTGGCATTGAGGCCATGCCGCGCGATCACCTCGCGCAGCGGGGGGAGGGCCGTTGCCGGGGCGATCATCGACTTTCGGCGCTTTGCGCGGCACGCCGATCGGATGCCTGGCCGGCCATCGCGATAGCCGCGATCATGGCACCCGGTTCGGCGAGGTTTTTACCGGCGATCGGGAATGCCGTGCCGTGGTCAGGCGACGTACGCACGATAGGCAGCCCGAGCGTGATGTTGACGCCTTCGTCAAAATGGATGGTCTTGAGCGGCACGAGCGCCTGGTCATGATAGCAGCAAAGTACCGCGTCATAGGTCGCGCGCGCGCGCGGGTGGAACAAGGTATCTGCCGCAAAAGGCCCGGTCGCATCGATGCCCTCCGCGCGCAGCAACTCGATCGCCGGGGCGATGATATCAATCTCCTCACGACCGAGCGCGCCCTGTTCGCCCGCATGCGGATTGAACCCGGCAAAGGCGAGCCTCGGGGCCGCGATCCCGAAATTCCGCGTCAACCCACGAGCCGTTGCCCGCCCCTTTGCGACGATCAAATCGACCGACAGCAGGGACGCGACGTCGCTGAGCGGTACATGCGTTGTGATCGGCACGACACGGAGTGACGGGCCGGCAAGCATCATCACGGCATTCTCGCCCGCGACGCCGAACCGTTCAGCGACGAACTCCGTCTGCCCGGGATGGGTGAAGCCAATCGCATAAAGCTTTGCCTTCGATACCGGCCCCGTGACCAGTGCGCGTGCTGCTCCGGTCTTGACCAGTCCCACCGCAAGCTCGAGCGCATGCAAGGCGCAACGGGCGCCCTCGACATCCGGATTCCCGGGCACGATCTCGCCCGCGTCTTCGACGCTCAGCACCGGCAGCGCACCGGCGAATACCGTGGCCGTTTCGGTAGGATCAGCGATCCGGACCACGGGCCCGGACCAGACCCGCTCGATCGCCCGGATGTCGCCGATCGCAACGAACGGGGGCAGATCGTGCGCAACACGCGCGGCCCAAGCCTTGGCGATGATTTCAGGTCCGATCCCCGCAGGGTCGCCCATCGAGACGGCGAGGGGGCGCGACTGCGGCATGTCAGGATCAGCGATATTCGACGACGGCGTCACGACGCAGATCGCGCAGTTTCTGCTGGGCCCGCAAATTGACGCGCTGCTGCTCGAGCTGTCCCTGGATCTGTTCCGAACTCGGCAGATTGCCTGACTGCGGATCGTCGCGTCCGCACAGGACGAGGGCACGTACGCCCTGTTCGGCGGACCCAAACGGCGGACTCGATTCGCCGACCTGCAACTTGAGCATCACTTCCTGAAGCTGCGGCGGAAGATCGCGGATCCGGACCGTATCATTGTCGACAACGTCGGCTCCGATGCCGGCCGCTACCTTTTCGACGGTGCCACACCCGCGCAGATCCTTTGTAGCCCTTGCAAACGCCTCGGCACGGGCTGCGGCCTGCGCCTGCGAGGTGTTGGGCGGGAAGCGCAACGTCAGCTGCTTCAGGCTGAGCCGCGCGTCGCGTGGGTCGGCGGTCAGCACCTGACGCTTGTCGGTCAGGTACAGGATCGAATAGCCGCCCGACACCTCGATCGGACCGGCCACCTGGCCGACCTGCATCGACTGCGTCGCCTGGGCGAGCTCCGGCGGCAGCGTCGATGCGCGAACCCAGCCAAGGTCGCCGCCGACCGCGCGGGTCGACGCCTCGGAGAATTGCCGCGCATAGGACTCGAACGGCTGCGTGCCCTTCTGGATCTCCTGGATTAGCTGGCGGGCATTGGCATAGACCTGTTGCCCGTTCGTCGCATTCCCGGCGAGGTAGATTTCTTTCAGGTTGAACTCGTCCGTGCCCTTGGCCGCCTCGAGGCGGTCGATAATGCCTTTGACCTCCTCGTCGCCGACGTTGACGAAGGGCTCGACACGGCGCCGCAGATAGCGCTGCCAGGCCAGTTCGCCTTCGATCTGACGCTTGAGCGAGCGATCCGATGAGCCGGTCTGCCGCAGATAGGCCGCCATGGTGGCAGGGGTACGGTTGAACCGCTTCGACACCGCGTCATAGCTCTGCGTCAGTTCGGCGGGCGTGATCGTGATGTCGGCGGTCTTTGCCTCCTGGATCTGCAGCGTCTCGTCGATCAGCTGCCGTAGGACCTGGAGCTTCAACCGATCGCGGTCTTCGGGGGAGAGCTTGGCGCCCTCATTGGCCATCGCGATCAAGGCGACGCGCTGATCGACGTCGGTGCCGGTGATCACGGAATCGTTGACGATCGCCGTCGGCTTGCGGACGTTCGGATCGACCTTGCCGAAGATCTGAAGGTTCGTCGGCAGGTTAAGCCCGGTATTGTCGGGCACGCTCTGATCGGACACGGTCTGGCCGGATCCTCCAGCGGGCGCGGGCGCAGGCGTTGGCGCGGTCTGGGCAATGGCGCTTGCGGTCAGTGCGGCAAGGACCACAGCGCCGATTACGCGGCCACCACGCGCCGTCAGTCGAACATCATGCTTCAAGGTGTCGGTATCCCATCATCGCGTATCATCGCACGTGCCGCGCGGCCTACCCTGGCTTAGCTGAATGCGGGCTTAGCGGCCAAGATTGGTGAAGGCCAGCGTCAGCAGGAAACTGTTCCCCTTCCGCGCATCACCGGTATCGTTGTACGTCCGCCGCCACGTCGCGCCAAGCCGCAGGCAATCGTCTTCATACTGCACGCCGACACGGTGGCGGATCGGGCTGAAACCGTCGCTGACGGACAGCGGATCTTCCGCTTTGTTCGTCAAATCGACGACCCCCGATCCGAAGGCGGACCAGAACCGGGCAAACTGGACACGGCCGGCGACGCGGATCTCCTCGCGGTCGCGCAAATCCTCGATCACGGCGTCGATGTTGCGGTTCAGCTTGAGATAGCCGACGAGCACGTAAGTCGCGCGCGATCCGATCGTGGCGTCGATCTCGTTGCGGCGGATCGCCAGGCTGTCCTTGTCGAGCCGGTAGCGGTGCACCACCGAGACAAAGTCGCGGAACCGCAATTCGCTGCGACCGACAATATCTGAGAACCGGTCGCTGAGCCCCGTACCGTCGGGCAGGATCGTCGGGCGCGTGCCCAGGCGATAGCTCTGTCCGATATTCGTCGTGAACGCGATTCCCGGAAGGTCGAGTGCCCACTCGCCGCCATAGGTGGCGCGCGAGGAATCCTCGAACCGGTCATACCCAGCAAAGCGGTTCAGTGCGAACAGGTTGGTATCGTCGAGGTCGACGGCGCGCGAATCCTCGTTGGGGATGCGCGTGTTGGCGATGCTCGGTGCGGCGACCAGTTGGACACGCGGCGTGAACCGCTGCGTGCCGCCGAGGAACGTGCCGATGAACGGCCATTTCACGTCGACGGCCGCTGCGCCGATCGCCCGCTTGTGAAATCCTTCGAGTCCGCGATAACTGACGATCGAGGTCGCGTCGGTGTTGTTCGTGTTATAGGCGTCGGCGCGGGCGAATGCCGTGAAGGTGACTTCCTGACCCCAGTTCGTCAGGCGCCGAAGATCCCATTGCGCGCTGGCGAACGCGCGCTGCGTGTCCTGTCCGTCGGTGCGTGTCAGCGCCAGCGTGTTGAGCTGGAGCTGGACGCGGCCCCCGACCAGTCCATCGTCGAAGCGCTTGCGATAGTCGATCTCGGGAAGCGCGATCGGCTGCTGACCCTGGCTGTCATTGACGCGCAGCGTTTGGACGTACCAGCCGGTCAGCGCGAAATAGCTGCTGTCGTCGATCCGCTCGAGGCTGGCCGTGCTGCGCAACCGGTCGTCGCGCGAGATGTCGTAGCGCCGCAGGAACGTCCGGTCGGTCGTCAGGCGGAGCGAGCCGCTGACACTCCAGTTGGGCGTCAGCTGATAGCGTGCCATGCCGTCGAGGTAGCCGCGGAACGCCATGCTGGTGTCCGCTGAATTTGCCGTGGTCAGATCGTCGCTCCGGCGGCTTTCGGTCGCATAGGCGCGCAGGCTGAACGCGCCCCTGGTGCTCAGCGCGGAATAGTCTGCCTGGAGCATCGGCAGGACGCTGGTGTAGAGATGCGGCGTGACGACCAAGCCCTGGTTGGGCGCAAGCTTCAAATAATAGGGGATGCTGACTTCGAAGCCGTTGACCCGGCTATAGCCGCCATTGGGCGATAGCAGTCCGCTGTCGCTGCCTCCACCGACGGGATTGGAGAATTTGGGCAACGGCAGGCTGGGAAGGCCGAACAGGTGCAGCCGCGCGCCGGCATAATAGATCCGCTTGCGGTCGGGTCGATAGGTGACGCTGACTGCGGTGATCTTCCAGGTCGGCTCCTTGGGGCAACCGGCCGAGTTGACGACGGCGCAGGGCGTATACGCGGCACTGCGCAGTTCGACCGTGCCATCGGCTTCGCGCGTCCCCTGCTTGGCGGCCAGCCTGCCGCCCTGTTCGAGCACGACGAGCATGTTGTCGACGACGCCGTCTTTCAGCGAGTCGGTCAGCTCGATCGAGTCGCCATAGGCAATGTCGCCCTGGGGGTTGGTGACCGCGATATTGCCCGTCGCAAGAACCTTTCCCGTCTTGCGGTTCCACACCACTTTGTCGGCGCGCAGCCGATCGCCCTGGCGGAACATGCGGACTTCACCCGTTGCCGTGACGATGTCGGCGTCAGTGTCATATTCAAGACCGCTGGCGCTGAACTGCACCTGATCCGGATCCGTCGGGGTCGATGAGGTCGGCGGTTCCGGAAGGGGCGGCGCTGCCGGACGCGCCTGGAGATCCTGCGCGCGCGCGGACGCTGGAAGCAGTCCCGATGCGAGCAAGGCGAGCGACAGGGCGCAACCCGCCATAAGGTCGATACGCAACACGATCCGAACCAACCCCTTTTGGAACTGCGGCCGGTCGCCGCCATACCGCGCCGCCTATCGCATCGTCCGCGCGTTGCTGCAATCGCCGTGCGTCGGATCACCGCTATCCACAGGCTTGATCGGCCGCGACCTTGCTTTGCCGCCTCCGCAGCATCAGCTTAGGGGCATCTAGCCCAGTCTATTCAATGTTCTTCGAGGTCCCCATGCAGATCGATTTCACCTCCGTCGCCACGCCCGATGCGGCCATTCTCGCCGTGCCCGTTGCCAAGGACGGACTTTCCACGACGCGATGGACCGCGATCGGGGATGGCGTCGAGGCGGTAGCAATGCAGGCAGCGGCCGCTGCCCGCTTCACCGGCGCAGCGGGGGCGATCATCGAGGTCTTCGTGCCGGTTGCGGGCACGGTTCGGCAGGTCCTGTTCGTTGGCGTCGGCGCAGGCAGCGATGCGGATTGGGGGAAAGCCGGAGGTGCGGTCACTGCGCGCCTGCTGACGTCAGGCGCCACCGCGGTGACGATCGACCTGGGTGCCGCCTCGACGCCCCCGAGTGCTGCGGCTGCCGCCCGGTTCGCCGCAGCGGCCCTGCAGCGCGCATGGCGTTACGACACGTATCGCACCAAGCTTGCCGAGACGTCGAAGCCCAGCTTGACGACATTCACGATCGCCGGTGCCCCCGAAGGCACCGACGCGGCATGGGCCGAGCAGGCCGCGGTAAGTGGTGGCATGGACCTGACGCGGTGGCTTGTCACATCGCCGCCAAACATCGTCTACCCCGAGAGCTTCGTCGAGAAGGTGACGAAGGACGTCGAAGGGCTGGGGCTCGAAATCACCGTCCTCGACGAAGCGCAGATGGCGGAACTCGGCATGGGTTCGCTGCTGAGCGTCAGCCAGGGCTCGCGACGCGAGGCGCGCCTGCTGGCGCTGAAATGGAACGGAGCCGCCGCCGACGTCCCGACGCTTGCCCTTGTCGGCAAGGGCGTGACGTTCGATTCGGGTGGTATCTCCATCAAGCCGGGCGCGGGCATGGAAGACATGAAGTGGGACATGGGCGGAGCAGGGGCCGTTGCCGGCGCGATGAAGGCGCTCGCTGCGCGCAATGCCAAGGCCAATGTGGTCGGCGTGATGGGGCTGGTCGAGAACATGCCTGATGGCGCGGCGTTGCGGCCTAGCGACGTCATCACGTCGATGTCGGGCCAGACGATCGAAGTCCTGAACACCGACGCCGAAGGACGGCTCGTGCTCTGCGACTGCGTGACCTGGGTCCAGAAGACGCATCAGCCTGCGACGATCGTCGATCTCGCGACGCTGACGGGTGCGATGATTGTCGCGCTTGGCACCGAGAATGGCGGCATCTTCGCCAATGACGACGCGCTGGCGGACCAGTTGCTTGCGGCTGGTACGGCCAGCGGCGACACGCTGTGGCGTTTCCCGCTGTCGCCGGCCTATGACAAGCTGATCGACTCGCCGATCGCGGACATGAAGAATGTCGGCCCGCGCGGCGCAGGGTCGATCACTGCGGCGCAGTTCATCAAGCGCTTCGTCGACGAAGGCGTGAAATGGGCGCACCTCGACATCGCGGGCATGGTCTGGTCGGACAAGCCGGGAACCCACCACGACAAAGGCGCGACTGGCTATGGCGTGCGCCTGCTCGACCGGTTTGTGGCCGACAATTTCGAAGGCTGAATGACCTATATACCGTCATCCTGGCAGAGGTCAGGATGACGGGGCGGCCTGGGGCGGCAGTCTGGGTTTGGGGGAGCAACACAATGCAGGTCGATTTCTACCACCTGACCAGCCCGCTCGACCGCGTCCTTCCGCGAATCGCCGAGCGCGTTGTGCAAACTGGCGGCCGACTGCTTATCGTCGCCGAACCCGAGGCGCAGCGTGTCGCAATCGATCGGCTCCTCTGGTCCTATGCGCCGGAGAGCTTTCTGCCGCATGCACATATCGGCGCAGGTGACGACGCGGCACAGCCCGTCCTGATTGCCAGCGACGTGACGACGGCCAACGCGGCGCGCAACGTCGCGATCGTCGACGGTCGCTGGCGGGACGCGGCGCTCGATTTCGAGCGGGTGTTCCACGTGTTTGACGAAGAGGCGATTCGCGAGGCGCGGCTGGCATGGAAGGCGCTGGGCGATCGTGACGGTGTCGAGCGCCGGTACTGGAAACAGAACGATGCCGGCCGCTGGGAGCAAGCTGGCTGAAATTGGACGGCATAGGCGTTGCCTTGGGGCCGATCCGCGCCTAAGCGCCGCGCATCCAATTCCCGCCAACACAGGAGCCCGTGACCATCATGGCCGCGAACCGTACCTTTTCGATCATCAAGCCCGATGCCACCCGCCGCAACCTGACCGGTGCGGTCACCAAGATGCTCGAGGAAGCCGGCCTGCGCGTCGTCGCGTCGAAGCGCATCCAGATGACCCGCGAGCAGGCCGAAGGCTTCTACGCGGTGCACAAGGAGCGCCCCTTCTTTGGTGAACTCGTCTCGTTCATGATCTCGGGCCCCGTCGTCGTCCAGGTTCTCGAAGGCGAGAACGCGATGCAGCGCAACCGCGACATCATGGGCGCGACCAACCCGGCGAACGCCGAGCCCGGCACGATCCGCAAAGAGCTTGCCGAGTCGATCGAAGCCAATAGCGTTCACGGTTCGGATTCGGACGAGAATGCCGAGATCGAGATCGCCTATTTCTTCAAGCCCGAAGAAATCGTCGGCTGATGCTCTGGCGGCTGCGACGCGCGACGGTGGGCGATGCGCCCGCCCTCTCGCTCGTCGGAGCCGCCTCGTTTCTTGACGCCTACGCAACAGCATTTGCGGGCGTCGACATCGTCGATCATTGTACGCGGAACAACAGCGTCGCGGTCTTCGAGGCATGGCTCGATGATCCGGCAACGATCGTGACGCTCGCCGAATATGAGCCGGGCCATGCCCCGATCGGCTATTCCGTACTTACGAAGCCTGCATTTCCTATCGACACCGGCCCTCGCGATATCGAACTGCGCCGCATCTACCTCATGAAGCAGGCGCAGGGATCAGGTCTCGGTGCCGCGTTGATGGACCGGGCGCTCGCTGACGCGGCCGAGCGCGATTACGCCCGTGTGTTGTTGGGTGTGTGGGGCTTGAACGCCCGCGCCCGCGCCTTTTACGAACGCCAGCAATTCTCCGTGATCGGCACCCGGCCCTTCAGGATCGGGACGACGCCGTATACCGATCCGGTCTACGCCCGTGAAATCTGACGGTCGCAGGGGTAAGGTGCCTCGTTAGCGTTGTTGGCGTGTCCATAACGCGTCTAGCCTAGCCTGATCGCCGCCACGTTGCCTGAGCTTCAAGCCCTCCAGTTTCAGCGATCGGCCGAACGGAAACACACCGGCTTTCGTGCGCCAGATCACGTCGTAGATGCCGCTTGCCGAACCCGAGACATCGCCGTCGGTATAGGTGACGGCAATGAGGACCGGCAGCCGCCCGGCCTGATCGTCCGCGCCGCCGTCGGTGGCTTTCAGCAAGGCCTTTTCGAACCAGTCGCGTTGGATCTGATCCGTCAGGGCATCCTTGCGCTCGACGCTCAGCGCCGAGGGGAACGCGATCGTCGCCGTCTGGATATCGTGCTTGTCGTCCCGCAGCAACATCAGCGAATCGCCATTCTCCGCCGCGACGGCTCGGATTTCGAAGCGTCGGCTTTCGCGCTGTTCGCTGGCACGCGCGCTCGCCTTCTCGGCCTTGTCCGCGTTGCGCTCGGACCAGTTGCTCCAGAGCGTGAGTGCCGCGATGAGCACGCCAGCGACCGCGAGGACCTCTGCCAGCGTCACCCAGCGGCGACGCGTTTCGGCGGCTTCACGCCGTTCGGTCGGTGTTTCGCGGCTCATCAGATGTCTGTTTTCGGCAGGGCGTTCATCGTTTCACGAACTCGGCAAGCGTCTTGGGGTATAGCGCATGTTCCGCGGCCAGCACGCGATCTGCCAGCGCGTCGGCGTCGTCGCCTGGCAGAATCGGGACTTCGGCCTGACCCAGCACGACGCCGCCATCGAGTTCCTCGGTAACCAGATGGACCGAGCATCCTCCCGTGGCATCGCCCGCCGCGATCGCCCTAGCATGCGTGTCGAGCCCCTTGTATTTGGGGAGCAACGAGGGATGGATATTGACGATCCGATCGCGCCATGCGGCGACGAATTCGTTGGAGAGCAGCCGCATATAGCCGGCCAGCGCGATGACCTCGACCGCGGCGTCCCGGAGCGCCCGATCGATCGCCGCCTCATAAGCCGGTTTGCCCAGCCCGCGGGGAGACAGCGCAAACGTCGCTATCCCCTCGACGTTTGCCCACGCGATGCCGGCCGCCTCCGGCTTGTCGGACGCGACGAGCACCACCTCATAAGGGCAGTTCGCATCGCGCGACGCCTCAATTAGCGCGATCATGTTCGATCCGCGCCCCGACAGGAGCACGCCGACGCGCGTTCTGTCAGCCATGAGTCGCGGTCCAGTCGGCGCGCGCGCTCCACGTGCCCGCCGAACCGCGCACGGTGCAGCCATGTGTCCCCGCCTCGATCCGCCCGATCGGGAATACCGTCTCGCCCGCGGCTTTCAGCGCAGCGGTGATCATCGTCACATCGTTAGCGTCGACGATCGCAACCATGCCGACGCCGCAATTGAAGGTCCGTGCCATCTCCTCCGGTTCGATAGCACCCTGCGCCTGAAGGAACGCCATGAGCCGGGACTGCTCCCAGGCATCCGCATCGACGATCGCGTGAACGCCTTGTGGCAGAACCCGTGGAATGTTTTCGAGCAACCCACCGCCCGTGATATGCGCGAGGCCCTTGATACGGCGTTCGCGCAGGAGCGGCAGCAGGCCGGCGACGTATATCCGAGTCGGCGCCATCAGATGGTCGATCAGCAGCTTGTCCTGATCGAACAGCGCCGGCCGGTCGAGTTTCCACCCGCGGTCGCTGGCGAGCCGGCGGACGAGCGAGAAGCCGTTCGAATGCACCCCTGACGACGCCAGTCCGAGCATAACGTCGCCCGCCGCGATATCGTGGCCGGTCAGCATGTTGGTCCGCTCAACCGCGCCGACGCAGAAGCCGGCGAGATCATAGTCGCCGTCCGCGTACATGCCCGGCATCTCCGCGGTTTCGCCGCCGATCAGCGCACAGCCGGCCGTCTTGCAGCCCTCTGCGATCGACGCGACCACACGCTCCGCCACTGCCGCGTCAAGTTTGCCACTTGCATAATAATCGAGGAAGAACAGTGGCTCAGCGCCCTGAACGATCAGATCGTTGACGCACATCGCGACAAGATCGATGCCGACGCCGTCATGGCGATTCCATTCGATCGCGAGCTTCAGCTTGGTGCCCACGCCATCGTTCGCCGCAACCAGCAAAGGGTCGACGAAGCCCGCCGCCTTCAGGTCGAACAGGCCACCAAAGCCGCCGAGATCGGCATCGGCGCCGGGTCGTCGCGTCGAGCGGGCAAGCGGTGCAATCGCGCGCACCAGCGCGTTGCCGGCGGCGATCGAGACCCCCGCTTGAGCGTAGGTATAGGGCGTGGCGGAGTCTGGCGTATCGGTCATGATCGGTGCTGCTAGCCACATCGCGCTTGGATTTCCACGTCTGCTTCGCCAAAAGGCCCGCGTGATGCGTATCCGTGCCCTTCCCACCGCGCTTGCCGGCGCCGCGCTGCTGCTTGGCGGCGGGGCCGTACTCGCACAGATTGAGGGCGGCAGTCGCGGCGCAGCGCCCGTCGATAGCGGAAGTGCGTACGAAGTCAGCGGCGTCATCGTCGACGTCGCGGGCCCGTCCGCCGACGCTGCCCGCTATGGCGGCTGGCGACTGGCGCAGCGCAAGGCCTGGGTGCAGTTGTCGAATCGGCTAGGCGGGGGCGGCGCGCTGGTGTCCGACGGCACGCTCGATTCGCTGGTTTCGGGTATCGTCGTCGAGAACGAACAGATCGGGCCGCAGCGTTATGTCGCCAAGCTCGGCGTCCTGTTCGATCGTACCCGGGCGGGATCGCTGCTGGGCATCTCGACTTTTGCGGATCGTTCGCAACCCATGCTTGTGATACCCGTCCAATGGTCGGGTGGCGTTGGACAGGTCTTCGAACAGCGGACGGAATGGCAGCAGGCCTGGGCACGCTACCGGACGGGCAACAGCAGCATCGACTATGTCCGCCCGTCGGGGTCGGGTCCCGACGCGCTACTGTTGAACGTCGGTCAGACGCAGCGGCCCGGCCGCGGATGGTGGCGGACGATCATCGATCAATATGGCGCCAGCGACATTCTCGTTCCGGTCGTCACGCTCTATCGCCAATGGCCGGGTGGTCCGGTCATCGGAGTGTTCGAAGCACGTCATGGCCCCGACAATGCGCTGATCGGCCGTTTCACGCTGCGTGTCGGTACCCCGGACGGGCTGCCGCAGCTTATGGACACCGGCGTCAAGCGGATCGACGACCTGTACCAGCAAGCGCGGCGGAACGGCACGCTGCGGGTTGATTACAGTCTTTCGCCGCCACCCGCGCCCGATCCGATTGCGAGCGAAACCGCCCCCGTCGACGAAACGGCCGATGCCAATACGGCCGTCCTGACGGGTGGCACCGGCCTGTCGATAACCGTTCAGTTCGATACGCCCGCAGCGGCGGCCGTTACCTCGACGGAGGCGGCGCTGCGCGCGATTCCCGGCGTCCGGTCGGCCGCGACCACCAGCCTCGCACTCGGCGGCGTGTCGCTGATGCGTGTCGCCTATGACGGCGATCCGGCAGCGCTCAAGGCGGCGCTCGAAGCGCGCGGCTATCAGGTGTTCGGTTCGGGCCAGACCATCCGGATCCGCCGCGCTACCCAACTTCTTCCGCCGGACCTGCCCGCGGATAACGCGACGACAGGGTGAGCGACGGCAGAATGACCCAAATTGCGCTGCCGCTCGGTTGGCCGGCGGATCCCCTTGACGACGCCTTTCTGGTCACCCCGTCAAATGCCCGTGCAGCACAGACGCTCGAGCATTGGGCGACCTGGCCCGTCATGACCGCCATTCTTTCCGGTCCGCGCAAGTCGGGTCGTAGCCTGCTCGCGCGGATCTTTGCAGCCAAGAGTGGCGGGACAATCATCGATGATGCCGAACGCGTCCCCGAGGCGCAGCTTTTCCACGCCTGGAACCGGGCCCAGGAAGAGCGCAGGCCTTTGCTCATCGTCGCCGACGCGGCGCCGCCCGAATGGAAGGTCAAGCTGCCCGACCTGCGCTCCCGCCTTGCTGCGAGTCCGCTCGCGACGATCGGCCCTCCCGACGACGAACTCATGCGGGTGTTGCTCGCGCATCTGTTCGAGCGTCGCAACATCGATGCCCGGCCCGATCTCATTGACTGGCTCGCGTCGCGAATCGAGCGTAGTCATATTACCGTCACGCGAACCGTCGATGCGCTGGATCAAGAGGCCATGGAACGCCGCAAGCGCTTGTCCATTAATCTTGCACGAACCACCCTGACCGAGGCTGGCCTGATCCTACGGCCGCAACTTGCCCTTGATCTGCCGCTCTTCACGTCACCTTAAGCCCCTAGAGGACCGATGAACCGTCCAGCGCATATCGTCCGCCAAGCGGAAGACGACGACGATCCCATCGGCGCTCAGCCGAACGACCGATTTTTCAACCGTGAGCTTTCCTGGCTCGCGTTCAATCGGCGCGTGATCGAAGAGGCGTGCAATCCGGCGCATCCGTTGCTCGAACGGCTTAGGTTTCTCTCGATTTCGGGATCCAATCTCGACGAGTTCTTCATGGTGCGTGTCGCAGGACTGAAGGGTCAGCAGACGCAGGACGTCGATCGTCGCTCGGCCGACGGCTTGACCGCCGGGCAGCAGCTGACCGCGATCATCCGCGAAGCGGACGCGCTGATGGAGAGCCAGCAGGCGGTCTGGGGTGATCTTCGTGTGCTGCTCGACGAGGCGGGGCTGTTTGTCCTGCGCCGCGATGCCGTCGAGGGCGAAGCCGATGACTGGCTCGAAACGCATTTTCGCGAGCAGATCTTTCCGATCCTGACCCCGCAGGCGCTCGACCCCGCCCATCCGTTCCCGTTCATTCCGAACCGCGGCCTCTCGGTGATCTTCGACCTCGTCCGCCGGTCGGACAACGAACCGGTCCGCGAACTGGTCATGTTGCCGCACACGATGACGCGCTTCGTCCGGTTGCCTGGCGAACCCGCGCGCTACGTCGCGATCGAGACGCTGCTCAAGCGGTTCGCGCCGGTGCTGTTCCCGGGCTATGAGGTTCTTGCCGCCGCGAGCTTCCGCGTCCTGCGCGACAGCGACATGGAGATCGAGGAGGAGGCGGAGGACCTTGTCCGCTACTTTGCCAACGCGATCAAACGCCGCCGCCGGGGCCGGGTGATCCGGCTCGAACTGGAAACCGGCATACCGGACGTGTTGGCAGCCGTGCTGAAGGATGAACTGGGCGGGGCGGAGGCGATCATCACCGAAAGCGGTAACCTGCTGGGCATCGTCGATCTCGACGGCTTGGTCGAGGAGGATCGCCCCGATTTGAAATTCCCGCCCTTCACGCCGCGCTTTCCGGAGCGGATCCGTGAATTTGGCGGTGACTGTTTCGCAGCCATCAAGGCCAAAGACATCGTCGTCCACCACCCCTATGAAACGTTCGAGGTGGTGCTCGCTTTCCTGAAGCAGGCGGCGAATGATCCCGATGTCGTCGCCATCAAGCAGACGCTCTACCGCGCCGGCAAGCAACCCGCGGTCATCAATGCGCTGATCACCGCGGCCGAGGCGGGCAAATCAGTCACCGCGGTGGTCGAACTCAAGGCACGGTTCGATGAGGAGCAGAACATGGTCTGGGCCTCCGCGCTGGAACGCGCAGGGGTGCAGGTCGTCTACGGGTTCATCGACTGGAAGACCCACGCAAAGGTCTCCCTGGTCGTCCGCCGAGAGGGGCAGGCGTTCCGGACCTACTGCCATTTCGGTACCGGCAATTATCACCCCGTCACGGCCAAGATCTACACTGACCTCAGCTTCTTCACGGCCGACGCGGCGGTCGGGCGCGATGCCGCGCAGATGTTCAACTACATCACCGGCTATGTCGAACCGACGGACATGGCCCGTGTCAGCCTGAGCCCGCGGGACCTGCGGAAGAATCTGATGACCCTGATCGATGTCGAGATCGCCAATGCGCGCGCGGGGCGACCGGCAGGGGTCTGGGCGAAGATGAACTCGCTGGTCGACCCTGCGGTGATCGAAAAGTTGTACGAGGCGAGCGGGGCAGGGGTCGAAATCGACCTCATCATCCGCGGCATCTGCTGTCTCCGACCGGGTGTGCCCGGCCTGTCCGAAACGATCCGCGTCAAGTCGGTGATCGGCCGGTTCCTCGAACACAGCCGGATCTGGGCTTTCGGAAACGGGAAGGCCTTGCCGAACGACGGTGCGAAGCTGTTCATCTCGTCCGCCGACTGGATGCCGCGTAATTTCGATCGGCGCGTCGAATATATGCTGCCGATCCTCAACCCGACGGTGCACGACCAGATCCTCGACCAGGTGATGGTCGCCAATCTTATCGACAACGAGCAGAGCTGGGAGCTAGGACCCGACGGCGATTATTCGCGCGTCGATCCCGGCGATCGTCCGTTCAACCTGCATCGGTATTTCATGACCAATCCGTCTCTTTCCGGCCGTGGTGCATCGCTTGCCACGAGCGCGACCGTGCCGACGCTTTCGCTCCGTCGACAGCGATGAGCGTTACCAACCTCCTGTTCGGCACCGCGACGCCAAAGGTTGAGGTCGACGACCATCCGCGCACCGGGATCATCGACATCGGATCGAACTCGATCCGGCTCGTCGTCTATCAGGGGCCGCCCAGACTGCCGGCGATCCGGTTCAACGAGAAGGTGCTGGCGGGCCTCGGCCGCGGATTGGCGGCGACGGGCACGATCGAAAAGTCAGCACTCAAGACGGCTAAGGTCGCGCTTGCGCGGTTTGCCGCTGTTGCGCGCGAGATGGAGTGTTCGACGCTCCGGACGGTCGCGACGGCAGCGGTTCGCGATGCGAGAAACGGTGGGGACCTTATCGCTGCTGCGGAGGAACTCGGGCTCAAGGTCGAGACATTGTCGGGTGGACAGGAGGCGAGCGCTGCGGGCTATGGCGTGCTGTCTGCGATCCCTGAGGCGGATGGCATCGTCGGCGATCTCGGCGGCGGCAGCCTCGAGCTCGTACGCGTGCGCCGTGGCAAGATCGAGGACAGCGTCTCGTTCCCCCTCGGCGTGCTGCGTATCGGACCGATGCGGGCGAAACGCGGCAAGGTGCTCGAGCGCCATGTTGCGCGGCTCGTGCGCGACGCCGGCTGGGCCGCACGCGGGCAGGGGCTGCCACTGTATCTTGTCGGCGGGTCATGGCGCGCGCTGGCGCGGCTCGATATGGAGTTGTCGGACTATCCGCTGCCGATCATCCATCAATATCCGATGACCGCGGCGACCGTGACGCGCCTCAGCCGCACCATCCCGCAATTGTCCAAGCCACGCCTGAAAGCCATTCCGGGCCTGTCGTCCGGGCGGATCGCGACGCTCGGCGACGCCGCCGCGTTGCTCGGCATTCTCATGCGCCAGCTCGGCAGCAAGACGACGATCGTTTCTGCGTACGGCCTTCGCGAAGGGCTGCTCTACGGCGACCTCAAGCCGGCGGCGCGGGCACTCGACCCCCTGATCGAAGCCGCACGCGAGGAGGGGCGACTGCTCGGCCGCTTTCCTGAACATGGCGACCTGCTCGATCGCTGGATCGCGCCGTTGTTCGTTACCGAGCCACCGGCAGTGGCGCGCTTGCGCCACACCGCCTGCCTCCTCGCCGATGTGGGTTGGCGCGCCAATCCGGAATTTCGCGCCGAGCGCGGGGTCGAAGTCGCGTTGCACGGCAATTGGGTCGCGATCGACGCACCGGGTCGCGGTATGCTCGCCCAGGCTTTGTATACCAGCCTTGGCGGTGACCTGGCCGCCGCGGATCCCGTGGAGCGCCTGGCGACACCCGCAGAGATTCAGAGCGCGACGGCCTGGGGACTTGCGATGCGTCTCGGGCAGCGAATGAGCGGGGGGCTTGCCGGACCGCTCAAACGCTCGCGCCTCACCGATGATGGCGTATCGCTAACGCTTACGCTGCTACCCGCAGATCGGGGACTCTACGGGGAAGCCGTTGAGCGGCGACACGCGGCGCTTGCCGCGGCCATCGGCCGGAAACCTGTGCTCGCGATCGCCTGACCGGAGACGAACGCGCAATCAGGGTCAGGCGCAGGTGAAACGCTCGATCCTGCTGGCGCCGTCGACATAGACATTCAGGCGATCGGTCCGGAAGTCCATTGTCACCGCGTCGTTCGGCGCGATCCACCGCAGCGTACGCGCGCCCGATCGGGCCAGCATCACATCCGCACGTGCATCGCTCGCGCGCTTGCCGACCAGATCGCCCAGGGCTTCAATCTTGCACGTGGCACCGGGCGGGGCTGGCGTCGCGGCACCGGGCGTGCGGTCGCGCATCTCGACCGGCATGCACCCGGCCGAAGCAAGTACGACCGCAAGCAGCGCCCGCTTCATGCCGCGTCCTCCGTACGGGTCATTTTCAACTTTCCGTTGATCACCGCGAAGGCCAGTCGGCCCTCGACCAGGTCCAGCGCGTCGCGGCCGAACTGGTCGAACCGCCACCCCTCCAGCATCGGCAAGCCCGTCCGCACGCCCGCGGCCAGCGCCTCGAGTTCGTCGGTCCTCGCAAGAAGTTTCGACGCTACATCAATATCTCGCGAGCGGATTTTGAGAAGGAGCTTGAGCAGATCCGCGACGAGCGAGCCCTCCTTGCCAAGGCCCGGCTTGCGATCGTCGCGGGGCGGCAGTTCATCGTCGCCGAGCGGCTGTGCCTGCTCGATCGCGAGCATCAGCCGTGCCCCGATATCATTGCCAGCCCAGGTGGCGGAAAGCCCCCGGACGCGGGCGAGGTCGGACTGTTTCCGCGGCGGATGCCCCGCCATGTCGCCGAGCGTCTCATCCTTGACGATCCGCCCGCGCGGCAGATCCTTCGCCTGCGCCTCAAGCTCACGCCACCGCGCCAGTGCCTTCAACCGGCCAAGCACATCGGGCTTGCGCCCCGAGATCCGAACGCGCTTCCAGGCTAGGTCGGGATCGTTTGCGTAATTGGCGATATCCCCAAGCCGCTCCATCTCCTGGTCGAGCCACACGCCGCGCCCGGTCTTGCGCAGCCGCTCGAGCATCTTGGGGAAGATCTTCGACAGATGCGTGACGTCGCCGATCGCATATTCGATCTGGCGTGCATCCAGCGGGCGCCGCGCCCAGTCAGTAAAACGCGCACCCTTGTCGACGGCGATCCCGAGCCAGCTGTCGACTAAGTTTGAATAGCCAATCTGTTCGCCCTGGCCGAGCGCCATCGCCGCGACCTGCGTGTCGAACAGCGGGAAGGGCGTCTTGCCCGTGAGGTTATAGACGATCTCGATATCCTGTCCGCCGGCATGGACGACTTTCAGCACGTCGTGATTCTCGACGAGAAGGTCGAGCAGCGGCTTCAGGTCGATCCCCGGCGCCATCGGGTCGATCGCCGCGGCTTCCTTGTCGTCGGCGATCTGGATGAGGCAGAGCTCCGGGTAATAGGTGCTCTCGCGCATGAATTCGGTGTCGACGCACACATAGTCGGCGTCGGCCATGCGCGCGCACAGATTGGCGAGCGTGGCACTGTCGGAGATAAGCGGGTGGATATGCATCGCTCGTCCATAGCGAGGCTCCCCCATGTTGACAAAGGGGCGCCTTGACAAAGGCCGGTAGGGAAGGGAAGCGCGGGCCATCCAATTCCCGTCATCCCAGCAAACGCTGGGATCTTCCGTCGCAGGGCGCACCCTTGCTGCACGAGATCCCAGCAAACGCACGGACGACGTATGAGAGACGAGACACATGCACGCCTATCGCACCCATAACTGCGCCGCCCTCCGCCCCGAACAGGTCGGCGAGGAGGTCCGCGTCTCGGGCTGGGTCCACAAGAAGCGCGATCATGGTGACCTGGTCTTCATCGATCTGCGCGATCATTACGGCATCACGCAGATCGTCACCGACGTGTCCGGCCCCGTCTTCAAGGTCATCGAGGGCCTGAAGAGCGAGAGCGTCGTCACGATCACCGGCAAGGTGACCGCCCGCGCGCCTGAAGCGGTGAACCCCAACCTGCCGACCGGCGGGATCGAGGTCCGCGCGACCGCCGCGACCGTCCAGTCGATGGCAGCCGAGCTGCCGATGCCGGTCGCGGGCGAGGCCGAATATCCCGAGGATATCCGCCTGCGCTATCGCTACCTCGACCTGCGTCGCGAGCGGCTGCACGCGAACATCATGCTGCGCTCGAAGGTCATCACCTCGCTGCGCAACCGCATGAACGATCAGGGCTTCACCGAATTCCAGACGCCGATCCTGACCGCGTCGTCGCCAGAGGGCGCGCGCGACTATCTGGTGCCGAGCCGCGTGCATCCGGGCAGGTTCTACGCGCTGCCGCAGGCACCGCAGATGTTCAAGCAGCTGCTGATGGTCGCGGGCTTCGACCGCTATTTCCAGATCGCCCCCTGCTTCCGCGACGAGGACGCGCGCGCCGACCGTTCGCCGGGCGAATTCTACCAGCTCGATTTCGAGATGAGCTTCGTCACGCAGGACGACGTGTTTAACGCGATCGAGCCCGTCCTCCACGGCGTGTTCGAAGAGTTCGCCGACTGGCAGGGCAAGGGACGCCAGGTCTCGGCATTGCCGTTCAAGCGCATTCCCTACCGCGAATCGATGCTGAAATACGGCAGCGACAAGCCCGATCTGCGCAACCCGATCCTGATCCACGACGTCGGCCACCACTTCGTCGACTCGGGCTTCGGCCTGTTCGCGGGCATCGTCGCCGGGGGTGACGTGGTTCGCGCAATCCCTGCGCCGAACACCGCCGAGAAGAGCCGCAAGTTCTTCACCGACATGAACGACTGGGCCCGCGCCGAGGGTCATGCCGGCCTCGGCTACATCACGCAGAAAAACGGCGAACTTGGTGGCCCGATCGCCAAGAATCACGGCGAGGAAGCGACGCGCAAGCTGATCGCGGAGATGGGCCTCGGGCCGAACGACGGCATCTTCTTCGCCGCTGGCAAGGAACTCCCCGCTGCCAAGCTCGCCGGCGCAGCCCGCGCGCGCATCGGTGCGGATCTCGGTCTGATCGACGAGAACCGGTTCGAGTTCTGCTGGATCGTCGACTTCCCGATGTTCGAATATGACGAGGACGCCAAGAAAATCGACTTCAGCCACAACCCGTTCTCGATGCCGCAGGGCGAGATGGACGCGCTGGAGAACAAGGATCCGCTCGATATCCTGGCGTACCAGTACGACATCGTCTGCAACGGTGTGGAGCTGTCGTCGGGCGCAATCCGGAACCACCGTCCGGAGATCATGTACAAGGCGTTCGAAATCGCCGGCTATACGCAGGCCGATGTCGACACGAACTTTGCCGGCATGATAAACGCGTTCAAGGTCGGCGCACCGCCGCATGGCGGCTCGGCACCCGGCATCGACCGGATGGTCATGCTGCTCGCGGGCGAGCCGAACATCCGCGAGGTCGTGCTGTTCCCGATGAACCAGAAGGCCGAGGACCTGATGATGGGCGCACCGAGCCCGGTCAGCCCGCGCCAGCTGAAGGAGCTCAACATCAAGCTCACCGTCGATGGACCGAAGGACCCGGCCAAGACGGTGACGCCCGCCGCTGGCTGACGCCGAGGCGGCTCGGCCGCCTCGGTCCTTTCCGTCCCGCCCCTAGTGGCCGCCTGATCTTCTGGAGTTTGCCTATGCCCATCGATCTTGCCCATTATGAAGCCGGCGACGCCTATGACGGCAAATACAAGCGCGACCTGGCAAAGCTTCAGAAGAGGCTTGAGCACATCCAGGTCGCGCATATCGTCAACAAGCGCCCCGCTGTGGTGATGTTCGAAGGGTGGGATGCGGCGGGGAAGGGCGGTATCATCCAGCGGTTGTCGGCCGAGTGGGATCCCCGTACCTACCGCGTCTGGCCGATCGCCGCCCCGAGCGCCGACGAGAAGGCACATCACTTTCTCTGGCGCTTCTGGAAGCGCTTGCCGGCCGATGGGAATATCGCCGTCTTCGACCGGAGCTGGTACGGCAGGGTACTGGTCGAGAGGGTTGAGGAATTCGCCACGCGTCGCGACTGGGAGCGCGGCTATGACGCGATCAATGCCTTCGAAGCGGGGCTGATCGAGAACGACACCACGCTGATCAAGATCTTCGTCCATATCACCCAAGCGGAACAGGACCGGCGGCTGGAGGCGCGGCTGCGCGATCCCTGGAAGCATTGGAAGACCGGTCTCGACGACTATCACAACCGGTCGCGACGCGAGGACTATCTCGCCGCGATGCATGAGATGTTCGCCCGCACGGACACCGCGGCCGCGCCGTGGATCGTCATCGACGGGAACGACAAGAAGGCGGCACGGATCGCTGCGCTGACCGTCGTCGCGGATCGCTTGGAGGGCGGAGTCGCGATGGTGCCCCCGCCGCTTGATCCCGCCGTCCTCAAGGTCGCGAAAAAGGCCCTCAAGCTCTAATTTTCGCAAGGCGCAACCCCGCTTTTGGTCGCAGTCCTCTGCAGCTATATCCATTTTGGTCGAAATTCTAACGCCTTCCGAACAACTTATGTTAGCGTGAACAGCTTCCGATGATGGTTAGGCTTGCCCTAAGATAATGGGCGTGTCCGAGTAGCGGACGGCCATTCAGTGGGCGTAGGTCATGACGGAACGCGGTCGAATAGGTGTCGACACCTCAGGGGCGATTGTCGAGGTGGACGCGACGTTCTGCCACACGCTCAATGCGACAGCCGCCATTTTGCTTGGCAGCAACATGCTCGATTTCACCGCGCCTGCCGACCGCGAGCGTTGCCGGCGACTGATGCGTCGCGTGGTGCATACCGGATCCCCGATCAGCACTACCAAAAGGCTGGTCAGGACCGACTCGTCGCATCTCTGGGTGCAGGGCCATTTGTCGATCGCGCCGCCAGGGACCGAGGTCTGCGTGACGATGATCTTCGAGGAAACCATGCCTGGGTCCGGCGAGGTCAAACCCGAAGCCTTGTTGAAGACGGCCCAGCTGACGCTTGATGCCCGGCGTGCGCGCGGGGCAATATTCTGCGCGTCGCTCTTCGCCGACAGCGCCTGGGACATCTTGCTCGCGGCCTATGTCAGCGAGGCGGAAGGCGTCCTCCTGACGCCGACCGACCTTGAACCGATGCTTGGGGTGGGACATGCCACGCTCACCCGCTGGATTCGCGCGCTCGAGGTTCAGGGGCTGATCGAGTTCGAGGCGGCTGGCGACGGGCGAGCGGGGGGCGCGGCGTTCCAGCTTACGTGCGATGCGCATCAACGGTTCGAACGGTATCTGTCCGAGCGATATGCCGTCGCGGTGTCGGCTGCGACGGATCTGGAACGGTTCCGCTGACCCGGTCAGTGCGGTACGACGTGGCAAGCGCGGCCGCTCCGCACATGCGCCAGCGCGGGGGCGTTCTTGCCAGCTTCGCGGGATACCCGTGATATCGGACGAAGAACCGCATGTGTGTTGTTTCGCATAGCCGGGATCGCTATCTGCCTGCCATGAACGAGATGACCCCGCTCGCCGCGCCGCGCGCTCGAAAGCCCGACTGGATCCGCGTCAAGGCCCCGACATCCGCCGGCTTCGCCAAGACCCGCGAACTGATGCGCTCGAAAAGCCTGACGACGGTCTGTGAAGAGGCCGCATGCCCGAATATCGGCGAATGCTGGTCCAAGAAACATGCAACGGTCATGATCCTCGGCGATACCTGCACTCGCGCCTGCGCCTTCTGCAACGTGAAGACCGGCATGCCCCGCGCGGTCGACCGGATGGAGCCGCAGAATGTCGCCGATGCCGCGGCGCAGATGGGGCTGAACCACATCGTCATCACCTCGGTCGACCGCGACGACCTTCCCGATGGCGGCGCTTCGCAGTTTGTGAAGGTCATCCAGGCAATCCGCGCGTCGAATCCCACTACGACGATCGAAATCCTGACGCCCGATTTCCGCAACAAGGCGCAGGCCGCGATCGAATCGATCGTCGAGGCGCGGCCCGATGTCTATAATCACAATCTGGAAACGGTCCCGCGGCTGTACCCGACGATCCGGCCCGGCGCGCGTTATTATGCCTCGTTGCGCTTGCTCGAGAGCGTGAAACGCCACGACCCGTCGATCTTCACCAAGTCGGGCGTCATGCTCGGCCTGGGCGAAGAGCGGCTCGAGATCCACCAGGTCATGGACGACATGCGTTGTGCCGACATCGACTTTCTGACGATGGGCCAGTATCTTCAGCCCACGCCACGCCATGCCAAGGTGGCCGAGTTCGTCACGCCCAAGGCCTTCGATGCCTATGCGTCGATCGCCCGGGCTAAGGGCTTCATGCTCGTCGCATCGTCGCCACTGACGCGGTCGAGCTACCATGCGGGGGACGACTTCGCGCAGCTTCGGGCGGCGCGTGATGCCAAGCTCGGGGTCGCACGGATCTGATGCCCAAGCATTCCGAAACACGCCATCTTCCCTATACCCCCGAACAGATGTTTGATCTGGTCGCCGATGTCGGCCGCTACGCCGAGTTTCTGCCGTGGGTCAGCGCGATGCGTGTCCGCTCGAACAGTGAGACGGAGACGCTCGCGGACATGATCGTTGGCTTCAAGGGTCTGCGCGAGACGTTCACGTCACGCGTGCAAAAGACCCGTCCGACCGAGATCCTCGTCGACTATGTCGACGGCCCGCTCAAATATCTTCGCAACGAATGGTGTTTCCGCCCAGAGGAGCAGGGGTGTGCCGTCGACTTCACCGTCGACTTTGCCTTCAAGAACCGGATGTTCGAACTGATCGCGGGTCAGGTCTTCGGTGCCGCATTGCGCAAGATGATTGGCGCGTTCGAGACTCGCGCGGCTGAGCTTTACGGTGCGACATCCTCGACCGGCAGCAAGAGTTCGAGCGCGCACAGCGCAGCCTGAAGGCGGATACCGCCGCGGCCGAGATCGCCGAAATCCTTGCGATCTGCGTCGACATCGCTGCGATCGCCGCCCTTCTCGGCACGGGCGAAGACCACCGTCCCGACCGGCTTCTTCGCCGATCCACCGCCGGGCCCGGCGATGCCGGTGATGGCGACGGCAACATCCGCGCCCGACTGCTCGAGTGCGCCCTGCGCCATGCTCCACGCGACGGCGATCGACACCGCACCGAAGGTCTCAAGCACGTCTGAGCTGATCTTGAGCAGTTTCAGCTTGGCCTCGTTCGAATAGGTCACGAACCCGATTTCGAACACGTCGGAACTGCCGGGAATTTCCGTCAGCGCCGCAGCAACAAGGCCACCGGTGCAGCTTTCAGCAACCGCGACGCGTCGTCCAAGCGCGCGATTTGCCTCGATGACCTTACGTGCCGCGTCGATCAGCTGGGGAGGGAGAAGGGTATCCATCAGCGGCTCTCCGTTGCCGTGCAGAGCGGAAGGTCGGGCGTCGATCGATCCCCGCGGCGTGCCTTGTCAGCCTTCAAATAGCGCAGCGTCTCGACGACGATGCCAGCGGTGTTCCGCGGCGGCAGCGGCTGGAGCAGCGTCACGAGCCGATCGATCGTCCCACAGTCGCGCGCCGCGATGCGTCCGACGATCTGCGGGACGAGCAGGCTCGTCAGCAACGGCCGGGCATAGTCCGACTGGAGAAGCGCATCGACCGCGGGGTCGCTGAGCTTGACGATCGCGGCCCGGGCGGACGGCCAGGCGCGGTCCGCTTCGATCTGATAGCGCGAGATGAGCGTACTCGACTGGTTGCGCACGAGGCTGGTCGCGGGCAGCCTTGCCGCGCAGACCCGGCCCGTTTCACGGATAATGTCGGGCAGCGCGACGAGCGTCATCGCCTCCGCCTCGGGGCCGGTGATGCACGGGGACTGTGCCGATACCGGCGTTGCGACGAGTGCGGCGAGCGTCAGTGCGGCAGCGAACCTCATGCGCCGACACGGCCGCGATTCGAGGGGAGGCTGATCGTCGCGACCGCCTGCGCGGCAATGCCTTCGCCCCGTCCCGTGAAGCCAAGCCGCTCGGTCGTCGTCGCCTTGACGCTGACCCGGTCCGTGGTGAGGTCGAGCAGATCGGCGATCCGGTTCGTCATCGCTGCGCGGTGCGGTCCGATCTTGGGCATCTCGCACAGGATGGTCAGGTCGACGAAATCGATCCGACCGCCCTTGGCGGCGATCAGTTGCGCGGCATGCTGCAGGAACTGCGAGGAGTCGGCACCTTTCCACTGAGGATCGCTCGGGGGGAAATGCGTGCCGATATCACCCGCGGCGATCGTGCCGAGCAGCGCGTCGGTCAGCGCATGCAGCACGACATCGGCATCGCTATGGCCGGAAAGCCCCTTGTCGTGCGGGATCCGGATGCCGCCGAGCCATAATTCCTCGCCCGTTTCCAGCCGATGGACGTCGAAGCCCGTCGCGGTTCGGCTTTCATAGGGCGCGCGCGCTTCAGCGGCGGCAAAATCGTCGGGGTGAGTCACTTTGTCGAGCATCGCATCGCCCTGCACCAACGCGACGCTGCCGCCAACCCGTCGCACCATCTGGGCATCGTCGCTGGCATCTTCATCGGTTGGCCAAGCCGCGTGTGCGGCGCGCAGCGTAGCGATCCGGAAGCCCTGCGGCGTCTGGACCCGGTACACGGCCTCGCGCGGAACGACGTCGCCGAGCAACCGACCGGCAAGCGTCGACTCGCCGCGCGCCAGCGTATCCGCAACCGGCAACACCGGCACCGCAGCGTCGCTGTCGGCCAGCGCTGCCACCACCGTCGTGATAACCGAGTCGGCCAGAAACGGCCGCGCGGCATCATGGACGAGAACCTGGTCCAGATCCGACAGGCCAGCGATTCCCCTGAGGACAGAGGCTTGGCGGGTACTGCCCCCGACGATGACCGTCGCGCCAGTCACGCCCCCTGCGGCCAATACGGCCTTTGCATGGTCCACCTGACCTTCGGCAACGACGACCACTACGGCATCGATCGCCGGATGCGTAGTCATCGCGGTGACGGCGTGCATGATCATCGGCCGCCCCGCAACTGTCGCGAATTGTTTGGGGAGGCTGCCGCCGGCGCGGGTGCCGGACCCGGCGGCAACGATCAGGGCGACGGTGCGGCACTTTGTCATATCCGCCGATTAGCGTCTCAGGCGCGGCATCGCCAGTGCGGGCGGGCGGTCCCGCCGGACGTCGCGCACCACGACGGCACAGCGGGGCCGGCCTTGCCAGTTCCGGCATCGCAGCCTATGTTCTGCCTCTTTTTTGGGCAGCTTATGCGTAATCTCTCACCTATCCAGATCGGTACCGTGCGGATTGAAAGTCCGGTCGTCCTCGCACCCATGACGGGCGTGACGGATATGCCGTTCCGTACGCTTGTGCGGCGATATGGATCAGGGCTCAACGTTACCGAGATGGTCGCGAGCCAGGCTGCGATCCGCGAGACCCGCCAGTCGATCCAGAAGGCTGCGTGGGATCGGCTCGAAGAGCCGGTGTCGATGCAACTGGTCGGGTGCACGCCCTATGAAATGGGCGAGGCCGCGCGGCTGAGTCAGGATCGCGGTGCCGCGATCGTCGACATCAACATGGGGTGTCCGGTCCGCAAGATCGTCAATGGCGATGCCGGGTCCGCGCTGATGCGTGACGTCAAGCTGGCGACGGCGATTATATCCGCGACGGTAAAGGCGGTCGATGTCCCGGTCACGTTGAAGATGCGTATGGGCTGGTGCCACGACAGTCTCAACGCACCCGAATTGTCCAGGATCGCAGAAGATCTCGGGGTGAAGCTGATCACCGTGCATGGCCGGACGCGGAACCAGATGTACAAGGGAAGCGCCGATTGGGGCTTCGTGCGCCGGGTGAAGGACGCGGTGTCGATCCCCGTGATCGTCAATGGCGACATTTGCTCGATCGAGGATGCCGAGGCGGCGCTCGACCAGTCAGGTGCGGACGGCGTGATGATCGGACGCGGCGCCTATGGGCGGCCTTGGCTGCTCAATCAGGTCATGACCTGGTTTGCGACCGGCCGCCGCGTCGCCGATCCGTCGATTAACGAACAATATGAAGCGATTGCCGGGCATTACGAAGCGATGCTCGAGCATTATGGGATCGAGACGGGTGTCAACATGGCCCGCAAGCATATCGGCTGGTACACCAAGGGCCTGCATGGTTCGGCCGAGTTTCGGAACCGGGTGAACCAGGTGGCGGACCCGAACCAGGTCAAGGCGATGCTGGCGGAGTTCTACGCGCCCTGGCGTCACCTTGAAGCCGCCTGAGCCGGATCGGCGCGACCGTCCGGGGTTTAACGACGTCTTTGCGGCACTGCCGGTGGCGGTGGTCGTGGTCGATCCCGACGACCGGATCGCCCATGCCAATGCGCTGGCGGAGCAATTGCTCAACCTGTCGGAACGCCTCATGATCGGGCAGCCGATCGCGGCGATACTCCCGCCCCCCGACGAGTCACGTAAGCACGACAATCGCGGCCTTGCCGTCTTCGATACTGAGATCGCGACCGCCCGCGGTGTGAAGATCCGCGTCGACTTTGCCGAGACGATCATGCCCGATCATCCAGGCTGGCGCGCGATCACGCTGCACGTTCCCGCCGTCTCGCGACGGCTCGGCTATTCGGCGGACCGTACCGCAGGCGCGCGCGCGGCAGTTGGGGCGGCGGCGATGCTCGCACATGAGATCAAGAATCCCTTGTCCGGCATCCGCGGCGCGGCGCAACTGCTCGATGCCGGCGAACTGACCACGCTGATCACGACCGAAGTGGACCGGATCGCGGCGCTGATCGATCGCATGCAGGACTTCAGCGATACGCGGCCGCTTCCGCTCGCCAGCGAGAATATCTACCCGCTGCTGACCCACGCGCGTCGCCTTGCGCTCGCCGGTTTCGCACGCGGGATCGCGATCGAGGAGCGGTTCGATCCGTCGCTGCCGCCCGCACATATCAATCGCGACGCGGTCCTTCAGATCGTCATCAACCTTCTGAAGAACGCACGCGAAGCCGTTGCAGATCAATCGAACCCCCTGATCATCATGACCACGGCCTATCGCCACGGGATCACCGTCAGCAGCGCGCCGGGCAAGCCGCGTCTGCCATTGCCGATTGAGATCTGTGTGTTCGACAATGGCCCCGGCGCGCCGCCCGATATCGCCGACCACCTGTTCGACCCGTTCGTGTCGGGGCGCCGTGAAGGGCAGGGGCTGGGCCTCGCCCTCGTCGACAAGCTGACGCGCGATATGGGCGGGATCGTGCAATATGCGCGTGAGGGGATTCCTGAAATGACCGTTCTCCGCCTGCTGCTGCCAAGAGCCACATCATGAGCACTGTGCTGGTCGTCGACGACGACGCCGCGATTCGCACCGTCGTCGCGCAGGCGTTGCGGCGCAGCGGCCACGACGTAACCGTCGCCGACAGCCTCAGCCAGCTTGAACGTGCCTTGGCTGTGGCGATACCCGACGTGCTGATCACCGACGTGGTGCTGCCCGACGGTGACGGCATCGACCATGTCCGCAATGTCGCCGAGCGCCACCCCACGCTGCCGATCATCGTCCTGTCGGCGCAGAACACGCTGACCACCGCCGTACGCGCGGCGGAGGTCGGTGCGTATGAATATCTGCCCAAGCCCTTTGATCTCGACGTCTTGTCGCGTGCGGTGACGGGGGCGCTGGCGCGGGGCGGGGTGCTGTCCGATGACCGGATCGGCGACGAGGATCGTGCACTGCCGCTGATCGGCCGGTCCGCGGCGATGCAGGACGTCTACCGGGTCATCGCACGCGTCATCTCGAACGATCTGACCGTGCTGATATCCGGCGAATCGGGGACGGGCAAAGAACTGGTCGCTAGGGCAATCCACGATCTCGGCCGACGCAGTGCCGCGCCGTTCATCGCGATCAACATGGCCGCCATCCCGCGCGAATTGATCGAGGCCGAGTTGTTCGGGCATGAGCGCGGCGCCTTTACCGGTGCTGCGACGCGAAATGCCGGTCGTTTCGAGCAGGCGACGGGCGGTACGCTGTTCCTCGACGAAATCGGCGATATGCCGATGGAGGCGCAGACCCGTCTTCTCCGCGTATTGCAGTCGGGGGAGTTCACGAGCGTTGGCGGCGCGCGCACGATCCGGGTCGATGTCCGGATCCTCGCCGCGACAAACCGCGATCTGGCGGCGCAGGTGGCAGCCGGGCATTTCCGGGAAGACCTGTTCTACCGTCTCAACGTCGTGCCGGTCACCTTGCCACCGCTCCGCGAGCGACGGCAGGATGTCGCCTTACTCGCACGACATTTTCTCGATCATGCGGCGATTCAAGGACTGCCGCGACGTCAACTGGCGGGCGATGCGATCACTGCGCTCGGAGCATATGACTGGCCGGGCAATGTTCGCGAACTCGAAAACCTGATGCGCAGACTCGCGGTGCTCGCGCGCGACGAAATCATCGGCGCGGACGCGATTCACGCGATGCTGGGTGCGCGAATGCCGACCAGCACTGCAACCGATCTCGACATCGCCGGCGCGGTGAAGGCACTGATCGGGCGGATCGAGCGCGAGAACCCGGCCGCGCTCGACGATGGCAGTCTGTATGACCGCATCATCGGCGAGGTGGAGCGTCCGTTGATCGAACTGATGCTTGCCCGGCATGGGCAGAACCAGCTTCGCGCCGCGCGTGCGATGGGAATCAATCGCAACACGCTGCGCAAGCGTCTCGACACGCTCGGGATCGATATCAGCGGCGACATGACCGAGATGGACGCGGCAGGGTTACGCTGACCCGGCCATTATGTGGTTTCCCGGCAACAATTGTCGTTGTATCACGGCAACGATGATCGCCCCCGCGACGCTTGCCATCGAAGACGACGTGCCACCGCACCGGTTCGCAGTGACGCCTGCGCTTGAGGCGCTGGTGGTCGCGCTGGCGATTACCGTCGCGGTCGCGAGCTATGTGCTCATCAGCGGCGCCAATTCACCCCAGCGTTTGATGCCGCCACCGCTGATTGCGCTGCTGCTGATCGCCAACCTCGTCCCGGGCATCGCATTGCTGATGCTGCTCGGCCGGCGGGTGGCGATGCGGCGCGCTGCGCGGTCCCCGGTTGGCGGTGGCGGCCGCCTGCACGTCCGGCTCGTTGCCTTGTTCTCGATCGTCGCCGCGGTGCCGATGCTGCTGGTGACGATCTTCGCGTCGCTGCTGTTCCAATATGGCGTGCAATTCTGGTATTCGGATCAGGCACGCGGGATGCTCGAAAACGCCACCGAACTCGCCCAGTCGTCCTACGCGCGCCAGCTCAGCCGCTGGGAAGAGGCGAGCGTCACTATGGCAGCGGATATGTCCAATTACCTGCGGGAGCGATCGCTGCAGAGTCCGGGCTTTTCAGGATTTTTCTACCAACAGGTCTATTTCCGGAGCCTGTCCGAAGCCGCGCTGTTCAAGGTCACGCCACAGAACGAAATCCAGACCTTCGCGGTTGTGAACCCCTATGAAATCGACTTTACACGACAGGTGACGCCCGAGGCGATCCGCGAACTCCGGAGCGGCAAGCCCGCCGCAGTATCGGTGACGGGGGATCGTATCCGCACGATCACGATGCTGCCCGGCGCCGACGAACTCTTCCTTTATGCCGGGCGCGTCGAGGATACCAAGCTCCTGTCGGAGCAGACGACGCGCGCCAACGCCGTGCTGGCAAGCTATCGGCAGCTGCTTGCCCGGTCGCGCAGCCTCCAGCTCCTATTCAACGCAGCCTTGCTGGGCATTTCCCTGCTTATCGTTGGCGTTGCTGTCTGGATCGCGCTGGCTGTAGCGGATCGTCTGGTACGCCCCGTCGGCGAGCTGGTCGATGCGGCACGTCGGGTGGCCGAGGGGGATTTGACCGCGCGCGTGCCAGATCCGCGCAGCCGCGACGAGGTCGGGACGCTGGCGCGTGCGTTCAACCAGATGACGGGTCGCCTGCAGGAGCAAAATAGCGATCTGATGACCGCGAATGACCAGCTTGAGACCCGCCGCGCGCTGATCGAGGCGGTTATGGCGGATGTCTCGGCAGGTGTCGTCGCGACCGCGAAGGACCGCGTAATCCGGATTGCAAATCGCTCTGCGATCCAGCTGCTCGGCGCGGACGGCCTGGTTGGCAAGCCGTTGCACGAGGTTGCGCCTGAACTCGATGCGCTCGTGCAGGAGGGAGGACGCGAAGCGATCGTCCAGGTCGGCCAGGCTGGCGATGCGCGGACACTCGCCGTCCGGATCGCACATGCGCCGACCGGTCCGATCCTCACCTTCGACGATATCACGCAGCAACTGCTCGACCAGCGCCGCGCCGCTTGGTCTGACGTCGCCCGCCGGATCGCGCACGAGATCAAGAACCCGCTGACGCCGATCCAGCTCGCCGCGGAGCGACTGCAGCGGCGCTATGGGGGCAAGATCCCCGCGGAGGACGGGACATTTGCGCGGCTCACCGACACGATCATCCGCCAGGTCGCGGACCTGCGCCGGATGGTCGATGAATTCTCCTCGTTCGCACGCATGCCCAAACCCGTCTTCCGCGAGGAATCATTGCTCGACGCCGCCCGCCAGGCGATGTTCCTGCATGAGGTTGCGCATCCGGGGATCCGGTTTCTGCTGGTTCATGACGACCCGGGTCCGATGCTCGTCTGCGATCGCCGTCAGATTGGGCAGGCTCTGACGAACATCGTCAAGAACGCGGTCGAGGCGATCGAGACCCGCGGCGATGACGAGGGCGGGGCGGTTACCATGACCCTGACGGAGACGCGCCACGATGGAACGGGGCACTGCGTCGCGATCGAAGTCGCCGACACCGGGATCGGTCTGCCGGTCGAACGCGATCGGATCATCGAACCCTATATGACGACGCGGGCCCGCGGAACCGGGCTCGGGCTTGCCATCGTCAAGAAGATCATCGAGGAACATTGCGGGACGATCGCATTTTCGGATCGCCCCGGTGGTGGCACCATCGTCACCATGAACTTCGACGCCAGAGCGCTGGTCGCGCTTGATCAGGGGGCATCCGCACCCGAGCCGGCAGGGGATGGCCAGCTCGTCGCAATGACTCGCAATCGGACATGAATTGATGGCGCTCGATATTCTCGTCGTGGACGACGAACGTGACATTCGCGAACTGGTGGCCGGCGTCCTGGAGGACGAGGGCTATCAGACGCGCGATGCGGGCGACAGCGACGCTGCGCTCGAAGCGATCGCGGCGCGGCGTCCGTCGCTCGTGCTGCTCGACGTCTGGCTGCAGGGGTCGCGCCTCGACGGGCTCGAACTGCTCGACGAGATAAAACGGCGGGATCCATCGATCCCGGTGCTCGTCATATCGGGTCACGGCAATCTCGACACCGCGGTCGCGGCGATCCGGCGTGGCGCATCGGACTTCATCGAGAAACCGTTCGAAGCCGAGCGACTGCTGCTCATGGTGGCGCGCGCGACCGAGACCGAACGGCTGCGCCGCGAGGTCGCCTCGTTGCGGGCCACGGTCGGCCGCGAGACCGATCTCACCGGCAATTCGGGGGCGATCAACGGCGTCCGGGCGACGCTCAAGCGTGTCGCCGCGACCGGCAGCCGCGTGCTGATCATGGGTGGGGCAGGGGTCGGCAAGGAGGTCGCTGCACGCCTCCTGCACGGCTGGAGCCTGCGCACCGATGCGCCGTTCGTAATCGTCAGCGCCGCGATGATGACCCCTGAACGTGTCGACGAAGAGTTGTTTGGCGCGGAGGAGGGTGGGGACAAGATCCGCCCCGGGCTGCTCGAGCAGGCGCATGGCGGAACGCTGTTCCTCGACGAGATCGCCGACATGCCGATCACGACGCAAGCGCGGATCTTGCGGGTCCTGACCGACCAGAGCTTTACGCGGATCGGCGGTACCAGGGTCGTGAAGGTCGATGTGCGTGTGGTGTCCGCGACGGCGCGCGACCTCGTCCACGAGATTGCCGAGGGTCGGTTTCGCGAGGATCTCTATTACCGGTTGAACGTCGTGCCGGTGGCTATCCCGCCGCTCGCGGATCGCCGCGAGGACATTCCTGCGCTGGTCCAGCATTTCATCGCGCATTATGCGGCGGAACGCCGGGTTCGGACACCGGAAATCGCGCCCGATGCGATGGTTGCGCTGCAATCCTACGACTGGCCGGGAAATGTGCGTCAGCTTCGCAACGTGGTTGAACGGACGATCATCCTCGCGCCGGGCGACCGACTGGGGCGGATCGATCTCGACCTGCTGCCGGCCGAAGTTCTGGGCGATCAGGGCGACATGGGCAGCGCCGGGGGAACCGCGATCATGGGCTCTCCGCTACGCGAGGCGCGTGAAACCTTCGAACGGGAGTATCTGCGTGTTCAAATCCGTCGGTTCTCCGGCAACATCTCGCGCACCGCGAGCTTTATCGGGATGGAGCGATCGGCGCTGCACCGGAAGCTGAAGCTGCTCGGGATCACCGAGACGCGGGACGATTGATCGCATATCTGTCGCCCGCCCCTATGGACGAAGCGGTACCGGGAACATAGATTAGACGCTCGCCCGGCAATCGGGTGATCTCCGACGCCGGGAAACGGCGCCACGCGGGCAAAGTCCCGCCAAAAACAAGGGTTATCCCATTGGCCGAAAAAATTGGCTCGCTCCAGGACCTGTTCCTCAACGCGCTGCGCCGCACCAAGACCCCCGTCACGATGTTTCTGGTTAAGGGCGTCAAGCTCCAGGGTATCGTCACTTGGTTCGATAATTTCTCGGTGCTGCTACGTCGCGACGGTCAGTCCCAGCTCATCTACAAGCACGCGATTTCGACGATCATGCCCGCGGGACCGATGGACGTCGCCGCGATCGTCAACGCCGTCGCAGAAACGCAAAAGAAGCAGCCGCTTTTGCAGGAAATTTTCCTGAACGCGGTCCGCAAGTCGGAAGACAGCGTGACCATGTTCCTCATCAACGGCGTCATGCTCCAGGGCCAGATTGCCGGCTTCGACCTGTTCTGCATGCTGCTCCAGCGCGAAGGCATGGCGCAGCTCGTCTACAAGCACGCGGTGTCGACGATCCAGCCCGCGCGGCCCCTGAACCTTGCCGAGGATCCCGACGACAGCGACGAGACGGATGCGGTGGACGACGCATGATCATGACGGCCTGGGGCAATGCGCATGAGTAGTGGTTTCGACCGTGACCGCGACGAGTTCGCCCGCGGGACGAAAGCGATCGTCGTCTTGCCCGACCAGGGTGATGCGACACGCGATGTCGACGCACGGCTTGAAGAGACGGCGGGCCTTGCCGCCGCCATTGGCGTGGAGGTGGTCGAACGGATCGCCTATCGCGTCCGCCAGGCCAAGCCGGCAACGTTGATCGGCAGCGGGCAGGTCGAGCTCCTCGCGACACAGGTGCGAATGGAGGAGGCGGGGCTCGTCGTGTTCGATGCGAGCCTGAGCCCGATCCAGCAGCGCAATCTCGAAAAGGCGCTGGAGACGAAGGTCATCGACCGCACCGGGCTGATCCTCGAAATCTTCGGGGAGCGCGCGGCGACGGCCGAAGGGCGGCTGCAGGTTGAACTCGCGCATCTCGACTACCAGGCTGGCCGGCTCGTCCGGAGCTGGACCCATCTCGAGCGTCAGCGCGGCGGGTTCGGCTTTCTCGGCGGGCCTGGTGAAACCCAGATCGAGGCGGATCGCCGGCTCATCCGGGACCGGATGGCGCGGCTCCGGCGCGAACTCGAGCAGGTGAGCCGCACCCGCGGCCTGCACCGGGAGCGACGCCAGCGAGCCCCTTGGCCCGTCATCGCGCTCGTCGGCTATACCAATGCCGGAAAGTCCACGCTGTTCAATCGATTGACCGGTGCTGACGTCATGGCCGAAGATCTGCTCTTCGCTACGCTGGATCCGACGCTTCGGCAAATCCGATTGCCCGGTATCGACAAGGCGATCCTGTCCGACACGGTCGGGTTCGTCTCGGACCTGCCAACCCAGCTCGTCGCGGCATTCAAGGCGACGCTCGAGGAAGTGGTCTCCGCCGATCTGCTGATCCATGTGCGTGACATCGCGCATCCCGATACTGAGGCGCAACGTGCCGATGTCGAGGCGGTGCTGGCGGACATTGGCGTCGACGATATGACCCCGCGGTTCGAAGTCTGGAACAAGCTGGATCTGCTCGATCCCGCCGATCATGACGAGATTGCCGGGGAGGCTGCGCATCGCGAGGATGTCGTGGCGATCTCGGCGCTGAGTGGGGAGGGGGTGGGCCATCTCGTCGAGCAGGTCGCTGCCAAACTGACGGATGCGCATCGCCGCTATCACATTACGCTCGATGCGACGGACGGCGCAGGCGCGGCATGGTTGCACGCGCATGGCGAGGTGCTCAGCAGTCTCGCGGACGGGCTGGCCACCACCTATGACGTACGGCTGTCCGACACCGATTACGACCGGTTCAGCCGCCGCGACGCTTGACCGCCTGCCAAAGCGCTTCCTTTTCCTCGAGCGACAAAGCTTCGAAGCCCGCACCGGCGATATGCTCCATCGCCCGAAACCTGGCTTCGAATTTTGCGTTGCCCGTGCGTAACGCCACTTCGGGATCGACACCGAGGTGGCGGGCATAATTGGTCACCGAGAACAGAAGGTCGCCGACCTCTTCGGCCAGTGTGTCGGCGGTCGCTGTCGCAATCTCGTCGAGCTCTTCGTGTACTTTCGCCAGGGAACCGGTTGGATCGGGCCAGTCGAACCCGACCCGTGCAGCACGCTTTTGCAGCTTCTCGGCTCGCGCCAGCGAAGGGAGCGCGGTGGCGACGCCGGCCAGGGCACTCTGGTCAGGCTTGCTCGCGCGTTCGGTCGCCTTGATCGTTTCCCAACCAGGCGATGTCTCCGCCGGACCAAAGATATGCGGGTGTCGGCGCTCCATCTTGTCGCTGATCGCGTCGATGACGTCGGGCAGGGCGAACGCGCCGGCTTCTTCTGCGATGCGGGCATGGAACACCACCTGCAACAGCAGGTCGCCGAGTTCGTCCTTCAGATCGGCAAGATCGCCGCGCTCGATCGCGTCGACGACCTCATAGGCCTCTTCGATCGTGTAGCTGGCAATCGTCTTCGATGTTTGAACACGGTCCCATTCGCATCCCGTATCCGGATCGCGCAGTCGCGCCATGATGGTCGTGAGGCGGTCAATCATGGCGGCGCTCCGCATAAAGTGAGAATGACGTGGAGATCGCCGAAGCTATGATAGATTCAAAAGCTTCGTAACGAACAACTCTGTTGCCGCTAGTTAGAGAAGACACACTCTTCGCCAATTAGAAATGACACCCGTTGGTAGCAGCGGGGGCAGCGTGTAGCCATCCCAACAGCGCAGCGGTGCCCCCGCTGATGCGATACCCCCGCGGCCGGGGGGCGTTTCTTGGCGGGGAGCATCGTGCAGGCCGCATCCCTTGCACCTCCCCGGCGGAGGCCGGGGCCCAGGTGGGAAGGTCGCTGTGACGACGCGATGTCCTTTGTTACCACCGTCCCCCAATTGGGCCCCGGCCTTCGCCGGGGTGGTGCCATCTCTTTTGCGGGCGGCTGGTACTATATCGACAATTAGCATCGTGCAGGCCGCATCCCTTGCACCTCCCCGGCGAAGGCCGGGGTCCAGGTGGGGAGGTCGCAGTGATGTCGCGCTTTCCTTCGTTACCACCGTTTCCGACCTGGGCCCCGGCCTTCGCCGGGGTGGTTGTGGGGTGGCGGGGCGGCGTTACTGCAACGCACGTCGAGCTGTTTCCCCGCGAAGGCGGGGATCCAGACTGGGCTCCCGCCTTCGCGGGAGAACAGGGGGGCGCGCTTATGGGGAGAGCGAGGGCGGGATACTTTGAAGGAGAGCCGCAGACGGTCGGCGATCATCGCATAGCGGGGGCGGGGTGACGCAGGGGATCATCCGCTCTATCCTGCCGCGCATGACGCTGCGCCCCTTTCATCTCGCCTTTCCCGTCCATGACCTCGCCGCCGCGCGGGCCTTTTACGGGGGGACGCTCGGCTGTCCCGAGGGGCGGTCGAGCGACCACTGGATCGATTTTGACTTGTTCGGGCATCAGATCGTCGCGCATCTCGATCCGGCGGCGAAGGCGGTCGCGGTCGAGAATGCGGTCGACGGGCATCAGGTGCCGGTGCCGCATTTCGGCGTGGTGCTGACGATGGACGACTGGACGAGCCTGTCCGAGCGGGTCGCGGCGGCGGGGGTCCGGTTCGGGATCGCGCCGCATCTCCGCTTCAAGGGCGAAGTCGGCGAGCAGGCGACGATGTTCTTTTGCGACCCCAGCGGCAACGCGCTCGAGTTCAAGGCGTTCGCACAGGACGCGATGCTGTTCGCACACTGAGGATCAAAGAATGTCCAATCCCATTTCAGTCGATATCCCCCACAAGCTCGGCAAGGCGGGGGTGCGCTCGCGGCTCGACAGCGGCATCGACACGATCGGGTCGAAGATCCCCGGCGGATCGGTGACCGATCGGCGCTGGGAGGGCGACACGCTGCACTTCACCGTCAGCGCGATGGGGCAAGTGATCGGCAGCAAGGTCACGGTGTTCGAGGACACTGTCCATGCGATCGTCGACCTGCCCGGGCTGCTCGGGCTGTTCGCGGGCAAGGTGCAGGACATGATCCGCAAGGAAGGGCCGAAGCTGCTGCGCTGAGAGTTCGCGGTGTGACGCCGCCCCGCTCGTCATCCTGACGAACGTCAGGATCCAGGGTCACGGGCGGTGTCTTGTGTTACTCTGGATCCTGACTTTCGTCAGGATGACGGGGGGAGGGGAGGCGTTCTCGTGCCTCCCCGCACTTACTTCGTACTGACGCGCCAGATCGTGTTGCCGACATCGTCGGCGACCAGCAGCGCACCGGCCTTGTCGGTGATGACGCCGACCGGGCGGCCCTGTGCCTCGCCATCCTTGTTGAGGAAGCCGCCGAGCACGTCGACGGGCTTCGCGTTCGCCGCCGGGAAGCCGGTGTCGCCGAACGGGATGTAGACGACCTTGTAGCCCGAGAGCGGCTTGCGGTTCCACGAGCCGTGCTCGCCGACGAAAACGCCGTTGGTGAAGCGGTCGCCGAGCTTCGCGTCGCCCGCAAAGGTCAGGCCGAGCGCGGCAACATGCGGTCCGAGTGCATAGTCGGGACGCTTGGCATATTGCTGGAGCGCAGGGTTCTTCGGCTCGACGCGATCGTCGGGATAGCCGCCCCAATAATACCAGGGCCAGCCGAAGTGATCGCCGAACTCGACCTGGGTCAGATAGTCGGGCGCGAGGTCCGAGCCGAGCATGTCGCGTTCGTTGACGACGGTCCAGAGCTGGCCCGATTTGGGGTTGATCGCCATGCCGTTGGGGTTGCGCAGACCGGCGGCATAGATCCGCCAGTTCTTGTCCTTCGGCCAGACCTGAAGGATGTTGGCGCGGTATTTCTCCGCATCCATGCCGTTTTCGGCGATGTTCGACGCCGAGCCGACGCCGACATAGAGCGTCTTGCCGTCGGGGGCGGCGATCACGTTGCGCGCCCAGTGGTTGCCGCCGCCGTTGAGCGGGATGACACGCTCGGGCTTTGCGGTGATCCGGGTCGCGCCCTCGGTATAGGGCACGCGGACGAGCGCGTCGGTGTTGCCGATATAGAGCTGGCCATCCATCAGCGTCATGCCGAAGGGCGAGTTGAGCCCGGTCATGAAGGCCGAGCGCGTCTCCGCGACGCCGTCGCCGTCCGCGTCGCGCAGCAGCGTGATGCGGTTGGCCGAGGGCACGCCTGCGCCCGCGCGGCCCATCAGGAAGTTCATCACGGTCGTGACGACACCGGGACCTTTGCGCGGTGGCGAATTGGTCTCGGCGACCAGCACGTCGCCATTGGGCAGGCGGTAGAGCCAGCGCGGATGATCGAGCCCGGCCGCGAAGGGCTGGACCTTCATCCCCGCCGCCGCGGTCGGCATCGCGCCCTTGGGCCAGCCGACCGCCTTGGCGACGCCGATCGTCGGCAGCATCTGGATCCGCGGCGCGGTGATGTCAGGCCGCTTGCCGGTGACCTGGTTGACGTCGAGCCGGGCTGTATCGGGCCAGGCGAGCCAAGTGAACCCGGCGATCCCGACCAGGATGATCAGCCCGAGCACGATGAGGATGTGTTTGCGCATGCAGGAGAGTTAGGCGGGAGTGCGGGCGGGGGCAATGGCGTGATTGCGGTTGGGTATTGCGCGAGCTTCGTCATTCGCGGAGGCGGGAGTCCAGAGCGGCAGCGCCTGCGTGCTGTCGGATGGTCAGCCGGTATGGGTTCCCGCCTTCGCGGGAATGACGCTGGGGGCGGGGGGGGGGCGGGTCGTGTCGGCCGACGCACCGCCCCCTTCGTGTCAGTCGTCGTCCTCTACCAGCACGACCGGGGGGTGGAGGCGGAGGCGGTTGACGCGGCGTTCGTCGGCTTCGGTGACTTCGAGCTTCCAGCCGCTCGGATGATCGACGCATTCGCCGATCTGCGGGACATGGCCTGCGAGCAGCGCGGCGAGACCGCCCAGCGTGTCGATATCGCCATCGACCTCGGCGAGCCGTGGGTCGATCAGTTCGGCGGCATCCTCGAGCTCGGCGCGCGCGTCGACGTCCCAGGCGCCGCCGTCGATCGGCGTCATCAGCACCTGCGGCGCGTCGTCATGCTCGTCCTCGATATCGCCGACGATCTCCTCGATCAGGTCCTCGAACGTGACGAGCCCCTCGGTGCCCGAATATTCGTCGAGCACGATCGTCAGATGGACGTGCTTCTGCCGCATGTCGGCGAGCAGATCGAGCGCGCCGCGCGACATCGGCGCGTAGAGCGGCTCGCGGATGAGGCCAGCGAGCGTCGTCGGATGCTCGGCGCCGGTCGCGAGGATCGTGAAGACGTCCTTGATATGGACCATGCCGATGATAGTATCGAGATTGTCGCGGTACACCGGCAGGCGGCTGTGGCCGGCCTCGGCGAACAGCTTGACGAGGTCGGCGAACGACGTCTCCTCCTCGACCGCGATGATGTCGGCGCGCGGCACGCCGACATCGCCTGCGTCCCGCTCGCTGAAATGCAGCAGGTTGCGGACCATTTGGCGCTCGAGCGGGGTGAGATCGCCCTTGGCATCGGGGGCGGGATCGCCCTCGTGCCGGTCGATCGCATCCTCGAGCTGATCGCGCAGCGATTCGTCGGGAGCACCGAAGATCAGGCCTTTCAGCCCGCGCCAGATACTGTCGGTACTATCGCCGTTTCCGGCATTGGGGCCATCGGCCATCGTGGTCGTCAGTCCTCTGTGATGAGATAGGGATCGTGGAGCCCGAGCGCGGCGAGCGCGTCGCGTTCGATCTGCTCCATACCCTCTGCCTCGTCGTCGTCCATATGATCATAGCCTAGCAGATGCAGCGTGCCGTGCACCATCAGATGCATCGCATGATCCTCGACCGAGATGCCGCGCTCCGCGGCTTCCGCGACGCAGACGCCGTGCGCGAGGATGATGTCGCCGAGCAGCACCTCGCCATCGTCCGAATTCTGCGCGATCGTCTCGAGCAGATCGGCCTGGACCATCGGGAAGGACAGGACGTTGGTCGGCTTGTCCTTCTGGCGATACTGCTTGTTGAGCGTGTGGACCTCGTCGTCTGAGGCGAGCCGGAACGAGATCTCGACCGTGGCGGCGCCGGTCAGCAGCTGACCATGCGGTGTGCGTTCGATCGCCGCGGTCGCGGCACGCTTAGCGAGGCCGTCCCAGTCCTGGTCGGGCCAGGGAGCCTCCGAAGAGAGCGCGATTTCGAGCATGCGGGTCCTTCCGGCGGAAACGTCAGGACGAAATCATTACACAGGTGGCAAAGTTCCGCACCCCTTGCGGTATGCGGACGGCCCGGCGGCTATCCCGGCATGTCCGGAATAGCCGCGCGGGGATCAGGCGTCGCTGCCCTCATAGGCTTCGACGACGCGGCCGACGATCGGGTGGCGGACGACGTCGCCGACGGTGAAGCGGCACATCGAGATGCTCTCGACCCCCTCCAGACGGCGGACCGCATCGGCCAGACCCGAGGCGGCGACGCCGCCGGGGATGTCGACCTGCTTGGGATCGCCGCAGATCACCATCCGGCTGTTCTGGCCGAAGCGGGTGAGGAACATCTTCATCTGCGCGGGCGTCGTATTCTGCGCCTCGTCGAGGATCACGAACGCGTCGGCCAGCGTCCGGCCGCGCATGAAGGCGATCGGTGCGACCTCGATCTCGCCGCTCGCGATGCGGCGTTCGACCTGCTCGGCGGGGAGGCAGTCGTAGAGCGCATCGTACAAGGGACGGAGATAGGGGTCGACCTTCTCCTTCATGTCGCCGGGAAGGAAGCCCAGCCGCTCGCCCGCCTCGACCGCGGGGCGCGACAGGATCAGACGCTGGACGCTGCCGGTGATGAGCTGCTGGACCGCTTGCGCGACCGCGACATAGGTCTTGCCGGTGCCTGCTGGTCCGAGCGCGAAGATCATGTCGTTGTTCGTCAACTCGCGCATGTAGTGCGCCTGCGCCGGCGTGCGCGGAACGATCGTCTTCTTGCGCGTGCGGATCATGATCGGGGGGGCAGCGCCGCCGCCGGCATCGGCGCGGATGATCCCTTCGAGCACGGGTTCGTCGGCCATCGCGATCGAGGCGTCGACGAGGCCGGTGTCGACATCCTCGCCGCGCTGGATCCGGGCATAGAGATCGTGGAGCACGTCGCGCGCCTTGGCGACCTGTTCCGCGGTGCCCTCCAGACCAATCTTGTTGCCGCGCGCGGTGATGTACACACCAAGGCGGTTTTCGAGCGCTACCAGATTCTGGTCGTACTGGCCGAAGAGCCGGACGAGGAGTTGGGGCTTGTCGAACAGCAGCTCGACTCGGGCGCGGTCACCGGACTGGGCGGGAACGGGTTTACGGCTCATGCGGTCCTTTCGGGGGCAGACGTGTCGGATCGGTGATCGAATAGGGTCGGGCCGGCACGCATCACGCCTGGGATGGCGTTCGACCAGAGATGAGCATGGGAGCCCGCGCGTTCAAGCGGCGCCGGGGCGCCTGGCTGGCGATGATTCGAGTCGCGTGGGCGAAGCTGCATCGGGGGAGAGTGTGGCAGGGGATTCGGGTGGGGAACAGCGGTAGTTTTGGTGTGGTGTGCGAAGGATGGGGGGCGTTGCCTGAAAGCCTCAGCGGGGCGCGCGATTCCCATGATTGGCATACCACCCCGGCGCAGGCCGGGGTCCAGTTGGGAAGGTCGATGTGACGGAGGATCGTCCGTCGTTACTTCCGTCCCCCAACTGGGCCCCGGCCTTCGCCGGGGTGGTGGTAAAGGGTGGGGCGCTTTCAGGCGGCCTGCGCGATGCGTTCGATGCCGGTCAGCGAGTTGGGGCCGGCCGCCGCGAGGGTTACCTCCACCAGATCGCCGATCGCGTGGTCGCCGATCAGGTGGACCGATTGCAGCCAGGGCGACTTGCCGATGAGCTGGCCGGGGAGCTTGCCGGGGCGTTCGAGGAGCACGGTGCAGGTGCGGCCGACGGTGGCGGCGTTGAACGCGTGCTGGTCGCGGTTGAGCGCGGCCTGGAGGCGCTGGAGACGCTCGTCCATGACGGACTCGGGGACCTGCTCGACGATCGCGGCGGCGGGGGTGCCGGGGCGCGGGCTGTATTTGAAGCTGTAGGCCTGCGCATAGCCGACCGCGTCGACGAGGCTCAGCGTGTCCTCGAACTCGGCATCGGTCTCGCCGGGGAAGCCGACGATGAAGTCGCCCGACAGTGCGATGTCGGGGCGCACCGCGCGGACGCGGTCGAGCAGGCGGAGATAGGAATCGCGGGTGTGGCTGCGGTTCATCGCCTTGAGCACGCGGTCGCTGCCCGCCTGGACGGGAAGGTGGAGGAACGGCATCAGGCTCTCGACGTCGCGGTGTGCGTCGATCAGCCCCTGCGTCATGTCGTTGGGGTGGCTGGTGGTGTAGCGGATCCGCGCGAGGCCGGGGATGCGGTCGAGGTCGTGGATCAGGTCGTGCAGGCCGCGCTCGTTTTCGGACCACGCATTGACGTTTTGCCCGAGCAACGTGATCTCGCGCGCGCCGGCGTCGACCAGCGCCTTGGCCTCGTCGACGATCGCCGCGAACGGCCGGCTGATCTCGGCGCCGCGGGTGTAGGGGACGACGCAATAGGTGCAGAACTTGTCGCAGCCTTCCTGCACGGTCAGGAACGCCGAGGGCGCGACCTTGCGGCGGGTCGGGAGCGCGCCGAACTTCGACAGCAGCGGCATGTCGGTGTCGAGCGACGGCGTGCCCGCCGCGGCCTTTGCGACGAGGTCGGGGAGGTTGTGATAGGCCTGCGGGCCGACGACGACGTCGACCTTGGCGCGGGTGAAGATCTCCTGCCCCTCGGCCTGCGCGACGCAGCCGGCGACCGCGATCATCGGCGTCTTGCCGTTCTTGCGCAGCTGATCCTTCCGCAGCCGGCCGATGTCCGAATAGACTTTTTCGGTTGCGCGCTCGCGGATGTGGCAGGTGTTGAGCACGACGATGTCGGCGTCGACCGCATCGGCCTGGGTCAGCCCGTCGGCGGCCATCAGTTCGGCCATGCGCTCGCCGTCATAGACGTTCATCTGGCAGCCGAACGACTTGACGTGATAGGTCTTGGGTTTCGAGGTCATGCGCGCGCCGTACCAAATTTGTGTGCGTGGGGGGAGGGGCGTCTTCGGGGGTGGTGTCCGAGGGTGTCTCCCGGGCACCAAGAGTAGCTCCCCGGCACCAAGGGTACCTCCCCGGCGGAGGCCGGGGTCCAGTTGGGGGACGTTGCTGACTTAGGGCAGCGCCTCGTTACTCCGGCCTTGCCAACTGGGCCCCGGCCTTCGCCGGGGTGGTGTTTGAGGGCTGGGTGGGGGCAGTGCGCTCCCCCTTGTTCTCCCGCGAAGGCGGGAGTCCAGCCTGGGTCCCCGCCTTCGCGGGGAAACATAGTCTTAAAGGGCTTCGATGCGGCGGCGGGCTTCGGTGGCTATGGCTTTGCGGTTGCCGAAATCGGCGGGGGCGAACGGCTCGGCGAAGTGCAAGGTCGCGACGAAGCTGCCGCGGCGTTTCAGGACGCGGGCGGCGTGGTGCTGGCCGGGTTCGTCGCCAACCCAGGCGAGCTCGTGCGTGGCGGGGCCATAGTCGATGCGGACCGGCTGGACGCGGACGCCGGGCGGGGGCGGGTCGAGCGCGGCGAGCAGCGCGGCCTTGAAGGGGAGGAGCGTGACGCCGTCGCCGGTCGTGCCCTCTGGGAACAGCGTGACGGGCCAGTCGCGTGCGAGCGTGTCGCGGAGCTGCGCGATCTGCGCGGTCACCGCCATCCGATCGGCGCGGCTGACGAAGATGGTCGCGTTCAGCGTGCAGAGCCAGCCGACCAGCGGCGCCCGGCGAAGCTCGGCCTTGGCGATGAATGCGGTGCCGGTCGCACCCGACAGGAGCAGAATGTCGATCCAGCTGAGATGATTGGCGACGAACACCACGTCATGGCGCAGCGGCGTGCCGACGATCCGTCGCCGCGCGCCGACGATCCGGCCGACCAGCCCGAGAAAGCGCGGGGGCCAGGGCGATCGCCGGCCGAACAGCCGCCACAGCCCGTGGACCGGCAGCGCGAGCAGCAGCGCGATCAGCAGCGCCGCGAGCCGCGCGACGAGACGCAGGCGCCCGATCGGATCAGTCCTTGCGGGTCAGCGCGACGCCGTAGAGTTCCATGCGGTGATCGACCAGCCGGAAGCCGAGCTTCTCGGCGATCGCCTTCTGCAGCTGTTCGAGCTCGGGATCGACGAATTCGATCACCTTGCCGCTCTCGACGTCGATCAGATGGTCGTGATGCGCCTCGGGTGCGGGTTCGTAGCGCGCGCGGCCGTCGCCGAAATCATGGCGGTCGAGGATGCCCGCCTCCTCGAACAGCCGCACGGTGCGATAGACGGTCGCGATCGAGATGCCGGGGTCGATCGCCGAGGCGCGCTCATAGACCTTCTCGACATCGGGATGGTCATCCGCTTCCGACAGGACGCGCGCGATGACGCGGCGCTGCTCGGTAATGCGCAGGCCCTTCTCGTTACAGAGGGCTTCCAGATCGATCTTGCGCGGCATGTGTCGTTCCCTTGGTAAACCCCCATGTAGGCGGTTAACGCTGTTGCGAAAAGGGATAGTGACTCGCAATAAGCCTCAGCTGCCGAGCGCGCGCGAATAGGTGTGCGCGTCATGCGCCACCCCCGACCGGCCGCGGTAATAAGCGCGGCGTTCGCCGACCTTGGCGAAACCGTGCGCGGTGTAGAGTTCGACCGCCTCATTGCCCGCGCGCACCTCGAGATGCAGCGTGGCGACGTTCGCGGCGATGCAGTCGGCGATCACCGCGCCGACCAGCGCGGTGCCGATGCCGCGGCGGCGCGCATCGGTCGCGACCGCGATCAGCAGCAACTCCGCCTCGTCGAGCACCGTCCGCGTCATCGCGAAGCCCGCGGGGCGATCGTCGACAAAGGCGAGGACGAGCTGGATGCCGGGCAGCGCGAGCACGCCGAGGCACTGGGTGCGCGTCCACGCCTCGCCATACGCTGGGTCGAACGCGTCGCCCATCAGCGCATCGACGATCGCGAGGTCGCGCGCGTCGCCCGCGCGCAGGACGACCGCGGATGCCGCGTCTTCGTCGGAAGGCGGGGGCACGGCGCGGGTCGCCATCAGCGCGGCACCGCCGGACGGACCACGGCGGGCTTCGCATCGGGCGCGCGGCCATAGACCGGGACGGGCGGCAGCGCGGTGAGCGTCTCGGGCAGCAGGATCGCGGCGCCCGCATCGGGCAGCGCCTCGGTCAGGTCGAGATCATCGGCGAGTGCGGCAAGCCACCGCACGCCATTGCCGACCGCGCGCCGTCCCGCCAGCGCCGCGAGCGCCGCGTCGGGCTTCAGCGACACCATGTCGGTGCGCGGCGACAGATCGGCGGCAAAGCACTGCATGAAGACCTCACCATGCCCGCCCTCTAAAACTACTGCAATATCATCGGTTAAGCGATCGTCGAATCCCGCCGCAGCGACCAAAGGCAGCGATGAGAAGCCGGTGACCGTCGCCGACCAGCCGAGTGCCAGCCCGCGCGCGGCGGCGATGCCGACGCGGACGCCGGTGAAGCTGCCGGGGCCGACATCGACGAGGATGCGGTCGGCGCGGCCGCCGCCGGGGAGCGCGGCGATCATCGGAACGAGCCGTTCGGCATGACCGCGTCCGACGACGTCATGCGTCCGCGCGACGATCACGCCATCATCGGCGAGCGCGACCGAGCAGGCGGCGGTGGACGTCTCTATGATCAGCGTGCGCATATCGGTAATCCCTCTCCCCTCCGGGAAGAGGGCGTCATGTCAGGCGATGCTGTTGAACTTCGCGAAGTCGGGGCGTGGCGACCTGGCGAAGATCGTCGCGGGATCGCCATAGCCGAGCGTCGCGATGAAGTTGGTGCGGACCGCGGGCGTGTCGGCGAAGAAGGCAGCATCGACCTTCTCCGCGTCGAACCCCGACATCGGCCCGGTGTCGAGCCCGAGCATCCGCGCGGCGATGATGAAATAGGCGCCCTGCAGCGTCGAATTGCGGAAGGCGGACGCCGCACGCAGTTCGGCACTGCCCGTGAACCAGGATTTCGCATCGGCGTGCGGAAACAGTTCGGGCAGATGCTCGTGGAATTCGGTGTCCATGCCGATGATCACCGAGACGGGGGCGTTCAGGATCTTGGGCTGGTTCTGCGCGCTGCACGCGTCGGCGAGCTTCTGCTTGGACTCGTCGCTGACGCACCAGACCAGCCGCGCGGGAAGCTGGTTGGCGGACGTCGGACCCCATTTCATCAGATCCCAGATCGCGTGCAGATCGGGCGTCGCGACCGGGCGGTCGGTATAGCCGTTATAGCTGCGCGCCTCGCGGAAGACCGCGTCGAGCACGGCGTCGGGCTGCGGACCGCGCGGGGTCATCAGACGGCGCGCACTTCGGTGACTTCGGGGACGTAATATTTCAGGAGCTGCTCGATGCCGTTCTTGAGCGTCGCGCTCGACGAGGGGCAGCCGGCGCACGCCCCCTGGAGCTGGAGGAACACCTTGCCCTTGTCGAAGCCGCGATAGACGATGTCGCCGCCGTCATTGGCGACCGCGGGACGGACGCGCGTCTCGATCAGGTCGCGGATCTGCGCGACGATATCGGCATCGGCGGGGTCGTCGGTCAGCACGGTATCGTCGGATGGCACCGAGAAGCCTGCGCTCGCGGGGCGGAACAGCGGCATCGCGGCGGAGAAGTGATCGAGCATGATCGCCAGCACGTCGGGCTTCAGATCCGACCAGGCGACGCCGGGCGCGGCGGTCACCGAGACGAAGTCGCGCCCGAAGAACACGCCGGTCACGTCGCCGAGCCGGAAGATCGCGTCGGCGAGCGAACTCGCCTCGGCCTCCTCGGGGGTGGCGAAGTCGCGGGTGCCGGACTCCATGACGGTGCGTCCCGGCAGGAACTTCAACGTCGCAGGGTTCGGGGTGGATTCCGTTTCGATCAGCATGGGGTGCATGTGGCGACGGGGGGCGGAGGGATCAAGCAAACTCTTCTTTGGCACCGGCATAGCGTTTGAGCGGCCGGATGCCGTCAGACGTCGAGCTGTTTTACCGCGGCGTTCCAGTCGCCGATGTTGCGGACTGCGTCCTGGACGAAGGCCGAGCGGCGGACGACGTTCAGGAAGGCGTCGGCGATCCACTTGCCCGGATTGCGCAGTGGCCTCTCGAACTGGATGAGCAGGACGACGCGCGTGCCGCTCGTGTCGTTCCAGACCGCGTGGTTATAGGTGTCGTCGAACACCAGCGTTTCGCCCTCCGACCAGCGCACGGTGCGGTCGTGGACGCGCATCCGGACGTCGCCGTCGCGCGGCACGATCAGGCCGAGGTGACAGGTGATCAGCCCCTTGGTCACGCCGCGATGCTCCGGAATGTGCGTGCCGGGCGCGAGGATCGAGAAGAAGGCGCTGTTGAGCCCGGGGATCTGCGCGACGAGATCGCGCGTGCGCGGGCAGCGCACCAGATTCTCGTCGATCGGATAGCCATAGCCCCAGAGGAAGAACGAGCGCCACTTGTCGATCTCGGCGATCGCGCGGTGATCGGGCGAGATCGTCGCGAGGCTGGGCGAAGCCTCGCCGCGCAGCGCGACCGCGACCGCCTCGTCACGGATATCGCGCCAATGCTCGCGCAGCAGCTGCGTCCAGGCGAAGTCGCGGACGTCGAGCACCGGATCGTTCGAGACCAGCGACGAGCTCGCGATCAGCCGGTCGAACACGCCGCGCAGATGCTTGCCGACGCGGATGATCAGCGGCCGGCCGGGTTCCGCCGCGAGCGGCGCGCCGGGCCGGGGCGCACCCGAAATAACCGTCAGATCGGGGGTGCGGTGGGGGGTGCTGCGGGGATCACGACCAGAATTTCGCCACATTGCCGGACCCGTCGCGGTCCCGGTCTTCGCCCTGACTTCGGCTTGCATTCGCACTCCACTCTTCGTCGTTCGCTCGTACCGCGCGCCCGTATCCGCGCTTGCAGGTGATTGAGATAGCGCGGCTATGGGACGAAATGATGGCGCGGCGCGCGCGACGGGCACGGCGCTGGCGGTCGGCGGCCGGGGGCGCTACAGGACGGCATGGCGTTTACCCCCCGCGCGCTCGGCGCTCCCGTCTTCCTGTCGCTCGTGCTGTGCCTGGCGATCCCTGCCATCGGCCAATCGGGGACGCGGCCCGCGTCTCGCGCCAAGCCGCCCGCGGCGGCACCTGCTGCACCCGTCCAGCCGCAGACCGTGGCGATGCCCGGCGAGGCGCCGACCCTGCCCGGGCTGCCCGGCATCGACACGACCGCGTGGCTGTACAAGGGCAGCGATCTCACCCGCGACCCCGAGTGGAAGTTCGGCACGCTGCCCAACGGGCTGCGGTTCGCGGTGCGCAAGAACGGCGTCCCGCCGGGCCAGGTGTCGGTGCGCGTCCGCGTCGATGCCGGCTCGCTGAACGAGAGCGACGCCGAGCGCGGCTATGCGCATTTCATCGAGCATCTGTCGTTCCGCGGCTCGAAATACGTCCCCGACGGCGAGGCCAAGCGCGTCTGGCAGCGGTTCGGCGCGACGTTCGGGTCGGATACCAACGCGCAGACCACGCCCGTTTCGACGACGTACAAGCTCGACCTGCCCTCGGCGAGCGAGGCGGGGCTCGACGACAGCCTGAAGATCTTGTCGGGGATGATGGAGCAGCCGGTGCTGACCGACGCGACGGTCACCGCCGAGCGCCCGGTGGTGCTCGCCGAACAGCGCGAGCAGCCAGGACCCCAGGTGCGGATCGGCGATGCGATCCGGTCGACCTTCTTCGCCGGCCAGCCGCTCGCGGACCGGTCGCCGATCGGCAGCATCAAGACGCTCGAGGCGGCGACCGGCGCGAGCATTAAGGCGTTCCACGATCGCTGGTACCGGCCCGAGAACACCGTCGTCATCATTTCGGGCGACATGGACCCGGCGCTGTTCGGACGGCTGATCGTCAAGAACTTCGCGGACTGGAAGCCGGTCGGCGCGTTCACCGCGGCGCCCGATTTCGGCAAGCCCGATCCCGCCGCCCCCGCCGCACAGGCGATCGCCGAACCGTCGCTGCCCGCGGTCGTCACGCTCGGCGTGGTCCGGCCCTGGGTGTACAAGGACGACACCGCGATCATGAACCAGACGCGGCTGGTCGACGTGCTGGCGACGCGGCTGATCAGCCGGCGGCTCGAGACGCGCGCGCGCGCCGGCGGCAGCTATCTCCAGGCGGGGGTGTCGATCGACGACGTGTCGCGGTCGGCGAACCTGACCAGCGTCAACATCGTGCCGATCGGGACCGACTGGGAAGCGGCGCTGAAGGACGTGCGCGCGGTGATCGCCGATGCGCAGACCAACGCGCCGAGCCAGGCCGAGGTCGACCGCGAATATGCCGATTTCGACACGATCATGCGCACCCAGGTCGAGACCGCGCGGGTCGAGGCGGGCGCGCGTCAGGCCGACGACATGGTCGGTGCGCTTGACATCCGCGAGACCGTCGCGGGACCGGAGACATCGTACAAGATCCTGCAGGACGCCAAGGCGAAGGGCATGTTCACCCCCGCCACGCTGCTCGCGGCGTCGAAGCGGATCTTCGAGGGGACCGCGACGCGCGCGCTGGTCAACACGATCACGCCCGATCCCGCCGCTGTGGCCAAGCTCGAGACCGCGCTGAAGGCGGACGTCTCGGGTCTTGCGGGGCTGCGTCGCCAGCAGAATGCGGTGACGTTCGCCGCGCTGCCGCCGCTCGGCAAGCCCGGCGTCGTGGCGTCGCGCGAAAAGATCGCCGCGTTCGACATGGAGCAGGTGACCTATGCCAATGGCACCCGCCTGCTGCTGTTCCCCAATACGGGCGAGACCGGCCGCGTCTATGTTCGCGTCCGGTTCGGGCGCGGTTACAGCGCGATCCCGGCGAACAAGCCGAGCCCGGCCTGGGCGGGCGACCTCGCCCTGGTCGCGGGCGGGATCGGCAAGCTCGACCAGGGCGATCTCGATCAGCTGACCGCCGGGCGTCGCATTGGCCTCGACTTCGGGATCGATGACGACGCGTTCACGCTGGGCGCGCTGACCTCGCCTGCGGATTATGCCGACCAGCTGACGCTGATGGCCGCCAAGCTCGCCTTCCCGGCATGGGACGCAGCCCCGGTCGCGCGCGCGCGGGTCGCGGCGCTGGCGGCGTTTGCGGGCTATGAATCGTCGCCCGACGGCGTGCTGTCGCGCGATCTGGAGAAGCTGTTGCGCGCGGGCGATCCGCGCTGGGGCACGCCGTCGCGCGAATCGGTCGAGGCGCTCAACGCCAAGGACTTCCGCAAGTTCTGGGAGCCGCTGCTCAAGACCGGGCCGATCGAGGTGTCGGTGTTCGGCGACGTGAAGAGCGAGGAGGCGATCGCCGCGGTCGCCAAGAGCTTCGGTGCGATCGCCCCGCGCTCCGCGTCGACCGCGGTGGCGGCGCCGGTGCGCTTCCCCGCGCATGTCGCGACCCCGGTGATGCGCACGCATACCGGCCCGCAGAACCAGGCGGCGGCGGTCATCGCCTGGCCGACCGGGGGCGGGATCGAGGCGATCACCGAGAGCCGTCGCCTCGACGTGCTCGCGCAGGTGTTCGCCGACCGGCTGTTCGAGCGGCTCCGCCAGGCGGCGGGCGCGAGCTACAGCCCGAACGTGCAGAGCCAGTGGCCGACCGGGATGAACAGCGGCGGTCGCCTCGTCGCGATCGGCCAGGTCGCGCCGGAAAAGGTCGCGTTCTTCTTCGAGACCGCGCGCAAGATCGCCGCCGAGCTCGTCTCGACGCCGATCGCGGATGACGAGCTGCAGCGGATCAAGCGGCCGATGGGGCAGTATATCATGCGCGCCTCGACCGGGAACCAGTTCTGGATGCAGCAGCTCGGCGGGGCGACCTATGATCCGCGGCGGATCGACGCGACCAAGCGGATCGCCGAGGATCTGGTGTCGACGACGCCGGCCGACCTGCAGGCGGTCGCGGCGAAATATCTGCGCCCCGACCGCGACTGGACGATGGCGGTGGTGCCTGCTGCGGCGCCCAAGCCGGTGGCGAAATAAGCGGACCGGGAGGGCGCGTGCCGGTCGGTGCGCGCCCTTCGCCGAAGAAAATATCCTCGCGCAACGTCGGGCGGCGGGGATCGATCCGCACCACCGGATCGATCGTCATGCCGCGGGCGTTTGGACCTGATTCATACCCGGGAGTGTATTGATGAAGAAGACGTGGTTAGCGCTGGCGGTTGCCGGCGGATTGGGCGTGTCCGCCTGTTCGGGCGCGCCGTCGACCGATGCGGTCGATAACAATGCGATGAGCACTGCGGGCGTATCGCTGCGCAATCTGGGCGAAACCGAGGTCGCAGCGCCCGCGCCGCCCGCGCTGACGGTCAAGGGTGACCTGATCCCGACCCCGTCGGACACCGCCTCGCGCTATTTCCTGCTGCGCGAGCGCCGGGCGATCGGCGGCACGGTGATCGCGATCATCCGCCAGGAGCATGCCGGCCGCGTCGCCTATGCCCGCACCGAAGTCGATTGCGAGCGTCGCCTGTTCCATGTCCTGGGCGTCGCGCCGCGCCGTTCGCTGGTCGAGACGAGCATCGCCTATGACGGTCCGTTGCGGCCGATCGCCGGGCTGCCGCTGCGCGAGGAGCTGGCGACCTATGTCTGCAAGCGCAGCAACCTTCCGCTGGGCGCAGCCTGAGGGGGCGGGGGGTCCGATGCGGCCCCCCGTTCGTCAGCCCTTGAGGTAGAGCGCGTCGAGCCGGTCGCCATAGGCCTGGCGGATGACGTGACGGCGGATCTTGAGGCTCGGCGTCAGCTGTTCGTTCTCGATCGTGAACGGCCCGTCCGCCAGCACGAAGCGGCGGACGCGTTCGGTGACGGTCAGGTCCTTGTTCACGCGCTCGATCGCGTGACCCAGCGCGGTGCGGAACTCGCTGTTCTCGGCCAGCCGGCTGAAATTGCACGCATCGCCGTTCGACGCGCACCATTGCTGCGTCCATTCGGGATCGGGGACGATCAGCGCGACCATATAGGGGCGCTTGTCGCCGGCGATCATCGCCTGGACGATCTCGGGCTGGAGCGTCAGCATCCCCTCGATCTTCTGCGGGGCGACATTGTCGCCCTTGTCGTTGATGATCAGATCCTTCTTGCGGTCGGTGATGCGGATGCGACCCTGCGCGTCGATCTCGCCGACGTCGCCGGTGTGCAGCCAGCCGTCCTTCAGGACCTTCGCGGTCTCGGCGTCGTTGCGCCAATAGCCGTGCATGACGAGCTCGCCGCGGACCAGGATCTCGCCATCCTCGGCGATCCGTACCTCGGTATCCTTGAGCGGCGGGCCGACCGAATCCATCCGCACGCCCGCCTTGGGGCGGTTGCACGAGATGACGGGCGCGGCCTCGGTCTGGCCATAGCCCTGGAGGAAGGTGAGGCCGATCGATTCGAAGAACAGCCCGACCTCCGGGTTGAGCGGCGCGCCGCCCGAGATCATCGCCTTCAGCCGGCCGCCGAACTTCTTGGCGATCTTGGGCTTGAACAAGGTCGCGACGGCGGCCTGCGCCGGCCGGTCGATCAGGCGGAGCTTGCCCGCATAGCGCCTGGCGCCGATGTCGAGCGCGCGGGCGAGCAGATAGGCCGACGCGCCGCCCTGTTTCTCGATCGTCTTCGAGATGCGCGTGCGCAGCACCTCGAACAGGCGGGGGACGACGAACATGATCGTCGGGCGCGTTTCCTCGATATTGGCGGCGAGCTTTTCGAGGCCTTCGGCGTAATAGATCTGGCCGCCCAAAGAGATCGGGAAATGCTGGCCGCCGGTATGTTCATAGGCGTGGCTCAAGGGGAGGAACGACAGGAAGACCTCGTCGTCCCAACCGAAATCCTCCGAGATGACGGCGGCGCAGCCCGCGCAATTGTGCAGGATCGCGCCGTGATGCTGCATCACGCCGCGCGGCGCGCCGCCGGTGCCCGAGGTGTAGATGATGCAGGCGAGATCGTCGCGGGTGAAGGTCGCGCGCGCGGCCGCGGTCTCTGGCGTGGTCGGGTGCGCGGCGATCAGTGCGTGCCAGTTGTGGAAATCGATCGCGGCGGGGACTCGCATGTCCTCGAGCCCGATCACGATCTGCGCCTGGTTCGAGCGCAGGACGGCGGGGAGCACCGTCTTCGCCAGCTTGGCGGTCGAGACGATGATCGCGCAGGCGCCCGCATTCTCGATGATGTGCAGGTGATCGCGTTCGGTGTTGGTGACATAGGTCGGCACCGTCGCGCAGCCCGCCGCCATGATCGCGAGGTCGCTGAGGCACCATTCGGGGCGATTCTCGCTGACCAGCATCACCCGGTCGCCGCGTTTGAGCCCGATCGCGGTGAGCGCGGTGGCGAGGCTCGCCACCTGTCGCGCGGCGTCCGCCCAGCTGGTCGCCACCCAGGCGCCGCTCTGCTTGGTCCAGAGGAACGGCGAGTCGCCCCTCTCCGCGGCGCGCGCGAAGAACATGGTGACGAGGTTGGGAAAGGGTTCGAGCTGGCGGGGCATGGTCTCTCCTGGGGCGCTCTTGCGAGCTGTATCCCCTCGCGGGGCCGCTCGGTCTTTGGTGCGGTATAGTCTGCTAAGAGTCCGTCGTAATTCCCGCGGAGGCGGGAACCCATATTGGCTGACCGGCCTGTGGGATCACCGACGTCAACGCCTATGGATCCCCGCCTGCGCGGGGATGACGACAAAGGGGCGGGGCATGTTATTCCGGCGCGCGTTGCAGCGCACCGACGCGCTGGATCTGCGTCACGGTGCCGTCCTGCGCGATTCCGACGCCTTCGCTGCGCGGGTCCGCTGCGCCGACCCAGCGGCCGTTCACCCGCTCGACCGCGTTCGCCTTCAGCCCGAGCGCGGTGACCTGCACCGTCTCGCCGAGCGCCTGAAGCGCGGGGATCATAGCCTCGCGTTCGGTGCCCTTCTCGACCGCGGCGACATGGCCGGGCGCATAGATCAGGCCGAGCGCGATCGAATCCTGTGCGGACAGTTTCCAGTCGACCACGCCGATGATCGCCTTCGCGACCTGCGCGATGATCGTCGAGCCGCCTGCCGCACCGACCGCGAGCCGGACCTTGCCGTCGGGGCCGTAGACGATCGTCGGCGACATCGAGCTGCGCGGGCGCTTGCCGCCCTCGACGCGGTTGGCGACGAGATAGCCGTTCTTTTCGGGGACGGTGTCGAAGTCGGTGAGCTGGTTGTTGAGCACGGTGCCGTCGACGGTCAGCCCCGAGCCGAAATAGCCCTCGACCGTAGTCGTCACCTCGACGACGTTGCCGCGCGCATCGGCGACCGCGAGGTCGGTGGTGCCGGGGACTTCGCTGACCGGGGCGGATTGCCGGGCCGGGGCGCCGGGGGGCGAGCCGGCGCTGACGCTGGCCATCGTCGTGGTCGGCTGGATCAGCGCCGAGCGTGAGGCGAGATAGGCGGGGTCGAGCATGCCCTTGACCGGCACCGACACGAAATCGGGATCGCCGACATAGAGGTCGCGGTCGGCATAGGCGAGCCGCGAGCTCTCGGCGAACAGGTGCCACGCCTGTGGACTGTCCTTGCCGAGCTTGGCCATGTCGAAGCGTTCGAGCTGTTTCAGGATCATCAGCACGGTGATGCCCCCCGACGAGGGCGGGCCCATGCCGCAGATGCGATGGACGCGGTAGGTGACGCAGACCGGCGCGCGGGTCTTCGCGTCATAGCTGGCGAGATCGCCGGTCGTCATCTTCGACGGGTTGCGCGCGGCGGTGTTGACCGTGGTGACGATCTTCTGCGCCTCGGGACCGACATAGAAGCTGTCGGCGCCGCGCGCGGCGATCCGCTGGAGGAGGGCGGCCTGGGCGGGGTTCCTGATCATCGCGCCGATCGCGACGGGCGATCCGTCGGGGGCGGAGAAGAGCGTGCGCGTTTCAGGCGTGATGTGGCCGCCATACGCCTTCATCCCGTTAACGAGCCGCGGCGACGCCTTGAAGCCATTCGTCGCGAGCCGGATCGCGGGGTCGAACAGCCGCGCCCAGGGGAGCCGGCCCGAGGCGCGGTGCGCGAGCGCCATGCCGCGCAGCGCGCCGGGGACGCCGACGCTGCGACCGCCGGGGACCGCGTCGCGGTGGCTGAGCGGGGTGCCGTCGGCGGCGTAGAACCAGCGTGGATCGGCGGCGGCGGGGGCCTTTTCGCGCGCGTCGATCGTGCTGAGCCCGCCATTCGCCGCATGGCTGACCCAGAAGCTGCCGCCGCCGATCCCCGAGCTTTGCGGCTCGACGACGTTGAGCGCGAGCATCGTCGCGATCGCCGCATCGGTCGCGCTGCCGCCCGCGCGCAGGATCTCGACCCCCGCGGCGGCGGCGCGGGGGTCGGCGGCGCTGACCATGCCCTGATCCTTCGCCGGGGCGGGAGTGGGGGCGGTCCGGCGAAGGATCAGGGCATGGTTATCAAAACCCATTCACAATCTCATCTACCCACGTCCCTAACCGGACCGTCGCGGGGTGGAGCAGCCCGGTAGCTCGTCAGGCTCATAACCTGAAGGTCACAGGTTCAAATCCTGTCCCCGCAACCATCTTGATTTGCAACACCTCCGAGGGAATACCCGCGGAGGCTTTTTGCGTTTATGCTCCAGCACAGAGCGAAAGCATCGAGACGAGTTCGCCGCGTAGCTCGATCGCGAGATCGTCGCTTTCCGGCGTCAGCACCACCGCCTCGATGAGCGCGCGCAACCGGTCGAACGCCTGCGCCTTCAGCGCGTTGTCCTCGAAGGCCGCGGTGGGCTGTTCGACCTTCTCGCGGTACACGCGGCCCAGGTCCGGGGTAAGCAGCCCAGGCTCTGGGGAAACCGTCTCAATGGTCTCCTGTTCCGCAAGTTCCAGTTCGGCGAGCAGGGCCTTGCGCCGCTCGGTCCAGATCTTCATCTCGTCGACGAACACCGTCGCGTCCACGCCTTTGAGGATAGCCGCCTTGGCGTACCCGAGCTGGTGATCGAGATTGGCCAGTTCGGCTTCCCGCTCGGGGCGGGCGCTGACCGTTTCAGCTGTCAGGCGCCGGGTCTCTGCCTCATATTCCAGAGGAACGCTGCGACGACGTCGTCACGCAGCATCTCCTCGCCAGGCCCGCCAGCACGCGTGCGTCGAGTTCGTCCTGCCGGATCGTCAGCCGGTTGTCGCACCAGGTGGGGCCCTTCTTCTCGGCACCCTGGCAGCTGATCTGCTGCCGTCATCCCACAATCCTGCCTCCCATCGCTACATCTGATCGCATCCAAACGCCCCGTGGTCACAACTGCGTGCACGGCGTTTGACCGCCGGCCGGAGCAGCCAAGCATGGTCGACTCCAGAAACTCCTAGCGATTGCAGCTTAGAACGCGCCACTAAGCAAAGCGATCGACCAGAAAACCCCGATGGTTAGTCTACCCTACCGAGCAAAGGTGAACGGGCGGGCCGGCGAGGGCTTGTGCCTGAAAGAGCGTCGATCATTGCACGACAAGGGCTCGGCTGCCCGGATCGCTCCGCCTGCGCGGCGTCGCCTTGCGGATCAGCGGCTTGCACGCTTCGAGTATGGCGAGCAGTCCGATGCCCATGCCGAGCGCCAGCGTCATATCGCTCCAGGCGATCAAGCCGAACTTCAGCAGCATCTGCGCACGGGGCAGAAACAGGATCAGACCGGTTACGCAGACAATCGCTGCGACGACATAGCGGAGCGCTGCATTGTGGCGGACCAGCGCATCGAGCATCGAAGCGCTGAACGACCGGTTCACCAGGATCAGCGCGAGGATTTCGGCGATCAGCGCAAAGAAAATTAACGCGCGAAGCTCGCGCTCCGGCATCCCGGCCGCTTGCTCGATTATAAACACTGCCGCCAGCATGGCGAAGGCAAGCCCGCCCTGGAACACGCTCCAGACAATCATCGGCATGGAGAACAGCGCCTCGGACGGCGCGCGTGGCGGGCGGCGCATGATGTCTTCCTCGTCCCGCTCGGCCTCGAACACGAGGGTGCAGACCGGATCGATCACCATTTCGAGCAGGGCGACATGGATCGGCCCGAACAGGATCGGCATGCCGAAGAACAGCGGCAGCAGCGCAAGCCCGGCGATCGGCACGTGCACCGCAAAGATGAACGCCATCGCCTTGCGGATGTTGTCGTAGATCCGTCGGCCCAGCCGCACCGATTGGACGATCGCGCCGAAGTCGTCATCGATCAGTATGATCGCGGCGGCTTCGCGCGCGACGTCCGTCCCGCGTTTGCCCATCGCCACACCGATATGCGCGGCCTTGAGAGAGGGCGCGTCGTTGACGCCGTCACCCGTCATCGCGACGATCTCGCCCGCGGCCCTGAACGCGTCGACGATGCGCAGCTTCTGCTCGGGCATTATCCGCGCGAACACCGTCACAGCTGGCAGTTGTGCCGCGAGCTGGGCATCGTCGAGCGTCGTGAGGTCCGCACCGGTTAGGACCTCGCCCTCGGCGATTCCCGCCTGCCGTGCGATCGAGCGCGCGGTCGCCGCATAATCGCCGGTGATCATCACGACACGAATTCCTGCGCGACGACACTCGGCGATCGCGCCTGGAACACTGGCGCGGATCGGATCGGCCAGGCCGACCAGCCCGACCAGTTGATAGCGATAGCCGTGCTGCGTTTGCGCCCAGTCGCGATCCGGCGGTGCCGCGCTCGCGACGGCGAGGACGCGAATGCCGCGCACCGCCATGGCGTCGACCGCGGCGGTCATCGCTGCATGTTGATCCGGGGCAAGCGCGCACAGGCTGGCGATCGCCTCGGGCGCGCCCTTGGCCGCGATGCGCAGCGCGTCGCCGTCGTCCCACACGTTCGACATCGCCAGCAATTCGGGACGCAGCGCATAGGTGTGGACGAGCGTCCCGGTGGATGGCGACCGCGCCACGACCGCGGACCACGCGTCGTGCAGCGCGATTTCCATCGGGTCGCTCGGCGCAATCGCACTGGCGCGCGCGGCGGTGGCGAGCAGCGCGTGATAGCCAGGCGTCACCGGCCTATTCCCCGCGAGCACGAGCGTCGCGGAAGAGGGCAACCAAAGCTCGCCGACCGACATGCGGTTTTCAGTCAGCGTGCCCGTCTTGTCGGTGCACAGGATCGTGGCCGATCCCAGCGTCTCGATCGCGGCCGCGCGGCGGGTGAACACGCCGACCTTGCCGATCCGCCACGCTCCCATCGCCAGAAACACCGTCAGGACGACGGGAAACTCCTCCGGCAACATCGCCATGCCGATCGCGATCCCGGCCAGCAGCGCCTCGATCCAGCCGCCGCGCAGTAGCCCGAACAACGCAACGACCAGCAGCGCGACAGCGCCGCCGCCGATCCCGCACCAGGTCACGATCCGGGTCGTCTCGCGGCGCAAACGCGGTACCTCGGTCTCCAGCCTCGCCAGCGACTGGCCGATCCGTCCCACCTCGGTGCGCGGCCCGGTCGCGAGAACGCGTGCAAGCCCATTGCCGCGCGTGACGAGCGAGCCCGAATAGACGAAGGGCTGGCCTTCGCCACCGGGGCGGCGGGGCTCCGCGGCGGCGGCATCCGCGGCCGGGAGCTTGCCCACGGGCAGCGATTCGCCGGTGAGGAGCGACTCGTCGGTCTGGAGATCGTCGGCGTCGAACAGCAGCCCATCGGCGGCGATCCGGTCCCCCTGTTCGAGCACGAGGATATCGCCACACACCACCTCGCGCACGGCGATGTGCTGCCGCGTACCATCGCGGACGACCTGCGTACGCGGTGCGGAGAGATCGCGCAGTGCATCCAGCACATGCTCGGTGCGGCTTTCCTGGACCACCGTCACAACGATCGAAAACGTCGCGAAGGCGAGCAGGATCAGCGCTTCGGTAAGATCGCCGAGCAGCATATAGGCGACACCGCCGGCGAGCAGCAGCGCCAGCATCGGCTCGCGCAGCACGTCCAGCGCGAGCCGCAACACCGAATGGCGGTCGGCGCGCGGCAATTCATTGGGGCCGTCGCGTAAAAGCCGATCGGCGGCGACCGCGCTGGACAGTCCGCTGCGATCGGCGTTGACGGACAGCGTGGCCGTGCCGGGCATTCAGTGCGCCATGAGAACGGGCAAACGCGGATCGTCGATCAGACTGCGCGTGACGCCGCCGAGCACGATCTCGCGCATCCGTGAATGCGCAAAGCCGCCGACAACGAGAAGGTCGGCACCGCGATTGAGCGCGAAGCTGGTCAGCCCGTCCTGCGCTTTCCCGCTCCGGTCGAGCGCATGCCCCTCGACGCCGAAACCGTGGCGGTGCAGCAACGCGACGACCGGTTCGAGCGCGGTTTCCGGCTGATCGGCCAGACCGTGTTTAATCGCAACGACATCAATCCGCGCACCGGGCGCGGCGAGCCGGACGAGATTCTGCAAGGCGCGCATCGCAGTCGGCCCGGGCTTCCAGCCGAGCACGGCGTGACCGACGTTGCGGATCGAGCGGCCCGGCGGCAGCAGCAACAAGGGCGTGCCCGAGGCCATTAATACGGTCTCGATTGTCCGGCGGCGGAGCCAATCGATCGACCAGGACTCGTGCGGACCGATCATGACGAGATCCGCGAGAGGCGCGCTGGCGCGGACGTCGCCCGGGATCCACCCGACATCGTCGCATTGCGACACGATCTCCCCCTGACTGTTGGGCGGCAGGAGCGCGCGCAGGCTGCTGGCATGGTCGCGGACCAGTTGCCGAAGTTCGCTGGACAATGTGTACACCGTGCCGAACGGGGCAAGATTAGGCGACAGCATGGGTGCCGCGGTCAGGACATCGAAGATCATATGCGCCTGCCGCTGGTCGGCTAAGCCAAGGACCGCGTCGATAAAGCTGCTACCGCGGACGGGGCCCTCCACGATTGCGAGAATTGTCTTGATCATGGCCACCTCGTTGGATCGGGCCAGTTTAGGTCAAGGATCATGGGCTAGATTTACGTAGTTTACGCAAAGGCAAGCCGCGACGCGTTGCGATCTTCTCGGCCAGTCACGCCTCCCGCGCTTCAGCGTAGGGTCGATCTCATGGGAAAAGAGCAGTCGGAGCGTGTTGGCCAGTCTACCGGACGAAGTAAGCGAGCATTGACCGATATGCGTACCAACGACCTGGATACCAATTTTTCGAAAGGCATCTAAGGCACCAGGTGCCTAGAACCACAGACGGGTCACTCCCAAGCGGCTTGTAAAAGTCTGGCTTCCGCAGGGGTCTGTACAAGTCTGACGATACCCTGAGGCTCCGATCGACGCGCTGAGCGCGACGCTGGCATAGTCGAATATGCGCGATCATCGATGCGTGATGACGACCAAGGCCTGCGACCGGCCGATCGCTGCGGCGAGGCATTGACCAAGACGCTGCGGATCCAACGACGCGAAGCTCTCGTCGAGAATCGTGAGCGATGCACGCTGCAGCAACGCACGCGCGAGGAAGATGCGGCTCCGCTCGCCATGCGACAACTGCCAGCCGGTCTCGCCCACCTGCTGCTCGATCCCGCCTGGCATCCGCGACAGCAGATCCCCCAGACCAAGCTCCTCGCATAACTCTGTCGCATCGGCGAGATCGGCGGACGTGGGCGGCCAGCGGCGCGCCATCAGCAGGTTGAAGGCGAGCGATCCTGACAGGATGTGGTTGTCGTGAAACTGCGGCGCGGCGGCGGCCAGACGGTGCCAAGCGTCGCCCCGCGTCGCCTTGTCGAGCCCGTCGAGCAGCAGCAGCCCCGATGTTGGCGTCTCCAGTCCGGTCAGCAATGCTGCCAGCGTGGACTTTCCGCCGCCCGATGCGCCGTCGAGCAGGATCTTCTCACCGTGCCTGATCGTCAGGTTGGCGCGATCGACGACTCGGCGATCGGCACCGGGATAGCGAAACATAAGTCCCTCGGCCTCGATCACCGGCCGCTCCTCGTCCGCAATCCCGTCGGTTCGCCGGGTCACGGTGACCGCCCCGCCGCGCGCCGCGGCAAAAAGATCGCGCACCCGCGACCAAGCGATCGCGGCGCGTGCAAGTCCAGCCGAACCGCCGGCGATCCCGCCGAAAGCGCGCTGGCCGAGAAGCAGCCCGCCCAGACTTATCGCCAGCGTCACGGGCGACGGCACCGGCTGTCCCGCGAAGGCCGGGACGAGGGCGGCGATGCCCGCCAGCAGCCAGATCGATGGCAGCGCGGTGACGCCGACGATGCTCGCGCCATCCATCGCCGCCGATGTCGTGAGATAGCGCTGCACCACCGCGTCGTCCTGCGCGTCCCGGCGCGCAGCGCGGTCCTGGGCCAACCGGGTCCGATGTCCGACCATCGCCTCGATAAGCGCGTTGGTCATGTCCAGACGTTCCCCCGACCACTGACGCATCCGCACGAAATACCGCCAGCCAAGCAACCCGGTCAGCACGACCCAGCCGACCAGCAGGGTCAGATGCGCGGCCGGCGCTGCGCCATGGGCGAGAACCCATGCGGTGAAGACGAGTTCGATCCCCGCGAGCAGCACCCCGATACCGCCGTTGAAGGTGAGCGCTTCGAGCGCCTGGGCCTCGATCACGCGACCGATCATCTGGCCGACACCGCTGCGCTTGATCGCGTCGGGTCGCAACGCGAGCGCGCCGGCGAGCAGCCGCGCCTTCATGATCCGTCCGAGGTCGACCGCAAGGCTCGCCTCGCACCACGCGCTCGCGGTCTGCGCAACGACGGCGGTGAGCAGGATCACCATCCAGCCGAGCAGCCAGCCGGAATCAACCTTGCCCGCCAGAACGCCTTCACCGATCACCCGCCACCCTGCGATCTCCAGCACGTAGAGTGCGACGAACGCCGCAACGATCAGCGCGAGCGTGCGCAGGCTGCCGTCCAGCCGCATCTGCCGCCAGACCGGTGCGGAGGCCGGCGCACGGAGCAGGCTGATCCCGCCGATCCGTTCGGCCTGCAGCCGTTCGTGGAGCAGCGCGGCCGCGGCGCGCGGACGACGGCGTGGCTGGATCATCGCGCGATCGAGCAGCTCATCGACCGCCGCCCGGTGTTCTGCGGCGACCGGCTCGACGAGGCGATCGCGCAGCGTCGCGATCGGTACGCGGCGACGGTGCGCCTGCCGATCGAGCAGCAGCACGCCGCCGCGTCGCCGGCCGGCGAGCGCAAAGAAACCCGGGCCTTCCGCCGTGTCATCCAGCAGGATCGCGGGCCCGCCGCTTGCCAGCACGGCGTCGATCGCGGAGGCCGGTGTCTCGACGTCGACCGCCTCGACTTCCAGCCGCGCCGCCGCCCATTCGGTCCACCTTGGCACGTCCTCAAGCGCGAAGGCGGCGGGGACGACCAGCGGATCGGTCGGCGGGTCGCGGATCAGCCCGGCATCCAGCGCCAGCGCCTCGATCGCTTCGCCGAGCCGGGCAAGCGGCCACCAATTGGGGGCGAGATCGGTCATCGTGCGCGCTCCACGACCAGGCCATCGACCATTGTCAGTTGCCGCCACGCCGTGCCCTTGCGCAGCGCATCCTGCACCGCGGTTTCCGCGTCGAGCAGGTCGCGGTAGCGCGACGGGGCCGCGGCCAACACCGCCGGCGCGCCGTCCTCGATCAGCCGCCCGTCCTCGATCACGAGGACCCGATCGAACGCCTGCGTTTCCGCGAGATCATGGGTGACGCACAGCAGCGTCGTCTCGGCCCACCACACGCGTGCTTCGGCGAGCAGCGTCTCGCGCTGACCACGATCGAGCCCGCGAAATGGCTCGTCGAGCAGCACCAGCCTGGGATCGGCGACCATCAGCGCTCGCCCCAACCGGACGCGCTGTCCCTCGCCGCCCGACAGCAGTCCGCCGCCTTCGCCGAGCATCGTCTGCAGTCCTTCGGGCAGCGCGCGGGCGATCCCGCGCAGCCGCGCCGCCGCCATCACGGGCCCGACCTGACCGATCGCGTCGTCGGTCGCCGCGTAGAGCAGGTTATCGAGCAGCGAGCGGTTCCACAGCTGGATCGCCGGATCGACCCAGGCCGTCGTCGCGCGCAACGCCACCGCGCAGAGCGGTGCCCCATCGACGGTAACCGTTCCTGCCGCGGGCAGATGCCAGCCGAGCAGGACTCCCAGCACCGTCGACTTGCCCGCCCCCGAGGTGCCGACGATCGCGACATGCTCGCCTGGCGCGATGCGGACGCTGAGCCCGGTCAGAATCGGATGCCCGCCCGCGACGACATCGACCGCGTCGAACGCGATCGCGGCAGGACCCTCGCCGGTTGGCACTGGGCCGGCGATCGGCTCTTCCCGGGCATCGAGCGGCTCAACGAGGCGGAGCAGGACGTTGCGCTGGCCCGGGTAACTTTGCGCGAGCCCGGCAAGCCGCGATCCCAGGCCCGGAAGCTTCAGCGCCCAGAACACCAGCAGCAGGTCCGCACCGCCGACACCGCGCCCGCGCGACAGATGGCTCACGACCAGCGCCGCCGCCGCCATAGTGCCGATCAAAGCCTGTGCGCCGTCCGCCGTCACTGCGGTGCGCGCGAGCCTGCGCATCGCATGCGCCCATTCGACCAGCAGACCCTCGTGCTGGCGCGCCACCGCGCGCTGCGCGCCGTGCGCGCGGATCGGAGCGAGGCCGAGGATCGCGTCGAGATAGAAGCCATGGAGCGCGCCTGCGTGATTGCGGACACGCAGGTCGCGTTCGTTGAGCGCCGGCTGGATCGCGAGCGGCATCGCGATCGTCAGCAGCGCGACGCCAATTGCGGCAAGGCCGCTGTCCGGGGCGATCAGCGCAATCGCAAGCGCGGTCAGGGCAAGTTCGAACACGGTCTCGACGAAGCGCAGACCGATGCCGGGAACACTGCGGATCCCGTGAATATTGTGGCTCCGGTCCGCCATGTCGCTGATCGGGCGGCTTTGGAAATAGCGATCGGCCAGCCGCGGCAGCTTTGCGAGTAGCGCTATCCGCAGCCGAACTTCCAGCGCCCGTCCCATCCGCAGCGCCGCCGATCCCGTCGCCAGTTCGATCGTGAGCAGCACCGCGATGAACACGAGTAGCGCGATTCCAGCGGTCAGCCGGTCCAGCCCCCTCGGCAGCCGCTGCGCGACGTCGATCAGTCCGCGGAACAGCAGCGCCTCGAGCATCAGCGCGCCCGCCGCGAGCGCAGTGGCGAACATCAGTGCTACCGGCGCGACCAGGCCGTCGGCCCGCAGCATCGCAACCAGGGTCCTGAGCGGCGTGGCGGGCGGCTCGGCGAGCGCGGCGGCGAGTTCGGGCGGAAGATCGGCGGCGGGCGCGGCGGCGGTATGCCTGCCTGCGATGGTCACCAGCACCGCCCCGCGCACCACCGCGTCGTCCCCGGCGGGGACCGCGCTCCAATAAGCTTCGGGGATCGCAGTGAACGGATCGGCCGCAGCACGATCGGCGAGCGCCGCGATCAGTCGTGCGGCATCCGATCCGGGCGGCAGCGCGCACGCGTCGACCAGCGCCGTAACCAGCCGTATCGCTGCATCGATCGCGGCGGCGTGCTGCCAGTCCGCAGCAGTGACGGTAGCGAGCAGCCGATCCGCCGGTCCGACCGCGACGCCGATCGCGGCAAGGCGTTCGCGCCACGCCGTCGCTGCCTCCGCCGAGCGTGCCCATCCGTGCCAGGCCGCCGCGGGGACGCGCGTGCCATGCCGGTAGATCGCGGCGCGGAACGTCGCCTCGCGCAGCCAGCGTCGTCCGATTGCCGGGTCCATCACCTGCACCCAGCCGCGAACGCGCCGCCACAGCACGACGAAATGCGTCGCCTCATCGGCATGGCGAACCACGACGATCGCGGGCAGCGTTGTGCTGGCGAGCATCACATGGTCGGCGGGAACCAGCACCTGCTCCGCCGCCAGGCCGAGATGGTTGGCGACGGCTTCGATAGTGTCGATCGACGTGCCGTCGACGCTGGTCTGGCACGCCTCGCGCAGCCGCCCGTAGCTGACAGGGATACCATGCCCCTCGAGCAGGCACTTGAGTGCCGCCGGGCCGCAATCCATGCTCGATGTCTGGACGACTTCGGGGGCGAGCCATCGCCGCGGACTGCTCATCGCAGCGCCCCGCCTGCGGTCCGCATCAGCAACCGCGCGGGCGAGACATGCTCGACCGCGACCTCGACCGACCCTGCAAGCCCGTGCGCCAGCGCGACGCCGCGGATGGCGCCGCGTGCCGCGGACAGCTCGACCCGCATCCGGCCGTCGCGCAGCTCGCCGGCGACACGCTCGACCCGTGCCGGCACGACGCCATATTCGGTCCAGGGATACCCCGCGAGACGAAGCGTGGCGCGCTGTCCCGGACGGATCCGGCCCAGTCCGTTGGCCGGATCGAACGCCGCGACAACGATCAGGTCGCCGGCCGGGAGGATCGTCGCGAGCCGCTGACCTGCCACGACGATCGCGCCTGGCGCGACCGCCTGGACATCCGCGACGATCCCCGACACCGGCGCGCGAACCACGCGACCGGCAATCTCGATACGCAGTTGCGTGGCCAGCGCCGCGGTCGATGCCTGGTCGTCGGCCAGGGCGAGGCGCATGCGTTCGAGCTCCTCGCGGTGCGCGCTGTTCCGGCCGCTGCGGGACTGTGCTTCGGTTGCGATGCGGCGTGCGTCCTCGGCGAGCGCATCGCGCGCAACAGCGGCACGGCGCGCATCGGCGCGGGCGCGGATGGCGTCGGCCTGCGACACGCCACCCGCCTCGCTATCCTCGACGTGACGTCGCGCGATATCCGCGGCGAGACGCGAAGCTGCATCGGCTTCGGTCGCGCGCGCGCGCGCCGCACGTGTTGCCGCCGCTGCGCTCGATCGATCCGCGCTGTCCGCATTTCCGAGCAGCGCCATCTCACGGTCGAGCGACGCCAGACGTCGCGGATAGTCGCGCATTCGCCGCTCCGCCTCTGCGAGCCGGAGCCGCTGGGGTTCGGCATCGAGCGAGACCAGCACGTCCCCGGCCGTCACGCGGCGCCCGATCGAGAGCCGCGTCGCGATCATCCGCCCCGATTGCGCGGGCGACACGGCTCGCGGGGCAGTGCCGACCTCGAGCCGCGCACTGGTCGACACCTCGTACAGCGTCACCGACGCCAGCGTGAACCACAGCAGCCAGACCGCGAGCAGGGCTGTTGCGACGGCAAGCGCGAGCAGTGCGAGGCGCGGCGTCTCGCGAGCCAGCGCGTTATGCGTCCGGGCGAATGGTGTGGCCATGCCGCGATCACTGCCCCGCCGGAGCGAGGGTGGATGGCGACGAAGACGTCGTCCGCCATCCACCGCCGAGCGCGCGGACAAGGCCTACGGTGGCGATCGCGCGCGCATGATGAAGCCGGACCAGCCGGGTTTGCGCGCCAAGATCCGCGCGTGCCGTGTCGAGCGACTCGAGCAGGCTGATCGAGCCGCGGCCGAGGCGTCGGGCAGCCAGCTGTTCGCCGCGAAGGCTCGCATCTGCCGCTTCGCGCGCCACCGCTTCCTCCGCCGCAAGCAGGCCCGTGGCGGCGAGCTGGTCCTCCACGTCGCGAAACGCGCGCAGGATAGTGTCGCGCTGCTGCGCCTGGGCCAGCTCCTCCTCGGCCGCCGCCCTGCGAACGCGCGCGGCGGTACGGCCACCGTCGAAGATCGGCAGCGAAAGGATCAGGTTGAAGCCGAACGTCTGCGCGGTCTGGGACAGGAGCTCGCCGAGCGTCGGCGAGGCCTGCCCGCCATTGCCCGTGAGCGCAAAGCCCGGAAACCATGCGGTCTTCGCGGCCCGATGCCGCAACCGCGCCGCCTCCACCGCATCCGCAACCGCCGCGACGTCCGGCCGTCGCAGCAGCATCTCGCTCGGCAGTCCGGCCGGGATCGTGGGAACCGTGAGAAGTCCCGGCGCGGCGCGACGGTCGGGGATTGCTGCGGCACCGACCAGCAGTGCCAGCGCATGCCGGGTCAGTGCGCGGTCGCGGTCGCGCGCGAGCAGGTCGGCGCGCAGCATGGCAAGTTCCACCTGTCGCCGATTGACATCGCGCGCCGCGGCATTGCCGCGCGCGGCCTGCGCCACAACGATCGCCAGCGCCCGCGCCGCCCGGTCGATCGCGCTGGCCAGGACGTCGCGCTCGCCATCGAGCGCGCGCAACGCGAAATAGGTCTGCGCGATCTCCGCCTGCACCGCGAGCCGCGCACCGGCCAACGTCGCCTCTGCGGCGCGCGCATCCAGCCGCGCCGCGCGCGCGGCCTTGCTAACGCCGCCAAATAGGTCGGGCTCCCACGCCGCGCGGAGGCCAAGCTCGAACAGACGGCCGTTTTCGCCGCTGGCGGTGGCAAGATTGCCTGACTGGTCGGCGACGCCGGCGATCGCGGCAACCCGCGGCAGACGTTCGGCTGATATCGTGCGGACGGCGGCCCGTGCGATCGAAAGCCGCGCCGCGATGATCGCGATGTCCGCGTTATCGATATTGCCCCGCGCGACGAGCGCGTCGAGCTCTGGCGAGCCGAAGATCGTCCACCAGTCCGTGCGCCAGGGCAGCGGGCTCGCGACGCGCTGCGCCTCCGCATAGGTCGGGGGCACGTCCGCTGCGTCAGCGGCCGCCGCGATGCCGAGCACGCTGGCGACGAGAAGGGGGATTGCGGGCCGGACGCGGAGATGGCCGGAACAAGTCCGGCCATCTCGTCTGGAAACGATCATCTGAGATCGCAACCGCAGCGGGTCAGGCGTGCGGCTTGGGATCGTCCCTGCCACGACCGCGACGGATGTGGCCGGCGGGATCATCGGCGCCGCGTTTGCCGGCGTGCAGATCGGTCTGGATCTTCATGCTTCTTCTCCTGATATGCCGCGCAGCAAGACTCCGCGGCGGGTTTCGGTGGGTCGGATCCTGTCGAAAATGGGCGTTCTTGCGTCGCTCGAAGGTTTTTCCGACCGCATCCCATCACCGCTGCAGGCGGTGACATGCGTTAGTGTCGCGCGCGCGAAAAACGGTTCAAACCATTGGAACTTTTTTAGAAACTGCGTCTCGCACCGAGGATGAGGCCGCTCTGCCAGCGTCCGCTGTCATGGTTTGGGCCATTGCCTGCCCATTGCACGGTGATGGCGAGCCTATCGAACCGGCGCGCGACACCCAGTCGCCAGTCGAGCTCGATGAACCGCGGCCTGCCGGGATCGCGCGGTGGCGTCAGGACCCCGCCATGGCCCGCCAAGGACCAGGGGCCGTGCTCGACCAGTGTCGCGTTGACGTCGACATAGGCCGCGTCGCCGCCGTGGCCGTCATAATCGGGCGTCAGGTAGAGATGCGACTGCACGCGCCGCCCGATCAGTCCGACATAGGCTTCGGTCAAACGGCGTGCATAATCGCCGGTAAAGAACCGGCTATAGACCCGATTGGTGATGCCGATATCGAAGGTCAGCGCGCCGTTGAGACGTCTGGCGTAACCGACATACTGTACCGAACGGTGCGGCCGGACAACGCTGTCTCGCGTCGCAACGACCGTCGCCGAAATACCGGCATAAAGCCCACGGACATCGTCATAGGCCAGCGTGGCGGTGCCGATCGGTCGGTCGCCGCTGACCGTCTGTCCGCGAAAGCGGTCATCCGATGCGACGGAAATCTCGAACCCGGTTTGCGCCATCGCAGGCACGGGGACGAGGCCGATCGAGCATATTGCAAGACCGTGCAGACCGCGCGCGTGCCGCCGCCTAATTCGGCACGGAACAGCGCGCGCTGCCGGATCGCGCCAAATGTTGGAGCGTGTCGCACGCATCAATGACGCCGCCGCCGCTGCGCGCGGACACGAAAGACTGGCCCGTCTTGCCGGGGCGCAATTCCTGCATGAGCGCCATCAGCCCGCTGACATGTGCTGCCGCATAGGAATTTCCACTGACCAGATACCATCGACCGCCCGGCTCCGTGGTCGGCACGTCCCGCCCGGGGGCAATGTAAACCCCGGTTCGCGTTCCCGCCACTCCATCGTCTGCGACCGCGACAACGCCGGGCAGCGCCGCCGGGAAGCCCGAGCCCGTCTCCGGATCGACCGCCGCGACGAACGCGACGCCGCGCGCGATGCCGACCTGGACGAGCCGGGCGAGCAGCTGATCGAACGGCCCTGTCAGGCTGAGATTGACGACGCGCGCCTTGCGCTCGATCGCGAAGGTCAGCGCCTTGGCGAGGCTCAGCGTGTCGCAGATCGTTCCTGCGGTGCCGCCGGGTTGCCAGCATGCGCGCAGCCCCATGAGGCGCGCACCAGGCGCAATACCCGCGATTCCGATCGCGTTGTTCGCCCGCGCGCCGATGATCCCTGCGACGCCGGTCCCGTGGGTTTCCGCCCCCACGGTCGCGGCATCGGCGACAAAATCACGATTGATCATCAATTGCCCGCGGAGATCGGGGTGGCCGGCATCGATCCCGCTGTCGATGATCGCCACCGTGATGCCGTTGCCGGTCGCCATCCGGTGGAGCGCCGAGAGCTGCCAGCCGCGCGTCGCGGGCTGGGCACGGAACAGGCGATCATTGTAAAAGGCCGGCGCCTGGCCCTGCGTCGCGTAGCGGTGGAGCGGCTGTGACCAGGCGACGCCTGACAGGTGCGAAATCCGCTCGGCGGTTCCCTCGAGTGATCGGCCTTCGGGGACGATCATCACCATGCAGTCGATCCCAAGGATCGGCATCGGCCAGCCGGTCTCCAGCCGCAACCCTTCCTTGCGCGCGATCCGCGCCGCCAGTCGGCGTCGCGCCTGTGCGCTCGTCGGATCGCCGTAGCCGCCGCCATAGTCGGTGCCCGGGCGATAGTGCTCCGGGGCAAGCCTGAGCATCACCAGGATGCGGCGATCCACCATCGCATCGGGGCTCGCCGATGGTGCGGCCGTCGCGCCTGCCGGGCGTTGCGCGGTCGCCATCGACGGGATGGCCGTGATCGCGAGCGCGATGAGCAGAAGCGCGCGACTCATTTCGCGGGCGCCTGTTCGATCGGTTCCGCCATCGTCACGTCCGCGTCGCGCCGCAGCCGTGCAAGCGCCGCGTTGCCCGGTACGGCGAGGACATAGGCGCCGGACGCGGTCGGCCCGTCGACCAGTCTCGCGCCGCTTGCTTGGAGCGCCCCACGGAACGCCGCCTCGCTCGTCTCGGGCCGAAACATCGCCAGCACATTGCCGCTGCGTGCTGCACCCGCGTCGCCCAGCACATGATACGCGCCCGGCCGCGCATCGTATCGCTGTGTCAGCGTCTGCGCGCCGAGCGCCAGCACGGCGACGAATTGCGCTGCGACCACCCAGCGTAGCGTCCGGGGGCGCATGACGGCGCGACGTACCGCGCGCAACGGATCGCGTGTGCGGCGTCGCGGCACGTCCGTCGCGACCGACACGCTGCTCGTCGCGTCGAGCCGCGCCGCCATCGCCGCCCAGCTATCGCCGGTTTCCCCCGTATCCCGCGCGACCGCATCCGCCAGATGCCGCTCCTGCACCAGATCCGCGCGGCACGCACCGCACTCGGCGAGATGCTCGGCGACGAACGCGGTCTCCAAGGCATCCAGCTGCCCGGTGACGTACCAGGGCAGCAGCAGGTGCACCTCGGCATGCCGGTCGGTGGGGAAGGGAAGGATTTGGGTCATCGTCCTGTTCTAGAGCCAGTCCGACAGATCGCCGGGAAGGCTTTGCTTGAGGTGGCGGCGGGCGTGAAACATCCGCGTCTTCACGGTATCGACGGGGCAATCCATGATTTCGGCAATCTCGCGGTAGCTGAAGTCCTGGTAATAGGTCAGGTTGACGACGGCACGGTGCGACACGGACAAACCGTCGATGGCTTCGGCCAGCGCCAGCTTCACGCGGACCGCCCGGCTGTTCTCCTCGGGTGTCGCCGCGTCGCTGGCGAGTGCTTCCGAGCGGTCGTCATCGACCGGCTCGTCCAGCTTGCGTAGCGCCGCAAGGCCCTGGCGATAGGCAATTCCGAACATCCACGTCGACAGCCGGCTCTCGCCATTAAAGCCTCCGATCCGGTTCCACACGACCATCATGGTATCGTTCCGCACCTCCTCCACGAGATGCGGGCGGCGTAACAAATTGAGGAGGAAGCGTGACAATCGGGCGTCCCACGCGCGATAGAGCATCTCGAACGCCCGCCGATCGCGCGCACGGATGCGATCGATCAGCGCGGCCTCGCCGATACCGTGCCCGTCCTTGGCGCGCGGCGCCGCAGACCCGACCCCTGTCACTCCGGTCCTCCTGTTCGCCCCTTAGTGTCTGCCCGGCCGGAAATGGTTCAATCGCAACTTCGCATGGCGATACGATCAAGTCCTGGATGAGCGGTCCTCAGCGTTCACACGGGCCGATGCCTCGTTCACCTTGCCAGCAATCAGCGCGAGACGATAAGCCAATTCCGCTCACTCTCGCGAGCATGAACACGCGGCAGAAACGTTGCTCTTCGTGCCGGATCAGGACGGTCCGCGTCCGACCAGAAAGCGGCCGGTTGGCCCCTTACCCGACCGCCTGAACGAACGTCCACTTGCGACGATAGTCTCTCAAAAGCGACCGCCCGCTTACCACCGAGGCTGCGTAGAAACGTCTTGTTAGGCTATGCTTGCCGGCGTCATCTGGAGACGTCGGATGGGTCGTTTCATCGAGGGGTGTGACCGCCGGGAGCAGCTTTTTCTACCGACCTGCGTGGACGATTACGTTGCGGAAGACAGCACCGTGCGCATTGTCGATGTGTTCGTCGACGAACTGGATCTGGCGACGCTGGGGTTTGCCGGCGCCGCTGCGACGGGTCGGCCAGGCTATCATCCTGCGACGTTGCTCAAGCTTTACGTCTACGGCTATCTGAATCAGGTTCAGTCGAGCCGACGCCTGGAGCGCGAGGCGGGCCGCAACGTCGAGCTGATGTGGCTGACGGGCAAGCTCGCACCGGATATCAAGACCATCGCCGACTTTCGACGCGAACAAGGGCTGCGAACCAGGCGGCTTGTCGCCGGTTCGTGCTGTTGTGTCGGCAGCTCGGCCTCATCGCGCGCGGCACGGTCGCGGTGGACGGGAGCCGCTTTCGCGCGGTGAATGCGCGCGACCGTAACTTCACGCCGCTCACGATCCGGCCCCGGATGGATCAGGTCGACGCAAGCATCCAGCGCTACCTCGGCATCCTCGACACCGCGGGAAAGCGTCGCGGCTGTCCCCGTTTTTAGGAAAATGCGACGAGGTCGGATCTGCTCCCCAAAATCATGCCATTGGGAAATTTGCTCGTCAGATGGAGACGAGTGATGCGGCGAGGCCGATTTGCCGGGGATTGGATCATTGGCGTGCTGCGCGAGTATGAGGCCGGCGTGAAGACCGCCGAGTTGTGCCGGAAGCACGGGATTAGTGATGCGACGTTCTACAATTGGAAGGCGAAACACGGCGGGATGACCGTGTCGGACGCGGCGCGGTTGCGGGCGCTCGAGGACAAGAACCGTCGGCTGAAGGATCTGCTGGAAATAAACTGATCCGGTCTGCGAAGCGCTACGCTGCAGTGGAGGAGCTGATGGCTGACCACGGTTTCTCCGAGGGGCGTGCCTGCGGGCTTATCGGGGTCAATCGGTCGGCATGGCATTATGAGCCGCTTCGCGGGCAGGACGATGCTGCCCGCGTCCGGATGCGCGAGATCGCGAACGAGCGTCGTTGGTTCGGCTACCGGCGGCTGGCGACCCCGCTCAGGCGCGAGAGGAGAGGCATGAACCTGAAGAAGGTGTATCGGTTGTATCGCGACGAGCAGGTGACGGTGCGCAAGCGTAGCGGCCTCGAGCGCGCGCTTGGGACGCGACCGCCGGTCGCCTTCATCCCCCGGCACGAGCGATAGCGCATTCTCGTGCGATCCGCTTCGACGACAGCATACGCCCGCCGCTCGCTCATCCCCAGCACCGTCCGGAGATGCGCGACTGCTTGCTGCTTGACTGCAGGTGTCATCGCTTTTTTGACAACAGGTCTTTCAGACCTGCGTTGTTCAGCATCTGTCACACAGAGTTAAGATGCGCGCCGTAGCGGCCGCCTATGACAAATCGAACGTTAAGACTCTGGTCGCGGAGCATGGTCGCACGACTGATGGTACCCGTCGCCATCATGCTGGGGCTGGTGTGCCTGCTGGGCCTGATCGGGCACGGTACCAGAGAGCGTGTTCAGACGGCGCGCGATGCGGCGAACGCCGGCCAGACCGTTCGGATCAACCTGATCGAGGTGCGGTCGATCAGTCGCTCGTTGCAGCGTGACGCGCTGAACCTGCTGCTCGATCGCGATCCTCGCGCACTTGCGATCATCCATGGGAAATTCGCGAAACGGTCAATCCAGATGCGGACGCAGCTTGCCCAGCTGGTGAAAAACCCCATCGCGGGGCTGAGCGCACGGAGCCCATATATTGCCAGTCAGATCATCGTATTACGTCAGTTGGCGATCATGGCTGACAACGCCACGAGGAATCGCCAAGATCGGGCTTGGACCGTCTTTCGCGATGACGTCCGTCCCAACGAGCGGATGGCATCCAAGATCGCTGATACCCTCATCGCGTCTCAGGAAGTCGAGGTCGAGCGTCTGTTCCGCACCGCCCATGATATGGAAAGGCAAGAAGTCGCGATCAGTGTCGCGGCAGGCATCATCCTGTTCGCACTGTCCGCATACGGCACGGTGGTGATCGTCCAACGGACCATTGTCCGCCCGTTGCTGGACATCGAACATACATTGGCGGTGATCGCCGGAGGGAATGCAGAAGGTCGTACGCCGCACGCAGAACGAACCGATGAGATCGGTCGGATGTCACGCGCGATCGAAGTCTTTCGGGCCTCGGTCGTGGAGCGCGGACGGTTGGAAGCCGATAATGGCCGGCAGCGGTTGGCAGAGGTTCAGCGCGAACGTCAAATCGAAGATGCGCGGCGCACGGCACAGACAGCCGAGGCGGAACGTGACCGCATCGTCCGACAGGCCGCAACCACGTTGGAAGGCGAGATAGCGAACGTGCTTGCCGAGCTTCGCGGAGCAGCCGGACAATTGTCCACGACATCGGGCGAACTCGAGGATCATTCGACCGACGCGACCCGCGAGCTTGGTAGTGTCGGCGTAGCCGTCAGGCGAGCGATCGACGGAGCAACGGATATTGCCGCGGCAACGAACCAGTTTATGGGCGCGATAAGTCAGTCCAGCCAGAGTACACGTCTGTCTGCCGATCTCAGCGCAGAGGCTGCGGACTGCGCGGCACGGCTCGCACAGGATATGACGGACGTCCAGAATGACGCCCGCGCAATTGGTGCAATCGTCGGAGTCATCAGGACCATTGCTGCACGAACCAAGCTCCTCGCGTTGAACGCCGCCATGGAGGCGGCCCGTGTCGGCGAGGCCGGAAAGGGGTTTGCGGTCGTTGCCGACGCCGTGAAATCTCTGGCCGCGCAGACCGCGGACGCTACGGGCGAAATTGCCGAGCAGATAGCTGGTATGCAACGCGGCACCGCGGCAGCCTATGCTGGTCTGCTACATATCCGCGCAATGGTCGAGGACATGGCTCGTGGTACCGATGATCTCGCGTCGAGCATTGGCGAACAGGCGCAGAGCGGCCAGGCCATCAGCCGGAACGTGGATGGAACCGCGACAGACCTGGATCTGATCGGGCGTCTGGTGACGCATGTATCCGTCGCGACGCAAAGCACGACGGGGATGGCAGCCAAGGTCCGCATGGAGTCACGGTTGGTCGAAAACGGTGCATCGTCAATCGACGCCGCCCTGTTGCGCTTCTTCGAGACGCTGCACGCAACTTGAGGCTACGCGTCGTCGATCCGGAGCATCGCACGGGCGCGGTTCAGCGTAGACCGCTGCCCTCCAACGCGAGGACCGCGGCCCGCATTGCCACGATGCGATCGGCAGCTGTGGGCGAAAGCTCGCCCCAAGAGAATGCCGAACGGTCACGCGCGCCTTCGCGCCACATCCGCGCAGCGACATTGTCCAGGTCCGCTGAGGTCGGGGACCGGCCCGTCGACATGCAATCGACTATTTGATGGGGAACGAGCGAGGTAGCGCTGGACATCGGGAATACCCTCTACTGCAAGCACTTTCCCTAGCTGCGTTTGATGGCACCAGAATGACAGGCGCGGTGTTTTCAAACACCTAGCGGTATGGAAATGCTTTCCGGAGCTTCGGGCCCTGACGCGAAAATCACGTCCAGCCATTGGCTGTGCTGATCCGAATATATGCCAAAGCCATCGACGTGACGATCAAGTCATGCCGCATCGTAACATGCACGTCACAAGTTTACCGCATTCAGCCTGGAGCCGGATGCGGTAATTGGGGGGCGCGATGTTTTAGATCTTGGCTGGTTGCTGGCGTTCGTCATTTTGACAAGCCGATGTAAGCGATAAAGTCGGGCGACGCGTACGCTTTCTGCTGCAACGTGACGGCATGAAGAATTGTCTGGTCTGCCCGATCAATAGTCGTCGCGTGCGCTAGAGCCAACGTATCACCGCCGGCGGACTGCCGTTCCATTAAATGAAATCTGTCATAATCTCGAACGCACACGTTCGGGGCGCGAAGTCGCACGTCCAGCGATCACCTCGCGAGGTGTCACTGGCATATCAGCACCGGGGGAAACCGAACAATGATCCGTAGTTTGAAGCATGTCGACCGCATGGCGTCCCTGCTCCTGGGAGCCGCGACCGCAGCACTGTCCGTGGCGCCGGCCGCTGCCCAAACCGTCGCGGCGCCCGTCAGCCAGGAGGCCGATACGGGCGACGAGATCCTCGTCTCGGGGTATCGCCGCAGCCTCGAAGAAGCGATCGACATGAAGCGCAACACGATCGGCTTTTCGGACTCGATCATCGCCACCGATATCGCGGACTTCCCCGAGCAGAATCTCTCCGAAGCGCTGCAGCGCGTGCCCGGCGTGACGATCGAACGCGAACGCGGCCTCGGCACGCGCGTCAACGTCCGCGGCTTGCCGAGCGAATTCACCTTCGTGTCCATCAACAAGCTGGCGACCGCCTCGGGCTCGGGCGGCCGCGACGTCGAGTTCGACATCTTCGCGTCCGAACTGATCCAGTCGGTCACCGTGCAGAAGTCGCCGGTGGCGGCGGACGAGGAGGGCGGCATCGCCGGCTCCGTGCTGATCCGTACCGCGCGGCCGTTCGACAACCCCGGGCTTCGCGTGGTCGGCAGCGTTGATGGCGCGTATAATTCGATCTCCGAAAAGATCGATCCCAACTTCTCGTTTCTCGCCAGCAAGACCTTTGGCGATTTTGGCGTGCTGGTTTCGGTCGCCAAGCAGCAGCGCACAAACCGCACCGATTCCAACTCGGGTATCAACTTCCGCCCGATCGCGCGCTGGACCGATCGCGCCAACACCGTCTATCGCAATCAGGCGATCGCGGTATTGCAGCGCGACGCTGGCGTGACGTTCACCGAAGCCAACAAGAACAGAATCGTCTTCCTCGATAAGGTCGGCGACCGCGTCTATCAGAACGATCAGGACCGGCTCGGGCTGTCGGGCTCGGTTCAGTACAAGCCGAGTGACGATTTCAGCCTGGCGTTCGACGCCTTTCTCGGATCATACGACACGACCGAGGACGAATATGACGCTGCCGGCTATTCGGCATCGAGCAATTCGACGCTCGAGACGATCCACGAATTTGATGCCAAGACGCTCGCCGATAGCGGCATCGTCGTGCTGCGCGACGTCTCCTACACCAACACGCAGCACGAATTCCTGAGCAAGGAATATATCAACGAGACCGACTATCGTCAGTTCGGTGGGGAGATGAACTGGACGACAGGCAATTGGAAGATCAATGCGCTGGGTGGCTATTCCGGCGTCAGGAAGACGCTGGACTATGCGAATCTGAAGCACGTCGCCTACGCGCCCTCGCGCACGCGCTATACCGAGAATGGCGGCGAAACGATTCAGAGCGGCAATCCGAAGACGATCGACATGTACGATGCGCCGAATTCGTATCTGTTCGAAGCCTATGAGACCACGCGCGAACAGATCAAGGACGACAAATATGCCGCTCAGATCGATCTGAGCTATCAGTTCGAATCGTTGGTGCTCAAGCGCTTCAATTTTGGTGGTCGCTACACCGACAAGACCAACGAGCGTCAATATGGCGAGGAGAAGATCCAGGGTCCGACCCGCGGCAGCACCGCCTATGTCAACACCCGCAAGCTGGGCGACAGCCCGCTCGAGACCGTCACCGACATCGTCGGAGGGAAGAACTACCAGGCACGCGACCTGAGCTGGGCGCAGGTCTCGAACGCCTATGCGCGCGACTTCTTCCGGCCCGACGGTTTCGTCACGCCGTTCAGCGATGCGAACTATTACAAGGTCAAGGAAGAGACGATCGCCGGCTATGCGATGGTCGATTTCGAATTCGACGTGGCCGTGCCGCTGTTCGTCAATCTGGGTGGCCGCTATCTGCGCACCACGATCAATTCGGAAGGGTTCCAGCAGGTCCAGAACCCGAGCGGCTCGATCGGCCTGACCCCCGCGCCGGTGTCAAGCGACGGCAAATATGAGAAATTCCTGCCCTCGTTCAACGCGCATGCCGAGCTGACCGACAGCCTGTTTCTGCGCGCTGCTGCGTCAAAGACGCTGATCCGCCCGGCGTTGACCGACCTGGCGTACAAGCGGATCGCGAGCATCGGCAATTTCCGGTACACCGATGGCAATCCCGGCCTGAAGCCTACGCTTGCCGATCAGTGGGAAGTCGGCCTCGAGCAATATCTCCCGCGCGGCGGTATTCTGGCAGCGTCCTATTTCTGGAAGAAGATCAAGGGTGTGGTGCAGAGCCAGCTGACCGGTGAGGTACCCGGCGTGACGGTCTACAACGCCAACGGCACGGTCAACGGCGTCTATGACTTCGACGTCTACCAGCCCGTCAACGCCAAGGGCGCGTACAAAGTCAGCGGCGTCGAGGTGAACGCAGTGATCCCGTTCGGCATGGTCGCGGACTGGGCGGATGGCTTCGGCGTCAACGCCAACGCCACCTTCCTCGACAGTTCGCTGACGGGTCAGTCCGACCTCGGCATCGATACCTCGCCGATCGGCCTTGCCGACAAGACCTACAATGCCACGGTCTTCTACGACAAGGGACCGCTGTCGCTGCGCGTCTCGTACAACCGCAAGGGTGCCTATGTGGAGCGGATCGAGCGCAACATGTATCCGGTCTACCGCGATGCCTATGGCCAGTTCGACGTCGCCGCCAGCTATCAAGTGACGCGCAACGTCCGTGTTGAGCTGCAGGGCATCAACGTCGGCAATGCGAAGACCACCGGCTATACGATGGATCCGTCCTTTCCGGCGATCTACGAATCTTCGGGCAGCCGTATCAGCCTGGGTATCCGCGGGCAGTTCTGATCCCCGGCAGGCCTCGCCGTGGGGGCGGGGCCTGTCGCGTAATCTCGTTGCGGAGCATCCCCAAGTCTCGCGTAGCACCCTTGCCGCAGTGCTGGCCTCGTGCGTCCAGCCGAGGTCGCGCCGCGGCAAGCCCCCCGATTTTCCGCGCACGCTACCAAAGATATGGTGCGCAACGCCCACAAACGGTTGCCCCGGTGGGCAGTCGCATTCCGGAGCGCGGACATTCGTTCAGTAGGATGAATTCCGGTAAGACCGCCGCGCCCCCGCTAGCCACGAAGAGCTCATGGCCCGCGACGAAACCGCTCTCGCTCGACGCTACGAACAGGACTTCACTCGCGACATCTTCAAGCCGCCCCAGGCGCCCGAGTGGAACCCCTTGATCATCACCTCTTCTTCAGCTCCCGGCGTTGCGTCGGAATAGTCCAGGATAAGACGTGTTTCGGTGCCTCCCGGACGAGACGACGTTCACGCGGATGCCGCGCTCTTTCCGGTCAGGACGGCATATCAAGCGCCGCTCTGCCCGAAATCGAATAGGCGTCCGCCTGACGGTCGATGATGTTGAGTTTCCCGGCTTCCTCGAATACCGCTTTGAAATCGGGCGTGGAGAGGTGCGCGTTCAACGCCGCCTGATCTCGCCAGACTTCAATCAGGCGGAACGTGCCGGCGGCACCTACTTCCTCCGTAACGTCGAGAAATACACAGCCGTCCCGCAGCCTGGCTGCGCTCGCCATGCGCGAAGCGATGTCCCGGAACGCCTCCACGTCGCTGAGCTGGATGCGATATGTTGCATAGATCAGGATGGTCGGGGTGTCGGTCATGTCCAAGCTCCATTGTGGCGACGGAAAAGATGATCGATCCCGTCGCGCACGTTTCCGGGATATGGACCGGCACTGGTACCGCGGGTAGAACCTACCTAAAGGTAAGTGCCAAAGAGGCTTGATGAACGTTCCCCGATCTGACCCTGCAAGTGACTGTGGCCTTGATGTCGCGCTGGCCATCATGGGCGGCAAATGGAAGCCGCTGATCCTGTACCATCTCCGCTCGGGTCCGAGGCGGTTCGGCGATCTCAAGCGGGCGGTTGCCGGCATCAGCGAAAAGGTGCTGATCCAGCAATTGCGTGAACTCGCTTCGGCAGGCGTAGTGGTTCGTCACGATTATGGCGAAGTGCCGCCCAAGGTCGATTACACCGTCACGCCGTTCGGCATGACGCTGATCGAGGCTCTGCTGCCCCTGTGCGAGTGGGGCATAAGGAACCGCACCTGCGCTTCGGCCATCATGACTTCGAGGGCGAGCTAGAGAGCCGCTAACCGCGCCTCGTTGCTAAGGCTTTCTCAATATTGAATCTTTTTTGAAGAGGCATCGCCGCGATGTCGGCTATTGCCGGCCGCCGTCCCGAAAGCCGCCGTTCCACTTTCCTCCCTCGGCGAACATCAGACTAACGTACAGAAAGGCGAAGCTGCTGATGGCCAGACATGTTTGCGGTCAGGCGCCCGGCGACGATCCTGGTAGCTGCCTTTTGAAATGCTATTCTCCTCGCGCGTCCAAGAAGCGCTCGTGCCAAATCGTAGCTAAGGTTGCCGTGTGCAGCAGCGCGATGGCCAGGTTGCTCTTTACCACCGGATTGCGCCAACCGACCGCCGGTATGGTCATCAGCTTGTAGGCGATCTGCATCGGAAACAAGACGCCGGCGATGGCGATCGACAGCGTCGTATTGCCCGAAGCCTGACCGACCAGCGCGATGGCGCTGGCCATTACGATGGTCGCGTAAAGACATGCAAGGATACGCCGTGCAGCACTGTCGGCGCCGTAGCACGCCGTCATCGCGGGCACGTCGCGCGCGATCAACGCTGGAATGACCGTCACAACGATAACATTCACGAGATGAGATAGGGTCAACAAGACCATGGCTTCATCCGATCAGAAGCTGGCGCATGGTGAATATATGCATCCGATGCGTACCGGTCCAGCGAGGGCGCGGCTTATGGACCCGACAACAGACACGCCTGATCGGAATTGATCAACGAGGCGCTAAATCCGATCTATAAAATATCCTTGCGAGTTATCTAAGCTGCGAGTTCGATAAGTATCTATAGGCTGATGTTTTTCAATCAACGATATCCCGGTTTAGCGTCCTTAGTCCGTAAGGTTGTCAGAAAAGTAGAAGGTCTAAAAAGTGACCAGTTTTTGCTTTTGCCGCCGTCAGACGAGCTCATTTAAACCGGACATTGCTGACGCAAGAAACGCGAAATTGATTCTCGCCATGTGAAAATTGTTCCCTTGAAATATTGCGGCTCTGGGCATCCAGGCTTTCCGCTGCGGGCCTTCCGGGTGCGCTTCGGATTACCGGACCAGTCGGGAAGCTCTCCCGCCGTATGAGGCGGAACGGGGGCGGCTGGGGGGCAACTGACTCAAAGGATATAGATTGTTGGTGCGAGTTTCCTAACTTAAGTCTACGAAAGCTACCATCAACGGTGTCCCGTTGGCTGAGAGACGCTGGAGTGCTCCCGCTTATCTGGGGGAGTGACTAATGTTCCGTTTCGATCTGGAGCCTGCGATACCGCTTCTGACGGTCATCCAGAAAGGCGTTTGGACAGCTGCGACGGTGGCGACGTTTGAGCCGGCATTTCGGCAAGAGCTGAAACGGCTTCTGGTCTCGGGGCGGCCGACATCGCTGATTATCGAAATCAGAGCCACGGTGCCCAGGGATCTTCTTGTCACCGAGGCGCTGCGCGCAATGGTTGCGCGACTTGGACATCTCAACGCGGATAGAACCGCCGTGGTGTCGTCGTTGGGATTTGCAGATCTGCAAGCCGGGCGCATTTCCGACCCAAATACACGGATTTTTACGTCGATCGTTCAGGCAAGGGGCTGGGTGACGAACAACCCCGCGGAAAGCCCAGGTATGACGTCCGCCAACGAGCCGAGCGATGCTAGCCCAGAAGGGCCCGTCGTCCATGTACGCGGTCCTGCGGACGTGGACTTTGTGTTTACCCCAGCCGCCGCGCTCGAAACGGCTAGGCGTATCAGCGATGCAGCGGTGGAAGTGCTTCTCGAAACCGCGAGCGCGACGGCTCAGCGCGTTATTCCGATGTAAGCAGTTCCAAAGCCCGGACGCCTGATTTGGTGCCAGCACTGGAGTGGCGCTGAGGATGGAAAGCCCCTGTATCGCATCATTGCTTGATCATGACACGCGCACTTGGCGCCACCGACCTGAGGTTCACCACGGTGAACCTCAGGCCGTGTTGTGTGCGCTGGGACCGGAAATTCCCAATGTCACCTGCCGAGCGCTTTGGCGATCGCCGCGGTCGCGAGCGGGCGCATGACGGCATAGCCCTGCGGGGTCGGGTGGACGCCGTCGGTTGCGTAGCCGGGCTTCATCGCCCCCGCCGGCGTCGAAAGTGCGGCGTGATAATCGACATAGGTGAAGCCATTGGCTTTGGCATAGCCGCGCAGCCAGTCGTTGAGCGCGGCGATCTGCGGGACCGGGCGTTTGTCGGGGCTCCAGGGAAAGGCGGCGGCGGGGGGAACCGAGGCGAGGATCACCTTGATCCCGCGCGCGCGCGCGAGTTCGGCCATGCTCCGGATATTGCCTTCGACAGTCTCGATCGTCGCGGCGCCGGTGTTGCCGGCGATGTCGTTGGTCCCGGCCATGATGTGGACTGCCCGCGGTTTGAGCGCGATGACATCGCTGCGGAACCGGACGAGCATCTGCGGGGTCGTCTGCCCGCTGATCCCGCGATCGACCACGCCGTTCGAGAACAATGCCGCGTCGGCATGGATCCAGTTGTCGGTGATCGAATCGCCCATGAACACGACGCGGACCGTCTTGCCGGCGAGCGCGCGATTATCCGCCGCGTAACGGCACAACTGGCCAAAGTCGCGGGTCAGCATATGCCGTTTCCACGCTGCCCAGCCGGCTGCATCGGCCGGTGCCGGATGCTGCGGGCAGGGGTCGGCGACGATACCCACCGGATCGCTGGCATAGGGCGTGTCTGCGTCACTCGTCTGCGCGACGACGGAGATCGGCAACACAACAAGTATCATTGGCAAGAGCCAGTGTTTCATCGCCATGCGGTGGATCCTTTCCTGTGTCCTACGGCGCCCTCGACCGGCGCGATTATATAATTACCGCAATTTATCATACAAACCTTGTTACCGCTATCGGATCAGGCAATACAGCGGCGCTACGCGATCGGAGCTTATCGGTTGCGAGGCTAGAGGGGACGGGACTGGTGGGGAAGAGGGTGGTCTTGACGAGCGCGATCGCGCTGCTCGGCCTGTCGGCGCCGTCCCGTCCCGCCGCCTCGCACGCCGAGGTCTCTCCGGTTCGCGCGCCCTATGCGTGGCGCAACGTCCGGGTCGGTGGCGGGGGCTTCGCGCCCGGCATCATCTTCAGCACCGTCGAGCGTGGACTTGCCTATCTGCGTACCGACATGGGCGGTGCCTATCGCTGGGATGCGGCCGCGCGTGCCTGGCTGCCGTTGCAGGACGGCAATGCCGTCAGCAGCTATATGGGAATCGAAAGCATTGCCGCGGATCCGGTCAATGCGGATATCGTGTATCTCGCGGCGGGCATGTCGGCGCGGGGCGAAGCGGCGATCTGGCGATCGGACGACCGTGGCGCGCGGTGGCGGATCACGCCGGTACCGTTTGCGATGGGCGGCAACGAGGATGGCCGCGGCCTTGGCGAACGGCTTGCGATCGACCCGCATCGCCCGGCGACGCTGTTGTTCGGGTCACGCCATGACGGCCTGTGGCGCAGCGACGATTCGGGTGCGCATTGGCGAAAGGTCGACAGCTTTCCGGTTGGGGGGCTCGGCAAACCGGTACAGCCCCGCGCAACGCATGGCGGGCTGAGTTTCGTCCTGTTCGATCGCGCGCATCGCGGGCGGATCTTCGTCGGCCAGGCGGACCCCGGCGCACATCTGTTCCGGTCCGATGACGGTGGCGCGTCGTGGCTTACCCTGTCCGGAGGGCCGGATGACAGCATGCGCGCGGTGAAGGCCGCGCTCGGCGCGGACGGCGTCCTGACGATGACGTTTTCCGACGCGATCGGGCCGAACGGGATCACCCTGGGCGGCGTCTGGCGGTACGATCCAGCGACCAATGTCTGGACCGACGTGACCCCCGACAGACGACCGGATGCGCCGGCGGGAGGCTATATGGGCGTGGCGGTGTCGGCGCAGGATCCGCGCGTCATCGCCGTCAGTACCGTCAATCGCTATCGCCCCGTCGACACCGTGTGGCGATCGACCGACGCGGGCGCACATTGGGACCAGCTCTACCAGCGCAGCACGCGCGATGTGACACAGACTCCGTTCCTCGCGTTCGACGGCCCGGCGGATTTCGGGCACTGGATCGCTGGGCTTGCGATCGATCCGTTCGACCCGGGCCACGCCGCCTATGTGACCGGCGCGACGCTGTACGAGACACGCGCTTTCGACCGACCCGGTGCCGTGCCGTGGAAGCCCTGGACACGGGGTATCGAACAGACCGCGATCATCACGCTGATCAGCCCGACGGGGGGCGCACCGTTGATCTCGGGGTTCGGCGATATTGCGGGGTTCCGTCACGACGATCTGACGGTTTCACCGCCCAACAGCCACCGTAATCCCTATCTGACCAACACGAACACGCTCGATTATGCGGGACTGGCGCCGGCGGTGGTCGTCCGCAGTGGCAGCAGCCATAGTCGCGAGGTCGCGGGCGCGAGCCTGGCCTGGTCGCAGGATGAGGCCCGGAGCTGGCAACCGCTCGTCACGCCGGGCAGGGGCGCGTCCGAACGGACCGGCGATGCGCCGATCATCGTGTCGGCAGACGGTGCGGCGTTTATCGTCGAGACCGAACAGCCAGTCCTGACCCGCGATCGCGGGCAGACCTGGGTCCGGATCCAGGGTCTGCCGGTGGGGCTGCGGCCGGTCGCCGACAAGGTCGACCCATCCCGGTTCTACGTCGTCGACACGCTGAACAACCGCGTGTTGCGCAGCACGGACGGCGGCGCGCATTTCATGCCCGTCGCCGCACAGGGCCTCCCCGCTGACCTTTCGAGCGCGCAGGGCCGCAACCGGGAGGCGCAGAGCCCGCTGCTCGCGACGCCGGGCACTGCGGGCCTGCTGTGGCTCAATCTCGGCGGCGACCTGTATCGCTCGGTCGATGGCGGCGTGCACTGGGTGCGGGTCGGGGCAGGGTTGCACGTCGCGCAATTCGGTCTGGGCAAGGCGGCGCCCGGCGCCCGCTGGCCGGCGCTCTACGCGATCGGCCAGCAGGCCGGACAGGATGGAGTGTGGCGATCGATCGACGGCGCGACGACGTGGCAGCGGATCAACGACGACCGGCATCAGTGGGGACTGCGCTTCCGCGTGATCAGCGGCGATCCGCGGATATTTGGCCGCGTCTATATCGGCACCGACGGCCGCGGCGTCGTCTATGGCGATCCGGTCGCCCGGAACAAGAAGAGCTGAGGGGATGACGATGAAACGACAGGCTCTACTGCTTGCGTGGACGCTGTCCGCGCTGGTGACCGCCGCACATGCGCAACAGGCGACGCCGGTGCCACATGTCGAGACGAAGAACGGCCGACATGCGCTGATCGTCGACGGCGCGCCCTTCCTGATGCTCGGAGCGCAGGTCAATAATTCGAGCAACTATGCCTCCGCGCTGCCGAAGGTCTGGCCGATGCTCGAGCGGATCCATGCGAACACCGTCGAGGTCCCCGTTGCCTGGCAACAGATCGAACCGATCGAGGGGCAGTTCGATTTCTCGTTCGTCCAGACGCTGCTCGATGAGGCACGCACGCATGACAAGCGGGTCGTCCTGCTCTGGTTCGGAACGTGGAAGAATACCGCGCCGGGCTACACGCCCGACTGGGTCAAGCTCGACAATCGCCGCTTTCCCCGGATGAAAGACAAGACGGGGCAGGATCATTCCGTCCATACGCCGCTCGCCCGGTCGACGCTCGAGGCCGACAAGCGCGCCTTTGTACGCCTGATCGGCTATCTTAAGGAGCATGATCCGCAGAATACGGTCATCCTCGTCCAGCCCGAAAACGAGGTCGGCAGCTACCGCGTCCCGCGCGACTATAGCCCGGCGGCGAACGTGCTGTTCGCGAAGCCCGTGCCCGCGGCGCTGACGCGCAAGCTCGGCAAGCCCGCAGGAACGTGGACCGCGTTGTTCGGGGCGCAGGCCGACCGTGCCTTCAACACCTGGTACACGGCACGATATGTCGACGAGATCGCCGCGGCGGGCAAGGTCGTCAAGCCGATCCCAATGTACGTCAACGCATCGCTCGCCGGACCATCCAACGTGCCCGATCCGACCGGCGTCGCCAGTGGCGGGCCGCAGCAGGACGTGCTCGACATCTGGAAGGCGGCAGCGCCGTCGATCGATTTCGCCGCGCCAGACATCTATGACCGTGCGAGCGAGAACGTCGCGCAATATCTCGATAAATATGCGCGCTCCGACAATGCGCTGATGGTCCCCGAAATCGGCAATGCCCGCGAATTCGCGCGCTATTTCTACGGTGCGCTGGGTCGTGGCGCGATCGGCTACGCGCCGTTCGGGATGGATGATACCGGCTACGTCAACTATCCGCTCGGCGCGCGGTCTCTGGACGAGGCGACGCTCGATGCGATCGCCAAACCCTATGCCCTGTTCGCCGGCATGGTGTGCGAGTGGGCAAAGATCGCGTTCGAGCGTCCGACCTGGGGCGTTTTCAAACCCGACGACAATACGCCCCGGTCTACCGTGATGGGCGACTGGACGATCAATGCGACCTGGGGCGAATGGCAGTTCGGTCAGAAGGACTGGACCTGGATCAAGACCGAGCCCGCGCCATGGGGCAACGAGCCCGTCGGCGGCGCGGCGATCGCGCACTTGTCCGCCGATGTCTTCCTGGTCGCCGGGGACCATGTCCGTCTCAACTTCGGCGCGCGATCGGGGGGCCCTGCAAACGGCCTCGTCCTGCGCGTCGAGGAGGGGCATTTTCGGGACGGTGTCTGGGTGCGCGACCGGATCTGGAACGGCGACCAGACCGATTACGGGATCAACCTGATCGAGCCCGTGCTGCTTCGCGTCACGATGGGCGCATATCGCTGAAACGTTACCGATCGACGCGCCGCGGGCTGCGTCGGCACTGCTGGAGAGTAAGATGACCAAGCCATTCCTGACCCTGTTGCTGGCGAGCAGCGCGATCGCCTCCGCGCACGCCGCTGCGCCAGGCGGGTACGAGAAGATCGACGGCGGCGTCGCCGTGACCCCCGCAGGCGGCGCGACCGCGCGCGTCGAGGTCACGGTTCACGGCGACGGGATCATCCACGTCGTCGCCGCCCCGGCGAGTTCGATCGGCGCGACCCGCACCACGAGCCTGATGGTGCCAAGCCCCCCAAAGGCGGGCGCGTACACGGTGACGGAGCGGGCAGGGCATGTCCTCATCAAGACGGCGCGGGATACGGCGGACGTCGACCTCGCGACCGGGCATGTCCGGTTCCTCGACGCTGCCGGCAAGACGGTGCTCGACGAGGCCAATACGCGCCGCTTCCTGCCGAAGACGGTCGACGGGCGGCAATATGTCACGGCGTCGCAGCAGTTCAATCGCGGTACCGGCGAAGCATTTTACGGGCTCGGCCAGCACCAGAATGCGCAGATGGATTATAACGGCGAGGACGTAGAACTCGCGCAGCACAACATGGACATCGCCGTGCCCTTTCTGGTTTCGACCGGCAAGTACGGCATCCTGTGGGACAATGACGGGATCACCCGGTTCGGCAATCCCAAGCCCTATGATCTGGTCGGCGCGGGAACCGACACGGGCCTGCGCGTGACGAGCAACGGCAAGCCGGGCTTCACCGCCAACTATTATCTCGACGGCAAGCTGGCGGTCACGCGCCAGGAAGCCACGATCAACTATCAGTATATCAAGGATCAGGCGAACTGGCCCGAGGCTGCGAAGGCCCGCACAGTGGCGGCAACCGGCGGCCAGAACACGGCCGGCAACGCGGCCCAGACGCAGCGGGTCGTATGGACCGGCCGCGTCACGCCCGACCAGACCGGCGATCATAAATTCCAGCTTTATGGCTCGAGCTATTTCAAGGTGTTCGTCGACGGGCGCGAGGTGCTCAACCGCTGGCGGCAGAACTGGAACCCCTGGTACGCCAATTTCGACCTGCCAATGACCAAGGGCAAAGCCGCGGAGATCCGCATCGAATGGGATCCGAACGCCGGATATATCGCGCTGCTCCACAATGATCCGCTGCCCCAGGCCGATCGCCACTCGGCCTGGTTCACCAGCGACGTCGCGCGGTCGGTCAATTACTGGTACGTGCCCGGCAGCGACATGGACGACGTGATTGCGGGCTATCGCAAGCTGACCGGCAAGGCCGTCATGATGCCCAAATGGGCCTATGGCTTCTGGCAGTCGCGCCAGCGCTACAACACGCAGGACGAGGTCGTCGACGTGGTCCGCAAGTATCGCGACCTCCGCATCCCGCTCGACAACATCGTCCAGGACTGGTTCTACTGGCCCGAAAACGCCTGGGGCAGCCACCAGTTCGACAAGACGCGCTTTCCGGAGCCGCAGAAGATGGTCGACCAGCTCCACGATCTGAACGCGAACTTCATGATCTCCGTCTGGCCGAAATTCTACCCGACCACCGACAATTACAAGGAGCTGGCGGCCAAGGGTTTCACCTATGACGGCAATCTGAAGATGGCGAACAAGGATTGGGTCGGGCCCGGCTATGCCAATACCGACTATGATCCCTATGCGCCCGAGGCGCGGACGATCTTCTGGCGACAGATGCGCGACAGCCTGGCGAAGCTCGGAGTCGACGCCTGGTGGCTCGATGCGTCGGAGCCGGACATCCATTCGAACCTGTCGATCCCCGAGCGGATCGCCGCGATGGGCCCGACCGCGCGCGGGCCGGCGGAGGAATATTTCAACAGCTTCCCGCTGGTCCATGCCGGCGCGGTCTATGACGGCTGGCGCCAGTACAAGCCCGATGTCCGGCCGTTCATCCTGACCCGTTCGGGCTTTGGCGGACTGCAGCGCGAGGGGGCCGCGATCTGGTCGGGCGATGTCGCCAGCCGCTGGTATGACCTGCGCGCGCAGGTGTCCGCGGGCGTCAACGCGTCGATGTCCGGCATCCCGAACTGGACGCACGATATCGGCGGCTTCGCGCTCGAGGACCGCTATGCGAGCAAGACACCCAAGCCGGCCGATCTCGACGAATGGCGCGAGCTCAACCTGCGCTGGTTCCAGTTCGGTGCGTTCAGCCCGTTGTTCCGCAGCCATGGCGAGAGCCCGTATCGCGAGATCTACGAAATCGCGCCCGAAGGCACCCCGATGCGTGCCTCGATGCTCTGGTATGATGAGCTGCGCTATCGGCTGATGCCGTATATCTACACGCTCGCCGCGGAGACGTGGTTCAAGGACGGCAGCATCATGCGGGGCATGGTGATGGATTATCCCGACGACGTGAAGGCGCGCCGGATCAACGACCAGTATATGTTCGGCCATGCGTTCCTGGTCGCGCCGGTCACCGACTACAAGGCACGCTCGCGGTCGGTGTATCTGCCGGGTGCAGCAACGCTCTGGTATGATTTCCAGTCCGGCCAGACGTATCGCGGCGGCCAGACGATCACAGCGCCCGCGCTCTATACGCGCATGCCGCTGTTCGTGAAGGCGGGGGCGATCGTGCCGATGGGGCCTGTCCGCCAGCATGTCGATGACCTGCCCGACGCACCCGTGACGGTGACCGTCTATACCGGCGCCAGCGGACAGTTCAGCCTGTACGAGGATGACGGTCGCAGCGAGCAATATCGCGGCGGTGCGTTTGCGCGCATTCCGATGCGGTATGACGATGCAGCGGGCACGCTGTCGCTCGGTGCGCGCGAGGGCAAGGGCTTCAAGGGCATGGCGACATCCCGCACGATCAACGTGCGCTGGATCACGCCCGGCAAGCCGGTGACCGACGCCGATACCGCCGATGCGACGGTGACCTATGCGGGCAAGGCGATCACGGTGCAGCGCCCGCGTTGATGGCCGCGCGAGGGGGCACGGACGCGAAATCCCTTCGGGCCTGAACAGTCGCGGCGGACATCTGGACGCCGCAACGAATGCCGGGCTAGATCGGGCGAAACGAGACCAGGAGGGACGGCATGCGCCGGCCGTCCAGAGACGGCATGTAGAGAGAGAAATGTGATGATGACGCGCGGTACCCGATCGCTCCTGAACGTCTTGCTGCGCAGCGCGGTGCTAGTCGGTGTAATCGGGGTTTCGCCCGCGCTGGCGCAAACGACGAACAACGCGCCCGCGGCGGCGGCGGCGAAGACCGATGCGCCGGTCGCGCGGCCGTGGATGGATACGAGTCTCGATCCGTCCGTCCGCGCCGATCTCATCCTCAAGGAGATGACGCTCGACGAGAAGCTGCAGCTGACCTTCGGCTATTTTTCGACCGATGCCGCCTGGCTCAAGACGCCGACCAAGAACTGGGAATTTCCGAAGGACGGCTTGCCGGGATCCGCGGGGATCGTTCCGGGCATCGCGCGGCTGGGTATCCCGAGCCAGTGGCAGACCGATGCGGGCGTCGGTGTCGCCAGCCAGCGCAGCGCCACCCCGCGGCTGCGGACCTCGCTACCATCGGGAATACTGACCGCGGCGACGTGGAACCCGGCGCTCGCCGAAGCCGGGGGCGCGATGATCGGCAACGAAGCGTTCCTGTCGGGGTTCAACGTGCAACTGGCGGGCGGCATGAACCTGCTGCGCGAACCCCGTAACGGACGCAACTTCGAATATGGTGGCGAGGATCCGCTGCTCGCGGGCGTCATGACGGGGCATGCGATCAAGGGGATCCAGTCCCAGCATGTCGTCTCGACGATGAAGCATTACGCGTTCAACGGGCAGGAAACCAACCGCTTCACGATCGATCACCGCATCGGCGAACAGGCGGCGCGCCAGTCGGATCTGCTGGCGTTCCAGATCGCCAACGAGATCGGCCAGCCGGGTTCGGTGATGTGCTCTTACAACCGCGTCAACGGCCACTACGCGTGCGAGAACGACTGGCTGCTGAACACGGTCCTGAAGAAGGACTGGGGGTTCAAGGGCTATGTGATGTCGGACTGGGGAGCTGCCCATTCGACGACGGAAGCCGCCAATGCCGGGCTCGACCAGCAGTCGGGCTGGGCGTTCGATCGGTCGCCCTATTTCTCCGAAGCGCTGCGCGAGGCGGTCAATAACGGCCATGTCAGGACGGCGCGCGCGGACGACATGGCCCGGCGCGTGCTGTGGGGGATGTTCTCGGTGGGCGCATTCGACACGCCGGTCCGCGGCGATCGTGCGGCGACGATCGACTATACCGCGCACGCGGCGGTCACGCGCAGCGATGCCGAGGAGGGCATCGTCCTGCTGAAGAACGACGCCAATCTGCTGCCCCTGGCGAAAACGGCGAAGTCGATCCTGCTCATCGGTGCGCATGCCGATGTCGGCGTGTTGTCGGGCGGCGGATCGTCGCAGGTCTATTCTCACAACGCGCCGACCAGCGGCCTGATCGTGCCGGACGAGTTCAACAAGGGCTTTCCCGGCCCCAAGACCTATCACGCATCGTCGCCAATGACTGCGCTGCAGGCCCGCATCGGTGCCCGCGTAACGTATCTCGACGGCAAGGATCCGCGCGCGGCTGCGGCTGCGGCGCGCAAGGCCGATATCGTGATCGTCTTTGGCGAGCAGTGGACGGGGGAGTCGATCGACGTCCCCGACCTGGCGTTGCCCGATGCGCAGAATGCGCTGATCGACGCGGTCGCCCGCGCCAACCGCAAGACCGTCGTGGTTCTCGAGACGGGCGGACCGGTCGTCATGCCGTGGCTGTCGAAGGTCGGCGCGGTGATCGAGGCCTGGTATCCGGGCACGGCAGGCGGCGAAGCGATCGCGCGCATCCTCACCGGCGAGGTCAATCCGTCGGGTCGCCTTCCCGCGACCTTCCCCGCGTCGCTGTCGCAGCTGCCGCGCCCGGTGCTGGAAGGCGACCCTAAGCTCGATCGCGACGCGCATCCGATGGGCAATTACGACATCGAAGGCGCCGCCATCGGCTACAAGTGGTTCGACAAGACCGGCCGCAAGCCGCTGTTCCCGTTCGGCTACGGCCTGTCCTATACCCGGTTCGCGCTCGACGGTCTGAAGGCTGAAGCGAAGGGCAAGGGCATCGCCGCGACGTTCGCGGTCCGCAACACCGGGTCGGTCGCGGGCAAGACCGTCGCTCAGGTCTATGTCGCGGCGCCGGGCTGGGAAGCGCCCAAGCGGCTCGGCGCGTTCAAGAAGGTCGATCTGGCACCGGGGGCGAGCCAGTCGGTGGCGACGATGATCGACCCGCGCCTGCTCGCGACCTTCGACACGGCGACCGCGACGTGGAAGATCGCGGAGGGCAACTATCAGGTCATGCTGGCCGACTCCGCGGTGAGCATCGCGCAGACGGTCACCGTGCATCTGCCGGCGCAGACGCTCGACAGCCGGGGGAAATAGCGGATGGTGCGGGGGCTGTCGCGCGGCGCCGGACGCCGATCAGGACCGCGATCAGTCCCAGCGCCGACGCCCCGGCACCCGCAAGCGCGACCATCGGATAGCCGAGGCCTGCCGCGATGACGCCGCCGCCAAGTGCCGCGCCGATCGCGTTGCCCAGGTTGAACGCACCGATGTTCATCGCCGAGGCGAGGTTCGGCGCGTCGGCGGCGGCGTGCATGACCCGGACCTGAAGCGGGGGGACGAGCGCGAAGCTGGCGACGCCCCACAGGAAGATGAGGATCGCGGTCGGGACCTTGAATGGCATCAGCACGGCGAAGGCGACCAGGATCGCGGTGAGCAGCGCGAGCGTCACGATCAGTGTCCGGTCGACCGAGCGATCGGCGAACCGCCCGCCGAGCCAGTTGCCGACCGTCAGCCCCACGCCGTAGGTCACCAGCATCGCGGTGACATAGCCGAGCGACGCCTGCGTCACCTCGCGCAGGATCGGCGTGATATAGGTGAAGACGGTGAACATCGCGCTGGCGCCGACGACCGTCAGGCCGAGCGCACCCAGTACGGGCCCGCGCGTGAGGACACGCAGTTCGGCCTTCGGGTCGGCTCCGGTCGGCGCGGGCAACGTGGGAAGCGTCAACCGCAGCGCCGCCATCGTCGCGAAGCCCAGCGCCGAAATACCCCAGAACGACGCGCGCCAGCCGAGACGATCGCCTGCCCATGTCGCGAGCGGGACGCCGACGACATTGGCGATGGTCAGCCCCATGAACATCGCCGCGACCGCACCGGCCCGGCGTTCGGGCGGCACGAGGCTGGCGGCGACGATCGCCCCGACCCCGAAGAACGCGCCGTGGTTGAACGACGTCAGGATCCGCGCGGCCATCAGCATGCCGTACCCCGTCGACATCGCGGCGAGCAGGTTGCCGATCGTGAAGATGCCCGCCAGCATGATCAGCAGCGTGCGGCGCGGCACGCGCCCGGTCGTCAGCGTCATCAGCGGCGCGCCGATGACGACGCCCAGCGCATAGGCACTGATGAGCAGGCCCGCGGTCGGGATCGAAACGCCGAGATCGCCGGCGATGACGGGGAGCAGCCCCATGGGGGCGAATTCGGTCACGCCGATGCCGAACGCGCCGACGGACAGGGCCAGAAGCCCGGGGTTCAATTTCATCACTATGTTCCTAATGATTTGGGCGGTTCGGACCGTCGACGGACTTAGCCGGGCGTAACCCTCTCGCTGACGATTGGGCGGCAGGCATGGCTGGATCTGCAGCCCCGATGATCCCGATCGCGACTTAACCCGGCTTCGATTTCGAGGCATAAATAGGGCAACGCGCTCGGCGTTATTAGGGGGCGATGTGACGAAGGACCTTTGACTTGAACGCAAAGACGGGAATGGGGGCTGATCGGGCCCGTGCGCTCGAGATCTTCGCCGTGGTCATGCGCGAGGGAAGCTTCTCTGGAGCCGGCCGCGTGCTCGGACTGACGCCGTCCGCGGTGGCGCGGGCGATCGACCGGATCGAGGCCCGGCTCGGCGTCCGGCTGCTCCTGCGGTCGACCCGTGCGCTGACCCCGACGGCCGAGGGGCAGGCTTATCTCCAGACGGCGCGCCGGATCCTGGCCGACCTCGATGATGCCGAACAGCAGATTGCCGATCAGGGCGCGCCCCGGGGACGGCTGCGGATTAGTGCCGCGCTGTCGCATGGGCGGTTGTGCGTCGTCCCGCTGCTCGGCGCATTTGCCGACGCCTATCCACATATCCTCGTCGATATCGCGTTGACCGACACGATCGTCGACGTTGCGGCGGGGCAGGCGGACGTCGCGATCCGCTTCGGTCCGCTGGTCGACAGCCTGTTGACCGCCAGAAAACTCGGCGAGAGCCGGCGGGTGATCGTCGCGGCACCCGACTATCTCGCGCGGCGTGGTACCCCGACCCGGCCCGAGGAGCTGCACCGGCACAATTGCCTCAATTTCAACTTCCGGCGGGTCGAACCCGTCTGGCCGTTCCGCGTCGATGGCGCGGACATGGCGCTCGTGGTGACCGGCAATATCGAAGCCAATAACGGCGAAACACTGGGGCAGCTGGCCGCCGCGGGCGTCGGGATCGCGCGCGTCGGTGCGTTCAGCGTCGTCGACGATATCGCCGCGGGCCGTCTCGTCCCGCTCTTCGAGGCGTATAATCCGGGCGATGTCGAACATATCCACGCGCTCTTCGTCGGCGGTAGCAACACGCCGGCGCGTGTCCGGGTGTTCGTCGACTTTCTCGCGGAACGCTTCCGGGGCTGATCGCCGCGCCGGCGTGCCGGGAGGGGTTATCGACCCGCGGCCATCCCGGGTTGCGCAGGCACCAGGCGGTGACCGCTGAGATCGGATCCGGCATCGACGGCAAAGCGGCGGTTCCAGATCGTCGCGGCCGCCGACACCGCCGTCACGACCAGGAAGGCGAGGGTGAAATTGGCGAGCACCGGGCGTGTCGTGCCCGATCCGAGCATGCCGACATCCAACGCGGCCGCGCCGACGCAGATGCCGAGCGAGAGCATGAGTTGCTGGAACGTCGCGTAGAAACTGGTCGCGCTGCTCATCCGTGACGATGGAATCTCGTCATAGGCGATCGTGTTGTAGGCGGAGAACTGGAACGACATGAAGAAGCCCGAGAGCATCAGGACGCCGAAGATGACGGGGATGGGCCAGTCGGGGCGGAACAGGCCGCACACCGCGTAGCCGCCGCTCGAACACAGGCCGCCGACGATCAGGCTGTTGCGGAATCCGAACCGTCGCAGCACGCGGGGGGCGAGGCTCTTCATCATCAGCGAACCGATCGCCCCGGCAATCGTGATGGCGCCGCTCGCCGCCGCGGTCATGCCGAAGCCGAGCTGGATCATCATCGGCAACAGGAACGGTTGCGCGCCTTGCGTGATCCGCGTCAGCGATCCGCCGATCACCGACAGGCGGAAGGTCGGGATCCGCATCAGCGACAGGTCTAGGATCGGATCGCTGCGGCGTCTGGCATGGCGGATATAGGCGACGCCCGCGACCAGGCCGATCACGATGAGCCCGACGGCCTGCGTCAGTTCGCCCGTGCGGCTGGTCATCTCGAATCCGAACAACAGGCATCCGAGCGACACGCCCGACAGGATGAAGCCGGGGACGTCGAACCGTGCCGGCCGATCCTCGCGCACATCACCGATATAGCGGGTGACAAGCACCACGCCGAGCATGCCGATCGGGATGTTGAGGTAGAAGATCCAGCGCCAGTCCAGATAGGTGACGATCGCACCCCCGACCGGCGGCCCGAGGATCGGACCGATCAGCGCGGGCATGATCAGCCACGACATGGCCTGCACCATGTCTTCCTTGGCCACGCTGCGAAGCAGGACGAGACGCCCGATCGGGATCATCATCGCGCCGCCCAGACCCTGCAGGAACCGCGCGCCCATCATGAACGACAGGCTGGTCGCCTGACCGCACAGGATCGAACCGCCGACGAAGATCAGGATCGCGGCCCGGAACACGGTGCGCGATCCGAACCGGTCGGCAAGCCGCCCGCTCGCCGGGATGAAGATCGCCAGCGCCAGCAGATAGGAGGTGAGTGCCGATCCCATGCTCGTCGCGGGAACGCCAAAATCGCGCGCCATGGTCGGCAACGCCGTCGCGAGCACGGTGGAATCCATCTGCTCCATGAACAGCGCGCAGGCGATGATCAGCGCGGTGACGCGGTAGTTGCTCGGCGTGTGCGGGAGCGCTCCGGCGTTGCGCGGGACCCGGGCGATCGTGTCGGCGGCCGGGACGATGCCGTCGCGCACTTCGCTGTTGATCGCGGCGAGCCCCCGCCGGCGAAGCCTCATGCCTGCCACCCGCCGCCCAAGGCCCTGAAGACATCGACCTGACGATCGATCAACAACGCGTCGGACGCGGCGAGGTTGGCCTGGGCCGTGGTCAGCGCCGCCTGGGCGGTCAGCAGCGACAGGAAATCGGTTCGGCCAAAGCGATAGAGCGTGCCCGCCTGGCCGGCGGCGGTCGCGGCGCTCGCCTGCGCCCGCGACAGCGCGGCGTTGCGGTCGCCTTCGCGCGCATAGGCGGACAGCGCGGTCTCGGTCTCGCGCAACGCCTCCAGCGTCGTCGAATCGAACTGCGCCAGTGCCTGATCCGCCGAAGCGCCGGCCTGCGCGATCCGTGCGCGGACGACCGGGCGGTTCGGAAAGCTCCAGCTGATGAGCGGGCCGAGCCCCAGGTGGAACGCGCTGGTGGATCCGAGCGTCGAGACCGGCCCTGTGAACCCGGCGGATCCCCCCAGGCTGACCTGCGGATACAGGTCGGCGGTGGCGACGCCGATCCGCGCGGTCGCTGCGGCCAGTGCGCGTTCGGCCTGACGGATATCGGGCCGGCGGCGGATCAGCGCGGCGCCGTCGCCGATCGGCAGTGGCCGGGTCAGCGCGGGGGGCTTCGCGCAGGTCGCGACCTCGGCCGGATAGGCGGCGGGTGCGCGACCCATCAGCGTCGCCAGCCGGTAGAGCGCGGCGGTGCGCGTCGCGACCTGTGACGGGATCAACGCCTCGCTCTGGTCGACCGCGGTCCTTGCGCGCGTGACGTCGAACGCCGTGCCGCGCCCGCCGCGCTGCAAGCGGCGCGTGACGTCGAGCGTCTGGCGCTGCAGGGCCAGGACGCGGCTGTTCGCGGCAAGCACCATGTTCGCCGTGCACACCGCGGCATAGCTGCGCGCGGTTTCGGCCGCGACGGTCACGCGGACGTCGTCGCGCGCGGCGGCTACAGCCTGCGCATCGCCCTGCGCGGCTTCGATCGCGCGAAGAATGCGCCCCGACAGGTCGAGCGGATAGGCGAGGGTGATGCCGAGGTTGGCGTCAAGCGTTCCGGGCAGGTTGCCGCGGCTCGCATAGGGCCGGTCGATCGACGTACTGCCGCCGATCGTGGTCGACAGCGTTCGCCCGGCGGCAACCTCCGCAACGACCGCGTCGGCGCGGCGGAGATTGGCATCGGCCGCTCGCAGATCCGTATTCGCAGCCAACGCCTCCGCGACGAACGCGTCGAGGCGGGGATCGCCATAGAGTTGCCACCAGCGATCGGGGAGGGGGGCATCGACGAACGCGGCCTCGTGACCGCTGTCGAACGCGCCCTGCGCGGCGGGCATCGCGGCGACGGCGCGATCGGGACGTACATAGTCCGGGCCGGCGGTGGTGCAGGCGGCGAGGCCGAGCGCGAGGATACTCGCGGCAAGACCCCGGCGGGTGGGGGAGGCGGCGATCCCGCCCCGTCCAGGAGAAGGGGCGATCTGCGAGAGACGCGTGCGCATCACGCCGGCGCTCCCGACTGAAGTTTGGGCTCCACCGTCACCGTCGCCGTCCGCCCGACGATAAGCGGGACACCCTTCGGCACCTGCACGAGCTTCACACGCACGGGGATGCGCTGTGCGAGGCGGACCCAGTTGAACGTCGGGTTCACATTGGGCAGCAGGTTGGTCGTGTTCGTCCGTTCGCTGTCGTTGATGCCCGCCGCGATGCTGTCGACTCGACCGTGCAACGCCTGCGCTTCGCCCATCAGATGCACGGTCACCGGGTCGCCGAGATGGATGCTGCCGAGCTTGGTTTCCTCGAAATAGCCCTCGACCCGAAGCGAGTCCGTGTCGATCAGCGCCATCGCCTGCGCGCCCGCGGCAATATAGTCGCCGGGGTGCAGGTCGAGATTTGTGACGATGCCGTGCACGGTCGCCCGCACCGTCGTCCGCGCGAGGTTGAGCGCCGCGGTCGATCGCGCGCTCCGGGCTTGAGCGAGCGTTGCCGAGGCGGTGGCGACGCGCGCGACGTTCTGCTCGTGCGTCTCCTTGGCGACCAGGTCACCCAGCGCGAGGTCGCGTTGCGCCTCGCGTCGTGCCTGCAGCAGCGTCGCGCGCGCACTGGCGATCGAGGCATCCGACTGGGCGAGCGTCAGTTCGAAACGCGGGCGATCGACCACGAACAGCACGTCGCCGGGTTTGACCCTCTGATTGTCCCGCACCGCGACGCGCGTGACGAGACCCGCGACATCGGGGGTGACGCGAACGATGTCGGCCCGGATATGCCCGTCACGCGTCCACGGATCGCTCTCATAGCGCTTCCACAGCCACAGCGCGACGACCACCGCGAGCGCGACGATGACCAAGGTGACGGCGGAGCGGCCGAGCGGGGCAAGCAGGGACTTGAGACGGGGCGAGGTCATGCGGAGGGTCCGGTGAGCAGGGCAAGCAGCCCGAGGATGAGGATGAACAGGGCAAGGTCGACCAGCGGCCGATAGGTCACCGCGCGATAGGCCCCGGCAAAGGCGAGCAGGCGGGTGGCGACGCCGGTGAGCACGACCGCGGCGACTGCGAGCAGGAGGAGGGTCGGCAGATAGACACCGCCGATCGAGATCTCGCCGGTCATGCGGGCATCTCCGGTGAGCCCGCATAGGCGGGGGCCGAGGGAAAGAGGTTGCGGCGCAGCGAGGTGAGCGCGAGCACGCTCGTGCGGTGTCGCTCGGGCATGCTCGACGCGAAGCCGGCCAGCGCCCGGTCGATCCCCGCGAGCAGATCGGGTTCGGGGGGCGCCGGCTGGTTGGGGCGTAGTGCGCGGTAATGCGTGCCGACCCCGCGCAGCACCGGCGTGATCATCGCCGCCTCGTCAACCGGACCGTCGATGCGGAGCTGGCAGAGTTCGCCGACCGCCACACCGACGCGCAGGTCGGTCAGCGCATCGAGCAGCGGCTTGCCGGGATCCTCGCCCTGCAGTGCAAGCCGCGGTGCGAGCAGTCCGATCCGGTCGAGCATCCGCGCGATCCAGCCTGCCGTATCGGGCCGGCCGGTCGAATCCGCGCGCGTCGCCAGTTCGCGCCAGCCGGCACGGAGCAACCGCCGCGCGCTGGTCTGCGCCCCGATCGTCTGGAACAGGCCGACCGTGACGACCGCGAACAACGTCCCGATCAACTGCGCGATCGCGCCGTTCATAAACTGATCGAAGCCGCCGCCGAACCGGTCGTTCAGCCCGACCGTGTTGAGTCCGCCAAGCAGTGCACCGAGCGTGACGAGCAAGGTTGCCGGCCGCGCGAGGAACATCCCCCCGATCAGCATCGGTGGCGCGAGCACCGCGGCCAGCGTCACGAAGTCGGTCACGCGCGGCAGGATCGCAAACGCATAGACGGCCGACACGACTAGGCCGAGAATCGTGCCATAGAAGAACGCCTTGATCGCCGGCGCCGGGTTGTCGCCGTTGCCGAACAGGGCGCAGCACACCCCCGCGATCAGCACCGCGCCCGCACCGTCGGTCCATGCGGTTCCGATCCAGAAGGCGCAGCCCAGCAGGATCGTCATCACCGTGCCCGCGGCCGCCCGCAGTGCGATGCCGCGATCGCGGTGGAGCGGTCTGCGGGCGGAGCGTGCGAGCAGTCGCGAAACGGCGGGGGTGACCGGCGCGCGCGACGGCGATCGCATCTGATCGCGCAGGTCGCGTACATTGCGATGCGCGTCGACCAGCTCCCCGAGCCGCGCCACCAGGCTCAGCCGCAACGCGTCACGCCAGATCAGGGCGCTGCCGGGCGCGGGTTCGAGCGCGCGGGCCCGGGCGATCAGCTCATCGGCGTGCGCGCCGCGCTCCAATGCCGAAGAGGGATCGCGCAGCCATTCGCGAACGTCCTCGATCAGCGCAAGCGCCTCGGGGCGCGGCACGTCGGCGCCCCGCTTGAGTTCGACAATCCGGTCGTCGATCGCGCTCGCGAGCGGCAACAGCATCGACAGCTCCGCCTGGAGTCCGCGCAACGTCCGGACGCGCGGGAGCAACCGGGCGGTGTCGAATGGCAAGTGAATGGAAAGCTGGTGCAGCTCGTTGATATCGAGTGCCAGCCGCCGCCGGTCGCGGTCGAGCGCGGCATCGCTTTCCCCCGCAAGCGAATCGCGCGACCAGCGTTCCGCATCGGCAAGGATCGCGTCGATCCGGCCGAGCAGCACGGCGGTGACGGTCTGCGGGAAGACGAGGCCGTGGATCAGGCTACCGCACAGGATACCGATCGTGATCTCCTGCACCCGCAGCGCAGCGATGGTGAAGACCGCGCCCGGCGCCGCAACCGACGGAAACCCGATGATGCTGGCGGTATAGCCCGCGAGCAGGAACACGTAGGCCCGCGGCGTCCGGTCGAGCAGCGAGATGTAGAGGCACAGCCCGAGCCACAGCGCGAGGCCGAGCGACAGGAGTTCGGGCGCGTTGACGAGGTTCGGCACGAGCACGACCGCGGCAATCGCGCCGAGCACGGTCCCCGCGACCCGGAACACCGCCTTGGACAACACCGCGCCGGCCAGCGGCTGCGCGACGATATAGGACGTCGTTACCGCCCAATAGGGCCGCGTCAGACCGATCCGCAGCGCGATGTAATAAGCGAGGATCGCGGCGACGAAGCATTTGACCGAGAAGAGCGCCTCCTTCCCCCCGAACCGGGACAGCGTCATCGTCCGCGATCTGCTACAAACCGCGCACCAAGCCGTTCCGCGACGCGTAGCGCGGTGGCGAGATCGTCGTCCGGCACGCCCTCGAGCATCGCATGGCGCAGCGTCGCGAACTTGGCCTCGATCGTGGTGACGAGATTTCGCCCGTGCGGCGTCAGGCGGATCCGGCTGACCCGCGCATCGGCGGGATCGCGGTGGCGCTCGACAAGCCCGGCGGCGGTCATCTGGTCGATCGAGCGCACCAGCGATGCCTGTGTCACGTCGAGTTCACAGGCGAGATCGATCTGCCGCACATCGTCGCCCAGCCGTCCGACCTGAACGAGCGCCCAGCCGGTCGATGCCGACACCCCCATGTCGCGGAGCGCATGGTCGGCCGCCTGCCGCCAGCTGCGCGCGAGCGGCAGGAGGGTTCGGGCATAGGAAGATTCGAGCACGGCGCGGGGGGAGGTCATTAGCGTGCTAAGTAATCATGTCAGCCCATGCTGCAATGCAAAATAGCGAGCCATGCGAGGAATTTGTTCGCGCCCGCCGGGCCGCGCGACGTGCGCGACCCGGCGGCTCAGACCTAGTGGTTGTCGCGCGGCAGGCCCATCGTCTGGGCGATGCGCTGGTATTTCTCCGCACCTTCGAGGATGGCACCGGTTTCCATCTGGCCGACCGTGGCGCGCTGAATTTCCTGCCACGGCGTCTGCGAGCGCGGGAAGGCATAGCCGCCCGCCGCAGTCAGCGTGCGGCGCCGCTCGGCGAGTTCCTCATCGGAGATCAGGACATCGGCGCTGCCCTTGCCGAGATCGATGCGAACCCGGTCGCCGGTGCGGATCAGCGCGAGGCCGCCCATCGCCGCCGCCTCGGGGCTGGCATTGAGGATCGACGGCGAGCCCGACGTGCCCGACTGGCGACCGTCGCCGATGCAGGGAAGCGCATGGACGCCCTCGCGGATCAGATAGGCGGGCGGACGCATGTTGACGACTTCGGCGGCACCCGGATAGCCGATCGGGCCGGCACCGCGCATGAACAGCAGCGTATCGGTGGTGATGCCGAGCGACGGATCGTCGATCCGGTGGTGATAGTCCTCGGGGCCGTCGAACACGACCGCGGGGCCTTCGAACGCTTCGGGATCGTCAGGATTGCTGAGATAGCGTTCGCGGAATTCCGGCGAGATGACGCTCGTCTTCATGATCGCGCTGTCGAACAGATTGCCACGCAGGACGATGAAGCCGGCATCCTGCAGTAGCGGGGTCGCGAACGGGCGGATGACGCGCTCGTCCTCGATCGTCGCGGTGCGGCAATTGTCGCCGATGCTCTTGCCGTTGGCGGTCATCGCGTCTTCGTGAATCAGGCCCTGCTTCATCAGCTCGGCGACCACCGCTGGCACCCCGCCGGCATGGTAATAATCCTCGCCGAGATACTCGCCGGCGGGCTGAAGGTTGACCATCAGCGGGACCTTGTGACCGTGCGTCTGCCAGTCGTCGATCGGCAGGTCGACGCCGATATGGCGCGCGATCGCGGCGAGGTGGATCGGCGCGTTGGTCGATCCGCCGATCGCCGAATTGACGACGATCGCGTTGTGGAACGCCTCCCTGGTCAGGATGTCGCTGGGCTTCAGATCCTCGGCGACCATGTCGACGATGCGCTTGCCGGTCTTGTACGCGACCTCCTGGCGATCGCGGTAGGGCGCGGGGATCGCGGCCGAGCCGGGCAGCTGCATGCCGAGCGCCTCGGCAAGGCTGTTCATCGTCGTCGCGGTGCCCATCGTGTTGCAATAGCCGGTCGAGGGCGCCGACGAGGCGACGAGCTTGATGAAACCTTCATCGTCGATCGCGCCGGTCGCGAGCAGCTCGCGCGCCTTCCACACGATCGTCCCCGAGCCGGTCCGCTCGCCCTTGTGCCAGCCGTTGAGCATCGGCCCGACCGACAGCGCGATGGCGGGAATGTTGACCGTCGCCGCCGCCATCAGGCAGGCGGGCGTCGTCTTGTCGCAGCCGATCGTCAGCACGACGCCGTCGAGCGGATAGCCGTAGAGCACCTCGACCAGCGCCAGATAGGCGAGGTTGCGGTCGAGCCCGGCGGTCGGGCGCTTTCCGGTCTCCTGGATCGGGTGGACCGGGAATTCGAGCGCGATCCCGCCCGCCTCGCGAATGCCTTCGCGCAGCCGTTCGGCGAGCACGAGATGATGGCGGTTGCAGGGGCTGAGGTCGCTGCCGGTCTGGGCGATGCCGATGATCGGCTTGCCCGAGCGCAGTTCCTCAAGGCTCAATCCGAAGTTCAGATAGCGCTCCAGATAGAGCGCGGTCATGTCGATATTCTCGGGATTGTCGAACCACGCGCGGCTGCGGAGTTTGGGCAAGTCGGTCATGAGAGGCTTTCCGGGGTAAGCAGGTCGAATATCAGCGAGCGACGGAGACGCGGTAGATCATGGCGTGATGATAGGGCTTGCCCGGATCGACACGCGCAGAGACAAAATTCGGCTTGTTCGGTGCGTCCGGAAATTTCTGCGGTTCCAGCGCGATACCATCGCCCATCCGGTAGAGATGGCCGTGCTTGCCGATGAACGTCCCGTCAAGAAAATTGCCGGTGTAGAATTGTACGCCCGGCTCGGTCGACAGGACTTCGAGCACACGGCCCGACGCAGGGTCCTCGAGCCGCGCGGCGAGCTCGGGCTTGGCGGTAACGCCCTTGTCGAGCGCGAAATTGTGATCGTAGCCGTGGCCGTAGCGGATCTGCTGGTCGCGACCGTCGCGAAGCCCTTCGCCGACGATCCGGCCGTTGCGGAAGTCGAACACGGTCCCCTGGACGGGCTGCAACGCACCGGTCGGGATCAGCTTGTCGTCGACCGGCGTGATCGCCTTGGCGGGGATCGTCAGTCGGTGACCGTTCGCGCCCATCGCCGATCCCTCGCCACCAAGGTCGAAGATCGCGTGATTGGTCATGTTCACGATCGTCGGCTTGTCGGTCCTGGCATCATAGGCGATGCCCAGATTGCCCGCTTCGTCGAGCGTATAGGTGACGGTGACGTCGAGGTTGCCCGGATAGCCGGACTCGCCATCCGCGCTGCGGTGGCCGAGCACGAGCGTCGCGGTCGGGCCGTCCTTGATCGACAGGACTTTCCACGCGACCTTGTCGAAACCCTTGCCGCCGCCGTGCAGCGAATTGACCTTGTCGTTGAGCGGCAGCTGATAGGCCTTGCCGTCGAGTGTGAAGCGGCCGCCGGCGATGCGGTTGGCGAAGCGCCCGACCGTCACGCCGAAGAAATTGGGATGGTCGACATAGGAGGCGAGGTCGTCATAGCCGAGCACGACGTCGGCGACCTTGCCGGCCCGGTCGGGCGCCATCAGCGATTGCAGCGTCGCGCCGTAGGACAGGATGCGCGCCGAGACGCCGTGCGCGTTGCTGAGCGTGATCGCCTCAATCGCCGTGCCGTCGCGCAGCGTACCCGCGGGGGTGCGCTTGGCATCGGCCGCGTTCGCCGCTGGCGCTGCCAGAGCGGCTAAGAGAGTTGCCAAGATGATCCCCGTTTTTCCGATTCCGCTCATTCCGGTTCCTATCCTGATCGTCTGACGCCGTTGACGCGCCTTATGGGGGTATATAGTCGGACAATATATTTCTGAGCAAGCCATGCGGGAAAAGACTGATGCTCAGTCGCCGACATGGCACGGAGGATGATGACTATGGCGATGCCGATACAGACGCACCGGACGATCGCAGGCGCTGCACCGGGGGCAGGGGGCAGCGCGGAGGGGCCGAGTTACCGATCCGCGCTGACCTTGCTGGCCAGCCTGTTCTTCATGTGGGGCTTCATCACGGTCATCAACAACACGCTGCTGCCGCATCTGCGCAGCGTGTTCGACCTCAGCTACACACAGACCACGCTGATCGAGAGCGTCTGGTTCATCGCCTATTTCTTCGCGTCGATCCCGTCCGCCAAGCTGATCGAGCGCGTCGGCTATCAGCGCGCGATGGTGTTCGGGCTCGCGATGATGGCCGCCGGTGCTCTGATGATGGTGCCCGCCGCGCGGCTGCCGTCTTATGGCGTGACGCTGTTCGCCCTGTTCGTGATCGCCAGCGGCATCACGCTGCTTCAGGTCGCGGCGAACCCCTATGTCGCGGTCGTCGGCCCGCCCGAGACCGCGTCGTCGCGGCTGAACCTGGTCCAGGCGTTCAATTCGGCGGGCGCGACGCTCGCGCCCTTATTCGGCGGCTATCTGATCCTCGGCCGCTCGACCTCGGGCACGGCGGTCGCCGGTTCCACCGCGGTACTGACGCCCGCCGAGCGACTGGCCGACGCGCAGTCGGTCGTGCTGCCCTATCTCATCGTCGCGGGCGTGCTGGTCGTGCTCGCGGTCGTCATCGCACGCTTTCCGTTGCCGGCGATGGGGGCAGCGACGCAGCGTTCGGCAAAGGCCGATCGCAAGGGCCTGTCGCTCTGGTCGCATCGCAACCTCGTCCTCGGCATCCCGGCGATCTTCATCTACCTGATCGCCGAGATCGGCGTCGCCAACCTGTTCATCAACTTCGTCAGCCAGCCGGAGATCGGCAATCTGACGCACGAGCAGGCCGCGCATTATCTGTTCATCCTGTGGGGTGGAATGATGGTCGGGCGGCTGGTCGGCAGCGTCATCATGCGCAGCGTGCCCGCCGAGCGCGTCCTGGCGCTGGCCAGCATCGGCGCGTTCGTCGTGATGCTGGTCGCCACCTTCACCACCGGGCACGTCGCGATGTGGGCGCTGATCTCGGTCGGGCTGTTCCATTCGATCATGTTCCCGACGATCTTCACGCTCGGCATCCGGGGGCTCGGACCGCTGACGGAAGAGGGGTCGGGGCTGCTGATCATGGCGATCGCGGGTGGTGCGCTGGTGATCGTGCAGGGCTGGCTCGCGGACCGTTATGGCCTGCAGATCTCGTTCCTGCTGACCGCGGCGTGTGAACTCTACATCCTGTTCTACGCGCTCTGGGGATCGCGCGTGACGCATGCGCTGCCCGAACCGGTCGCGGTCGGATGATCCGGATATCGGCGATGCAGCGCGTTCAGCGCTGCATCGCCGCCTTCGTATCTTCCAGTGCCAGGTCGACCAGCGTGCGCATCGCGGCACTTGCCGCCGCGGCATCGCCGGCTGCGATCGCGTCATAGACCAGCACATGATCGGGGATCGGGTTGCGGGGCAGCGCGCGGGCGCGTTGCTTGTATTGCGTGGTCCAGTTGACCGCCGCGCCGATGCTGGCGCTCAGCACGATCAGCGCATCGTTCCGCGTCGCGGTCAGCACGGCGTCGTGGAATTCGCGATCCGCCGCGCGGCCTGCCTCGGTCGCGAGCGTGTGGCGACGCATCGCGGTGAGCGCGTCCTTCATGATCTTCAGATCGGCGCGGTCGCGACGCTCGGCCGCCAGCGCGGCGGCGGCCGGTTCGACGATCGCGCGCAACTCGAACAGGTCGCGCACGAACATGATGTCGGGCTCGGCCGCGAATGCCCAGGCGAGCACGTCGGGATCGAGCAGGTTCCACCGGCTACGGGGCAGGACGCGCGTGCCGATCTTGGGCCGGCTCTCGACCAGCCCCTTGGCAGTCAGCACCTGGACAGCCTCGCGGTACGCGCTTCGCGACACGTCGAGCGTCTTCGAGAAATCGACTTCCCCGGCCAGCGTGTCGCCGGGCGCATATTCGCCCGACAGGATCGCGGTGCCCAGCTTGTGCGCCACCGCGCCGTGCAGGCGGCGGCCGGTCCCCCGGGGGCTGCGTGCTGTTCCGGCGTCGGTCACAATCTCCTGTGGATCGTCGTCGTTGATCGTCATAGCGCCTGCTCCATCATCACGGCGTAACAGTCCGCGTGCCATCAAGGAACGCCAAAAGATTGCTAAATCGGGCCATTGCGCATAAGTCTGAGTATAAGGGAGCTACTATCCATGACTGATATCCAGACGACCGAGACGGCCGGCAACGACGCGTTCCGTTCGATCGACGCGGCGACGGGGCTCGCGACCGGCGAGGCCTTTGCGGTCCACGGCGCTGATGACGTTGCGACGGCCTGTGCTGCCGCCGACGCGGCATTCGATGCGTATCGCGCGACCGACAATGCAGCCCGCGCGGACTTTCTCGAACGGATCGGCGAAGAGATCGTCGCGCTCGGCGACACGCTGATCGTCACTGCGATGCGCGAAAGCGGCTTGCCGCGCGCGCGGCTCGAGGGCGAGCGGGGTCGTACCGTCGGCCAGCTGAAGCTGTTTGCCGGCGTCGTGCGCCGCGGCGGCTGGATGGGTGTCCGGATCGACCCGGCGCTGCCCGACCGCGCACCCTTGCCGCGTCCCGACCTGCGCCTGCGGATGATCCCGCTCGGCCCGGTCGCGGTGTTCGGCGCGAGCAATTTCCCGCTCGCCTTCTCGACCGCGGGTGGTGATACCGCCTCCGCGCTCGCTGCCGGCTGCCCCGTCGTCGTCAAGGGACATCCGGCGCACCCCGCGACCGGCGCGATGGTCGCTGGCGCGATCGAGGCGGCGGTTGCTGCCTGCGGCCTGCCAAAGGGTGTGTTCTCGCATCTGGTCGGCCCCGGCAACGATCTGGGCAGCACGCTGGTCCAGGATCCGCGGATCGCTGCGGTCGGCTTCACCGGGTCGCGCGCTGGCGGCCTGGCACTCGTCAAGCTGGCGCAGGCGCGCGACGTGCCGATCCCGGTCTATGCCGAGATGTCGAGCATCAATCCCGTCGTGCTGCTGCCCGAGGCGCTGAAAGCGCGCGGCGCGGCGCTGGGTACGGCCTTCGTCGGGTCGCTGACGATGGGCGCGGGGCAGTTCTGCACCAATCCCGGTCTAGTCCTCGCCATCGAGGGCGACGGGCTCGATGCGTTTGTCGCAGCGGCAGCCACTGCGCTTCCCGACGCACCGGCGGCGACCATGCTCACCGGCGGCATCCATGCCGCGTACCAGAAGGGCGTCGAGGCTCTCGCGGGCCATGACGCGGTCAAGACGATCGCACAGGGCAAGGTCGGCGAAGGTGTCGCACAGGGGCAGGCGGCGTTCTTCGAAACCACCGCCGCGCAGTTCCTGAGCGACGCGGCGCTGGGGCATGAGGTGTTCGGGGCGTCGTCGCTGCTGGTCCGCTGCGCAGACGAGAACGAGCTCCATGCCGTGCTGCGCGCCGCGGAAGGTCAGCTGACCGCGACGATCCAGATGGACGCGGGCGATGCCGGGATGGCGTCGCGTCTGATCCCGCTGCTCGAGCGCAAGGCGGGGCGGATCCTGGCCAATGGCTGGCCGACGGGCGTCGAGGTCGCGCATGCGATGGTCCATGGCGGACCGTTCCCGGCGACGTCGGACGGTCGCACCACCTCGGTCGGCAGCCTGGCAATCGACCGCTTCCTGCGGCCGGTATCCTACCAGAACCTGCTGCCGGAATTGCTGCCCGCCTGCGTGCGTGACGACACGGACGCGCCGCGGCTGATGGACGGCGTCGTCGCCGGCTGACCCGCCAATTCCCTGCATGATGACGTCCGGGCGAACCGTAACAGCGGCACCCGGAAAGGAGAGGATGATGAGCTTGCGCCTGTTGCAGCATGTTGGCGTCGACGGCACGCGATCGGTGATCGCGGCCACCAGCGCCGGGGCGGCTTTCGTTCCCGGCGTAGATAGCGTCCGTACGCTTGCCGAACGCGCGATCGCCGATGGAACCGATCTCGCCGCCGCGGTTGCGGCGTATGGGACGGGCGCCAGCGTCGACATCGCGGCCGAACTGGCGGCCGGTCGTCTGATGTCGCCGATCGATCATGTCGACCCGGCGCACGTCGTCATGACGGGTACCGGGCTGACGCACCTCGGATCGGCCGAGGGGCGCGACAAGATGCACCGTGCCGCGGCGGATGCCGAAAAACAGACCGATTCGATGCGGATGTTCCTGGAGGGCGTCGAGCGCGGCAAGCCCGGGCCGGGCGAGCGTGGCCAGCAGCCCGAATGGTTCTACAAGGGGGACGGTTCGAGTCTCGTCGCGCCGGGTGCGGCACTCAAGATGCCCGATTTCGCCGAAGATGGCGGCGAGGAGCCCGAGCTTGCCGGGATCTACCTGATCGGCGCTGACGGCACGCCGTTCCGGCTCGGCCTGTGTCTGGCCAACGAGTTCAGCGATCACGTGACCGAGCGGCATAATTACCTCTGGCTCGCGCATTCCAAGCTGCGCCAGGCGTCGCTCGGCCCGGAGCTGCTGGTCGGCACGCCGCCCGAGCATGTCGAGGGAATGAGCCGGATCCACCGCGACGGCGCTGTCCTGTGGGAGAAGCCTTTTCTTTCGGGCGAGGCCAACATGTCGCACAGCATCGCCAATCTCGAGGCGCATCATTTCAAATATGACCTGTTCCGCCGCCCGGGCGACATTCACGTCCATTTCTTCGGGACCGCGACGCTGTCGTTCGCCGAGGGCGTGACGACGCGTGAAGGCGACGTGTTCGAGATCGAGGCTGCGCCCTTCACGCTGCCGCTGCGCAACACGCTGACCAGGGCCGCGCCGCGGTCGGTTTCGGTAAAGGCGCTTTGAGCGTGGCAGCCATTCGCATCGCCGTCGTCGGCATGGGCAAGATCGCGCGCGACCAGCATCTCCCGTCGATCGCCGGCAACGCCGAATTCGAGCTCGTCGCCAGCGTCAGCCCGCGGGATCCGGGCGTCGAGGGCGTCGCCAACTTCAGGTCGCTCGAGGCGCTGCTCACCGACGGTCCGGCCATCGACGCGATCGCGCTCTGCACGCCGCCGCAGGTGCGCTATTCGCTCGCCACGATGGCGCTCGACAAGGGCCTGCACGTGTTCCTCGAAAAGCCGCCGGGCGCGACACTCGCCGAGGTCGATGCGCTCGAGTCTCAGGCCGCACAGACCGGCGCGACGCTGTTCGCCGGCTGGCATTCGCGGTTCGCGGCGGGTGTCGCACCCGCCAAGGCCTGGCTTGCCGACCGTCGCATCGACCGCGTGTCGATCGTCTGGCGCGAAGACGTCCGGGTCTGGCATCCTGGCCAGGCGTGGATCTGGGAGCCGGGCGGGCTTGGCGTGTTCGATCCTGGCATCAATGCCTTGTCGATCGCGACGGAGATCCTGCCCGAGCCGTTCTTCCTCGCGTCCGCGACGCTGTCGACACCGGCCAATCGTGCCGCGCCGATCGCCGCCGATCTCGCCTTCCGCAGTGCGTCGGGCACGCCGATCACGATGGATCTCGACTGGCGTCAGACCGGCCCGCAAAGCTGGGACATCGTCGTCGACACCGACGCCGGCACGCTCCGTCTCGCCAGAGGGGGCGCGGTGCTCACGCTGCCCGAGAGCAGCAGCGAGCATGACGATGCCGAATATGCCGGGCTCTACGCGCGTTTCGCCGCCCTGGTCCGTGACGGGCGCAGCGAGGTCGACACGACCCCCTTCACGCTCGTCGCCGACGCGTTCCTGCGTGGCACCCGCGTCTCGGTCGCGGCGTTCGACGACTAGGACCGCGGGTGCGATGGCCCGCGGTCCTGCTCGGCCGTGGGTTAAAGCCTCAGGCCGAGACCGACGCCGAAGACGAGCGGATCGAGATTGATCTTCACGGTCTGCGTACCGATTGCCGTCGTACGCAGGCGGGCGCTCGTGTCGATGCCGATATATTTGACGTCGAGATTGAGAAAGACCTTCGGCGTGATGTCGACATCGACCCCGGCCTGCGCCGCCCAGCCAAAGCTGTCCTTCATACGCACCCGCGTCCGCCCGACCGCCTTTTCGAGACCCGCCGAGGCATCCTCGTTCCAGAACATCGTGTAGTTCAGCCCGGCCCCGACATAGGGACGGATCGAGCCGCGTGGGTTGAGGTGATATTGCGCGGTCAGCGTCGGGGGCAGCACCCAGGTCGAGGCCAGCTTGCCGATCGATCCGGTCGTCCCGCTACGCCCGCTGGCGCTGTGCTTGGTCGTCGCGGCGATCAGTTCGAAGCCGATCTGGTCGGTGGCCATATAGGTGACGTCGACCTCAGGCATCGCGCTGTTGTCGACGCTGACGCGCTCGCCGGAGAAAGTCGGGAGGATCCCGCCCGAGCGTTCGTTCGGCGCGACGAGGATCGCGCGCAGGCGGACGAGGACGTCGCCGGCCTTGATACCGGTGCGCGGTGCCGGGTCCTGCGCCATGGCCGGCGTGGCGATGCCGAGGCCGGCGGCGGCTAGAACTACGCCGATGGAAAGATGCTTCATTGCCCGACTCCTGATTGGGATGCGTTCGGGCTAGGCGTGCGGCGAGGCGGGGGCGTTGATCACGGCCAAACGCGGATTTGATGCCGATCAAAGACCAGTCGAAGGGGACATCGCACCCATCATCGCATGTGGACCTATCACCCCGAACTGCTCGCGACACCCGTGCCGCGCTACACCAGCTATCCGACGGCTGCCGAATTCGGCGACGATGTCGGTCCGGTCGACATGGAGGAGGCGCTGGCGGCGATCGCGCCGGGGACGGTCGTTTCGCTGTATCTGCACATCCCCTATTGCCGGGACATATGCTGGTATTGCGGATGCAATACGGGGGCGGCGAACCGCGCCGCGCGGCTCGCCACCTATGTCGAACGGCTCGAACGCGAGATCGCACTCGTCGCGCAGCGGGTGCGCGGTATCCGCGTGGGATGGATCGCGTTCGGCGGCGGCAGTCCGAACGCGATCCCGCCGGCGGCGTTTCTCCGGCTCGTCGAAAACGTCAGGACGGCGTTCGACTGCACCGATGCGATACTATCGGTCGAGGTCGATCCGCGTGGCTTCGACCGCGACTGGGCGGGGGCGATCGGGCGGGCAGGGGTGTCGCGGGTCAGCCTCGGCGTCCAGACGCTCGACCCTCAGGTCCAGGCGGCGATCGGGCGTGTGCAGCCGTCGGAGGATATCCGTCGCACGACCGCGCTGTTGCGCGATGCCGGTGTCGGGTCGATCAATTTCGATCTCATGTATGGCCTGCCGCAACAGTCCGAGCAGAGCCTGCGCGCCAGCATCGTCGAGAGCATCGCGATGGCCCCCGACCGGCTCGCGGTGTTCGGCTATGCGCACGTCCCGCACCTCGTACCGCGCCAGCGACGTATCGTCGCGGACGGGCTGGCGGGGACAGCGGAGCGCTTTGCGCAGGCGGCCCTGGCGCATCGCATGCTGGTCGATACCGGCTATGCCCCGGTCGGGTTCGACCATTTCGCCCGACCGGGCGATGCGCTCGCGCAGGCGGCGGCGAGCGGCGGCCTGCGCCGCAACTTCCAGGGTTTCACCGAAGACCCGGCGGAGATCCTGATCGGTCTGGGCGCCAGCGCGATCAGCGACTTTCCCGACCGGATCCTGCAGACCGAGAAGAATACGGGGCGCTACGGCATGCGGATCGATGCCGGAGCCCTGGCAACCTGTCGCGGGCTGCGGCGCAGTCCCGAGGACAGGCTGCGCGGCCGGGCGATCGAGACGATCCTGACCCGGGGCACGGCCGACCTGACCGCGCTGGATGGCGGGGCCGATATCCGTATGCGGCTAACGCCGTTCGAACGGTACGGGCTGATCGCCTGGGAGGGGAGCGTGCTCCGCCTGACCGACGACGCGCTTCCCTATGCTCGCGTCATTGCGAGCAGTCTGGACGCGTACCGGCAGACCCCGTCGGCACGGTTCAGCCATGCGGTCTAGCGGGGCGATCGTGACGCTGCCGCCGCGCTGTGCCGCCTGCAACGTACGCGACGATGCGCTGTGTGCGACGCTCGAAGACGCGGGCCTGGTCGCGCTGCACGGGATCGGCCGACGGCGGACGATGCCGGTAGGGCAGGTGCTGGTCTGGAGCGGGGATCCGAACGCGATCTGCGCCACCGTCGTGTCGGGGGTGCTGAAGGCGATGCGCGCGGGGCCGGAGGGTCACGAACACATTGTCGGCCTCGCCTTTGCCGGAGATTTCGTCGGCGACCTGTTTGCCGACACCGTGAACGAGACGATCCGGGTGATCACCGATGCGGAGCTGTGCGTGTACCCGCGCGCGGCGCTGCAAAACATGCTCGACGCGCATCCGGCGATGGAACGCCTGTTGCTGCACCGCGCGCTCGGTGCGCTCGACGACGCGCGGATGTGGATGTTGATGCTGGGACGCAAGGCCGCAGGCGCGCGGATCGCCACGTTCCTGCTGGAAATGGCACGGCGGATGGGTCAGCCGGGCCTGGCCCGCTTCGACCTGCCGATGAGCCGGTCGGAGGTCGGCGCGTTGCTGGGGATGACGATCGAGACCGTCAGCCGGCAGATGACATCCTTGAAACGCCGCGGGGTCGTCGCCCTGCCGGGCGGGCGCGGCGTCATCATCCTCGATCGGGCGCTGCTCGCGCGGGCCGCAGCAGGCTGAGTGACAGCCTCCGGAGCCGCTGCTAGGCGGCGCTGCGCCGGTCCGATCCCGCCTGTGTCAGGTCGAAACGCCGGGGGCAGAGGGCGACGAGCGCCGGGCGGTGGCTCACGAGGATCAGCCCCTGTCCGGTCGTGTCGAGGCGCTGCGCCAGTCGGACCGCGAGCAGCTTTTCGGTCGTGCGGTCCAGCCCCTCGCTCGGCTCGTCGAGCACGAGCCACGGCGCGAGCGAGCAATAGGCACGCGCAACCGCGAGACGGCGGCGCTCCCCGCCCGACAGGCGTGCGCCGTTTTCACCGACCCACGCGTCGAGTCCGTGATCGAGCGCGCGAACCCGATCGTCGAGCACCGCGTCGTGCAGCGCCCGCCACAGCGTGGCATCGTCGGCATCGGGGTTGGCCAGCATCAGATTGTCGCGCACCGTACCCGACAGCAGCGCGGCATCCTGTGGTGCCCAGGCGAAGCTGCGTCGCGATATCTCTGACGGGATCAGGCCGATATCGAGCCCGTCCAGCCAGATCTCGCCAGGCGCGCTTGGCCGCAACGACAGCAGCCGTTCGACGAGCGTCGTCTTGCCGATCCCCGAGGGGCCGGTCAGCGCGACCCGATCGCCCCGCCGCCCGTGACACGTCCCCGCCGACAGGACGAACTGCAGTGCGCTACGGCTAGGACGGGTCGTGTCCAGCAAGTCGCGCGGAGATGCATTCTGCGGGTAAGTCTCTGTGCTTTCATGGGTTTCCAGAATATCGTCGAGCCGGTCGCGTGCCGCGCGCATGCGACCTCGCTCGATCATCGCGCGCAACACCGGCGTTCCCGCGTCGATCGTCATCGCCGCTGCCAGCGCCGCCAGTGCAGCCCGTGGCGCCCCCGATCCCGCCGACAGGATCGCGGCGATGGCGGCGGCGATACCGACGGCCGTCGCATGCAGCAGGTCCAGCCATCCGGCAGCTTCTGTCTGCGCACGCTGCGCGGCGGCGAGCGCACGGCTTCGATCGTCGACCTGCGCAGCGGCCCAGGGCTCGAGCCCGAAGCATCGCAGTTCGGGGGCGGCGTTGGCAAGGCCCGCGAACGTCTCGCGCAGTGCCCCGGCAGCATATTGCACCGCCTGGCCGAGCGGCGCGCTACGACGGGCAAGCCGGTCGGCAACGATCAGGAGCACCGCCATGCAGCACGCGGTGGCGATCGAGGCTGCGACGCTGCCGAGCGATACGAGCCCGAGCCCCGCGATCAGCGCGGCGGCGACGCCCCAGGGGGCGGACTGGCGTACAAACTGCATTTCCATCGCATCGACGTCGCCGATCAGCCGGGCGGTCGCCTCGCCCGTCCCGAAGGCCAGCGCGGTACCAGCGGGCTGTGCTGCGAGCGCGCGGAAGATGGCCGGGCGTATCCGCGCGAGCGCGCCGAACGCCGCCTCGTGGCTGGCGAGGCGCTCGCCGTAGCGTGCGCCGGTCCGCAGGATGGCGAGAAGCCGGATTTCCGCGCTCGGCAACATGTAGTTGAACGCGAGCGCTGCCGCCGGGCCCGCCAGACCGGCGATCGCGGCGGCGGTGATGAACCAGCCCGACAGCCCGAGCAGCAGGACCGACGCTGCCGCGACGATTGCGGCGAGCAGCGCGGCGCGTGCGAGAAGCGGGCGCTGCGCATGTCGCTCCTGCGCGAGCAACCTGTCGAGTGGACCGGTCACGCGGGGTCTCCAAGCCGAACCACATGATCGGCGATGCCGGCCAGGCGGTCGCTATGCGTCGCGATCAGCGTCGTCCGGCCGCGACAGGCGGCCGCGATCGTCGTGACCAGCGCAATCTCCGACAGCGCATCAAGATGTGCCGTCGGTTCGTCGAGCAGCAGGATCGGCGCGGGCTTGAGCATGGCGCGCGCCAGGGCAAGCCGCCGCCGTTCGCCACCGCACAGGCCGCCGCCGCGCGCATCGAGCCGCGTGTCGAGACCGGCCGCCATCCGACCGCCGCCGCGTGCCATCAGCATCGGCCGAAGACCGGCCTGCACCACCGCGCGGTCGATCGCATCGTCGGTGGCATCGGGGCAGGCAAGGCGCAGGTTTTCGCGGATCGTGCCGGCGATGATTAACGGATGCTGGCCAGCCCAGGATGCGCGCGGCGCGAGCGAACCGCCGGGTGGGATTCGCTGGCCGTCGATCACGACATCGCCCGCTACCAGCGGGGCCAGGCCGAGCAGCAGGTGCAGCGCGCTGGTCTTGCCGCTGCCCGATGGTCCGGTCAGCACGACGATGCGGCCCGGCGGGACATCGAACGACAGGTCGGACACGGCGTCCTGTTCCGCGTCGGGATAGCGGATCGCGACCGACCTGAACGCCAGTGCGGGCAGAGCGGGCAGATCGGGGCGCAGAGCGCGTGGTGTCGGTGGCAGCGACGCGGGCATGGTAGAGACGGGAATGGGCGCGGGCAGGGCGATCAGGCGATCCGCCGCCGTCTCGGCCGCCTGCTTGTCGTGATAGGTGGCGGCGAGACGGCGCATCGGCGCGTAGAATTCGGGCGCGAGTGCCAGCACGAAGAAGGCGCGGCCGAGATCGATCTGCTCGGGCACTTGGAAGGGCAGGAGGTGGAGCAGGTTGAACCCGCAATAGACCGCGACCAGCGCGACCGAGAGTGCAGCGAAGAACTCCAGCGCGCCCGAGCACAGGAAGGCGACGCGCAGCACGCCCATCGTCCGCGCCGCCAGTTCGTCCGCTGCGACCCCCAGCGCGTGCGCCTCGCGGTCCTCGGCGCCGAACGCAAGGACGACCGGCAGCGCCCGCACCCGGTCCGCGAACCGCCCGGTCAGCCGGGCCAGCGCCGTGAACTGGCGCCGGGATTTGTCCGCGGCCGCGCCCCCCGCAAGCGCCATCGCGACGATGAACGGTATGAGCGTGACGACCAGGATACCCGCGGCGACGGGGCTGGCAAATGCCGTCGCGATCAGGATCAGGAAGGGGGCGATGGCGCCCGCTTTGCGCGCGGGCAGGAAGTGCGCGATATAGCCGTCGAGCGCGTCCACCTCGTCCACCACCGCGGCCATCAGGACACCCGTGGTCGTCGGCGCACCGGGGTCGCGGTGCAGCGCCGACGCGACGATCCGGCGACGCAGCGTCACCTTGGCGACTTCGGCCTGGCGGGCGCCCGTGCGCGTCGCGAGCATGACGACGAGACCGCGAAGGCCGCCGGACAGGACGACGAGCGCGACCCAGGGCAGGATCGCGGCGGCACCGGCCGGAACCGCGACGATCGCCCCCGCCAGGCCGCCGGCAAAGCCGATTGCGGCAATGCTGTCGAGCATGAGCCACGCCGCCGCCGCATCGCCGCGGCGACCGCCCTGGGCGATGGTCTTGAGCCACTGGCGACGCGCGCGCGGCGTCGGGTCGGTGGATGCGAGGTCGCTCGAAGATAGTGCCATCATGGACGCGCTTGTCGCGTATTGCCGTTCGTCTGGTCTTTGACCGCGGTCAATGTTCTCACCGGCCGCGCCACTTACGCCCCGACCAAACCGGCATGTTCGCCGGGGGGGAGACCGTTCCATGGACCTCGGGGTCATCGACCTGTCGCGGCTGCAGTTTGCGCTCACCGCGCTCTATCATTTTCTCTTCGTGCCGCTGACGCTGGGCCTGTCGATGATGCTCGTCATCATGGAATCGGTCTATGTCATGACGAACCGGCCGATCTGGCGCGTGATCACACGCTTCTGGGGGCGGATCTTCGCGATCAACTTCGTGCTGGGGGTGGCTACGGGGCTGACGATGGAATTCCAGTTCGGCACGAACTGGTCGTATTTCTCGCATTATGTCGGGGACATATTCGGCGCGCCGCTCGCGATCGAGGGGCTGATGGCGTTCTTCCTCGAAGCGACGTTCGTCGGCATCATGTTCTTCGGCTGGAGGCGACTGTCGAAGCTCGGGCATCTGCTCGTCACGGCCATGGTGGCGCTCGGCACCAACCTGTCCGCGCTGTGGATCCTGATCGCGAACGGCTGGATGCAGAATCCGGTCGGTGCAAAGTTCAATCCGGAAACGATGCGGATGGAGGTCACCGATTTCGGCGCCGTCCTGTTCAACCCGATCGCGCAGGCCAAGTTCGTCCATACGGTCAGCGCGGGTTATGTCTGCGCGGCGGTGGTCGTGCTGGGCATCAGCGCCTTCTGGTTGCTCACCGACCGCTACAAGGGCGTGGCGCAGTGATCGATGACGGTGGCGGCAGCCTTTGGCCTGGCCGCGTCGCTGTCGGTCGTCGTGCTGGGTGACGAGAGCGGCTATGCCCTGACCGACAACCAGAAGATGAAGCTCGCCGCGATCGAGGCGGCGTGGCACACGGCACCGGCGCCGGCCGGTCTGACGCTGTTCGGCGTACCCGACGTCGCCGCCCGGGAAACCCGGTACGAGGTTCAGATCCCCTGGGTCCTCGGGCTGATCGCGACGCGCAGCCTCGACGGCACCGTCACCGGCATGTCCGAACTGGTGCTCAAGGCGCAGGAGCGGATCACGTCGGGCGTGGTCGCCTATGACGCGGTCGAACGGCTCAAGACCGACCCTGCCAATGTCGTACAACGAGCACGGTTCGAGGCGCACAAGCGTGACCTCGGTTACGCCCTGTTGCTCAAGCGGCATGTCGCGGATCCGCGCACTGCCAGCCCCGCGCTGATCGCCACGACGGCGTGGGACGTGGTGCCGAACGTGCCGCTGATGTTCTGGAGCTTCCGGATCATGGCCGCGATCGGGGTCCTGATGATCGCGTTGTTCGGGGCGGCGTTCGTTCTGACGTCGCTCCGCCTGCACACGCAGACGCGGTGGTTCCTCAAACTCGCGGTGCTCGCGATCCCCTTGCCCTGGATTGCGATCGAGCTGGGCTGGATGCTCGCCGAGATCGGCCGCCAGCCTTGGGCGATCGAAGGTGTGCTGCCGACCTTCCTCGCCGCATCCTCGTTGACGCGCGGTGTGCTGTGGACGACGATCATCGGTTTCACTGCAATCTACGGGACGCTCGCGGTCATCGAGGTCCGTCTGATCCTCGCGACGATCCGCAAGGGGCCGTTCGAGCATGACGAGGATGCCTATCCGGTTCCCGATGCCGGACCTGCAGGGCGCGGCGCCGCGCGTCCCGTTGCTGCCGATCCGATCCCCGCCTGACCCCTTTTCGCCTGATCCGAAAGGCACGATCCGATGTTCGACTATGAGACGCTGCGCATATTGTGGTGGGGGCTGATGGGGGTGTTGCTCATCGCCTTCGCGCTGACCGATGGGTTCGACCTCGGCGTCGCCACGCTCCTGCCGTTCGTCGCGCGCACCGATTCCGAGCGCCGGATGGTGATCAACTCGGTCGGTCCGACCTGGGAGGGGAACCAGGTCTGGTTCATCCTGGGTGGCGGCGCGATCTTTGCCGCCTGGCCATTCGTTTATGCGGTCAGCTTTTCCGGTTTCTACCTCGCGATGTTCCTTGTGCTCGCGGCGCTGATCCTGCGACCGGTCGGGTTCAAATACCGGTCGAAGCGGCCGGATCCGCGGTGGCGGTCCGGATGGGACTGGGCGCTGTTCGTCGGGGGCGTCGTGCCCGCGCTCGTCTTCGGGGTCGCGGTCGGCAATGTCCTGTCGGGGGCGCCGTTCCGGCTGGACAGCGATCTGCGGGCGTTTTTCGACGGCAGCTTTTTCGGGCTGTTCACGCCCTTCACGCTGATCTGCGGCCTGTTGTCGGTCGCGATGCTGGTCCTGCACGGCAGTGCGTGGCTGGCGATCAAGGTCGAGCATGGCCCGGTCCATGACCGCGCGACGCGGTTCGGGATGCTGGCCGGTATGCTGTCGCTGGTCCTCTTCGCGGCCGGCTGGGCGTTCGTCGCCTGGACCAATATCGGGTTCCGCATCGTCGGGACCATCGATCCGGCGGGGCCGTCCAATCCGCTGCGCACGACGAGCGAAATTGCCGCGGGCGCGTGGCTGGCGAACTATGCACTCTATCCGTGGATGGTGATCGCGCCGCTGCTGGGATTCGGCGGCGCGGTGGTCGCGCTGATTGGCATACGCCGACGGATCGAGAGTGCGGCATTTGCGGGATCCTCGGCATCGGCGGTGGGGATCATCGCGACCGTCGGGCTGTCGATGTTTCCCTACATCCTGCCGTCCAGCATCGATGCGCATTCGAGCCTGACGGTCTGGAATGCGTCATCGTCCGAAAAGACACTCGGGATCATGCTGTTCGTCACCGTCGTCTTCCTGCCGATCGTCCTCGCCTACACCGCATGGGCCTTCAAGCTGATGTGGGGCCGCGTCACCGCGCACGAGGTCGCGACCAATCCCGATTTCTACTGATCACTCCGTGCGGCAAGGACGATAGATAATGTGGTATTTCAGTTGGGTATTGGGCCTCGGCCTTGCGCTGGGCTTCGGAGTGCTGAACGGCATGTGGCATGAGTTTTCCCTGCCGGCCGATGACGAGATCGACGTATCGGACATGCCGTAGACAGTGACGGGCAACATATCCTGCCCGGCCCGTCCGGCGATATTGACCAGTCGGCGCCGAATTGATGCGGTCAATTCGGCGACCGGGCGCTATATCTGCCGTCATGCTTGCTGCAACCATCTGCGTCGACTGTGCAGTTCGCGATCAGTCGCTGTGCGGCAGCCTGACCAATAGCGAACTGCATGCGCTCAATACCCTGGGTCGGCGGCGGATCGTGCGGCGTGGTGAGACGCTGATCTGGGCGGGCGAGGACAATATCCTGTGCGCCAACCTCCTGTCGGGCGTGCTCAAGCTCGTCGCATCGAGCGGTGACGGTCGCGAGCAGATCGTCGGGCTCCTATACCCCGCCGACTTTGTCGGGCAGCCCTATCCCGGGCAGGCCGATTTCAGCGTGTCGGCGCTGACCGACGCGGAAGTGTGCATCTTTCCCCGGGCGTCGTTCGAGCGCGTCCTGACCGATCATGCGCGGATGGAGCGACTGCTGCTGCAGCGCACGCTTGCCGCGCTCGACGAAGCGCGGTCGCGTATGCTGACGCTCGCGCGCAAGTCGGCGAGCGAGAAGGTTGCGGGGTTTCTCGTCGATATGGCGACCCGTGCCGCGGCGACCGGTTGCAGGGGAACGCCCAGCGGGCCGGTCACGTTCGACCTCCCGCTTTCGCGGGGGCAGATCGCCGACATATTGGGGCTGACGATCGAAACCGTCAGCCGGCAGATGACGCAGCTGAAGACCCGCGGCGTCATCGGCTTGCCCGGCGGACGAGCCATCACCATTGTCGACCGCGACGCTCTCGCGGCGCGCGCCGATCCGGCTTAGCGACTCGGGAGCGACAGCTGGCTGCGCTCAGGGTGAAGTGCTACGCGCCAGGCTGTCGGTCAGCCGCATCCTGGCGGCGCGCGTGAGGCGGGCATGCCCCAGGGTCAGGATCGCGAGCTCGGTGAAGTCGGTGGCACGCCGGCAGCCGTCGAAGAAACCTCGCAACATATAGCCGAGCATGTCGGGCGCAAACCGGTCGGCTTCGATCGAGCGCGGATCAAGCGCGACGATGAGATCCTGCGCATAGACGGCGTCGGTCACGCGGTGCGCGGCGACATGATCGAGCAGCACGCCGATCAGCGGCTGTGACGGGGTTCGTCGGAACAGCGTGTCGAGCGTCGGCTCGAGGCCATCGTCGCGCCGTTCGGTCACCAAGGCCAGTCGCGCACAGATCCAGTCCGCATCGCGCGCCGAGGGTCTGACGGGCAAACAGTCTGCGCAATGTTCGAGAATGCTGCACAGGCTTCGCAGATCGGCATGCGCGGACAACAGGTCCGCAAGATCGTCGTCGCGGATGACATGCCAGTGACGACACGCTGGAACCGGGGACGACTCGCCGTCGCGCGATGCCCGATCGACGCGCTGCGCCTCGCCGTCCTGCTTCGTGCCGTGCCCGTCCGTCATGCCGGCTCCTCCGGTCATCGCTCTGCCCGTCATGGCGAACCGTGGCATTGATCGTCGTCAAAGGGGCAGGGTGCCAGTTTGAGGCGACCGCGGCGCCAGGGCGCGGACTGATATTTGGTGACGTTTACCGATGCTTAGGCGCGCCGGCCTATCTTTGGACGGGTCGCCGCGTCGTTCCGAAGTCGCGGGATGGACGCATTTTCACAGCTGACCATAATGGTGGAACTGGCCATCATTATGGGTCAATATATTTGCCAATAAGCTAGGTAATAATACAGTATTGGCATATATTTGCCGGATAGCATGGAGACTTCAACGCAAGACGATTCCGTTTCGACAATGAGCCAGCCGGGCCGTACTGTGGCCGGGTTGTGCATCGCGGCTGTCTTTGCGTGTGCGACGGTCCCGATGATCGGGTGGATGCTGCGGATTCCCGTGCTGACGACGTTCGGTTTGGTCGAGCCAATGCCGCCGTTCGGCTGCATTGCCTTTGCCTGCATGGCGGCGGCGACCCTGATATTGTCACGCGGACATTCCAGTCGCCGGGCCATGCCGCTGCTCGCCGTGCCGATCGCCATTGGTCTTGAGCGCCTGTTCGTCCAACTGGTCCTGCCGGCCGGGAGCCATGGAATCGATGGGTGGCTGTTTGCGGACGATGTCCGGACAGCCTTTGATCGCGCGATGACGGGGCCGGGCATTGTCGCCGATCTCATACTCGTCGCATTGCCCGTCGCGATCGGCGCAGCCGCGGCAAATACCCGCTCCTATGGACGGCTGGCGGCGGCACTCGCAGGCGGCAGTTTGGTGACTGCAAGCACAGCCTTATTGTTGATCCCGATGCTCCCGGCCCTGCATGCGACCGGGTGGCATCTGTCGTCGACGTCCCTGCCATCCGCGATCGGCGCGATGCTGCTGGCCCTGGCGGTACTTGCCTGGCGAAGTGATATTCTGGACGAGCCCGGTGCCTGGTCGCCCGAATGGCACATGTTGCGACTTGTTCTGCCGCTGCTGCTGGTCGTACCGGTGCTAGCGCCGCTCGTGGAAATGGCGAGCATCGAGCTTGCCGGGGTGTCTGCGGTCTGGGGCGAACTGCTGACCGTCACGCTGAATTTCGTGGTGGTCAGCGCGCTCGTCACCTGGACGGTGCGGAGCGGAGCGCGGCATCGCGCCGCGTTGTCCGAGCTGACCGAGGCATTGAACGCCGCACCGATGGCGCTGGTCGATACCGATGACCGGATCATCCACTGGTCGCGCGGGTGCGAGGAATTATACGGGTGGCGTGCGCACGAGGCGCTCGGCAGGCAGAAGCATGTACTGCTCGCGTCGTGCACCGCCGACGGCAGCTTGGCGACGGGCTGCCCGCATGCCGATGGCGAGCGTGAACTGATCGAGCGCAGACGCGACGGCAGCGCGGTGCACGTGATCGAGCAGGCGCGCAGGGTCGAGAAGCTGGCCCGTGCGCCGGCCCTCGTCCTGTCGATGACCGATATCAGCACCCGGCTCGAGATCGAGGCCGCGCTGCGCAAGAGCGAGGAGCGTCTCGCGCTCGCCAGCAGTGCGCACGAGATCGGGGTCTTCGAATGGGAAATCGCAACGGGGGCGCTGACCTGGACCGCAGGGTCCGAGCAGCGTCTGGGGCTGCCCGCGGGAAGCCTGCACGATTATCCGAGCTGGGCGGCGTTGATCGACCCGGACGACCTGGCGGAGGTCGAGCGCACGATCGCCGAAACCGTCGGCATGCGCGCACCGCGCATCAGTTTCACCTATCGATTGAGACTGCCCAACGGCACGCAGCGTTTCCTCGAAGGCTCTGCGCGCTGCTTCTACGATCAGGCAGGCGCGATGGTCCGGACCACGGGGATCACGCTGGACATAACGCGGCACGAGGAGCGCGAGGCGGCGCTTCGGGTGCGCGAGGCACAGCTGCGGTCGATCCTCGAAACCGTGCCCGACGCGATGATCGTCATCGACGAGGCCGGCGCCATCCGCTCCTTCAGCGCCGCCGCCGAACTCATCTTCGGCTATAGCGCCGCCGAGGCGATCGGATTGAACGTGCAGACCCTGATCCCGGGCGAGCGTGAGGCGTGGCAGCAGGGGTATTTACGGCGTTATCCGGCCTCGGGCGATCGGCGTGGCGTTGGTCATGGCCGGCTCACCACCGCGCGGCGCGCGGACGGGAGCAGCTTCCCGGTAGAGCTGCATGTCGGCGAAGCGCTGGTCGACGGCGAACGCGTGCTGACGGGGTTCGTCCGTGACATTTCGGAACGGATCGCCGCGGAAGAGCGGCTGAGCCTCGTCCGGCGGGAATTGATGCAGGTCATCCGGTTGAACGCGGTCGGCGAAATGGCTGCGGCGCTCGCGCATGAACTCAACCAGCCGCTCGCTGCGATCGCGAACTTCGTCACGACCGCCGAATTGCTCCTCGACAGCGGCGCCGGCATGGATGGCGACCGGCTCAAGGCCACGTTGATATCAGCGAACACGCAGGCCCTGCGGGCAGGAGACATCATCCACCGGCTTCGCGAGTTCATCGCCAAGCGCGAGTCCGAGATGCGGATCGAGCCCGTGGAGGCGACACTGCGTGAGGCCGTCACGTTGCTGACGTCCGGTGGACAGCATGCCGATATCGAGCTGAGCTTCGCGCTGTCCCCCGACGCCGACTTCATGCTCGCGGATCGGATCCAGGTGCAGCAGGTGGTCGTCAACCTGCTCCGCAACGCGTTCGAAGCATTGGCGACATCGCCCGACGGCGCGCGCGGCGTCCTCATCGAGGCGCGGTTGAACAAAGCGGCGCTCGTCGAGATCAGCATCTGCGACAATGGTCCCGGCTTGCCCGATGCGATCCTGTCGCGGATGTTCACGCCCTTCACGTCATCGAAGGGGGAGGGGGGCATGGGCTTCGGCCTGTCGATCTGCCGCCGGATCGTCGAAGCGCATGGCGGGGAGCTGGTCGGCTTCAATGCCCCGGGCGGTGGCGCCTGCTTTCGCTTCACCGTGCCGCATGTCTGTTTGGAATAAGCCGTGAAAGGATGTCTGGATGCGTACCGTCTATGTCGTCGACGATGACGACGCCGTCCGTGCATCGGTGCAGGGGCTGCTGTCGACCCGTCCGAACCTGCTGATCCGCGGCTTTCGCTCCGGGGATGCGTTTCTGGACGAGCTCAGCAGCCTCGACCCGGGTATCGTGCTGCTCGACCATCACATGCCCGGAACCACCGGGCTCGAGGTGTTGCGAAAGCTTGTGCCGTTCGCACCGCATTTCGCGCCGATCATCCTGACCGGGCAGGGCGACGTGCAGCTCGCCGTCGAGGCGATGAAGGCGGGCGCGCTCGAGTTTCTGGAGAAGCCGTGCGATCCGCACATCCTGCTGCGCACGGTCGACGAAGGTTTTGCGCGGCTCGAAACTGAAACCGCGGCCGCGGACCGGACCCAGGCGGCGCGTCAGCGGATCGCGCGGCTCTCGATGCGCGAGACCGACGTACTGATGGGACTGATCGACGGCCAGCCGAACAAGGTGATCGCGCATGCGCTGAGCCTGAGCCCGCGGACCGTCGAGATTTACCGCGCCAATCTGATGGACAAGCTCGGCGTGCGGAGCCTGTCCGAGGCGCTTCGGATTGCCTTTGCCGCCGGCCTCGTGACGGTCGACTGACGATCGTTCGGTCCAAGGGGGTGTCGTTTGTGGCGTGTGCCGGTTAGGAAGGACCCGACGCCAAGCGGGAGTATCTTTTGGAAGCTGTATCGATCGTTCTGTTCCTCCTGCTCGCGGTCGTCCTGAGCGGGTCCATTTCGCGAATGCTCCCCGTGCCGGTGCCGACGCCTCTGGTGCAGATCATGCTCGGTGCGGTCATCGGTTTGTCGACGTCGTACCGGGTCGCGCTCGATCCCGAACTCTTCCTGCTGCTGTTCCTGCCACCGTTGTTGTTCCTCGATGGCTGGCGGATCCCCAAAGACGAGCTGCTCAAGGACATTTCGACCGTGGTCGAACTGGCGCTGGGGCTGGTGCTGATCACGGTGATCGGCATGGGGCTGTTCATCCACTGGATGATCCCGGCGATGCCGCTTGCCGTCGCGTTCGCGCTGGCCGCAGTCGTCTCGCCAACCGACCCGATCGCGGTCTCGGCGATCGCCGCACGCGTGCCGATCCCGAAGCGGATGATGCACATCCTTGAAGGGGAATCGCTGCTGAACGATGCGTCGGGCCTCGTCTGCCTGCGCTTCGCGATCGCCGCGGCGCTGACCGGATCCTTCTCGCCGTCCTCCGCCGCCTTCAACTTCGTCTGGGTTGCCGGCGCAGGCATCGTGGTGGGCGTCGGCCTGACGCTCGCGGTCACGCGCGCCAAAGCATGGGTATCGCGGCGGTTCGGCGAGGAATCGGGTTCGCAGATCCTCGTCAGTCTGCTGATTCCGTTCGGTTCCTATCTGCTCGCCGAACATCTTCACGCGTCGGGGATCCTCGCGGCCGTCGCGGCGGGCGTGACGATGACCTATGCCGAGATATCGCGTCAGGCGCTGCCCAATACGCGGATGCGGCGCAACTCGGTGTGGGACACGATCCAGTTCGCGCTCAACGGCATCATCTTCGTGCTGCTCGGCGAACAGCTGCCGGCGATCCTTGCGGGTGCCAGGACGACGGTCAAGATGACGGGGCATGACAGCACCGGCTGGCTTGCCGCTTATGTCCTCGCGATCGTCGCCGGACTCGCCGCCCTGCGGTTCGTCTGGGTCTGGGTGTCGTTGCGGCTGACGCTGCTGCGCCGACGCTATCGTGACGGGGTGACGGTCCACAGCCCGGACTGGCGGCTGGTCGCGGCGATGTCGCTGGCGGGGGTCCGCGGGGCGATCACCCTTGCAGGCGTCCTGACGATCCCGCTCGTGCTCGATGACGGCACCGCGTTTCCGGCGCGCGACCTCGCCATATTCCTCGCCGCAGGAGTGATCATCGTGTCGCTGGTGCTGGCGAGCGTCGGCTTGCCGATCCTCCTCAACGGCCTGACGATGCCGCCCGAGCCGTCGCTGCTCGCGGAAGAGGACGCGGCGCGGGTCGCGGCGGCGGAAGCGGCGATCCGCGCGGTCGAGCGGTCGCAGCATGAGCTGGCCGAACGGATGGGCGACGGCGATTTCTATGCGGCGGCGGGCGGCCGGGTGATGGACATCTATCGCGACCGGATCGACAGCCGCAGCGGTTCCGCCAAGGCGTCCGCGGCCGCGCGGGTGCAGGACCGGATCGAGCGGGACTTCAAGCTCGTCGCGCTCCAGGCGGAACGCAGCACGATCGTCGATCTCGCGCGCGATCGCCGGATCGGCAGTGCGACGATCCGCAAGCTGGTCCGTGAACTTGATCTTGTCGAAGCCCGGTATCGCAGCTGACGGTTTGCGAGCGCCTCAGACGGGGGCTCCCGGCTTGGTCAGCGTGGAAAGCCATGCGACCACGTCATCGGGTCGTGTCACGGGGATCATGTGGCCGCCCGCGACCAGCGTGAGCGCTGCGCCGGGATAGGCGTCGGCGAGACCCTGGCCGTGCGCCAACGGATCGAGCACCGCGTCGTCGCGTCCGAACAGGATCGCGGTCGGAACGGACAGTGAGGGATAGCGCGCGACCATGGCCGGCAGATCGGCATTTGCCGCGGCGAGATCTGCCGCTGCTCCTGCAAAGGCCGATGGGCGACCGATCAGCGCGCCGCCGCCGCGCGTGGCGAAATCGTCGGGTACCGGATCGGGTGCGAAGACCATTCGAGCGCCGCTGGGCCGCGCGAGCAAGGCAGCGGGCGTGGCGACCGTCCATGCCAGCGCGCTGCGCATCGCGCGCGTAGCGATGGCACTTGCCACGAAGACCTGCGGCACGGTGGCGAGTGGCTGGGTCAGGGGTGCGATCAGCGCGAGCCCGCCGACCTGCTGCGGATAATCGAGCGCGAGCGCAAGCGCGATCGCGCCGCCCAGCGAGTGGCCGACGACGAGCGGTCGGTCGAGCCCCATCGCGGTGATGAACGCCGCGATGTGCACGGCTTGTGCACGGATATTGGCCTGCGCGATTGGCGCCGAATAGCCCGAGCCGGGGTGGTCGATCAGGATCACCCGGTGATCCGCACTCAGTCGGTCGAGCAACGCATAGCCGAAGTTGCGTATCTGCCCGCCAAGCCCGTGAATCATCACGATCGCCGGGCCCGTACCGCGTTCGAGATAATGCACGCGTCGCCCGTCGATATCGATGAACCTGCCGTCGGCCGGTACCCGGCGTTCCACGCGGTTCGCCGCGAGCCTGGCGAACAGCGCAAGACCGGCCACCACACTGAGCGCGAGACCGGCTGCACGCGCGGCCGGATGGCGAAGCGGCGTGGGGGCCGCATGGTCGCTCTCATTCATATGCGTCATCCGCCGACACATAGATTGCGCCGACATGTCACGCCAAGCCTCCGCGAGGCCGGTATGCAACCCGCTTGCGAAGCGGCAGGCGCAGACGGCATGACACGGGTATTGTAACCGGGCCGGGCGGGTACGCCGGATGGGAGATGGTGATGACCGACATGATGGCGATCCTGGCGGCGCAGCGCGCGGCATCGATGGCGGCGATGCCCGAGCTGCTGTCGGTCCGCAAGGACCGGCTGAAAAGGGCTGCGGCGATGATCCGCGAGTCCGCCACGCGGTTCTGCGACGCGCTGTCGGAGGATTTCGGGCACCGGAGCCGCGAGCAATCGATGATCACCGACATCGCCGGATCGATCGCGCCGATCACGCATGCGATCAAGCATCTCGACCGTTGGGCCAAGCCGGAGCGGCGTGCGGTGCAGTTCCCGCTCGGGCTGCTCGGCGCGAAGGCCTGGGTCGAATATCAGCCCAAGGGCGTGGTCGGGGTGATCGCGCCGTGGAACTTCCCGGTCAACCTCGTCATGGCGCCGCTTGCCGGCATCTTCGCGGCCGGCAACCGGGCGATCGTCAAGACCAGCGAATATACCCCGGTCACGGGTGCGCTGTTCGAGGAGCTCGTCGGGCGGTATTTCGCGGCGGACGAGCTCGCCTTTGTCGGGGGCGGGCCGGAGGTCGGCAAGGCGTTTGCCAGCCTGCCTTTCGACCATCTGCTCTTCACCGGCGCGACAGGGATCGGGCGCCATATCCTCCACGCGGCCGCCGACAATCTTGTCCCCGTGACGCTGGAGCTGGGGGGCAAGTCGCCGGTGGTGATCGGTGCGGGGACGGATATCGCGCGCGCGACCGAGCGGGTGGCGCTCGGCAAGATGCTGAATGCCGGCCAGATCTGTCTTGCGCCCGATTACATGCTGGTCCGCGACGCCGACGAGCCTGCCGTAGTGGCCGGACTGACCGCGGCGGCGAGCGCGATGTATCCGACATTGCTCGACAACCCGGACTATACGTCGCTGGTCAGCGACCGTCACATGGCGCGGTTGAACGACTGGCTCGACGATGCCCGAACCAAGGGCGCGCGGGTCGAGATCGTCAATCCGGCGGGCGAGGACCTCAGCGGTGCGAACACGCGCAAGATGCCGCTCCACATCGTCCGCGACGCGACCGATGACATGATCGTGATGCAGGAGGAGATCTTCGGCCCGGTCCTGCCGATCCGTCGTTATGACGATATCGACGACGCGATCGGCCAGATCAACCGGCGCGACCGGCCGCTTGCCCTTTATCACTTCGGCAGCGATGCGGGCGAGCGTCGCCGGTTGCTCGATCGAACCGTGTCGGGCGGCGTCAGCCTCGACGACGTGATCCTCCATGTCTCGATGGAGGATCTGCCGTTCGGCGGCATCGGCCCGTCGGGCATGGGCGCCTATCACGGCGCAGACGGGTTCCGTACGTTCAGCCATGCCCGCGCGGTCTTCCGGCAGGCGCGGTTCGACGTCGCCAAACTGGCTGGCCTGAAGCCCCCCTATGGTGCAACCGCGCGCAAGGCCGCCGCGCGGCTGATCGGATGAACCGCGCGTCCAACCGGTCCGCCGCGGCCAGCGGCGGTCAGAAGTCCTTGCGCAGCAGCAGCCCGGCGTAGCGCTGGTCGTCACGCGGGACGAACCGGACCGTCCCTGCGAACGTCCCTGCGGTGAGGAACGACGAATAGGAGGTGTTCGTCAGGTTCTTCACATAGGCGCGCAACTGCCAGCCCGACTGGTCGCTGAGCAGGGCGACGCTCGCATTCCAGATCGCATAGGCGGGCTGCACGGTGCTCGGCGTCTGCGCCAGCGCATATTGCACCTTGCTGCTGAACGTCACGTCGCTCTGCAGTTCGAGTGCTAGGCTGTCGCTGAGCCCGAAGCGGTACGCCGCATTCTCATAGAGCTTGATCTTGGGTGCATAGGGAAGCGGCTGGCCGTCGATGTTGCAGCTCGTCGGCGCGCCGGGCGGGCAGAGGAAATTGCGCACCGTGGCGTCGGTATAGGCGGCCGAGATGTCGAGCGTCAGGCCCTTGGTTGGGCGCAGCGTCACGTCCACCTCCGCGCCGCGCGAGCGCACCGAGCCCGCGTTGATCAGGCGGCTGACCTGCGCGCCGGCGACGACGTCGTTGAAGCTTGCCTGATACCCGTCGAAGTTCGTCGTGAACGCGGCCAGGCTGTAGCTCAGTGCACGGTTTGCGGTGCTGCCCTTCAACCCGAATTCGTAGGAGTTCGACGTCTCCGGGCTCAGCGGGACTTCGTCGAGCGGCGTCGTGGCGTTGAGCGACCGCATGTTGAAATACACGTTATACGCCGGCCCCTTATAGCCGCGCGAATAGGTGAAATAGGTCTGCGCATGATCGCCGATGTCATATTGGAGACCCAGCCGGTAGCTGTCGCCACGCCGATCGAGCCCGTCGCTGGCATTGTGATAGGCGCGCACGCCGGGGCGATCGAGCGCCGCTGCCCCGGTATTGAGCGGATCCGCGCTCGACGTGCGGACATGATAGAAGTCCAGGCTGTCCCAGGTCGAACGATAGCCCGCAATACCGCGGAAGCGCGGGGTGAAATTGACGTTGGCCTCGCCGAATAGCGCGAAATTGTCGTTGGTGATGCCGTAGTTCGCGACGCCCGTCGTCGTGCTGCGTGCACCACCAGCGGCGAGCGACGTCAGCGTCCGCTGATAGGTCTCGTCGGTGGTGGCGTGGAGATAATAGGCGCCGAGCACGTAATCGATCAGCCCGCCCTTGGGCGATGTGAGCCGCAGCTCCTCCGAGAACTGCTTGGTGTTCACCCGCCCCGTGTCCTGGCCGGACGGGAAGGCGGTCGATAGCGCGGCGACGCTGTCATAATCCTGACGCTGCGTGTTCAACCACTGCCGCCAGCCGGTGATCGAGGTGAGGTGATAGTCGCCGAGCGTCAGGTCACCCGTGAACGAGCCGCCGTAATTTTCGTCGCGCACGTCGGTGATCGTATCGTTGTTCGTGCGGCGGTTACTGGCGTTCGCACCGATGCCACTTGCCGTAAGCGCGGCAGCCAGGTCGGGCGAATTGGTGACGGTGCCGGTGGGGTAGGCGGTCCGGCTGGTGCTGGCATAGACGCTGGTCGGGGTGGTATCGCGCGAATTGAGATAGTCGCCGATAATCGTGAACTTGAGCGCGTCCGACGGCGTGATCACCAGCTTGCCGCGCGCACCGTAGCGTCGATAGCCGTTGACGTCGTCGTTGCGCGTGACGTTGCGGACATTGCCCTTGAAGTCGTCGTAAAGGCCGCCGATCAGCGCCTGGACCTTGCCGGGCACGATCGCGCCCGAGATGCCGGCCTTGATCCGGTATTCCTCGTCCGACGTGACGCCCGCTTCGCCGAACATCCGGAACTCGTCGGTCGGATTGCGCGTGACGATGTTGACGACGCCCGCCGACGCGTTCTTGCCGAACAACGTGCCCTGTGGACCACGCAGCACCTCGATCCGCTCGACCTCGCCCAGGTCGAGCGTCGACTGGCCGGGGCGGGTGAGGACAACGCCGTCGAGCACGGTCGACACCGACGGCTCGACGCCCGGCGAAGTGGTGATCGTGCCGACGCCGCGAATGAAGATCGTTCGGTCCTTGTTCGACGCACCGCTGCGAAAGCCGACCGCGGGGATCGTCGCGGCGATGTTCTCGACGGTGTTCAACTGGCGTTCGGCGAGCGACTGCCCGCTGACGGCGGTGATCGCAATCGGTACGGACTGCAGGCTTTCGTTGCGAAAGCGCGCGGTGACGACGACGTCTTCGCCGGTGTCGGCGGCAGGCGTCGCCGCCTTGGGCGGCGCGACTGCCGGCGCCGCGGCCGTGTCCTGAGCGAATGCCGGCGCGGCCAGGGTCGCAAGCGCGGTGCCGGCCAGCAGCGCCACATGGCGTGGATCGATCATGATATCCCTCCCGAAGATGATGTCGTCTTTTAAATCCCATTCAGCCGATGGGTATATAGATCTGGATGCAGCCGCATCGTATCAGCTTTAGTGCCCCTCGACCGGGCGCAACCGCGGCAGCAGCAGCTGGATCCAGCCGACCGCGAGCAGATAGGAGACGCTGGCGAACAGAAACAGCGGCAGGTAGCCGAGCCCGGCGGTCAGTACGAGGCCGGCGACCTTGGCGATCACCATACCACCGACATTGCCGCTGAACGAGCCGAACGCGGTGACCCGGCCAAGCTTGTCCTGCGGGACGACGTCGGCGATCAGCGCGAACAGGTTGGTCGAGAACGCCTGGTGCGCGGCGAGCGTCAGCGCCATCAGCGCGATCGTGACGGGATAACTGCCAACGTAAAGCACGAGCGGCACGGGCAGGACGCAGAGCGCGGCAACCAGCAATATGCCCTTGCGGACGGCGTTGACGCTGTAGCCGAGGCTCAGCAACCGGGTCGCCACGCCGCCCCCGAGCAGCGAGCCAACCGCCGCGCCGCCATAGGCGATGGCCAGCGGCACGCCGAGCGCGACTCCGCTCAGCCCAAATTGGCGGTGGAAAAAGTCGGGCAACCAGAAGAGCATCAGCCACCAGGTCGCGTCGGACAAGATCTTGGCGACCGCGATCGCCCAGGTCTGGCGATTGCGCAGGATCGGGCCATAGTCGCCGACCGGTGCCGCGGCATCTACGGCGCCCACGGGCTGCGAGGTGAAGCGCAGGCGACGGGTCGCGATCAGCCAGACCGCTGCCCAGACGAGCCCGAGCGCGCCTGCGACGACGAACGTCCCCCGCCAGCCGACGAGCAGCGCGACGCCCGGAATAGCCAGCGGCGCCAGGATCGCACCGATGCTGTTGGCCGCATTGGTCGCGCCGAACCCGCTCGATCGCCAGTTCTTGGGCAGCACCGACGCGATCGTCTTGATCCCGGTCGGCGTACCCATCGCCTCGGTCGCGCCCAGGCTGACGCGGATCATCACGAACTCGGTCATCGATCGCGCCCAGCCATGCGCCATCGCGGCGATGCTCCACGCCGCGACACCGATCGGGTTCGCCCATTTCACCCCGAGCTTGTCGACGATCCAGCCGGTGAACAGGAACGCGAACGCCGCGCCGCCCTGGAACCAGGCGGCGAGCGTCCCGTAATCATCGTCGCTCCAGCCGAGATCGGCGGCGATCGTCGGCTTCAGCACGGCGATGATCTGGCGATCGACGAGGTTGAGGATGCCGGCGGTGACGACCAGCGCGAACAGCAATGTGCGGCCACGGGCGCTGAGTTGCGCGACGGTCTTGATGGGCAAAGTCATAGCGGGCCAGCATGGACGAGAGCACGATGGATGCGAGCCAGTTTCTCTTGTCCGCGTCGGTTATTTGATTTCAGTCGGTCTCAGCGGCCGGCCCTGCGTCCTAGACGACCAAGGGACCATGCTCGATCCGCGGCAGCACGTGGCGTGCGAACAGGTCGGCCTCGGCGGCGTGCGGATAGCCCGACAGGATGAACGCATCGATTCCTTCGGCCCGGTAGGCGTTGAGCTTGGCGAGCACCTGGTCCGGATCGCCGACGATCGCGGCCCCGCATCCCGACCGTGCGCGGCCGATCCCGGTCCACAGATTGGCTTCGGCATAGCCATCGTCGGATCCCTCGCGCAGTTCGGCCTGGCGACGGACGCCGGCGGACTGCGAATCGAGCGAACGCGCGCGGATCGCCTGGCCTTCGGCATCGTCGAGTTTCGACAGCAGACGATCGGCCGCGGCGCGGGCTTCCGCCTCGGTCTCGCGGACGACGACATGGACGCGGTAGCCGAAGCGCAACGTGCGGCCGTGGCGTGCGGCGCGGGCGCGCAGGTCGGCGATGATCGCACGGACGCCGTCCATCGTGTCGGGCCACATCAGATAGACGTCGGCATTGGTCGCCGCGGCCTCCCGCGCGGCCTCGGACAGGCCACCGAAATAGAACGCGGGACAGCGCCCGGACACGGTGGTGGTCCGCGGAGGGTCGAGCTTCAGCTTCCAGAAGTTGCCGTCATGGTCGAGCGGCTTGCCGTCGAGCAGCGTGCGCAGGATGTGCATCGCCTCGACGGTGCGGGCGTAGCGTGGCGCGCTCGCGAGCGTTTCGCCGGGCAGGTCGCTGGAAATGATGTTGATCGCCAGCCGACCGCCGAGCATCTGGTCGATCGTCGCGATCTGGCGGGCGAGCTGCGGTGGCCAGCTTTCGCCAATCCGTACCGCCATCAGCAGTCGCAATCGCCTGAGCCTCGGTGCGATGCCCGCGGCGAACGCGGTCGTGTCGATGCCGAGCGTATAACCCGAGGGCAGCAGGATATTGTCGTATCCCGCCGTCTCGGCCTGCATCACGATGTCGCGACAATGCTCCCAGCTCGATTTCAGCGCAGGGTCGGGGACGCCGAGAAACTCGTAATCATCGTCGCACAGCGCCGAAAACCAGCTGATCTCGCAGGGCGGGAGGCTTGCCGACGGATCGATCATGGCAGCGATACGCCCATGCCGGCCTGCAGCACCGCATACCATTCGCTGCGGGTCCATTCGACCCTGTACGCATCGGCCGAGGCTGCGATCCGCGCGGGGGTCTGCGAGCCGACAATCGGGATGATCCGCGCCGGATGTGCCATGATCCACGCCAGGGTCGCGGTCGCGGCGTCGACGCCGTAGCGCGCGCCATGCTCGGCAAGCAGCGTTGCCGCCGGGTGATCGCCCTGCGCCAGCCGACCGCCGCCAAGCGGCGACCATGCCATCACCGCGACGTCGTGCGCCATCGCCTGATCGAGCGTGCCATCGAACAGGGGCGCGGTCTGGATCGGCGAAAACTCGGGCTGGGTGCTGACGATCGGCAGGCCGAAAAACGCCTGCAACGCGGCGAATTCGTGGACGCTGTAGTTCGAGACGCCGATGCTGCGCACCTTGCCCGCGTCGATCATGCGCGTCAGCGCCGCGGCGACCTCCTGCGGATGGGTCATAAAATCGCGGCGGTGGATCTGGTACAGGTCGACCTGCTCGATCGCCATGCGCGTCAGCGACGCATCGAGGGCGTCGGCCAGATACTCTGCACTGGAATTATACGGAATGCCGGGACGGATGCCCGCCTTGGTCGCGATCACCATCTTCGCGCGCAGGCTCCGGTCCTCGGCCAGCGCGCGACCGAACAGCGCCTCCGCCGAGCCGAAACCCGCCGGGACGTCGCAGCCATAGATGTCGGCGGTGTCGAAGAAGTTGATCCCCGCACCCAGCGCCGCGTCGATCATCGCGCGGACAGGCGCGGTTTCTCCGGCCAGCCGCCACATGCCCCAGGCTATCGGCGAAACAAGGATTTCGCTCTTGCCGAGCGGGCGAAGGTCGTTGGAAAGGCGGATCGTCGTCATGCCGACGGCTCATGGCATAGGGATAGACAGCTTGGTAGCCACGATCAGATACGGTGTCGTCGGAACGGGCATGATGGGCGTCGAACACATCCGCAACCTGGCGATCCTGCCCGGTGCGGAGGTCGTCGCGATCGCGGATCCGGTCGCGACCTCGATCGACTGGGCGACCGAGGCGCTCGGCGACCGGGCCGATGGCGTCGCGCGGTTCGACACGGTCGAGGCGTTTGCGAAGCGGGCCGATGTCGACGCGATCGTCATCGCGTCGCCGAACAATACGCACCGCGACGTGCTCGATCAGCTGTTCGCGATGGACGCCGCGATCCTGTGCGAGAAGCCGCTGGCGACGACGATCGACGATGCGCGGTGGATCGTCGATCGTGCCGCCGCACACGCCAAGCCGTTCTGGACCGGGATGGAGTATCGTTTCATGCCGCCCGCAGCCGCCTTTATCGAGCAGGTCCAGGCGGGCCGGGTCGGCCGGTTGCAGATGCTGTCGATCCGCGAGCACCGCTTTCCCTTCCTGCCCAAGGTCGGCGACTGGAACCGGTTTGCCCGGAACACCGGCGGGACGATGGTGGAGAAATGCTGTCACTTCTTCGATCTGATGCGGCTGATCGTCGGGTCGGAAGCGGTGCGCGTCCATTGCTCGGGCGCGATGGACGTGAACCATCTCGACGAACGCTATGACGGCGAGCGCCCGGACATCATCGACAACAGCTATACGACGGTCGATTTCGCGAACGGCGTGCGGGCGATGCTCGATCTCAGCATGTTCGCCGATGGGGCAGAGAATCAGGAGGAGATGTCGGCGACGGGCGATGCGGCGCGGCTCGACGTGCTGATTCCTGCAGGCGAACTCGTCTATTCGCCACGGGTCGGATTTCTCAACCCCAAGGCGGTCGAGCGCAGTCATGTCTCGGTCGATCCGGCGGCCCGGGCCGCGGGCTCGCACGAAGGCGCAACCTATTATCAGCACGCCGCTTTTGCCGCCGCCGTGCGCGGCGAGGGACCGGTACAGGTCACCGCGGAAGACGGCCTGCGCGCGGTCGCGATCGGTACCGCGGCGGAGATCAGCGCGCGCGAGCACCGGGTCGTGACGATGGCGGAACTGGGCGTCTGACCCTTTGGCGGGGTTGCGCGCCATCCGCCGGGCGCGCACAGGCTGTGGCGAAATCACGCCCAGGAGGTCGATATGCCCGTGAAGGTCATTGCGTTCGTTTCCGTCAAGCCCGGCCATGAGGAGGCGTTCATCGAAGCCGCCCGCATCTGCGCCGCGGCGTCGCGGAATGAACCGGGGGTGCTCCACTACGATCTGTGGCGCGAGGCCGATGGCGACCGGCGTTTCGTGTTCAACGAGCTGTATGTCGACGATGCCGCGGTTCAGGCGCACATGGCGTCCGACCATTTCAAGGCGCTTGGCGTGGCGTCACGCGATCTCGCCGCCGCGCGTCCGACGATCATCGCGACGCATCCGGTCGACGTTGCAGGCTGAGGCAAGACTGCGGCAAGGGCGCGCGCATCCGTGAGGCGCTGACGCGCGCCGCCTGCGGCCGAGCATCCGCCATGGTCGTGACGTTTTCTCTTACGGTATAGGCGACGGATGGACACGCAGGGTCTGGAGGCCGTCTTCCTCGCCAACCGCGATACGCTGCTCCGCTTTCTGTCGGCGCATGGCGCGGGGGATGCGGCGGAAGACCTTTTGCACGAGCTCTGGATTCGTGTGCGGACGCCGCGCGGCGGACCGATCGCCGCGCCGCTGGCCTATCTGTACCGCGCGGCGCACAATCTCATGCTCGACCGTCATCGCGCGGTCCGGCAGGCCGCCAGACGCGATCATGACTGGAGCGACGCGGTCGGTGCCACGGTCGCGGGCCAGTCCGATGCACCATCGGGTGAGCGCGTGCTGATCGCGCGCGAAGAGGCGCGGATGGCAGCGCGCGCGCTGGAGGCGGTCGGCGAACGCGCCGCGGCGGTGTTTCGCCGCCACCGGATCGACGGGGTCGCCCAACGTGCGATCGCGGACGAGATGGGCGTGAGCCTCAGCACCGTCGAAAGCGACCTGCGGCAGGCCTATCGTGCGATGATCGCGTTGAAAGGGCGGCTCGATGAGGTTTGAGGCGAACGTCTCCGTCAAGCCAGTCAGGAGGCCATGATGGCGCAGGACGACACCGCATTGGACGCACAGGCGCTCGACTGGATCGTGCGGACGGGCGATCCCGCATTCGACGACTGGCCCGGCTTCATGGCGTGGATGGAGGCGGACCCGACGCATGCCACGCGCTATCACGCGCTGAGCGCCGCGATCGATGATGGCGTCGCATCGTTGCGCGCGCCGCAGGCGGGGGCGGTGGCGCAGCCGATCGCCAAGCCGGCACGACGCGCGCCGCAGCGGATAGGACGGTGGGCCGGCGGGGCGATCGCCGCATCGCTGGCGGTCGTCGCCGGCCTTTCGGTCTATGAGCGCCGCCCCCAACCCTATGCCGTCGAGGCGGCGCCGGGGGCCGCGCGGACGATCCTCCTCGCTGAGGGAAGCCGGATCATGCTCGCGGGCGGTTCGCGCGTGACGATCGATCGACGTGATGCGCGCATCGCGACGCTTGATCGTGGCGAGGCGATGTTCGTCGTCGCGCATGATGCGGCGGATCCGTTCGAGGTCCGGGTCGGCGAGACGCGCCTGGTCGATGTCGGCACGGCCTTCGACGTCAAGCGGACCAGCGATGGCATGCGCGTTGCCGTGTCCGAAGGTGCGGTCGACTATGATCCGGGTCCGAACGCGATCCGGATGACGGCGGGGCAGGGCGTCGTGGCCACGCGCGGCGGTGTGATGCGGATCACGGTCGATGCCACGGCGGTCGGGTCGTGGCGCGAGGGGCGGCTGGCGTTCGAAAATGCGCCAATGACCGAAGTCGCGGACGATCTGTCGCGAACGCTGGGTATCACGATCGCGGTGGCACCGGAGATCGCCGACCGCCGCGTCCGTGCGACGATCGCCACGGCAGGGCTCGCGCGTGACCCCACGCCGCTCGCCGCACTGCTCGACGTGACGATGCGGCGGTCCGCCCAGGGTTGGACGATGTCGGCCCGGTGATCCGGCGGGGCGGGGTCTTTGTCGTTGCGGTGGCGATCGCCGGGCTGACCGGTGCGTCGGCTGCGGCGGGGCCGGTATCGCTCGACCTGCGCGCGGGTCGCCTGGGCGACTCCGTCATGGCACTGGGGCGGCAGGCCGGGGTCAGCATCGCCGTCGACGACCCGGTCCTGTGGGCACGACCCGTCCCCGCGATCCGGGGACGCTTCACGGCCCGGCAGGCGCTCGCAAAGCTCGCACGATCGACGGGGTCGACGATACGGTCCGCCGGGGCCGGGGGGTGGCGTCTGGTCGCGCGTGCAGCGCCGCCACGTGCGGCACAGCGCCGTCTGCCGGGGGCGACCGCGAATGCCGCGCCGGCAGTCCCGACCATCGCGGGGGCCGATATCATCGTCGCCGCGAGCAAGCGGGACACCCGGCTGCGCGATTTCGCCGGGCAGGTCGCGCACCTCGATGGAATCGACCTGGCGCTTGGCGGCGCGGGGGGCAGCGACGCGGTGCTGGCGCGGCTCGCGAGCGTATCGTCGACGCATCTGGGTGCGGGGCGCAACAAGCTGTTCATTCGCGGCATTGCGGATTCGAGCTTTACCGGCCCGACACAGACGACCGTCGGCCAGTATCTCGGCGACATCCGGCTCAGCTACAACGCGCCCGATCCCGACCTGCGGCTCTACGACATCGCCTCGGTCGAGGTGCTCGAGGGGCCACAGGGAACCCTGTACGGCGCAGGATCGCTCGGTGGCATCATCCGCACCGTTCCCAATGCACCAGTGATCGACGACACGACGGCCGCCATCGCGACGGGCGTGTCCGCGACGACGCATGGCGACCCCGGCGGCGACATCGGCGCGACGCTCAACCTGCCGGTTATGGAAGGCCGGATGGCGCTGCGCATCGTTGGCTATGCGGTGACGGAGGGCGGGTATATCGACAACCCGACGCTCGGGCAGAGCGACGTGAACCGCACCAGCGTCGCCGGCGGGCGGGGTACGCTGCGCGTTGAGCTGGGGCGCGACTGGACGCTCGATCTGGGCGGCGTGTACCAGCGAACCCGCGGCGACGACAGCCAATATACCGATCGCGACGCGCCGCCCCGCACGCGGAACAGTGCCGTCGTGCAAGGGTTCGGTGCGGACTACCGGATGGGCGATCTGGTCGTGTCGGGCACGCTTGGCGGCCTGATGCTCCGGTCGTCGACGGCGATCGTCGGTCAGACGCTGACGGAACGCTATGACGCCACCATGGTGAACGGCGATCCGCGGCTGTTCGTGCAACGCAACGCGACCGCGATGGTGACCAACGAGACCCGGTTGTGGCGGCCGATGCGCGCCGGCTTCGGCAGGGTGGTGGGGGGCAGCTTCACGCACAACCGTACGCGGCTGTCGCGGGCACTCGGCGCAGTCGAGGCACCGGTGCCCGTGACGGGCGTCACCAACCGGATCGACGAGGCGACGCTGTATGGCGAGGGCAGCGTCGCGCTGTTCCCCGGATTGATCGCGACCGGCGGCGCGCGCGTGACGCGGGCCGCGCTGTCGGGAACCGGACAGGATCTGGCGGAGGCCCTCGCCCCGGTCGCGCTGGCAAGGGCGCAGGTCACCGCCAGTCGTCGTGAAACGAGCCTGTTGCCGTCCGGATCGCTGATCGCAACGGTGCTGCCGCGGCTCTCGCTTTATGCCCGGTACCAGCAGGGGTTCCGGCCCGGCGGCTTGGCGATCGAGAGCGACTTCGTGCGGCGGTTCCGCAACGACCGGGTCCGCACGATCGAAAGCGGCATACGGTTCGGGCAGAGCGGGATTGATCCGGTATCCGTGTCGGCCGGGCTGTCACATACGCTGTGGGACGATATCCAGGCGGACTTCATCGACGGATCGGGATTGCCGAGCACCGCCAATATCGGCAACGGCCGGATCTGGTCGGCAAGCGCGGCCGCCGCCTGGCGACCGGTCGCCGGGCTCACGATCGACGCCGGGCTGACCTATAACGACAGCCGGGTGACCGAACCCAGCCAGGCCTATGCACTGGCGTTCGCGCGGATGAGCCAGGTTCCCAATATTGCCCGGTTCGCAGGGCGGCTGGGGCTCGACTATAGCCGGCCGCTCCACGGCGACCTCGATCTGCGGGTCTATGGCTGGGCGCGGTATGTCGGCCGCTCCCGGCTCGGTATCGGCCCGGTGCTCGGGGAGGAGCAGGGCGATTATCTCGATACCGCGCTGACAATGCGCGTCGGCCGGCCGACACTCGGCTTCACGCTCGGCGTGACCAATCTGACGGATGGCACCGGCAATCGCTTCGCGCTGGGCACGCCGTTCCAGATCGGCAGCGGCCAGATCACGCCGTTGCGGCCTCGCACGTTGCGCCTCGGGATAGACGCGGCATTCTGAAAAGCTGCGCAGCCCGGCAAGGCTGCGCGGCAATGGTTCCGTCCTGTGTTCGAAACATATTCGAAAAGGGACCTGGTTCATGCGTCGTATCCTGCTTGCCTCTACCTGCCTGATGGCGGTCGTTCCGGCCCATGCGCAGACCTCGATCGAGACCAAGCGCACCGATGCGGTGCGGACATCGACCGTGAAGGCCGGGGCGCCGGATGCGATCCGGATCACGGCCGCGGGATCGGTGACCCCTGCCGGCGGTACGGCGGTGACGATCGACAGCGTGCATGCCGTCACCAACGAAGGCACCGTCCAGATCACCAATGCGGACAATGCGACGGGCATTCTCGCGGTAGCGGGGACCGGCGGCGGCATCACGAACAGCGGCAAGATCATTGTCGACGAGACCTATGAGGCGACCGATGTCGACAAGGATGGCGATCTCGACGGCCCCTTCGCGGCGGGCAGCGGGCGGACCGGCATCCGCACCGCGGGCGCCTATAGCGGCGCCATCGCCAATACGGGCGCGATCACGGTCGAGGGGAACGAGTCCGCAGGGATCTGGCTCGGCGGCCCGCTGTCCGGCGCGTTCAAGACCGAGGGCACGATTGCGGTGACGGGGACGAACGTCGTCGGCGTGCGGACGGGCGACATCACCGGCAACGTCCGGCTCGCCGGAACGGTCGCGGCGATCGGGCAGGGGGCCGTGGCGGTGCGGCTCGATGGCGCGATCACCGGTGCGCTGGTGGTGCAGGGTTCGCTCGGCGCGACCGGCTACCGTACCACGACCGCGCCGGCGGATCCGTCGAAGCTCGATGCCGACGACCTGTTGCAGGGCGGATCGGCGCTGGTCGTCGCGGGCAACGTGTCGGGCGGGATCATCTTCGCAGTGCCGCCAAAGGATGCCAGCACGACCGACAATGACGAGGACAAGGACGGGATCGACGACAGCAAGGAGGGATCGGCCATGGTCACCGCCTATGGCGCGGCACCAGCGGTCCAGATCGGGTCGGCGACCAATGCGGTCGCGATCGGCGCAGTCGCGGGCAGCGGCACGAATTTCGGGCTGATCGTCGATGGCGGCATCGGTGGCAGCGGTGTCTATGCGGGTATCACCGCGACCGGCCTCTCGATCGGCGGGCTTAATGGCAGCGTGTCGATCGCCAACGGGATCGCGGTCAACGGCACGGTCCAGGCGCAGGCCAATGGGGCGAGTGCGACCGCGATCCGGATCGGCAGCGGCACGACGACGCCCGAACTGCGCAATGCCGGGACGATCGCGGCGGCGGGCGGCGGCACGACCGCATCGCTGTCGAGCGCGGTCCTCGTCGAGGCGGGCGCGACGGTAGGCACGATCCGCAACAGCGGGACGATCAAGGCGAGCGCACAGGCGGCCGATGGCAGCGCCACCGCGATCCTCGACCGGTCCGGCCGGGTGACGCTGGTGGAGAATAGCGGGGCGATCACCGCAAGCGGTGCACTCGCGACGTCGGAGCGCAACGTCGCGATCGACCTGTCCGCAGCGACGGCGGGCGCCACCGTCCGCCAGACCGCGGTCGCGGCGGGCGTCACGGCGCCGAGCATCGTCGGCGACATCCGCTTCGGTACGGGGAACGACGTGTTCGAGATCGCCGATGGCACCGTGTCGGGCACGACCCGGTTCGGCGGCGGCGCGAACCGTCTCGCGCTGTCGGGCGACGCGGCCTATGCGGGAACGGCGCTCTTCGGCACCGGCGATGACGCGATGGCGCTTGCCGGTACCGCGGTGTTCAGCGGCGCGGCGGATTTCGGTGGCGGGGCGGACACGCTGACCATCGGCGGGACGTCGCGCTTTTCGGGCACGCTCGCCAACAGCGGCGGGCTGGCGGTGACGGTCGCGGGCGGTACGCTCGATCTGACCAAGGCTGCGACGATCGCATCGCTGGCGATGGGTTCGGGCAGCGTGCTGGCGGTGACGCTGGACAAGACCGGGGGGACGGGGACGTCGATCACCGTCGCCGGGGTGGCATCGTTCGAGAAGGACACCAAGCTCGCGCTCAAGCTCGCCAGCATCACCGGTGCGGAAGGGCGGTACACGGTCCTGCGTGCGGGGAGCCTGACCGGTGCTGCAAACCTGACCGCCTCGACCACGTTGTTGCCGTTCCTGTACAAGGGGAACGTCGCGACGGGCACGGGCAACGACGTCGCGATCGACATCGTCCGCAAGACCACGGTCGAACTCGGCCTCAACCGCTCGCAGACCTCCGCCTACAACGCAGTCTATGCGGCGCTCGGCACCGACGCCAAGGTCGGCCAGGCGTTCCTGAACATCAACGACGGCGACGCATTTCGCGGATCGCTGCGCCAGATGCTTCCCGATCATGCCGGCGGGACGTTCGAGACCGTGACGATGGGCTCGCGTGCGACCGCCCGGGTGATCGCCGACCCGCACGGCCCGTTCAAGGATGAGGGCCAGTGGGGCTATTGGGTCAGCCAGGTCGGCTGGGGCACGTCGAAGAGCATCGGCGATACCGGCGGCTATGACGTGACCGGCTGGGGCGTCTCGGGCGGGGCCGAATACAAGACCGGGCTGGGTAATATCGGTGCGTCTCTCGCCTATCTCAGCGGCCGCGATGCCGATGAGGGGACCAGCAATGAAGTCAGCTCCAACCAGTATGAGCTCGCGGCCTATTGGCGTGGGCACTGGGGTGGGCTGAACGCCAATGCCCGCGCCTCGGGTGCGCGGATCGGGTTCGACGGCGTGCGGCGCTTTGCCGGCACCGCGGGGACCGAGGCGGTCCAACGCGTGTCGAGCGCGGACTGGAACGGCACGCTCTACTCGGCGTCGGGCGGCCTGTCCTATGACGCCGATCTGGGCAATATCTCGTTCCGTCCGATCATCGCGGTCGATTATTACAAGCTGAAGGAGGACGGCTATAGCGAAACCGGGGGCGGCACCGCGATTGATCTGGTCGTCCAGTCGCGCAGCAGCGACGAACTGGCGGTCACCGGCAGCGCGGCGCTGGGTCTCGATCTTGGGGGGCAGAACCAGGACGCAGGCTGGTTCCGCTTCGAGCTTGAGGGCGGACGGCGCGAGCTCGTTGGCGGGGGGCTGGGTGCGACGACCGCGGCCTTTGCCGGCGGGACCGCGTTCACGCTGACACCCGAGGAGCGCACAAGCGGCTGGGTCGGCAAGCTGCGCGCGGTCGGCGGCAATGCAGCGTTCCGCTTCGGCGGCGAATTTAACGCCGAGGAGCAGCAGGGACGTGCCGCATTGTCGCTGCGCGCAAGCCTGCAGATCGGGCTGTAACGACGGAAGACTGGTCTGCCCGCGTCAGCGCGGTGCGGACCAGTCCCCGGACTTTCCGCCGCGCTTTTCGAGCAGGCGGATCCCGTCGATCTCCATCGCCTTGTCGATCGCCTTGGCCATGTCGTAGACCGTCAGCAGTGCAACGCCGACCGCGGTGAGCGCTTCCATCTCGACGCCGGTCTTGCCGTCGGTCGCGACGGTCGCGGTCGCGGTGACGCCGCTGTCGTCGACGTCGAGGTCGAGCGTGATCTTGGTCAGCGGCAGCGGGTGGCACAGAGGGATCAGGTGGCTGGTCCGCTTGGCGGCCATGATCCCCGCGACGCGGGCGACGGCGATGACGTCGCCCTTCTTGGCCGAGCCCTCGGCGATCGCGCGCGCAGCCTCGGCCGACATGGTGATCCGGCCGGTCGCGACCGCCTCGCGTGCGGTCGGGGTCTTGCCGCCGACATCGACCATCCGCGCGGCACCCGCCGCATCGACATGCGTCAGCTGGCTCATCCGACCAGTGCCCGGGTCGCGGCCTCGACATCGTCCTGGCGCATCAGCGCTTCCCCGATCAGGAAGCACCGGATCCCGCGTTCGGCCATCGCGTCGAGGTTGGCGCGCGTGGTCAGCCCGCTTTCGGCAACAAAGGTACAGTCGCGCGGGGCCTTGTCGACCAGGTCGTAGGTCCGTTGGAAGTCGACGGTGAAGTCGCGCAGGTCGCGGTTGTTGACCCCGATCAGCCGCGACTTGAGCTTGAGGGCGCGATCGAGTTCGTGCGCGTCGTGGATCTCGACGAGAACGTCCATGCCGCATTCGAGCGCCGAGGCCTCGATCTCCGCCATCTGGATATCGTCGAGCGCGGCGACGATGATCAGGATCGCGTCGGCGCCGATCGCGCGCGCCTCGGTCGCCTGCCACGGGTCGACCATGAAGTCCTTGCGCAGGACGGGAATCGACACGGCATCGCGCGCGGCGGACAGATACGCGTCCGCGCCCTGGAACCATTTCTCGTCGGTCAGCACCGAGAGGCACGCGGCACCGCCGGCCTCATAGGCGCGGGCATGCGCGGGGGGATCGAAATCGGCGCGGATCAGCCCCTTGGACGGGCTGGCCTTCTTGACCTCGGCGACCAGCGCATAGCCCGACTTCGCATCGAGCGCGGCGCGGAAGCCGCGTGGCGCGGACATGCGGGCGATGCCGGCATCGATGTCCGACAGCGAGGTGGTGGCCTTGCGCGCGGCGACTTCGGCGCGCTTGGTCTCGAGGATACGGTCGAGCATGGTCATGTCAGTAGGCGATCCAGCGGTCGAGCAGCGCGTCGGCGCTGCCGGTGTCGAGGGCGGTGGCGGCGAGCGCGGCGCCTGCGACAAGGGTGGGGACGGTCCCGGCGACCATCAAGGCCGCGGCGGCGTTGAGCAGGACGGCGTCGCGGTAGGCGCCCGCCTCGCCCTTCAGCAGGCGGCGGAGCGCCTCTGCATTATGGGCGGCATCACCGCCGCGAATTGCCGTGATCGCATGCCGCGGCAACGCTGCATCGTCGGGCGTGACGCGCGCGGGAAGCGCGACGTTGCCGATGGACGCAACGACGCTGGGGCCCGCGCCGGACAGTTCGTCGAGCCCTTCCTCGCCGGAGACGACGAGTGCGGCCTGGGTACCGAGCTGGGCGAGGGCATCGGCGTAGAGCGGGACATAATCGGGCCGCGCGATGCCGATGAGCTGACGCGTCGTTCGCGCGGGATTGGCGAGTGGCCCCATCAGGTTGAAGATCGTCCGCCTGGCGATACGCTGACGGATCGGGGTGATCCGCTTCATCGCCGGATGGTGATTGGCGGCGAACAGGAAGGCGATGCCGATGTCGCGCAGGCTGGCCTCGGCGGTTGCGCCCGCGCGGTCCATGTTGAGGCCGAGGACTTCGAGCGTGTCGGCGGCGCCGGCCTTGCTCGAGGCGGCACGGTTGCCATGCTTGGCAACGGGCACGCCGCAGGCTGCGACGACGAGCGCGACGGCGGTCGAGACGTTGAGCGTATGGTGGCCATCGCCGCCGGTGCCGCAGACGTCGATCGCGCCCGGCGGCGCATCGATCGGGATCATCCGCTCACGCAGCGCACGCGCGGCCTCGGCGATCTCGATACTGGTCTCGCCACGCTCGGACATGGCGATCAGGAATGCGGCGATCGCGTCTTCGCTGGCGCGCGCGTCGAGGATGTCGGCAAACGCCTCGCGCGCGGTCTCGCGCGACAGCGGCGTCGTCGGATCGGGCAGGAGCACCGTGGTCGTCATCGATCGAGCCCCTCGCGCAGGCGGTCGGGCAGCTGATGCGAAATCCCCGCCAGCGTCAGGAAATTGGCGAGCATCGCGTGGCCGTGTTCGGTCGCGATGCTCTCGGGATGGAATTGCACCCCGTGGATCGGCAGCGTCGCGTGGCGGAACCCCATCACGCTGCCATCCTGCGCGGTCGCGTTGACGACGAGCGTGTCGGGGACCGCGTTGACGATCAGCGAATGATAGCGCGTCGCGAGAAACGGCGAAGGGAGGCCGGCGTAGAGGCCGGTGTCGTCATGGACGACCGGCGACGTCTTGCCGTGCATCAGCCCGCCACGTTCGACCTTGCCGCCGAAATGCTGCCCGATCGCCTGATGGCCGAGGCAGACGCCGAGCAGCGGTTTGCCGGCGTCGGCGCAGGCGGCGACGAGGTCGAGGCTGACGCCCGCTTCGGTCGGCGTGCAGGGGCCGGGGGAAATGAGAAACGCCTCCGCGCCGGACGACAGGGCCTGTCCAGCGGAGATCGCATCGTTGCGGACGACCTCCACCTCGACACCCAGTTCCATCAGATAATGGACGAGGTTCCAGGTGAAGCTGTCGTAATTGTCGACGACCAGGATCATGCGTTCGCCATAGACGAAGTCTAAGCCGGTGCAACGGGGATGCGCATCGACGGCCGTTGCACACCATGCCCGCCATATTCGCTGACGGGCAACGCGCGGGGCATGCTATTCAGCACGGAGCAACCTGCGGCGGCAGACGTTGTGCGTATGCAAGGAGTTTCCCACCAATGTTCCGTCTCACCGTCCTCGCCGCGCTGATCGCGCTTCCCGCCCTCGCTTCGGCGCAGGAGCAGACGGCCGAACAAGGCCAGCCCCCGCAGCGCATCCGCAGCGTTACGCTGGGGGCTGGGCAGAAGTGCCCGACATCGACCAATGGCGAGATCGTCGTTTGCTCGACACTCGACCAACCCTATCGTATCCCCAAGGAACTGCGCGATACCGCACCGATCGCCGCGCAGAACCAGAGCTGGGTCAACCGGGCTGCGACGGTCGACCAGGTCGGCCGCGTCGCGGGCGGGCTGCCGGACACCTGTTCGCCGGTCGGTACGGGTGGACAGTCGGGATGCGCGCTCGCACGGGCCCGCGCCTATTCGGCCGAGCGTCGTGCGCAGGCTGCGGGGCAGGCGATCGATCCCTGACGCCACAGCGAGCACCATCGGGATCCTAGGCCGCGGTCGGCACCTGACGCCCGCGGCCTTTTATTGTGTTTGTCGAACGATGGCGGGATTACTGCCCGTAGGACGTCCCGCCGGCGCGCGCGACCGCTTCGCGGGCGGCGGCGAGGATCGCCCCGGCCTTGGCCTCGCATTCGCGCTGTTCGGACACGGGATCGCTGTCGGCGACGATTCCCGCCCCGGCCTGTGCATGGATCATCCCGTCCTTCACGACGGCGGTCCGCAACACGATGCACGAGTCCATCGATCCGTCGGGGGAGAAATAGCCGACGCCGCCGGCATAGGCGCCCCGCCGTTCGGGTTCGAGTTCGGCGATGATCTGGCACGCCCGGACCTTGGGGGCGCCGCTGACCGTGCCAGCCGGGAACCCCGCGAACAGCGCATCGAGCGCGTCGCTGCCGGGCGCGAGCGACCCGACGACGTTCGAGACGATGTGCATGACGTGACTGTAGAATTCGACGCCGTAGCTCGCCGTGACGCGGACCGAACCCGGCGCCGATGCCCGTCCGACATCGTTGCGGCCGAGGTCGAGCAGCATCAGATGTTCTGCGCGTTCCTTCGGATCGGCGAGCAGGCTGGTCCGGTTCGCCTCGTCCTCCGCAGCACTGCGGCCCCGCGGGCGGGTCCCGGCGATCGGGCGGATCGTCACCTCGTCGTCGCGCACGCGGACGAGGATCTCGGGTGAGGATCCGATCAGCGCGAAGCCGGGAAGATCGAGATGATAGAGGAAAGGCGACGGATTGATCCGCCGGAGCGAGCGATAGAGCTCGAACGGCGGGAGCGTGAACGGCGTGCTGAAGCGCTGGGCAAGGACGACCTGGAAGATGTCCCCGGCCACGATATAGTCCTTCGCGCGCGCGACCATCGCGCCGTAGCGATCCGGCGACAGCGCCGGCGTGTAGGACGGCTCTGGTGAGACCGCCCGGACCGGCGCCGGCACCGGCGTGGTCGTAAGCTTCGCGGCGACGGCGTCGAGCCGCTCCTCGGCACGCGCGACGATCGTGTCGGGATCCATGGCCGGATCCGGCCAGGCGGGGGCGACGAGAAACAGCGCGTCGGCGAGCCGGTCGAAGACGAGAACCACCGAGGGACGCACGAAGATCATGTCGGGCAGACCGAGCGGGTCGCTGTCGGGCTGCGGCAGGGTCTCGACCAGCCCGACCGTCTCATAGCCGAAATAGCCGACCAGACTGGCGAGCGCGCGCGGCAGCTCTTCCGGGACGTCGCTGCGGCATTCGGCGACCAGAGTGCGCAGGGCATCGAGTGTGGGCAGCGCACAGGGCTCGAACGCCTCGCGATCGGTCGACCAGTGACGGTTGATCTCGGCCCGATGACCCGCGGCACGGAACAGCAGGTCGGGCGCGAGGCCTATCAGGCTGTGCCGTCCGCGTGTTGCGCCGCCTTCGACCGATTCGAGCAGGAAGTCTCCACGCCCCGGCTCGATGAGCTTGAGGGCGGCGGCGACCGGCGTCTCCGTGTCGGCGACCTGCCGCCGCCAGACGAGGGCGGGGCGTCCGGCGGCAAGCGCCGCGCATGCGAGCTCAGTTATTGGAACCACCCTGTGCCAGCAGTTCGGCCCGGACGCGGGCAACCGCCTTCGGATCGGTCTTCACGCCGACCTGCGCGCGGACGGCCTTGACGAACTGGTCGACATATTCGCGGCCGACACTGCGCGCGATCGAACCGCGAGCGGCCTGGATCGCCGCCTGGTTGCCGGTCGCATTGCCCCGATCGATCTTGTCGAGTTTGACCACGAACCAGCCATCGGGGCCGGCGATCGTCTTGGCGGTACCCTGCGCCATGCTGAACATCAGGCGCAGCACGGGCGGGGTGTTTTCGGGGTTCTGCATGATCTGCGCGCGCGACGCCGTGACGGGGCGCGCGGGCGGGACCGGGAAGCCCGACTGCCCCAGCGCCTGCTGCAGCGGCATACCCTTGTTGATCCGGGCCAGCGCGGCATTGGCATATTTGCGGGCGGCCTGGCTGGCGCGGTCAGCCATCAGGTCACGCATCACGGCAGGACGGACCTGTGCGAGCGGACGGGGTGCGGCGCGAACGACACGGCCGAGCGCGACGACCGCGAAGCTGCCGTCCGACCCGGTCTGGACCATCTGCGGCGCATCGCCTTCCGCGGCCTGGAACGCGGCGCTGACGATCGGCGCGAGCGCGGCGTCGGGCTGGGTGCCGGGCGTGTCGGGGTTGGTGCCGTTGGCGACGAGGCCGGGCGTGGTGATCGCGGTCAGCTTTCGGTCCGCGATGATCTCGTCGAACGTCGCATTGTCTGACAGACCATCATCGATCGCATCATGGATCTTGCCGAGCGCTGCTTGCGCCTTTTGCGCGCTGAGTGCTGTGGCGATCTCGCCCCGTGCCTGGTCGAGGGTCTTGGCGGGGACGTTCTGGATCGAATCGATGCGAGCGATCGTCCAGCCGAGCGGCGTACGGACGGGGCCGACGACCGCGGCATTCGCTGCCGCGAACACGGCATCCGCGACCTGCGGGCTGGTCGTGCCGGCGTAGACAGCCTTATCCACACCCGTCTGGGTCGATGCCTCGAGCCCGGCGGCGCGGGCGGCATCGGCGATCGCGGTTCCGGCCTTCACCTTGGCAGCAATCGCAGCGGCGCCCGCCTGATCGGCGACGACGACCTGCGTGATCGTGCGCTTTTCCGTCGGGGCGTAGCGTGCCCGATCCTGCTGATACTGGGCAGCAATTTCGGCGTCGGTCGGAACGGCCTGCGCCTTGACCTGTGCCGCGTCGACGACGGCGTAGCGGATGACGCGGCGTTCGGGGATCGTGTAGCGCGCGACGTTGCGACGATAGAAGGCGTTCAATTCGGCGTCGGTCGGCGCAGGGCCGGCGGGCACCGCGGCGGTCGGGATGAAGCCCACCAGACCGCTGCGCTTCTCGAGCAGCAACGAGGCGAAGGGGAGGGCGAGCTGGCTCGGGACCTGCGACGCGCCGCGCGTCGGCAGGATCAGCTGCTGCGCATAGGTGTCGCGGACGATGTCAGCGCGGATCTGCGCGTCGGTCAGCTTCCGTTCGACCAGCACGCGCTGATAGAGGGACGGATCAAACTTGCCGGTCGGGCCCTGCAGTGCGGGGATGCTGGCAATCTGCCCGTCGACCGCGCGCTTGCTGACGACCATGCCCTGCTGCCGGCCGAACTGCTCGAGCGCGAGGCTCGCCGTGATGCGGTCCAGCGTGCCGTCGAAGCCGCCCTGCTGGACATAGCTCGCCATGTCGAGCGTCGGCTGCTGCTGGCGGAACCCTTCCATCTCGGTCTGGACGCGCGTGCGAAGCTCGTTCGCCGTCACGTCCGCCTTGCCGACCGTGGCGACGTCGTCGGCGGCGATGCCGCTTGTTCCGCCGCCCAACCCGGTCATGTCACCCGCCGCGAAGGCGAGCGCGATGACGCCGAGGAGGCCGAAGGTGATGATCACGCCGAACCTCGACTGGGTGAGGCGGCGGAAGAAACTGAGCATGGATGGCCGATCGACAGGGACTGAGTTCCTTCCGCTTTACGGTGCGCATCGGCGCGCTTCAAGCTTGTGCCGTTCGGTGTCAGCGCTATCCGGGACCGATGATGATCGGGAGAGTGCGATGCGGCGCAAGTTGGTAGCGGGAAACTGGAAGATGAACGGGTCGCGCGCGGCGCTTGCTGAACTCGACGCGATTGCGGCGGCGGCGGCGGCCGCGCCGGACGTCGATGTGGAAATTGCCGTGCCCTTCACGCTGATCGCCGCGGCGGCTGATCGCGCGCCGGCCCTCGCGATCGGTGCCGAGGATGTGCACGAGGCCGATTCGGGCGCGCATACGGGTTGCGTGTCGGCGGGGATGGTGAAGGAAGCGGGTGCGCGCTTCACGATCGTCGGTCATTCCGAACGCCGTGCTGACCAGCACGAAACCAGCCACGACGCCTGGGCGAAGGCGGCGGCGGCGCGGCGGCAGGGACTGCGCGTCATCCTGTGCTGCGGCGAGACCGAGGCCGAACGCGATGCCGATCGGGCCGAACGTGTCGTGCAGGCGCAGATCGAGAAGTCGGTGCCCGACAATGCCGACGGCAGCTGGTTCACGCTGGCCTATGAGCCGCGCTGGGCGATCGGTACCGGGCGCACCCCGACGCTCGACGAGATCGCCGCGATCCATGCGATCGCGCGGGCGAAGCTGCGGATGCTGATCGGCGATGCGGCAGCGGGCGTGCGGATCCTCTATGGCGGGTCGGTGACCGGGAGCAACGCGGCCGCCATCTTGGCGACCGCGAATGTCGACGGCGCGCTGGTCGGGGGCGCGAGCCTGACCGCGGACAAGTTCGTCCCGATCATCGAGGCCGCGGCGAGCATCGACGGCGCCGGCTGACCCGCCGAGAGCGCGGCACGCCCTGTCTTCGGGCGTGCCGCGTCAGGCCTTTGGTCAAGAGGTGCCGTACCGCGTGCTCAGCATCGCGAAGGCGGCGCGCAAGGCATAGGCCTCGCCCCCCTTGGGGCGGCCGGGCTTCGCGGTCGGGCGCCAGGCGAAGACGTCGAGATGCGCCCACGCGATGCCGGGCGGTACGAAGCGGCGCAGGAACAGCGCCGCGGTGATCGCGCCGGCAAAACCGCCATCGGGCGCGTTGACCAGATCGGCGATGTCCGACTTGAGCATGTCGTCATACCCGTTCCACAACGGCATCCGCCAGAGCGGGTCGGCTTGTGCGTGGCTAGCGGCGATCAGTTCAGCCGCGAGCGCTTCGTCGTCGGTGAACAGCGGCGGCAGATCGGGGCCGAGCGCGACTCGCGCCGCGCCCGTCAGCGTGGCGAAGTCGAGGATCAGCGCAGGGCGGTGCTCGACCGCGCGGGTCAGTGCGTCGCCGAGAACGAGCCGCCCCTCGGCATCGGTATTGGTATTCTCGACCGTCATGCCCTGTCGCGTGTCGAGTACGTCGCCCGGGCGGAAGGCATTTCCGGCAATCGCATTCTCGACCGCGGGGATGAGCAGGTGGAGCCGGACGGGGAGCTTCGCCCCCATCACCAGCCCGGCCAGGGCGAGCGTGTGCGCGGCGCCGCCCATGTCCTTCTTCATCAGCCGCATGCCCGCCGACGGTTTGATGTCGAGGCCGCCCGAGTCGAAGCAGACGCCCTTGCCGACCAGCGCAACGCGCGGGTGCGTGGGGTCGCCCCATTCGAGCTCGATCAGCCGGGGCGCGCGTGCCTCCGATGCTGCCTGGCCGACCGCGTGGATCATCGGATAGCCGCTGGCGAGCGCGGCGCCGCGCGTCGTCGTGACGGTTGCGCCATGCCGGGCGGCGAGCGTCTCTACCGCCGCCTCGAGCTCGGCGGGGCCGAGATCCGATGCGCCGGTGTTGACGAGGTCGCGGACCATTGCGGTCGCCTCGGCAAGACGGATCGTTGGCTCGATCGACGCGACCTCGCTCGTCAGCAACACGCGCGCGGGCTTGCCGACGGGTTTGCGATAGCGATCGAACTGATGCTGTGCGAGCATCCAGCCAAGTCCGGCACCCCCCACGTCGCCCTCTGCGAGGCGGTAGGTGCCCGCGGGAAGCGAGGCACCGAGCGAGGCGATCCGCCACGGCGACGACATCGCCTCGTCACAAACGAGCAGCATCGACCATGTATCAGGGGCGTCGCCGTGCAGCACGGCGCGGTCGCCCGGCTTGCCGGTCAGGCCATGCGCCGCGACCGCGGTGCGGATGCGCGGCGGCTGAGCACCGAGCCAGCTCGCAAACTCCTCCGGACGGACGACGTGGATCGGCGTGGCGGACTGGCCGCGGTCGGGCTGAAGCAGGGAAGCGAAATCGGTCATTGCGTGCCAGTTACTGAGAGGGAGCCACGAGGAATTGTTCGTACCGGCCGTTCGCGCCGGGTTCGGCATAGGTGCTGAGCGACAGCGTGCGGTCGGGATAGGTGATGCGATAGGTGCGGTTGACGAAGCCGCCGCGCAAGCGGGCGCGGCCGGTTTGCGCAAAACCGGTCGGTTCGCCGAGCGCGCCGAGGCTCGATTTATAGTCCGCGAGCGCCACCGGCTTGAAATAGAAATTGGCGTCCTCGGTCAGGCGGCTGCGGTCGAGCGTGCCGGTGCGGAGCTGATCATAGACCGCGCGTGCCCTGGGCAGGGCGGCGGCATCCTCTGCGTTCGCGGCGGGGGGTGGCAGGATGATGTTCGCGATCCCGCTCGAGATCCGGCCGACCGCATCGCTGAACCAGCTGTTGGTCAGCACGACGATCGCCGCCTGATCGTCGGGATACACGATGTTCTCGGACAGGAAACCGACCGCCTCGCCGCTATGCTCTACATAGCGGCGGCCGTTGGCGGTGCCGGTCGAGACGCCGAGGCCATAGCCATTGGTCGATCCGTCAGCGAGCCTGATAGGGGTCTCCTGCGCCGCCCAGTCGTCCGCGGGCAGCGCGGTGCGGGTAAGCCGCGCGACGTCCCATTTGGCGAGGTCCCGCGCACTCATCGACAGCTCGCCCGCGGCGTAGAGCCAGCCGGGCGCACTCGGCGTCTCGGGACGGACGGGCCCGAGCGCGAAACGGCCATAGCCTTGCGGAAAGCCCCTGCCGATCGCCTTGTCCTGATCGAGCGCGCGAATGTCGAGCGGCTTGAAGATGCGCTGCTGCAGGAAGTCGAGCAGCGGTTGGTTCGCGACCTTCTCGACGATCAGGCCCGCGACGACATAGCCCGTGTTGGAATATTGCCACTGCGTGCCCGGCTCGAAATCGAGCGGCTTCTTCCCCCAGCGATCGACGATCTGCTGTGGCGTGACGGGGGTGGCCATCGCCGCAAAGCTGTAATCCTGCGGCCAATAGTCCTGCAGCCCTGAGGTGTGGCTGAGCAACTGGCGGATCGTGATCCGGTCGCCGCCGGTCACGCCGGGGACATATTTCGCGACCGTGTCGTCGAGGCTCAGCCGGCCCTCGTCCTCGAGCAGCAGGATCGCGGCGGCGGTGAATTGCTTCGAGATCGACGCGATCTGATAGGGCAGCGCCGGATCCGCGCGCGCGATCGTTTCGGACGGCTTGCCATAGGCCTTGACGAACACGATCCGCCCGCCGCGCACGATCGCGATCGATGCGGACGGAACGCCCGTATCGCGGAGCGAACCGGCGACGAGCGTATCGATCTCCGCGCTTTCCGCAGGCGTGAGCGACTGCGCGATGGCGGGCAAGGGAAGCGCGAGCGCGGCGAGCGTGAACAGGCGAAACAGCATGGCGACATCGAAGCAGAAGGCGGGTGTCGGCGCAACGCCGCAACTTAATGTCGAGCTAGCTGAGCAGCTTAACCCATATTAGGTTAAACGGCGGAACACGCCCGAGCGCGGGGACGTTTCAGCGGCATCGATCACGTGATCACAACAGATTGGGAACTGCCATGCTCTGGACCATCGCCGTCATCTTGCTCGTCCTCTGGCTTGCCGGTTTCGCCTTTCACGTCGCGGGCGGGTTGATCCACATCCTGCTCGTGGTTGCGGTGATCGTGGTGCTCGTGAAGCTGTTCACCGGTCGCAACGTCGTCTGAACGTAAGAACCCCAAGGTGCAGGCGTTTTCGCGTGCACCTTGGGGTAGTATCGTTGCGTCAAGACCGACGCAGGCGCGTCAGACCGGCACGCCGTACAGATCATGGTCGTCGGCATCTTCGATCGTCACGGGTACGATATCGCCGACCGTCAGGTGACCTGCGTCGCGCAGGAAGACCTCGCCGTCGATCTCGGGCGCATCCGCCTGTGAGCGACCCGTCGCCCCCTCGTCGTCGAGCACGTCGATGATCACGTCGAGTGTCCGGCCGATCTTGGCCTGCAACTTCGCTGCCGAGATCGCCGCAGTCTTTTCCATGATCCGGGCGTAGCGCTCTTCCTTGAGCGCCTCGGGCACGTGGTCCGGCAGCAGGTTGGCGGCCGCGCCCTCGACCGGTTCGAACCGGAACGCGCCGACGCGGTCGAGCTGCGCCTCGTCGAGCCAGTCGAGCAGATACTGGAAATCCTCCTCGGTCTCGCCGGGAAAGCCGACGACGAAGGTCGAGCGGATCGTGATGTCGGGCGCGATCTCACGCCATTTGTGGATGCGCTGGAGCACTTTGGCGTCGTTGCCGGGGCGTTTCATGCGGCGCAGCACCGCTGGCGCGGCATGCTGGAACGGGATGTCGAGATAGGGCAGCACCAGGCCCTCAGCCATCAGCGGGATGACGTGGTCGACGTGCGGATAGGGGTAGACGTAATGCAGCCGCACCCACGGCGCGATCTTGCCGAGTTCGCGCGCGAGATCGGTCATGTGCGCACGAACCTCGCCGCCACCCTTCAGCGGCCAGACCGAGTGGCGCAGGTCGACGCCATAGGCCGACGTGTCCTGGCTGATGACCAGCAGTTCCTTCGTGCCCGCGGCGACGAGCTTTTCGGCTTCGCGCAGGATCGCGTCGGGACGACGGCTGACGAGATCGCCGCGCAGGCTCGGGATGATGCAGAAGGAGCAGCGATGGTTGCAGCCTTCCGAGATCTTCAGATAGCTGTAGTGCCGCGGGGTCAGCTTGAGCCCGGCATCCGGGATCAGGTTGAGGAACGCGGACGGCGGCATCGGAGCGGCTTCGTGGACCGCGCCGACGACCTGCTCATATTCATGCGCACCGGTGATCGCGAGCACCTGCGGGAAGCGCGCGCGGATCGCCTCGGCTTCCTTGCCCATGCAGCCGGTGACGATGACGCGGCCGTTCTCGGCAATGGCTTCACCGATCGCCTCGAGGCTTTCTTCTTTCGCCGAATCGAGAAAGCCGCAGGTATTGACGAGGACAATGTCGGCACCGGCATAGTCGGGCGACATCTGATAGCCGTCGCCGCGCAGCTGCGTGAGGATCCGCTCGCTGTCGACGAGGTTCTTCGGACAGCCGAGCGAGACCATGCCGATCTTGGGCGGAGTGGGGAGTATGGTTGCCATGGGAGCCGCGCACATAGGCGCAAAGTTCGGTTTTTTCTAGGCGGTCGAGATGCGATCCGTCATGGCCGGGTCTGAGGACAGGGAAAAGGACCCAAAATGCTGGCGATTGGATTGATGTCGGGGACGTCGCTCGACGGGATCGACGCCGCGCTGATCGAGACCGATGGCGAGGCGATGGTCCGCCCCATCGCGTTCCGTGGGGAGCCCTATTCGGATGCGGCGCGCGCGGAACTGTCCGACGCGACACGGATGGCGCTGACGTTCGAGCGGCCGCGCGCCAGTCCGCCAATCGTCGCGGCGGGTGATCTCATCACGCGTACGCATGTCTTCGCGGTACACAAGCTGCTGGCGGATGCCGGCGTCGCCGCGGCGGAGATCGATGTTATCGGGTTTCACGGACAGACGATCGCGCATCGGCCCGATCGGGGCTGGACGTGGCAGATCGGCGACGGCGCGGCGATGGCACGGGCGACGGGGATCACGACGGTATCCGATTTCCGGTCGGCCGATGTGGCGGCGGGGGGGCAGGGCGCGCCGCTGCTGCCGGTCTATCATGCGGCGCTGGCGTCCACGCTCGACGGGCCGGTCGCGGTGCTGAATCTGGGCGGGGTCGGCAACATCACCTTCATTCCCGGCGCGACAAATGGCAACGACTCGCTGGTCGCGTTCGATACGGGGCCGGCGAACGGCCTGATCGACAGCTGGGTCGAGGCGGAGACGGGCGCGCGTTACGACAAGGGGGGCGCGCTGGCGGCGGCGGGGCGCGTCGACGAGACGGTGCTGACGGCGATGCTCGATCACCCGTTCTTCGATGCACCGCCGCCCAAGTCGCTCGATCGCAATGATTTTACCATACAGCCGGCGCGCGGGCTGTCGGCGGCGGACGGTGCGGCGACGCTGACCGCATTCACTGCAGCGACGGTCGCGGACGCGGTCCGGCATCTGCCCGCGCGACCCAAGCGGCTGCTGGTTGCGGGCGGTGGACGTCATAATCCGACGATGTTGGACATGATCGCCGCGGCGACCAGGCTGCGGGTTGAGGCGACCGACGCGCTCGGGTGGAACGGCGATGCGCTGGAGGCGGAAGGTTTCGCCTATATGGCGGTGCGGACGCTCCGCGGGCTACCGATCAGTTTTCCGGGGACGACGGGGGTGCCGGCGGCGATGGCTGGCGGGGTCGTCCACGCGGTCTGAGCCCGGCGGGATGCAAAAAATCATGGCCCGCCTTTTCGGGCGGGCCACACATTTCGCTCAGTGAGCCTTTTTCGGCTTGCCGGGCTTCTTGGGTGCGGGCTTTGGCGGGGTCTTCTTTTCCGGTGTGTCCTTGGCGCGCAGCGCCGGTGCAGCGATCGCAGCGGCGATGCCGGCGACCAGCGTGGCGCCGACCGCGATCGCGGTCTTCGGGTGCGACTTCACCGCGTCGGTGGCGGTGGCGATGCCGGCCTTTGCCGCGTCCGTCGCATCGTCCATCCAGTCGCCCTTGGCGGCGGGAGCCGGCGCGGCGTCGTCGTCATGCTTGACCTTGGCATGCGGCATGGCAGAATTCGGGATCGACGACATAAGCTATTCCTCGCACAGGGATGATGCACGGTAAACCGACCGGGTCCATGACGGTTCCGTTACGGGATCGCGCAGGCGGGGCCTTAGCGCTTGCGGGTAAGCTCACGCATCGCGTCGTCGAGACCGGCGAGAGTCAGTGGGTACATGCGGTCGGTCATCAGTTCGCGCATGATGCGGACCGATTGCGAATAGCCCCATTGCGCCTCGGGCACGGGGTTGAGCCATGCCGCAGACGGATAGGTGGTCGTCAGGCGCTGCATCCACACCGCGCCCGGCTCCTCGTTGAAATGCTCGACCGAGCCGCCGGGATGGGTGATCTCGTACGGGCTCATCGATGCGTCACCGACCAGCACCAGTTTGTAATCATGGCCGAACTTGTGGAGCACGTCCCACAAGGGCGTGCGCTCGGCAAAGCGGCGCGTGTTGTCCTTCCACACACCTTCATACGGGCAATTGTGGAAATAATAGAATTCGAGGTTCTTGAATTCGGTGGTCGCGGCGGAGAAGAGCTCTTCGCAGAGCTTGACGAAGGGATCCATCGATCCCCCGACATCGAGGAACAGCAGCATCTTGATCGCATTGCGGCGTTCGGCGCGCATGACGATGTCGAGATAGCCCTGGCGCGCGGTGCCGGCGATCGTGCCGTCGATGTCGAGTTCGTCCGCGGCGCCGTCGCGTGCGAACCGGCGCAGGCGTCGCAGCGCGATCTTGATGTTTCGCGTGCCGAGTTCGCGGGTGTTGTCAAGATTGCGGAACTCACGCTGGTCCCAGACCTTCAGCGCGCGCTTGTGCCGGCTCTCGCCGCCGATGCGCACGCCTTCGGGGTTGTAGCCGCCATTGCCGTAGGGGGAGGTGCCGCCGGTACCGACCCATTTGTTGCCGCCCTGATGGCGTCCCTGCTGTTCCTCGAGCCGCTTCTTGAGCGTCTCCATGATCTCGTCCCACGAGCCCAGCGACTGGATCGCGGCCATCTCGTCCGGGGTGAGGAATTTCTCGGCGACCGCCTTCAGCCAATCCTCGGGGATGTCGGTCGGCGTCATGCCATAGCTCGTGGCGAGGCCGCGGAAGACCTTGGCGAAGACCTGGTCGAAGCGGTCGAGCATCCCCTCGTCCTTCACATAGACCGCGCGGGAGAGGTAGTAGAATTCCTCGGGCGTCCGCTCGATCACCTCGGCGTCGAGCGCCTCGAGCAGGAGCAGATGCTCCTTGAGGCTGGCCGGGATGCCCGCGCTACGCAGCTCGTCGAGAAAATTGAGAAACATCGCCCTATCCTGCCTCTCCAGCCCCGCGAAGTCGAGGGGCGAGTCGAGGATCGGGTATGCGCGGTCAGCTGCCCGGGACGTATGCGTCGATCAGCGCGCCGACATAATCGGGATTGCGACTGGTCAGTTCGGCCGCGGGTCGCGCATCGCCGTGGATGAAGCCGTAGACGGGGTAGATGCCGCCGCCGAGGCCGTCGACATCCTTGTACCAGACCTTGACGCGGCTCCAGTCATTGGCTGGCGAGACGTCGAACAGCGTGACGTCCTGTTCGGCATGACCGCGTTCGCCGTTCTGGCGCGACCAATTGGCATGGGTCAGCATCACGACGCGCTTCTCGACGACGCGGCTGATGACCGCGACATGCCCCATAGGCAGGCGGGCCGTCTTGGCGAAGACGATGACGGAGCCCGTCTTTGGTCGGTGCGTCCGCTCGTACCGGCCATCGGCCTGACGCCACCAGGTCCAAGCATCGCCATAGATCTCGATCCCCGAGGCCGCCCGCGCAAACGGAACGCACTGCCCGACATAGTCGAGCAGCGATGCCTGTGCAGCAGACCCCGCGCCGATCGTGAGGACAGCGGAGAGAAGGGCGCGACTGAAGCGATTCATCCCGTGATCCTAAAGGCCGTCCCATGACCGCCATGTTGCCGCCTGTGGTTAATGGCATGACGATGCGCCAGCCTCAATATGGATTAGACGACAAGGCGTTGCGCGCGTGCGGTAGTCCGTAAAGCGCCCAGTCGGTTCCCGACAGCATCCCCCGGCGGCGGACGGTCCGGAGCGTATAGACGCGTCCGCAGCGTCGCGTCGTGGCCGCCGCGCCGCCGTCGTCGAGATCGACAAAGACGAACTGCGCAGGTCGGCAGTCACTCGTCAGAACGAGCGGATAGTGCGCCGTTGCGGCTGCGACCCGAAGCGGGGCAACCGGCTGGAGGTGATCGACATGAACGCGTGCGCCGCCCGGTGCTTCGATGCGGACGCGGGCGATGGCGGCATCGATATCGCCGCGTCGTCGCTTAATGTCCTGCGCGATGTCGTGGACCATGCCGATCGCGAGGAGGGTGAGGGCGAGCGCGGCCAGCATCCTTGACCGGCGGCCTTTCGTCAGCGCCGTGGCGGCCAGGTCGGTCAGGAGCAGCAGTATAGCCACGCTGGAGAGCAGGAAATATCGCGGCATTCCTGTGTTGGCGACGTGAAGCGTGGCGAGGGCGATTGGGAGTCCTGCAATGGCGAGCATTGCCAGCCACGCCATGGGGCGTCGATGCGCGACGGCGACCATTGCGGCGACGCATAGTGTGAGCGCGAGGACCGCGATCCACCAACGTGGCAAGGCGGATGCACCGACCGTCGTCGCCAGCATGACCTGCAGCGCGCTGACCAGGCTGGCGAACGAGAAGGGCACATAGTCGCCGACCTGCATGCCGCCGGGGCTTGCGGCGGCGGCGCCGAAGACCAGCGTGAAGACGAGCATGACGGCAACGACGCTCGGCAGCATCAGCCGCGCGGTCATCGCAGCGGCCGTCCCTGTGGCAACCCGCTGGCGCAGCGTCAGCGCGACCCAGCCGGCGATCGCAGCCACGAAGAACAGCATCGTCAACTGCGACAGGAGTCCGAGCGTGGTCAGGACCGCAAGCAGCCCCGGCGCATGGCGGGGCGCAGGGGCGGGCCCGTCGAGCCAGCGTGCGGCGACCAGGATTGCACCCAGCGCGCACAGCAGCATTGGCGCATAGCCGCGCGCTTCGCTGCCATAATTGACCAGGATCGGCGACAGCGCGAACAGCGCCGCGCCGACCAGCGCATGCGCCGTGGAGCGCCGCGCACCGATCGCGGCGACGACCAGCACCGCGGCAGCGCCGGTGACGATCGACAGCGCACGCAGGGCCAGCGGCGGCGCGGCATAGCCGACCGCCTGCATCCACAGGCTGTTCAGATGGTGATTATTGTCGTGGTTGATCGAGGTGAACACGGCCCAGGGTGTGTCCGCCCTCGCCACCAGCACCGCAGACCACGCCTCGTCGACCCACAGCCCGCTATGGGCCGATAGGATCCGCACCCAGACCGCGACGCCCAGGATCGCAAACAACGCGGATGTCGCGGGGAGGGACAGGTTGTGGCGCACCCCCGGAGCATTAGCGCCCAACTGATTAAGGCCGCGTTTTCAGCGTTGCTCAGGCGGACGGTTCCGGCCGCTGCTGTCCCGCCGCTCCCGAACTACCCCTGGTTCTTCTGCCGCTTTGCCATGAAGGCGAGGCGTTCGAAGAGCATCACGTCCTGTTCGTTCTTGAGCAGTGCGCCGTGCAGCGGCGGGATCGCCTTGGTCGGATCGCGGTTCTGCAGCGTCTCGAGCGGCATGTCCTCGTGCAGCAGCAGCTTGAGCCAGTCGAGCAGTTCGGAGGTCGAGGGCTTTTTCTTGAGCCCGGGGACGTCGCGGACGTCGTAGAACAGGTCCATCGCGCGCGAGACCAGCATGCGCTGGATCCCGGGGAAATGGACATCGACGATCGCCTGCATCGTGTCGCGGTCGGGAAACTTGATATAGTGGAAGAAGCAGCGGCGCAGGAACGCGTCGGGCAGTTCCTTCTCGTTGTTGCTGGTGATGATGACGATCGGACGCTCGACCGCGCGGACGGTTTCCTTGGTCTCGTAGACGTGGAATTCCATCCGATCGAGTTCCTGCAGCAGATCGTTCGGGAACTCGATATCGGCCTTGTCGATCTCGTCGATCAGCAGGACGGGCGGTGCCGGCTGAGTGAACGCCTCCCAGAGCTTGCCCTTGCGAATGTAGTTGCCGATGTCGTGGACGCGCTCGTCGCCGAGCTGGCCGTCGCGCAGGCGGGCGACAGCGTCATATTCGTACAGCCCCTGCTGCGCCTTGGTCGTCGACTTGATGTTCCATTCGATCAGCGGCGCGCCGAGCGCCTTGGCGATCTCATAGGCAAGCACGGTCTTGCCGGTGCCGGGCTCACCCTTGATCAGCAGCGGGCGGCGTAACGTCACCGCGGCGTTGACCGCGACCTTGAGGTCGTCGGTCGCGACATAGCTCTGCGTGCCTTCGAAGCGCTTCATGCCCATTCCCGTCAGAATCGAATTCCCGGTACGGATAGAAGCTGTTGGGTATCCGACGCAACCCGGACGATGACGGCACCGCCAGCGATCGGGGTTCGTGGCAGGGCCCGGACGGTGTACGGAACGATCGCGCGGCGAAACGGCGCGGCTGGAGGAGGCATCACGATCATCATGCTGAACAGGCGGGCCGTCCTGTCAGGCGTTTCCGCAACGCTCGTCACGCGTCCGGCCTTCGCACGCAGCGAGGCTCCTCCGCTTGGCGTCACCGACTATGAGGCCGCGAGCGGCGGCCATGTCGGGATTTACGCGCGCAACCTGATGACGGGGAGGGCGATCGCCTGGCGTGCCGATGAGCGGTTCGTCATGTGCAGCACGTTCAAGGCCTCGCTCGCCGCGTGCGTGCTGAACCGGGTCGATCGCGGCCGGGCGCGGCTGGCAGACAGGATCGCGCTATCGCCCGCAGACCTGCAGGACTGGCACGCGCCCGTCGCCCGACAGAATCTGGCGCGCGGCGAGATGTCGCTTGGCGAGATGTGCCAAGCGGCAGTCGAGCAGAGCGACAATAGCTGCGCCAACATCTTGTTGCAGCGGATCGGCGGACCCGCCGCGCTCACCGCCTATTGGCGGGGTCTCGGCGACGATGTCAGCCGGCTGGACGATATCGAGCCGTTCCTGAACCGTACGCCGCCGGGTGGGTTGCGCAACACGACGACGCCTAGGGCGATGGCGTCGACGATCGGACGGCTGACACGTGGTCCGGTATTGTCGCCCTCGTCACGCGCGCTGCTCATGCTGTGGCTCCGGCAATGCCGGACCGGCGACGCGCGGTTGCGGGCCGGTCTGCCGCGCGCGTGGGTGATCGGCAACAAGACGGGTAACAACGGCAAGGACGCGGCCGGCGACGTCGGGGTGTTGTGGCGCGATCCCGACACGCCGATCATCATCAGTGTCTACACGCGCGGCGGCACGCCGACCGAGGCGCAGTTCAAGACGTTGTTTTCAGAGGTTGCCCGGGGAGTTGCTACGACACTGGCCTAGGCAGCGTGTGCAATCCGTTCAGAGATCGCCGCGCGCGCTGGCGCGGGCTTCGAGCAGCGACCAGAGGCCGCGATGCTGGGCGTAGAGCTGCTGCGCCCCGAAAGTGATGGCGCGCCGCGTACCAGGCGTTGCACCCAGCGTCGCCAGCGCCTTGGCGCTGACGTCAGCGGGCGGGAGCGCGCGCGGCGGCGCGACGATGCCGAAGCGGGTCGCGGCAAGGTCGAGCACATCGCGCGTCACTGCCCAGTCGTGGAGCAGCGCGGCCACTGCCCCCGTGGCGCAACCGGCGCGCTCCGAACCGGACAGGATCTCCAGCGCGTTGCGCACGCCGGCGAGGGCGGCCTCGGTCGCCGCCTGACCCGGTGTCGAGGGCAACGGCCCCACGGCCGCGGTCAGTTGGGCGAGATAGCCGCGTTCGATCGCGAACCCGGTCGCTGCGGTTTCGAGCCAGGGCAGCGATGCGAGCTGTGCGCCGCGCAGCAAGGCGTCGTCGATCATCCCTGGGTGCCGTCCATAGACGTCACAGAACGCGTGCACCGCATCTGACAGGTTGCGCTGGGCTGGGGCGGATTGAATCAGCCGCGTCGCGTGAGGGTGCGCGACAGCACCGTCGACGGCGCCAAGGCGCGCGACGACGTCCCAAGGGCCGGGCCGTGTTTCGTCAATGGATGCCGTCGTCGAAGCCATTAGTCCCCGGTCATGTCTGGGATGCCCGCGCGCCATATGCGTGCGGACGTCCGGTCGCAGGTCCTTGCACGTCACGTGTAAAGACGGCGTGCACATGACGTTAACCGGCTGCTAACCATCCGCCGGCGGGTCCGGTCGGCCTGGGCTTGACGGCTTGGCCGCGGGCGAGCGCATCACGCGGGGTTTACGGCTTTACGGGGGCGGGACGCGCCGCGATAACGCGCGCGGCACCGGCGCCGCGCTGGAGCCCGTCCATCGGAGACTATAGGATGCGTACATGGTTGCTTGGGCTTGCACTTGCTTCGGTCGGAACCGCCGCGATGGCTGCTGACGGCGCGTCCGCGCAAACGGCTGGCGGAGCCGACGGCGTTGCCAAGCCGAGCGATCCGGCAGCGGCTCCCATGGCAGCTGTAGCCTCGGCCGGCGATCTGACGCTGGCGCGGGTGTTCGGCAATCCCGACCTGTCGGGCCCGCAGCCGCGCGCGGTTCGGCTGTCGCCCGACGGTGCGCTGTTGACCTCGCTGCGCAACCGGGCGGACGAGAAGGAGCGGTTCGACCTGTGGGCGGTCGATACCGCCACGGGCCAGGAGCGGATGCTCGTCGATTCGAAGAGTGTAGGCAGCGGCGCCGAGCTGAGCGAAGCCGAGAAGATGCAGCGCGAGCGCGCGCGGATCGCCGGGTCGAAGGGTATCGTCGCCTATGACTGGGCCCCCGATGGCAAGTCGATCCTCGTGCCACTCGACGGCGACCTGTACATCGCGACGCTCGACGGCAAGGTCCGGCGGCTGACGGATACACCGGGTGGCCAGCTGAACCCTGTGATCAGCCCCAAGGGCGGGTTCGTGTCCTATGTCCGCGACCAGAATCTCGTCGTCCAGCCGCTCGCGGGTGGCGAGGCGCGCGCGGTCACCAAGGGCGGCGGCGGCACCGTCCATTTCGGCGAGGCGGAGTTCGTCGCGCAGGAGGAAATGGATCGCCGCACGGGCTATTGGTGGTCGCCCGACGAGCGTTATGTCGCGGTCGAGCGGTTCGACGAGGCACCGGTGCGGATCTTCACGCGCGCGTCGATCGGCGCGACCGGGACCAAGGTCTATGACCAGCGCTATCCCGCCGCGGGCACGCCCAACGCGCTGGTCGACCTGTACGTGATGAAGCCCGACGGGTCGGGCCAGGTGAAGGTGGATCTGGGCACCAATCCCGACATCTATCTGGCGCGGGTCGACTGGACGCCCGACGGGACGATGCTGCTCGTCCAGCGCCAGAGCCGCGACCAGAAGCTGCTCGAGATGCTGCGCGTCGACCCGGCAACGGGCAAGTCGACGATCCTGTTCACCGAGAAGTCGGGGGTGAAGAGCTGGCTGAACCTGTCGGACGCCTACCGCGTGCTGAAGGACGGCAGCCTCATCTGGCGGTCGGAGCGCAGCGGCTATGGCCATCTCTACCGGTTCGCGGCAGGGCGCTGGACGCAGCTGACCAAGGGCGATTGGGTCGTGACCGGGCTGGTCGGCGTCGACCAGGCCAAGGGGCGGTTGTTCTTCACGGGCAACAAGGATGATGTGCTCGAGCAGCAGCTCTATTCGGTCGATATCGCCAAGCCGAACGCGATCACCAAGCTGACCGAGAGCGGCTGGTGGAACAGCGCGTCGATGGACGGCGCGGGGACGCGGTTCATCGTCTCGCGCTCGAACCCGTCACAGCCGACCCAGGTCTATCTGGCGGATGCGACCGGCAAGCGGATCTCGTGGATCAACGAGAATGCGGTGAAGGAGGGGCATCCCTATTACCCCTATGCCGCCAGCCATCAGCAGACCAGGTTCGGGACGCTGAAGGCCAAGGACGGCACGACGCTCTATTACGAAATGATCACCCCGCCGATCGAGCCGGGCAAGAAATATCCCGTCTTCTTCCAGCATTATGGCGGTCCGGGCACCGGCCAGCAGGTCACGCGCGGCTGGCAGGGGCCCCTGCCGCAATATCTGGTCGATCAGGGCTGGATCTTCTTCCAGATCGACAATCGCGGCTCCTACAACCGCGGCAAGAAGTTCGAGGACGCGATCTATCATGCGATGGGCACGGTCGAGGTCGAGGACCAGCTGAGCGGGGCGGAGTATCTGAAGACGCTGCCGTTCGTCGAGCCGAGCAAGATCGCGACCTATGGCTGGTCCTATGGCGGGTACATGTCGCTGAAGATGCTGGAGAAGACGCCGGGAGTCTATGCCGCCGCAGTCTCGGGCGCGCCGGTCACCGACTGGCAGCTCTATGACACGCATTATACCGAGCGGTATCTGGGCGATCCCAAGACCGATCCGGCGAGCTATGCGACGTCGGCCGCGGTCGAGGATGCGTCGCTGATCAAGGATCCGCTTCTGCTGATCCACGGCATGGCGGACGATAACGTGTTCCTCGACAATTCGACCAAGGTCGCGGCCAAGATGCAGGCGACTGCGACGCCGTTCGAGATGATGTTCTACCCGGGCTATACGCACCGCGTCGCCGGGCCGGGGATCAGCGAGCATGTCTGGGGGACGATCCTGAACTTCCTCGACCGGACGGTGAAGGACAAACCGGTTCCCGGCGAAGGGGCGAGCTTGCCCGCGACGAAATAAAGTTATCTGGCAGGGCGCGTCGGAGACGTATACGGACGCGCCCGGATGAAAATCAGCAATGTCGCGATCGTTTCGCGGCGGCATCAAGGGACGACATAATGGGTTATCGGATCGTGGTCGCAGGGGCGACCGGCAATGTCGGGCGCGAAATGCTCAACATCCTGGCGGAGCGTGAATTTCCGGCGGACGAGATCGCCTGCGTCGCATCGTCGCGCAGCCAGGGCGAGATGGTCGATTTCGGTGACACCGGCAAGCAGATCAAATGCCAGAATATCGAGAATTTCGACCCCACCGGCTGGGACATGGCGCTTTTCGCGATCGGGTCGGAGGCGACCGCGGTCTACGCACCGAAGTTCGCCGCGGCGGGCTGCACCGTGATCGACAATTCGTCGCTCTACCGGATGGATCCGGACGTGCCGCTGATCGTGCCCGAAGTGAATGCGGACGCGATCGACGGCTACAAGGTCCGCAACATCATCGCCAACCCGAACTGCTCGACCGCGCAGATGGTCGTCGCGCTCAAGCCGCTGCATGACGCGGCCAAGATCAAGCGCGTCGTCGTCGCGACCTATCAGTCGGTGTCGGGCGCGGGCAAGCAGGGCATGGACGAGCTGTTCGAGCAGAGCCGCAACATCTTCGTCGGCGACCCGGCCGAGGCCAAGAAGTTCACCAAGCAGATCGCGTTCAACGTGATCCCGCACATCGACAGCTTCCTCGACGACGGGTCAACCAAGGAAGAGTGGAAGATGGTGGTCGAGACCAAGAAGATCCTCGACCCGAAGATCAAGGTCACCGCGACCTGCGTCCGCGTGCCGGTGTTCGTCGGCCATTCGGAAGCGATCAACATCGAGTTCGAGAACGAGATCTCGGCCGAGGAGGCGCAGAACATCCTGCGCGAGGCGCCCGGGGTCATGCTGATCGATAAGCGCGAGGATGGCGGCTACATCACGCCGATCGAATGCGTCGGCGAGTTCGCGACCTTCATCAGCCGCGTGCGCGAGGATTCGACCGTCGAGAACGGCATCAACCTGTGGTGCGTGTCGGACAATCTGCGCAAGGGCGCGGCGCTGAACGCGGTGCAGATCGCCGAGCTGCTCGGGCGACGGCATCTGAAGAAGGACGCGTAAGGGACTGATCTGGGGGGAGGCTGTGCCGCCCTCCCGTCATCCCGGGCTCGACCCGGGACCCAGGGCCACGGCTGTCGCCCTTGATACTCTGGGTCCCGGGTCGAGCCCGGGATGACGAAGAGGGTCGGTGGCGATCAGTGGCCGATATACCGTCCCGGCCGGTGCCAGGCGATCAGGATCAGGCTGATCGCCGCCGCGCTGAGTACCGACCAGAGAAGCTGGCCCGTGCTCACCACGGGAATCGCGGCGGCGAGGATCACCACATCGAGCGCGATTTGCGTGCGGCCCGCATTCCAGCCGCGCGTGCGCTGTAGCCACAGCGTCACGACCCCGGTGCCGCCGACCCCGGCCTGATGCCGCGCGAGGACGAGGATGCCGAGCCCGATCACCGTGCCGCCGACGATCGCGGCGAAGAACGGGTGCATCTGATCGACGTGCATCGATCCGCCCGCGAAGGTCGAGAAGGCGGCGATCCCGGCATTCACCAGCATCGTCTTGATCGCGAAACGGCGGCCCATCGCGTAATGCGCGAACAGGAAGAAGGGCAGGTTGATCAGCGTGAACAGGACGCCGGTCGGCAAGGGCACCAGATAGGACAGCAGCAGCGCGATCCCGGCGATCCCGCCGGTGACGAGCCCCGCCGCCTTTAGGAAGACCAGCCCGATCACCAGCAGGATACAGCCGATGACGAGCGCGTAAAAATCCTCCGCGATACTGTGCGGGCGTCCCAGGGGAAGGGTGGCTAAGGGGAGGGTGGCGTCGGCAGATGGCGGCATTGCGGGTCCTTGGTCGGGCCCTTCGCGCATCCTCGATGAATCGTCCGACGCGATCCTTGCGCCTTAGCTAAAGGAGTTTGCGTGTCACACTACCCCTTTTTGCAATGTCGTCGTGCGGCGGGGCCATAACGATGGGCGCTCGTCATCCTGACGAAAGTCAGGATCCAGGATACCAAGCGCCGCATACGTGGCTCTGGATCCTGACTTTCGTCAGGATGACGTAGCGGTGGGTCGCGGATACTCCTCGGAGCGCGTCTCTTCGTGGCGGTTGACAGCACGGTGTCGTGTGTCGGACGGGGGCGGCAACATCCTAAGATTATAGGGATCTGGATCCGTGGCACATTCCCCGACCGAGACGCAGTATTTCGAGAGCTTCGACGGCACGCGGATCGCGTGGCGCGAGGTCGGCGAGGGGCGGCCGGTGCTGCTGATCCACGGCTATTTCTCCGATGCGAAGACCAACTGGATCCGCTACGGCCATGCCGCCAAAATCGCGGCCAAGGGGTTCCGTGTGATCATGCCCGACCTGCGCGCGCACGGCGAGAGCGGCAAGCCGCATGGGCTGGAATTCTACCCCGCGGATGCGCTGACGCTCGACGGCCATGCGCTGGTCGATCATCTCGGGCTGACCGATTATGATCTTGGCGGCTATTCGCTGGGCGCGCGGACGACGTCGCGGATGCTCGCCACGGGCGCGACGCCGAGGCGCGTGGTCTTTTCCGGGATGGGCCTCGCCGGACTGACCGAGACGTCGCGGCGCGCGGGGCATTTCCGCAATATCCTCACCAATCTGGGCAAGCATGTTCAGGGCACGCCCGAGTGGCTCGCCGAGGCGTTCCTGAAGACCACGGGCGGCGATCCGGTCGCATTGCTCGGGATCCTCGAGACCTTTGCGGATACACCGATCGAGGCGGTCAGGGCGATCGAGCAGCCGGCGCTGGTGGTGTGCGGTGCGGAGGATGAGGATAACGGGTCGGCACCGGATCTCGCCGCGGTCCTGCCGCATGGCCGCTATGTCGCGACGCCGGGCGGGCATATGAGCGCGGTGGTGAAGCCCGAGCTTGGCCAGGCGATCGCGGACTTTCTTGCTGCATAGCGCCCGGTCATCCTGACGAACGTCAGGACCCGCAGCCAAGCAGCGCCGCCCCCCGTGACCCTGGATCCTGACTTTCGTCAGGATGACGGGAGGGGGCGTGGCTGGCGGGTTGACCATCCGGCGGCGGATCATCCATCAGGGCCTCACGATAAGGGGATGATGATGGTTCGGTTCAGCGTTTCGATGTTTGCTCTCGCCGGCGCGCTGTGCGCTGCGCCGTCGGTGGCCGGTGCTCAGGCCACCGCTGCTGCGTCCAGGCCGACCGCCGCGCAGGCGGATGCGTTCGTCGCCGAGGCGGAAAAGATATTTGCCGCCAAGTCGGTCGACGCATCGCGCGTGGCGTGGGTGAACGCGACCTACATCACCGACGATACCGATGCGCTGGCGGCGAAGTCGGGCGCGGAGATGACCGATCTCGGCGTGAAATATGCTCTGGGCGCGGCGAAATACGCCAATGTCCCGGGCCTGTCGATCGACACCAAGCGCAAGCTCGACCTGCTCCGCGGGGGGCTGACGCTGCCCGCGCCGACGCGGCCGGGCGCATCGGACGAGCTGTCGATGCTGACGACGAAGATGTCGTCCTCCTACGGCAAGGGCATGGGGACGCTCGACGGCAAGCCGATCAATGGCTCGGACATCGAGGCGGCGATGGGCGAGAGCCGCGATCCCGCCAAGCTGCAGGAGATGTGGACGAGCTGGAACGACGCGGTCGGCGCACCGATGCGCGGCGACTATGCCAAGATGACCGCGATCTCGAACGAGGGCGCGCGCGAGCTCGGTTACAAGGATGTGGGCGCGCTCTGGCGGTCGGGCTACGACATGAGCCCCGAGCAGTTCGCCGCGCTGACCGACAAGATCTGGAAAGAGGTCGAGCCGCTCTACATGGCGCTGCACACCTATACGCGGTGGAAGCTCAACGAGAAATATGGCGACGCGGTCCAGGCGAAGACCGGGCCGATCCGCAGCGACCTGCTCGGCAATATGTGGGCGCAGGAATGGGGCAACATTTACGACATCGTCGCCCCCAAGGGATCTGGCGATCTCGGCTTCGACACGGGCGAGCTGCTGAAGGCCAAGGGCTATGACGCGGTGAAGATGGTGAAGCAGGGCGAGGGCTTCTACTCGTCGCTGGGCTTTGCGCCGCTTCCCGAGACCTTCTGGAAGCGGTCGCAGATCACCAAGCCCGCGGACCGCGACGTGATCTGCCACGCCTCGGCCTGGGATATCGACAACCAGGACGATATCCGCATCAAGATGTGCACCAAGGTGAATGCGGACGACTTCGTCACGATCCACCATGAGCTCGGCCACAATTACTATCAGCGCGCGTACAAGGCGCAGCCGATGCTGTACAAGAACGGCGCGAACGACGGCTTCCATGAGGCGATCGGGGATACCGTCGCGCTGTCGATCACGCCGGATTATCTGGTGAAGATCGGGCTGCTCGATCAGGCGCGGGTGCCGAGCGCGGACAAGGATATCGGCCTGTTGCTGCGTCAGGCGATGGACAAGGTCGCGTTCCTGCCGTTCGGGCTGCTGATCGACAAATGGCGCTGGGGCGTGTTCTCGGGACAGATCCCGACGGGCGGCTATCAGGCGGCTTGGGACCAGATGCGGCTGCAATATCAGGGGATCAAGCCGCCGGTCGCGCGCGACGAGACGAAGTTCGACGCGGGCGCGAAATATCACATCCCGGCGGCGGTGCCCTATACGCGCTACTTCCTCGCGCGCGTGCTGCAGTTCCAGTTCTACAAGGCGGCGTGCGAGCAGTCGGGGTGGAAGGGGCCGCTGCATCGCTGCTCGTTCTACGGCAACAAGGCGGTCGGCACGAAGCTGAACGCGATGCTGAGCATGGGCCAGTCCAAGCCCTGGCCCGACGCGTTGCAGGTGTTCACGGGCAGCCGCGAGATGTCGGGCGCGGCGCTGGTCGAGTATTTCAAGCCGCTCAAGGCGTGGCTCGACGTGCAGAACAAGGGCAAGCCCACCGGTTGGTGAGGCAAGGCTGTCATTCAACCGCCCCGTTTCCCCGCGAAAGCGGGGATCCAGGGCCGCGAGCGCGTTTCGGGTTTTAGCGGGGCTCAGGCGTCCGCGGGGGAGCAGCCTCGTACCTCCCCGGTCTTAGCCGGGGGAGGGAACCGGTCGAACGGTCCCGGGGGCGATTATTCCGGGATCGTCCCTTCGTCGGCAATCCCTGCCTCGAACGACTTAGACGAATCCGTACCGTCCGCCTGATGCGCGTGCTTGCCAGCGGGTTTGGGCGTCTTTGGTGTGCTGCCGCGCAACGTCAGCAGCGCGGCGGCAGCGCCGAGTACCGCGACGCCGCCCGCGATCGCGGCGGCACTCCATTTGCCACCGACCTTGTCGATCGGCTTAGCGACGGGCGGCGGCGTCTTGCGCGCCGATATCGGTCGCGGCGTGCTGCGCTTGGTCGAGCGCGGCTTGGGGGCAGGCTTGGGCTTGCGGGAGACGGGGACCGCCTTGTCGGATGTCGGCGTGTCGAGCGAGGGCGCGGCCGGCGCAACGACGGGCTTGGCCGGCTTGGGTGCACTGGCCTTGCGCGGTGCGCGGCGGCGCGTGACGACGGGCTTCTTGGCGTCCGTTTCAGGCGGGTCGGTGTCGGCCACGGCTATGCTCCCTCACAAATGATCCCGCGGGCGTAACGCATTGGCATGCGATGCGCTCCGAAAATCGCGCGGCAGGCCTTACCGGAACGGCGGCTCGTCGAACGCCCGCAGCTTGCGGCTGTGCAGCTTGGCACCCTCCTGGCGAAGCTGCTCGCAGGTTTCGATCCCGATCCGCAGATGCTCGCTGATCGCGCGTTCGTAGAAGCGGTTGGCCTGACCCGGCAGCTTCAGCTCGCCATGGAGCGGCTTGTCCGAGACGCAGAGCAGCGTGCCGTAGGGAACGCGGAAGCGATAGCCCTGTGCGGCAATCGTCGCCGATTCCATGTCGATGCCGACCGCGCGCGACAGCGAGAAGCGCAGCGCCGATTTCGAATAGCGCAGCTCCCAGTTGCGGTCGTCGGTGGTGACGATCGTGCCAGTCCGCAGCCGGCGCTTCAGGTCCTCGCCCGACTGGCCAGAGACGATCTCGGCGGCCTTGGCCATCGCCACCTGGACCTCGGCGATCGCAGGGACGGGGATTTCGGGCGGGAGCACGTCGTCGAGCACATGGTCGTCGCGCAGATAGGCATGCGCGAGCACATAGTCGCCGATCCGCTGGCTGGGACGCAGGCCGCCGCAGTGACCGATCATAAGCCAGGCCTCGGGACGCAGCACCGCGAGATGGTCGCAGATTGTCTTGGCGTTGGACGGGCCGACGCCGATGTTGACGAGCGTGATCCCGGTGCGGTCGTCCGCCATCAGGTGATAGGCGGGCATCTGGTGCCGCCGCCATGCGCTGTCGGAGATGATCTTGTCGATATCATCCCCTGACGAAATCGTGATCCCGCCCGCGCCCGACAGCGTCGTGAACCGGCTGCCTTCGCCGAGCTGCGTGCCCGCCCAGCGAACGAATTCATCGACATAGCGGTGATAGTTCGTAAACAATACGAAGCGCTGCGCGTGTTCGGCAGGGGTGCCCATGTAATGGCGCAGCCGTGCGAGACTGAAATCGGTCCGCAAGCCATCGAACAGCGCGAGCGGGCGCGTGTCGTCCTGTGCCACCCACAGCCCGTCGGCGATCTCGTCACCGATATGCGCGAGCTCGGTGGCGGGAAAGAACCGTGCGAGTTCGGTCGCAGAGACCTCGTCGAGGCTCAGCGCGTGGCCGGGATCGATGACGTACGGGAAGGGGATCTCCTGCCGCCCTTCGACGGCTTCGACCTCGACGTCGTAATCCTCGATCAGCAGCGTCAGCTGTTCGGTCAGATAATCGGCGAAGATCGCGGGCTTGGTCACGCTGATCCGGTATTCTCCGGGATTCACCATGCGTCCGAAGGAGCGGAGCGGGGTCGGGCGGTCAATGCCGCCTTTGTAGATCAGCCGGATTTCGGGATAGGCGAACGAGCCATCGCTGCGGGTTGCCGGATCGGGCACGGTGCCGTCGGCGATATAGGCGCTCATGGCGGACTGAAGCCGCGCAACGGAGGCGCGGTAGAGGCGGTCGAGTTCAGCGACCAGGTCGGATGCGATTGTCATCGCCCAGTGTTACGCGGGCGAGATTACGGAGGCAAGACTAGCGCGCGTGCCACGCCAGCTCCGTCATTCCCACGTGCGCGAGGATGACGGAGCGCGACGTTCAATCAGGCACGCGACGCGATCAGATCTCGCTGAGCAGATGCTCGGCGGAGCTGACCTTGAACTCGCCGGGGGCTTCGACATTGAGCTGCTCGACGACGCCGTCATTGACGATCATCGAATAACGCTGGCTGCGCGTGCCCATGCCGAAGCCCGAGCCGTCCATCGTCAGTCCGACCGCCTTGGCGAAATCGCCATTGCCGTCTGCGAGCAACGTGATGTCGCCGGCGCCGGCGGACTTGCCCCAGGCATCCATCACGAACGCGTCATTGACCGAGGTGCAGGCGACCTCGTCGATGCCCTTGGCCTTCAGTGCGGCTTCCTTTTCGACGAAGCCCGGCAGGTGCTTGGCCGAGCAGGTCGGAGTGAACGCGCCGGGAACCGCGAAGAGCGCGACCCTGCGGCCCGCGAAGAAGGTCTCGGACTCGACCTGATCCGGGCCGTCCGCGGTGGCCTTGACGAGAGTGGTGTTGGGAAGCCGGTCGCCGACGCTGATCGTCATGGAAATTCTCCTGTCGCCGCGAGATCGTCCCGGGCGGACGGTACCTCGTATGGGAGGCGCGCGATTTCAAGCGTGGCGGCGGAGCCGTCGCGACGCTATGGTCTAGGGCATGGACAAGACGGCTTTTCTTTCCGGGCAACTCCTTCTGGCAATGCCGGGAATGAGCGATCCGCGGTTCGCCCGTGCGGTCATTGCAATGTGCAGTCATGATGAAAACGGCGCGCTCGGGATTGGCCTTGGGGCCACCGTCGACGGGCTTGGCTTCCACGACCTGCTCGACCAGTTCGAGATCGCACCCGGTGACGCGCCCAACGCCCCGGTGCATTTCGGCGGCCCGGTCGAACCCCGTCGCGGCTTCGTCATCCACTCGTGCGACTGGGGGGGGCAGGACACGATCGAGGTCGCAGGCCTTTGGGCCTTGTCGAGCACGATCGACGTGCTCCGCGCGATCGCGGAGGGGAAGGGACCGTCGCAATGGGTCGTAGCGCTCGGCTATGCGGGATGGGACAGCGGGCAGATCGAGGGCGAACTCGCACGCCCCGGCTGGTTCAACGTCGCCGGCGCTGCCGATCTGGTGTTCGACACCAGCGCGGATGAGCGCTGGAGCAGGGCGTTCGAGCGGGCCGGCGTCGACCCGCGCCTGCTCGTGGCGGATACCGGTACGGCGTGAAGATCACCGTGCGGATCCGCAGGTCAAGATGACATTCTAGCGCGGCGGAGGCCTCTCCGGGCATCATATAAAGATATCTTTATATTTGATTTGAGCGGCCCGTTCCTCTATGCGGCCCTGCATCCGGCACGGGCATGAGGCCCGCCGATCAAAGATTTCCAGGAGATATCCTCGTGGCCACCACGCTCGCGCCCCAGAAGACGGACGGCAAGACCGATTACGTCGTCGCCGACATCAGCCTTGCCGATTTCGGCCGCGCCGAGATCAACATCGCCGAAACCGAAATGCCGGGCCTGATGTCGCTCCGCGAGGAATTCGGCGCAGCGCAGCCGCTCAAGGGCGCGCGCATCACCGGTTCGCTGCACATGACGATCCAGACGGCGGTGCTGATCGAGACGCTGACCGCGCTCGGCGCCGACGTCCGCTGGGCGACGTGCAACATCTTCTCGACGCAGGACCATGCCGCCGCCGCGATCGCCGCGTCGGGTGTGCCGGTGTTCGCGATTAAGGGCGAGACGCTCGCCGACTACTGGAACTATGTCGGCGACATCTTCTCGTGGGATCGCGACGTCGAGGGCCAGACCGCCAACATCATCCTCGATGACGGTGGCGACGCGACGATGTTCGCACTCTGGGGTGCGAAGCTCGAAGCCGGCCACACGATGCCCGAGCCCGAGAACGAGGAAGAGGTCGAGATGCAGCGTGCGCTCAAGGCGTATGTCGCAAAGAACCCCGGCTATCTGACCGAGACCGTGAAGAACCTGAAGGGCGTCTCGGAAGAGACCACCACCGGCGTTCACCGGCTGTACGAGATCGCCAAGAAGGGCGAGCTGCCGTTCCCCGCGATCAACGTCAACGACTCGGTCACCAAGTCGAAGTTCGACAACCTTTACGGCTGCAAGGAATCGCTGGTCGACGCGATCCGTCGCGCGACCGACGTCATGCTCGCCGGCAAGGTCGCCTGCGTCGCCGGTTTCGGTGACGTCGGCAAGGGTTCGGCGCAGTCGCTCCGCAACGGCGGCGCACGCGTGATGGTCACCGAAGTCGATCCGATCTGCGCACTGCAGGCGGCGATGGAGGGCTTCGAGGTCGTGACGATGGAAGACGCCGTGAAGCGTGCGGACATCTTCTGCACCGCGACCGGCAATGCCGACGTCATCACCGCCGATCACATGAAGGCGATGAAGCCGATGTCGATCGTCTGCAACATCGGTCACTTCGATTCGGAGATCCAGATCGCCGCTCTGTCCAACTATGACTGGACCGAAGTGAAGCCCGGCACCGACCTGGTGAAGTTCCCGGACGGCAAGCAGATCATCATCCTGGCGAAGGGTCGCCTCGTGAACCTGGGTTGCGCCACCGGCCACCCGTCGTTCGTGATGTCGGCCTCGTTCACAAACCAGACGCTCGCGCAGATCGAGCTCTGGACCAAGGGCGAGAACTACAAGAACGAAGTCTATGTCCTGCCGAAGCATCTCGACGAGAAGGTCGCAGCGCTGCACCTCGAGAAGCTGGGCGTGAAGCTGTCGCAGCTTACCCCGAAGCAGGCCGGTTACATCGGCGTGCCCGTCGAAGGCCCGTTCAAGCCGGATCACTATCGCTACTGATCGCCCACGCGATCTGAAGCGGAAAAGGCCGCGTCTACCGAAGGGTGGACGCGGCCTTTTCTTTTGGATCTGACTGTTGCGCGGCGACTGATATGCCGATCTTTCCGTTACATCTCGGTCGCTTGCGGTGCTTTCCTGACGTCCGGCTTCAACGCCGGGGCTGCGGCCGCCGCTGGCGTGGCGGGTGTCTTGCGCCGCACACCGTCGAGTTCCTGTGGCGCATCCGCCGGGGGTGCAGCCTTGTCCGCCGCCGCGGGGGCCGCGCGCAGCGTCTGTCGCGCGCGCATGCACTGCGAGGGATCGGGCCGGCGGACCTGCTGGCAGTTCCACAGCGCCTTTTCGTAATCGGCCGAGCGATCGCGCAGGTAGCTGAACGTGATTGCCGCGCTCTGCACCGGCGTCAGCGGCGTGGACGTTGCGGCCTTGGTTTTGTCGGCCCATGCCATGAACCGGCAAAAGGCACGGTCGCCGCAGGCGATCGTCGCGAGCGTCGGGTAGGCGTTGGGGAGCACGCCCGGCGAGAAGGTCATCAGCACCGTATCGCCTTCGGCCGTCGCGAAGGGCGTGGAGGCGGCGTTCGCGCCGTCACCGGCGACCGCATCGTCGCCCAAGACGAAGCCGAGCGCGGCGGATGCTTCGGCAATCGCGGCATCGGCCTCTGACAGCGCGGCGGCGGTGCGGTGCGCCTCCGAAATAGGCGCGAGCTGCGCGATGACCGGTTCGCCCTGTTCGGGCGCACGCCGGAAGGCCGGGGGTGTGCCCCACCAGCCCGACCAACGGAAGAACAGGTGCGAGCCGACCGCGACGATCTTGTCGAGGCTCGACTGCCAATAGGGGACGACCCAGTCGGTGTGGTAATGCGTGGCATAGCCGACCGGTCGATAGACATTGCCCGACAATGCGGCGGTCGCGACGCTGCGCGCCCGGCGCCAAGCGTCCTCGGAGGGCTTCCATCGAAGCAGCGCGCCGTCGCAGCTGAAGCTGAACTGGCATCCCGTCGCGCGCGTCTCTCCTTCGAACACGACCCCGCAGACGGTTTTCGGAAAGGCGGGATGTCGCAGGCGGTTGAGCACGACCTGCGCGACGGCGCGTTCGCCGATCGTGTCGTCGCCCGCCTCGTACAGCGTGCCGGCCGCGAGGCAGTCGGTCGCGCGTGCGAGGTCGTCGGTGGTGCCGGCGAAGCGGAACGGCCGTGCAGCGGGGTTCGGATCGGTCGAGAACGGCACCGTGGCGTTGAACGCCCGCGCATCCTCCGGCGCGAGGTCGACGAACCGGACCGGCTCGACCGGGGGCAGCTCCGCCTGCGGCACGACGCGCTGCTTCGGTATCGCGGCGCGCGCCGGGTGGGGCAGCGCCGGGGGATTGGTCACGACGAGCGTCGGTCCGACGATCGCCGCAGCCGCGATCGCGAGTACCGACACGCGCAGATAAACGGCGCCACGCGCATCGGTCATTGTCGTCACTGCTCCGGAAGGAAGTCCGGCACGGACAGATAGCGCTCGCCGGTATCATAGTTGAAGCCGAGGACGCGGACGTCGTCGGGAAGATCGGGAAGCTTCTGCAGGATCGCGGCCAGCGTCGCGCCCGAGCTGATCCCGACCAGCATGCCCTCTTCGGCTGCCGAGCGGCGCGCCATGTCCTTGGCGACCGCGGCATCGACCTCGATCACGCCGTCGATCGCCTGGGTGTGGAGATTGGCGGGGATGAAGCCTGCGCCGATGCCCTGGATCGGATGCGGGCCCGGCTGGCCACCGGCGATCACCGGCGAGGCGGCGGGCTCGACCGCATAGACCTTCAGTTCGGGCCAGTGCGCCTTCAGTGCCTCGGCGACGCCCGTGATGTGGCCGCCGGTGCCGACGCCCGTGATGATCACGTCGATCGGCGTATCCCGGAAATCTTGGAGGATTTCTTGTGCCGTCGTGCGGACATGCACGTCGATGTTCGCAGGATTTTCGAACTGCTGCGGCATCCAGGCGCCGGGCGTTTCGGCGACGCGCTCGCGCGCGCGTTCGATTGCGCCCTTCATGCCCTTCTCGCGCGGGGTCAGGTCGAAGGTCGCACCATAAGCGAGCATCAGACGCCGACGTTCGACGCTCATGCTCTCGGGCATCACGAGGATCAGCTTGTAGCCCTTGACCGCTGCGACCATCGCAAGGCCGACGCCGGTGTTGCCGCTGGTCGGCTCGATGATTGTGCCGCCGGGCTTCAAGTCACCGGCCTTTTCCGCGGCCTCGATCATAGCCAGCGCGATACGGTCCTTGATCGAACCGCCAGGATTCGACCGTTCGGATTTCACCCAGACTTCGGAATCGGGGAAGAGCTTCGACAGGCGGACGTGCGGTGTGTTGCCGATCGTGTCCAGGATCGAGGAGGCTTTCATGGCTTGGCTTCTCCGTGCTGTGGTTCGGTCTCTAGGATCTCGGGGGGATCAAAGGTCTTCGCCGCCCCGAGTTCCGGGAACAGGCGCGCCCAGCCGATCGTGACGGCAATAGCACCAACCCCGCCGAACACCACTGCGCCGACGGGGCCGAGCAGCGACGCCATCACCCCGCTTTCGAATTCGCCGAGCTCGTTCGAGGCCGAGATCGTCAGCTGCGATACCGCGCTGACGCGGCCGCGCATCACGTCGGGCGTGTGAAGCTGGATGAGCGACTGGCGGACATAGACCGAGATCATGTCCGCACCGCCCGCGACGATCAGCGCGACGAGGCTGAGGACGAAGGCGGGGTGGACGGGGAACCCCGCAATCGTGCCGGGGGTGAGTCCGATCAGCTCGACGATCGGCGTCGCGACCCCGAAGGTTAGGATCGCGATGCCGAACACGATCACCGCGACCAGCATCTTGACCCCGACATTGCGCGACATCGGTCGAATCGAGAACCAGATCGCGGTGACCGCGGCACCGATTCCCATGCCCGCGGCAAGCACGCCGAGCCCCTGCGACCCGACATGCAGGATATCGCGGGCATAGACCGGCAACAGCGACGTGGCACCCGCCAGCAGTACCGCGAACAGGTCGAGCGTGATCGTCGCGAGCACCAGCCGGTTGCGGCGGACATAGGTGAAGCCCTCGATGATCCGCGCGAGGGGGCGATGGTCGGTCTGCGCGGCGGGCTGTGCCACCGGGCCGATCAGGAACATGAACACCAGCGCCACGAGGAAGAGCAGCGTTGCCACACCATAAGCGACCTCGGGATGGATCGCGTAGAGAAGCCCGCCGACGCTCGGGCCTGCGATCGTTCCGACCTGCCACGCGATCGAACTGATCGCGATCGCGGTGGGGAGCACAGCCCGGGGCACGAGATTGGGCGCGAGCGCCGAATAAGCCGGGCCGGAAAAGGCTCGCGCGACGCCGAAGGCGACCGCGGCGGCGAACAATGCGCCGAGCGTGAGATGGCCGGACCATGTCAGCAGCCAGAGCGTCGCGGCGGTGAGCACGAGTAGCGTGGTCGTGCCGCGGACGATCCAGCGCCGGTCGAAGCTGTCCGCGACGAGCCCGGTGATCGGGGTCAGCAGGAACAGCGGCACGAACTGCGCAAAGCCGATCATCCCGAGCATGAACGCCGCCTGGCGGATGTCCATCGTCTCGCGCGCGAGGTTGTAGACCTGCCAGCCGATGACGATCGACATCGCGCTCACCGCGATCGTGCCGGCGAACCGCGACAGCCAATAGGCGCGAAAATTGGCGATCCGGAAGGGATGCTGATGCGGGTCGCTCGTAGGATTCATCGCCCCGGGCTTTAGGGGGTCGGGCGCGGGAAGGGCAACCGGAGCTTTGCTTGGGGCGGGGATAGGGGCGGGGGCCACAGCCCGCGAGTCGGGCACGACGGATCGAGGCTCGCGGGACAGTCGCAGAATCGCATACCCCAGACGGGAATTGATGTTCGGCCCCGTCCGCGCCTATAGGCTGCGGCAACTCCCCTACGGAAAACGAGGTTTCCCACATCGTGGCCAAAGCCCCCCCAGCACGTGCAATCGCCGAGCCCCCGATCACCAACCGTGAACGGCCGGCCGAACCCAAGCCCTATGAGGCCAGCAAGGACGAGCTGCTCGCCTTCTACAAACAGATGCTGCTGATCCGGCGTTTCGAGGAAAAGGCGGGCCAGCTTTACGGTCTCGGCCTGATCGGCGGCTTCTGCCATCTGTACATCGGCCAGGAAGCCGTCGCCGTCGGCCTGCAGTCCGCGCTCGACGGCGAGACCGATTCGGTCATCACCGGCTATCGCGACCATGGGCACATGCTCGCGTACGGGATCGACCCGAAGGTGATCATGGCCGAGCTGACCGGGCGCGGCTCGGGCATCTCGAAGGGCAAGGGCGGGTCGATGCACATGTTCTCGACCGAGCATAAATTCTACGGCGGGCACGGCATCGTCGGTGCTCAGGTGTCGCTGGGCACCGGCCTCGCGTTCAAGCACAAATATTCGAACGACGGCGGCATCTGCATGGCCTATTTCGGCGACGGCGCCGCAAACCAGGGCCAGGTGTATGAGAGCTTCAACATGGCCGAGCTGTGGAAGCTCCCGATCATCTTCGTGATCGAGAACAACCAGTACGCCATGGGCACGAGCGTCAATCGCGCCTCGGCCGAGGACCAGCTCTATCGCCGCGGCGAATCGTTCCGCATTCCCGGCATCCAGGTCGACGGCATGGACGTGCTGGCGTGCCGCGGGGCCGCCGAAGAGGCGATCGCCTGGGTCCGCGCGGGCAAGGGCCCGGTCATCCTCGAGATGAAGACCTATCGCTATCGTGGCCACTCGATGTCCGATCCGGCGAAATACCGTACGCGTGACGAGGTCCAGGCGGTCCGCGACAAGTCCGACCCGATCGATCACATCAAAAAGCTGCTCGACGAGCAGGGCGTGACCGAGGCGGACCTGAAGTCCATCGAACAAGAGATCAGGAAGACCGTGAACGAAGCCGCCGATTTCGCCGAGCAGACCCCCGAGCCGGATGTCGCCGAGCTCTACACCGACGTTCTGGTGGAGTCGTACTGATGGCGATCGAGATCAAGATGCCCGCGCTCTCCCCGACGATGGAAGAGGGCACGCTCGCGAAGTGGCTCGTCAAGGAAGGCGATAGCGTCAATTCCGGCGACATCATGGCCGAGATCGAGACCGACAAGGCGACGATGGAGTTCGAGGCGGTCGACGAGGGCACGATCGGCAAGATCATGGTTGCCGAAGGTACCGACAATGTGAAGGTCGGCACCGTCATCGCGACGCTGCTCGAAGAGGGCGAAAGCGCCGACAGCGCGCCGACCGAGGCACGCGCGGGCGAGGCCGCCAACGCCGCACCGAAGGAAACGCCGTCGGACGACAAGGCGCCGCCGGTTCCCGAAGGCGCGTCGCCTGCCAAGGCCGAGAGCGGGACGCAGCAGCTCGTCGCGTCGGCGGAGAAGGTCGGCAAGACCGATCCGGCGATCCCGGAGGGTACCGAGATGGTCAAGACGACCGTCCGCGAGGCGCTGCGCGATGCGATGGCCGAGGAAATGCGCGAGGACGACCGCGTCTTCGTGATGGGTGAGGAAGTCGCGCAGTATCAGGGCGCGTACAAGGTCACGCAGGGGCTGCTCGACGAGTTCGGCGAGCGTCGCGTGATCGACACGCCGATCACCGAATACGGCTTTGCCGGTATCGGTGCAGGCGCGGCGATGGGCGGCCTCCGCCCGATCGTCGAGTTCATGACCTTCAACTTCGCGTTGCAGGCGATCGATCACATCATCAACTCGGCCGCGAAGACCAACTACATGTCGGGTGGCCAGATGCGTTGCCCGATCGTGTTCCGTGGTCCCAACGGCGCCGCGTCGCGCGTGGGTGCACAGCATTCGCACAACTTTGCGGCCTGGTATGCGAGCGTCCCCGGCCTGATCGTGATCGCGCCCTATGACGCGGCGGATGCCAAGGGCCTGCTGAAGGCGGCGATCCGTACAGACGATCCGGTCGTGTTCCTCGAGAACGAGCTGATGTACGGCCGCAGCTTCGACGTTCCCAAGCTCGACGATCACGTCCTGCCGATCGGCAAGGCGCGGATCGTCCGCGAGGGCAAGGACGTGACGATCGTCAGCTACTCGATCGGCGTGGGCATCAGCCTCGAAGCCGCCGAGAAGCTCGCCGAGGAGGGGATCGACGCGGAGGTCATCGACCTGCGCACGCTGCGTCCGCTCGACACCGACACGGTGCTGAAAAGCCTCGCCAAGACCAACCGCATGATCATCGTCGAGGAAAACTGGGCAACCTGCTCGATCGCGTCCGAGATCGTGTCGGTGGTGATGGAGCACGGCTTCGACGACCTCGACGCGCCGGTGCTGCGCGTGACCAACGAAGACGTGCCGATGCCCTATGCGGCGAACCTCGAAAAGCTGATGCTGGTCGATGTCGCCAAGGTCGTCGATGCGGCGAAGAAGGTGACGTACCGGTAACCAGTGAGATGTTGCTGATCGCTCCGACCGATGAACCCGGTCGGAGCGATCATGCTGCGTAGGTCGAGCACAGACTCGGCGTGACACCCGCAACGGCGGCCAGGGTCTGGTCGTTGCGTTCGCGCACATTGTACACGGCCTCGGCGCGCAGGACCGGGGCGCCGAAAAATCGCTGCGAGACGAGCGGCTGATACTTGTATGTCACCTCGATGAAGATCAGCGCAGTTCCGGGGGCCGCCGCAATCTTGCGACTGGGCAGTCCCATATATTGCAGGCTTGCATCGGCCTTGCCCTTGTCCTGCAGGCCATAAGCCGGCTGCGAGGCACTTGTGTTCAGCGCCCCCGTGCACCGCTGCCAACGGATCCACTGTCCCGCCTTCGTGCCGGTCTGACCATTGGGTTCGACGCTCGAAATCACGACGCGGCCGTTATCGGCAAAGTCGATATCGGTCCCTAGCAACTTCGGGCTGAGCAGGACCTCGTTGACATCGGCCTCGTTGATCGAATCCCGCACGCGTGCGACGTTGTCGGACGCGGTCGTGGCGATCTGGTTGACGCGCATCTTGGCGATCGACATGTGCGTCAGTTCGGCACCGGCGAGACCCAGTGTCAGAAGGAACGGCGCAACGATCGCAAATTCGATCATTGCGAGGCCACGCGTGTCGGCAAGAACCCCTGGCCTTGCGGTGCTGTCGATCCTCGTCATGGCTTGGTACATACGACCGTCGGTGCCGCACGCGAGGTAAAGGGCTGGTTTCGTACCAGCGTCGTTTCCGTAACTGTCCGGGTGCGCGTCCAGCCCATCAGCGGTCCGACCGGCGTCAGATTGGGGTATCTCACGGTCGCTGTGTAGAAGATGACGTCGTCCGCGCTACCGACACCGTCATCGCCCGGCGTCGCGTCGTAAATGCCATTGTTGTTCGCATCTTCGAAACAGTCCCCAAGATTGAACGTGCCGCGCGGGTCCGTGTCCGACGTGATCTTCTCGGGCTTGCCGACATTCGAGAAGTTGTAATAGCGGCGCGTCGACACGGTGACATATTCTGCCGGGACTACGGCGCGGACCTCGGCCTTGATCGTTGCGCTCACGTTGGCGGCGGTCGTGTTGCCGACCGTGGTCAGCCGTGATGCCTTTGCGAGCGCGCCCTGTACCATGGCCTCGACATAATTCTGATACCCGACCTCCAGGATCATCATCAGCAACCCAATCAGCAACGGTACGATCAGGGCGAATTCGACGATCGTTGCGCCCGCGACATCTGCCGCAATGCGCCGCCTTGCCGGCGCTAATTGAGCGATCACTGGCTCACCCGTAGCGATCCGACCTTGGTACCGATTTCCTTGAACTTCTGGATGAGCGCGGCGGAGGTGGTGATGCCTGACGCCATGGAAGGCTGTGTCGCGCAATCCCGCATGTCGTTGGTCAGCGTGGTCGAAAACGCAATGACGTACAGCTGGATACCCTGCGCCCTGGCAGCATTGCAGGCCATGCGAAAGCGCTGGAGATGGCGCGACAGCTGCGCTGCGGCGAGCTGGGTGGTATTGCCCGTCGTCGTTCCCAGCACGCGCTTGTCGCGCTCCTCCGCGCCATAGGTCGTATAGACGTCCAGGTAAGGCGACAGGTCGCCGTCGGTCATGAAGATCATGAACTTCCTGACCGAGAAGCCACGAAGCTTTCTCGGATTGTCGGGATCGCTCTGATTGTTCGTTTCGGGCGTTGCCGATGCGAAGATGCCGTCCGACGAAATAAACCGGGCGCCCCATATCATGCCGATATCATGATAGGTGCCGCCAAGCGGCTGCAGATCATTGAGGTATTTCATGAAGCCGGCCTTGTCGCCGTAGTATTCCTTCAGGCGGCTGGCCTCGCTGGCGCAATATTTCGGATCGGTATAGATGGCGCGCCGGTCGGGATCGAATTCCGTCTCGGGCCACCACGGCGCCCAACGGCTGGCGTCCGAGTTCGGCAACCGGTTGATGTCGAGGTCCCACGCGTCCGACGGTGCCGTCGTCAGCGATCCGCCGTCGATCGTCGTGTTGTTGGTCTGGCGCTCCTCGATGCACCCGGCCCATTTCGATGTCGACGTGCTGGGCGATCCGCCAGGGGTCGGTACCGATGCGCCCGTCTTGAACGTCGCGGTGTTCAGCGTCGCCTGCTGGTAGGTCCAGTAGTTCGAGCAGACCCCCCAATAGCTTGAATAGCTGCCGTCATACGCGTTGCACCAGTTCAGCGAGCTGTAGACAGGTCCGCCGGTCCGGGCCCGCGTCTGATAGGGTGCGCTGTTGCGGATATAGCTCGCATCCTTGGCATAGACGAGCCTGCCGACATTGACCGTCGCATTATAGGGTACAAAGCCATAGCGAAGCCTGAGGTTGTTGTTGTGCAGCTGGTTCTGCGCTGACTCCAGGGTGTCGTAGAGGGACTCGGACGCGTCGCGCAGCGCCTGCATTTTCGATCCTGATTGTTCGATCTCGCCGCAGGCGTCATTGGGACGGCTCGTCGGGCAGTTCATCGATCCCGACATGTCGAGGACGAGCACGACGTCCGTGCCGACGAAATCCTGCGTCGCCGCGCAGGTAATCGACAGGGGTAAGGTGTTGAACCCGAAGATTTTCATCACGGTGGTCGGTATCGCGGTCGTCGCGGTGATCCGGACGGTACCAACGGCGGGAACGGTGACCACGGGAGTGAACGGGGTCGTGTCGAAGGCCCCGCTGGGGAAGTTGAAGTTAAAATAGTTTCTGGCTTCGGTTTCGACGTCGCTCGTCAGCGTCGGGCCCGCCAGCAGGCGCCGCGCCGCCAGCGAGCCCGCGTCGCAGGCCTGCTGCAGCCGGTCACGCGCGACATAGGCGCGTGACATGTCCAGCCCGGACCCGACCATGGCCAGCAGCGGCATGATCGCGAAGGCGACGATCACCAAAGTGTTGCCTTTGACGTTCCGTCGCAGACGCCGGAGGAACGTCAGCGCTGCAAATTTCGGGGCAATCGTCTTGGCCATGAATGTCCCACTGGATCTTGATCGCGCACCCATGCCCGGCAATCCGGTAAGCCCGGCTCAAGAGATATGGTTAACGTGAGCGGGGGCGTGCCCTGCGCCGCGTTCGCAGCTATGGCAGCGCGATGGTCGACCCTGCCAACTTACCCAATCCCGAGCGCGCGCTTGCCCTGAGCTATGCGCCGGCCCCGACTCGGCCCGGGCTCGAGGCGCTGTTCGCGCTCGATACGGCACTCGGTACGATCCTCAAGACGACGCGCGAGCCAATCGTCGGGCAGATGCGGCTGACCTGGTGGTATGAGGCGCTCGGCCGGCTCGACACCGCGCCGGCGCCGGCCGAGCCCGTGTTGCAGGCGCTCGCACGCCATGTCGTGCCGCAGATCGGCGGCGCGACGATCGCGACGATTGCCGAGGGGTGGGAGGCGCTGCTTGAAACGCCGCTCGACGATGCAGCGGTCGAACGCTTTGCCCACCTGCGCGGCGGGCAGCTGTTCGCGGCGGCGGCATCGTTGCTGGCGGTGTCGGACGATCGCATCGCGGCGGCGGGCGAGGGATGGGCGCTGGCGGATCTGTCGCTGCGGCTGTCGGATCCGGCACGCGCGGCAGGCGTCGCCGCGATGGCGCGCGGGCGGCTCGATACGGCGCTCCACGGTCGCTGGCCACGACGCGCACGATCGCTTGGCGCACTCGCACTGCTGGCGCGGGCCGATCTTACCGCGCCGGAGCATCCGGCTGGCAGCCCGAAGCGGGTCGGCCGCCTGCTGTTGCACAGATTGGTCGGATACTGACCGGTTCGTTTGAGATCGGCGCGCGGCGGGATTAGCCTTGCGCCTGGACGGGGACGTCCGGGGGTGGGGGAGACCGGGGATGTGGCGATACCTGACGGGTGGCGCGGCGCTGATCGCGCTGATCGGTGCGGCGATACTGGGTTTTGGCGGCAAGGTGCGATCCGGGCCAGTGCTGGCGCCACAACCGACCGCGCAGGCGCAGACCCAGGCACAGGCGGATGGCGGAACCGATCCCTTGCCACGCATGGCACCGCGCGCGACCGATGCAACGCGCGAACAGCGGCGATTTCAACGGTATGACAAGGATCGCGACGGCGCGGTGACGCGCGACGAATATCTGGTCGCGCGGCGCAAGGCCTATACGAAGCTCGACGTCGATGGCGACGGGCGGCTGTCGTTCGACGAATGGGCGGTCAAGGCGACGACCAAGTTCGCCGGTGCGGATGCGGACAAATCGGGCGCGATGACCGCGCCCGAATTTGCCACCACCGCGGTCAGGCGGAAGCCGTCGTCTCGGGCTGCCTGTCCGCCGGTTCCGCCGTCGTCTGAGGAGAGTTGAGCCACGCCGCCAGCGCCGCGCGGCCGCGATCGGTGTACATCCGCTTGCGATCGGTCTTCTTGGTGCGGCCGGGGATCGGCGGGAACAGCCCGAAATTGACGTTCATCGGCTGATAGGTCTCGGCCTCTGCGCCACCGGTGATATGGCCGAGCAACGCGCCGAGTGCGGTCGCAAAGGGCGGCGGCGTCAGCGTCTGGCCGGTCAGTTCGGCGGCGGCGAACCTGCCCGCGAGCAGGCCGATGCCGCAGCTTTCGATATAGCCCTCGCACCCCGTGATCTGCCCGGCGAAGCGGATGTTCGGCCGCGATTTCAGCCGCAGCGTCGCGTCGAGCAGCTCGGGCGAGCGGATGAAGGTGTTGCGGTGCAGACCACCCAGCCGGGCGAACTCGGCATTCTCCAGGCCCGGAATCGTGCGGAACAGCCGGACCTGATCGGCATGCTTCAGCTTGGTCTGAAAGCCGACGATGTTCCAGAGCGTCCCCTGCGCATTGTCCTGGCGCAGCTGGACGACCGCATAGGGCCAGCGCCCGGTCTTGGGGTTGTCGAGCCCGACGGGCTTCATCGGCCCGTAGCGCAGCGTGTCGACGCCGCGCTCCGCCATCACCTCGATCGGCATGCAGCCATCGAAATAGGGCGTGTCCTTCTCCCAGTCCTTGAACGGCGTCTTTTCGCCGTCGACCAGGCCCTGATGGAAGGCGAGATACTGGTCCTTGTCCATCGGGCAGTTGATGTAATCCTTGCCCTCGCCCTTGTCCCAGCGCGAGGCGAACCAGGCGGTCTCCATGTCGATCGAGTCGCGGTGGACGATCGGCGCGAGCGCATCGAAAAAGGCGAGCGCCTCGCGGCCGGTCTCGGCGCCGATCCCGGCCGCGAGCGAGGCGGCGGTGAGCGGGCCGGTGGCGATGATCGTCGGGCCGTCGGGCAGCGCGTCGATGCGTTCGCGGACGAGCGTGATGTTCGGATGCTGGTCGATCGCCTCCGTCACGCTGTTCGAGAAATTGTCGCGGTCGACCGCGAGCGCGGAGCCGGCGGGGACGCGGTGGATATCGGCCTGACGCATGATCAGCGAGCCGAGCGTGCGGAGTTCCTGATGAAGCAGGCCGACTGCGTTGCTCTCCGCATCGTCCGAGCGGAAGCTGTTCGAGCAGACGAGTTCGGCGAGGCCGTCGGTCTGGTGCGCGGGCGTGGCTTCGCCGCTGCCGCGCATTTCGGACAGGCGGACCTTGAGGCCGGCCTCGGCGAGCTGCCAGGCGGCTTCGGATCCGGCGAGGCCGCCGCCGATAACATGGATGTCGTGGGTCATGGCCGTCAGATAGCGCCGGACGCTTGCCGTGTCAGCGGTCCAATCCCACTTCGTCCTCATGAAGATCTTCACGATCGGCTATGAAGCCACCACGATGACGGACTTTCTCGCGGCGCTGACGCGGGCCGGGGTCGAGCGGGTGATCGACGTCCGCGCGCTGCCGCTGTCGCGTCGGCCGGGATTCTCGAAGACGTCGCTTGCGGCGTCGTTGCACGAGGCGGGGATCGACTACACGCACCTGAAGGCGCTGGGGACGCCGAAGCGCGGGCGCGATGCAGCGAAGAAGGGTGACGTCGCGACGTTGACCGCGGTGTATGACGAACAACTCGAACTGCCCGAGGCGCAGGCGCAGGCGGCGATCATGCTCGCGCTCGCGGCGGAGAAGCCAAGCGCGCTGCTGTGTTACGAGCGCGACCCGTGCCATTGCCACCGGACCCTGCTGTTGCAGGCGGTGGGCGAGGGGGCCGAGGTGGTCGACCTGTTTACGTGATTTTCGACGGGCTTGACCCTCCGTCATCCTGACGAAAGTCAGGATCCAGAGTTGCTGAAGTTCACCGTTCGTGGCTCTGGATCCTGACTTTCGTCAGGATGACGGGGTTGTGGAGGAAGAGTGGCAGACCGTGTTGCAATGCAGCACCTGATCCGCTAGCACGCCCGCATTCGCTTGGACCCGGTGCAATTCCGGGTGGCTATTCCGGCCGCCGATCCGCCGGACAACGCAACGACGCCATTGTGAACACCCGCGACCGACAGGGTCGCCGCGGTTCGTGCGTCCTATGCGGACATATCCATGACAATTTCTGCTTTTTCTCGTTACCGCGCCGAGTGGTATAGCGGCCCGACGGCCGCGCGGCGTGACATTCTCGCCGGCATGGTCGGCACTTTCGCGCTGATCCCCGAGGTCATCGCCTTTTCCTTCGTCGCCGGCATCGATCCCGAAGTCGGCCTGTTCGCCTCGTTCGTGATCGGCATCGTCATCGCCTTTGCGGGCGGGCGCCCCGCGATGATCTCGGGCGCCGCGGGCTCCGTCGCGCTGGTCGCCGCCGCGCTCGTTCATGCGCACGGGCTTCAATATCTCCTCGTCGCGACGATCCTCGCGGGCATGCTGCAGATCGCGTTCGGGCTCGCCAAGCTCGATGTGCTGATGCGGTTCGTCTCGCGCTCGGTCCATGCGGGGTTCGTCAACGCGCTCGCGATCCTAATCTTCTCGGCGCAGGTGCCGCAGATGGTGGGGGTCAGCTGGCAAGCCTATGCGATGATCGCGGGCGGGCTTGCGATCATCTATCTCGTGCCGCGGATCTCGAGTGCGATCCCGTCGCCGCTGATCTGCATCGTCGTGCTGACCGCAATCGCGATGTGGTTTCCGATGCCGCTGAAGACGGTCGGCGATCTCGGGCGGCTGCCCGATTCGCTGCCGTCGTTCGGCTTGCCCGACGTGCCGCTCAGCTGGGATACGCTGCGCATCGTCGCCCCCTATGCGCTTGCGATGGCGGCGGTTGGGCTGCTCGAATCGATGATGACCGCCAATGTCGTCGACGAGATGACCGAGACGCGCAGCTCCAAGGCGCGCGAATGCACCGGGCTCGGGCTCGCCAACATCGCTGCGGGCGCGTTCGGCGGGATCGCCGGGTGCGGGATGATCGGCCAGACGGTCGGCAATGTTCGCTATGGCGGCACCGGACGGCTGTCGACGATGGTCGCGGGCGTGTTCCTGCTCGTGGTGATGGTGCCGTTGCGTCCCTGGGTCGCGCAGGTGCCGGTCGCGGCGCTGGTCGCGATCATGATCATGGTGTCGATCAGCACCTTTTCCTGGAGATCGCTGCGCGATCTGGTGCGACATCCCAAGGTGTCGAGCGTGGTGATGCTGGCGACGGTCGTCGTCACCGTTGCGACCCACGACCTGTCGCTCGGCGTCGGGGTGGGCGTGCTGCTGAGCGGCGTGTTCTTCGCGTGGAAGGTCACGCGGATGATGGACGTGACGGTCGAGTACGACGCGGCGAGCGATACGCGCATCTACAGCGTGACGGGGCAGGTGTTCTTTGCCAGCGCGGATATCTTCGCGGACCGGTTCGACCTGCGTGAGGAGGCCAAGCATGTGCGGATCGACCTGACGGGCGCGCATCTCTGGGACGTCACCGCGGTCGGCGTGCTCGACGACGTGGTCGCCAAGCTGCGGCGGCATGGTGCGGTGGTCGAGGTCGTCGGGCTGAACCAGGCGAGCGCGGTGCTCGTCGACCGGCATGCACCGTTGATGCGCGATCTGGCGGCGTGATCGGGTAGCGGGGGGCGGATAAACGACGGTCGTCGTTGCCGCCCCCTCCGTCAGGCTCTGCCTGCCACCTCCCCCGGGCGGGGGAGGATGGTCAGGGCTTTAGCCGGCTACGGGCAGCTTAACCTGGCCGGCATCGTCGCGTTCGAGCGGGCTGTAGGACAGCACCGTCTCGAGCAGGAGCGGACCGTTATAGATGTGCGGGAAGAGCTGGCCGCCGCGCGACTCTTCCCATGTCACGTCGTCGCCGATCGCTTCGAGATCGACTGCGGCGACGTACAGGTCGGACTGGCCGGTGAAATGCTTGTCGACCGTCTCGGTCAGATGCGCCGCGGTCGACAGGTGAATATACCCATCGGCCAGATCGACCGGCGCGCCGGCGAAGCTGCCGCTTTCCAGCGACGCCAGCTGCTCGCCCGTCAGCACCTTGTAGGCGATAGGGTCGCGGCTCATTCGCCGTCCCCCTGGCCTTCGGTCGGATCGCCCGCCGCCGTGTCCTCGCCGATCGTCGCGCCGGTGTCGGGCGCCAGCTCTGGCGTTGCGTCGGCCAAGTTCACCTCGGCGTCTTCCTCGGTTTCCTCGATCCGCGCGGCCGAAACGACATGCTCGCCCTTCGCCACGTCGAACAGCTTCACGCCGGCCGAATTGCGGCTGATGACGCGCAGCGATGCAAGCGTCGTGCGGATCAGCTTGGCCTGGTTGGTCACCAGCATCAGCTGATGGCCCTTGGCCGCAGCAAAGCTCGCCACGACCGGACCGTTACGGCCGATATTGTCGATGTTGGTGATACCCTGACCACCACGCCCCGTGCGACGATAGTCGTAGGCGCTCGACAGCTTGCCATAGCCGTTCTCGCAGACCGTCAGGATGAACTGCTCGCGGTCCTTGAGATCGTTGTAGCGCTCGTCGCCCATGCCGTGATCGCCATCGCGCTCGCCCTTCCAGGGGGCGAATTTCAGGTACGTCTCGCGCTCTTCGGGGGTTGCGCCGACACGGTGGAGGACTGACAGCGAGATGACCTCGTCGTCGCCCTTCAGCGTCACGCCGCGCACGCCGGTCGAGGTGCGGCTCTGGAACTCGCGGACGTCGTCGCCGGCAAAGCGGATCGCTTTTCCGAGCCGCGTCGCGAGCAGGACATCGTCATGCTCGGTGAGCAGCGCGACGCCGATCAGCTTGTCCTCGGAGCCTTCTTCAAAACGCATCGCGATCTTGCCGTTCGACGGCACGTTGGTGAACGCGTCCATCGCGTTGCGGCGCACCAGCCCGCGCTGCGTCGCGAACATCACGTGCAGACGGCTCCACTCGCTCAGATCCTCCGGCAGCGGGAGCACGGTCGAGATCGTCTCGCCCGGCGCCAGCGGCAGCAGGTTGATCATCGGGCGCCCTCGGGTTGCGGGGCCACCCTCGGGCAGGCGCCAGACCTTGTAGCGATAGACCTTGCCGAGGTTCGAGAAGAACAGCACCGGCGTGTGCGTCGAGGTGACGAACAGCTCGGTGACGACATCCTCGTCCTTGGTCGACATGCCCGCGCGGCCTTTGCCGCCGCGTGCCTGCGCACGGAACGTGTCGAGGCTGGTGCGCTTGATATAGCCCTGCATGGTCACGGTGACGACCATGTCCTCGCGCTCGATCAGATCCTCGTCGTCGATGCCGTTGGCGGCAGCGGCGATCTCGGACCGGCGCGGAGTCGCAAATTCGTCGCGGATCGCGATCAGCTCGCCGCGCATGACTTCGTACAGCTTGGCGCGGTCGGCTAGGATATGGAGCAGTTCGGCGATCGATGCCGCGAGCGTCTTCAGTTCGTCGCCGATCTCGTCGCGACCCAGCGCGGTGAGACGGTGGAGGCGAAGGTCGAGGATCGCGCGGACCTGCGGCTCGGACAGCTTGTAGATGCCCTCCTGCTGCTTGTCCTCGACCGCCTCGACGAGCGCGATATACGGCGCGATCTCCGCGACTGGCCATTCGCGTGCGAGCAATTTGCCGCGCGCTTCGGCGGGGCTCGACGATCCGCGGATGATGCGGACGACTTCGTCGAGATTGGTGACCGCGATGACAAGGCCGAGCAACAGGTGTGCGCGCTCACGGGCCTTGGCGAGCTCGAACTTCGAGCGGCGGGTGATGACCTGTTCGCGGAACGTGATGAACGCGCCGATGATGTCGCGCAGGTTCAGCAGCTCGGGGCGGCCGCCGCGGATCGCGAGCATGTTGGCGGGGAAGCTCGACTGGGCGGGGGTGTGCCGCCAGAGCTGGTTGAGGACCACGTCGGGGGTCGCGTCGCGCTTCAGGTCGATGACGATGCGCACGCCCATGCGGCTCGATTCGTCGCGAATGTCGCTGACGCCTTCGATGCGCTTGTCCTTGGCGGCTTCGGCGATCTTCTCGACCAGGCCGTTCTTGCCGGTCTGGAACGGGATCTCGGTCAGGACGATCGAACGGCGATCGCCCTTGCCCTCTTCGACGACGTGGCGCGAGCGGACGATGATCGAGCCGCGGCCGGTCTCGTAGGCGGACTTCGCCCCTGCGCGGCCGAGGATGATCGCGCCGGTCGGGAAGTCGGGCCCGGGGACGATCTCGAACAGTTCCTCGGTCGTGATCGCGCCATTGTCCATATAGGCAAGGCACGCGGCGATCACTTCGCCGAGGTTATGCGGCGGGATGTTGGTCGCCATGCCGACCGCGATGCCGCCTGCGCCGTTGACGAGCAGATTGGGGAAGCGCGCCGGCAGCACCGACGGCTCGCGCTCCGACCCGTCATAGTTGGGTGTGAAATCAACGGTATCCTTGTCGAGATCGCCGAGCAGCGCATTGGCGACCTTGCCTAGGCGGGCCTCGGTGTAGCGCATCGCCGCGGGCGGATCGGGATCCATCGAGCCGAAGTTGCCCTGACCGTCGATCAGCGGCACGCGCATCGACCAGTCCTGGGTCATGCGGGCCAAGGCGTCGTAGATCGAGCTGTCGCCGTGCGGGTGATATTTACCCATCACGTCACCGACGATACGCGCCGACTTGCGATAGGGCTTGCCCGCGACGAAGCCGCTCTCATGCGCGCCATAGAGGATGCGGCGATGAACGGGTTTCAGGCCGTCGCGGACGTCGGGGAGCGCGCGCGCGACGATCACGCTCATCGCATAGTCGAGATAGCTCGACTTCATCTCGTCGACGATCGAGATGGTGGCAATGCCGGCTGGCTCGCCGCCGGTGGGTTCGGCGAGCATGGTCTCGTCGGTCAAATCTGAAGGCTTTCGGCTTGTTTCGGTACGATGACACACCTTAGCCGAGGGGGGACCACCTTACTACCCCCGCGCACGCGTACGCGCGGGGAGAGGAGAGGTTTCATCGGTATTTGCGGGTGATTGCCGGTTGTCGGCACGATGCGTTTTACCAGCGTTCGCTGGGGTGACGGACTTCAGGGCGGGCGAAGGCCCGGGTCAGGGGGTAATCTCGACCCCGTCCCAGGCGAACAGCTTCCCGCTGTCGGGCGCGCGGAGGCCGTCGATCACGTCGAGCAGCTGGACCGCCGCCCGGTCCGGCTTGAACAGCGTGCCGGGCGTCACATTGCCCTGGAACGGCTGCGACAGGCCGGTGTCGACCGTGCCTGGATGAAGCCCGACGACGATGCCGCTCGAATTGCGGCGCTTGTCCTCGATCGCGATCGTGCGGACGAGCTGGTTGAGCGCCGCCTTCGACGCGCGATAGCCGTACCAGCCACCGAGCTTGTTGTCGCCGATGCTGCCGACCCGCGCCGAGAGGACCGCGAACACGATCCGCCCCGCCTTGGGCATCGTCGGCAGGAAATGCTTGGCGACCAAAGCGGGACCGATCGCGTTGATCGCGAAGTTGCGCGCCATCCACACCGGATCGAGATCGCGCATCGCCTTTTCAGGCCCCTTGTCGCCCGCATGGAGCAAGCCCGTCGCTACGATCACGAGCGTCGGCGATCCGACCTTCGTTGCAGCCGCGACAATGCTCGCTTCATCCTCCAGGTCCAGATGGCGATCACCATCGGCCGACCGCGAGAAGCCGTGGACGGCATCGAATGTGCCCTCGTCGCGCAGCGCCTCTTCCAGCGCCTTGCCGATCCCGCCCGAGGCGCCGATGACGACCGCGCTGCTCATCGGCGCACGAATCGCCACTGCGCGTCGGTGCTGGCAGCCGCGTCATAGGCATAGCCGTCGGTGTCGAAGCCCTTCATCCCCTCGATATCGTCGATGCGGTGCTCGAGCATCCAGCGCGCCGCCATCCCGCGTGCCTTCTTGGCGTGGACGCTGACGAATTTCTGGGCCTCCCCCTCGCGGAAATCGAACGCGACGACGCGGATTCCGGCTGGCAGCTTGCCATCGGCTGCCGCCCAATATTCCTGGCTGGCGAGATTGAGGATCGTCCCGGAGCCTTCGGCCGCGACGTCCTCGGCCAGAAGCTTCGCGATCCGGTCGCGCCACCAGTCGGTCAGCTTCTTCTGACGGGGTGCCCAGCGCGTCCCCATTTCGAGCCGATAGGGGCGCATCGCGTCGAGCGGACGGAGCAGCCCGTAAAGACCCGACAGCATGCGCAGATGATCCTGCGCATAGTCCACCGCCGCCTCGTCGAGCGTCTTTGCATCAAGCCCGGTATAGACGTCACCCGCGAACGCGAACAGCGCGGGGCGTTCGGGCAGCGTGTCGAAATCGCCGAACCGGTCGGCATTGAGCTTCGCGAGCGCCGGCGAGATGTGCATCAGCTCGCTCAGCCGCTTCTGCGTCAGATGCGCCGCCGCATGCGCGAGCGTCGTCGCCTCGTCGGCGAAGCGTGGCTGTGTCGGCGTGACGGGGGGCAGGGCGGTCTCATAGTCGAGCGTCTTGGCGGGCGAGAGGACGGCGATCATGCGGGTCACCTAGCCGTGCAACCCGGCGCGTTCAATCGGCGTTCAGTGCGCGGGACACATAAGGCGTGTCTTCACCCTGATTCCCGCTGCTTGCTTGAACGCAATCGGCCACACCCATATAGCGTCGCGCCAAGTCGCAGATACGCACGAGGAGAGTTCCCGCATGAAGACCATTTCGAAACTCGCACTGGCCGCGGTGCTCGCCACCGGGGTGAGCGGCATGGCACTTAGCGTTCCGGCCATGGCCAAGGACAAGAAGGAAGAGGCCAAGGGCGGTCTCAAGCTGAGCCCCGAGGTCCTGAAGGCCGCGCAGGTCGCACAGCCCGCGATCGCCGCGAAGGATTTCGCCACCGCAGAGCCCGCGCTCGCGCAGATCGACGCAGCCGCGAAGACCGACGACGACAAATATATCGGCGCCGCGCTGCGCTATGATCTTGAGCAGCAGAAGCTGGCCGCCGCACAGGCCGCCAATCCCAATGCTCCGATCAACGAGACGGTCCTGGCCGGTCCGCTCGACGTGCTGATCGCCAATCCGAGCACACCTGCCGACATGCGCGGGCGCTACACCTATCGTCGCGGCGCGCTCGCGTTCAACGGCAAGCAGTATCCGGTCGCGATCCAGTATTTCCAGAAGGCCAAGGCGCTCGGCTTCACCGATCCCAACCTCGACCTCCAGATCGTCAAAGCGAAGATGGAAAGCGGCGACGTGAAGAGCGGCCTCGCCGATCTCGACGCGTCGGTGACGGCATCGACCGCGGCCGGCCAGAAGGCACCCGAGGATTTCTATCGCTATGCGATCAGCAAGGCCAACGCCGCCAAGCTGAAGCCCGAGACGTTCGCCTGGCTGCAGAAGTACGCGGTGGCCTATCCCTCGCCCAAGACGTGGCGCGACGTGATCGTGACGTTCGGTCTCCAGCAGAACGGCGTCGTCACGCTCGACGAGACGCAGAAGATCGACCTGTTCCGGCTGATGCGCCAGACCAAGTCGCTGGCCGATCAGAACGACTATCTGGAATATGCGGACAGCGTGAACCGTCGCGGTCTGCCGAGCGAGGCGCAGGCCGTGCTCAAGGAAGGCATGGCTGCGGGCAAGATCCCTGCGACCAACACCATGGCGAAGACCCTGCTGGCGGATACCGGCACGGCGATCCGCAACGACGGCCCCCTGTCCGGGCTCGAGAAGAAGGCTGCGAGCAACGCCGATGGCAAGCTGGCTGCCGGCACCGCTGATGCCTATCTCGGTCAGGACAATTACGCCAAGGCGATCGAACTCTATCGCCTCGCGCTCAGCAAGGGCGGCGTGAATGCCGACGACGTCAACCTGCACCTCGGCATCGCGCAGGCGAAGTCGGGCGACAAGGCTGGTGCGGCGACCTCGTTCGCGGCCGTGAAGACCACGCCGCGTCTGGAGACGGCGCAGCTCTGGACGGCCTGGATGAACGCTCCCGCCGCCTGAGCGGGTGGCAAAAAATGGAAAAGGGGGCGGCAGCGATGCCGTCCCCTTTTTTTGTGCCCCGCGTCGGAGGGGCGCCGCGAATGCGGCGTTGAGCTTGAGTCTAGTCGAGCGTGACGGGAATGCCCGACAGTGCCTTGGCGGTGCGGATCGTCAGCGAGGTCTTCACGCTGGCGACATTGGGGGCAGGGGTCAGGTGCGTGGTCAGGATTTCCTGGAAGCTCTTCAGGTCGGCGGCGACAATCTTCAGGATGAAGTCGATCTCGCCGTTGAGCATGTGGCACTCGCGGATCTCGGGGATGTCGGCGATGTGCGTTTCGAACGCGGCGAGGTCGTGCTCGGCCTGGCTGCGCAAACTGACCATCGCGAAGACGGTGATCGGGAAGCCAAGGCGGCCGGCGTCGAGGTCGGCATGATAGCCGCGGATCGCGCCCGCTTCCTCCAGCGCGCGGACGCGGCGCAGGCATGGCGGCGCTGTCAGCCCGACCTGGTCTGCTAAGTCGACATTGGTCATCCGACCGTCGGCCTGCAGAAGCGACAGGATCTGACGATCGATCCGGTCAAAACTCATTACGTGTAACTCCCATGAAACGCGTCAAACACGGCGATCGACCCTCCATAGCGATAAGATTGTTGCGGCGAAACGCAATTGTCCCACATCGCCACGGCATAACCGTGCACGCCAATTCTGTTGTTCCTTCCAAGGCCGCCTCAGGGTATGACACCTTGATGACGCAGGCGGTGCAGCGTCCATTCGGGGAACTCCGTGCGCTTCGACGACAGCCTGAAGACCGTGCTATCTGCCGACATGGCCACGGATTTCGGTGCTCAATCGGCGTGGCGTCAGATGGTCGACCTGATCGGACGCGGGCGTAGCCCGGCCGATGCTGAGTCGCTTGCTCGGTTGCAGGCGCTGCGCAAGCTGGTCCCCGACACGGTTCGCGCGGCAAGCGCGCGCGCGCTGGCGTTTGCGAAGCCCGATGTCGCACTGGTAGGGTTTTTCGCCGAAGACACCTTGGCGATCGCCGCCCCCGTGTTGCGGACCGCGATGCTGCCTGCGGATGACTGGCTTGCTCTGCTGCCTCAGCTTACGCCGGCGGGCCGATCCGTTCTGCGGCATCGGAAAGATCTGCCCGACCCCGTCTGTCGCGGTCTTGAGAGTTTCGGGTCGACCGATTTCGTCCTTGCGCATCATCCGGCGCCGTCCGAGGCTGCTCCCGCGATCAACCCCGGTGCAGAGGTGCAGCTTTCTGTCGATGACGCGGTGCCCGGACCTGCCGTCGAGGCTCCAGCGGAATCGCCCTCGTGTCCGACCATGCCGCACACCGCGTCGCCCTTTGTCACGCTCGGCGCGATTACGCGCGGTCTGCCAGTCGTGGCCGAAGCGCTGCGTCACGCGGCGGTACCGGCGACCGACGCCGCGCCCGAGCCCGTCGCGAAGCCCGAGCGGTTCGAGATTTCCGACCTCGTCAAACGAATCGACGCGTTCAATCGCGATCGGATCGTGCCCGACGCGACGGACTTTGCCGCGGAGGTTGCCGACAGCTTCCGCTACGAAACCGATCCGACGGGCGTGATCCGCTGGGTCGACGGCGTGTCGCGCACGGCGCTGGTTGGCGCCTCGCTGGCCTATGCCGCCGTTCAGGGTGAGGTTCAGATCGACGGAGTCGCGGCAGGCGCCTACCGGCGGCGCTCCGCCTTCGACGCGGCGCGGCTCCAGATCGGCGGTTTGTCGAGCGCTGCCGGTGCATGGCGTATTTCGGGTGTTCCGGCCTTCGATCCCGCATCGGGGCGGTTTACCGGGTTTCGCGGCACCGCCCGCCGGCCGCGCCGCGACGAGGTCGCGTCGCTCGGGGAGCCATTGGCCGCGCCCAAGTCGCCGGTTTCCGATTCGTTGCGGCAACTGGTGCACGAGTTGCGCACGCCGACCAATGCGATTGCGGGCTTCGCCGAACTGATCGAGACCGAATTGCTCGGCCCGGTCCCTGCAACCTATCGCGAACGCGCGGCAATGATCCGGAGCCAGGCGTCCGAACTGCTTGCCGCGATTGAGGATCTAGATACCGCGGCACGGATCGAAGGCGATGCGCTCGAGCTGCGCCCGACGATCGTGCCCGTCCTGCCGTTGCTCGACGGCGTGGTGCGTGACCTCGCGCCGCTGGCAGCGTTGCGCGGCGCCCAGGTCGTCATCGATCCGTCGGCGGCCCATTGCGACATCGCCGGTGACGACCTTGCGGTCGAACGGCTGGTGGGGCGCCTGCTGGCGACCCTCGTATCGGCCTGCAGCGCGGACGAGATGCTGATGGTCGCGGTCCTGTGCTGCGGCGATACGGTGGCGCTGCGCTTCGATCGGCCTCGCGCGATGGCTGTGCACGACACGAACATCCTGCTGAGCATCGACAACGACCGCGGTCACGAGCGCGATGGCGCCCCGTTGCTGGGCACCGGATTTGCGCTGAGGCTGGCGCAGAATTTTGCGGTCGAACTGGGTGGGCACATGGCGTTCGAGTCCGAACACATCATCCTCACGCTACCTGCCGTTGCGGCCGAACGGATGGAGCGCGTTCTCGACCGGTTTCGGTGAACGGCGCGCGGTACAGGCTGGCTTCACCGCCGGAGCCCATCGTCTGGCGGCCGGGTTTTGGCCCGCGCTACACGCTGTTCGTCGATGTCGAGGAGCAGTTCGACTGGACCGCGCCATTCGAGCGTACGCGACATTCGACGAGTGCGATGGCGGTATTCCCCGAGGCGCATGCGCGGTTCCGCGAGCAGGGCGTCGCGCTGACCTGTCTGGTCGATTATCCGATCGTCGACGACCCCGCCGCCGTCGAGATCCTGCGCGACGTCGTTGCCGATGGCCGGTCGGAGATCGGCGCGCAGTTGCACCCCTGGGTCAACCCGCCCTTTGGTGAGCCGCTGACCCCAGCGATGAGCTTTGCGGGCAATCTTCCCGAAGGCCTCGAAGCCGCGAAGCTCCGCTTGCTCACCGACGCGATTGCCACGGCGTTCGGTCGACGCCCGCGTGCCTATCGCGCCGGTCGCTACGGGGTTGGCCCGGACACGGTCGCGGCACTCACGGCGCTCGGCTACCGCGTCGATAGCTCGGTCCGGCCCGGCTATGACTATTCAGCCGAGGGCGGGCCCGACTTTTCATTGAGTGACCCGCGTCCCTGCCGCCGGGGCGCGCTCCTCAGCGTGCCGTTGTCGACGTTGTATGTCGGCGCGCTGCGTGGTGGCGGCGCGGGACTGTACCGCGCGCTGGGGCGAGTGCCCTATGCGCGCGGTGTCGCGTCGCGACTGGGGCTGTTGTCGCGGGTCGCGTTGACGCCGGAGGACATGCCGATCGGCGCCGCGCTGGAGGCGGTGACGATCGCGGTGGGCGAGGGGGTCGAACTGCTCAACTTCGCGTTCCATTCGCCGTCGCTCGTCCCCGGCAATACGCCCTATGTCCGCGACGCCGCCGATCTGCGCACGTTCCATGACTGGTGGTCGGCGATGCTGACCCGGCTCGACCGGCTGGGCGTGCGCAATGCGTCGCTCGACGAAATCCTGGAGAATGCCCTGTGACGACGCACCCTTCGCGCTGTGGCTGGGCGGGGCACGATCCGCTGATGTGCGCCTATCACGACACCGACTGGGGCGTTCCCGAACGCGACGGACGCGCGCTGTGGGAAAAGCTGATGCTCGACGGTTTCCAGGCGGGACTTGCCTGGATCACCGTGTTGCGCAAGCGCGAGGCGTTTCGCGCCGCCTTTGCCGGGTTCGACCCGGAACAGGTCGCGCGCTTCGACGAGGCAGACATCGCCCGGCTGATGGGGAACGCCGGCATCATCCGGTCGCGGGCCAAGATCGAGTCGACGATCGGCGGCGCGCGCGCGGTCCTCGCGATGCGCGAGGCGGGTCTGGATTTCGCGACCTATTGCTGGTCGTTTACCGATGGCAAGGTACTGATCGGCGACGGTGCCAAGCTGGTCACGCAATCGGCATTGTCGGCCCAAATCGCAGCCGATCTCAAGAGTCGCGGGTTCAAGTTCGTCGGTCCGACGATCGTCTATGCCTGGATGCAGGCGGTCGGGATCGTCAATGATCACGAAAGCACGTGCTTCCGTCGCGCGGAGCTCGGCGGCTAGGACGCGACAGGTCGGCGTGGTCAGAACGCGCGACGGTGCTTTCCGCCATAGCGACGGCCGATATAGTCGCCGATATGCGCGACCTCTATCGCCGCTTCGCGCACTGCGCCGTTCTGGCAAGGCATCGGGTCGCTGGCCGGTTCGGCGGCGCGGCGCTGGACCGTGGCGCAAAGCTCTTCGATGTCGGCCCGCGACAGGATGTTCTTCTCGCGCAACAGGCAGATCAGGCTTTGCAGGATGACGAGGTTCTTGTCCTCGGGATCGGCTTCGAGCCGTAGCGGCGTCGTCACTGTCTCTCTCCTTATGTTTATCCGGAGATGATATGCTCATGAGGTTCAGGCGCAAGGATTGATTTTCGCCGTGTTGCAACGGCTTGCCGGTAACGGGTGACGCATCGCCCTACGCACCCTATCTGGTAGGGATGTACAAACCGAAAGCCGGTCTTCCGACCCGCCAGCAGATCCTGGACTTCATCGCGTCGTCGGACGTCCCAGCGGGTAAACGCGAGATCGCCAAGGGCTTCGGCCTGAGTGCGCAGGACAAGATCGGACTGAAGGCGTTGCTGAAGGACATGGCGGACGAGGGGCTGATCGACAGCGCTCCCGGCCGCGCGTTTCACAAGATGGGCGGCGTGCCCAAGGTCACCGTGTTGCGGATCGCCGACGTCGACGATGCCGGCAATGTCTGGGCGGTCCCCGAGCGCTGGGAGGCCGAGGGCGTGCCACCGCCGCGGCTGCGCGTGCGCGAACGCAAGCGCGGTGCGCTGGGGGTCGGCGAGCGGATTCTCGCGCGGACCGAGGAGGCCGGCAATGGCTGGACCGCGCATCCGATGAAGGTGCTCGCGCCCGCGTCCGAACAGGTGCTGGGCGTGCTGCGCGAGGAGGCGGGGCGGCTCTGGCTGACCGGCGTCGACAAGCGCGAGCGGCGTGAGTTCGCGGTTGCCGATGCCGGCGGCGCCGCACCGGGCGATCTGGTGCTGGCCGAATTGGCTGGCAAGCCGCCGCGGATCGCCGCGCGGGTCGTCAACAAGCTGGGCGACCCGTTTGCGGCGCGCAGCTTCTCGCTGATCGCGATCCACAAGCATGGCATTCCTGACGTGTTCGCGGTCGAGGCGATCGACGAGGCCAAGCGCGTCGCGCAGTTGCCGCTCGGCGACGACCGGGAAGATCTGCGCCACCTGCCGATCGTCGCGATCGACCCGGAAGATGCACGCGATCATGACGACGCGGTCTGGGCGGAGGCGGACGAGGATCCGGCCAATGCCGGCGGCTGGAAGGCGATCGTCGCGATCGCCGATGTCAGCTTCTACGTGCGGCCGAAGTCGGAGATCGACCGCGAGGCGCGGCGGCGCGGCAATTCGGTCTATTTTCCCGACCGCGTCGTGCCGATGCTGCCCGAAATCCTCTCGGCGGACGTCTGTTCGCTGAAGGAGGGCGAGGATCGCGCTGCGCTCGCCTGTCATCTGGTGATCGGCAAGGACGGGACGCTCAAGTCGTGGCGCTTCACCCGGGCAGTGGTGCGGATCGCGGCGAACCTCGCTTATGAGGAGGCGCAGGCCGCTATCGACGGGACGCTGGCGCTCGACATGACCGAGACGGTGCTGAAGCCGCTCTGGGGCTGCTGGGCGTCGCTGGCGAAGGCCCGCGATGCGCGAGCGCCGCTCGACCTCGACCTGCCCGAGCGGCGGGTGGTGCTCGACGAGAAGGGGCGGATCATGTCGGTCGCACCGCGCGAGCGGCTCGATGCGCACCGGCTGATCGAGGACTACATGATCGCGGCCAACGTCGCGGCGGCCAAGGCGCTCGAGGGCAAGAAGGCGCCGGTCATGTACCGCGACCACGAGCCGCCGAGCCGCGAGAAGCTGATGGCGCTGAAGGATTATCTCGAGACGTTCGGGGTGCCCTTCACGCTGGGGCAGGTCATCCGGCCAGCGACGTTCAACCATGTGCTCGAGCGGATCGGCGATGCCGACTTCCGGCCGCAGGTGATGGAGCAGGTGCTGCGCACGCAGACCCAGGCCTATTACAGCCCCGCCAATCACGGGCATTTCGGGCTGGGGCTTGGCAGTTATGCGCATTTCACCTCACCGATCCGGCGCTATGCCGACCTGATCGTGCATCGGTCGCTGGTCGCGGCGTACGGCCTGGGGGCAGGCGGGTTGCCCGCCGAAGATGCGGCCGGGATGGAGGCGATCGGCGAGACGATCAGCCGGCTCGAACGCCGCGCGATGGAGGCGGAGCGCGACACGATCGATCGCTATGTCGCGTCCTTCCTGTCCGAACGCGTCGGTCAGATCATGGAAGTGCGGATTACCGGCGTCACCAATTTCGGATTCTTTGCGACCATCGAGGGAATCGGCGGCGACGGACTGATGCCGGTGCGCGACCTTGGCGGCGAATATTTCCGTTTCGACGAGGCGGCGCGGACGCTGGTCGGCGAGGATAGCGGCGACGTCTATGCGCAGGGGCAGATGCTCGACCTCAAGCTCGCCGAGGCAAACCCGGTATCGGGCGCGCTGCGCTTCGAAATGCCCGAGGGGAAGGGGGCCGCGGGGCCGGCACGCGCGCGCAAGCCGGGCCGCGAGATCAAGCGTCGCGGGCGTCCGGCGAACATCCGGCACCAGGGAAAGCGACGCTGATTGTGATCCCCGTTGCCACGGATGATGCGGAAGCTTTGGCATAAGCCCGGCGAGGTGCTAACGGCGCGCGCATGACGACCGAATTGTCCCGCATCCGCAACTTCTCCATCATCGCGCATATCGACCATGGCAAGTCGACGCTCGCCGATCGACTGATCCAGCAAACCGGCGGCCTGACCGCGCGCGAAATGTCCGAGCAGGTGCTCGACAACATGGACATCGAGAAGGAGCGCGGGATCACGATCAAGGCGCAGACCGTGCGGCTGGCCTACCGCGCGAAGGACGGCGAGGATTACGTCCTCAACCTGATGGACACGCCGGGGCATGTCGACTTCGCCTATGAGGTGAGCCGCAGCCTCGCCGCCTGCGAGGGCGCGCTGCTCGTGGTCGACGCGGCGCAGGGCGTCGAGGCGCAGACGCTCGCCAACGTCTATCAGTCGATCGAACACGATCACGAGATCGTGCCGGTCATCAACAAGATCGATCTTCCCGCCGCCGAACCCGAGAAGGTCCGCAAGGAAATCGAGGACGTGATCGGCATCGACGCGTCCGGCGCGGTGCTCGCATCGGCCAAGTCGGGCATCGGCATCGAGGACATCCTCGAGGCGATCGTCACGAAGATCCCGCCGCCCAAGGGCGATCCGGAGGCACCGCTGAAGGCCATGCTGGTCGACAGCTGGTACGATCCGTATCTCGGCGTCGTCATCCTCGTCCGCGTGATCGACGGCGTTCTGAAGAAGGGCCAGCAGATCAAGTTCATGCAGACCGGGACGATGCATCTGGTCGACCGGGTCGGCTGTTTCCGCCCGAAGATCGAGCAGCTGACCGAACTCGGCACGGGCGAGATGGGCTTCATCACCGCGCAGATCAAAGAGGTCGCGCAGACGCGCGTCGGCGACACGATCACCGATGCGAAGCGGCCTGCGCTGGAAGCGCTGGCGGGCTTCAAGGAAGTCCAGCCGGTCGTGTTCTGCGGCATGTTCCCGGTCGATGCCGCGGAGTTCGAAAAGCTGCGCGAGTCGATCTCGAAGCTGCGCCTCAACGATGCGAGCTTCTCGTTCGAGATGGAGACGTCTGCGGCGCTGGGCTTCGGCTTCCGCTGCGGGTTCCTGGGCCTGCTCCATCTGGAGATCATCCAGGAGCGGCTGACGCGCGAATATGACCTCGACCTCATCACCACCGCGCCGTCGGTGGTGTACGAGATCGAGCTGACCCACCCCGATCCGGCGGGCACGACGCATATCGAGCTGCACAACCCCGCCGACATGCCCGAGCCGAACAAGATCGCGACGATCAGCGAGCCGTGGATCGAGGCGACGATCTACGTCCCCGACGAATATCTCGGCAGCGTTCTCAAGCTCTGCCAGGACCGCCGTGGCATCCAGAAGAACCTGACCTATGTCGGCGGCCGCGCGCAGGCGACCTACGAGCTGCCGCTCAACGAAGTCGTGTTCGATTTCTACGACCGGCTGAAGTCGATGTCGAAGGGCTATGCGAGCTTCGACTATCACCAGATCGGCTATCGTGAGGGCGACCTCGTCAAGATGGGCATCCTGGTCAACGAGGAGCCGGTCGACGCGCTGAGCATGATCGTCCACCGCGGCACCGCCGAGGTACGCGGTCGCGGGATGGTCGAGCGGCTGAAGGACCTGATCCCGCGTCACCTGTTCAAGATCCCGATCCAGGCAGCGATCGGCGGCAAGGTGATCGCACGCGAGACGATCAGCGCGATGCGCAAGGACGTGACCGCCAAATGCTATGGTGGCGATGCAAGCCGCAAGAAGAAGCTTCTGGAAAAGCAGAAGAAGGGCAAGCTGAAGATGCGCGAATATGGGTCGGTCAGCATCCCGCAGGAGGCATTCATCGCCGCGCTGCGGATGGGCGACGACTCCTGATCGGATGTTCTCTTTCAGGCTGACGTGACGGATTTGTCATCGTCCCGATTGGTCGCGGGCATGAATGGTGGTGCATGGCGCGCGATCCTGGGGTCGGATAGCGTTGGTCATGGCACTGCATCCTGTTTTCTACGACGCAAGCGGGCGGCGTCGTCGTCGTTTCGCATTGGGTGTCATCGCCTTCGTAGCGCTCGTTTTATTGTCGGTGGCGGTGTTCGCCGTGTCGATCGGCGCGGTCCCGGCGGCACCGTTGCTGCCGTTCGAGCCCGAGCATCCCGGGCTTCACCGCTTGCCCGCACCGCATAGCGGCGTGATCGGACGGGCGCAGCGCAGCATCGATTATTACGGCAAGGCACTGTTCGGCGGACCCACCGCGGGCGCCGGCAAGGCGGGTGCGAAGGGGGGCGTCGGACAGGCGCCGCGCGCGACCAACCCGCGGCTGGCCATCGCCTTCCACGTGCCCTGGGACGAATCGAGCGTGGCGAGCCTTGCCCGGCATGTCGAACAACTCGACTGGGTCATTCCCGGCTGGGTGTCGGTGACCGGGGCCGACCACCGGATCACCGTGTTCCGCGATGTCGCGGGCCGCGCGGTGCTCAATCGCGCGATCCACCGCCCGGTGATCCTGCCCATGGTTCAGAACGCCAAGGACGGCGACTGGGACGGCGCGGGCAGCGCCGCGCTGTTTGCGGATGTGACCGCCCGGCGCGCCTTTCTCGATCGGCTGGTCCCTTTCCTGGTGGCGAACCATGCAGGCGGCGCCTTCTTCGATTTCGAGAGCCTGCCCGCGGGGGCGCAGGCGAACTACCGCCTGTTCCTTGCCGAGGCGAAGGCGCGGTTCGCACCACGCGGCTGGGTCGTCGCGATCGCCGCGCCGGTCGGGAACGCCGACTGGAACATGCGTGCCTATGCGCGCGTGACCGACAAGATCTTCCTGATGGCCTATGACGAGCACGAGACGAGCGGCCCGGCCGGGCCAATCGCATCGCAGCGCTGGTTCGCGCGGTCGGTCGCGAATGCCGCGCGCGGCGTCGCCCCCTCAAAGCTGGTCGTCGCGTTCGGATCCTACGCCTATGACTGGCATGACCGTGGCGGCGATGCGCTCGGCGTCGAGGAGGCGTGGCAGGCGGCATCCGATTCGGGCACCGTCCCGACGTTCGACAAGGGCAGCGGCACCAGCAGCTTCGCCTATGCCGATGGCGGGACCCGGCATCAGGTCTGGCTGCTCGATGCGGCCAGCGCGTATAACGAGCTGGCCTTTCTGCAAAAGGCGGGGGTGCAAAGCTTTGCGCTGTGGCGACTGGGGTCGGAGGATCCGGCGCTCTGGTCGATCTTCGGGCGCGACCACCGCCGATTGCCCGATCCGCGTGCGATCAACACGACACCGGCCGGGACGAATGTCGATATCGAGGGCAATGGCGAGATCCTGAAGATCGGGTCGACGCCGGTGTCCGGGCTGCGTGATACTGTCGCGGCTGCCGACGGGACGATCGCGGACGTCCTCTTCACGCGCATGCCCTCGCCCTACGTCGTCCAGCGTACGGGCTACAGCCCGCGGGCGCTTGCGCTCACTTTCGACGATGGGCCCGACGCCGAATGGACGCCGCAGATCCTCGACATCCTCAAGCGCAAGCACGTGCCGGCGACGTTCTTCGTGGTGGGCGAGAATGCGCTGACGCAGCGGAGCCTGCTCGAACGCATGGTGGCCGAAGGGCATGAGGTCGGCAGCCACACCTATACACACCCCAATCTGGCCACCGTATCGGGGCGGCAGGTCGGGTTCGAGCTCAACACGACGCAGCGGCTGTTCCAGGCGTTCACCGGGCGATCGCTCCGCCTGTTCCGCGCGCCCTATTTCGGCGATGCCGAGCCGAGCACCGCGGACGAGATCAAGCCGGCGCTCGAGGCGCAGCAGCGTGGCTATGTGTCGGTAGGCCTGCACGTCGATCCCGACGACTGGAAGCGTCCGGGTACCGCGGCGATCATCGACCGCACGATCGCACAGGTCGTGGAAGGATCGCCCGAACGCAGCGCCAACATTATCCTGCTGCACGATGCGGGGGGCAACCGCGCGCAGACCGTCGCGGCGCTGCCGGTGATCATCGACCGGCTGCAGGCGATGGGATATCATTTCGTGCCGGTCTCGGCGCTGGCCGGGCTGACGCGCGATGCGGCGATGCCGGTGATATCGTCGAGCGACCGGGTCGCGGCGGTCGCGGATCTTGCGCTGTTCAGCACGCTGGGTGGACTGGTAATCGGCCTGCGCTGGATCTTCGGGATCGCGATCACGATCGGCATCCTTCGCGCGCTCGCGCTGTCGGCGCTGGCACTGATCCAGGCACGCCGCGAATTGCGGACGGTGTTCCCGGCGATCGATCCGGCTCGATTCGTCACGGTGATGATCCCGGCGTTCAATGAGGAACGCGTGATCGTCCGCGCGGTCGAGGGCGTGCTGGCCTCGACCGACGTCGTGGTCGAGGTGATTGTGATCGATGACGGGTCGAGCGATGGCACGAGCCAGGCCGTCGCCACCGCCTTTGCCGGCGACGCGCGGGTGCGGCTCATGACTCTGGCGAACGGCGGCAAGGCGCGGGCGCTGAACCGCGGGCTGGCCGCGGCGCGCGGTAACATCGTGATTGCACTCGACGCCGATACGCAGTTCGAACCGCTGACGATCGCGCGGCTGGCGCGGTGGTTCGACGATCCGGCGCTGGGGGCGGTCGCGGGCAATGCGAAGGTCGGCAACCGGGTCAATCTGATCACCCGCTGGCAGGCGCTCGAATATATCACGGCGCAGAATCTCGAGCGCCGGGCGCTTGCGCGGCTGAACGCGATGACGGTGGTTCCGGGCGCGGTCGGCGCGTGGCGACTGGCGGCGATCCGCGCGGTCGGCGGCTATCCCGACGATACGCTGGCCGAGGATCAGGATCTGACGATCGCGATCCAGCGCGCGGGGTGGACGGTCCAGTATGACCAGTTCGCGATCGCCTGGACCGAAGCGCCCGAGACGCTGCGCGCGCTCGCCAAGCAGCGGTTCCGCTGGGCGTTCGGGACGCTCCAGTGCCTGTGGAAGCATCGGTCGGCGATCGGCCGCAGCCAGCCGCGCGGACTTGGCTGGGTCGGGCTGCCCCAGGCGATCGTGTTCCAGATCCTGCTGGCGGCGATCTCGCCGATCATCGACCTCGCGCTGCTCGTCAGTGTCGCAACGACCTATGTCGCGGTCTCTGCGCATGGCTGGGCACAGAGCAGCCACGACCTGCAGACCATGCTGACCTATTGGCTGGTCTTCACCGCGATCGACCTGCTCGCGGCGACGATCGCGTTCGCACTCGAGCGACGCGAGCGGTGGAGGCTGCTCTGGCTGCTGATTCCGCAGCGGATCGGCTATCGCCAGGTCATGTACTATGTTGTGCTCAAGGCACTCGCTCAGGCTTTGCGGGGGCCGATGGTCGGCTGGGGCAAGCTGGCCCGGACGGGGCGCGTGACGGCGCCCTCCGGGGCGGAATGAACCCCATGTCCGTTGTGGCGTTCAGCGGGCGGCATATTATAGCGCCGTGATTGTTGGCGGCCTGAGGGGACATGATGAAGTATCCGGTATTGGTCGCCATGCTGGCCGTCAGCGGCGTCGCGACGGGCGCTGACGCTGCACAGCGCGCGGCACCGCTCGTGCTGGCGGCGGCGAGCCTGCAGGAATCGATGACCGCGGCCGCCGATGCGTGGGCGGCGAAGGGGCATGTGCGCCCGACGATCTCGTTTGCGGCCTCGTCGGCGCTGGCACGGCAGGTCGAGGCCGGCGCGACAGCGGATCTGTTTATGTCCGCTGACGAGGACTGGATGAATGAGCTGGCGAAGCGCCGCCTGATCGTCCCTGCGTCGCGCGTGACGTTCCTGGGAAACCGGCTGGTCGTCGCGGCGGCGGCGGGGACGACGGTGCGGATCCCGTCACGCCCGCCTGCAGCACTCGCGCGGGTCCTGACCGCGGGGCCACTCGCCATGGCGGATACGCCCGTCCCTGCGGGGCGGTACGGCCAGGAGGCGCTGGAGGCGCTCGGCGTGTGGAAACAGGTCGCACCGCGCGTCGTGCGCGCCGAAAACGTCCGCGCGACGCTGGCGCTCGTCGAACGCGGCGCGGCACCCCTTGGGATCGTCTATGCGACCGACGCCAAGGCATCGACGCGTGTCAGGATCGCGGGCGTGTTTCCCGCATCGACGCATCCGGCGATAACCTATCCGATCGCCCGGCTGATAACGTCGCGCAATCCTGAAGCCGAGGCGTTCCGCCGTTTCCTGACGTCGCGGCAGGGCAAGGCGATCTTCGTGCGTTACGGCTTTTCGGCGCGCTGAGTGACGGATGGGTTCGTCCTGACACCGGCGGAATGGGGGATCGTCGGTCTGTCGCTGAAGGTCGGCGCCGTCGCCATGCTGATCACATTGCCAATCGCGTTCGGCTTCGCCTGGTTGCTGGCCCGCGTGCGGTTTCCCGGGCGGATCCTCGTCGATGCGGTGATCCACCTGCCGCTCGTCGTGCCGCCGGTCGTGACGGGGTGGCTGCTGCTGCTCGCCTTTGCGCCGAACGGCCCGGTGGGCGGCTGGCTGCAGTCGTGGTTCGGGGTCAGCGTGCTGTTCCGCTGGACCGGTGCGGCGATCGCGGCGGGGGTCATGGCGCTGCCGCTGATGGTGCGCGCGATGCGGCTGTCGATCGAGGCGGTCGATGCACGGCTTGAAAGTGCGGCGCGGACGCTGGGCGCGGGGCCGTGGCGGGTGTTCTGGACGGTCACGCTGCCGCTGAGCGTACCGGGCGTGCTCGCGGGCGCGGTTCTCGGCTTCGCGCGATCGATCGGCGAGTTCGGGGCGACGATCACGTTCGTCTCCAACGTGCCGGGCGAGACGCAGACGCTGCCTTTGGCGATCTATTCGGCGCTTCAACAACCAGGCGCGGAGATGCTGGTATGGCGGCTCTCGGCGATTTCGGTCGCGCTGTCGCTGATCGCACTGGTCGCGTCCGAACTGCTGACGCGGCGCGCGGGCAGGGGGCTGCATGTCCTTTGAGATCGACGTCCGCAAGCGACTGGGCGATGCCGAGGTCGCGCTGACGCTGGCGGCGGGCGACGGCGCGACGGTGCTGTTCGGACCGTCCGGCGTCGGCAAGACCAGCATCCTGAAGATGGTCGCCGGGCTGCTCACGCCCGACCAAGGCCGGATCGTCGTCGATGGCGTCACGCTGTTTGGGGAGGGCGTCAACCTGCCACCGGAACACCGCCGTGCGGGCTATGTATTTCAGGAGGCGCGGCTTTTCCCCCATCTGAAGGTGCGCGCTAACCTGCTTTACGGCGCCGGCCGCGACACGTCGGGGTTCGAGGAGCGGATCGGCTTCCTAGGAATCGGGCATCTGCTCGACCGCTGGCCGCGGTCGCTCTCGGGGGGCGAAGCGCAGCGCGTGGCGATCGGACGTGCGTTGCTCAGCAACCCGCGCTTCCTGCTGCTCGACGAGCCGCTGGCGTCGCTCGACCGACCGCGCCGCGAGGAGATCGTCCGCGTGATCGAGCATCTGCGCGACGCGATGCGCTTGCCGATCCTGATGGTGACCCACGACCCCGACGAGGCCGCACGGATCGGCACCCGCGTCGTACGGATGTAGCGCAGGCATGAAAAAGGCGGCCCGGGAAAACCCGGACCGCCTCGTTCGTAGCTCGGTAAAGCGTTTAGCGCTTCGAGAACTGGAAGCTACGACGGGCCTTCGCCTTGCCGTACTTCTTGCGCTCGACGACGCGGCTGTCGCGCGTCAGGAAGCCTGCTGCCTTGACCGATGCACGCAGCACCGGCTCGAAGCGGGTCAGCGCCTGGCTGATGCCATGCTTGACCGCGCCGGCCTGGCCCGAAAGGCCACCGCCCTTGACGGTGCAGACGACGTCATACTGACCTTCGCGCTCGGTGATGCCGAACACCTGGTTGATGACGAGACGCAGCGTCGGACGTGCGAAATACACTTCCTGGTCACGACCGTTGATCGTGATCTTGCCGGTGCCGGGCTTGACCCAGACGCGAGCGACGGCGTCCTTGCGACGGCCGGTCGCATAGGCGCGACCCTGCTTGTCGAGGATCTGCTCGCGGAGCGGCATCGGCTCGCGGACCGGCTCGTTGGAGACGGGCGCTGCGATGTCGCCTTCGCTGGTCGGCAGCGACTGGGCGGCCGGAGCAGCCGGTGCGGGCTGGTTGGTCAGGCTCGCGAGATCGGCGAGCGACTGGCGGTTGTCGGTCATTTACGCACCCACCTTGTTCTTGCGATTCATGCTGGCGATGTCGAGAACCTCGGGGTTCTGTGCCTCATGCGGATGCTCGGTACCCTTGAAGATACGCAGGTTGCGCATCTGCTCACGGCCAAGCGGACCGCGCGGGATCATGCGCTCAACGGCCTTTTCGAGAACGCGCTCCGGGAAGCGGCCGTCGAGAACCTTGGCGGCAGTGATGCCCTTGATGCCGCCGGCATAACCGGTGTGCTTGTAATAGACCTTCTTCGCGGCCTTGTTGCCGGTGAAGCGGATCTTGTCGGCGTTGATCACGACGACGTTGTCACCGCAATCGACATGCGGGGTGAACGACGTCTTGTGCTTGCCGCGCAGGACGTTGGCGATGATCGACGCTGCGCGACCGACCACCAGATCCTCGGCATCGACGATATGCCATTTCTTCTCCACCTCGTGCGGCTTGGCCGACTTGGTGGTCTTCATGAGCGCCTTCATGGGGCTGAGACCTTTGCTGAAACGATATGCGCCGCCACGACGGACGGCGCTAACGAGGCGGCAATGGCAAAAAGGCGTGTTTAAGTCAAGCTTTCCGCCGGTTTCATGGCGGGTATCATGATACCTTGGGCGGATTGCCGAGCCGGTGCGCGGCAAATACCGTGGCGATCAGCAACAGCGCCGCGTTGGCCTGATGCGCGACCGCGACATGGATGGCGACGCCGGTCATGAGCGTCGCGATCCCCAGAAAGACCTGCAGCGTGACGAGCCCGACCACCCAGAAGCCGGCGCGCGAACCATGCTGCGTCGCGCGGACCGCGAGCCATACGAGCCCGGCAGCGGTGGCGAAGGCGAGCCACCGGTGAATGAACTGCACGACGATCGGGTTGTCGACGGCGTTGATCCAGCCGGGTGACAGCATCGGGACGCCGCCCGGGAACAGGCTGTCGCCCATCAGCGGCCAGCTCGCAAAGGCATAGCCAGCGTCGAGCCCTGCGGTGAACGCGCCATAGACCAATTGAACGAACAGCAGCGCGAACGCGGTGATCGCGATCGGCACGAGGCGGGCTGGCGCCGCAAGCTTCGAGCGATGGAGTGCGAGCAGGTCCAGCGCCGTCCAGACGATGCCGGCGAGCGTGACGAGCGCGGTCATCAGATGGACCGCCAGACGAATGTGGCTGACGTCGGTGCGAACGGACAGCCCGGACTTCACCATCCACCAGCCGACCGCGCCCTGAAGCGCACCGAGCGCCAGCAGCGCGCCGAGTCGCCAGCCATAGCCGACCGGGATCTCCCGGCGCAGCGCGAACCACAGGAGCGGGATCGCGAACGCCGCGCCGATCGTCCGTGCCAGCGCGCGATGGAGATATTCCCAGAAGAAGATCGCCTTGAACCCGTCGAGCGTCATGCCACTGTTGAGCTGGCTATATTCGGGGATCTGTTTGTAGTTCGCGAATTCCGCCTGCCACTGCGCAAGCGTGAGTGGCGGGATGATGCCGGTGATCGGCTTCCATTCGGTAATCGAGAGACCCGAATTGGTCAGGCGCGTTATCCCGCCCACGACGACGATACCGACGATCATCGCCGCGACGATAAGAAGCCAGATCGCGACCGCCCGCGGGCGTGCTGTGGACAGGAAGGCGGCACTGGGCTGGAGCATCGCACGGCTCTACGCCTGTCTGACTGGGGCGTCGAGTATCAGGGGTTATCGGCCGCCGGGTTTCTACCGGGCCGGGAGCCGCGCACGGCGCGTTAAGAAAGAGCGCACGCGCAGGATTGATCACGACGTCGATCGAGCGTCCTTTTCCTGGAAAAAAAGCGAGCGGACGGCGGGCGTTCGGTCGAATGTGATGTTGTATCCTTTCCTCTGATGGACTATCTGAGCCGAACGATGTCGATGACCGCCCACCACCATACCCATGCGCATCCGACCTGGATCGCAGGCCTGGATCGCTATGCGATCGGGCTTTCGGGTCTGTGCATGGTGCACTGTCTGGCAACGTCGGTGCTGGTTGCACTGATGTCGACCGCGGGCGGCGTGCTGCTCGATCCTATCTTCCACGAAGTCGGGCTGACGATCGCGATCCTGTTCGGTGCGGTCGCGCTGGGGCGGGGGATCCTTCATCATGGCTATGCGATGCCGGCCGCGATGGGTGCGTTCGGGCTCGGGATCATGGCGGGGGCAATGACGCTGCCGCATGATTCGGGAAGCGGTGAGACGCTCTGGACGATCATAGGTGTCGCGTTGCTCGCGTTCGGGCACGATCTGAACCGCCGCGCCGACAGCTGAGCCGGGCCGCACGATCGCCCCGGCGCGGTCGCTGCTTGTCGCCGGTCCTGCGGCACCCTAGATTCACGGCATAATGGCAACGCATTCGCATTCACATCATGAGCCGCAAGGCGCCGACCTCAATGTTGCCGCACAGGCGACGCTGGAAAAATCGGGCGAACAGTGGACGACGATGCGCGCCAGCGTGTTTTCCGCGCTGGCTGGCTTCGACAAGCCGGCCTCGGCCTATGACATCGCGGAAGCCGTGTCGAAGGCGGAGGGGCGGCGCGTCGCTGCCAACAGCGTTTACCGAATTCTCGACCTCTTCGTGGGTGCGAACCTGGCGCGACGGGTCGAGAGTGCGAACGCGTATGTCGCCAACGCCCATCCCGATTGCCTTCACGACTGCATCTTCCTGGTGTGCGATTCGTGCGGGCAGACGACGCATATCGACAATGACGTGATCACCCGCGGCGTCCGCAACGCGGCGGTTTCGGCCGGTTTCGTGCCTGTCCGCCCGGTCATCGAAGTCCGCGGCCGGTGTGCCGCATGCGAGGCGCAGCGCTGATCGAGGAAGGCTGCTAGCGCCATGACGGGGTAACTAATCTGGCGTCGCTGCGTAGAAATATCCGCAGATGGCGGGGTTTCGTTCGGTAACAATCGACACCAAACCTGTGCTGCGATAAGCCGGTGGGATGGCAGATACTCCTGTAACCCCGTTGCTCGACACGGTTTCGACCCCCGATGACCTGCGCAAGCTGAAACCCGACCAGCTTCGCCGGCTTGCCGATGAACTGCGGACCGAGACGATCTCGGCCGTCGGGACGACCGGTGGCCACCTCGGATCGGGGCTCGGTGTGGTCGAACTGACGACCGCGATTCATTATGTGTTCGATACGCCGCGCGATCGTCTGGTCTGGGACGTCGGGCATCAATGCTATCCGCACAAGATCCTGACGGGCCGCCGCGACCGGATCCGGACGTTGCGCCAGGGTGGCGGCCTCAGCGGCTTCACCAAGCGGAGCGAGAGCGAATACGACCCGTTCGGCGCCGCGCATTCCTCGACGTCGATCTCGGCCGCGCTCGGCTTCGCGGTCGCCAACAAGATCGCGGGCACGCCGGGCAAGGGCATTGCCGTGATCGGCGACGGCGCGATGTCGGCGGGCATGGCCTATGAGGCGATGAACAATGCCGAGCAGGCGGGCAATCGCCTCGTCGTGATCCTGAACGACAATGACATGTCGATCGCGCCGCCGGTCGGCGGCCTGTCGGCCTATCTCAGCCGGATCGTGTCGAGCCGCGAATTCCTGGGCATTCGCGAGCTTGCCAAGAAGCTCGCACGCCGCCTGCCGCGGCCGTTCCACAACGCTGCGCGGAAGACCGACGAGTTCGCACGCGGCATGACGATGGGCGGTACGCTGTTCGAGGAACTCGGCTTTTATTATGTCGGCCCGATCGACGGGCATAATCTCGAGCATCTGATTCCCGTGCTCGAGAATGTGCGCGACGCGGAGGAGGGCCCGATCCTCGTCCATGTCGTGACCAAGAAGGGCAAGGGCTATGCGCCCGCCGAGGCCGCGGCCGACAAATATCACGGCGTGCAGAAGTTCGACGTGATCTCGGGCGTGCAGACCAAGGCCCCGCCGGGACCGCCGCAATATCAGAACGTCTTCGGTGCGCAGCTCGTCGCCGAGGCCGCCAAGGACGACCGGATCTGTGCGATCACCGCGGCGATGCCGTCGGGCACCGGCCTCGATGCGTTCGCCAAGGCCTATCCCGATCGCTTCTTCGATGTCGGCATCGCCGAACAGCACGGCGTGACCTTCGCGGCGGGGCTTGCCGCGCAGGGGATGCGGCCGTTCTGCGCGATTTATTCGACGTTCCTGCAGCGGGCCTATGACCAGGTCGTCCATGACGTCGCGATCCAGAACCTGCCGGTGCGCTTCGCGATCGATCGCGCCGGGCTGGTCGGAGCGGATGGCGCGACGCATGCCGGATCGTTCGATGTGACCTATCTCGCGACGCTGCCGAATTTCGTCGTGATGGCGGCGGCGGACGAAGCCGAGCTGGTCCATATGACGCACACCGCGGCGCAGTATGACACCGGGCCGATCGCGGTGCGCTACCCGCGCGGCAACGGCACGGGCGTCGCCTTGCCTGCCACGCCCGAACTGCTCGAGATCGGCAAGGGCCGGATCGTTCGTGAGGGCAAGGCCGTGGCGATCCTGTCGCTCGGCACGCGGCTCGAGGAGGCGTTGAAGGCCGCCGATGTGCTCGAGGCCAAGGGGTTGTCGACCACCGTCGCCGATCTGCGCTTCGCCAAGCCTCTCGACGTCGAGATGATCCGCAAGCTGCTCACCACGCACGAGGTCGCGGTCACGATCGAGGAGGGCGCGGTCGGCGGTTTTGGGGCGCATGTGCTGACGCTGGCCAGTGATGAAGGGCTGATCGATGGCGGGCTGAAGCTGCGCACGCTGCGCCTACCGGATCTCTTCCAGGATCAGGACAAGCCCGACGCGCAATATGCCGAGGCCGGGCTCGATTCGGCGGCGCTGGTGGAAACCGTGCTTAAGGCGCTGCGCCATAATTCGGGCGGGGTCGCCGAAGCGCGCGCATGAGCGGGCCGACCAAGGCCATCGTGATCATCGCGCTCGCGGTGATCGTGATGGTGTCGCTGAACATCGCCATGTGGCGGCGGATGCGCGCCGGTCTGGCCGCGGCACGCGCCGCGGACCAGCAGGATCAGCAGATGCCGGCAGACGACACACTGCGCGGCTGATCCGGAACGACTGCCCGACTCGCGCCTGCCTATCTGCCCAGATAGTGGGAGTGGGCCGCGTCGGTTGCGCTGACGGCGAGGATCGATCGCGCCTGGCTCGGCGGCAGCGCTTGCCCGTGACCGTCGCCACTCGCGGCGATCACCCGCTCGAGCAGATCCTGTCCCTCGCGCCACCAGCCGATACCGCTCGCGGCATTGAGATGCCCCTGCGGGCCGGCATCGACGAAATGACTGCCCCAGTCGGCGGCCATGCTGTGCGCGCGATCGGGCGTAACCCACGGATCGTCGCTGCTCGCGACGACGATCGAGGGGAAGGGCAGGGGGCCGCGCGGGGTCGGTGAAAAGCCCTTGAGCTCGGCCTGGGCCCCACCGCGATCGACATCGGCGGGCGCGACGAGCAATGCCCCCGCGACGGGCCAGCCATAGGGTTGCGGGCTCAGCTCGGCCCACCACGCCACCGCAAGGCAGCCAAGACTGTGCGCGGCAAGGATGACGGGGGCCTGCGCGCGCCGGATCGCCTCGTCGAGTCGCGTAACCCAGGCGTTGCGATGCGGCGTGTTCCACATCCCCAGTTCGACCCGGACGGTATCCGGCCGGGCATCTTCCCACAGGGTCTGCCAATGGGACGGGCCGGAGCCACCGAGCCCGGGAACCGTCAGGATGGTCGGTTGAACGCTATCATATGGTGCAAAAGAACCCACGACGCCTCTCCTTCTCCAGACCCCCGAAGCCCGGGGGTGGGATCGTGATCGATCGCCGCTCTAGGGGACGTCGACCGATCACGATCCCAGTCCGCAAGATAATCCTACCAGTTCAGTGGGCAATAGACATTGCGGCAAAAGGAAGGCAGCTTGCGATGATCGGACGCCGGGGCGATAGGCTGGGCGTATGGCAAAGCAACGCGCGGACCAGATGCTGGTCGACAGGGGACTGGTCGAGTCGCGGACGCGCGCCCAGGCGCTGATCATGGCGGGGCTGGTCTTTGCCGGCACGCGCAAGGTCGACAAGCCGGGGCAGACGCTGGCGGACGACGTCGTCCTCGACGTGCGGGGTCGCGATCACCCCTGGGTGTCGCGCGGCGGGATCAAGCTTGCGCACGGGCTCACACATTTCGGCTGGACGGTCACGGATGCGGTGGCGATCGACGTCGGCTCGTCGACCGGTGGGTTTACCGACGTGCTGCTCAGCAACGGGGTCGCCCGCGTCTATGCCGTCGACAGCGGGACCAACCAGCTTGCGTGGAAACTCCGCCAGGACCCGCGCGTGATCGTCCATGAACAGACCAGCGCGCGCATCCTGACCGACGCGCATATCCCCGAACCGGTCGACCTGATCGTCTGCGATGCTAGCTTTATCGGGCTGGCCAAGGTGCTCGAGCGCCCGATCGGATTCGCACGTCCCGGCGCGCGGCTGCTCGCGCTCGTCAAGCCGCAGTTCGAGGCGGGGCGCGAAGAGGTCGGAAAGGGCGGGGTGATCCGCGATCCGGCCGTCCATGCGCGCGTCTGCGGCGAGGTCGCGGTCTGGCTCGAGGCAAAGGGCTGGCAGGTCGAGGGCGTCGTCGAGAGCCCGATCACCGGCCCCGAGGGCAATATCGAGTTCCTGATCGCCGCGCATGCGATCGCCGCGCCACGCGACTGAGGATCCGGATGCTGCCCGCGCTGGACCCGGATCGGCCATCGCAGAATGACACACTTCCCGATCGGTCCATGCATGTTGCGGTTTACGGCAGGGCGTTCCCGCGGCAGGACTAAGCCGATCAGTCTTGAAAGGACGTATGTGGGAGGCATCGCTTCGAAGGGCCAGCTGAGGATGTCGTTCCTGCGCTGGGCGATCGTGACCGTTCCGTTGATCGTCCTGCTGGGCTTTCTGGCCGGGCGCGCGGTCCCGGTGGGGAGCGAAAGTGCCTGGTACACCAGCCTGGTGAAGCCCGCGCTCACTCCGCCAGGCTGGGCGTTTCCGGTCGCCTGGTCGACGCTCTACGTGCTGCTCGGCCTGGCTCTCGCAATGATCCTCAATGCGCGCGGCGCGCGGGGGCGAGGGCGCGCGATCGCCTTGTTTGCCGCGCAGTTCGTGTTGAATCTTGCCTGGACGCCGCTGTTCTTCGGCGCGCACCGAATCGGGGCGTCGGTGCTCGTCATCGTCGCGATGCTGCTGCTCTCGATCGCGGCGACATTCCTGTTCGCGCGTATCCGGCGCGGGGCGGCGTGGCTGATGGTGCCCTATATGGTGTGGATCAGCTTTGCGGGAATGCTCACATACGGTATAGGCCGGCTCAACCCCGAGGCCGAAACCCTTGTGCCGACGACGCGCACCTCCCAGATGTTGTGAAGAGGCGCGCGGCGCGAGTTACTAGCAGGATGATGACAATGCAGTCCGAAAACCGGATGTTCGACGATTTCGTGAAGGTCCTCAACGGCGCCGCAGGAACCTTTGCCGGTGTCGGCCGCGAAGCGCAGTCTGGGGTTCGCGAGCGTGCCCGTGAATGGCTCGGCGGCCTCGATTTCGTGAGCCGTGAGGAGTTCGACGCGGTCAAGTCGATGGCGGCCGCCGCGCGCGACGAAAATGACGCGCTGAAGGCCCGGCTCGACGCTCTCGAAGCAAAAATGCAGGTCGGCGTCTGACTTTTCCACAGATTTCTGGGCATTCGGATCGAACGGGGTTGTCGGAGCATTTTTGCCCCGGCACCCTTTGTCGCGTGACAAGGAGTGCCAGGACGTAATGATGCTCGACCACGCCGACCATGACCAGGACGATGCTGCGCCCATCGACATGCTCGAAGCCTATTATGCTGCGCATGGATGGGAACATGAACGTCACGACGACGAGATCGTCGCGACCGTAAAGGGCAGCTGGACGACGTACGAACTGCGCGCCTTGTGGCGCGAGGATGACAGCGTGCTGCAGTTCCTGGCGTTTCCGGACATCAAGGTGCCCGATGAACGGCGTCAGGCGGTCTACGAGACGATCGGGCTCGCCAACGAGCAGCTCTGGATCGGCCATTTCGAACTCTGGTCGACGAGCGGGATCCTGCTGTTCCGTCACGCGGCGATGGTCGATGGCGGTGAGGATGGCACGATGTCGCTGTCGGCTGCCGAACTGCTCGTCGAATCGGCGATCGAGGAATGCGAGCGCTTCTATCCGGTGTTCCAGTTCGTCCTGTGGGGCGGGAAGACGCCGGCGGACGCGCTTGCCTCGGCATTGATCGAAACCCAGGGCGAGGCGTGATCACGCGCGTTTCCCCGGGCGCGGCGTGCCGATGACCGGGCGGATCCTGATGATCGGCTGTGGCAATATGGGCGGGGCGATGCTGGCCCGCTGGCTTGCCGACGGCCTTTCACCCGACAGCGTGACCGTCGTCAGTCCCAGTTTGCGCGTGATGCCACCCGGTGTGCACGTCGTCGCCGCTTTGCCCGACCCCGACGACTTTTCTGCCGAAACCGTCATGCTCGCGCTGAAGCCGCAGCAGCTCGGCGCGCTGAAGACGCCGGTGTTCGCGCGCTATGCGCCAAAGCTGCTGATTTCGATCCTCGCGGGGGTCGAGATCGCCGCACTCGACCGTCTGTCTCAGGCACAGGCGGTGGTTCGGGCGATGCCCAACCTGCCGGTTGCGATCGGCCGCGGCGTGGTTGCGCTGCACGGCGCGACGGATGACGGCGCGGCGCGTGCGACCGCGGAGGCGTTGATGACGCCGCTCGGCCTGGTCGAGTGGATCGCCGCAGAGGCGCAGTTCGATGCCGTCACCGCGCTGGCAGGATGCGGGCCGGGTTTCGTGTTCCGCTTTGCCGACGCGCTGGCCAAGGCGGGGCAGGCGCTCGGCCTGCCGGCGGATCAGGCGGCTCGGCTCGCGATCGCGACGCTCGACGGATCTGCGCGGATGGCCGGTGCTGCGGACGTTTCGCCGGCGGTGCTGGCGGACCGGGTCGCGAGCCCTGGTGGGTCGACGCGGGAAGGGCTGAACGTGCTCGACGACGGCGATGCACTGGTCTCCCTGATGTCCCGCACGCTGGCGGCCTCGGCACGGCGGAATGCGCAGATGGCGGCAAACGCCCGCGGCGACCTCGCGCCGCTTTAGTCAGCCGCGCAGCTTTATCACCTGCTCGCGTTCCTCTTCCGGAATCAGGCCTTCGAGCACCGCCCAATAGCCCGCAACCGCACCATGGCCGGCGTGATTATAGGCTGCGGACATCTTCTGTCGCGCGGCTTCGAACAGGTCGCTCTCCATCTTGCTGCCGACCGGCGTCAAGCGCAGCAGCCGCTGACGCCGGTCACGATCGCCGGGACGGACCTCGATAAAGCCACGATCGCTAAGTTCGTTCAGCACGCGACCGAGCGACTGCTTGGTGATCGCGAGCAGCGACAGCAGCTCGCTGACCGTCATGTCCGGCTTGCGGGCGATGAAATACAGGGCGCGGTGGTGCGCGCGCCCCAGCCCCTGCTCCGCGAGCCCCGCATCGATCGACCGGACCAGATGGCTCTGACCAAAGTACAGGAGTTCCATGCCGCGACGCAGTTCGGGTTCGCGAAGAAACAGGGGTGAAGCGGGTGATGCTGAGGCAGCCATGTTGACCGGTTTAGTCTTCGGTCCTAGTCGACGGCAAGCCGTGGAAAGAGAGAAAAATTCAATGCATCCTCCGTTGTCGCAGGCCTCATCGTCCCCAGACGCGAGCATGACATTTTCGTTCGAACCGTGTGGCGATCCGGTCGCTGCGAACGAGCGTGCGCAGCGCCTGATCGATCCCGGCTTCGGCCGGGTCTTCACCGACCATATGGCGATGATCCGCTTCAGTGACGCGAAGGGCTGGCACGATGCCAGGATCACCACGCGCGCGCCGATCATGATGGATCCCGCATCGTCTGTTCTGCACTATGCGCAGGAAATCTTCGAGGGGATGAAGGCCTATCGACTCGCCGATGGCGGCACCGCGCTCTTCCGGCCCGAAGCCAATGCGCGGCGTTTCCAGGATTCGGCACGCCGGATGGCGATGCCGGAGCTTCCCGAGTCGCTGTTCCTCGAATCGGTCGAGCGGCTGGTCCGGACGGATCAGGACTGGATTCCCGACAGCGACGGCGGCGCGTTGTATCTGCGACCGTTCATGTTCGCGAGCGAGGTGTTCCTGGGGGTCAAGCCGAGCGCGGAATATCTCTACATGGTGCTCGCCTCGTCGGTCGGTGCCTATTTCAAGGGCGGTGCCTCGGCGGTCTCGATCTGGGTCAGCCAGCATTACACGCGCGCGGCACAGGGCGGCACGGGTGCGGCGAAGTGCGGCGGCAATTATGCCGCCAGCCTGCTCGCGCAGAAGGAAGCGATCAGCCAGGGCTGTGACCAGGTCGTCTTCCTCGATGCGGTCGAGCGTCGCTGGGTCGAGGAACTCGGCGGCATGAACGTCTTCTTCGTGTTTGCGGACGGCAGCCTGTCGACCCCCGCTCTCACGGGCACGATCCTGCCCGGCATCACCCGCGATTCGATCCTGACGCTCGCGCGGGCGCAGGGGATCACCGTGCGCGAGGAGCCCTATGCGATTGACCAGTGGCGCGCCGACGCGGCGAGCGGCAAGCTTGTCGAGGCGTTCGCCTGCGGCACTGCCGCGGTCGTGACCCCGATCGGGACCGTCGCGTCGCCCGAGGGCCGCTTCACGATCGGCGGCGGCGAGCCGGGCGCGATGACGCTGCGGATCCGCGATTCGCTCGTCGCGATCCAGCGCGGTCTGGCGCCGGATGCCAATGGGTGGGTCCATCGACTCGATTAAGACGCGATAGGGCTTTTCTCGTCGGGGCGCGCCGCTATAAGGCCGCCTCTGCTGGGGCGTCGCCAAGTGGTAAGGCAGCGGCTTTTGATGCCGCCATGCGCAGGTTCGAACCCTGCCGCCCCAGCCAGTTCTTCCTGCGTCTATCGGTTCTGCCATATATGGGGAGCCGAGGATTGAGTGAAAGCAGGCGGTGATGACCCATCCTTATGATCTTGAACGGTTCGTCACTGCGCAGGCTGCAGTCTACGAGTCCGCGCTTGCCGAGATACGCCGCGGCGCCAAGCGTAGTCACTGGATGTGGTTCATCTTCCCGCAGATTGCCGGGCTCGGACGAAGCCCGATGGCGCAGCATTATGCGATCGTGTCACTCGAGGAAGCGCGGGCCTATCTCGCGCATCCGGTGCTCGGGGCGCGTCTGCGGCAATGCGTGGAAGCGCTCGACGCGCTGACGGGGGTGACCGCCCGGGCCGTTTTCGGTGAGGTCGATGCGATGAAGCTGCGATCGTCGCTGACGCTGTTTCGCGAGGCGGGGGCCGATCCGCTTTTCGGTGCCGCGCTTGATCGCTGGTTTGCCGGGACGAGCGACGCGGCCACCCTCGGCCTCATCGACAGACCAAGCTGACGACGATCCGCGTCGCGTCGATCAGTCCTCGGCCCAGCGCCGGAGAAGGTTGGATTGCGTCTTGGCGAGCAGGTCGAGTTCGGGCGTCTTGCCCAGCCGTTCGAAGAGCGCGTGTCGGGCGGTTTCAAGGTCGAACAGCAGTTCCCGCGCATCCGCGTCCCGAACGAGGCTCCGGACCCAGGTCACCGCGGCAAGCCGCTCGCCCGACACGACTGGCGCCACGCGGTGCAGCGAGGTCGTCGGATAGCAGACCGCCGAGCCCGCAGGCAGCTTGACGTCCTGTTCGCCGGCGGCGGATTCGATCACCAGATCGCCGCCGTCATAGTCTTCCGGATCGCTGAGGAAGACGGTTACCGACACATCGGTCCGCATCCCGCCCATGATCGCATCGTCGACATGGCTGCCATAGGCCATGCCCGCATCATAGCGGCTGAAGAGCGGCGGGCGGACGACATGCGGCCGCGTCGCCATGCGGAACAGGGCATTGTCGAGCAGCCGGTCGACGACCAGGTCCTGCATCTCGGCGAGCAACGGGTCGCCGCGGTCGACCTGTTCGTTGCGTTTGACAGGGCGTGCCTCGCGCCCCGCCGTCCGTCGGCCGTCGACATAGCGGGTCTTGCGCATATTATCTCGCAGCCACTGGAGATTGTCGGCATCCAGGACGTTGGCAATCATGATCATCATGGGAAATCTCGCAAATCCGGCATGGAGCCGGGTGACGCGCCCCTAACAGTTCAGTGCCTTCCCGGCCAACGTGTCGGGACCGAGGAGATAGTATGCGTACGAAATTGTGGATGGGCGTCGGCGCCTTTGTGATCGCGCAATCGGGCCATGCCGTCATCGGCGACGCGGCCGCCAAGCCATTGTCGCCGCCGGCTCAGCAGGTCGGTGAAGGTGAGGGCGAGGGCGAGGGCGAAGGTCGGCGCGTCGTTCGGTCGGGCAAGGCTCGGCATGCGGTGACGTCGCCGCGGCGCGCGCGGGCTGCGCAGCAGCAGCGTGGCCAGCGCGGCGAAGGCGAGTATGAGGGTGGTGAGAACGAGCGCGGCGAGGGTGGCGAAAACGAGGGCGGCGAGGGCGAACGCTGATCCGGCTACGCCCTTTGGCGTGACCAGCACTGCCGCACGGATCGGCATGATCCGTGCGGCAGTCACGAGACTGCACCATGGGCATCGCCCCGGCGGTGACGAACGGACGGTCAGTCGGTGCGTGATCCGCTCGGCTTGGCGCGATAGCGATCGAACCAGGCGATGATCGCCGAGGCCTTTGCCGCGGATTGCGACGGCCGTGCGGTGAAGCCGCCATGGCTCGCCCCCGGCACCTTGACGAGCGCGGTCGGTACGCCGCGGATCTGCAACGCGGCGTAATATTGCTCGGATTCCGAAACCGGCGTGCGGTAATCGTCGCTGCCCACCACGACCAGGGTCGGCGTCTTGACGTTGCCGACGAGACTGAGCGGCGAGCGGTTCCAGTAGCTCATCGGATCCTCCCATGGCAGCTTGCTGAACCAGTAGCGCGAGGTGAACAGCGTATTGTCCATCGTCAGCGCCTCGCTCGCCCAGTTGATCACCGGCTTCTGCGTCGCCGCGGCCTTGAACCGGTCGGTCTTGCCGACGATCCAGGCGGTCAACACGCCGCCGCCCGATCCGCCGGTGACGAACAGATTGTCGGCATCCGCGGTCCCATCCGCTATCGCCGCGTCGACCGCGGCGATCAGGTCGCCATAATCGTCGGACGGGTATTTCTTGTCGATCAGGTTGGCGAACTCCTCGCCGTACGAGGTCGAGCCGCGCGGATTGGTCCACAGCACGGCATAGCCCGCCGCGGCATAGAGCTGCATGTCGGTCGCGAACCCCGGGCCGTAGGCGCTATTGGGGCCACCATGGATTTCCAGGATCAGCGGCACGCGCTGGCCGGGGGTTCGCGTGGCGGGCGTCGCGAGCCACGCGTCGATCGCGCGGCCATCGGGCGCGGTCACCGCGATCTTGCGGATCGGCGCGAGCGTCTTGGCGCCGGTCATCACCGCGTTGAGCTGCGTCAGCCGCCGTGACTTGCCACCGCTCGACACCCAGATATCGGCAGGAGCGCTGCCGTCGCCGCCGGTATAGGCGATCGTCCCGCCTCTCGCGACGGAGAACTCGCCTCCGGTATAGGGCCGGTCGAGCCCGCCGCCCGCGACATTGTCGACCAGCGGCGTCGTCCGGCCGTCGAGGCCGATGCGCGCAATCCGGCGCTGGCCGTGATCGTCATAGCTTGCATAAAGACTGCGCCCGTCGGCGGCCCACACCGCATCCTCGATCCCGCGATCGAGCGCGGCGGTCAGCGAGCGGGGACTGCCGGCGTTGCGGTCCCCGAGGTAGAGCTGGGTGTTCTCGTAACTGCGCCGCTTGTCGTCGAAGCCGAGCCACGCGATCCGCGTGCCGTCGGGGGAGATCCGCGGCTGCGCATCGGGGCCGTCGCGGGTCGTCAGCGTCCGCATCGCGCCGCTCGTCGTGTCGACCGCGATGAGGTCCGAATTCATCACCTGCCGCTCGGCATCGGGCCCGCGGATCGCGGCGAACACGATCCCGCGGCCGTCGGGCGTCCATGACAAGGGTCCGCCGTCATCGAACGCGCCGAAGGTCAGCTGTTGCGGCGCGCCGCCGTCCGCCGCGACGACGAACAGATGATCGCGGCCGGGCTTCACATAGCCGGGGCCATCGTTGCGATAATTGACGCGGTCGATCACCGTCAGCGGCTCGGCCCATTTCGCGCCCTCGGGCTTGGGCGGTGCCTTGCCGAGCGTCGTCGCTTCGCCCGCGACGGTCGCGACGTAAGCGAGCCGGGTGCCGTCGGGCGACCAGGCGAGCGCCTGCGGATCGCCGGGAAAGCCCGTCACCCGCGCGCTCGTGCCGGTCGCGATCCAGCGAACGAACAGTTGCGACTGCTCGCCGTCGCGCGCGGCATAGGCGACGCGCGTGCCGTCGGGGGACCAGCGCGGGTCGGACCCTTGCGCGGCGAACGGCGACTGGCGACCGGTCGCGACGTCGATCAACCACAGCGACGACTGGACACGGTCGGTCATGACGTCGGCGGTGCGGCGGACATAGACGATCGTGCGTCCGTCAGGGCTGATCTGCGGGTCCGCGGCGATCGACAGGCCGAACAGGTCGGCGCCGGTGAAGCGCCGCGTCGGGGCGTCGGCCGGGGCCGCGATCGGCTGCTGCTGCGCGACGGCGGGGGCAGCCGACAACAGGGCGAGAACAAGGGTGAGGCGCAAGCACGGCTCCTTTGACGATGATCGAGGCGCGATCATGCCCGATCCCCCGGCCCGTGCAAGGGCAGGGCCGGGGGCGTTATGGGTCGGGTGATCGTCAGCCAGTCGGCGCTAGGAACACCGCCCCGGGGACGCGCAGGGTCTGATCGGTCGGCGCGAGACGGCCGTCCTTGCCAAGCGCCATGACCGCGATCGTGCCCGACCGCTCGTTCGCGACGAGCATCTGCCGCTGATCCTCGAGCAGCAGGAAGATGCGCGGCCAGTGTCCGCCGGCGGCGATGTGCTGGACGAGGGTCGGTACTCCGTCGCGATCAAGTGCGAACACCGCGATGCTGTCAGCGCCGCGGTTCGAGACGTAGAGATGCCGGCCGGCGCGATCGATCGCGATGTGCGCGGCCTGGGACGACCCGACATGGCCATCGGGCAGGGTGGATACCTGCGTGCGGGTGGTGAAACGCCCGTCCGGCTGTGCATCGAGCGCGGTCACGGTATTGGCGAGTTCGGCAACGACATAGGCGCGCGGCAGGCGGGGATGCCAGACGAGGTGGCGCGGTCCCGTTCCCAGCGGCGCGCGCCAAGCCGGGACCGGTGCGGCAAGGCTGCGCGCGCCCGGATCGAACCGATAGGCGAAGATCGTGTCGGCGCCGAGGTCGACCGAATGCAGCCAGTGCCGATCGGGGCTGAACCCGACCCAATGCGCATGCGGCCCCTCCTGACGGCTCTTGTCTGGACCGGTCCCCTCATGGCGGAAGATCGTCGGTTCGCCCGGCGCACCGGTCGCGGGATCGATGCGGTAGAAGCCGACACTGCCGCTCGAATAATTGGCAATGGCGAGGCAGCCGGACGCGTCGTCAAACGCAGCATGGCAGGGATCGGCGCCACCCGACGGCATCGTGCCGCGGGCTTTCCAGTCGGGCGTGAAGCCGGTCACCGACCCTTTCGCCTGCTCGCGCAGGACATACCATAGCCCGGTGCGGGGTGCCCGCACCGCAAACGACGCGTCGTCGATCCCGGCGACCGGCGGCTCGACCTGCCAGCGATTGCGCGCCCGGTCATGCGACAGCGTGTACAGACCCTTGCCGCCCTCGCGCGCATAGGTGCCGACGAGCACGCGGGCGTCGCGCGGCGATGGCGGTGCGGCGCGCAGACCGGTGGCGAGCGTCGCGGTCGCCATGCCGCAGAGCAATGTGCGGCGGGTGATGTTATTGAAAACAGGTGGCGTCATGGATGGCGGTCCGATGGTTGATCCTCCACCCCAGCTTACCATCTAAGAAGCGGTCTCGCGCAAGGGGCTCTCCAGACCGAGGATAGACCGACGAGCGAAGATCCTGTCATGCCCGGCACGGAGCCGGGCACTCAACAAAATCCACAAGCTGATAACGAGTCCGGCTTCGACGCGGGATCGCAATCGCGTGGCGGGCGGTCGATCCCGCGGGGCCGGCTGTCGCGGCTCGGCGTGTTCGGGCGGCTTGCCGGCGGCGTCGCGGGCGGGGTGGTCGCCGAGGGCGCCCGGCGGCTCGCGAGCGGCGAGCGTCCGCGCATGTCGGACCTGCTGCTGACCCCCGCCAACGCGGTGCGGGTCGCGGACCAGCTTTCGCATCTGCGCGGTGCGGCGATGAAGCTCGGCCAGATGGTGTCGATGGACGCGGGCGACATGCTGCCGCCCGAACTGGCGACGATCCTCGCCAGGCTGCGCAACGATGCGCATCACATGCCGCCCGCGCAGCTCGACCGGGTGCTCACGGCCGAATGGGGGAAGGACTGGCGCCGCCGCTTCGCCCATTTCCAGGCGCATCCGGTCGCGGCCGCATCGATCGGCCAGGTGCACCGGGCACGGCTCCCCGACGGACGTGTGCTGGCGATCAAGGTGCAATATCCGGGCGTGAAGGACAGCATCGACGCGGATGTCGACAATGTCGCCACGCTGCTGCGCGTGTCGGGGCTGTTGCCCAAGGAGCTCGACATCACGCGGCTGCTCGGTGACGCGAAACAGCAATTGCACGACGAGGCGGATTATGTCCGCGAGGGCGAGATGCTGGGACGCTATCGCGCGCTGGTGGGCGACGATGCGGGGCTGGTCGTCCCGCAACTCGAGCCGACATTGTCGACGCCGCGCGTGCTGGCGATGGAGTATATCGACTGTACGCCGATCGAGAGCCTCGAGACCGCACCCCAGGACGTACGCGATACGGCCATGGAGCGGCTGATCAGGCTCACGCTGCACGAACTGCTCGACTGGCGGCTGATGCAGACCGATCCCAATTTCGCGAATTATCGCTGGCAGGCCGAGACGGGGCGGATCGTCCTGCTCGACTTCGGGGCCGCGCGCGCGGTGCCGCAGGACGTAGCGGACGGGTATCGCCGGCTGCTGGCCGCTGGGCTCGCCGGACAGCGCGACGCGGTTCGCGACGCAGCCGTTCAGGCGGGCTTTCTGGGCGAGGCCGCGGTCGTGGGGCATCAGCCACAGATCGACCGCATGATCGACGTGATCCTGGCAGAGATGAATCGGACGGGGCCGTTCGACTTCGGCGATCGCAGCTTCGTCTCGGTACTCCGGGACGAGGGCGCGGCGATCGCACGCGACCGGTCGACCTGGCATATCCCGTCGGCCGACATGCTGTTCGTGCAGCGCAAGATCAGCGGTACCGCACTGCTCGCCGCACGGCTGAAGGCGCGCGTCGACGTGCGCGCGATGGTCGAACCTTATTGCTAGTCAAATGAAAGCCGTACTGACCTATAAAGGCGATCACCGGCTGCGATTTTCCTGTTTTGCCGCTTATGCTGCGGCGCGGTATCGCGACTCCAAACGTTAAGGCTGCATGGACCCGGGCAATTTCCGCGGTGACACGCCCGATTTGGAGATTTGAGTATGCGTAACAAGCGTCCCGACGGGATCGTCGACTATACGGGCCCGGCCGGTGGCTGGGGTGCGCTCAAGGCGGTTGCCACGTCGCTGAAGGCCCAGCAGATCGTCGTGCGGGGCGGGCAGACGCTGCTGAAGTCCAACCAGCCCGACGGTTTCGACTGTCCGAGCTGCGCCTGGCCCGACCCCAAGCATACCTCGTCGTTCGAATTCTGCGAAAATGGCGCCAAGGCGGTGGCATGGGAATCCACGGCGAAGCTGATCGGCGCCGATTTCTTCGCCAAGCACAGCGTCGCCGAGATCTGGAAGCAGAGCGATCACTGGATCGAGGATCAGGGTCGCGTCACCGAACCGCTGCGCTACAACGCCGCGACCGACCATTATGAGGTCGTGACTTGGGCGGAGGCGATGTCCGCGATCGGTGCGGGTCTTGCCGCGGTGCCGGATCCGAACCAGGCCGAATTCTATACCTCGGGCCGCTGCTCGAACGAGGCAGCGTTCCTCTATCAGCTGTTCGTGCGGCTGTACGGGACCAACAATTTCCCTGACTGTTCGAACATGTGCCACGAGGCGACGTCGGTCGGCCTCCCCAAGTCGATCGGGATCGGCAAGGGCACCGTCAGTCTCGAGGATTTCGACCATGCCGACCTGATCCTGTCGATCGGCCATAATCCGGGGACCAACCACCCGCGGATGATGGCGACGCTGCGCGAGGTGTCGCGCCGCGGTGGCAAGATCATCGTGTTCAACCCGCTCAAGGAGCGCTCGCTCGAACGCTTCGAATCGCCGCAGTCGGTGGTCGAGATGGCGACGATGTCGGCGACCCAGATCGCCAGCTCCTATCTGCAGGTGAAGGTCGGCGGCGACGCCGCGGCGCTCAAGGGTATCGCCAAGGCACTCGTGGCGCTCGACGAGGCGGCGCGCGCGAGCGGCGGCGAACCCGCGCTCGACCATGCGTTCATCGCCGAGCATACCGACGGGCTCGAACCCTATATCGCCGATCTCGCACGGACCGATTGGGCCGATATCGAACAGGCCAGTGGTTTGCGCCGGGCGGATCTCGAGGATGTCGCGCGGATCTATGCGTTGTCCAAGGCGACGATCGCCTGTTACGGCATGGGGATCACCCAGCACCGCACCGGTACCAGCAACGTCCAGCAGCTTGCGAACCTGTTGCTGCTGCGTGGCAATATGGGCCGCCCCGGCGCCGGGATCTGTCCTCTGCGCGGGCACAGCAACGTGCAGGGCGACCGGACGGTCGGCATCACCGAACGACCGATGCCGCTGCTGCTCGACCAGATGAAGAAGGTCTTCAACTTCGAGCCGCCGCGCGAGCATGGTCATTCGGTGGTCGAGAGCATCGCCGCGATGCGCGACGGCAAGGCCAAGGCGATCGTCTGCCTCGGCGGCAACCTCGCCATCGCGTCGTCCGATCCGCAGGCGTGCGCTGAAGGGTTCCGCAAGCTCGACTTGGCGGTGCACATCACCACCAAGCTCAACCGCACGATGCTGTTGATGGCGAAGGACACCTATATCCTGCCATGCCTGGGGCGGACCGAGCTCGACACGCAGGCCGGTGGCCCGCAGTCGGTCACCGTCGAGGATTCGATGTCGATGGTCCACGCGTCGCGCGGATTCCTGATGCCGCCGGGCGAGAATGTGAAGTCCGAGATCTGGATCGTCGGCGAGATCGCCAAGGCGACGCTCAAGGGCAAGGGCGATATCGACTGGGATGCCTATGTCGGCAATTACGACCTGATCCGCGACAAGATCGAGGCCGTGTTCCCTGATTTTGCCGATTACAACGCGCGGATCCGCAAGCCGGGCGGGTTCCACCTCCCCAACTCCGCCGCATTGCGGATCTGGAAGACGAGCAGCGGCAAGGCGAACTTCATCGTTGCCGAGGGGATCGAGGAAGACGAGACCGCGAACGCGCCGGACGTGCTGCGTCTGACGACGCTGCGGGCGCATGATCAGTACAACACGACCGTCTACAGCCTCGACGACCGGTATCGCGGTGTCTTCGGCCGTCGCGACATCCTGTTCATGAACGAGCGTGACATGGCGCGGCTCGGCTATGCGGAGGGCGATGTTGTCGATGTCGCCACCGCGTTGCAATATGCGCATCCGGACCGCGTCGTGCAGAAGCTGACCCTGGTCCGCTATGCGCTGCCGGACGGGTGCATCGCGTCCTATTATCCCGAGACGCAGCCGCTGATCGCGCTCGAGGATCATGATCCGCAGAGCTTCACCCCGTCCTATAAGTCGGTGCCGGTGACGGTGCGGCGGGCCGGCGGGGATGTCGGTGCGGAGCGCGGCGTGGCGCGCGCTGGGGTCGTCGGCCAGAGCCAGGCCGCTATGGCATGAGCGCGGGATACGCGCCGACGATCGACACCTATGCGACGCTCGCGGCGGCCAAGGCCGCGGCGTGGCGTCGCTCGCCGGTTGGCTTCTTTGCGGGCGCGATCCTGGCGGGAACCTATATCGGGATCGCGATGATCCTGGCGATCAGCGCGGCGGCGGGGCTTCCTCCCGGCGTCCGGCCACTGGTGATGGGCGCGACGTTCGGGATCGGCCTGATCCTGACGGTATTCGCCGGCGCCGAGCTGTTCACCGGCTATGTCATGTATCTCGGCTTCGGCCTGGCGAAGCGGACCATCAGCTATGGTGAGGCGATCACGCTGGCGACTGTCGTCTGGCTCGGCAATCTGGTCGGTGGCGTCCTGCTATCGGCAATCTTCGCAATCGGCGGGGGCGGCGCCGTGTTCGCCAATGCCGACACGATGTTCAACGCCTATGTCCAGCACAAGGTCGAGGCGGATGGGATCGCGTTGTTCGCGCGGGCGATCCTGTGCAACTGGCTCGTCTGTCTCGCGATCTGGACGGCGGCACGGATGAAGGGTGATGCGGCCAAGTGCATCGCGATGGCCTGGATCCTGCTCGCGTTCGTTGCTGCCGGTTTCGAGCATTCGGTCGCCAACATGACCGCGCTCACGCTCGGCCTCATGGCGCCGCATCCGGTTATCGATCTGGCGGGCACGGTGCATAATCTCGTCGTTGTGACTGCGGGAAACACCGTCGGCGGGCTGGTCTTCGTCGTCTTCGGGTACATGCTCGCGGCCAGGACGGACGCCGCAACCGCGCCAGCGGCGGACTGACGCGCACTTGGCCAAGAAGCATTATCTCACCGCGACGCTGCCCGATGGCTATGTGAAGACGATCGGGCCCACGGCGACGGCGTTCACCCATTACTGGCGGATCGTCGCGGTGCTCGCTAACGGCAAGACAGAAGTCTTCTGGGGGCACAGCAAGTCATTGGCCGAGGCGAAGAAGAAGCGCGTCGCGGCCGAGGAGGCGTCGATCCAGCGCGGTTGGCGATCGCACGCGTTCGAGATCGCCGAACTCGTTCGCTCCTAGACCATCCAGGCGTACAGCTGGGCCAGACGCGAAACGGCCGCCCCACACATGATGTGCGGGGCGGCCGTTCTTCTGTCAGACGAATGAGACCACGCGCGAACGGCGTGATCTCATTCTCGTGCCGGTCAGGCGAGCATGCGGACGCTGGGCTCACGATCCCAATAGCGCTTTGCACCCGCGGTCGCGATGTCGGCCAGCGCCACCACACCCGCATCGGGCTCCACGCCGGCCTTGTCGAGAAGCGGCTTGGCCGCATCGCTGGCGCCGATCGCCTTCAGATGACCGAACGCATCCATGACCCACTGGACCGCCGCGCCTTCCTTCAGCAGCGTCTTGCACCCATCGGCCGACAGGACGACCGCCACCGCGTCGAAGATCTGCGACGGGCTGCCCGCAAGCTGGCCCTGTGCCTTCTTCATGCTGCCATCGGCGAGCTTGGCGCCGCCGACCTTGGGGGCGACGAGTACTGGCTTGCCGCCTGCACCCTCGACCGCCGCGACGACCGCGTCGATCTCCGCGCCATCCGACCCGTCGGCGATCAGGATCCCGACCTGACGGCCCTCGAGCGTCTCCTTCATGTTCTTCTGGATCGACAATGCCGGGCTCGGTGGCATGTCGACCGGCGCGCGGAACGCCGGATTGGCCGCCGGCAGGGGGATGCCGAGACCATCGGCAACGCGCGTCGCCAGTTCCTCGTTCACGTTGCGGAGGTTGGCGACGGTGCGCTCCTGAACATGCGCGAGACCGACCTTCGACAGCTCGAAGGTGAAAGCCGACGCGATATGCGCCTTCTCATTGTCGGTCGCCGACACCCAGAACAGCCGTGCCTGGCTGTAATGGTCACCGAACAGTTCGGCGCGCATCCGCAGCTTCTCGCCTTGCTCGTCCGCACCGGTCGGGTTGGTGGTCGTCACGAAGCCGTTCGGCGATTCGCGCGGGCCGCCGTCTTCGCCGACAACCGACAGGCTGTTCGGCTCGTAATTAGCACGACCCTTGGGCACCTTGGTCTGCATCATGCCGTCACGCTGGAAATTACCAGCGGGGCTGCGCGGTGCGTTGACCGGGATCTGGTGGAAGTTGGTCGTGCCGAGACGCGACTTCTGCGTGTCGAGATAGCTGAACAGACGGCCCTGAAGCAGCGGATCGTTCGAGAAATCGATGCCGGGGACGATGTTGGTCGGCAGGAACGCGACCTGCTCGGTCTCGGCAAAGAAGTTGTCGACGTTGCGGTCGAGCACCATCCGGCCGATGATCCGGACGGGAACGTCCTCCTCGGGGATCAGCTTGGTCGAATCGAGCACGTCATAGGGCTGCGCCTCGGCGAAAGCCTTGTCGAACACCTGGATGCCCAGCTCCCATTCGGGGAAGTCGCCGGTGTCGATCGCTTCCCACAGGTCGCGACGATGATAATCGTTGTCCGCGGCCTGGAGCTTGAGCGTCTCGTCCCAGATCGTCGACTGGAGGCCAAGCTTGGGCTTCCAGTGGAACTTGACGAAGCTCGACTTGCCTTCTTCGTTCACGAGCTGGAACGTGTGGACGCCGAAGCCTTCCATCATCCGCAGCGAACGCGGCAGGGTGCGGTCGGACATCGCCCACATCTGCATGTGCGTCGATTCTGGGGTCAGCGATGCCCAGTCCCAAAAGGTGTCGTGTGCCGAACCGGCCTGCGGATAGGCGCGATCGGCCTCCATCTTCACCGAATGGATCAGATCGGGGAATTTGATCGCGTCCTGGATGAAGAACACCGGGATGTTGTTGCCGACGAGATCCCAGTTCCCCTCGGTCGTATAGAACTTGACCGCGAAGCCGCGCACGTCGCGCGGGGTGTCGACCGAACCGGCGCCGCCAGCGACCGTCGAGAAGCGCGTGAAGAGCTCGGTCTTCGTGCCCTTCTTGAACACCGCCGCCTTGGTCAGGTCGGAAATGTCATCGGTAGCTTCGAAATAGCCGTGCGCACCCGATCCGCGTGCGTGAACGATCCGCTCGGGGATCCGCTCATGATCGAAATGGAAGATCTTCTCGCGGAGCACGAAATCCTCGAGCAGCGTGGGGCCACGCGCGCCGGATTTCAGGCTGTTCTGGTTGTCGGACACGGGCACGCCGTGGTTGGTGGTCAGGACGGGGACGTCGCCGCCTGCCTGCTGATGCGTCTCACCACCGTTGCCGGGGTTGCGCTGTTCGGTGTCGCTCATTGCGGATCCTTGCTGTCGAGGACGAAGTTCGGGGGCTCAACGTGCGATCCACCAGACCGGGTCCATGCAGGCGGCAAGGAATCGGCCTGCTTCATGTTAGGGGATCAGATCGTGGGCGACGGATGTTGCCCCGACCACGCCGAACCGAGTCCGTTTCCAGCAGGTGCCCGGAATCGCTGGAGTTTATTCGCCGACCGCCAGAGCAGAAGCAGGCCGATCGCGAACAGGAACAGCGCACCGAACAGGAATGCGAGGTAGAATCCTGGTGCGAGCCAGGCCGATCGTATCACCGGCGCGGCCTCGGCACCGTCCATGGCGACCCCTGCGATTGTGGTCATCGGCGTTGCACTGGTTTCGATCGCTGTCATGGCGTGTCCCCGGCCGGACCGGCACCGTCGCGGCACCGGATCCGACCTGGGGTATGCGCGCGATTTATTGCACGCGTGGGACAGACCGTATCATTGCGTTACCCGCTGCGCGGCCGGAACGCGCCGATCCCGGCGATTGCGAGGCGACGGGCAGGAATCGCGGTCTCGGCAAAGCTGAGGCGGAGCAGACGGGCGGTGACCGGGGTCGCAAAGGCGATCCGCTGAGTCGCGAGCGCATAGGCGATGTTGGGCAGTTCGCCCTTGCCGGCCTCTTGCCAGTCGGTGCCGTCGGTGCTCGTCTCGATCCGGTAGCCCTTCGGCGGTGCGGTGTCCGCCATCACCGCGCGCGACGGCGTCAGGCTGAACCCGGCGAGCGTCTCGGTCGCGCCGAGGTCGATCGTCACCGAGGCGGGGGCGCCGGGTTTGGGGGCGGGCAGTGCCCAGCTCGTCGCGGTGTCGTTGTCGAGCAGGGCCTGTGCACCGGGCTCGGAGGCGGCGGCGATCGACCAGCGCGTCGTGGCGACGATGCTCGGATCCGACGCGACGACGGTGGCGACCGCGGCGGGCGCGACCTGGCGGAAAAGCGCGATCTCGCGGATCGCGGGACAGGCGGGGGCTTCGAGGATACGCAGACGCAGGCGGCGGGCCGTGACCGGCGCGGGCAGGCGGATGATACGCTGCGCGCCGATGCAGGCGTGCTGCGCCAGTTCGCGCCACCGGCCGTCCACTTCGGCATCGACCGCGAACCGCGTCACGCGCAGCCCGAGCGGGAGATATTCGCGCAGGCGGATGAGGTCGAAGGCCCGGCCGGGGGGAAGCTCGAGCACGAGGCTGGGAGTCGTGATGCCGTCGGCGGTCGACCAATAGCTGTCGGAGCGACCGTCGAGGACGTTTGCCGGCGTGAAGCCGGGGCCGCGACTGTGGCTGGCGGTCGCGACCGCGCCCTGGGCGAGGTCGCGCGCGAAGGTGGCAGCCTGCGCGGTGCCGAAGGATTTCAGCACGGCGACGTCGATATCGGCGAGGCGGCCGCGCCGGTCGGGCGGCAGGTTGAGGTTGAGGTTGGTGCCGCGACCGACCGACTCGTCGTACAGCTTTACCAGCCGCGCGGGCGTCTTGACCTTCGCATCCTCGTCCGCGTGATAGAACCAGCCCGGCCGGATCGAGACGTCGGTCTCGGCCGGCCACCAGAGCGGCGCACCCCGCACGCCCGAATTGCCCTCGCTCTGGACATAGGGATGGTTCGGCATGGTCGGCCAGCAGGGATCGCCAGCGACGCCGTCCTCATTGCCGACCCAGCGCACGTCGGCGCCCAAAGGATCGAAGGTGCAGGCCATCGGCTGATGCTGATGGACCAGCGCGACGATCGACGGCCAGTTGTAATATTTCGGCGCATCGATCTTCCGCGTGTCGCGCGCGCCGCCATAATAGCCGTCGCCGCCATTGGCGCCGTCGAACCAGAATTCGAACAGGGTGCCATAGCGCGTGCAGAGCTCGACCACCTGCTTACGGAAATACTCGACATAGGCCGGGCGGCCATAGTCCGCGTGATTGCGATCCCAGGGCGAAAGGTACAGGCCGAAATCGAGCCCGGCCCTCCTGGTCGCGCGCTCCATCTCACCGACGACATCGCCCTTGCCGTTCTTGTACGGGCTGTTGCGGATGCAATGCTCGGTCAGCATCGTCGGCCACAGGCAGAAGCCGTCATGATGCTTGGCGGTCAGGATGATGCCGCGCATGCCGCCTGCCTTGGCCGCCGCAACGATCTGGTCGGGGTCGAAATCAGTCGGATCGAAGAGCTTGGGATCCTCGTCGCCATAGCCCCATTCGCGATCAGTGAAGGTGTTGATCGAGAAATGGACAAAGGCATATTGCTCGCGCGCATGCCAGGCGAGCTGGCGCTTCGACGGCGTCGCACCCCATGGCTTGGGGGCGGCCGCGCGGGTCGCCGCGAGCGCAGGCGTCGCGGTTGCGGCCAGGCCCGATGCGAGCAGGAGGCGGCGGGAAACTTCGGTCATCAACGTCTCCGTGGGAATTCAGGCAGCGGGGCGGCCGAACGAGGGGGGGCGGTCAGCGAGCTTCGCGCCGAACGCCGGATCGGGGGTGGCGGACATGGTGAAGCGCAGCGTACCGCCGGCGACGAGATCGGCATGCGCGATCCAGCTTTTCGTCCAGGGCTTGCCGTTCCAAGTGACCGCGGTGACATAGGGCGTATCGGCGCGGTTGCCCGGCGCCTCGATCACGACCTTACGCTTGCCCCCGACCTTGAGTTCGGCGCGGGTGAAGAGCGGCGAGCCGAACACATAGACCGCCGCGACCGGATCGACCGGGTAGAGGCCGAGCGCTGACATCACGAACCATGCGCTCATCTGGCCGCAATCGTCATTGCCGATGATCCCGTCGGGCGCGCGCTTGTACATCGTCGTCAGGATCTTGCGGACCAGCGCCTGCGTCTTCCAGGGCTGGCCGACATAGGCGTAGAGATAGGGCACGTGCTGATCGGGTTCGTTGCCGTGCGCATATTGGCCGATCAGCCCCGATATGTCGGGCGGCGCGTCCCTGGGCAGCGTCGAGGGCGCAGCAAACAGCGCGTCGAGGCGCGCGGCGAACTTCGCATCGCCACCGAAATGCGCGATCTGGCCGTAGAGGTCATGCTGGTTGAGGAAGGTCGTCTGCCAGCCATTGGCTTCGGTGAAGTCGTGGTAGCGCTTGATGTGGCCGAGCTGGATCGGGTCATAGGGCGTCAGCCAGCTGCCGTCGGCGAGCTTGGGTCGCGCCAGGCCGATCGCCGGGTCGAGGACGTTGCGATAGTTCCGGCTGCGCTCGCGCAGACGGGCGGCGTCGTCGGTCGCCCCGGCCTCTGCGGCAAGGGCGGCCATCGCCCAGTCGTCATAGGCATATTCCTGGGTCCGGCTGACCGACTCGTCGACCTGATCGGCAGGCAGATAGCCACGCGCGATATAGGTGCCCCGCGCGCGGCTGTTGACGAGGTCGGGGGCCTTGGCGTCGAACGCGCGCGTGCGGATCGCAGGCCAGGCGGCGGCATAGTCCGCGTCGATGCCCTTGGCCGCGGCCTCCGCCATGATAGCGACCGAATGCCAGCCGATCATCGTGCCGGTCTCGACCCCCTGGAGCGGCCAGCACGGCGGGCCATAGGCGCTCTGCTGCGTCTGGCGGACCAGGTCGCGGACGAGCGACCGCGCGCGATCGGGCGCGACCAGCGTCAGTAGCGGGTGGAGCGTACGATAGGTGTCCCAGGTCGAATAGGTGCTGTACGCCTGTTCGCCCTTGGGCACGCTGTGGACCAGCCGGTCGAGCCCGACATAGCGGTCGTCGACATCCGAAAAGAGCGTCGGCGCGAGCATCGCATGATAGAGCGCGGTGGCCATGACGACGCGTTGGTCGTCGCTGCCACCGTCGATCTTCACGGTCTTGAGCGCGTCGGCCCAGTCGCCGATCGCCTGACGCCGCGCCGCATCGAAGTCGCGCGATGCCGAGGCGGCGAGGTTGGTCCGTGCGCCCGCCATGTCGACCGCGGAAACCGCGGTGCGCACGACGATCGGGGCGGAGCCCGCATCGTCGTAGTGCAGCACCGCGCGCACGCGGTCGGCGGTCGCGATCGCGCCGTTGACGACCTGGTCGCCCGCATGCAGCGTGATCCGGTCGGGCTTGCGCGAGACCTGCATCGCGAAGTGGATGCGGCGCCCCTTGGCCCAGCGGAAGGTGCGGCGGCTGCCGATCAGGATGCCGTCCGATTCGAGTTCGATCCGGCTGTCGTCGATCAGCGGGCCTTCGCCCGGGCGGCTGTCGCGGTAGTTGCCGAGGTCGATAAGGAGATGCCCGGGGCCGGCGGGAAAGCGGTGCCGCTGCCAGCCGACGCGCGCTTCGGCGGTGAGTTCGGAGCGGACGCCGTTGCCGAGCGTGCAGGCATAATAGCCGGGCTCGGCACTTTCCTGCGCATAGGTCTGTCGATAGCCTTCGCCGGGCTTGTCGGGTGCGCCGGGGCGCAGCTTGACCGGGCCGCGGGCAGGCACGACGAGCACGTCCATCATGTCGGCGATGCCGGTGCCCGACAGATGCGTGTGCGAAAAGCCCATGATCGACGGGTCACCGCGATGATAGCCCGAGCAGTTCGCCCAGTTCTCCGTATCCGTGTCGGGACTGACCTGGACCATGCCGAACGGCACGGTCGCGCCGGGATAGGTATGGCCGTCGCCGCCGGTCCCGATCCACAGATCGGGCACCGCGCGCGACCGGCCGGCAAAGGCTGGCATCGCGTCGCTCAGCGCCAGCGCACCGGTCGAGCCGAGCAACGCACGTCGCGTGAGCCTCATAACGGCGCTGCCAGCAGCGCGGGGCGGGTATCGGCAAGATGGACGAGCAGTTCCCCGAACAGTCCGTTCGTCCAGGCGAACCAGCTGCGCGTGAACTTGGTGGGATCGTCCTTGTCGAACGCCTCGTGCATGAAGCCGGTGTCGGCATCCGTATCGCGCAACATCCTGAGGCAGCTGCGGACGGTCGCGTCGTCAGCGCCGGCAAGCGCGCGGATGATCAGCGACATCGGCCAGATCTGGCCGAGCCCGACATGCGGGCCGCCGATCCCCTCCGCCTTGGTGCCCTTGAAGAAATAGGGATTGGCGTCGCTCCAGGCAGCGTCCGAGGTGCGGCGCCAGAGCGGGTCGGTGGCGGGAACGCAGCCCATATAGGCGAGCGCGGACAGCGACGGCACGTTGGCGTCGTCCATGAAGACCGCGTTGCCGAACCCGTCGACCTCATAGGCCCAGACCTCGCGGCCGTCGCGCAGCCGCATCTTGCCATGCGCGTTGAGCGCGGTCTCGACCTCGGCCGCAAGCGCGGTGGCATCGGCGGCGAGCGCGGTGTCGTTGCGCGCCTCCTTCGCGACGACAGCCAGTTCGCGCAGCGTCGTCACCGCGAAATGATTGGCGGGGATCAGATAGGGATAGAGGCAGGCATCGTCGGACGGACGAAAACCGCACTGGATCAGGCCGTTCGGCCTGGCGGGATTGCCCCAGCCCTCGAGCGCCATCGTCTCGGTATTACGGTTCGAGGCGCGCAGGAAGCTATAGGGGCCGCGACCGTCCTTGCGTTGCTGCTCGCGATAGGTGCGCAGGCTGGCGCGTGCTGCCTCCGCCCAGGTCGCGTCGAACGGGGTCGCGTCGCGCGTCGCCTGCCAATAGCCATAAGCGAGACGCATCGGGTAGCAGAGCGAGTCGATCTCCCATTTGCGCTCGGCGACACCCGGTTTCATCTCGGTCTGGTCGTGCAACGCCCAGCTCAGCTCGGTCTTGCCGGCGGGATCCTCGAGAAACGCATTGGCATAGGGATCGAGCAGAATCGATCGCGACTGGCGGGCGATCAGCCCGCGGAACACGGTGCGCAGCGCGGGATCGTTGCGGACGAGGTGAAGATAGGGGCGGAGCTGCGCCGAGCTGTCGCGCAGCCACAGGCACGGAATGTCACCGGTGATGACGAACGCGTCGGGGGCACCGCCGATGGTCGACATCCGCACGGTCGTGTCGAGCGTGTTGGGATAGCAGTTGCCGAACATCCAGCGCAGCTTCGGATCGGCGATCCGGGCCGAGACGCGGGCGATCTCGCGTTCCACCGCCCGGCTCTTGAACAGACGGTCGGCGACGGCGGGGCGCTTGGAGGGCAGGTTCGGGCGGGCGGCAAAAGCAGGGGTGCCGACGAGCGCGAGCCCGCCGGCGATCAACGAACGGCGATCGATCATTTGGGCAGCCCCACCGCTGCGCCTGTGATCGTCAGGTCGGTCCATTGCCCCTCGCCGTCGCCGGGCTGGCCGCCGCCGACATAGAGGCGATAGGCGCCGGGCTGGATCGTCCGCGTGCCGTCGCGCGCGACGCTGCTCATCGAGCGGGGATCGAGCGCGAACGAGACGGTGCGCGACTGGCCGGGCTTGAGCGCGACGCGGTCGAAGCCGACGAGCTGGCGCTGGAGCACCGCGGTGGTCGCTCCGCCGCCGGTGGTCGCGGTCGGGACGAGATAGGCCTGAACGACCTCTTCGCCCGCGCGCGCGCCGGTGTTCGAGACCTTCGCCGCGAGCGTGAGAGGCTGGCCGGCCGCGACGGTGAGGCTGGGTTTTGCCGCGGCATAGCCGAAACTGGTATAGCTCAGCCCGTGGCCGAAGCCCCAGAGCGGCTTGCCGGTGAAGTAGCGATAGGTGCGCTCCTTCATCGTATAGTCGATGAAGGCGGGCAGGTCGCTGGCGGACTTGTAGACGGTGACGGGGAGGCGACCCGAAGGGTTGTTGAGCCCCGCGAGCGTCTCGGCGATCGCGGTGCCGCCGGCCTGGCCCGGATACCAGGCGGTCAGGATCGCGTCGGCGAGCGACGGATCGACCGTCACCGCGCTGCCGCTGGTCAGGACGAGGATGACGGGTTTGCCGGTCGCGCGCAGTGCTTTGAGCAGCGCCTGTTGCGCGAGCGGAAGCCCGATGTCGGTGCGGTCGCCGCCGACGAAGCCGGGTACGCTGACCGACAGCGCCTCGCCCTCGAGATCGGGCGACAGGCCCATCACCGCGACGACGACGTCTGAAGCGTTCGCGGCGGCGACAGCGGCGGCGAGCATCGGCGCGGCGGGCGGCGTCCAGAGCAGGCGGATACCCTCGTCGTCGCTGCGGTGATCGAGTTCGAGGCGGAAGACGGCGGGTTTGCCGTCGCTGGAGACCGGGATCTCGACGCGGCCCTTCTTGATCTCGCCGGCGGTGAGCTGGCGGTCGCCGATCCAGAGGCGTGCGACGTCATGGACCGAACAGTCTTTCCAGCACGCCGGGACGTCGATCACCAGCGTATAGTCACCCGCGGCGGGCGGAGTGAAGACGCCCGACCAGCGGACGCCGAAGCTGCGGCCAAGCCCAGGCGCCGGACTGACGCGGTTGAGGTCCGCATCGATGCGGCGTTCGGTGCGCGTCAGGACGGGCGTGCCGCCGGTCGTCCCGGTACCGGTGAAATACTCCGCTTTCAGACCCTGAGGAAAGACGGTTTCGGGAACCACCACCGGCGCGCCGTCGGCGAGCACCGAACCCTGGGCATAGCGGACATTGGCGGCGCCGAACTGCTTGCGGATGCCGTCGAGCGGGGTAACGGGGGAAACGGCGGTGCCGTGGTAATTGCCCTGGAGCACGCCGATATCGTCGGCATTGGTGCCGATCACCGCGATCCGGCTGCCCGATTTGAGCGGCAGGCGGCTGGCATCGTTCTTGAGCAGCACGATCGATTTGCGCGCCGCCTCGAGCGCGAGCGCACGGTGCGCGGGGGTATCGACCTGATCGGTGCCGATCTTGTTCCACGGGCTGTCGCCGCCGAACGCGATGCCCAGCGCGCGGCGGGCGCGGAAGGCGCGCGTCAGCGCGGTGTCGACCTCGGCCTCGCTCACCAGACCCTGGCGAACTGCGGCGGGGAGGCCGGCATAGGCGGTTCCGCAATTGAGATCGGTGCCGCCCCTGATTGCCGCTGCCGCGGCGCCGGGCGTGTCGAGCCGATAGTGGTGATAGGTGCTGATGTTACCGACCGCGTCGCAATCGGAGACGGTGAAGCCGGTAAAGCCCCAGTCGCGACGCAGCCGGTCGACCATCAGCGGCGACGATGCGCAGGCGGGCACGCCGTGGATCGAGTTGTACGCGCACATCAGCGAGAGCGCCTTGCCCTCGGTCACCGCCTGGCGGAAGGCGGGCAGGTAGGTAGCTTCCAGATCCTGCGGGCTGGGGTCGACGTCGAAACTGTCGCGCCCGGCCTCGGGGCCGCTGTGCACCGCGAAATGCTTCGGCGTGGCGACGACCTTGGGGTGGAGCGGGTCGGGGCCCTGAAGGCCGCCGATGAACGCGACACCGAGCCGCCCGGTCAGATACGGATCCTCGCCATAGGTTTCCTGCCCGCGCCCCCAGCGGGGATCCCGGAAGATGTTGATGTTGGGCGACCAGATCGTCAGCCCTTCATAGATGCGGCGATCGGCATTGGCGGGCTTCGCATTGAAGCGCGCGCGTGCCTCGGTTGCGACGACGTCGCCGATCTTGCGGACGAGCACCGGATCCCAGGTCGCGGCCATGCCGATCGCCTGCGGGAACACGGTCGCATGACCGTTGCGCGCGAGACCGTGCAGTCCCTCGTTCCACCAGTCATAGGCGGGCAGGCCGAGCTTCGAATCGGCGGGCGCGGTGCTCTGCAACTGTGCAGCCTTTTCCTCCATCGACATGGTGGCGACCGCGGTGGCGACGGGATCGGCGGAGGCGAGCAGGAGCCAGATCATCGGGCAAGGGTCCTCAAGGTGAGCGCTTTGCGCAGTGTGGCAGGCGACGCGTCCGACGCAACGGCGACGGTCCGCGTCTCGCCCGGCAGAAGGTCGAACCCGTCATCGGCGGGCTGCGCTGCCACGTCGCCGAAATCGAGCATGACCGCGCGGGCGAAGCGGCTGGCGGTGATCGTCGCGGTCGAGCCCGACCAGGTGACGCTCAGGCCCGGATCGGGATAGGCCATGTCCTTGGGCAACGCGCGTTCGATGATCGCACGGCTGGCGACCGCGTCACCGACGATTAGCTCGGCGACCGCATAGCTGGCCCCCGGCGCGGCGCTGCCGAACAGCGTCGCATCGGGGAGCGTCGCGGCGAGCGTCGACGAGAGCGGCGGCAGCGTCGCGGGCGTGGTGGTGTCGTTCAGCAAGGTGCCTGCCATGTCCATCGCGCGCACCCGCCAGCGCGCGGCGATCGGCGTGGTCGCGTCGGAGATCAGCGAGATCCGCGTCGCGCCGTCCTTGTGCTCCGCGGCGATCGCCTGGGGTGCGAAGAAGCGCCGCGCGGCATAGTTGAGCAGCTTCCACTGGCCGTCATGATCGATGCTCGCCCAGCTGATCGAGGGCCAGACGTCGTTCAGCTGCCAGTAGAGCGACCCCATCGTCACCGGGCGGCACGCACGGTGATGCAGCGCGGCGATGCGGATCGCCTCGGCCTGGTTGACCTGCGTCAGATAGACGAGATCGGCGAAATCCTTCGCCGGGCGCAGGCGATCGCGCAGATACATCAGCAGGCGCTCATTGCCCTCGCCGGCGAGGAACTTCTGATGCGCCTTCATCACCGGACTGTCGGCGGCAAGCGGTCCCTTGCCCGCGAAGGCGCGGATCGTCGCGAGGTCCGGCATCGCCTGGAAGCCATATTCCGACATGAAGCGCGGGCAGCTGTCGAGATAGCGTTCGACCGGTTTCGATCCGGACCAGACATCCCAGAAATGGCGATCACCGTCCTTGTCGGTGTCGGTCGGGCCCTCATAATCGGTCGAGGGGGAGCCCGGCCAATAAGGCGTGCCGGGCGAATATTTCGTCACCGCCTGGCGCAGCACGCGGTCGAACAGCACCGCCATGCCCGCGCCGATCCGCTCCTGCTCGTCGGCGCCGACCGCCTTCTTGAACGCCTTGCGATCGGACCAGTTCTCCCAGCCCGACAGCACTTCGTTGCCGCCGGCCCAGATCACGACCGAGGGATGCGAGCCGATCCGGGCGACCTGCTGCTCGGCCTCAATCCGGACATTCTCGCGGAATGCTGCATCGGGCGGCGTGACGCTGCCGCCGAACATGAAGTCCTGCCACACCATCAGCCCCATGCGGTCGGCCATGTCGTAAAAGGCGTCGTCGAGATAATAGCCGCCGCCCCAGACGCGGATCATGTTCATGTTGGCATCCGCTGCGCCCTTCAGGATCGTCTGCATATAGGCGGGGGTGACGCGCGACGGGAACATGTCGAACGGGATCAGGTTCGCGCCCTTGGCGAAGATCGGCGTGCCGTTGACCTTGAAGCCGAAGCTGCCGTCCTTGCGGATCAGTTCGACCGTGCGCAGGCCGATCCGCCGCGTGACACTGTCCTCTGCGGTCGCTTGCGCGCCGGCGAGCGAGGCGGTGACGGTGTAGAGCGGCTGCGCGCCATAGCCGATCGGCTGCCAACGCTGCGGCGCGGCGATCGTCAGCGGCAGCGAGACGCTGTTGCTGCCGGCGGCGAGCGTGACGCTACGGTCGACCGTGACGGTCTTGCCGTCGGGACCCGTGACAACGGCGTGCACGGTCGTGCGACCAGGCGTGTCGGCGACGATGTCGAGCTTCGCCGCGATCCGCGCCTCGGCGTCGCTCAGATCCTCCTGCTCGACCCGGAACGTCTCGATCCGCGCCTCGTCCCAGATCTCGAGACGGACCGGGCGCCAGATGCCGATGTTGACGATGCGGGGACCCCAGTCCCAGCTGTAATGATATTTGGGTTTGCGAATATAGGGCGAGGTCTGCTTGCCCTTGGGCTCGTCGCCGAACGCGCTGTCATATTCGCCGGGAAGCGGATGCTTTTCGGCGAGCACCATCGGCTGCAGCGTGCGGATCGGCGAGGCGATCGTCACCACCACCTCGTTGCGGCCCGCCTTCAGCGCCGATTTCGCGTCCACGCGCCAGCGACGGTGAGCGTTGTCGGTCTTGAGCAGCGGCGTGCCGTTGACGGCGACGGTCGCAAAGGTGTCGAGACCGTCGAATACGAGATCGAGATGGTCGCGCGCGAGCATCGCCGGCGTGACTTCGAGCACGCGGCGGAACTGCCACCGGGTCAGCCCGGCCCACTGGATCGCCGCCTCGTTCATGCCCTTGTAGGGATCGGGGACGCGGCGCGCGGCGATCAGGTCCTGCTGGACCGATCCCGGCACCGTGGCCGCGAGCCATTTCGCCTCGCGCTTGTGCGCGGCGACCGCGGCCGTGTCGGTCGGATCGATCCGGACCTGCCAGTCACGGTCGAGCGTGACCACCGTCTTCGGGGCCGAGATCGCGGGCGAGGCGAGTGCGAGGAGAGGGAGAAGGAACCAGCGACGCATCAGCGTGTCTCCGTAAGTTGCATCCGCTCGACCGCATAATAGGGATCGGACGTGGGGGAGGTGAATTGCAGGCAGATGTCGCGGTCGCCGGTCAGCGCGGGCAGGCGGCCCTTGACGCTGAACCGGGTGGCGGCGGTTGCCGGATCGGGGAGCGGGAAGGTGCCGGCGACGACCGGCTTGGCACCCGCCACGGTGCAGCCGACGAGCACGATCAGCTCGCCGTGCGGGGTGACGTTATAATGCCGGCGAAGCTTCGTATCTTCATGCGCGAGCGCATAATGACGCGGCAGGCGGGCGATATCGATCGTGAAGCCCTTTGCGGCATCCATCGGCGCGGCGGGATAGGCGGTGCACAGGTCGAACAGGTCGATATTGTAGACCGGTGCATTTGCCTGCGCCTCGGGCGTCAGCGGCACGCGTAGCGCGAGCGATCCTTTTGGACAGGCGACCATGTCGGAGGCAGTGCGCGTCAGCAGTGCCTGACGGCCGGTATCGAACAGGCGTGGCTCGGCGATCTGCTGACCGGCGGCGTCAAACGCGGCGGCGCGGATCTTGACCCCGGCTTTGATCGACAGCGGTGCCGTATAGGCGGGCGACCGCGGGCCGGGGGCCTTGACGTCGAGCGTGTAGCGGATCGTGCCATAGGGCGCCTGCGTCGTCAGCGAGACCTTGGCGCTTTTGGTGCGCAGCGCATCGCCGCGTGTGCCAGCGAGCGTATAGCCGACTGCGAACGCGCTGTCCGCGACCTGCATGCCGGAGGTGCGCCAGCGGCCGATCTGCGGCTGAACCCGCTCGAGAAAACTGCCGAAGTCGCGCTTGTCCTTGCCCGACCAGGTGATCTCGGCGAGCGCGGCGGCGCGTGGGAAGATCAGATGCTGCATCTGATAGGGCGTGACGATGTACTCACTCCACAGATTGCCCTGTGCACCGAGCACGTGATGCGCCTTGTCGGCGGGGATCCCCGCAGGCATCGGCTCATACTTGTACACGGTCTCGAGCGACTGGACGTCGATCCGCCCCGGCGGTTCGTCGCTGCGATCGCTCTGCAGGCTGTTGAGGTAGAGCGTCGGTGCAGGCGACAGGACGACGTCGTGGTTCTGGTTCGCGGCCTCGACCGCGCCCTTCTCGCCACGCCACGACATCACCGATGCGGAGGCGGGCAGGCCGCCTTCGAGGATTTCGTCCCAGCCGATCAGGCGACGGCCCTTGCTGGCAAGATATTCGCCGAACTGGTCGATCATCCAGCTCTGCAGCCCGTTCTCGTCCTTGATCCCGAGCTTGACCATCTGCGCCTGGACTTCAGGGCTGCGTTCCCACTGATCCTTGACCGCCTCGTCCCCGCCGAGATGAACATAGGTGCCGGGGAAGACCGCCATGATCTCGTCGAGCACCGTCTTGACGAAGGCGATGCCCTTCGGACCGGGGTTGAAGAGATAGGGATTCACGCCCCAGTCGCTGCTGACCTTCGGCGTGTCGCCGAGGACGCCGAGGTCCGGATACGCGGCGACGAGCGCCTGCGCGTGGCCGGGCAGGTCGATCTCGGGGACGATGACGATGCCGCGCTCGGTTGCATAGGCGACGAGCTTGCGCAGCTCGTCCTGCGTGTAGAAGCCGCCGACCTGCGTGCCGGGCGCCTCGCCGGTCGAGGGGGACGTCCGGACGCTGCCGATCGCGGTCAGCCGGGGATAGGCCTTGACCTCGAACCGCCAGCCCTGATCGTCGGTGAGGTGGAGATGGAGCGTGTTGAGCTTCACCGACGCCATCTGGTCGACGATCGCATAGAGCGAGGGCAGCGACTGGAAATGCCGCGCGGTGTCGATCATCAGCCCGCGCCAACCGAAGCGGGGAACGTCGTCGATCGTGACCGCTGGGATCCGGACGGGCTGGCCGAAGGCGCGATCGGGGCTGATCAGCTGCGCCAGCGTCATCGCGCCATAGACGAGCCCGGCATCGCCCGACGCCGCGATCCGCACGCCGGACGCATCGACCGTCAGACGATAGGATTCCGCGCCCTTGATCGCCGCGTCGCGATCGATGCGGATCAGGCCGCGCGCGCCGGTCGCCAGCGTTAGGCCGCGTTCGGTCTTCACATGGGCTAGGAGCAGACGGGCGGCGGCGGTGGTGCCGGCATCGCCGGGATCGGCGGACACCGCGCTGCCCGTCGCGATCGTCACGGCGCCGGTCCCGCGCGTCATCGCTGCGGGTTGCGGGACGAGCGGCAGGCGGTCCTGCGCATCGGCCACGCCGGTGGTGCCGAGCATCATGCCGGTCGCGACAAGCGCGCATCCGAAACGGGGGGGTGCGTTTGACCGCATGATTTCTGCTCCCGGTAACCGGCTCCTCACGGCCGCTGGTCGGGGAATGTAACCAATATAGGTCCAGACACAAGCCGTTGATTGGCCAGCGTCCTGAAAGCAGGTCCCGAGCCGCCGCAAAGTTTGCCAGTGTTTCAGCCGATCTAGTAGCATCGACCCGTTTTGGACGGAAATACCAATATAATCCTTGGCGTCGGTCTGGTTGCCGCGCGGCTGTGCTTTGGCTATCCTCCCGCGCCAGGACAGGGTGTGGCGCGCTTCGGGCTGCCAGTCAAAGGGGGGTACATGGCGTTTTCCGATGATATCGGACGCTTTCGCAAGGGCAATCCGTCGCCGCTCTATCTTCAGTTGCAGGATCTGATCCGCAACGCGATCGGCGAGAAGCTGCTCGTCCAGGGCAATGCGATCCCCGCCGAACGCGATCTGGCGATCGAATATGACGTCTCGCGCATCACCGTGCGCAAGGCGATCGGCGGGCTCGTCGAGGAAGGGCTGCTGACCCGACGCCGGGGTGCGGGCACGTTCGTCGCCGGTCGCGTCGAAAAGAGCTTCTCGAAACTGTCGTCGTTCAGCGAGGACATGGCGGCACGCGGCCGGACATCGAGCAGCACCTGGATCTCGCGATCCGCGGGCCAGGTGAACCCCGAAGAGGCGATGGCGCTCGGCCTGTCGCCGGGTGCGCCGGTGTTCCGCTTCAACCGCATCCGCTATGCCGACGAGGAGGCGATGGCGCTCGAATTCTCGACCATCGCCGGCTATTGCCTGACCTCGGTCGATGGCGTGACGGACTCGCTCTATGCCGCGCTCGAAGCGGCGGGGAGCCGGCCGGTGCGTGCGCTGCAGCGGCTGCGTGCGGTGCCGTTCGGCGGCGAGCATGCGCGGATGCTGGGGGTCGATGCCGGTCATGCCGGGCTGCTGATCGAACGCCGTGGCTTCCTGCGCGACGGACGTGCGGCCGAATTCACGCGCTCCTATTACCGCGGCGATGCCTATGACTTCGTCGCCGAACTCGCCGACATCTGATCCGTTACACCGAAAGACTGCCATGAACCGACGCCAGCTCCTCATCGGCACGGCGGGCGCCGGTGTCGGCGTCGTCGTCCGCCCGACCGACGCCTTTGCCGCTGCCGGGGCTGGCGCAGGTCGGCAGGCAGGCGAGGCCGGCGCATTGCCGATGCCCGCGCCGTCGCGGACGCTGCCGCCTGCAATGCATGTTCAGGACCCGTCCTGCACCCGGATCGAACGCGGTTGGGTGTTTCATGAAGGCGATGTCGCGACGCCCGCGCCCGAGGGGCATAATGCGACCTATCTGAGCGTGAAGGCGGGCAATGCGCTTGGCGCCGCGGCCATGGCGTTTGACGATTCGGACTGGGCGCCGGTCCGGTTGCCGCATGACTGGGCGTCCGCGCAGCCGTTCGAGCGCGATGCGAATATCTCGCAGGGCTATCGCCGGCGCGGCATCGGCTGGTACCGGCGGACGTTGCGGCTGGACGCGGACGATCGTGGGAAGACGATCGCGCTGCGGTTCGACGGGATCGCGAGCAACGCGACGATCTGGGTCAATGGCAGCGTCGTCGCGCACAACTGGTCCGCCTATAACAGCGTCGAGATCGACCTGACCCCGTTCGCCCGGTTCGGCGACGATCTGAACATGATCGTCGTGCGGGTCGACGCCACCGCGATGGAAGGCTGGTGGTATGAAGGCGCCGGCCTGTACCGCCATGTCTGGCTGGTCCGACGCGCGCCGGTCGCGATCGTCACCGACGGCGTGCACTGCGATCCGCGACGCGACCCGGCGGGGGGTTGGCACGTGCCGGTCGCGGTGACGATCGGCAGCATAGGCCGCGCTGCGGTCGGCGTGACGATCGAGACGATCCTGCTCGACCCGGACGGCAAGCCGGTTGCGACGGCACGCGCGGTGGCGAGCGTCGCGCCGCTCGATCCGGTGGTGACGACGCTGACGATGCCGGTGACGGCGCCCCGCTTGTGGTCGATCGAGACCCCGACGCTTTACACCGTCGTCACGCGCGTGATGCGAGACGGCAGCGTCATTGACGAACGGCGGACACGCGTGGGGTTCCGGACGATCCGCTTCGATGCGGACCGGGGCTTCTTCCTGAACGCTAAGCCCGTGAAACTGAAGGGCGTGTGCCTGCATCAGGATCATGCGGGCGTCGGCACCGCGATCCCCGACGCGCTGGTCCGCTGGCGGCTCGAACGGCTGAAGGCGATGGGGTGCAATGCGATCCGCTGTTCGCACAATGCCCCGGCGGCCGAACTGCTCGACCTGTGCGACGAGATGGGGTTCGTCGTGATGGACGAGAACCGCCAGTTCAATCCCGCGCCCGACTATATGGCGCAACTCGAATGGATGGTGCGGCGCGATCGCAACCATCCGAGCGTGATCCTGTGGTCGGTGTTCAACGAAGAGCCGATGCAGGGGACGGAGGCCGGCGTCGAGATGCTCCGGCGGATGGTCCATGCGACGCACGCGCTCGACGACAGCCGCCCGGTGACCGCGGCGATGAACGGCGCCTTTTTCGATCCCGTCAACGTCTCGAGCGAAATCGATGTGACGGGGTTCAACTATTATCAGGGCGATTATGATCGCTTCCACCAGCTCAACCCGACCAAGCCGATCACGAGCTCGGAGGATACGAGCGCCTATGAGACGCGTGGGGCCTTTGCCAGCGATCCGGCGCGGCATGTCCAGTCGTCCTATGACGTCGAGGCGGCGAGCTGGGGGGATACGCATCGCGGCACCTGGAAGAAGATCGCCGAGCGGCCGTTCGTCGCGGGCGGCTTCGTGTGGACGGGGTTCGATTATCACGGCGAGCCGACCCCGCATGAATGGCCGACGATCTCGAGCTTCTTCGGGATCCTCGACCTGTGCGGTTTTCCCAAGACCGCGTTCGACATCCACCGCGCGCACTGGGTCGATACCGCGCCAATGGTGAGCATCACCCCGCACTGGACCTGGCCAGGGCGGGAAGGCCAGCCGGTCACGCTGCTGGTGATGAGCAATGCCGAGCGCGTCGAGGTCCGGCTGAACGGCCGGGTCGTCGGTGAGGCGGCGGTCGACCGGATCATGGGGAATGAATTCGTCGTGCCCTATGCCCCCGGGCGGATCGAGGTGATCGCGCGGCGCGGCGGTTCGCAGGTGGCACGCGCGGCGCACGAAACCGCCGGTTCGCCGGTCGCGCTGCGGCTGACGCCGGCGCGGACGGTGATGGCGGGTGATGGCGAGGATGCGCAGCCGGTGACGATCGATGCGGTCGATGCGGCAGGACGCCACGTGCCGACCGCCAACCTGCCGACGCGGTTCGCGGTCGAGGGGGCGGCGATCATCGGGATCGGCAATGGCGATCCGAACAGCCATGAGAGCGAGAAGGGCAGTGCCCGGTCGCTGTTCAACGGCCTTGCGCAGGTCATCGTCCAGGCGGGCGAGGGGCGGGGGCGGATCGTGATGACCGCGACCGCACCGGGCCTCAAGCCGGCGCAGCTGACGATCGATCGCGCGGGTCTCGCACCGCCTGCGCAGGTCGCCGTGACGCTAGCTGCGATGGCGATCCGCGAGTGGCGGCGTTCGCCGGCGATGGCGACGCGACCCGATCCGGCGCTGGCACCGGTCGATGGCGACAATAACAGCTGGGCGTTCGTACGCAGCGGGACGCGAGTCGACCCGGATCGTGCGGGCCGCTGGCGCATCTATCGCACAACGGTCACGCCGTGGCGGCGGGTTGCGCAGGAGGGGGGCGCGATCCGTTTTGCGGCGATCGCCGGGCGTGCGGAGCTATGGGTCGATGGCATGCGGATCGCGGTCAAGGACGCCGCATCGGTCGGACCGTTCGAGGCGGCGGTGCCGCCGGGCGGCGGCGTGCGGACGATCGCGGTGCTGGTCGAGGCGGCGGCCGGCGTCGCGTCCGGGCTCGTCGGCGGCGTGACGCTGGAACCGCGCGCACAATAACAAGGGCGGTGCCGTGCCGCCCGTCCCTCGGCCGATGCCGAAGGGACGGGCGGAATAGACGTCAGGCGGGCGTGTGGATCAACGTCGCGAGCGTCGCGTCGGTCCCGAGCAGGTGCAACTGACCGGCGGCGGGGCGTGCGGTGGCGCGGAGCCCGAGATGTGCGAGACGCGGTTCGTCGATCGCCGCAGCGTCGGCCAGTTCGATCCGCACCCGACCGGGGTGGCGGCTCGCGGTGACGATATTATCCTCGCCTCCGAGTGCTGCAAAGGCCGCGTCCGACAGCCGCACCGCGGTGGTGTCTGGCACGGGTGCGGCGGTCGCAGCGGGCGCAGCGCTGGCGACAACTGCAGGACCGCCCAGGGCGAGCGCGTCGCGGATCTCGACCGCGACCACATCCGCGATCGGGCCGAGCACGACCTGCAGCGCGGCGTTCGATGGGCGCAGGATTCCGCGCGCGCCGAGCGCCTTGAGAGCCGCGTCGTCGACCGCGGATTGATCGACGACGATCAGACGCAGCCGCGTGGTGCAGGCGCTGACCGTGGTCAGGTTCGCGCCGCCGCCAAGCGCCTGTGCGAATGCCGCGCCACGACCGCCTGCTACCGGTGCGGCAGCCGCAACGCTGGCCTCTGCTTCCCGGCCCGGGGTGGCGAGGTCGAACTTGCGGATGAAGAAACGGAACAGCCCGTAATACAGCGCGAAATAGACCGCACCGACGGGGAGCAGCAGCAACGGCCGCGTCGCCTTGCCATAGTTGAGGACATAATCGAGCAGTCCCGCCGAGAAGCCGAAGCCGAGCTTCACGCCCAGCGCGTTCATCAACGCCATCGACAGCCCGGTCAGCACCGCATGGACCGCATAGAGAAGCGGTGCGAGGAACATGAAGCTGAACTCGATCGGCTCGGTCACGCCGGTCAGCGCGGAGGTCAGCGCGAGGCTGAACAACATGCCGCCGACGGCCTTGCGACGCTCAGGAAGCGCGGCGTGGTACATGGCGAGACAGGCGGCGGGGAGGCCGAACATCATGACCGGGAAGAACCCCGCCATGAACGCGCCGGCATCGGGATCGCCCGCGAAGAAACGCCGCAGATCGCCGGTCGTGCCGTGATAGTCGCCCGCGACGAACCAGACGATGTTGTTGACCAGATGATGCAGCCCGGTGACGAGCAACAGCCGGTTGAACAGGCCGAACAGGAACAGGCCGATCGCACCGCTGCCGCTGACCGCCAGGCTGAGCTGATCGACGCCCGCGTTCAGGATACCGAAGCCCGCGCCGAAGATGACCGCGAAAACCAGCCCGGCAACCCCACTGACGATCGGAACGAACCGACGCCCGCCGAAAAAGGCGAGATATTCCGGCAATTTGATTGCCGAGTACCGGTTGTAGAGCAGCCCGCCGGCAAGCCCAGACAGGATCCCGATCGGCACGTCGAGCCGCGCGATCGCCTTGGCCTTCCAGGCGGCGGCGACAATCTCGAGCGTCGGGGTCGCTATCCCCGCGACGACGTCGGCGGGGACGGCGAGGAACACCTTGCCCGCTTCGGTCGCGACGAGGAAGCACACGACACCCGCCAGACAGGCCGCCCCGTTGCCGTCGCGGGCGAAGCCGGTCGCGACGCCGATCGCGAACAACAGACCCAGATGCGAGAAGATCGCGTCCCCGGCCGCGCTCAGGAACGCGATGTCGAGCAGATCGGGCTGGCCGAGCCGCAGCAACAGGCCGGCGATCGGCAGCACCGCGATCGGCAGCATGAGCGCACGGCCGAGCGGCTGCAGGGCTTCGAGTATCGACTTCATGCGGCAAACTCCCGGGCGAGCGTTCGGACTTGGGCGGCGGAGGTGCAGGCGAGGCACGCGGTCGCGTGCGCGCGGCACGCCTCCATGCCGAGCGTGGCGACCAGCGCCTTGATCTCCGGAATGATCGCCGGTGCGCAGGAGAGTTCTGTGACGCCGAGGCCGATCAGGATCGGCACGGCAAGCGGTTCGGAGGCCAGCCCCCCGCAGACGCCGGTCCAGCGTCCATGGACCGCGCCACCCTTGCAGGTCTGCGCGATGAGGCGGAGGACGGCGGGGTGAAGCCCGTCGATACCCGGCGCGACCGCCGGATTTCCGCGGTCCATCGCCAGCGTATATTGGGTCAGATCATTGGTGCCGACCGACAGGAAGTCGGCTTCGCTGGCGATCAGGTCCGCGGTCACCGCCGCGGCGGGGGTCTCGATCATGACGCCGACCGGGACGCGATCGGGCAGGTCGAGCTCGGCGGCGATCCGGTCGACAGCCGCGCGGACCGCGCGCAGCTCGTCGAGGCTGGCGATCATCGGCACCATGATCCGGCACTGACCGGTGGGACGGACCGACAGGATCGCGCGAACCTGATCCTCGAGCATCTGCGGATAGGCGAGCCCGACGCGGATGCCGCGCAGGCCCAGCGCGGGATTCTCCTCGGCATCCATCGGCAGATAGGGCGCGGGCTTGTCGCCGCCGATATCGAGCAGCCGGACGATCAACGGGCGACCGTCGAGCGCGTCGGCGATCGCCTGATAGTCGGCGGTCTGTTCGGCGACGCTTGGTGAGGATTCGCGTTCGAGGAACAGGAATTCGGTGCGGAGGAGGCCGGAGCCCTCCGCCCCGTTGTCGCGCGCGAGACGGGCATCGCCGATCGATCCGAGATTGGCAAAGGCCTCGATCCGCGTCCCGTCGGCCATGCGGCAGAGCTCGCCAGCGCGCGCGAGCATGTCGGCGCGGCGCATCTCGGCCTGGGCGAGGCGGACCTGCGCGGCGACGAGCGTGTCCGCGTCGGGATCGACACGCATGAGCCCTTCGCTCGCCTCGAGGATGACGGGCGTGCCGTCCGCCAGCGGAGCAAGCGCGGGGCCGACCGCGACCAGGGCGGGCAGGCCGATCGTCGCGGCGAGGATGGCGACATGCGACGTCGGCCCACCGCGCGCGACGCACAGGCCGATGACCGTCGCGCGGTCGAGCGCCAGGATGTCCGATGGCAGCAGGTCGTCGGCGAGCAGGATCGTCTCAGGCGGAAAGACCGGGACGGTCGTCTCGACGCCTTCGAGTACCGCCAGCAGCTGGCGTTCGAGGTCGAGCATATCGTCCGCGCGCTCGGCAAGCCGTGCATCGGCACCGGCGCGCAATGCGTCGGCAAGCGGCCGGATCGTGGCGCGCCAGGCGTGGCCCGCGCTTTTGCCCGCGGCGATCTGCGCCTGCGTCCCGTCGCGGAGCACGGGATCGTCGAGCATCGCCGCATGCGCCTCGACGATCGCCTTCTGCGCGCCCGTGCTATGGCGGGTCTGCTCGGCGAGCCGCGCGGCGAGCGTCGTGATCGCGCTCGCGAACCGCTCATTCTCGACGGCAATGCCTTGGCCCTGTTCGGGGACCGCGATCTCGGCATGGCGGAACCAGCGCGCCTTGCCGACCGCGAGGCCTGGTGCAGCGGTCACGCCGAGCAGCGCGCCGTCGATCGCCGCGCGCGCCGGGCTGGCTGCTGCCGGGGCCGGGGCGGGTGCGGGAGTGGTCTCGTCCATGCCGCTGAGGATCAGCGCCGCGATCGCGTCGAGCGCGTCGGCGGCGTCGGGGCCCCGCGCACCGAGCGTGATCGGGTCGTTGTACCGCACCCCGAGCGCGAGCAGCCCGATCGGGCTGAGAATGCTGGACGTGTTCGCATCGCGCGTGACCGTGACGTCCGCGGTATAGCGTTTCGCGAGCGCCCCGAGCCGCGCGGCGGGGCGCGCGTGAATCCCGTGCGCAAGCGGCACGGTGATCGTCCGCGTCAGGATTTCGCCCGAGGCCGCGCCACCTGCGACTGCGTCGGGCCGGATGTCGGCTACCGGTTCGATCGTCATCAGCGGGTCGCCGAGCGCGACCTCCCGGTCGGTCGTGCACTGCGTGATGGCGAACCGGTCGGGGTTGACGATGATGATCGGCGTGACGACGGCACGCGCCTCGCGTACGAGCAGGTCGAGATCGAAGCGGATCAGCGGCGCGCCCGTGACGACCCTGTCGCCGACCGCAACGCAGGGCGAGAAGCCCCGGCCGCCGAGTGCGACGGTATCGAGCCCGATATGGATCAGGATCTCCGCGCCCTCCGCCGTGCGCAGCGTGATCGCATGGCCGCTGTCGAGCAGCGTCAGCACGGTCGCGTCACAGGGCGCGTAGAGCCCGTCGCCGGTCGGATCGATCGCGACGCCGTCCCCCAGCATGCGGTCGGCGAAGACCGCGTCGGGGACCTGATCGATGGGCAGCGCCCAACCCTGCATCGGCGCGCTCAGGAGGATGGGAGCCATGGGATCGTCCTTGGTGCCGTAAGGGGGGTAAAGCGGGGCGTGGTTAGGCGGACGGAACGCCGCCGAACCAGGTGCCCAGGGGGTGGAGATCGTGCGTCAGCCGCACCCAGTCGGCGCGCTGCCCGGGGGCAAGCGCCCCGCGCGTGTCCGACAGGCCGAGAAACGCGGCCGGATAGGTCGACGCCATCGCTGCGGCAATCTCGGGCGCGAGGTCGAGCCTTGCGACCGCATTGCGGACCGCACCGGTCATGTCGAGGTCCGACCCTGCCAGCGTCCCGTCCGCGCCGACGCAGCGGCCATCCTCGACATGGATCGGCCGCCCCTGGATCGTGAAGGACTTGTCCGCCGCGCCGACACAGGGCATCGCGTCGGAGACGAGCATGAACCGGTCATGCGGGCGGCTGCGCAATGCGATCCGCAACGCGGCGTCATCGACGTGAAAGCCGTCGACGATGATCCCGCAATAGACCGACTGGTCGTCGAGCGCTGCACCGACCACGCCGGGTGCGCGGTGGATCAGCGGCGACATCGCGTTGAACAGATGGGTGACGCCGGTGATGCCCGCAGCGATGCCCGCGGCGGCGGTGGCGTAGCTCGCATCGCTGTGACCGATGCTGACCAGCACCCCGGCGGCGGTGAGCGCGGCGACCTGATCGGCGGTGACGCGTTCGGGCGCGAGCGTCAGCATGACGCGGCCGCGGCGGGGACGCGTCATCAATTCCATCAGATCGTCGTCGAGATCCTGGAAGCGCGACGCATCATGGATGCCCTTGCGGGCCGCACTGATGACCGGGCCCTCGACATGAATGCCGACCACGCCCGGCACGCCGGCATCGATCGCGGCGTCGACCGCATCGAGCGCGCGCGCGATCACGTCGGGCGTGTCGCTGATCAGCGTGACCATGAAGGCAGTCGTGCCGTAGCGGGCATGCGCCGCACCGATGGCGGCGATCCCCTCGACCGTGGTGGCATCGTTGAACAGCACGCCGCCGCCGCCATTGACCTGCGTGTCGACGAAGCCGGGCATGATCCAGCCCCCGTCGAGGTCGATCGTCTCCGCGGCTGTGCCCGTAGCGGGCGATGCGTCGAGGCTGACGATCCGGCCGTCTTCGACGACCATTGTCGCGTCGGTGAGGACAGCGGCCGGCGTGACGATATGGCCGTTAGAAAACCGGAAAGTCGTCATAGCGTGCGCGTGACCTTGGCAAGATGCGAGGGCGCGTCGGGATCGAACCCGCGCGCCACGGAAAGGGCGTTGACGAGCTTGTAGAAGCTCTGAATCATCAGGACCGGCTCGATCGCCGGATGCGCGGTAAACGCGGGCAGCGTCGCGTCGCCGGCCTGCGCGTCGCGTGCGGCATCGGCCAGCAGGACGCAGGCGCCGCGCCCCGCAAATTCGGCCGCGGCATCGCGCACGCCGTCGCCGGCCGCGTCGGAGGTCGCCAGCGCGAGCAGGGGAAAACCGTCCTCGACGAGCTGCATCGGGCCGTGGCGCACCTCGGCCGAGCTGAAGCTTTCGGCATGAAGCGCGCAGGTTTCCTTCATCTTCAGCGCCGCCTCGTTGGCGATGCCGAAGCCCGGGCCGCGCGCGATGACGAAGAGGTTGGTAGCAGTGCGCAACGGCGCGATCGCGCTGGACCAGTCGAGCGCCCAGGCGCGCTCCAGGTCGGCGGGAAGCGCCGCCACCGCGTCGCGCAACGCATCGTCGTCGGCCCATTCCGCGGTGAGTGCCGCCAGTGCCGCGAGCGCGCAGATATAGGATTTGGTCGCAGCGACCGAGCGCTCGGGGCCAGCCTTGAGCGCGATCAGCGTGTCGGCGGCGGCGGCGAGCGGCGAGGTCTCGTCATTGACCAGCGCGACGACATGCGCGCCGCCTGCCTTCATCGAGGCGACCGTCGCGAGCAGATCGGGGCTGCGGCCGCTTTGCGAGATGGCGATGCACAGGGTCGTCTGCGCGGAAAGCTCTGCGTCGTACAACGACACGACCGAGGGGGCGGCGGCCGCGACCGGGATACCGGTCTTCGTCCAGATCAGGTATTTGCCGTAAACCGCGGCATGATCGGACGATCCGCGCGCGCAGGTCACGACCACCGCGGGCGGTGCGGACCGCAGCTTTGCGCCGAGTGTCGTGAAGGCTTCAGCATTGGCCGCGAGCAGCCGGGCAACCGCGGCACCCGATTCCGCCGCTTCGCTGAACATCAGCGTGGCTTCCGGGTCGCGTGCCGCCAAGGGGGCGGGGGGGGCGTTGGTCATGACAGCTCGCTCTCAGGATCTTGCACGGTGACCGTATGGCGGCCTTCGTCGTTGGATTGTGCCAAGCGTAAGTTATAGATTGGTCTTATTCAAGCGTGTGTTTCTGCGTAAGCATATGCGACAGCTGGCGGATGCGGTCCGTACTGGTCGCGGTGCGGTTCGGCGCGGCGAAACCGAATCGCACGTCCACCGGGTCGGCCCCGCCGGCGATCGGCTGACGGCACGACGCGTGGACTTCGGTGATGCCGGTGCGCAGCAGCGCAGGCAGTGATTGCGGGGACACGCCGCTGCCCGCGAGGATGATGATGCGACCGGCGGCTTGGCGATGCAGGTCGGCCACTGCCTCGACCCCGTCGATTGCCTTGGGCGTCCCACCCGAAGTGAGGACCCGGTCGAAGCCGAGTTCGATTGCGGTGTCGAGCGCGGCGCCAAGATCGGAACACACGTCGAAGGCGCGGTGCAGCGTCAGCGAAAGCGGTCTGCCGCGCTCGCTGCCGAGCGTCCGCGCGTGCGCGATCAGCTTGGCCAGAGTTGCCGCGTCGAGCCGGTGGTCGGCCAGGGTTGCGCCGATCACGATGCCCGCAAGCCCGGCGTGCGCAGCGGTGACGATATCGTCGGCGATCAGCGCGATTTCGCGCGGGGTGTAGGCGAAACCGCCCTCACGCGGGCGTACGAGCAAGTGCGCGGGGAGGGGCGCCTGCGCCGCCGCGCGGATCAGCGACGCAGGCGGCGTCAAGCCACCGACCGCGAGTGCGGCGCACAGCTCGATCCGGTCGGCGCCGCCCTCCACCGCGGCATCGATGCCGTCGAGATCCTCGACACAGACTTCGAGCGTCATGGCGTCGCGCATCATGCGGTCAGCTCGCGAACAACGCGCGCGCTTTCAGCACCGTGGTGCTGCCGCGCGCGTCGGTGACGGCGTAGGTAAAGCCCGGCAACAGGCAGAAGGCCCCGACCGCGCCCTTCGTATCGAGCGCGAGGAAGCCGACCTGCACGCCGCGTATCGCGTCGCCGCGCAGCCGCGCGATATGGCGGACCACCTCTTCGCAGGCTTGTTGCGGTGACGCGCCCGCGCGCATCGATGCGACGACGCGCGCCGACCCTGCGACACGCGTGACCTCCTCGCCCAACCCGGTCGAGGTCGCGCCGCCGACGCCGGCCTCGACATAGAGCCCCGATCCGACCTGCGGCGAATCACCGACCCGGCCGCGCATCTTGAACGCCATGCCCGATGTGGTGCAGGCGCCCGCCATCCGCCCCGTCGGATCGCGCATCAGAAGGCCGATCGTGTCATGGTCGAGCGCGCCACCGGGCGTCCGCGTGATGCGGTTCTCGCTATTGGCTTCGGGGCGATAATCCGCGGTCTTCAGCCAGTCTCGCCACGCCTTTTCCGCCTCGGGCGTCAGCAACGACTCTTGCTTAAAGCCCTGGTCACGCGCGAACCGCGTCGCGCCTTCGCCGACGAGCATGGTATGCGGTGTCCGCTCCATCACACGCCGCGCGACGGAGATCGCGTGCATCGTGTTCTCGAGCGCTGCGACTGCGCCGACGCCGCCCGCATCATCCATGATGACCGCATCGAGCGTGACATGGCCGTCGCGGTCGGGATAGCCAGAATAGCCGACGCTGTGATTGTCCGGATCGGCTTCGGGGACCATCGCGCCGGCCTCGACCGAATCGATCAGCGATCCGCCGGCGCTCCTGCGGGCAAAAGCCGCGGCATTGGCTGCAGCACCGAAATCCCAGGTCGACACGATCAGCGCGGGCGCTGCGCCGCTGGTTGCGGCGCGCGCGCGGGCGATCGGCGCAACAAAGGGCAGGGCCGCTCCAATACCACCAAACGCGGTCAGCAACGATCGTCTCGTCTTCATCAGCAGCCCCCTGTTGTCACCCTGGCGCCCAGTCGTATCGCAAGTCACGGCGGTCGACCAGTCGTATGGCCATTTTACAACATCCGGTCCGAAACGTTACACAGTGGTCTTACTAAGGTATTGACTGAGACCCGATTATGACCAAAACCTTACGAAGGAGACGGGGGCAGGCGACAACGCTGGTCCAAACAAGGGTTTTTAGTATGAACGTGCGTAATTCGGCGTCTTATATGGCGCTTGCGGGGGCACTGATGGTGTCCGCGACCCCTGCGATTGGACAGGTCACGCCGGCACAGGCCGAGGCTACCACGCCCGCGGAGGCCAAGGTCGAGGCGGATGCGGCGACCGCGACCAGCGCCGTCGACGCGCCGCCTGCCGAAGACCGCGCTGGCGGAGGCGACATCGTCGTTACCGGATCGCGCATCCAGCGTCCGAACATGACATCCGCCGCACCGATCACCTCGGTCACCTCGCAGGACATCCGCGCCCAGGCTGCGGTCAATGTCGAGGACGTGCTCAACCGTCTGCCGCAGGTCGCGCCCGACAGCCAGCAGACCTATAATGATTCGGACGGCCGGCAGCGGATCAAGCTGCGCAGCCTCGGGTTCGAGCGGACGCTTGTCCTCATCGACGGCAAGCGCCTCGGCACGCAGAACGGGCAGGACGTGGGCATCATCCCGCCGTCGCTGCTCGAGCGCGTCGACGTCCTGACCGGTGGCGCGTCGTCGGTCTACGGGTCCGATGCCGTCGCCGGCGTCGTCAACTTCGTCCTGAAGAAGGATTTCGAAGGCATCCAGCTCGACGGAAACTATAATTTCTACAACCACAACAACAAGGACACGGTCGTCTCGTCGCTGGCACGCGCAGCCGGCTTCAACAGCCCGCGCGGCCTCACCAACGATGGCGGCCGTGCCGACGTCACGCTGACCGCGGGCAAGAAGTTCTTCGACGGTGCGCTGCGGATCAACGGCTTCGTCAACTACAAGCATACCGACGAGGTCCTGCTGTCCGAGCGGTCGAACTCGGGCTGCTACCTCACGCAGACGAGCCTCAACGCGCCGATCTCGTGCGGCCTGACGCCGAGCAGCTCGACCAGCGGCCTGATTTCGCCACTGGACAGCAAGGGCGTCGCGACGGGGCAGTATGTCAACAACCCCAATGGCACGCGCACCTTCGTGCCGTTCGGCACCGGTGCGGGCAATGCGTCGAACTATTTCAGCAACTACGCCTATCAGCGCCCGTCCGAGCGCGTGAACGCGGGTGGCTTCGTCAGCCTCGATGTCGCGCCGGACGCCGAAGTCTATGCATCGGGCATCTGGTTCCGCGACAAGTCGTACAACAACTACCCGGCGATCGCGGGCGGCAACGTCCAGGTGAACTGCAACAATCCGTTCCTGTCGGCTTCACAGGCCAGCACGATCTGCGGTGCGGCAGCGGGTACCGCGGCGTTTGCGCCGATCGACATCCGCTATCGCCTCGGCGAGGGCAACGACCAGCCGGACAGTTATCTGAACACCGGTCTGCGCCTGACCGGCGGTCTGCGCGGCAAGGCCGGCGATGCATGGACCTATGACATTGGCGGCGTCTATGCGCGCAACAAGCAGGACTACACGCCGAGCTTCGTCAACGCGGCCAATCTGCGGAATTCGCTGAACGTGGGCGGGACGCTCGCGGCACCGACCTGCGCAGGGACCACCGACGCCGCCTGCGTGCCGTTCGATGCGTTCAGCGCGGGCAACACCAATCCGGCGCTGATCGACTATCTCTACGACCGCGGCACGTCGACCACGATCGGTACGCTGTATGACGTGCAGGCGAACATCACCGGCGATCTCGGCAAGTACGGTGTCACCTCGCCGTTCGCCGAGCAGGGCGTCGCAATCGCGCTCGGCACGGAATATCGCAAGGATACGCTGAAATCGACCGCCGACAGCGTCTACCGCGCCGGGCTTGGTGGCAATGACACCTATCTCAAGCAGGACGTCTGGGAGGCCAATATCGAGGTCCAGGCGCCGCTGATCGAGCACAAGCCGTTCGCGGAACTGCTGCAGGCCAATGGTGGCTATCGCGTTTCGAAGTACAGCAGCAATTCGAGCAGCTTCAACACGTGGAAGATCGAGGGCATCTACGCCCCGGTCAGCGACCTGACGTTCCGCGCCTCGTTCAACAAGGCGCAACGCGCGCCGACCGTGACCGAGATCCGGCAGGCTACCAATGTCGATTTCGCCCGTGGCGGATCGGGCACGTTCAACGATTTCTGCGCACCGACCGTGACGACCAACGCCGCTGGCGGCGTGACCTATGGCACGCCCGTCGCCTCGCGCGAGGTCTGCCGCGCGACCGGCCTGTCCGACGCGCTGTACGGCAGCCCGACGCTGATCTGTCCGGGGGATGCATCGACGGGAGCGACCGGATGTACGGTTCGCTCGGGCGGTTTCGAAGCCGATCCCGAAACGGCCTATACCCAGACCTATGGCCTGATCGTGAAGCCGCGCTTCGTTCCCGGGCTGGTCTTCTCGGTCGATCGCTACAAGATCAAGATCGACGACTCGCTCGGCTATAACGACTTCAGCTATTACACCGATGGCTGTCAGCGTTCGAACGGCGACGCGTTCTTCTGTCAGGGCATCGTCCGCAATCCCGGCACTGGCACGCTCTACTCGAACGCGGCCAGCAACCCGACGACCGGCTTCATCCGCCAGGGCACGACCAACTTCTACAAGTCGATCGCCCGCGGCTATGACTTCCAAGCGCAGTACACGCTCGATCTTGCCAGCGTCGGCAAGATCGACTGGAACTTCAACGGCTCGCTGACGACTTTTGCTGGTGGTCAGGACTCGCCGGTCCAGCCGACCCGCAACTGCGCAGGCTATTACGGCAATGGCTGCGGTCAGCTGATCCCGAAATGGTCGCACGGCCTGCGCGCGACCTATACGACGGTCGACAAGGGGTTCAGCGCGTCGTTCAACTGGCGCTATGTCGGTTCGCTGACGAATGCGGACAATTCGGGTGATCCGGCGATCGGCGGCACGCCCGAGCGTGAGCGGACCAGCTATTTCCGCGTCTCGCCGAAAAGCTATTTCGATCTCGCGCTCAACTTCGCGATCGATAAGGCGTTCTCGCTGCGCCTGATCGCGAACAACCTGCTCGACAAGAGCGCGCCGATCGTCCCCGATTCCTACAATGTCGCGCTGGCACGGACCAACACCATCCCGCAGCGCTACGACTCGCTTGGTCGCAACCTGGCGGTTGGTGCTACCGTCCGGTTCTGATCCCGTACCCCCCCACCTCAAGGCCCGCCGGAAACGGTGGGCCTTTTTTTATGCGCGCGTTCGGCGATGGAGAGGCGGGTTCGTGCTTGCGGGCGTGGATCGCATGGTCTAGCGAAACCGCCGCTGCCCGGGGCTTGAAGCCTGCAGGGTGGCCGTGCGGGTGTGGTGGAATTGGTAGACGCGCTGGACTCAAAATCCTGTTCCGAAAGGAGTGCCGGTTCGACCCCGGCCACCCGCACCACCTTTACTGTTTAAGAGCCCGGGCGACCGAAACCAGTCGGCCCGGCTCCACGGCTACGAAGCCGGAAAAATCTGAACATCGTCGAAGCGAAGCCCCGCACGAGCGCCACGCTCGGGCAAGGGACCGCTCGTGTCGATCTCGACGGCGATGTCGTCGACACGCGCCTCGACGCGCCACGTACCACCCCGCTTGTGCACGGCGCCGACGACGATTGGCAGTGCACCGGGAGTGTCATCCCCCAATAGCGCCTCGTGCGGGCGGAAATGCAGTTCGGCCGGGCCGTTGGCGAGCGCCTTCGGAGAAACGTCGAGCGCCTGCCCTCGATGCAGGACGCGGCCATCGGCGACCGTCACCGGGATGCGGTTGGTCTCGCCGACGAATTCGGAGACGAACGGCGTGGCAGGCATGTCATAGACTTCGCGCGGGGTCCCGATCTGTTCGATGACACCGCGGTTCATGATGACGACGCGGTCGGCAAGCTCGAGCGCCTCCTCCTGATCATGCGTGACGAACACCGAGGTCAGGCCGAGCCGGTCGTGCAGTTCGCGCAGCCACCGGCGCAGGTCCTTGCGGACCTTGGCATCGAGCGCGCCAAAGGGTTCGTCGAGCAGCAGCAGGCGGGGCTCGACCGCGAGCGCCCGCGCCAGCGCGACACGCTGGCGCTGACCGCCCGAGAGCTGTGCAGGATAGCGATGGCCCAGATCGGGCAGCTGGATCAGGTCGAGCAGCTCGGCGACGCGCGCACGGATGTCTGCCTTGGCCGGACGATCGCGGCGGGCACGCACGGTCAGGCCGAACGCGATGTTGTCGGCGACCGTCATGTGACGGAACAGCGCGTAGTTCTGGAACACGAAGCCGATCTGGCGTTCGGCCGCAGGCGTCCCGGTCATGTCGGCACCGTCGAACAGGACATGGCCGCTATCGGGGAAGTCGAGCCCCGCGATCATGCGGAGCAGCGTCGTCTTGCCCGAGCCGGACGGCCCCAGCAGCGCGAGGAACTCGCCGGGACGCGCTTCCAGGCTGACGTCGTTCAGCGCGGCGAACTGGCCGAACCGCTTCGATACGGCGTCGATGACGATACTCAATGCGCACTCCTTGCCTGATGATAGCCGAACCGCCATTCGAGCAGGCTCTTCAACACGAGCGTGACGAGCGCGAGCGATGCGAGCAGCGATGCCACCGCAAACGCACCGACGAAGTCATATTCGTTGTACAGGATCTCGACGTGGAGCGGCATGGTGTTGGTCAGGCCGCGGATATGGCCCGACACCACCGACACCGCGCCGAATTCGCCCATCGCACGCGCGTTGCAGAGCAGCACGCCGTAAAGCAGGCCCCAGCGGATATTGGGCAGGGTGACATGCCAGAAGGTCTGCCACCCCGACGCGCCGAGCGACACTGCGGCCTCTTCGTCGTCGCGACCCTGCTCGGCCATCAGCGGGATGATCTCGCGCGCGACGAACGGAAAGGTGACGAACACGGTGGCGAGCACGATGCCCGGCACCGCGAAGATGACCTTCCAGTTGTGCGCGATCAGCCACGGCCCGAACCAGCCCTGAGCGCCGAACATCAGCACGAAGATCAGGCCGGCGACGACGGGCGACACCGAGAAGGGCAGGTCGATGAGCGAGATCAGCAGGCTTTTCCCACGGAAGTCGAACTTGGTGATCGCCCAGGACGCGACGACGCCGAACACGCAGTTGAGCGGCACCGAAATCGCCGCGACCAGCAGGGTCAGCCGGATCGCCGCACGCGCGTCGGGCTGGCCGATTGCGTCGACGAACATCGGCCAGCCCTTGGCAAAGGCCTGAACGAACACGACGACGAGCGGCAGCGCGAGGAAAAGCGCGAGGAAGATGAGACCGACGCCGATCAGGATACGCCGGGCGACGGGGCTTTCGCTGGACGCGGCGCGGGTCATTTCGCGCTCCGCTTCGCACGCCACGCCTGGAGCAGATTGACCAGCAGCAGCATCGAGAAGGAGGCGACCAGCATGACGCACGCGATCGCGGTCGCGCCGGGATAGTCGAACTGTTCGAGCTGGGTGACGATCAGCAACGGGGCGATCTCCGACTTGTACGGCATGTTGCCCGCGATGAAGATGACCGAGCCATATTCGCCGACGCCGCGCGCAAAGGCGAGCGCGAAGCCGGTCAGGAGCGCGGGTGCAATGGCGGGCAGGATGACCCGGCTGAACGTCTGCCACCGGGTTGCCCCGAGCGTCGCTGCTGCTTCCTCGACATCGGCGCCGAGATCGGCGAGGACGGGCTGGACCGAGCGCACGATGAACGGCAGGCCGATGAAGATGAGCGCGACGACGACGCCGAGCGGGGTGTAGGCGACGCGGATGCCGAGCGGTGCCAGCAGCGACCCGATCCAGCCGTTTTCGGCATAGAGCGACACCAGCGCGATGCCCGCGACCGCGGTCGGCAGCGCGAAGGGCAGGTCGACCGCGGCGTCGACGAATTTCTTGCCCGGAAATTCGTAGCGCGCGAGGATCCAGGCGATCAGCAGGCCGAACACCGCGTTGACCGACGCGGCGAGCAGCGCGGTACCGAAGCTGAGCTTGTAGGCCGACAGCGCGCGCGCCGAGAGCCCGACTGCGACGAACCCGTCCCAGCCAAGCCCCGCCGCGCGCAGGAAGATCGTCGACAGCGGGATGAGCACGATCAGGCAGAGCCAGACGATTGTCAGCCCCATCGTCAGCCCGAACCCGGGAATGACCGACCGTCGCGCGCGGCGAACGCGGTCGGGCCTGGCGCCGAGGCGCGCGACGTCAGCCATTGGTGGGGATCCGGACGATCGCATTCCCGATCAGCGCTTCGGACCCGAATAGATCCGGTCGAACACGCCGCCGTCTGCAAAGAAGCGGGCCTGCGCGACCTTCCACCCGCCGAAATCGCGGATGGTGCGCATCTCGATCTTCGGGAACAGCGTCGCATAGCGCGCCAGCACCGCAGGATCGCGGGGGCGATAATAGTTCTTGGCGACGATGTCTTGGCCCTCGGGCGTGTAGAGGAACCGGAGATAGGCCTCAGCGACCTTCTCGGTACCGTGCGCCTTGGCATTGGCGTCGACGACCGCGACCGATGGCTCGGCGAGCACCGAGATCGACGGCACGACGATGTCGAACTTGCCGCTGCCGAGTTCCTTTTCGGACAGGAACGCCTCGTTCTCCCAGGCGATCAGCACGTCGCCGAGCCCGCGCTCGACGAAGGTCGTGGTGGCGCCGCGTGCGCCCGAATCGAGGACCGGGACATGGCCGTAGAGCTGCGAGACATAGTCCTGCGCGGCGGCGTCGGATCCGCCTCCAGCCTTCTTCCCATAGGCCCAGGCCGCGAGGAAGTTCCAGCGTGCGCCGCCGCTGGTCTTGGGGTTGGGCGTGATCACCTGGACGCCGGGTTTGACCAGATCGCTCCAGTCGCGAATCTGCTTGGGATTGCCCTTGCGGACCAGGAACACGATCGTCGACGTATAGGGCGCGCTGTTGCCGGGCAGCCGCGTTTCCCAATTGGCCGGCAGCAGCTTCGCACGCTCGGCGATCGCATCGACGTCATAGGCGAGCGCCAGCGTGACGACGTCGGCGCCCAGGCCGTCGATCACCGCGCGCGACTGCTTGCCCGATCCGCCATGGCTCATGTTGAACCGCACCGTCTGGCCGGTGTCCTGCTTCCACTTGGCGGCGAACGCGGTGTTCACGGCTTTGTAGAGTTCGCGGGTCGGATCGTAGCTGACGTTGAGCAACTCGACCGATCCGTCCTTGCTTGTGCTCGAGGGCGACGAGCAGCCCGCGACGATCGCAGCAAGCGCCAGGCCGATATGCGTGCGGTTCAGTCTCATCCAGTCCCTCCGGTTCGCGTAATCCCTATCGCGTCGGTAGTGGTGGGGAATAGCCGCAAAGCTTGGCCATGCCAAAGCCTGGGTATCCGGCAGGCGTCACATCTGCAGCGGATCGGCATAGCCGGTGAGCTCGAGATAGCCGCTGCCGCCCGCGGTGCGGACCGCACCTTCCCAGTAGACGGGCATGCCGCTGCGCCGCGCGTCGAGCTCCTGATCGGCGAACAACGGATCGAGGCGGAAGCGGCGGACCCCTTCGGGGAGGCGGACGGTGAGGCGTTGCGTCACGGGGTAGAGCGCCCCCGTGCGCGGCGAGCGCCACTGGCGGAGCGGATCGAACCGGACGTCGGCGGGCGCGAACCGGACGACTCGGCCATCCGCGCGGCGCAGCGACCCACCCGCCCAGAGCGGCTTCCCGTCGCGGCCACGTATGCGGAACGCCATCAGCGCCCCCCCGTCGTCGAGATTGAGCCCGGTCCAGTCCCAGCCGACCGCGCCGCCGCCCAGATAGTCGGACGACCATTCCCGGTCGAGCCACGCCTGTCCGGTGACGCGTTGCGGTGTGCCGTGCCGCACCAGCTGCCCCGCCACCGCGAGATGCGGGATCGAGTAGTAATAGCTCGCCTGTTCGGGCTTCGGGCCCTTCTGGCTGTAACCCGCCTTGCCCTGGAGCAGGGGCGGCTGGCGCGGTGTCAGCGTCAGCGTCAGCGCGAAATCGCCGGTGGTGACGGTGGTTGTGAACCGGCCGTCGGGTCGCCTGCGGATTTGCCAGTCCTTGAGCGTGACGTCGGTATCGCCGATGCGCGCCTGGGCCAGGCCGAACCCCGCCCGTGCCGCCCGCTCCCCGTGCAGCAGATGGCCGAGCTTCGGGTCGGAGAGCGCTGCGTGCGCGAACAGGATCTGCTTGGGGGCGAAGCGGCTGGGGTTCGCCGCGTCGGTGCCGGGGGTGGTTCTAAAGAAGGTGATCTGGAACCCGAGATTGCGTCCGTCCTGCGTCTTCAGCAGACCGGTGACATACCACCATTCGGTGCGGAATGCCGGATGCGCGCCGTGTTCGCGCGGGAAGGTGAAGGAGCCGCCGGGACGGACCACGGGATAGCCGGTCGCGGCCGGCGTTGCGGCGGTCAGCGCCAGCGCCGCGAACGTCAACACGGGGCGCATCACCAGTCCTCCCTGACCATGCGGACCGCATCGGCGGCGATCGCGCGCCGGCCGGCGAGCACCGCGGTACCCGCCGCCGCAACGATCAGCGCAAGTGCTACTCCGCCGACGCTGCCCCAGGGGATGCGCGTCGCCATGGTCCAGTTGAACGACTGCGGATTGATCACATGGACGAGCACCTGCGCCATCACCCCGCCGAGCGTGATCCCGGCGATACCCCCGACGAGACCGAGCAACGCCCCCTCGGTCGCCAGCATCGCGACGATCTGCCGCTTTGCGACGCCGATATGGCGGAGCATGCCGAATTCACGCGTGCGGGCGATCGTCTGCGCGGACATGGTCGCGGCGACGCCCGCCAGCCCGACGAGGATCGCGACCCCCTCGAGCAGATAGGTGACGGCGAAGCTGCGATCGAAGAGTTCGAGCGCATAACGGCGCAGGGTGGCCGGGCGCGCGATCGCGACGAGGCTGGTCAGCGCCGGGGGCGCCGCCGCGGTCAGCGCGCGCTCGACAGTGCGCGGATCCGCGCCGCGGGCAAGCGTGATCGCCGCCTCGGTCCGCGTGCGGTCGCCGGTTGCGCGCGTATAGTCGGTGTCGCGGACGATGATCGCGCCCTGCTGGCGGGCATAGTCGCGCCAGATCCCTGCGACGACGTACCGGCCGGCGATCGGCAGCGTGACGCTGTCTCCGACCGTCCAGCCATAGAGCCGCGCGGCGGGCTCCGAGATCCAGATCGGAGCGGTGCCGGCGGGGCGGGCGCGTCCGCTTTCGAGCAGCACGAGGCTCGGGTCTGGGCCATCGGTCTCAACCGGGCGCGCGATCAGCGAGACGGGCGGCCGGTCCGGCGCGAGCGTCAGCGGGATCTGCCGGCTATAGGCGATCGCTGCGATGCCGGGTACGGCGCGCAACCGGGCCTGCGCCGTGGGATCGAGCCCGGTGCCACCCTCGACCCGGAGATAGAGATCGTCCGAGAGGACCTGACTCAGCCATTCGTCGACCGCGCCGCGAAAGCTGGTGACCATCACCGCCATCGCGATCATCAGCGCGGTGCTCGCGACGATCCCGCACAGCGCGGTGGCGGCCTGGGCGGGGGCACCGTGGAGGTGACGGATGGCAAGGTCGACGGGGACGGACCGCCCGGCACCGCGACTGAGCGGCGCGAGCAGCGTGCGAGCGAGCCAGGGCATGCCGGCGATGCCGCCTGCGAGAATCAGCGCCATGCTCGCAAACCCGAACAGGGGCAGGCCGCCGATCGCCGGGAGCAGCGCCGCGCCACCGCCGAGCAGGATCAGGATGGCGGCAGGGCGGACGGGCATGGGGGTCCGGGGGTCGATGACGTCGCCGGCGTTGCGCAGCGCGGCGGCGGGGGCGGCACGGGCGGCGATCCGCGCCGGCAGCACGCTGCCCGCGACCGCGGCCAGCAGGCCGAGCGCGAAGAAGCCGATCGCGGCGGCGGGCGCGAAGGCCAGCCGGACGCGGCCATCGGCGAAATAGCCTGCGCCAAGGTCAGCGCCGAACCGGGCGAGCGCGGCATAGGCCAGCGCATAGCCGAGCAGCAGACCGAGCGCGGCGCCGATCACGCCGATCGCCAGCCCCTCCAGCGCGACGGTCGCGACGATCCCGTTGCGCGGCAGGCCCAGCGTGCGGACGAGCGCAAAGGCCCGCAACCGGCGTGCCACCGACAGCGACTGCGCGGAAAAGACGAGGAACCCGCCGGTCAGCAATGCGACCAGCGCGAGCATGTCGAGATTGACGCGATAAGCGCGTGACAGCGCGTCGCTGCGGGTCGCATCACTCGCGTCGCTGCCGATCGTCGCATCGCGCGGGAGGATGGTGGCGAGGCGTGGCGGGGCGGCGCCGTCCTGCTGCTTCACGTCGATCCGGTCGAGGCGGCCGAGCCGGTCGAAGCGCCACTGCGCCGCGGCGATGTCGATCACGCCGATCGCCTCGCCCTCGGCTACGCCCGGCAACCGGCCGGCGACGCGCATCGTGGCGGTTCGTCCGTTCGCGGTGACGACGAGCATCGCGCCGGGACGGGCATTCACGTTGCGCATCGCCGCGGCGGACAGATAGAGCGCGGCGTCGTCGAACGCCGCGTCGCCCCGCCGGTCGATCCCGGCGGGGGCGACGCCGACCAGCGACGGCGTGACCTGTGCCGCGCGGATCACGTCGAGGCCGAGCAGGGTGACTGGGCGTTTCCCGATCGTGGCGCGCAGGATGACGACCGGGCTCGCGTCCGCGACTCCGGCCGCGGTCGCGACCCTCGGATAGAGCGCCTCGTCGAAGCCGAGCGGGCTGGTCGCGTTGACCTGAAGATCCGCGCTGCCCTTGACCGTGCGCAATGCGCCTTCGAACGACGACAGCGCCGATCCGTTGACGAGGTGGACCGCGAAGCCGAGTGCGACACCGATGGCGATCGCGATCGCGGTGAGGGCGAGCCGCGCGGGATGCGCGCGCCACTCGCCACCGATCATCCAGCCCAGCGCGAGCCGCGCCGACAGGATGCTCATCGCGCGCGTTCCAGCCCGCTTGCGGTCAGCGTCAGAACGTCGTCGGCGATCCCGGCCGCCGCCGCCGAATGGGTGACGATGATCGCGGCGACGCCCTGTTCGCGGACCGCGTCGGAAAACAGCGTCAGGATCTTCGCGGCGGTGTCGGGGTCGAGATTGCCCGTCGGCTCGTCGGCGAGGATCAGCGCGGGACGATGGACGAGCGCGCGCGCGATCGCGACGCGCTGCAATTCGCCGCCCGAAAGATCGCGGGCATAGCCGTCGCCGCGCGTGCCGAGCCCGACCCGGGCGAGCATCGCCTGCGCCTGGTCGGCGATCGCGCGACGGTCGGTCGACACGAGCGCGAGCGGAAGCGCGACGTTCTGGCGAAGGGTCAGATAGGGCAGGACGTGAAAGGCCTGGAACACGAACCCGATCCGCGTCGCGCGCAACCGCGTCAGCGCGGCCTCGTCGAGCGTGTCGAGGATCGTGTCCTCGATCGCGACATGCCCTGCATCGGGCGCATCGAGCCCGGTGAGGATGTTGAGCAGCGTCGATTTGCCGACGCCACTTTCGCCGACGATCGCGATCAGCTGGCCGGCGCGAGCGGTGAGGTCGAGCCCGCGGAAGAGCTGGCGGCCGCCGGGGACCGACTTTTCGAGCGCGGTGACGCGAAGCAGGGCGCGGTCTTGCATCTGGGGCTCATGCCACGGCGCGCGGCCGGGGGACAGCGTGGCGGTGTTGCCATGGGTTGTCTTGGGGGCGGGTTTTTGTGGTGGCGTGGCTGCGAAGGGGTGAGCTTTGGGTTGGCCGATACCGCGTGCCTCCGCGGCGCCCTCAATAGCGCCTCCCCGGCGGAGGCCGGGGTCCAGTTGGAGAGGTGGGAGTAACGAAGGGCGACGCCTGCCATAACCGTCCCCCAACTGGGCCCCGGCCTTCGCCGGGGAGGTGTCTTCTGGGTAGGCATGCGCGTCTTTACTGGGCGTTGGAACAGGCCAGCGCCGCGGCAAAGCCGCGGCGTCGGACGGGGCTTTTGGCCCCGCCGGCCGGGCCTGACGCGGGTCCGCGCCGGAGCTTGCGCTCCGGCTTGGGCGTCAGGCCGCGAACTGGTTCATCGTGTTGTGGACGCCGCCGGCCTTCAGCGCCGCCTCGCCCGCGAAATACTCCTTGTGATCGTCGCCGAGATCGGAGCCCGACATGTTCTGGTGCTTCACACAGGCGATACCCTCGCGGATTTCCTTGCGCTGGACGCCCTTCACATAGCCGAGCATCCCTGCATCGCCGAAATACTCCTTGGCGAGATTGTCGGTCGAGAGCGCCGCGGTGTGATAGGTCGGTAGCGTGATCAGGTGATGGAAGATGCCGGCGCGCTTTGCCGAATCCGCCTGGAAGGTGCGGATGCGCTCGTCCGCCTCGTCGCCGAGCGGGGTGCCGTCATAGTCGACACTCATCAGGCGCGTCCGGTCATAGGCCGACACGTCGCGACCCGCATCGGTCCACGCGTCGAACACCTGCTGGCGGAAGTTTAGCGTCCAGTTGAAGCTGGGCGAGTTGTTATAGACGAGCTTCGCATTTGGCACGACCTCGCGGATGCGGTCGACCATGCCGGCAATCTGTTCGATGTGCGGCTTCTCGGTCTCGATCCAGAGCAGGTCGGCGCCGTTCTGCAGGCTCGCGATGCAGTCCATCACACAGCGATCCTCGCCGCTGCCGGCGCGGAACTGGAACAGGTTCGAGGGCAGGCGCTTCGGGCGGAGCAGCTTGCCGTCGCGGTTGAGGATGACGTCGCCATTCTGCGCGGTCGCGGGGTCGATCTCCTCGCAATCGAGATAGGAGTTATACTGGTCACCGAGATCGCCGGGCGTCTTGCTGACCGCGATCTGCTTGGTGAGGCCAGCGCCGAGCGAGTCGGTGCGCGTGACGATGATGCCGTCCTCGACGCCGAGCTCGAGGAACGCGTAGCGGCAGGCACGGACCTTCGCGAGAAAGTCCTCGTGCGGGACGGTGACCTTGCCGTCCTGATGCCCGCACTGCTTCTCGTCGCTGACCTGGTTCTCGATCTGGAGCGCGCAGGCGCCCGCTTCGATCATCTTGCGCGCGAGCAGGTATGTCGCCTCGGCATTGCCGAAGCCCGCGTCGATATCGGCGATGACGGGGACGACGTGCGTCTGGTGGTTCTCGATCGCGTTGAGCAGGCGCTTCTCCTCGATCGCGTTGCCCGCCGCGCGTGCCGTATCGACGTCGCGGAACAGCATGCCAAGCTCGCGCGCATCGGCTTGGCGCAGGAAGGTGTAAAGTTCCTCGATCAGCGCAGGGACGCTCGTCTTCTCGTGCATCGACTGGTCGGGAAGGGGGCCGAATTCGCTGCGGAGCGCGGCGACCATCCAGCCCGAGAGGTATAGGTAGCGCCGGTCCGTCGTGCCGAAATGCTTCTTGATGCTGATCATCTTCTGCTGCGCGATGAATCCGTGCCAGCAGCCGAGCGATTGCGTGTAGTTTGATGGATCGGCGTCATAGGCAGCCATGTCGCGGCGCATGATCCCCGCGGTGTAGCGGGCGATGTCGAGACCCGAGCGGAAGCGGTTCTGCGCGCGCATCCGGGCGACCGATTCGGCGGAAATTCCGTCCCAGGTGCCGTTCCGCGCGGCGATCAGCTGGTCGATCTGGGTAAGGTCGGTCTGGAAGGTCATGCTGCATCCTCGTTCCGCGTTTGATGACGGATCGGTACACAACATGACAACGAATCGCCCGGGTCTAGGGGGTGGCTACAGCGTCGCGCTGTCAAACTCCTGCGCGCGCCTAAGTCTTGTTGTCACGTTTGTGACAGCACGCAGTTATGCCGTCGCGGCCTTTGCCGCGCCGGCGTCGTGCAGTGCCGGGTCGAGCAGGCCCTGCCGCTTGGCGACGATCGTCGGGACGAGCGCCTGCCCGGCGACGTTGACCGCGGTGCGGCCCATGTCGAGGATCGGGTCGATCGCCAGCAGCAGGCCGGCGCCCTCGAGCGGGAGGCCGAGCGTCGACAGCGTGAGCGTCAGCATGACGACCGCGCCGGTCAGCCCTGCGGTGGCGGAGGACCCTAGCACCGACACGAGCACGATCAGCACATAGTCGGCGGCATGCAGCGGGATGCCGTAATATTGCGCGACGAAGATCGCCGAGACCGCGGGGTAGATCGCGGCGCACCCGTCCATCTTGGTCGTGGCGGCGAGCGGCACGGCGAAGGCGGCATAGGTGCGGGGGACGCCGAGGCCGCGTTCGACGACATCCTCGGTCACCGGCAGCGCGGCGATCGACGAGCGCGACACGAAGCCGAGCTGAATCGCGGGCCAGGCAGCGGCGAAGAACCGCCGCGGGCTGAGCCCGTTGGCAAGCAGGAGCAGCGGGTAGACCACGAACAGTACGATCGCGAGCCCGGCATAGACCGCGATGCTGAACGCGCCGAGCGCCGAGAGCGACTGCCAGCCATAGCGGACGATCGCGTTGCCGAGCAGTGCACCCGTACCGATCGGCGTCAACCGTATCACCCAGCGCAGGATGCGGCGGAAAAGCGCGAGCGCCGATGCGTTGAAGGCAAGGAACGGCGCGCCCGCATCGCCGATCCGGACCGCGGCGATCCCGATCGTGATCGCGATGACGATGATCTGCAGGACGTTGAACGACAGCGCGGTCCGCGCGGTCTCGTCGGTCAGCTTGGTCGACGCCTCGAGCCCGAGGATATTGGCAGGGACGAGCCCGCGCAGGAAGTCGAGCCACGACCCGGCGGTCGTCGGCGCGACCGCGCTGGCGGCACTGACCCCCGCGGTCACGCCGGGCTGGATCACCAGCGCAAGGACGATGCCGATCGACACCGCGATCAGCGCGGTGATCGCGAACCAGGCGAGCGTGCTGATGACCAACCGGCGTGCATTGTCGAGATCGCGCAGCGCGGCGATCGACGCGATGATCGCCGTGAAGACGAGCGGGACGACAAGCGTCTTGAGCAACTGCACGAAGATCTCGCCGACGATGCGCAGCGTCTCAGCAAGGCCCGATCCCGCGCCGGTCCCGCGCGCGACGAAGCCGAGCGCGAGCCCGGCGATCATCCCGATCAGAACCTGTAATCCGAACGATCGCCGTAATGTCTGCATGGCCGCTGTCCCGTATGAACCGGACGAAATACAGCTTCTGCATGGTGCGGTGCAACGAAGACGCTGTCCGTGCCGGGATAGCCGAGCTTGTCGGTCGCGCGGCGTGCCAATCAGCGTATGATCGGGAATTCCTCGCGAAACCGGTCGACGAGTGTCTCGATCCGGTCGATATCCTCGGCGCTGCCCGAGGGCGTGACCGACCAGTTGCAATGCGCGTGCGTGTCGGTCGAATAGACCCGGACCTCGCCGACCGCCATGCGCCAGCGACGCCGGTCGCCGAGATGGTCGCGGGTCAGAACGGTCACGAGCCGATCGCGCAATTCGCTGGCGGTCAGCATCGCGGTGCGAAGCGGGTAACGGGGCAGGGCAGGTGGAGCAGCATGGCACGGGCGTTACCGCGCCCGTCGCGTCGTGGCACCCCCCAAAGGGCTATCAGGTCGGATCGCTTTCCTCTGAAATCGAAACGACCGGCAGCGGGGCGCCGCCGCCAAGCACCGGGCCGGCATGTGCCGAACCGATATGAATGCGGACACCCGACGCCAGATGCACGCGTGGTGTTGCGGCGGAGGACTCAGATGGTGTCGACAGCGCAGTCTCCACCCCCGGCATGGTCCGGCCGCGATGGACGGTGACGCCGGATCCCGCCGTACCGAGTTCGGTGGAGGCGGACGGGGACGCGGCGAGGATCGTATCGGGCGCCGCAACGTGGGTCGGTTCGACGCCTGCATAGGTCTGGCGGAAGCTCAGCGCGCGCTCCATCGCGCCGCGCCAGCGATAGAAGATGTGCGCACCGACCGCGCCGACCCGGCTGAGGCTTGGCGCCCACCAAGGCAGGATCGAAGCGGCGTGGTAGGAGGTCGAGGCGCCGACCGGCGCGAAGACGCTGCCGTCGAACGCGGCGCGCGCGACCGATGCCGCCCTTGCCCAGGCGGCACCGTCGCGGGGGTGGTTCATCGAGCCGTCGCAGGTGAAGCTGAACTGGCAGCCGGTGCGCCGGGTCGACCCCTGATAGACGACGCCGCAGACGCTGTGCGGAAAGGCGCGATCGCGCACGCGGTTGAGCACGACCTGTGCGACGGCGCGCTGGCCATCGGTCGGTTCGGAGCGTGCCTCATAATAGACCGCGGCGGTCAGGCAGGCGATTGCGCGCTGGCGGTCGTCGTCACTTTGCGCGGCGCCGGGAAAAGCGGGCGCGGCGGCGAGGGTGCGCGGGGGGTCGTCGGTGGAGGCGGCAGAGCCGGCAAAGGCGCGGTCGAGTGGTTCGGCGGGCGCCTCGAGCGCGAGCCCGGCGAGCAGGCTGCGCGCTTCTGCTGCGTCGCGGACCGGGACGCCGGCCGTCGGTGCAGCCACGCGCGTCGACGGGGGAACGCACGAGGTACTGGCGGCGATCGCGGCGAAACCGAGCACTGTTCTCTTGAGCATGGGGTAGATCGCGCGTCGTGACAGGAAGCCTGCGCGTACCACCCGGATGTTAGATAGTGGTTAAGCCCCCGGCGTGGCACCGACGAGGCTCAGCCCGACCGCCTCGGCGACCTTGATGCCGTCGACGCCGGCCGACAGGATCCCGCCCGCATAGCCCGCGCCCTCGCCGGCGGGGAACAGGCCGATCGTGTTGAGGCTCTGAAAATCGTCGCCGCGCGTGATCCGCACGGGAGACGAGGTACGCGTCTCGACGCCGGTGAGAACCGCATCGGGGTGGTCATAGCCGGGAATGTCGCGACCAAATACCGGCAGCGCCTCGCGCATCGCGGTGACCGCGAATTCGGGAAGGCATTCGGCGAGGTCGGTGAGGTGGACGCCGGGGCGGTAGGACGGGATGACAGTGCCGAGTGCGCTCGACGGGCGGCCGGCGAGGAAATCGCCGAGGCGCTGCGCGGGGGCCTTATAATTCGAGCCGCCCGCGACATAGGCGCGCGACTCCCAGTGGCGCTGCAATTCGATGCCCGCCAGTGGATTGCCGGGATAGTCACGCGCAGGGTCGATGCCGACGACGAGTCCCGAATTCGCGTTGCGCTCGTTGCGCGAATATTGGCTCATGCCGTTGGTGGCGACGCGGCCTTCCTCGGACGTCGCCGCGACGACGGTACCGCCCGGGCACATGCAGAAGCTGTAGACGGTGCGCCCGTTCGTGCAGTGATGCGACAGGCTGTACGCGGCAGCGCCGAGATCAGGGTGGCCGGCACAAGGGCCGAACCGCGCCTCGTCGATCCAGGATTGCGGATGTTCGATGCGCACGCCGATCGAGAAGGGCTTCGCCTCCAGGAATACGCCGCGATCGTGCAGCATGTGGAAGGTGTCGCGCGCGCTGTGCCCCACCGCGAGCACGACATGATCCGCCTCGAGATAGTCGCCGGTATGCAGGTGAAGCCCGCGGATGCGCCGCGTGCCGTCCGCATCGACCGCGATGTCGAGATCGTCGACGCGGTGCTGGAACCGATATTCGCCGCCGAGCGACTCGATCGTCGCGCGCATCGCCTCGACCATCGTCACCAGCCGGAACGTGCCGATATGCGGATGCGCCTCGGTCAGGATCTCGGGGGGAGCGCCGGCCTTGACGAACTCGGTGATGACCTTGCGGCCGAGATGGCGGGGATCCTTGATCTGGCTCCACAGTTTGCCGTCGGAGAAGGTGCCCGCGCCGCCCTCGCCGAACTGGACGTTGGACTCGGGGTTGAGGACGCTGCGGCGCCACAGACCCCAGGTGTCCTTGGTCCGCTCGCGGACCAGCTTGCCGCGGTCGAGGATGATCGGGCGGAACCCCATCTGCGCGAGGATAAGTCCGGCGAACAGGCCGCACGGCCCTGTCCCCACGACGACCGGGCGACGCGCGCCCGGCGTCTCGGGTGCCTTGGCGACGTGGCGGTAGCCGGTATCGGGGGTCGTGTTGACGTGACGGTCCTTGCGGAACCGGGCGAGGATCGTCGCCTCGTTCTTCGCGGTGACGTCGATCGAATAGACGAGCTGGATGTCCATCTTGTCGCGCGCGTCGTGCGCGCGCCGGGCGACGGTGTAGCGGATCAACTCGCGGGGGGTGATGCGCAGCCGCTTGCAGACCGCGGCGGGGATCGCTTCGTCGGCATGGTTGAGCGGTAGCTTGAGTTCGGTGATGCGGAGCATGAGGCCCTGTAACGCGGGCCGCGGGGTTTCGCCATGAGCTGTGGTACCGAAGCGCAGACCGTGCAGGCCTTGCCCTGGGACGGCCCGGGCTGCACGGTATCGGCATCCGGGAACAAGGGAGCTAGCCGATCAACAGCGCCGTCGTCATCGCCGCGATGCTTGCTTATGGCACCGCATTGTTCGGGATCGCCTGGGTCGTCGATCGGCGCGGGCTTTCGCCGCGCATGGCGCGGATCGCCTATCCCTTGTCGCTGGCCGTCTACTGCAGCAGTTGGACGTTCTTCGGCGGCGTCGGCACCGCGGCGACGCGCGGCTGGGATTATCTGTCGATCTACCTCGGCCCGGCGCTGGTGTTCCTGCTCGCGCCGGGGTTCCTGACCAAGCTCGTCCGGCTGGCGCGCGACGAAGGGTCAAGCTCGATCGCCGACTTCATCTCGGCGCGTTATGGTCGCAGCCGGAGTACCGCGGCGATCGTCGCGGGGACTGCGCTGGTCGCGTCGATCCCCTATATCGCGCTGCAGCTGCGATCGGTGACGCTCAGCTTCGGCGCGCTGGTCGGGATCGGCGGATCGGTGCTGGTCGGGCCGCTCGTCGCGCTGCTGCTGGCGACGTTCGCGATCAGCTTCGGCGCGCGACGCTATGAAGTGGCGGGGGGCAATACCGGCGTGGTCGCGGCGATCGCGGCGGAGTCGCTGATCAAGCTGCTCTGCTTCGTGGCGCTCGGCGGATTCGCGCTGACGCTGCTTGCGACGATGCCGGCCGCGCGGATCACGCCGCCGCTGACCGGGTTCGTCGAGGGCTTCGCGCCCGGCGCGCTGACCCCCGATTTCTTCGTCCGCACGCTGTTATCCGCCTGCGCGATCCTGTGCCTGCCGCGTCAATTCTATGTCGGGATCCTCGAAGCGAGCGGCCCGGCGGCGGTGCGGCGCGCGCGCTGGCCGTTCATCGCCTATCTCGCGGTGATCTCGGTGATGGTCCTGCCGCTCGTGCTGGCGGGGCTGGCGGTGTTGCCCGCCGATACGCGACCCGACCTCTATGTGCTGGCGGTCCCGCTGGCGCTCGACAACGATCCGATGGCATTGCTCGCGTTCATCGGCGGGTTTTCCGCCGCGACCGCGATGGTCGTCGCAGAGACGATCGCGCTGTCGACGATGGCGACCAACGACCTGCTGGCCCCATTGCTGCTGCGGCGGCAGACCGATGGCGGGGAGGGCGATCTGGGGCGGCGGCTGCTGCGTGTCCGGCGCGTGATCATCGCCGCGATCGTCGCCGCTGCTTTGTGGTACGGCACGAGCATTGGCGACGAGCTGTCGCTTGCATCGATCGGGCTGATCGCGTTCGCCGGCGTCGCGCAGTTCGCGCCAGCGCTGATCGCCACCGTCGGCTGGGGCTTCGCCGATACCCGGGCGGCACGCGGCGGCTTGATCGGCGGCGTCGTCGTCTGGGCCTATTGCCTGTTGATGCCATCGGTATTGGGTGGTTTCGGCGCCAGTCTTGCGAAAGCCAGCGGGGGACTGCTCGACCCCGATGCGCTGATGCGGGTCGCGCTTGGATCGCCACTGGTCAACGGCACGGTCTGGAGCCTGGGCGTGAATATCGCGCTGATGGCGGGGCTGCACCTGTACGCGGCGCGGCGGCGGGTCTTCGGGGGGCGGCACAGCGTGCTGGATCACGTCACGACCTTTGGCGAACTCAAGATCCTGGTCGCGCGCTTCGTCGGCGATGCCGAAGCCGCAGAGGGGCTGGACCCGCTGTCACGCGATGCGGGCGCGCCGATCGACGGACGCGCCGCCCGTCAGGCGGAACGGCTGATCGCGGGCGTGATCGGCGCACCCTCGGCGCGGCTCATCGTGACGTCGAGCCTGGCGGGTTCGGCGATGGAAGTAGGCGACGTCGTCCGGCTGCTCGACCAGCGGGGGCGCAGCCTGCGCTTCTCACGGTCCCTGCTGTCGGCAACGCTCGAGACGATCGACCCGGGCGTCAGCGTGATCGACGCCAATCTGAGGCTCGTCGCGTGGAATCCGCGCTATGTCGAGATGTTCGACTATCCCGAAGACTATGTGATCGCCGGACGGCCGATCGCTGATCTGATCCGCTACAATGCCGAGCGCGGCGAATGCGGCCCGGGCGGCGTCGAAGCGCATGTGTCGCGCAGGCTCGCGCATCTCGAACGCGGCCTTCCGCACAGTTTCGAGCGGCTTCGACCGTCGGGGCGGTGGATCAAGACAGTAGGTCAGGCAATGCCGGGCGGCGGCTATGTCCAGAGCTTCACCGACATCACCGCGGAGAAGACCGCGCAGGCGGAATTGGAGGCCCGGGTCGAGGCGCGGACGCATGATCTGGCCCAAACGAATACGATGCTCGACGAGGCGCGGCGGCATGCCGAGACCGCGACGCGCGACAAGACCCGGTTCCTTGCCGCGGCAAGCCATGACCTGCTCCAGCCGCTTCATGCCGCCCGGTTGTTCTGCGCCGCACTCGACGAGGGCAAGGCGCCGCACCAGGCCGACCTAGTCCGCGCGATCGATGGCGCGATCGGGTCGGCGGATACGCTGCTGCGGGCCTTGCTCGACGTGTCGCGGCTTGACGCGGGCGGGGTCGTGCCGAAGATCGAGCAGTTCGTGCTCGGGGACCTGATCGAGGAACTGGCCGCCGAGTTCCGGCCGCTTGCCGGCGAACGCGCGTTGATCCTCGCCTCGCACCCGGGGACGCACATCGTCGCCACCGACCGATCGCTGCTGCGCTCGATCCTGCAGAACTTCCTGTCGAATGCGGTGCGTTATACCCCGTCGGGGCGGATCTGGATCGGCGCGCGGCGGCGCGGCGGTGACGTCCTGGTCGAGGTGCGGGACAGCGGGCCGGGCATCGCGGCGGGTGACCGTGAACGGATCTTTGCCGAGTTCGAGCGGGTGGAGAGCAAGGGCAGCGCGGGCGGCGGTGTCGGGCTGGGGCTGGCGATCGTCCAGCGGATCGCGCAACTGCTCGACCTGCGGATCGAATTGCGGTCGCAGCCGGGTGCGGGGTCGACCTTCGCCGTTCGCGTTCCGCTGGCGGCGCATGCGACGCTGCCCGATCGTGCCAGGACGGCCCCGGTCCTGCGCGACCTGCCGCCGGGGCTGCGCGTCCTGTGCCTCGACAATGATGCCGCCATTCTCGCCGCGCTCGACGCGGCGCTCCGGTCGCGGCGCTGCGTCCCGCTGCTGGCGGCGACGATCGAGGAGGCGATGACGCTGGCGGCGGACGAGGAGCCCGACGTCGCACTGATCGATTTCCATCTCGAGGTGGCGCAGGACGGACTGGACGTTGCCGAACGCTTGTCGGCGATGGCGCCGGCGCCCGCGATCGCGCTGGTGACCGCGGACCGCAGCGCGGCGGACGATCCGCGCTGTGCGGGGATCACCGTGCTGAACAAGCCGGTGGTGCCAGGCGAGCTATGGGCATTCCTCGAACGCGCATCCGCGGCCGCGGCGGCGGTATGAGGCGCTAACTCCGCGTGATTATTTGGCCGGGGCGCTCGTGAAGTCGATCTTGATGCGGACCCAGGCGCCGATCATCTTCTTGCCGCCGACCCGGGGCGGCAGCACGCGGAACTGCCATGCGGCCTGCCGCATTGCGCGGGCCAGCCCCGAGCCGACCGGGGATTCGCCGAGCGACCGGCAATTCTCGACCCTGTAATTCTCCGCGGTCCGGCAGGCGATCAGTGCCCAGCTGCCCGGGGGTGCGCCATTGGGAACATAGCCCGCAAGTTCGGCATGGCTCGGTTCGGTATACCATTCGGCATTGTAGAGCCGCTCGCCACTTGGACCTTCGCCCGGGCCGTAGGCAGAGCCGCTGTCCTTGCCAGCGCCCGCGCCATCGGTGTCGGAGCCGCCCGCCTGGCGATCGCCCGGGTGCGACGGGATCTTGGATATGTCCGCCGAATCGAACAACTCCATGCCGCCCGCCAGCATCTTGGGGAAGGCCGGGGCAGGGGTGACGGGGCGCGGGTCCGACGCCGGCGCGGTCGATGGCGGGCGGGGCGATCTGGGCGAGGCGCCGCCGGCGACCTTCTTCGCCTTTTCGATCACCGGGCGTTGCGGGGTCTCGGGTTTCGTCTCGCGGTCGGGTAACAGGCGGAAGCTGCTGGGCGGTGGCGTCGGCTCGGGCTTGGTCGGCGTTGGCGCGAGCCGCAGCAGCAGGAGAATGACGACGACATGCGCGGCGATCGCCAGCAGGAATGAACGCGCGCGCCGCCAGAGCGGCTGGCGCGATCGGTTCGACGCGGACAGGTAGGACGTCGAAGCCATTGATGGTCGCCTAGACCGCGCAAGGTGGTGTCGCAAGACGTCGATTGCCGTGCGGCTCGTCTCGCAAGTGGGAGGCGGTCGGCTAGTCGGCGAAGCGAATGTCGAGCGCGCGCGCGGCAAGCACCGCCTGGGTGCGGTTCTGGACGCCGAGCTTGCGCAGGATCGCGGTCATGTGGCCCTTTACGGTCGCCTCCGAAACGCCGAGGTCGAACGCGATCTGCTTGTTGAGTCGCCCCGCGAGAACGCCGAGCAATACTTTTAATTCGGTCGGGGTCAGGCTGGCGACGCGATTGGAGATGTCATCGGCCGGCAGGGCGGCGACGGGGGCATCGCGGTCGCCCGCCAGCGCGCGCGCGACCGCATTTTCGAGCGTGGCGAGATCGGCGGTCTTCGACACGAAGCCGACCGCGCCATAGGCGCGCGCGCGCGGCGCGGCCTCCGCCTCGTCGGCAGACGAGATGACGACGATCGGCGTGTCGGGACGCTCGGCATGCAGCAGGGCGACACCCGCAAAGCCCTCCGACCCCGGCATCCGCAGGTCGAGCAGGACGAGATCGAGGCGGGCGGCGCCCCGCGCCGCCTCGATCGCCTCGCCGAGCTGCCCCGCCTCGAGGATCGTCGCATCGGGGGCCGCGCGACCAACCGCCAGCTTCAGCGCCTGGCGGAAAAGCGGATGGTCGTCGGCGATCAGGATCGTGCGCGCGGTCATGCGAAGGCGGCGGTGGCCTTTTCGCGACCCGTGATCAGCGCGTCGACGACCGTCGGATCGGCGAGCGTCGAGGTATCGCCCAGACCGTCGAGCTGGTTCTCGGCGATCTTGCGCAGGATCCGGCGCATGATCTTGCCCGAGCGCGTCTTGGGCAGGCCGCGGGCGAACTGCAGGACGTCGGGCGTTGCGATCGGACCGATCTCGCGGCGGACCCATTGGACGAGTTCCTTGCGCAGCTCCTCGCTGGGTTCGGCATTCGCGTTGAGCATGACATAGGCATAGATGCCCTGGCCCTTCACGTCGTGCGGCATGCCGACGACCGCGGCTTCGGCGACCTTCGAATGCGCGACCAGCGCGCTCTCGACCTCGGCGGTGCCCATGCGGTGGCCGCTGACGTTGATCACGTCGTCGACGCGGCCGGTGATCCAGTAATACCCATCCGCGTCGCGGCGGCAGCCGTCACCGGTGAAATACTTGCCCGGATAGGTCGAGAAATAGGTCTGGAAGAAGCGCGCATGATCGTTCCACACGGTCCGCATCTGCCCTGGCCAGCTGTCGGCGATCACGAGATTGCCCTCGACCGCGCCGTCCAGCACCTTGCCGTCGGCATCGACCAGTTCGGGCACCACGCCGAACAACGGCTTTGTCGCGCTGCCGGGCTTGAGCGCGGTCGCGCCGGGGAGCGGGCTGATCATGTGCCCGCCGGTCTCGGTCTGCCACCAGGTGTCGACGATCGGGCAGCGGCCTTCGCCGACGACATTGTGATACCAGTTCCAGGCCTCGGGGTTGATCGGCTCGCCGACCGACCCGAGCAGCCGGAGCGACTTGCGGCTGGTCCGCGTGACCCAGTCGTCGCCCTCGCGCATCAGCGCACGCAGCGCGGTGGGTGCTGTGTAGAGCGTGCTGACCTGATATTTGTCGACGATCTGCCAGAAGCGGCTGTGGTCGGGGTAATTAGGAACGCCCTCGAACATCACCGTCGTCGCGCCGTTCGCGAGTGCGCCATACAGCGTATAGGTGTGGCCGGTGACCCAGCCGACATCCGCCGCGCACCAGAACACGTCGCCCGCGCGGTAATCGAAGACATATTCATGCGTCATCGACGCCCAGACGAGATAGCCGCCGGTGGTGTGGAGCACGCCCTTGGGCTGGCCGGTCGATCCGCTGGTGTAGAGGATGAACAACGGATCCTCGGCGTTCATTGGCTCGGGCGCGCAGTCGGTCGACTGGTTTGCGACGCACTCGTGATACCAGCAATCGCGGCCCTCGGTCATCGCGATGTCGCCGCCGGTGCGGCGGACGACGATGACCGTCTCGACGCCGAGATCGCCCTGATCGAGCGCGGCATCGACATTGGCCTTCAGCGGAATCGTCTTGCCGCCGCGCAGCCCTTCGTCCGCGGTGATGACGACGCGGCTGTCGCAATCGTGGATCCGGTTGCACAGGCTGTCGGGGGAGAAGCCGCCGAACACAACCGAATGGATCGCGCCGATCCGCGCACAGGCGAGCATCGCGAACGCGGCTTCGGGGATCATCGGCAGATAGATCGTGACGCGGTCCCCCTTCGCGACGCCGCGCGCCTTCAGCGCATTGGCGAGCCGGGACACTTCGTCGCGCAGCTCGGCGTAGCTGATCGTGCGCGAGTCGGCGGGGTCGTCGCCTTCCCACAGGATCGCGGTCGCGTCTGGGCGTGTATCGGCGTGGCGATCGACGCAATTGGCGGCGACGTTGAGCTGACCGTCCTCGAACCAGCGGATGCGGAAATCGGCCTCGTCGAACGACGTGTCCTTGATCTTGGTCGGGGGAACGATCCAGTCGAGCCGCTGCGCCTCTTTCGCCCAGAAGGCATCGGGATCAGTCGCGGCCTCGGCATACATCCGGTCATAGGCGGCGGCATCGATCCGTGCGTCCTTGGCCCATGCTGCGGGAACGGGATAGCTGGCCTCGGTCATCACACTCTCCTTTTGCCGCCGTTCTAGACGGTCGCGCGGTACGCGGCACCCCCAACCAAAGTCAGGGATGATCCCGCCCGGCCGATCCGCCATCGTCGCGTTGCTTGCATCTACGCGTCAGACCGGTGGAGCAACCAGGAGGTTGGGATGAAACGATCGGTATTCACGACGTTGCTGCTTGGCACGGCCCTTGTCGGGCTGACGCCGGGCGCCGCCTTTGGCCAGACCGCGCGAGAGGCGGAACTCGAAGCACGGCTCAAGGCGCTCGAAGCCGCGGTCCAGGACCTTCGCGGCGAGCTGACCGCAGCGCGTGCAACCGCCGCCGCGGCCCCGACTCTGTCCCCACAGACCGCCGTCGCTGCGTCGCAGGTGACGGCGCCGGCCGCGTCGCCCGGCGGATCGCCCGGCGCGACCAATGTGGCCCAGGCCAAGGCTGTCGCGACAAATTCGGCACCGACCGACGGTTTTCGCATGGGGAACACGACGGTCAAGCTGGGCGGCTTCGTTCGCCTCAACGCCATTGCCAGCCGCTACAGCGGTGGCGAGGTAGCGGTCGGGGGGCTGGGCAAGGAGTTCTTCCTGCCGCAGCAGATTCCGGTCGGCGGCGGGTTCTCCAGCCAGGACCTGCTGCTCTCCGCGCGCCAGACCCGCCTGCAGTTCAGCACTGCGACCCCGATGAACGGTACCGAAATAAAGACGCTGGTGGAGTTCGATTTCGCGCTCGCGACGGCGCCGGTCGGTGCCCAGCGCGCGACCAACCCTTACACGCCCACTTTCCGCCGTGGCTTCATCGAATATGGCAATCTGCTGGTCGGGCAGGAATGGTCGACCTTCCAGAACATCGCGGTGCTGCCCGAGACGACCGATTTCGTCGGCCCGCTGGACGGCACGGTGTTCAACCGCCAGGCGCTGATCCGCTACTCCATCCCCTTGCGAACCGGGCTGACGTTGCAGGTCGCGGTCGAGAATCCCGAAACGGAAACGGCGCTGCCCGCCAATGCGGCGCTGGTCGACACGGATGACGACCGCCTGCCCGACGTGGTGGCACGGCTGAACTGGAAGTCGACACTGGGCGATTTCGCACTGGCCGGCATCGCGCGCGAATTGCGCACCGATACGCTGGGCCGCGGCGATACCGCCTTTGGCTGGGGCGTTTCCGGGTCCGGCAAGATCCCGATCGGCAAGCGTCACGACCTGCGCTTCATGGCGACCTACGGGCAGGGCATCGGCCGGTATCTGGGATTGGGATATGTCCCCGACGCGATCTACGGCGGCACCGCGACGCAGCTCGAGCGGATCGACAATTTCGCGGGCTTCGCGGCACTGCGTATCGGCTGGACCGATGCGATCCACTCGACGCTGATGGGCAGCTACCAATCGGCCGATTATCCGGCCGGCGTGATCGTCACGGGGCTGGCCAATGCCAAGTCCTATGGCGGTGCTGCCAACCTGTTCTGGTCGCCCGGCAAGGGCTTCGACATCGGCGTGGAATATCGCCACGCCGTCCGCGAACTGGTCTCGGGTGACACCGGTGCGCTCGACCGCATGGAATTCGCCTTCAAATACGGGTTCTGATCGCCCGACGCTCTAAAAATCCCACCGCTCCACTTGAGAGGATACCGCCATGGCAACGACAACAGGGGACGCATCGCCCCTTGGTCACGTGAAGCAGAGCCAGCCACTGATCATCATCGCGTCGTCGCTCGGCGCGGTGTTCGAATGGTATGACTTCTATCTGTACGGGCTGCTCGCGACGATCATCACCGCGCAGTTCTTCTCGGGCGTCAACGAGACGACCGGGTTCATCTTCGCGCTCGCGGCGTTCGCGGCCGGGTTCGCGGTGCGGCCGTTCGGTGCGCTGGTGTTCGGGCGGATCGGCGATGTCGTCGGGCGCAAGAACACCTTCCTCGTGACCATGGCGATCATGGGCCTGTCGACCTTCCTCGTCGGTCTGCTCCCGAGCTATGCCTCGGTCGGCGTCGCCGCGCCGATCGCGCTGGTCGTGCTCCGGCTTCTGCAGGGCCTTGCGCTCGGCGGTGAATATGGTGGCGCTGCGACCTATGTCGCTGAGCATGCGCCCGACAAGAAGCGCGGGCTGTTCACCAGCTTCATCCAGACCACGGCGTCGCTCGGTCTGTTCGCAGCCCTGCTGATCGTCATCGGTGTGCGCACGCTCGTCGGCGAGGAGGCGTTCGCGGCCTGGGGATGGCGCATCCCGTTCATCGTCTCGATCGCGCTGCTCGCAGTGTCACTCTGGATCCGGATGCAGCTCGAAGAGAGCCCGGTGTTCCAGAAGATGAAGGAGGAGGGCAAAACCTCCAAGGCACCGCTGACCGAGGCGTTCGCCAAATGGGGCAACCTCAAGATCGTGCTGATCGCGCTGTTCGGTGCGGTCGTGGGGCAGGGCGTCGTGTTCTACACCAGCCAGTTCTACGCGCTGTTCTTCCTCGAAAAGAATCTCCGTGTCGACGGGCCGACGACGAACATTCTTATCGCAATCGCGCTGCTGATCGCGACGCCGGCGTTCATCTTTTTCGGCTGGCTGTCGGACAAGGTCGGGCGGAAATGGATCATCCTGACCGGCTGTGCGCTCGCCGCACTGACCTATATGCCGCTGTTCCACGCGCTGTCGAAGGCAGCCAACCCGGCGCTCTATGCCGCGCAGCTGTCGTCGCCAGTCAGCGTCGTCGCCAACCCCAATGAATGCTCGGTGCAGTTCGATCCGGTCGGCAAGAACAAGTTCGACAGCAGCTCGTGCGACATCGCTAAGTCGTATCTGGCCAAGGCGGGCATTTCCTACACCAACGTCGTCGCACCGGCCGGCACGGTCGCCCAGATCCATATCGGCGGCGCAACCATTCCGGTCGTCAATCCGGCGATCATAACAGGGGCCGATCGTACTGCAGCGATCAAGGCGTTCGGGGCCGAGGTGAAGACCGCACTGACCGCGGTCGGCTATCCTGAAAAGGCGGACCCGGCGCAGATCAACAAGCCGATGGTCGTCGCGATCCTCGTCCTGCTCGTGCTGTACGTGACGATGGTCTATGGCCCGATCGCCGCGCTGCTCGTCGAGCTGTTCCCGACGCGGATCCGCTACACGTCGATGTCGCTGCCCTATCATATCGGCAATGGCTGGTTCGGCGGCTTCCTGCCAACCGCGGCGTTCGCGATGGTCGCGGCGACCGGCGACATCTATTACGGGCTCTGGTACCCGATCCTGGCCTGTGCGGTCACCGCATTGGTCGGTCTGGTCTTCCTGCCCGAGACGTTCCGCCGCTCGCTGCACGGCTAAACGGTAGTATCGAGCAGTCCCGGGGTGCGGCAGCCGCCGCACCCCGGATCTGTTTCAGAACAGTGTCTTGAACAGTCCGGCATTGGTCTTGCCGAGCTCGACGATCGAATCCCCACGGCCACTCATCACCGCTTTCGCCATGTAGAGCGTGAAACCCTTCATCTGTTCGAGCGTGATCTTGGGCGGCATCGACAATTCGGTGCGCGCGGTGACGGCATCGAGCAGCGCGGGGCCCGGATGCGCGAGCACCTCGCGGACGCCCGCCTCGACCTCGCCAGGGTCGGTGACGCGGACACCATGCAGACCGATCGCGCGCGCCATCGCGGCGAAATCGGGATTGTCGAGCGCGACGCCGGTCTCGATCATCCCCGCCGCCTTCATCTCCATTTCGACAAAGCCGAGCGTGCCGTTGTTGAAGACGATGATCTTCACCGGCAGGCCGAGCTGCCGAACGGTCAGCAATTCGCCCATCAGCATCGCCAGGCCGCCATCGCCCGACAGGCTGACGATCTGCCGGCCGGGATAGGCGGCCTGCGCGCCGATCGCCTGAGGCAGGGCGTTTGCCATCGAGCCATGGTTGAACGACCCGATCAGCCGCCGGCGGCCGTTCATTTCCAGGTAGCGTGCCGCCCAGACAGTCGGGGTGCCGACGTCGCATGCGAAGACGGCGTCGTCGCTTGCGAGCTCGCTGACGACTCGCGCGACATGCTGCGGGTGGATCACGCCGCTGCCCGGGGTGCCGGTCGCGAGCTCGTCCAGGCCTTTGCGCGACTTGGCGTAATCCTCGCGTGCGTCGCGCAGGAAGGCGCCGTCGCGCTCGCGTGTCAGCAGTGGCAGGACATGGTCGATCGTCGCGCCGACGTCGCCGACCAGCCCGAGATCGATCGCGGTGCGGCGGCCGAGATTTTCGGGCCGCAGGTCGATCTGCGCCACCTTCGCCTTTTCCGGATAGAATTGGCGATAAGGGAAGTCGGTCCCGAGCATCAGCAGCGTGTCGCACGCCATCATCGCGTCATAACCGGACGAGAAGCCGATCAGCCCGGTCATGCCGACATCATAGGGATTATCATATTCGACGAATTCCTTGCCGCCGAGTGCATGGACGACCGGTGCCTGGAGCACGCCGGCAAGCGCGACGAGTTGCGCATGCGCCCCCCGACAGCCGCGACCTGCGAGGATCGTCACCTTGCCGGCGTCGTTCAACAGCGCGGCAAGGCGGGCGAGCGAGTCCTGATCGGGGATGATCGTGGCCGCTTCGGGCAGCAACGCGGTGCGGGATCGGGCGATAAGGCCCGTGGTCGTGCGCAACGCGACATCACCCGGCATTGCGACGACTGCGACGCCACGATGGCCGACCGCGGCACGGATCGCTGTGTCGAGCGTGCGCGGCATCTGATCGGCATCGGAGATCGTCTCGCAATAGACGCTGCATTCACGGAACAGCGCCTCGGGACGGGTTTCCTGGAAATAATTGGAGCCGATTTCCGCGCTCGGTATCTGCGCCGCAATCGCCAGTACGGGCACGCGGGTCCGGTTGCAGTCGTACAGCCCGTTGATCAGATGCAGGTTGCCCGGCCCGCAGGAACCGGCGCAGACCGCGAGCTTGCCGGTGAGTTGCGCTTCGGCGCCGGCCGCGAAGGCTGCCGCTTCCTCGTTGCGAACGTGCACCCATTCGATCGTTCCGCGCCGCCTGAGCGCTTCGGTGAGGCCGTTCAGGCTGTCGCCGACCACGCCATAGATGCGCTCGACACCGGCAAGCTCGAGCGTCTCGACGAACAGGTCGGCGATCAGGGTCTTGGGCATCGGGCGTCTCCGGGTCTCGAAAGGGGGGAAGGTCGAGGCCTCAACGCGTCCCGGCAACAAGTGACGCGGCGGAATCGCGGAATTGACCCTGGGAGCGGTATGACCGGATCGTTGCAGAAATGTAACAAGTCCGAATTTTCGGTCCGAAAACGCGTGCGGACACGATCTCGTTACCCTGAATCGGTTGCATTCAAAATTTGGAGACACGAGCATGCGCAACGGATCCCGGCAACATCCCGGGCCCATGACAAAGGATTGATTTCGGCACGGCGAGTATTGCGTGAGCAAACGACGTAAATCGTCGATACACTTGGGGGAAGGATCCGAAAAGGCGCTCACCATTCGGGGGTAGCCTAATGAAGATCGCTCATCATATCTCGCGTCACGCCTTGATCGTCGCCCTTGCCGCTGGAGGGCATGTTTCCGCCAGTGCCCAAGAGCTTGCCCAGACGACAAACCCCGCCACGGCGGGATCGGCCAGCCCGCCGACAAGTGATACGCCCGACGGCATCCCCGACGACATCATCGTGACGGGGACGCGTGCGACCGGCATTACTGCTGCCGAAAGCGCGGCGCCGATCAAGGTGCTTGATGCCGACATGATGAGCCATGTCGGCCAGCCCAATCTGAACCAGATCCTGACGCAGCTGGTCCCGTCCTTCACCGCGCAGGCATTTGGCGGCGACACCGCGAACCTGACGCTGTCGGCGCGGTTGCGCGGACTGAGCCCCAACCACACACTCGTGCTCGTCAATGGCAAGCGCCGGCATGGCACCGCCAACCTCGCGGTGCTCGGCGGGCCCTATCAGGGTGCGGCGACCGCGGATCTCGACCTGATCTCCCCCTCGTCGATCAAGCGGATCGAAGTTCTGGAAGACGGCGCGGCGGCGCAATATGGCTCGGATGCGATCGCCGGGGTGATCAACATCATCCTCAAGGACGGCGATACGGGCGGCGATGGCTATGCGACCGTGGGCGAGAATTACCAGACGGGCGGACGGACCTATGCCGGGACGCTGCATCTCGCGACCAAGATCGGCGAGGACGGGTTCCTCAACGTGACCGCATTTCACCGCTATCACGACTTCACGCAGGTCGGCGGGCTCGACCGGCGGGTGACGGACGGTGATGGCAAGCTGCTCACCGGCACGACGTCGCCGGCGTTAAGTCCCCTGCAGCAGCAACTCTACCCGAATATTTCCGGATTTCCGTACGTCAATCGGATCAACGGTGATGCGCAATCCCGCCTCACCAACCTGCAATTTAACAGCGCCTACGACTTCGGCGCGGCGGAGGTGTACAGTTTCGGCACCTATTCGAAGCGGATCGCCAGCGCGTACGAAAACCTGCGTGTACCGACGCGGGTCTCGCGGACGGTCGGCGGGGTCACGACCTATTTCGATCCTGACGGCGACAGCCCGGTCAACGGCTTTTCGCCGCGCGAGAAGATCCGCGAGGACGACATGGCGTTTACCGGCGGGGTTCGCGGGCTGCTGAGCGGCTTCAACTACGACCTGTCGACCAGTTTCGGGCAGGACAAGAACCTGATCTACACCGTCGATTCCGCCAACGCCTCGCTCTACGCGGATACCGGATTTACGCCGACGAGCTTCTATAACGGCTTCTTCAAGGCGACCGAGTTCACCGCGAACGCCGATGTCACCCGCGAGATCGCGGTTGGCATGGCTGCCCCGCTGAACCTCGCATTCGGCGCGGAGTATCGGAAGAACGTGTACGAGATCGGCTCGGGCGATGCCGCATCGATCTACAAGGAGGGCGGGCAATCCTATCCCGGGTTCCGGCCATCCGATGCGGGCGTGAACGGCCGCAACAGCCAGGCGGCCTATGTCGATGTCGCGATGATGCCGATCGACGGGCTGAAGGTCGATGTTGCCGGACGCTATGAACATTATTCCGATTTCGGCAGCAAGTTCATCTACAAGGGGACGAGCCGCTACGACTTTTCGGACGCGTTCGCGCTTCGCGGTACGGTCTCGACCGGGTTCCGGGCGCCGACGCTCGCGGAATCCTATTATTCCGCGACCAATGTCTCGCCGACGTCCGCGTTCGTGCAGCTGCCGGCCAATTCCGCCGCGGCCAAGCTTCTGGGGTTTGCCAATCTGAAACCGGAGAAATCGACCAATTTCAGCCTTGGGACCGTGCTGCGCCCGGCACCACGCCTGACGATCACGATCGACGCCTATCAGGTCAAGATCCGCGACCGCATCCTCGGGACCGGCTCTCTGTACGGCAGCGGTGGTGCGACGAACTTCCCGATCGTGACCGCGGCCATTCGGGCGAACGGCAACATCCTCGACCCGACCGTCAATCAGACCGGGATCAACATCTTCACCAACGGCGCGGACACGCGGACGCGCGGCATCGATCTGGTGGCGAGCTACGTCACCGATCTTGCCGACTATGGCAAAGTGAACTGGATGCTGTCGGGCAATTATAACGAGACCAAGGCGCTCAGACTGAATGCGGCGCCTGCGACGCTCGGCGGCATCCCGCTCTTCGACGATGAGGCGATCAGCTATCTCGAGACGGCGTCACCCAAGACCAAGGTGATCGGTTCGATCGTCTATGCGCTGGACAAGTTCGGTGCGACGCTGCGCGGGACCGTCTACGGCAAGACGACGGCGTATCTGACCCCGGATGGCGGCGAATATTACAAGCAGACGGTCGGGTCGGCGTTCATCGGCGACGTCGAACTCAACTACGATCTGACCGCCGCACTCAAGCTGTCGGTCGGTGCCAACAACCTATTCAACAAGCGGCCGCCGACCGTCGGGCTGGTGCCGGGCTCGACCAACTCGCTGGTCAACGACGCCAATGTCCTCGACGGGCCGCTGACGTTCAGTCCCTACGGCATCAACGGCGGCTATTATTACGCGCGCTTCAATATCACCTTCTGACGAGATCGGGCGCGGCGCTCGGCGGCCGCGCCCGAACCTGCCTGCACGTCAGGCGGGGGCCATGACCGACAGGATATCATCGACCTGTGCGGTGGCGAACGCGGTATATTCGTCGCCGATCGCATAAGGCAGCAGGATGCGGCGCCCCTGCAACAGCCCGCCGCAGCTATAGGTGACGTTCGGCACATAGCCGCCACGCTGCTCCGCGCTCGGGAACAGGAGTGGGGAGGGCGTGCGCGCCAGCACGCGGCTGGGGTCCGCCTTGTCGAGCAGGCACGCGCCGATGCAATAGCCGCGGACCATGCCGACGCCGTGGGTGAAGACCAGCCAGCCCTCGTCGATCTCGATCGGGGATCCGCAATTGCCAAGCTGCACGAATTCCCACGGATATTTCGGTGCCATGATCGGCGTCCCGCGCTCCCAGGTGTAAAGATCGTCCGAGCGGAGCAGCCAGATCGTCTCGCTGTCCTGCCGTCCGAGCATCACGAACTGGCCATCGATCCGGCGCGGGAACAGCGCCATGCCCTTGTAGCCGGTCATGGCGCCGGCGAGGGGGCGCATTTCGAAGGTCCGCATGTCGACGCCGCGGAGCATTTCCTGCTGAACCTTGCGTCCGTCGAACGCGGTATAGGTCCCGATGATGCTGCGAACGCCGTCATGATCGGTGAAATTGACGAGGCGCAGATCCTCTACCCCCTGGCGCTGGCTGGGCAGCACGGGAAAGATGACCGTTTCCGACGCATCCTGGCTGTCGTCGCACAATAGCCGGACCCAGCCATCCTGGTTGCGGTCGATTCGTGGCGGCACACCATGCGGGCTTGCCGGATCGATCACGAGGCGATCGTCGGGGCCCCATTCGCCAGTCCGGAACGTGACCGAGGAAATATGTCCTTCGCCGATGCCGCGCAACGACAGCACGAACTTGACGCCGCCCGTGGCCGATGCGGGTTCGTCGTCGATCCGCGCGATGCTCGGATTGAACAGGGCCGCCGACTCGAACGCATATTCCTGACTGAAATAGGCTCCCAGCAGCAGGGCCTCGTCGGCGTCGACGTCGCCGATATCAAGCTCGTCTTGAACCTCGGCAAAGCGGCGGCGGAAGACGTCATCGGCATTGCGATGCCGCTCCTCCATCGGTTTTGCGAGCAGTTCGACCATGCGTTTGCGCAGCGCGGGGTCGAGTGCCATCACCCGCTGCGCCACCGTTTGCGCGCGCGATGGACGGTCGGCCGCAAATGCCTCGGGGTAGCTGAAGCTGAACGGGCGGATCACCGTTCGCGAAGGATCGGGCTTGAGTTCGATCTCAAGCTTCTTGAAGACGTTGGCAGCTTCCATGCGCGGACCTTTCATCGGGCGGCGTCCTGCATGCGCACACCCTTGCCCCGTTCAGCGATGGACCCCGCGTTTATATCCATGGATCGCATCGCCGCGGCGGATTTCCTTGCGACCTGCTGCTCGCGACCCTGACCGGATATCGTGCAATAACTTTGCTATTGATAACCACTCGCAAAATTCTGTAGGGCATGACCATGCAGGGCATCCCGCAGCGCACGCCGGATCTAAGGCGAACGGCAACGTCGCGGCGGCGTCGGTTGCGACCTGCGGTCGTGCCGATGATTGCTCGGATCGGGACCGCGCTGGTCGGCGGCTATGTTCTTGCCTCCGCGGTCGCCACGCTGATCGCACGCGTGCTGCCGGTGGACCGCGCCGAGGCGACCAGCTGGGGAATGATCCTCTCGTTCCTGGTCTACGCAATCGCCGTGCTCTGGAGCTTTCACGAGCCACGCGTGATGCGCGTCATGCTCGGCATCTGGGGCGGCAGCGTGGCGATCGGTCTGGCACTGGCCTTGCTCGGCGTCCGCCCATGACGGCTGCGTTGCCGCTGCGGCAGAGCATGGCGTGGATCCATGGGTGGCTGGGACTGCTCGCGGGATGGCTGTTGTTCGCGATGTTCCTGACGGGGACGGCAAGCTATTTCCGGCCCGAAATCACCCAGTGGATGCAACCCGAAATCCGCGCGAGCACAGTGTCGCCCGCGCAGGCCGCGCAAGGCGCGATGACCTATCTGCAGCGGATCGGCGCGGGGGACGACGTCCAGTGGTTCCTCTACCTTCCCGATGCCCGCTCGGCAGTGACGCGTGTGTTCGAGCAGCGGAGTCCGACGTCGACGGCACCGCCACGTCCCGCCGAACTCACGCTCGATCCCCGCAGCGGGGAACCGGTCCGTGCCCGCGAAACGCGGGGCGGCGAGCATTTCTATCGGTTCCACTTCCAGCTTCAGCTGCCCTATCCCTGGGGGCGCTGGCTGGCCGGACTGTGTGCGATGGTGATGCTGGCGGCGATCGTGTCGGGGGTGATCACGCACAAGCGGATCTTTGCCGATTTCTTCACGCTGCGCTGGAACAAGGGACAACGCAGCTGGCTCGATGCGCATAACGTCTCGGCGGTGCTCGCGCTGCCCTATCATGCGATGATCACCTATACCGGGCTGATCACGCTCGTGGCGATGTACATGCCGTGGCCGGCGATGGTGAACTACAAGACGCCGCTCGATTACGGGGCGGTCGCATTCGGCATTCCGACCGAGCGCGCGGCGACCGGGATTGCCGCGCCGCTGCTGCCGATCGGGCCGATGATCGAGAAGGCCGAAGCGGTGCTCGGCGCACCTGCGACCCGGGTCGTGGTGCGCCATCCTAATGATCGTGCGGCAACGGTGACCGTCTATCGTCATGCCGGCGTGTCGATCAATGCGCGGCTGCCATCGGTGACCTATTCGGGAAGCACTGGGCAAATGCTCGAGCGATCGGGCGGCACCGGCCCCGCGCTGATGACCGCGGGGGTGATGCTCGGTCTGCACGTCGCGAGCTATGCGGGTACCGGGCTGCGCTGGGCCTATTGCCTGCTTGGCCTGACCGGCGCTGCGATGGTCGGTACGGGCCTGTTGCTCTGGACGACCAAGCGGCGGCGGCCGGGCGCGGCGCCGTTTCCGGGGCTGACGCTTGTCGAGCGCTTGAACATCGCGGTGATTGCCGGGCTGCCGGTCGGGATGGCGGCGTATCTCCTGGCGAACCGGTTGATTCCTGTCGATGCGGCCGGGCGTGCGGATGGCGAAGTCGCCGCGATGTTCTGGGTCTGGGGCGCGGTCGCAGTCGCGCAGCTGGCCCGATCGCCGCGGCGCGCCTGGATCGAAGGGTTCGGGATCGGTGCCATCGCCTTTGCCGCAATTCCGGTCATCAATGCCGTCACGACCCCGCGCGGTCTGCCGGCCTCATTGCGTGGCGACGACCCGGTATTTGCCGGGTTCGACCTGACCATGCTCGCGATCGCCACCGTGCTGGGGATGGCAGCATGGCGTGTCGCGCATCTTCGTCCGGCCCCCCCGGTACGACGTCCTGCCCGTGGAGTGGTTCATGCTTGAAACGATCATCGTCACACTGGCGGGCTGGATGCTGCTCGCGGCCTCCGCGTTTCGCTATCGCCGGGATCTCGGGATCACCGCACCCGGGACGATCCGGCTGTTGCGGATCGCCGCCGCCGCCGCGCTGACGCTGGCGTTCCTGCGGTGCGGGGCGCCGGTCAGCGGCGAACGCGTCGTGCGGTTTCTGGGTGGCGGCTCGATCGCGGCGGTCATCATGGTCGGCACGCTGTCGGTCGCGCCGATGTTCATGCTCCGACCCGTTGTCCTGATCCTCGGCATGGCGCGTGCCCTACGACCTTCGAAAGACGAACACCGTACCGCTTCGGCCTGACGGCGAAAGTGGTACGGAGGGGGCCAGTCGTTCGCGATCGGCCTGAGGCCTCGATCCGCCACCGTCGTGGCGGATCGCAACCATCCTAGCGGTTGACCGCCGCAGCCGGTGCGCGGGGTGACGTTTGGGCGGTGGGTGTGCCGACGGATGCCGGTGGCGGCGTGATACCGGTTCCGGATGGGGCGCAGCCGGGAACCGCGGACGGCGTCGTTGTACCGGGAGGGACCAAGTTCGCGCCGCCCGGTGGCGGGGGCGGCGGACCATCGCGGCCGGGCGCACCGGGACCACCGGGGCCGCGAGGGCCACCGGGGCCATGCGGCGGCGGCCCGCCCGCGACGATCCGCCCATTCGGATCGACCAGATAGGAGGCGCGCAGCTGTCCGTTGTCGTAGCGCCCCTGTACCGTCATCGTCGCGTCGGCGGTAACGCCATTACCGTTGCGGCCGGCATCGATCATCGTCCGCCCGGTCGCGTCCTGAAGGACGAAGCGGTCACCGAAGATCTCGACCACACGGCCCTTCACCGTCACCACGCCGCTCGTGCCCGACAGTCGGGCGATCGCGGTCGGCGTGGTGGGTGCCATCTCGATGCCGGGCCGCGTCAGCGATACGGCGCTGGCGCCGCCTGCGACGCCGACTGCGAGCAGGGCGGCAGCGGCGAGCTTCATCCGCGTTCCGCGGTTCAGTGTGTCCATCAAACGGGGCATTCATCGTCTCCTCTTCGTGTCGATGACCGGCTTCTAGGCGCCGCATCCCCACGGCCCGCTGAACTTCCCCGTTCAGTTTGGGTTTAGCGTTCACAGCTAGCGAGGTCGTCATGCGTATATTGCTCGTCGAGGACGATCCCGATCTCGGCCCCGCGCTGGCCAAGGCCTTGCGAGGCGAGAATTGCGCGGTCGATCTTGCCGCAAACGGCGTCGATGCGGGGCATCTGGGCGACACCGAGGCCTATGACGCCGCCGTGCTGGATCTTGGCCTGCCGGGCCGAGACGGCGTCACGATCCTGCGGGACTGGCGCGCGGCGGGGCGCGACCTTCCCGTGCTGATCCTCACCGCGCGTGACGGATGGTCGGACAAGGTGGCGGGGTTCAAGGCGGGGGCCGACGACTTCATGACCAAGCCGTTCCGCGTCGAGGAACTCGTCATGCGGCTGCGTGCGCTGGTGCGCCGGGCGGCGGGGCATGGCGCCACACGACTCGAATGCGGTCCGCTCGCGTTCGAGACGCAGACCGGCCAGTTCGAGCTCGACGGATTGCCGGTCAAACTGACTGCGCTCGAATGGCGGGTGCTCTCGGCGCTGATGCTGTCGAAAGACGCGGTGATCGAGCGGCTGGCCCTGATGGAGCGTGTCTATGAGGGCGATGCGGATGTCGACTCGAACAGCCTCGAGGTGATCGTAGGTCGGCTGCGCAAGAAGATCGGTGCGTCGCTGATCGATACCGTGCGTGGCCGGGGCTACCGGCTCGCGACGCCGATACCCCGATGAGGCTGATCCCGCGGTCGATCCATGGGCGGATGCTCGGCCTTTCACTGCTCGCCACCCTCGTTGCACTTTTGGTCGCGGGTGCGGCGATCGCCGGCGTGCTGCAGCGGTTCGTGACCCAGGGGCTCGACCAGCGGCTCGATGCCGAATTGTCGCTGCTTGCCGGTGCGGTCGATGGCGATGGGCGGATCGACCGGGCGCGACTGACGCGGCTTCGTGGCCTGCTCGATGCCGGCCCCGGCTGGCAATGGCAGATCAGCGGTCCGGTACAGACCGTAAGTTCCGCCGAGTTTCCGGCGCTGCGGACGCCCGGCCCGGCACCGCGAGAGGCGCTGCACAGAGAAGGGGAGGAGCGTCCGCAGCCGCTGGAGGGACGCGACGGGGTCCATGCGCGACGGATTTCGATCGCGACCGACGCGGGACCAGTGGTGCTGACCGCGGCGGCACCGCGCGATGTCGTCGCCCGACCGATCCAGGCGGCGGTGGTGCCGTTGCTTGCGACGCTCGGCATCCTTGGCATCCTGCTGGGCGTTGCGACGCTGGTGCAGGTGCGGATCGGGTTGCGACCGCTGCGCGCGTTGCACGACGGCGTTGCTGCGATGCGCAGGGGGGCCGCCGGTGTGTCCGAAACGCAGCCTGACGAGCTTCGTCCGCTCGCGATCGAACTTAACGCACTGGCGCGGGACAACGCGGCGGCGCTCGCAACCGCGCGCGCGTCGGCGGCCAATCTGGCGCATGCGCTGAAAACCCCGGTCGCGACGCTTGCACTGACGGTGCGTGACGATCCCGCCCAGGCGGCGCAGCTTGCCCGGATCGACGCAACGATCCGGCATCATCTTGCTCGGGCACGCAACATCGCCGGCGGTCATGCGAGCCGCACCGCACTCGCTCCCGCGATCGCCGATCTGGTATCGACCATTCGGCGGCTGAGGATGGAGCGCAGCATCGTGATCGATGCGGCGATCGACCCGGCGCTGCGCGTTGCGGTCGATGCTGCGGATTTTGACGAGCTGGCGGGAAATCTGATCGACAATGCCGCGCGGCATGCGCGAACGACGGTGCGTGTCGCCGCGATGTTCGATCAGGGCATGATCCGGCTCAGCGTCGTCGACGATGGCCCGGGCATCGCGCTGGCGGACCGTCAGCGGGCGACCGATGCTGGCGTGCGGCTCGACGAACGTGAGGACGGCCATGGGTTCGGACTGGCGATCGCGCGCGAGCTCGCGGCGCTGTATGGCGGCGTGCTGGTCCTCGACGATGCCCCAGGCGGTGGGCTCTCGGCTTCGGTCACATTGCCGATCGGTACCGCGGTCTAGGACTGGCCGGAATGCGCGGCGATCAGGTCCGCGGCGTTTGGACGGCGCAGGATGCAGATGCCGTCATCGCGATAGTCGATCAGCCCCATCGCGACAAAGGCGTCGAGCCAGCCCTGCATCGGCCACCAGCCCCAGCGCGCATGGAATACCGTTGCGTTGCGGACGATGTCGTCGAGATGCTGGACGGGCGGATCATAGCTGTCGTGATACTGATGACAGGCGATCGCCCCGCCGACGAAGATCAGCGGGGTTTGTGCATGCTCGGCGCGAAAGCCGAAGTCGGTGTCCTCCGCGCCATAGCCGACGAACGCCTCGTCAAAGCCACCCAGCATGTCGAACCGTGATCGGCGGATCGCGAACGCCAGCGACCAGAACAGGCCGGGATTGGTTTCGCGCCGCGTGCCCGTTGCGGGAAAGCTGCGCACCGGATGTGGCCGCCCGGTTGCCAGCAGGACCTCTTCGTTCCATGTCGAACGCGCGTCGTCGGGTCCGAGATAGCGGATATCCGCGCAGAGCAACGCATCGTCCGCATCGAGTACCGCACCCATCCTGCCAAGGCACTGCGCCATCGGGATACAGTCTACGTCGAGGAACAGCAGATGTGCAGACGTCGCGTGCCGTGCTGCAAGGTTGCGCGCGGCGGCAAGCGCGAGAGTGCCGGTCTGGAGCCGATGGACGTGGACGGGGAAGGGCGCCTCCGGCTGCGCGACCGGGTCGCTGCTCATGTCGACGATGATCAGTTCGGCGGGGGCGATCGCGCTCCGTCGTAGTCCCTCGACCAGCTGTATCAGATGGTGTTCGCGGTCCTTGACGAGGGTCAGGACGGAGAGCGGCGTCATCGCAGGGACCACAGGTCGAGGCGGTACGCGTCTTTTCGTTCGGCGCGCTCGACCGCGACGCCGCCGAGCCGATCCCGTAGCTTGGTGACGGCTGCGTCGCCGGTCTGTGGATAGTCGGTATCGCCTGTCCAATGCACGAGTATGATCCGGCAATCGGGCGTAGCGCTGGCGTGGATCGCGGCGGCTGCGCGCTCGATATCCGCGTCGTCCCAGTAATAGACGACCTCCGACAGCACGACGAGATCGAACGCGCCGTCGGGTGACTCGGCCGGGAAGCTACAGCGGGTGATCGTGACATTGGGCAATGCGGCGCAGCGCGATCGGGCAAGCTCGACCGCGCGCAGGCTGATGTCGATCGAGGTCAGGGTATCGCACAAAGGCGCAAGCCGAGCGGTCAGCACGCCGTGGGCGCAGCCGATCTCCAAGGCCGAACGATAGCGCCGATCGTCGATAGCGGCGATCGTCGCATCGAACTTTGCGGCCTCATACGGGCTCGAGGCGAGCGACCAGGGATCGTCGTCGCCGGTGAAGACGTCGTCGAAATAGCGCGCGTTGAGGCTATGTTCGGGTCGCATGTCGGTTCGCCAGATAGAGGAGATCGGTGCCCGGCATGCGCTGCTGCGCGCGGGGCAGACGAAAGCCGTCGCCCATCAATCCGGTCAACTGGCTGCGGTGCGCGCGGAGCGCGGCGCTGCGCCGGCCGGTCGGCATCGCCGCGGTGCGGACGACGCGCTTCCCTTCGGGGCGTTCGCCCCAGACGGCATATTCGAAAACCGCGACCGGCCTGCGCGCCGCGTGCGCGGCATGCACCGCAAGCGTGAAGCACGCGGCATGATCGCAATGCGGCTCGCCTGCCGCGGTAGTCGCGATCGCGTCGACCGCGTGCCGGCGCAACAGGGTCGCCAATTGCCGGACAGACCGACGGAACGCGGCGCTTCCAGGGCGGCGCGGGTTTGCATCGTGCCAGTCGAGAAACCGCGGGACGATCCGCCGTTCGCCGGTCAACAGCGCGACGGCATGTCGTGCTTCACTGCGCCGTCGCCGGATAAGCGCGCTACGATCCGCCGGCGTCGGGCAGGGATGCGAACCCGATCCGTCGGTTAGGATCATCACACCGGCAAGGCGATTGCGCGCCGCCGTATCGGCGATCAATGCCCCCGTGCCGAGCGTTTCATCATCGGCGTGCGGCGCGAGCACCAGCCACCGCGCGCTGCGCCAGGGACTTCGGCTCAGTGCAGTCGCGGGGGTCACCACAAGCGGTCGCCGGCGCCCCAGACGTCGCGGTCGAGCCAGGCAAGCGCCGCCTGATCGCGCGCATGATCGGGGCCTGCCTGACGCAGATAGAGGCTGAGGTCGCGGCTGATCTTGTCCGCACGCTCACCATCAAACGCGCTGCGCGTACCGAGAAGCCGCGCGGTGGCTTCCATGACGTCGAGCGCGGCACGTTCGACGACCCCGCGCGTCATCTGGACGAAGATAGTGGCGTCGGCCTCCTCACGCGCGGCACGTCCCGCAGCCTCGCGGATCCACAGATAGGCGGTGCGCGCGGCAACGACCGCCTCGGCGAAGCGCGCACGCTGGACGGGATCGCCGCGTGCAGTGTCGGACAAGGCGCGCCGGGTCTCGGTCAGCAGCCCCTCCATGCCGCCAAGCTGAACCGCCAGGAACCGCCATGCGCCCGCGGTGAACCGGGGTTCGCGGTCATAGTCGCCCGGTGCGCCCAGCGTCTGCATGACGCCGGCGGGATAGCCCGAACATTCGTAGCGACCACTCATGCTCGCGCGCATGCCGCGCACGCGCCAGCGGGACGCGTCTGTACGCACGGGATCATCGGCCGGGATGACGACGATCGGACGCTGGCCCGCCGCCGGACGCGCGGTGACGATCGCGTAATCGATACCGCCGGCGCCGCTTGCGAAGTGCTTGGCCCCATCGAGCACAGGGCCGTCAGGACCGTCGGTTACCGCGACGCCGGGCGGAGGCTCGGTCGCCCAGACGCCGAACCAGGCGCCGCGGTCGAGTTCGGTATCGAGCCAAGCGAGCTGATCCGCCGATGCATACCAGTCGAACAGCGCGAGCGCGTTGACATGGCCCTCAAACAGCCGCCCGACGCTAAGGTCACCGCGTCCGACCGTCCGCAGCGCATCGAGCAGCTCATCCGGTGCACCATTGGCTTGCCCACCAAGCTCCCGCGGGGCGAACCGCCGGTGCAGGCCGTGGCGGACCAGAACCGCCATGCTGTCCGCGGGAAACATCGGGGCGGCATCATAACGCTCGCCGCAGGACGCGAGCGTCTCGACGAGGTCGAGGGACGGCGTCGCGGCGGCTGGCCGTGCAGTCGGGCCACTCATCGGTCGAGCCCCAGCGGCATGTCGCAGCGCATTGGCGGGAGCAGGGGTTCATCGCGCGCGACCCCGGCCTCACCGCCCGGCTGGTCGCGTCGCATCCGTCGCCACGCCGCGCGTGCGCGCCACTGATCGAACGACGGCAGAAAAGTGGGCTCGCCGCGCGCCACGCGGACGGACAGCGCCTGCATATGGTCCGCCATGCCCCCGGTCGCGCGACCGATGGTGCGCGCTGACACACGGGTCCACACGCTCAGTGGATGGCCAAGGCGACCACCCGCCGCAACCGCCGCCTCGACCAGTGCGCGGTCTTCCCCCGCGGGGATTGCGGGAACGCCGCCTGCCGCACGGTAGAGCGGGGCAAGAATTGCCAGGCTCGCGCCGGTATGATCGCCGTGACGGGGCGCCGGATCCCAGCGGCACGGATCAATGTCGTCCTCGATCGCGCGAACACAGGCCCAGTAGCGGTCGAGCTTGACCTGCATCGCGTTCATGTCCGCCGCGAGCGGTTCGGCATCGTCGACGACGATCCGGCCGCCGACGATATCGAGCCCCGCGTCGATCGCGCGCAGCATCGCCGAGATCCAGTCGGACGGCGGCCGGGTATCGGCATCGGTGGAAATTAGAACGCCGCGATCCGGATCGATGCGTGCCAAGCCGGCGTCCATCGCCAGGCGTCGCGCGGTGCCGGCATGCGCGCGCTCGGGCGGAATATCGTGGCAGGCCACGGCGAGATGCAGTCGCTCGCCCCAGGCTGCCTGTGCCCGGGCCACCGCGGCGACGCTGTCATCGACGGTGTTGTTGATCAAGATCGAGACGCGGATCGGTCCATCCACGTCCTGTCGCGCGAGGGCGTCGAGCAGAATTGGCAGGCGGTCTGCCTCGTCACGCGCGGGCACGCATACGCAAAAGCGGGCGTCCGTCATGCCGCCCCCGCCAATGTGATCGGATAGTCAGACGCGCGGCCCCGTGCGGCGTGGCGTGTCGGCTGGATCATCTCTTCGTACAAATCCTCATAGCGGTCGATCATGACGTCGGCGTCGCAGATCGCCTCGGCACGCAGCCGGCAGGCGCGGCGGTCGAGCAGCACCGCCCGCCGCGCGGCATCCGCGAGCGATGCGACATCGTCCGCGCGTGCGAGCGTGCCACAGGACTCGTCGAGGAGCGCCGGAATCGCGCCGCGCGCAAAGGCGGCGACGGGCGTCCCGGACGCGAGGGCTTCGGCGACCACCAGCCCGAACGGCTCCTCCCAGCGGGGCGTGCAGAGGAACGCACTCGCGCCGCCGACGAGCGCGCCGAGTGCCGCATGCTCGAGATGCCCGACATGCGTGACGTCGGCGCCGAGCCGCGGCAGGATCTCGGCTGCATAGTAATACGGATCGGAGATCGGTCCGGCGATGCGGAGCGGATAGCCTGCCACCCTCGCCGCGTCGATCGCCAGATGAAGGCCCTTTTCGGCGACGATCCGCCCATACCAGACGAGATAGCGGTCGGGACTTGCGGCAGGTTGGAAGGGGAAGCTCGCAAGGTCGATACCGTTCGGGATCGTCCGGTCGATCGGCGTCACGTGGCTCCACAGACCACGGATCGTATCAGATACGGCAACGAACCGCATCGATGGTGACTTGCAGAGGCGGATGCCGCTTTCCAGCCAGCAGAACGGGGGTGTGTGCAACGTCGTGACCATCGGCGTATCGAGGGTTTCCGCCATCGAGACGGGAAGATAGTGGAGCGAGTTGTTGTGGATGACGTCGAACCGTCGATTTCTCAGCATGCTCATCAGCCGCAGATAGGCATGGTGTTCGCGGAAGAACGTCACGTCCTGCGCTTCGGCGGTGCCGGTTTCGAGAAGCGAGGTTTCGTCGCAGATCGCCTCGAGCCCCATTGCCGGATCGGATTTCATCGATGCGAATACTGTGACCGCATGTCCACGTCGGCGTAACGCGGTCGCCAACAGGTGCGTATGCATCTCGAGGCCACCGGCAAAAGGCTCGCGGATGGCATATTTGAGATGCGCAATAATCGCGATTCGCATTCCGACCCCTTCACCAGCGATCACGATCTAGGTCGCGTCGATTCGGTGAGAAACGCATCAATTCGGCTTTTATGTCCGCTACTCGGACCGGGTTTGTGCTAATCTATATCAATACTATAGCGGGTCACGGTCAGACTGCATGTCGGGATGTGCAGCGGCGAAGGCCGGCAGGGTCGCGGCGTTCGCGGCGGCGGTGGCCAGACAGGGGTAGCGTGAGAGATCGACGGCGAAGCGTTCGGCCGCATAGACCTGCGGCACGAGATAGCAGTCGGCCAGCGTCGGCGTGGCGCCAAAGGCATAGCCGCCGCCATAGCGAGCGATCTGTGGCTCGATCGCATCGAATCCCGCGGTCATCCACCGCGCGATCCAGGCCGATACCTGATCGGGCGTCGCGGCGAAATCTGTCCTGAGTGCATCAAGGATCCGCAGGTTGTTGACCGGATGAATGTCGCACCCGATCGTCGCCGCGATGCTGCGCACGATAGCGGCCTCGGTCGGATCGGCGGGCAATAGCGCCGCCGCCGGATAGGTCGCGTTGAGCCATTCGAGGATGGCCGGCGACTGCGTCAGGATCGTGCCGTCGCCGATCTCGAGCGCAGGTAACAGCCCTTGCGGGTTGAGTGCGAGATAGCGCGCGTCACGCTGCGCGCCGGTCCTGAGATCGTGCGTGCATTGCTCATAGGCGCACTGCTTCAGGTTCAGCGCGATCCGCACACGGTACGAGGTTGTCGACCGCCAATAGCCGTGCAGGATCATGCCGGCAGCACCGCCTTGGGGAAATCAGCCCAGACAGCGTCATAGTCGAGCTGGGCATGCTCCAGCGCATGCGGCGTCGGTCGGTAGGGCCAGCAGCTCTCGACCATGAAGGCCATGGTCCCGTCGATCTTGTGCGGCTTGAGATCGGCGTTGGTTGCGGCGGTCCAGCTGTCGAGATCGGGGCCGTGGCCTGCCATCAGATTGTGCAGGCTCAGACCGCCGGGCGTGAAGCCGGCCGCCTTGGCGTCATAGGCGCCGTGGATCAGACCCATCGCCTCGGACATGACGTTTCGGTGGAACCAGGGCGGGCGGAACGTGTCCTCGGCGACCATCCAGCGCGGCGGGAAGACGACGAAATCGGCGTTCGCGCGGCCGGGTACGTCGGAGGGCGAGGTCAGGACGGTGAAGATCGACGGATCGGGATGGTCGAAGCTCACCGTGTTGATCGTGTTGAACCGCGCGAGATCATAGCGCCACGGCGCCAGATTGCCGTGCCACGCCACGACGTCGAGCGGACTGTGCTCCAGCGTCGTGCACCACAGCGATCCCATGAATTTCTGGATTACCTCGAACCGCGTGTCGCGATCCTCGAACCAGGCGACCGGCGTTTCGAAATCGCGCGGATTGGCCAGCCCGTTGGCGCCGACCGGACCGAGGTCAGGGAGCCGGAACAGCGCACCGTGGTTTTCCGCGACATAGCCCGTCGCGTGGCCATCGGGCAGCAGCGCGCGGAACCGGACACCGCGCGGGACCAGCGCGATCTGACCGGGTGCGACCGTGATCCGGCCGAGCTCGGTCAGAAGTTCGAGCCGGCCGGACTGCGGAATGAACAGCAGTTCGCCATCGGCATCGACAAAGACCCGCGCCGTCATGTCGCGATTGGCGGCATAGAGATGCACCGCGACGCCCTCCAGATCCGCAGGATCGCGGGTGGCGAGCATCGTCGTCATGCCGTCGATCAGGTCGGTTCCCGCTGGCGGCGGCGCGCTCGGGTCCCAGCGCAGACGGTTGGGCGCCAGCGGACCGTCCTGCGCGCCCGCCGTGAAACGTGCGGCGCCGTCATATCGGACATAGGGCGGATGTTCGGCGGTCGGGCGCATGCGGTATAGCCAGCTCCGCCGGTTCTCGTGACGCGGTGCGGTGAAGGCCGTGCCCGATAGCTGTTCGGTGTACAGCCCGAAGGGAGGTCGTTGCGGCGCATTGCGCCCGACGGGCAGCGCGCCTGCGACGGCCTCGGTCGCGACATGGTTGCCGAAACCCGAAATATAGCCGGTGTCGGCCGGGTCGTTGGCCATCGTAACACTCTCCTCGCGCACCCCTGTTCGACGTGCCGCGGTGGCCGGGGGTTTCGCTCCGAACGATGGCCCCCGGCTAATATGGTGTCAACTGTTACCAGTTTGTGCCGCTTTCGCCTCCTGCCGGAAGCGGTGGAGCAGGGGTTCGGTATAGCCATTGGGCTGATCAAGGCCCTCGAAGACGAGCGCGCGGGCGGCGCGATAGGCAAGGCTGGTTGCTTCGTGCCCTGCCATCGGCCGATAGTGCTGATCGGACGCATTCTGCGCATCGACCTTGGCCGCCATCTTCACAAAGGCGGCATCGACCTCGGCGGGCGTTGCGATGCCGTGGAGCATCCAGTTCGCCATATGTTGCGAGCTGATCCGCAGGGTCGCGCGATCTTCCATCAGGCCGATGTCATGAATGTCCGGCACCTTCGAGCAGCCGACGCCCTGATCGATCCAGCGCACGACATAGCCGAGAATGCCCTGCGCATTGTTCTCGAGCTCGTCGCGGATCTCGTCGGGGGACCAGTTATGGCCGTGTGCCAGCGGGATCGTCAGAAGCTTCTCGAGCGGCGTGACGGGCTCGCTCTGTCGTGCCGCCTGCCGCGCGAAGACGTCGACGCGGTGGTAATGCGTCGCGTGGAGCGTCGCCGCAGTGGGTGAGGGGACCCATGCGGTGTTGGCGCCGGTCATCGGGTGGGCGATCTTCTGGTCGAGCATGTCGGCCATGCGATCGGGCGCGGCCCACATGCCTTTGCCGATCTGAGCGCGACCGCTGAGGCCACAGGCGAGGCCGATCTGGACATTGCGATCCTCATAGGCGGCGATCCAGGCGCTGGCCTTCATCTCGCTCTTGCGGATCATCGGTCCGGCGCGCATCGCGGTGTGCATCTCGTCACCCGTGCGATCGAGGAACCCCGTGTTGATGAACACGATGCGGTCCTTCACCGCGGCGATACAGGCGGCCAGATTGGCCGAAGTGCGGCGTTCCTCGTCCATCACGCCGACCTTGATCGTGTGGCGGTCGAGGCCGAGCAGATCCTCGACCGCGTCGAACAGCCGATTGGTGAAGCCCGCTTCGTCGGGGCCGTGCATCTTCGGCTTGACGATGTAGATCGAACCCTGGCGGCTGTTCCGGAAGCGACCGGTGCCGTTCAGATCGTGCAGCGCGATCAGCGCGGTCACGATCCCGTCGAGAATGCCCTCGGGCGCCTCTGTCCCATCGGGCAGATGGATCGCGGGCGTGGTCATCAGATGGCCGACATTGCGGACGAACAACAAGCTTCGTCCCGGCAGGACGATCTCCGACCCGTCCTGCGCGATGTAGCGCCGGTCGTCCTCCAGCGACCGGGTCAGCGTCCGGCCTCCCTTGTCGAACTGCGCCTCCAGATCGCCCTTCATCAGGCCCAGCCAATTGGCATAGGCCGCAACCTTGTCGTCGGCGTCGACCGCGGCAACCGAATCCTCGAGGTCGACGATCGTCGTGAGCGCGGATTCGAGCCGGACATCGGCAAGTCCGGCGGGGTCGGACGCGCCGATCGGATGGTCGCGATCGATGACAAGTTCGATATGCAGGCCATTGTGGCGCAACAGAACCGTGCTGCCGGCATGGCCGCGGAGCTGATCCGGTTGTGCCAGCACGGGCGGGCTGCCGTCCCAATCGGTCCATGAGCCCGACGCAAGCGGCACGCTGGAATCAAGGAACGCCTTGGCCCAGGCGATAACCTGCGCACCGCGGTCCGGATCATAACCCCGACCGGACGGCGTTCCGGGGATCACGTCGGTGCCATAGAGCGCGTCGTACAGGCTGCCCCAGCGTGCGTTTGCGGCGTTGAGAACGAACCGGGCATTGAGGATCGGCACGACCAGCTGCGGGCCTGCCAGCCGTGCCACCTCGTCATCGACGCGGGTCGAGGTCGCCACAAACGGCGCAGGCTCCTCAACGAGATAACCGATCTCACGGAGGAAGCGCGCCTGGGCATCCGGATCGACGGGGCGGCCGCCAAGCGTCCCGTACCAGGCGTCGATCTTCGCTTGCAGCGCGTCGCGGTGGGCAAGCAGCGCGCGATTTTCAGGTGCGAAGCGGGCGTAGATGTCGGCCATTCCGGACCAGAAGGCGGACGGGTCGACCCCCGTGCCGGGCAGCGCCTGGTCATCGAGGAACCGTGCCAGCGGTGCGGCTACACGCAGCCCCGCCTTGTCGATCATGCCGTCTGACGTCGCGGTCATCGCTCTCTCCCTATCTGACGATCATCCTATACGACCGCCAGGCTGTTCGGTAGACGATCAAGTGTTGAAGCTGTCGATCACTGGGGGAATGAATGGATCCGGATGCAGCCTTGTTTGTCGACGTCGTCGCGGCGGGAAGCCTGAGCGGAGCTGCCCGCTTGCGCGGCATCTCTCCGGCGATGGTATCGAAACGGATCGTCCGGCTAGAGACGCGGCTCGGCGTGCGCCTGCTCAATCGTACGACACGGCGGCTCGAGCCGACGGCGCGAGGCGAGCGGTATCACGCGGACATGGTCGCGATCCTTGCCGCGATCCGGGAGGCCGAGGGGCGGGTCGGCGACCGCGCCGCCGGGCCGAGCGGTCCGCTCCGCGTCAGCGCGCCGACGTCGTTCGGGCGCTTGCATATCGCGCCGAGGCTCAAGCCCTTTCTCGATGCACATCCCGACATTGCGCTAGAACTGAACCTGTCGGACGGCTTTTCGGACCTGCTCGGCGAGGGTATCGACCTCGCAATCCGGATCGCGCCGACGGTCGAGCCAGGTTTTGACGCGCACCGGCTGGGCGACAGCCGCCGGGTCCTGTGCGCCGCACCCGCCTATCTCGAAATGGCGGGAATTCCCGGCAGCGCGGCGGCGCTGGGTGACCATCGGCTGCTCGCGGCGCGCGGGCAGATGCCGTGGCGGCTGACGGGGTCTGACGGCGATTTCACGATCGATGCCGCGAGCCACGTGCGCACGAATTCGAGCGAGGTCGTGAGAGAACTCGCGCTGTCGGGCGTGGGGATCGCGCTGCGGTCGCTGTGGGACGTCAGCAGTGATCTGGCGGCGGGGCGGCTCGTTCGCGTCCTGCCGGCGATCGAGGGGAGCGCGGATGTGGGGATCTTCGCGCTGCACCCGCGCGGCGCAGTGCCGTCGTCGGTTGTCGCACTGCTCGACTATTTACGGACGCTGTGGACACCGTCACCGCCCTGGGCCGGCTGATCGAGCGCGCTGGTCACCGCGTCGATCCGACGGAGCATCGCCGTGAACGCGGCGACTTCGGCCGGATCGAACTGGGCAAAGATCCGCGCCTCCAGATCGCGCGCCTTGGGTGCGACCGCAGCGTAAAGCGTGCGGCCGGCATCGCTGAGCATCAACAGGTGCGAGCGACGGTCGCTGGCATTGGCGCGCCGTTCGAGAAGGCCGCGCTCGACCAACGCAATGGCCGCGCGGCTTACCGTAACCTTGTCCATGCGCGTACGATGACCGATCTCCGCCTGCGTGATTCCGCCGGTTTCAGCGATGACGGCGATCAGCCGCCATTCGGGGATCGAGAGGCCGAACAGCGACTCATAGCTGCGCGCGATCGTGTCGCTGACGAGGTTCGAGGTGAACGACAGCCGGAACGGGATGAAGTCGTCGAGCAGCAGTGGGCGGTCGGATGAAGCGGTCATGGCCCGGGATAGTATCAGTTGACACGATCTGCGTAAACGCGCAGTTGGTATCCAACGATACTATAAAGCTGTGAGAGGCTGTCGCATCATGGAGCATATGGACGTCAACCCGATGGGGTTGGATGGTTTCGAGTTCTGCGAGTTCACATCGCCCGATCCGGCGGCGATGGGCAAACAGTTCGAGCAATTGGGTTTCGTGCCCGCGTCCCGGCATCCGACCAAGGCAGTGACCCGCTACAAACAGGGTCGCATTAACCTTTTGCTCAACGCTGAACCGACGGGGCAGGCCGCGACGTTCCGCGCCGACCATGGTCCTTCGGCGAACGGCATGGCGTTCCGTGTTGCGGACGCCAAGGCGGCCTTCGACGCTGCGCTGGCACGGGGCGCGAAGACGGCCGATGCGTCGCTCGGTGCGCTGGGCGACGAGAGCTACGCGCTGGAGGGGGTCGGCGGATCGCTGCTCTATCTTGTTGACCGTCATGGCGGCGCTGGCAGCCTGTACGATGCCTGGGATCAAATCCCGGGCGCGGCGGAGGCCGAGGCGGAGAATTCGGTCGGTCTCGATCTGCTCGACCATCTCACGCACAACGTAAAACGCGGCCAGATGCGGACCTGGTCGACCTTTTACGGCCAGATTTTCGGGTTCGAAGAGCAAAAATATTTCGACATCAAGGGCAAGGCGACGGGCCTGTTCAGCCAGGCGATGATCGCGCCCGATCGCGCGATCCGGATCCCGCTGAACGAGAGCCAGGACGACCACAGCCAGATCGAGGAGTTCATCCGCGATTATAATGGCGAAGGCATCCAGCATCTCGCGCTGACCACCGACGATATCTACACGACGGTCGAGAAACTGCGCGCGCGCGGCGTGCGGCTGCAGGACACGATCGAGACCTATTACGAACTGGTCGACAAGCGCGTGCCGAACCATGGCGAGGATCTCGAGCGGCTGCGGCGCAACCGGATCCTGCTCGACGGCAATGTCGGTGAGGAGGGGCTGCTCCTCCAGATCTTCACCGAACCGCTGTTCGGGCCGATCTTTTTCGAGGTCATCCAGCGCAAGGGTAATGAGGGGTTCGGCAACGGCAACTTCCAGGCGCTGTACGAATCGATCGAACTCGACCAGATCCGGCGTGGGGTGATCACGGTCGACGCGTGACGACGTCATGACGGACATGCAGGGCGAGCCTAGCGACGGCAATGTCGTGAGCGATACTCCGTCGTCGGTGCGGCTGTTCGCCACGCCGGCCGGGATTGCGCTCGGGTCGATCGAGGCGATCGCACCCGGCCAGTCGAGAGGCTATGTCGTGCAGATGCGCGCGGGGCGGTTCCACGGTTTTGCGGTTCGGCGCGGTGACGGGGTCGTCGGCTATGTCGACCGCTGCCCGCACGCCGGACTGCCACTGGCGCGCACCCTCGACGACTATCTGAGCCCGAATGGCGACCTGATCGTCTGTGGGTGGCATTCCGCACTGTTCAGGATCGACGATGGCCGCTGCGTCGGCGGTCCCTGCATGGGGCAAGCGCTTGCGGTCTGGCCGATCACGGTCGTAGACGGCGTGATCACGACGCTTGGTGCGACAGCTGCGGTCTCTGACCCCCCTGAGCATCGGGCGAGAACGGTGAAGAGAGCAGCCCGGCAAGCCACGGGAATAATACGGTAAGGAGAGTTTCGTGACGCCAGATTTCGACTTCGCGCTGGGCGAAGCCGCGGACATGATCCGCGACACGACGCAGCGTTTTGCGAAGGAGAAGATCACTCCGCTGGCTGCGAAGATCGATGCGGAGGATTGGTTTCCCCGCGAGCTCTGGCCGGCAATGGGCGAGCTGGGGCTTCACGGCATCACCGTCGAGGAAGAGTATGGCGGGCTCGGGCTCGGCTATCTCGAGCATGTCGTTGCGGTCGAGGAAGTATCGCGCGCATCGGCGTCGATCGGCTTGAGCTATGGCGCGCATTCCAACTTGTGCGTCAATCAGATCCGCCGCTGGGGCAATGCCGAGCAAAAGGCGAAATATCTGCCCAAGCTGGTGTCGGGCGAGCATGTCGGAAGCCTCGCGATGTCCGAAGCCGGGGCGGGATCCGACGTCGTGTCGATGAAGTTGAAGGCGGTGAAGACCGAGAGTGGCTATGTGCTGAACGGCACCAAGTTCTGGATCACCAACGCGGCCTATGCCGATACGCTCGTCGTCTATGCGAAGACGGGGGAGGGATCGAAGGGGATCACCGCCTTCCTGATCGAGAAGGACATGCCGGGATTCGCGATCGGGCAGAAGATCGACAAGATGGGCATGCGGGGATCCCCGACCGCCGAGCTTGTCTTCACCGATTGCCACGTGCCGTTCGACGCGGTGATGGGCCCGGAGAATGGCGGCGTCGGCGTGCTGATGTCGGGCCTCGACTATGAGCGCGCGGTGCTCGCGGGCATTCAGCTCGGCATCATGCAGGCCTGTCTCGACGTGGTCATCCCCTATGTCCGCGAACGCAGGCAGTTCGGGACCGCGATCGGGCAGTTCCAGCTGATCCAGGCGAAGGTCGCGGACATGTATGTCGCGTTGAGTTCTGCACGTGCCTATGTCTATGCCGTCGCGCGGTCCTGCGATGCGGGCAAGACGACGCGGTTCGACGCGGCGGGCGCGATCCTGCTGGCGAGCGAGAGCGCGGTGAAGGTCTCGCTGGAATCGATCCAGGCTCTGGGTGGTGCGGGCTATACCAAGGACTGGCCGGTCGAGCGCTTCATGCGCGACGCCAAGCTGCTCGATATCGGCGCGGGGACGAACGAGATTCGCCGGATGCTGATCGGACGCGAACTGATCGGTGCCGCGCCCAAGGTGATGCAATGAGCGTGCGGATCAGGTCGCGGCGGGGTGAACGGTGAGCGGTCCCGTCCTCGATACGAAGCTGTCGGTCGACGCCGAGACGTTCCAGGCGAATGCGGCGCACAACCGCGCACTCGCCCAGCGCCTGCGTGACGACGTTGCGCGCGTAGCGCTCGGCGGGGACGCCCGGTCGCGCGACCGCCACGTTGCGCGTGGCAAGCTGCTTCCACGCGACCGGGTCGAGCGCTTGCTCGATCCGGGTTCGCCCTTTCTCGAGATCGGTCAGCTCGTCGCTAATGGCCTGTATGACGATGCGGTGCCCGGCGCGGGGGTGATTGCGGGGATCGGCCGCGTTGCCGGGCGGCAGTGCATGATCCTGTGCAACGACGCGACGGTAAAGGGGGGGACCTATTTCCCGCTGACCGTCAAGAAACACCTGCGAGCGCAGGAAATCGCACAGGAAAACCGCCTGCCCTGCATCTATCTCGTCGATAGTGGCGGGGCGAACCTGCCCCATCAGGCGGAGGTGTTTCCCGATCGCGAGCATTTCGGCCGGATCTTCTACAATCAGGCGCAGATGTCGGCGCTGGGGATACCGCAGATCGCGTGTGTGATGGGGAGCTGCACTGCGGGCGGCGCCTATGTCCCGGCCATGTCCGACGAGACGATCATCGTCCGCGGGCAGGGCACGATCTTTCTTGCTGGGCCGCCGCTGGTCAAGGCGGCGACGGGCGAGGTGATTTCCGCGGAGGACCTCGGCGGCGCGGACACGCATGGACGGCGGTCGGGCGTCGTCGATCATGTCGCGGAATCGGACGACCACGCGCTGACGATCGTTCGCGACATCGTCTCGACCTTGCCGCCACAGGTCCCTGTCACGGTGAACCGGCAACCGGCGCGCGCCCCGAAATACGACGCCGAGGGGCTTTACGGTGTCGTGCCGTCCGATGTGCGGGCACCGTATGACGTACACGAAGTGATCGCACGGCTGGTCGATGGCAGCGAATTCCATGCGTTCAAGGCGCTCTATGGTACCTCGCTGGTGTGCGGGTTCGCACATATCCACGGGCTCCCCGTCGCGATCCTTGCCAACAACGGCGTCCTGTTCAGCGAAAGCGCACAGAAGGGCGCGCATTTCATCGAGCTCGCCTGCCAGCGCAAGGTACCGCTGCTGTTCCTCCAGAACATCTCGGGTTTCATGGTCGGCGGGAAGTATGAGGCGGAAGGCATTGCCAAACATGGTGCAAAGCTCGTGACGGCAGTCGCGACCGCGACCGTGCCGAAGATCACGGTGCTGATCGGCGGCAGTTTCGGCGCCGGCAATTACGGCATGTGCGGACGCGCCTACTCGCCGCGCTTCCTGTTCAGCTGGCCGAACAGCCGGATCAGCGTGATGGGCGGCGAACAGGCGGCCTCGGTCCTCGCCACCGTTCACCGCGACGCGGACGACTGGACGGCGGAGGAAGCCGAAGCGTTCAAGGCGCCGGTTCGTCAGAAATATGAGGACGAGGGGAATCCCTGGTACGCGACCGCGCGGCTGTGGGACGACGGAATCATCGATCCCGCGCAGACCCGCGACGTTCTCGGCCTCGCGCTCGCCGCGACGCTCAACGCTCCCATCGCCGAACGCCCCGCGTTCGGTGTATTCAGGATGTAAGCCGATGATCCTGCTATCGTTTCTGCTGGCCGCGGGTCAAATCACACCGGTCCAGCCGATCGTCAAAGGGACCGGCCTGCCGCCAGCCGTGGTGACCGAGGAGGCCGGCGTCATGGTGCCGATCGACGCGATGTTCGCCGCGTTGGCCGCCCGCGATGGCCAGGCACTGCTCGCACAGGTGCGTCCAGAGGGTGGCGCTACGGCAGTAGAAGAAAAGCCCGACGGCACGCGCACCATCCGCCGGACCGCCTGGTCCGACTTCGCCGCCGGTCTGAAGCCCGGGCCGGAGCGATATGCGGAACGCCTGACGGATCCCGCCGTGGATATCGATGGCGATATCGCGATGGTATGGTCGCCCTATGTCTTCACCATCGACGGCCGGGTGGCGCATTGCGGGACCGACCATTTCGACATGGTGCGCGAAGCGGGCCGGTGGAAGATCCTCAACATCACCTGGTCGAAGCGGACCAACGGATGCCCCGCGCAATGATCGAATCACTGCTCATCGCCAATCGTGGCGAGATCGCCTGCCGCATCATCCGCACAGCTCGGGCGTTGGGAATCCGCACGATCGCGGTCTATTCCGATGCCGATGCGGGCGCGCTGCATGTCCGGCACGCTGACGAGGCGGTGCATATCGGTGCGAGCCCGGCGCGCGAGAGCTATCTGGTCGGAGAACGGATCATCGCCGCCGCGCTCGCCACCGGCGCCGAGGCAATTCATCCGGGGTACGGGTTCCTGTCCGAGAATGCGGACTTCGCGCAGGCCGTGCTCGACGCAGGGATCCTGTGGGTTGGCCCCGATCCCGACAGCATCCGCGCGATGGGGCTGAAGGATGCCGCGAAGCAGCGGATGATGGCGGCCGGCGTCCCGGTGACACCGGGCTATCTGGGGGAAGACCAGTCGCCCGATCGGCTCCAGCGCGAGGCGGATGCCATCGGCTACCCCGTCCTGATCAAGGCCGTTGCGGGCGGCGGCGGCAAGGGTATGCGCCGCGTCGACGCGTCCGCCGACTTTGCCGACGCGCTCGCTTCGTGCCAGCGCGAAGCTTCCGCATCCTTCGGCAATACCGACGTGCTGATCGAGAAATATATCCTGTCACCGCGGCATATCGAAGTGCAGGTGTTCGGCGATCGGCAAGGCAACGTCGTCCATCTGTTCGAACGTGACTGTTCGTTGCAGCGCCGGCATCAGAAGGTGATCGAGGAGGCCCCGGCGCCCGGCATGGATGATACGACGCGCGCGGCGATCTGCGCGGCGGCGGTGCGCGCGGCACAGGCCGTGAACTATGTCGGCGCGGGTACGATCGAGTTCATCGCCGATGCGAGCGAAGGCCTGCGCGCCGATCGGATCTGGTTCATGGAAATGAACACCCGGTTGCAGGTCGAGCATCCCGTCACCGAGGAAATCACCGGACAGGACCTTGTCGAGTGGCAGCTGCGGATTGCCAGCGGCGAGGCGTTGCCGCTGCAGCAGCATGATCTTGCGATCCGCGGCTGGGCGATCGAGGCCCGGCTCTATGCGGAGGATCCCGCCAAGGGTTTCCTGCCGTCGATCGGGCGGCTCGAGGCGTTCGATCTGGATGATGCGACGCGGGTCGATACGGGTGTCGAACAGGGGGCGGACATCTCGCCTTATTATGACCCGATGATCGCCAAGGTGATTGCCTGGGGCGACACGCGTGAAGCCGCGCGCGAGACGTTGGCGGAGGCGCTGGACAAGGCGGTCGTCTGGCCGGTCCGGTCGAATGCGGGGTTTCTCGTCCAGGCGCTCGACCATCCGGAATTTGTCGCGGGAACGCTCGATACCGGGCTGATAGCCCGCGAAGGTGCGGCGCTGATGCCCCCGGCGCAGCCCAGCGAGGAAGCGCTGATCGAGGCCGCGCGCGCGCTCGTACGCGTCGAACCGATGGCGGGCTTTCGCCTCAACGCGGCACCTTTGAAGACGGCGCGGTTCCTGCTCGACGACGACACCGTGACGATCGATCTCGACGGTCGCGGCGTCCATGAACCGGTCGATGCCGCCCTCGTTTCCGATGCCGGGCAGACCTGGCAGTTGCGGCCCTGGCGTGCGTCTGGCGCGGCGATGGGGGCGGCAGCTGATGGCGCGATCTTGTCACCGATGCCGGGACGGATCATCGCGGTCGACGTGGCTATCGGGGACCGTGTCGCAAAGGGGCAGAAGCTCGTGACGCTGGAGGCGATGAAGATGGAGCATTCGCTCATCGCGCCGTTCGACGGGACGGTCGCCGAACTGGCCGCGATCGAAGGCGGGCAGGTGAACGATGGCATGGTGCTCGCGCGTATCGAGAAGGATGACTGATGGCCGGCCGCTATTTCGACCAATGGGCGGTTGGCGACCGGATCGTCCATGAGATCCGCCGCACCGTCACGGAGACGGACAACCTCCTGTTTTCGACGATGACGCACAATACGCAGCCGCTGCACCTCGATGCGGAGGCGGCGAAGGCGAGCGAATTCGGCCAGATCCTCGTCAACGGCACCTTCACCTTCGCGCTGATGGTCGGATTGTCGGTGGGGGACACGACGCTCGGGACGCTCGTCGCCAATCTCGGTTATGACAAGCTCGTGCATCCGAAACCCGTCTTCATCGGCGACACGATGCGCGCCGAGACCGAGGTCGCCGAGCTTAAGCCCAGCCGGTCACGCCCGAACGCCGGGATCGTCACATTCATGCACCAGCTGATCAACCAGCGTGACGAGATCGTCTGTCGGTGCCTCCGCTCGGCACTGCTGCTGCGGACGCCGGCATGAGGTTGCGCTCGCTGCTGTTCGTGCCCGCAGACCGGCCCGAGCGTTTTGCGAAGGCCGCAGCGAGCGGGGCCGATGCCATCATCCTCGATCTGGAGGACTCGGTCGCGCTCTCCCGCAAGGCCGTTGCCCGCGAGGCGGTCCGGGCCGCGTTGCAGGACCACACCGACGTCGTGCGGATAGTCCGGATCAATCCCGTCGACTCCGGGTGGCTGGACGACGATCTCGCTGCCGCGAGGGGCGCCGATGCGATCATGCTGCCCAAGGCGACCGGACCCGCGACCGTCCTCGCGCTGGTCGAGGCTTATGGCGATGACTGTCCGCCGATCCTACCGATCGCGACCGAAGTGCCCGCCGCGATCTTCACACTGGGCGAATATGCGCGGGTCGGCGACCGGTTATGTGGCCTGACTTGGGGCGCCGAGGACCTGCCCGCGGCGATCGGCGCAGCGACCAGTCGGGAGGACGACGGGTCCTATACCGAACCCTATAAGCTCGTCCGATCGCTGCTGCTGTTCGGCGCGCATGCGGCGGACGTCGCGGCGATCGAGACGGTCTATCCCGCAATCGCGGACATTGACGGGTTGGCAGCCTATGCCGCGCGTGGCAGCCGCGACGGCTTTACCGGCATGATGGCGATCCACCCGTCGCAGGTCGCCACGATCAACGCCGCGTTCACGCCGGATGCGGCGACCATTGCACATGCGCACGCCGTCGTCGCTGCGTTTGCAGCGGCTCCCGAGGCGGGCGCGCTGCAGCTTGATGGGCGGATGATCGATGCGCCGCACTTACGTCAGGCGCGGGCGATCCTCGCGCGACTCTAGGCCCATTGGCGGCAGGAATTTTCTGCGCTACCGTCGCCCTGCGAAACCGGTGAAGGCCGGGGTCGCAGATCGCGTCGGTGCCCCTCGGGGCTTCAAAGGGAATGCGGTGCGGGAGGCGGTCCTCCTCATGCCGCGGCTGTCCCTGCAACTGTAAGCGGTGAGTGCGGTGCGCATGTCCCTTCATCATGGGGGGGCGACCACTAGGCCTGAGCGTAAGCGCAGGGCTCGGGAAGGTCGCGTACCGGGCGTCGACCCGCGAGCCAGGAGACCTGCCGGCGCTCGGTCGCTCTTGCCATGGTCCAGGGGATGACCGCGGCACGGTACTCCGTCTGAGCGACGAACCATGCGGCGGGGGCCGCATCGGCGCGCGTGGCGGGTGCGGTTCGGCGTACACCCCAAGCGTTGCGCCGGCTGTCCGTGGCATCGGACGGCAGGCCCCGGCCGGTCGCTCGTGACGCCGGGGGTATCGTTTCATGACCAGAGTTTTCGTTTCGCTTGCGGCGCTCGCGACCGCCACGGCCTTTGCATCGCCGACCGCGGCCGAGCCCGATCCGGTTACTGCGGCGACGGGCGAGGCGGCAGCGGGCGCCGCCGAGCTGGTGATCACCGCATCGCGATCGGGGGACGCGGTTCCCGCCGATCAGCTCGGAGCGTCGGTGACGGTGCTCGACGCCGCCACGCTCGACCAGCGGCAGACCCGGATCGTGTCCGACGTGCTGCGCGACGTCCCCGGACTGGCGGTCAGCCGGACCGGCGCGGTCGGGGGGACGACGCAGGTCCGGATCCGCGGATCGGAGGGCAATCACGTGCTCGTGCTGATCGACGGGATCGAAGTGTCCGATCCCTATCAGGGCGAATATGACTTCGGCACGCTGATTGCCGACGAGGCGGCACGGGTCGAGGTGCTGCGCGGCCAGCAATCGGCGCTGTACGGGTCCGACGCGATCGGCGGCGTCATCCAGTATCTCACGCTCAGCGGCGCGGAGGCCCCGGGCGTATCGCTGCGGGCCGAGGGGGGATCGTTCGGCACGTTTTCGGGCGGCGCCCGGGTCGCGGGCGTGGCGGGCAATCTCGATTACGCGCTATCGAGCTCGACCTACCTCACCGACGGCACGCCGACCGCACGGGGCGGATCGCGCGACATCGGAGCGAAGAGCGTCGGCGCGACGGGCAAGCTCAACTGGTCGCCGACCGACACGCTGAAGGTCACGGGCGTCGGGCGCTATAGCTATACCGATGCCGACAGCAACGACACGGCATTGAGCGGCCCGCAGTTCGGCACGATCGTCGATACGCCAGGCGCGCGCAGCACGGTCGAGGCCTATTACGGGCTCGTCCGGGCCGAGTTGGCGCTGGCGGATGGCCGCTGGACGAATGCGCTCAGCGGCCAGTTTGCCGATACGACACGCCGGGCGCTGGTCGACGATGCCTTGAGCTTTGGCAACAAGGGACGGCGGTACAAGGGATCGTTCGAAAGCGCGTTCCGGTTCGGGACCGATCGCATCCGGCATCGGCTGACCGCCGCGGTCGATGTCGAGCGCGAGCAGTTCCAGACGCTTAGCGCGGCTCCTTCGGAGTTCGTCTTTACGGGACGGCGGCATACCGACAATGTCGGGCTCGTTGGCCAGTATGACGTCGTGATCGACGATGCGCTCGCGATCGGCGGATCGGTGCGGCGTGACGAGAATAATCGGTTCGATGACACCACCACCTATCGCGCGCAGGCGAGCTATCGCTTTGCGACCGGAACGCGGGTGCGCGGCGCCTACGGGACGGGCGTGAAGAATCCCGGCTATTTCGATCTCTTCGGTTATTCCGACGGTCGCTATATCGGCAACCCGAATCTCAAGCCGGAAAAGTCAAAGGGTTGGGAAGCCGGGGTCGAACAGGTTTTCGGGGGGGATCGTGCGACGATCGGCGCGACCTATTTCGACAGTCGCCTGACGAACGAGATCTTCACCACCTATCCCGCCCCCGATTTCGTCGCGACGCCCGGTAACCGCGATACGCGATCGATGCAGCACGGCGTCGAAGTGTTCGCCACCGCCCGGCCGATCGCGCAGCTGCGCTTCGACCTCGCCTATACCTATCTTAAGGCGCGCGAGGACGGGGGCGTGGAGATCCGGCGCCCCAACCATATCGGCAGCGTCAACATGACCGCGTTCAGCCGCGACGAGCGCGCCTCGGCGACCCTCACCGTGCGGTATAACGGCCGGCAGCAGGACGACGCCTATACCGATCCAAGCTATGTCCCGGTCCGCGTCTCGCTCCAGGAATATGTCCTCGTCAACCTGAACGCGGCGTACAAGCTGACGCCCGGGCTGTCGGTTTTCGGTCGGGTCGAAAACCTGTTCGACGAGCGGTACGAGGAGGTGTTCAGCTATGTCGGTCAGGGTCGCGGCGCCTATGCCGGCGTGAAGGCAGCATTCTGATGCGGAGCGAGGCGGAGCACACGGCGCGGATGGCCAAGAAGAAGGTCGTCCAGGACAAGATCGTCGCTGCCAAGACGATCGAAAAGGGCCTGCTCATGGTCCACACCGGGCCGGGCAAGGGTAAGACCACCGCGGCGCTCGGCATGGCGGTGCGGATGATGGGGCATGGGCGAAAGGTCGGGATCGTGCAGTTCGTCAAGGGTGCGATGACGACCGGCGAGAAGGTCATCTTCGACGCCTTTCCCGATCTGGTCGAATTCAAGCCGATGGGCGAGGGCTTTACCTGGGATACGCAGGATCGGGCCCGCGACATCGCAGTGGCGCGCGAAGGGTGGGACGAGGTCCGCCGGATGATCGCCGACCCGAGCTATGCGATGGTCATTGCCGACGAGATCAACATCGTCCTGCGCTATGACTATCTGCCACTCGACGAGGTGCTTGCGGGGTTCGCGGCGCGACCGGCGATGACGCATGTCGTGGCGACGGGGCGCAACGCGCCCGATGCTTTGGTTGCCGCGGCGGATCTCGTCACCGAGATGGGGCAGGTCAAGCATCCGTTCCGGGGTGGGGTCAAGGCCCAGGCCGGCGTCGAGTTCTAACGGCCGCGGCGAGGAACCGCCGGACGCGGCGTGCGCAACTGCGCTGAAAGGCTTTGCGCGGCCAGCACATAGGCGGGACCTCCGCAGACGGTCCACGCCTCGGGGATGCGCATACGGGGGATCCCGTCGAGAATCGGATGATGCAGCATCTCGGTGCCCTGATCGGTCACGCGGTCGGTGGCGCTCTCGACGATTAGATAGTCCGGGCGTGCCAGCGCCATCTGTTCGAGCGAGAGCTGCGATAGCGCCGGTTTGCCGAGCCGGGTCGCGAGATTGGCAAGCCCGAGACGCTGCATCAGTTCGTCGACGAGCGTGCCGGTGCCGGTCAGGAAACCCCGACGCTGATAATAGGCCGCCGTACGACCTCCCGGCGCGCGCGGCAATCGTGCGAGCGCGGCGTCCATCCGGTGGATCAGCGTTTCGCCGCGATCGCGGTGGCCGATGGCGGCGGCGACCTGACGGACTTGCAAAACGATCGCGGCATAGCTGTCCGCGGGGGGCAGATCGAGCGTCGCGACGTTCCGGCCGGCGAGAATGGCCGTGACCGTCTGGCGTCGGAACGGCGAGGCGATCACCAGATCGGGGTGCAGCATCAGCACGTCTTCCGCGCTGCCGCGGCTGACGGGCATGGTACGCGCGGCGTTGGCGGCCGCGGACATGTTCGGATCGCGTGCGAACCGGGTGAGCGCGACAATCTGCGCGGGGTCGGCGAGCGCCAGAAGATATTGGTCCGCGCACAGGTTGAGCGAAACGATACGCCGCGGCGGTCTAGGCGGCGCCGCCGCGGCGGGTGCGCCGGCGGCAGCGATCATCAGGATGGTCAGGAGACGGCGGCCGCGCATGCGCAAAGCCCTGCCGCAGCGGCCGCTTATGCGCTAGGCGGAAATCGATGCGGTGGGATCTGGCACTATGGAACGCGTGACGCGTGCGCGATTGGTCGGTGGCCTCGCGCTGCTTGCGCTGTTGGCCGGCGCCGCGTCGGTCGCGGTGGGGAGCGCGGCGATCCCGCTGGCGCATGTCGTGCGGGCGCTCAGCGGGCAGGGCGATCCGATCGAACGCGCGATCCTGTTCGAACTTCGTCTGCCGCGCGCGATCCTCGGGCTCGCGGTCGGCGCGATGCTGGGGCTTTCGGGTGCCGCGCTGCAGGGGTTCCTGCGCAATCCGTTGGCCGAGCCATCGGTGCTGGGTGCGTCGAACGGCGCATCGCTGGGCGCGGTGATCGCGCTGTATTTCGGGCTGGCGGAGCTTCATCCGGCGATGCTGCCGATTGTGGCGATCGCCGGGGCGTTCGCGGCGCTGGGGTTGCTGTTCGTGCTGTCGGCGGGGTCGCAAAGTGCCTTGTCACTGATCCTCGCGGGGATCGCGGTCGGAACGCTGGCCGTCGCGGGGGTCAGCCTTGCGCTCAACCTGTCCCCGAACCCGTTTGCGGCGATGGAGATTATGACTTGGCTGCTTGGGTCGCTCGAAGACCGGTCGTTCAGCCATGTTGCGTTGGCGCTGCCCTGTATCACACTCGGCATGGTGCTGGTCGCCTGGGACGGCCATGCGCTCGACGCGCTGACGCTTGGCGAGGATGGCGCGCGCGCGCTCGGCGTCGATCTGCGTCGGACGCGCATGCGGATGCTGGTCGGGGTGGCGATCGGGGTTGGCGGGGCGGTCGCGGTATCGGGCGCGATCGGGTTCATCGGCCTGATCGTTCCGCATCTCGTCCGGCCGATGACCGATCGTTCGCCATCGGCGATCCTGCTCCCCTCCGCACTGGGCGGGGCAGCATTGCTGACCTTTGCCGACGTGCTGGTCCGGGTGATCCCGACGTCGAACGAACTTAAGCTCGGGGTCGTCACCGCGTTTCTCGGCGTGCCGGTGTTCCTCGTCCACCTGATGCGCGAGCGGCGGCTGTGGTAGCCCTTTCCGCGGACAGCCTCAGCGTCCGCCGTGCAGGGCGGGTTGTGGTCGACGATGTCAGTTTCGCGGCAGAGGGCGGCGCGCTCATCGGGATCGTCGGCCCCAATGGGGCGGGCAAATCGACGCTGGTTCAGGCGCTGCTCGGGCTGGTTTCCGCTACGGGGGCGATCCTGCTCGACGGCGTTCCGCTGGCGGAGCGCTCGCGACGCGAGATTGCGCGGACGGTTGCGTATCTGCCGCAGGGTCAAAGTCTTCATTGGCCGCTGAGCGTCGAACGTCTCGTCGCGCTGGGCCGGTTGCCCCATCTCGCACCGCTGTCCCGCATCTCACGGGACGACCATGCCGCGATTGCCCGTGCGATGGCGGCGGCGGACGTAACCTCGCTTGCCGCGCGTGTCGCGACCGAGATTTCGGGGGGTGAGCGGGCCCGCGTCCTGCTGGCAAGGGCGCTCGCGGTGGAGGCGCCGGCGCTGATCGTCGACGAGCCGCTCGCGTCGCTAGATCCCGCGCATCAGATCGCAGTCATGGAGATCCTGCGGGCGCAAGCTGCACGGGGCGTGCTGGTGATCGCCGTGCTGCATGATCTGGGGCTCGCCGCGCGCTATTGTGATCGCATCCTCGTGCTCGATGCGGGCCGGCTCGTGGCCGACGGCGCGCCCTCCACGGTGCTGACGCCGGCTCGCCTGCGCGAGACCTACGGCGTTCGAGCTTGGTTCGGCTCGGTCGAGGGCGTGCCGGTCGTCGTGCCGCTCACGCGTGACAGCGCGCAGGGCGATTGACCCGGGCCGCTCGCCCGGCCTATCCCTCTGACCGCGACAGGTTCCCCGGCGACGGGGATGAAAAGGGAACGGGAGAACCCCGGCTGCCCCTGCAACTGTAAGCGGCGAGCCATCGTGCCATCATGCCATTGGGATCCCGGTCCCGAGAAGGCGGCGCGAAGGGCTGTGACCCGTGAGCCAGGAGACCTGCCCGTCGCAGTCGTCTTTCGTCCGGCCAGGGTGCGCCGAGCGGACGGGGGTAAACCCGCGCGACGACATAACCAGCCTGCGGCCTGTGCCGCGGGCGCGTATGTCATGGGGTCTTAATGCCAAATCTACTGGTTCCCGCCGAAGACGGGGCGGCCGTCGTCGCCTGCAGCACCTGCCGCGCGTCCACCGATGCGAAGGACGACGCCGAGGGCATGCGCGGCGGTGCGAGACTCGTCGCGGCATTGCAGGCGGTCCAGGCGAGTGATCCGCGCTATGCCGGGATTGCGGTGCAGGCGATGCCGTGCCTGTTCGCGTGCCAAGACTTCTGCACCATCCATGTCCGCGGGCCCGCGAAGATCGGTTATGTGCTGGGGCGCTTCACGCCTGATGAGGAGGCTGCGCGGGCGATCCTTGATTATGCCGTGCTGCATGCGGAGAGTGCGGAGGGGCAGGTGCCGTTTCGGCAGTGGCCTGCGGGGATCAAGGGGCATTTCATCACCCGGACGCCCCCCGCCGGCTATGTCGCGCAGTGACGCTGTTTTCGACGGTCGCGGCGTTCGAGGCGGCGCTGGAGGCCCTTCCTGCGGCGGACGAAGCCGCGCGAGGGGCGGCATCGCGGCGGCAAATACAGTTGACCAAGCCACCCGGATCGCTTGGTCGACTTGAGGACCTCGCAGTCTTCATGGCGGGCTGGCAGGGGCGCGAGCGGCCGCGGTTCGAGCGTGCGCGAGCGGCAATTTTCGCCGGAAATCACGGCGTTGCGGTGCACGGGGTCAGCGCCTTTCCGGTCTCCGTAACCGCACAGATGGTCGAGAATTTCCGCCATGGGGGCGCGGCGATCAATGCGCTGGCGGATGCCGTCGGGCTCGAGCTCGTCATCGCCGACATCGATCTGGAAACCCCTACGGCAGATTTCACGACGGGGCCGGCGATGGACGAAGCCGCGTGTCTTGCCGCACTCAACATCGGCGCCGACGTCGTCGTGCCGGGGCTCGACATGCTTGTCGTGGGTGAGATGGGGATCGGGAATTCCACGTCGGCCGCAGCGCTGTGTCTGCGCAGTTACGGCGGAACCGCCGCGGACTGGGTTGGGCCGGGGACGGGGGTCGATGTGGCGGGAATCTCGCGGAAAATCGCGGTGGTCCAGGCGGGGATCGCGCGACATGGCGATTGCCCGCGTACGCCGTTCGAGACGTTGCGGCGGGTGGGGGGGCGTGCAATCGTCGCGATCGCTGGCGCGGTGGTGGCGGCGCGGCTGGCGGGGGTGCCGGTC
>NZ_LR733875.1:407888-787122 GCF_902506585.1 Sphingomonas sp. T1
GACCCATGGTAGCGGACCGGGTTATGACGGCACGGTATCGCCGGGTCCGCCGTAACCATGGGTCCCGGCGTTCGCCGGGATGACGGATGGGGTGCGGGTCGTTGCGGGTTTGCCTGCCGCTACGGCCCGGCGATCGATGGCGAGAGACATGTTGCGCCCACCCCCTGCCGTCATCCCGGGCTCGACCCGGGACCCGGGGCCGCGGGCGGGTGCGTTTGGGGCTCTGGGTCCCGGCTTTCGCCGGGATGACGGGGGGTGTGGGTCGTTGCGGGTGAGCCTGTAGCTACGGCCCGGCGGTCGATGGCGAGAGAGACATACTGCGCCCACCTCTTCCGTCATCCTGGGCTCGACCCAGGATCCAGAGCCGCAGGGGGTCACGCTTGCGGCTCTGGATCCTGGCTTTCGCCAGGATGACGGGGATTGGATAGGGCGTGACCGAGAAGTGCGTGCTGTTGCTGGGGCGGGTCGTCGCTAGTTTGCCAGCCGCACCGGCAATGCGACCGATAGCGAAAGCCGCGATGCGCCCACCCCCCATGCCGTCATCCCGGGCTCGACCCGGGATCCAGGGCCGCAGGCGGGTGTGTTTGGGCTCTGGGTCCCGGCTTTCGCCGGGATGACGGATGGAGGTGCGGGTCGCTTATGTGGTTTGGGCTTGAGAGCGGGTATGTTTCGCGCGCGTTCGGCAGACGTGGAGAGGGCGCCGGTGGGGTTTCCACCGACGCCCTTCCGAAACGCAGCTTGACCGTGGCTTGGCCGGACAGGGGCGAAGCCCCTGTCGTCGGACGACGCTGGAGCGCCGCCGGCCGGTCTGACCGCGGGGTGCTCGGCCGTAGCTTCGCTACGGCTTTGCGCGGTCAGATGTGGATCGGTTTGCCCTGTACGGCCATCGCCGCTTCCTTGAGCGCCTCGGCATGCGTCGGATGCGCGTGGCAGGTGTAGGCGATGTCTTCGCTGGTCGCGCCGAATTCCATCGCGATGGCGGCTTCGGCGATCAGCGTGCCGGCCAGGCTCGACACGATCCATACGCCGAGGACGCGGTCGGTCTTGGCATCCGCGATGACCTTGACGAAGCCGTCGGTGTCGCGGTTGGTCTTGGCGCGGCTGTTGGCGGCGAAGGGGAACTTGCCGACCTTGATCTCGGTCATGTCCTTCGCAGCCTCTTCCGTGAGGCCGACGCCGGCGATCTCGGGCATCGTGTAGACGACGGACGGGATGACGTCCTCGTTGACGATGCCGGTCTGGCCGGCGATGTTCTCGGCCACCGCGACGCCCTCGTCCTCCGCCTTGTGCGCGAGCATCAGGCCGGGGACGCAGTCGCCGATCGCCCACACGCCGTCGACCTTGGTCTTGAAGCTGTGGTCGGTCTCGATCTGGCCGCGCTTGTTGAGCTCGAGGCCGATGGCTTCGAGATTGAGGCCGTCGACGTTCGCCTTGCGGCCGATCGAGACGAGCACTGCGTCGGCGGTCATCGTCTCGGACGCACCGCCGGCAGCGGGCTCGACGGTGACGGTCGCGACACCGTTGTCGACGGTCACACCGGTGACCTTGGTCGAGAGCTTCAGCTCCATGCCCTGCTTCTTGAACAGCTTGGCGCTCTCACGGCGGACTTCGCCGTCGAAGCCGGGGAGGATCTGGTCGACGAATTCGACGACGGTCACCTTCGCGCCGAGGCGACGCCAGACGCTGCCGAGTTCGAGACCGATCACGCCGCCGCCGATGACGACCATGTGCTCGGGCACCTTGGGGAGCGCGAGCGCGCCGGTCGAGTCGACGACGGTCGTCTGGTCGACCGCGACGCCGGGGAGCGGCATGACGCTCGAGCCGGTGGCGATGACGATGTTCTTCGCGGTGACGGTCTGGCCGTTGACGTCGACCGTGTGCGCGTCCTGGAACGCGGCCTTGCCCTTGAGCCAGGTCACCTTGTTCTTCTTGAACAGGAATTCGACGCCGCCGGTCAGTTCCTTGACGGCCTTGGCCTTCTCGGCGTGCATCTGGTCGAGGTTGAGCGAGACGCCGGTGAACTCGACGCCGAACTTGGTCATGTGACCGGCCTTGGCCTCCTCGTACAGCTCGGATGCGTGGAGCAGCGCCTTGGACGGGATGCAGCCGACGTTGAGGCAGGTGCCGCCGAGCGTATCGCGGCTCTCGGCGCAGGCGGTGCGCAGCCCGAGCTGTGCGGCGCGGATCGCGGCGACGTAGCCGCCGGGGCCTGCGCCGATTACGAGGACGTCATAGTCATAGTCAGCCATTGTCGCTTCTCTCTTACTTCCCCGGCGCAGGCCGGGGCCCAGTTGGGAGATATATGGGGAGGGCGAGGCGCTTCGTCACCGCGGCCTTCCCCACTGGGCCCCGGCCTGCGCCGGGGTGCTTGGATACTTACAGGTCGATCAGGATCCGCGTCGGGTCTTCGATCGCGTTCTTGAGCGCGACGAGGAACGTCACGGCTTCGCGGCCGTCGATCAGGCGGTGATCGTAGCTGAGAGCGAGGTACATCATCGGGCGGATGACGATCTGGCCGTTCACGACGACCGGGCGCTCCTCGATGCGGTGGAGGCCGAGGACCGCCGACTGGGGCGGGTTGATGATCGGGGTCGACATCAGCGAGCCGAACACGCCGCCGTTCGAGATAGTGAAGGTGCCGCCCTTCATCTCGTCCATCTTGAGTGCGCCGTCCTTGGCGCGCTTGCCGAAGTCGCCGATCGTCTTCTCGATCGTCGCGACCGACATCTGGTCGGCATCGCGGATCACGGGGACGACGAGGCCGCCCGGCGACGAGACCGCGACCGAGATGTCCGCGTAATCGTGATAGACGATGTCGTCGCCATCGATCGATGCGTTGACGCTAGGGATGTCGCGCAGCGCCATGGTCGCGGCCTTCACGAAGAAGCCCATGAAGCCCAAGCGGACGCCGTGCTTCTTCTCGAACAGGTCCTTGTACTTGGCGCGCGCCTCGATCACCGCGGTCATGTCGACGTCGTTGAACGTCGTCAGCATCGCGGCGGTGTTCTGCGCTTCCTTGAGACGCTTGGCGATCGTCTGGCGCAGGCGCGTCATGCGGACGCGCTCTTCGCCGCGGCCCGAGGCTGCGGGCGCTGCGGCCGGTGCGGGCGCAGGTGCTGCAGCAGGCGCGGGCTTGCTCGAGGCGGCGGCGGTCACGTCTTCCTTGGTGATGCGGCCGTCGCGGCCGGTGCCCTTGACGGTGCCGGGGTCGACGCCGTGCTCGAGCACCGCGCGGCGGACCGACGGCGAGAGGGCTGCGGGCGAGTCGCTGGTGCCGGCGCCGGGCTGGTCGCCGTAACCTGCGCCGGATTCGTCCTTGGCGGGTGCGGAGGGCGTTGCGGTTGCGGCGGGCTCGGGGGCCTTAGCAGGAGCCGCTGCGCCGTCACCGGCGTCGATCGTGGCGAGCATCGCGCCGACCTGCACCGTGTCGCCGACCGCGACGGCGTGCTGGCCCATGACGCCGGCGACCGGCGAGGGCACCTCGACCGAGACCTTGTCGGTCTCGAGGCTGGCGATGGGCTCGTCGACGGCGACGGGATCGCCGGGCTGCTTCAGCCACTCGCCGAGGGTGGCTTCGGTGATCGATTCACCCAGGACGGGGACGGTGACTTCGGTTGCCATGGTTTCTGCCTACTTCCTTGTATCCCCGCGAAGGCGGGGACCCAGACTGGGCCCCCGCCTTCGCGGGGGAACAGAGTTGATTACGATGCGCGGGTGCGGCGGATTTCGTCGCGGACGCTGTGGCCGAGCGCGTCGGCGACGAGCGCGCCCTGCTCGGCCTGGTGACGCTTCATCAGGCCGGTCGCGGGCGAGGCCGAGGCGCTGCGCCCGGCGTAGCGCGCACGCTTGACCGGCGAATTCACGCTGGCCAGCGCCTCCTCGATCAGCGGCTCGACGAAGAACCAATAGCCGTTGTTCTTCGGCTCTTCCTGCGCCCAGACGATCTCTTCGAGGTTCGGCATCTTCGCGACGCGCTCGGCGATCGGGTTGCCGGGGAAAGGATAGAGCTGCTCGACGCGGACGATCTGCGTGTCGGTGTCGCCCGCCGCATCGCGCGCCTCGATCAGGTCATAGGCGACCTTGCCGGTGCACAGGACGAGACGCTTGGTGTCAACGTCGGCCGCACCATTGGTGTCGGACAGGAGGCGACGGAAGTGGCTGTCGCCCTGGAAGTCCTCGGCGTTCGACACCGCGAGCTTGTGACGGAGCAACGACTTGGGCGTCATCACGATCAGGGGCTTGCGGAAGTTGCGGTGCATCTGCCGGCGGAGCAGGTGGAAATAGTTCGCCGGGCTGGTGCAGTTCGCGACCTGGATATTGTCGTCCGCGCAGGACTGGAGGAAGCGCTCGGGACGCGCCGAGCTATGCTCGGGCCCCTGCCCTTCATAGCCGTGCGGGAGCAGCATCACGAGGCCATTGGCGCGGAGCCACTTCGACTCGCCGGACGTGATGAACTGATCGATCATGATCTGCGCGCCGTTGACGAAATCGCCGAACTGCGCCTCCCAGAGGACCAAAGTCTTCGGGTCGGCGAGCGCATAGCCGTACTCGAAACCGAGCACGCCATATTCGGACAGCGGGCTGTCGAGCACCTCGAAATTGCCGTGCTCGATCTCCTGCAGCGGCACGTACTTGTGCTCGTCGGTCTGGTCGACCCAGACCGCGTGACGCTGCGAGAAGGTGCCGCGGCCCGAATCCTGGCCGGACAGACGGACGCCGTATCCTTCGGAGAGCAGGCCGCCGAACGCGAGCGCCTCGCCGGTAGCCCAGTCGAAGCCCTTGCCCGACTTGAACATCTCGCGCTTGGCGTCGAGCACACGCGCAAGCGTCTTGTGGATCTTCACGCTCTCGGGAACGGTCGTCAGCGTGCGGCCGAGCGAGTCGAACAGCTTCTGGCTGAGACCCGTCTCGACGTTGCGGCGCGCGGACGCACCATCGGTCGGCGCGCTGAGGCCGGTCCAGCGACCGCCGAACCAGTCCGCCTTGTTCGGCTTGTACGACGCGCCCGCCTCGAACTCGCCCTCGAGACGGAGCGTGAGCTGCTTCACATTCTCGTCGATCCAGGGCTGGTCGATGACGCCTTCCTTGATCAGGCGGTTGCCATAGACCGAGCTGACGCCGGGGTGCTTGCGGATGATGTCGTACATCAGCGGCTGGGTGAAGGAGGGCTCGTCACCCTCGTTGTGACCGAAGCGGCGATAGCACCACATGTCGATGACGATGTCGCGGTGGAACTTCTGACGGAATTCCATCGCCATCTTGGTGGCGAAGGTCACCGCCTCGGGATCGTCGCCATTGACGTGGAAGACCGGCGCCTGGACGCCTTTGGCGACGTCCGACGGATAAGGCGACGAGCGCGCGAACTGCGGCGAGGTCGTGAAGCCGACCTGGTTGTTGATGATGAAGTGGACGCAGCCGCCGGTGTTGTAGCCGCGGATGCCCGAGAAGCCGAGGCACTCCCAGACGATCCCCTGCCCCGCGAACGCCGCGTCGCCGTGGATCAGCACGGGGAGCGAGGCGACATGGTCCTTGAGGTCGTTGTTGAGCGTTTGGATCGCGCGCGTCTTGCCGAGCACGACCGGATCGGCCGCCTCGAGATGCGAGGGGTTGGCGACAAGGCTCATATGAACCTTGTGGCCGTCGAACTCGCGGTCGGTGCTGGTGCCGAGATGATACTTCACGTCGCCCGAGCCGCCGATGTCATCGGGGTTGGCCGAGCCGCCGGCGAATTCGTGGAAGATGACGCGGAGCGGCTTGGCCATCACGTTGGCGAGCACGTTCAGACGACCGCGATGCGCCATGCCGATGACGATCTCGCGCACGCCCATCTGGCCGCCATACTTGATGACCGATTCGAGCGCGGGGATCATCGACTCGCCGCCGTCGAGCCCGAAGCGCTTCGTGCCGACATACTTCTTGCCGAGGAATTTCTCCCACTGCTCGGCTTCGATGACCTTGTTGAGGATCGCCTTCTTGCCGTCGACCGAGAATTCGATCGCCTTGTCCTGGCCTTCCATGCGCTCCTGGAGGAAGCGGCGCTCCTCGACATCGGCGATGTGCATGTATTCGAGGCCGACATTGCCGCAGTAATTCTTGCGGAGCGTGTCAACGAGCTCGCGGATGGTCGCCCATTCGAAGCCCATCGTGCCGCCGAGATAGACCTTGCGGTCGATGTCGGCGTCGGAGAAGCCGTGATATTCGGTCTTCAGATCCTCGGGCATCTCGCGCTTCGAGAGGCCTAGCGGATCGAGATTGGCGGCGAGGTGACCGCGGACGCGGTAGGTGCGGATCAGCAGCTGCGCGCGGATCGCGTCGGCCGCGGCCTTGGCGATCTCGTCCTTCGAGACGGGCGCGGGCGCGGCGGCTGCGGGCGCGGGCTTGCCGCCACCCTTTGCGGGCTTGGGCGCGGGCTCCATCTGGGTCGGGTCGAGCGCCGCGGTCAGATCGTCCGTGGTGGTCAGCGGCCAGCGCGCGCTTTCCCAGCTCGGGCCCTGCGCGGAGCCTTCGAGCCCCTCGAAGAACGTCCGCCAGCCGGATTCGACCGAGGCCGGATCGGCGGTGAACTTGGCGTAGAGCGTCTCTACGAACGCCGGGCTGACGCCGGCTGCGATATCGCTGAAATCCTGGCCTTCGTAGCCCATGTCGTTCGTCCTCAGTTTCCCTCTCCCCCGCGGGGGAGTGGGAGGGGCCCGCCCGCACTTGCGGGTGGGAGGGTGAGGGCACGGGCGGTCACGTGCCCTCACCCTTCCGCCGCCAAGTGGCAGCTCCTTCCCTCTCCCCGAAGGGAGAGGGATAGTAAGATCAACCCTTCAGCACGCTCAGCAGCGTCTCGCCGAGCAGGCTGGGGCTTTCCGAGACCTTGATCCCGGCAGCTTCCATCGCCGCGATCTTGCTCTCGGCATCGCCCTTGCCGCCCGAGACGATAGCACCGGCATGGCCCATGCGACGACCCGGAGGTGCGGTGCGGCCCGCGATGAAGCCGGCCATCGGCTTCTTGCGGCCACGCTTGGCCTCGTCGATCAGGAACTGTGCGGCCTGCTCCTCGGCGTCGCCGCCGATTTCGCCGATCATGATGATCGACTTGGTCTCGTCGTCCGCGAGGAACAGCTCGAGCACGTCGATGAAGTTCGTGCCGTTGACCGGATCGCCACCGATGCCGACCGCGGTCGTCTGACCAAGGCCTGCGTTCGAGGTCTGGAAGACCGCCTCATAGGTGAGCGTGCCTGAACGGCTGACAACGCCGACCGAGCCCTTCTTGAAGATCGAACCGGGCATGATGCCGATCTTGCACTCGCCGGGGGTCAGGACGCCGGGGCAGTTCGGGCCGATCAGGCGCGACTTGGAGCCCGCGAGCGCGCGCTTGACCTTGACCATGTCGAGCACGGGAATGCCCTCAGTGATCGCGACGATCAGCTCGATCTGTGCGTCGATCGCCTCGAGGATCGAATCGGCGGCGAAGGGAGGCGGCACGTAGATCACGGACGCGGTCGCGCCGGTGACCGACTTCGCCTCGGCGACGGTGTTGTAGACGGGGAGGTCGAGGTGAGTCGTGCCGCCCTTGCCGGGGGTGACGCCACCGACCATCTGCGTGCCGTATTCCAGCGCCATCTTGGTGTGGAAGCTGCCGGTTTCGCCGGTCATGCCCTGCGTGATGACCTTGGTGTTCTTGTCGACGAGGATGCTCATCTTGTCTCGTTCCTTACCACCCCGGCGAAGGCCGGAATTCAGCTTGGGCGCCCGTGTTAGCGGGTGAACAAGCTTGCTAAAATAATGACTCGAACAGATCGTTCCAGTCGGGGTTCATTCGTTCGATCTCGGACAGTTTCCACTGCCGGTTCCACTTCTTCATCTGAAGTTCGCGCAGCCGCGCATTCTCCAGATCGTCGTGCACTTCATACCAAACCAGCAGTTTGCAACCGTAGGTTCTGGTGAAGCCCTCGATCACGCCGTTACGATGTTGATAGGCTCGTGCGGCGAGGTCGCTGGTGACACCGAGATAGATCGTTCCGTTACGCCGGCTAGCCATGATGTAGACATAGCCGGGCTTGTTCACCGCACTGCTCCTTGTTCCCCCGCGAAGGCGGGGGCCCAGACTGGGTCCCCGCCTTCGCGGGGACACAAGGCGGCAGCGCGGCTCAAATCAGTTCAGGCTACCGTCGATACCCTTGCAGGCCACGATCAGTTCCTTGACCGCGTCGACCGAGACCTGGAGGTTGCCCTTGGCTTCGTCGTCGAGCTTGATCTCGACGATCTTCTCGACGCCGCCGGCACCGATCACCACGGGCACGCCGACATACAGGTCGTCGAGGCCATATTCACCCGAGACGTACGCCGCAGCCGGCAGGACGCGCTTCTGGTCGTAGAGATAGGCCTCGGCCATCGCGATGCCGCTGGTGGCGGGCGCGTAATAGGCCGAGCCGGTCTTGAGCAAGGCGACGATCTCGCCGCCGCCGCCGCGCGTGCGCTTGACGATCGCGTCGATCTTCTCCTGGCTCGACATGCCCATCGCGATGAGATCGGGGACGGGGATGCCCGAGACGGTCGAGTAGGAGATGACCGGGACCATCGTGTCGCCGTGGCCGCCGAGCACGAAGCTGGTGACGTCCTTGACCGAGACCTTGAACTCGTCGGCGAGGAAGTGGCTGAAGCGTGACGAGTCGAGCACGCCGGCCATGCCGACGACCATGTGATGCGGGAGCCCTGAGAATTCGCGCAGCGCCCACACCATCGCGTCGAGGGGATTGGTGATGCAGATGACGAACGCGCCCGGTGCGTTGGCCTTGATGCCCTCGCCGACGGCCTTCATGACCTTCAGGTTGATGCCGAGCAGGTCGTCGCGGCTCATGCCGGGCTTGCGCGCGACACCGGCGGTGACGATGATGACGTCCGCGCCGGCGATGTCGGCATAGTCGTTCGAGCCGGTGATCGTCGAGTCGAAGCCTTCGACCGGGCCGCACTGCGACAGGTCGAGCGCCTTGCCCTGGGGGATGCCCTCGGCCACGTCGAACAGGACGATATCGCCCAGACCCTTGAGTGCTGCGAGGTGCGCGAGCGTGCCGCCGATGTTACCGGCGCCGATCAGCGCGATCTTCTTGCGAGCCATTCCAATCCGTCTCCGTCTGATGTGCGGGGTGATTGGTGACGCCGGTTACGCGCATTATGGCGCTACGGCAACCGTTAAAGCGGAAAAGTCGTCTCGTTATTGCAACTCGTTCGCAGGAGCAATAAGGTCATCCCCCACCCCGGCGGAGGCCGGGGCCCAATTGGGGAACGTTGCTAACTGAGCACCGCGCCCTGTTACTACGACCTCTCCATTTGGGCCCCGGCCTTCGCCGGGGTGGTGCTCGGAGGGTCAGATATGCCCTTCCGCCAGATACTCCTCGGAGCGCATCTCTTCCAGCCGGCTGATCGTGCGGTCGAATTCGAACCGGCCGTCGCCGCTCGCGTAGAGATCGCCCGGCTCCGCGTCGGCGGCGGCGAGCAGCTTGACCTTGTGCTCGTAGAGCGCGTCGATGAGGCCGACGAACCGTGCCGCCTCGTTGCGGTTCTCGGGCCCGAGCTTGGGGATACCGACGAGGATGATGGTGTGGAATTTGCGCGCGATGGCGAGATAGTCGGCGACGCCCCTCGCCTCGCCGCACAGCTTTTTGAAGCTGAACACCGCGACGCCTTTGAGCGACTTGGGGACGCGCAGGGCCCGGCCCTGGACGATCAGCTCCTCGGACGGGACATGCTCGCTGTCGTCGGGCGAGAAGTCGGTGAGGCGGAAGAAGGCGGCGGAGAGCTGCGCGGTCGCCTCCGGCCCATTGGGGACGAGCCAGGTGTCCTGGCTGCCGAGCCGGTCGCGGCGGTAATCGACGGGGCCGTTCAGCGGGAGGACGTCGAGCCGCTGCTCGATCGTCGCGATGAAGGGGAGGAAATGCTCGCGGTTGAGGCCGTTCTTGTAGAGATCGGCGGGCGGGCGGTTCGAGGTGGTGACGATCGTCACGCCGGAATCGAGCAGCGAGGTGACGAGCCGCGACAGGATCATCGCGTCGGGGCTGTTGGTGACCATCATCTCGTCGAACGCGAGCAGCCGGGTCTCCTCGGCGATCGCGGTGGCGACGGGGACGATCGGGTCGCCGACCTCCTTGCGACGCTCGGCGGCGATGCGCGCATGGACCTCGAGCATGAACTCGCCGAAATGGACGCGGCGCTTCCGGTCGACCGCGACCTCGGCGAAGAACAGGTCCATCAGCATCGACTTGCCGCGGCCGACACCGCCCCAGAGATAGACGCCGCGCGGGGCCGGCCTCTTCGAGAAGCGCGCGAAGAAGCCGGTCGCGACGGGTGCGGCGAGTTCGGTGGCGAGCGTGTTGAGGCGCGCGGCGGCGGCGGCCTGTTCGGGGTCGGGGCGGAGTTCGCCCGAGGCGACGAGCGCTTCGTAGGCGGCGAGGACGGTCATTGGTCTTTACCACCCCGGCGGAGGCCGGGGCCCAGGGGGGAAGGTTGCCGGAATAGAGCGCTACGCTTGAACAATGATCGTGTCCCAACTGGGCCCCGGCCTTCGCCGGGGTGGTGATAGCGGTCGGGGTCAGCCCTTCGGCGGCTTAGGCGACGGCTTGCGGATCGTCGCGGAGAAGGCCGCGATCTTCGCTTCGTCCTCGCCTTGCACCACGAGGCCCCGCAGGAACAAGAGGCGGCCGGTTTCCTTGAGCACCTCGACCTGCGCCTCGATCGGCGCGCCGATGCGGCCGCCACCGATGAACTGGGTGTTGAGGTCGAGCGTCACCGCGGTGCCGGCGGTGATCAGCCCGAAGCCGCGCGCGGCGGCGAACAGCGCGACGTCGATGAAGCCGAGCAGCGCGCCGCCGTGGACATTGTCCTGCAGGTTCGAATGGCGACGCTCTGGCGTGATGCGGACGCGGACGAGGTGGCCGTCGACGCGGTAGAGCATGGGGCCGAGCAGCGTGTTGAACCGGGTCGGGTCGGACAGGGTCCAGCTGCGCCAGCCGGGGTTTGCGGGGTCTTCGGCGTCGAGGAAATGGGGGGTGGTCAACGGCATGTCCTTCGAAGCTTGCGAACGGCTCCCCTTTTCGCCCCGCCTCCGTCCCCTCTCCGTTCGTCCTGAGCGAAGTCGAAGGACCTTGGGAGGCGTCGTCCCTGGCCCCACGCTTGTGCTTCGACTACGCTCAGCACGAACGGGGTTTGGGGGAGCGTAGTCCCTGGCCCCGGGTCTGTACTTCGACTTCGCTCAGCACGAACGGGGTTGGGGGAGCGTCGTCCCCGGCCCCGGGCCTGTGCTTCGACTTCGCTCAGCACGAACGGGGTTGGGGGAGCGCCGTGCCCGGCCCCGGCCTGCGCTTCGACTTCGCTCAGCACGAACGGGAGGGGGAGGGATCAGGGGTTGGGCGAAGAAGCTCCCCCCCCCCTCAAATCAGACGATCCGTTCGGCTTCCATCTTCTTGATCTCGGCGATCGCCTTGGCGGGGTTGAGGCCCTTGGGGCAGGCGTTCGCGCAGTTCATGATCGTGTGGCAGCGATAGAGGCGGAACGGATCCTCGAGCTCGTCGAGCCGCTCGCCGGTCATCTCGTCGCGGCTGTCGGCGAGCCAGCGATAGGCCTGGAGCAGGATCGCGGGGCCGAGGAACTTGTCGGCGTTCCACCAGTAGCTCGGGCACGAGGTCGAGCAGCAGGCGCACAGGATGCACTCGTACAGGCCGTCGAGCTTCGAGCGGTCTTCGGGAGACTGGAGACGCTCCTTGCCCGAGGGCGGCGGGGTGACGGTCTGGAGCCAGGGCTTGATCGACGAATATTGCGCGTAGAAATGCGTGAAGTCGGGGACGAGATCCTTGATCACGTCCATGTGCGGCAGCGGCGTGATCTGGACCTCACCCTTGCAATCCTCGATCGCGGTGGTGCAGGCGAGACCGTTCTTGCCGTCGATGTTCATCGAGCAGGAACCGCAGATCCCCTCGCGGCACGAACGGCGGAAGGTCAGCGAGCTGTCCTGCTCGCCCTTCATCTTGATCAGCGCGTCGAGCACCATCGGGCCGGTCTCGTCGAGGTCGAGCTCGAACGTGTCGTAGCGGGGATTTTCGCCGCTATCGGGATCGTAGCGATACACCTTGAACGATTTCAGCCGCTTGCCCCCGCTGGTCCCATGAGTCACTGGGGCATGCTTGACGCCCTTCTTAACGACGCTGTTTTTCGGGAGCGAGAATTCGGCCATTGCGAGCGGTCCGTCCGTGGTGTGATGACAAGGTTGTCAGAGCCGATACATGACAGGGGCCCTGCCCGCAAATCCTTAGCTTCGCGGGTGCAACATGAGTCATATGTGGGGCGGGGCACGGACCGCCGCAACCGTCAGATGATGTCGAGGATCAGCCCGAGATCGCGCGCTTCCTGCGCCTCGATATACCAGTTGGACGGCGCCTTGGCCTTCAGCTCCTCGATATCGACCTTGGTGCCGCGGACGAGATCGCGAAAGCCCTCTTCCTGGATGTTGATCGAATCCTCGATCTCGTGGAGCTTGGCCTTCAGCGTGTAGGACAGCGCGTTGAGCGGGCCGTTGAGCTGGATCGTGCTCGTCATCTGGCGCTCATGGATCATCAAGCGGCTGTTGCGCGTGAGGAAGCGGCTGTCGGCGGGGAAGGCCGACATGAAGGTGGCGCCCGCCGAATAGACCGCGACCTTGCCGAGGAACAGCGTCTCGCGATCGGTATATTCGCGCAGCAGGCGAATATGGTCGCCCATCGCGCGCGCCATTTCGGGATCGCCACCGAGCGTGGTGATCGAGACGACGAGCGGTCCTTCAGTGGGCGCGGCCGCGACCTGCGCCTTGAAGCTGTCGTACATCGCGTCGTCGACGGGGCCGTGCAGCTGGACATGGGGGACGGCGAGCAACGGATAGTTGCGCGCGTTCGAAGCGGGGGAGGTGTCGGTCATGCGCGGGCAAACTTTCGCCGGGGGCGGCGAGTTCCGCGCAGCGGTACAAAAGGCGGCGTCTAAAGCTTGGTCGTTATCCCCGCCTGCTTCAATATCGCATTGGCCGTATGGCGGGACAGGATCGTACCATCGACGACGATCGGACGTGGCGCGAGCGGACTACGCCAGATCTCGTGATCGCCCTTGCCGCTGCGTACGAAGACGCACCCGTTTGCCGTCAGGATTTCACGAACCTGCGCGGCATAGCCCCGGACCACGATCCGTCAGGCCGCAATCTCGAAGTCGCGCTCATGGTGCGCGATGATGCGGATGCGATGCGGTCCGGAGAGGCGCGCGGGGTCGGCGATATCGTCGGCGTGGATGTCGAGAAGATCGGGCAGCATGGCGCCTGCCTTTGCGGCCAGTGCCTCGAGCGTCGTAGCGTCCGCGGCGAGTCCGGGGATGTCGCCGTCTACCGAATACCAAACGCCGGCTTCAGGATCATAGTCCGCCCGGATCGTCCAATGCGCCATGGCCAGCCTCGTCTTGCCGCAGGGTGTGCGAGGGGGTTTTACGCGGGATCGCGGGTTTGCGCCATCGTGCGGTGTTGCAGGACCGGACGTGGACGGTGATCGGACGGTGGTGTCAGCCCGGCTGCTTGTTCCCGCGCTTGTGCTGGAGGATCCAGCCGACCAGGCCGCCGGGGACGCCGCCGGCGAGCGAGAAGAGCGCGAAGAAGGTGATGGCGATCTTCTGCGGGTCTTCGCCGGGGGCGCGCGTTTCGATGCCGTAGATATAGATCGCGGTGCCGATCGCGACGATCGCCGGCCAGAGAAAGCCGGCGATCATCGGCGGGAACCGCGTCAGCAGCCCCACCGCGACGGGTACGAGGAACCCGATCGCGATGATGGCCCAGATCATCAATAGACCCGCTTCTTGGGCTTGATGTAGTCGACGTCGTCGGTGAGCGTGTAGTCGTGCACCGGGCGGAAATCGATCTTGGTCTGACCGCCCTTGCCACCCCAGCCGTCGAAGGTCGTGATGGTGTGCTTCATCCAGTTGGCATCGTCACGCTCGGGGAAATCCTCGTGCATGTGCGCGCCGCGCGACTCGGTACGGTTGGCGGCCGAGTTCATCGTGACGACGGCCTGGCCGATCAGATTGTCGAGCTCCATCGTCTCGACTAGATCAGTGTTCCAGATCATGCTGCGATCCTTCACGGCGACGTCGGTCATCCGGTTGTAGATGCCCGCCATCTTCTCGACGCCCTGGTTGAGCAGTTCGGTATCGCGGAACACCGCGCAATGCTTCTGCATCGTCTGCTGCATGTCGAGACGGATCTGCGCAGTCGGCGACCCGCCGCTCGCGTTGCGGAACGTGTCGAGACGCGTCAGCGCGAGGTCTTCCGACCCCTTGGGCAGCGGCGCGTGCGCGGTGCCGGGCTTGAGCGTGTCGCGGATCCGCAGACCGGTCGCACGGCCGAACACGACGAGATCGATCAGGCTGTTCGAGCCGAGACGGTTGGCGCCGTGGACCGAGACGCAGGCGGCCTCACCGACCGCGAACAGGCCGGGGACGACCGCGTCGGGGTTGCCGCCGACGAGGTTGACGACCTCGCCGTGGAAGTTCGTCGGGATGCCGCCCATGTTGTAGTGCACGGTCGGCGTGACGGGCAGCGGCTGGCGCGTGAGATCGACGCCCGCGAAGACCTTGCCGGTCTCGGTGATGCCCGGCAGGCGCTCTGCCAGAACCTTCGGATCGATGTGATCGAGGTGCAGGAAGATGTGGTCGCCATTCTTGCCGACGCCGCGGCCTTCGCGCATTTCAAGCGCCATCGAGCGGCTGACGACGTCGCGCGAGGCGAGGTCCTTCGCCGACGGGGCATAGCGCTCCATGAAGCGCTCGCCCTCGGAGTTGGTCAGGTAGCCGCCCTCACCGCGCGCGCCCTCGGTGATGAGAACGCCCGCGCCGTAGATGCCGGTCGGGTGGAACTGGACGAACTCCATGTCCTGGAGCGGCAGCCCGGCGCGGAGCACCATCGCATTGCCGTCACCGGTACAGGTGTGCGCCGAGGTCGCCGAGAAATAGACGCGGCCGTAACCGCCGGTGGCGAGCACGGTCTGGTGGCTCCGGAAGCGGTGGATCGAACCGTCTTCCATGCACAAAGCGATCACGCCGCGGCAGACGCCGTTCTCCATGATCAGGTCGAGCGCGAAATACTCGACGAAGAAGTCCGTATTGTACTTCAGGCTCTGCTGGTAGAGCGCATGGAGCATCGCGTGGCCGGTGCGATCGGCGGCAGCGGCGGTGCGCTGGACCGGGGGGCCCTCGCCCATGTTCTGCATGTGGCCGCCGAACGGACGCTGATAGATCGTCCCGTTCTCGTTACGGCTGAACGGCATGCCGGCATGTTCGAGCTCGTACACCGCCTGCGGCGCCTCGCGGCACAGATATTCGATCGCGTCCTGGTCGCCGAGCCAGTCGGAACCCTTGACGGTATCGAACATGTGCCAGGTCCAGTGATCCGGCGAGTTGTTGCCGAGCGACGCGGCGATGCCGCCCTGGGCGGCGACGGTGTGCGACCGGGTCGGGAAGACCTTGGTGATGCACGCGGTCTTCAGCCCGCTCTCGGCGATGCCCATCGTGGCGCGCAGGCCCGAGCCGCCGGCCCCGACGACGACCGCATCATAGGTATGATCGATGATCTTGTAGGCAGCTGACATTACGCAGGAGCTCCGGAGAAGGCGACCTTCAGGATCGCGAACAGGGCGATGCCGCCCAGCGTGAAGGTGAACAGGTTGAGCAGGATCATCGTCACGACGCGGCTTTCGCCGTGCATGTAATCCTCGATCACGACCTGAAGACCGAGACGAAAGTGGTAGAAGACCGACAGGATCAGCAGCGCCATCGGTATCGCCGCCCAGGACGACTGGAGCCACAGATGCACCGAGGCATAGTCATAGGCGGGCATCCGCGCGACCGCGACCATCAGCCAGGCCATCAGGAAGATGTTGGCGCCGGCGGTCAGCCGCTGCTGCCACCAATGCTGCGTGCCGTGCTTGGCGCTGCCCAGACCGCGGACGCGGCCGACTGGCGTACCCGAACCCATTACTTCATCCCCATGTAGAGCCAGAAGGCGACCGTCAGCAGCGTGCTGGCCAGGATCGTCGCGCGCGCGCCCATGCGGTTGCGCTTAAGTTCGAATCCGGCGCCGGTGTCCATCACCAGATGGCGGATGCCCGTCATCATGTGCTGGAGCAGCGACCAGGTCAGGCCGATGCCGATGACATAACCGAGAATGTTGAGCCCGCCCGTATCGGTCGTGAACACGTCGACAAAGGTCGCATAGGCCTGATCCCCCGAGGCGATCGCGGCAAGCCACCAGACGAGCAGCAGGCTGCCGACGGTCGCCATGCCGCTGCCGGTCGCACGGTGCAGGATCGAGACCAGCATGTGCGGGCCCCATTTATAGACCTGCAGATGGGGAGAAAGCGGGCGTGCCGGGTTGCGCGATGCCAAGGGCTGTGTCCTCGAGTACGAAGGGCGAGTAACGAACGGTTTGCCGGTCTATTAGACGCCATGTGCTGCGATGCAACCCATCGCCGCCCGGCTTGATAACCCAGGGCAATGCGCAGGGGCTGCCGGACGGTTGGTCGGGCGGGGCGGCGGGCGCCCCCTGCCCCGCGGCATCGATCCCTAACCTGGCCTTAAGGAATCACCGTTAGCGCTGGCCGGGCAACGCGATCCGGAGTTTACCCTTTGACCTCACTCGACATGCCGGCCCCCGGGTCGATCGCCACCCAGATCGACCTGGCCGCACGGCTGCGCGCGTTCGACTTTGACGGCTCGCTCGCGGCGGCCAGCCGCGAGCTCTGGGCGCTGATCGAACCGCATGTCGTCACGATCTCCCAGGCCTATTGGGAACAGTGGCAGCGCTGTTTCAGCAACGAGCGCATCTGGTCGCCGCACGAGGCCGACGCGATGATCGAGGTCGGCTGCAATTTCCTGCGCGACCGCTTCCTCAACACCAATGCGCGCGGCTGGGTCGAATCGGTCGAGCGGTCGGTCGCCGCGGCCTATGCCGCCGACGTGTCGCCGATGGCGCTGCTGTCGATGATCAGCGCGAGCGACCGTGCCGCGCTCGGCGTGCTGATGCAGAGCGTTGCGCGCGACAATGACCGACTTTCCTTGTATATCGACACGCTGATGAGGCTGTCGGCGCTGGAAGGTGAGATCACCGTGGCGATCTATACCAAATATCGCAACTTCTCGGCGCAGGGCGCGCGCGACACGCTGGCGGTCGAATTCCGCGACGGAATCGCGACGATGGTCGAGACCGCGACCGACGAGGGGCATGTCCTGCGCGAACAGGCGGTCCGCAGCTCGGCCTCGACCCGCGCGGTGCTGGGCAAGGCGAGCGAGGTAGCCGCCGCCGCCGAACAGTCCGCGGTCGCGATGCGCGAGGCCGCGCAGACCGCCGCGGGGCTGATCCGCGCGATCGAGGATGCGCGCAGCGAGGTCGAGGCCGCAGCCGAGATCGCCAATCGCGCATCCGCACAGGCGACCGACGCGGTCGGCATGTCCGAGGCGCTGAGCGATCACGCCAAGTCGATCGAGTCGATCCTGGGGCTGATCCGCGACATTGCCGGCCAGACCAACCTGCTCGCGCTCAACGCGACGATCGAGGCGGCGCGCGCGGGCGATGCGGGACGCGGCTTCGCGGTGGTGGCGCAGGAGGTGAAGAGCCTCGCCAGCCAGACCGCACGCGCGACCGACGACATCGCCGCCAAGATCGCCGCGATCCAGTCGGCGACGCGCGGCACGGTCGCGACCAATGCGAGCATCAAGGCGACCGTCGCCGAGGTGCAGGACAGCGCCGACCGGATCCGCCACGCGATGGAGGCGCAGGCGCAGACCGTCACCGCGATCACCGCCGCGGTCGACGAGACCGCGCTCGCCGCCGATTCGATGTCGACGACGATCGCGGCGATCAGGGCGGATACCGAAATGGTGGCGACCGAGATCGACGGCGTCGGCCGGGGCTTCGACATGCTCGACAGCCGGCTGAGCAATCTGAAGACCAGCGCGGGCGTATTCATCGCGAAGGTGGCTGCATAACGGACGGCACAAGGGGGGAGCATGACCGCGCCAATCGACCGCATGAGCAATGGCGTGCCACACGGCACGCTGGACTGGGGCAATGATGGCCGGCCGCTGTACGAACGCGTGCGCGACTATGACTGGGACGGCGCGATCGGGCCGAGCTGCGCGACGCTGACCGCGATGCTGGATGCCGCCGACCACCGGCTGATCGCGGAGACGTTCTGGCGGCATTACCTCTCGCTCGAGAGCGCGCTTCATGTCCGGCCCGCCTTCACTCCCGAGCGACTCGAGCGCAGCATCGTCGCGAGCGCGGACTATGTCCGGCTGAAATATCTCTCCCCCTATGACCTGGCGTGGCGGGACATCGCGATCGACCATGCGGTCCAATCGCGCAAGGCGAACATCCCGCTACCCGCCTTGCTCGCCGCGCTGGCGTTCGCGCACAGCGTCACGCTCGGGCTGATCGCCGAACGGGTCGGCACCGACACCGCGTCGATGCGGATGCTGGGCGACGTGATCCAGCGGCTCGCGCTGATCGAAGCGGACATCATGGCGTCGCATCTGAGCGCGTCCGATGCCGAGGCGGCGCGGATCGCCCGCAGCGCGCGGGCGGCTGCGTTCCGTGAGAGCATCGCCTCGTCGATCGAGGACACCGCCGAACTGGGCGCGCGGATCCGCGTCCAGGCGATGGGCGCGTCGACCTCGACCCGCAGCGTGCTGGGCAAGACGAGCGAGGTCGCCGCCGCCGCCGAACAGTCCGCGCTGGCGATGCGTGAGGCCGCGCACACCGCCTCGGGACTGATCTGCGCGATCGAGGGCGCGCGCATCGAGGTCGAGGCGGCGGCGGAGATCGCCAATCGCGCGTCGGCACAGGCGACCGACGCGGTCGGCATGTCCGAGACGTTGAGCGCGCATGCCCAGTCGATCGAGTCGATCCTGGGGCTGATCCGCACGATCGCGGGGCAGACCAACCTGCTCGCGCTCAACGCGACGATCGAGGCGGCGCGCGCGGGCGATGCCGGGCGCGGCTTTGCGGTGGTGGCGCAGGAGGTGAAGAGCCTCGCCAGCCAGACCGCGCGCGCGACCGACGACATCGCGACCAAGATCGCCGCGATCCAGGCGGCGACGCACAGCTCGGTGACGACCAGCGTCGGCATCCGCACGACCGTCGGCGAGGTCCAGGACAGTGCGCTGCGGATCCGCCAGGCGATGGACGCGCAGGCGCGGACCGTCGCGTCGATCACCGCCGCGGTCGACGAAACCGCGCTGGCCGCCGACACGATGTCCGCGACGATCGACATGATCCGCGGCGATGCGGAGGCGGTCGCCAACGAGATCACGCTGCTCGGCCAGGATTTCGGGCTGATCGACGACAAGCTGAGCGTGCTGCGCGGGGCCGCCGACGGGTTTTCGTCCAGCGTCGCGTGAGCGACCTCACCGCCGTGCAATCGGGCAGGTGACGGACCCTTACCGGGCGCGCTAAGGCCCTGGGCATGACCATCCTACTCACAGGGTCGAGCCGGGGCATCGGCGCGGCCATTCACCAGGCGCTGACCGACGCGGGCGCCACCGTCATCGGGCACAAGAGCAGCAACGGGGGCAGCGCGAGCGGGCTCCCCGCCGACTTTGCCGACCCTGCGGGGCCGACCGCTTTGTGGACCGCCGCGCTCGAACAGGCCGGCGGCACGATCGACGTGCTGATCAACAATGCCGGGGTGTTCGAGGCGAGCCCGCTCGAGGATGCGGACTGGACCGATCAGTGGGAGCGGACGATGCGGATCAACCTGACCGCGTCCGCCGAACTCTGCCGGCTCGCGGTGCTGCACTGGCAGGCGCGCGGGTTCGCGGGCCGGATCGTCAACATCGCCAGCCGCGCCGCCTATCGCGGCGATTCGCCCGCGCACTGGCATTATGCCGCGTCGAAGGCGGGAATGGTGGCGATGACCAAGACGATCGCGCGCGGCTATGCCCGCGAGGGGATCCTGGCGTTCGCGATCTGCCCCGGCTTCACGATGACCGGGATGGCGGAGGATTACCTGTCGAGCCGCGGCGGCGATGCGCTGCTCGCCGACATTCCGCTCGGCAAGGTCGCGGACCCCGCCGAAGTCGCCTCGGTCGCGCGCTATTGCGCGCTCCAGGCGCCGCCCTCGATGACCGGCGCGGTGATCGACGTGAACGGCGCCAGCTATGTCCGCTGAGAGCTGGAAACTCACCCTCCCCTGCACGCGCGCGGAGGCGGAGGCGATCGATGCGAGCGGCGATCTGGGCGACGCGATCCCGGGCGACGCGGTGCTGATGACCACCGAGGAGATCGAGGACGACGTCGAATCCTGGCGGCTCGACGCGTATTTCGAGCATGAGCCGGGCGCCGACACGGTCGCGGCGGTGCGCGCGCTGGTGCCGAGCGCGGCTGGGGCCAGAATCGCGGTCGAGCGACTGGCCGCGGCGGACTGGGTGACGATGAGCCAGGCGGGGCTCGAGCCGCTGTCGGTCGGCCGGTTCTTCGTCCATACCCGCGCGCATGCCGACGCCGTGCCCGCGGGCAAGCGCGCCTTCCTGATCGAGGCGAGCCGCGCGTTCGGGACGGGGCATCACGAGACGACCAGCGGGTGCCTGGCGATGCTCGACGGGCTGGCGGATGCGGCGTTCGCCAACGTCATCGACATCGGCACGGGGACCGGGCTGCTCGCCTTTGCCGCGGCGCATCTGTGGCCCGAGGCGGCGGTGATGGGGACGGATATCGATCCGGTCTCGATCGAGGTGACGCAGGAGAATGCGGACCTGAACGGGGTCGTGGGGATCGACCTGGTGGTGGCCGACGGGACGCTCGACGACGCGATCGTCGCGCGTGCGCCCTATGACCTGGTGATCGCGAACATCCTGGCGGGGCCGTTGGTGTCGATGGCGCCGGAGATCGCGTCGATCGCGGATGCGGGGGCGACGATCGTGCTGGCGGGGCTGCTCGAGACGCAGCGCGCGGGCGTGGTCGCGGCGTATGAAGCGTGCGGGTGTTCGCTGGACGCGGTCGCCCGGCGGGGGGACTGGAGCGTGCTGCGGCTGCGCGCGGGGGCGACGCGGTTCGTGGCGGACGGGCCGTTCGATCCCAAGGGGCGCGACGGGTGGGCGCTGGATATTTGATCCTGCTCCGCCGCGAAGGCGGGGGTCCATGAGGGTGCGGCCCGCGCCTTGCCTCACACTCTACACCACCCCGGCGGAGGCCGGGGCCCAGTTGGGATGGCCGTTCGGTTCCATCTCCGGGGTTCGCCCAACTGGGCCCCGGCCTTCGCCGGGGTGGTTTGTGGGTGGTGGGCGTCCGGTTTCACGAGGTGATACGGCTCGGCGCTCAAATTCTGAGAGCGCCTCCCCAGCAAGCCTGTTCCCCCGCGAAGGCGGGGGTCCAGTCTGGGCCCCCGCCTTCGCGGGGGAACATGGGGGTGCGGCCTGCGCCTCGCCTCCTACCCGACACCACCCCGGCGGAGGCCGGGGCCCAGTTGGGTGAACCTTCGCGCATGAATCGCACAGCCTTCCCAGCTGGGCCCCGGCCTTCGCCGGGGTGGTGGCATTATGCGGCGCGTGTTGCCTTGGACTTCGCATAGGCCTGCGTGCCGTGCGTCAGCACGACGTCGTCGGGTTCGATCTGCGCGACGGGGATGTCGGGCAGAGCCTTCAGATCTTCGTACAGCGGTGCGAAATCGGTCTCCACCGTCAGCCGGAGCAGTTCGTCGAAGCTCGGGATGACGAAATAGTTCTGCTGGAAATCGTCGATCCGGTACTCCGTCCGCATGACCCGCGCGAGGTCGAGCGCGATGCGGTTGGGGCTGGGGTCGTCGAGCGCGAAGCGGGTCTCGGCGAAGCTCGAGACGATGCCCGAGCCGTAGATACGAAGCCCCTCGGGCTCTGCAATCAGGCCGAATTCGACCGTGTACCAGTAGAGCCGGCCGAGATATTTGAGCGCGTCGAGCCCGAGCGCGCGCTGGCCGCCGCGGCCATAGGCGGCGAGATAGTCCGCGAAGACCGGGTCGGCGAGCATCGGCACGTGGCCGAACACGTCGTGGAAGACGTCGGGTTCCTGGAGATAGTCGAGCTGCTCGGGACGGCGGATGAAATTGCCCGCGACGAAGCGGCGATTGGCCATGTGATCGAAGAACACGTCGTCGGGGACGAGGCCGGGCACCGCGACGACCGACCAGCCGGTAAGCTTCATGAGCCGTTCGGACAGTTCCTCGAAATCGGGGATGCCGGGCTTCGAGAGTTTCAGCACGTCGAGCCCGCGCAGCCACGCGTTCGACGCGCGGCCGGGGAGCAGTTTCGACTGGCGCGCGAACAGCGTGTCCCAGGTCGCATGATCCTCGGCGGTATAGCTCGACCAGTTTTGCGGGATCGTCCAGTCGGGTGCCCCTTCGGGCGGCGTGCTGAGCACGTGCGTTTCTTCTAGCATGGCCATCGTCTAGCATGACCGAATGACAACGGAAACGCGCTGGATTCATTGGTCGTTAAGGATCCTTGCGGTCGTCCTCGCACTGGCTGCGAGCTATGCGGTGGCGGGGCTGGTCGGCGGGGCGATCCCGACCAACCGGGACTGGCGCCCTCCCCCGCGCGGCATCCGCATCTTCGTCGAGAGCAACGGGGTGCATACCGGGATCATCGTGCCGAAGATCGCGGCCGGGGTGGACTGGCGCGGCTTCGCCCGGCCCGGCGACCTGCGCGACCCGCGTTATGCCGCGTCCGATCACCTCGCGATCGGCTGGGGGGAGAAGGCGTTCTTCCTCGAGACGCCGACCTGGGCGGACGTGAAACTGCGGACCGTGCTGGCGTCGGCGACCGGCAGCGACGCGGTGCTGCTGCATGTCGAGCATCTCGCCGCGCCAGTGGCCGGTGGCGACGTGCGCGCGGTGATGCTGAGTGAGGGGGAGTATCGGCGGCTGGCGGAGTATATCGCGGCGACGATCCGGCCGGGGGGGCGGGCCTATCCGGGCTATGCCGGTTATGACGCGTTCTACGACGCGCGGGGGCATTATAGCGGGGTGGCGACGTGCAATGCGTGGACGGGGGATGCGCTGCGGTTCGCTGGCGTGCGGGTCGGGTGGTGGACGCCGTTTCCGGCTACGGTGATGTGGTGGTTTTGAGCTGAGATTGCAGCGATTTTCTGCTTACCCACCCCGGCGGAGGCCGGGGCCCAGTTGGGGGACGGCGGTAACAGCGCGCTGCCCCTTGCCAGCAGCGGCCCCCAACTGGGCCCCGGCCTTCGCCGGGGTGGTGTTTTTTTTGGGCTATCACTCCCCCGCGCGATACCCCTGATATTGCCCGCATTCGCCACGCCGCGGGTCCTTCCTGCAGCGTTTGGCGAGTTCCTTGCGCTGCTTGCCCTCCTCGGCCTCCTGCTTGCGCATCTTGCGGCCATAGTTGCGGTCCGATTCCTCCTGGCTGGTGGTGGTCCAGTCGACCGCCTTGCCCGCGACCTGAAACGGCGCCTTCACGATCGACGTCGCGGTGCTGATGCAGCCCGTGGTCATCAGGGGCAGGATCGCCAGAACGGGAAGAACCTTACGCATCTACTTCACTCCCGCGCGCAGCCGATCGCGCGCCTGCGCCCCGTATAGCGGAAAATCGGTGAAGAATCCGTCGATACCTTGCGCGAGCCCGGCGTCGATCTCGGCGGCGAGATCGGCGTGCGCGGCAGGGTCGGTGCCGCGGCGGAAGCGGTCGGGGACGAACATGTTTTCCGCACGATAGGTCCAGGGATGGACGCGCAGACCCGCTTCATGCGCGTCGGCGACGAGCGGCGACGGCGTCGTGCCCGCCCACAGCATGCCCTTGTTCGGGCCGATGCCATACGCATAGCCCGCCACCGCCTTCAGCCCCGCGGGCGTGATCATCGCGGCATAGCTCGGCTGCGCTCCGTCGGCGGGACCGCCCTCGCCGTCGATCAGCTGGATCAGCCGCACCCGGGTGACCGCGTGGAGGCGCTGGAGGTTCTTCACCTCGAACGACTGGATGAACACCGGTGCCGTCGCCGAATCCCAGCCTGCCGCCTTGAGCTGCGCGACGAGCAGCAGGTCGGTCGGATGGCCGATGCCGGCGAAATAGGTCGGGTGCTTGGTTTCGGGATAGATGCCGATCGTGCGCCCCGTCTCGGCGGAGCGCCGCTTGGCGAGCGCGATGATCTCGGCGAGCGTCGGGATCTCGAACCGGCCGTCATAGGCGGTGTTGGCGGGGCGGAGTTTCGGCAGCCGCTCCTTCGCGCGCAGGGTCTTCAGCTCGGCGAGCGTGAAATCCTCGACGAACCAGCCGGTGAGGTTGTGCCCGTCGATCGTCTTGGTCGTGCGGCGGCTGGCGAATTCGGGATGGTCGGCGACGTCGGTCGTGTCGGCGATCGCATTTTCGTGCCGTGCGACGAGCACGTCGTCCTTCGTCGGCACCAGATCGGGCTCGATGAAGTCCGCGCCCTGGTCGATCGCGAGGTCGTAGGCGGCGAGCGTATGTTCGGGCCGGAGCCCGCTCGCACCGCGGTGCGCGATCACGATCGGAGGTGTCGAGGGAGGATTTTTCGGTGTCATCGCAACAGATTGCCCGCCGGCGACGCCAAGTACCAGCGCGGCGATTCGTGAGAGCCAATCGCAATAGGAAACCATTCGACGCATCGGCGTTCAGTCCTCATATTTCCCGGATCCAGAAGGGGCGACCCCATGCATTTCACGATCAATGGTCAATCATATGACGCCGAGCCCGATATCCGCACCTCGGTGCTCGACCTGTGCCGCGAGCATCTCGGCCTCACCGGCTCGAAAAAGGGCTGCGACCACGGTCAGTGCGGCGCGTGCACCGTCCTGATCAACGGCCGCCGCGTCAATTCCTGCCTGACGCTCGCGGTCATGCACCAGGATGACGAGATCACGACGATCGAGGGTCTCGGCCAGCCGGGCAACCTCCATGCGCTGCAGGATGCGTTCGTGCGGCACGACGGTTACCAGTGCGGCTATTGCACGCCGGGCCAGATCTGCTCGGCGGTCGGGATGCTCGACGAGGTCAAGAAGGGCTGGGCCAGCCACGCATCGGGCGACCTGACCGATCCAAAGTTCGACGATGCCGAGATTTCTGAGCGGATGAGCGGCAATCTGTGCCGCTGCGCCGCCTATCCGAACATCGTCGATGCGATCCGCGAAGTTGGTGACACCGCGCCCAAGGGCCGGTCCGCGGACGAGAAGGACGCGGCGATGGACGCCGATGCGCGCGGGGAGATGGTGGCATGAAGACCTTCACCTATGAGAAACCCGCGACCCCCGAGGCCGCGGTCCGGGATGCCGGGACGACCGGCGCGCGGTTCATCGCGGGCGGGACCAACCTGCTCGACCTGATGAAGCTGCAGGTCGAGACGCCCGACACGCTCGTCGACATCAGCCGCCTCGATCTGGCGAAGATCGAGGAGCGCGAGGATGGCGGGCTGACGATCGGTGCGCTGGTGCCGAACAGCGACCTTGCCGCCGACCGCCGCGTCGTCGCCAAGTATGAGGTGCTGAGCCGCGCCCTGCTCGCGGGCGCATCGGGCCAGCTGCGCAACAAGGCGTCGACCGGGGGCAACATGCTCCAGCGGACGCGCTGCTATTATTTCTACGACACCGCCGCCGCGTGCAACAAGCGCGAGCCCGGCAGCGGCTGTTCGGCGATCGGCGGCTTCAACCGCATCCTCGCGGTACTCGGCACGAGCGAGCAGTGCATCGCGACGCATCCGAGCGACATGGCGGTGGCGATGCGCGCGCTCGACGCGACGATCGTGACCTTGAAGGCGGACGGCGATCGTCGGCGCATCTCGGTGCACGAGTTCTACCGCCTGCCGGGATCGACGCCCGAGATCGAGACCGTGCTCAAGACGGGTGAGCTGATCACGCATATCGAGCTGCCCGCGCCGCCCAAGGGCAAGCAGGCCTATCGCAAGGTGCGTGACCGTGCGTCCTACGCGTTCGCGCTCGTCTCGGTCGCGGCCGTGGTCGACGTGCAGGATGGCGTGATCGCGTCCGCCTCGCTCGCATTCGGCGGGCTCGGGCCGATGCCGTGGCGCAATCCGGCGGTCGAGGCCGCGCTGGTCGGCAAGGCGCCGTCGGACGAGGCCTTCGAGGCCGCGGCGACCGCGCTGCTCGCCGATGCCAAGGGCTATGGCTCGAACGACTTCAAGATCCCCCTCGCGCGTCGCACGCTTATCGCGACGCTGCGCACCGTAACGGGAGCATAAACATGTTCGGTTTTGGAACCACCAACAGCCTGACGATGGACAAGCCGCATCCGGACAGTCTTCTGGACAGCGGCGTCCAGGGCGTCATCGGCAAGCCGCTCGACCGGATCGACGGTCCGCTGAAGGTCAGCGGCACCGCGACCTATGCGGCGGAATATCAGTTCGACGACATGGCGTATGGCGTGCTCGTCGGCACGAAGATCTCCGCGGGCAAGGTCGTGTCGATCGACGTCGACGCGGTGAAGAGCATCCCCGGCGTGCTCGACGTCGTCACCGACTTCGACCAGTTCATCCGCGTGTCCGCACAGGGCGGCGCGACCGATGCACCGACGCAGGGCGTCAAGGACATCGCGTTCTTCGGCCAGATCGTCGCGATCGTGCTCGCCGAGAGCTTCGAGGTCGCGCGCGATGCGGCGGCCCGCCTGCCGATCGTCTATGACGAGGCGGAGGGCCAGTATGACTTCGCCGCGCACCGCGACGAGACGCGGACGCCCCCCGACGATGCCGCCCCTGCGCATTTCAAGCAGGGTGATGTCGACACGGCGATGGCCAATGCGGCGGTGACGGTCGATTCGACCTATGTCACGCCGAGCCAGAACTCGGCGGCGATGGAGCCGCACGCCTCGACCGCGGTGTGGGAAGAGGACGGCTCGCTGACGCTGTACGGCGCCTATCAGATGCCGACGTCGGACGCGCAGCAGCTGGCCAAGTCGCTCGGCCTGTCGGAGAAGAAGGTCCGGATCGTTGCGCGCTATATCGGCGGCGGGTTCGGGTCGAAGCTCGGCATCGCGCCCGAGAGCGTCGCGGCGGCGATCGCCGCCAAGCAGCTCGGCCGTCCGGTCAAGGCGGTCATGTCGCGCCCGCAGGTGTTCGAGGCGACCGTGCGTCGCTCGAACACCGAGCAGCGCGTCCGGCTCGCGGCCAATGCCGAGGGTAAGCTGACCGCGATCGGGCACGAGACGCTCGCGTCGAACCAGTCGACCGAGGATTATTTCGAACCCGCGGGCATCGGCACGCACCTGCTCTATGGCGGCGAGAACCGGCTGATCACGCATGAGCTGGTCGACGTGAACCTCGTCCTGTCGGGCTCGATGCGCGCGCCGGGCGAAGCGGTCGGGATGCTTGCGCTCGAGGGTGCGATGGACGAGCTCGCCGAAAAGCTCGACATGGATCCGATCGAGCTGCGCAAGCGCAACGATCCGCGGATCGATCCGGAGAAGGACGTCCCCTATTCGTCGCGCAACCTGACGCGCGCGCTCGACGAGGGTGCGGTTCGGTTCGGCTGGGACAAGCGCCAGAAGGCCGGCACGCGCCGCGAGGGCGAGTGGCTGATCGGCATGGGCGTCGCATCGGCGGTGCGCGGCAACATGATGATGGAATCGTCCGCTAAGGTCGAGATCCATCCCGACGGCACCGCGACCGTATCGTCGGCAATGACCGATATCGGCACGGGCAGCTACACGATCCTCGCGCAGATCGCGTCGGAGATCCTGGGCATCCCGGTCGAGAACATCACCATGTCGCTGGGCGATACCAATGATCCCCCCGCGGCAGGTTCGGGCGGGTCCTGGGGTGCGGCCTCTTCGGGGACCGCGGTCTATCTCGCCTGCGAGATGCTGCGCGGCAAGATCGCCAAGGCGATGGGCGTCGACGAGGACGGCCTGACGCTGAAGGACGGCAAGGCGATCGGCGACAACCGCTCGACCCCGATCGGCGAGCTGGTCGGCAAGGGTCTCGAGGCGACCGGGCATATCAAGCCGGGCAAGCAGGAGAAGGAGACGTCGCAGGCAGGCTTCGGCGCGCATTTCGCCGAGGTCGCGGTCAACGTCATCACCGGCGAGACGCGCGTGCGGCGGATGCTCGGGTCGTTCGCGGCGGGGCGCGTGCTCAACGCGAAGACCGCGCGGTCGCAGTGCCTGGGCGGCATGACCTTCGGCATCGGCACCGCGCTGACCGAGGATCTGATCCACGACACGCGCACCGGCAAGCTGGTGAACCATGATCTCGGCGAATATCACGTGCCGGCCAATGCGGACGTGCCGCAGATGGACGTCCACTTCGTCGACGAGCGGGACATCCATGCGAACCCGATCCACGCGAAGGGCATCGGCGAGCTGGGGATTTCGGGCGCGGGCGCTGCGGTTGCGAACGCTGTGTATAATGCGACGGGGATCCGGGTGCGCGAGTTCCCGATTACGTTGGACAAGCTGCTGGATCAGTTGCCGGCGGTTTGACCTTCTGTGCCCCCGCGGAGGCGGGGGTCCAGGAGCCACAACGTGCACCCTTAGTAAAGCTGGATCCCCGCCTTCGCGGGGAAACAGGTGGGGGTGGGCGCCACCCTCCTTACTACAACCCCGGCGAAGGCCGGGGCCCAGTTGGGGGACTTTCCTGACAGGGGATCGTCCTTCGTCACGACGGCCTTCCCAACTGGGCCCCGGCCTTCGCCGGGGTGGTGGTTGAGGGGGCGGCACCAGCCCTCGCTTGGGTCGCGGGCTGGCGCTGCGCCATCCTGCATCGGGGCGGCGTTGAGACCACGCCCTCACCCTCGTCAAACACCCCCGCCCCTCCTATCTCAGACCCTCCACACCCGAGGACGAGCCTATGACCGACCACGTAATGGATGCCGCGTTTCGACCGGCGGGGCTCGACCGGGCGACGCAGGGGGTTCTCGGGCGCGGGATCGATCGGGTCGAGGGGCCGGCGAAGGTCACCGGCGTTGCCGATTATGCCTATGAGGGCACGCCCGAGCGGGTCGCCTATGCCGCGATCGTCGGTACGCCGGTCGGCAGCGGCCGGATCCTCAGCATCGACGCGCGTGCGGCCGAGGCGATGCCCGGGGTGATCGCGGTGCTCCACGGCGATCAGCGCATGCCCGCGGGCGAATCCAATTCCAGCGCGCTGCCGCTGTTCGATACCGACACCATCCTCCATCTCGGCCAGCCTGTCGCGGTCGTCGTCGCCGAGGACCAGGCGATCGCGCGCGACGCGGCAGCGCTCGTCCGCGTCGAGACCGAGGCGGGCGCGGACCGGTTCGATGTCGAGGCGCAGCCGGTCGATACCGATCCCGCGATCGGCTTCGTGCCGCCGGTCGACATGGGCGACCTCGATGCGGCGATGCGCGACGCGGCCGTGACGCTCGATGCGACCTATACGACGCCGGTGCATTTCCCCGCCGCGCTCGAGCCGCATGCGACCACCGCCTGGTGGGACGGCGACCGGCTGACGGTGCGATCGAGCAACCAGGTGATCGGTGCCGCGCGCAGGACGATCGCCAAGGTGCTCAAGATCGACGCCGACAAGGTCCGCGTGCTCGCGCCCTATGTCGGCGGCGGCTTTGGCGGCAAGACCGGCGTCGGCCCCGAGGCGATCCTCGCCGCGATCGCCGCGGAGGCGGTCGGACGCCCGGTCAAGATCGCGCTGCCGCGGCGCCAGACCGCCTATGTCGTCCACCACCGCTCGCACACGACGCAGCGCATCCGCATTGCCGCGGACGAGCGCGGCGTGATCCAGGGCATGGGGCATGAGAGCGTCGCCGCGCAGAATGACGATGCGCCGTTCCTCGAACCCGTGCCGTTCGGGACGATCCCGCTCTACCGCGGGGAATCGCGGCGGTTCAGGACCGACCTCGTCCGCGTCGACCTGCCCGCGAGCGGTGCGGTCCGCGCGCCGGGCGAGGCGGTCGGCACGTTCGGCGTCGAATGCGCGATGGACGAGCTCGCGGTCCAGCTCGGGATCGACCCGATCGAGCTGCGCCGCCGCAACGAGCCCGACTGCGATCCGGGCAGCGGCAAGCCCTTCTCCACGCGACGCATGCTCGACTGCTACACGCAAGGCGCCGAGCGGTTCGGCTGGCCCGCCGCCGTCCCCGCGCCGGCATCGGTGCGCGAGGGCGAATGGCTGATCGGGATCGGCATGGCGGCCAGCCTACGCGGCAATTTCACCGTCCAGGCGCAGGCGCGCGTGCGGCTCGAGGCGGACGGCCGTGCGGCGGTCGAGTGCGACATGACCGATATCGGCACCGGCACCTACACGATCCTGGCGCAGGCCGCGGGCGAGATGCTGGGGCTACCGGTCGCGGACGTCGACGTCCGGCTGGGCGACACCGACTTCCCGCCGACCGCGGGGTCGGGCGGATCGTTTGGCGCAGGGAGCGCGGTGTCCGCGGTGGTGCTGGCGTGCGAGGATATCCTTGCCGAGCTCGCGCTGCGGATGAACGCGGCGCCCGAGGAATTGAGCCTCAAGGACGGATGCGTCAGCGCGGGCGGGCGGCAGGTGAAGCTTGCCGACCTGCTGCGCGGTGCGCCGATCGTCGCGATGGGCAAGACCGGCCCCGGCAAGGAGAGCAAGCGCACCAGCCAGGCGAGCCACGGCGCGCATTTCGTCGAGGTCGCGGTCAACGCGGTCAGCGGCGAGGTGCGGGTGCGGCGGATGCTCGGCGTGTTCGACGTCGGCCGCGTGCTCAACCGCAAGACCGCGACCAGCCAGATCATCGGCGGCATGGCCTGGGGCATCGCCTATGCGCTGACCGAGGAGGGCGTCGTCGACACGCGCACCGGCGCGTTCGTGAACCCCGATTTCGGCGAATATCACGTCGCGGTGAACGCCGACATTCCGCAGCTTGAGGCCTATTTCATCGAGGAGATCGACGATTCGGCGAACCCCGCGGGCGCCAAGGGGGTCGGCGAGCTCGGCATTTCGGGTGCGGGCGCGGCGGTCGCCAACGCGATCTTCAATGCGACGGGCGTGCGGGTGCGTGATTTCCCGGTGACGCTCGACAAGCTGCTCGAAGGCTTGCCCGCGGTATAAAGTCTGTTCCCACGCCGATGCGGAGGAACGAGAAGAGAGAGAAGACATGGCCGAAAACGATAGCGTGATTGCCGCGGCGAAGACCTGGAAGGGCGAGAGGATGGCGATCGCCACGGTCGTCTCGACCTGGGGCTCGGCGCCGCGCCCCAAGGGGAGCCACATGCTGGTCCATGAGGACGGCCGGTTCGAGGGCTCCGTCTCGGGCGGCTGCGTCGAGAGCGACATCCTCGCCACCGCCGCCGACGTGATCGCGGGCGCGCCGTTCCAGGTGCGGAACTACGGTGTCGCGGATGCGGCGGCGTGGGAAGTCGGCCTGCCCTGCGGCGGCGAGATCGCGGTGATGGTCCAGCCGGTATCGGCCGAAGGCTTCGACCCCGAATTGTTCGACCGGATCGCCGATGCGCGCGACCAGGGCGATGCGCTGACCGTCACCACCGACCTCGCCACCGGGCACAGCGACGCTCGGCCGGCGGAGACGGGCGAGGTGTTCGTCAACCGCTATGATCCGCCGCGCCGCCTGCTGATCGTCGGCGCGGTGCAGATCGCGCAGGCGCTGGCGGGCCTCGCACGCGAGCTCGGCATCGCGACGGTGGTGATCGACCCGCGCGCGCGCTTCCTGACCGACGAGCGGTTTCCCGGCGTCACGCTCGACGACCGCTGGCCCGACGAGGCGATCGCCGCGCTGCGCCCGGGTCCGTCGACCGCGGTCGTGACGCTGAGCCACGACATCAAGATCGACGACCCCGCGCTGATCGCCGCGCTGGCGACCGACGCCGCCTATGTCGGTGCGCTCGGCAGCCGCAAGAGCCATGCGGCACGGCGCGAACGGCTGGCCGCGGCGGGGGTGACCCCTGAGAATATCGACCGGATCGACGCGCCCGTCGGGATCGACATCGGCGCGATCGGGCCGTCCGAGATTGCGCTGTCGGTTGCCGCCGCCATGATCGGAGCCTTCCATGATCGCCGCTGAAGACGTCGTCCTCATCCTGCTCGCCGCGGGCCGGTCGCAGCGGTTCGGCATCCCGAACAAGCTCGAGGTGCCGTTCCTCAACAAGCCGGTCGGGCTCCACGTCGTCACCGCGTTCGAGGCGATCCCGTTCCGTGACCGGCTGGTCGTCACCGATGGCTGCACGCTCGACTTCGCGAGCCATGGCTATGCGGTGGTGCATAATGACGATCCCGCGGCGGGGATGGCGCAGTCGGTCAAGCTGGGCGTGCAGCGCGCCAAGGACGACGGCGCGCAGGCGGTGCTGATCGCGCTGGCCGACATGCCGCGCGTCACCGCGGCGCATGTCTACCGGATGCTCGACGCCGCCGACAGCGCGGATGCGGTGGTCGCGTCGAGCGACGGGGTGAAGCCGTCGCCCCCTGCGCTGTTCGCCCGCGACCGGTTCGATTTCCTGCTGTCGCTCGACGGCGATGCGGGCGCGCGCGATCTGGTGAAGGCCGGGCGGCACGTGGTGACTGCGCCGGCCGAGCTGATCGACATCGACACGCCCGAGGATCTGGAGCGACTGCAGGCGCTGGTCCATGACCCGCGCGCGGCGATCACTCGTGCCTTAACGCGTCGATAGGGTTCATCGCGGCGGCGCGGCGTGCGGGGAAATAGCCGAAGACGACGCCGATCACCGCGGAGATTCCGAACGCGAACAGGTTGATCTCGGGCACGAACAGCCACTGAACCTTGATCAACGGCGCGATGATCGCGATCGCCAGCTGCGCGATCACCAGCCCGATCAGCCCGCCCAGGCACGACAGCACGATCGCCTCGACGAGGAACTGCAACAGCACCTCGCGCGCGACCGCGCCGATCGCGAGCCGGATGCCAATCTCGCGCGTGCGTTCGGTCACCGACACCAGCATGATGTTCATGATCCCGATCCCGCCGACGACCAGGCTGATCCCCGCGACCGCCGCGACGATGCCGGTCAGCAAGGTCGTCGTGCCGGTCAGCGTGTCGGAGATCTGTTTGGTGTCGAAGATGTTGAAATCATCCTCCTTGCCCGCGGTGATCGTCCGGCGTTCGCGCAGCAGGTCGGTGATCGACGCCTGCACGGTCGCGGTCGAGAATTTCTGGTCGACGCCCACCAGCATCAGGCGGATGTCGCGATTGCCCGTGAAGCGGCGCTGCACCGCCTTGATCGGCATGATGACCACGTCGTCCTGGTCGCCGCCGAACCCCGCCTGCCCGCGCGTCGACAGCACGCCGATCACGTCGCAGCTGATCGCGCCGATCCGCATGCGGAGGCCGACGGCGTCTCCCCCGCGGAACAGGTTGGTGCGCACGGTATTGCCGATGATGCACACCGCCTTGCCCGACGCCTCCTCGACCGGCGTGAAGATCCGCCCGGTCGCCAGCGGCCAGGGCTGGACCTGGAAATAGGCGCTGGTGGTGCCGTTGATCGTCGTCGACCAGTTCGCGCCTTCATAGATCGCGGTGGCGGTCGCCTGCGCCTGGGGGGCGACCGCGGTGACGCCGGCGATCTGGTTGGCGACCGCGGTGACGTCCTCGGGCTTGAAGTCGGGCGGCCGCGGTCCGCCGCCGCCGCGGCCAAAGCCCTGACCCGGTCGGATCTGGAGGATGTTGGTGCCGAGCGCGGAGATCGACTGCTGCACCGCCGCGGTCGTCGCCTTGCCGAGCGTGACCATCGTCACGACCGCCCCGACGCCGATGACGATGCCGAGAATGGTCAGGAACGACCGCAGGATATGGCGGCGGATCGAGCGCAGCGCGAGCGAGAGGGTGGTGCCGAACATGACTTAAAGCCCCTCCCCTTCAGGAGTGTCGGATCGGCCATGCCCCCGGCATGGCCTGAAGGATGCGGGGCATCCTTCACCCGGCACTGGGTTGGGGTGGGGCAGCCGCCAGTGCGCGCGCGCCGGGAGCCCCTGCGCGACCGAAAGGATGTGGAGCAGAACGCCCTCGGCATTCTCCATCACGTCGGTGTTGCCGACCCGTATGGTCGTGAAGCCCAGTTGCTGCATCAGGGCGTCCCTGTTTCGATCGATTTCGGGGTCGTGGGTGTGGCCATCGACTTCGACGATCAGCCCGGTGGCCGGGCAGAAGAAATCGACGATCCTCGTGCCGAGTACGGCCTGGCGGCGGAACTTGAAGCCGCCGAGCTGGCTGTTCGAGAGGCCGCGCCACAGGCGTTTTTCGGGTTCTGTTGGGTCGCGACGCATGTGCGTTGCTCGCTTGGCGAGTGTGGTTCCCCACCCCAACCCCTCCCCTGAAGGGGAGGGGCTTGTTGGGGGGTGGGCCATCACGACTCGACTCTTTCGCCTTGCTCGTGGCGGCTTTCGATGCGTTCGACCAGGCCGTCCTTGAAGTGGACGACGGTGCGCGCGAAGGCGGCCATGTCGGGTTCGTGGGTGACCATCAGGACGGTGATGTTCTGTTCCGCGTTGAGCCGCGTCAGCAGCTGCATGATCTCGACCGAGCGTTCGCTGTCGAGGTTGCCGGTCGGTTCGTCGGCGAGCAGCACGTCGGGGTTCGTCACCAGCGCGCGCGCGATCGCGACGCGCTGTTGCTGGCCGCCCGACAGCTCGGCGGGGGTGTGGTCCCACCAGTCCGCGAGCCCGACCGTGTCGAGGCTTGCCATCGCCGCCGCGCGGCGCGCGCGCTTCTCGTCGCCGCGGTACAGGAGCGGCAGCTCGACATTCTCGAGCGCGGATGTGCGCGAGAGGAGGTTGAACCCCTGGAACACGAAGCCGAGATATTTGCGGCGGAGCAGCGCGCGCTGGTCGCGGTCGAGCGTCTCGACATGATGACCGCGGAACAGGAACGTCCCCGCGCTCGGCACGTCGAGACAGCCGAGGATGTTCATCGTCGTCGACTTGCCCGACCCCGACGGACCCATCACCGCGACGAAATCGCCGCCGGCAATGTCGAGGTCGACGCCTTTCAGCGCCTGGAACATCGTCGCGCCCGCGCCGTACGTCTTGGTGACGCCGCGCAGCGAGATCAGGGGCGGATTACTGGCCACCGCCCCCGCCCTTGCTCGCGCCGCCGCCGCGCCGACCGCCGCCACCGCGCTTCGTCTCGTCCGAGCCGCTGGCGAGCTGGCCGGTGATGACCTGCGCGCCGGGCTGGAGATTGCCCGACAGGACCTCGGTCATCGTCCCGTTGGTGTCGCCGGTGGTGATCTGCACCGGCTGCGGCGTGCCGTCGGCGCCCTTCACATAGATGGTCTGCTGCGCGCCGCGGCCGAGCGTCGCGGTCCGTTCCGCCCCGCCGCCGCGCCGCGGCCGGAAGGTCAGTGACCCGGCAATGCCGCCGCCCGCATCGCCCGACGCGGCGGTCGGCTTGAACCGCAATGCGGCGTTGGGGACGAGCAGCACGCGCTGCTTGTCCGAGGTGACGATATCCGCGGTCGCGGTCATCCCCGGGCGCAGCGTCAGCGACGGATTGGCCACGGTCAGATCGGCGGCATAGGACACGACCTGGCCGGTGGTGGTCGTCGTGCTGGTGCTCGAACTCGACGAGGTCGCCGAGCTGACCGTCAGGTTCGAGCCGAGATCGACACGCGTGATCGTCGCGGGGAAGGTCTTGCCGGGAAAGGCGTCGACGGTGAAGTTGGCGCGCTGGCCGATCTTGACCTCGCCGACGTCCGCCTCGTCGATCGCGACCTCGAGCTTCATCTTGGTCAGGTCCTCGGCGATCACGAACAGCGTCGGCGTGTTGAACGACGACGCGACGGTCTGGCCCGGATCGATCTGGCGCGCGAGCACGACGCCGGTCACCGGCGAGCGGATGATCGCACGCGCGCGCTGCGTCTGGCTCTGCGCGAGCGCGGCGCGGCTGGCGACGACATTGGCCTCGGCGACCTTCTGCGCGGCGAGCGCGCGCTGATAATCGGCGCGCCCGGCCTGAAGCTCGGTCTTGGACGGCACGCGCCCGCCCGAGAGACGCGCGACCTCCTCGAGCCGGTTGAGCTGTGCGCGCGATTCGGCGACGGTCGCCTGCGCCTGGTTCACCTGCGCCTGGTTGGCGGCGAGCTGCGCATTGCCCTGGCGGATCTGGTCGTCGAGCTGTTCGGGATCGATCAGCGCGAGCGGCTGGCCCGCGACGACGCGGTCGTTGACGTCGGCGACCACCTTGGTGACCAGCCCCGACAGCTGCGACCCGACCGTCACCTGGTTGGTCGGCGCGAGCTTGCCCGTCGCGGACACCGTCACGGTCAAATTGCCGCGCTCGGCCGCCTGGGTCGAATATTGCGTCTGCTCCTTCGCGCCGAAGCACTTGGCGAGCAGCAGGCAGAGCAGCACGACGCCGACCGCGATCGCGACCCATTTGATATAGCGTTTCCAGGGGGCCTGCGGCCTCACGCCCAGAAAGTCGTCGATCGATGCGTCGGCCATCAGCGTGCCTCTGGATTGGAGATGGGCGCTTGCGGGATCACGGTCGCGTCCCAGCCGCCGCCAAGCGCGGCATAGAGCGCGACCAGCGCGGTCGCGGCGTCGGCGCGCGCCTGGGTCGCGCCGTTGCGCGCGGACAGCAGGGCGACCTCCTGCTGGTTGAGCGTGGTGAAGTCGGTCAGCCCCGTGCGATACTGGCTGCGGCTGAGGATCGCGGAGTTGTTCGCGGCATCGAGCGCGATGGCGAACTGCCGCTCGCGCTCCTGCGCGGTCTGGAGCGCGACGACCGCGTTCTCGACATCCTCGAGCGCGGTCAGCACGGTCGACTTGTAGAAAGCCAGCGCGCCGTCGGCGGCGGCCTCGCTGGTCCGCACCTGGCTGCGCAGGCGGCCGCCGTTGAAGATCGCCTGGGTCAGCCCCGCGAACAACCCGCCGGTAATCGCATCGCCGATATTGCCGATCGAGGTCGCGTTGGTGTTGATGTTGCCGGTGATCGCGAGCGCGGGATAAAGCTGCGCCTTGGCCACGCCGATCCGCGCGGTGGCGGCGGCGAGCGCGCGCTCCGCCGAGCGGATGTCGGGACGCTGGCGCAACGTGTCGCCGGGAATGCCGACGCCGACCGCCTTCGGCCCGACCGGAATCGGCTTGACCGGCGCGAGCAGCGGCCGGAGCGCGCCCGGCGCCTGCCCGGTCAGCACGCCGATCCGCGCGACCGCGGCGGCATATTGCTGGTCAAGGCTCGGGATCGTCGCCGCGGTCTGGGCTCGCTGCGCGCGCGCCTGTTCCTGGTCGAGGCTGGAGACGAGCCCCGCCTGGACGCGGAACCCGGCGATCTCGAGATTGTCGTCCTGGATCGTCAGCGAGGCGCGCGCATTGGCGAGCTGCTGCTGGTAGAGCCGGGCGAGCACATAGTTGCGCGCGACCTCGCTCTCGATCGAGATGAGGACGGTCGCATAGTCGTAGCCAGAGGCTGCGTACTCCGCGCGGCTCGCCTCGATCGTGCGGCGGATCTCGCCGAAGACGCCGACCTGGTAGCTGGCGCTTGCCCCCAGCGTGAAGCTGTTGGTGCCGCCGCCGCCGGTGTCGACGACGGTGCCGTCGGGCAAGGTGAACGACCGGCCGCCGCCGCGCAGATTCTCGTTGCGCTGATAGCCGCCCGAGCCGCTGAGCGTCGGGAGCAGCGAGGCGCGGTTCTGGACCAGGCTCTCGCGCGCCTGGCGGAGGCGGGCGACGCTCTGCGCGATGTCGAGATTGGTCGCCGCCGCCTGCTCGACGAGCTGGCCGAGCACGGGGTCGTCGAACCGCTGCCACCAGCGCGTCAGGTCCTCGGGGCTGGTCGCGGTGGTGACGGAATAGGCGTCGGGCACCCCCAGCTCGGCCGCCGCCTTCGGACGATAATCCGGCCCGACCGAGCAGCCGGCGAGCAGGACGGGCATGAGGAGGAAAGCTCGGACGCGGGACATGGGCGGCAGGCATGACGCAATGCCCCTTCCCTCGTCCAGTGGTTTCGTGTCGCAACCTGTCGCAACCGGGGCGAGCTGTGGGTGGGGGCGTGCGGCCGTGCGGCCTTGCTGCGCTGTCGCCATCCCTCTCTTCCGTCATCCTGACGAAAGTCAGGATCCAGGGTAACACAGGGTGACGCTCGTGGCTCTGGATCCTGACTTTCGTCAGGATGACGGTGGGGGTGGGGTGGCGCTCGTGGCTCTGGGTCCTGACTTTCGTCAGGATGACGGAGGGGATGGGGTTGGTGACGGCCCCGAAGCATCGCCCCGATGCCCAACCCCTGCTATGACGGCAATCGAACCGCACCCGTTCCAATTTTGCACTGCAGCGGAACGGAGCGTCACAGCCGGGGGTTAGACGACCATGCTTGCCGAACGCCAGCCTGCGACTGAAGTCCTCGCACCCCCGCCGCACGTCCGCGACGACGCCAGCCTGTTCTTCGATTTTGACGGCACCCTGGTCGATCTGGCCCCGACCCCAGATGCGGTGGTCGTCGATGCCGGCCTGCTCGACCAGCTCGACCGGCTCGCTCTGCGCTTCCCGGCGCGCGTCGCGATCATCAGCGGGCGGTCGATCGCGCAGCTCGATGCGATGCTCGGCCAGCATGCGCGCCGGTTCGCGGTCGCGGGCAGTCACGGTGCGGAACGGCGCACGCCTGAGGACGGCCATGTCGCCGCCGAACGCCCCGCCTCGCTCGAAACCGCCGCCGAGGCGCTGCGCGCCTATGCTGAGGCGAACGCGCTGGTCTATGAGGCCAAGTCGCTCGGCGCCGGGCTGCATTACCGGATGGCGCCGGCGTTCGAGGCGGATGCGGTAAGCCTCGCCGAAGAGCTCGCCCGCACGCACGGCCTGACGCTCCAGCGCGGCAAGATGATGGTCGAGCTGCGCACCCCCGGCGACAAGGGCGCGGCGCTGCGCGACCTGATCGCCGCGCCCGCGCTGGTCGGCAGCCGCCCGTTCTTCTTCGGCGACGACGTCACCGACGAGGATGGTTTCGTCGCCGCACACGCGCTGGGCGGCGCCGGAATCCTGATCGGCCCCGAACGCCCTACCGCCGCCACCTACCGCCTCGACGATGTCGCGGCCCTTCGCGGCTGGATTGCCGCCATATTGGAATCATGATGACCGCTACCCAGTCCGCCAGCAGCCTGACCCCGTCCGGCCCGACCCCCGACATGAACCTGTGGCCGATCGGCAATTGCCAGGTGTCCGCGCTGATCGACAGGACCGGCACGTTCGTCTGGGGCTGCGTGCCCCGGGTCGACGGCGACCCCGCCTTCTGCGCGCTGCTCGGCGGCGACGCACCCGAGACGGGCCTGTGGGCGATCGAGCTCGAGGGCAGCGCGAAGACGACGCAGGCCTATATCCGCAACACCCCGATCCTGGTCACCCGGCACGAGGACGAGGCGGGCAACGCGGTCGAGGTCACCGATTTCTGCCCGCGCTTCGTGCGCGAGGGGCGGACCTATCGCCCGACCAGTTTCGTGCGGATCGTCAAGCCGGTCGCAGGCAGCCCGCGGATCCGCATCCGCCTGCGCGTCGCGACCAACTGGGGCCAGCCGACCACACATACGCAGGGCTCGAACCATATCCGGTTCCTGATGGACGACCAGACGCTGCGGCTGACCACCGACGCGCCGGTCGGGCATATCGTCGGCGAGCGCTGGTTCCGGCTCGAGCGGCCGATGCACCTGTTCCTGGGGCCCGACGAGAGTTTTGCCGGCGTGCTGCACGAGGCGGCCGAGGCGATGCTGACGCGGACAAAGGACGAATGGCGCCACTGGGTGCGCGGCCTGGCGACCCCGGTCGAATGGCAGGACGTGGTCATCCGCGCGGCGATCACGCTGAAGCTGTGCCAGCATGAGGAGACCGGCGCGATCGTCGCCGCGCTCACCACCTCGATCCCCGAACATGCGGGGTCCGAGCGCAACTGGGATTACCGCTATTGCTGGATCCGCGACGCCTATTACACGGTGCAGGCGCTCAACCGGCTGGGGGCGCTCGACGTGCTCGAGGGGTATCTCGAATATCTGCGCAACATCGTCGATGCGTCGAAGGGCGGGCATGTCCAGCCGCTTTACGGCGTCGGCGGCGAGGCGACGCTGGTCGAGCGCGTCGCGCCCGCGCTGCCGGGCTATCGCGGCATGGGTCCGGTCCGCGTCGGCAACCAGGCGTACGAGCAGATCCAGCACGATGCGTACGGCCAGATCATCCTGTCCGACGTCCAGGCGTTCTTCGACCAGCGGCTGTTCCGCATGTCGAGCCATGAGGATTTCAAGAGCCTAGAGCTCGTCGGCGACCGCGCCTGGGAAACCTATGACAAGCCCGATGCGGGGCTGTGGGAGCTGCGCACCAAGGCGCATGTCCACACCTATTCGGCGGCGATGTGCTGGGCGGCGTGCGACCGGCTCGCCAATGCGGCGGGCGTGCTCGGGCTCGAGGATCGGCGGACGTTCTGGAATGCGCGCGCGGACACCATCCGCAAGACGATCGAGACCTCGGCGTGGCGCGAGGAGACGCAGCGCATCTCAGCGACGTTCGGCGGCGACGATCTCGACGCGAGCCTGATCCAGCTGCTCGACCTGCGCTTCTTCGCACCCGACGATCCGCGTTTCCAGTCGACGCTGAAGGCGGTCGAAGAGGGTCTGCGCCGCGGCAGCCACATGCTGCGCTATGCGACCGAGGATGATTTCGGCCTGCCGCACACCGCGTTCAACGTCTGCACCTTCTGGCTGATCGAGGCGCTGCACGCGACCGGCCGCACCGCGGATGCCTGCGCGCTGTTCGCCGAGATGGTCGCACGCCGCACGCCCGCGGGGCTGCTGTCCGAGGATATCGACCCCAACACCGGCGAGCTGTGGGGCAATTATCCGCAAACCTATTCGCTGGTGGGGCTGATCAACTGCGCCGTCCTCCTCAGCAAACCCTGGAGCGCCGTACGATGAGTCGCCTGGTCGTCATTTCGAATCGCGTGCAATCGGTCGATGCGCCGTCGGGCAACCAGGGCGGCCTCGCGGTCGCGCTGCTCGCAGCCCTGCGTGAAAAAGGCGGGGTCTGGTTCGGCTGGTCGGGCGCGACCACCGAGACCTTTACCGGGCATATCAATTTCCAGCAGGGCAAGGGCGTCACCACCGCGACGATCGACCTCGAGGAACAGGATTTCGACGAATATTATAACGGCTATGCGAACCGCACGCTGTGGCCGCTGTTCCATTACCGGATCGACCTGACCGAGTTCGAACGCGATTTCTCCAGCGGCTATGCGCGCGTGAACAAGCGCTTTGCCGAGACGGTGCTGCCGCTGATCGAACCCGACGATCTGGTCTGGGTGCATGATTATCATCACGTGCCGCTGGGGCGCGAGCTGCGCAAGCTGGGGGTCGAGAACAAGATCGGCTTCTTCCTCCACATCCCCTGGCCGCCGATGGCGATGCTGCTGTCGCTGCCGAGCCACCGCGCGCTTGTCGAATCGATGTTCGCCTATGACGTGGTCGGGTTCCAGACGCAGGACTGGCTCGACAGCTTCCTGCATTACGTCACCAGCCAGCTCGACGGCGTGGTCGGCGAGGATGGCTGGGTGACGGTCGGCGACCGGACGATCAAGGCGATCACGACGCCGATCGGGATCGAGACCGCGGATTTCGAGAAGTCCGCGAGCAGCGACACCGCGCGCCATGCGAAGGAGCGGATGTACATGTCGGCGACCGGGCGCAGCCTGATCGTCGGGGTCGACCGGCTCGATTATTCGAAGGGGCTGGCCGAGCGCTTCTCGGGCTATGAGCGGTTCCTCGCGTCGCACCCCGATCACCGCGGGCTGGTCTACATGCTGCAGATCGCGCCGCCCTCGCGCGAGAAGGTCGACACCTATCAGGAGATCCGCGCGAACCTCGATTCGATGTCGGGGCGGATCAACGGCGAGTTCTCGGACATCGACTGGACGCCGATCCGCTACGTCAACCAGGGCTTCCCGCGCGACGTGCTGGCGGGGATATACCGCGCGGCACGGGTCGGGCTGGTGACGCCGCTTCGCGACGGGATGAACCTGGTCGCAAAGGAATATGTCGCGGCGCAGGATCCCGAGGATCCCGGCGTGCTGATCCTGTCGCAGTTCGCGGGTGCGGCGGCGCAGCTGTCGGACGCGGTGCTGGTCAATCCCTACAGCCCGGAGGAAATGTCCGACGCGATCGCGCGCGCGCTGAAGATGCCGCTGGCGGAGCGCAAGGCGCGCTGGGAGAAGCTGATCGACAACGTCCGCAAGGAGGACGTGATGTGGTGGTGCGAACTGTTCATTACGGCGCTTGAAGATGCGCCGGAGCATGTCGAGGCGTAACTCGCTTCGTCATCCCCGCGCAGGCGGGGATCCAGATTGGCTACCCCTGCGAGTCCCCTGCACGGCCAGCCAATATGGATCCCCGCCTCCGCGGGGATGACGGCTTGAGCGGGGATGGCGGCTTGAGCTGGGATGGTGCTGAGCGGTGACGGGGTCTCCTCATAACCCGTCATCCTGACGAAACAGGTGGCGTGCGCCGCGCCCGCGTTACGGCGCGGTGCCGCGCACCGGGTCCGGAGCCATCAGCAGGCGGCCGCGGGGCATCGCCTCGGGCATTTCCGCCGTGATATACGCCAGCATCGCCTCGCGGACGTCGCAGCGCAGGTCGAACGCGACCGAGGCGTTCTTGGCGGTCATCAGCGCGCGGAGTTCGACCGCGTCCGCCTTCATGTCGGTGACCTGCAGGTTGAAGAACCGCCCGTCCCAGCGCGGATTGGCCTTCACCACCTCGGCGAGCTTTTCGCGCAGGCGGGGCACATCGGTCGACGGATCGACATACCAGAAGACCGAGCCCATCAGCTGGCTGGTCTCGCGCGTCCAGTTCTGAAAGCTCTGTTCGAGGAACTTCGACACGGGCACGACGAGGCGGCGCTCATCCCAGATCTTGATGACGACGAAGGTCAGGTTGATCTGCTCGACGCGGCCCCATTCGCCGTCGACGATCAGCACGTCGTCGAGCCGGATCGGTTCGGTGAACGCCATCTGGACGCCGGCGATCAGATTCTTGAGCGCAGGCTGGGCGGCGGCACCGACGACGAGGCCGGCGATACCCGCCGACGCCATCAGCGTGACGCCGATCGAGCGGATGCCGGGGACGCTCAGGAGCATCAGGCAGACGCTGATGAAGATGATGAAAAAGGTGCCGATCCGGCCGAGGATCGCCGCGCGGGTGCGCTTGCGCCGCGCGCGCAGATTGTCCTCGACGGTGATGTCCGAGCGGATCTCGATCACGTCCTGGAACGCGCGCAGGGCGGCGACCGCGAGCCAGCCGAGCAGAGCGGGGACGAGGAAGCCGAGCAACTGCTTCCACAATTCCTCGATATCGTCGTCCATCGGCAGGATACGCGCGACGAAGGCGACGCTGACCGCGACGAACACCGCGCGCAGCGGCCGGCGGACGCGCGCGAGGACGAGCCCGTCGGTCTTGGCGGTCGACCGCCGCTGCGCATGGCCGGCGATCCGCATCGTCAGCCAGTGTGCGACCAGCGCGAAGAGCACCGCCGCCGAGACCACGGCGACGCTTTCCAGCCAGACCCATTCGGGTGGTATGTGGAGCGATCTGAATATGCGCATGACAGCGCAACGGTGCGGGTGCGGGGATGTTCCGCTGCGGTGCAGCATGGGGGATCCGCTTTAGATGAGGAGCACCTCCCCGGCGGAGGCCGGGGCCCAGTTGGCAAGTTCGCGGTAATGGAGGGCGGCCCGTCGTTACCGCCGTCCCCCAACTGGGCCCCGGCCTTCGCCGGGGTGGTGATTTCCTTGGAAAATCGCTCGCCGCGACCCGCGTTCCCGGATGACGTGCCCCCGTGATCATGCCACAAGACAGCGACCATGATCGCCCGGAGAATCAGACGCTTCCTGAGCGAGGAAGACTGGACGTTCGCACCGCACGAACTGCCCGTCCTCCCCGGCTCACCGGGCTCGCCCGCGCATCCGCGGCACCGCCAGATCGCCTATGCGCTGATCGGCATTTTGCTCGGGCTGACGGTCGGGTTCGGCAACGCGCTGATCAGTGCGAACACCTACACGCTGCAGGGGGCGCTCGGCCTCGATCCCGCCGAGATCGCGTGGCTGCCGACGGTCTATGTGATGACCAACGTCAGCATCAACCTGCTGATGATCAAGTTCCGCGCGCAGTTCGGGCTTAGGCCCTTCGCGCTGATCTTCCTCACGCTCTACGTGCTGGTGACGCTCGCGCATCTGTTCGTCCACGGGTTCGCCACCGCGATCGCCGTGCGCGCGATCAGCGGGATGGCGGGCGCCGCGCTCAGCAGCCTGTGCCTCTATTATGTGATGCAGTCGCTGCCCGCGAAATGGCGGCTGAAGGCGGTCGTGCTCGGCATCAGCATCCCGCAATGCGCGACGCCGCTCGCGCGGCTGTTCTCGCCCGATCTGCTCGCCATGTCGCAGTGGCGGACCTTGTATCTGTTCGAACTCGGCCTCGCTTTGCTGTCGCTCGCCGCGGTCGCGGCGCTACGCCTGCCGCCGACGACGCGGAGCAAGGCGTTCGAGCCGCTCGACTTCCTCACCTTCGTGCTGTTTGCCGGGTCGACCGCGCTGTTTGCCGCGGTGCTCGGGCTCGGGCGGATCCTGTGGTGGACCAATGCGCCGTGGATCGGCTGGGCGCTGATCGTCGCGATCCCGATGTTCGCCGCCGCAATCGTCGTCGAGCATCACCGCGTCAATCCGCTGCTCAACACCCGCTGGCTCGGCAGCGCGGACATATTGCGCTTCACGGTCGTCATCGTGATGGCGCGGATCGTGCTGTCCGAACAGACCTATGCCGCGGTCGGGTTGCTGACCGTGCTCGGGCAGAACAACGACCAGCTCATCCCGTTCTTCCTGATCATCTTTGTCGCCTCGGTCGCGGGCGTGATCGCGAGCGCGGTGACGCTCGACGTCGAGCGGCTCGGGCATCCGATCATGCTCGCGATCGGGCTGGTCGCGGTGGCGGCGTGGTTCGACTCCTATGCGACCAGCCTGACGCGCGCGCCGCAGATGTACGTGACGCAGGCGATCATCGGTTTCTCCGCGACCTTCTTCCTGGGGCCGGCGCTGCTGTTCGGGATGACGCGCGCGCTGAAGGAGGGCGCGGGGCACATCATCAGCTTCATCGCGCTGTTCGGGATCATCAACTCACTCGGCGGGCTCGGCGGCACCGCGTTGCTCGGCAGCTATCAGGTGGTCCGCGAGAAGGCGAACAGCGCAGCCCTCGTCCAGCAGATCTCGCCGACCGACCCGATCGTCGCGCAGCGCATCGCCGCGGGCGGCGCCGCGGTCGGCCGGGTGATCGTCGACCCGACGCTGCGCAGCGCGGAAGGCGCGGCGATTCTGTCGCAGACCACGACGCGCGAAGCAAACGTGCTTGCCTATGCCGACGTCTTCCGCTTGGTCGCGATTCTCGCCGGAGGGACGTTCGGGTATCTCGTCTTCCTGATGGTGCGACGCCAACGACGCCAACGCCGTGCGCGACTTGAGAGGACGACATGACCGACGCCCGCAGCCCGGTGGCAGAAGGACCCGCGACGGAGGAGAAACAGGCGGAGACGGCCGCCGCCCGGACCGCCGCGCCTGCGCCCGCCCCCGCCGCGACGCCCGCCACCCCGGTCGGCTCGGGCTGGCGACCGCAGCCGCCGAGCCCGCGGGTCATCGGCGTCATCGTCCTGCTCGTGATCGCGGGCGTCTGCGCGGTGCTCGCGGCGTGGCGGCTGCCGCCGTTCGCGACGAGCTACCAGTCGACCGACAATGCCTATGTCCGCGGCCGCACCACGGTGATCAGCCCGCAGGTCAGCGGCTATGTGACGCAGGTGCTCGTCCGCGACTTCGCCGATGTGAAGACCGGCGACGCGCTGGTGAAGATCGACGACCGCATCTATCGCCAGCGGATCGACCAGGCGCAGGCACAGGTCGACGCGCAGGCGGCAACGCTGTCGAACAGCCTGCAGACCGCGCGCAGCCGCCAGGCGAGCCTCGCCGCGCAGGACGCCGCGGTCGCCAATGCCGCCGCGCAGCTGATGCGCGCGCAGGCGGACATGGCGCGCGTCAACGACCTCGTCACCGACGGCTCGGTCAGTCTGCGCGAACGCGACCAGACGCTCGCCGCGCTCCGCCAGGCGGAGGCGCAGGTCCAGCAGGCCAAGGCCGCGCGCGAGATCGCCCGGCAGGACATCCGCACCGTCGAGGTCGGACGCGGCGGCCAGGAGGCGGGCGTCTCGGGCGCAGAGGCGGCGCGCCAGCTCGCGCGGATCGACCTTGCCAACACGGTGATCCGCGCGCCCGAGACGGGGCGGCTGAGCGAGGTCGGCGTCCGGCTCGGCCAATATGTGACCGCGGGGTCTCAGCTGATGTTCCTGGTGCCGCCCGAAACCTGGGTGATCGCGAATTTCAAGGAAGCGCAGACCGCGCGGATGGCGGTCGGCCAGCCCGCGTCGTTCACGGTCGACGGGCTCGCGAATGAGCGGCTGACCGGGCGTGTCGAACGAATCTCGCCCGCGGCGGGGTCGGAATTCGCGGTGCTGAAGGCGGACAATGCGACCGGCAACTTCACCAAGGTGCCGCAGCGGATCGCGGTCCGCATCCGCGTCGATCCGGGCCAGCCGCTGAGCGCGCGGTTGCGGCCGGGGATGTCGGTGCAGGCGCGGGTCGATACCGCCGGCGGGCCGGGGGTGCGGTGATGTTGCGCCGGTTCGACGCGTCCTGTTCTCCCGCGGAGGCGGGAGCCCAGCCTGGGTCCCCGCCTTCGCGGGGAGACATTTTGAGGGAGGGCGCTGCGCCGAACCACGCCGCCGCCGCAATCAAAACCGCTACCTCGGCGAGAACGTCCACCCCGGCGGAGGCCGGGGCCCAGTTGGGGGACGGCGATGACGTAGCGCTGTCCGCCGTTACTGCGGCCTTCCCAACTGGGCCCCGGCCTTCGCCGGGGTGGTGGCAGGGGGTGCGGGCGATACCCGATGCTTCGTTTGCGTCCTGTTCTCCCGCGAAGGCGGGAGCCCAGACTGGGTCCCCGCCTTCGCGGGGAAACATTTTGAGGGAGGGCGCTGCGCCGACGCACGCCGCCGCCCCAATCAAAACCGCTACCCCGGCGAGAATCCCCTCCCCGGCGGAGGCCGGGGCCCAGTTGGGGGGCGATTGTGGCGACGCGCTGTCCGCCGTTACTGCGACCTTCCCAACTGGACCCCGGCCTTCGCCGGGGTGGTCGCGTGTGTGGCGGGGCGTGCGGACGTGGCGGAGGATAGAGGCATGGCGGACAGCCGCCGCCCTCCCCCTCGCGCTGCTCGCCACCGCGTGTATATCGAAACCACCGTCATCTGCGCACACCCTCGTGAACGTGGGCGGCATGACACCGAAGATCCGCCCGGTATGGAACCGTGACATTTCTATCTAGCGGACGGGTGACATTTCTATCTGGCGCTTACAAACTCCTGATCCGATAATATACATTATGTAAAATGCGTTAGTGTTTGTACGTGTCAGGCTTCGAGGATCTGCCCATCAAAGCCTGGCTCCACTGCGTCAGGCAGTTCGGCCTTCAAAGCTGCATAGTCCATGCTATTGTCCATATGGATAAGCGCGGTCCGCCGCGGCTTGAACGTATCGACCCAGCCCAAAACGGCTGAGAGTTGTGGATGCGTCGGATGCGGACGACGGCGCAGTGCATCGACCACCCATACGTCCAGCCCCGTATACAGCGCGGCCATATCGTCGGTCATGATGTTGAAATCGGTCGCATAGCCGATCGCCTTGCCATCGGCCTCGAAGCGCAGACCGGCGGCGTGGATTGATCCGTGCGGCTGATCGGTAACATGAATATCTATCGCGCCGATCGTCAGATGGTCCGGAAGGACCGCCCCGGTGATCGTCGACGGATAACCGCTGCGGCCCCGGAACGCATAGGTGAAGCGATCCTCGAGCGCGGCGAGCGTCGCGGGCCGGGCAAAGCCGATCACGGGCGTGCCCATTGCGTGATAGAGCTGCCGGAGGTCATCAATGCCGTGGCAGTGATCAGCGTGATCATGCGTCCAGATGACCGCATCAACCTCGGAGACGTTCGCCGCAAGCAACTGCTCGCGCATGTCCGGCCCTGTATCGATCAGGATCCGCGTTCCGGCATGCTCGACGAGCGCGGAGACGCGCGTACGTCGGTTGCGCGGTTCGGCGGGATCGCAGGCACCCCAGTCATTGCCGATCCGGGGCACGCCCGAAGACGTACCCGAGCCGAGGATCGTGATTTTCACGCGCGGTGCGCCGCAGCCGGCGTATCGACCAGCCGTGTCTTGGCAAACAGCGTGTGGAAATTCTCGGCCGTCCGCTGGGACAGCTCGCCGACGGAGACGCCACGCAGGTCGGCCACGAACTGCGCGGTATCCGCGACGAAGCCGGGCTCCCCCGTCTTGCCCCGATTGGGCACGGGCGCAAGAAAAGGCGCGTCGGTTTCGATCAGCAGCCGTTCGATCGGCAAGCGCGCGGCGATCGCCTGAAGGTCGCGCGCGTTCTTGAACGTGACGATCCCCGACAGCGATATATAGAGGCCAAGTTCCAGTGCCTTGTCGGCAAATGCTGCGCTTGCTGTGAAACAATGGATGACGCCGCCATAGGCCCCCTTCCCCATCTCGTCCGACAGGATCGCCGCGGTCTCCTCTTCGGCATCGCGGGTATGCACGACGATCGGCAGGCCGGTTTCACGCGCCGCGTCGATATGCGCGCGGAAGCTCAGCGCCTGACGTGCGCGATCGGAGGTCTCGCGGTAATAATCGAGCCCGGTCTCGCCCAGGCCCACGACCCGCGGGTGACGTGCGCGCTCGACCAAATGCGCCGCGTCGATCGCAGGATGGGCATCGGCTTCATTTGGGTGAATGCCGATCGTGGCCCAGACATCGGCTTCACGGTCCGCCGTGGCGATCACCGCATCCCACTCGCTCTCCCGCGTCGAGATGTTGAGCATCGCCGTCACACCGCGCGCCCGCGCGCGATCGAGGACCGCCTGCTGATCCTCGATCAAGCCGGGGTAATTCAGGTGGCAATGACTGTCTGCAAGCATCAGGCGTCGGTCTCCGCGGGCATCTCCAGCCGTGGGAACGCGCCGGTCGGCGCGACGATCCGGAAGTCGCTCGCGGACTGCCGGTCATACCAGCCGTCATCGTCAAGCGCTGCATGGTCGCGGCCCTCTGCACCGATCTGGTCGAGGACCTTGCCCGCTGCGCTCGGCACGACCGGAAGAATCGTGATGGCAAGCATCCGAATTGCGCGCACCAATGTCGCCAGCACCGTGTTCATCCGTGCCGGGTCGGTCTTGCGCAACGCCCAGGGCGCCTGCACGTCGATATACTGGTTGCAGGCGAAGACGCCTCGCATCCAGGCCTCGATGGCGTGCGATAGAGCGAGCTCCGCAAAGCCGGACCTGAACGCCGCACATGCCGCGGTGACGTCGTCGAGCAGCGCCGCGTCGGCCGGCTCGATCGCCGTCGCCATGGGCAACGCACCATCCAGGTTCTTGGCAATGAACGACAATGTCCGCTGGGCCAGATTGCCGAAGCTGTTCGCGAGCTCGGCGTTGACCCGCGTCACGATCGCCTCCGCCGAATAGCTCCCATCCTGACCGAAGCTGACGTCCCGAAGAAAGAAATAGCGCAGCGCATCCACGCCGAACGCATCCGCCAGCACCATCGGATCGACGACATTACCGACCGACTTCGACATCTTCTCGCCGCGGGTTAGGAGAAAGCCGTGGCCAAAGACGCTCTTGGGCAACGGGATGTTGGCGGACATCAGGAAAGCGGGCCAGAACACGGCATGGAAGCGAACGATGTCCTTGCCGATCAGGTGAAGGTCCGCCGGCCAGAAACGCGCCAGATTTGCGTCGTCCGTTCCGGTGTTCGGATAGCCCGTCCCCGTGAGGTAATTTGTGAGCGCGTCGACCCAGACATACATGACGTGGCCGGGGCTTCCCGGCACGGGGACACCCCAGTCGAAGCTCGTCCGCGACACCGAGAGGTCGGACAGGCCACCCTCGACAAAGCGCATCACCTCGTTGCGGCGGCTTTCGGGACGGATAAAGTCGGGGTTCGCGGCGTAGAGGTCGAGCAAGGGCTGCTGATATTTCGACAGGCGAAAAAACCAGGTTTCCTCGGCGGTCCATTCGACCGGCGTGCCTTGCGGAGACCGGCGATCGGCGCCCTCCCCTGTCAGTTCGGACTCGTCGTAAAAGGCTTCATCGCGGACCGAATACCAGCCCTCATAGCGATCGAGATAAAGGTCCCCGGCATCCGCCATCGCCTGCCAGATCGCCTGACTCGCCGCGTAATGATCGGTGTCGACGGTCCGGATGAACCGATCATAGGAGATATCAAGACGGTCGGCCATCCCACTAAAATAGGACGACATTTCATCAGCGAATTCGCGAACGGGGACGCCGCGGTCGCGTGCGGCCTGAACCATCTTCAGGCCGTGTTCGTCGGTACCGGTCTGGAACAGCACGTCGCGTCCCGCCTGGCGCTGAAACCGGGCGATCGCGTCGGCTGCAACCATTTCATAGGCATGGCCGATATGCGGTCGGCCATTGGGATAATGGATTGCGGTGGTGATGTAGTAAGGGTCGGCCATGTCGGCGCTCCTAGAGCATCCCCCCGAGGAGGTGAAGCCCATGTCGCCCGCTTCGTCAGGTGCGCAGCGTCGCGAGAATTCCCGCCAGCTCGAAGACGGTCGCCTGCGCATCGAGCGACAAGCCGATGGCAGCGGCGGACAGGTCACGGGCCGCGGCATGCGCGTCGAGCGCGGTCTTGAGCCGGGCGCCTGACCGGTCCCGCGCCGCACGCGCGATGAACACCGGCACGCGATCGAGAAATGCCTCGTACCGGGGTTGCGACGCCTTGCCAGCCAGGGACTTCGCCAGCCGGAGCCGATGCCCGTTATCGCGATCGCCTTCGTCGGCGATCCGCACAATCGCTTCGTCGAGACTTGCAATATCGAGACCCGCGTAGCGCATCGCCCTGCCCGGCGCTCCCTCACTCGCACGTACGAGGGCAGATATCTCGTCGTGGTCGAGGTCCGGCTGCGCCAGTCGCAACGTCACCGCGACCTCGTCGGGCGTCAGTGCCTCGAACCGTAAGACCCGGCACCGCGACCGGATCGTCGGCAACAACCGTCCCGGCGCATGGCTGACCAAGAGGAAGATCGTGCCGGCGGGTGGTTCCTCAAGGTTCTTGAGCAACGCATTGCTGCCGCCGCGCTCCAGATCGTCGATCGCGTCGATCATGACGACCCGGCGCGGGCTCATCGATGGCGTCGTCGCAAAGAGCGGCTGGAGCGTACGGACCTGCGCGATCGTGATACTGCGCGCGAGATCCTGGTCGGGCTTGTCAGGATCCTTGGGCAGACGCGTCAGCAGCCGGAAATCGGGATGCGAACCCGCTTCGATCAGCGCGCGGGTGGGGTCGCCGGCCGGCACGGCAAACCCGCGCGACGCGGTCGACCCGCCGCGCGCATCGGCCAGCATGCGCATCGCCGCCAGCCGTGCGAAGCTTGCCTTGCCAACTCCCTGCGGGCCCGTGAACAGCCACGCATGGTGAAGCGCGCCGCTTTGCATCGCCGCGGCGAAAGCGGACTGCGCCGCGGCATTGCCGATTATGTCGGTCATGCCGGCGACGGGCTCACCCGAACGATGCGCACGCGCGCCGGCACGCCAAGCCTCAACCGAACAGCCCGGTCAGCCCAGACCAGGCACGCCCGAAGAACCCGGCTTCGGCAACGTCCTTTTCCGCGACAAGCGGCATACGCTGCTCGACCCCGTCAGGCATCGACACGACGAGATCCGCGATGTGCTGGCCCGCCTTGATCGGCGCCTTGACCGGCCCCTGATAGACGACCTTGGCGTTCAGGTTCGGCGATGTCCCCGCCGGTACGGTGACGGTCAGCGCCTTGGGCGCGATGAGGCCGACGCTCGATGAGCCGCCCATCTGCACACTGGCCTCCTCGACCTTCCGACCCTTGGCGACGATCGGCTTGGACTGCCACGCGCGGAAGCCCCAGTCCATGAATCGTACGGACTCGTTCGCGCGCTCTGTCGAGCTCTTCAGGCCTGCGACGACCAATACCAGACGGCGACCATTCTGCTCGGCCGACCCGGTGAATCCGTATCCGGCTTCCTCGGTATGTCCGGTCTTCAACCCATCGGCACCCGCGACGCGTCCTAGCAGCGGATCACGATTGGCCTGGGTGATCGCGCTGCCGCCCATGGTCTTGCCCCAGGTGAAATCGCGCTTTGCATAGAATTGCTTGTAGAGCTGGGGGTGGTTGGTGATCGTCGCCGATGCCAGCTTGGCCAGGTCATGCGCAGTGACATAGGTCACGCCGTTATCGGGCCACCCGTTCGAGGTGCCGAAATGACTGTCCTTGAGGCCGAGCTGCGCAGCGACGCGGTTCATGCGCTCGGTAAAGGCGGGCTCCGAACCCGAGATCGACTCCGCGAGAACGACGCAGGCGTCATTGCCCGACAATGTCACGATGCCATAAAGCAGGTTGGCCACGCTGACGCTCTCGTTCGCCGACAGGAACATCGTCGAACCCGCTGACGGACCATGCCATTTTGCCCAGGTCTCGGGTCGGACGGTGACCATGTGATCGAGCTTGAGCTCGCCCTTCTTGATCATGTCGAACGCGACATACACCGTCATCATCTTGGCCAGTGATGCAGGCGGCATGCGGCGGTCGGCATCGCGCGCGAACAGGACCGCGCCCGACGACAAGTCCTCCATATAGGCGATCGGTGCGCTGGTCTGGAACTGTGGCGCAGCCGCGATCGACGGCGTCGCAAGCGCGATCATCGCCAGCGGCGCGACGGCGATGCGGCGCCGGACCATTTGAGTAAAGGGCAGCGTGTTCATGGGCAGCTTCGTCATGATATCCGTTACGTCAAAGAGGAACGCGATGGGAGGCAGGCTCGCGGCGCCGCCGGGACCTTATCCAAGTCATAGCCGGGCTTGGCAACCGCGTCACGCCTGGCTTTGAGTCTATCGGGCACACCGGTCAGCGCTCGACTGCATCCGCCAGCAGCCCCACCGACAGCGCATAAAAATTCGAGCAATTATAGTCGAGGATCACGCGGTAATTGCTCGTGAGCAGATACGCCGTGGCGCCGGGACCGTCGGGTTCGAGCAGCGTCGCCATGACATTGTCGGCCGGCCACGAGGCGCCTTGTGTCATCACCCCCAGACCGCGCCACTCCGCGATCGTTCGCCAGCCGCTATGCCGTTCGAACACGCGCGGGCACCGCGGCGACACGAGCCGATTGCGTACCTGCGACCGATCGAATCCCTGCGGCACGGAGACCGCGACGCCCCAGGGTTGGCCACTGCGCCAGCCGGCATTGGTGAAATAATTGCCGATCGACGCCAGCGTATCGGCCGGACTGTTCCAAATATCCGCGCGGCCGTCGCCATCCCCGTCACGGGCCAGTCGAAGATAGATGGACGGCAGAAATTGGGGATTGCCCATCGCGCCTGCCCAACTGCCCTTGAGTTGTTCGCGCGAGATGCCCCGGTCGACGATCTTCAAGCCGGCAATGAACTCGCCCGCAAACAGTGATCGCCGACGCCCCTCATAAGCGAGGCTCGCGAGTGACCGCAGAATGTCGAAATTTCCGGTATAGCTACCGTAATTGGTCTCATGCCCCCAGATCGCGACCATGATCGATTCGGGCACACCTGTTTCGCGCTCGATACGCTGCAGCCTGCCCCGCTGCGCCCGATAGGTTTCCCGACCGCGTCCGATCCGCGCCGCGTCGACATGCTGCGCCTTGTACGGCGCGAAGGCCGGAATGGCGCTGCTCGTGCCGCTGCCCGGCTGTGCACGATCGAGCGCGATGACACGCTCGTTCAGCGTCAACGTAGGAAAGACGGAGTCCACCGTACGCGCCGTGACTCCGGCCTCAAGCGCCTGCGTACGAAGCTGGGCGAGATAGGCCTGAAACCCCGCCTCGTCCTGCGCACATGCGGGGGTGGTGACCGCGGTCATCGCCGCGATGGTCAAAGCGCCACGTCGCAACGCACTCGATAGGATAGATTTTGCCCACATGCCGACCGCTCTGCCATAGGGGCGTCCGCATCGGAACCTCGCCCTGACGCAAGCACGGCTCGCACCGACGCGTGGACCGCCCGCCGCGATGCTTGCCTCCCCCGCCAGGCTATCGTTCGAGTGCCCGCCCCGTCCTACAGTGACGACTTTCCCAGCCCGCCGACACGAAGCTGCTTGCCTTTCGTCAACCGCACCCGCTAAGGGCTGCGGCGTCGGGGAGTGGCGCAGGCTGGTAGCGCACCTGGTTTGGGACCAGGGGGTCGCAGGTTCGAATCCTGTCTCCCCGACCATGTTGCGCAGTGTCGCAGCGATACGGAGATGCCGGGTCTACTCCATCGGTACGATCTCGACGATGTCGAGTAGAGATTCGAAGCGTGGATGCGGCAGTATCAGCCGCCAGCGCCGGTCACCGATGCGCTCCATCACACCCGCCAGGTCGCGATTTGGGTCGGTGCCGTAGCGCATCGGACGCTGTTCGTCGCCCAACGCCATGCTGCCGAGGAAGATCGCACGCGGTCGCGGAGCCGCATCTGCCCGCGATTCGCGGTATAGCGTCCCGGACGGACGTTGCGATCCCCCCAGCCGCTTGAACGTCAGTTCCCCGTCTCCCCCCGTGCGTGCAGGCTGTTCGATGCGGCACGAGAACCAGCCATAGGCAATGAAGCGTGACGCGCCCGCTCCCGGCGCCCCGAGCTTGATCGTGCGACACCGATAGGTGCCGATCGGTGGCAACGGATCGGGGAGTGCCCGGTCCGGATCGAACAATTGAGGATCCGCGGCAATTTCACGCTGCGGGATCTGCGCAAGCGCATCCATCCACGCATCGCGCCAGTCGCGCAGCCTTGCGCGGTCGGCAACCGTTGCTGCCGTGCGCCATCCCGCCCCTCGTCCGGTGGGATCGGTTCGCTCGACTTCGGGGGGCGGCGCGCTGGCGATCCGTTTTCCGCCCCCGCAGGCGACGAGCAAGACGCATGTCGCCAACGCCCCGATCGCGCGTCGCGCGTCGACACGGGCACCGCCGACACCTGTCATGCTGCCGTCCAACCGCCGTCCATCGACAGATTTGCGCCGGTCATCGCGCTAGCCTCGTCGCGGCACAGGAAGAGTGCGAGCGCTGCGACCTGCTCCGGCGTGACGAAGGCCTTGGTCGGTTGCGCGGCGAGCAGAATGTCGTTCACGACCTGCTCGCGTGTCATCCCCCGCGCCGCCATCGTGTCCGGAATCTGATCCTCGACCAGCGGCGTCCAGACATAGCCGGGCGAGATGCAGTTGACCGTGATGTTGTCGGTCGCGGTTTCGAGTGCGATCGTCTTGGTCAGTCCGGCGATGGCATGCTTTGCCATGACATAGGCCGACTTGTTCGGGCTAGCGACCAGCGAATGCGCCGACGCGGTCGAGATGATCCGGCCCCAGCCTCGGCGCCGCATATGCGGAATCGCCGCCCGCATCATGTGCCAGGCCGACGCCATGTTGATCGCGATGATCCTATCGAAGGTCGCGACGGGAAAATCCGCAATTCCCGCGACATGCTGGATGCCCGCATTGTTGACGACGATATCGCAATTCCCCGTTTCCGCGACCGCGCGCTCGACCAGTGCGGCAATCTCGTCGGGGCGGGTCATGTCAGCGGCATCGTAAAGCGCGGTCGCGCCGCTGATCGTGCTCAGCGCCACACGCTCCGCCTCGATCGTCGCGGCGTCGCCAAAGCCGTTGAGAACGACGCAGGCCCCCTCCCCCGCAAAGGCTCGCGCATAGGCAAGACCGATCCCCGATGTGGATCCGGTGATGACCGCCGTCCTGCCCGCCAGAAACATTGTCTCGTCCCCCATCTTGACGCGGCCGGAACGCCCCGCTCGCCGTACAACGCTTTGTCATGCCTTCCAAAGGTCGGCAGAATACGATTAGACCCGGCAAGCCAATCGGATGCAACTCCGCATCGTCCCATGCATTTCGTTACCACTCCAGAATGAAAGTCTTAAGACCATGCGGCTCGATGATTTCGACCCTAACATCAACGTCGAGGATCAGGGCCGCGGCGGCGGTTCGGGCGGGGGAGGCGGCGGCCTTCTGTTCGGCCTTCTGCCGCTGATCGGCAGCCGTTTCGGGTGCGGCGGCATCGTCGTCGTGTTGATCGTGATGGCGCTGTTCGGCGGCCTCGGCAATATCGGTGGCATGCTGGGGGGCGGCTCGTCGCCCAGCGCGCCCTCCGGGCAGATAACGCAAGGTGGGGCCGGCCGCGGCGGCGAACAGGGTTCCGGCACCGACGCGCAGTCGATCTGCACGCTGAACCCCGAACGACGCGCCGCGTGCAACGCGTTCAGCTCGGCGCAGAAAACCTGGGCCGCGATCTTCGCGAAAAACGGCGAGCAATTCCAGGCGCCCAAGCTCAGCTTCTTCGACGACAATGGCCGTTCGGGCTGCGGCGCGGCACAGGCGGCGATGGGCCCCTTCTACTGCCCGACCGACAACGGAATCTTCCTCGACACCAGCTTCTTCGACGAGCTGGCCAACCGGTTCGGCGCGCGCGGCGACTTTGCGCAGGATTACGTCATCGCGCATGAATTCGGTCACCATATCCAGAATCTGGTCGGCACGTCGAGCCAGGTTTCACGCGCGCAGCAGCGCGCTGGTTCGAGCGAGGGCAATGCGCTATCGGTTCGGCTGGAGCTCCAGGCTGATTGTTTCGCCGGTGTCTGGGCGGCCGCCAATCGCGACCGTCTCGAGCCCGGTGACATCGAGGAGGGCATGACCGCTGCGCAGGCGATCGGCGACGACACGCTTCAGAAGCAGGCGCAGGGCCGGGTCGTACCGGACAGCTTCACGCACGGCACCTCGGCGCAGCGTCAGACCTGGCTTCGCCGTGGTCTCGACAGCGGGGACCCGAAGGTGTGCGACACCTTCTCCGGCGCGATCTGAATAACTGCCCCCTCCCGCATTACCGGGAGGGGGCTAAATGCTCAGAGCTTGACGAGCATCTTTCCGGTATTTCCACCCGAAAACAGTCCGAGAAACGCGTCGGGCATTGCGTCGAGGCCATCATGCACGGTTTCCTGCCGCTGCAACGTGCCCGCCTTCAGCAGGGCGCCCATGTCCGTATAGAACTCCGCAGCCCGATCCATGAAATCGCTGACGATGAAGCCGCGGATCTGGATACGGTTACCGATCAGCCTTGCGAGATAGCGCAGTTCGGTTGCCGCGCCGCTGTTGTAGACGTCGATCATGCCGCAGATCGCGAACCGGGCGTGCATCTTGGCATGCGCCAATGCCGCATCCAGATGTTCGCCGCCGACATTATCGAAATACACGTCAATGCCGCCCGACCCGACCGCGGCCACGGCTTCGCCTAGAGCTTTCACGACCGGCGTACCAGACTTGTAGTCGATCACGGCATCAGCGCCGAGCGACTTGACCCAGGCACATTTGTCCGCGCCGCCTGCCGAGCCGATTACCGTCATGCCCTTGGCCTTGGCGACCTGAACGACGGTCGAGCCCACCGCGCCCGCCGCGGCCGAAACGAAGACGGTATCGCCGGACTTGGCAGCGGCAACCTCGAGCAAACCGAAATAGGCGGTCATGCCCGGCATGCCGAGCTGCCCCAGAAACGCCTGCGGATCGACCGCCAGATCCGGCAGCTTCTGGACCTGGTTTGCCGGCAGCGTCGCTTCGTCGCGCCACCCCGCCATATGCTGGACGAGATCACCCGCCTTGAGACCCTCGGCCCGGCTTTCCACGACTTCGCCGATCGCACCGCCCTGCATCGGCTTGCCCAGCTCGAACGGCGGAGTGTAACTTTTCACGTCGTTCATGCGACCGCGCATATAGGGATCGACCGAGAGCCAGCGGTTGGCGATGCGCACCTCGCCGTCGGCCAGTTCGGACTGTGAAACGTCGATCATCTCGAAGTCGGTATGCTTGGGCATGCCTTGCGGACGCGTCTTCAGGCTCCATGCACGGGACATTCTTCACTCCTGTCGTTGAGGTTTCATGACTCGGGTATGGCGCAGAACGGATCCCGCGCCAAGCGGCAGAGGCACAGATGACGTGCCCGTCTGCAGCGAGCCTGCCCGTCAATCGCCCGCGCCCTGATCGAAGTTCCGCCGGCCGTTGCCGGGTGCGCCCGTGCGAGCCACGTTCGGGATGAATGTCCCGTGTTCAAAACATGAGGGAGAGCGCGCGGCGGTGGATTGCATGCCGGCGGCGCCATCGCTAATATCGCAATATCCGGCGTCGCCGGACCGCGCGGGGCCGTAGCTCAGATGGGAGAGCGCTGCAATCGCACTGCAGAGGTCAGGGGTTCGATTCCCCTCGGCTCCACCAGCGCGACCTATTTAATACTGTTACCGTCTTCGATAAAGCGGCAAGTGAGGGCGTGTTCGGCGTCGGAGCGGACGGCGGCACTTATAGAATCTCTATCCTGGGCGGCGGCAGGATCAGCCCGTCACAGCGCCGTCCGTCCGGTGCAGACCGCAAACGCGGCGTCTTGGTGCCGAACATTCCGCCGACGGTCGCAAGCCGTCGCGCGTTGCGCGGGGTCCACAGACGCCAGTCGGCCTGCGCACCTGCCGTTTCGGTCTGACGTTCCCACCGCAGATACGTCAGACGATCGCGGAGCCGTGGCTCGCGTGCATGCTGCTCCAGCGTCGCCAGCGAGACGAGCGACGATGGCCCCAGCCGCCCCATATAGCAAAGGTCACGCGGCGGCCCCGCCTTACCCATTTCGAGCGCTGTGCGAACATTCCAAGCCGCCGCAACCGCGCCAAGATCCACAACGCTCGCCGTCACCAACGCAGTCACAGCCGCCAGCGCATTGGCGTTGATCAGCCACGCCGCCGACCTATCGACAAGCAATCGCCAGCCGATCAGCGCCAGGCCCGTGGCCACGAGCCCCATCCATGAAGTGCCGACAGTCGCAGCACCGTCATCACGTAGGCGTCGACATAATCGAGCGTTCGCAATGCACTCGACGCGACCAGCAGCAGGTTCTGGACGAGCCAGACCGTCACCAGCCGCCGCACCAGCGGACGCGACGCGGCTGTACTGCCCGGACGTAATGCCAACAACACGAACACGCCGGCGAGCGCTGCCGTCACGATCAACGAATACGCGCCACGGTGCGCATAGTCCGCCATCGTCACACCCGAGCGCAGTCCCGCGCCTCTCCACAGGAATACAATGTAGAGCACATTCTCAACCGCGAAGATCGTATTGAATGTCACGAGCGACAGGATCAGCGTCACCGCGCCTGGCTCGAACACCGTACCGATCGAGCGATCGTCGAATCGCGATCGACCCGTCGTGTAAGGACTTGGCCGCAGGCTTGCCCAGATGGTGCGCATCGTCGAACCGGTGCCGCGGCAGGAGTGCGGCAAGCGAGACAGCCGTCCAGAACAGAACCCAGCCGAGGAGGCTTGGATCGTCGACGAGTACCACCGCCAATCCGGCGCCGGAAAGCAACGCCAGTCGCGCCGATCCGTCTTTCCAGATCCCCCGTCGCGTCAGGAACAGGGCGGTAATCCAGGCCAAAGCGAACCCACCAACCACCGCGCCATTGCCGTCGTCGATCGGTATCTCCGCCAGGAAAGGCAGCGCCGATCTTGGCCATCAGTCTTCCATGACGACTCATCTTCGCGCTCCCCGATTGTCGAGGTTCTGCTTTGCAGCGGTCCCGTGAGCGTCAGATCGCGAGGTCCGCGTACGATCCGTTCGCTTGTCGTGCAGATCCCGTGCAGATGATGAATCCAAACTCGGGCGGTGTCCTCAGCGCGCGTTGCGAATGTCTTGGCGCAGGGCTAGCCTCCCTTCGGGGAGCATCGACACATGGAGTTCAAAATCCGGATCGGCCGGCGTTTCGTAACGAAGCGTTGTCGTCTGTCCGATACCAGTTCGCCGATGCACAAGCAGAGCCCCCAACAGCGCCACGGCTTATGTTCGCGATTTTCCTGACGCCCGCTTACGCGCCGTTCGCGATCGCGTTCGTGATAATGGTCGGGATCGGGCTGATCGAGACGATCGGCCTTGGGCTCGGCCATCTCGATCTCGACGCGGACGTTTATGCCGAAACCGATAGCGGCGTGCTTGATTGGCTCGGGCTCGGTCACGAACTGCCGATCCTGATCTGGCTGACCTCATTACTCGGCTGCTTCACGCTGACCGGGATAGCCATTCAGCAGGGCGCGACCGCGTTGACCGGCGGCCCACTGCACTGGGGTCTCGCCTCGGGTGGTGCGCTGGTCGCTGGCAGCCTGCTCAACACTCTGGCCGCCAACGGGCTTGCCCGGATCATGCCCGGCTTCGAAACCAGCGTGATCTCCACCGACGACTTTCTCCGCCGCCGCGGCACAATCCTCGAAGGCACCGCCCGCCGGGGATCGCCGGCCCGCGCAAAGATTGTCGATCAGTATGGTCAGGCGCATTTCATCATGGTCGAGCCGCACGACGACGCCGACGTGATCGCCACCGGCGAGACCGCCCTGATTGTCCGCCGCGACGGCAAACTCTTCTACGCGCTGCCCGACGCCAACGCGCTCCTGCAGTCGATCTGACCACAATCATAACCGGGGAGGGTTTCATGCCCGCACAGCTTCTGAACGTCCTTATCTACGCCGGTATCGTGCTGTTCGCGCTTGTCGTGATCGGCATCATTCTGACCCGGCTCTACCGGCGCGCGACCAAGGACGTTGCGCTGATCCGCACCGGTTTCGGCGGCGAAAAAGTCGTGCTCAACGGCGGCATCATGGTGATCCCGGTGCTCCACGAACTGATGCAGGTCCGGCTGACGACGGTGAAGCTGGAGGTCTCGCGCCTCAACAAGGATGCGCTGATCACGCTCGACAAGCTGCGCGTCGATGTCGTCGGGCTGTTCCACATCAAGGTGAAGCCCGACGCGGAATCGATCGCCGCCGCGGCGCAGACGCTTGGCGATTCGGTCAACAGCCCCGACGCGGTGAAGTCGCTGCTCGACGGCAAGCTCGTGTCCGCGCTGCGATCGGTGGCCGCGACGATGACGATGGAGCACCTCCACGCCAACCGCGCCGACTTTATCCAGAAGGTGCAGGAGGCGCTGATGACCGACCTGGACATGAACGGGTTTCAGCTCGAATCGGTCAGCATCACCCATTTCGACCAGACCGCGTTCGAGCATTTCAACGAGAACAACGCGTTCGATGCCGAAGGGCTGACCGTGCTCACGCGGACGATCGAGGAGCGCAAGAAGATCCGCAACGACATCGTCGCGACCAACCGCGTCGAGATCGAGCAGCGCAACCTCGACGCCAACAACCAGTCGCTCGAGATCGCGCAGGCCGCCGAACAGGCGCGCCTGACACAGGAGCAGACGCTGTCCGCGCGCCGTGCGGAACAGGCCACCGCGATTGCCACCGCCGAGGCCGAGCAGACCCGCCTCGCCGAGATCGCCCGCATCACCGCGGGCCAGGCGCAGACCGTAGCGCAGACCGAAGCCGACAAGGTGATCCAGACCGCCACGATTGCCCGTGACGGCGCGATCCAGACCGCAACGATCGAGCGCGACAGGACGATCGAGATCGCACGTATCACAACTGCGGTGCAGACCGCACAGAAGTCCGAGGAGGAGTCGACCGCCACTGCCGCGGCCAACGAAGCCCGTGCGCTCGCCGTCCGAGCCGAGGAAAGCGTCGCTACTGCCAAGGCTACCGAGATCGCCAACCGGAACAAGAACGTCGCGGTGATCGCCGCCACCCAGCGCGCGCAGGAAGAGGCCGTCGGCATCACCGTCGCTGCGACCGCCGAAAAGGAAGCCGCGGAAGCTCGTGCGAGCGCCCTGCGTACTGAAGCAACCGCCGAAGCAGATGCAGAGAAGGCGCGCGCGGAAGGCCGCGAGGCGGCCTTCAAGGTCGACGCGGCAGGTCAGGCGTCGCTGAACGAGGCGACCAACTTGCTGAGTGACTCGCAAACCGCACTGCTGATCCGCCGCGCAATGCTAGAAGCGTTGCCCGCGATTATCGCTGCGGCGAGCAAGCCGATGGAGAACATCGACAAGATCAGCATCCTGGACGCCCGGGGCCTGCACGGTGACAGTGGCAGCGATGGCGCCTCCGGGGGCGGCCAAGGCAACCTTGCCGACGCTGCGGTCGCAGCCGCTATGCGCTACCGCGTCGGCGGCCCGCTCATCGATGGCCTGATGGCGGAACTCGGCATGACCGGCAGTTCGTTGAACGGCATGCTCGCCGGGAGCAGCGCGGATGCGGCGCCTGCCCGAGCCTCCTCCAACGATGCCCACAAACATTCCGCTTCACTTAATGGTGGGAGGGGCAACCCGCCGGCCTGATCGGAGGCACTCGAAGGCCCAGCCCTTGAAAATCGATCTGCGCTTCAAAGAAGACGGAGCGCAGATCTTCGCCAGAAACGCCCTGAGTGTAAGGACCGGGTCCGCCCCTGCCCTGCGCCCCATGCGCGCGATCGACGGCCCATTGGCAACATTGCCGCATCGGCCTCGGGCTCTACCGCGGGTGCCGTTCAAGACGTGCTGTTCGACCCCAGTTCGCAACGACAACGCCAAACCCAACCGTATCGGACGGATCGTGCGATTCGTCGCGTGGGATGCCGCGATCGGCGCAGGCATGCGGCGATGGTCTGGACCATTGGCGCAACCTGCGGCATCGCGGTCGTGCCAGGGGGCTGGAGCGTAAACGTGTTCAAGACAATGTGGAAAATGCCGGCAAAACTGCTCCGACGCGCGGCTGCCGAAAGCCCTGTCGACGGTGAGGACGCGGTGCCGGTCACGGATGAGCAGATCGCTACGGGCTCGCTCGAAGACATGATCAAGGCCGCGGACGAACTGGCCGCGAAAGATGCCGACTCATTGATCATCGAATGCGTCGGTCGCGACCGGCCCATCACCTGGGCAGAAATTCAGGGACTGCGCCATGCGACCACCTTCCCGGTCGACGCGTAGCTATCATTCGACCCCTTTTAGCGGCGAAACTTGCCGATCAGTCGTTCGAGCAGGCTTGGCTGCATCGCGATCATCTGCTGCTGGCGAAACCGGTCACGATCGGCCGCGGCACGCCGGTAAAGGGCGTCAAGCCGGTCTGCGCCATAGCGGTCTGACAGGCGTGGCGGAGACTGATCGACGCGGTGAAACGAGGGCTGGTCGCGCTCGGGTCGGTGAGACGTAACAGGCATTGATCGGGTTCCGGTGACAGGATGGCAGTCAAAATACACACGCTTTTTACCACCTTTTCAACACGCTTGGTCGTGAACGGTTCCCGAAAGCGTGCTGAATCAAGGCGTTTTGGCGAAAACCGGCGGAACTTTCCATCCTTCCACAAGACCCGTTTCCCGGGTCGAGACTCCGGCATTCGGGACCATCGGCAACGTCTGCTGTACAAGCACGACGCTGGTCGGGTAGGCGCCGACCATGGGTGAAATCGACAGACTCGTTCCTTCCGGCGTCATCGAACAATGGGTATTCCATCTGCGGCGGCAGCGGGCCCGTGCGGCGGATACCATCTGGTTAATCGATCAGGGTTTCACGCTTCACGATGGCAAGTGCGGCACACCGACGCACGACGCGACGGCACGCTGGCGCGCCGAGCAGGAAACCGTCATCGCGGAGGTCAGCGATCTTCTCAAACTCTATGACGAGATCAATTTGGGTCGCGACGTCCCGGCGGATGCCGATAGCGACCAAGGCCGTGCCGACAGGCGTTGAGCACCGTCACGGACCTGACCGGCTAGGCAGTTACATAGGAGCGCAGCGATGCGGCAGTCCACGACCCAGATCACGATCGATACCCGCCGGCAGGGGCTGGTCGACATTACCGCCCCGATCCGGCGCTGGGTCGATGCGCAGGCGATGCAGTCCGGGTTATTGACGGTGTTTTGTCGCCATACCTCCGCATCGCTGCTCATCCAGGAAAACGCCGCGCCCGAGGTCCGAACGGATATCGAGGCTTATTTCGCGCGCATCGCACCGGAATCAAGTTCGTATCTGCACGACGACGAAGGGCCCGACGACATGCCGGCGCATCTGCGCGCCGCTCTCACACAGGTACAATTGTCGATCCCAGTGATCGACGCCACGCTCGCGCTTGGCACGTGGCAGGGAATCTACTTGTTCGAGCATCGCCGTCGTCCCCATGGTCGCTCGCTGGCGCTTCATCTGATCGGGGAATGATCCTGCGTCGCGGACGACGGCCTATGACGGCGCCGAGGTGGTTTATTCAATCACCGTCATAGACCCGTGGACCAATCCCGTTCATCAACCGTTCCACCACTGAAGGCTAATGTGAGGCGTTTCGCCGCATTCGCCGCGAACGGAGACGACAATCATGTTCATCATGCCTGGTCGCAAGGTCCTGCTGGCAGCTCTCGCCACGAGCACGTTGCTGGTCGCGGGTTGTGCGACCGAAACCACCTACCGCCCGGCCACTGGCCAGGGGTTCAACCGTACCGGCTATAGCGATCGCCGGATCGAGGATAACCGCTTCCTCGTCAGCTTCGCGGGAAACAGCGTCACGTCGCGCGACACCGTCGAACGCTACCTCTTCTTCCGCGCGGCGGAACTCACGCTCCAGCAGGGATATGATTATTTCCTGATGGCGGATCGCGATACCAATCTTCAGTCGCGCACCTATTCGACTCCCGGAATCGGCGGTGGGTTCGGTTATGGCGGCTTTGGTGGCTATTGGGGCCCGTCGTGGCGCTATCGCGGCCGCGGCTTCGGCTGGCGGAGCTGGGATCCCTATATCGGTGGCGGCTTCGGTGGCTTTGGCGGCGGCGGTTTCGGCGGCCCATGGGGCAACGATTTCGACGTCCGCACGATCGACCGCTACGAAGCGACGGCCGAGATCGTGATGCGCAAGGGGCCGATCCCGCGCGACAACATCCGTGCGTTCAATGCCAAGCAGGTCGTCGACAATATCGGGCCGAGCGTCATCCTGCCAAAGTAAGCAGCGTCGCGGCCGCACTGCCGCAACCAAGCTTACAAGCAAAAGCCGGACCGTCCATGTGGGACGGCCCGGCTTTTTATTGCCTGCCATGCTGCCACCCTGGCGCAGCCGCTAAACGGCCGGCCCGTCAAAGCAGCGTTCAGACCGCGCCGTGACACTGTTTGTATTTGCGCCCCGACCCGCATGGGCATGGCGCGTTACGGCTGACCACGCCTTCCCAGTTCGCCGGATCCTCGCCGATATCCGCGGCCTGGGGCTGCGGGATCTGCATCGGCGGGAGCTGCGACGTGATGTGCCCCGACATGCCACGTGCCTGGTCGAGGCTATCGTTCTCGCCGGTGAACGGGTCGAAATGCGTCGTGATGAAATCGGGCAGCTCGGGCAGGCCGACCGGCGCCTGGATCTGGAACTGCGCGTGGGCGATCGTCTTGGTCACGTCCTCGCGGATCGTCTCGAGCATCCGCTGGAATAGCGAGAACGCCTCCTGCTTATACTCGTTGATCGGCGTCTTCTGCGCATAGGCGCGCAGATGGACGACCTGGCGCAGCGCGTCGAGCGTTGCCAGATGCTCCTTCCAGTGATGGTCGAGATTCTGCAGCAGGATCGACTTCTCGACCGACGTCCACGTCTCGGTGTCGAGATCTGCGGATTTCGCCGCGATCGCCTCGTCCGCCATCGCGCGGATGCGTTCCTCGACGATCTCGGGATCGATCGCCTCTTCGAGCAGCCACGCCTCGATCTGCGGCTCGAGGTTGAGCACCTCGGTCAGCCGCGTCTTCATCCCCGCAATGTCCCATTGTTCGGGATAGGAATTGGGCGGGCAGGCTTCACCGACGATGACGTTGACCGTCTCCGCACGCATGTCCGTCACCACGTCGCCGACGGTGTCGGCATCCATGATGTCCGCGCGCTGCTCGTAAATGACCTTGCGCTGCTCGTTCATCACGTCGTCATATTCGACGACCTGCTTGCGGATGTCGTAGTTGCGCGCCTCGACCTTCTTCTGTGCGGTCTCGATCGCCTTCGACAGCCACTTGCTCCCGATCGCCTCGCCATCCTCGATATTGTTGCGCATCATCTTGGCGAACAGCGTGTCCGGCCCGAAGATGCGCAGCAGATCATCGTCGAGGCTGAGATAGAAGCGCGACAGGCCGGGATCGCCCTGACGACCCGAGCGCCCGCGCAGCTGGTTGTCGATGCGCCGGCTCTCGTGGCGCTCGGTACCGAGCACGAACAGGCCGCCCGCGGCGAGCACAGCCTGCTTCTCGGCCTCGATCTCGGTCTCGATCCGCGCCGCCTCGGCGGCATATTCGGGCGTGCCCTCGACCAGGTCGGGATGTTCGTCGAGCATGCGGAATTCGAGGTTGCCGCCGAGTTTGATGTCGGTGCCACGGCCCGCCATGTTGGTCGCGATCGTCACCGCGGACTTGCGCCCGGCCTGCGCGACGATGTGCGCCTCCATCTCATGGAAGCGCGCGTTCAGCACCTTGTGCTCGACCGCCTCGCCGACGAGGAACTCGCTGAGCAGCTCGGACTTCTCGATCGATACCGTGCCGACGAGCACCGGCTGGCCGAGATCGGCGTGATGCTTGATCTTCTTGGCGATCGCCGCGAACTTGTCCTTGGTGTCCTTGTAGAACTCATCTTCCTCGTCGACGCGCTTGACCGTGACGTTGGTCGGGATGCTGACGACGTTGATCTTGTAGATGTCGTAGAACTCGGCCGCCTCGGTCGCAGCCGTACCGGTCATGCCGCCGATCTTGGGGTACATGCGGAAATAGTTCTGGAACGTGATCGAGGCCATCGTCTGGTTCTCGGGCTCGATCTGGACGCCTTCCTTGGCCTCGACCGCCTGGTGCAGGCCGTCCGACCAGCGCCGGCCGTCCATCATGCGACCGGTGAACTCGTCGATGATGATGACCTTGCCGTCCTTGACGATGTAGTCGATGTCCGACTTGAACATCACGATCGCGCGCAGCGCCTGGTTGAGATGGTGGACGACCTGCGTGTTCTCGAAATCGTATAGGTTGGCGCCTTCGAGCAGCCCCGCGGCCTCGAGCATCCGCTCGACCTTCTCGGTGCCGTCCTCGGTGAGGATGATCGTCTTCTGCTTCTCGTCCTTGTCATAGTCACCGGGGACGAGCTGCTTCACGACCGCATCGACCTGGATATACAGCTCGGACTTGTCGTCGGTCGGCCCCGAGATGATCAGCGGCGTACGCGCTTCGTCGATCAGGACCGAATCGACCTCGTCGACCACCGCGAAGTTGAAGCGGCGCTGCACCATCGAACTGCGCTCGTACTTCATGTTGTCGCGCAGATAGTCGAAGCCGAACTCGTTGTTCGTGCCGTAGGTGATGTCGGCGGCATAGGCTGCGCGACGCTCCTCGTCCGACAGGTTCGGCACGATCACGCCGATCGTCATGCCAAGGAAGGTATAGACCTGCCCCATCCACTCCGCGTCGCGCGCCGCCAGATAGTCGTTGACCGTGACGACGTGGACGCCGTCGCCCGGCAGCGCGTTCAGGTAGGTCGCAAGCGTGGCGACGAGCGTCTTGCCCTCGCCGGTACGCATCTCGGCGATCTCGCCGCGGTGAAGGACGATGCCGCCTACCATCTGCACGTCGTAATGCCGCTGGCCAAGTACGCGCTTGGCTGCCTCGCGCACCGTGGCAAATGCCTCTGGAAGCAAGTCGTCGAGCTTCTCGCCGTTAGCGAGTCGGGCACGGAACTTCGCGGTCTGCCCGGACAATTCCTCGTCCGACATCGCGACGAGCGAAGGCTCGAACGAGGCGATCTTCGCGAGGATCGGGTTGAGCGACTTGACGTAACGGTCGTTGGACGATCCGAACAGCGATTTGGCAAAGCCACCGAACATGGGCTGATTTCCTGATTATAGGGCGCGACGGCACGCGGGGGCACGCACGCGCAAAGAGGAGGAGTGGCCCGCAGGCCGAGAGATCAGGCGCGCGACGCTATTCGCGCCGACGGTCCATCCAGATAGGAGCAGTGATGATCGCGACGACGGGCAGCCTCGCCGAGGCGGCAACGTTGTCGAGCGAGGGAAGCGCAGCGACCGGTCGTACCGCGACCTTTGCCACCGCCACCGCGGCGGTCTGCGCGCAAACGCTACCCTGCGCTACTGCCTGTGCGGACTGTCCACGCACACCCGGCACCGCGCCGGTCAGCGCGGACAGGAGGGCAGAAAGGAGGAGCAGCAGGTTCATGCGGGACCGGCTGTATGCGAGCTTGCGTGTAAAATCTACCATTCGTCGGACGGACGCACCCGGCGAACGCGCGGACGCTCGATCCGTAACGAGACGGCGTCGTGCGTAGGAATGACGACCCTGACGGAGCTCGCCGACCGCCGAAGCACGCCGATGTCATTCTATAGCCCCAACCGCACGGGACACCGGTCAACGGGCGGCCGTCAGACGCAACCCGCGATCTTGCGGGCCGGACCGCAGCGACTATGAAGGCAGGATGCAGATCTCGCCGCTCGCCTTGCCCTTCCCCGCCGCCCCTTTGATCGACGGGGTCGTGCCGCATGTCGCGCGTGCCGGCTACAAGACCTGGGACCGGTGCGACCTGACGTTCGTGACGCTCGATCCGGGGACGGTCGTTGCGGGCGTCCTTACGCAGAGCAAATGTCCGTCGCCCGAGGTCGAGTGGTGCCGCGCGGCACTGACTCTCGGACAGGCGCGCGCGCTTGTCGTCAACGCGGGCAATTCGAACGCCTTCACTGGTGCGCGTGGCCGTGCCGCGGTCGAGGCGATCGCCGCACGAACGGCCGCGCATCTCGGCTGCCAGCCCTCGGACGTGTTCGTCGCCTCGACCGGCGTGATCGGCGTGCCGTTGCCGATCGACAAGGCCGAAGCAGGGCTCGACGCCGCGTTCGCCGCCGCACCGTGCGGCTGGGAGGACGCCGCCGCGACGATCATGACCACCGATACCTTCACCAAGGGTGCGGTGACGACCGCGGTGATCGGCGATCGGACCGTGACGCTGGTCGGCATCATCAAGGGCTCGGGTATGATCGCGCCGGACATGGCGACGATGCTCGGCTTCATCTTTACCGATGCCGCGGTCGAGCCGGCGTTTCTCCAGGCGGCGCTATCCAAGGCCAATGCGCCGAGCTTCTCGTGCATCACCGTCGACAGCGACACCTCGACCAGCGACACGGTGCTCGCATTCGCGACGGGCAAGGCCGGCAACGCCCCGCTCAACGACGACGACAGCATCGGCGCCGACGCGTTCCGCGCGGCACTGGTAGATCTATGCCATCAGCTTGCCCTGCTCGTCGTCCGCGACGGCGAAGGCGCGCAGAAGCTGATCGAGGTCCAGGTGACCGGCGCGGACAGCGACCGCAGCGCACACCGGATTGCTATGAGCATCGCCAACTCGCCTCTGGTCAAGACGGCGGTCGCCGGCGAGGACGCCAATTGGGGTCGTGTCGTGATGGCCGTCGGCAAGGCGGGAGAGCCAGCCGACCGCGACACATTGTCGATCCGCTTCGGCAATACGCAAGTGGCCGAGGGCGGGCTGGCGCTCAGCGGCTATGACGAGGCGCCCGTTGCGGACCATCTTAAGGGGCAGGACATCGAGATCGGCGTCGATCTCGCGCTGGGCGACGGTGCGGCCACGGTGTGGACCTGCGACCTGACGCACGGCTATATCTCGATCAACGCCGACTATCGAAGCTGAGCTCGCCTCTAACCGCCACCTCAAAAGATCTGAGGTGGCGGTAACGGCGCGTACCGTCTTAGGCGAGCTCGCCTTCAAGCCACGCCTTGAGCTGGCCCTTGGGTGCCGCACCAACCTTAGTTGCTGCCGGGGCGCCGCCCTTGAACAGGATCATCGTCGGGATCCCGCGCACGCCATACTGGCCTGGCGCATCGGGGTTCTCGTCGATGTTGAGCTTGGCGATGGTCACCTTCTCGCCCAGTTCCTCGGACAGCTCCTCGAGGCTCGGCCCGATCATTTTGCACGGCCCGCACCATTCGGCCCAAAAATCGACGAGCACGGGGCCGTCGGCGTTCAGCACGTCGGCATTGAAGCTCGCATCGGTGATCTGCTTGGTCGCCACTGAAATATCTCCTTCGTTATACCGTAATCTAGGGTCCGGCTGCACGCGTCTCAACCGTCGACAGCCTAGCTTTGCTCCGTCATCGCATAGCGCGGCTTGTGCCTGTCGAGCATATCAGCCGATATCGCGATCAATCGGGGTGCGGCGGTGTAGAGCAACGCCGCCTCGACCGTCCGCCCCGGAAAGATCACCCGCAACGCCGCGGCATAGGCCGCCATCTGCTTGAGATGATAGTCCGGCACCTCGTCGAGGCCGCGCGGCGCACGCCGCCCGGTCTTGAAGTCGATCACCCGGATGGTCTCCGCGCCGATCAGCAGCCGGTCGACCGTTCCAGACACCACGATACCGTCCGCCAGCGTGGCCGCGATCGGCGCTTCGGCAAGCGAGTCGATACCGAACAGATCTGCGAAGCGTGGATCCTCGATCACGCCGATCGCGCTCGCTGCGATTTCTGCACGCACTGCGGGGTCGAGAACACCGCCGGCCTGGCCGAGCCATCTATCCGCCGCCGCCGCACGCGAACCGCCGTCGACAGCGGGAAGGCGCTCGAGCAGCTTGTGGATCAACGCGCCGCGTTCGGCCGCAAGCCGCATCTCCGGGGTCGGCGGCGGGTCGGACACCGCATCCTCGCCGAGCGCAGATGGCGACAACGGGCGCGACGGGCGCGACTCCTTCGGTGCCGCGTGCCGGGCCCAGTCGGGTATCGTCTGGGAAGGCACGGCCACGTCGTTCGCCGCGGGCTTGACCGGTACCGGAAGCTCCGTCCCGTCGCCGACGAAGACCCGCTCGCCCTCCACGTCCGCCACGCCCAACGCCGTCAGTGCACGATCCGCGGCGCCATACCAGCTCGTCACCGGCGCAACGCCCTGCGCCCGCGTACCGAGCGCGCCCGCGATGACCAAACGCTCCTCGGCGCGGGTCGCCGCGACATAGAAGAGCCGCCAATGCTCCTCCAGTTCGCGCCGCTCGGCTGCCGTCACCACCGCATCGAGGGGGCCACCCCGCTCGCCGCTGCGCGGACGGAACACCGGCAACGGCGCCACCATGTCCTCAGGAGTCCATTTCAGGATCGATCGCGGTGCGGCGGCGGGATCGGCGGTCGCATCGGCAAGGATCACCAGCGGTGCCTGCAGGCCCTTGGCGCCGTGCGCGGTCATCACGCGCACTGCATCGAGCGGCGCCGACGGATCGCGGACGATGTCGACATCGCCGCGATCGAACCAGTCGAGGAAGCGCTGCAGCGACGGTGTCGTATTGCTCTCGAACGTCAGTGCTGCGTTGAGCAATTCCTCGATCGGATCGCGCGCTTCGGTCCCCAGCCGCAGGATCAGCTTGCGCCGTCCGTCGAGCGGCCCGGACAGGAGCTCCTCCAGAAACTGATAGGGGGTCGCGATGTCCGCACGCGCGAGCATCGCAAGCAGCGGCGCGAGGCGCTCGGCAGACTGCGTTCGCTGGAGATGCCGCCACAGGGGACCGGCCTCGCGCGGCGCTGCCGCCATCAGCTCGTCCTGCGTCCAGCCGATCAGCGGCGAGACGAGCAGCGATGCCAGACTCAGATCGTCTTCCGGCTGCAACACGAAGCGGATCGTCGCGAGCAGATCCTGGACCGCGAGCGGCGCGTTCAGACGCAGCCGATCGACGCCCGCGACGGGCACGCCCTCGGCATAGAGCCGCGCGACGATCAGCGACGCGAGATCGCCGCGCCGCTTTACGAGGATCATCACGTCCTCGGGGCGCAGCCGTCGCCCCTTGCTCTCGAGCATCAGCCCATCGGGGGCGAGCCAGCGTCGGACCGCCTTGGCGATATCGCCCGCGAGCTTGCGGACCGCGTCGTCGACCCAGCCCTCCTCGTCGTCCTCGCTCCCCCCTGCGATGACCGGTGGCCACAGCGTCACGCTGCCCGGACCCTTGACCTCGCTGGCATGGACCTCGAGCTCGCCGATCGCGCCAAGGCCGGGCTCGCCCGCCGCGGCGACCGCGGCATCGACGAACGCGAGGATCGGCCGGGTCGACCGGAAGGAGTGTGTCAGCGACAGCCGCTCGAGCGGCAGGCCCCGCTCCGCCTCCGGCCATTCGTCGTCACCCGCAACCTCGAGCGCGCGACGCCCGAAATGCAGCTCTGCGGCGGCGAAGTTGAACGGGTCGGTCCCCTGAAAGCCGAAGATCGCCTGCTTCCAGTCGCCGACCGTGAACAGCGTGCGCGTCGACGGGGCATAGATGCCGCGCCCGACAAAGAACTCGTCGGCGAGCGCGCGAACGATCCGCCACTGGTCGGCATTGGTGTCCTGCGCCTCGTCGATCAGGACATGCTCGGTCGCCTGATCGAGCTTGTAGCGGACCCATTCGCCAATGCCGGGCTGGTCTAGCAAGGCCACGGTCGTCGCGATCAGATCGTCGAAATCGACCCCGCCGACACGCCGTTTCGCCAGTGCATAAGCGCGCGCATAATCGCGCCCGACCTCCAGCCCATCCGCGAGAAGATCGGCATAAGCCACGCGCTGGATCATCGATGCAATATCTGCACAGGCCGCGCCGACATCCTGTGCCAGGATCTCATAGTCAGGTTCGAGGTCGATCAGCTTCTTCTGCGCCTTGCGCGGCTCCCCCTTGGCCGTCAGCACGACGCCTGCGAGGTCGGGAAGCATAGCCGCACGGTCCGGCGACGCGAGCCACGCCTCAACCGTGGCCGCCTGCTTCAGGCCGGTCGCGGTTCCCCACGCCCGGTTGGCCGCGCCGATCCGCGTGATGGCATCGATATCCAGCGCCTCGCACCAGTCCGCGACCGCCTCGTCGATATCGCCGGCGGGCAGCTCGAGCGTCCGGCGCAACCAGGGCCGGATACCGGACGGCAACGCCTCGAGCGCGGGCAGCGCGCGGGCGCAGGCCATCAGGAACCCCTCGGCACCGCCCTCCCCCATCCGCAGGGACAAGCGGCCGACGATCTCGACGGGACGCTCCCGCCCCTCACGCTCGGCGTCCGCGAGCATCCCCGCCAGCGCCTCGCGTGCAAGCCCGGCTTCCTCGCGCGCCTCCAGAGGGCGAAAACCCGGCGTCAGCCCGGCTTCGACCGGAAACGCCGCCAGCAGGCCCTGACAGAAACCGTGGATCGTCTGGATCCGCAACCCGCCCCCCGGCGCGTCGAGCACCTTGGCGAACAGCGTCCGCGCACGATCCTGCAACGCTTGGTCGGGCACCTCCCCCAGGGCGATCAGGTCGGCACCCAGCGCGGGGCCGGGCATCCGCACCCAGGCGGCAAGGCGCCCGTTGATCCGCTGCGCCATTTCGGCCGCACCCGCCTTGGTGAAGGTCAGGCACAGGATCGCGCCCGGATCGACACCGCGGAGCAACAGCCTGAAGACGCGCGCCGCCAGAACTTGGGTCTTGCCGGTCCCCGCCGATGCGGACAGCCAGACATGCGCCCGCGGATCGCTGGCCGCCGCCTGCGCGCCCTTGAGGCGGGGCAATGTGCGAAGCTCGCCGCTATTCACGGCCATACCATTCGTCGCGGCGTATCAGCTGGTCATACTCGGCATAGGGGGCATATTCGGGCACGAGCTTGGCGGTGAAGGCGGCGCTGCCGGTCAGCCAGTTCCCCGCGACCTCGGTGAAGTTGTGCGCCGCCGTGGCCGTGAATTCAGCGGTCGGGATCTTGTCGCGCTTGCCCTCGGGATCGACCGGGCTCTCGACATAGCCGAAGGCATCGCGCTTCTTGCCAAGGGACCAATATTCGAACGCGCCCGCCTTGCCCGCGACATCGGCAAACCCACCACGCTCCGCGATCAGGCCCAGCAGACCCAGCTGAAGACTGTAGCCGGCGCGCACCGCGGTCGCCGAGGGTGGCTTGCCGGTCTTGTAGTCGATGATCGCCAGTTCCCCGCCCGGCAGCCGGTCGACACGGTCGTACCGTCCGCGCAGCGTCACCCCCGCAATCGCGATCTCGCCCTTGCCTTCCGCACTGGCAACGACCCGGCCGTCGACGGCCTGCGCCGCGATCGTGCCCGCGATCCAGTCGATCGCCTCGAGCAGCCGCGGCTGCCAGAGCGCTCGCATCATCGGGTGCGTCCGCTCGTCGCGCAGCATCGCCTCGGCACGCGGCCGCAATGCATCGATCGCGCAGGCGTCGTGCTTCCACCATTGTTCGAGAATGTCGTGTACCGCGGTGCCGCGCCACGCCGCGCTCGGATCCGCATCGACCGGGTCGAGCGGCATCAGGCCGAGCACCCTGCGCGCGTAGAAGGCATAGGGGTCGGCCTTCAACCGGTCGACCTCGGTCACCGAAATCAGCCTTGGCCGCAGCGCGGCGATAGGCGACGGCGCCGGACGGTCGGAGGGCCGGTGCGCCCGGGGATCGTCGAGATCGCGTGTCCATGCCTCGAGCGCCTCGGCGCGCTCGAACCTGTCCCCCGCAAGTGCCTGCAACCGCAGCCACAGTCGCGACGCCAATGCCGGCGACTTGGCGTCGCGGCGCGCGCGTGTGACGATCGCCCGCGGCGCGCCGAGTGCCTGGGCGAAATCATGCGCCGACGTCCCCACCTGCCGCTCGAGGCCCGGAAGCCCAAGTTCAGCGCGGATCCGCGGCGCGAGCCACGGGTCCGGCGCAGGACGGCCTGGCCACATGCCCTCGTTCAGCCCGCCCAGAACCATCAGGTCTGCGGTCTGCAATCGCGCCTCGAGCAGGCCGTAGATCGCCAGACGCGGATGCGCGCCCTGCAATGGCCGCACCGCAACCTCGTCGAGCAAGGTCCGCAAGAGCTGCGCAAGTTCGCCCGGATCGACAAGCGGTGGGCCGGCATCAGCCTCGATTTCGAGATCGGCAAGGCATTGCGCCGCGGCACGCCCTGCGGGGCCGGCCCAGAGTTCATCGCTGCACAGCGCCGCGGCCGTCTCGCGAACGATCGCCAGCAACGGGCCGAGCGGCTGAGCGCCGCGTTCGAAAACCGCGGCGATCGGCGTCAGCAGCGCTTGCGCCTCGGGCCACCAGCGCTTCGCCGTTCCGGCGCGCAGGTGTGCATCGACAGCATCGAGCCCTGCTGCGGGCCGCGGTCCGCGCAACGCGCGATCGAGCGCGCGAACGCCGTCGAGCCACGCCAGCCGGGTATCGCCACTGCGGACCAGCGGGTGCTTCAGCAACGCCAGCAACGCGAGCGGTGCGAAACGCTGTGCCGCAGCCTCGACCAGCGCGAGGATGAGAGTCCCGGGCGGGAGGATCGACAAGGGCCGGCCCGCGCTGTCGTCGATAAGGATCTGCCAGCGCCCAAGATGCGCCGCGACACGCCGCGCCAGGGCGCGATCGGGCGTGACGAGCGCGGCTGTCCGTCCCGGCTCCTCCAGCACGCCGCGCAAGGCCAGCGCGATCGCCTGCGCCTCCTCGGCGGGGGTTGCCAGTTCGGCGACCGTCACCCCCTTCAGGCGGCGATCCTCCGCGCCCAGCCGGGTCCACTTTCCGGTGAAATCGGCGGGGGCCAGTGCATTGGCGATCGCGCGGCTTCGCGTCATGTCGGCGTCATGGCCACCGCCCTCGCGCCAAGTCGCGACCTCGGCGCGCCCGACGCCCATGCGTTCGAGCAGGAGCTTCAGATGGAATTGCGGATGCGTTTCGATCGACCGCCGCGTCAGCCCGGTATCCGGGTTTCGCGGGTGGGGGCCCAGCGCATCCCACTCCTCGTCGGGCAGGTGCAGATCGAGATCCGCGAATACCACCATGCCGCCGGGCAGGTCCGCGACGCAGCGCAGCGCGCGCGCGACCGACGGCGCGGAGTCGGTGACGCCCGCGGCGCAGACCAGCCCGGCCGGCGGCGCCGCACGCCATCGCGTCACCAGTCGGTCGAGCAGCGCGGCGCGCCGGGTCGCCGCGTCGATCCGCCCCAGGCGGGCCAGTTCGCCCGGCCATCGCTGCAGCACGACGTCGAACGTCGACAATGCGCGCTGCCAGTGTTCGGTCAGTTCGGGACCGAGTTCGATTTCGTGCAGGCGCGTCGGCGCAACCTCCTCGACAAGCAGCTGGTCGAGCGTCTTGGCGAGTTCGCCGGCAAGTCGGACCGCCTCGGCGGCATCGATCGGATGCCCCCCACGCCGGCGTTCTTCCGACACCAGCCGCGCAAGGATCATCCGCCGCTGATAGGGCGGCACTGCCGGCAGTGGCGGATCGGCATCGTCCGCCGGATCGAGCGCCGCGCCGACAGCTTCGCCCAGCCCCGTGTCCCCCAGCGCGATCATCCGCGGCAGAACCAGCCCCCCGCCGCTCGCCCGCACGAACGCGTCGGTCACGGCCCGGATCGCGCGGTTGTTCGGCAACAGGATCAGCGCGCGGGCGAGCGCCAGCGGATCCTGCCCTGCCCGCCGGAGCAAACCCGCGACCAGCGCATCGGCAAAGGCGCGATGGGCGGGGATGGTGTAGAGGGTCGGCCCCGTCCGTTCAGCCACCGGCCAGGATCGCCTCGGTCTTCGGAATTGCGCCGGGCGTGCCAACGTCGAACCACAGGCCCTGATGGACCTGGCCAAATGCCCGGCCCGCAGCGATCGCACGGTCCCAGAACAGGTTCGTCGAAAACGGTCCCTCGGGCCAATCCGTGATGACGCGCGGGTGGAGAATCTGAATGCCCGTAAAGGCGAAGGGTGCGACCCGCCCCGGCTTGCGGCGTCCGGTGATCCGTCCGTCCGCTGCGAGATGGAAGTCGCCGGGACCGCCATGATTGTGCGCGCGGGCGAGCGGCACCATCAGCAGCAGCGCATCCATCGTCGCATCGTCCCACCGCGACGCGAGTAAACGGATCGCGTCGACCGGTCCGTCAATCCAGAGATTGTCGCTGTTGACCACCAGAACCGGTGCATCGCCGAGCAGGGTACGTGCCTGAACCAGCCCGCCGCCCGTCTCCATCAACCGGCGACGCTCGTCCGAAATCACGACCTCGATATCGGGGTAACGATCGGTGACATGCGCCTGCAGCGTATCGGCAAGATAGTGAACATTGACCACCGCGCGGGCAATCCCGGCACGCTGCAGCCGATCGAAGACATGGTCGATCAGCGCCTTGCCGGCTACTTCAACCAGCGGCTTGGGGCGCGTCGCGGTCAACGGCCGCATCCGTTTGCCGAGCCCGGCCGCCATCACCATCGCGGTCTCGGGCACCGTCCCGCGCGGGATCGGACGGATCATGCGCTGACCGCTCATGCCGCCAACGCCAGCGGGTCGCCGCGCAATGCTGCCGGCACATTGGCATCGAACCAGGCCGCGACCGGCGCCATCACCGGCTGGGCCAGGTCACGCTCGAGATACGTCCAGACGCGGGGACACAAGGTCGGGTAGCGCGGCTTGCCGTCGCGCTTCCACAGCCGCGTGAAGATGCCGAGGATCTTGGCGTTCCGCTGCGCGCCGAGCACGTGATAGGCGTCGAGGAAATCGTCACCGACGCCCGTTGCTTCGCGGTAGCGCGCGAGCATCGCGGCCTCGACCATAGGATCGACGTCCCGCCGTGCGTCCTGCAACAGCGACACGAGGTCATAGGCCGGGTGCCCGGCGAGCGCATCCTGGAAGTCGAGCAGGCCGAGCGCTCCGTCCGGCGCGAGCAGCATCAGGTTCTCGGCATGATAATCGCGCAGGACAGTGACCGGGTCGGTCGCGATCCCGTGATCGAACACGGCGTCCCATGCCGCATCCCAGCCCGCCCGGTCCGGGACGATCCCGATGGCCGGGCAATACCAGTCGACGAACAGCGCGGCCTCGCGCGCCAGGACGGCACGGTCATAGGGTGCGAACGGTCCGGCCGGATACGCGTGAAGACGCCCGAGCAGGTCGATCGCGGGCGCGTAGAGCGCCATGCCCTCATCGGACGATGCGTCGATCGCCTCGCGCAACCGATCATCGCCAAAATCCTCGATCAGCACGAGCCCCTGCGTCAGGTCGCTCGCGAGGATCGCGGGTGCCCGGAACGTCCGCTCGACCAGCCACTGTGCGACAGCGATGAACGGGCGCGGGTCTTCATGAGGCGGCGGCGCGTCCATCAGGATCGCGTGGCGCGGCCCGGCGACGACGCGGAAATAGCGACGGAACGAGGCATCCCCCGCAACCGGCAGGAGCGTCGCCCCCGCCCAGCCATGCGCGTCGAGAAATGCGGCGGCTCCCGCCGGGGGTGTCATATCGGCCATCGCCGCGTCCAACCCTCCGGCACTCCGGCTGTCAAGCCGCGCGTGCCGTCCGGTTCGATCGTGAGGTCGAGCCGAAGCGCGTCCGGCCAATAGTCCGGCCCCGCCCGCTCTGGCCATTCGACGATCAGGACGGAATCATAGCGCGCGTCGTCAAGCGCGAGCTCGACGATCTCGTCCGGATCGTCGATCCGGTACAGATCGACGTGGAGCACGGGCAGACGCACCTCGGGGGGTGCATAGGGCTGGACGATCGCGAAACTCGGCGATGGCGCTTCGCCGACCAGACCGAGCGCCGCCAGCAGCCCGCGTGCCAGGCTCGTCTTCCCCGCGCCGAGCGTCCCCGTCAGCGCAATCACGTCACCCGCCTTGACGTGCGCTGCCAGTTTCGCGCCGAACGCCTCGGTCGCGGCGGGATCCTCTAACCGCAGCACCGTCATGCGCTGGAACCTGCGTAGCGTGCGTGTCTCTTCAAGGCGATGATCATCTCCGCGGCAGTTCGACCGTGATCAGCGTGCCGTTTCCGGGTTCGGATACGAGATCGATCGTGCCGTTATGCGCCTCGACGAACTGCTTGGCGAGCGGCAGCCCGAGCCCGAGCGCACGATCGCCGATCGTCTTGGATTCGGCGAACCGGTCGAACGCATGCGCGACGCCCTCCGCGCTCATGCCCGCGCCGTCATCCGACACGACGATCCGTGCATGCGTCGCGTTGCCGTCGGCGTGCAGGAGGATCCGCCCCCCCTCGGGCGTACCGGCCACCGCGTGACGCAGCAGATGCTCGACGATCTCGCGCAGTCGCTTGGGATCGCCGCAGATGCGCCCTGTCGAGCGCCCGATCTCGATCGCGAAGTCGAGCTTGCGGCGCCGCGCAGTGGCCTGGATCGAGCCTGCCGCGGCGCGGGCGACCACCGCCAGTTCGACGTCGGTGCGCACCATCTCGGTGCTCTCGCTCTCGGTCCGGGTCAGGTCGAGCACGTCGTCGACCAACAGCCCGAGCCGCTCGACCGATTCGAGAATGGCCTCGAGATACCCCCCGGCCTGTTCGCTCATCGGCCCGGCATAGCCACCGTGCAGCATCTCGGCGAAGCCACTGATCGACGTCAGCGGCGTCTTCAGTTCATAGCTCATGTTCGCGACGAACGCCGTCTTCACCTTGTCCGCCGCCTCGAGCGCGTTCGCGCGTTCGCGCAAGGCCTGCTCCGCACGCCGGCTGTCGGTGATGTCGAGCATCGTGAACAGCGCGTTGCCGTCGGGCAGCGGGACACCCGCAAACTCGAAATGCCGCCCGTCGGCAAAGGCCACGCGGCCCCCGCGCTGCTGCCGTCCGGCAGTCGCCGATCGCACGAGATCGGGGATCAGCGCCGACCGGTTGGGCGTCATCAACTTGCCCGCGGCCGCATCGGCAAAGACGTCGACACGCGGATGACCCGCAAGGAATTCCTCTTCGAGGCCCCACAGCACTCTGAATCGGTTGTTCCACAATTGCAGCCGGCCGTCGGCGGCGAACACGCCGAGCGCCTCGAACAGGTTGTCAAAGGTGGCGGTACGGACGCGGAGCAGCGTGTCGCGCGCGCTGGCGAGCTGGACATGCTCGGTGCGGTCCTCGAAGATCAGCAACAGCCCGCCATCGGGCAAGGGCTGGGCGACAACGCGCAAATGCGTACCGCCGCGCAGGTGCCAGATCTCCTCACTCGCGCCGCCGTTCGGCATGGTCCCGGTCTGCATGAACCATGCGCGACGCTCGGCCTTCCATGCCGGAAAGTCGCGGACCTCGGGGAGCCGGTCCGCTTCGCGCATCCGTTCGAGCACGCGGTCGAATTCGGGACGGTCGGCGAGCCACTCCGCCCGCATCGCGAACATGCGCCGGAACGGCTGGTTGCAGAAGACCAGGCCGCGGTCGCCACCGAACTGCGCGACTCCCGCCGACAGCCGGTCGAGCATCGCCCGCTGCGCCTCGGCAAAGCGCTTGGCACCAGAGCGCGCCTGCTCGAGATCCTCGATGTCGATTGCAAAGCCCGCCACCCCGCCGGTCGGCAGCGGCACGTCGTAGATCTGAAGCGACCGACGGGCACCATCGATCGTCGCGGGCAGGACCTGCTGGTGCGGCCGCCCCTGCTCGCGCGCCGCGGCGGCACCCGCCAGCGGCCCGCCGCGCCCCGATCCTTCGACGAGTTCGAGGCCGCGCGCGACCACGTCCTGCGCATCCTGGCCCTCGACCGCCGCGACATAGGCGGAATTGACCATCGACAGCCTGAGATCGCGCGCCCGGTACCACATCGGCAGCGGCGCCGCTTCGATCAGCCCGGTCAGCGCCTCATAGGCGGCACCAAGCCGCGCCGTCTCGGTGCCGAGGCGCTTGATCTCGGATTCGCTGTCCGTTGCATCGAACGCCCAGATCAGGATGCTGCCGGTTGCCCCCATCGCGCCGGGTGCGCGTGCGCCGCGTAACGTGATGGCCCGCGTCGAACCGACGGGGCGGACGGCACGGACGAAGGGCCGGCCCGAACGCTGTGCAGCGGTCACATCGGCGGTCAGCGCGGCAGCATCCTCGGGTGAAAGCCCGGATTCCTCACCCGCCAGATCCATCAGATAGCGTGGCGCCGGAATACCCAGCCAGTCCGCCATGCGCTGCGGCATTTCCACTCGTCCATCCGAGCGGACGACCGTCGCGACGGCCGGCGACCCATCGAGCAACGCGCGCATCGTCGCATTCTCGGCGAGGGTCGTCGCGACACCGGCGCGCGCGCGCAATCCCAGGAACAGCAGCAGCCCGCCGAGCCCGAGCAGCAGCAGCGTCGCAACGCCGGCCAGAACGGTCGCCCATGTTCCGGGGACCGTCATGTCCCGGAGACACTCTTCGCAACGGGATCGGGAAACACGGTAACCGCCATGGCTCCGTCTACGCCAACAGCGCCCCTCGGGGGAAGACGGCGATCGGGAAATCGCATGCGGCTGATCGGGTGCCTCACCTGCACGCTTGGCGGCTCCGGCGCGTCAGCCCGAGGCGCTGGAAACCCAATCCCTCCAGACTGTTGCAAGGATGAAACACATTGTAAAAAAACGATCCGATTCGTCTCAATCGGGTGGATCGGGCCGCGCCGCGCGGCCTAACGGCGGCGCATCGACGAAGGTCAGCGGCTTTGCCCCTTCGTCGGAATGTTTCAGTCGAGAGTATTAAATGACCCCAGCCTATCGTCGCAGCCTGCTCGCCACGAGCCTCCTCGTTGCGGTTTCCACGCTCCCCGCTGCCGCACAAACCGCGCCCGCGACGCCTGCGGCCACGCCCGAGGCAGCCGCTCAAGCAGAGGCTTTGGAGCCGGCAACCCCGACCCAGACCGCGACGGACCAGAACCCGCAGGGTGCTGCAGAAGCGCCGGCAGGCGAGATCGTCGTGACCGGCTCGCGCATCGCATCGCCGTCGGCCACCGCCGCCTCGCCGCTCCAGAGCGTCGGCATCGAACAGATCCAGCAGGCCGGTGCGATCAACGTGCAGGACGTCCTGCTCCAGAATCCGGCCTTCGGCACGCCGGGCGTCAGCCGCACCAACTCGAGCTTCGCGACGCAGGGCGCGGGCGTAGCGACGGTCAATCTGCGCAACCTCGGCGACGACCGCACGCTGGTCCTCGTCAACGGCCGCCGCTTCGTCGCGGGCCTTCCGGGCAGCAGCGCGGTCGATCTCAACGTGATTCCGACGCAGTTCCTCGAGCGCGTCGACGTCCTGACCGGCGGCGCGTCCGCGGTCTATGGCTCGGACGCCGTCGCGGGCGTCGTCAACATGATCTACAAGACGAAGTTCGAGGGCATCCAGCTCGACGGCCAGATGGGCATTTCGCAATATGGCGATGGCGCCGATCGCCAGGTCAACGCGCTGGTCGGTAAAAACTTTGCCGACGGCCGCGGCAACATTATGCTGTTCGGCGGCTATTCTAAGCAGGGCACCGTCCTGAAGAAGGATCGTTCGACCGAGGCCGGTTCGAGCGCGGTGGACTCGAGCAGCCTCGGCTTGACCACCGGCAACGATGCCGACCTGTTTACGCGTAGCACGCTGCTGTCGGGCTTTGCGCCACAGGGACGCTATGTCACGGGTACCGGCGACAACCGTCGCGGCTTCAGCTACAACCCCGATGGTTCACTCTTCGAATGTTCAAGCGCCGCGTGCCCCGACGCGCCTGGATTTAATCGCTCGGACTTCCGCTATCTTGCGGTGCCGGTTGAGCGTTACACCGCTGCGGGTCGTGCGAACTTCGAGGTTTCGCCCGCGCTCAACCTGTTCGTCGAGGGCAACTACGCCAAGACGAAGGTCAAGACGGTCATCGAGGCATTCCCGCTGAGCTCCGACCTCGTCGATATTCCCAATGACGGCCAGATCGCGATCGAGAGCATCGTTGGTGGTGTTCAGTACCGCAATCCGTTCGTGCCGGATGCGATCTTCAACGCTGCCACCGACACGAATGGCGATGGTCTTCGCGACATCAGCTTCGATCGTCGCCTCAACGACTTCGGTCCGCGCACGAGCTCGTCGAGCCGAGAGCTGTTCCGGTTTGCGGGCGGCGCCAACGGCAAGTTCCTCGAGGACCGCTTCAACTACGAGGTTTATGGCATCTACGGCCAGACGGTCGAGAACCAGACCGGCAACGGCCAGTATAACAGCCTGAACTTCACCCAGGCGCTCAATGCGTATCGCGATCCGACGAGTGGCCAGATCGTCTGCGCCGATCCCGCCGCACGCGCAGCCGGCTGCATTCCTGCGAACATCTACGGTGCGGGCGCACTCACACCAGCCGCCTCGTACCTCGCGGTGCCGACGACGTTGTCGACGAAGGTCACGCAGACGGTTGGCGGCGCGAACGTCTCGGGCAAGCTGTTCTCGCTGTTCGGCGCGGATCCGATCGGCGTCAGCATCGGCACCGAATATCGTCGCGAGACGAGCAGCAACGTGTTCGATCTTCTCACGCAGCAGGGCCTGAATGGTAACAACGCACTGCCGTCCACGCGCGGCAGCTTCGACCTGATCGAAGGTTTCGCCGAGACGATCGTGCCGTTGCTCCAGGATCGCCCGTTCTTCCATTCGCTGTCGGTGCGCGGTGCGATCCGCGTGTCGAACTACTCGACGATCGGAACGACCTACAGCTATAACTACGGCGGCGAGTGGGCGCCGATCGAGGACGTCCGCTTCCGCGTGATGCAGGCACGCTCGGTTCGCGCCCCCAACATTAACGAGCTGTTCCAGCCGAACCAGCAGGACTTCCCGAACGGTCTGGTCGACCCCTGCGCAGGCGTGACCGCGGCCGCGACCGGCACGCTCGCCGTCAACTGCCGCGCAGCCCCCGGTGTTGCCGCAAACATCGCACAGAACGGTCAGTTCACGATCGGGCAGGCGGATCGTCAGGGCATCACCAGCTTCGCCGGCGGCAATCCTGACCTGCAGGAAGAGAAGGGTGACTCGTTCACCGCCGGTGTTGTCGTCAACCCCCGGTCGATCGATGCGCTGCGCAATCTGGTCGTGACGGTCGATTACTTCAACATCCGGATCAAGGGTGCGATCACCACGACGCCGCTGCAGTTCATCCTCAACCAGTGCTACAACGCGGAAAACTCGGACTTCTGCAATCTGGTGGTGCGCCGCGCTGCCGCGCAGGGTGCGAACAGCGCCGGTTCGCTCGACGAGGTCAACAGCAGCCCGCTCAACAGCGGCGGCATCAAGACGTCGGGTATCGACACGACCGTCGCCTATCGCCAGAATCTCGAGAGCCTCGGCCTTGGCGGGACGCTCGGCATGAAGGTGTCCTACACACACCTGATCAGCGGGTTCACGGTGCCGCTGCCGGGTTCGGAGCGCGACTATTTCGCCGGCGAAATCGGCGCATCGCGGGATCGCTTCACGACGAACGCGTCATACGACATCGACGGCGTCGGACTGACGATGACGGGCACATGGATCAGCCAGGCAAGCCTCGACGACCAGCTGACGGGCGCCCGCCCGGGCAGCAACCCCGACTACCGCGTGAAGCCGCAATTCTACCTCGACTCGCAGCTCCGCTTCCAGGCCGGCGAAGGCTTCGAATTCTATGTCGGCGGGTCCAACCTGCTCAACAACAAGCCGCCATACCTCGCCGATATCGGCGCGTCGGCCGGCCAGGATACCGATGCGGGCACCTATGATCCGCTCGGCCGCCGCTATTACGCCGGTGTCCGCGTCAGCTTCTGACCGGACCACCATCGATAGAGCGACAGGGGAGCCGGCAACGGCTCCCCTTTTTTTGTCCGAGCGACATGGACAAAAAAAGGGCGCGGGCAGCGGGAAGATATCCCGACGCCCGCGCCCTTCACGCCTTGAGGATGGCGATCACGCCGCCATGAACATCTCCGGGGGCAGCGCCATCAGCGACTCCGCGCCGCCCTCGATCTTGCGACGCAGCGCGCCCGCGTCCGGCAGGATCCGCTCGGCATAGAAACGCGCGGTGATCAGCTTGGCGTCGAGGAACGCCGCCTCGCCCTCACCGGCCGCCTTCAGCTTCGTCGCGGCAACCGCCATCCGCAGCCACATCGCGCCGACTGCAACGATCCCCATCAGATGCATGTAGCTGACCGCACCGGCGCCGACATTCTCGGGGTTCTTCATGCCGTTCGCCATGAACCACATCGTCGCCGCCTGAAGCTGGCCGTTCGCCTTTTCCAGCGCCTCGGCAAAGCCCGCGGTGGCTGCGTCGCCCTTCGCGGCAGCGACGTCGTCCGCGACCAGCTTGAAGAACGCCTGGATCCCGCGACCACCGTTTTGCGCCAGCTTGCGGCCGACCAGATCCATCGCCTGCACGCCGTTGGTGCCTTCGTAGATCATCGCGATCCGCGCATCGCGGACATATTGCTCCATGCCCCATTCGGCGATGTAGCCATGACCGCCATAGACCTGCTGCGCGTTGGTCGCGATCTCATAGCCCTTGTCGGTGCCATAGCCCTTGATGACCGGGGTCAGCAGGCTGATCATGTCGCCCGCCAGCTGACGCTCTTCCTCGGTCGCGGCGTTATGCTCGAGATCGCCCTGCAGCGCGGTCCACAGGATCAGCGCGCGCAACCCCTCGGTCATCGCCTTCCCCTCCATCAGCATGCGACGCACGTCGGGGTGGACGAACAGCGTGTCGGCCTTCTCCTGCGGCTCCTTCGGCCCGGTCAGCGCCCGGCCCTGGCGACGGTCCTGCGCATATTGCACCGCATTTTGGTACGCGACCTCGGCCACGCCCAGCCCCTGAAGGCCGACGCCCAAACGCGCCGCGTTCATCATGATGAACATCGCGGCAAGGCCTTTCATCTCCTCGCCGACCAGCCAGCCGGTCGCCGAGTCATAGTTCATCACGCAGGTCGAGTTGGCGTGGATCCCCATCTTGTGCTCGATCGACCCGCAGGTGACGCCATTGCGATCGCCGAGCGACCCGTCTTCGTTGACGAGGAACTTCGGCACCACGAACAGCGAGATGCCCTTCGAGCTGTCGGGTGCGCCCGGCGTCTTGGCAAGGACGAGGTGGATGATGTTCTCGGTCAGGTCATGCTCGCCGCTCGAAATGAAGATCTTCGTACCGGTGATCGCATAGGATCCGTCCGCCTGCGGCTCGGCCCTGGTGCGGATCAGGCCCAGATCGGTGCCGCACTGCGGCTCGGTCAGGTTCATCGTGCCCCCCCATTCGCCCGACACCATCTTCGGCACGTACATCGCCTTCTGCGCGTCCGATCCCTTGGCGACCAGCGCGGCGATCGCGCCATGCGTCAGGCCGGGATACATCGCGAACGCCATGTTCGACGAGATCATGTACTCCTGGAAGGCCGTCGACACGACGTGCGGCATCCCCTGCCCGCCATATTCCGGCTGGTTGCCAAGCGTCGCCCAGCCGCTCTCGACATACTGCTTGTACGCCTCCTTGAAGCCGTCTGGCGTCGTGACCGAGCCGTCCTCGTGGCGGGTGCAGCCCTGCTGATCGCCCGACAGGTTGAGCGGGAACAGCACTTCGGCGACGAACTTGCCGCCCTCTTCCAGCACCGCGTCGACGACGTCGGGGGATGCCGCATCGAAGCCCGGCAGGTTGCTGTAGCGGTCGAGGCCGACGACCTGTTCGAGGACGAAGCGCGTGTCGCGGACGGGGGGCGTGTATTGGGGCATGGTCTATCCTTGCTGGTCGTTGGCGCGGCCGACTTCGAGAAGGGCCACGAAATTGGTAAGCTCATCGATGGCGGCGTCGATATCCCGCTTCTGCGCGGTCAGGAGTGCTATCCGCGACTGGCTGCGCTCGATCACGACCTGACGCTGCGCACGACGCCCGTCGCCGACGTCGTAAAGGTCGATCATCTCGCGGATCTCGCCAAGGCTGAAGCCGACACGCTTGCCGCGCAGGATCCATGCGAGCCGTGCACGGTCACGGTGCGAGTAGATACGCTGCGTGCCGCGGCGCTCGGGCGCGATCAGCCCTTCGTCTTCGTAGAAGCGAAGCGCGCGTGCGGTCACGTCAAACTCGCTCGACAGATCCGATATCGTGAAATGGTCGCGATCATGCCGCGGTTCGATCACCGCATAGGATTCGGGAGATGCCCGTTCTGCCGGGGATGCTCTGGTCGCCATGCCGGAACATTTAGCTCTCGTTTACGTCAACGTCAATCTCGGCAGAGAAATTTGCCCGCCTTCGAGCGGAGCGTGGCCGCCTCGGACCGCGACTCGCTCAACCGATCGACCGTCACCGCGGCAAGCGAGGCACGTCCCGCACACAGCGCTTCGCACGCTTCGGGCATGTCGGCGGGGAACGTGATGCGATCCCCGTCGAACCGCGCATCGAATGCGCATTTGCCGAACGTCATCTGCAGCCGCTCGCCGGAGCGCTCGACTGTCCCCGATGCAGCGCAGCTCTGAGCTTCGCCATAATCGACGCTGACGCCGATCCGGCTGACCCGCTCGGTCCCGATGATGCAGATCCGGTCGGTATCGCGCGCCCAGGAGCCCTGAAGCGCGGCACCGGGATCACCAACGATACCCGCGCTCCGCGCCGCCGACTCGAGCCGCGAACCGGGCGTGCTTTCGGTATTGGTGATGCTGGTCGACGCACCGTCGCATCCGGCCAGCAGCGACAGCAGGAGCATGAGCCCGCCACGCCAGTGGCTCATTCGGCGGTCACCAGGCCATCACCCTCTATACGCCGGAAAAAACAGGTACGTTCGCCGGTGTGACAGGCCGGGCCCGCGGCATCGGCGATCACCCATATCGCGTCCTGGTCGCAGTCGATCCGGAGTTCGGCGACGCGCAGCACATTGCCCGACGTCTCCCCCTTGCGCCACAAGGCCTGCCGGCTCCGCGACCAGAAATGCGCTTCTCCGGTCGCCTGGGTCTGCGCCAGCGCGTCGGCATTCATGTGCGCCACCATCAAGACATCGCCCGACACGCGGTCGGTGACGACCGCCGTCAGCAGGCCGGAGGAGTCGAACTTCGGATCGAGCGTCAGGCCCGTGTCGCGGCTGTGTGTCATGCTCGGGGACATACCAGAAAGCGGGCGCGAAGCGACGCGAGAGATCAAACCCATTGCGCAATGTTATTACAAGGAGGCGACAAACGCGTGAACCGCGACTATAGGGCATGCTCCGCACGACGTGAGACCCGGCATGCTGACCACAAACCCTTATGATGACGACAAACTCCGTGAAGAATGCGGGGTGTTTGGCGTCTCGGCCACCGACGGCGCGGCGGCGCTTGTCGCCCTGGGCCTCCATGCGCTGCAGCATCGCGGCCAGGAAGCCGCCGGCATAACGACGTTCGATGGGGCGCATTTCCATACGCACCGCGCAATGGGCCATGTCGCCGGGAACTTCGATCGCGACGACGTGATTCGCGCACTGCCGGGCACGGTCGCCTGCGGGCATGTCCGCTATTCGACGACCGGCGAAACCGCGCTCCGCAACGTGCAGCCGCTGTACGCCGAGCTGTCGACGGGTGGTTTCGCGATCGCGCATAACGGCAATATCTCGAACGCGATGCGGCTGCGTCGTGAACTCGTCCGTCGCGGTTCGATCTTCCAGTCGACCAGCGATACCGAGACGATCATCCATCTCGTCGCGACTTCGAACTATCGCACGCTGCTCGATCGCTTCATCGATGCGTTGAAGCAGGTCGAGGGTGCCTATTCGCTCATCGTGATGACGCCCGAGGGCATGATCGCCTGCCGCGATCCGCTGGGCATCCGGCCGCTGGTCATGGGCAAGCTAGGCGACGCGGTGATCTTTGCGTCCGAAACGGTCGCGCTCGACGTCGTTGGCGCAACCTTCGTCCGCGCGGTCGAGCCGGGCGAACTTGTGATCGTCCAGGGGTCCGAGATCCGCTCGATCCGCCCGTTCGCGCCGATGGCGGCGCGGCCGTGTATCTTCGAATGGGTCTATTTCTCGCGCCCCGATTCGATCGTCGACGATCATTCGGTCTATTCGGTGCGGAAAGCGATCGGGGCGCAGCTCGCGATCGAATCGCCGGTCGATGCCGATCTCGTCATCCCGGTCCCCGATTCGGGCACACCCGCGGCGATCGGCTATGCCCAGCAGTCGGGGATTCCGTTCGAGCTCGGGATCATCCGCTCGCATTATGTCGGTCGCACCTTCATCTCGCCGGGCGACAAGGTCCGCCATCTCGGCGTGAAGCTGAAGCACAACGCCAACCGTGCGCTGATCAAGGGCAAGCGCGTCATCCTTGTCGATGATTCGATCGTCCGCGGCACGACCTCGCTCAAGATCGTGCAGATGATGCGCGAGGCGGGCGCGGCCGAAGTCCATATGCGCATCGCCAGCCCGCCGACCCGCCACTCCTGCTTCTACGGCGTCGACACGCCGGAGCGCGCCAAGCTGCTCGCAGCCAAGCTCGATCTGGGCGGCATGACGGGCTTCATCCACGCCGACAGCCTTAACTTCATCTCGATCGACGGGCTGTACAAGGCGCTCGGTGAGGCGAAGCGCGCGGATATTCGTCCGAAATATTGCGATGCCTGCTTCACCGGCGATTACCCGACCACGCTGACTGATCACGACGAAGGTGCCGAGGTCGATCAGTTCGCGATGCTCGCCGAACGCGTCATCTGACAAGTCCTGGAGCTAGAATGACCGACAAGCCTCTCGAAGGCCGGCTTGCGCTGGTCACCGGTGCAAGCCGCGGCATCGGCGCCGCCACCGCGATCTCGCTCGCTGCAAAGGGCGCGCATGTGGTTCTGACTGCGCGCACGCCGGGCGGCCTCGAAGAGGTCGAGACGGCGATCCATGACGCCGGCGGCTCCGCGACGATCGCGCCGCTCGACCTCGCCGAGAGCGAAGCGATCGGCCGGCTCGCCAGCGCGATCGGGGATCGCTGGGATGCGCTCGACATCCTCGTGCTGAATGCGGGCATGCTGGGATCGCTGTCGTCGGTCCCGGCGATCGATCCGAAGGAAATGGCGCAGGTCCTCACGCTCAACGTCAGCGCGCAGGCGGCGATGATCGCCGCGTTCGATCCGATGCTGAAAAAGGCGAAGTCGGCGCGCGTGATCGGTGTCACGTCGAGCGTCGGCCGCAAGCCGCGCGCTTATTGGGGGCTCTACGGTGCCTCGAAGGCGGCGTTCGAGACGCTGCTCGGCGCTTACGGGGACGAGATGGCCGAGATCAGCGGCATCCGCACCGCGATCGTCGATCCCGGCGCGACCCGCACGAAGATGCGCGCGCGTGCCTATCCGGGCGAGGATCCGAACTCGGTCAAGGATCCGCAGGTCGTCGCCGACCGCATCGTCGCGCTGGCTGTCGACGGGTTCGCACCCGGGCATTTCGAACGCGTGGCCTGAGTCCCTCCCCTTGCGGGGCGGACTATCAGCGTCGCTTCACCAGCGTCACCTGTGCGACGTCGATACCGCCACCGCGGAACCCGCCCTCGCAATACATAAGGTAATAGCGCCATAGCGCGACGAACTTCGCGTCGAGCCTTGCCGGCAGGCGCCCCTGCGCGACAGCGGCGTCGAACGCGGCCCGCCAACGCCGGCATGTCTCTGCATAGTGCAGCCCGAAGCTGCGTTGATCCTCCCACGTCAACCCGCGCGCCTCCGCCAAAGTGCGGAACCGCGGCTCGGACAGCAGCATGCCGCCGGGAAACACGTAGCGCTGGATGAAATCGACGCTCGTCGAATAGGCATCGAAGATCGCATGGTCGATCGTGATATATTGAAGCACGGCACGGCCGCCGGGTTTCAGCGCTCGCGCGACAGCGTCGAGATAGGCCGGCCAATAGGCCTCACCCACCGCCTCAACCATTTCGATACTGGCCACCGCGTCATAGGTGCCGACGACGTCGCGGTAATCGGTCAGCGAGACGGTCACCCCGGTCAGCCCCGCCTCGGCCATCCGCGCGTCGACCTGTCGCTTCTGCTCGGTCGACAGGGTGAGACCATGGACGTCGACACCGGACTGCGCGGCGAGGGCTGCGAAGGACCCCCAGCCGCAGCCGATCTCGAGGATGCGATCGCCGGGCTGCGTACCCGTCCTGTCCAGAATCGCCTGGAGCTTCGTCGTCTGGGCATGCTCGAGCGGTTCGGCCTCGCTGATCGGCTCGGCAAACAACGCGCTCGAATAGGTCAGGCTGGGATCGAGCCACGTCTCGTAGAAATCGTTGCCCAGATCATAGTGCGCGGCGATATTGCGCCGTGATCCCGTCCGGTGATTGCGCCGCATCCAGTGCCACGCGCGAGCCGAGAGCCGCGCAACCCCGCCGGATCGCGCCGTCCTCCCGAGCGATGTCCGGTTGCGCATGAACAGGTCGAAGAGCGGGACCGGATCGGGACTGGACCAGTCGCCCGCGGTCCAGCCTTCATACCAGCCGACCGATCCAGCCGTTGCCAGCCTTACCAATGCCCGCCAGCGATGGACGGTGACGATCGGCATCGGCCCGGGTGCACGCCCTCCCAGCAAACGGCGGGTGCCGTCTGGCAAGCTTGCCTCGATACCGCCGCTCTCGAGTCCTGCATCGATCCGGTCGAGCAGGCGGTGGAATATCGGCGCGGTCAGGCGTGCGGCGCTGGTTGCGCGCCCTGTGGCGGCGTCGTCAAAGGCATGGGCGGCGGTCATCGCGGCGCTCCATGCAACAGCGTCGCCACCTAGGAAAGAGGCGCGTGCCAAAAGGCGTCAGCGCGCGTGGCGCCCGGCCTCCAGCGCGCGCTCGCGTGCCTCGCGGTGACCGATGATCTTGGCGGGATAGTCGCGCGGCCGGCATCCGGACTCGTCCGGGTCATGGATCGCGTCGCCCGTAACCTTGGCGAGCTCCGGCACCCATTGGCGGATATAGTCGCCCGCATCGAATTTTTCCGACTGCGACAGCGGCGCCATGATCCGGCCGAACATGTTCGAATCGACCCCCGTGCCCGAGACCCATTGCCAGTTGACCGAATTGTTGCCGTAGTCCGCATCGACCAGACAGTCCCAGAACCAGCGTTCGCCCTCGCGCCAGTCGAGCAGCAGATGTTTGACGAGGAAGCTCGCCGTGATCATCCGGACGCGATTGTGCATCCAGCCCGTCGCCCAGAGCTGCCGCATCCCTGCATCGACGATCGGATAGCCCGTCCGACCGGTCTGCCAGGCTTTCAGATCGGACGCCGCCGCCTTGCCGGTGCGCCATGGCAGCGCATCGAACGCCGGCCTTCCGTTGCGGCGGGCATAATCGGGCAGCGCCAGCACCACGCCTTGCGTGAAATCCCGCCACGCCACCTCTTTGCGGAACGTCGTGACGCCGTCGCCGTGTCCCGATACGGCATGCCAGACCTGGCGAGGACTGATCTCGCCGAAATGAAGATGCGGCGACAGCCGGGACGTCCCCTCGGTCGAGGGTATGTTGCGGTCGTGGTCGTAATCGTCGGCGACGTCCGCAAACCGCGCCACCGCCTTCCGCGCGGCATCCTCGCCGGGGCGCCAGTCGGAAAAGCCACCCGACCAGTCGGGCTTGGTCGGCAACAACTCCCAGCTCTCCAGTGCGTCCGATTCCGGCCACCTCTCCGGCGCATCGATCTTGCGCGGCATCGCCACCGGTTCCGGCGGCGGCATCATCTGCGACAATGCTTTCCAGAACGACGAATAGACGCGGAACTGCCCGCCTGCTCCGGTCGTCACGCTCTCGACCCGGGCAAGCTGGTTGCCATCATGGAGGCAGATCGCGTCGCCGAGCGCATCCTCGGCCTTGCGCCACCATGGCTCATACTGGCGTGTCGCGAACACCCGCTCCGCGCCCGTCTCCGTCATCAGCGACTGCAGCGTCGCAACCGCATCGCCCCGCCGCAGGATGAGGCGGGAGCCCTTCTTGTCGAGCGACTTGGCGAACGCCTCGAGGCTGTGATGGAGCCACCAGCGCTGGGCACCGCCGATTGCCCAGTCGCCGGGCGCGTCGTCGTCGAGGATATAGACGGGGATCACCGGCCCTTCCTGCGTGGCGGCGACGAGCGCCGGGTGGTCATGCAGGCGAAGGTCCTGGCGAAGCCAGAGAAGTACGGGTGTTGTCATCGCCTGCTGCTACACTTTGGAGGCCATTGCGGTTCCCTTGGCATCCTCGAATGCCGCACCAAGTGTCATGATCGCAGTGACATGGCGCTCGGCAATGGCGAGCGCATCGTCGCCATAGCCGCCGCCGACGGTGCTCGCGAGCGGGATGCCGCGCTCGATCGCCAGCCGCGCGATCAGGCGTTCGCGTCGTACCAGTCCGTCGAGCGTCAGCGACAGCCGGCCGAGCCGGTCTCCTGCAAAGGGATCCACCCCAGCCTGATACAGGATCAAGTTTGCGCCAAAGGAATCGAGCAACGGGACCAGCGTCTCTTCCAGCGTCGCCAGATACTGGTCATCGTCGACGCCGTCAGGCAGCGGTACGTCGAGCGTCGACTGCGCTTTTCGCACCGGAAAATTCTTGTCCGCATGGATCGAATAGGTGGCGATTCCCGGCCGGCCCGCGAGCAGCGCGGCTGTGCCATCGCCCTGATGGACGTCGCAATCGACCACCAAGCCCCGCTCGACACTGCCCTCCTCGATCAAGCGGACCGCAGCAACGGCGAGATCGTTGAACACGCAATAGCCCGCACCCGTATCGGCAAGCGCATGGTGACTGCCGCCCGCGGTGTTGGCGGCAAAGCCGTGGCGCAGCGCAAGCACCGCAGCGACCCAGGTGCCGTCGGGAACGATCGCGGCGCGGCGGGCAACGGCGGCGCTGACCGGAAAGCCGATCCTGCGTTCCTTCAAGGGCGGCACGCGGGCTTCGAGAACCTCGGCGACATAGTCCGGCTCATGGACCGCCTCGAGCCATTCACGCGGCGTCGCGCGCGGCTCGTGCCAGGCAACCGCGCTGCCATGCGCGCGCAGCAGATCGCGGATGAGCCCATTCTTGTTCCAGCGATAGGTCGACCGGGCGGGCGCCGGGGTGACATAATCGGGATGGTGGACGACATGGATCATCGCGACCGACCGTACGATTGATCCGCGCCGATCGCCGACGGCGCGGACAAACCCCGCCACTTCACCAAGGTCCGCCTCATCCCCCTGCTCCTATCATACGCCACCACCATGTCCTTCGCTCAACGCGGAGTCCTTTCGGAGGATGCATGATCGCGTGGCGCGGCTCGACCGTCTTCGGGCTTGCAGACGGTCAGGAAACACCCGAATGGGTAGGGATGTCCGATCCGACCACCCTGCCCTATCGTCCCTGCGCGGGCATCATGCTGATCAACGGAGCGGGCCGGGTGTTCGTCGGCCGCCGCAGCGACTCGACGCTCGACGCGTGGCAGATGCCGCAGGGCGGGATCGACCCCGGCGAGGACCCGGAGACCGCGGCCCTTCGCGAACTGAGCGAAGAAACCGGCGTCTCACCCGACAACGTCACGCTGATCGCGCAGGCCCCGGGCGAGTTCGTCTACGATCTTCCCCCCGAACTTCTCGGCAAGGTCTGGAAGGGTCGTTGGCGGGGCCAGCGGCAGCGCTGGTTCCTCTACCGCTTCCACGGCGATGACCGCGATATCGCGATCGACACCGAGCATGCGGAATTCGATGCCTGGCGCTGGATCGACCCCGCCGAGCTCCCGGCAGTGATCGTCCCGTTCAAGAAGCGCCTCTACGAGGAGGTACTTGCCGCCTTCGCGCCACATCTCGGCGCAAGCGGACCGCGCTGAACCGTTCCCAATGCGGCGTGGTGACGCTACGGAACCCTGTGTGCCGATCCAGCCCCTCCTCCTGTCGCGATTTTGACCCGATTATGCGCTGTTTCCGTCTCCCGCTTCTCGCCGGTCTCCTGGTGACGGCATTGGCCCCCGCGCCCGCCATCGCCCAGACCGTGATGATTCCGGAAAATATCCGGGCGATGCTCGATGCCGCACTCGATGCGGGTAACGAGAACGATGTCTCGACGATCGTCAAATATGCCCGCGCTGCCGATCCGCTCAGCGGCGACGCGGTTCTGGCAATCGCGGAAAAATGGAAGGCCGATCGCGCCGCCCAACGCACGCAGGTCATCCGTCAGGCGAGCTTCCTCGACCTCTGGAGCGGCCGCGCCGAAGTCGGCGGCTATCTCACGACCGGCAATTCGGACACGGCCGGCGGTACTGCGGTCGTCGACCTGACCCGCGAAGGCCTGCGCTGGCGCCAGAAGTTCCACGCCCAGGCGGATTACCAGGAAAATCAGAATGTCGCCGTGCGAGAGCATTATCTCGCGTCCTACGAACCCAACTACAAGATCGACGACCGCGCCTATATCTATGGCGCGGCGCAGTATGAAGGGGATCGGTTCCTCGGCTATAACAACCGCTATTCGGTCTCGGTCGGCGGCGGGTACAGCGTGCTGAAATCGGCACGGACCAAGCTCGATCTCGAATTGGGGCCGGCATATCGAAACACCGAGTTCACCGACGACACGAACCAGAGCGCGATCGCCGGGCGCGGGACGCTGAACTTCAGCTGGCGGATCACCAACGGCCTGTCGGTCACTCAGGTCGCATCCGCCTATGTCCAGCGGTTCAACAGCACGCTCGGTGGAACCACGTCGCTGACCGCGAAACTGATCGGTCCGCTATCGGCTTCGCTGTCCTATGCCGTTCAATATGAAAGCGAACCGCCGGCGGGATCGATGACGACCGACACGACCAGCCGCGCCGCGCTGGTTTACAGCTTCTGACGGTTCCCCCCCGCGCCGCGCGAGGCTAGGGTCGGGGGATGAGAGGACTTTCGCACGACGAAACCGGCGCGGTCGCCAGGCTTGATGCGGCCGCGATGCTGCAGCAGGTGGAAAGCTGGACCGCGGTCAACAGCGGCACGCGCAACCTTGAGGGGCTGGCGACGATGGCGGGGCTGCTCGCCGACGCGTTTTCGTGTCTTCCCGGCGATATCACACTCGTCGAGCCCGAACCGGCCGATAGCGTGGCGACCGATGGCACCATAAACCCGCTGGAGCACGGCCGGCATCTCCATCTTCGCGTTCGCCCGGATGCCGCGATGCGCATGCTGTTCACCGGTCACATGGACACGGTCTATCCGCGCGACCACATGTTCCAGACATTGCGGCATCTGCCGGATGGCACGCTCAACGGACCGGGCGTCGCCGACATGAAGGGCGGGCTGGCCGTGATGCTGGCCGCGCTCAAGACGATCGAGGCCAGCCCGCTGGGTCGGCGGATCGGGTATGACGTGGTGATCAACTCGGACGAGGAAACCGGCTCCTTCTCGTCCGCCGCTCTTCTCGCACGCGCGGCGCAGGGAAAGATCGCGGCCCTGACCTACGAGCCGGCGCTTGCTGACGGCACGCTGGCCGGCGCACGCGGTGGCACGGGCAATTTTTCGATCACCGTCCGCGGCCGGAGCGCACACGCCGGCCGCAATCCTGAAGAGGGCCGCAACGCGCTGGTCGCCGCGGCCGACATCGCGGTCCGGCTCTCAAAGGTCCGCAGGCCCGGGCTGTCCGTCAATCCCGCAAGGATCGATGGCGGCGGACCCAACAACGTCGTTCCCGACGTCGCCGTCCTTCGCATCAACTTCCGCCCGGCGACGCGCGACGACATCACCCAGGCCCGCGCGCATATCGACGCCGTCGTCGCGGCGGTGGCGGCCGAGCATGACGTCCAGATTGCGGTCCATGGCGGGTTCAATCGTCCGCCCAAGCCGATCGATACGGGGGCCGCGGACTTGTTCGCGCTGGTCAAGGCGAGCGGCGCGGACCTGGGCCTGGACATTGCCTGGAAAGCGACCGGGGGCGTGTGCGACGGCAACAACATCGCGGCCGCGGGTGTGCCGGTCGTCGACACCATGGGGGTGCGCGGCGGCGCGATCCATTCGCCGGACGAATTCATGATCCCCGAGAGTCTGACCGAACGGGCGGCGCTGTCCGCGGTCACCATCCTGCGAATCTGCGAGAACGGCTTATGAGGACGCATCTGTGAGTTTCCGGATCCGCGCGGCGGTCGATAGCGACCTCCAGCCCTTGTACGAGATGGCCAAGCTGACCGGCGGGGGCTTTACCAACCTGCCCCCCGACCGCCGCGCGCTGCGCGCCAAGCTCGAACGCAGCCACGCCGCTTTCGCAACGACCGCGCCTGCCGAGGACGGCGTGGTCAGCGACGAGCTGTTTGTCCTGGTCCTCGAGAATTGCGAGACGGGGGAGGTCCGCGGCACGTGCCAGCTGTTCACGCATGTCGGTCAAAGCTGGCCCTTCTACAGCTACCGGATCGGCACGTTGACGCAGCACAGCCGCGAACTCTCGCGAACCTTCCGCGCCGACATGCTGAGCCTCGCCACCGATCTCGAGGGGTCGAGCGAGGTCGGCGGCCTGTTCCTGCATCCCGGCGAGCGGGCCGGCGGGCTCGGCCTGTTGCTCGCGCGCAGCCGCTATCTTTTCATCAAGGCGCATCGCGCGCGGTTTGCCGACCGAATTCTCGCCGAGCTTCGCGGGATCATCGACGAGGCGGGTGGTTCGCCGTTCTGGGACGGTCTGGCGGGGCGGTTCTTCGGGATGAATTTCCAGGACGCCGATCAGTTCAATGCGATCAACGGGCATCAGTTCATCGCCGACCTTATGCCCAAGCATCCGATCTACACCGCGATGCTGTCCGAGACCGCGCGTGCCGCGATCGGCTTGCCGCACCCGTCCGGCCGGGCGGCGATGCGGATGCTCGAGAATGAGGGGTTCGCGTTCGAGAATTATGTCGACATCTTCGACGGCGGACCGACGATGACCGCGCGCACCGACAAGGTCCGGTCGATCGCAGATGCGCGCACGGCCCAGGTCGTGACGATCGCCGACACCTCGCCCGCCAGCGAAACCACGACCGAAGCGCTGGTCGCGACGGGCACGCTGGCGGACTTCCGGTGTGCGTTCGGCGACATCCGCCCGGTGGCCGATGGCATCGCCCTCTCGCAAGGCTGTGCAGCGGCGCTGGATGTCAGCGAAGGCGCGTCCGTCCTCCACGTGGCGCGCCTCTGATGCGCGGCGCCAGCCTCGTCGAGATCAACTTCGACGGCCTGATCGGTCCCAGCCACAATTACGCAGGGCTGAGCCCCGGCAATCTGGCCGCGACCCGCAATGCAGGCGCTGTCGCACGGCCTCGCGCCGCCGCCCTGCAGGGGATCGCGAAGATGCGCGCGAACCTCGACCTCGGGCTGGTGCAGGGGATCCTCCTCCCCCACCCCCGCCCCGATCATCGCTGGCTCGATTCGCTCGCGACCCGGTATGCGGACGCACCAAGGCATCTGCAGGCACAGGCGATGTCGGCCTCGGCGATGTGGGCGGCCAATGCCGCGACCGTATCGCCCGCCCCTGATACCGCGGACGGGCGCTGCCACCTGAGCGTCGCCAACCTCGGCACGATGCCGCACCGCAGCCACGAATGGCCAGCAACACTCGCGCAGCTGCGTATCGCCTTCGCCGACCCGGCCTTCGCGGTGCACCCGCCCGTCCCGCTGCCGTTCGGCGACGAGGGCGCGGCCAACCATATGCGGCTGTGCGAAACCCACGGCGCACCGGGCATCGAAATCTTCGTCTATGGCGAAGCCGGCGGCCCGTTCCCCGCGCGTCAGCACCGCGAGGCCAGCGAGGCGATCGCGCGCCGGCACGGGCTCGACCCCGCGCGGACCCTGTTCGTGCGCCAGTCGGATGCGGCAATCGCGGCAGGCGCGTTCCACAACGACGTGGTCGCCGTTGCGAACGAAACCGTGCTGTTCACGCATGAGCAGGCCTTTGCCGACGCTGACAGCTTCTATGAGGATCTGCGACGGCTGATGCCCTCGGTCGAGATCGTCGAAGTGCCCAGCGCCCGCGTCAGCCTCGAAGATGCAGTCAGCTCCTATCTCTTCAACGCGCAGCTCGTCTCGCGCGCCGCGGGCATGACGCTGATCCTGCCCGAGGAAGCGCGGAGCAACGCACCGGTCTGGCGCTGGCTGAGCGAGCATGTCGCGGGCAACGGACCGATCCGCGCACTTGAGATCGTCGACGTCCGCGAATCGATGGCCAATGGCGGCGGCCCCGCCTGCCTGCGCCTGCGGGTCGTCGCCGATCCCGGGACGGTCGATCCCCGCTTCCTCGTCGATCACGCCAGCCTCGACCGTATCGCCGGCCTCGTCACCGAGCACTGGCCCGAGACGATCGACGCGAATGCAATTGGCGACGCGGCGCTCGTCGCTCGGATCGAGGCAGCACATCGTGCCTTGCTCGAGGCCCTCGATCTTGTCGGGTTAATTGACAGATAACCCGAGTTGGCGGAATTGCGCGAGTCGCGAGCAGAGTTTTCCACTGTTTGTACGTTCACGGTTTGCTCTCCCACCGCGCAAGGGCGGCATCGGCGAGCGTCGATTGGTTGCGCTGTCGGGCGTAATGCTCGACCATGTGCAGCGATTGGCCGCTGACCGATGCGGTCTCGGCGGTTGAGCAGCCGGCCTCGAGCAGCGCGATCACGGCGTTCTTGCGCAGGCCGTGCGGTACGCTTGGCGCGCCTGCAGCGGCCGAGAAAGCCTTAAGCATCTTGCGGGCGTTGTCGTCCCGCAGCGCCGCGCCGCGCGGCGTCCGGCATATCGCGCCCTCAACCCGCTCGTGCTTCGCAAGCTCCGCGCTCAGCGCGCTATGGACCGGGATGCTTAGCCGCTTCTTCGTCTTGTCTTGGCGGACCTCGACGCGATCGGTAGCAACATCCGACCATGTCATTCTAAGCACGTCGCCGAGGCGCTGCGCGGTGTAGTAGAGCAGATGCGCGAGCAGGCGCACCGTTGGGTCTTCGGCGGTGAGAACCGCGCGCAGCACATGCTGCGGCCAAGGCTCGTGTTCCCCGCCATCCATCATCGTAATTCCGTCGCACGGGTTCTTCGCGATGTGCTCGCGATCGACGGCCCAGGCGAACAGCGCGCCGCTCGTCCTGAGGAATGCGTTTGCCGCGCCCGGCGTTGCGGCCATCTTGTCCAGCACCGTCCGCATGTCACCGCGGGTGATCCCGTTGACCGGGGCGGTCGGAAGCGCCCGCTCCAGGCGGCGAAGATAGATGTCGTACAGCTTGCGCGACGATGGCGCCAAGGCGCCGTAGGCGGCCCCGCGCTGGTACATGTCGACGAGAACCGGGACCGTCACAAGGGTCGCCTTCGTCTTCCGATTGCGATGGCCCATCAGCGCCGCATAGCTTCCCCCGAACTCCATTGACCGGAGCGGCGGCAGGCGCGTCATCAGCCGCTTGCCGTCAACCACCTTGCCGGTGTCGAAATACAGGTACTCGCGGCCCTTCGACCGCACCCGCTTTACATATTTGGGCAGGTCATGCGGCAAGGCCCGGCTGATCCTTCCGCCAGTCGTTGACCCCGCCCGACATCTCGTCGAGGCTCACGTCGAGTGCGGCGCGATCCCAACGCGGCCCGCCCGACATCGCGACCGACCCCGGCAGCCGGCCGGCGAACACCTCAGCGTCGAACTGCTGCGGCGTGAGCTCGCAGTATTTCGCGGCGTTCGCCCGCTTGAGCATGCGCGGCCAATACGGAGCTACGCTCATCGGTTATGTCCTCCCTGATCTGTGAGGTGGGCTTTCACGACGAGGCCAGCGTTTGCGGGACCCAGCTGCGAGGGTTTGTGGACGACATCAATGAGAGCCGCCTTCCGAGGCGATAAGTGCACCTTGTCAACTGCGCGCGACGCGGCGGCGCTTCGCAAACGGCCGCGGCCGCAGCGTGACGCTCGACGGACGCTGACGGGGCGGTTCCGCTGCGCTAGAGCGGCTCCGTGGACGACCAGAGAGGCACTACCATGGCAGCGACGATCATCACTCCCAGCGGCACTGGTGCGATGGAGGCCGGGCTCGTACTTGACGAGGAAGGCAGCCGGTTCGTCGTCCTGACGTTCAAAGAGCCACAGGGCGAACCGACGCTCGTCACGTTTACAGTTCCGGTTTTTCAGAACTACGTCGAGCATCTGGTTCGAACGGCCAAGGCCGCTAACGAGGATGCCAACTGGGGCATTCCTGGTTGAGGATATCCGCGGCGGTATCATGCCGCGATTGTTTCGAAACTGCGTGACGGTATCGTGGCTTGGAATGGCCTCCGCAGTACGTTCGCCGTCATCCGGGCCCCCGCAGCCAGTCTTTGCTGCCCGCTCGCCACATTCTCGGCTCTGACCAGCGACGCTGATCGGGATCAGCGCGCGCGCCGCGTGGATGTTGTCCTCGAGCACGACCTCGCCCACATCGTTTGTTCTTTCGGCAATATCAGCCACGGGAAACTCTCCGATCAATGCTGCGCAGCTGGGCGCGGATGGTGGTCAGAGCGGCGCTGCGCTCGGCGGATGGCGGCTGCTGCATGAGGCGGTCGCGGCGGCCGAGAACTTCGGCTTGGTCGAGCACGCGCTGGCTCTCGCGGGGCCCGGCTGAGTTGCGGCCGATCTGGCTGTGCATCCTCATGCGACGCGCTTCGAATGGGTTGGCTGGGCGTCGGCCTCGACGACGGGCAGCCGGGAATGACGAGTCCGGAGGGGACGGACCGAGGCAGTCGGGGACAGGGGCACGAAGCCGGGCCGATCGTTGCCGCGCAGGGCGGTCATGATCTGGGGCCAGCGGCGATAGACGTCCTCGAAGAAGATGACGCCTGCGATGATGGCGATGGCCAAGAGGCTCATCCAGCCGGCACCGTGCATGATGTTGGTCCAGTTCACGGGCGATCTCCGAGGGTGAGGATGGCGATCATCAGGTCGATCAGGATCTCCGTGGAGACGACGCCCATCAGATCGGGAACAGGGGGAAGCGGCGCGCGCGCTGCGGCGCCAGCGGGGTCGAGGTAGCTCATGCCGCGAACCTGCGGCGCGAGCGGCGCGGGCTGGTCCAGCCGTCACCCTCGACGAGCTTCTCGGCACCGCTGGGGGCGATGACGCGGACCCGGCCATCGGCGCGGCGCGAGAGAACCGGGCACTCGAACTGGTAGACCCCGGGAAGCCCGGTGCCGTTGCAGATCTCGTGGTCGCCGGCGTTGCGCTGCACCGTCATGGCTTCCGCGGTCAGGATATCCATGCCGCGGCTGATCAGCGCCTCGTTCTGCTGCTCGGTGAACCGCGCGCCTCCGGTGATGCTGTGATCCCCGAACCCGGTCTTCACCGCGCCGCGGATCGCGCCATACCATGCGCTGGACGTCTTCGACGGGGTGACGAGGATCCGCGCCGGCTGGCGGCCGAGGATCTCGCCCATGGGGCGCGGGCGTTGGGCATAGGTCATGCTGCGCTCAATTCGATGTAGCGGGTGACGGCCTCTGCGGCCGAGACGCGGACAGCGAGGGTCCGCATGCGGAATTCCGTCTCGACCTTGTCGGCCTCGGCTTCGACGCGTTCGCGCTCGGCGAGCTCGCCCATGTCGCGCACCATCGCCTTGATCATCGCCGGGGTTGGCTTGCGGCGCGTGCGGGCATGAAGGATCCACGCGACCTCGGTGACCAGCAGCAGCGCGCGGGCGCCAAGGTGGTGGTCCTCGGGCACAAGCTGCAGCTTCTCAGCCTTGCCCCGCAGATTTGCCCACAGTTCGGCCCGCTCGTGCTTGATCGCGGCGAAGTGCTTGTAGCGGTCGACCGCGGCGGTCAGCATCTGCTGGTCGAGAGTGCGCAGGCGCTGTGCTACATAGCGGAACTCAGCGATTGCGGAATCGAGGTCCGGATCGCAGGTCATGGTCGGGCCGGTCATCGCGGCGCGCCTTCGACATCAGCCCAGCGACCGCGATGCGGCGACTTGGCGGCATAGGCGCGGGCAGCAGCGACGAGGTCGATTTTGTGGGCGGCCTCGAACGTCTTTGCGCCGCGGTGCAACTCGGCGTGGTGATGCTGGCACAGCGGGACCGCCTTATAATCGGCGACCTTCAGGCTGGTGCCCTTCCCTCCTGCATGATCGACATGCGCGGCCTCCATGCGGCCATCGCAATCGGTGCCTGCGATCAGGCACGGGCGGCCGCGGAGCCACTGAACATGCGTCGGGAAGCGACGCTCGGCGTCAGCCTTGCCGCTGTTGCGATGGCGCGGGCGGATGTCGACGCGCATCACGCGACGACCCGGCACGCAACGATGTCGGACAGGGCGCCCTGATGCGTCCAGCAGTCGCGGTAAATGTAAGCAGGATGGCCGTCGGCGGGGTTCGCGCGCTCCGCGGTGCGGCGGTCACGATCGAACCGGAACTGCACCTGGACACGTGCAAGATCCGAGACAGGGCACCCTGTCCCATCGCACTCGATCCAATCTGTGGAAGCCTGCTCGGCCACGTTGGTCTCCTACCGGGCCGGGCTGGCCTGATAGTCGACATGTACGTTTATCGTATGGCTATGTCAAACGGTTTCCGTACACTCCGGCCGACTCGATAAAATGCCGGGCTAAGAAATTTCCTATCGACACACGTCGCCCAGCAGAACACAATGAGAACATGGCGCGCGAATCCCAAATCTTACCGTTGAGCGGCATTAATTCAGAAGGCGCATGCTTTCCGCCAGGCTATCGCTCGCGATGAGATTGGCGCACGAAAATGAGCGTCGCCTATCTGCGACTGAGCGCGATCTGCTGCTGACGTTGCAACTTAAGTGCGAGCTGGCAGGCGCGATCGACGACCATCAAGCCAGCCCTCCGCTCGGTCAAGATTTTCGCCAATCTGAGAAGATGCGGCGAACTCAGAATATGCTCGAATGTCTAGAGCGAGGTCTTCGACTCGCTCATCATCGGGATCGATCCGCACGCCAAGCTGCTGAGCAATATACTGAACCGCCAACCTTGCGACTGGTAGGCTCATCAGCTCAATCGGGCGATCCTCGTCTTGGTTATCCAAGTCGAACGCGGTGATTAAGGCCATACCCTCGTCGAAACTCAGCTTCCGCGTTTTCCCGGTTTTCGGGTCCGGGTTGTAGAGCCGGGTTGCATTGTTCGTGGTTACGTTGAGGACCGACGCGATCCGAGCATGCGTAACATTGCGCTCGCGCAGGGCCGCCAGGATCTTTTCGGACGTGTCCATTTTTAGTTGATGGGCGGCCCACGTGATACGCGCCAGCCGGAAAGTCGCACAATCCCCTTGCCAATTATGTACGGATACCGTACTTGTTAGGTCATGGAAAACGTTGACCAGATCATTGCGACGATCGGCGGGGTTCGCAAAACCGCAGCTGTGCTCGGCATCGCGCCGACGACCGTTCAGCACTGGAAGACGCACAACCGCGTGCCGGCTTGGCGGCAGAGCGACCTGACGGCAGCGTATGACCACGCCGTCAGCCAGAAGAAAGCGGCATAGGTGCTGCTCACCCTCCCATCCATGGAGCCGTCCCGCGTCGCTTGTGCCGCGACTGCGATCATCGCGATCGGCGCGCAGCGGTTCGGTTTCCATGCTGCGTCGGACCCTTCGTACATCGAGGCGCCGGTCCTTGACGTCACGCACTGCACGGCCTGCGGTAGCCGAGCCGCAATTGCGGTTCGGTGCTGCCAGCAGCCGGTTTGCCCCTCCAGAGATCGGGAAGCCGCATGACGATCTTTGGCATCATCATCGTCACGCTCGCCAGCGCGGGCCTCGTCTGGCTGGTGGACCTGTGCTGCCGCCATGAGCTGGCAATGCTCGAGCAGCGCGCGCGCAACGGCGAGGCGAACGGCCTTCGGGGCGGTGATCAGGGTCTCGGTTTCCATGAAACCTCTTTCCTCGGTCTGGAGGGCAATGTCCGTGACGAATAGCTCGATGATTTCGCCGGAAACGGCAGAGGACGAGATCTGCAAGGCGATCGGCCTGTTGATGGGCCGCGGCCGCCAGCACTCGGTCGAAGACGTCGCGCTAGGCACGAAAATCCCGGCGCGCACCCTGTCGGCAATGATCGCCAGCGGCGGAGATCGCCGGTGCCCCAGCGGCTGCAATCTCCTGATCCTCGCCAGCTTCTTCGGCGTCGAGTTCACCGACCGGGTCTTGAGCGTCATTGGCCAGGGCGCGCGCGAGCTCGACCCGGCCGCCGACGCCCCCGCCATGGTGATTTCGAAGCTGATGACCGGTGCGGCCGAGTTCGCTCGCGCCGGCGCCGACGGCCGATATTGCCACGTTGATCGCGCCGAGCTGCGCGACGACGCGGTGATGATGATCCAGATCCTGGAGCCATTCGCGGCCCCCTGACGACCTCTACGACTGACGAATAACACGCGGAAAACCCCGCAACGGAGATGACTATGGACGCGCTCAATAGCGCAGTGCCGGTTGAGCCCGGTTCTGCGAGCGAGTTTGCACGTGTGCCTGACACCTCGCCTTCGGTGGCGGGTGGCAAGGCATTCTCGCGTGCGCAGACCGATGATCCGGTCAACCGCGAGACACATGACTTCTATCCGACGTGGCCTGCGGCGACGCGCGCGTTGCTCGAGGTCGAGAAATTCGACGGGGCGATCTGGGAGCCTGCATGCGGCGATGGCGCAATCTCTGATGCGCTGGCTGCCGCCGGCTATACCGTCGTCAGCACCGACCTGATCGATCGCGGCTATGGCGAGGGCGAGCTCGACTTTCTGATGCAGTGGCAGCCTCGCGCGCCGAACATCTTCACGAACCCGCCGTTCCGCGACGCCCTGCAGTTCATCGACCGCGCGCTGATGCTGACCACGGGCAAGGTCGTGATGTTCCTTCGCCTTGCGTTTCTGGAAGGCGTCGAGCGGGGCAAGTGGTTCCCCAGTACGCCGCTAGCGCGCGTCTACATCATGTCGCGGCGTGTGCCGATGGGCCGCGGCAAGCTTGCCGGCGAAGGCGAAGGCCATGGAGTCATCGCCTTCGCGTGGTTCGTCTGGGAGCACGGTCATCAAGGTCCGCCCGCGCTGTTCTTCCTTGATTGGAAGACCTCGGCATAATGACGAAGCCCCGCCGCAGCGCTGCACAGTCCCGCGACGTCGTCTACGATGCACTGCTGCACGCGGCGTGCGCCGGTGCCCGCTGTCCGACGAACCTCGCCCTGGCATCGCTGCTCGGGGTGCGGTCCTCCTCGATCCCGCAGAAGGCTCTGGTCGACCTCGTCGCGGCGGATAAGATCGTGGTGACCACCACGCCGTTCTCGCGCGAGATCTTTATTCCCGAGCTGGGGGCGACGATCCGCGCCAGCAAAGCTCCGGATGGCTCCTTGAGGGAAGTTGAGCGCGCTCACGCAATCGCGCGGGCCGAGCGCCGTGAACCCCTGCCCCCAGTGCTCGATCGTACCCCCTGTTTCCGCTGCGGGATCCGCGCCGACATCGGCTGCGATCATCAGGCCGCATCGGCCCCCTACATCATTGACCTGGAGTTCGCGGCATGACGCGCACCTGCATGGACTGCCCGACCGAGCTCGGGGCGAGGAATCTGACCGGGCGCTGCAAGTCCTGTGCGACCCGCCACAACAATGCCGACCCGGTTGCCGCCGAGAGGCGCCGCCAGGGCATCGCCCGCCGGTTCGCGGATCCGGAATATCGTGCCGCGCATGCCGCGCGCTGCGCAAACATGAATCGGCACATCAGCCCTGAGGTGCGGGAACAGCGCCGCCAGCACGGGCACCGGATGACCGCGACGCTGCGCGCCGCGAACGACAAGATCACGAAGGATCAGCGGATGGCGGCGGGTGCGGCGCGATCGGCAACGGTTCTCGCATGGTGCCCGCCTGAGTGGCGCGAGAAGTACCGTGACCTGAAGCGCCGCGGCCGCCGCGCCGCGGACGCCAAGCGTCTCGTGCTCGACCTGATCGCTGGGAAGCCGATGCCGACGCCGTATGCCAAGCAGCGCGGGGCGCTCAACTGGTGCCCGCCCGCCCGCCGCGCGGAGTACGCCAGCGCGCGTGCCGCCCTGGGTGCCGCCGAGGCCCGCCGCATCATCGAGGCAGACATGACGCCGTTCGAGCGCCAGATGGCCCGCATCGCTGCCGGCGCCCAGCTCGTAGCCGCGCCTGACACCCGCACCGGCGGCCCGGCTTATACGCTCGGCGGCATTTCGTCGGGGATGCTCTGACATGCAGGCCGACACCCTTACGTGCACCGCTAAACCGGCTCACCTCTCCACCGTCGAAGATCTCGACGCGGTCATGCGCGTGCGCGGCGATCTCCGGCGTCAGCAGGAGGCGGCCGACGCGGCCAAGCGATTGGCATCTAAGCGAGCCGCCAAAGCGGCTCACACGTCGCACATGCTGTCTGTGCCGCGGATGGCCGGGCTGATGAAGGCTGGCGTCCTGCTTGGCAGCGCCGCGGCGCTCGCGGAAGCGATGAACATCGAACCCCGTAGCCTGCGCGCGAAGACCGGCGCCGAGCGCGGGATCTCGTGTGACGATCTCCGTGCGGCGGCTGACGCGCTCGACGCGCGCGCTGCGCTGATGATCGAGCATGCCGCCAAGCTACGCGCGGAGGCGCTCGCGTAATGGACAACACCGATAAGCTCTTCGTGATTTTCGTCACGCTGTACGCGGTTTGGCAGCTGATCCGCATCGCGCGCGGCTTGGAATCGATCAGCGCCGAACTCAGCGCCTTGCGCGCCATTGCCGAGCAGAACCGCCGATGAGCGTCCGGATCATGACCGCAGTGTGGAGCGTGACACTGCCAGATAGCGAGAAGATCGTCCTTCTCGCGTTGGCTGACTGCGCCAACGATGAAGGCCTCTGCTGGCCCTCGATGGCGACCTTGGCGGCGAAGTGCAGCAAGAGCGACCGCACCGTCCAGGCTGCCATCAAATCCCTCGTAGCTAGCGGCCACATGAGCCGGCAGGAAATCGCAGGGCGCGGATGTCGGTATATCGTGCACCCAACCCCCGAAGCCGTTTCACCCCCGAAGCAGCTTCACCCCGAAGCCGCTTCACCCCCGAAGCGAACAGCGCTGACCCCCGAAGCCGCTTCGGACAAACCATCAAGAACCATAACCTCTCTGGAGGCTTCGCCTCCTTCGAGGCGCGGGCGGGTGCAGGCCGTGAAGATCAAGCCGTTCCGTCTTCCAGAAGATTGGGCGCCGGTTCGGTTCGCAGACGACACCGTTGCTCGAGCAATCGTCGATCGACGGGGCAAGGATTGGAGCCTGCGCGCACTCGAAAGCTTCCGGAATTGGGCAGCGAACGCCGCCGACAAGGACGGGCTGGGCCGGAAAGCCGACTGGCAGAAGGCGTGGAGCAACTGGATAATCGAACAGGATAACCGAGATGGACAACGATCAGGCAACGGACGTGTGGGCGGAAACGGGCAGTCGCGGAGCGGTCACGGTCGCACGGTCGATGCTGCCGAGCGATTCAAGGCGCGCCGCGGACTATCGGGACTTGGAGCCGGCGTCTGATGACCAGTTCATCACGACCCTGCTCCCATGCCTCCAGCTGGTTGCACCGGTCGGCATGGACGAGGACAGCCAGGATACTTGGTTCGAAGCTGCCCGGATCGCGCTCGACGGCATCCCGATCGGCTTGCTGCAACGCGGTGCGGAAGCAGCGATGCAGAAGGCTGACCACCCTTCGAAGGTCGTTCCTGCCATCATGGCTGAGATTAGCGGGGCTTGGGCTCGTCGCCAGCGGCTGGCCGCGCCGGCTGTCGGCGTTCATGCGCCCGCCTTGCCCGAACCTGACCGGTGTACGCCGGCAGAGGCGGCCGAGATAGTCGAGCGCTTCAAGATTGGCCGCGGCGCGGGCCCGGTTCGCGACGCATCGCGGGCGGTACCAATGCCAGGCGCCTCCGGCGCGCCCAGCCGCAAGCCGACCCGCGCGGATTACATCCGCCTCTTCGGCATCGATCCCGGCGAGTCCTACGACCAGCAGGCTGCGGCATGACACATACCTATAAGAGCGAGGGTTGAGACGATGGGGCGGGCAGCAAAGACAAGCACGAAGATCAAGCGGCAGCCGAAGACGCTGGCGCAGCGCACAGCCGAGGCCGTGACAGCTAAGGGAGAGGCTATTGGTGCCCCAGCGATCCAGATCGCGCGGGGCATGCACGCTATCGTAGACGTGCCGCTGCGGGACGCCGGCCGCGTCGTGACCGAGCACACCCTGATCAACCGAGGCGGCACGCCGGTCGCACGCTGGAAGGCGGCCAAGCTGCTGTCGGATAGCCAGCTTGCTGCGATCGACCACTGCGAGGCGCTATGGGCCCGGCTGGGCGGCAAAGCCTTGGTCATGGATCTGGCGCGGATACCCGGTGTCGGGCAAGGAAACGGATGGGCGGAACAGGAAGCCCTCGACGACCTGAAGCGCATCAAGGAATATGTGCCCGGCAAGTATTGGTCGGTATTCGAGAATGTCTGCAGGTTTGATGAGCCCGCGGGGACCGCGGGATCCAGCCTCGCGTCTAACCCAAGGTCAGCGATCGATGCCGCCCGTACCGTCGTCGCTTTCGTTGCTGACATCGTAGCAATGAAGGAGCGGCTAACTTAGTGGCAAAATCGCCCATAGCCAACTTTCGCCATGACACATTAACCGGTATCGGTGCATGGAGGGCATGTGGCACAGCTTAACCCCGCAATCATGGTATGGGCACGAGAGACGGCCGGTCTCGACTTGGAGACGGCCGCCCGAAAAATTTCCTTGAACGCAGCGCGGGGCGTCAGTGGGGCCGATCGGTTGGCAGCCCTAGAAGCAGGCGACGGATCTCCTAGTCTTGCGGTTTTGCGGAAAATGTCGCAACAATATCATCGCCCGTTGTTGACGTTTTATATGGCAGAACCTCCGGTCGCTGCGGAGTTGGGCCAAGACTTCCGCACATTACTAGATCAGGGCAACCCATCTAACGTGCTTCTTGCGACGCTATTGCGTGATGTCAAAGCACGACAGGCTTTGGTCCGGGAAGCCCTGGAGGACGACGATGATGCAAAGCCTGTCGCGCTCGTCGGGGCCGCATGGAAAATAAAGGACGCGACAGTTCTTTCCGCCGAATTAGTCAAAGCAATAAATTTCGATCGCGCAGTCTTTCGTTCTCGGAAGAGCGTCGATGAAGCGTTTGCATACTTGCGTGCCTTGATCGAAGCCAAAGGTGTGTTCGTATTGCTGGCCGGCGACTGCGGAAATCACATGACGGCAATCGACGTTAACGTATTCCGTGGTTTCGCAATTGCTGATGCCATGGCACCGTTCATCGTCGTGAACGATCAGGATGCGAAATCCGCGTGGTCTTTCACTCTGCTCCACGAGCTGGCACATATCTTGATCGGGCAAGGTGGAGTTAGCGGAGGCGTGCCGCAGGGCGCCGTCGAGCGCCTCTGCAATGATACGGCAGCCGCGACGTTAATCGCGAGCACGGAAATCGATGATCTTCCTCTTACCGGCACCGATTCTGATAAACGGCAGATAGCTACCTTGGCCGACCAGGCGAAGGTCAGCAGAACAATGATCGCCTATCAGCTGTTTCGTGCGGACCGAATCGACCACGATGACTGGGTGATTTATCGCGATCAATTCCGATCCGAGTGGATGGCTAACAAGGCCCGCATAAAAGAAGCTAACCGAGGGTCCGATGGTGGGCCCAATTGGTACGTAGTAAGACGGCACAGGCTCGGTACTGCGCTACTGGCCGTCGCTCGACAAGGCATGGCTGATGGCTCTCTTACGCCAACACGTGCAGCCCGGATGCTCGGGGTCAAGCCGATGAACGTCTACCCGCTTCTTGCCGAAACGCGGCGGGCCGTTGCCTGATGCAGTATCTGCTCGATGCCAACGCGCTAATTACGGCGCATAACACTTGGTACGGTCTCGACCGGGTTCCGGAATTTTGGAAATGGCTTCGGTATCATGGCGCGGTGAACGCCCTGAAAGTTCCGCCAGAGATCTATGCTGAGGTCGAGACCGGCAACGACGTGCTGGCCACCTGGATGAAAGACCCGGTAACTAAGCGTGCGCTTCTTTTGGCCGAGGACAGTGATCCTGCAAAGCTCCAGGTGGTCTTGGCCCGCTATGGCGAGCCATTAAGCGAGGCAGACCTTGTTACCGTCGGCCAAGATCCATTTTTAATCGCCGCGGCGCTCGGTCATGCTGATCGATGCGTGGTCACTGCCGAAGTTTCGAAATCGTCGCGCACAGGGGCGCGCCGGCACATTCCAGATGTGTGTAATGACTGCGGCGTCACGTAGATGCATCCCGTCGAATTCATTGCAACGCTCGACTTCTCGACGACGTGGGACGATGTGGACAAATTGCTACGATAAACCGGCGGCATAACCCCAAACTGCAGAAAGCCGATCTGACCAAGGATCGCGTCCGACGGTTGCAACAATGAAATACACTTGACCCGTGCGCACCTTAGTCTATGCATATCGACAGTTGTTAGAGCCGCGCCCGCAAGGGTTGCGGCTCTTGCTATATGTGGAGGTCTAGATGGCCGCACCGCACTTGCGGCTCACCACAGCTGACCATGTCGAGGCGATCGGCATGCGCCTACTTCGGATCTTTAGAAATGTGCGCAGCCCATCGCGCCATCATGGTCGCAGCGATCCGCTTATCGAGGATGTCGAGCAACTGGCGCAGAATCGTCGAGAGCGCGTTGGCTAGCCACCCTCATCCTCTCACTCTGGAGCTATGTTCCGAGCGATTGTCCTACGGTATGGTGAGACGCGACGTTACTTTGTGCGTTGATGTGGCCTATGCTTATAGGCCCACTACGCTCAGGAACTTTGTATGAAGAACGTCGTCAGTCTGGTTCTCGCATCCATCTTAGTTGCCGCTCCGGCGCACGCGCAGACGGTTAACGACGATGTCCGGTGCCTGGTTGTAACCAGTGCCGTCGGCGAGCAGGCCGAGAACGAGCCAACGCGGAAGGTCGCGAATTTGACGGCGGCGTTCTATATGGGGCGGCTGGATGGACGGGTTCCCGCAACTGTTGCTGCAGCCCTCAAGTCTCAACCGGCTGTCGCTGGAACCGCCGCGCTGGGAATTTTCAAAGCCTGCGCTGCGAGGGCACAGGGCGCACAGGCGCGCTTGCGCGCAGAATCTCGGTGATTTGACGGCACCAAGTAATTGAGCGTGAGATGAGACGCGGAATGGGAGGAGCAGTGTGAGACGCCCTCATGCCCTTACGCAGGAGCCATGCTGCGAGCGATTGTCCCACTGTATGGCGTAAGTCGCATGCTCTCTAAGCGGTTATCAGTACTCAGGGGACTGGCTCTCCAATCCCCTGAGTGGCGGTCTTATCGGGACCTTGTAGCGGATCCGTGATCTGAATAGGCGACTGTATTGTCGCCGACGATGTTGAATAAGCCGTGGTCATTATCTGCGACATGATCGTCGGGCCATGGTGATTGTTCCGAGCCGTGATCGCTATTAGCTTCGCTGGGGCAACGCGCTGATGGCCTATCCCTTTTACGCTCGTACGTACTCAGCATCTCAACTCTCCAATGCTCAACCTCGAGTCGGGTCGTTCTTTGATTGGGAGCCCTGCTTAGAGCGCCGTCAAGTCCCCTCCGGCAAATCTCATAGCTTAACAGCTCGCAAAATCTTGCTGCCAACACCGAAAGCGTCGTGCTGTGTCCCTATTAATCAGAGCAACGTCGCTGAATGTCCCAAGGGCGGGAGATGGCATGGCATTAACTACCCGACCTTCTACAGCTGACCGCGTTGACGCTATCGGCATGCGCGTGCTTCGGATTGCCGAGGAGATGTCGAGCGGGTCGCGCCATCAGGGGCGCAGCGAGCGCCTAATCGAGCAGGCCGAGCAAGCCGCGATCGACCTGCGCGCCGCTGTCCGCGGTCGCTAACTCACTTCCAGGAGAGCTTCTATGAGCACCTTACAACAGGGTGATGACGCTGCTGCGGCTGTTGCCGTCGCACCCCGCGTCACGCTGGCCTCGATCGAGGCGAAGATCGCTCGTGAGGAATACGCCGTGTTCGGCGATGTTCTGACCGTGTGCGTGCTTCACACCGTCAACGGCTTTACGGTCACCGGTGAGAGCGCATGCGCTTCGCCTAAGAACTTCAATGCCGAGCTGGGTCAGAAGTTCGCTCGCGAGCGCGCGATCGCCAAGCTCTGGGGCTTCGAGGGCTACCTACTGCGCGAGCAGCTTTACGCCGCAGCTACCGTTTAAGGTCAGGGAGTTGGGCAAGCTCAAGGCTTTGCCGAACCGCCTCACCTCGCTGCGGCCGGGGCTTGGTTCGTTGCCGCCTGTCGAGCGCACCCGCGACGAGGACCGCATGCTGCACGCGCCTTGGCGCAAGCTCTACAAGACGGCGCGCTGGCGTGCCCTGCGCATGGTCATCCTGACGCGTGACATGTTCACGTGTCAGTGGCCTAGCTGCGGACTGATGACCGCGGACACGTCGCAGCTGGTCGTCGACCACAAGCGGCCGCACCGCGGTGACGAGGCGTTGTTCTGGGACGAGCGCAACCTGCAATGCCTGTGCGCACCCTGCCATAACAGCCGCAAGCAGCGCGCTGAGCGCGCCCAACGACACTGACCACGCCGCCCCACCGCCGGGGGGGAGGGTCTGACCATCGGTAGGGCGCGCCCTGCTGGACCCCATAGGCTCTCACCCGCAGATTTTTTCCTCCTCACGTTTTGAGGTGCGTACTTTTTGGCCGGAGGTGCCGCGTCATGGCAACCCGAAAATCATCTTTCGACTGGACGCGCATCGAGCTTGAATACTTGGCCGGCGAAGATTCGATTCGAGAAATAGCTGACCGGCACGCAATTTCGGAAGGCGCTATTCGGAAGCGCGCCAAGGCCGAAAAGTGGGTGCGAGTGGTACGCAGGGTACGCAAAGTGCGTACTTCGACGCCTCCGCAGCCTTCGCCGCCAGTCGAGCGCGAACGCGAGCCGGTACCGGATGCCGCCGCGATCGCCGAACGCGGACGCGGGTTGGTGTCGCGGATGCTGGATGAGCTCGAGGCGACGACAACGCATGCCGGCGAACTCGAGGAGATGATCGAGGAGATCACCGCTGACGATCGCGATGGCCGTCGCCGCGATAGCATGCTCGGCGCGATCAGCCTTGGTGGCAGGGCGAAGACCCTGAAGGAACTCGCCACCGCGTTTAAGACGATCAATGAGGCTTCCGCGCCGCAGGGCAAAAAGGCGGCGGCACAAGATCGCGCACGAGAGGTGGCGGGCGGTAGCCGGTTCCGGCCCGTCGGGACGCCAGCCCTCAGTGTGGTGAAGCCGTAAGTTGGCCCAGCCAACGTGGTCAACCGCATGCTTGGATTGGAAGCGTCGGATCTGCGACCGACGATCACTGATCCCATTCTCGCCTCTCTTCCCGGCGGCGGCTGAGGCCAAAATGGCCGTTTTCACCTCGCTCAAGATCGTCGACCTGCCTGGGCAGCCGACGTTCGGTGAGGCAAGCGACGAATGGCTGCTCGACTTCGCTGCGGCCGTGTTCGGTGCCTTTGACCCTGACACCAATCGGCAGCTGATCACCGAGTACATGCTGCTGATCAGCAAAAAGAACACGAAGTCGACGCTGGCTGCCGGCATCATGCTCACGGAGCTGGCCTGCGGCTTCCGGTCCTACGACGAGAACCTGATCTTGGCGCCGACAAAGGAGGTTGCGGCTAACAGCTTCGCACCGGCCATGGGGATGATCGATGCCGATGAAGAGCTGACGGATCTCCTGAAGCATCAGGAGCATCTGAAGCTCATCACGCACCGCGAGATGAAATCCACGCTCAAGATCGTTGCGGCAGATAGCGGCACGGTGGCGGGTAAGAAGGCCAGCCGCGTGCTGGTGGATGAGCTCTGGCTCTTCGGCGAAATGGCAAACGCCGATTCGATGTTGAAGGAAGCCACCGGCGGCCAAGTCAGCCGCCCCGAAGGGTACACGATCTATCTGACGACGCAGTCGGACAAGCCACCCGCGGGCGTGTTCAAGCAGAAGCTCAACTACTTCCGCGACGTCCGAGATGGAAAGATCGTGGACCCGCGAAAGCTGCCGGTCCTGTACGAATACCCCGAGGAGATGGTCGCGGACGGTGACCACCTGAAGCGCGAAAATTTCTTCATCACCAACCCGAACATGGGTCGATCGGTCACACAGGACTGGCTTGAGGAAAAGGCGGCCGAGGCTGACCACGGTGAGGATGGGCCTCGCGCTGTATTTTACGCGAAGCACCTGAATGTCGAGATCGGCATCGGCCTGCGCCACGACGCCTGGATCGGCTCGCTGTATTGGCAGGCTGCCAAAGCTGAAGCGAGCCTATGGGACGGCTCGTTCGGGTCCTTCCTCGATATCTGCGAAGTCGTAGTTGCCGGAATCGACGGTGGCGGCCTCGACGATCTGCTCGGCCTGGCACTGCTGGGTCGGCACAAGGTGACAAAGCAGTGGATCCTCTGGTGCAAGGCCTGGGCGCAACAAGACGTTTTCGATCGTCGGAAGGACATTGCTAGCCGGCTCACCGATTTCATCGGCGAGAAGACGCTGGTGCGCTGCGAGGCGCCGACCCAGGATCTGATCGAAGTCGCTGACCTGCTCGAGCAGGTGAAAGGCGCCGGGCTTTTCCCTGAGCAGGCAGCGATCGGCCTCGACCCTCAAGGCGTCACCGCGCTGGTCGACGAGTTGGCTGGCCGGGGGTTCACTGCCGAGCAGATGCTCGCTGTCAGCCAGGGTTTCCGGCTTTCGGCCGCTGTGTGGGGCATGGAGCGCAAGCTTAAGGACGGCACGCTGATCCATGGCGGGCAGGATCTCATGGCTTGGTGCGTCGGCAACGCAAAGGCCGAGCAGCGCGGAAACGCGGTGCTCATCACAAAGCAAGTCGCTGGCAAGGCGAAGATCGATCCCCTCGTCGCCGCCTTCAACGCGGTGATGCTGATGACCCGCAACCCGGAAGCCACAGGCGCCGGGCCCAATTTCCTATTCATCTGAAAGGCGCTCTTATGGACAACAGGGCATACAGCGTCCTTGCGATCAAGGCGGTCAACGAAGACGCGCGCACCATTGAAGGTATCGCGACGACACCAACCGTGGATCGCGTGGGCGACATCATCGAACCGCTGGGGGTGAAGTTCACCAACCCGATGCCGTTCCTGTGGCAGCACAACCACGACCAGCCGGTCGGCACGTGCGAGTTCGGCCAGCCAACTGCGAACGGGATCCCGTTCAAGGCGAAGGTCGCCAAGACGGACGAGCCCGGTCTGCTCAAGGACCTGCTCGACCTCGCCTGGCAGTCGATTAAGCTGGGCCTCGTTCGCGCGACCAGCATCGGATTCCGACCGATCGAATATGCCTACATGGAAGCGGGCGGCATCCGGTTCACGGAAGTGGAGGTGTTCGAGCTTTCCGCAGTCACCATCCCGGCCAATGCCGACGCCATCATCACTGCCATCAAGTCGATCGATACCGGCCTGCGTCACGCGGCCGGCATCCCCGACCCCGAAATCCCCGCAGACCCCGAGCGTGCCGCGTCAGGCAAGAGTGTTCGGGTTGTCAAGCTGGAGAACCCTGCCCGCGATCGGGCTCCACCTGTTGTGATCCGCGAAATCAAGCGGCTCGCCTGATCAAAGGACGATAGACGATGAACTATGCTGCGCAGATTGGCGCATTCGAGACCAAGCGCGCCGCGCTGGTCGCCGCCAACGACACCATCATGAAAAAGGCCGCGACCGATGGGGCAACCCTCGACGCCGCTCAGACCGAAGAATTCGACGGCAATCAGGCCGATATCGAATCGATCGACAGCCACTTGAAGCGCCTCAAGCAGGCCGAGAAGTCGGCCGGCGAAAAGGCAACCCCGGTCGCTGGCGGTAGCGCTGCGGATGCCGGCACGACCCGCGGCGGTTCGCGGATCGAAATCAAGGGCCACAATCTGCCCAAGGGTACCGCGTTCACGCGCTACGCAATGGCGCTCGCCCGGTCGAAGGGCAACCTGATGCAGGCCGCCGAGATCGCGAAGACCTGGCGCGACAGCACGCCGGAAGTCGAGAACGTCCTCAAGGCGGCAGTCTCGGCAGGCACCACCACCGACACGGCATGGGCCAAACCGCTGGTCGAATACCAGAACATGACCAGCGAGTTCGCCGAACTGCTCCGTCCGGCGACGATCATCGGCCGCATTCAGGGCCTCCGCCGCGTACCGTTCGAGATCAAGATCCCGCGTCAGACCGGCGGTTCGTCGGTCGGCTGGGTCGGCGAAGGTAAGCCAAAGCCGGTCAGCGCGCTCGCGTTCGACCAGATCCGCCTGGGTCGGGCGAAGACGGCGGGCATTGTCGTGATCACGGACGAGCTGGCGCGTGCATCCTCGCCATCGGCCGAGCAGGTGGTCAAGGACGATCTGGTCAGCCAGACCGCCCAGTTCCTTGACCAGCAGTTCGTCGACCCGACGAAGGCTGCGGTGCAGGACGTTTCGCCGGCATCGATCACCAATGGGGTCACCCCGATCGTGGCCTCGGGTACGGACGCTGATGCCGTTCGGCACGATGCGAAATTGCTGATGGGCAAGTTCCTGGGCGCCAACCTGTCGCTGGCAGGTGCCGTCTGGATCATGACGGAAATGCAGGCGCTCGGCCTTGCACTGATGACCAATCCGCTTGGCAACCCGGAATTTCCGGGGATGGTGATCAACGGCGCCAGCGGCGGTACCTTCATGGGCCTGCCGGTCGTCCTGTCGGAGAACGTTCCCGTCAACCTCGGCACGGGTACTCCGGTCACCGGTGCCGGTTCGCGGATCATCCTCGCCAAGGCGAACGAGATCCTGCTGGCCGATGACGGCGAAACGATGCTCGACGTCAGCAGCGAAGCATCGCTGCAGATGGAAAGCGCGCCGGACGCGCCGGCCACTGCCAACACGGTTCTTCTGTCGCTCTGGCAGAACAACATGATCGGCATCCGCGCCGAGCGCTACATCAACTGGGGCAAGCGTCGTCCCGGTGCGGTGCAGTTCATCGACAGCGCCAACTACGGCGGCTGAGGCCACGTAGCCCCCGCCCGGACGCTGCTCGCGCCCGGGCGGGATACGCCGTTCTCGAAAGGATAGGCGATGAAGCATCAAGCATATTTCACCCGCGCGCTGAAGGCGAACGACCCGCGCTATGCCCGCGTGTTTGGCAAGCTCGGGTACGATCGTGCCGACATCGGGTCGGACGGCGCTGCTACGTTGAAGCCTACCGGCACTGGTGGCACTGCCGACGATCTTGAACAGCTGCGCGCAGAATATCAGGCAGCCGTCGGCAAGAAGCCGTATCACGGCTGGGACGCCGCTGTTCTGCGCGAGAAGATCGTTGAAGCCAAAGGCTCGCAGGTCTGATGCGCTTCCTCGGCTTTGACTTCGGACGGACCAAGTCCGTCAGCCCAGTCGACGACCGGCGCGGCTGGTTCGGCATTGTCCGAGAGAGTTTTGCCGGTGCCTGGCAGGAGAACGTCGAAGTCAAAGTCGAGAGTGTGCTGGCTTACCACGCCGTTTTCGCGTGCATGACGCTAATCGCGTCCGATATTTCGAAGCTACGGGTCAAACTCGTTGCGCAGTCGGTGTCCGGCATCTGGTCCGAGACGACGCGCAACTCCTATTCGCCGGTCCTTCGCAAACCGAACCCGTTTCAGACCCGCATCCAGTTCTGGGACAGCTATTTCCTCTCGAAGCTGGCGCGCGGTAACACGTATGTCCTCAAGCGTCGCGACGGCCGCGGCGTCGTGACAGCCCTGTATGTGCTGGACCCAAACCGCGTGAAGGTGCTCGTCAGCGATGAGGGCGAAGTCTTCTACGAGCTTCAGGCGGACAATCTCGCCGGGTTCACCGGAGCGATCGCCGTGCCTGCGCGCGAGATCATCCACGATCGCTTCAATTGCCTGTTTCACCCGCTGGTCGGCATGTCGCCAATTTATGCGAACGGCCTCGCGGCGACGCAGGGGCTGCGCATCCAGGAAAACTCGGCCGTCTTCTTCGGCAACCAGTCGCGCCCAGGCGGGCTACTGTCGGCACCGGGCAAGATCAGTAAGGAATCTTCGGACGAGCTTAAAGCCAACTGGTCTGATTATTACGGCGGCAAGAATTCTGGCCGCGTAGCCGTACTCGGCGATGGGCTCAAATATGAGCACATGGCCGTCACCGCCAAAGATGCCGAGATGATCGACCAGCTCAAGTGGACCGCCGAAGTGGTCTGCTCCACGTTCCATGTGCCGCCCTACAAGCTGGGAATCGGTAACCTGCCGACGAACAGCAACGTCGAGAGCCTCAACCTCGAATATTACACCCAGGCGCTGCAATCGCTAATCGAGGCTGCCGAGCTGTGCCTCGATGAGGGACTCGGCATCGGCGAGGGCATGGGCATCGGCACCGAATTCGACCTCGACGGCCTTCTGCGCATGGACACCAAGGCGCTGATCGAAGCCGAAGCCATGGCGACCAAATCGGGGATCAAGAAGATCAACGAGGCGCGGCGCCGGCTTGACCTAGAGCCGATTACCGGCGGCGACACGGCGTACCTGCAAGAGCAGAATTACAGCCTCGAGGCGCTGGCGAAGCGCGATGCGCGAGAAGATCCGTGGGCAAAAGGCCAAGGCGACACGACGCCTGCGGCGGCGCCTCCGGCTGATCCCGCAGAAGTTGATGAGCGATCGCGTGCGGCGGCCGCCCTGTACAAAGAATACTGCAGGGAGTTGCTGAATGCTTCATGCCAAAGCGCAGGCCGAGGCCACAGCAATCATTGTCCGTGAAGCTGTCGACAAGGCTACCATTCCGCTGCTCGCCCGCCTTGCAATTGTCGAGGCGCGGGATGCGTCGCTGGAGGAAGCAAGCGTTCGGCGAATGATCGACGACGCAATCGCCGCCCTGCCCATGCCCCGCGACGGCAAGAGCGTCACCGTCACCGACGTCGAGCCGCTCGTCGTCGCGGCAGTTGCGCGCGCGGTCAGCGATCTGCCCCCGGCGAAGGATGGCGTCAGCGTCACGCTGGACGACGTGAAGCCGCTAATCGCTGCCGAGACGGAACGAGCTGTAGCAGCATTGCCGCTGCCCGACCTGGTCGAACCGGTCGAGACCGCTGTCGCTGCGGCAGTGGCGGCGCTGCCGCCCGCGATCGATGGCAAGAGCGTCACGCTCGACGATGTGCGTCCGCTGATTGTTCAGGAAGCAGAGCGCGCTGTCGCCGCGCTGCCCCCGGTCGACGTTATTGCGCCGGTCGACGCGGCGGTTGCGGCCGCAGTCTCGGCGCTGCCGGCGCCGGTCGACGGCAAGAGCGTCACACTCGACGATGTCGAGCCGATCATCGCTGGGGCCGTAGCATCCGCAGTCGCGGCGCTGCCAACCCCTGCCGATGGCAAGAGCGTCACGGTCGCCGACGTCGAGCCGATCATCGCGCCGGCCGTTGAGCGCGCTGTTGCTGCGCTACCTGTTGCAAAGGACGGCGTCGGCCTTGCTGGCGCGATGATCGACCGCACGGGTGCGCTGGTCGTGACACTGAGCGATGGCAAGATGTGCCCGCTTGGTCGCGTCGACGGGAAGGACGGTGACCCTGGCTTGGGCTTCGACGATATGTCGATCGAGCAGACCGGGGAGCGCCAGGCGACCCTCAAGTTCGTCCGCGGTGAGCAGGTGAAAACCTTCGACCTCACCGTGCCAGCGGTGATCGACCGCGGCGTCTTTAAGGAAGGCCAGGCATATACGCTCGGCGACGCCGTCACCTTCGGCGGCTCGCTCTGGATCGCGCAGAAGGACACCGGCGACAAGCCGGACGGTCCTGACACCGGCTGGCGGCTTGCGGTGAAGAAGGGGCGCGATGGGCGCGATCTCACCCGTGGCTGAGCTCGTCACCCTCGCGGACGTGAAAACGCACCTTCGTCTAGGCTCGTCTGATCGTGAAGACGCATATCTCGCCATTCTCATTGCTGCAGCGGTCCGAGCGATCGAGGGCGCAACAGGGTGCGACTTCGCGACCGATCTGTCGCCGACGGCGCTTCGCGATCGCGCCGTTGCCGCACAGGCAGCGCTGCTGCTTGTTGGGCAATGGTACGCCAATCGCGAGGTGTCGGGGCAGAACCTAACGGAATTGCCGCTGGCGGTCACCTTCCTCATCGCTCCCCTGCGCAAATTCGTAGTATGACCCAGCTCACTGCCGGCGAGTTGCCCGACTTCATCCGCATCGAGCGCCCCGTCGCCGATGAAGCGTTCGACGGAGCCGGTTCTGGCAGCTGGGCGCTGGTTGACGAGGTCTGGGCCGGCGTCGTCGATATGCTGCCCAGCCGCGGTGAGAAGCTCGCCGAGGGCATCAACGTCGCCACCCGGCCAGCTCGGGTCCGCATGCGGATTCGGGACGACATCACAAGCAACATGCGGTTCGTGATGGGCGATCGGATCATGCAGATCATCGCCGGCCCTGCCATCATCCGGCAGCGCTCGGGCGTCGAGTTCATGGTCGAGGAGTACAGCACGGCCGGGAACACCGCCTGATGGCTACCAGCCGGGGCGGCCGATCGGTTCGCCGTTACATCGCGCAGTTGCCCGCCGAGGTGGAGAATAAGCTACTGCGCGGCGCGGCGCGGGCCGGCGGGAAGATCATTCTCGCCGAGGCCAAAGAGCGGTCGATTTCGTCCGACGTCGACGAGGCGCTCGAAATGCGGAGCAAGTCGGAGGCTGGACGCCTGACGGTGACGATCGCCGTTCGGAAAGGCTGGGGCCGCTCGATCGCCAACTGGCTCGAATATGGCACCGACGCCCATTTCATCTCGGTCGCGAAAGACGAAAGCGGCGGCAAGAGCGTCGCGCGGATCAACGCCACGGACAAGCGCACGATGGTCATCGGCGGCAAGTTCGTTGGCGACACCATTTTCCACCCGGGCGCCAAGCCGAACCCGTTCTTACGCCCAGCACTCGACATCAAGGGCGCCGAAGCGGTCGCCGCGGCACAGAGCTTCATCAACGCCCGCGTGACCCGCTCGGGGATCATCGGAACCGCTGAACCGGAAGGCGAAGACGCATGACCGGTGTCGATATCGTTGGCGAGCTGCTTCACGCGGACGAGCCGCTGATCGCGGCCATTCCCGCGCGTCAGATTAAAGCTGGCGCGCTTCCCGACGGTGTCGTGCTGCCGACGTTGCTGGTGCGGATGACCAGCAACGTCGAGCGGCAGATGCTGAAGCGTGGGGCGACGGTGCGCACCATCGAGCGCATTTCGGTCACCGTGCGGGCCGCGAGCTACCGCGGCCAGGTCGCTGCGATGAAGCTGGTCGTGAAGGCCTGCGCGGGGCGGACGGGCCGCATCGCTGGCGCCGACAACGTTTCCGTCCTGACCGCTGGCCGCGGCCCCGACCTGCGCGGCCCGGGCAACAGCTTCGAACAGACACAGGATTTCCGCGTCAGTTTCGACGCGCCGGCTTGACCACGAGAGGAGACCAGAATGTCCGCAACCCCAAAGATGGTCAGTGCGACCGTCACGACCGATTTCACCGATGCCGGCAGAGATCGCAAGTTCGTTGCGGGAGCGACGGAAGAGCTCACCGCAGGCGAGTTCGCGAATTACCGCGCAGCCGGGCTGGTCGAGGCATCCGTTCCAAAGCCCGTTGCCGACGCACCGTCGTCGCCTGCCAAGCCGAAGCGCGCCCGCGCGCCGCGCACCGCCAAGGCCAAGAGCTAACCCCCTAACCCGCCGCCCGGCGGGCGATCACCGGCCGGGCTTCCCGGCGTTACGTTACCAGGAGCAAGACCATGGGTTCTCAGACTGCAGCAGGCTCGGCGCTTGCTATCTCGGCCGCAACGCCTGCCACGCTCGACGCGACCGGCTATGCGGCCCTCACCTTCGTCGAAATCAACCAGGTCGAGAAGCTGGGCTCGTTCGGCGCCAGCTTCGCGAAGGTCGAATTCCAGCCGCTGAAGGGCGCCAAGCAGAAGTACAAGGGCTCGGCCGACTATGGCGCGCTGCAGCCCTCGATCGCCATCGACAGCCTCGATGCCGGCCAGACCATCCTGCAGACGGCGTCCGATGACGAGACGCAGAAGCTCTACTCGTTCCGCGTCACCTATCAGGACGGCGCGAAGCGGTATTTCCAGGGTCGCTCGTTCGGTTCGCCCGAAACCGCGGACGGCGCCGACAGCATGCTGATGGCGACGCCGACGATCGAGATCTGCACCAAGGTCATCAAGGTGGCCGCAGCCTAAGTTCCTCCCCTCCCGGCGCCCGCGACGCCGGTTCTTATGCGCCAGCTCGGCCCGTCGTCGCGGGTCGCGAGCCGGGTTGGCGCACCTCCTCCCGCGAAGGACACATTCCATGAAGCTCAACATCGCCTCGCTCGCCGTCGCCGCCACGGCCGCCCTCCACCTCAAGAACCCGGCCGGCGAGTTGCTGTTCGCCGATGACGAGCGGACCCTTCCCGTTCGTATCCTGGTCCATGGCCCGGGCAGCAAGGCTTATGGCGTCGTCGAATCTCGTCAGTCTGCCCGCGCGCTGAAGCGCATGCAGGACAATGACGGCAAGATCACCGCTGCGACGCCGGAAGAGCGCGTCGCCGAGACCGCCGAGGATCTCGCCGCAATCACCGCGGGCTTCGAGAATTTCGAATATCAGCCCGACGGTGCGGCCGACCCGGTCACCGGCGAAGACCTCTATCGCGCCGTCTATGCGAACCAAGGCCTCGGCTTCATCACCAAGCAGGTCGCGAAGTTCGTCGGCGACTGGGGAAACTTCAGCGCCGCCTCGAAGGCGGCCTGACCCTCTACATCCGGCAGATGGCTTGGCTGCATGCCACGCCGAAGCCGGATGCCCGCAGCCGGCGCGGGAAGGAAGAATCGACCGCGCCGAAGCTCAGCCGGATCGCCGAGCTGAAGCGGAAGAAGATCGACCCGCAGATGCCGCCGAATCCGGCGCCGCATATCACGGACTGGCTCATCGAGATGGGGCTGGTCGAGGCGGCCGGTATGGGCGCGGCTCCGATCAGCTCGCGCGAGCTCGCGGCGTGGCAGGGCAATACCTGTGTGCGCCTCGAGCCATGGGAAGCGCGGCTGATCCGCAAGCTGTCGAAAGCCTACCTCGACGAGGGGCGGGCCGCTGAAAGCGAAAACTGCCCGCCACCATGGCGGGCGCCGGTCACACAGCGCGAGCTGGAGATCGAAGAAGCCCAGCTCCGCGCAGTGCTGGGCTGATCAAACGGGGAGGATGACGCATGTCCATGGACGATTCCTCCCCGAGGCTCGAGGTCGGCTTTGTCGTCGACACCGGCGATTCGTTCGGTGGTCTGACGCAGCTGCAAGCCGCAATGGACTCGACCGAGGCCAAGGTGCTCGCCGATGCCACCCGCATCGAGCGCGCGACCCGCGGTATGGTCGACGTCTCGGCCGCGACGTCGAATGTCGTCATGTTCGGCAACGCGACATCACGTGAGATGCAAACTGCCCGTCAAGCAATTGCGAGTGCCGAGAAGGCAGGCGAGGCTTTGTCTCGTCAGCTAGATCGGCAAGCATCTACCTTCGGCAAGACCCGTGAGGAGATCCGGGCGATGAAGGTTGAGACGACCGCGCTTGCCGCTGAGGAAAACAAGCTGTTCGAGCTGTCTGGCCGCCTGCGGGGGCAGCAACAGGCACTGGCAAACGCCGAAGCTGATGCCGCACGGACGGCTGCTGCCGCGATCGAAGCCGAAGCTCAGTCGGTCCGCTCCGCAGCCCTGGCTCATGGGTTGTTCGAGGCCGCCGCACGTCGCGGCATCGCTGCGATGCGAGAGATGGAGGCTGCTCAAAATGCGGCCGCCGCGACTGCCGAGGCAACGCGAGTGCGCGAGGCCGCGCATGCATATGCCATGTTCGAAGGGGCCGCACGTAAAGGCGCCGCGGCTCTGCGAGAGTTGGAGGTCGCCCAAGCGGCTACTGCCAGCGATGCCGAGGCTCAGCGCCTCCGCTCGGCCGCGCTCGGTCACGCGCAGTTTGAAGCTGCGGTGCGCCGCGGCGCGCAGGCGATGCGGGAACAGGAGGCTGCAGCAGCAACCGATGCCGCAGCGCTGGCACGACTGCGGGCTATGCTTGATCCTGCGGCTGCCGCTCAGGCTCGATTGAACAGCGAGATCGCCGAGGCCCGTCGCGTTATGACCGCAGCGGGTGCGTCCGCGGAAGAATTGGCCCGTGCTGAAGGCATGCTTATCGATCGCGCGAACGTCGCGACGCAGACGCACGGTGCCATGGCCGGGGCCGCGGTGAAGAGCGGGACCGCTTTGAAGAGCATCGCCGTTCAGCTTCCCGATATCACGCAGGGCCTGCTCACCGGGCAGAAGCCCATGCAGGTCTTCATCCAACAGGGCGCGCAGATCCTTCAGGTTGCCCAGATGGGCCAGGGCGGATTGCGCGGCTTCGGCAAGGAAGTGGCGGTTCTCGCCTTGCGCTTCTCGCCGCTGCTCATCGGCCTCGCCGCAGCCGGGGCGGGCTTCGCGCTCTTCAACCGGTGGGTGAATGAAGGGGTCAAGTCCGACCAGCTGACACGCGATCTCGGGAAAATCACGGGTGGTGCCAATGCGACTAAGGCCGAACTTTTCAAGCTGAAAGAGGAGACGATCACCTGGGCGGATACGTCCACGGCCCTGTTCAGCGTGGTCGGCAAGGACATCTCGGATTACTTCGTCGGCGACATGAAGGGCATGTCGAAGGGCGTGAAGGGCGTCCTTGATGACCTGACGTCCTACATGCGCTCGACCCTTGCCGGCATCTATGCGGGCGTCGCAGGGACGAAGGCCTATCTCGCCGAAGTCGAAAAGGGCGGCGCCCTCGGCATCGGCAAAATGCTGATCGGCCAGGGCGATCCCAAGCTGCTCGAGAAGACCTATGGCGCGGCCTACACCGCTGCCGACACCTATCTGACGAAGCTCGGCAAGCGCGTAAAGACCGCGGCGATCGACAACGCCCGCGAGCGCATCGCAAAGTCGATCGGTTACAACAACATCCCGAATCCAAAGACCGACAAGCATGCCGACCAGCTGGCGCGCGACGCCGCAGCTATCGAGGCGCAGATCCGCAACCTCTATCAGTTGGCCGATGCCTATGGCGTATCGGGCGCGGCGGCGCTGATCGCCGAGGCGCGCGTGAAGGCCGAGAGCAAGGCGATCCGCCAGCGTGGCGACATCGAAGCGGCTGTCGCTCGTGAGGTCCGCCTGGCGGTCGCGCAGCGCGTATCCGATGCCGCCAAGAGCACCGCGACGATGCGCGAGCAGGCCGATATCCAGGATCAGGTCAATGCATCGGTCGCAGCCGGTATCACGCCGGCCGAGAAGGCCGCGGAGCTGCTTCGTGATCGTATAGCAGACCTCCCGCTGCTGGCCGCGATTGAGGCGGCGCAGCTGACGAAGGATGTCGACGGCGCAGCGCGTGCGTCGAAGGCGCTCGACGATCAGCGTGCCGCGCGTGATCGCCTGACCGATTCCGAGATGAAGGCGGCTATCCAGCTTGCCATGCCAGCCGGCGACCGTCGGCTCGCGGAGCTTGCGGAAGAGATCAAGCTTATCGACGCGACCGATGCCGCGCGCGTCCACTCGCTCGCCATCCTGCGCGCTACTCGGGAAGCGGAGTCGAAGGGCTGGACCGGCGCCGATGCAGCCGCGTGGATTGCGCAGCAGGTCAAGGTCGCTGACGAGGCAGAACGGCTCGGCGCGATGCAGCGCAGCTATAACGATTCGCTGACCTTCACCGCGGACAAATGGGACATCATCGCCGGGAAGGTGCAGTCGGCCGGTCAGGGTATGGCAGATGCCTTTGGCGAGGCTGGCCGCGCGATCGGTGACATGGCATCGATCTATGCCAGCTATCAGGCTGACCGGACGCGCGCCGAGGCCGAGCATCTCGCCGCGATCAAGGCGGCCGGCGCTGACCAGAGCCAGATCTCACGCGAAAACGCGCGCTTTGCGCTGCGGACCTCCGGGGCCCAGGTCCAGGCATTCGGCGACGCGGCGTCTGCTGCCAAGGGATTCTTCAAGGAAGGTTCGAGCGGCTATCAGGCTCTGGCGACCGCCGAAAAGGCATTCCGCCTCGTCCAGTTCGCGATGTCGGTTCGTGCGATCGCGCAGGATGCGATCGAGACCGGCAGCAAGATCGCGAACAGCGTCGCGCGTATCGCGGTCGGGGCGACCGAGGCGGTGGTCAACGCCATCAAGAGCCTCCCCTTCCCGCTCAACATCGCCGCGGGCGCCGCGACGGTCGCCGCGCTGGCCGGGATCGGCGTGTCGGTCGCCGGCTCGTTCGGTGGTGGCGGCAAGAACGATCTGGCTCCGACCAACACCGGCACCGGCACCGTCCTGGGCGATTCGTCAGCGAAGAGCGAGAGCATCCGGAACGCCATCGATGCCCTGAAGGACGTCGACACCGTGATGCTGTCCTACTCGCGAGACATGGCCGCGTCGCTCAAGTCGATCGACAGCCAGATCGGGGGCGTTGCAACGCTCGTCGTCCGCGCCGGTAATATCGATGCGAATGCCGGGGTGAACACCGGGTTCAAGAGCAACGCCACGGCAACGATGGCAGGCATCGGCATGGCGATCGGCGGTCCGATCGGTGCGGGCATCGGCGCGGTGCTGACCAAGATCCCGGTCATCGGCAGCATCCTGAGCGGCCTGTTCGGCACGAAGACCTCGGTCATCGGCAACGGCCTGTCGGGCGGGCCGCAGTCGGTCGGCAACATCCTGAACAGCGGCTTCGACGCATCCTATTATTCGGACGTGAAGAAGAAGTCGTCGTTCCTCGGGATCTCGACCGGCACGAAATATTCGACGCAGTACGGCGCGGCCGACCCGGGGCTGGAAAACCAGTTCACGCTGATCCTGCGGCAGTTCAACGATGCGATCGTGGCGACGGCCGGGCCGCTGGGCGCTGCGACCGGCGACATTCAGAGCCGCCTCAACAGCTTCGTCGTCAACATCGGGAAAATCGACCTCAAGGACCTGACCGGCGAGCAGATCCAGGAGAAGCTGACCGCGATCTTCGGCGCCGCGGCCGATGGCATGGCGGCCGCGGCGTTCCCGGCCGTCGCGCAGTTCCAGAAGGTCGGCGAAGGCACGTTCGAAACGCTCGTGCGGGTCGCTTCGACGGTCGAGGCCGTCGGCGCGTCGCTCGATCTGCTCGGGACCAGCGCGCAGACGATGGGCATCGCGGCGAAGCTCGGCCTTGCCGACCAGTTCGACAGCGTGTCCGCGCTGGCCTCGGCAGCAGACTCCTATTTCGAGTCCTTCTACACCAAGGAAGAGCAGGCAGCGGCGAAGACGGCGCAATTCGCGGGCGTCTTCAGCAGCCTCGGCATGGTGATGCCCGAAACGCTGGCGGGCTTCCGTCAGCTGGTCGAGGCGCAGGACCTGACGAGCGCGGCGGGTCAGGCGACCTATGCGACGCTGCTGCAACTCGCCCCGGCCTTCGCCGACCTGCAGGCGTCCATGGAGGGCGCCAAGAGCGCGGCGGATATCGCAAGCGAGCGGCAGGATCTCCAGCGTCAGCTTCTCGAATTGCAGGGCGACACGGCCGCGCTGCGTGCGCTTGATCTTGCCAAGCTCGATGCCAGCAACCGCAGTCTGCAACAGGAGATCTATGCCATGCAGGATGCCCAGGCCGCAGCGTCGGCTGCCAAATCGCTGGCGGACGCATGGACGTCGGTCGGCGACAGCATCATGGATGAGGTTAAGCGGATCCGCGGGCTGACCGACGCTGCCGGGGGTAACAGCTTTGCGGTGCTGCAGAGCCAGTTCAACGCTGCGACCGCTGCGGCGCGCGGTGGTGATCAGGACGCGGCGAAAAGCCTCCCGGCGCTAAGCCAGTCGCTGCTGACCGCGGCGGCCGAGCAGGCGACAAGCCGTCAGGAGCTGGCCCGCGTCCAGGCGCAGACCGCCGCCAGTCTGGAGGCGACCTACGGCGTCGTGGCAGCGCTGACCAAGGTCGGCAGCGCAATCGCAACCTCGCAGGATGTCGTGGGCGCATCGCAGCCGGTGACGACCACGACAGCAGCGAACGACGATCAGGTCAGCGAGAATCGCGCCCTTCGGAACGAGATGACTCAGATGCGCACTGACCTGACCGCCGCCCTCACCACCATTGCGGCGAACACCGGGCGGACGGCGAAGAAGTTTGACGACGTGACCGCGCAGAGCGGCGGTGACGCTATCGCCATAGTTGCTGCGGCATGAGGGTCGTTCTTGATAACGGGACGTCGGTCGAGCTCGGCGACACCGAAGCCACGCCAACGATCGGCATCACCGATTACAGCCGGCGGGTCACCGACGACTACGGGGTGACCACGGTCGTCGAGCGTACCTTCTCGCGCAAGATGTCGGTCAAGCTGGCCGTGCCGTTCGATAGCGTCTCGGCGTTGCAGCAGCGGCTGGCGAGCCTTCGGGCCTCGTCGGCCCTTTGGGTGGCGGACGAGCAGATCGCATGGCTGTCGGTGCGCGGCTTCTACAAGGACTTCGACCTCGACCACGCCGCGCCGCCACTTAGCTACTGCACGCTGACGGTCGAAGGGTTGGCCGAGACGGCAACCGTCGCGGACACGGGGATCGATCCGGCAGTGACGGGCGCCTCGACGCTACTGCTGCTCCAGCCCGCTACGATCACCACCTCAAACCTGGTGTCGAGCAACGTTCCGGAGAACGATGCAGCGGAGTGGTCCGCGCAGACCACGTATCCGCGGGGCGCGCGGGTCATCAAGGCGACAAAGCACCGTCTCTACGAGTCCGCGAGCGCCGGCAATGTCGGCAACGATCCGGCGGGCGTGTCCGGCAAATGGATCGACGTTGGACCGACAAAGCGGTGGGCGATGTTCGACCAAGCGCTCGGCACGTCGACGACGGCCGCTAGTTCGGTCGCGGTCACGATTGACGCGCCGGCCATCCAGGCGGTGGCATTGCTTGACGTCACCGCCACGAGCGTCCGCGTCCAGGCAACCGGCTACGACCGGACGATCGCGGCGGGCGCGGGCGCGATCACTTTCCTTGATCTACCCGCAGGCACAACCCGCGTCATCGTGACGACCACCGGCAGCAGCGTCGCGATCGGGACGCTGATGGTCGGCAAGCTGGTCGGGCTCGGCATCACCGAGGCATCGCCCACGGCGGGAATTACCGACTACAGCCGCAAGGTGGTCGACGACTTCGGCGCGGTGACGATCGTCGAGCGTGCGTGGTCGAAGCGGATGACGGCCAAGGCCCTGATCAGGACGGACGCGGTCGACGTGGTTGCGAACCGTATCGCAACGGTCCGCGCGCAGCCGTCGCTCTGGATCGGGCAAACGGGCCTCGACAGCCTCATCGTCTATGGGTTCTTCAAGGACTTCGCGATCGAGGTCGAAACAAACGTCAGCAAGCTGTCGCTGACGATCGAGGGCCTGAGCAAGGCCGCGCCGGTCGCGCGGGCGCCGATCGTCCTCGTTCCGCGTGGCCCGTACGATGCCACGCTGTCCTACGGCGAGGGCGACGTTGTCCAGTATGGCGGATCGAGCTGGCAATACATCAATGCCGAGGCCAGCACCGGAAACGCCCCGCCATCGCTGCCCACTACCGAGAATGCTTTCTGGCGCGTTTTCGCATCGTCTGGTGTCGATGGTCGCGATGGCATCGATGGCACCGATGGGCGAGACGGTTTGAACGGCTCCGATGGAGCGCCCGGCGCGCGCGGCGCAGACGGTCGCACGAGCTATATCCATTATGCCTATGCAAACTCGCCGGATGGAGCTGTTGATTTCGACCTGAACCAGCCGAACGGGCGAGCTTACGAGGGCAGCTATACCGATTTTGTGGCAGCCGACAGCGCCGATCGCAACGCCTATACGTGGCGGGAGTACAAGGGTCCTCCCTTCGGTATGGCCGCACGTGGCAATGCTGTGGTCGCCGGCAACTCGGTCATCAAGAACGGTGGGACTGACGGCTGGGACAGCGACGCCTATTCAACCGTAGGCTTTCGCAACGGCGCCGTTGTATCGTTCAAAGGGACCGGCAACCAGAACATCATGGCCGGCCTAAACACGGATCCGACCACCGACGGTGGCTATATGAGTCTGGATTATGCTTGGTATCTTCGCGATGATCGTTTCGTCCAGATATTCGAAAGCGGTGTCCCTGCTGGTCCCCCGTTCCTCGAGAACTACGGCGACGGCCTTTTCACATTAGACTATGACGGCAAACGCGTCCGGTATCTCTATGGCGATACCGTATTGCGTAGTGTCGAGGTGGCTTCTGGAAAGACGTTCTATTTCGACAGCAGTATTCGGACTGTGGGCGGTCGCATAAACCAGATTAGCTTCACCGCGCGAGGTGCTGACGGGGCAGACGGCCTTGACGGCACGAACGGTTTGAACGGAACCAACGGCCAGAGCATTCACATCGCCTATGCGGATAATGCGACTGGGACGGTGAATTTTACCACCGGCGCCGCAGCGGGGCGGGCCTATATCGGCGTCTACACCGACACGAATCCGGGGGCCGACAGTACCGACCCCGCAGCATATGGGTGGACGCTGATCCGCGGCGCGGATGGATCGAACGGGCTGCCCGGCCCTGGAGAATATGTCCACATCGCCTACGCGGACAATCCTTCCGGGACGCTAAACTTCCATCTCTCCGACCCGTCAAACCGGGCTTACATCGGCACCTATACTGATCAGATCGCGCCAGACAGTACGAGTCCTGCGGATTATGCTTGGCAACTGGTTAAGGGCGCTGACGCCGTTTTATTAACGCTTTCGCTCGAAACCATTATCGTTGCCGTTGACTCAGCGGGCACGACCAAGGGTGGGGCGCTTCCAAGAACGTCCACGCTCAAAGTGATGGCGGGCAGCACTGATGTTACGGCATCCTCTATTATATCGCTTGCCGCCAGTGATGCGGGCATCAGCGCGACCTACAATGCCGGGGCTGTCGTGGTCGGCACGGCAAACGTCGCCGGCTATATCGATGTGAATGCCGTTTATGCAGGAGCGACCTTCACGCGTAGGCTGTCGATCGTTCGCCAGAAAGACGCAGCACCGCCAGCGTCTCAAACGAGTGCAGCACAGCAGATCTCAGTCATCGTCTCGGCCACCACGTACAACGAGACCGGCGCCAGTAAGTCCGTTATTCTATCGTCTGGCTCTGGAGGACGACTCGTCTCATATTTCAGTGCTGAGTATTATCTTGAGGGTGGAACCGGAACAGGGAATCAGTTCTTCACGCCAGCCGGCAAGATACAATACCGGGCACCGGGCGGCAGTTGGAACGATATGGGTGCAGAAGTAACGGGATCACAAGCACGCGTCCTCGGCGGCGCGCCCGAGCCCGGCACTATCAACATAAGCCATTCCGTTACGGGCCTATCGCCGAATGCCGCTTATGAGATTCGAGTAAGTTTTCGAAAAGCCAGCGGCGGAACGGGAACGCAGGCAGTAATGAACGACGCACTGGTGGTGTCGCAATGACGCAATTCTGGACAATTACAGCACTTTCTGACGGGACAATGTTGTCGCCATGCTTCGCAACGTCGAGTGTGGACGTTCACCCCAAGGACTGCGGCTGGCCTTGGGATGCCGCAGCGCACAAGGCTGTCGCTATTCCGGCCGCTCCCGACCCAGTCGTCCAAAACTGGAATGGTAAGATTTGGGAAGAAACAGCTAACAAGATTGAGAATATCTTGTGCGATCTTGTTGATGGTGAACGGGAGGCTCGGCAAATGCTGTCGCTGACGCCGGGCGGCGCTAAAAAGTATGTCTACAACCGCAAGGCAGCCGAGGCGATTGCCGCAAGCGGTATCATTCCAACGGTGCTGAACGCGCTCACGCTGGTCGACAAGAAACGGAAATATCCCTTCGCTTATGCCGAGGCAGCGCTGACAGGTGAAACCCTCTCGGCTGTACTGACCCGGTTTGAGGCCGGGATGAATGCATCGGCCGTGGAGAACGCGCGGATCGAGGCGGTCGCTCAGAAGGCGAAGCGCGATATCAAGGCGGCGATGACCGCAGCCGGCAAGCGCAGTGCCTATGCCTCCATCAACTGGAATTGGTCCGCCTGACCGGGCGCGTGCCCAAACCCTGAAGGATACCGTCATGAATAACAGTAGCTTCGCGGCTCAGGCGGTCGCGAAAGGGCCGATGACACTCGCCCCGCCTTCGTTCAACGGCCATGGCTGGCTCGTCGTACTGAACCTTGCGGGCTTCACGGCCGGCTTCGTCATCGCGCTGATGCTCGCGATCAAGATGGCGCGCGACATCTGGCGGAACCGCCGACACGACAAGCTTCATCACCCCGTAACCGTGTGGCGCGCGTTCGGTGGAGCGGTCAGCTTCGCCATGGCCGTTCGGTTTGGTCCGGCTGCAATGGTGCTTTGGGGCTGGGATCCAGAGAAAGCCGCATCCACTGCCTGGCTGTTGACGCTGCAGCGCATGACCGACCCGATCGCGTTCACGATCGGATTGCTCGCGCTGGCGTTGTTCGAAATCTCCGGTCACGGGATGGCGGATCACCTCAAGCGCGAACCCCTGCCGTTGCGGATCTGGGCGCGCCGCGACCAGCTGAAGCGCCCGGTCTGCATAACTCTTCTCAGCCTGATCGCCGCGATCGGCGTGGTGAGCACGCGCTAATGTGGCGGCTTATCGCGACCGCGGGGGCGGCATTACCGGTAGCGGCTGCGGCCATAGCCAAAGACAAGGCGGCAATCGTGACGGAACGCACGCCTCAGATCTGGCATTTTCTCGGATATCCTTTCGAAGCCGGCAGCATGATCGCCGGCATCTGCGCGTGCCTCGCGGTGCGGTTCTACGTCAGTCAGGAGGACCGGAAGGACCATCGCTGGAACGTCGACCTGCCTGTCTCCATGCTGACGTTGCTGTTCACCGCCGGCATCATCATCCGCCTGCGCCCGGAGCCCTTTTGGGCGCTTGCCTACGGCACGGGACTGGGATCTGCTGGCGTCCTGATCATCAGCGCATGTCTCGCTTGGGTGAAGCGCGGTAGCGACCTCTTCCAACCGCCCGGGAAGCCTGACGCGTAACGGCCCGCCCCCAGGGTCAGCCAAAGACGAGCCGGCCGTAGCATTCTTGGGGATGCGTCCGGCGATCTACCAACGCCAAAGAGTGTTTGTTGGTTTCGAGTTAACGGCCCGCCTAACCGGGAGGGGTTCGAGGCGGGCCGACCGGAGCACGTTGGAGTGCCACCCCGGCGCGTCGATAACGGACAGCCCCCCCAATCGCCGCACGGCGCGACAAAGAAATATCGCAACGGCCGATGAGGCGTAACGGCCCGCCTGCGAGCGCGAAAGGGATCAGCGCGAGGCGGGCCGGTCGATGCGAGTTCATCAGCACCGACGCGACCTGAACTGCTCACTGCAAACATCGACTACATGTTGGAAGGAAGAATCATGACGACGGCATCAGAGCCGGCGTGGCTTCGCCATGCCCGGTCGCTTCTTGGCACCCGCGAGGCGCCGGGGGCGTCGAACAGCCCGACCATCATGGGGTGGGCGAAGAAGCTCGGCACGAAGGTGCTGGGCATGGTCTACAACGCCGACAGCGTGCCGTGGTGCGGGCTGTTCGTCGCCAACTGCCTCGCCGAAGACGGCATTTCGGCCGCGCCCGTCGCGGTCCGCGCCAAGGCATGGGCGACCTGGGGCGCCAATCTCGCGGCGGATCGAGTCGCGGCCGGCGCGGTGCTGGTGTTCGAGCGGCCGGGCGGCGGTCACGTCGGCTTCTACGTCGGCGAGGACAGGACGCACTATCACGTCCTTGCCGGCAATCAGGGCGACCGGGTCAGCATCATGCGGCTGGAGAAGTCGCGCTGCATTGCGCGGCGCTGGCCGATCGGGCGCGCGGTCATCGGCGGCCCCCGGTTGATGACCGCGACCGCGGGCGTTCCCTCATCTTCGAACGAAGCATGACCTGGGCGGCGGGCTTCGCCCTGCTGCGGCGTTTGTGGTGGGCAGTGCCGATGATCGGCCTGCTCGCCGGGCTCCTGCTCACCCGGGAGACGCTCGCTGACCGTACGGCCACGCTGAAGGCCGAGCGGGCGGCGTGGAGCGCGGAGATCGCGAAGGCCGAGCAGCTGCGCGCCGCCGCGGAAACGCGGTTCGCCGTCCAGCAAACCACGGCGCTCACGACCTTCGCCGACCGCCTCGCAAATCGCGAACCCATCATCCTTCGATCCACTGACACCGTGAGGACCTATGCGCAAACTGCTGCTGGCCGTGCTGCCTGCCTTCCTGCTGACCGCGTGCTTGGGCTCGACGCGCTCGACGCTGAACTATTCGCCAGCGATCCCCCCAGTGCCGGCCGAGGCGAAGAAGCCCTGCACGGCGACGCCGATGCGCCGGCAGCCGGACGGTAGCGCCAACAGCGCGGACACTGAGTGGTCGCTGCGCGACGCGCGCGCCGACCTTGCGCTCTGCGACGCGCGCCGCGGCCTCGCTGTCGATGCCTGGCCCCGCTGACACCCCGCCTTTCAACGACCGTCATTCTGACCACCTTCCAGGAGTAAGCCCATGGGTTCTCAAACCGCAGCCGGGTCATCGCTCGCCCTTTCCGCGATGCTGCCATCTTCCTTCGACGCAGCTGGCTATGCCGCGCTGACCTATGTCGAAATCAACCAGGTCGAGAAGCTCGGTTCGTTCGGCGCCAGCTTTGCGAAGGTCGAATTCCAGGGCCTGAAGGGTGCCAAGCAGAAGTTCAAAGGTTCGGCGGACTTCGGCGCGCTGCAGCCATCGATCGCGCTCGACGCCCTCGATGCCGGGCAGATCCTCCTGCAGACCGCATCTGACGATGAGACGCAGAAGCTCTATTCCTTCCGGGTGACCTTTCCGGACGGCTCGGCGCGGTACTTCCGCGGCCGCGTGTTCGGTGCGCCGGAAACCGCCGACGGCGCGGACAGCATGCTCATGGCAACGCCAACGGTCGAGATCTGCTCGAAAGTCGTCAAGCTCGAGGCCGGCGTCACGCCAACCCCGTCGCCGACGCTTTCGAAGCCTTCGATCTCGCCGACCAGTGGCGCGGTCGGGACAACGTTCACGGCGACTGACGGCATTCCAGGGAACGCGACGATCACCGGCCGCCGCTGGCTGCTGGGCACGACCGCGATCGGCACCGGGACCACCGTCACGCCAAATGCCGCAGGGTCGCTGACCCGCGAGAACACCGCAGTCGGGACGAACGGCGAGACGATCACCTCGACGTCGGCCGCGGTGACGGTCTTGGCGGCCACGGCAACTCCCGCCCCATCGCTATCGCTATCGTCCGCGGTGGCGAAGGCCGAAGGCAACAGCGGAACCACCCTGTTCTCCTGGACCCTTACGCTCAACCGTGACGGAAGCACCGCTGCATATCCGTTCACCTGGTCCACGGCGGGAAGCGGCACCAACCCTGCCAATGCAGCGGACTTCGGTGGCGCATTCCCAACCGGCAGCGGCACGTTTGCCGCGGGGGAGACGAGCAAGACGATCAACGTGCTCGTCGCTGGCGACACTGCAGTCGAGCCTGACGATACCTTCACGTTGACGGTCACCGCATCTGGTCTGAATACGGTCACGTCGACTGGGACGATCAGCAATGACGACAGCGCCTCGGCGGCGACCGAGCGCGTCGCGACTTACGGCACGTCGGTTCCTGTGCTGACCGCGAACAAGAAGGGCGGAAATCTCCAGCGCTGCACTCGCAAGACGATCATCTTCGGCGCTGACGTGCCGTACATCACTGGCTCGTTCGACAATTACGCAACGCAGCCAGGTGGTGACACGCCGGTCGGCGCAGCACTGACCATCCTGCAGCACGCATACCTGAAGCCCGATGGCTCCGGCATGAAGATCGCGACCTTCGACAACGGCGCATCGACGACCAAGCTGCTCGGCACCGACGCGGCAACGGGGATCCGGATCTTTCACGACAGGGTGTACCCAGCCGATATTTACGGCGCTGGCGTGACCATGTTCCGCCGCGGCGATCGCATCACGCTGCAGACTGACGCCTTGGTGTCGAACGACCAGACGACCGCCGATATGACGTACAATTGTCATTGCGCGCCGATGGGTGACTATTCGATCGAGTTTCCCGCAACCGGTGTTCCCGTCGCGCCCGGTGTCGGCGCCATTACGGGACAGACCGGACAGGTGAACGCAAACGACGGTTATACCGTTTCTTGCGTCTACGGGCCTCATACCGGGGTAGCTCACCTGAACCTTGGCGACAGTATCTCGATGGATACCGGCGACACGCCGCTCAGCTCGATCCGTGGTGGTTACTCGCGCGCGGCAACCAATAGCTACCAGGGCAACCCTGTCCCGCTCGTGAATCTTGCCCGCCATGGCACGGTGATGAACGATATCTTCAACACTGATCTGTCGGCCAAGTCGACCGGCCTGTTGCGGATGGCCTATATGGCTGCCGGGACGTTCCAGCAGGCATCCGAGAACTGGGCCGCGAACGATCTCGGCACCAGCCCGGCGCAGTCCACCTATGACACCACTTCGGCCAACAAGCTGCGGCTGTGGCAGATCCTGCGCAATCGCGGCTGCGAGTGGATCACGTCGGTTGCCCCAACACCGCGCACGACGAGCGGTACGGTCAACACGCCGGTCAATGCCGGCTGGGCCCGTGGCGGCATTGCCGACCAGCTCAACCAGTTCCTTGAGGATCAGAAGACTGCGGGGACGATCAACCATATCGTGCGCTCGCTGAACCTGCGCCTGTCAACGGACCGAACGAACGACAACTATTTCGTCTATCGAACGCTGGACTACGCGCTGGACGGCACGCATTTTCAGCCAACCGGCTATGTCGCGGTCATCCCGGAGCATCGTTTCGCCGTCCTGCGCGGCAATGTAGCAAACGACGAGCCGACCTTCACAATCGGGCAGATCGTCCGCGATACGTTCACGACAGGTGTCGGCGCCAGCATCGCGGACCGTCCGACCGATACCGGACAGAGTTGGACGCGACAGGGCACCGGCGATCAGTGGGTGACGGCAGAGGGCCGCGCCTATGCCAAGCAGAACGGCTTCCTGTACATCACCAATTCGGCCATGAGTAAGGATCAATACGCCGAGCGCGATAGTGCCACGGTTACGGCCTCCACGGGCGCGCAGCATCTGTTCCTGCGACGTCAGGCGGATAGCACGGTGTCGGCTGGCTACAGCTTCTCGTTCTTCCCGAACACGCTTGCTGTGTCGATCTCGCGCGTGTCGATCGCCAACGTCTCGACAGCGATGGTTACGAATACGCTCTCTGCTGATCCAGGCACCGAATACACCATGCGAGCGGAAGCGCGCGGGCCATATCTCAACTTCTACATGGGGCCAATCGGCGGGCCGCTTACGCTCGTCGCGTCTACTTTCGACGCAAGCTATCCGTTGGGCGATGTTGCTATTCGCGACACAAGCAACGCGACCGCAACGACGGGGCGGCACATGGCCGAGTTCCGAGCGGGCAACCTCGCCGCGTTCACTGGTTCCTGATCCCAGCCCAACATGAAAGGAGGTGATGCCCATGACCGGGTACGCCGAGTTGCGCCAGTCCGGCCCCTGCCTGATCGCATGGCAGGGGCCGACTCCCGTCGCGCAGATCGCGTGGGATGCCGCTGAGAGCGGCTGGTACATCAATTTCTTATCTGTCGAGCAGCCCCAACTCCTCACGCCACTTCTGGCAAAGTTCCGGAAGTTATGGCGCAGCAGCGGCAAGCCGATCCTCTCGTTTCACGCATCCCCCGATAATCAAGTCATCGGGAGGCTTATAGGGATTCTCGGAGCTGAGTGCTTCGCGGGCCTCTATACCATTGTCGACTTGGACCATCAGAGTAGAAAGAAGCACCATGAGCAAGACCGAGAACGCACGCTATAAGAAGCTCTCCGCCAAGGGTAAGACCGAGTACGGTCGCGATCGCGCAAAGGATGCTGACGCCAATGGCGGCACGTTCAACGCCACGCTCGCGAAGCTCCACGCGGGCTATTACGACGCGATGTGAATAAGGCGCCCGGTTCGAAAGAGCCGGGCGTTTCGCATATATGCTTAGCGAGCTTCGGCCCTTGCACCGACATTCAAGAATGCCAACAATTGACTAGGGTTTGCTAGATCAACAGGTCCCGGCTGACAATTTTCAATCGATTGCGTCAACTAAGCTTACATCGGAAATGGACCTAAGCTCATTTAGCTGGCGCCCCATTTTGGGACAGACGCAATTACGTCAACTCTTCACTGCGACGCGCCCATCTACCTATGACAGAAATGTCATGAATGACGGGTGGGGCAGTTCAGTGATTCCAAAGATCCTACATCAGACGGCAAAGTCCAAGGCTCTGACGTGGGAGGAGCGCAAGCTCGTCGATCGAGCGAAGCGTGTCCTGCCTGGATGGCAGTTTCGGCTTTGGGATGACGACGAAAATTCTCAGCTTATGGCTGAACACTTTCCTCAGCATTTTGAAGCGTATGAGCAGATATCGCGAGGCGTGATGAAGGCCGACATCGCACGACTGCTTTATATGCATGCATTTGGCGGTGTATACATGGACACTGACTACAAGCTGTTCACCGGCTTCGATGACCAATTTCTAGCCGCAAGCTGCATATTTGGCGTCGAAAGGGGAGAGTTTGAAACGGTTGGACAGGAGCCTACAGCATCTGACGATGTGAAGCTCGGGAACGCCTTTTTCGCTGCACGGAGAGGTCACCCGTTCTTCTCCGCTATGATAAATGGAATATTTGAGAAAGCCCCCTTCGTTGATCTCTCTGACTGGGAGCTAATGACAACGAGCGGGCCACAGGGTCTATCCAAGTTCTTTCTGGCGAACCTCGGCACTTACAGAGATATTGAAATACGCAGCCAAAGCGTGTTTTTCCCTGATTCTCGGTTCACCGGTCTATCCAACCACATCAATGATGACACGATCGGCGCGCACTTGTGCTGGGGTTCATGGCGCAGCAAACGCCGCGTGGTGACAATGAAGAACCGCGCTCGCCGCATCGTGAGCGCCCTATTATAAAGCGCGCGAGCTTCTTTCTAGCGGGCCACTGGCCTAACGTTCAGACGTCACCCTGAACTCACCACGCCCTGCATTCATCACACAGCAATTCGCCTGAGGGCTTGTCACTTCCACAATTGCATTTGAGCGATCGTGTGGAGGCACGGCTTGCAGCCATGGATCGCGCCAAACGGCGCTCAGGCCAAAAATACACCTTTACGAGTAGGTGCCAGATAGACATCGCACTTTCCTAAAATAGACTGGACGTAAGACGTGATCAGACACAGCCTAGGTGCAGTGCCCACGGTAGCAAGTGCTAAGATTGCAACACGCTAAGGTTAAGGCTCGCCTGTAAGCAGGTCTGCGACTGCTTGGTCCAGGTTCGCCCAGTTGCGCTCATACCTACTGCAATCGCCGGTAGGGTGCAGGACGAAACTGTGCGCATCTGCGATGTCGTCCCATGGCCCGTTCATCGTGATGGGTACCGCCCGCCCGTGCTCCTCTACGCCCCAAAGGATGACAGGATCGCGCTCAAGCACCTCCAGGTCGCTCGCGTAGACGATGAAGGTGCCAGCTTGCGCTGGGTGCGTTGCGATAATGCCACCCCTGGTCATCTCAATATCGTCGGCATTCGAAGCATCGCGGCTGTTCATTTTGCATCGTGTCCTTTTCGGAAGGAATGGCCTTAGTGACCCTATTAGTCCAGCAGCGCGTCATGTCCGCGTAGGTAGCGCGTTAGAGGAAGCCGAGGTTCCATGACGAACGGTCCCATGCCGCCAGATTGGGCAGCACCGTAGTTAGTTCGCCGTCACTGGTCCCGAACCACCTTGCCAGCGTCGCGGCATATTGATCGACCGAGGTAGTCGGCAGCAGTCGGCCTCGACCAACATCGTCAGGCGTATTGCTGCCGACGATCGGTGGCTTGCCGATGATCTGGCGTCCCTTGACGGCCCCGCCCACGACCCAGTGCATACCGCCCCAGCCATGGTCTGATCCGTCGCGGTCGGCCGACAAGGTCCGTCCGAAATCGGACGCCGTGAAACTCGTGACGCGGTCAGCAATCCCCATCGTGACGGTTGTGTCGTAGAATGCCTTCATCGACTGCGCGACCGCGCCCAGCATGTTCGGCTGTTGTGTCACTAAGCCATTGTGCCGATCAAACCCGCCCATCGAGACGAAGAACACCTGTCGCTTCACCCCCAAGTCGGACGATACCGACATCATCCGGGCAACCAGCTTGAGCTGATCGGCAAGCGTATAGTCGGGGAACAGGCCGAAGTTCTCCTCCGGCGCATTGGCCAAGGCTGCGTTGACCTGGGCATAGGTGTCGAGCGACCGCTGCACGACCTTGGCATAATCGTCCGCCATCAACGTCTGGCCGCCACCGGTCATCAACTGGCGCAGCGTGTCGGCAGACGTTGCTGATCCAAACAGCGTCTTGCTGTTGCGGAGCAGCGGCACCGGTCCGCTGCCCGAAACGGAATAGGGAATTGCCTGCCGCCCGGCCAGATACACCGCATTGCCGCTCGCGTTGATGCAGGTCAGCGTCGCCGATCCATTGCCCGCCGCGACCAGATCGCCGATCCGCCCGCCCCAGCCAGTCGCGGCACCCTCGGGATGGGATGCCTGGAAGAAGCTCTGCTGGTCGTTGTGACTAAATAATTTGGGCGGCACGCGGACGGTTTTGGCCAGATATTGCGCCTTGGTCGTCGGCTCCATCAGCGTGCCGACATTGAGCAGCATCGCCATCTTCCCCTGATCGAACAGCGGAAGCAGCGGAGCCATCGCCGGCGCCAAGGCGTAATGGCGCCCGCCCGGAAGCGCCTGGTCGGGGCGCAACAGCATCGGCGCCAGTGCCTCGCGGGTCAAAGCGACGCTCGGCCGGGCCTTCAGATAGGCGGCGTAGCTGGAGTCATCATAGGGCGCGAGCGTATTGGCGTAATCATTGCCGCCATAGAGGAAGACGCAGACGAGTGCCTTATAGTCGCCGGCGGTCGCTGCGGCCGCCTCGCCGATCCAGCCGAGCGTGTCGACCAGCGGCGCGGCAACGCCGGCTAGGCCGAGCTGAGCGCTCCGCGTCAGGAAGGATCGGCGCGAATGATGCTGGTTCAGGTGCATAAGACTATCGCAGTACGAGGCCGTCGGGGGAGGCGAGCGTCAGCATGATCGCCACCCCGACACGGTTGATGGGGCCATCCGATTTGGACAGGCTGATGCTCGCCACCGCCGCGCGGATGGCGGCGACGGTGGCGGGAGGTAACTGACCCGCGGCCAGCAGCAGTACGACCTCGTCGACCAGCGCGTTCGCGTCCGTGGCCTTATCGAGGATCTCGGTATAATCGGCCTTCACGTCGCCGACGCCGCCCGAAACCGTGGTGTACATGAAGTTGATGAACGACAGCACCGTCTGCTCGTTCACCAACTGGAACTCTGGTGCGACGAGTCCGGCCCCACTGACCTGCGTTCCGGGTGCGGAATAGCCGGGGCGGAAAAAGCCGAAGACCGAGGGCGATCGCCCCGGCGACTGGCCCAGCTTGGTGATGGCGCTAAGATCGCCGACCTTCCACTTGCCGGCGGTCACCGCGTTGAACGCGCGTGCCCAGCCGGTAAATCTTTGCACCGGATCGCGCAGCCGCCCTGCGGAGGGGTTGGTCAACGCGGCCGGACCACGCACCTCGGAATGCAGCAGGATCGCGCGGACCGTGGCCGCCAGATCCCCCCGCTCGCCCCGACCATTGTCCACGAACGTGCGCGCGACGCTGGCGACATACGCAGGCGACGGATTGCTGCTTGTCAGCCGCTTGATGAGGTTTAGCGCGAGGAAGGGCGCGACATTGGGATGACGGAAGATGATGTCGAGCGCCGCAGGGATCGCCGTGGCGCCGGGACCGCTGACCGTCGCGCCCAGCACAGTCGAGGCCCCTCCCTCGTGGATCGACTCGTTGACGATCATCGGCAGCCGCAGCCGGTCCGGCGTGTTCTTGTCGGCGTTCGCATAGGTCAGCCCGGTCAGCACCCGCGCGAGCTGCGCCACGTCATCGCCACCGTAGGTTTCGATCGGCTCGCCGCCCGCGAGTTGCGGCGTGCCGTCCATATTCAGCTGATGCAGCCCCAGCGTGAACAACTGCATGAGTTCGCGGGCATAATTCTCGTCCGGCTCCGCCCCGCTGACGGGATCGCCCTTGCGGTTGTCGAGATAGGTGAGGAACGAGCCCATCGCGGTGCTGGTCGTGATCTGCCCGATCAGCGTCCGGTAATTGCCGAACGCATTGTCCATCAGCACGTCCATATAGGCGGCGACCTGCATCGTCGGCCAAGAGCCGGTTACGCCGTCCATCCCGACAACCAGGAAGTCGAGCAACGCCATACCGATGCGCTGGCGCAACTGGTCCTGCCCGCCGATCAGCTGGCGCCAGATTGTCTGGTCCCATCCATACCCCGTGCCCGAGATGTAGGAACGGTCGCCCTCGACCCGGACGCTGACCAGCCAGTCCCAGTGTGAGATCTCACGCGGCATCGCCATCTGTTCGTCGATCCAGCCCTCGAAACCGAGCGCCATCACCTTGTCGATGTCGGCACGGGTCGCGCCCATGGTCGCCTGCAGCAGGAAACGGCTCGCCTCCTCCTGGTTGACCGGCGCACGGACCACCTGGATCGGCTCGGTGGACGGATCGGAGGTTGCCGACTCACTGGGTGCTGGTGTCGGAGTTGGGGTCGGGCCGGGCGTCGGTGTCGGCGTCGAAACCGACGGGGTCGGCGTGGGAGCGGGTGCCGGCGTTGGAACGGGCGCGGGCGTCGGAACAGGCACCGGAACAGGCGCGGGCGTTGGAACGGGCGTCGGGATCGGCGTCGGCGCCGGCACCACAACGATTGACCCTGCCCCGGCAGCAGCGCCACTTCCGCTACCACCGCCTCCGCCGCATGCCGCCAGGAGCAGTCCCGCAGCTGGCGTTGCCAGTTTCGCGCAGACCGCCTCAGGCACGGCTTCCGTTATTCCGTCATCCGCTGTGAAATCAGCAAATCGGTCTTCCAGCACGCAACAGTCCTCGGCAATCGCAACGGAGATGCCTCGTCTCCGCGCCCCCCTCTTTTGCCAGTCGGTAGTTAACAGGCCGTTTTCAGACGCAATTTTCGAGCTGATGACTTTTTGACTATGCGGCCTTGGAGACGCGCGACTCGTCGTAGTGTCGTCGCAATCCGCCCTTTTATTAGTGCTAATGAGATATCGCATCGCATCATCGCCGGTGACGAAGGCATCACGTTCGTCGCCGTCGAGGAGGACCGAGAATGCGTTTTGTATCTTTGACAAGTCGAACAAGTTATAATCGCGGCCGGTTCGAAAGGGTCTGGCGTAGCCCCCATGCAGCAGCGCTTCGCCCCCGGGCAGGTAGCGCTCTTCGGTCAGGTTCATTGATCGGATCGTCGTCGACCCTGCCGCACCCCGATGCAGCTGCCCAGGCCGCGCCGTTTTCGGGCGCTTGCCGCACTCCCCGCACCGAACGTTGTCGGCACCTACGGAACGCAAACGCACGAAGAATTCTACGGTAGATCGCTCACCCTACCTCTTGAGGACACCGGATCGTCGTACGGACGTCAATACACTGCTAACAATTAGTATTAATGAAGTATTAACCTTTTAACGTCGGTTACGCCGAGATGGTCGGCGTTTTCTATCAGACTAGAAGGGACCGAACATGCGTTATTGGATCGTCGACAAGCCGATTAAGTGATCAGGGCGCCCGGTTCGAAAGAGCCGGGCGTTTCATCGGAGCTGCAGCCCCTCGTCCCCGGGCAGGTAAACGCTTTTTGGCAGGGTCGGTGATCACCTTGGTGCGGACCCTGCCTGCTTTATTGTAGCCTCGCGACGCTAGGCGATCGATGGCGCAAACAAGATGGAGCGCCGCCGCATTGCGTATCCGACCATCCCAAATCCAGCGACCATAAAAAGCCACGTTGCTGGTTCAGGTACCGGGCTCGTGGCACCCTCAACGCTTATAAGAGCGTCGCCCGAAACCACTCCCCCGAGGGGGAAGTAATCAGCGTAGAAAAAACTAGCTGTTTTTCCATTCAGTTCGTTAGCGGTCGGATAGCTTCCGAAAAATGAGCTTAGATTGAGGCTGACGGAGGTGCCACCCCCTTGGCTCGCGCCACCAGCAAGAAATTCAACCCCGCCATCAACCGAACGTCCAGTTTGACGCGGGATAAAGCGGTCTGAAAAGTCCACATCGCCGATAATAATATTGAACGTCTGCAGGTCTAAAGATGCAAAATCACCGTACTGTTCGACCGGCTTATCGGTATCGTACGAAAAGCTACCCGAGAAGGCCTGCCCTATCTTGAAAAAGTCGGACGACGGAAATGAGGGATCGTCATACGTGTTATTCTGGGCAGCTGATAGCTTCCCAGAGAAGCTTGCAACGATGACAGCAGCTTCGCTAGGCACCGATACGCCCGTCGCTAACGTCGCGCACAAAGCGCACACGAATGATTTCACCATCTTCACGCCGATTCTCCTCACCCTTTGGCTGCAAGCTAACCAAGGCTTTTCACGGAAACAAGAAGGTTAATGGAACATTATCGTAGCCCTCCTTGGCCAGGTTGGGCGGTTTAATTACTAAGTCTCCTGATGCACGTGCTGCGGATGTGCAGGTTCCAGATGCCCCCGTACCGGCCCTCCAAACGCTACAACGTCGTAAGCACTGATCAGGATCGAGACACATTCGCTCGAAGGGTAAAACTAAGACTAGTCGCGGGCAGTATTTCTGCCATCCTTTATGCATGATGATTCTGTACGGCGTACTCGCGATCGTTTGGGGCCTCCCAATCGCCATTATCCTGGCAACTTCCGTCGGCTATGGTGTCTCTTCACGCTTCGCCCGGTTTATGCGGATACACCTCGGGCTCTGACGCCACCGACCAGCGGCGGTCGCATTCATCGATGCGGCGACGCCCGTTCAATCATCAGGAAAAGCCTGGGGCTGGACCTTCGCCTGCCTGTACGGCCATCGCGATGATGTGTTTGATAACTGGCTCCGGAATAGCATTGGCCACGTCAAGCCCGAATTGATCGCGATAAGACCAGGCTACCCAGCCCGAGTACGTAGCGAGCCCCGGTATATCGATTGAAAGAAACCGTCCGACAGTGACCTCGTATTCTGAGCGAACCTTGAAGCCCAGGGTAGACACGTTTTGAATGATTGCCGAATGCTTATCTCCGAGAGACGTTATGAGTACGGCCGGATGACTCATGGCCGTTCGGTTTGAGCACCGCCGGTCAAGCGGATTGTTGCCGGCATTAGCCATCGAGCGGCGATAGGTGTTCATGTGGCTATCGTCCGTCAGGGTCGCTAAGATCTCGTTATGTCTGGATTTAACCCCGTCCCGTGACGCATTGCAAAGGCCCACCGCCCTTTGCAAGTTCTCGTTATGACACACTTGTCACAGCAGCGTTTTATGAACGATCGCTCCACGGGTCGGGTTAATGCATCCGCCCGTTCTTGATCGTGTCGACAGCGGCAGCAACACGCGCCCAATCGCCGATGTCGGCTTCGGGGCCCACGATGTGCAGCAAGGTATCGACCATCGGCTCTGATACAAATAGTCTGCGTGCCTCGACGATCGTCATCGCCTTAAGCCAAACTTCTCGAGTGCTCATCATAGCCCGAGCTTACGCCGCCTAATCTCGATCGTCAGCGCGTCCGCTATCGAATCGCCGTCATTCTTATCGGTTCGCTCGTATGCCTGTAGCGAACTACGGTCATCGCGGAACTTGATGACATCGGGATGCACTGACGGTGTAGTCATATCCTAGGACTATGCGCGGTTGCCCACGCCAGGCAAGGCATCACGCCCCGCGAGCCAAGACACGTTCTGCATAGCGTCCAGCACAGCAGCGGAGCGCCCAGTCGTCGTGACGATGTTAGGCAGCGTCTCCATGACAGGGCCTCAGAATGACGCTTCGAGGCCTGCGTCGCGGCCTGAAATTACCTATAGGATATGGTGTCGTTATGAGGCACATTTACTGCGTTCATAGACCGTTAGTACGTGCTAGGTACAACGAGACGCGAAATTAAGACGTCGAATTTAGGTGCGCGTCGTCTTGCGCGCATTCTGTTGGGACAGTTTTTTGCAGACCTTTAGTGGCCCACTTTCGCCGATGCTTGAGAAGTTTGCTTTAAACTCAGCCTTAGCGGACGATGATCGTGCGGCCATAGTTGCGCTCCCGTTTTCGTTATATTCATATAATCCCGGTAGACATATAATAAAGAATGACGCAACGTGTACGGAATTCCAAGTTATTGTCTCAGGTTTTGCTATTGCATATAAAGTTACGAGTGATGGATTCCGCCAGATTGTCGGTTTTCGACTGCCGGGCGATATAATCAACATTCAGCATATGCAATTTGCGTATAATGATTGCAGCGTGCAGGCGACAGCGCACTGTATGGTAGCCGCGGTAGACGAAACGTTAATCCGCAACTTGACCTGCGAGCGCCCGATCATTTCGAATGCGATAATGGCAAGCGCTCTGATCGAGGCCTCAATTTCTCGCGAGTGGATTGTGAATATCGGACGCCGTAATGCCCGAGCGCGGATAGCGCATCTGTTCTGCGAGCTTGCGAGTAGGCTCGATCCATGCCGGCTAGCAGAAGATCAGCCATTTAGGTTGCCTTTGACGCAGCAACAGATTGGCGATGCTGTCGGATTGACAGCAGTTCACGTCAACAGAACGATCAAGGGTCTGATAAAGGACGGCCTTCTCGAGCAAGACCGCCACCTAATTTCGTCTCCTGCCTGGGACCAGCTCAAAAGCGTAGCAGGCTTTAACCGTCGCTACCTCCAACTCGATCAGAAGGCCGCTGCACTCGGACATTCCCAATGACGGATCGAGCGACCGGCGCTGAACGGAAAATACCCGCTGACATGGGCGCGCGCACAGCTCGACGGAAAGCAGCTAGATTTGATAGTTTTCCATTAAAGGCTCGCCGCAGCGCTGAAACAACGCTGCTGGAAAGCGTAATGCGAAAGTCTGCACGCTTAAGCCCTATGTCCGCTCTCGCATGGATCGCGCCAATTTGGGCGGGTCTTTTTGTACTCGATGCTGTGACGGGCCCGCTCTACTCGTTGAACTCAGCTTACCTTGTTCCACTATGTTTAACGACTTGGTGCTTCGGACGGATCGCTGGCCTCATAGCCGGCACCTCGGCAATCGTCACAACGCTTCATTTAAATGGCTTCGCCGATCAACTGTCAGCTAGGGCAACCTCTATTACTGCCGCAGCGGCTGTTTGGAATGCCTCGATGCTTGTCCTCGGAGTGATCTTTATAATCCTCCTCGTGAGTGCCTTCCGTCGAGCGTTCGACCACGAGAGCAGGAACGCGTTGATGGACCCACTCACGGGGCTGGGCAACCGAAGGTCCTTTCAACGTGAGGGCAAGCGACAGGAGTCTTCAGCTGCTCGAGATCGCAGGATCCTATTGTGTGGCGTGATAGACTTGGATGGATTTAAGGCGGTAAACGACCAGTATGGACATGCCGCAGGCGATGAGGTGCTGCGTATCGTCGCCCATGCACTCAGCGCGTCCGTTCGGCCTTACGATATCACTGCACGCCTTGGAGGTGATGAATTTGCGTTTTGCTTAACAGTTCGAGACGAGGCCGCGGGTGAGCGAAAGTCGAGCAGAATCCATCAGGCGTTGATAGCTGCGCTGGAAACCTCACAGTGGCGTGCAACGTGTAGCTTGGGCGCTGCCACAGGAAGCGACTTTGAGCAGGCCATCCGAATTGCCGATAAGATCATGTACGAAGCAAAGTCGATCAAAAAGTCTACAGTGTCCTAGTGACAGTCAACACGAATATGATGAATTAATAATAAGCGTCTTCGTCAGAGCGAAATAGAAAGCGGGCCTTTACACAAGTCTACTTCAGAGGCGCGACACCTGTTGCGGGTGACCCGTTCTAGTATCTCGCAACGCACACCTTCTCACCATATACAACCAGTGCAGCAGATGAAGCGCGAGCCTCAAACGATCAGTTCATACGATGAACTTTTCAAGTGTGATCACAATCAGTCAGGCTTAAGTCGCAGCCCAGCTTCCTTCATCGCCACCTGCCCTAGGGCCACAGCGCTCGCGTCTACGAGCGAATCCGCGAGTTTGATGGCCGCTGCGGGGGAAAGGGTCAGCTTGATCCCTGCTCCTTCAAGCCGAACGCAGCTTTTCCAGGGCGTCGCGGTAAAGCACTCAGTATCCAGTACGACGACCATCCATCTCCTATCGTCAAGCCGTAGGTGCCTGAATGGTCTAACGTATCATATTATAGATTGATTATGCGATTTATCTTAAGGGCATAGCGACGTTGTCTGGATCTCAGCAGCATCCGATGCACAGGCCTAGTGATCCAAGCCTCCGAGCCACGCTCAGTGAGACCGCTAACGGTCGCGTAGACACACCAGCGGTCCGCTCCGCCCTGCGCTGTCTCTGGCATCACTGCCCCGAGCGCTGGTCCGTCGTGATGTTTGGGAGGGCGCGCAACAGGATAACGAAATTGGTCGGAGGCAGAGTGTGACGGCCTCATTCAACGGCATTGTGCGGCAGCTGCGTCGATCGGGCGCATATACCGAAGTCAGCAACGCGCGGGCAGCATCGGCAGCAAAAATTTGCAGTTAATCGACTTTAACCGCATGAAGTTGCAATTACTAAACAGTTCTAATGCATAAATCCCCTTGTCGAAAGACGAGCACTTTTAACTTTGGGGGTTCAAATGCGCTACTGGCCAATCGGCAAGCCCATTCGCGGGTAATATCGTCATCAGCCTGGGAATACCCATTGTCAGCATTGACACATCCCGCAGGGTGTAAATAAGTCCGTGACTAGGACAATGGTGAAACTTACAAAGGCTGGAGTTAAAAATGCCCGGCTTTCCGAGTCGGGCATTTTTTTGCGTTCGCGACCGCGTCATATTCTTTACCGGCATCTCATAGGTGCAAGCTTGATAAGCAAGGCCAAGGGGTTTCACTGCCTTTTACATAGCAGTGTATGCAGTCTTAAACAGACCGCCTACCATATAACCAATCAAAGGCGTTAGTTACGCCACACTACTGCAACGGCCCTGCGTTGATCACATCGACAGCTGCAGCGACGCGCGCCCAATCGGAGTGGTGGGGATCATCGCCCATTATATCGAGCAAAGTGGCGACGACAGGTGCCGACTCCAGTACGCCATGCGTCCGGACAACGTCCCACGCCTTCAGCCACACTTCTCGGTCGCTCATCATCGAGCAAGGCTATGTGTCAGCGGCCGATCCGGGTAAACTATCTGCACAGCGCAATGAGCTGCCTTAAGGGTCCAGTCTTCCGACGAGTGCTCCAACGGCAATCACGGCCGCAATGAGTGCCCAACCCTCCCACGTTCGCGGCGTCCATCCTATTCCGACAACCTTTGGCTGAAACCATGTTTTTAGATCGTTCATCTTAATTCCATCGATGTCGAGTCGCCGTTGCACAGAGTAATCTAGACCGTCCGATACGAGGGGCAAAACCTTACATCCCCACAATGGACGAACTGACCACCTCCATTGTCGGCATCGACATCCCGGGCGAGGACAAGAGCAAGAGCACCGGCATATGTAGTACGCGCGGTGTTCGCCTGGACCAGCGGTCGCGTTGCGCCTCAAGCCGGCCAACCCGTACGACGAGCACACCGTTGCCATCTTCAACGAGCGCGGCATTCAGATGGGCTATGCAAGCGCTGACAGTGCGCCGCTGATCGGCAAGCAGATGAAATCGCCGTCTTCCAGGCGATACACAAAAGCGGCACCGACATCCGGATCCGGTTCGGAGGCGGGGTGCTTACTCTGCCCGACCGGGTCCCCGCTGTTCTAAAACGCCCGCCTCCCCGCAAGGCGCGGCCGGCCCAGCGACTGGTCGACGACCCCATGCATTCTACCCCGACCAACTGGGCCCGAGTTCAGCGCTTAACATTGGTCTTCGAGTGCGGTTTGACGTATGTTTGCAATATGAAGCCCAGCAAGTTCGTCCCGTACTATGAGCGACTGTTAGGGCGAGCGCTTGGGGCTGACGAACGCGACGCGATCACTGCGGCCCGCGGCAAAAGTGTTGGGAAACGGGACGCCGTAAAATCAATGCGTGCGGCACTGCTCAAGATGGTGCCTGAAGCGCACGCTAAACCCCGAATTTTTGCTTTAACTCAACGCTCGGGAGACAACGCACCCGCGTTCCAACCTAGTGAATTTGCACCAGTGGCGGCGCAAGATCCATAGGCACCATCTTCGGCATGGTGAAGTGCATCGGCCAAAAAAGAAGCCACTAGCGGATTGTTAGATGCGTCGGCGACATGAAGCGCCCATGCGATCGCGGAACGCAAAATTTCTGCGTCGTGTCCAAAGGGCGTATTCATAGGTGGTTTTGTTACAAAGTAGATCGTCAAAGGCCAAGCCATCCTTCGACAATCAGGGTTAAAATCAATGTATGTTGCTTTTTGTCAGCGCGTACGTTTGTCGGGAATGCGCGTATTCTCAACTACCCTAGGCATAACTTGGCCGACTAACTGATCCCACGCACAGCAGCCTGCCGTTTGGCATGAGCGGACGCGGCCAACAGATCCTTCGCTGAGGCCAAAGCTGCTTCGGGTGTCATCGCCATAGCGTATCCACCAGCCTCCACTAAAACCGCGCCCTCGACGGCAATCGCAGTGAACGGGTTAATGCGCAGCGTGTCAGCCATTTGTAGACTCATAACTTATCAATAGGAGAATACATTATCATCGGTCTGCCATCCTCGATTAGATACCGCGTTCACAACATACGTTAATTCATGTAGCTTTCTGTGCGGACGGGACTGATTTTGACAGTTCCGCCTCGTCATCGTGATGCGGCCGTTAACGGACCATGGCGCAGCCGACGAGATGTTGATTGGACAGCGGAAACGCCGCTTCGACTTTGAGCGTGGCAGCAAGTCAATCACATGGATCAGCACCATTCGCCAACACGCTCAAACCAAGGAACCGTATGCTCTCAAGTTCATGGGGTTCGGATCGGTCATTGCGGGGTGGCCTCGGCGATCTCGTCGACGGCAGCGGCAACCTGGAGCCATTCGCTCCACCTGGGCTCCTCGTCGAGACTGTTCACGATGGCGCGGATTGCCGAGCCCGCCTCTCGCGTCCCATAGGTCTCGACGATCGCCATCGCCTTGAGCCAGACTTCTCGGTCAGTGATCATACGCGAAACCTATGCGGGGCCGACCGATTAAGGCAAACCATCCTTATGGACGAATTAACCACATCCATTGTCGGCATCGACTTTCCAAACGAGGACAAGAGCAAGAGCAACCGGCGCATGGAGTGCATGCTTTGCGCGCCGGGCGACGCGGTCGAGCTGCGCCTCGAGCCGGCCAACCCGTTCGACAATAATGCCGTTGCCATCTTCAGCGATCGCGGCACCCAGCTAGGCTATGTCAGCGCCGAGCGCGCGCCGCTCATTGGCAAGCGGATGAAGGAAGGCGAGACGATCGCCGTCTTCCAGGCGATGCACGGAAGCGGCGCTTACATCCGAATACGGTTCGGAGGCGGTGTCCCTACCCTGCCCGACCCGATCCCCGATGTGCCGAAGCGCCCGCCTCCTCGCCAGGCGCGGCCAGCGCAGCGACCGGTCTACGATCCCCACGCGTTCTATCCGGATGAAGATGGTCCCGAATGGGGAGCCTAAACCGGACCGCTACTTGCCTACCGCTTGCGCCCGCTTGGCAGAAACAGAGACCACGTCAATCTGAAGTAAACCACTAGTTCGATGGTCGCTATCACCCAAAAAGTTCTCTTCGTCCCTATCACGCATGCCGCATGTTTCGGGCCTTCCAGACAGTCGCCCATCGTGAAGATGGATAGCACGATAAGGCCGCCAAGTACGAACCCGACGCTCCAAATGATGAAAACGACGATCTTCAACGGGTTCACTGAACACTCCATCCCCGGCTACCCAGCTCGCGCACCTATGCGCCGCTCATTACGCAAAGTCTCGCGGATGCTATCCTGATGAGGAAGGGCCAGGGTGGGCCGCATGACCAATCGCGTGATGCTGTTGGCGACGTGCCGAGGAGCATCCCGCGAGCAGCTGATCAGATAGGACTGATGCGGCTTCGATATCCAGTGTCGCGGCAAGGCCAGGCCCATCGATCAGGACCATCCCCCCGCTCGCCGAGACACTTACAATTTCAGGACGCAATGCCTCAGCCATGGCCATTCTCCGCTAAACGGCCAGCGGTCAGGGAGGGGCATTCGTTCCGGGATGTAGATTTAAGTTAGGGCGATGCCGTCAGAATTCACCGCGCTCTATCCTGATGAGGATGGGCCGGAGCAGCGCCGCGTAGATCTGGTAAAACGGACTGTGCCGAATTTTGTGTAATTTGGTAACACAACCTGCATATAGCTGCGCCATGAGCGACGCAGGTTTCGGCATTGGCATCTATACCGCGCCTGAGGCTGCCCGTATGGTTGGTATGCAGCCAAACACGCTACGACGATGGCTTGTCGGCTACGACCATCATGACAAACGAGAGACGCCGCTTTGGCAGCCGCAGTACGATGCATCCGATGCCGACGGCATGCTGTTAGGCTTTCGCGATCTGATTGAGGCCAGAATCGTTAACGCCCTCCGCGGTAAAAAGATTGGGCTGCCGACCATACGGATATGCCTTGATCGCGCGCGGGCGATAGTAGGCCAGGACCACCCTTTTTCGACACGTCAGTTTAAGACTGATGGCAAAACGATCTTTCTCGAAATCACACGTGGATTGGACGAGCCGCAACTGATCGACCTGAAGCGCAGCCAAGGTGTTTTCAGTCGAGTGGTCGCTCCGACCCTCGACGACCTCGACTTCGGTGCCGATGGCGCAGAACGTTGGTGGCTACTGCATGGGCGCCGCACAATCGTTGCGGATCCCGAGCGGTCGTTCGGGCAGCCGATTATTGCGGAGAACGGGATTACGACCGCGCGAGTGGCCCAGGCTGTCGAGGCAGAGGGTTCCGTCGCCAGGGTCGCCACTATCTACGAGATCAAGCCCCGCCTCATCCGCGATGCTCTCGCCTACGAGAGCCAGCTGGGGCAGCGCAAGGCGGCGTGAAGCTCCTTGTCGACAACATGCTACCTCCCCGCCTGGCGCGCGGCCTCGGAGAGCTATTTAAAAATCAGCATGAGGTCGTACACATTAGGGATAAGTTTGACACCGGCAGTCTGCCGGATGCCGAGTGGATCGAGCGACTAGGCAAGGAAGGCGGCTGGACTGTCCTTTCGGGCGATCGTCGCATCGCGACCAAGCGTCCGTCGCGCGAGCTTTTTAACAGATCGAGTCTCGTCGGCTTTTTTCCGCTTCCCGCCGTGCTTGATCTGCCCCTCAACCTGATGACCGCGCGCGTTCTGACGCTTTGGCCAGCCATGGACGACACGGCACGTATCATGGACAGGGGATGCTTCGATCTTGGCATTAAAGGCGCGTTGCGCCCAGTCGGTTGACGTCAATATTGCTGCGCTGTCACGCCGGAACTACGGCGAAGTCGATATACGATCCCCACGCGTTCTATCCTGATGAGGGAGGGCCGGAGTTAGGGGATCAGTGTTACGGCTTTGAGCCGAGGTCGGCTGGCGGGATATGCTTCCGGTGCACTTGCAGCGGAGACCCAACATCGTCGTGCACTCGGCCCGTAAAATGCATAAGCAGGGGCAGCGTCTTTTCAAAGTTCGGGATGCCCATCTCACCCGTGTCCGGCATATATCGGAACACAAACTGAGCTTGCTGCCTATCTAGCTCCCCAAGGCACGCTTCCAATCGTCGTTCGTCGTCCCATACCAGACCGAGTGATGTTGCAAGGTGGTAGGCTGCCGTGAGATCGTGCCCGCATGCTTCGGCCTGGTGCTGAGTGCCTCCAAGGTGCAAAATCACTGCCTTCAGGCCAAGCTCGAACCCAAAGCTGATCAGCTGACTTAAGGGAAGCGCTACGTTCGCGATGTATTGATCATCCGCGTCGGTATGCACTAGCTGAGCCACGCTCGCATACGACAGGGCCGCATGGGCAAGATGCGCCGCCGTTGTTGGCAGGCCCTTCAATCGCTTCTGTTTCGACATGCTGCCTATCTACGCTCGATCATTTGAGGGTGTCGATGATCATGCGGCGAGATCCCCGGCGGCGGGCCAATCGCCCCAGCCATAGGCGACCTTGTCCTCGGTCGGGTGCTTGTCCGTCCGCGGACGCGATGGCGTGTCCCAGCTGCGGCCGGCGACGCGCCAGAGAAACCGCCAGCCCGCCGCGCGCAGCGACGCGCCCGTCTCGCTCGCAAGGATGTACGTCAGACCCCGCCGGTATCCCTTGGCGACCGCCGCGCGCCGCGCCGCGCCGTAGAGCATCGAGCAGCCGTTCGCCTCGCCGTCGGTGCATAGGCGGGTGACCTCCATGGTCAGGACATCCTGCAGGGCACGCGCGACCGGGCGACCGACGACAGCGATGCCGACCAGCGCACCATCCTCCCCCGCCAAGCCGTGAAGCTAGAGGAAGCCCGACACCCACCCGTGGTGCCGGTGATGATCAGGGACGAACTGCCGCGCCTCGATGCGCTGGACTGGGCGAAGGGCGCTCGTCATGCCGCGAGTTCCGCGGCGGCAGGCTGCTCATAGTTTGCACGAACGAGCGCGGCGGCGAGCGGCGGACATACCGAGTTCCCACACATGCGGATCTGTGCGGTCTTCGTCAGTGGCTTTCCGCTCGGGCCGATCGGATCGATGACGTAGTCCACGGGGAAGCCCTGCGCGGCGAAGAGCTCGCGCGGCGTCAGCATGCGCATCCCGATGTCGACGATCTGATATGGCTCGCCCCGGACCATCACGAGGCCAAAGCGATCGCGCGTCGTCACGCTGCCGAGCGGCGCGTCGATGTCGTGGCCCTCGTCGCTGCTCTCCCCGCCATAGTACTTCAGGAGGAACGCCCGAACCTCGCCGACATGCAGGCCGCCAGCAGTGATCGCGGGAGCCGGCTCGTCGACCGGCCCGTCCCGGCGATCCGATCCCTTCAGGCTGATTAGATGGGCAGCGACCACGCCCTGATGTGATCCGGTCGTCGTGACGGTCGACATTGGCTCTTCGGCGCTGTGCCCCGCGTGGATGCCGCCATTCGGCATGGTGTTGTGCTGGGCGAGGAAGGCCGACACAACCGCGTGCTTGCCCCCTCCTGCCACAACGGTCCCGAGCGGAGCCTCTATGTCCAGCGCGCGCGGAGCTTGCCCCTCCCGCTCCCCGTAACCAGTCTGCACCATCGTCGCGGCCACAATCCCGAGCGGCACGTTCCCGCCTGGCCCCTTGATGTAGCTGTTCGAGGTGATCGTATGCAGCGGCTCATCGGCGGCATGCCCGACCGAACCCTCGTGGAATTTAGTGATATGCGCGGCGATTACGTTCAGGTGCGCGCCGTGCGCCGTGATCGTATGAACCGGCTCATCGGCACCATTAAAGGGCTTCCCCGAGTTGCGCATCGTCATGATGTGCGCGGCAACAACCGTGTTCTGATCTTTGGTCGACGCGCAGATTGTGTGCATCGGATCCTCAACGCTGCGGTTGCCGCCGCCCTGCTGCGCATAGGACACGATAGGCACGACGAGCGCCTTCTCGCCCCGCTGCGCGCCGGTGATCGTCTTGAAGGGCTCCTCGACGCTTTCGACCCGCTCGCTGCCGTGATGCGTCAGGTTGACGATGAACGGTTGCGCGGCGTCGATCACATAGCGCTGGATGCCCTTAGCAATGCGCGCCATCGTTGCGTCGGCCAGTGGGCGCTTCACGCCGATCGCGCGGCCTTCCTCCTTCGTCAGGAAGATCGACGGGCACGGGATCGACCAGTCGATGCATTCGGCGGCGGTCCGGTACGGGGCTGGCGTGCCGGGCCCGTTCGTCTCTTCCGGCCATACGATTGGCAGACCGTCGCATCGGGCGATCAGGCACAGCCGCTTGCGGATCGTCGGCGTGCCATAGCGCGACGCCTTGAGCACCTTCCACTCGACCTTGTATCCATGCCGGAGGAGCGCGGCGATCCACTTCGCGAATTCCTCGCCGTTCCGGCCGGGGATGCGCTTGCCCTCGTCGTCGAGCGGACCCCAGGTCAGAAACTCCTCGACATTTTCGACCTTGATCACGGCGGGCTTCAGCTTCGGCCCGAGGCGCTCAACCCACGACACTACAACCCATGCGAGGTCGCGAATGCCCTTCTCGCGCGGTTTGCCGCCCCGGGCGTTCGAATGATGTGTGCAGTCGGGTGAGAACCACGCCAGGCGGACCGGCTGGGGCGTCCCGTTGATCGTCACCGCGTCGAGCGGGTCGATGCTCCAGATGCTCTGGCAGTGGTGTCGGGTCCGCGGGTGGTTCGCGGTATGCATCGCGATCGCTTCTTCGTCGTGGTTGATTGCCACGTCGATGTCGCGACCGGTCGCCGCCTCGATGCCGGTGGACGCCCCGCCCCCGCCCGCGAAGTTGTCGACGATGATGCCGATCGAATAATCCCGGTGGAACGGGAGGGCAGCGGCGATGACGCCATCGAGCATGTCCGGCGTCTTCATGCCGGGCCACGCAATTTAACTGGAATGACGCTCAGACGGTTTTCCATTTCACACCTCTTCTCTCGGTGGAAACAGTGGGGGTTTTCTGGTATTCTTGCGTCAGAAGCGCAGAGTTCTGCGGTGTCGGGTTAATTGACAGTTAACCAAGCCCGACCCTGCGCAAACGGTGCAATTCCGCGCTTGGCACGAGCGTTGCTAGGTTGCTGGAATGTGGAAACGTTTCTGCCGCCTGTTCGTGATCAAGACCAAGTTCGAGGCGTATCTCGTCATCTACGGGCTCGGTCTCGGGGCGGTCGAACGTGGCAGCCATTTTCTGGAGCAGTATCCGGGCTATGGCGGCTGGCTGCTCGCCGCGGCCTGTTCGACCGCGGTGTTCATGGCGGGCGGGCGGCTGATCGACTCGGTCGACCAGTCGCGCGACTGATCGCGCTTTTGCGGCCAACAGTATAAGTTCGTCGCACACCGCGTCCGCGGGCCTATCTGGGAACGCAATGACCGGGCTCACACATCTGCAACGCCTCGAAGCCGAGAGCATTCACATCCTGCGCGAAGTCGTCGCCGAGGCCGAGCGCCCGGTGATGCTCTATTCGGTCGGCAAGGATTCCGCCGTGATGCTGCATCTGGCGAAGAAGGCGTTCTTCCCCGCGCGCCCGCCCTTCCCGCTGCTGCATGTTGACACGACGTGGAAATTCCGTGCGATGTATGATCTGCGCGATCGCGCCGCGGCGGAGGCCGGGATGGAGCTGATCGTACACACCAATCCCGAGGCGCGAGCGCTCGGGATCAATCCGTTCGACCATGGCAGCCGCCACACCGACATGTGGAAGACCGACGGGCTGAAGCAGGCGCTGACTGCGGGCGGCTATGATGCGGCGTTTGGCGGCGCGCGGCGCGACGAGGAGAAGAGCCGCGCCAAGGAGCGCATCTTCAGCTTCCGCTCGGCAAGCCATGGATGGGATCCGAAAGCGCAGCGCCCCGAGCTCTGGCGTCTGTACAATACGCGGATTGCGAAGGGCGAGAGCATCCGTGTCTTCCCGCTGTCCAACTGGACCGAACTTGACATCTGGCAATATATCCTCGCCGAAGGGATCGAGATCGTCCCGCTCTACTTCGCCGCACCGCGGCCGACCGTCGAGCGCGATGGCATGCTGCTGATGGTCGATGACGAACGGTTCCGCTTTCGCGACGGCGAAGTCGCGGTCGATCGGTCGATCCGCTTCCGGACGCTCGGCTGCTACCCGCTGACCGGCGCGGTCGAAAGCGAGGCCGCGACGCTACCCGACGTCATCCAGGAGATGCTGCTGACGACGACCAGCGAGCGCCAGGGCCGCGCGATCGATCATGATCAGGCGGCGAGCATGGAGAAGAAGAAGCGCGAGGGGTATTTCTGATGTCCGCCTATACGCCCGAGGCGCTGATCGCGTCGGATATCGACGCCTATCTCGATACGCATGCGAACAAGTCGATGCTGCGTTTTATCACCTGCGGCTCGGTCGACGACGGCAAGTCGACGCTGATCGGCCGACTGCTGTATGATTCCAAGACGATCTTCGAGGATCAGCTCGCAGCACTCGAGGCGGACAGCCGCCGGGTCGGCACGCAGGGTCAGAATATCGATTTCGCGCTGCTGGTCGACGGTCTTGCCGCGGAGCGCGAACAAGGCATCACGATCGACGTCGCCTATCGCTTTTTCTCGACCGAGAAACGCAAGTTCATCGTCGCAGACACGCCGGGGCACGAGCAATATACGCGCAACATGGTCACCGGCGCGTCAACCGCGGACCTTGCCGTCATCCTGATCGACGCGCGCAAGGGCGTGCTGACGCAGACCCGCCGTCACAGCTATCTGGCGCACCTTGTCGGCATCCGCGAGATCGTGCTCGCGGTGAACAAGATGGATCTGGTCGGCCATGACGAGGCGCGGTTCGACGCGATCGTCGCGGACTATCGCGCCTTTGCCGCGTCGATCGGTATCGACCGCTTCACCGCTATCCCGCTGTCGGGGCTGACCGGAGAAAACGTCGCGACCCAGGCGACGACGATGCCCTGGTACACCGGTCTGCCGCTGCTCGCGCATCTCGAGACCGTGCCGATCGACGTCGACGCGCGCCAGGCACAGCCGTTCAGGCTGCCCGTGCAATGGGTGAATCGCCCCGATCTCGACTTCCGCGGCTTTGCCGGTATGATCGCCAGCGGCACCGTGCGCCCCGGCGACAGCGTCCGCGTCGTCCCGTCGGGAAAGACGACGACCGTTGCCCGGATCGTCGCGCTCGGCGGTGACCTGACCGAGGCGGTCGCCGGTCAGTCCGTGACAATCGTGCTCGCCGACGAGGTCGATTGCTCGCGCGGCGACGTGATTGCCGCCGCCGATGCGCCGCCCGAGGCCGCCGACCAGTTCCTCGCGACCATCGTCTGGATGTCCGACACGCCGCTCATACCGGGCCGCGGCTATCAGCTGAAGCTCGGCACCCAGGTCGTCGGCGCGACGGTCCAGCCGCCGCGTCACGTCGTCGACGTGAACACGCAGGCCGAATTGTCCGCCTCGACGCTCGCACTCAACGATATCGGGGTCGCGGAGGTCTATGCCGACCGGGCGATCGTGTTCGAGCCTTATGCCGACGGTGCAGATCTCGGCGGGTTCATCCTGATCGACCGCGCCACCAACGCGACCGTCGCGGCGGGAATGATCGGATCGGCGCTGCGCCGTGCGCAGAACGTCCACTGGCAATCGATCGCCGTCACGCGCGAGGCGCATGCCGCGCAAAAGGGTCAGTCGCCCAGGATACTCTGGTTCACCGGCCTGTCGGGCTCGGGCAAGTCGACGATCGCGAACCTGGTCGAGAAGAAGCTGTTCGCGCTCGGCCGGCATAGCTTTCTGCTCGACGGCGACAATATCCGTCACGGACTCAACCGCGACCTCGATTTCACCGAAGCCGGCCGGATCGAAAATATCCGCCGGATCGGCGAGGTCGCACGGCTGATGGCGGATGCCGGGCTGATCGTGCTGACTGCGTTCATCTCGCCGTTCCGCGCCGAGCGGGACATGGTGCGTTCGATGGTCGCGCCGGGCGAGTTCGTCGAGATCTTCGTCGACACGCCGCTCGCCTCGGCCGAGGCGCGCGACGTCAAGGGGCTCTACGCCAAGGCACGCGCGGGCGAGATCGCAGACTTCACCGGCATATCGAGCCCGTACGAGGCGCCGCAGCGTCCCGATATCCGGATCGATACGACCCGCGAGAGCCCGGAGGCCGCGGCCGAGCGCATCGTCGAACATGTCATCGGCGTCTGGAGCTACGACCTGTGACGACCGACCTGACCGATGCCGGACTCGCGCGCTCGGTGGCGCTAGAGGCAGGCGCGCTCCTGCAGGAAATCCGGGCGCGAGGGACGATCGCGGGGGCGGCGATGGGGGCTGCGGGCGACCGCGAGGCCAATATGCTGATCATCGACCGGCTGCGGGCCGAACGCCCGGACGATTTCATCCTGTCCGAAGAATCGCTCGACGATCGCAGCCGCTGTGCAGCGCAGCGCGTCTGGATCGTCGACCCGCTCGACGGCACGCGCGAATATGCCGAGGGCCTCGACGACTGGGCAGTGCATATCGGCCTCGCGATCGATGGCGTCCCGCGCGTCGGTGCGGTTGCGGTGCCTGCGCGCGGTGCAGTCTTCGCGACCGACGATCCGGCAAGGACCTGGGCACCCGCAGGCGAACCGCTGCGGATCGTCGTCAGCCGCTCGCGTGCGCCGGACATCGCGCGTCGCGTCGGTGTCGCGATGGGGGCGACGCTGGTGCCGATGGGATCGGCGGGTGCCAAGGCGATGGCCGTCGTCGATGGCCGGGCCGACGCCTATCTTCATGACGGCGGTCAGTATGAATGGGACAATTGCGCCCCGGCTGCGGTTGCGATCGCTGCGGGACTGCATGCGTCGCGGATCGACGGCAGCCCGCTGGTCTACAATTGCGTCGATCCGCTGCTCCCCGATCTGCTGATCTGCCGTCCCGAACTCGCCGCGTCGATCCTCGCGGCCCTGGCCGCAGCGCGCGACTAGTCGGCCTTGGACCTCACGTGGAGATAGCGGCTCGAAAAGTCCGCGACCTCGCGCAATGCGGTCCAGCTGGGAATGCTGATCCATCGCCTGGTGCGCACGATCAGCCCTTCGCTTTCGAGCAGCTTGATCGTCCGGTTGACATGGACCGCAGTCAGCCCGAGCGCATCGCCGATCTGTTCCTGCGACATCGGCAGGTCATAGCCCCTGCCCCCGTCGAGACCCTGCGCCTCGAGCCGTGCGGCGAACTCGCACAGGAAATGCGCCAGCCGGGTCCGGGCGTCGCGCCGTCCGACGTTCAGCGCCCATTCGCGAAAGATCGATCCCTCGACCAGCGTGTTGACGAACAGCGCGTGACCTATTGCCGGATGAGACAAGGCCAGGCTCTGTAGCGCCGCGCGCGGAATGATCGCCACCTCGGCGCGCGTCAGCGTCTGGACGTTGTGATCCGCGAGGTCGAGAAACAGATGCTGTAGATCGAGCGGCTCGCCGGGGATGTGCAGCGACACGATCTGCCGCAACCCGTCGCCGGTGACCTTCTGGCGAAACGCATAGCCCGAGACTAGCACCGAGCAATGCTGGAGACTGTCGCCCTCGCGGACGAGATAGGCGGATGCATCGAACGTGCGGACATGGTGCGGCAGGGCCTGGATCGCCTCGCGATCACGTCGGTCAAGCGTCGCATGGGTCTTGAGCTTCCGGATCATCAGCGCGAGGGGCGATGTTGCAGTCTTTGCGGGGGTCGGGGACGATGGAGCGATGGCCAACGCAGTTCTCCAGTCGGTGTGACGGGAGCGCGCGCATCTCTCTGTCGTCGGCGGTCAGGAACGGGCCAGCGATGGTAGCGCTATAGCAGGCTGGCGCACCGCGACCAGCACTTCGATTGGGGGACGGTCAGAGGGCCTGGCGCTCAGCGGGGATGCAGGCGGGCCAGCGCAATCCCGGCGAGGTTGTGGGACCGGCCGACATGGCGGATCTTCACCGTCTCGAACGTCGCGGCGAGCGTCTGAAAGGCGTCGCGGTGCGCGCGAAGTTCCGCCGATCGGCAGCGCGCAGTAACACGCGCCTGCCCCACCACCAGCGCGGAGTCCCCGCGCAGATCGACCGAGACCGCGCCAAGTTCGCGGGCGATCCGCAGCGCATGGATCGCCGCCAGCCATTCCGCATCGCTATTGGTGCCGTGGCCGCAGTCGTCCAGGATATGGGTCACGCCGCGAACGACGACTCCGATCTCGATGCGCCCCGGATTCGGACGACAGCCACCGTCAAAAAACAGCTTAAGCGGAACGCTGGACATCGTCGTCACCCTCCGGGGAGGTCCGGCCCGCCCAAGCGAGTACGCCGCCGACGACCAGCAGGATCATGCCTGCCTTGCCGGACCCTCGGCGCAGCGCACCCAGCCCGCCGACGGCGAGAAGAACCGACGGCATCGGCGCGCGCGCGGCCCGCGATGCGGCCGCGGTCTGCGCGGTTCGCACGCCACGGCGCGGTTCTGCCACATCGGGCGTGTGTGATGGCGGGGGCGTCGTCACGGTCGCATCGGCAACGGCAGCGCCACGCGCACCGGCCGGGCGCTCGGGCCCTGTGGTCGTATCGCGGGTGGTGCGATGCTCGAGCTCCGCGTTGAGCTCGGCACCGAGCAGGAAAACATAGGCGGACAGCCACAGCCAGGTCAGCAGCACGACCACCGCGCTCAGCGAGCCGTAGGTCGCGCCGTAATTCCCGAAATTGGCGACGTAGAAACCGAAGCCGACCGTCGCGGCGAGCCAGATCAGCGTCGCTGCAAGCGACCCCGGGGTCAGCCACGCCCATTTGGCATGCGCGCGGTTCGGGCCGTACCGGTACAGGCACGCCGCTGCTGTGACGGCGAGCATTGCCAGCACCGCATAGCTGGTAAGCCGCAGCAGCGTCAGGACGAAATCGGGAGCCCCCGGTATCATGCTGTCGAGCAATGCGAAGGCCGCGGTCGACAGCGCGGCGGTCAGCGCCAGCACCACCGCGCCCGCGGTGATGGAGAATGCGAGGATGTACAGCGCGAAGAACCCGCGTGTCTCGCGTTCCTCATAGGCGATGTTGAGCGCCGTGACGATCGACGATGCCCCCTTCGACGCACCATAGAGCGCAAGCGCGAGTGCTAAGATCAGCCCGAACCCCTTCTTGCCCTCGGACGTCCCGACCACGGTGGCAAGCTGGTCGCCGATGACCTTGGCGGCGTCCGCCGGCAGCACCTGGAACAGGCCGCGGATATTGGCGACGACCGTCGCCGTGTCCGCGACCAGGCCGTAGATCAGCACGATCGAGGCGAGCAGCGGCACGATCGCCGCGAAGGCGTAAAATGCGGTGCCGGCGGCGATCAGCCCGATATTGTCGTCGCTGGCTTCCGCCCAGCTGCGCTTCAGCACCGACCACCAGGTGGCCATCGACATCGACCACGGGCTCGTCACGTCGACGGGCGCGTCGCCGTTTGCCACTGCATTGCTCACTCAAAGATCCCCTTGGCCGCCCATCGCGCCGTCCCGACCCCATGCAAACGCCGCGGCCGCCATTTCGTGCCGCGGCCAGACCATGTCAGAGGTCGCGCAACGCCCGGGCCGGCCTCGCGCTGAGGATCGGCCAGGCCCCGATCAGCCCAATCGCCATCGTCAGCCCCGCGCCCGCCACCAGCGTCGCGACCACCGCCGGATAGCTCGGCAGCCATGTGAACGCGAAGACCTGCGTAACGACATACCACGCCCCCCCCAGCCCCAGCAGCAGCGCCACCACGGACAGGATCACCGTCAGAAACGCATATTCGAGTGCCTGGACGCCGAGCACCTGGAGACGGGTCGCGCCGAGCGTGCGCAGGATCACCCCGTCATAGGTCCGCGCTTCGCGTGCCGCGGCGATTGCGCCGATCAGCACAGCGATACCGGCGAGGATCGCGACCGACGCCGCCGCGGTGATCGCGGTCGCCATCTGCCCCACGATCGTCCGCAATTGCCCCAGAACGTCGCGGACCTCGATCACCGAAACAGACGGAAACCGCGGCAGCAGCGCGCGCATCACCGCCCCCTCCTCGCCACGGTCGAGATCGATCGTCGCCGCCAGATTATGCGGCGCGTCGGCGATCGCGTTGGGGGAAAAGACCATGACGAAGTTGAAGCCGAGCGTATCCCAGCTGATCCGCCGAAACGAGGCGATCCGCGCGCTCCGCTCGACACCCAGCAGGCTGTACTGGATCGGATCGCCGATCTTCAGAGCCAGCGCCTTGGCAAGTTGCTCGTCGATCGACACCAGCGGCGGCCCGGCATAGCCGCGCGGCCACCAGCGTCCCGCGGTGATCTGGCTGCCGTCCGGCAGCGTCTCGGCATAGGTCAGGCCACGTTCGCCACGCAGCGCCCAAGCGCCTTCGGGCAAGGTCTTTAGATCGGCGACACGCGTCGTTGCATAGCCCGTGATCGTGCCGCGCATCGCGGGCACGGTGGTCACGACCGGCTTGCGCGCGGCCTCAGCGACCGTCCGGCGGAATTCGGCTTCGCGCTGCGGCGGGACGTCGAGCGCAAACAGCGCAGGCGCGCGCTGCGGAACGGTCTGCGCGATATTCGCATCGATGCTCGTCCGGATTGCCGCCAGCAGGACGAACAGCGTCAGCCCCAGGCCGAGGGCGACCACCAGCGTGCCGGTCCGAGCGCCGGGACGGTGCAGTGCTGCAATCGCAAGCCTGAGCAAAGGCTGGCGCGCCCGCGGCAACCGCGCAGCCGCGATCCGGATGACCCAGCCGAACCCGGCAAGGAGGAGCAGCACGGCCGCAACCGCCGCGAGGAATGCGGCGCTGAGCCCGGGCTGTTCCGCGGTCAGCAGCGCGAGCGCAACGAGCGCAAGCCCGCCACCGGCAACCCAGGGCAGCGTCCGGCGCAACGGTACGCGCCGCTGGCCGGCATTGCCACGCAACAGCACGACCGCCGGCACGCTTCCGGCTTCGACCAGTGCTGGCGCGGTAAAGGCCAGCGCGATCACCATCCCATAGGCGGCGGCAAGCAGCAGCGGCACGGGCTGCACCGCGAAGCTCGGCGCGACCGGCAGCACGTCGCCCGCGAGCGCGACGATCAACGGCACCGCCGCGGCGCCGGCGATCAAACCGGCTAGAATGCCGATCCCGGCAACAACGACGATCTGGATCAGGTAGACCCGGGCGATCATCCCGGACGTCGCGCCAAGCACCTTGAGCGCGGCGATGCTCTGGCGCCGTGCGGCGAGATAGGACGAGACGCCATTCCCGACGCCGATACCGGCGATGACGAGCGCGGAGAGGCCGACGAGCAACAGGAACTGGCCCATTCGCTGGACGAAGCGTTCTGCACCGGGCGCGGCACGGTCGCGGGTCTTGCTTTCCCAGCCCGCGGACGGGAATGCCGCCTTGATCCGGTCGACCGCGCGCGTGGGCGCGAGTCCCGACCGGAGGCGGACGCGATATTTGGTCTCGTACAGGCTGCCCGGCTGGATCAAGCCGGTCCGCGCAATCCCGGGCAGCGAAACGATCGCGACGGGCCCCAGCGTAAAGCCTTCGCCCAGCCGGTCAGGCTCCTCGGCGAGGACATGGTCGACTACGAACTCGGCCGTACCCAGCCGGACCCGGGCGCCGCGGCCGACGCCCAGCCGGTCGGCGAGCGCGGGCGCGATCCAGATCCCCGAGTCGCGCGGCGGCTCCGCTGCGCCCCCATCGGCAAACCGGACGGTGCCGTACAACGGATAGGCGCCGTCGACGCCCTTCAGTTCGATCGGCACGCTGGCCGCACCGCGAACCGCCGTCGCCTGCATGCGCACCGTCTCCGATACGGTGCCGAGCGCGGCCATCGCGCGGCGCTCTTCGGGTGTCGCAGCGCGTTGCGACGTGGCGAATTCGACGTCGCCACCCAGGATCGTGCTGCCGCGACTTGCCAGCTCGCCGTCGATCGCGCGGGTCAGGCTGCCGATCGCCGCCAGCGCGCCGACCCCCAGGAACAGACAGGCCAGCAGCAGTCGCAGGCCGCGGAATCGCAGATTGAGCTCGCGCCTGGCCAGACGCCAGGCGAGCCGCCAGTCGGTCATGCCCCCGCGCCCGTCACGGACCGCAACTGGTCGCGGACGATACGCCCGTCACCAAGCTCGACGACCCGATCGCACCGCGCCGCGAGGACCGGATCATGCGTGATGATGATCAGCGTCGCGCCCGTCGCCGCACGTCGATCGAACAGCAGGTCCATCACCGCCGCACCCGTCGCGGCATCGAGGTTGCCCGTCGGCTCGTCCGCGAAGACGAGGTCCGGCCGCGGTCCCAGCGCGCGGGCGATCGCGACACGCTGCTGCTCCCCGCCCGACAGCTGGGTCGGATAATGCCCGGTCCGGTGGCCGAGCCCGACCGCCTCCAGCTCGTCGGCGGCGCGTGCGAACGCATCGGCCATGCCGGCAAGCTCCATCGGGACGGCGACGTTTTCCAGCGCGGTCATCGTCGGCAACAGATGAAATGCCTGGAGCACGATGCCGATACGACCGCGCCGCGCGCGTGCCAGCGCATCCTCGTCGAGCGCGCCGAAATCGAGTCCCGCAACCTCGACCTCTCCGCCGCTCGCCTGTTCGAGCCCGGACAGCACCGCCATCAGCGACGATTTGCCCGACCCCGAAGGCCCGAGCAGCGCCACGCTGCTGCCCCGCGCAATGTCGAGATCGATCCCCTTGAGGATCGCGGTCGCCGCACTCGCGCTGCCGAGCGTCAGCGTGACATTGCGGGCCGATATCACCATATCGTCGGAGGTTGATCGGGACATGGAGCACTTTACGTTGGAGCGATACAGGCCTTCATATGTGGCAGTCGCCGCGGTTCTCCAAGCGCTGGTCCTCGCAGGATGCGACCGCGCGGCGGATAGCTCGGCCCCTATGGCGGACACCCGCGGCGCGGGCAACGACACGGCGGTCGATGGTACGGCGGTCGCGATGCCGCCCGCGCCGGCCGGTCGCGAGCGCCTGATCCTGGCCTTTGGCGACAGTCTGTACGCGGGGTACGGCGTCGCGCGCGGTCACAGCCTGCCCGACGTTTTGCAGGCGACGCTCCGCCGCAAGGACGTCAACGCGACGATCGTCAATGCCGGCGTCTCGGGCGACACCAGCGCGGCCGGGCGCCAGCGGTTCGCCTTCGCGCTGGACAGCCTTCCCCGCAAACCCGATCTCATCCTGCTTGGACTGGGCGGCAACGACTTGCTGCGTCAGATCCCGCCCGCCGAGACCCGCGCCAACCTGACCGCGATGATGGACGAGGCGCGCCGCCGCAAGATCCCGGTCGTGCTGACGGGCATGCGGGCGCCTCCCAATCTCGGCCCCGAATATCAGGCGGCGTTCGACACGATCTGGCCCGATCTTGCCAAGACCTATGGTGCGGGACTCTATCCGTTCATTCTCGATGGCGTGATCGGCGACCCCGCGCTGATTCAGCGTGATCATGTCCATCCGAACGCACGCGGCATCGATCGGATCGCCGACCGATTTACGCCGATCATTCTGGGACAGCTTGATAAAGGCTGATACGGACCAATCGACCTGTTGACGACCGGACGAACCGCATGGTTGAGCATGGGGTTACGGGCGGCCGCAACGGGCAGCCGAGATGGGCAGCCGACAGGGGCCGCCGACAAGAACGAATGCAGGGGCGGAACGATGCATCGAAGTGGGTTGATCGCGCGGCTCGAACGCCATCTTGCGCTGACGGAAGAGGAACGCGCCGCGATCTCGCGCGCGGAGCAACGCGAGATCCGGCTCAAGCCCGGCGAGATCCTGATGGCCGAGGGCGGAACGAGCCATGCACTGTTCGTCGTCCATTATGGCTGGCTGCATTCGGCGGCGAGGCTCGCGGCCGGCGGCCGCCAGATCCTGCGCTTCCACTATGCCGGCGACCTGATCGGCACGTCGAGCATCGCCTGGTCGCAGGCCTCGGCGACGCTGACCGCGGTGTCGGACTGCACCGTCACCGAACTGCCCAAGGCCGATCTAGGGCAGATCTTTCGACAGCAGCCACGGCTCGCCGGGCTGCTCTACGCCATCGCCGCGGCCGAGAATGTCGCGATGAGCGACCGGCTCACCTCGATCGGCCGCAAGGGCGCGGCGGAGCGGCTAACCACGCTCCTGCTCGATATCCTGGCGCGTCTTCGGGTCACCGCGGGTGGCGTGATCGACTCCTTCGACCTGCCCCTGACGCAGAGCGATATCGGCGACGCGCTCGGCTTGACCAAGGTGCACGTCAACCGAACGATCCGTGCGCTCGAGCGTGACGGCGTGATCGAGCGCAACGGTCGACGAGTCCGGATCCTCGACCCGGAGCTTCAAATGCGGCGGACGGGCTTTGTCGACCGCTACGGCGAGATCGAGACGGCATGGCTGCCGCCGGCGCCGTAACCACGGCGCTAGTCCGTTTGGCGGTCAGTTCGGCTCGACGACGAAAAGCGTCACGCCCTCATATTTGATGTCGTGCGGGTTGAAGACGGCGTCGGGCCGGAACCCCTCGTCGATCACGACGATATCCTTCAGCCCGGCGAGCTTGAACGTGCCGAGCTTGATCTCCTTGGGCGGCTGTCCGTCGCGCTGCAGCGTGACCGCGTCGACGAACACGTCATCATGGCGCGTGAACAGGATATGCGGCGCGAGTTTGACATGCATCCGATTGTAGACCGCGGTCACGCACTGGCGCAGCGCGATCGCTTGCAGCAGCAGCGCGTTGGCGTTGCTCGGGACGGAACCGGGTGTCGAAGAAGCAGGCATATGGTGCATCGCAGCATTGTTTAATGGTGTCGCGGCGTTCGCACGAACGCCGGCGGGGTGACAAGCGTAAACCGACGCTGCGGCGGGCTCAAGCCGCCGCGTCGACGCTGTCGGTATGGACGTCGAAGCCCACGAGCCGCGCTGGCCCGAACGTCGTCGTGAGCGCGGCATCGGTCGCATCGCGGCCGCGCGCCATCAGGATCCGGCCGATCCGCGGCTGGTTGTGTCGCGCGTCGAACGTATGCCAGCGCCCGCCGAGATAGACGTCGAACCAGGCCGAGAAATCCATCGGTGCGTCGACCGGGGGAATGCCGATATCGCCGAGATAGCCGGTGCAATAGCGCGCCGGAATGTTCATGCAGCGGCACAGCGTGATCGCCAGATGCGCGAAGTCGCGGCACACGCCCTGCTGTTCCTGATGCGCATCCCAGGCGGTCTTGGTCGCCCGCGCATGATGATAGCCGAACTCGATATGGTCGTGCGTGAACTGCACGATCGCCTGCACGCGCGCCCAGCCTGAGGGCACATGCCCGAACAGCGACCAGGCAGTTTCGGACAGCCGGTCCGTCTCGCAATAGCGGCTGCCCAGCAGGAAGACGAGGATCTCGTCCGGCAGATCCTCGACGGCATGCTGAACGGCATCGGGATCGACTGGGTCGGGCTGCCCGTCATCCTCGATCGTGAAGTCGCACGACAGCGTCAGGCCGCCGGCGGGGACGGTCATGCGCGTGCAGACATTCCCGAACGCGTCGAGATAATCGTAGATCGGGACGTCGGGGCTCGCGACGATCCGGTGCGGGGTGACCAGATCGCGGTTGCGCGACGGATGAAGGCTCAGCATCGCCATCAGCGGCGTCGGAACATCGGCTTCGAAGCGAATATCATAGCCGGCGCGGATCAGCATGCGGTCGTCTTTCTCATGCCCGGACCGGCTGTGGCGCGAGCGGGGTTGTGGCTGTAGGGGCGGCGCTCGGCTCGTCGACCGCGATGTCGACCGAGACAGTCATGTCGAGGAAGCTGCCGGGGAACCCCGCCCAGCTTCCCGAGATCGGGACTGCCTGGTAGATGTCGCGGGCGATCGCGACGCGGATCAGGCCGCGACTGCCGATGATGCCGTTGGTCGGATCGAACTCGACCCAACCCGATCCCGGCAGATAGATGCGGACCCAGGCATGTGTATTGCCGCCTCCCGTCCGCTGCTCGCGGCTCGACGGATTATAGACATAGCCCGACACGAACCGCGCCGCGAAGCCGAGCGCGCGCGCCGCTTCGATCATCAGCATCGCATAATCGCGGCAGGTACCCTTGCGGCGGGCAAGCGTCTCGATCGGCGACTGCGTCCCCTTTTCGGGGCGCGGCACATAGGTGAAGTCGCGCCGGATCGCCGCGGTCATGTCGGACAGCATCGCCAGCGTATCGGTCCGCCCCGAGGGATCGAGGAACCGCCGCGCCCATCGATCGATCTCGCGGTGCGGATCGTGATGCTGGCGCTCGATCGACCGCAACAGGTCGGGCATGTCCTCGGACGAATAGGTGAACGGATAGGAGCGTGCGTATTGCTCGATATCGACCGTCGCGAGTTCGGCGGGGCTGTGATCAAGCCGAACCCGGCTGTCGAACACGAGTTCGCGCGCACGGCGATCGAAGGTCGCGATCGCCACCGAGTTGCCGAACACGTCGTGCAGCCAGCGCACCTCCGACGGTTCGGGGGTTATGGTCAGCTCGGCCGAAATCAGCTGCTGATCGTGGCTTTCGCGCGGACGGACCATGATACGGTGCTCGCCAAATGCTACCGGTTGTCGGTAAGTGTATCTCGTCACGTGAGAAAGTGTGAGAAATGGCATTCAGGATCCGTATCGCATGACCAATCGGACCGAGGGACCGCTGATCGCGGCAGGAGACAGGCCTCCAACCGTCATCGTCAACCCGAAAGGCGCATCATCGTTCCTCCTGATCGGCGATCATGCTGGAAATTCAGTGCCCGTGTCGCTCGGGTCGCTCGGTCTCGACGATGCCGAGCTGGGGCGGCACATCGGCTGGGACATCGGCGTCGGCGAGGTCGGGCGCCTGCTCGCAAACCGGCTCGACGCAGTCTTCATCCATCAGACCTATTCTCGGCTGGTCGTCGACTGCAACCGGAGTGAGACGCAGCCCGATGCGATCGCCGAGACCAGCGACGGCACGCCGATCCCCGGCAATCGCGACCTGAGCGAGGCGGATCGCGCCGCGCGATATGCGGTGATCCATGCGCCCTATCATGCGGCTATCGCGGCGGAGATCGCACGCCGGGATGCCGCCGGACAACCAACGATCCTGGTTGCGCTGCACAGCTTCACTCCGGCGATGCGCGGCGCGGACGGGGCGGGATTGCGGCCCTGGCATATCGGCATCCTGCACGATGGCGGCGACACGCGCTTCGCCCTCGCGATGCTCGAGGTACTGGCGGATGAGCCCGACCTCGTGGTGGGCGACAACGAGCCCTATCGGATGGATCTGATCGATTATACGATCCCGCGGCACGCCTATCCGGCACGGCGTCTCTATGCGGAGATCGAGATCCGGCAGGACCTGATCGGCGCACCCGACGGCTGTGCCGCCTGGGCCGAACGGGTCGCGTCCGCCCTGACATCCGCCAGCGCGCGCGTCCGTTCCGCATGACACCAAACTTCCCGGGGATCGACCACAGCCTGTCTCGCGTTTGACGATCCGGGTCCGGTGACCCCGGCCGCATGGCCGGTCGTGTGCCGGACCCGAGTTGGTGTTCCTGCGAGTAGAAAATTCGATGCCCTCGAGTCCGAACAATGTCCCCGGGAACGACCGTCAGCGCGTATCGGGACATCCCGGCGAAGGCGACTATCGCGAAGTGTTTACCGCGATCGATATCGGCTTCGGGCTGGTCGATCTGATCTTCGACGGTGATCGCGTGGTCGATTGTCGGTTCCTCGAGGCGAACGCGCAATTTCTCCGGCAGACGGGCTTGCGCGACCCGGTCGGGCAGACCTGGCACGCGCTGCAACCCGCACTGGATGGCGACTGGATCGGGACGTTCGGCGAGATCGCCCGGACCGGGCACGCAACCCGGTTCGAGACGCGCGTGGCGCAGGGCGATCGGCGCTATGATGCACAGGTCGCGCGGATCGGCGAGCCGGGCTCGGTCAGGATTGCCGTGCTGCTCAGCGACGTGACCGAGCGGCGCAGGACCGAGACGCTCGCCCGCGAAGCCGAGGAACGGTTGCAGCTGGCGCTTTCGGCCGGGGGCGGGATCGGTACCTGGGACTGGGACATCGCCCGGGATCGCGTCACCGCCGATGCACGTTTCGCCTTGCTGTACGGGGTGGATCCGGCAGCCGCGGCGGCGGGCGCACCGATCACGACGTTCTTTCAAGGTATTCATCCGGACGACCGCGCGCGCACCGAGCAGGCCATCGAGGCGGCCGTCCGATCGGGCGGACCCTTCGAAGCCGAATATCGCCTGCTCGAGCGTGACGGGACGATCCGCTGGGTGATCGCGCAGGGCCGCTGCGAGCGCGCGGCCGACGGGACTGCGCTACGTTTTCCCGGGGTCAGCTTTGAAATCACCGCCCGCAAGCTCGCCGACGTGCGGCAGACCGCGTTGCTGGCACTCGGCGACGCGATACGCGATCTGACAGACCCGGCGGCGATCGCCTATGCAGCGGCCGAAATTCTCGGCCACGCCCTGCAGGTCAGTCGGGTCGGCTACGGCGTGATCGATACCCTTGCGGAGACGATCACCGTCGAGCGGGACTGGAATGCGCCGGGGACTCGCACCCTGGCGGGCATGCTGCAGTTCCGCGACTATGGGTCCTATATCGAGGATCTGCAGGCAGGGCGCACGGTCGTGATTGCCGATGTCGAGCGCGACCCGCGAACCGCTGCGGGTGCTGCCGGCCTGAAAGCGATCAGCGCGTGGTCGTTCGTCAACATGCCGTTGCTCGAACAGGATGCCTTCGTCGCGCTGCTCTATGCCAATCACGATCAGCCGCGAGTCTGGGCGGACGAGGAACTCCAGCTTATGCGCGAGGTCGCGGACCGGGTTCGTGCGGCGACCGAGCGGCTGCGTGCGGAAGCAGCACTCCGCGAGAGTGAAGAGCAGTTCCGCGTCTTCGCGCAAGCGGTGCCCAGCCTGATCTGGGCGGCGCGTCCCGATGGCGAGATCTACTGGGTCAACCAGCAGGTCTATGATTATGCCGGTATTTCGCCCGGCGCTCTAACTGGATCCGGCACCTGGCTGTCACTGGTTCACGCCGACGACCGCGAGGCCACGGCGACGACGTGGCAGGCCGCACGCGATACGGGCACTACCTATGCCGCCGAGTTCCGGTTGCGTAGTGCTGATGGTGGCTACCGATGGTTTCTTGTTCGCGCCGAACCGGTACGGACCAGCGGCGGCCAGATCACGCGCTGGGTCGGCACCAATACGGACATCGACGATGGCCGCCGGCATGCCGCCGAACTGCTCGCCTGGACCGAAACGCTCGAGGATCAGGTCGCCGCGCGCACCCGCGAGTTGATGGATGTCGAGGCCGCGCTGCGCCAGAGCCAGAAGATGGAAGCCGTGGGCCAGCTGACCGGCGGGCTGGCACACGACTTCAACAATCTTCTGACGGGGATCATGGGCAGCCTCGAACTGCTCGGCATCCGCATCGCGCAGGGACGGCTGGGCGATGTCGAGCGCTATTCGCTCGCTGCCCAGGGTGCCGCCAAACGTGCCGCCGCGCTGACGCACCGCCTGCTGGCCTTTTCGCGGCGGCAGACGCTCGACCCCCGGCCGACCGACGTCAACCGGTTGATCGGCGGACTGGAGGAGCTCGTGCGCCGGACAGTCGGGCCCGACGTCGCCGTCGAGGTGGTCGCCTCCGCCGGGCTGTGGTCGACGCTCGTCGATCCCAACCAGCTCGAAAACGCGATCCTCAACCTGTGCATCAACGCGCGCGATGCGATGCCCACGGGCGGACGGCTGACGATCGAGACGGCCAATCGCTGGATCGACGCGCGGATGGGTCGCGACCGCGATCTCGATCCCGGTCAATATGTCTCGCTCTGCGTGTCCGACAACGGCACCGGCATGCCGCCCGAGGTCGTCGCTAAGGCCTTTGATCCGTTCTTCACGACCAAGCCCCTGGGTCTGGGCACCGGACTTGGCCTGTCGATGATCTACGGCTTTGCGCGCCAGTCGGGCGGACAGGTCCGGATCTATTCGGAGGTCGGCGAAGGCAGCAATATCTGCATCTATCTGCCGCGGCATTTTGGTCCGTCGGACGAGGACGAACCGCAGCCCGACTTTGCCGAGGCCCCGCGCGCGGTCCGTGGCGAGACGGTGCTGATCGTCGACGACGAGCCCACCGTTCGCATGCTGGTCGTCGAGGTGCTCGAGGAACTGGGCTATGCCGCGATCGAGGCTGCGGACGGGCCTGCCGGCCTGAAGATCCTCCAGTCCGACACGCGCATCGACCTGCTGGTCACGGATGTCGGATTGCCGGGCGGGATGAACGGGCGGCAGATGGCGGATGCCGCGCGCGTGGGCCGTCCGGACGTCAAGATCCTCTTCATCACCGGCTATGCCGAGAATGCCGTGGTCGGCAATGGCCATCTCGATCCGGGCATGCACGTGATGACGAAACCCTTCGCGATCGACGCGCTGGCCGGTCGTATCCGCGATCTCATCCGCCAGCCCTAGTCCACATGCCAGCCACCCCTGCCCGGGTTGTGCCAGTCCATGACGGAAAGTTCATTTAAGGGGTTTAACGCCGTTTCGGCCACAGCTAGAGGATCTGCTCAAAGGGGAAGCTAAGGCGATGATGCGGAAGGCAAGTTTACTTTCCGTCTGGGCGTGCCTGCCGGCGCTTGGCGCCTGCAACCGGCACCAGTCGACGCTGGCTCCGTTCGGCGAACAGGCCGATCAGGTGCTGTCGATCACCATCGTGCTGGTCGTCGGCGCGGTCGTCCTGGCGCTTGGCCTTGCGCTGCTGATGCGGCACGCGATCCGCGCGCCCGAGGGGCGGTTGACCCACAAGGGCGGGATGAAGATGGTCCTGTGGCTCGGCGGGATCGGCCCGTCGATCCTGTTGCTCGCGCTGCTGCTCTACGCGTTGCCCGCAATGCGCCCCCGACCGGTCGCCGATGCCGACCTGCGGATCGGCGTCGATGGCGAGCAGTTCTGGTGGCGCGTACGTTACGCCCCGCCCGGCGGCGCGGTCGTCGAGGCAGCGAACGAACTCCGCCTCCCCGTCGGCCGCACCGTCGAGCTGTCGCTGCGCAGCCCCGACGTGATCCACAGCTTCTGGGTGCCAGGGCTTGCGGGCAAGATGGACATGATCCCCGGCCGCACCAATCGCCTCGTCGTCCGCGCGACCAAGGCCGGAACATATCGCGGCGTCTGCGCCGAATTCTGCGGGCTGGGACATGCGCTGATGGCATTCGACGTCGTCGCGATGGAGCCTGCCGCGTTCGAGCGCTGGCTCACCGCGCAGGCGCGTCCCGCGACGGTCACCGCATCGCCCGGCGCGAGGTTGTTCGCCAGCTATGGCTGCAGCGGCTGCCACAGCGTGCGCGGGGTGGGCCCGGCGGCAAAGATCGGCCCCGACCTGACGCATTTCGGATCACGTCCGACGCTTGCTGCGGGGATTTTGCCGATGACCCACGCCAATATCGCGCGGTTCGTGCGTGAGCCCGGCAAGACCAAGCCCGGCGTCCGAATGCCCGCCTTCCCGCAGATGTCGGCCGCCGAAGCCGACCAGATCGCCAGCTATCTTCAGGGGCTGAAATGACGACCGACAGTCCGGCCTATGTCGCCCCCGACCAGAACGATCCCGCCGTCCGCAAGGGCCAGGAGGATCGCCTGCGCGAGGTCTGGAAACCGCCGAGCGGCTGGTTCTTCCGCTGGACCGACGTCAACAACAACCGGATCGGCGTCTGGTACACGCTGACCGCGTTCGGCTTCATGCTGTTCGCGGGCGTGCTCGCGCTGATCATGCGAACGCAGCTGGCGGTGCCGAACAACGATCTCGTCACTGCGAACACGTTCAACCAGCTGTTCACGCTGCACGGCTCGATGATGATGTTCCTGTTCGCGGTGCCGATGTTCGAGGCGGTCTCGATCATTCTGCTGCCACAGCTGCTCGGCGCGCGTGATCTTCCGTTTCCGCGACTGTCGGGCTTTGGCTATTGGAGCTTCCTGATCGGCGGCGTGTTCGTCTCCGGATCAATCTTCTTCGACGCCGCCCCCGATGGCGGCTGGTTCATGTATCCGCCGCTGACGACGCGGACCGATCTGAGTGGGCTCGGCGCGGACATCTGGATGCTCGGCCTCAGCTTCATCGAGGTGTCGTCGGTCGCGGCAGCCGTCGAACTGATCGTCGGCGTGCTCAAATGCCGCCCGCCCGGCATGCGGCTCAATCTCATGCCGCTCTACGCCTGGTACATCCTGGTCGTCGCGGTGATGATCCTGTTCGCCTTCCCGCCGCTGATCGCAGGCGACGTGCTGTTCGAGATGGAGCGCCTACTCAACTGGCCGTTCTTCAACGCGGAAAAGGGTGGCGATCCGCTGCTGTGGCAGCACCTGTTCTGGATCTTCGGCCACCCCGAAGTCTATATCGTCTTCCTGCCCTCGATCGCGCTGTTCGCGATGCTCATCCCGACCTTTGCGCAGCGACACCTGCTCGGCTATCCTTGGATCGTACTGGCCGCGGTCGGCACCGCGTTCCTCAGCTTCGGGCTGTGGGTCCACCACATGTTCACGACCGGGCTGCCCAAGATCAGCCTCGCCTTCTTCGCGGCAGCGTCCGAGGCGGTTGCGATCCCGACCGGTGTCCAGATCTTCGTGTTCATCGCGACCCTCTGGGCGGGCAACGTCAAGAAGTCGACGCCCTTGCTCTATGCATCGGGCAGCCTCGCGGTGTTCGTGATCGGCGGTCTGACCGGCGTGATGGTCGCGGTCGCGCCGTTCGACTGGCAGGCGCACGACACCTATTTCATCGTCGCGCATCTCCATTACGTGCTGATCGGCGGGACGCTGCTGCCGCTGTTCGCCGGGCTCTATTATTACTGGCCGCTGGTTACCGGCAAGAAGCTGTCGGATCGGCTGGGGCGGATCGCGTTCTGGATCATGTTCGTCGGCATGAACCTGACCTTCTTCCCGATGCATCTGTCCGGCCTGCTCGGCATGCCGCGCCGCGTCTTTACCTACCCCGAGGAACTCGGCATCGGCGGGCTCAACCTTGCCTCGACCGCCGGCTCCTACATGTTCGCGCTCGGCGTGCTGATCGTGTGCATCGACCTCGCGCTGTCGCCGCGCCGCCCGAAGGCGCCGCGCAATCCGTGGAACGCAGGGACGCTCGAATGGCTGGCGCTGCCCGATGACGAGGACTGGGGCATCCGCTCGGTCCCGCTGATCGAGAGCCGCTATCCGATCTGGGACCAGAAGAACTTCGTCCAGAAGGTCGACGAGGGCCGCTTCTTCCTGCCCGACGCGGAGGAGATGCGGCGCGAGTCGATCATCACCACCGTGCTCGATGCGCGCCCGTTGCAGGTCATCCGCCTTGGCACGCCCAGCGTGAAGCCGATGATGACCGCGGTCGCACTGGCAGGCGTCTTCATCCTGACGACCTACCACCTCTATCTCCTGTCCGCGCTCAGTGGCGTGGCGACGCTCGCCTGCGTGCTGTGGTGGCTGTGGACCGGCACCGCCGAGATCCCCGAAAAGCCGACCAAGCATATCGGCCACGGGATCGAGGTACCGCTCTATACCTCGGGGCCATCGGCGCCGGGCTGGTGGGCGATGTTCATCACGATGATGGCGGATGCGACCGCGTTTTCGGGGCTCGTCTTCGGCTATTTCTTCTTCTGGACGATCCATAGCAATTTCCCGCCCACCGGCGCGGGGCTGGACGGACCGGGCGTATTCTGGCCGATGGTCGCGCTCGCGCTGACTTTGACCGGCTGGGCGGCGACCGTCGGCGCCCGCGAGGTGCACCGTCGCGGCAACGTCGCCGCGGGCCGTCTGCTGCTGGTCCTCGGCATCGTCGCAACGCTGTCGAGCCTGTTCGCCGGGCTCGCCGGGCCATGGTATTCGGGGATGGACCCCGAACTGCACGTCTATCCGGCGATCGTGTGGACGCTCGCGATCTGGACGGCGGTGCATGCCGCGATCGGCGTGATCATGCAGGCCTATACGCTCGCGCGCAGCCTCGCGGGCAAGATGACGCCGGTCTATGACGCCGACCTGCGCAACATCACCGTCTACCACCATTTCCTCGCACTGACGGGCATCGTGACGTTCTGCACGATCGGCCTGTTCCCGGGGGTCGCATGACAACGCCGAAAGCCAACCGGAAGCACTGGGCGCGCGACCTGAAGGTCACGTTGTGGACGCTGATCGTCCCGCCGACGATCTGGGCCGTGCATTTCCTGTTCTGCTATCTGTGGGTCGCGGTGACGTGCGCCAAGTCGCCCACTCCGGCTACGGCGCTGACGGGCTTTCCGCTGGCGACCCTGATCGCGACGATCGTTGCACTGCTCGGTATTCTCGCCGCGGGCTATATCGCGCGCGTCCAGTCACAGACGCCGGGCGATGCCCCGCCGCATGACGAGGGGACCGCGATCGACCGGCTGCGCTTCCTCGCGCTGTCGACCCGGCTGCTCGCAGGGCTGAGCTTCGTCGCGGTGATCTTCACCGCGCTGCCCGTGATCGTCTTCGGCGATTGCCGATGAGGCGCGCGAGCCTCGCGCTCGGCGTCGCGCTGGTGCCGATCGGCTGGGCGTTCGCCGCCGCGCCGCTCGGCATGGTCGGCCACATGACCGGCCACATGATCGCCGTCGCGGTTGCTGCGCCGTTCCTCGCCTATGGTATCGCGGGCAGCCGGTTCGATCCCGCCGAGCGCTGGCCGACGATCGTTGCCCCGCTCGCCATGTCGCTGGTCGAGCTGGTCGTCGTGTGGCTCTGGCACCTCCCCGCGCTCCGGCTGCGCGTCGACATGCAGCCGGTTGCGCTGCTGCTCGAACAGGCGAGCTTCCTCGCCGCCGGTCTGCTGTTGTGGAGTGCGGTGCTCGGCACGCGCACCGGCGGCGCGACCGACCGGCGCGTATCGGGCGTCGCCGCGATGCTACTGACCTCGATGCACATGACCCTTCTTGGCGCACTCGTCGGCCTCGCCCCGCGGCCGCTCTATACGATGATGGCGATGCACCCGGCCGCGCACGGCCTCGACGCGCTCGAGGATCAGCAGCTCGGCGGCGTCGTCATGCTGATGGTCGGCGCGGCAAGCTATTTCCTCGGCGGGCTCGCGATGCTCGGCGGGGTATTGAAGACACGGAGCGCGACGGCATGACGATCCGCATTACCTGGGCGCGCGCGATCGCCGCGATCGTCGTGCTGGCGCTTGCCGGGCTGTTGTTCGCCTGGTCGGGCGTGTTCAACATCGCCGCCTCGTCGGGTCATTGGAAGATAACCGACTGGTTCCTTCACTGGACGATGCGCAATTCGGTGCGCACGCACGCCGCCTTTACCGCGCCCGACGATCCCAAGGCGAATGAAGGCCTCGTCAGCGCCGCGGGCCTGTTCCGGGCAAGCTGCGCCTCGTGCCATGGCGCGCCCGGCGTGCGTCCGCTGCCGGTGATGCAGGCGGCGACGCCCCCTGCCCCCGACCTCGCCGTCAACGCGCGCGAATGGACCGACAAGCAGATCTTCTGGATCCTCAAGCACGGCGTCAAATACACCGGCATGCCCGGCTGGGCGGCCAAGGATCGCGACGATGAGGTCCGCCGCATGGTCGCCTTCGTCCGCCTGTTGCCGGAGATGTCGCCCGCGACCTACCGCGCACTGACCGAAGTCCCCGGCAGCGGCACCGCCGGTCCTGACGCAGCACGCATCGCCGTCTGCGCCGGCTGTCATGGTACGGACGGCCGCGGCCGTGGCCAGCCCGACATGCCCGTGCTCGGCGGTCAGAGCCCCGCCTATCTGCGTGCCGCGCTCCAGGCCTATGCGACGGGCAAGCGCCAGAGCGCGGTCATGGCCAACGCCGCCGCGACACTGACGCCCGGAGAGATGACGCGGCTTGCGCGGCATTTCGCCGCCATGCCGGGTCTTGGCACGACCACAGCCTCGGGCAGCGTGAATGCCGCGCGGATCGTCCGCGAGGGCCTGCCTGCCAAGCAGCTTCCCGCCTGCGCGAGCTGCCACGCGCCGGGCAAGCCCTATCCGGTGCTTGCCGGGCAGAAAGCCAGCTACATCGCACAGCGCCTGCGCAACTGGCGGGGCGACGAGACGGTGGTCGACGCGCGCAAGTCGCAGGCGACGATGCCGGTCATCGCGCGTCGCATCCCCGAGGACATGATCGACCCGATAGCCGCGTATCTCGCCGGCAAATAAGCTGCGTCCCGCCGTACGCGGGACGCAGCCCGGGTCAATCGCTCACCGCGACGAAGACCGGTCCGTCCACGAAAAGATCGGCTGCGCGCTCGCCGGTCGCGAGCCGCGTTTCACCCCACCATGCCGCAGGAACCGCCGCCCCCGACTGATCGAGCAATTCCGTCGCGCAGCGTAGCGCGACCGCAACCCGCAACGTCTGCCCATTCGCGCGGCGCTCGAAGGCGAGGACATGCGCGGCGCGCGATCCGGTCACGTCGAGAGGGGCGTAGTCACCCTGGGCGAAGATCTGGGGTGCGTCCGCACGGGTCGCGAGCAGTCGGGCAAGCAGCGCGAGCTTTGCAGGCGCATCGTGCTCGAGGAGACGCGCGCGGCGGGCATAATCCACCGGCCGGCGGTTATCCGGATCGACCAGGCTGAGATCCGCCAACTCGGTGCCCTGATACAGATCGGGAACCCCCGGCACGGTGTACCGCAGCGCCGTCTGAACGAGCGCATTCGCCTGCGCCGCCGCCGCGGTCGCTTCGATCAGCTCGTGCAGCTCGCGCAGAAACTGCGCGGAACGGTCCGGGTCGAGCAAGGCGCGTGCAAGTGAGTGACAGCGGTCCTCATAGGCCTCGTCCGGCGCCTCCCAGGACGACCGCAGCTTGGCCTCGCGCAACGACTTTTCCTGCCACCCGACGATGCGCTCGGCAAAAGCGGCAAGCCCTGCGCGGTCATCGATCTGGAGCCCCTCGGGCCACGCGCCGAACAGCGTCTGCAGCAGCATATAGGCATCGCCTGCATCCACCGCGTCTTCGATAGCGGCCGCCGCGGCGACCAAGCTCGTCACGGTCTCACGCCAGCGCACCGGGATCTCGCTTAATACGGCAAGCCGGGCACGCACGTCCTCGCCACGCTTGTGATCATGCGTCGCCGAGGCCAGCATCGCACGCGGCCAACAGGCGGCACGCTCCGCCATCGCGGCATGAAATGCCTCGATGGGCAGCGCGAAGGCCGCGGGGTCGAACCCGACGTCGTTGCGCGACAGCAACCGGCCATAGCGGTAGAAGGCGGTGTCCTCGACGGCCTTCGCCACGATCGGTGCCGAGAGTTGCTGGAACCGCCGCACCGCCGCCGCGGCGAGGTCCGGGTCGCCCGGACCTTCGCCAGCGAGCCAGTCGAGGATCAGGTCGACGACCGGTCCTTCCCCGGGTGCCAGATGCTTCGCGACCCGCTTGCGCACGGTCGCCCGGATCGCGGCATCGGCGGCGGGTGCCGCGATGCCGGTGCCATAGGTGCGATAGACCGGGAAGACCCAGAGCATGCGCTCGACCGCCCGCCGGATCATCCCCGCCGTTACCCCGTCGCCCGTTGGCGTTGACCGCGCCAGCGCGACGAACGCCGCGACGCATCGGCCAAGCTGCCCCTCGAATTGCCAGGACAGCATGTCCTGACGCGCGCGTAGATCCTCGGGCGCGAACGCGGCCGACCGCCCGCTGATATCCGCCCAGAGCTCGGCGAGCGGTGCGGCGCCGTCCTCGTCATGCAACAGCGCGGTAACCTGCGCCATGAAGTCATAGCCACTGGTACCGTCGATCCCCCAGTCGGTGGCGAGCGGTTCGCCCTCCGCGAGGATCTTCTCGACGACGATATAGGCCGGATCCGCGCCAGCCGGCGTGATCGCGTCGAAGTGCGCGCGCAGCGTTCGGCAATAGCCGGCGGGGTCGGTCAGTCCGTCGACATGATCGACCCGGACACCGTCGATCAGCCCCTCGGCATAGAGGTCGAGATACAGGCGATGGCTCGCCTCGAAAACCACGGGGTCCTCCGCGCGCAGTCCGGCGAGATCGTTGATCGTGAAAAACCGCCGCCAGTTGAGATCGTCGTTCGCGGTGCGCCACGATGCCAGCCGGTAATGCTGCCGATCGAGCAACGCGGTCAGGTCGCCGCTCGTGGCGGTCGCGTGATCCTCGGGACGAAGCGGCAGACGGTGCTCGCCATAGGCGACGAGCATCGGCACATCATCGACCGGTTCAACGCTGAGCGCGCCCTGTGCGATCGCCACCGACACCGGATCGCCCAGGATCGGGAGCAGGACGGGTTCGCGCCAGTCGATATCGAAGAACTGCGAATAATGGCTGGACGCACCGTTAGCCAGGACGTCGTTCCACCAGCCATTCTCGCCGCCCGCCACACCCATGTGATTGGGAACGATGTCGACGATCATGCCCATCCCGTGCGCCTTCAACCGGTCGACGAGCCGGCGAAACCCCGCCTCGCCTCCCAATTCGGGATTGATCCGGGTCGGATCGACACCGTCATAGCCGTGCGTCGAGCCTGACCGTGCCGTCGCGATCGGCGAGGCGTAGAGATGGCTGATCCCGAGCGCGGCGAGATAAGGCACCTGCGCCTCGGCGTCGGCGAAGGTGAAGCCCTTGTGGAACTGCATCCGATAAGTTGCGCGCGGCGTCATGACGCGCGCGCCGTTTCGATCAGGGCGATTCGTGCGGCAATCTCGGGGCGCGCGAGCAGCGCGTCGGTGGTGTCTGGCATGCGTCTCCGCCAATTGGGGTGTTCATCGGTCGTGCCGGGAAGATTGGGCTGCTCGACGAGCCCAACGAGATCCTCGAGCGGGAAGATCGCCAGCCCGCATGGCGTCCGTGCGACATGCGCCAGCGCGGCGTCGACGACCGGCGCGGTGTCGCTCGGGTCGGGCTGTGGCCCCGGCGCACCGAGCGCGGTCCACAAACGGGACCGATCCGCGGCGCGCGCATCGTGGTCGGCCGCCTCGTCGGCGGCCTCGCTGGTCCGGCCAAGGGCCCAATTCCAGGCAATATCGCGCCCCTGCCACCAGCCCGCAATCGTCGCGAGATCATGCGTCCCACTCATCGCGACCGCATCGACCGACCAAGACTCGGGGGGAATGAAATCACTGTCGCCGTCGCGCTCGAACCAGAGCACGCGCATCCCCAGCATCGCCCGTGCGTCCATCGCCTCGCGAAACCCGTCGGGCACGGTCCCCAGATCCTCGCCGATGACGATCGCGCGCGCGCGGTGCGATTCGATCGCGATGATCCGCATCATGTCGGCAAACGGCATGTCGAGATACGCCCCATCCGCCGCCGACGCGCCGTCCGGCACCACCCATAGCCGCCGCAAGCCAAAGGCGTGATCGATGCGAAGCCCGCCGGCATGCGCCAAGCCCGCGCGGATCGTCGCGATGAACGGGGCGAAGCCATTTGCCACAAGCGCCCGTGGGTCGAAGCCGGTGATGCCCCAGGCCTGCCCGTCGGGCCCCAGCGGGTCGGGTGGCGCACCGATCGACAGCCCGTTCAGCAAATCACCCCGCCGCCGCCACGCATGACTGCCGCCCGGATCCATGCCGACCGCGAGATCCGCGACCAGACCGACCGCCATGCCGCCATCGCGCGCCGTGCGCTGCGCCCGTTCGAGCCCGGCATCCGCCAGCCACTGAAGGAACACGTAGAAGTCGCACGTATCGCGCTGTTCGGTCATGAACGCGGCGACCGCGGCGCCATCGGGATGCTGATAGGCGGCAGGCCAGTCCTGCCATCCCCGGGCGCCCGACTGCGCAAGAAAATGTGCGTGAAGCGCATCGAACGCGGCGTGGAAACGCAGGTCACTGCCGCCCCTTGCGCCGAACGCCTCGACCTTGGCCCGTACGGTGTCCGGCAACGTGTCGAACTGTCGACGCAGCGCGGCGAGGCGATCTGGGATCGCGCCCGCCCAGTCGATCAGCGCGGGCGGCGACCCTGCGTCCGCTGGCGCATCGCCGGCTATCATGGACGGATCGGCGAGCATGACGTTGAGGAACTGGCGGCTCGACGGGGCATAGGGGCTGAAGCGGGTCGCATCCGCCGGGAACAGCGCATGTGTCGGGCTGATCGCCACCGCATCGGCACCGCGCGTCGCGAAAGCGCGCACCGTGTCCGCAAGCGTGCCGAAGTCGCCGGACTCGGTGCTCCGGCCGCCGCGTAGGGCGGGGATCTGCACCGCCGGGCCCCAGAGCCGCCCACCTGCCTCGACTTCCGCGATCGTGACGCAGCGCGGTGGCGCAATCGCGAGCCGGATGTCCCGGCCGCCAACCTTGAGCGTGTGGTATCCTGGCTCCGTGATGCCCGGCAGTTGCCCGTCGACGATCGTCACGGCACGCGACGACCCGTCCTCCAAAGCCAAGACCGCAGGTCCGTCGCCCGACCCGATCGACACCGGCGCACCGATATCCGCCGAAACGAATGACGGAGGTTCGGCACGCTCCGTGCGCGCAGTGGTCAGGCTCGTGCGTATCGCCGCGTCGCTGTCGGCGGGAAGTCCGAGCGCGTTCAGGATCGCTTGCAACGCCTCGTCGGTCACGGTCTGTGCACGCCCGCCAGCGTCCTGCCACCGGGGCTGCAGGCCAGCAGCGGCGGCGAGGTCGTGGAGCGGGCTCATGCCGCCAGCCACACGGCGACGCTAGCCCGCTGCCCCGCATCGCCCTGCGCGAACAGCATCTCGCCGGAGGCCTCCGGAAACGCAACCGGATCCTCGCCGATATTGAGCGCGATCGTGAGCACCGCGCCGTCGCCCAGCGTCCAGCGCGCGACGACCGCCGCCGGCCCGATCGCCTCGGCGCCCATCGCGCGCGTGCCGGACAGGCGCGGTATGATCGCGCGCTGCCGGACTGCGATCAGCGTGCGATAGAGATCGCGCCACGCATGGGCCTCGGGACCGGGTGCAGCAACCGACGCCTCGAAGGTCGCGCGGGCATTCGGATCGGGGATCGCCGCGCGGGCGGATTCGTCGGCGAACGCGGCAAACTTCGCGAATTCCCGGCGCCGCCCATCGCGCACCGCATCGGCCAGCTCGTCATGGAAGTCGGTGAAGAACAGGAACGGCGTCTCGCTCCCCGTCTCGTCGCCCATGAACAGCAGCGGGATCTGCGGGCAGAGCAGCAGCAATGCGGTCGCAGCACGCAGCCGCGCGTGATCAGTGAGCAACGTCAGCCGCTCGCCAAGCGCCCGGTTGCCGATCTGGTCGTGGTTCTGCAGAAACGACACGAATGCGGTCGGTGAGAGGTGCGCGCTCGACGTGCCGCGTGGCTTGCCGTCATGATTGGCCGACCCCTCCCCCTGATAAATGAACCCTTCGCCCAGGCACCGCGCGAGACGCTCTGCCGGCCGGTCGGCGAAGTCGGCGTAATAGGCGCTGGTCTCGCCCGTCAGCAGCACGTGAAGGACATTGTGGAAGTCGTCGTTCCACTGCGCGTCATAGCCGCCCGGCCGCAGCCGATCGGCGTCGTTGCGCTCGTTTTCGAGGACGAGGTGGACCGGCCGGTCGGTCACCGTCGCGCGGATCTCCGCCGCCATCGCATCGAGAAACCGGTCATTGTCGATCGCGTGGACGGCATCGAACCGAAGACCGTCGATCCGGTAGTCGGTCAGCCACATCAGGGCGTTGTCGATGAAGTAGCGCGCAACAGGCTCGACGTCGACCGCCACCGCCCCGCCCCAAGGCGTATCGACGTCCTTGTGAAAGAACGATTCGGCATAGGCGCCGAGATAATTCCCGTCGGGTCCGAAGTGATTATAGACGACATCGAGCAACACGGCGACGCCCAGCGCGTGTGCGGCGTCGACCATCGCCCGCAGATCGTCGGGCGTGCCGTAGCTCTCGGCGACGGCATAGGGCAGGACGCCGTCATAGCCCCAGTTGCGCGTGCCGCCGAACGCCGCGACCGGCATCAGCTCGATCGCGGTCACGCCGAGCGCGGCGATCTCGGGCAGGCGTGCGGTGATCCCGGCGAAACCACCCATGGTGCCGGCATGGACCTCCATGATCACCAGCTCCTCCCAGCGCCGCCCGCGCCAGTCGGTCGATTGCCAGCGATACGCATCGGGATCGACGGTGACGCTCCAGCCATGCACACCCCCCGACTGCTGGCGCGACGCGGGGTCGGGAACGACCAGGTCTTCGCCGATCCGGAAGCGATAGCGTACCCCTGCCCCGACATCGGCGGTCGCGGTGAACCATCCGTCGGTCTGTCCGCCCATCGACGTCGGCGCAGCCCCGTCGATCTCCAGCGTCACCCGGTCGGCATCGGGCGCCCAGAGCCGAAACGTCGTGCCGTCGTTCGCCGGCGTCGGGCCCCACGCGCTCATGCCGGATCCATCGTCCAGGACAGCAGCGCCGCACCCTGTGGTGCGAGGTCATAGCTGTCGGTGATCGGCATCGGCGGCTGCTCGGGCTTTGCGCTGTCGATCAGGACCATACGCTCTACCTCTGAGGGCGGTGGCATGGTGAAGGTCAGCGGCCCCTCCGACGCGTTCAGCAGCAACGACACGACCTGGATCCTGCCATCCTCGCACAGCGCCGCACGACGCATCGTCAGCGCACGGCCATTGGTGTTTTCCCAGTCCTCGGGCGACAGCTGGACGCCGCGCTCGTCCCACCATTCGATGTCCTTCAGACCCTCCGCCGGAGTGTCGTCACCGTAGAGGAAATTGCCCGCGCGCAGCATCGGATAGTCGCGTCGCAGCGCGGCCAGCCGCGCGGTGAAGTCGATCAATGCTTCGCCCTCGGGGGTCTTCGCCTGCGTCCAGTCGAGCCAGCTGATCTCGTTATCCTGGCAATAGGCGTTGTTGTTGCCGCCCTGCGTCCGCCCGAACTCGTCGCCCGCCACGAGCATCGGCGTGCCGAGCGAGGCGAACAGCGTCGTCAGCATCGACCGCGCGACCCGCTTGCGAGTCTCTGTGATCGCGGGATCGTCGGTCGGCCCCTCGACACCCCAGTTGCGTGAGCAGTTGTTCGAATGGCCGTCGCGATTGTCCTCGCCATTCGCCTCGTTGTGCCGTTCTTCATAGGCCGTCGTGTCGGCCAGCGTGTAGCCGTCATGCGCGCCGAGCAGATTGACGCTGGCCCAGGGGCGCCGGGCACGGCGATCGAACAGATCCGCCGACCCGGTCAGCCGCGCCGCCAGATCCGCGCGCTGCGCATGGTCACCGCGCCAGAACTTGCGGACGGTATCGCGGTACTTGTCGTTCCATTCGGCAAAGCCCGGGGGGAAATTGCCGAGCTGATACCCGCCCGGGCCGATATCCCAGGGCTCGGTGATCAGCTTCAGCCGGCCGAGCACCGGATCCTGCCGCAGCACGTCGAAGAAGCCGGCGCCCGGATCGAAGCCGGTATCCGTCCGCCCCAGCGTCAGCCCGAGGTCGAAACGGAACCCGTCGATCCCGAAGCTCGTCGCCCAGTAGCGCAGCGAATCCGCCACCATCTGGATCACCCGCGCCTTGGTCAGGTTCAGCGTGTTCCCGGTCCCCGTGTCGTTGATCGAGAAGCGTGGCTGATCCTTGACCAGCCGGTAATAGCTCGCATTGTCGAGCCCGCGCCACGACAGCGTCGGCCCCTGCTCGGACCCCTCGCACGTGTGATTGTAGACGACGTCGAGGATCACCTCGATCCCCGCCGCATGGAGACGGCGGATCGACCGGCGCAGTTCGTTGTGACTGTCGGTCGCGAAGAAGGAGCGTTCGGGCGTAAAGAAGTTGAGGGTGTTGTACCCCCAGTAATTCCGGAGCCCCTTCTCCTGCAGGAACCGATCCTGCGTATAGCTCTGGATCGGCAGCAGCTCGAGCGCGGTCACGCCGAGCCGCTTCAGATGATCGATGACCTTGGGATTGCCGAGCGCGGCGAAGGTCCCGCGTTCGGAGGGCTGCACCTCGTCGAACAACTTGGTCAGGCCCTTGACGTGCGCCTCGTAGATCACCGTCTCGGACCAGGGCGTGTTCGGGCGGACGTCGCGCGACCAGTCGAAATGGCTGTCGGTCACGACACCCTTGGGCATGGTCAACGCATTGTCGCGCCGATCGAAGCTCAGATCCTCGCGCGCCGACTTGACCTGATAGCCATACATCGCGTCGGTCCAGCGCAACTCGCCCGTCATCGCCTTGGCATAGGGATCGAGCAGCAGCTTGTTAGGATTGAACCGGTGGCCCTCTTCGGGTGCATACCGGCCATAGGCGCGATAGCCATAGGACAGCCCCGGCTGCGCATCGGGGAGATAGCCGTGCCACACCTCGTCGGTCCATTCGGGCAGGACGTAGCGCTTCAGTTCACGGCGGCCGCTGTCGTCATAGACGCAAAGCTCGATCTTCTCGGCATTGGCCGAATAGACCGCGAAATTGACCCCGAGCCCGTCGAACGTGGCGCCGAGCGGATAGGCCGAACCGGCCTCGAGCGTATCAGGCAGAAGATGCAAAGCGAGCCCCCAGATTGACGCCAACCTCCACCATTCTAGCAGCGCGGCGGCGTGTCAGGGCGAAAACCCGCCTGCTCTCGGCAATGTTCCCGGTTCGGTTTCTTTTCCCTGTCGACGAGAAATTTCCGGCGGTCTGGTGCAAAGCGGGTGACGCCGATCGGCGTCACCCGGTGCGTCGCCGCCGCTATCCGAGCTGCTCGAGTTTCGCTTCCGGGGCTGCGGCCGAGGCGCGGAACCGCGCGACGCTCGCCTCCTCGAACGACTTGGCAACAACGGTCGATACCGTCTTGAAGTCTGCGGTGGCATGGTCCGGCGTCAGCGTCAGGACGATGAACCCCTTGCGATCCTGGTCGCAGAAGCGGACCTCGTCATTGGCGTCGGCGATCAGCGTCCCGATCCCCGGGATCAGCGAGCCATAGGACGGGCTGGTAATTGCGGTCGCACCGAATTCGACTGCGACGAGCTTCCCCGATGCATCGTGCAGATCGTTCGCCCAGCCGGCATGGCTATCGCCCGACAGCACGACCGGTCGCGACCCCGACCGCTTGAACGCGGCATAAAGCCGTTCGCGTGCTGCGGGATAGCCGTCCCAGCTGTCGAAGTTGAACGGCAGGCCCGCGCGATAGGATGCCATGCTCGCCATCAGCGCGGTGCGCCATTTGTCCGGGAGCCGCGCCATCATCGCGGCGAAGCGATCGGGGCCAAGCTGCTTCTCGAGATCCGGGCCGGCGACGCGCGCCATCACCACCTGGTTGCCGAGCACCTGCCACGGCTTGCCCGCCGTGACCGACGCCGCCATCGTCCGCTCGATCCAGGCGAGCTGCGGTGCGCCCAGCATTTCGCGACCCGGCTGCGCGCGCTCCGCCATCATCGGGGCATATTCTGCAGGCGCAATCGCCTCGCCCTTCGCCGCGACCTGCCTGCTCCGCGCGAGCAGCCGCGTCTCGACCATCACCAGCGTCGCGAGATCGCCGAACTCGAAGCTGCGGTTGATCGCTTCCCACGGCTCGCCGGGCTTCGGGTCGCGGATCGGCATCCATTCGAAATAGGCCTGCATCGACGCGGCCTTGCGCGCCTTCCAGTCGCCCTCGGTCGCCGGGTCATGGTTCTCGGCGCCACCGATCCAGTCGTCATTGGCGACCTCGTGATCGTCCCACACGCAGATGAACGCCGCCCGGGCATGCGCCGCCTGCATGTCGGCGTCGCGCTTCACCTGCGCGTGACGCATCCGATAGTCGGCGAGCGTCACGATCTCATGCGTGGGCTCGACCAGACGGCCGATCTTTTTGCCGATGTCGCCGCCATAACCGTCGATGGCATATTCATAGATGTAGTCGCCGAGATGCAGCACCGCGTCGAGCCGGTCGAGTTTCGCGATCGAAGCATAGGCGTTGAAGAACCCGCCGGGGTAGAGCTGGCACGACACCACGCCCATGACGACATCCGCCACCGCGCCGCGGGGCAGCGTGCGGACCCGTCCGATGGGCGAGCGCGTGCCCGCCGCGGTTTCGAACCAGTAGCGATACTCGGTTCCGGGCTTCAGCCCCGTCACCGCAACCTTGGCGGTGAAGTCGCGCGCGGCACGCGCCGCGATACGGCCCGAACGGAGGGGCGTATCGCCCTCGCGCAGTGCGACATGCCAGGTCAGCGCGATATCGCCCGCCTGTTGCGCATCCTGTGGCGTCGCGCGCGTCCACAGGATCGCGCCGTCCGCCGAGGGATCGCCGCTCGCCACGCCGTGGTCGAAGCGCGCTGCCCCCGCGCTGCCGTTCGTGCGCGCCGCGGTGGCAAGGCCAGGAAGCGCGAGCGCGGAGCCTGAGCCGAAGAGCGTGAGGGCGTCGCGGCGGTTGATCGTCATAACAGTGCCTTTTGCGGTGATGCCGCCTGCTAGGGGCCCTCGGCGTCAGTCACGTTGCGGCAGCGTTACGCCGCGATGACAGGCCGTCACGCGCGGGTCATGTATCCGACGCGGAACCGTAACGACCCCGCCCTAGGTGCTCGCTCACTGACAATCGGGGGACTTCATGACGACCATCTTTACGCGCCTGGCTCTGGCCGCGCTTGCCGCATCCTGTTCGACGGGTGCGCTTGCCCAGGCGATCGTCGCACCCGATCCGGCGACCGGCCCGGCCGCCCGCGCCGACGTGACGGGCGGCGACGACATCGTCGTGACCGCGCAGAAGCGCGAACAGCGGATCGAGGACGTGCCGTTGACCGTCACCGCGCTGACCGGCGCGAAGATGGCGGATATCGGCGTCAACTCGCTGTCTGAAGTCGCCGCCTATATTCCCGGCCTGCAGATCCAGGAGCAGAGCGCGAACAACCCCGGCTTCGTGATTCGCGGCATCACCTCGGACAATGGCTCATCGCAGCAGGGTGCGCGCGTGACGCTCTATTATAACGGCGTCGACATCAGCCGCTCGCGCGGCGCCTATCAGGACCTCTATGATCTCGAGCGGATCGAGGTCGTGAAGGGCCCGCAGGCGACGCTGTTCGGCACCGCCGCCGCGGTTGGCGCCATCAACCTCATCTCCGCCAAGCCGCAGCCCGGCACCTCGGGTGCGATCACCGGCTCCTATGGTAATTACAACAGGACGCAGGTGTCGGGCTTTATCAACGCCGGCAACGACGTGCTGTCGGGGCGCCTCGCCTTCGCCTATAAATATCGCGACGGCTATGTCCGCAACATCGTCGGTGATGCGAACATCCCCAACCAGAACCAGGGCAAGGTCGATCAGGACGATCTGAACGGTCAGGACCAGCGCGGCATCCGCGGCTCGCTGCGCTTCCGGCCGAACGATGCGGTCACCGCCGACCTCGTCCTGACCTATGACGGTCAGCGCAATCCCGGCACCGCGTTCAAGAGCCGCGCGCATGCCCCGACCGGCGGCCAGACCGGCGATTACGGCAATGCCGAGCTCTCGGGTTCGCCGTTCAGCGCGACGGCGCTCGGTGCGCGCAAGCTCGGGCTCGACCGCAACGTCTACGACGCCAACCTGACGGTGTCGGTCGATCTTTCGCCCGGCATCACCTTCACCACCGTCAACGGCTATCGCCGCTTCGACGCGCTCGAAATCTTCGACGCGGATGGCGGCCCGGCCTGGTATCTCGAATTCGCCGAGGATGCGAAGGGCGACCAGTGGAGCCATGAGAGCCGCTTCGCGTTCGACGGCCCGAAATATCGCGCTTCGTTCGGCTGGAACGCCTTCTTCGAGAACGGGTCGCAGCGCGTCCCCTTCTCGACCGAGGAGGGCACCTATATCGCTTGCTCGATCGCCACGGCCTATCAGCCGTTCCGTACCGCGCTGAACGGTGCCGGCATCCCGACCGGCCCGGGCTGTGTCGCCGCCAACGGCACGATCCCGGCAGCGACCCGCGCCACCGCGATCCTCACCGGCGGCCGCTCGACGCAGATCCCGTACTCATCCGAGTTCACCAATTACGGCAATAACGACACCTATTCGGTATTCGCCGACGCGACCTATATCCCCATCCCGGCGCTCGAGCTGACCGCCGGCGCACGCATCCTGATCGAGGATCGGCAGTCGGGCTATTCCTCGATCCAGCCCAATTCGCAGATTCTCGCCGCGCTGGGCGTCCGCACCAGCCTGCTTGGCACCGCGAACACCAACGGCGTGAAGTTCGAGGCGGACCAGAGCTTCGCCGCGATCCTCCCGCGGTTCAACGCGCTGTTGAAGCTCGACGACGATGTCAGCCTCTACGGCACGATCAGCAAGGGCCGGCGCTCGCCGGTCGTCCAGCTGGCGGCGCTCAACGCGGTCAATGGCGTACGCCCCAATCTTCAGATCGTGCCTGAGGAGAATGTCTGGAACTACGAAGGCGGTATCAAGGGGCGCGTCGGTCCGTTCACCGGCGCGGCATCGGTCTTCTATCAGACCTATGACGGGTTCCAGGTCTCGGTGAACGAGGTCAATCCCGCCAATGGTGCGGTCGTCGCGGTCACGCGCAGCGCGGGCTCGGCGAAGAATGTCGGCGTCGAGCTCGAGGGCAATCTTGCGCTTGGCCAGTATCTGTCGGTGTTCGGGACCTTCGCCTATCTCGACGGCGGGATCGCGGACCAGCCTGCGGGCACCTTTGCCGGCAACCGCTTCCGCCTCCAGCCGAGCACCACGGCCTCGGGCGGCGCGACGCTCCGGCTGCCCGTCGGCGGCGCGGTCTTCTATGCGACGCCGAGCGCCAACTACCGGTCAAAGGTGTTCTTCGAACTGCCCAACAGCGCCGCGATCAGCCAGCGCGGCTATACGCTGGTCAACCTGCGTGCGGGTATCGAGCTCGCGGACGGGCGCTACCGCGTCGGCGGCTTTGCGCGCAACCTGACGAACAAGCGGTACCTGATCGACGCCGGCAACACGGGCGGCGGGTTCGGCATCCCGACCTATATCGCCGGCGAACCGCGCTTCTACGGCGTCGAGCTCGGCGCCAAGTTCTAAACAGCCCTGTCCCACCCTGTCGTTCCGGCACGCGCCGGGACGGCGGGGACCATCCGCAAAGACCAGTCGGGCGGCTGCAAGTTGGCGCGCCCGGCACTCGTCCGCCGGCTCCTATCCCGGCCCGGTGCGTTGACGCGCGTTCCCCATCGCACGAGGTTCTCACGATGCGCGCCATCCCCATCGCTACGGCCGTTTCCGCATGAGCGGTCCGCAGCTCTTCACGCCGTTCAAGGTCGGCAAGCTCGATCTCGCCAACCGGATCGTCATCGCGCCGATGTGCCAATATTCGGCGGTCGACGGCTGCATGACCGACTGGCACCTGATCCATCTCGGGCATCTCGCGCTGTCGGGGGCGGCCCTGATGATGCTCGAAGCCGCCGCGGTGACGCCCGAGGGGCGGATCACCTACGGCGATGTCGGGCTGTATGACGATGCGAGCGAAGCGGCGATCGCGCGGACACTCGAGAGCGTGCGGCGCTGGTCGGACATGCCGATCGGCATCCAGCTGTCGCATGCCGGACGCAAGGCGTCGTGCGAGGTGCCCTGGAAGGGCGGCGGGCAGATCGCGCCGGGCGCCGACAAGGGATGGCAGACCGAAGCCCCCTCCCCGGCCGCTTTCCTGCCCGACGATACGCTGCCGACGGCGCTCGATCGCGAGGGGCTGGCTCGACTGCGCGACGCGTTTGCCGCCGCGGCGACGCGCGCGGGACGGCTCGGGATCGATGCGATCCAGCTGCACGCCGCGCACGGCTATCTGCTCCACCAGTTCCTCTCGCCCTTGGCCAACCATCGCGACGACGATTATGGCGGCAGCCTCGAGAACCGGATGCGCTTCCCGCTCGAAGTGTACGACGCGGTCCGCGCCGCCTTCCCGGCGGATCGCCCGGTGACGATGCGCGTATCTGGCACCGACTGGGTCGAGGGTGGCTGGGACGGTGAACAGACCGTCGCCTTCGCAAAGGCGCTCGAGGCTCGCGGGTGCGATGCGATCCACGTCTCGAGCGGTGGCCTCAGCCCGGACCAGCAGATCCCCGTCGGGCCGAGCTATCAGGTCCCGCTGGCGCGTCAGGTCAAGCAGGCGGTCGGCATCCCCGTCGTCGCGGTCGGGCTGATCACCGACTATGAACAGGCCGAGGCGATCATCGGTACCGGTGACGCCGATCTCGTCGCGCTAGCCCGGACCCTTCTCTACGATCCACGCTGGCCGTGGCATGCCGCCGCACATCTCGGCGGCCATGTGAAGGCGCCCAACCAGTATCTCCGCTCACAGCCACGCCAATACAAAGACCTGTTCCAGGCCTGATACGAGCCGCGACCCTCGAGGGTCGCGGCAGGGCTCCGTCCGCGGTCAGCCGTTGTCGCGAAAACCCGGATACAGGCTCATCCCGCCGTCGACGGTCAGCGTCGATCCGATGATATAGTCCGCAGCATCGGACACCAGGAACAGCGCCGCACGCGCGACATCGTCGGGCTCGCCGATCCGTCCATAGGGGATCAGTTCGAGCAGTGCGTCGGCGGCATCGCCCTTGGTCGCATCGGCGTTGATGTCGGTCGCGATCGCGCCGGGCGCCAGCGCATTGACCCGGATCCGCTCCTGCGCCACCTCCTGTGCCAGCGTGCGCATCAGCATCCCGCTGCCGCCCTTCGACGCGGCATAGTTTGCATGCCCCGCCCAGGGGATCGTCTCGTGCACCGAACTCATGAACAGGATCTTGCCGATCGCCCGGCCAAAGCCGCGATCACCCTGCGCGCGGAAGCGGCGTACCGCTTCGCGCGACACGAGGAACTGGCCCGTCAGGTTGACGTCGATGACGCGGCTCCAGTCCGCTAGCGTCATGTCCGCATAGCCCGCATCCTTCTGCATGCCGGCATTGGCGAACACGACGTCGACGCCGCCGAACCGCGACACGGTCTCGTCGAACAGCCGGAGGACGGCATCCTCGTCCGCGGTATCGGCCTGACAGGCAAACGCCTTGCCCCCGCCCGCCACGATCCGCGCGACCACGTCGTCCGCCGCCTCGCGATTGCTGTTGTAATTGACCGCGACGCGCGCGCCGGCCTGCGCGAAGAGCAGCGCGGCGGCGCGTCCGAGGCCGGAGCTTGCACCGGTGACGATAGCGGTCTGTCCGGAGAGATCGATGTGCATGGGGCTCGCTTTCGCTAGACTGTCGGGAGTTGCGTCCCCAACGCCCGCCTTGCCAAAGCTATCCGTCTGCCCCCACGGGGGGCTAGTCGTCCAGCGTGTCCGCCGTCCGCAGCGCGCGCACATAGGCCTGCGCAGCCTGTTGCTCGGTCGCGGTCTTGAACGCGTCACGAGGGTCGGGCGCATCGCCGAGCGTCGCCAGCACGGCCCACAGCGCAAACCGCCGGCCGGTCTCGCGCTCGGTCCCGAACGCGATCCGGACGCGCTCGAGACCGTCATCGATCGCGATCGTATCCAGCGTATCGAGATCGGTCGTGCCGAAATAATGGGTGAGCATCGCGTCGAGATCCATGACGCAGCGCTGCCCGAGCCGTGCGATCGTGGCAAGCCATGTCGAACGGTCGGCCCCCTCCGTGCGAAAGAGTTGCGCAACGCTCCACCCCGACCTAGATGCCGGTCGCACGCGCCCCTCCGCCATCGCGGCGGCGCGGATACGGTGCGGAAGAGTGTCCGAGTGGTTTAAGGAACTGGTCTTGAAAACCAGCGTAGGGGTAACTCTACCGTGGGTTCGAATCCCACCTCTTCCGCCAAAGCGTCGTCTCAGCTTGCCTCGCTTAGGCTAATGACAGCGCCCAAGGCCACGTCTCCGGCGCGTTCGCATCCCCGGAGAACCGAACCGGTTCATAAACAGCGCTAGTAAATCGGAGTGACTGTCAGGGCACCGGGTGAGCCCGGACGTCCAGAATGGGAGCAAGCATTCTTACAGACGGTGCTTGAAGATCGTCTGTACCGGTACCTTGGGCTCGGAATGACTTGATTTCGGGTTCGGTCAGGAGTTTCATGTACATCCGAATGCTTTGAGGTAATGCGGAGCTTCAGACAAATGAAGCGGTGGTTGCTCTTCATCCTGGGTGTGGCCGTCAGCGTCCCGGCGCAGGCGCAGCTTGCGGCACCGGTGAAGAATGGCGACTCGACCATCGTCGTCACGGGCAACCGAAACCGCGAATCGAAGGTCGAGATGAGCGAGTGGCGAATGGCGGAAACGCCGCACGTCGTCGTTTTCAGTCAGGGCGACGAAACGGCATTGCGACGCACCGCGCACAATCTCGAAAAGCTGCACTTCCTGCTCTCGGTCCTGCATGGCCGGGTGGATCAGCCTGACGAGACGATCAAGATTGCCGTGACGATGATCGGCGATGTCGCGGCGTTCGAACAGCTTCGACTGACCGAGCTGCGCTGGCAATATGGTCCCTTCCCGCAGGCGTTCGAAAAGACGATCTACTATGATCCGCGCGAGGAAGGATCGGTGCTCGCGACGACCGAGGAGGGCGTGAACCTGGTTCTTCAGCCCTCCGTCGGCCGCAAGACGAGCCGAAATTGTACGCGCGAGCAGGACCGAAACCCTCCAATCGTTGATTACTACATAAGCCCCAGGGTGACGGCGACCGGAGAGCCGACGTACGACGTAAACCAGATTCTTGGACAGCTCCCAGTGAACGAGATTGCCTTTTGCCAATGGGCGGAATCCAGGGTCTATGCCGCCTTCGCCCAGAACTACCTGATGACCTATTTTCCGGCAGCGTATCCGCGCTGGTATCTTCAGGGGTTCGGAGAATTGTTCGCGACGATGGAAGCCGGCGACGACTTCGTGGAATATGGCCACCTTCCGCCTGGCTACGCGAAGGTCATGCATCATTACGGTCTGTATCCGGTCACGCACATCCTCGATGGGCGCTATCTATCGGGCAAGGGTCGGGCCTGGACGCCCTATCACGCATGGCGGCTGGTCCACCTTCTGTATTTCTCCGAGGAGTGGAAGCCGCGGCTTCACGGCTATCTGAACGCCCTGGCACGTGGTGACGACTTGCAGACCGCCGAGCGCGCCCTTGGCGATGCGAGCCAGTTCCAGAGGGCCGTGACCGCGTACCGAGGCCGCAAATTGCCGGCCGAGCGGATGACCTTTCCGGCCGATCGCGCGCCGGGACCCAGCATCCGCCGTCTGACCCGGGCGGAGGCCGGGCTGATCCGTGGCCGGCTTGAACTCGGCGCGCGGATCGAGGTGCCCGACGCCGGCCCCAACCGCGAGAAGGCGCTCGCGCGGCGCTCCGCGTGGCTCGACCGGCTTCGCGACAACGCGACCCGCTTCCCCGCCCTGACCGAAAACCACTTGCTCCTGGCGGAGGCCGAATGCCGCACCGGCAATCCCGAAGCCTGTCTCGACGCCGCCGAACGGGCGATCGCCCAGTCGCCGACGGAAACACGCGCGCTCGTGTGGAAAGGCACGGCGCTGACGCAACTGGCTATGCGCGCGCCCGCCGCCGAACGTCGGCAGCGGCTTGCGGACGCCAGACGTTTCATCGTCAAGGCCAACCGCCTGGACCCAGAGAGCAGCCTTGCGCTGATCGCGTATCACGACAGCTTTGCAACGGTGGGCGAGCAAGCTCCGGATGTCGCGGTGGAGGGGCTGTACAAAATCGTTCAGTCTGCGCCCGCCGCGCCCGGTCCGCGACTGAAGCTCGGTGAGGAGCTGATCGCCCGCGACCTTCGGGGTGAAGCGCGCAAAATGCTGCTGCCGGTCGCCAAAGGGGCGTTCTCAACGCCGGAACAGCCCGTCGCCGCCGCTTTGCTGTCGCCGGCGGGGGCGACGGAGCCGGGGCGTTAGAGGCTGCTAAAATTCGGCGTTCGCAGACCGTAGCGCATTTTGAAAAATCGCCGGGGTCCTGATCCGGACCCCGGCGATCACGTCAGTCGGTAGCGTTACAGCCGCAGCGAGACCCCCGCAACGAGCTGCCGGCCGAGCAGGTCATACCCCATCACGGTATTGCCGCGCAGCAGACCAATCCGCGAACGGCTGTCCGGGATGAGCGGCGGATCGCGGTCGAAGATGTTGTTGGCAGCCAGCCGGAACGTCATCTGCTTGTTGATGTCGAAGCTGAGCGCCACGTCGATCCAGTTGTACGAACCGACACCCGGGTATTGATCGCGCCGGGCGCTCGCGTCCTGGGCGGGGATACCGGTGTCCTCGGGCGCGTAGATATCGAGCGGCATCGCGCCGCGGTGGCGCCAGTTGACCGACAGGCTGGTCGTGCTGTCGGGCGCGGTCCAGGTGGTGCGGAGCTGGTGCTTCCAGCGCGGCATGCTCTCGCCGCAGAGATTGCCGAAATATCCCACGCAGTTGCGCGGTTCGATCGTGGGCGACGATTGCGAGCCGACGCGGGTCATCAGCGTCCCGTTGAAGCTCATGTCGAGCCGGCCGACGCCGCCCAGACCGACATTATACTGCCCCTGGAAATCCCAGCCATGCGACTGCGACTTGTAGCCATTGGCCGAGCCGCGCGCCACCCAACCCGTCGACGGACTGGTCGCAGGCGAGCTCGAGAGCGTGCCGGTGCCGGGATTGCGGACGATGCCGCGGCAGAAATATTCGTTCCCGGTCGCAAGGCACTCGCCGATGATGTTCTGCGGCTGGAGGAAGTCGAGCTGGTCCTTCAGATCGATCAGCCAGCGGTCGATCGACACCGTCAGGCCGGGTAGGAAGCGTGGGCGCAGCACGACGCCGAACGTCTTGGTGAAGGCACTTTCGGGCGTCAGGTTGAACCCGCCCTCGCGCACGGTGCAACGATCGTCAGGACAGATCAGCGAGGCACTGCCATAGAGATTGTCGGCAAGGCCGGTGTTACGGCATTGCTGCAACGTCGCGGACGGCGCCAGTCGCGCGCCATTGGGGTTCGACGGATCGATCCGCGGCGCACAGGGATCAGCATAGAAGCCCTGGTTCCAGAAGATGTTGGCGGCACCCTGCGCGGTGCTGACACCCGGTGCGGCCTGGGACTTGTTGTACGAGGCGCGCAGCGTGATGTCCTCGACCGGCGACCAGAGCCCCTCGACCTTCCAGGTGTCGAACTTGCCGGCGAGCCGGTTGTACTGCGACACGCGGTAGCCGGCGTTGACCTGCAGCAGCTCGGCGAACCGGCGGTGTTCGATCAGCGGTGCCTGGACCTCGGCATTGGCTTCGAGGATGCTTTGCGTGAAGCGCTGGTTCTCGCCGCCGTTATTCTGCTGGAAGATCTCGTTGACGATCGTGCGTTCCATCTCCTCGCGATATTCCGCGCCCAGCGCGATCGCGATGCCCTGGTCCGCAAGCGGCGAGGTAATGCCGTATCGGCCCAGATCGCCGCTGACGGTGCCGACGAACTGCAACAGGCGCGGAATGCGCGTGCTGATCCCGCCGGTCGCGCCACCGTAGAGATACTGGTTGAGCGCCGTATCCTGGTTGAACGGCGCGAACGCGTTGAACGGCACACAGGACGGATCGGTCCCGTTGACGACCGCACGACAGGTCGGCGTACCGTTGACCCGGACGACGTCGAGCGAACGATTGATGTTCTCGAAGCGCGCGAACGGCACGTCGATGGTGTCGAGGCGCGCGCGCGAGATCATGCCCGCGACATCGTACGACCACACGTCGTCAAAGCCGCGCCCGCGCAGCCCTGCGACGATACGATAGCCCTCATTGGTGAAGCGCTGCCGCACCAGTGGCAGCCCGTCGAAGCGATAGCGGACGTCGATCGGCGCATATTGTCCGGCAACACCGGCGTTGGCGCCGCACAGATCCTGTGCCTGCGAGGACGACAGGAACGCGTTGTCGCAATTCACGCGGAACGGGTCCGAGCCGTACGCACCGAAGTTGAAGGTGCGATTGAGCTGGGTGTTGTAGGACTTATCGCGGTAGAACAGCCCGTTGCCGTACAGCTCGATGTCATCGGTGATCTTGGCGGTGAGGAAACCGCCAAGGTTGACGCGGTTGAACGCGCGCTGGACCGCCCAATTGTCATAGGGGTTGGCAGACGAGCCCTGCGGCCCGCTGTTGATCGGAATGAAGGTCCCGTTCCCGTTGGGATTGTTGACCAGGATCTGCCCGGCGCGCGGGCCCGACTGCGGAATGATCGTACCGGCGGGCGTGAAGCTCGCACGCGAACAACCGAGCGGCGAGGTGTTGGTCGGCTGGACCGCCTCGCAGACCGAATAGGAGCGATCGACCAGCTCGATCGGATTGGACTGGCGGTAGTTGATGAACCCGGTGAGGTTCACCCGGTCGTTAAACAAATTGGTACCCGCCGCCAGGCTGACATCCGAACGACCACCGTCATTGGTCAGTCCGCGTTTGGCGGCGAAACCCGCGCGACCTGCCGCCTCGGTGACCGCGTTGCTGCCATTGTCGTGATTGAAGAAGCTGTAGTTCGCGTCGAGTCGGATGCCTTCGAAGTTCTTCTTCAGCACGAAGTTGACGACGCCCGACACCGCGTCGGATCCGTAAACGGACGAGGCACCGCCGGTGAGCACGTCGATCCGCTCGACCAGTGCGTTGGGGATGATGCCGACGTCGACCGTGTTGGCGAGGCCCATGCGGAGCCCGTCGATCAGCGTCAGCGTGCGCTCATAGCCCAGGCTGCGCAGCTTGATGCGCTGACGACCTTCGGAATCGCTGAAATTCTGTTCCGAGTTCACCTGCACCTGCGGCAGGCGGTTCAGCACCTCCTCGATCGTCGTCGCGCCCTGTGCCGCGATTTCCGCGGCGGTCGTCGTTACGATCGGTGCGGCGGACCGGTTGTTCGGCCGCGCGATGCGCGTGCCGGTGACGACGATGTCCGACGCTTCCCGCCGATCGCCGGTGCGTTCGGCATCTGCAGCGAGCTTGGCGGAGGCGACGGGATCGCCGATCGCGGTCTGGCTTTCCTGTGCACCATCGCCCGCGCCTGTATCCGACGCCTGGGCCTGCGCCTGAGCCGGCAGCGCAAACAACGCCACGACGCAACATGTCGTAGTTAGAAACCCTTTGAACAGCACCATTCTATCACCCCCCATGTTGCCGATCGAGTCACATGGATAGTGATGCATCGTATCGATTGCCGCCGACCCTGTTCGGAAGCGTTCGATGAACAACAGGACGCGCATTCATCGGGATCTGTCGCCCCGTGACCTTGCTGACCTTGTTCGGCATTACCATCCGGACCCTCGGACAGGCACATGCTGTCACGTCCCAAATATCAAAACAATACCAATAATTTCAGAAATGACACGCGGTATGGATTTTGTGTCGTAACGGTCTCAATCGGTATCAATGACAGGACTTTGCGTTCGTCAGGCCGCACCATTCCGCTTTGGTAGCGGATCCGTCCGCCATGGAACTGTATCCGCTGGGGTCATTGCTATCGGTCGTCGGTCAACGCGTCCAAAGCGCAAGCAAGGTGGAGAAACTTGCTTGTGACGCGACGCTCTAGACTCGGCGTGACGTGCTCTCGCCTTCCATCCACTTGCGACCGGCGAAGATCACGTCCGAGGCCGGTACAAAGCGGAGCGGCGACGACAGGACGAGAAGCGACCCGCTAAAAGAAATTTGCGAGTGACGATCGCGATCAATCGGTTAGACCCTGCCGCACAAGGGGGGATCTCTACACCATGAAGCACCGCGCACTGACCGCCATCGCACTTTGCCTCGTCGCCACCGAACTGTCCGCACAGACCACGCCGCCACCGGCCGCCAAGCCCGTCGAACGGACCCAGGCACCCGAGAATCAGGCGACCGCGCCCACCCCTGCGACGACCCGCGCCGACGCCAACCCGTCGCCCCAGCCCGTCGCCGCAGCCCCGGTCCCTATCGCCGTGCCCGCCAATGCCTCGGCTGCCACATCGAAATCGTCCGCCAAGCCGCCGGTCTGGGACGTCATGCAGCCGCGCGGACTGAAGACGCGCGAAATCGGCCTGCATGTCGACGAGGGCAGCTGGATGAACGTCGACGTCTCGCCCGACGGCCGGCTGATCGCCTTCGACCTGCTCGGTGACCTCTACACCATGCCGATCACTGGCGGCACGCCGCGACGTATCGCCGAGGGGCTGGCGTTCGAGCATCAGCCGCGTTTCTCGCCCGACGGCCGCCGCATCGCCTTCACGTCGGACCGCGGCGGCGGCGACAATATCTGGGTGATGAACGTCGACGGCAGCGACAAGCGACAGGTGACGAACGAGGATTTCCGCCTGCTCAACCAGCCGAGCTGGAGCCCGGACGGCCGGTTCATCGCCGCCAAGAAGCATTTCACGACCGGCCGCTCGCTCGGCACGGGCGAGATCTGGCTCTATCACGTCTCGGGCGGCGGCGGCGTCCAGCTCGTCAAGCGCGCGAGCGAGGTGCTGCAGAAGGAACTGGGCGAGCCGATCTACGCACCCGATGGCAAGAGCATCTTCTACACACGCAACATCTCGCCCGGCCCGATCTTCGAATATGCGCAGAATTCGCGCACCGACCTGTTCGACATCGAACGCTATGACGTCGACAGCGGCGAGGTCAGCACCGCGGTCTCCGGGGTCGGCGGCTCGGTCCGGCCGACCCCGTCGCGTGACGGCAAGCGGATCGCCTTTGTCCGGCGCGAGAACAACGTCACCAAATTATGGGTGAAGGACTTCGCGACCGGGGTCGAACGGATGATCTATGGTCCGCTCGACCGCGACGTGCAGGAGACATGGGCGGTGACGGGCGTCTATCCCGACATGGCCTGGACGCCGGGCGACACGGCGATCGTCTTCTGGGCGGGGGGCAAGCTGCGCCGGGTGGCCCCCGACGGCTCGGGCGCGGCGGTCATCCCGTTCCGCATCGACGATACGCGCGTCATCGTCGATGCGGTCCATCCGCAGGTCGCGGTCGCACCCGACCGGTTCGCGACGAAGATGCCGCGCTGGGCCAGTGTGTCGCCCGATGGCCGCACCGTCGTGTTCGAGACGCTCGGCAAGCTCTGGACCAAGCCCGTTGCGGGCGGCACCGCGACCCGGCTGACGCGCGGCGCGGACGAATTCGAACTGTTCCCAAGCTGGTCGCGCGACGGTCGTCAGATCGTGTTCGTCGGCTGGACGGATGCCGGACTCGGCCAGATCCGGACGATCGCGGCAGGCGGCGGCTCGCCCCGCACCGTCACGACCGTCGCCGGCCATTATCGCCGCCCGCGCTTTTCACCCGACGCGCGCTCGATCGTGTTCGAACAGGGCCCCGGCGGCGGGCTGACCGCGGCGCGGGGCAATCCCGACGCCGGGGCCTACCGCGTCGCCGCCAGCGGCGGTGCGCCGGTGCGGATCGCCAAGGAGGCGAGCGGCCCGCAATTCGGGGCGGCGAACGACCGCGTCTTCCTGATGGCGACCGAGAAGGACAAGCGCCAGCTGATCAGCACCGACCTCAACGGACAGGACCGCCGCGTCCATGCCTCGGGCGAGCTGGTCAATGACTATCAGATCTCACCACAGGGCGATTACGTCGCCTTCCGTCAGAATTACGAGGCGTTCGTGATGCCGCTGATGCCGGGACGCCAGGCGGTCGAGACCGATGCCAAGGGCGGCCCCCTGCCCGTCACCCGCGTCAGTGGCGACGGTGCGGACTTCATCAACTGGTCGAACGACGGCCGGCAGATCCACTGGAGCGCGGGCCCGACGCTCTACACGGCCGAGACCGCGGCGCTGTTCCGCGCGGTGCCGACGCCGAAGGGTGAGGACGCGCCGAAGTTCGTCGCGCCGCGCACCGGCACCTCGCTGTCGATGGACATCGCCGCCGCCAAGCCTGACGCGACGGTGGCGCTGACTGGCGCACGCGTCGTGACGATGGCGAAGGCGGATGGCGGGATCATCGACGACGCCACCATCCTGATCCGCGGCGACCGCATCGTCGCGGTCGGGCCACGCGGCACGATCGCCATCCCCGCAGGCGCGAAGACCGTCGATCTGGCGGGCAAGACGGTCATCCCCGGGCTGGTCGACGCGCATGCGCATGGTCCGCAGGGCGAGGACGAGATCGTGCCGCAGCAGAACTGGTCGGCGATGGCGAATCTCGCGCTTGGCACCACGACGATCCACGATCCGTCGTCGCGTTCCGCCGAAATCTTCCCGGCGGCCGAGATGCAGCAGGCCGGCATGCTGCTTGCCCCGCGCACCTTCTCGACCGGCGAGATCGTCTATGGCGCCAAGGCGCCCGACGTCTATGCGCAGATCGACACCTATGAGGACGCGCTCGCCGTCGTCCGTCGCCTCAAGGCGCAGGGCGCTCGCAGCGTGAAGAACTACAACCAGCCACGCCGCGAGCAGCGCCAGATGGTCGTCGCGGCAGCGCAGGCCGAAGGCATGGAGGTCGTGCCCGAGGGCGGCTCGCTCTACACGCTCGACATGAGCCTGGTGCAGGATGGCAATTCCACGGTCGAGCACAACGTCCCGCTTGAGCATTTCTACGCCGATGTGGTCGATCTCTGGTCACAGACGACGGTCGGCTACACGCCGACGCTCGTGGTCGCCTATGGTGGGCCGGCGGGCGATCCCTATTGGCGCGCGCACAGCGACGTTTGGCGGCATCCGCTGCTCGCCCGCCATGCACCGCCGGCACTGCTCGCGGCGCAGAATGCGCGACGCGAGATCGCGCCCGAGGAGGATTATGTCGATGGCGCAACCGCACGGGAGGCGCGCAAGCTCGCCGTCAAGGGCGTGCCCGTGGCGATCGGCGCGCACGGCCAGCAGCCGGGGCTTGGCGCGCATTGGGAGCTGTGGAGCTTCGTCCGGGGCGGGTTCAGCCCAATCGAGGCGCTGCGTGCGGGCACGATCGAGTCGGCACGATCGCTGGGGTATGCCAAGGACGTCGGCTCGCTCGAACCCGGCAAGCTCGCCGATCTGGTCGTGCTGTCCGCCGACCCGACAAGCGACATCCGCAACAGCGACAAGGTCGCGCAGGTCATGCTCGGCGGCCGCCTTTATGATGCGGCAACGCTGAACGAGACGATCACCGGCACGCGCAAGCGCCAGGCCTATTGGTGGGAGAGCGGGAGCGCGGGCGCCGATACGGGCGCACGCATCACCGTCGGCCACGGACACGGGGATGTCGACTGACATCGCCGGTCGCGACCGGCGCTGGGGGTCGACTGACATCCCCGGTCGGAACCGGCGCTGGGGGTCGACTGACATCCCCGATCGGAACCGGCGCTGAGGGCGACGGCGATCAGTAGATGTCGCGGCGGTACAGCCCGGCCTCGCTCATCGCCTCGACCCGGTCGTCGCCGAGGATGATCCGGAGTTCGGCATCGACCGCGCCCGCCATCCCGACCAGACTGCCGCAGACATAGATCGCCGCCCCCCGGTCCGCCCAGTCGAGCATCCGGTCGGCCTGTTCCGCGACCAGCGCCTGGACATAGCGTCCGCAGCCCGCGTCGCGCGAGAAGGCGCGGTCAATCCGCTCGAGCGTACCCCTGGCATGCAGCGCATCGAGTTCGGCAGCGAGCGGACGGTCGTATGCGCTGCTGCGCTCGCCATAGAGCAGCCAGGCGGGCGCGCCGCCGATCCGCGCCCGCTCGCGAAGATGCGCCATCAGCCCGGCGAGGCCGGTGCCGTTGCCGATCAGCACGAGCGGGGTCGCCGGATCCATCGGTGTCGCAAACCCCGGATTGGCGCGAAGCCGTATGGCGATAGTATCACCGATCGACGCCACTTCCGTCAGCCACCCCGAGCCGATGCCGAGCCCGCCATCGGCTGCGGGATATTGCCGCACGAGCAGCTCGACGCGGCCCGACTCCGGCAGCGACGCGACCGAATATTCGCGGTGCGCAAGCGGCGGCAGCACCAGCGGATCCCGCCCCCCTGCCTCGAAGGTCGCCGGATCGGGCAGCGTCGCCTTGGTGAGGGCGACCGCGACCCGGCCGTCATCGACGATCCCGCAATCGGCCAGGAACCGCGCGACGCGGGCCGGATCGTGACGCGGCTCGATCTCGGCGATCGCGCCCGGTGCCCAGCGCGTGCCCGCGGGAATGCCGAGTTCGACCCGGTACATCGGCGCACCCGGGCTGTCGGGATTGAGCCATGTCCGTGCGACCAGCGGCCAGGCGGCATAGGCCGCCGGCTGCCAGTCGGGCTGCGCCGGATCCGCGCCGATCGCGTGAAGCTGTTGCTGCCACTGGCGTTCGCCGTCCGCATCGGCCGCATCGAGCTCGATCCGGTCGAACAGGCGCTGCGCCCCGCTGGCATGCAGCCACGCGTCGACGCGCTGACCAAAGGCGCAATAGTCGGGATATTCGCGGTCCCCCAGCGCCAGCACCGCGTAGCGGACCCCGTCGAGATCGGCCGGCGCGGCCATGGCGCGGCGCTCGAACGCCCGGGCGGTGTCCGGCGCATCGCCCTCGCCATAGGTGGCCACGACGAACAGGACGGTGCCGGCATCGCGCAGATCGGCCGGCGACACCGTCGCCAGCGGCCGGATCGCAGCACCCGGGAACGCCGCAGCGCTGAGGCGTGCGAGACGTTCGGCAGTGCCGGTCTGCGAAGCGTGGACGACCAGCACGCCGGGTCGGTCCGCCCCCCCGTTGTCGGCCGAGGCAGGAACCGGGACCGCCGCCAGCGCCCGCTTGGTCCGCCGGCGGCCCAGATACAGCAGCAGGCCGGTGACCGTGAACAGCGGCATTGTCAGGCTCGTCAGGAACAGCGCGATCCGTCCGGGCAGACCGAAGAATGCCCCCGTGTGGAGCGGGTAGATGCTGGTCGCGATCGTCTCGCCAACGCCGCGCTCGGCATAGCGCTCCGCCTTGGTCAGCGCGCCGCTCCGCGCATCGAAGCGGAGTTCGTCGGTCATCCGGTCGGACCGCGCGCCGATCGGCACCATCCGCATTGTCACGGGCGCCGGACCCTGCGGGACCGTGATCGTCACCCGGTCGAAACGCGCGCCCTCGCTCCGCTGGAACCCCGCCCAGGCCGGGGCGATCGGTCGCGACTCTTCCGCCACCGCACCCCGGTCGCCGCGACGGCCACCCGGCGCGCGCCCTTCACGCCCGCCGCGTTCCGGACGCTCGGTCGTACCGGTCAGCATGTACCGCGCACCCCGCTGATACCAGTCATAGGACCACCAGAGACCGGTCGCCGCACTCAGCAGGTAGAAGATGAGCACCCAGCCGCCGATCACCGCATGAAGCGCCCGGTACAGGTTGCGCCCGGTCTTGCGCAGATCGAGTACGAACCAGGCCCGCCAGTCGAGCGGGTGGCGCGGCCAGCGCAGATACAGCCCCGACACCGCGAAGAAGACGAGCGCCAGCGCGGACAGGCCGGTCAGCTGGCTGCCGATGCCGTTGCGTCCGCCCGGCAGCGCGAGCCAGCGGTGGAGGTTCTCGATCGTGCGAAACACCCCCGCGCCGGTGGCGGTGCCGAGCAACCGGCCGGTTCGCGGATCGATATAGCTGCGCTCGCCACCGCGCTGGCCCTTCTTCGCGGCGAAGCGAACCTGCGCTGCGAGCGTGGGATCGCGCGCGATCGTCAGGTCCTGCACCCGCTTGCCCCCGCGCTGCGCGGATGCGGCCCGGACCAGAGCATCGGGCGACAGCCTTGCCGCATCGCCCGCCCCATTCGGCAGCGGTGCGAGGGTCACCACGCCCGGGCTGAGCGCCGCCATGATCTCGTCCTCGAACGCCATCGCGGCGCCGGTCACGCCCATCAGTGCGAGCACGAACCCCGCGGTAATCCCCAGAAACCAGTGCATCTGGAACAGCACGCGGCGCAGCGTCATTGCGCGCAGTCTCGAACGAACATCATCTGCCTTCAGCCCCCCAGATCACGGATGCCGCACTATCATGTATTGCTATTGGTTCTCAAGTGCAGCTTTTGAGCGGGTGTTTGCCGACGGTCGTCGTCACGCATCGACGCTTGCCCGGAGGTCGCGGATCGGCAAGCATGCATTAAAGGGGAGAGACACATGAAGACCGCGATACTGGTCGCGCTGGCCGCAGCGACCGCGATGCCGGCCGACGCGCAAACGGCGCCACCGGTTGTGACCTATATCCAGGCCGGCACGCTGCTCGATCGCCCGGGCCAGGCGCCGCGCGGCGCGACCACGATCATCGTCCGTGACGGCAAGATCGTCGCGCTGCGTGACGGGTTCGTGGCGCCTGAGGCCGGCGCGACGCTCGTCGACCTGCGCACCGCGTTCGTGATGCCGGGCATGGTCGACATGCACGTCCATCTCTGGGGCATCGGCGGCGACCCGATGCGTGCGAGGCTCGAGGCGATGACCCGCGACCGGTTCGATGACGAGATGACTGCGGTCGCCAATGCGCGGCAGACGCTCGCGGCGGGCTTCACCTCGGTCCGAGACCTTGGCGGCGATCCGCGCGGCATCCGTGCTTTGCGCGATGCGATCGACGCGGGCGCGATCGAAGGGCCGAGCATCACCAATGCCGGCGAGATGATTTCCGTCACCGGCGGTCATGGCGATGGCGGCAACGGCCTAGCCGAGGAATTCGCCGATATGGTGCATGGTCGCGAGGTCAATGTCTGCAACGGGCCCGACGACTGCCGCCGCGCGGTCCGGGCGCAGGTTGCGCTCGGTGCGCGTGTCATCAAGTTCGCGGCGACCGGCGGCGTGCTGTCGAACGTCAGCGGCGGCCTTGGCCGGGCGATGACCCCGGACGAGATGCGCGCGATCATCGACACCGCGCACATGCTCGGCCGCAAGGTCGCGGCGCACAGCCACGCGACCGAGGGAACCCGCGCCGCGCTCGAGGCGGGGGTCGATTCGATCGAACACGGCACGTTTCTCGACGACGAGACGATCCGCCTCTTCAAGACCAGGGGCGCCTATCTGGTGCCGACCGAGATTGCGCCCGTCGCGGCACTCGCCCAGGCACGCGGCGGCGCCCTGCCCCCGGCCACCATTGCCAAGGCCGAGTCCGCCGCAGCAGCAATGGCCGCCAGCCATCGCCGTGCCTATGCGGCCGGCGTCAAGGTCGCCTTCGGTACGGATACCGGCGTGTCGAAGCACGGCGACAATGCGACCGAATTCGCGCTGCTCGTGCAGAACGGCCTTACCCCCGCACAAGCTATCGCCGCGGCGACGAGCGGCGCGGCGGATCTGCTGGGGCGGGAGGATATCGGCACCCTCGCGCCCGGCAAGACGGCAGACATCATCGCGGTGCGGGGGTCCCCGCTCGACGATGTGAACCGGCTCACGCAGGTCGATTTCGTCATGCACCGCGGAGTCGTGGCGAAGGCGGTCGCGGCGAAGTGATCGTCACGCGGCGGCGGCCCCTGCGCGGCGAGCGCGCCGCCGCCGTAGCGGCTCAGGCGGTCAGTTGACGCCGCCGGATCTCGCCGAGCAGCGCTTCGGCGGCGGGATCGCCGACCTCGCCCTCCGTCGCGCGATAGGCCCCGATCACATCCGCATCCGACGCAGCGGCCAGCAGCCCACGGACCTCGGCGTCGAACGCATCGACCTCACCCGCCGCAGCATCGGCGGCGTCGTCGCTGCTGATCGCCGGTGCGTCGGCGGGCGACGGTTCATGCGCCATGATCGCGTCCTGCTTGAACACGTCAAAGGCGTCTGCGGCCTCGTCACGCTCGACAAAGGCGATCTTGAGCGAGGTGAGCAGATCGAGCGGCGATGCGATATTTTCCATATGCTCACGGTAGGCACGGGCCCGCGAATGGCAAGCGCGATCGCTTCTCAGTGGCGTAGGTCCGTCGCACCCCGGGGCGCGGCGCGACGCGCGTCCCGAAGCGGGGCAGCCTATTGTACGATCAATCTCGTCCGCGTCTCTTGACGATCGGGCAATGGCCTATACGATAGCGGTAACATGAGTGGAGAGGGAAATTGATGTCGCATATCGCCGCGCCGGTCCTGTCGGCGTTGCCTGCGGACTGGCGCAACGCGCTGCTGCTTGGCCGGGTTGATCTCGGCGACGGCCCCACGCCGATATTGGTAAGCCGCGGTGAAGTCTTCGACATGTCCCGCGTCGCGCCGACCGTGTCCGCGCTCGTCGCAGGCGGCACGTTTGACGCTGCCGCCGGCCAGTCGCTGGGCACGCTCGAGTCGCTCGACCTCTCGGCAGCGGTCGATGCGCGTGCGCGCCTGCTGAGCCCGATCGACCTGCAATGCGTCAAGGCCGCCGGCGTGACGTTCGCGGTGTCCGCGATCGAGCGCGTCATCGAGGAGCGTGCCAGGGGCGACGCTTCGAAGGCCGTCGAAGTGCGTGGCCGGCTCGAGGCCCGGATCGGCGGCAGCGTCCGTTCGGTCGTGCCGGGCTCCGCTGAGGCGGCGGCGCTCAAGGCGGCGCTGATCGAGGACGGGATGTGGTCGCAATATCTCGAGGTCGCGATCGGCCCCGATGCGGAGATCTTCACCAAGAGCCCGACGCTCTCGACCGTCGGCTGGGGTGGCCCGATCGGGATCCGGTCCGATTCGACGTGGAACAACCCCGAACCCGAAGTCGTGCTGCTGGTCGATGCAGATGGCGCGATTGTCGGCGCGACGCTCGGCAACGACGTCAACCTGCGCGATTTCGAGGGCCGTTCCGCGCTGCTTCTGAGCAAGGCCAAGGACAATAACGCGTCCTGCTCGATCGGGCCGTTCATCCGGCTGTTCGACGACGGCTTCTCGCTCGACGACGTCCGTGCGAGCGACGTGACGCTCAAGATCGAAGGCGAGGACGGCTATGTGCTCGACGGGCATAGCTCGATGCGCGAGATCAGCCGCGACCCGACCGATCTCGTCACGCAGGCGATGAGCGAGCATCATTACCCGGACGGTTTCGTCCTGTTCCTCGGCACGCTGTTCGCCCCCACCAAGGACCGCGACGAACCCGGCCGCGGCTTCACGCACAAGATGGGCGACGTCGTCACCATCTCGAACCCGAAGCTCGGCGCTTTGGTGAACCGTGTCACCACCTCGCGCGATGCGCCCGCATGGACGCTGGGCATCGGCGGACTGATGGCCAATCTCGCGCGCCGCAACCTTCTCGACGCATGACCTACGATCAGACGGAGACTCCTGTGTTGCAGCAGACCAGCGCCGGTGAAGGCCGCGCCATCTATCCCAGTCTCGCCGGCAAGCGGGTCCTCGTGACCGGCGGGGGCTCGGGCATCGGCGCGGGTCTGGTCGAGGCGTTCGTTGCCCAGGGTGCGCGCGTCGCGTTCGTCGACGTCGCCGACGAACCCAGCCAGGCACTGCTCGAGCGCCTCGCGGTCGATGCGGCCCATGCGCCGATCTATCATCGCTGCGACCTGACCGACATCGATCAGCTGAAGACGGTGTTCGGCGCGCTCGAGCAGGCGCTCGGCGGGATCGACATCCTGATCAACAATGCGGGCAATGACGACCGGCACGGCGTCGACGAGGTCACGCCCGCTTATTGGGACGAGCGGCTGAACGTCAATCTGCGACACCAGTTCTTCGCAGCCCAGGCCGTCGTCCCTGCGATGAAGCGAGCCGGCGGCGGCACGATTCTCAACTTCGGGTCGATCAGCTGGCATCTCGCGCTGCCCGATCTGGTCCTGTACCAGACGTGCAAGGCAGCGATCGAGGGCCTGACGCGCGGCCTCGCACGCGACCTCGGCCGCGACGGCATCCGCGTCAACACGATCGTCCCGGGCAATGTCCAGACGCCGCGCCAGGAAAAATGGTACACGCCCGAGGGGGAGGCCGAGATTGTCGCCGCCCAGTGCCTCGATGGCCGGATCCAGCCGATCGACGTCGCAGCACTCGTGCTGTTCCTCGCGTCGGACGATGCGCGGATGTGCACCGGGCACGATTATTTCATCGATGCGGGCTGGCGCTGAGCCATGGATAGCGAAGCCCGTCTGCTCGCCTCGGTCGGCGCCGAGCTCGGTGAAGGCCCGGTCTGGTCGGCGCGCGACAAGGCGCTGTGGTTCGTCGATATAAAGGCGCCCTGCGTCTATCGATATGATCCCGCGTCGCATGCGCTCGATCGCTTCGACGCGCCATCGCATGTCGGCTGGATCCTCCCCGCGCAGGACGGCCTGTGGGTCGCCGGGCTTGCCAAGGGCCTCCACCGCTTCAATCCGCGCGACGGCAGCTTCACGCTGATGAACGGCATCGAGGCTGACCTGCCCGACAATCGCCTCAACGACGCCGCGGTCGATCCCGCCGGCAGGATCTGGTTCGGGTCGATGGACAACAGGGAAGTCCATCCGACCGGCCACATCTATCAGTGGCACCGCGGCGCCGTCAGCAGGACCGCCGTGTCGCCCGTCGTGATCACCAACGGCCCCGCCATCTCGCCCGACGGGCGTACCGCCTATCTGGTCGATACGCTGGGCCTGTCGATCGCCGCGCATCCGATCGGTCTCGACGGCACGATCGGCGCGGGTCGCCCCTTCCTCAAGTTCGACGCGAGCAAGGGCTATCCCGACGGCGCGATCTGCGATGCCGGCGGTGGCGTGTGGGTCGGTTTCTACGGCGGCTGGGCGGCACGACGGTTCGCGCCCGATGGCACGATGACCGACGAAGTGCGCTTTCCCGTCTCGAACGTCACCAAGATCGCGCTGGGCGGCGACGATGGCCGCACCGCCTTTGCCACGACCGCGCGGCAGGGACTGTCGGCCGAGCGCCTCGCCTCGCAACCGCTCGCGGGCGACATCTTCACGTTCCGGACCGACATTGGCGGCATTCCCGTCATGCCGGTCAGCTTGGACCTTTAATCTCTAGACCTTGAACACGCCAACAGAGCGTGCACCATCAGGAAGGACGTCACTAATGAACGGCACGGCTACAGCCAGGGCCACGGGCTCACCCACCGATACGGGGGGCGTCAACAGCGCGCTGATCGCCCTCATCGTCGCGGTGGCGACGATCGGGGGCTTCATGTTCGGATATGATTCGGGCGTGATCAACGGCACGCAAAAGGGGATCGAGGCGGCGTTCGACCTCGGCAGACTGGGCATCGGCATCAATGTCGGCGCGATCCTGGTCGGATCGTCGGTCGGCGCATTCGCGGCGGGCCGCCTATCCGACGTGATCGGCCGTCGCAACACGATGATGCTGGCCGCAATCCTGTTCATCGTCAGTGCGCTCGCAGCGGGGGCGGCGAACTCGTCGCTGCTGTTCATCATCGCGCGGATCATCGGCGGATTCGGCGTCGGCGCCGCCAGCGTCACCTCGCCGGTCTATATTTCGGAAGTCGCACCGGCCAATATCCGCGGACGGCTTACCAGCATCCAGCAGGTGATGATCATCTCGGGCCTGACCGGCGCGTTCGTCGCGAATTTCGCGCTCGCCCGCTTCGCCGGCGGCTCGACCGCCGAGTTCTGGCTTGGGTATCAGGCCTGGCGCTGGATGTTCTGGCTTCAGGTGATCCCCGCCACGATCTATTTCGTCGCGCTGTTCTTCATCCCGGAAAGCCCGCGCTACCTCGTTGTGAAGGGTCATGACGCAAAGGCCGAAGTGGTGCTGGCCCGCCTGTTCGGCGCGGCCGAGGCCCGCCGCAAGGTGGCCGAGATCCGCGCTTCGCTCGCGGTCGATCATCACAAGCCGCGGCTGTCCGATCTGGTCGACAAGACCACCGGCAAGATCCGTCCAATCCTCTGGGCGGGTATCGGTCTGGCGGTGTTCCAGCAGCTCGTCGGCATCAACGTCGTGTTCTATTACGGCGCGACGCTTTGGGAAGCGGTCGGCTTCACCGAGGACAATGCGCTCCAGATCAACATCCTGTCGGGCGTCCTGTCGATCGGTGCCTGCCTCCTGACGATCGCGTTGATCGACCGGATCGGGCGCAAGCCGCTGCTGCTGGTCGGGTCGGCCGGCATGACGGTCACGCTCGGTATCGTTGCCTGGGCCTTCTCGAACGCCGTGCCCGCCGCCTCGGGCGTCGGCGTCACGCTGCCCGGCAATACGGGGCTGATCGCCCTCGTCGCCGCCAATCTCTACGTGATCTTCTTCAACGTCAGTTGGGGGCCGGTGATGTGGGTGATGCTGGGCGAGATGTTCCCGACGCAGATCCGCGGCTCGGCCCTCGCCGTCGCGGGGTTCGCGCAGTGGATCGCCAATGCGCTGATCTCGGTCAGCTTTCCGTCGCTCGTCCTCTCGCCGGGGCTGGCCTTCACCTATCTCGGCTATGCGATCGCCGCGCTCGTCTCGTTCTTCTTCGTCCGCGCCGCGGTCACCGAGACCCGGGGTCGCGAACTCGAAGACATGACCGGCTGAGCCGGACCATGAAAAAGGGCGGGCGGGAGGTGTTCCTCCCGCCCGCCCCATTACGGCCTGTCGGTGGCGCGCACGGCGCCTAGTGATTGTGCCGCGGCGTTCTCGCGGCAATCCCGCGATACTTCACCGCAAAGTCCAGCACCCCGCCCTGCGCCAGCTGCCCCGTCTTTTCGCGGTACAGTTCCTCCCAGGGCGAGTTGCTCGGCGGGATCGGCGGCGCAGGCTCGGTCTTGCGACGGGCGATCTCGTCTGCGTTGACCAGCGCGTCGCAGGTCCCCGCGACCAGATCGATCCGGATCATATCCCCGTCACGCAGCCAGGCGAGCCCGCCGCCGACCGCGCTTTCGGGCGACACGTTGAGGATCGACGGGCTGTCCGACGTGCCCGACTGGCGTCCGTCGCCCAGCGTCGGCAACGTCAGGATCCCCTGCTGGATCAGGGCGTCTGGCGGCTGCATGTTGACCACCTCGGCCGATCCGGGCCAGCCGATCGGACCGGATCCGCGGATCACGAGGATGCACCGCTCGTCGATCCCCAGCGCGGGGTCGTTGATGCGGTGGTGATAATCGTCCGATCCGTCAAAGACGACCGCGCGGGCCTCGAACCGGTTCTCGGCTCCCGGCGTCGACAGATAACGCGCGCGGAAGGAGTCGGAGATCACCGACGTCTTCATGATCGCATGATCGAACAGATTGCCCTTGAGCACCAGGAACCCGGCATGCTCCATCAGCGGGGCGTCGAGCGTGCGGATCATCTCGCGGTCCCGCGTCACCCGGCCCGTCAGATTGTCGCCCAGGCTTTGCCCGGTGATCGTCAGGCAGCTCGTGTCGAGCAGTCCCGACTCGGCCAGCTCGTGCATCACCGCAGGCACGCCGCCCGCGCGGTGGAAGCGCTCGCCGAGATACTTGCCCGCCGGCTGCATGTTGACGATCAGCGGCACGTCATAGCCGTGCGTCGACCAGTCGCTCATGTCGAGCGCGACCCCGGCATGCTGCGCCATCGCCATGATGTGCGGCTGCGCGTTGCTCGATCCACCGATTGCGCTGACGACGCGGATCGCGTTCAGAAAGGCTTCGCGCGTCAGGATCTTCGACGGGCGCAGATCCTCATAGGCCATGTCGACGATCCGGCGTCCGGTCTCGAACGCCATCTGGCCGCGTTCGCGGTACGGCGCGGGGATCGCGGCGCACCCGGTCAGCGACATGCCGAGCGCCTCGGCGACGGCATTCATCGTCGAGGCCGTCCCCATGGTGTTGCAATGTCCGGCCGATGGCGCGCTGTCGGTGGCGCGGGCCAGGAACTCCTCCTCGTCGATCTCGCCTGCGGCCAGCTTGCGCCGGCTGCGCCAGATCACCGTGCCCGAGCCGACCAGCTCGCCGTCATGCCATCCGTCGAGCATCGGCCCGCCCGACAGGACGATCGCGGGGATGTCGACGGTCGAGACCGCCATGATCCCCGCGGGGGTCGTCTTGTCGCATCCGGTGGTCAGCACGACCGCGTCGATCGGATAGCCGTAGAGCGTCTCGACCAGCGTCATATAGGCGAGGTTGCGGTCGAGCGCCGCAGTCGGGCGGCGGCAATTCTCGAAGATCGGGATCGTCGGGAATTCCATCGGGATCCCGCCCGCCGCGATGATCCCGTCGCGCGTCCGCTTGGCGAGCTCGACATGAATGCGGTTGCAGGGCGACAGGTCGCTGCCGGTCTGCGCAATCCCGATAATCGGCTTGCCACAGCGCAGCTCGGCGGGCGTGAGCCCGTAATTCATGAAGCGTTCGAGATAGAGCGCCGTCATGTCCGAGCGGGCGGGGTCGGCGAACCAGTCGCGCGAACGAAACGGCCGAGCCGGTACGCGATCCAAAGCTTCTCTCCTCCAAGTCAATCCGATAGCGCTACCTTTACCTGCCGAACAGTCAAGCTCGGCGCGCCCCCTTGTGGCGAAACTCCCGCCGCAACGGGATCGCCGTACGACGATTTGAGGTTCGCGCCTATTGTAACACGCGTGCAACATGGCGGATTGACGCTTGATCGTGAAGCTGTTGAAACCGGTACATAATCGTGCGGGTCGGGAGAGCCGGAATGCGACAGGTCACAGGCATGTATGCCATATCGCCACGATCGCCGTCGGGCGAGCCGAGTACCGGACGCTCCATCCCCGGGCCACCCCGGTCGGCCGGCATCCTGGTGAACCTCGTCCGGTGACGCCGCGGCAGATCGATCTGGTCCGCGACAGCTTCGTCCATATCCTGTTCGCGGCGGACGAGGCCTCGACGATCTTCTACGACCGAGTGTTCGCGCTCGCCCCGGAATCCCGCGCGCTGTTCACGAACGACCGCATTGTCCAGGGCCGGCTCTTCATGCAGACGCTCGCCAAGATCGTCACCGGGCTGACCGCGTTCGAGGCGATGCGTCCTGAACTGAGGGCGCTGGGCCGACGCCATGTCGCGTATGGCGCCAAGGATCATCACTACGCCATCATCGGCGACGCGTTGCGCCATGTCGTCGCGCAGTTCGCCGGTGCGGACTTCGATCCTGATACCGACCGAGCCTGGCAAGACGCCTATGGTCTGGTCGCGCAGGTGATGATCGAGGCTAGCCACGAGCCGCACGAATAGCCGGCCGGGACGTGCCGCGAAGCACGCGCCGCCGGCATCACCCCAAGCGGTCCGGGGCCACCGGCGCATAGCGCGGCACGACGAGGTGGATGACGGCGAGCGCGACGAGATAGGCGCAGGCCGCGACGATGAAGATCGGCTGATAGCTGCCGACGGTCTCGAGGATGCGACCCGCGAACTTCGTCATCAGCATGCCTCCAACTGCACCCGAAAGCCCCCCCAGCCCTACCACCGACCCGGTCGCCCAGCGCGGTAGCAGATCGCCCGGCAGCGCATAGAGATTGGCCGAGAACCCCTGATGCCCGGCACAGGCCACGCCGATCATCAGCACCGCCCACCACATGCTCGGCACCTGGGTCGCGAACGCGATCGGCACCGCGCACAAAGCGCAGGCGAACATCGCGGTCTTGCGTGCGCGATTGACGCTGTAGCCGCGCCCGATCAACCGCGACGAGAACCAGCCACCCGCCACCGACCCGACATCGGCGAGCAGATAGACCGCGATCAGCGGCGGACCGAAGGCGAGCATCGTCACGCCATATTGCCGGTTGAAGAAGTCCGGCAGCCAGAACAGGAACGTCCACCACACCGGGTCGATGAGGAACCGCCCGAGGATATAGGCCCAGGTCTGGCGTTGCCGCAGCAGCGTCCGCCACGCGACGGGCCGACCGGGTTCGACCGGCTCGCTCTCGATATAGGCGAGCTCCTCGGCCGTGACCCGGGGATGCTCGCGGGGGCGGCGGTAGAAGCCGAGCCAGACGATCAGCCAGACGATCGTGAGCAGCCCGGTCAGGATGAATGCCCAGCGCCAGCCCATCGTCACCGCGATGATCGGGACCAGCAACGGCGTGAGGATCGCGCCGACATTCGACCCTGCGTTGAAGATGCCGATCGCGAGAGCCCGCTCGCGCCGCGGAAACCATTCGTTGGTCGCGGCGATCGCGGCGGGGAAGGTCCCGGCCTCGCCGAGCGCGAGCGGAATCCGCGCAAGGATCATCCCGCTGGTCGAGGTGAAGAAGACGTGGCCAACATGGCCGAGCGTCCACAGCGCCACCGCGAGCGCGTACCCGATCCGCGCGCCGAGCCGGTCGATCAGCCGGCCGAAGACGAGATAGCTCAGCCCGTACGCCGCCTGGAACCAGATGGCGAGATCGGCATAACCCGTCTCGCTCCAGCCATAGCGTTGCTGCAGATCAGGCTTGAGCGTCGGCAGGACGAGCCGGTCGACATAGCTCAGCACCACCGCCGCGAACAGCAGCGCGCAGACGACCCACCGGACCCGGCCCCGCGGTTTCTCGACGTCGGCGGGGCTCGATCCGTCGGCGCTCACCAGTTGCACAGCGTGCCGTCTTCCAGCCGCGCGACCGGAAGATAGGCGCGCCGATAGTCATGGGTTTCGGCCAGCGCCTCGTCGATCTCGACGCCGAGCCCCGGCGCCTCCCCCGGATGCATCATGCCCGCGTCGAAGCGATAGGCATGCGGAAAGACCGCGTCGGTCTCGTCCGTGTGCGGCATATGCTCCTGGATTCCGAAATTGGGGACGGAGAGCCCGAAATGCAGCGCCGCCGCCATCGCGACCGGCGACAGGTCGGTCGCGCCGTGGCACCCGGTCCGGATATGATAGAGGTCGGCGAGCGCGGCGATCCGGCGCAGGTGCGTGATGCCGCCGGCATGCACGACGGTGGCGCGGATATAGTCGATCAGCTGATTTTCGATCAGGTCCTTCGCGTCCCAGATCGAATTGAACACCTCCCCCACCGCGATCGGCGTCGTCGTGTGGTGCCGGATCAGCTTGAACGCCTCCTGATTCTCCGCGGGCGTCGGATCCTCCATCCAGAACAGGTTATAGGGTTCGAGCGCCTTGCCGAGGCGCGCCGCCTCGATCGGGGTGAGCCGGTGATGGATATCGTGGAGCAGGTGGACGTCCCAGCCCATCGCCTCGCGCGCCGCCTTGAACAATTCGGGGACGACGCGGAGGTATTTCTCGGTCGACCACACGCTCTCGCTCGGCAGGTCCGCATCAGCGGGTTCGTAGCGCGCGCCATGCTTGGCGACACCATAGGTCGAGGCGAGCCCGGGCACGCCGCATTGCAGCCGGATCGCCTTATAGCCCTTGGCCTGCTCGGCTTTCGCGACCGCGATCGTGTCGTCGATCGTCGTGCCATTGGCGTGGGCATAGACCATGCACGCGTCGCGCGCGGCGCCGCCGAGCAGCTGATAGACGGGCATCCCCGCCAGCTTGCCCTTGATGTCCCACAGGGCCGTGTCGACCGCGGCGATCGCCGCCATCGTCACCGGGCCACGCCGCCAATAGGCACCCTTGTACAGAAACTGCCAGACGTCCTCGATCCGGTGCGCGTCGCGACCGATCAGGCATGGCACGACATGATCGCTCAGATAGCTCGCGACGCTGAGTTCGCGACCGTTGAGCGTCGCGTCGCCGAGCCCGGTGGTGCCGTCGTCGCACTCGATCTTGAGGGTCACGAAGTTGCGCCCGGGGCATGTCACGATGACGCGGGCATTGACGATCCTGGGCATGACGATCCTTCAGGCGATTTCGAGAATAACGGTCTTGAGGCGCGTCGAGTCGGCACCAACGGAAATGTCGAACAGACCCGGCTCGACCACCTCGCGCATCGTGATGTCGAAGAACCGGAACGCGTCCGGGCCGAGCGTGAACTGGACCGTCCGGCGCTCGCCGGGGGCCAGCGTCACGCGTTCGAAGCCCTTGAGCTCGAGGATCGGCCGCGCGACGGACGACACCTGATCGCGCACATAGAGCTGGACCACCTCGTCGCCCGCGCGCGCACCGACATTGGCGATGTCGACCGAGACGGTGACCGTGCCCGCGATCCCGATCTTCGCCGACGACAGGCGCGGCGCACCGATCTCGAACTTGGTGTAGCTGAGCCCGAACCCGAACGGGAACAGCGGCGCGGTCGTGTCGAACAGATAGCCGCGACGCGCCGAAGGCTTCGCGTCATAGAAGACCGGCAGCTGCCCCGTCGACCGCGCGACCGTCACCGGAAGCTTCGCACCCGGATTGATGTCCCCGAACAGCGCCTCCGCGATCGCAGTGCCCCCCTCCTGCCCGACATACCAGCATTCGAGCACAGCGTTTGCCTGCGCCGTCACGCTCGGCCAGGATGGCGGACGGCCGTTGATCGCGACCACGATCACAGGCTTCCCCGTCGCCTTCATCGCCGCGAACAGCGCATTCTGCTCGCCAAGCAGGTCGAGACTGGTGCGATCGCCGAGATGCGTCTTGGCATAGCCCTCCCGGCTCGTCTGTTCGGTGTCGCCGACCGCGAGCAGGATGACGTCCGCGGTGTTGGCGACCGTTACCGCCTCGGCGATCAGGTCCCGGTTGCGCGCGGGATCGGCCAGCAGCACTTCGTTGGCGGAGCGGTCCTCGCTCTGCGTGATGAAGACACCCTGCGCGTGCACGACGTCGGCCTTGCCCTTCAACCGCGCACGAACCCCCTCGAGCAGCGAAACGGTCGCCTTGGGGATCGACGAATAGCCACCGAGCCGCGCGACGGCCGCGTTCGGACCGATGACCGCGACGCGCTTGTGCGCGCCCGGGCTGAGCGGCAGGACACCGTCGTTGACGAGCAGCGCGATCGATCGCCGCGCGGCCTCGAGCGCCAATGCGCGCGCCTCGGCATTGCCGGTCATCCGCGCCGCCGCTTGCGGATCGACGATCGCCTGTTCGAACATCCCCGACCGCATCTTCAGCGTCAGCATCCGCCGGCACGCGGCATCGACCGCCTCGATCGCCACCCGACCGGCCCGCACCTGATCGGCGAGCGAGCGATAGGCCTCGCCGTCCGGCAGGTCCGAATCGACCCCTGCCGCCAGTGCGAGGCGCGCCGCTTCAGCCTTGTCCGCGGCGATGTGATGCAGCGACGCAAGTTCGCCGATCGCCGCATAATCGCTGACGATCGCGCCGTCGAAGCCCCATTCGCCGCGCAGCACGTCGTTCAGCAGCCAACGATTGGCATGGCTCGGGACACCGTCGATCTCGTTGTACGACGGCATCACCGCGCCGATCCCGGTCCGCGCGACGACCGCGCGAAACGGCGGGAAGAAATTCTCGCGTAGTTCGCGTTCGGCAATCGGCGCGGGGGCGACATTCTCGCCGCTTTCGGGCTGGCCGTGCCCGGTCATGTGCTTGAGCGTCGCGAACACCTTGTCGGGTGCCAGCGTCTTGCCCTCGCCCTGCAGACCGATCACCGCTGCGACGCCCATCTCCCCGCACAGATAGGGATCCTCGCCGAACGTCTCCTCGATCCGGCCCCAGCGGGGGTCGCGGGCGATGTCCACGACCGGCGACAGCGCGAGGACGGTGCCATGCGCCCGCACCTCGCGCGCGATCACCGCGTTGACCCGGCGGACGAGGTCGCGATCGAACGATCCCGCCAGCGCGATCGCCTGTGGGAAGCTGGTCGCCTCCGGCGCCATGAAGCCGTGCAGCGCCTCCTCGTGGAACAGGATCGGAATGCCCAGCCGGGTGCGGGTCGTCGCCCAGCGCTGCGCCGCGTTGACGAACGCGATCGTATCCGCCGGCGCACGCCAGCGGCCGGTAACGGCGGCGGCCGTGTTGGCCGCGGTCGCCGCACCGCCCCGGTCGGACGGCCGCGCGATCTGGCCGATACCGTTGGGATAGGCCGTATCGGCGCGCGCCGGGTCGAAACGCAGCGCGTCGTCCATCACCTGTCGCTTCGTCGTCGACAGCGTGATCAGCTGCGCGACTTTTTCGTCGAGCGTCATCCGCGCCATGAGATCGCGGACCCGCAGGTCGACGGGCGCGCGCGGGTCGCGGTAGACGGGCATCTCCTTCGCGGCGCTGGCCATTCCGGGGGCCAGCCCGGACGTCAAAGTCGCGAGCGACGCCGAACCCATCCAGCGGAGCATGCCGCGGCGACTGGTCGCGATTGTCCTGAAACTCGTGCCGGTCACCCATCGTCTCCTGTCTTCAAACGCGGCATTGCTGTCGATGCCGTCATCGTGATAGCGATAACATGTTCGACAAGCAGACCCGTTGTCAATGCGGGAGGCTGTGCCGGGAGAGGAAAGAATGATGCGAGTGCGTTGGCTTTGCGTGGCGGTCGCGGTTGCGATGGCGAGTACGACCGGGGCGCAGGCGGAGGACGGCTACGACCTCTGGATGCGCTACCGCCCCCTGGCGAAGGAGGCGGCGACGGCGCTCGACCGGGATGCCGAATCGGTCGAAGTGCGCGGCCAGTCGGCGACGTTGCGCGTCGCCGCGGACGAGCTTCGCCGCGGTCTGGCGGGGCTAACCGGGCACGCTTTTGCCATGGGTCCAAGCCCGCATCCGATCCTGCTGGCGACCTCGGCGGACGGTGACGTCGGCCGGCTCGGCCTGCCGCTGAAAGACCTTGGCGACGAAGGCTATATCGTGCGGCAGGTGCGTCTTGGCGGCCGCGACGTCACGCTGGTGACCGCGCGCACCGATCGCGGCGTGCTCTACGGCAGCTTCGCGCTGCTGCGCCACATCCAGACCGGCGGGCAGATCGACCGGATCGCGCTCGCTTCGACGCCGCGGGTAAAGCTGCGCGTGCTGAACCACTGGGACAATCTCGATGGCGTGGTCGAGCGCGGCTATGCCGGCCAGTCGCTCTGGGACTGGTGGACGCTGCCCGACTTCAAGGATCCCCGCTACACCGACTATGCGCGCGCCAATGCGTCGATCGGCATCAACGGCACCGTCCTCAACAACGTCAACGCCAAGCCCGACAGCCTGTCCGCCAGCTATATCGCCAAGGCGGCCGCACTCGCCGATGTCTTCCGCCCCTATGGCATCAAGGTCTATCTGTCAGCCCGGTTCTCCGCGCCGATCGAGCTTGGCAAGCTGAAGACGGCGGACCCGCTCGACCCGCAGGTTGCGGCCTGGTGGAAGGCGAAGAGCGACGAGATCTACCGCGCGATTCCCGATTTCGGGGGCTTCCTCGTCAAGGCCAATAGCGAGGGGCAGCCGGGACCACGCGATTATCACCGCAGCCACGCGGACGGCGCGAACATGCTCGCAGCGGCAGTCGCACCGCATGGCGGCATCGTGATGTGGCGGGCGTTCGTCTATGCCGACACCGACCCGGACGACCGCGCGAAACAGGCCTATACCGAGTTCAAGCCGCTCGACGGCAAGTTTGCCGCCAACGTCATCGTCCAGGTCAAGAACGGCGCGATCGACTTCCAGCCGCGCGAGCCGTTCCATCCGCTGTTCGGGGCAATGCCCAGGACACCGTTGATGCTCGAGTTCCAGATCACCAAGGAATATCTCGGCTTCGCGACGCACCTCGCCTATCTCGGGCCGCTCTTTGCCGAGACACTCGGTAGCGAGACCTTCGCCGGGGGCAAGCGCGCGACGGTCGCCCAGATCGTCGAGGGCGGCGTCAATCGCCACGCGCTGACCGGCATGGCGGGGGTCGCCAATATCGGCCGCGACCGCGACTGGGCCGGATCGACGTTCAATCAGGCGAACTGGTTCGCGTTCGGGCGGATGGCCTGGGATCCGACGATCGGCGCACAGCCGGTTGCGCGCGAATGGGCGGCGATGACCTTCGGGCCGAACCCCGCGATCGTCGCACCGGTGACGGACATGATGATGGGCTCGCGCGAGGCGGTGGTCGACTATATGACGCCGCTCGGGCTCGCGCACGTCATGGCGACGGGCCATCATTACGGGCCCGGTCCCTGGGTCGCCGACCTGAAGCGTCCGGAATGGAATCCGGTCTATTATCACCGCGCGGACAAGGCCGGAATCGGCTTCGACCGGACGCGCACCGGCAGCAACGCCGTCGCGCAATATGCGCCAGAGCTTGCCCGCCGTCTCGCCGATCCCACGACGACACCGGAGCGTGACCTGCTGTGGTTCCATCACGTGTCATGGGACCGGCCGATGGCGTCGGGGCGCAGCCTCTGGGCCGAGATGGTCCATGATTATGACCGCGGCGTCGGCTATGTCGCGGACATGCGCCAGCGCTGGGACGGACTGCGCGGCCAGGTCGATGCCGAACGCTGGGCCAAGACCGCGACCTATCTGGACATCCACGAGCGCGAGGCGCGGTGGTGGCGCGACGCCAGCCTCGCCTATTGGATGTCGGTGAACGGCCGGTCGCTGCCGGCCGGCGCCGCTGCCCCCGCGCACGACCTCGACTGGTACAAGGCGCAGCACCCCGCCTTTGCCCCGGGCAACCCGCAGTGAGCGGCCTTATGGAGAAAGCGATGACGGTAGGATCTTCGGTCGCCAGGCCGACGGCGTGGCTGTTGGCAGCATTGCTCGCGACCGGCGCGGATGCCCAGCGCGCCGCGCCGACTGACCGGTGGACCGGGAGCTGGGGCTCTGCACAGATGATCGCGACCGGCGACAATGCGCTGCCGGCCGACCGCGCCGGCGCGCTCACGCTCCGACAGGTCGTCCATCTGTCGGCTGGCGGCACACAGGTCCGCGTGCGGCTGTCCAACGCGTTCGGCACGCAGCCGCTCAGGATCGGCGCGGCGCATATTGCCCGGCCGACCGCTCTCGGCACCGCGCGTATCGCGGGCGGCACGACGCTTCGCTTTGCCGGACAGATGACGGCGGTCATCCCGGCGGGTGGGGAGATCTATTCGGATCCGGTCGCGCTCGCGCTCGCACCCGGGGCCGACCTCGCCGTCAGCCTCTATCTGCCCGATCCCGCCACGCCCCAGACCGGGCACCCCGGTGCGCGGGCCACCAGCTTCACGGTCGCGGGCAATCACGTCGCCGACCCGCTTCTCGCAGGCGCGACCGCGACGCCGCACTGGTATGCGCTCGCCGATGTCGAGGTGGCGGGGCCCCGCGTCGCCCAGGTCACCGGCGCGGCACGCCCGTCGACGATCGTCACGATCGGCGATTCGATCACCGATGGCTATGGCGTTGCCCCGGAACGCAACACCCGCTGGCCCGACATTCTCGCCGAGCGGCTGCGCGCGACGCCGGCGACACGCACGCTCGGCGTCGTCAATGCCGGCATCGGCGGCAACCGGATATTGCTCGACGGGCTCGGCCCCAACCTTGTCGCCCGGTTCGATCGCGACGTGATCGCGCGCAGCGGCGTTGGCTGGGCGATCCTTCTCGAAGGGGTGAACGATCTCGGCGTCTTGACGCGCGACGCCCCGGCATCGCCCGAAGACCATGCGGCGCTCGTCGCGCAGCTGACCGCCGGCTTCCGCCAGCTGGCCGACCGCGCGCATGCGCACGGTATCAGGATCATCGGCGGCACGGTGATGCCGTTCGGCGGCAATGACTATTATCACCCGGACGCCGCGCTCGAGGCCGATCGCCAGGCGGTCAACAGCTTCATCCGCAACTCGGGCGTGTTCGATGCGGTGATCGACTTCGACCGGGTGATGCGCGATCCGCGCCGTCCCGACCGCCTCGCGCCGGCATTCGACTCCGGCGATCATCTTCACCCGTCCGAAGCGGGCTATCGGGCGATGGGTGCCGCGGTACCGCTGGCGCTGTTCACCACGCCGCAGCGCTGAGCACGTGCCCGGCATGAAGCTCGCGCCGGTCCCCCGCCTGTGCCGCCGGACCTGGCGACCAGTTCGCCCGTTCCTTTGGCTGGTCCGAACCTGCCGGAACAGGCCCCGCCCCGCTTTCCTATGACGGGGCGGGACTCTCTCCGTCTCAAGTATTAAATAATCATATTTAAGTTATTTTATCGGCTATGGCTTTACTGCCACTGTGTCTAAAATACGCGACACAGAATACAGATTACCGTTGACAGTATTCGTGCCCATGGTAGCCCTATCACACACCGCCAATAAGAGCGGTTTCGAAAGGGCTGCGGTCATGCCGCAAAGGGGGAGAGAATGATGAGGGGTTCGTCCATACTCAATGCACTCGTGCGTTCGAGTTCGATTGCCACAGTTGCCGTTTGCCTGCTGAATCCGGCACAGGCCTTCTCGCAAATGGCGCCAGGCACCGAGACAGGGTCGCCTGCGACTGCCGCGCAGCCAGCGCTTCCTGCGACATCCACCGTGCAAGACGCAGGGCAGACCGCGAGCCAGGATCCGCAATCGGCCCCCGGGGACGAGATCGTCATCACCGGCATCCGCGCCAGCCTTGGTCGCGCTATCGACATCAAGCGCAACTCGGCAGGCGTCGTCGACGCCATCTCGGCCGAGGATATCGGCAAGTTCCCTGACACCAACCTCGCGGAATCACTGCAGCGCGTCACCGGCGTCTCCATCAGCCGCGCCAACGGCGAAGGTTCGCAGGTTGCCGTCCGCGGCTTCAGCGGCGGCTTCAATCTCGTCACCCTGAACGGCCGCCAGCTTCCGGCGACCAGCATCGACACGAGCACCGGCAACGCGTTTGCGACCGGTACGGGTCGTTCGTTCGATTTCCAGAACCTCGCATCCGAGGGTGTCGCCACGCTCGAGGTCTACAAGACCGGCCGCGCCAACATCCCGTCGGGCGGCATCGGCGCGGCGATCAACGTCGTCACCCGCCGACCGCTGTCGGCTGAGGAGAGCGGCCTTTCGGGGTCGATCGGTGCGAAGGGACTTTATGATACCTCGGTCGAGAAGGCCGAGAGCGATCCCAGCAAGGTCACGCCGGAACTGTCCGGGCTGATCAACTACAAGAACCCGAACGAAACCTTCGGCGTCAACGTGTTCGGCAGCTATCAGCTGCGCAATTCCGCTTCGGTTCAGTCCAACCCCAATTACTGGAACATCGTGCCGCTGGCCGATTTCCTCAACACGGCGGGCGCCTATATCCGGCCGACGACGGTGATCACCAATCGCCCGACGACCGAATATGTCCAGATTCCGAACGACAGCCGGTACCAGTTCTCCGAGAACCGCCGCGAGCGTCTGAACGGCCAGGCCAACATCCAGTTCAAGCCGTCCGACCGGTTCGAAATCTCGATCGACGGCATGTATGCCCGGAACAAGCTGAGCGAAGAGCGCAGCGAGCAGACCAACTGGTTCCAGCGTCCGTTCACCGAAGTCACCTTCGACGACAACAAGCAGATGCAGAGCGCGGTGATCCTCGCCGAGTCGATCCAGGCGGACAAGGGTTACGAGCAGCAGCGGTTCGCGACCAAGACCGAGCTCTATTCGGTCGGTGGCAATGTGAAGTGGGACTTCACCGACAATCTGCGGCTGACGCTCGACGCCAACCACGCCAAGTCGAAGACCAATCCGGACAACGCGAACGGAACCTCGGCGACGACGATCTCGATCGGTGCGCCGGTACGCTCCTCGCACAAGGTTGATTTCACCACCGGCTTCCCGCAGCAGTCCGAGACGATCAACGACTGCACCGCAACCAACGGTGGTCGCGGCGGCAACTGCAACAACACGCTCGACATCGCGGATCTGGGCAGCCAGGTCGCGCGGAAGATCACGTCGACCCAGGAAGCCCGGATCAACCAGTTCGGCGGCGACGTCGCCTGGGACCTGGGCGGGGGCAGCAAGTTCAACGTCGGCGGCAACTATATCGACGCGAACATGCGCTCGACCACGGTCAACACGATCCAGACGCTCGGTGACTGGGGCATCACGGATACCGGTCGCGTCGCAGAACTCGCCGGCGATCTCGTCGACACCTTCTGCCTGACCTGCAAGTTCGACAAATATGATCCGAAGTCGACAGGCTCGTCACTGGTCGCCTTCCGCGCCAACGCGGTCGATCTGCTCAACGTGTTCGAGCCTTATTATGCCGGCCGCGGCAACGCGGTCTCGCCGAGCCCGTCCTCGGACGACACCGTCGGTGAAAAGACCTGGGCAGCTTATGGCCAGATCACCTGGGCCGGCGAACTCGGCGGACGCCGTGCCAATGCGCTGATCGGCGCCCGCTATGAAAAGACGCGGGTCAAGTCGATCGGTATCCAGTCGGTGCCGAGCGGCATTCGCTGGTCGCAGGACAATGATTTCGCGGTCGATGGCGGGCCGCCCAGCGGCGCCGTCACGGTCAAGGCGAGCTACGACAATCTCTTGCCATCGCTCGATTTCAACATCGAACCGATCGACAACGTCATGGCGCGCGCCTCGTTCAGCCGCACGCTCGCCCGTCCCGACTATGGCAACCTCTTTGCTTCCGTCAGCGCCGGGGCACCGAACCGCCCGACCGCGCTCGGCGCAGCTCCTGCGGGCGCAACGCGCCAGGATCCGGCGCTGCTGCCGCTGGTCTCGGACAATTTCGACGTGTCGCTCGAATGGTATTACAAGCCGGAGAGCTTCGTGTCGGTCGGCTTCTTCAACAAGGACGTCCGCAACTTCATCGGCAACCAGGTCACCAGCGGCAATCTGTTCGGGCTGCGTGACCCGGGTTCGGGCGCTGCCGGTTCGCGCTCGGGTACCGCGCTGGCCTATCTCCAGGCCAACGGCCTCCCGCTCAGCGATATCAACCTGTTCTCCTACACCGCGTTGCTGACGCAGAATAACGGCAACCAGGCGGCCGCATCCGCCGCGTTCCAGAACAATATCGATCCCGCGACGGGTGGCCTGAGGACGCAGTTCGTCGTCGATCTGGCCAATGCGGTCGATATCGTCGCCGATCCCAACGATCCCCTGTTCAATTTCGCGATCAGCGGCCCGGTCAACAACCGCGAGGGCAACATCCACGGGTTCGAGGTCGCCTGGACCAACTTCTTCGGTCAGACCGGCTTCGGCTTCGCGGTGTCGTACACCAAGGTCAATGGCGACGTGAACGTCGATCCCTATGCCGATCCCAACGTCAACATCTTCGCCCTGACCGGCCTCGGCGACAGCGCGAACCTGACCGGGATCTATGACAAGAACGGGCTTTCGGCGCGTGTCTCGTACAACTGGCGCGACAAATATCTGTCGGGCACAAACCAGGGCGGCAACCGCAACCCGCTCTTCACCGCAGCCTTCGGGACGCTCGACGCGAGCATCAGCTACGACATCGCGCAGAGCTTCTCGATCTCGCTCGAGGCGGTCAATCTGACGAGCGAGCCGTTCCGCCAATATGCCCGCACCGAGACCAATCTGGTCTATGTGCAGGAATTGAAGCCGCGCTTCTATCTCGGCGCGCGCTACCGCTTCTGAGCACAGGCCGGCGTGCGCCTCGGCGCGCGCCGGACACCGCATCGGGCAATGGAGGGGCCGCAGCACCGTGCCGCGGCCTTTTCCTGTTGTCCGACGCCGCCTGGCTGATAGACCCGGATAAAAAGGGACCGGAGCGGATGAACCCCGTACAGATCAACAATATCGATCATGCCGACCTGCGCGTCAGCCCGCGCGCCGGCGCCGCATTCAATGACGCGGCCAATCAGGCGCTGGTCTTCCCCGCCGAATTCGAGGAACTGCAACGCGAATTCGCAATCGTGTTCCGCCGCCGCGACGAAGGTCTTCAGGCCTATGCGCTGCTGGGGCTCGACCGTGACGAAAATCTCTTTCTCGCCGACGACCGCTGGACCAGCCGCTACGTTCCCGCCAGCCACCGGCGCGGTCCCTTCTCGATCGGCATGACCCGGTCCGCACCGGACGATGTCGGCGAGGCGATGCTGCAGGTTGATCTGGACGATCCGCGCGTCGGTGACCCGGCGGGTCTGCCGCTGTTCCTCGAGCATGGCGGCAACACGCCCTATCTCGATCATGTCACCGGCGTATTACGGCTGCTGTACGAGGGGATGGAATCCGCGCCCGCCGCCTATGTCGCGCTTGACGCCGCCGGGCTGCTCGCGCCGTTCACGCTCACGATCGATGTCAGCGACGAACGCCGCTACACCGTACCCGACGTACTCGTCGTCGACCTAGAGCAGCTCGCGGCGCTCAGCGGCGCCCCGCTCGAACAGCTGCATCGTTCGGGCATCCTGCGGCTCGCCATCCTTGCCGCGTCATCGCTCGGCAATATCCAGCAGCTGATTGCACACAAGCAACAGCGGCTCGCGGCAGTCGGTTGACCCCGGTGCCCGCCATCACCCGCCGGACCCGCGTGATCGAAGGGGCGGACGCGCGGACCCTGCCCGTCGCCGATCTGATCGCGGAGGGCCGCCCGACGATCCTGCGAGGGCTCGCACGCGACGTCCCGCTCGTCGCCGCGGCCCGTCAGGGTCCCGCGGCCGCGGTCGGCTGGCTCAAGCAGTTCGATGGCGGCCAGCCGGTGACGGCCTATATCGGCGACCCCGCCATAGGCGGCCGCTTCGGATACACGGCCGACTGCACCGCGCTCAACTTCACCCGCGAGCGCGGGTCGCTGTCCGCCTATCTCGACCGGCTTCTCGCCAGCATCGACGATCCTGCCGCACCCAGCATCTATATCGGCTCGACCGACATCGATCAGTATCTCCCCGGCCTCCGGGGCCAGGCGGTGCTCCCCTTCGGCGACCCCGAACTCATCGAACATCCGCCGCTGGTCAGCATCTGGATCGGCAACCGGACGACCGCGTCGGCGCATCACGACATGTCGAACAACATCGCGGTCACGTTGGTCGGGCGGCGGCGCTTCACTCTCTTCCCGCCCGATCAGGTCTCCAACCTCTATCCAGGGCCGCTCGAACCGACGCCCGCGGGTCAGGTCGTCTCGATGGTCGATTTCGACGCCCCCGACTTCACCCGCCATCCCGGCTTTGCCGATGCGCTGGCCGTGGCCGAAGTCGCGGAGATGGAGGCCGGCGACGCGCTCATCTACCCCGCCTTGTGGTGGCACCAGGTCGAGGCGCTCGATCCGTTCAACGCGATGATCAACTATTGGTGGAACACGACGCCGCGCTTCATGGACACGCCGCAGAACACGTTGCTGCACGGCCTGCTCAGCCTGCGCGACCGGCCCGAGCATGAGAAGCGCGGGTGGCAGGCGCTGTTCGACTATTATGTCTTCGGCGATGCGGCGCGCGCCGGTGCGCATCTGCCGGCAGACGCGCGGGGCGCACTCGCACCGCTGGATGCGATGGCCGCGCGAAGGCTGCGCGCCACGCTGTTGCAACGGCTCAATCGATGAAGGGATATGCGATGGATACCCCGCCAAAGACCCGCGTGATCATCGCCGGCGGCGGCACCGCCGGCTGGCTCGCCGCGGCGCTGCTGACGCGACAACTCGGCGCGCTGGTCGACGTCACGCTCATCGAGTCGGACGAAATCGGCACCGTCGGCGTCGGCGAAGCGACCATCCCCACGGTCCAGGCCTTTCACGCGCTGCTCGGCCTCGACGAGCGCGCGTTCATGGCCGCCACCGGCGCGACCTTCAAGCTCGGCATCGCGTTCGAGGGCTGGGCACGCCCCGACGATCGCTATGTCCATTCGTTCGGCGATGTCGGGCGGTCCACCTGGATGGGCGACTTCCAGCATTTCTGGCTCGAAGCCCGCGCCAACGGTCTGGCCGGCGACTTTGGCGACTATTGCCTTGAGCTCCAGGCCGCAGAGGCGCGCCGCTTCACCATCGGCCAGCAGGGTTTGCAGCTCAACTATGCCTATCATTTCGACGCGGGCCGCTATGCCCGCTTCCTGCGCGAGCGCTGCGAGACCGCGGGGCTGACCCGGATCGAGGGACGGATCGCCGGGATCGATCGCTCGGCGGAGACCGGCCATATCGATGCGGTCATCCTTGCCAACGGATCGCGTGTCGCAGGCGATCTGTTTCTCGACTGCAGCGGGTTTCGCGGGCTGCTGATCGGCGATGCGCTGGGTGTCGGCTATGAAGACTGGAGCCACTGGCTCCCCGCCAACCGCGCACTCGCGGTGCAGACGACGTCGGTCGAGCCCGCCCGGCCCTATACCCGCGCGATCGCGCATGATGCCGGCTGGCAATGGCGGATCCCGCTGCAGCACCGCGTCGGCAACGGCATCGTCTATTCGAGCGAGTACCTCTCCGATGATGCGGCCCGGGACCGTCTGCTGGCGTCCGTCCAGGGCCAACCGCTGACCGACCCGCGCCTGCTGCGCTTCACGACCGGTCGTCGCCTGCGCGCCTGGGAAGGCAATTGCATCGCGCTAAGCCTCGCCGGCGGGTTCGTCGAACCGCTCGAATCGACCAGCATCCATCTCGTCATGACCGCGCTGACGCGGCTGCTCCGCGCCTTCCCCTTCGACGGGATCAGCCCCGCGGTCGTTGCGCAGTTCAACGCGCAGACGCGGCGCGAGATCGAAGGGGTGCGCGATTTCGTCATCCTCCACTATCATTTGAATCAGCGCAGCGAACCGTTCTGGAAGGCCTGTGCCGCAATGCCGATCCCCGACACGTTGGCGGAGCGCATCGCGCTGTTCGCCGACGCAGCGCAGGCCTATCAATCGCCGGACGACCTGTTCCGCGTCAGTTCTTGGACCCAGGTCATGCTGGGCCAGCGGCTCGAGCCGCGCGACTGGCATCGCCTCGCGCGGATGATGCCGCCCGAACGGCTCGGATCGTCGCTCGCGGAGCTGAAGGCGGGGATCGCGCAACAGGTCGACCGGCTGCCCGCGCACCAGGCGTTCGTCGATCGCTATTGTGCCCAGGCCGCGACCGGGGTCGCCGCTTGAGCGTCGGCAAACCCTGACCCGACGCGTCGCCTCAGCTCAGAGATTGGCCTGTTCATCGGTCGGCAGCTCCGCGTCCGGGCCATAATAAAGCACGGAGCATTCTGCCTTCAGACACCCGCCCTCGATGACGATGTCGTCGCGATAGGCGTCGTGGATGAAGGCGAGCGTGTCGACGTGCTTCGCCTCGAAATACATCGGATGCACGTCGTCGCGGCCAGCGCCATAGACGACGCGCCCGACCTTCGACCAGATCGACGCCATCGTGCACATCCCGCAGGGTTGCAGTGTCGAGTAGAGTGTCGCCCCGCGCAGTTCGAGTTCGCCGGTATCTTCGCAGGCGCGCCGGATCGCCATCATCTCGGCATGCGCGGTTGCGTCGGGAAGCTCGTGCGTCTGGTTGCGTTCGCCCGCGATGATCTTGCCGTCGAGCACGATCACGCAGCCCAGCGGTGAGGTCGACGGATCCGATCCCTTCGACCGTGCGATCGCGATCGCCTCGCGCATCCAGCGTTCATCATCCTGCATCATGGCGTCACCTCCCGGAATCACCGTGTAACGCACGGAAGCAGGTCTTGTTCGCCCGGTCCGGCAGAGCGAGCCCGTAAATCGGAGATCGGCCTTTGCCGCCGGGTCAAATTCTTTGAAACGGCTGGGCGAAATCCGCCGATGCGCGTTGTTATCTCGCGTTGCAGGACGGCCGATAGCCCGTCGTGCAGGACCTTTCGCATCCCGAGGAGCCATTGATGCCGACCACTCTCAAAGCCAAGTTCGACACGCGCCGCGAAGCCGAGATGACGGTGGAACGTCTCGTCCAGGAAATGAAGGTCGAGCGGACCGATATCTTCATCACGACCGACGGCGCGGACAACAGCGCTGGCGACGAACGCGCCGGTGCCGACACTGCAGGCGATAATCCCACGCCCGCGTCGCGCGCCGACGCCGCGCTCGAGGGCAAGATCATCGTTTCGGTCGATATCGCGGACGCCGGGCGCGCCAGCGACATCAAGGCCGCATTCGCCGAATTCGACGCCTCCGAGGTGGCAGAGCGCTAAACGCCGTGAGGGCGGGGCGGACGACACGGTGTCCGCCCCGCCCCTGCGACCGTCTCTACTCCCTCCCCGACACCATGGAATCCGACATGACCGACACCACCGCCATCATGGCCCGCCAGCGCGAGATCGCGTCCGAACATCTGCTGTTCAAATTGATGGAATATGTCGAGGCGCAGCACCCGGGGCTGCTCGACTTCATGGAAGCCAGCCTCGACCATCTCGGCGACCCGGCGACCGACGAGACCAAGGATGATGCCGGAGTCCGGCAGATTGCCGCGCGCATGATCACCGGCGCGCGCAAACAGGGCGTCGACGCGGGCTGACACGTCCGGTGACAGGCTGACGGCGGGGCGGCGAAACGCCGCCCCGCCCCGTCGCTAGCAGGCGTCCTGTCCGCCAAGCACGTCGAGCGCCATGACGTGCGCAAGGTGCGACAGACCCTGCGGCAGGTTGCCGAGAAACATGCCCGTCTTCGGATCGGCCATTTCCGTCATGATCCCGACACCGCGATTAAGCGCCTCGGAAATGCCCGCAAGCGCCGCCTCCGCCCGATCACGCTGGCCGAGTAGCGCACGGGCCTCGATCATCCAGAAGGTGCACGCCAGGAAACACCCTTCCTCGGACCACACGTCGCTGTAGCGATAGTGATAGGGCCCCGCCCCCAGTTCGCGGTCGATCGCGTCGAGCGTCTTTTCCAGCCGCTCGCGCCCGTCGAAGCCGAACCGCACCGCCAGCGCGAGCGACGCGTCGAGCTTGTCGCTGCCAGGATAGAAGACGAACGCCTGCTTGGTCTCGGACCAGCATTCATCCTCGATCCACTGCGCGATCCGGTCGCGTTCGCGCGACCACCGATCGCGGCACGTGGTCGGCAACTGCCCCTGGTCCGCCAGTTCGACCGCGCGCGCCAGCGCCTGCCAGCAGCTGATCTTCGACATGGTGTAATGCTGCGACTCCTCGAGCTCCCAGATGCCCGCATCCTTCTGCCGCCACGCGTCCGCACACCGGTCCGCCAGATGCGACAGCAGTTCGGCGCTCGACGCGTCGAGGATATTGCCGCAACTGACGAAGCGGGCGGCGGTCTCGAATATGTCGCCATAGACGCCGTGCTGGTTCTGGTCGGTCGCGGTGTTGCCGACCTGCACGGGTTTCGACCGCCGATATCCCGGCACGTCGATTTCGCTCAGATCGGGGACCAGCGCGCCGTCGAGCGTATAGCAGACGCGCGGCCCGTGTTCGGCCAGCCGCTTCAACAGCCAGGTGAATGCCGCCTTGGCCTCCATCTGCGCCCCCGCGGCGAGAAACGCCTTGATCGTATAGCCGGCGTCGCGGATCCAGGCGTAGCGATAGTCGTAATTCTTCTTGCCGCCGATCCCCTCGGGGACCGAGGTGGTCGCGGCGGCTGCGATCGCGCCGGTCGGTGAATAGAGCAGCAGCTTCAGCGCGAGGACGCTGCGGATGAACGCGGGGCGCCGTTCGCCGTCATAGTCGATCCGGTGCGACCATTGCCGCCACTCCGCGTCTGAAATATCGATACGCTCGTCGATGTCGGCGATCGTCGGCACGACTAGCGGCTCGTCCTCACCCGCGACGATCGCGACGACCTCGCGCTGCCCCTGCGCGACCGTCAGCACGCCCGTCACCGCCTCGTCAGCGCGCTCCACGACGACGCCGTCGCTGTGCAGAAACAGGCCCAGCACGCGGTCGACATGGAAGACCGGATATTCGCCGATCTTCGACTGATACGGGCTCGCCCCGCTGGCCCTGCGTCCCGGGCGCATCTCGAGCGCGAACCGGACTGCACCGTCGAGCCCGTCGATCCGCCGTGCAAGTTCGGTCCAGGGCAACCGGCCCGCCGTACCGCTGTTCATCGATTCGGTTAGCCGCGCGCGGCCGCCATCCGTGATGAAGAGCGTCTCGAGCACGTTGCTGCCGGGCAGATAGCGGCGCTCGACGATGAACGGCTCGGTCGGGGTGATGCTGAACCGTCCCCCCTCCTCCGGATCGAGCAGCCGGTCGAACAGCGGCTGCGAATCGAGATTGGGCACGCACCACCAGTCGATCGACCCGTCCGCGCCCGACAGCGCGACCGACCGCCCGTCGCCGAGCGCGCCATAATCCTCCAGCCGAAGATAGCCGTCTTCGCGCACCCCCTCGCGCGCGCCATCGCGTGCGTCGTCGCGCGCGGGCCGGGTGGTGGCGCGCAGCACGTCGCTAGCCAATGCGGCAAGGGTCTTGGCCATGGAAGTGTCTGTCCGATCGCGTCTTTGCCCCCCACCAGGCCGGGTATTCGACGCTGGGAAAGCCGTGGTCGGACATGAACGCCGCGGGATGCGCCAATATCCCGCCCCTGCGCTATTTTCTGGCGGCAGCGCGCAACGCGCCGGCCGGGTCGGGCCGCCGCTCAGAGCGGGGACACGTCGGGCATGAAGATATAGCCGTTGCCGCGTACCGTCCGGATCAGTTCGGTGCGGTCGTGCCGCTGAACCTTGCGCCGCAGCCGGCTGATATTGACGTCGATCGTGCGGCCCTTCGCCGGACCGTCGCTGCGCCCCAGCGTCGCGATCATGTCGTCGCGCGAATGGATCGTCTGCGGTTGCGCGACGAACAGGTGGAGCATCTGGAACTCGCCATCGGTCAGCCGGACATTGGTGCCGTCGGGGGCGGTCAGTGTCCGCATCCGGCAGTTCAGCGCCCAGCCCGCAAAGCCGACCAGATCGTGGCTCTGGACGGGACTTGCGGCGCCAACGGGTCGCTCGGCCGGCGCGGGGTCGGCAGGATCGGGCGCCGCGCCGTTCGCAAGCTGCGCCCGTTGACGCCGCAGGACCGACCGGATCCGCGCGAGGATCTCGCGCGGGCTCGACGGCTTGGTGACATAATCGTCCGCGCCCAGCTCGAGCGCGACGACCCGGTCGATCTCGCTCGACAGCGCGGAGAACATGATCACCCGCGGCGGATCCTGAGTCTGCGTCAGCGCGCGCAGCACCGACAGGCCGTCCTCGCCGGGCATCATCATGTCGAGCACGACGAGATCGCAGGGGCGATGCGCGAGCCGGGTCCGCAACGCGGCGCCGCTCGCCACGGCTTCGGCGCGCAGGCCGTGATCGACCAGAAACCCCGTCAGCAACTCTCGCAGCCCGGGATCGTCGTCGACGATGACGATCCGCGCGCTGTCATCCGCCCCTCGCGTGCCGGCATGGAGATCAGGGCCGGGCACGGCGACGGAAACGCTGTTGGTCAAAATCATGCGCCTCGCCTGCAGGTCAGTTCTTTCCGGCATATGTCTGGATGTTGCGCAATCCGTCGCGCCGGCAACGACCGGCGGTGGCGTGGCATGATGCGAAATCGCTGAAACATCACGAACACATACGTGGCATAGTGGCCGGCGATGCACTGCGCCGCTCCCGAACCCGCCGATACGATGCTGCTCGTGGTCGATGACGACCATGCGATCCGGACGCTGCTCGCGCAGAGTCTGGGGATGCACGGGTACCGCGTCGAAACCGCGACGAATGCACAGGAAATGGACGTCGCGCTCGCACGGCATCCGATCGCGCTGATCCTGCTCGACGTGATGATGCCGGGCGAGGACGGTCTTGCAGCCTGTCGCCGCCTGACCCGCAAGGGCGCGCCCCCCGTCGTCATGCTCAGCGCGCTGGGCGACGAACCCGACCGGATTCTCGGGCTCGAGATCGGCGCGAGCCATTATCTGACCAAGCCGTGCAGCCCGCGCGAGATCCTCGCCACGGTCCGCGCCGCACTGCGCGAACGCAATGGCGCGGCTGTCGAGACCGGCCGCAGCTATGGCTTTCTCGGCTGGCGGGTCGATTTCGCCGCGCACGAACTGCTCGACGGCGACGGCATGCTCGTCGACCTGACCGACGGCGAATTCTCGGTGCTGCGCGCCTTTGTCGAACGCCCGCGCCGGGTGCTTGCGCGCGACGCGTTGCTGGAGGCGGCGCGGGGTCCGGATACCGACGCATTCGACCGGGCGATCGACGTCCAGGTCAGCCGGCTGCGACGCAAGCTGCGTTCGCGCGGTGACGAGATCATCCGGACGATCCGCAACGAAGGCTATTTCTTCGTTCCCCGCGTGATCCGGCTATGACCACGCCGCCACGCACGGCCGGCGCGAATCCGGCCGGCACCAGGGTCGGGCATCCGCGGCGCTGGCCGCTGTTCCTGCGCATCTTCGCGTTCATCCTGTTCACCGTCCTGCTCGTCCAGCTGCTCAATTTCGCCGCCGTCCTTCTGGTCCCGCCGCCGACGCCGGTGGTCTATTCGACCAGCCGGATCGCCTCGGTCGTGCGCGCCGGACGCGACCCGAGCGGGCTGCTGACGATCGCGGTTGCGACCGCCCCGCCGACCGAGCAGGGCGATGCGCGCGACCGCCATCTCGGCCGGGTGATCGCCGCCGATCTCGGGGTGCCGGCACGCGCGGTGATCGTCGAGGCGCGGCGCTATGGTCCACCCTTGATGGCGGGCGCGTTTCGTCCGCCCATGCCGATGGGCATGCCCAAGATGCCGCCACAGTCGGTCGTCGACAACACGCTGTTCGGCGCGTTCGTCGTCTGGGTGCATGCCCCCGACGGCCAGTGGCGGACGATCCGCCCGGCGCGTCCGGCGTTCGGCTTGTGGCAGGCGCGGCTGATCCTGTGGTTCCTCGTCGCGATGGCGGTCGCGGCACCGGTCGCACTGGTGCTGGCGCGGCGCATCGCCCGGCCCGTCGCGCTGTTCGCCGCCGCTGCCGACCGGCTTGGTCGCGACCCCCGCGCCGATCCGATCCCGCTAACCGGACCGCCCGAGATCATGGAGGCCGCGACCGCCTTCAACGTCATGCAGGAGCGACTCAATCGCTATGTCGAGGATCGCACGACCCTGATCGCCGCGGTCGCGCACGATCTGCGCACGCCGCTGATGCGTCTCGCGCTCCGGCTCGAAAAGGCGCCGGACGAGATCCGCGAGGCGAGCGAGGAGGATATCCAGGAGATGAGCCAGCGGATCGGCGCGGCGATGGCGTTCGTCCGCGACATGACCCGGCATGTCCGCCGCCAGCGGCTCGACCTGCGCTCGCTGGCGGAAAGCATCACCGACGATTATGCCGACCGCGGCGAACAGGTGGTGCTGTCGCCCGGTCCATCGCTTGCGATCGACGGCGATGCGCCCGCACTCAAGGCGTTGCTGGTCAATCTGGTCGACAACGCGGTCAAATATGCCGGGCATGCCGAGGTCCAACTCTACCGCGACCGCGACACGGTGGTGATCGAGGTCGGCGATCGCGGTCCGGGCCTGTCCGCCGCCGATGCGGCGCATGCCTTCGAGCCGTTCTTCCGGGCGGAGCGGTCGCGCAACCGCGATACCGGTGGCACCGGCCTCGGGCTCGCCAGCGTCCGCGCGGTGGCGCATGCGCATGGCGGTGCCGCGTCGCTGGAAAATCGCCCCGAAGGCGGTCTGATCGTGCGCGTCATTCTGCCGGCATGATCCGGCACCGAAACAGGAGAAGACCGATGTCGATGCGCGCATGGACCGTGATCGCCGGCGGGATGCTGGCCGCGGTGGCGCCCGCCCCGAATGCCGCGGCAACAGCGCAGTCGAGCCCCGAGCCGGCGCGATCCCCCAGCCAGCGCCCGCAACAGGGCCGCGGCCAGCTGTTCATCAGCCCGATGGGCGAGCCGTTCCGCTCGACCCAGAAGGCCGGCGCGGCGCAGGCGTTATGGTTCCAGGGTGCCGACCGCGACGGCGATGGCCGGATCACCCGTGCGGAGTTTCAGGCGGATGCGACCCGGGTCTTCGCGCATTTCGACCGCGGCCGCGACGGCGAGATCGACCCTGAAGATATCGCCTGGTACGAGAATATCCTCGTCCCCGAGATCCGCGTCCGCGGTGGAGGACGGGGCGGATCGGCGGGACGGCCCGACACCGGGTCCGGCAAGCGTGGCAGCGCCGCCAGCCGCAGGACCAGCACCGCCGACGCGACCTTGCGGATCGGCGCCGGCCGCTTCGGCCTGTTCGACCTGCCCGAACCGGTGACGTCGGCGGATCTGGATTTCAACCGCGGCGTCGACCGGGCAGAGTTCGCCAAGGCCGCCGCCGACCGGTTCGCCGCGCTCGACCGCAATGGCGACGGCGCGATCCGGCGTCGCGAAGTGCCGCGCGCGGGCGGCGACACCTGGCGCAACGGCGACGACCAACTCGGGGCGGCACCGCTGACGCCCGCGCGCTGACAGGCCGCATCAGCCGGGTGGCGGCCCGGCCCCCAACGGACCGCCCGGCCCACCCGGCCCCGGAGGCGCATGGCGAAGCCGCATCAGCGCCTCGAACCCCGCGCGCTGGGGCGTGTCAAGACTGTCGTAGAAGCTGCGGGCTGCGATCAAGCGCGACCGGTCATGCGCTGCGTGCGCGGTCGCCTGCGCCTCGAACCGTTCGAGATGGCGGGCGAAATCCTCGCTACCCGGCATCGACGGGCCCGGGCGCATGTTCGGCCCCTCCCCGCCATCGCGCGGCGGCGGAGGCGGCCCCCACTCGGACAGGAACGCAACGAGCGCGCCACGCTGATCGGGCCGCAGGCGCAGCAGCAGCGCGATATCGTCAGCCTCCCGGGTCCGCATCGCATCGACATTTGCGGGCCCACGCTCCGGCCCGCGCGGGCGCTCGGCACTGGCAGTGCATGTCACACCGAGCAGCAGCATCGCGGCCAGCCAGCGTGCCGAACGTGGTTTCTGCAAAATCATCGTCATCGTCCTTCCCCCGGTATCAGCCGAGCATCCCGGATATGATCCAGCGTCGGCTAAGCGCAGATTTGGTGATCGTCGCCCCGCATCCACGGCAGGCGGCGCGCTGGATCGACGCGCCAGCGACGTCGCGGTGCCGCGACCGGGGCAGATGACGCCCGACGCTGCAATCAGTGGTGCGCGGTGATGGCATCGACATGGCTGGCTCCCCGGTTCATTCCGTCGGACCGGATATCGCAACTCCGTTTGTCCTGAATATTTCCGCGAGCTGCCCCCCGGGCGACAGACGCGAAAAAGCCCCGCCATCACGATGGATGGCGGGGGCGTTTCGCGGTCGTACCAGTCCTCGTTCCTAGAACTTCACGTTGGTGCTGACGAAGAAGGCGCGACCATAGGGGTCGTAGGTCGACGGATAGGTGTTCGCCTGTTGCTGATTGTCGCCCAGGATCGGCGGCTGCTTGTCGAAGACGTTGTTGACCCCGACCGACCAGGTGAAGCCGTCCTTGATCCGGAAAGCCGCGGTCAGGTCAAAGTAATCATAGGCCTTGATCCGCTCGACCGCATAGGTCGTCGCGCTGTCGTCGTCCTTCACCGCCGACAGGTGACGATACAGCACCGATACCGTCATCGGCCCGGTCGAATAGGTCGCCCGCGTCGACAGCCGCCATTTCGCATAGGGGTTGCCACAGGTCTGACCGAACTTGCCCGCACAGTCGATCGTCAGGTCGGGAATCGCCGCCAGCGGGTTATAGTCGAACGCGATCAGCCGCGTACCGCTGAAGCGCAGGTCGAGCCGGCTGGTGTCGCTGCCGAACGCCCCGAAGCCGAGCGGCAGGCCGTAACGCGCCTCGAAATCGACCCCGCGCGTCGTCACGCCCCCCGTATTGGCCAGCGTGTTGGCCGCATCGGTGATCGCAAAGCTGTTCGCGTCGCGCGGCAACGACCCGCAATAGCTCGCGTCATAGGGCGTGTAGCCATTTTCGGCGTCGCCGTAACAGGCGCGGATCAGGTTGGTCGTGCCGACCGTCGAGATGTAGTTCGCGATCTTGATCTTGTAGTAATCCGCGGTGAACGAGAAGCCGGGCAGGAAGCGCGGCTGGAGCACGATGCCCGCGGTATAGGTGTCGGACGTCTCCTCGCGCAGCGCGGGGTTGCCGCCATTCACCGTCTGGATCTGCGTGCTGCCGCCGTCATAGGCGGTGCCGATCACCGACGCCGCGACACCGTTCGACAGGCAGCTCGCATTCAGGTTGGTGTTCGTCAGCGCCACCGCGGTCGTGCACGGATCGGTCGCGGCGGGAAAGTCCTGCGACGCGCCGCTGAACAGGTCCGACACGGTCGGCGCGCGCACTGCCCTCGAATATTGGCCGCGCAGTGCGATGTCGTCGATGAGCGACCAGACCGCGCCACCCGAATAGGTGTTCACCGATTTCGCCGCGGTCGAATAATAGGAATAGCGATAGGCGCCGTTGACCTCGAGCTTCTTCACGAAGGGAAGGTCCGCGAGCAACGGCACCGCAACCTCGGTATAGACTTCCTTGACGTTATACCCGCCGCCCAGGCCTTCGCCCGCGTTGAAGCCGACCACGTCGCCCGACGACAGCGAGAAATCGGGATTGTAGCTGCCCTGCTCGCGGCGATATTCGGTCCCGAACACGATGCCCACCGGGCCCGCCCCCAGATCGAACAGCTCGCGATTCGAGATAGACGCGCTGGCGACCTGCTCGCTGATCGTGCTCGAATTCTGCACCGGAATGGTGATGAACGCGGCGGCCGCGTCGCTGATGTTGCCCGCCCCGAAGATGTTCAGCGGGACGCAGCCATTGCTCGTATCCGAACACACCAGATTGCCGCCGGTGTCATAGGTCGTCCGCAGCGCCTGGAGCACGCGGCTGCGTGAGACGTTCCCGGTTTGGCTCTCGATCGATTTGGTCCGCGAATAGCTGTAATAGGCGTCGTAGTTCCAGCCGCCGCCGATATCGCCCTTCGCGCCCAGCACGGTGCGATAGGCGGTGTTGTCGAGGCTCGACACGCGATTGCCGACCTCGCTCAGCCGCCGGTAGATGGTCGAGGTGACAAAGCCGTCGCCATCCGTATCGAGCCCCTGGAGCAGCGCGCGCGAGCCTGTGGAGAGAAACGAGGAATCGGCGTCGAGCGAGACCGACCCGGTGAACGGCGTCGGCGCAAGCTGGTTCTTCACGCGGTTGTTGATGAACTGGCCCTCGGCATAGACGGTCAGCGCATCGCTGACGTCGTAATGCGTTTGCGCGCTCATCAGGAACCGCTCCTGCGGGACCTGCAGATAGTTGGACGGCGCGTAATTATAGGCGTCGGTCGCGGCGCTATAGGCCGAAAAGCTCCCATCGGGTTCGAACTTGCGGTTCACCCCGCCGATCGCGAACCGCGTGCCCTCGATCGAGCCCGACCCGCCTGCGATCAGGCCACCCTCGCCGTCATCGACCTGCGCCTGTCGCGAATAGTCGCGCGCCGACTGCAGGATGCCGTTGCGCTTGGTATAATCGAAATAGACCGTCGCGTTGCCGCGTCCGTCCTCGAAATTTCCCCCGAGCAGCAAATTGCCGTTGAACGTGCCGCCATCGCCCGCTTCGTTGATGCGGTAGTTCGCATTCACCTCCGCGCCGCTGAAATCCTTCTTCATGACGAAGTTGATCACGCCCGAGATCGCGTCGGAACCATAGACCGCGGACCGGCCACCGCTGACGATGTCGACGCGTTCGATCAGCCCGGCGGGGATGGTGTTCAGATCGACGACCTGGTTCGAGTCATAGGCGACGTAGCGACGGTTATCGACGAGCACGAGCGTTCGCGTCGAACCCAGCCCGCGCAGATCCGCGGTTGCCACCCCGCCCCCGGGATTGTTCGACGCACCCGTCGTGCTCGGCACCAGCTGCGGCAGATCCTTCAGGACATTCTCGACATTGGGCTGGCCCGACAGTGCGAAGTCCTGCGCGCTGACCACCGCGATCGGTGACGCCTGCTGCAACTGGAGACCGCCCAGCCGCGATCCGGTGACGACGATCGTCTCGCCATCGGCCGGCGCGGCGTTGTCCGGCACCGCCTGCGTTGCCGGGTCGACGGTCTGCGCGACGGCCGGTGCACTCAAGCCAAGCAGAAGCGTGGACGCCAGAAGGCGTTTGCGAAAGTCCAGACGCATGGTGATACTCCCTGAGCCGCAACACTTTGGGTTGCGCGGCATTTTTTGCGATGACGGATATGGTCCGCCCCGCAAAGCTGCAGGGATTTGACGGGGTCGACAACGGCTAAGTCGTCATCGAACCGTCATACGTTCGACCTGTTGTTACGCAGCCACGGTTTGTTACAAACCGTGTCGCAAGCAAGACTGTATCGTGACTTTGATCGCAGCGCGGACATCAGGCATGCATCACGCCGCCGGTCGGCGGAACACGACGGTCACGCTCCGCACGCGCTGATCCACAGGTCGGCTCTGTACTCTAACGCCAAACCGCAGCGCTTCGATCGCCACGGTAAAGCCGGTGGCCGACGACCCGCGGATACCGGCTGGGGGCGGCACGGTCGCGCGGCTCATTGGAATGTCGACCCGGCGGCCATCGCCTTGCTCGGGCTCAGCCCCTGCTGCTCGAGGAACTGGTTCAGCGCCGCGACCAGATCCTGCGCGGCGCCGCTGGTCAGCGCAACCCGCCCGACGACGACCCGCTCGACCGATGGCGCGTCGCGCGTGTGATCGCACCGCGCACTCTCCAGCGTCAGCACGATCACGCCCGACAGATTGGCGAGCCCGGCGAGCCCCGTGGCAAAGACTTCGGGCGCGAACGGATTGTCGACGAGCGGCGGCAGCGTCGGCGCGCTGATCGGCGCGGATGACGGGACGGATTTGATGGCGACACGCATGGCGATGGTCCTCGCAGGATGAACGGGCGAGCCGATTGGCCCGCACGGCGCTCTAGCCAGCGACCATGTCCCGAACATTTCCCGCCACTTGCTCCATGTGTCAGCCGGGCCCGGCGACCGCGCGGTCACGGTCGTTGATGACCCAGTGTTGCAATCCGGCCGGCGCGCGCCATCCGCCGGAAACATCGCCCGCCCAGGCGCCCGGTCTCACCCGGAGACCTCCCCATGATGTTCGAATTTGGCGCCAGTACGATGGCCCTGGCCTTGGCCGGCACGCTCGGCGGCACGGCGGTCGCAGCGCCCGTCCAGCATGCGAAGCCCCCCGCCCCGACGCCACCGGCCGATCCCGCAGTCCGGACGATCCGCACCTTGCGCGTCGAGGGCGCGCAGCGGATCGAGCCCGAAACCGTGCTGAGCTACACCAAGCTGCGCGCCGGCATCCCCTACACGGCGGAGACGCTCGATCAGGCGCTAAAGGATCTCCAGGCCAGCGACCTGTTCGCCGATTATTCGATCGCCGGGGTCGAGGACGGCAATATCGTCGTCCGCATCCGCGAGAACCCGATCATCAACCGCATCGTCGTCGAGGGCAACAAGGCGCTCAAGAGCGACAAGATCACCAAGGAGATCAGGCTCGCACCGCGGCAGATCTTCACGCGCAGCGCGGTGCGGCAGGATGTCGCGCGGATCGTCGAGCTCTATCGCCGGCAGGGCCGCTTCGCCGCGATGGTCGATCCCAAGATGGTCAGCCTCGACCAGAACCGCGTCGACATCGTCTTCGAGGTCAGCGAGGGCCCGAAATCGAAGGTCCGCCAGATCAACATCCTCGGCAACAGCGTGTTTTCGGACGCACAAATTCGCGGGCAGATGGCGACCAAACAGGCGCGGCTCAGCCGCATGCTGTCGTCCGCAACCAGCTACGACCAGGATCGCCTGAGCTACGACCAGCAGAAGCTGCGGCAATTCTACCTGACGCAGGGCTATGCCGATTTCCGCGTGACGTCCGCGGTCGCCGAACTCACCCCGGACAAGAAGGACTTCATCATCACCTATGTGGTGGAGGAGGGCAAACGCTACACGTTCGGCGCCGTCACCGTCGACAGCCAGATCCGCGACTTCGACAGCAGCAAGCTCGCCGCCACGCTGCCGCTCAAGAAAGGCGCCTGGTACAACGCCAAGCAGGTGGAGGACGCGGTCGACAGCCTGAGCCAGACCGCAGGCCTGTTCGGCTATGCCTTCACCGAGGTCAATCCGGAGTTCCAGAAGGACGCCGATACGCTGACGATGGGGATCAACCTCAACATCGCCGAAGCCAAGCGCACCTATGTCGAACGCGTCGAGATCAACGGCAACACACAGACCAAGGACAAGGTCGTGCGGCGTGAAATCCGCTTGGCGGAGGGCGACGCGTTCAACAGCTTCCAGGTCAAACGCTCGGAGGACCGGATCAATTCGCTCGGCTATTTTCAGGACAAGACGGAGATCAAGCAGAAGCCCGGCTCCGCGCCCGATCGCGTCATCCTCGAGACCAACCTCGAGGAGAAATCGAGCGGCGAGCTCCAGCTCTCGGCCGGCTATTCCAGTCTGGAGAATTTCATCGCGTCCGCCACGATCACCCAGCGCAACTTCCGCGGCATGGGACAGGAGCTACGGGCCGGGGTCAGCTATTCGAGCTATTCGAAATCGGTCAATCTCGGCTTCACCGAACCCTATCTGTTCGACACCAACATCGCGCTGGGCGGCGACATATTCCGGCGGGATTACAGCTCGTACAGCACCACCGGCGACACCGACAGCACGACCTATGAACAGATCTCGACCGGGTTCCAGATCCGCGCGGCGGTGCCGCTGACCGAATATTGGTCGGCCACCGCCCGCTACGGCCTGTCCTATGATCAGGTCACGCTCGACGCGGACACCTATTACACGAACGGCGCGTGCGATCCCGCGGTCGCCGGCCAGTATCTGTGCGACGCGGTCGGCAATCGCTGGACCTCGTCGATCGGCTATTCGCTGGTGTTCGACAGCACGAACAGCCGCACCCGCCCGTCCAAGGGCAGCAAGTTCAGCGTCAGCCAGGATTTCGCCGGTCTCGGCGGCGACACGCGGTATCTCCGCAGCACCGCCAACTATTCGAAATATGTCGATCTCGGCTCGCGCTTCATCCTCACCGCGCATGCCGAGGGCGGCTATATCAGAGGGCTCGGGCAGCAGGTGCGACTGACCGACCGCTTCTATCTGGGCGACCCGCAGATGCGCGGCTTCGATATCCGCGGCGTCGGACCACGCGTGACGCGGACCTATTACGACACCAGCACGATCCCTGCGACGATCTCGACCGACAGCAGTTCGAACACGCAGACCGCGCTGGGCGGCACGGCCTATTACCAGGCCCGCCTCGAGGTCGAGCTGCCGCTTGGCTCGGGCGCGCGCGAACTCGGTCTGCGCCCCTCCGTCTACATGGACGTCGGCGCGGTGTTCGGCGGCAGGACGCCGACGCTGACCGACAGCTGCGCTGCCGCGAACGCGACCTCGATCGCGTGCGTCGCTGCGACCCGCCAATATACCGACAGCGCCGGCAATCTGCTCTATCTCGATTCCGCCGGCGCAAGCACGACGACCAACACCGGCACGCCCTACAGCTATTCGCTCGGCGCCTATCGCGAGACCTATACGGGCAATAGCGCCAGCCCGCGGCTGTCGGTCGGCATCGGCGTCAACTGGGCCTCCCCGTTCGGCCCGCTGCGGATCGATCTCGCCAAGGCACTGCTCAAGGCCGATGGCGACGACAGCAAGCTCATCACCTTCAATATCGGCGGCCAGTTCTGATGTGCACGGCCTCGCGCTGCGAAACGCCCTGCGCGCGGGGAAGCCGCCCGGTTGAGCTTGCCGCGGGGCTGCCCTAGACCCGTCACGCCACCGGCTCGCGTCCGCACATCGCGGCGACGATCCGGGGCGTGATGGAGAGCGCCGCGCATGTATTCTGACCCCGCCCCGAAGCGCAAAGCTGCGAAGCCCCCGACGGCGGTGACACGATGATCCTCCTGCTGCTGGCCGCGCAGGCCGCGACGCTCGGTGCGACCAATTACGGGCTCGACGCACCGATGCCGACGCCCAGGACGACGCCAGCCTTTGCCGACGAATTCAACGGGCGAACGATCGATCGCAACAAATGGCGGTTCGACACCTCGCGCAATGCCGAGGGCTGGGCCAATCACGAGCGCCAATATTATGCCAAGGACCGGCCCCGGAATGCACGGATCGAAAAGGGCTCGCTGATCATCGAGGCGCGTCGCGAGACGCTGTCGAAGGCGCGCTTCCCCGACTGGGGCGGCCAGAGCTACAGCTCGGCCAAGCTCGTCTCGCGGGTGCCACGCGGCTATGGCTTCTACGAAGTCCGCGCGATGCTGCCCTGCGGTCGCGGCAGCTGGCCCGCGGTCTGGCTGCTGCCAAGCGGCGGCCGCTGGCCCGACGAGGGCGAGATCGACATCGTCGAGCTGGTCGGATGGGACCCGAACGTCGTCCATGCGACGGTACACAGCGGCGCGTTCAACCACACCAAGGGCACCCAGCGCGGCGCGCAGAAGCGCGTGGCGACCGCCTGCACCCGCTATCATCGCTATCAGCTCGACTGGCGCGCCGATGTCATCACGATCGGCGTCGACGGCCGCGCGGTCATGCGCGTCGCCAATGACCAGCCCGGCGGCAAGGCGGCCTGGCCGTTCACCCGGCCCTATGACCTGATCCTCAACCTTGCGGTCGGCGGCGACTGGGGCGGGCAGAAGGGGATCGACGACACAGCCTTCCCGCAGCGCATGGCGGTCGACTATGTCCGCTACTGGCGCCCTGCCCCGAACCGGTCGCGCCGCTGATCGCCATCAGCCTCAGCGCCGCCCGCGCGCGGCGAGCAGGATCATCCCCCCGCCCAGCGTCAGCACCGCGAGCACGACCAGCACCGCATCGAAATCGCGCGGCGTCGCCAGCGCCCAGGTGATCACCGGCCCGAGCAGCCCGGGCAGGGTGTTGGCGAGGTTGAGCAGTCCGAGGTCGCGTCCCCGGTGCCGCGCGCTCGGCAACAGCTGCATCGCAAAGCCCGCGTGCAGCGCCAGGAAGACGGACGTCCCGCCCGTATAGACGCAGAACGCCGCCGCACCGCTGGTGAAGTCGCGCGCCGCCATCATCGCGATCAGCCCCGCCGCCGCGACCAGCGCCGCCGCGAACAAAAACGGCTTGGTCCGCCCGGTCCGATCGGCAAGCCGGCCGACGAGCACCGCGATCGGCAGCGGCACGCTATAGGCGACGATCATCACGGTCCCCATCCTTGCGGCGAGCACCGACTCCGGTACCGAGGGGGCGACGGTCTCGAAATAATAGAGAAGATAGACGAACAGCGCGCTGCCCGCGATCTGCACGAGCAGCCGCGCGGTCCAGGCGAGCAGCAGATCGCGCCGCAGCATCGACCGCAACACCGGCGGCGGCGCCCCCGCCTGCCGCGTCCCGCGCACGATCACGAGCGGGAGTGTGCACATCGCGACGGTGACCGCGATCACCGCGAACCGCGCCGGCTCGCCGAACCGGCTCGCCCCGACCAGCGCGGCGGACAGCGTCGCCGCGACCGGATTGGCCATTGCCAGCAGCCCGCCCGCGACCCCCTTGCGGCCATCGGGCACCTCTTCGGCGATGATCGCCATCAGCGGCGCGATCACCGCGTTCAGCGCGACCTGGAACAGGACGATCCCCGCCACCAGCAAGGCAGGCGTGGTCGCGGCCGCGAGCCCCGCATAGGACGCCATCGTCGCAACGACGCCCCCCGCCATGATCCCGCGGCGGCCTCCGCCCCGGCTGACCAACCGGTCGCCCAGCCAGCCAAAGCCGATATTCGCCACGCTAGCCGCGATCGCTCCCGCGATCACCGTCACCGTCAGCAGATCGAGACGACCGTCGCCCGCCACCTGATCGACCTTGATCGGCAGCAGCAGCGTCAGCAGCGGCAGATAGCCGACGACCGCCCCCGCATAGGCAAGCGCGCAGACGAAGAGGAAAGCTGCCGGTCGCGGCGCGGGTGACGGCGACCGGCCATGCGGGGAGGAGGAAACGGTACGCGGCACGATGGCGCCCTTGTGACCCGCTCGCCGCCGTCGGGCAACTCGGAACCACCCCCGCCGCCGCCGCGGCTGGTCTACGCCCCGGTCAGGGTTTCATCGTCATCGGCTCGAGCGTCGTCGTCAGCAGCTGCGACCGATCTGCGGCATCATGCGCCAGCGCGACGCGGTAGCGGCCCCCGGCAATCCGCCACCCCGGCAGCGCGGTGTCGTACTGCGCGACGACCCGCGGCTCCGCGGTCAGCGTCACACGCCGCGACTCGCCCGGTTTGAGCGTCAGCCGCGTGAACCCCGCAAGCCGCATCGGCGTCGCCGTCCCCGCCCCGTCCGCCGCCGCCTGCGCGACATAGATCTGCGGAACGTCCGCGCCCGCACGGCGCCCGGTGTTGACGACGTCGAACGTCACGCTGAGCCGCCGGCCGCCGGTCACCACCGGATTGCGATAGGCGAAGCTGGTGAAGCTCAGCCCGTGCCCGAAGGCGAACAGCGGCCGCTGGCGCTGCTTCTCGTACCAGCGATAGCCGACGTCCGCGCCCTCGAAATAGTCGACCGGAAAGCTTTCGAGCTGGATCGCGGCGGCGTTCGCCGGATTGGCGGCCGCCTGCGCCTCGACCGACGTCAGCCGGTCGAGACCGACCGGCGCCGGGCGTGGCGCCTGGGACGCGGCGGCGGGGAAGGTGATCGGCAGCCGGCCCGACGGCGACACCCTGCCGGTCAGGATGTTCGCGATCGCCTCGCCGCCGCGCTGTCCCGGATACCAGGCCTGCAGCACCGCCGGCACCGCATGGATCCAGGGCATCAGCACCGGCCCGCCGGTTTCGAGCACTGCCACCGTCCGCGGCTGCGCCTTCGCCACCGCCGCGATCAGCGCGTCCTGATTATCGGGCAGCGACAGCGTCGGCACGTCCTGCGCCTCGGTCGTCCACTGCGTCGCAAAGACGATCGCCATGTCCGCGTCGCCGGCGGCGCGCGCCGCCGCATCCGTATCCTTGCCGTCGACAAAGGTCACCACCGCGCCCGGCATCGCCGCGGTGATCGCCTTGAGCGGCGACGAGGCATGATAAGTATAGCGCGCGAACGACATCGCCGCGCCCGAGGTCAGCGGGATCTCGATCGGCGCGCCACCGACCGAGCGGACCTGGCTCGATCCCCCGCCCGACAGCACGCCAACGTCCGCTCGTCCACCGATCAGCACGATGCGTTTGGCGGTGCGTGCGATCGGCAGCATGTCGCGGTCGTTCTTGAGCAGCACGATCCCCACTTCCGCCGCGTCCTGCGCAACGGTGGCATGACGCGCATAGGGGATCGGCGCCTCTGCGGCGGGCATCGGCGTGTCATAGGCGCCGGTTTCGATCAGGCCGGTCAGATAGCGGACGATCATGTCGTCGAGCCTCGCCCGAGACACGCTGCCGTCAGCCACCGCGGCCTTGAGCGGCGCGCCGAAGTAGATCGCCTTGTCGAGTTCCTGTCCCGACTGCTGGTCGAGCCCGGCATTGGCCGCCTTCGCGGTCGAATGCACCGCACCCCAGTCGCTCATCACCCAGCCGCGATAGCCCCAGTCGCGCTTGAGCACGTCGGTCATCAGATGCTTGTTCTCGCACGCCCAGTCGCCATTGACCTTGTTGTACGCGCACATCACCGAGCCCGGCTTCCCGCGCTCGATCGCGATCTGGAACGCGAGCAGGTCGCTCATCCGCAGATCGGCCTCGCCGATCCGCGCGTCGACGACCATGCGACCGGTCTCCTGCGCGTTGAGCGCGAGGTGCTTGACGGTCGAGACGATATGGTTCGACTGGACCCCGGCGATATGCGCGCCGGCCATCGAGCCCGCCAGCAGCGGATCCTCGCCGAGATATTCGAAGTTGCGCCCGTTCCAGGGATCACGCGTCAGGTTGACGCCCCCTGCCAGCAGCACGTTGAACCGCTTCGCCCGCGCCTCCGCGCCGATCATCGCGCCGCCTGCGCGTGCGATTTCGGGGTCGAAGCTCGCCGCGGTGGCAAGCCCCGACGGCAGCGCGGTCGCGACGTCACCCTTGCGCTGTTCGACCTGGTTGGCGACGCCGAGCGACGCGTCGCTCTCGCGGACCAGCGGCACGCCCAGCCGCGCAATGCCGTCGATATGACCCGCCGACGGGATCAGCGTGTCCGTCGTCTTGCCCGCCGCCATCGGCGGGAACAGGCCGTGTGCCAGCTTGATCTTCTCGTCGATCGTCATCCCCGCGACGATCGCCGCAGCCCGCCGTCGCGCATCGGGTCCGGCGTCCTGCGCCGCCGTCGCTGGCGCCTTGGGCGGAGCGACCTTCGCAGGCGTCTCGCGCGCCTCGACCATGGCGGCGATCCCCATCAGTGACACGCCCAGCATCAGCGCCCGATACCCCGTCGACATCCTCATTCCCTTCCGATTTTTCGCCTCCCCCTGCGGACTGCGACACGCGTCCGGCCGGGCTGTGGCACCATTGTCACTATTCACAGCATATTTAGTGAACGTTCACAACCAGCAGCCCAAATCCTTGACACGAATCGCGAAAAGGGAAAGTGAACGTTCACACGGAAGGCGCACTCATAGCGTCGGCTACAGGGAGGATTACCATGCGTGGCTTCACGGCTCGCTCGCTTTCGCGTCTTGTCATCGGCACATCGGCACTGGCGCTCGCCGCTATTCCCGGCGTCGCTCTGGCGCAGGATGCCGCAGCCACGGTCGGCAATCCCGGCCCGTCCGACATCGATCCGCAGGCCGCACCCGCCACGCCCGCCGATCCGAACGCGGTCACCGACGACATCGTCGTAACCGGCATCCGCGCGTCGCTGCGCGAGGCGATCGACATCAAGCGCAACGGCCAGGGCGTGGTCGACGCGATCTCGTCCGAGGATATCGGCAAGTTCCCCGATACCAACCTCGCGGAATCGCTCCAGCGCATCACCGGCGTCTCGATCGACCGCTCGAACGGCGAAGGCTCGACCGTCACGGTCCGCGGCTTTGGTCCTGAGTACAACCTCGTCACGCTCAACGGGCGCCAGATGCCGACCTCGACGCTCGGCGACGGTGCCAGCGCGCCCGCCTCGCGCTCGTTCGATTTCGCCAACCTCGCCTCCGAAGGCGTCGCCGCGGTCGAGGTCTACAAGACCGGTCGCGCCGCAGTCCCGTCGGGCGGGATCGGCTCGTCGATCAACATCCGCACCCCGCGTCCGATCGACAAGCCCGGCACGCGCGGCAGCATCGCGGTCAAGGGCGTGCTCGACAGCTCGCGCAACGGCAAGGATCCGATCACTCCCGAAGTGTCGGGCATCCTGTCCACCACCTTCGCCGACGACCGCATCGGCGTCCTGCTCAGCGGCGCGTATCAGCGGCGCAAGGCGAGCAACAATTCGGCGGGCGTCGGCTTCCGCGACGGCTTTCTCGGCGCGGAGAACAACTGGGGCACGCTCGCCCAGCCCGGCACGCCCGGCGGTGCGAACATCACCAACCGTCCCGGCCCGACCGACGTCTACGAAATTCCGCAAAGCGCCAATTACGATGTCGTCGACATCGATCGCGAGCGCATCAATGGTCAGCTCGTGCTGCAGGCCAAGCCGACCGACACGCTGACCGCCACGCTCGACTTCACCTATTCGAGCAACAAGGTCGAAGTCCGCAACAGCAGCGTCGGCATCTGGTTCAACTTCGGCGACACGCGCAGCGCCTGGACCGATGGTCCCGCGGCTGGCCCCGTCTTCTATTCGGAGAATTTCGCGCCCGGCAAGGATCTGTCGTACAGCAGCTCGCTGACCGCGAACAAGTCCGAGAACAAGTCGCTCGGCGGCAACCTGACCTGGGAAGCGCCCGGCAACGTCACGATGTCGCTCGACGCGCATCATTCGACCGCGGTGTCGAAGCCGACCAACGATTACGGCAGCAGCACGTCGATTGGTGGCGCGATCTTCGGCGTCCAGTCGCAGAGCATCAATTTCGAGAAGGACCTGCCGGTCATCTCGTACCAGATGTATCCCGGCATCGACCCGCTGAACGCGTCGCTGATCACGCCCACCGGCAACGCGTTCCGCAACGCCTATTTCAAGAACGAGATCAACCAGCTCCAGCTGAAGGGTCATTACGACCATGACGGCGATTTCCTGAGCAGCATCGACTGGGGTTTCTCCTATGTCGATAACAAGGTGCGCTCGGCTTACGGCTTCATCCAGAACGAGACCTGGGGCGGTGTCGACCCGCGCGGTGCGTCGTTCGGCGCGGCGGCCGTGCCAGACGATTTCTTCAACCTCACCAGCCTGCCCGACAAGTTCAAGGGCGTCGCCGGATCGAACGATCCCGCGCTGCCGCCGTCGATCTACACGTTCAATTTCGAGCAGATGGCCGAACTGCTGCGCTCGCAATATGCGATCTGCAGCGCACCGCAGACGGGTGTCGCGGCGGAAGGCACCTGCCTTGCCAATTACACCAACGATCGCCGCATCCGCGAACGCACGATCTCGCCCTATATTCAGTTCAACGGCAAGTTCGACATGTTCTCGATGCCGGCGCACCTGATCGGCGGCGTCCGCTATGACGAAACGCAGGTGAACTCGTCGGCGCTGGTGCCGATCCCGAACGGTACGCGCTGGACGGGCGCGAACGAATTTGCGCTCACCTACGGCGCCAATTCGTTCACCTCGCTGAAGGGCCGCTATCACAACTGGTTGCCCGCGGTCGATTTCGACATCGAACCCCTCCGCAACGTCAAGCTGCGCGCGTCCTACAGCCACACCATCACGCGCGCCGATTACGGCAGCCTGCAAGGTGGCCTGAACATCGATTCGAACCCGCGCATCGGTGGCGGCACGGGCAGCCAGGGCAATCCGAACCTCGTTCCCTTCAAGTCGAAGAACATCGATCTGTCGGCGGAATGGTATTACGGTGCCGAAAGCTACATCTCGGTCGGCTATTTCAACAAGGACGTGAAGAACTTCATCGGCACGACCCAGGTCAACACGTCCGCGTTCAACCTGCGCAACCCGGGCTCGGGGCCCCGCTATCGTCAGGCGGTCGCAGCGCTTGGAACGACGGACAATCTCCAGGTTCGCGATTACATCCTGCGCAACTTCCCCGCCTCGTCGCAGGTCACGGGCACCAGCGATTCCGGTCTGCTGAACGGCAACATCTTCGGCCTGCCCGAAGACGACCTGTTCAACTTCCAGCTGAGCCAGCCGTTCAACAGCGACCAGACCGCCAATATCGACGGGTGGGAATTCGCGCTGCAGCACAGGCTCTGGAACACCGGGCTCGGCGTCATCCTGAACTACACGATCGTCAATGGCGACGCGAAGTATGACAACACGCTCGATCCAAACATCGGCCAGTTCGCGCTGACCGGGCTCAGCGACAGCGCCAACGCGGTCGCCTATTACGACAAGAACGGCATCCAGGCGCGTGTGGCCTATAACTGGCGCGGCGAATTCTATGCCGGCGGCGCCTTTGATCCGCTCTATGTCGAATCCTATGGGCAGGTCGACGCCAGTGCGAGCTATCAGGTCACCACGGGGCTGGCGGTGTTCGGCGAGGTCATCAACCTCACCGGCCAGGGCCGTCGCGGTCACCGTCGCTCTGACAATTTCGCCACCTTCGCGCAGCCGGGCTATGCCCGCTACGCAGCCGGCCTGCGGTTCAACTTCTGACCCGCGGCGCCGCCCGACCTACGGAACGACCACTCCCCCACGGGGGGTGGTCTTTTCGGCGCCGGGGCGGCACAAAATGACAGTGTCGGACATGCAAACTGACGGGCTGGACATGGATCGGGCGATCACCTCGATCGTGATCGTCGGCGGTGGCACCGCCGGATGGCTCGCCGCGTGCCTCATCGCCGCCCGCGCGGACCGTGATGCTGAGCGACCGCTTCAGGTCACCCTGATCGAATCGCCCGACGTCGCAACGATCGGCGTGGGTGAAGGCACATGGCCGACGATGCGCCGTACGCTCGAACGGATCGGGATTTCAGAAACCGAATTCCTCCTCGCCTGCGATGCCGCGTTCAAACAGGGATCGCGCTTCGACGGATGGCGCACCGGCGCGCCCGACGACCGCTATCTCCACCCCTTCACGACCCCCGCCGAGGCAGCCCCCCGCGATCTCGCCTCGGCTTGGTCCGACAGCGGCGTGGCCTATGCCGAAGTGGTCTGCGCGCAACATGCCGTCTGCAGCCAGGACCTTGCCCCGCGTCAGCGCGCGATGCCCGATTATGCGGGCACGCTGAACTATGCCTATCATCTCGATGCCGGCAAGTTCGCCGCCCTGCTCGCCCGGCACGCGACCGAACGACTCGGGGTGCGCCATGTGCGCGACCATGTCGTCGGCGTCGATGGCGCGGCCGATGGCGACATCGCCGCGGTCCGCACGCGCGTATCGGGCCGGATCGAAGGCGACCTGTTCCTCGATTGCACGGGTCATGCCGCAATTCTGATCGGCGAGCATTACGGCGTCGGCACGATCGACCGCGGACGCGAACTCTTCAATGACCGCGCGCTCGCAGTCCAGCTGCCGGTCGCCGCCGACAGCGCGATCGCGTCGCAGACCAATGCCACCGCGCACGCCGCGGGCTGGATCTGGGATATCGGCCTGCCAGCGCGTCGCGGCATCGGCTGCGTCTATTCGTCCGCGCATCTCGACGACGACGCGGCCGCCGACACGCTCACCCGCTATTTGCGCGCGACCGCCCCCGACGCACCGCTCCCCGACTTTCGCCCCCTGCGGTTCCAGTCGCGCCACCGCGACCGTTTCTGGCACCGCAACTGCCTCGCCATCGGCCTGTCCGCCGGCTTCCTCGAACCGCTCGAGGCATCTGCGATCGTGCTCGTCGAGCTCTCGGTCGACGCGCTGCTCGACAATTTCCCGGCCACCCGCCGCACGATGGATCTCCACGCCGCGCGCTTCAACACGCTGTTCCGCTATCGCTGGGACCGGATCGTCGAGTTCCTCAAGCTGCATTATGTCCTCAGCCAGCGCGACGAGCCCTATTGGCGCGACCACCGCGATCCCGGGTCGATCCCGCCGCGTCTCGCCGAGCTGCTGCAGCTATGGGCGGACCAGCCCCCGTCGCACGCCGATTTCCCGATGGTCGACGAGATCTTTCCCGCGGCGAGCTATCAATACGTGCTCTACGGCATGGGCTTTCCCGCGCCGCGCCGCACGCCAGTCCGCACGGGCGCGCGCGGTGCCGCCGACATGCTCGTGCAGCAGGTCGACCGGCACGGTCGCATGCTCGCCGCCGCCCTGCCGACCAATCGCGCCTATCTCGATGCCCTGCGGCATGCGATGACAAGCGCTACCATGGAAACGAGAGCCTGATGCCCGACCACGCGATCCTGACGCCCGAAGAGCACCGCGACCTGCGGATCCGCACCGACCGGTCGGATGCGCTCGGCGACGCCGTGATGGCGTGCATCACCGTCCCCAGCGAATTCCGCCGCGTCCAGACCCATTATCCGATCCTCTTCCAGCGCGACCAGACCCGCGACGGCTTCACCGCGCTCGCGATGTTCGGGTTCGAAGCGGGCGAAAACCTGTTTCTCGAGGGCGGGCGCTGGGATGCCCGCTATCGCCCGCTCGCGATCGACAGCCAGCCCTTCCTCGTCGGTCGTGGGCCGGAGGGTTCGTCGCTGCGCCAGGTGCATATCGACATGGCGAGCCCGCGGATCGGCGCCGGCGAAGGCATGCGCGTGTTCGACGATACCGGTCGCCCGACGCCGTTTCTCGAACGTATCGCCGATCAATTGCGCGCGCTCGACGAGGATTATGTCGCCGCGACCGCGTTCTTCGCCGCGCTCCAGCGCCACGACCTGCTCGAACCGCTGACACTCGACGTTACGCTCGAGGATGGCTCGAAGAACCGCCTGGTCGGCTATCACGTCATCGACGAGGATCGCCTGGAAGCGCTCGATCCCGCATCCGTCGCCGAGCTTCACGCCGAAGGCCATTTGCTGCCGATCTTCATGGCGCTCGCCTCGCTCGGCCAGATCGGGGATCTCGTCGCGCGCAAGAACCGACGGCTCGCGCATGGCTGACGCCGGCACCGCGGGGATCTTCGCCGCCCTGCCGCGGATCCGCGAAGTCGACATCAGCGGGGCGGCGGCGCTCGACACGCTGCTGCGCGAGGCGACGACGCCGTTCATCGTCCGCGGGCTCGTCGCCGACTGGCCGATGGTCGAGGCCGGACGCCAGTCGGGACGTGCGGCGCGTGATTATATCGAGCGCCATGCCCGGCCCACGCCCTTTGCCGTCTCGGTCGGTGCGTCGCAGAGCGGCGGCCGGCTCTTCTACGGCGACATGCAGGGCATGAACTTCCAGATGATGCGCGCGCCGCTGCCCGAGATCTTCGCGCGGATGACCGAGAATGAGGGGGTCGACGGCGCACCGTCCATCTATCTCGCCTCGATCGACATGCAGAATTTCTTCACCGGGCTGCACGAGGCCAATCACGTCGATCTCGGCGACCGCACGCCGCTCGCGAGCATCTGGATGGGGACGCCGACCCGGATCGCGGCGCATAACGACGCGCCCGACAATCTGGCCTGCGTCGCGGTCGGTCGTCGCCGCTTCACGCTGTTTCCGCGCGACCAGTTCCGCAATCTCTATCTCGGGCCGGTCGACAATACCCCCGCGGGCCGCGCGGTGAGCATGGTCGACTTCCACGACCCCGACTTCGCCGCCTATCCCGGCTTCCGCGATGCGCTGGCGCAGGCGCAGGTCGCCGAGCTCGACGCCGGCGATGCGCTCTATATCCCTGCCCTGTGGTGGCACCATGTCGAGGGGCTTTCGGACTTCAACGTGCTGGTCAATTACTGGTGGCGCGACACGCCGCGCTGGCTCGGCCAGCCGCAGGATGCGCTCAACCACGCGCTGCTCGCGATCCGCGACCTGCCCGAGGACGAGAAACGGCACTGGCGCGCCATGTTCGATCATTATGTCTTCTCCGACGACCCCGCGGTCGCGGCGCATATCCCCGAGCCCGAACGCGGCGTCCTCGCCCCGCTCACCCCCGACAGCGCAGGCAAGCTGCGCGCCTTCCTCCTGAGAGCACTCAGCCGATGACCACGCCCCCGATCCACCGCGTCGTCATCGCCGGCGGCGGCACCGCCGGCTGGATGGCCGCCGCCGCGATCGCGCGGACGATGGGCCGCACGGTCGCGGTGACGCTGGTCGAATCCGAGGCGATCGGCACCGTCGGCGTCGGCGAATCGACGATCCCGCCGATCGTGACGTTCAACCGCCTGCTCGGGATCAACGAAGCCGAGTTCATGCGAGAGACGCAGGCGACGTTCAAGCTCGGCATCCTGTTCGACAACTGGAAGGATCGCGGCGACACCTATTTCCATTCGTTCGGCACGACCGGCAAGGATCACTGGTCCGCAGGCTTCCAGCATTTCTGGTTGCACGGCCTGACGCGCGGCCATCACCAGCCGTTCGACGATTACTGCCTCGAACTGCGCGCCGCATTGCAGGGCAAGTTCGCACATCTTCCCGATGGCCGGATGAACTATGCCTATCAGCTCGATTCAGGCCTCTACGCCCGCTTCCTGCGCAAGATGGCGGAGGCCGACGGCACGACCCGGATCGAGGGCCGGATCGCGCAGGTCGAGCTCAACGGCGAGAGTGGCGACATCGCCGCGCTGACGCTCGACTCGGGCGATCGGATCGAGGGCGACCTGTTCCTCGACTGTACCGGCTTTCGCGCTCTGCTAATCGAACAGGCGCTGCATGCCGGGTTCGACGACTGGACGCATTTCCTGCCGTGCGATTCCGCGATCGCGGTCCAGACCGAAAGCGTCCGGCCCGCCCTGCCCTATACCCGCGCAATCGCGCACGACGCCGGATGGCAATGGCGCATCCCGCTGCAGCACCGCACCGGCAACGGCATCGTCTATTGCAGCCGCTATCTCGATCACGATGCCGCGCTCGAGCGTCTGCTCGGCACCGTCGAGGGACCGACATTGACCGAGCCGAACAGGATCCGCTTCGTCACCGGCGCGCGACGCCAGCAATGGCACCGCAACTGCGTCGCGATCGGCCTGTCCGGCGGGTTCATGGAGCCGCTCGAATCGACGAGCATCCACCTGATCCAGCGCGCCATCCTCCGTCTGCTGCGGATGTTTCCGTCCGCCGGGATCAGTCCGCGCGACGTCGCCGAATTCAACGAACAGCAGAATACCGACATGCTGCAGATCCGCGATTTCCTGATCCTCCACTACAAGGCGACCGACCGCCGCGACAGCGCCTTCTGGCGGCAATGCGCGTCGATGCCGGTGCCCGACTCGCTCGCGCACAAGATCGCACTGTTTCGCGAAACCGGCCGCGTCTTCCGCAAGAATGACGAACTGTTCGCCGAAAACAGCTGGGTCCAGGTGATGCTCGGCCAGGGCATCGTCCCGGAAAGCTATCACCCGATCGCGACCAAGATGCGCGACGACGAACTTGTCCGGCTGCTCGGCGGGCTGCGCGACACGACCAACGCGACCGTCGACGCGCTGCCCGATCATGCCGCCTATGTCGCGCATTACTGCAGTACAGCGCCGTCCGCCTCGGCGGGATCCCCGCATCTTGGCTAGGCGCCGTCAGGCTGTGACGATCAAGCATGTTGCAGCGGACGCCGGCGTCTCGCTGCAGACGGTCAGTCGCGTCGTCAACAAGGAAACCGGCGTCCGCCCGCAAATGGCCGAGCGCGTGCAGGCGTCGATCGACCGGCTCGGCTATGTCCCCTCGATCGCCGCCCAGCGGATGGGCGGTTCGCGCTCCTATCTGATCCTCGCGCTCAACGACCGCGAACGCACGATCGCCGACTGGCGCGCGCGACAGGGGACCGACTGGGTCGACCAGATGCTGCTCGGCGGGATGCTCACCTGCGCCGAACATGGCTATCGCCTGATCGTCGAGCTGGTCGATACGCACAGCGATCATATCGAACGCGAGCTGCTGGGCGCGATCGCCGCGCTGCAGCCCGACGGGGTGATCCTCACCCCGCCGCATTCGGGCAATCCGCTGATCATCGACCTGCTCGAGGCGCAGGACATCCGGTTCGTGCGGATCGGCTCGATCAGCGAAGGCCCCGGCGTGCGCCTGATGATGGACGACGCGCGCGCGGCGCGGATCGCGACCGAGCATCTCGTCGCGCTCGGTCACCGCCGGATCGGCTTCATCGCCGGGCCTGCGGACTATGAACTCAGCGGCTGGCGCGTCGATGGCTGGCGCGCGGCGATGGCGGATGCAGGGCTCGACAGTACCGATCTGCTCGCGTCGGGGGATTTCAGCCATACTTCGGGCCGGGCCGCCGCCCGTACCCTGCTCGCGCTCTCCGAGCCGCCGACCGCGATCATCGGCAGCAACGACCAGATGACGCTCGCGACGCTCGAACTCGCGCGCGAAACCGGGTTGCGCGTGCCCGAGGATCTGTCGCTGATCAGCTTCGACGACACGCCAATCATCCGCCTCGCCCACCCGCCGCTGACCGCGATCGTCCAGCCGATCGCCGAGGCGTCGGCGCGCGCGGTGAGCCTCATCATCGCCGGGCTGGCGGGCGATCCTCCGCCGGACCTACCGATCACCGTCGCGGCGGAACTGACAGTCCGCCGTTCGACCGCGCGCCCACCCGCGAGCGGTTGACCGGTCTGCTCGCGCCAACGGGTCCGGCGGGCCTTGCGACGCCCGGCCAACTCCCCCACAGGCGGCGCGGGGACGAACGGAGACCGTCATTTTCAATCTCATTTTCGCGACGCCCTGTCTGGTCGTCCTTGCCCGCTGGCTCTGGCCGCTGTCGATGTCGCTCTGGCTCAAGGCCGGCGTGGCGCTGCTCCTGCTGTTCGCCTCACAGTTCCATTTCTGGAACCGGCTGTCCTCGGGATCGATCTTCGCGCCTGAATTTCCGCGTAGCGTCGTCATCCTGTTCAACTGGGCGTTCGCGGCGATCGTGCTGCTCGCGATGCTCCAGCTGCTGCTCGACATCGGCACGCTCGCGACCGCGATCCTGCGTCGCAGCACCACCGCCGCGCCAGACGGGCTGCGTTATGCGATCGCGGGGCTCGCGGCACTGATCTCCGCGATCGGGGTCTCGAACGCGCTGCGCGTGCCGCCGGTCAAGGACGTCGCCGTCACGATCGCCGGCCTGCCGCCGCGGTTCGAGGGGTATCGCATCCTCCAGCTCACCGATTTGCACATCAGCCGGCTGTTCCCCGCGCGCTGGGCCGAGGCAGTGGTCACCCGCGCCAATGCGGCAGGCACGAACCTGATCGTCGTCACCGGCGACTTCATCGACGGATCGGTTGCGATGCGCCGCGCCGACGTCGCCCCGTTGCGCGCGCTCCGCGCCCCCGATGGCGTCTATGCGATCCCGGGCAATCACGAATATTTCTTCGATTACGCCGCCTGGATGCGGCACCTCGACGGGCTCGGCTTCCGCATGCTCCCCAACAGCCACGCCATACTGTCCCGCGACGACGCGCAGCTGGTGCTTGCAGGGCTCACCGACCTGTCCGCCCCTTCGGCCGGCCAGCCGGGTCCCGATCTCGACGGCGCATTGCGCGGCGCGCCGGCTGGTGCCCCGGTAGTGCTGCTCGATCACCAGCCCCGCAATGCGCGCAACGCCGCGGCGCACGGCGTCGCACTCCAGCTGTCGGGGCATACGCATGGCGGCGTCGCGCCCGGCTTCGACCGCCTGTTCGCGCGCGCCAATGGCGGGTTCGTGTCCGGCCGCTACGACGTCGCGGGGATGACGCTCTATGTCGGCAACGGCACCGGGTTGTGGCCGGGCTTCGCGGTCCGGCTCGGCCGCCCGTCAGAGATGACGCGGTTCACGCTTCACGCCGCCGGGTCGGACGTCAATCCACGGGCACCAGCGTCTTCAGGTCGACCGTGATATCGGCCAGCAGCGCCGGCTCGACCTCCGCCGACGCGACGACCAGCGCGCGCCCCTGCACATAATCCCGCGTCTTGTTGACGCAGTCGAGCGCGACCACGCGGCCCCCCTTCAGATACACCACCGAGAAGCTGCGGCTCGCCGGGTCGCCGCGCAGCAGCGCGAGATCATGCCCCGTCGACAGCCCGACGCTCTGCAGCTTCAGGTCATACTGGTTCGACCAGAACCACGGCACCGCATCATACGCCTCCTCGACGCCCGTCAGCGCCTTGGCGACTATCGCCGCCTGGTCGTTCGCATTCTGCACCGATTCCACCCGGATCACGTCCCCGCCGGCAAAGCGACTGGCATGCGCCGCGCAATCGCCGACCGCAAAGACATCGGCCAAGCTCGTGCGACACTGCGCGTCGACCATCACACCGTTACCGCCCGCCGAACCGGCCCCTGCCGCGATCAGCGGCGCGACCGCGGGCACGATGCCGATCCCGACGATGACTATTTCGCACGGCAGCACCGTACCGTCCGCCAGCCGCACGCCCGACGCGGCTCCGCCAGCGCCCTCGATCGCCGCCACCGTCACACCGGTTCGCAGGTCGACGCCGTGCGCGCGGTGCTCGGCCTCGTAAAAGCGCGACAGCGCCGCCCCCGCCACCCGCGCGAGCACCCGGTCCTGCGCCTCGAGCACCGTCACCTGCTTGCCGAGCTTGGTCAGCACCGCCGCCGCCTCCAGCCCGATATAGCCGCCCCCGACGACCACGACCCGCGTGACACCCGGCAGTTCGGCGATCATCCGGTCGACATCGTCGCGCGTGCGCACCCCGTGGACCCCGGCGAGATCATGCCCGTCGCACCCCAGCCGTCGCGGCGATCCCCCCGCGGCCCAGACGAGCGTGCCGTAGTGCAGGATCGTCTCGTCGGCGCTCTCGGTCACCTGCGCGTCGACATGGCTGACGCAGTGCGCGGCCGCGTCGACCCGGGTCACGCGACGCCCGGGGATCAGCGTGATCCCGCGCTCCCCCCAGAAGCTGGCCGGGCGCAACAGGATGCGATCGAACGCCTTTTCGCCGGCCAGATAGTCCTTCGACAGTGGCGGCCGCTCATAGGGGGGCGACGTCTCGTCACCGATCAGCCCGATCGTCCCCGCATAGCCGCGTTGCCGCAGCGCGATCGCGACCTGCGCTCCGGCATGGCCGGCCCCCACGATCAGGACGTCATGATGATTGCGAGCGGACATGCATCGACCTCTGTGATTGGCCGGTCTCGATGCCCGTCCCGACGCCGGTCGACAAGGGCGCGACGATGGTCGTAATGGCCAATTGTCGCGATCGACCGGATAGAGGCCTGGAACCAGGCGCCGCCGGACGCGCTCAACCCGCGAGTCAGGAACTGTGCAAACCACCCCCTCCCCCCAGGCCCGCTCCGCTGACGGCATGCCCCACGCGATCCCGCGCGGTTGCGCGATCATCGTCATGGGCGTCAGCGGCAGCGGCAAGTCGACGCTCGGCCAGCGTCTCGCCGATCAGACCGGCCACCGCTTTCTTGAGGGCGATGGCTTCCACAGCGCGGAGGCGGTCGCAAAGATGCGCGCCGGCCATCCGCTCGACGATGCCGACCGATGGCCCTGGCTCGACCGCGTCGGTCACGCGGTCGGCGATGCGGTCGCGGCCGACGGCTTTGCGGTCGCCGCCTGCTCCGCGCTGAAGCTTGTCTATCGCGAGCGGCTCGGCGCTGCGGCGGGCGTACCGCTGCTGTTCGTCCTGCTCGACACGGATCCGGCGGAACTCGCACGACGGCTCGGCGCGCGCGCGGGGCATTACATGCCGGCCAGCCTGCTCGACAGCCAGCGCGCGACGCTCGAGCGCCCCGGGCCCGACGAAGCCGCGATCACGCTCGATGCGCAGGCGACGCCCGACACGCTGGTACGCGACGTCTGGGCCTGGATCGATGACCGCGCCAGCGCGGATGGCGCTGACGGCACCGATCGGCGATAAGACCGACCAAGGTCGTAATGGCCACGCGACAACTGGTAGCCGAACAGGGTGACCGACAGCGCTTGCAGGATGGGGGATCTGATCGTGACGATAGGACGACGCGAATTTGTCATCGGCGCAACCGCGCTGGCCGCGGTGCCCGCGATCACGCAGGCGGCCGACCCGACACGCAAGCTCGGCTATGCGATCGTCGGGCTGGGCTATTATGGCCTCGACGTCATCATCCCCGAATTCGCCAAATGTGCGCACAGCCGGCTCGCCGCGGTGGTCAGCGGTGACCCCGCCAAGGCGCGCCGTGTCGCGGCGGCGCATGGCCTGCCCGACCGGTCGGTCTACAGCTATGCGACCTTCGACCGGATCCGCGACAATCCCGATATCGATATCGTCTATATCTGCCTGCCCAACGCGATGCATGCCGAGTACACGATCCGGGCCGCGCGCGCCGGCAAGCATGTGCTGTGCGAAAAGCCGATGGCGGTCTCGGTCGCCGAATGCGAGGCGATGATCGCGGCCTGCAAGGCGGCGGATCGCAAGCTGATGATCGGCTATCGCTGCCATTTCGAGCCCTGCAACGTCGAGGCGATGCGGCTCGCGCGTGCGGGAACGATGGGCAAGACGCGCTATGTCCGGTCCGAACATGGCTTCGTCCAGCGTGATCCGTCGAAGTGGCGGCTGAACAAGGCGCTGGCGGGCGGGGGCTCGTTGATGGACATGGGCATCTACAGCCTCCAGGCGGCGCGCTACATGACCGGCGAGGAGCCCGTCGCGGTGACCGCGCGCGAGTCCACCGATCGCACCGATCCGCGGTTTCGCGAGGTCGAGGACATGATCGACTGGACGCTCGAATTCCCGTCCGGCGCGATCGCCAGCTGCCAGTCAATGTACAGCGCGAACCAGAACCACATCCTGCTGATGGGCGAACGCGGCCGGATCGAGCTCGAACCCGCGACCCGCTATGCCGACAACCGGATGTGGACGGGCGCCGACGGGCGCGAGCGCGATGTCACGCCAGCAGCATCCGGCCGAACCCAGTTCGCCGGCCAGCTCGATCATCTCGTCACCTGCATCCGCACCGGCCGCGAACCGATCGTGTCGGGCGCGGAGGGCCTGCGCGACCTGCGTATCGTCGAGGCGATCTATCGCTCGGCGCGCGAAGGGCGGACGATCCGGCTGGCGTCGGGCACCAAGGCGTGATGCGCCTCCTGCTCGCGCTGGCGACGCTCGCGGTCGCCACGGTCGCGCCGGCGCAGAAGGCGGCGCGTGATTTCGCCGCGGCGACCGATATCCCCCGCGCGGTCGCGGCGCTCGGAGCGACGATGAAACCGGGTCAGGGCTTCGCGATGCAGACGCTCGTCAGCGGCGGCGGCAGCGTCGTCGCGCTCGAATATTGGAAAGCCGAAGGCCGTCCCGCGGTGCATCCCGATGACAATGAATATGCGACCGTCGTCGCGGGATCGGGGACGTTGCTTTCGGGCGGACGCCTCGTCGATCCGCATGTCGTCAATCCCGGCGTCACCGACGGCGCGCGGATCGAGGGCGGCACGACCCGCGCGCTCCGCCCCGGCGACGTCCTGCTCATCCCCGCCGGCGTTCCGCACGGCTTCGGTGTCAGCGCGAACGGGCTGGTCCTGCTCGGTACCAAGATCACGCCGCGCCGACCGGCTGCCCCTGCGCGATAAGATGCATCTGCCAATCGCGACGTCCCGATCGGGCGTCTCGATCCGCACCCTGATCTGCCGGATCTGATGACTGCGCCGGATGTCGGACCCGCTGCGAGAGCACGCATGCTACAACCGCGAATGCGCGTATTTGTGAGGATCTATAGGGCTGGTCTGGCGCGCGTATAACATCAGCAAACCGCAAGATCAGCGCTCGGATTCGACGTCGCGAACAGAATTCCCGGTCAATTGAGCGCTTTAATAATAATTGCGGGTGTCATTTTCTGCCAATAGCGCGTAGTCGCGCGAATGGAGGGGGAAAATTTTTCAACAATCAAGGATCCCGTGTGACCGAAACCATCAATACCGTCGAACTGGCGGCAGAACTGACGGCAGCCTGGCTGGCGAACCCCAACACCCGCACCGCTGCCGAAGACGTTCCTGCGTTTCTCCTGTCGATGCACACCGCCGTGACCAAGCTCACGACCGGCGCAGAGATGACGGGCGATACCGCCGAGGCGACGACCTATGAGCCCGCCGTGACGGCGCGCAAGTCGCTTGCATCGCCTGACCATATCGTCTCGATGATCGACGGCAAGAAGTACAAGACACTGCGTCGCCACCTGACGACGCATGGCATGACGCCGCAGCAGTATCGCGAACGCTTCAACCTGAAGGCCGACTATCCGATGGTCGCTGCGACCTATTCGGAAGCACGCCGTGCGATGGCGAAGTCGATCGGCCTCGGCCGCAAGGCTGGTTCGAAGGTCGAAGCCGCTGCGGAAGACGCAGGCAAGACTTCGCGCAAGACCGGCAAGGCCGCGCTCGATGCCGCCAAGCGTACGCTCGGCAGCGACGATTGATGCGCCACGGGGAGGGCTGATCGCCCTCCCCGACCGTTAAAGCCATCCTGAGCGCTCTGCCGATCGCGCTCTGAATCACGCTATAATGCCGTCTGGCCCGATCCGGGTTTCGCGCGTTACACAGATCGATGACCGAACCGATCTCCCCCGCCATTCCGGCTGCCACGTTGGTGATCTTTCGCGATCGCCCGTCGCTCGCCCCCGAACTGCTGATGGTCGAGCGCGCGGGATCGATGGCGTTTGCCGGCGGTGCACTCGTCTTCCCCGGTGGCCGCGTCGACCCTGCCGACCGCATGCTAGCAGAGCAACTCATCCAGCAGCCCGCTGATCAGACCGCGATCGAAGAGGTCGCCGCCCGTATCGCCGCAATCCGCGAGACGATCGAGGAGGTCGGGCTCGCCATCGGTCTTCATCCCGCACCGTCCGCCGATACGCTCGCGACACTGCGCGCGGCGTTGCATGCCGGACAGGAACTGGGGCCGATGCTCGACGCGCTAGGGCTCCGCTGTGATCCGCACATGCTCACCTATTTTGCGCGGTGGCGTCCGGCGCATCATCTGACCCGCATCTTCGACACGCGCTTCTATCTCGCGCGCCTGCCTGCCGACGCCGCCCCCGCCCGCGTCGACGAGACGGAGAATGTCCGCCTGCTCTGGGCGACCGCTGCCGAGATCCTCGCGCATGCCGATGCCGGCCGCGCACAGGTGATCTTCCCCACCCGCCGCAACCTCGAACGCCTCGCGCTGTTCGCTGGCTTCGACGACGCGGTCGACGACACACGACGCAGACCGGTCCGCACCGTGACGCCGTGGATCGAGCCGCGCGACGGGATCGACCATTTCTGCATCCCCGATGATCTCGGCTATCCGGTGACCAGCGAGCCCGTCACGCGTGTGGCGCACGGTTGATGCGTGCGGTGCGAAGGACGCTGGGCTGGATCGTCGCACTGGCGGTGATCACGGGCCTCGGCCTGATACTCTGGTCGACGCTGCGCGGTCGTCCGCAGGACCTGCCCTGGACCCCGCTCGACCTCGGCCAGCCGATCGGGCTGATGACCGGGCGCAAGCTCAACGCGCTGACTCAGTCCTATCCCGCCTGTCAGGCCGCGCTCGAGCGTGCCGGTGTCCGCTACACCGCGCTGCCGCCTCGCAGCGGTGAAGGCCAATGCGGCTATAGCGACGGCGTTCGGTTCACATCCGGTGGCGCGCGACGGATCGACTTCGCGCCCGCGGGTCTCGGCATCGCCTGTCCGGTCGCCGCCGCGCTCGCGATATGGGAATGGAATGTCGTCCAGCCCGCGGCCGAACGGCATTTCGGCACCAAGGTCACGAGCATCGACCATTTCGGCAGCTATAGCTGTCGCCGCATCTACGGCCGCGATGCCGGCACGTGGAGCGAGCATTCGACCGCCGACGCGGTCGACATTGCCGGCTTTCGGCTGGGCAATGGCACGCGGATTACCGTAGCCCGCGACTGGAAAGGCGATGCCGCCAAGGCCGCCTTCCTCCGGGAGGTACGCGACGGCGCCTGCCAGCTGTTCGCGACGACGCTCTCGCCCGATTACAACGCCGCACATGCCGACCACTTCCATCTCGATCAGGCGGATCGCGGCGCGATGGGCTGGCGCGCCTGCCGCTGAGCCGTCAGGTGGCGAGCGACGTCCCGCTGTCGACCTTCTCCACCCAATAGGGAAAGAAGACCGGCTCCCGGCTCGACCAGCCCGACGCGGTCGCCGCGGCTTCGCTGATCGATTGGAGCAGCTTGCGGCGCAGTTCGGGGTGGAGATGCGGCAACGCCGCCGCGGCGCAGAAGGCGGACGGCAGCCACGGTCGGACATCCGCGCCGGCAAGCCGCTCGTACAGGAACCGGAACGCGGAAAAGCTCGTCAGCCGCCCCTGCCCCAGATCGAACGCGGCCAGCGTCACCAGCTTTCCCAGAAACCGGTCCGCCCCGCCGAGCCCCGCATCCTCGGGCAGAAGCTCGCGAAGATCGTCAAGACCAAGATAGAGCCGCGCCTGTGCACGGATGCTGGCCTCCTCGACCACGTCGCGCGACCAGCGCGTCATCGCATCCTCGCGGTCGAGGCCGACATCGAGCGAGCGCCGGATGTAGCGCTGCGTCGCGCTGGAAAAGCCTGCGAATTCCTTCATCTCGGCGAGCGTCGTGATGCCCTTTGCCGGTTTCATTCGTGAAGCCATATCGTCACCCCGCCTTGCTGCAAGTAACAGGCGTTCCCATGCATTTGGGGCAGAGGAGGGTCCCTAACGCATCGTCACGTCACGGTTATAAGCGACCATGAAATCTGTTGCGCTGCAACACGCAATGCGACCAGTCGAGGCCAGGCATCAAACTTTTCGCCAGTGGCGGTATTTACGCAACATTCGAACTTGGAACGGTGGAGCGCCGCCCGCGCCCGGCATCGGCCAGGCGCGAGCAGACTCCAGGATAGATCAGCTATTCTTTTCGGCCAGCTTGCGTTCTGCTTCGGCATCATAGCCCGACGACGGCGCCGGCCCCTGATTGTGCACCGGCTGAGTCGAGGCGGGCGGATCGCTCGCATCCATCGACTCGTCGAGCGCATTGTCGAGACGCGCATCGTTGCTCGACGGGTTCTTCTGCAGCCGCTTGCCGATCGACTTGTCCTGACCGGCCTCCTGGCGCGGGTCGCGGCCGTCGGTCCGGCCGTTGGCAGCATCGCCATCCTGCCCATCCGGTGCCACCGACAGGCTGTCGAGCGCGCGTTTGTCGATATCGGTCATGTCGAGACTCCTGTGAAAATCGTTACGGACGCAAACGGTTCAGCACGCTCGGTGTTCCTGCCTCTGCGACGAGCGACTCGCGTCGCGGACCGGTCACGCCGTTTCGTCGTCGAGCGCGCGGACCCGGACGGTCTGCGTCCAGAGCGTCGCCTGCCCGAACACCGTCATGAACGCGATGTCGGTGGCGTCGCGCCCGATGCAGACACGCGCGATATCGCCGCACGATGCCATCCCCGTCGGATCGACCAGCCGCCACGCGCCGTCGAGCCAGAGCTCGGCGACCGCGTGAAAGTCGGGCGGATCGACCCCCGGCGCATAGGCCGACACGCAGCGCGCCGGGATCCCGCCTGCGCGCGCGAGCGCGACCAGCAGATGCGCATAGTCGCGGCACACGCCCGACCGCGATGCGAAGGTGTCGAGCGCGGTCGTCTCCCCCGAACTCGATCCCATCCGGTAATCGAGCGCATTGCCGACCCAGGCACTCAGCGCCGCCGCCAGCGCGCCGCCGTCGAGCCCGGGAAACTCGCGCGCGACGAACCCCTCGAACCGGTCCGACTGGCAATAACGGCTGGGCATCAGATAGGCGGTGACGTCGCCGGGCAGCAGCCGGGGCGGCGTCGTGCCATAGGCGCCGAGCGCGACGACCGGCCGCTCGACCTTCACCACCGCGCGGTACGCCGCGGTCAGCCGGCCATGCCCCCGCGCCCAGCAGCGCTGGCCGATGCCGTCCTCGCCCGGGACTGCGCGGATCGGGCTGTCCGACCAGATCGTCAGCGACTGTTCCTCGATCCGCTGGTCGGGCATCGCCGCCGCCTCAATCTGCAGTAACACGTCGGCGTCGCCGGCAATTCCATAATCCAGATGAACGTCGATCGAGAGACGCATTGTGGTCTTAAATCCTGGCCAGGATGCAAAAACGGCCCGGCAGTTTCCCGCCGGACCGTCACTGAGAGAAGGTGCGAAGCGCTTAGTTGCGGCTGCTGCCGAACAGGCGAAGCACGAACATGAACATGTTGATGAAGTCGAGATACAGGCTCAGCGCCGACATGATCACGACCTTGCCGACCATGTCCGTACCCGCGACCTGCATGTACAGGCTCTTGGTACGCTGCGTGTCATAGGCCGTCAGACCTGCGAACAGCAGCACGCCGACGCCGCTGATGACCAGCTGCATGACACCCGACTGGAGGAAGATGTTGATGATGCTCGCCACCAGCAGACCGACGACGCCGATGATCAGGAACGTCCCGAACGCCGACAGATCGCGCTTCGTGGTGTAACCGTACAGGCTCAGCCCGGCAAAGCCGGCAGCCGTCGCGAAAAACGCGCTGGCGATCGACGTGCCGCTATAGACCAGGAAGATCGTCGACAGCGACAGACCCATCAGGATCGCAAAGCCCCAGAACAGCATCAGCAGCGTCGCGGTGCTCATCCGGTTCTGGCCAAAGCTCATGCCGAACACGATCGCGAGCGGCGCGAACATGATGACGTACTTCAGCGGACCGCCGCCCATGAACACCTGTGCAGCAGGCGACGATGCACCGCCCCAGGCGAACAGCAGCGCGACGATGCCGGTTAGCAGCACGCCCGAGCCCATATAGTTATAGACCGACAGCATGTACGAACGGAGACCCGCGTCATACGCTGCCGAACCGGTGGTGGTGGCCGTCGCTCCGAACGGCGCGGCACGAGGCCGGGGATCAGACCAATTAGCCATTGAAATTACAACTCCTCTATCCGGCCACATGCCGATTGCGTGCAACATCGGTGCTGGAAGGACGATTTTCAAGCGGAGACGTTCCCAATTCGGGGCGATCGGCGCTATGATTCCTGCCGATGTTACGCCTGTTTCTCGCGCTCCGCCCGCCCCTCGACATCCGCGAACAGCTGTTCGATCTGATGGACGGGATCGGCGGTGCGCGCTGGCAGGATGACGAGCAGCTTCACGTCACGACCCGCTTCCTTGGCGAGGTCGATCCGCGTCTCGCCGACGACATCGTGACCGAGATCGACCGGCTCCGCCTGTCGCTGACGCCGGCGGCGCCAACGGTGGCGTTGCATGCGGTCGGCCAGTTCGCGAGCCGCGGGCGTACCGACACGCTCTGGGCGGGCGTCACCCCGCACGCCGCGCTCACCGCGCTGCACCGCAAGGTCGATCAGGCGGTAGTCCGCGCCGGGCTTCCCCCCGACCGCCGCGCCTATCTGCCGCACGTCACGCTCGCCCGGCTGCCGCGGTCGCTCGGCACGTCGCCGGAGATCGACGGCTGGATCGCCCGCCATGCCGGGCTCGCCAGCGCGCCGTTTGCGATGACCCATCTGACGCTGTACCAGAGCCACCTCGGCCGCGACGGTGCCTGGTACGAACCGCTGCTGCGCTGGCCGCTCGAACCCGACGCCGGAACCGCCGGCGACTTTGGCGGGTTCGCGTCGGATCAATAGGGAGAGACGGACATGCGGATTGCAACATTTGCGCTGGTCGGTGCAGCGGCGCTCACGCTGGCGGCCTGCGATCAGAAAGGGCTCGAGACCGGCACGCCGGTTGCAGGCGGGCAGAGCGCACGCGCGATGCTGATGAACGCCGCCGGGGTCGATGTCGGCCGCGCGACCGCGACCGACGTCGCCGGCGGACTGCGCTTCACCGTCGATGCCAAGGCGCTGCCGCCGGGCACGCACGGCGTCCACATCCACACGACCGGTCGCTGCGACGCCCCCGACTTCACGACCGCGGGGGGCCACTGGAACCCGACGTCGATGAAGCACGGGTCGATGAACCCGCAGGGGCCGCATGAGGGCGATCTGCCCAATCTGATCACCGGCACCGACGGCCGCGGCACGGTCGGCGTCACGATCCCCGGCGCGACGATGGCCGGGCTGCTCGATGCCGATGGTTCGGCGTTCGTGGTCCATGCCGGTCCCGACGATTTGATGACCGACCCCGCCGGCAACAGCGGCGGCCGCATCGCCTGCGGCGTGTTCCAGCCGAGCTGAACCACTTAGCCTAGCCATGGCATCCTCGGCGAGGGGCCATGGCTAGGCGACCTCCCCCGCCGCCCGGGCCCGCGCCTCGCGCGTGGCCTCGGCGGCGGGGACCAGCCGGTACGCCGCGACCGCCGTGGCCAGGGTGATCGGCACGCTGACCAGCAGCGACAGCATCCCGACCGACAGGCTCCCGCTGAGCGTCGACACGCGACCCGCCAGATACGGCCCGAGCGCCAGTCCGATCAGCGTCGTGCCGATGAAGAAGGTGGCGGTCGCCGTCCCCCGCATCCGCGGCAGCACCAGATCCTGCGTCGTCGCCGCGGCCGCGCCGAGCGCACAGCTCGCGGTGATCTGCGCGAGGAAGATTCCGGCATAGAAGGGCAGCGGCGCCGATGCGGTGAACGCGAGGCACAGGAACGGCACCGGCACGACCGCGCCGAAGATCACGACCAAGAGCCGCCCCGCCGGGTTGGTCCGCCGCAACCGGTCGGAGACGACCCCACCCATCGTCAGCCCGAGAAACCCCGCAAGCGCGCCCAGCCCGCCGAGCAGGAACCCAGCGCTCGACGGCGTCGCGCCGAGCACGCGCAGCGCATAGGGCGCCGCCCAGAAGCTCGCCGCATAGCTCAGGAACGCGTTCAGGCCATAGGCGACGACCGTGCACAGGAACGCCGGCGTGCCGATGATCAGCGCGAAGGTCGGCGGATCGCGACGGCGCAGCGCACAGGCCCAGGAGAACACGGCATAGACGCCGGTCCCGATCGCCACCCATTGCGGCCAGGGCTCGCCCGCGGCCACCAGTCCGACCACCGCCAGCGTGACGATCGCCAGCCCGGCAAGGTTGACGACGAACGCCCCGACCCCGCCCATCGCCGCACCGATCAGCGTCAGCGGCGGCACGATCGTCAGCAGCTCGCCGGCAAAGGCGCGGAACGGCGCGGGGTGCGGCGCCGGTTCGGGAAGCCCCTCGACATGCCCGCGGATCGGTTCCCTCAGCGTCGCGATCCAGATCGCGAGCAGCAGACCCGGCACGCCGACCGCCATGAACGCCGCCTGCCACCCGACGAGGCCGAAGGGCCCGCCCCCCGGATAGGCCCGGTTCCAGCCCTGCACGATCGCCCCGCCAATGAACAGCGAGCAGCCGCCACCGACATAAAGCCCGGCCGAATAGATCGACAACGCGGTCGCACGCAGCCTTTTGGGGAAATAATCGGAGATCAGCGAATAGGCCGACGGGCTGGCGGTCGCCTCGCCGATGCCGACGCCGATCCGCGCCGCCGCGAGATGCCCGCCGGTCCGCGACAGGCCGGACACCGCCGTCATCACCGACCAGAGCGTCAGGCCGATCGTCATCAGCCGGACGCGGTGCCAATTGTCCGCAAGCCGCCCGAGCGGTATGCCGAACAGCGCATAGAAGACCCCGAAGGCGGTCCCGTAGAGAAACCCGAGATCCTGATCCTTCAACCCCAGATCGCGCTTTATGTCCTCGGCAAGGATCGAGATGATCTGCCGGTCGACGAAGTTGAGCACATAGACCAGGAACAGGATCGACAGCACATACCAGCCATAGCGGGTTGCCCCCGCCTGCCCGTCCGGCTCCGCAGGCGGCGCCGCTTCTTCGAACTTCGATTGATCCGCGACCTGCGCCATGACCCCTCCGACCGTCGTTTTCGAGCAATCGGTATCAGAGGTTTCTTCGTATCAACAGCGGTTTCACGCGGTCGCGGTATGTCAGCCCGATGTGGCCTGACGACGCCGGGTCGCGCCCTGCTCCAGCCGCCGCAACAGCGACTCGATCGAGGGCGGTGACGCCGATGCAGCCGGCGCCGGCGCATCGACCAGACGCGGCTCATGCCGCGCCGCACCGTTGACGGCGCCAACTGACGGTGGAGCCGATGATGGCGCTGACCAAGCCACCGAGACCCGCGGTGCAACCGGCTCGCTCACCATGATCGGGACCGTCGCGGCCTCCGCCGGCTCGTTGATCGCGACGGATTCGTCAGCTAATGCTTCGACCCGCTCATCGTCTTCCACCGGAGCGGCTGGCGCGACCGGCGGCGTCTCGGCCTGGACCAGCGGCGTGACCGGCCGGATCGGCGCCATCGGCACCGGCAGGATAGCATGCGGGTCGAACGCCGCGAGCGGCTGGTCGAGGTCCGCCGGGATCGACCGCTCGAGCGTGACCGGGTTCGCCGCGGTCACCTCCATCATCGGCGTGCCGAGATCGGCGGCAGTCATCGGCCGGCGTGGCGGCGCGTCGGGATGCGCATCGGCCCGGCGGACGACCGGCACCCCGTCGTCGCGGCGACGCGGCGGACGGACCAGCAAGCCCCCCGGCCCCACCAGCAAGAACAGCGCCGACCAGGTCACCGCCGCGCCGATGACCGCGGTGGCGAGCGCGAGGACGACGCGCGCGGTCATCCCCAGCGGCGGCTGTGCGGCGGGGATCAGCGCGGCGACGCCGGTCCGCCAGACCAGCTCCTCGAGCATCGTCCCCGGCATCGCGACGAAGCCAATGATCGCGGCGACCGCGACGAGCAGTGCTGCGGCAACGGGAAGGTGGCGGATCGGGGACTGTCGATGGAATTCGGTCATGCCATGGTCCGTCATTCGGCCTGTATCAGCCGATGGTAAAGCGGTTCGTAACGCAAAATGTTTGACGACCAGTTACGGTCGCGCTCGACGAACGCCCGCGCGCGCTGGCGGCGCGACGGCCAGTCCGCGCGATCGTCGAACATCCCCGCCAGTGCCGCCGCGATCGCTGGCGGATCGTCGGGTGCGAACAGCGTGCCCGTATCCCCGTCACGAATCAACTCGCGGTGTCCGCCCACGTCCGACGCGGCCACCATCCGCCCCTGCGCCATCGCCTCGAGCGGCTTGAGCGGCGTCACCAGATCGGTCAGCCGCATCCGCTTGCGCGGATAGGCGAGGATGTCGATCAGCCCGTAATAGCGCTCGACCTCGGCATGCGGCACCCGGCCGACGAAATGGATCGCGTCCGCGACCGGCGAGGCCGCGGCCTGCGCCGCCAGCGCATCCGCCATCGGCCCGCCCCCGACCAGCAGCAGCCGCGCGTCCGGCCGTGCGGCGACCAGCGCGGGCATCGCCGCGATCAGGTCGTCCAGCCCTTCGTAATCGTAGAAGCTGCCGATGAAGCCGACCACGTCCCTGCCGTCGAGCCCCAGCGTCGCCGCCAGCGCGTCATCGCGCGGCGGGACCGCCCCGAACAGCGTCAGGTCGACGCCGTTGGGCGACACCATGATCTTGCCCCCGTCGATCCCCCGCGCGATCAGGTCGTCGCGCAGCCCCTCGCAGATCACCGCGACGCCGTCCGCACGACCGACCGCCCAGGTCTCGAGCGCGCGCGTCGTCCGATAGGCGAGCGATCCCTCGGTCCCGGTCCCGTTGCCAACCGCGGCATCCTCCCAGAACGCCCGGATCTCGTAGACCAGCGGCAGTTTGCGCCGCCGCGCGACGATGAGGCCGGCCAACGCATCGAGCACCGGCGAATGCGCGTGCAGGATATCGGGGCGAAAGGCATCGACCGCCGCCTCGATCCGCCGGGCAAAGGCGCGGATCCCGGCAATCTCCCCCAGCGGCCCCGACCGGCGCGTCGCCGGCGTCCGGTGAAAGGTCAGCCCGTCGACCGACTCCACCGCGGCGGCGGCCGACCCATGACGCTGCCCGGTCACCGCCGCGACCGTCCAGCCGCGCGCCTCCTGCGCCTTGAGGATCGCCCGCGTGCGAAAGGTATAGCCGCTCTGCAGGGGCAGGCCGTGGTCGAGGATATGAAGAATGCGCATCGTGAGTAGCGTGTTGCCATGACAGCGCTTAACGGCGCGTCAACCGCCATGGCCTATGCCGCGGCGACGGACACAGGCGGCAACGGGACCGCGCAGACACGGAAAGGCGGGCCGATGATCGACAATTTCGCGCTGGGCCTGACGCACGGCCTGATGATGATCGCCGCGATCCTGCTCCTGCGCCGCCCCGATCTCGATTCCGAGCCGAAATCCGACGACGATCGCACGGGTACCGACACGCTCGACCGTGACGGACGCCGCCCGCGTGCGTGATCTCGCCTTCATTGCCTTTCTGGGTGCGATCTTCGCGCTCGGGTTCCGGCGTCCGTTCCTGCTCGTCCTCGCCTATGTCTATATCGACATCGTCTCGCCGCAGCGGCTGACCTATCTGCTGCTCAACACCGTCCCGATCTCGCTGATCGCGGTCGCGCTGGCGGTCGGCGGCTGGCTGATCGCCGACGACAAGCGCGACACCCGCGTCGCGCCGCGTCAGCTGCTGATCGTCGTGCTGCTGCTCTATTGCTGGGCGACCACGCTCGCCGCCGACTTCCCGATCGAGGCGAAGGACAAATGGGACTGGGTCTGGAAGGCGCTCGCCTTTGCCGCCTTCCTGCCGCTGACGCTGCGCACCCGGCTCCGGATCGAGGCGCTGCTGCTGTTCATGATCCTGTCGGCGGCCTCGATCATCATCGTCGGCGGGATCAAGACGATCGCCAGCGGCGGCGGCGGCTATGGCCAGCTGAACCTGATGGTCGACAATAATTCGGGGCTCTATGAAGGCAGCACGATCAGCGCGGTCGCGGTCGCGATCATCCCGATCATTATCTGGTTCATGCGCTACGGGACGATCTTCAAACCCGACTGGCGCGTCCGCGGCTTCTGCGTCGCGCTCGTCTTCGCCTGCCTGCTGATCCCGGTCGGCACCTCGACGCGCACCGGTCTGCTCTGCATCGCGCTGCTCGCGGTCCTGTCGCTCCGCGTCGTCAAGCGCAAGGCACTGTATCTGGCGGGGCTGGCCGCACTCGGGCTGATCGCGATCCCCTTCCTGCCCTCGACCTTCACCGACCGCATGAACACGATCAAGACCTACCAGGCCGACGAATCCGCCTCGACCCGGATCGCGGTGTGGCAGTGGACGATCGACTATGCGAAATCGCATCCGTTCGGCGGCGGGTTCGAGGCGTATCGCGGCAACCGCATCCGCTACGACCTCGCCGGCACCGGTGCTGCGACGCCGGGTCGGGTAGAGGAAGACAAGGCGCGCGCCTATCACAGCGCCTATTTCGAGATGCTTGGCGAACAGGGCTATTTCGGGCTCGCGCTGTGGCTGGTCCTCAATCTGGGCGGCCTCGTCCGGATGGAGATACTGCGCCGCCGCTACCGCGATCCCGTGGGAGAGTTCGCCTGGGCTGGTCCGCTCGCCGCCGCGCTGCAGAGCGGCCATCTCGTCTATCTGCTCGGCGCGGCGTTCATCGCGATCGCGTTCCAGCCGTTCATCTACATGTTGATCGGCGCGCAGATCGGGCTCGACACCTATCTCGGGCGCAAGCGCCGCGACGCGAGCTTCCGGCCGATGCGTCGTCCCGCCCCCGGCCCCCTGCCGGCATGACGGAACTCCAGGCGCTGACCGGCGCGCGCGGCGTCGCCGCCTGGTTCGTCGTGCTGTTCCATCTCCGCGCCGCGCTCGGCGTGTCCGACGGCGTGGAGCGCGTTCTCGCCAAGGGCTATCTCGCGGTCGACTTCTTCTTCCTGCTTTCGGGCTTCGTGATCTGGCTGAGCTATGCCGACCGGATCGCCGTGCAGCGCTGGCGCGCCATCCCCGGCTTCCTGCGCCGCCGGGTCGCGCGGATCTGGCCGCTCCACCTCGTCATGCTCGGTTTCGCGCTGCTCATCGTCGCTGCGCTCGCGCTGACCGGACGACCGCCCGACCCGCGCTTCCCGCTCGACCGCTTGCCGGTGCATATCCTCCTGCTTCAGAACTGGCCGATGACGCGCGACTGGTTCGGCATCACCGCGCTCGACTGGAATGATCCCGCCTGGTCGATCTCCAGCGAGATGTTCGCCTATCTCGCCTTCCCGCTGCTCCCGCTCGTCATCGACTGGCGACGCGTCCCGACACTCGGCCTGATCGGGGCGATCGCCGTCGCGCTGGGCCTGCTCGCTTACGTGATGCGATCGAACGGCATGACGACGCTCGGCCAGGCGATCCCCTGGTTCGGCGTCCTGCGCTGCGTCACCGAATTCGCAGCAGGCACCGCGGTCGCAGCCCTTTGGCTGCGCCACCGCGAGCAGCCCCGGCGCGCACTCGTCGCGGCAGTGTGCGTCAGCAGCTTGGGCTTTGCGAGCTTCGCAACCGGCCTTCTGAACGAGATCGTCGCGATACCGGCCGCGCTCGCGGCGCTCCTGCTCGCGCTCGCGCTGACCTCCAATCGGCCCCGCAACCCGCTCGCCTCCTGGCCGCTGCACAGTCTCGGCGAGATCAGCTTTTCGACCTATCTCAGCCATTCGCTGCTCTGGACCGCGTTCAAGATGGCGTTCGTCGCCAGAGCGGTCGCGGTGCCGCCGCTCCTGATCGGCGCGCTTCTCATCGGGATCCTGCTGGCCTCCCTCGCGCTGTACCACGGCGTCGAGCGGCCCGCGCAAGCCTGGATCAACCGCGTTGGACAAACACCAAAAAGGGGCCAGCAAACGCGCTGACCCCCCCTGTATCTCGTCGCCTCTGGCCGTCGAGCGTCAGTCGACCGGCTCGTCCGCCAGTTCTTCCTCGAGCGCGGCGATGATCGCCTTGTTGAACGCGGGGATGTCGTCGGGCTTGCGGCTGGTAATCAGATTGTCGTCGACCACGACCTCCTCGTCGACCACGTCCGCGCCGGCATTCTCCAGATCGGTGCGGATCGACGGAAAGCTCGTCAACCGCCGCCCGTCGATCACATCCGCCTCGGCCAGCAGCCAGGGCGCATGACAGATCGCCGCGACGATCTTGCCGTCCTCCATGAACTCGGTGATGATCTCGATCGCGCGCTCCTGGACGCGCATCGCGTCCGGATTGGCGACGCCGCCGGGCAGCACCAGCGCGTCGTAATCGTCGGTATCGACCTCGTCGAGCGTCAACTCGGGGGTGATCGTCTCCGCCTTGTTGATGTCGCCCTTCATGCCCTGGATCGGGTCGGTCTTGATCGACGCGAGCGTCACCTTCGCGCCCACCGCCTCGAGCGCCTTCTTGGGTTCGAACAGCTCGACGGTCTCGAAACCGTCGGTGGCGAGGATCAGAATGCGTGCCTGGGAAAGATCGGCCATGTCATGTCTCCAGTGAAATCCCGTGCCCCCTCAACCCCGCGCCGCGCGGGTCGTTCCGGAACGATGCGCCCGCCCGAACATTTCGAATGTCGGCCGGAAGGAGCGACGCGTTGCCCAGCAGACTCGTATATTCAGATGACAGCAAGCCCGGCATTTCCCGCCGCAAGATGCGCGCCGGCTGGGGCTATTGGGACGCATCGGGCACCCGCATCACCGACCGCGACGAAATCGACCGGCTCAACGCGGTCGGCCTGCCCCCCGCTTATACCAACGCCTGGTTCTGCCCGAAGCCCAATGGTCACATCCAGGCGGTCGGCTGGGACGAGAAGGGTCGCAAGCAATATCGCTACCACGCCGGCTTCCGCGAAGCGCAGGACGCCGCGAAATACGAACGCTGCGCCGATTTCGGTCTCGCCCTCCCGAAGCTGCGCAAGGCGGTCGAGGCCGATCTGCGCAAACGCTCACTCAGCCGTGACCGCGCCGTCGCCGCGGTCCTCCGCCTGCTCGACGGCGGGCATATCCGCATCGGGAACGAGGCCTATGCCGCCGCGAACGAGAGTTTCGGCGCGACGACGCTCCGCAAGCGCCACGGCGCGGTTAAGGGCGCCACGCTCCGGCTCGAATATAAGGGCAAGTCGGGCAAGATGCGGACGCTCAGGATCACCGATCGCTCGCTCAGCAGCTTCGTGAAGAAATGCCAGGATCTCGACGAACAGCATCTCTTCGCCTGGCTCGACGATGACGGCGTCGCGCATCCCGTCACGTCGAGCGACGTCAACGCCTATATCCAGGCGGTCACCGGGACCGACTTCACCGCCAAGCACTTCCGCACCTGGGCAGCCAGCGTCGCCGCGTTCGAGGCGCTTGCCTCGGCCGAGCGCGATCTCAGCCTGAAGGCGATGCTCGAGCCGGTCGTCGCGCGGCTCGGCAACACGCATGCCATCGCGCGGAAAAGCTATGTCCACCCCGCCCTGATCGACCTCGTCAAGCAGGGGCAGTCGACCTTCCGCAAGGCGCTCCGCCTCCCGCGCGCCAAGCGCTATCTCAGCCGGGAGGAATGCGGCCTGATCGCCTTCCTCGAAGCCGGCACCCCCGCGACAATCGCCGTCGCGGCCTGACGAGTATCCAGATGTCCAATACGAACAGCGTCGCCAAAGCCCCCATCTTCAACGCGAGCGATGTCGGCAGCCAGGCACAGGGCTTTGTCACCGCCAGCCTCGCTTGGGTCCAGGCCTATTGGCTGCAGATCCTGATAGCGTTCGGCGCCGGCGCGCTGATCGTCCTCGCGCTGCATACCGCCCGGCGTTTCGGCAGCCGGCTGTGCGAACGCCCGCGCGCGCTCAACGGCTGGGGTATCGTCGTCGGCAAGGCGGTCTCGCGGACCAGCAACTTCTTCATCGTCATGCTCGCCGCCAAGCTCGTCGACGGCTATTCCGCCGCACCGGGCGAGGTCGCGACCACGGTCAATTTCCTCTTCACCGTCGCCGCGGTGTTCCAGGTCGCGGTCTGGGTGCGCGAGATCATCCTCGGCGCGATCGAGCACCGCACCCAGTCCGAACATTATTCGGGTGAGGCGCTGCTCTCGGCGATGGGGCTGATCCGCCTGCTCGTCACCTTCGTCGTGTTCGCGGTAACGATGGTCGTCGTGCTCGACAATCTCGGCGTCAACGTGACCGGGCTCGTCGCGGGCCTCGGTGTCGGCGGCATCGCGATCGGTCTGGCCGCGCAGGGCATCTTCGCCGATCTGTTCGCCGCGCTCGCGATCATCTTCGACCGTCCGTTCCGCCGCGGCGATTCGATCAGCTACGACACCGCCTCGGGCAGCGTCGAAGCGATCGGCCTGAAATCGACCCGCATCCGCGGCATCGATGGCGAGGAGCGCGTCATCTCGAACAAGAACCTCCTCAACAAGGAGATCCTCAACAACACGCAGCGCAACCACCGCCGCGCGAAATTCATCATCGGCGTCACCTATTTCACCCCCGCCGAAATCTGCGCGCGCATTCCCGACATGCTGAAGGACGTGGTCGAGGCGCAGGGCAAGATCTTCGTTCGTGCAGGCTTCACCGGCTTCGGCGCATCAAGCCTCGATTTCGAGGTCCAGTTCGACAGCGACGGCCCCGACTATGCCAGCTTCTACAACGGCCGCACCGCCGTCGGCATCGCGATCCTCCAGCGGTTCAACGACGAGAAGATCGAGATCGCCTTCCCCACCCAGGTCAACCTCACCGCCGCCCCGGACGGGTCGATGGTGATGCCATTCCCGGAGGTGCAACAGTCGCGCGCGGATTCACCATCCACCTGACGCCGCTCCCCGGTCTGAACGTGCTCGCCACACCAACCCAGTACCCCTCCCCGGCGAAGGCCGGGGCCCAGTTGGTGAGGCTGCAGTAACGGAACGCACCCGTCGTCAATCACGTCCCCCAACTGGGCCCCGGCCTCCGCCGGGGAGGACGAAGAAAGCGCGGCAGGCCTCGTGTAAGGTGCAGCCCACCCCCCTACGTCATCCCCGCGAAGGCGGGGATCCATATACTCAACAGGTCGAGATACCCCCCACCGCCAGCCACTATGGATCCCCGCCTTCGCGAGGATGACGAGGCGAAGGAAAATAGGCGAAGCCCCCCCTCAGATCCCGCCCTCATCCAGCGACAGCAACGTCGCATTCCCGCCCGCCGACGTCGTATCCACCGACACCGCGCGCTCCGCGCAGAAGCGGTAGAGATAGCGCGGCCCGCCCGCCTTGGGCCCGGTCCCCGACAGCCCCTCGCCGCCGAACGGCTGCGAGCCCACCACCGCACCGATCATCGACCGGTTGATGTACAGGTTGCCGACCGCGGCCTCGGCCTCGATCACCTCGGCCGCGCGCGCGATCCGGCTGTGCAGCCCCATCGTCAGGCCGTAGCCCTTGGCGTTGACCCGCGCGATCGTCTCGCTCAGCTTGCCCGCCTCCCAGGTCGCGACATGGAGGATCGGCCCGAACCACTCCTCGTTCAGATCCTCGATCGCGCCGATCCGCACCAGAGTCGGCGGCACGAACAGGCCGTCCGCGGGCACGTCGAGCGTCTTGACGGTCTTCGCCGCCACCCGCGCGCGATACGCCATCAGCCGGTCATAGGCGGCTTGGTCAATCACCGGCCCGACATCGGTCGCCGGATCGCCCGCACGGCCGATCCTCAGCGTGTCCATCGCGCCCGACAGCATCTCGATCACGCCGTCCGCGATATCCTCCTGCACCAGCAACAGCCGCAGCGCCGAGCAACGCTGTCCCGCCGAGCGGAAGGACGAGGCGATCACGTCCGCCACCACCTGTTCGGGCAGCGCGGTCGAATCGACGATCATCGCGTTGATCCCGCCGGTCTCCGCGATCAGCGGGACGATCGGCCGGCTGTCGTCCTCGAGCAGTGCGCGTGCGATTCTGCGCGCGGTCGCGGTCGACCCCGTAAACGCGACGCCCTGGATCCGCGCGTCCGCGGTCAGCGCCGCGCCGACCTCCGGCCCGCCCGTGACCAGGACCAGCACGTCGGCCGGCACGCCGGCTTCGTGCGCGAGCTCGACTGCCCGCGCGGCGATCCGCGGCGTCTGCGGCGCGGGCTTGGCCACCACCGCATTGCCCGTGACGAGCGCCGCCACCGTCTGCCCCAGGAAGATCGCCAGCGGGAAGTTCCACGGCGCGATCGTCGCCCAGACCCCGCGCCCCTCGATATGCAGCATGTTGCGCTCGCCCGTCGGCCCCGGCAGCTCGATCGGCTGCAGCTTCGCGCGCGCCTGATGCGCATAATAACGACAGAAATCGACCGCCTCGCGCACCTCGCCGATCGCGTCCGGGATCGTCTTGAACGCCTCCTGCACACAGATCGCCATCAGCTCGTCGCGATGCGTCTCGAGCAGGTCGGCCAGCCGGTCGAGACACGCCGCCCGCTCCTCCACCGGCGACCGCGACCAGCCCGGAAACGCCGCATGCGCGCGGGTGATCGCGGCCGTGACCTGATCCCCGCCCGACCCTTCTGCTCCCCCCCGGCGAAGGCCGGGGTCCAGTTGGGAAGGCTGTCGTGACGACGCGCCGTCCTCCGTCACATCACCGCCCCCAACTGGGCCCCGGCCTTCGCCGGGGTGGTGCCCTGACGAAGCGACCGGCGCATTCACCACCTTAACGGTCGCCGCCAGCGTATCCACGTCACTCAGATCGAGCCCCGCCGAATTCCGGTGCCCGCCCGCCCCGAACAGGTCGACTGGCAACGGAATGCTCGGATGCCGCTTGCCCCCGACCGCCGCGATCTTCGCCACCGGATCCGCGAGGATCTCCCCCTCGGTCAGCCGCTCGTCCGCCAGTTGATGCACGAAGCTCGAATTCGCCCCATTCTCCAGCAGCCGCCGGACCAGATACGCCAGCAGGTCGCGGTGCCCGCCGACCGGCGCATAGACGCGGCAATGATAGCCATTCTCCTGCACCAGCCGCTCGTACAGCCCGTCGCCCATGCCGTGCAGCCGCTGGAACTCGAAATCGCGGCTGTTGCCCGCCCATTCCATGATCGTCGCGACCGTCAGCGCATTGTGGCTCGCAAAGGCCGGCCGGATATTCTCCGCCGCCAACATGTCCTTGGCGACTGCCAGATACGACACGTCGGTCGCCGCCTTGCGCGTGAACAGCGGATAGTCCGCCAGCCCCTCGACCTGCGTCCGCTTGATCTCGCTGTCCCAGTACGCGCCCTTGACCAGCCGCACGTTCATCACCCGGTCGAGCCCGTTCGCCCATTCGATTACCGGCCGCGCGCGCTTGCCGTACGCCTGCACCGCCATGCCGAACCCGTCCCAGCCCTTCAGCGACGGCAGCCCGGCGACCGTGCCGATGATGTCGAGGCTCATCTCGAGCCGCTCGGACTCCTCCGCATCGACGGTCAGCGCGATGCCCTTCGATGCGGCCTGCACCGCCAGTGCTTCGAGCATCTCGGTCAGCGCGGGCACGCACTCGCTCCACCGCGCGACCTCGTAGCGCGGGTGCAGCGCGGACAGCTTTACCGAGATCGAATGCCCCGCCGCCGGGTCACGCCCGACCGCATCGACCGCACCGACATAGGCCTGGAAATAGCGCTGCGCATCGGCATGCGTCCGCGCCGCCTCGCCCAGCATGTCGAAGCTCGCGGTGAAGCCCTTGTTCTCCGGCCGCCGCATCCGCTTCATCGCCTCGTCGATGGTCCGGCCCATCACGAAGATCTCGCCCATCATTTTCATCGCGGCACCCACCGCCTGCCGCACGAACGGCTCGCCAGCACGGCTGATCAGCCGGCGCAGCGGCCCGGTCGCACCCTCGCCGACCAGCACGCGGCCGACCACCAGCCCCCAGGTCGCCGAGTTGACGAGCTTCGAGTTCGACTTGCCCGCATGCGCACGCCAGTCGGCATCGCCCAGCTTGTCGGCGATCAGCAGGTCCGCGGTCTCGGGATCGGGCACGCGCAGGAACGCCTCGGCGAGGCTGAGCAACGCGACCCCTTCCGACGAATTCAGCCGATATTCCTGGAGGAACTGGTTCACCCAGCCCTTGCTCTGCGCCGCGCGCAGATCGGCGAGCAGGCCGAGCGCATGACCCATCACCCGCTCGCGCGAATCCGAATCGAGCGCGGCACGCTCCAGCAGCGGTTTTAGAACATCGGGTTCGCTTGCGCGGTACAGCTTTGCCATGGTGTTACGGGCATTGGACGTTACGGCAGTCGACATTTTCCAGCTTCCGGTTGGGTGAGGCTTGCGGTCGGCCAGCCTGTACGCCTAGAGACGTCGCTGCGCTTAGCGCCAAACAGGCTAGGAGGGGAATGCCGTGGCGACGATCACCACTGCCGAGATGCAGAACCGCGTCGGCACCGAGACGCTGTCCGACTGGGTCGAGGTCACGCAAGGCATGATCGACAAATTCGCCGACGCCACCGGCGACCATCAGTTCATCCATGTCGATCCCGCCCGCGCGGCGCAGACCCCGTTCGGCGGGACGATCGCGCACGGCTTCCTCACGCTCTCGCTGATGCCGCTCCTGTCGTCGAAGATCCCCGACGCACCGACCATCGAGGGCGCGAAGATGGGCGTCAATTACGGCGGCAATTCGGTCCGCTTCCTCACGCCCGTCCGGTCGGGATCGAAGGTCCGCGGCCGCTTCAAGCTGCTGTCGTTCGACGAGAAGCGCCCCGGCCAGTGGCAGCAGACCAACAGCTTCGCGGTCGAGATCGAGGGCCAGGACAAGCCCGCCCTGATCGCCGAATGGATCAGCCAGGTTTTCGTTTGATACCGCTCCCCTCGCGCTTGCGGGAGGGGACTTCAGAAAAAAGGATAGCATCATGCGTTCAGCCGTTATCGTCTCCACCGCCCGCACCCCGATCGGCCGCGCCTATCGCGGTGCGTTCAACAACACCCCCGCGCCGACGCTCGCCTCGCATTCGATCAAGGCCGCGGTCGAACGCGCCGGGATCGACGGGGGCGAAGTCGACGACGTCGTCTTCGGCTGCGCGCTGCAACAGGGGCATCAGGCGGGCAACATCGCGCGCACCTCGCTGCTCCGCGCCGGGCTGCCGACGACCGTCAGCGGCATGTCGCTCGACCGCCAGTGCGCCAGCGGGCTGATGGCGATCGCCACCGCCGCCAAGCAGATCATCACCGACCAGATGGACATCACCATCGGTGGCGGGGTCGAGAGCATCAGCCTCGTCCAGACGCCGCAGATGCGCGTCGCCCCAGATCCCGAACTGCTCGCGATGCACCGCGACGTCTATATGCCGATGCTCCAGACCGCCGAGGTCGTCGCCAAGCGCTACGGCATCACGCGCGACGCGATGGACGCCTACGCACTCCAGTCGCAGCAGCGCACCGCCGCCGCGCAGGCCGCGGGCCATTACGACGCCGAGATCGTCCCCGTCACCGCGAACATGGCGATCGTCAACAAGGAGACCAAGGACGTCACCTACAAGGAGGTGACGATCGCCCGCGACGAGGGCAATCGCGCCGACACGACGCTCGAGGGCCTCCAGTCGCTGAAACCCGTGATGGGCCCCGACATGACGATCACCGCGGGCAATGCCAGCCAGCTGTCCGACGGGTCGTCCGCCTCGGTGCTGATGGAGGAGAAGATCGCGTCGCAGCGCGGGCTCCAGCCGCTCGGCCGCTATATCGGCATGGCGGTCGGCGGCACCGAACCCGACGAGATGGGGATCGGCCCGGTCGTCGCGATCCCCAAGCTGCTCAAGCGCTTCGGCCTCAAGATGGACGATATCGGCCTCTGGGAGCTGAACGAGGCGTTCGCGGTCCAGGTCCTCTATTGCCGCGACACGCTCGGCATTCCCGACGAACTGCTCAACGTCAGCGGCGGCGCGATCTCGATCGGCCATCCCTACGGCATGACCGGCGCGCGCGCGACCGGCCATGCGCTGATCGAGGGCAAGCGCCGCGGCGCAAAGCATGTCGTCGTGACGATGTGCGTCGGCGGCGGCATGGGCGCGGCGGGCCTGTTCGAAGTCCTGTGATGCTCGCGGGGCGGCGGTGGCAACCATCCTCCGCCCCGCCCGTTCTCTGTGGCAATCCAAGCCAATAGGAGAACGACGATGGCCGACAAGGATACCCCGCAGGAAGTCGCGAACACCTTCCTCGACAAGCTGAAGTCCAGCCCGTTCGTGATGATCGGCCTCGACGACGGCCAGCATTCCGAGCCGATGACCGCACAGCTCGACGACGATCAGCCCAACGTGCTGTTCTTCTTCGCCGGTCGCGACAACCGCATCGCCAAGGGCGGCGCGGCGATGGCGCAGTTCGTCGGCAAGGGGCATGATTTCTTCGCGTGCATGGCCGGCACCGTCTCGCAGATGAACGACCGTACGCAGATCGACAAGCTGTGGAACAACCAGGTCGAGGCCTGGTTTCCGGGCGGCAAGGAAGACCCCAACCTCACGCTGCTGCGCTTCGATATCAACAGCGCGGAACTCTGGGAAACCGACGTCTCGCTGACCGGTCGCGTCAAGATGCTGTTCGGCGGCACGATCACGTCGAGCGAGTCGAGCAGCCACGCCGTCGTCGACTCGGTCGGCTGACCCAGATACCGATCGCGACCGCCGGTTTCAGGACCGGCGGTCGCGATCGACCTTTATAGTGGCGGATAGTTATCCGTTCGCGGTGATGAACTCCTCGACCACCGGCGCGATCGTGTTGCGCCAGCGCGATCCGTTGAAGATCCCGTAATGACCGGCCCCCTCGGCCATCAGATACCGCTTCTTTGCCTCGGGAAGAGCGGTCGCCAGCGACAGCGCGGCCTTGGTCTGCCCCAACCCCGAAATATCGTCGCGCTCGCCCTCTATCGCCAGCAGGCCGATGTCGGTGATCGCCGCCGGATCGACCGGCCGTCCGCGGTGGGTCAGCAACCCGCGCGGCAGCGCGTGCGTCTGGAACACCACGTCGATCGTCTGCAGATAGAATTCGGCGGTCATGTCGCAGACCGAGCGATATTCCTCGTAGAACCCCTTGCTCGCCATCGCGCTCTCGCCGTCGCCCTGGACGAGATGCTTATACATCTCCCAGTGCGAGACCATGTGGTTGCCGAGGTTCATCGACATGAAGCCGGCCAGCTGCAGGAAGCCCGGATAGACCTTGCGCCCCGCTCCCGGGTAATTCGCCGGCACCGTCGCGATGACATTCTGTTCGAACCACGTATGCGGACGCTCGGTCGCCAGCGTGTTGACCGCGGTCGGCGCCTCGCGCGTATCGACCGGCCCGCCCATCAGCGTCAGCGTCTTCGGCCGGCACGGATTGCCGTCCGCGCTCATCAGCGCCGCCGCGGCATAGCAGGGCACCGACGGCTGGCAGACCGCCAGCATATGCGTACCGCCCTGCCCCTCGTTCGCGCCGATCGCCTCGAGGAACGCGATCACATAATCGATATAATCGTCGAGATCGAACCGTCCGGCGGACAGCGGAACGCTGCGCGCGTCGCGCCAGTCGGTGATGTACACGTCGGCGAACGGCAGCATCCGCTCGACCGTGCCGCGCAGCAGCGTCGCATAATGCCCCGACATGGGCGCGACGATCAGCAGCTTGGGGCCGCCCTCGACGCCCTCCCGCACGAACCGCTTGAGCTGGCCGAAATCCTTGCGCAGCACGATCTCCTCACGGACCGCGAATTCGCGTCCGTCGATGATCGTGTGGTCGAGGCCGAACGCCGGCTTCCCGCGAGTCGCATTGACGTGCGCGAACACCTCCAGCGCCGATCCGACGACCGCGCCGCCGCCCAAATAGGCGAATGGGTTTGCTGGATTGTTCAGCATTCCCGCCCCGAAACTGGCCATTCTGCTGGCACCTGCCATCATCGACCGCTGGAATTCATAGGCATCGTAGAGCATTCGGTATCCTCTACCCCAAAAGGGGTTAACATTTCCGTAACGCAATTATGCTGCCGCGCAACAGAGCATTGCCGGGACGCAGGCGCGCGCGTGTCCCAAACCCGTGCGCGTCCTGCTCGTCCAACGTCCCGGCCGTCATGCGGTTGCCGTTGAGCGCGACCCCCGCCGCTGCTAGGCGATCCGCCATGGCCAAGCCGATACTCGACGAAAAGACGCCCCGCCGGATCGGCGACCTTGCAATGGTGTGGCGACACGCCGCGAACTATCCGCGCCAGATCACCTTTGCGGGACTCGCGCTGGTAACCACCTCGGCCGCGACGATCGGCATACCGTACGGCTTCAAGCGCGTGATCGACCGCGGCTTCGGCCCGGGCGCGAGCGGATCGGTCGGGACCTCGTTCCATTACCTGCTCATGATCGTCGTGGTGCTCGCGGTCGCGACTGCGGTGCGCTTCTATTATGTGTCATGGCTCGGCGAACGAGTCGTCGCGGACATCCGCACCACGGTCCAGCGTCACCTGCTCACCCTGACGCCGCGCTTCTTCGAGGAGAATCGCCCGTCCGAGATCGCCTCGCGGCTGACCTCGGACACCGCGCTGATCGACCAGGTCGTCGGCAGCACCGTCTCGATCGCGCTGCGCAACACCTTCACCGGGGTCGGCGGGTTGATCTATCTGTTCGCGATCTCGCCCAAGCTCGCCGGGCTGCTGATGATCGGCATCCCCCTGATCGTCCTGCCGATCGCGCTGCTCGGCAAGCGCGTCCGCAATTACTCGCGCACCTCGCAGGACCGCGTCGCCGATGTCGGCTCGATCGCCACCGAGACGCTCGGCGCGATGAAGGTCGTGCAGGCGTTCGGGCAGGAAGACCGCGAGGCGACCCGCTTCGGCGACGCGGTGCGCGCGACCTTCGCCGCGGCGCGCGCGCGGATCCTGTTGCGCGCGATCATGACCGCGATCGTCATCGGCCTGCTGTTCGGCTCGATCACGCTGGTGCTGTGGGAAGGCGCGGTCGACGTCGCCGCCGGGCGGATCAGCGGCGGCGCGATCGCCGCCTTCGTCCTCACCGGCGGGATCGTCGCGGGCGCCTTCGGAGCGCTGACCGAGGTCTATGGCGATCTGCTGCGCGGCGCGGGTGCCGCGGGGCGGCTGTCCGAACTGCTCCGCGAGACGCCCGAGATCGCGCCGCCCGCCGTGCCCGTCGCGCTGCCACAGCCGTCGCGCGGTGCGCTCGCCTTCGAGGGCGTCCGGTTCCATTACCCCACCCGTCGCGACGTCGCCGCGCTCAACGGCTTCTCGCTCGACATCAGGCCGGGCGAGACGGTCGCGGTCGTCGGCCCCTCGGGCGCGGGCAAGACCACGCTGTTCCAGCTCGTCCAGCGCTTCTACGATCCCGATGCGGGTCGCGTGACGCTCGACGGCGTCGACCTGCGCGATGCCGATCCCGCCGCGGTCCGCGCCCGGATCGCGATGGTGCCGCAGGAAACCGTGATCTTCGGCGCCTCGGCGCGCGACAATCTCCGCTATGGCGACTGGACCGCAACCGACGACCAGCTCTGGGCCGCCGCCGAGGCCGCCAACGCCGCCGAATTCCTCCGCAAGCTCCCCGAAGGACTCGACACCTTCCTCGGCGAGGGCGGCGCGCGGCTGTCGGGCGGCCAGCGCCAGCGCGTGACGATCGCGCGCGCGCTGCTTCGCGATGCCCCGATTCTGCTGCTCGACGAGGCGACCAGCGCGCTCGACGCTGAGAGCGAACGGCTCGTCCAGGAGGCGCTCGAACGGCTCATGGCGAACCGCACCACGCTCGTCATCGCGCACCGCCTTGCAACCGTCCGCGCCGCCGAACGGATCATCGTGATGAACGACGGCCAGATCGTCGAGGAGGGCTCGCACGGCGCGCTGATGACCAACAGCGGCCTCTATGCCCGGCTCGCCAGCCTGCAGTTCAACGACGCGGCCTAGCCCTTCGGCGGTTTCGCGCGCTTTGGCTTGGGCAATGGCAGCTCGGCGGCCGAGATCCGGACGATCTCGGCCATCCAGTCGGCATCGTCCCAGCGATCCGCGTCGATCACCAGACAGGGTTTCGCCCCCGGATAGGGCGATGCCTCCTCGACCGCTGCGCCGTCGTTGCCCGCGAACGCGCGCCCGCCCGGGGTCGGCTTGAGGAACAGCCGGTCGTCGCAGATCAGCGCGACCATCCGCCCGTCGCAATAGACGCCATATTCGCCGAACATCGGCCGCGCGGCGACATCGCCCGCGGCGGCGATCTGCTCGACGATGAACGCGACGATGCTCGGGTCGGAGGCCATTGCCCGATCCTGCCAGATCCGCCCCGCCTTGACGAGACGCGGCGTTTCGCTTGCGGGGCGGCGCCGGTCGGGGCAGACTTGCGACAAAACGGGAGATGGACATGCGCGACTTCGACATCGTCATCTATGGCGCGACCGGCTTCACCGGCCGGCTGGTCGCCGAATATCTGGTCCAGGCCTATCCGACCGGCCTCAACTGGGCGATGGCCGGGCGATCGCGCGCCAAGCTCGAGGAGGTTCGCGACCTGATCGGCGCGCGCGCCGACACGCCGCTCATCACCGCCGACTCGGCCGATCCGGCAAGCCTGCGCGCGATGGTCGAGCGCGCGACCGTCGTGATCTCGACCGTCGGGCCCTACCAGCTCTACGGCTCCGACCTCGTCGCCGCCTGCGCCGCATCGGGCACCGCCTATGTCGATCTGTGCGGCGAACCCGCCTGGATGCGCCACATGATCGACGCACATGAGGGAGAGGCCACGCGCACCGGCGCCCGGATCGTCTTCTCCTGCGGCTTCGACAGCATCCCGTTCGATCTCGGCGTGCTCACGCTCCAGGAGGCGGCCAGGGCGCGTTACGGCAGTCCCGCGCCGCGCGTGAAGGGCCGCGTCCGAACGATGAAGGGCACCTTCTCCGGCGGCACCGCGGCCAGCCTCAAGGCGACGCTCGCCGCCGCCGCGCGCGATCCCGGTATCGTCAAGCTGCTGACCAGCCCGTTCGCACTCACCCCCGGCTTCACCGGGCCGCATCAGCCGAGCGGGCTGCTCCCCGAATATGACTCGACGCTCCAGACCTGGGTCGCACCGTTCGTGATGGCGCCGATCAACACCAAGAACGTCCACCGCACGAATTTCCTGCTCGGCGAGGCGTATGGCGCGGACTTCGTCTATGAGGAGATGATGGTCGCGGGGCTCGGCGACATGGGCAAGGCCGCGGCGGAGGCGATCGCGAAGTTCAATCCCTTCGCGGGCGACAAGGGCCCGAAGCCCGGCGAAGGCCCCTCCAAAGCCGAACGCGATGAAGGCCATTACGATCTGCTGTTCGCAGGGATCATGCCCGATGGCAGCCGCATCGACACGGTCGTGACGGGCGACCGCGACCCGGGCTATGGATCGACCAGCAAGATGATCGCGGAATCGGCGATCTGCCTCGTGCGCGATGTCGCGGGCGATGGCGGCATCTGGACGCCGGGCGCGCTGATGGGCGCCAAACTGCGCGACCGGCTGATCGCGCATGCCGGGCTGACCTTCGTCACCAGCTGAGCGATCACGGCGTAAACATTTGATATAAGGGTGATCGCGCCCTATCTGAACGGGGGATTACAAAGGACTCCCGCCTCGATGCTCGTCGGCCATTCCCTGTCGGACCCGAACGGTCTGCTACTGACGATGGACCAGATCGTCGAGGACCTGCTGCAACGGCCGCTTAGCGAACTCGTCGGGCGGTCCTATGCCGACGTCACCCACCCGGACGACCGCGTCCGCAACATCGATCGGGTCACCATGCTCGCGCCCGGCGCGGGCCCGGTCTGCATCCGCAAGCGCTATCTCCAGCCCGGCGGTGCGGCGGTGTGGGTCGACGTCCATGTCTCGCGGCTCGACCGCGGGCTCGAGGCCGGCCGGCTCGTCGGCACGCTCTACCTCCCGCAAGCCAAGGCGCTCACCGCGGTGCCCGACGTCGTCATGCCCGAACGGCTCTGGCAGGTCGCGCTGAAGGTCGACCGGAGCCTGCACCGACGACGCGAACAGCTGGGCGACGACCTGTTCGGCGACCATGCCTGGCTCGTGCTGGTGCAGATCTATCTCGCCGAGGCCGAGGGTCGGGTGATCGATGCGGCGACGCTGGGCGCACTGTCGCTGCTCGATCTGCCGCGCACGCACCGCTGGATCGGCGCGCTCGCCGAAAAGGGCCTGGTCGAACGCCCCGACTGCAGCGCGGGCGTGATCCAGCTCACCGCCACGGGCCTCGCCAGGACCGAAACCCTGCTCGCCACCTACTCCGACTTGGCGTAACAGCGGCGGCGCCATCTTCGATCCGGACCGTCCTGCCCATGCCTGCCGACCCCTTACCCGCCGCCGATCTTCTGGCGAGCCACCCTGAGTCCCTCGGACCGGTCCGCGTCGCCGCGCTCTATCGCTTCACGCCCTTTGCCGACATCGCCGCGATCAAGCCGCCGCTTGCCGCACTGTGCTGCGCGCAAGGCGTGAAGGGCACGCTGCTGCTCGCAGCCGAGGGGATCAACGGCACGATCGCAGGGACCAACGCGGCGATCGACACTGTCCTCGCGCATATCCGGTCGCTGCCCGGCTGTGCCACGCTCGACGTCAAGGATTCGCGCGCCGAAACGATGCCGTTCCACCGCATGAAGGTCCGCCTCAAGCGCGAGATCGTGACGATGGGCGAACCCGATATCGATCCGCTCGGTGATGTCGGCCGCTATGTCGAGCCCGGCGAGTGGAACGCGCTGATCGCCGATCCGGGCACGATCGTGATCGACACGCGCAACGATTATGAGGTCGCGGTCGGCAGCTTTGCAGGCGCGATCGACCCGAAGACGCGCAGCTTCCGCGACTTCCCCGCCTGGTTCCGCGAGCACCGCAACCAACTCGTCGGCGACGGCCCGCCGCCGAAGATCGCGATGTTCTGCACCGGCGGGATCCGTTGCGAGAAGTCGACCGCGTTCCTGAAAGCGGAAGGGTTGGACGAGGTCTATCACCTGAAGGGCGGCATCCTCAAATATCTCGAAACCGTGCCCGAGGCCGAGAGCCTGTGGGAAGGCGAATGCTTTGTCTTTGACCAGCGCGTCGCGGTCGGCCACGGCCTCGCCCCTGGTACCCACGCCCTGTGCCATGCCTGCCGCATGCCCGTCAGCCCCGCCGACCGCGCCTCGCCGCTCTATGTCGAGGGGATCAGCTGCCCCGCCTGCCATGACGCGCGCGACGCGACCCAGCGCGCCGGCTATGCCGAACGCGAACGCCAGATGCGCCTCGCCGAAGCCCGCGGCCAGACGCATGTCGGCGCGGTCCTCCCGCAGACGCACGCGGATGACGACGGCAACACCCCTTCTCCGTCATCCTGACGAAAGTCAGGACCCACACCCCCTTCCCGTCATCCTGACGAAAGTCAGGATCCAGAGTAACGGGCGGCACCTTCGTGGCTCTGGGTCCTGACTTTCGTCAGGATGACGAGGTTCAGGCGACGGATCCCGACGCGTGCGAACCCTCAGCAAACCGCGCCGCCAGCGCCGCATTCCCCTGCGACATCGCCAGCGACGCCACGCTGTTCCCCGCCGCATCGACCACCGCCGGATCCGCACCCTGCTCGATCAGCAGGTCGATGATCGCCCCCTGATTGAACAACGCCGCCATCATCAGCGCGGTCTGCCCGACGCCGTTGCGCCGGTTCACGTCCGCCCCTGCCGCGATCAGCATCCGCGCGATCGAGGTATAGCCCTTGAAGCACACCCCCATCAGCGCGGTATTGGCGGTGCTCGCCGGATCGCCATCGACTAGTGCGCCCGCGTCGAGCAGCAGCCGCGTCGTCGACTCCTGCGCATTGTAGCTGGCGAGCACGAGCGGCGTGTACCCCCGCGCATCGGTCACCTCGATATCGACCCCCGCCTGCAACAGCGCGGGGATCATCTCGTCCCGCCCCATCCGCGCGGCATCGAACATCAGTTCGACCAGCCGCTCGATCGGCGGCAATGGCGGCAGCTCGCGTACGTCAGTCATCATTCGCCTCGATGATATGCGGGACGAAGCGCGCCATGTTGCGCGTCACCACCGTCTCATCCTCCCGAACGCCGATCCCCGCGGCTTCGTTGCCGACGATCCACGCACCGATCACCGGATGCCGCCCGTCGAACACCGGCGGCGGCGCATAGGCCTGGAGGATCGCCCCTTCGGCACCATAGCCCTGGTCGAGAATGGCGGGCGTGCCGCCCTCCCCGCCGACGATCTCGACATTGGCACCCTCGCGCGAGAATAGCGGCTTGCGGACATGGCGCGGCCCCAGGATCGTCGCCGCCGGATCGCCGTCAAAGAACGCCGGCAGCAGATTCGGGTGCCCGGGATGCCGCTCCCACAGCAGCGGCAGGATGCCCTTGTTCGACAGGATCGATTTCCACGCCGGCTCGATCCAGCGCACGTCCGCGCGTGACAGGTTCGGCGCATAGGGTTCGCGCAGCATGAACTCCCACGGATAGAGCTTGAACGCCGCCTGCACTTCGAAGCCTTCGGGGTCGACGAATCGGCCATCGGCGGCGAGGCCGATATCCTTCATCTCGACGAACTTCGGCTCGATCCCGACCTGGCTCGCCAGATCCTCGAAGAACCGCACCGTCTGCCGGTCCTCGATCGCGGTCGCGTCGGCTGCGAAATGGACGAAGCCGCCGCTCGGGAACAGCGCGCGGAAGCGTTCGCGGAGCTTGTCGAACAGGCTGTTGAACTGGTCGGTCCCCGCCGGCATCGCTCCGCTCGCGAGCAGGTCCTCCAGCCACATCCACTGGAACGTCGCGCATTCGAACACCGATGTCGGCGTGTCCGCGTTATATTCGTAGAGCTTGGCCGGTCCCGTCCCGTCATAGGCGAAGTCGAACCGGCCATAGAGTGACGGCTGGCGCGTCCGCCACGTTTCCGCGACGTAATTCCACTGCTCGCGCGGGATGGCGAGCCGCTCCATCAGCTGCTGGTCGCGCACCACCTCGTCGACCAGGTCGAGGCACATCGCGTGCATCTGTTCGGCCGCGGGTTCGAGATCCTCCTCGATCTCCGCCAGCGTGAAGGCATAGGCGGCGCTCTCGTCCCAATAGGGTTCGATTGCGTCGCCGACCGCCGTGCCGTGATAGACGAACCCGATCGCGTCGGCCCGTTCGCGCCAGTCGCCGCGCGGGTCGACCGCGATCCGGCGCATCAGTTGTCCTGCGTCTTGCTGTCGTCGCGCTGCTCGATCCGCAGCGTCTGCCCGAGCTGGTCGGTCTTGGGCGCGGTCAGCCGGGCGAGCACGTCGTCCGCGGACGACTGACCCGGCAGGATCCCCGCCTGGCGCAGCTTCTCGTCGAGATCCGCGCCGGTGCGCCGGTCCTCCAGCTCGCCGGCCGCCTTGATCCGCTCGCCTCGGATCGCCTGCCGCTCGCGGATCCGCGCGAGGCTGTCCGCCGCGGAGCCCAGCTTGTTGCCCGCGCCGATGCTGCCCGATGCGACCGTCGCCTGCGCCTTCTGCACCGACTCGTTGACCTTGACGACCTCGACCTCGCGGCGAAGCTGCTCGATCTTGCGGTCGGTCTGCGCCACCGCAGTGTGGATCTGCTCCTCGGCGGCGCGCATGTCTTCGACCTGCGGGCTTTTCAGCGCGATGTCCTGTTCGAGATCGGCGATCCGCTGCGCGACCTGCCGCGCAAGGTCCATATTGCCCTTCTCGACGGCGATCCGCGCCGAGGCCTCGTATTTCGCGGCCTGCGCGCGGAAGCTCTCGACCTCGGTCTCAAGGATGCGACGGCGGGCGACCAGCCCGGCCAGGTCGTCGCGCGCTTTCCCTTGCGCCTTGTCCGCGTCGCGGATCTCCTGGTCGAGGATCCGCAGGGCGTTCGCGTCGACGACCGCCGCGCCGGCTTCATGCGCGCCCGCCCGGCCGAGGGTGAAAATCTTGCTCCAGATGGCCATGCCAGTCTCTCCGTATGATGCTTTGGGTCAGGCGGCGGGGATCTGCGCGTTGCGCAGGTCGGTGGCCGCATCGATCGCGTTCTCGGCCAGCGTGCGCATCTCGATCACTATCGTGTCGAGCCGGCTCGACGTCGCGAGTTCGCCGAACAGTTCATAATAATCGCGCCCTTCGACGCTGCCGATCCCGAAGTTCGACAGCGGCACCAGCTTCTGCGTCTTCAGCAGGAACGCGTTGAACGCCGCCTGGTCCTCCTGCTCGTCGCACGGCCAGAGCAAAGTGGACGCCGAGATCTGCGCCTCGCTGACATTGACGAACAGTTCGAGGTCACCATGCTCGTGCATCGTGACGAGCAGGATCGGATCGGCCCCCTCGACGATACGGACGCTCAACTCCCCCGTTTTCGCAGGCTCGGACGTATCGAGCGCGGCCTTCAGGCTGCGGACGGTCCAGATGTCGGTCAATGCAAGAACTCCCATGCGTGGCTCGTGCGCCAACATAGGACGTCTCGGAAAGCCTTGCTATGCCGTTCGCTCGCGAAAGCGGCGGCATCCGCATCCCCCTCCGTCATCGTCCGACTCCGCCCCCCCCCACTCCGTCATCCTGACGAAAGTCAGGACCCAGGGTTACTATGCGATGCCCTTGATTACCCTAAGTCCTGACTTTCGTCAGGATGACGAGAAAAGACACGATGACGGGACACACCCCACCCCGCCGCCCTTTGCGACCGCCACCGCTTTGCCCTATGCAGGCCGTCAACACAGATGCGAGGATTGCATGTTCGATCGCCTGTTCGGCCGCAAGCAACCGCTTGAAGGCTCCGGACTTCCCGTCATCCGCAACGTCACGCTCGGCCGCACGGTGACCGTCGACCCGCTCGCCTGGCGCCGGTTCGGGTCGGAGCTGCTGTTCCCGTTCGACCGCGACACGCTGGTGATCGTCGCGCAGGGTCTCGTCGACCTCAACGAGGGCGGGTTCGTCCACCGCTTCTACACCGATGACGACATCATGTTCCAGGCGGTCTCGAACGACCGCGCTGGGCAGGACGTCACCGACGTCACGATTTTCGCGCCCTGGGAGAGCGCCTACCCCTCCTCCGCCGCCGAACGCCCCGCCTGGAAGTCCCGGCTCAAGGCGCGCAGCTTCACCGCCGAGGGGCTCCCCGACTATGACCGCGTCTGGTTCGGCCCCGAGGCGAGCGAACAGGAACCGGTGACCTTTTGGGAGGACCTCCACGACGACCGCGACGGCATCGTCGACCGTCGCATCTTCCAGACCTGCATGCTGTTCGGCCGCGACCTGCCGGGCGACGACGGCCGCGAACTGCTGCTCGCGATCGACCAGGAGAATGAGGCGGGCGAGGTCTCGTTCGAGATCATGCTCGGCGTCGCACTGGAACTCGGCGAGTTCCGCGCCTAGCATCGTCGCATCAGCGTTCCGGGGGATTCAGATGATCGACTATTACAGCTTCGGCGCCAGCGCGGCGGCCTTCCTGATCGCGTTCGTCGCGGCCGGGCTCTTCACCATCGCGTTCAAGATCATCTTCCAGGCGACCACGCCCTATAACGAGAAGGCGCTGATCCGCGACGGCAATACCGCCGCGGCGATCACGCTGGGCGCGGCGTTGCTCGGCTATGTCCTCCCGCTCGCCTCCGCGCTGACGCACACCGTCACGCTGGTCGAGTTCGCAGTGTGGGCGGTGCTTGCAGGCGTGATCCAGATCGTCGCCGCGCTCGTCGTCCGCCGCCTCGTGATGCGCGACATTCACGACCGGATCGTGCGCGGCGATATCGCCGCCGCCACCTATATAGGCAGCATCTCGCTCTGCGTCGGCATCCTCAATGCCGCGTGCATGACGAACTGAGAGGCAAAGACATGAAGCGTTCCAGCTCGATCGTCCTCACCGGCCTGATCGCGGGCTCGGGCATCTCGCTGACCGCCTGCGACGGCGATGTCGGCGGCAAGCCCGTCGACGCGCAGAGCTACGCCTCGGTCGCCGAATGCCGCTCGGCGGGGGCGATCCCGGCCGCGCAGTGCGACAGCGCGTACGAACAGGCCAAGACCGACGCCGCCAAGACCGCACCACGGTTCGAGGACAAGCAGACCTGCGAGGAGCAGTTCGGCGCCGCACAGTGCGAACCGCGCAACAATGGCAGCGGCGGCAGCTTCTTCACGCCGTTGCTCACCGGGTTCATCATCGGCCAGGCGCTCAACGGCGGCTATGGCTATCGCGGCGCGCCGATGTACCGCGACCGTCAGGGCAATTATTATGGCGGCGCCGGCGGCCGCATCAGCCGCGATTACGTCACCGGCCGCACCCGCGTCGGCTCGGACGCCTTCACCCCCACCACGGCGCGCGCGCCCGCGCGGGTCCAGACCCGCAGCTCGGTGATCTCGCGCGGCGGGTTCGGCGGCGGCTTTGGCGGCCGCGGCGGCTTCGGCGGCTGACCCCTGATCCTCCCCCGCCAGGGGGAGGGCAGTATCTCAGGCGTCCCGCGGCACCCGCAGCATCGCCAGCGCCGCGAAGCCCATCACTCCCGCCGCGATCAGCATCGCCCAGACCGGATCGCCCGGGAACACCGTCCGCATCACCTGCCCCATCACCGACGACACGATCAGCTGCGGCAGCACGATGAAGATGTTGAACAGCCCCATGTAAACGCCCAGCTTGGCCTGCGGCAGCGCGTTGGACAGCATCGCATAGGGCATCGTCAGAATCGACGACCAGGCGATCCCGATCAGCACCATCGACCCGATCAGTGCATAGGGATCGCGCAGCACCAGGAACGACCCGAACCCCGCCGCGCCGCTCAGCAACCCCAGGATATGCGCATTGCGCCGCCCGATCCGGCCCGCGAGCCACGGCATCACGAACGCCCAGACCGTCGCCACGCCGTTATACACCGCGAACAGCACCCCGACCCAGTTCGCGCCGTCATTATACGCCGCACTCGCCGTGTCGGTCGTCCCGAACGCGCGCTGCGTGACGATCGGCGTGGTGTAGATCCACATGATGAACAGCGCCGACCAGGTGAAGAACTGGACCAGCGCGAGCCGCTTCATCGTTTGCGGCATGGTCGCAAGATCGCCGACGATCTGGCTGAGAACATTGGACTCTCTGCCCGACCGGACCAGCGCGGCGCTGACCAGCAGTGCGACACCGAACGCGATCAGCCCGGCGCCGAGCAGATAGACCGGCTTGTCGAGCCCGAACCGCGCCACCGCCGCGATCACGATCGCCCCCAGCGCAATCCACACCGGCGCCAGCCGCGCGCCCGATCCGACCGGTGCCGCTATCGCCGGCCCCGCCTCGACCACGCCGCCGTCCTGCTCGAACGCGGCCATCTCGTCGGGCGAATATTCCTTCGTCGTCACCACCGTCCACAGCACCGCGCAGAACAACGCCGCCGCGCCGAGATAGAAGCCATAGCGCACCGATGGCGGGATCCCGCCGCCCGCCGCGGTATTGGCGACGTGGAAGACGTCGGTCAGGATCAGCGGCGCCAGGCTGCCGATCACCGCGCCCGCGCCGATGAAGCCGGTCTGGAACGCATAGCCCGCGGTCCGCTGCCGGCTGCCCAACATGTCGCCGACGAACGCGCGGAACGGTTCCATCGCGACGTTGAGCGAGCCGTCGAGCATCCACAGCAACGCCGCCGCAACCCACAGCACGGGCGCGTTCGGCATCCCCAGCAACGCGATCGTCGCCAGCACCGCACCGCCCAGGAAATAGGGTCGCCGGCGCCCGAGCCGCCCCCAGGTCCGGTCGCTGTAATGCCCGATCACCGGCTGGACGAGCAGCCCGGTCAGCGGCGCGGCGATCCACAGAAAGGCGAGGTCGTCGACGCTGGTGCCGAGCGACTGGAAGATCCGGCTGACATTCGCATTCTGGAGGGCGAAACCGATCTGGATCCCGAAGAACCCGAACGAGATGTTCCACAGACCCCAGAAACCCTGACGCGGCTTCTCGCGCGTCACGCGGCGGCCTCGCCCGACGAGCGCCGTACGACGAGTTGCGTCGGCAGCACGATGCTCGTCACCGGCCGATCGTCGATCCGCGCGAGCAGCATCTCGACCAGCCGCCGGCCGCCCAGCACCGTGTCCTGCGCCACCGTCGTCAGCGGCGGGTTGGCGAGGCTGGCGGCGGGAATGTCGTCGAAGCCGACGATCGCGACGTCGTCGGGCACGATCCGCCCCGCCCCCGCCAGCACCCTCATCGCCGACAGCGCGATCAGGTCGCTCGCCGCGACGATCGCATCGAACGCGACCCCGCGCGCGAGCAACGCCTGAGCGGCGCGCGTGCCGTCCTCCTCGGTCGTGATCGCATCGACCTGCAAGTGCGGATCGGCATGCAGGCCATGTTCCGCGAGCGCCGCGAGATAGCCGCGGTGCCGGTCGTAAAACTCCGGATAATGGTCGGTCGCATCCCCCAGGAACGCGATCCGCCTCCGCCCCTGCGCGATCAGGTGCCGCGTCGCCTCCGCACCGCCCGCGACATTGTCGCACCCCACGGTCAGCCCGGGCTGGTCGTGCCGGACCGATCCCCAGCGGATGAAATGCGTCCCCTGCGCCACGAGATGATCCAGCCGCGCGCGATAATCCGCATAATCGCCATAGCCGAGCAGGATCAGCCCGTCGGCACGGTGGCTGTCCTCGTAGTCGGTATGCCAGTCGGACGAGAAATTCTGGAACGAGACGAGCAGGTCATAGCCGTGATCGGCACACGCCCCCATCATCGCGCCCAGCATGCCCAGGAAGAACGGATTGACCTCGGTCTCGTCGGGCGTCGGATCGCGGAACAGCAGCAGCGCGATCGTCCGCGTCTTGCCGCTGCGCAGGTTCGAGGCACTGCGGTCAACGGTATAGTTGAGCTGCTTGGCGATCGCCTCGATCCGCTGCCGCGTCGCCGGGCTGACCGTCGGGCTGCCACGGAGTGCGCGCGACACGGTCGGCTGCGATACGCCCGCGGCCTGCGCGATGTCGAACGACGTGGATTTGCGCTGGGCACTCAAGACAGGGATCCTCTCGGGGGCGCTCGGACGGCGTCGCCGTCGCAATCATCACTCCAGTTTCGGCACAACGTCAACGCATTGGCCCCCGCGATCCGTGGCAAATCGGCAACACGGCCGGAACGGCCGCACTGAATACGTATGTCGATTGATTGGCTTTCGTGAGGCGGAATTCCATTGGAACGCCACACACGGCCCACGGCGCGAAAGATGCAGCGGGGCTTTCAGGGGAGTTGAACATGACGACGTCCAAGCGTTTCCCGGCATCTGCCGCGCATCACCTTTTCACCCTATCGGCCAGCGGCACCGCGCTCGCCGTGGCGCTCTTCGCCGCGTCGGTCGCCGACGCGCAGGTCGCGACCGATCCCGCCCCGGCCTCCGCCGACAACACCGTGTCGAGCGCACCCTCGACGCCCGCCCCGACCGTCGCGACGCAGGACGCCACCGCCCCGAGCAGCGGCCCTGCCGCCGAGTCCAGCGACGACATCGTCGTCACCGGTTTCCGCGCCAGCCTGCGCTCGTCGATCGCGGTCAAGCGCAACCTCGACGTCGTCGCCGAGATCGTCTCGGCCGAGGATATCGGCCGCTTGCCCGACGTCTCGATCGCCGAGTCGCTCGCCCGCCTGCCCGGCGTCACCTCGCAGCGTACCGGCGGCCAGGCCTCCGCGATCAACATCCGCGGGCTCAGCCAGGATCTCGTCTCCGCCACGCTCAACGGCCGCGAACAGGTCGCGACCTCGGGCAACCGCGTCATCGAATTCGACCAGTACCCGTCCGAGCTCATCAACCAGGCCGCGGTCTACAAGAGCCCCAAGGCCTCGCAGATCGAAGGCGGTGTCGCCGGCAAGGTCGAGCTCAGCACCGCGCGCCCGCTCAGCATCCCCGGCAAGACGCTCGTCAGCGTCAACGTCCGCGGCGTCTATAACGACCGCGCCGGCCAGAACCCCGACGCCAGCGAATTCGGCTATCGCGGCAGCGCCTCGATCCAGACCAAGCTGCTCGACGACACGCTCGGCCTCGCGGTCGGCTATGCCCGGCTGAAGCAGGCGAACGTCGCGACGCGCTTCGTCGGCTATGATTACACCGCGACCGGCCAGAACGGCAGCCCGGCGATCCGCGACCTCGACGGCAACGGCCGCGCCGACGCGATCGGCTATGGCTTCGAGGCGGTCCAGTCGGGCGGCAACGAGACCCGCGACGGCGTGCTCGGCAGCATCCAGTATGAGCCGACCGACACGTTCCGCGTCCTGCTCGACGGCTATTATTCGCGCTTCAAGTCGGACGTGTTCCGCCGCGGCATCCGGGTCGAGAACCTGCAGCAGACCAGCAGCAACCTGACCGACCCGACCGTCATCGGCAACACGATCGTCGGCGGCAACGCCTCGGGCATCCGCACCCGCACGATCCAGCAGAACGAGAACCGCCTCGACAAGCTCTACACCTTCGGCGGCAACGTCCAGAAGGACATCGGCCAGCTCACGCTGACCGCCGACGGCTCCTATTCGCGCGCGTCGAGCTTCTTCAACAATTCGGGTCTCGACGACAACGGCAACACGACCGCGACGCCGACGACGCTCAGCTACAAGCTCGACGGGCTCAACGTCGGCTCGTTCGCGACCAACGCCAACTACACCGATCCGGCCGCGAACACGTTCGAGGGCTTCTACATCGTCCCGCAGAAGGACACCGACCGCCTCTATGCATTCGCGGGCAGCGCGCTGCTCAAGATCGACGGTCCGTTCCTCAAGTCGTTCGAGGTCGGCGGCCGCTATGGCAACCGCAAGGCGGAGCGGACGATCACCAGCTTCAACGCGTTCAGCTTCGCTGCGCCCGTCACGCTGACCGGCTCGAATTCGACGACCGCGGGCTTCAAGGGCAAGTTCTCGTCCTTCCCCGACTTCATCGTCGCCGATATCGGCAGCATCTTCGACTCGCAGCTCGGGCCCGACCGCGTCGTCGACCAGACCCAGGCGTTCACGCAGGACCAGAGCTTCACGATCGACGAGAAGACCTATGCCGGCTACGGCCAGCTCAACTTCGACACGATCGCCGGCTCGCTGCCGTTCAAGGGCAATATCGGCCTGCGCGTCGTCCACACCGACCAGAGCTCGTCCTCGACGATCTCGGACGGCGGCACCGGTCGCTACCTCAACACCCGCGGCCGCAAGTTCACCGACTGGCTGCCCCAGGCGAACTTCATCCTCGGCCTGACCGAGAACGACCAGGCCCGCCTGTCGCTCTCGCGCCAGATCTCGCGTCCGCGCTTCTTCGACTTCCGCAACTCGATCAGCACCAACCTGGTCAGCATCGGCGGCACCGCGGCGCGGCTCGACGGGTCGGGCGGCAACCCCGCGCTCCAGCCGTTCCGCGCCAACCAGTTCGACGCAACCTATGAGCATTATTTCGGCAACAGCGGCTCGCTCGTGCTCGGCGCCTTCTACAAGGACGTCCGCAGCTTCGTGATCGGCGGCGTCATCCCGAACTACGACTTCGCCGCCAACGGCATCAGCACCCCGCCGCTCGCCGGGACCGGCTTCACCAGCGTCGTCACGACCGGCAATCTGTTCGCACCGATCAACGGCAATGGCGGCTATGTCTATGGTTTCGAAGGCGCCATCACCAAGACGTTCGACTTCCTGCCGGCGCCGTTCGACGGCCTCGGCGCGGTGCTCAACATCTCGTACAACCAGTCCGACGTCAGCATCACCAACGCGATCAGCGGCAACACGCTCTCGCTGTCGCTGCCCGGCCTGTCGAAGATCGTCTCCAACCCGACGCTCTTCTACGAGAAGAACGGCTTCCAGACGCGCGTCTCGATGCGCTACCGCTCGAAGTTCGTCGCGCCGCAGTTCGGCCTCAGCGAGCAGATCGTGACCAATGCCGCAGAGACCGTGTTCGACGCGCAGATGAGCTATGAATTCCCGCAGGGCAGCCCGCTCGCCGGGATGACGCTGCTCGCGCAGGCGAACAACCTGACCGACCAGCCGACCCGCTCCTATTTCGGCCAGACCGCACAGACGGGCACGCTGCAATATTTCGGGCGTCAGTTCTATCTGGGTGCAAGCTTCCGCTTCTAAGTGCCTGCAATACCGCCGTCCGCCCGGGGTCATCCCGGCGGACGGCGACCCGGCGCCGGTGGCGCCGTCACCGATTCCGGTGCGAAAAGGACATCCGATGATCAAGAGCGTCGCCACCATTCTGGCAGGGTTGCTCGCGCTCTCGCCCGCCATCGCAGACCCCGGCCCTGCACCGAAGCCCGCATCCTCGACCGACTATCGCGCGCGGCTGCCGCAGGACGAGGTGATCTATTTCGTCCTCCCCGACCGGTTCGAGAATGCCGATCCCGCCAACGACCGCGGCGGCCTCACCGGCGATCGCCGCGTCACCGGCTTCGACCCGACCGCCAAGGGCTTCTACCATGGCGGCGACCTCAAGGGCCTGACCAAGCGCCTCGGCTATCTCCAGCAGCTCGGCGCGACCGCGATCTGGCTCGGTCCGATCTTCAAGAACAAGCCCGTCCAGGGCGCGCCCGGCAAGGAATCCGCCGGCTATCACGGCTACTGGATCACCGACTTCACACAGGTCGATCCGCATCTCGGCACCAATGCCGACATGACCGCGCTCGTCACTGCGGCGCATGCGCGCGGGATGAAGGTCTATATGGACATCATCATCAACCACACCGCCGACGTGATCCAGTACCGCGAATGCACCGAGGGCACCCCCTGCGCCTATCGCGACCGCGCCAATTATCCCTATCAGCGCAAGCTCGGCCTGCGCGGCAAGCCGATCAATCCCGGTTTCGCTGGCGACGCCGTCCGCACGCCTGAAAACTTCGCGCGGCTGACCGACCCCGGCTTCGCCTACACGCCCTATGTCCCTGCGAAGGAACAGACCGTGAAGGTCCCCGCCTGGCTCAACGACCCGATCTACTACCACAACCGCGGCGACTCGACCTTCACCGACGAGAGCTCGACGATGGGCGACTTCTCCGGCCTCGACGATCTCGCGACCGAGAACCCCCGCGTCGTGTCGGGGATGATCGACATCTTCGGCGGCTGGATCGATCGGTTCAAGGTCGACGGCTTCCGCATCGACACCGCGCGCCACGTGAATCCCGAATTCTGGCAGGCCTTCACGCCCGCGATGCTCGACCGCGCCAGGGCGAACGGCATCCCCAATTTCCACATCTTCGGCGAGGTCGCCTATGGGACGATGGATCCGGGCTATCTCGCGCGCTTCACCCGCGTCGACAAGCTGCCCGCGGTGCTCGACTTCGGCTTCCGCTGGGGCGTGACCGACGTCGTCGCGGGCAACAAGGGCACCAACGAACTCGCCGCCTTGTTCGACGGCGACGCGCTCTACGAACACGGCGCCGACACCGCGATGATCCTGCCGACCTTCCTCGGCAATCACGACCAGGGCCGCTTCGCCCGCGACGTCCGCCGCCTCAACCCGAATGCGAGCGAGGCCGAGGTGCTCGCACGCGTCAAGCTCGGCCATGCGATGCTGCTGACGATGCGCGGCGTGCCGACCATCTATTCGGGCGACGAGCAGGGCTTTGCCGGCGACGGCGACGACCAGGACGCACGCGAGGACATGTTCGCCTCGAAGGTCGCCGTCTATAACGACAACCGCCTCGTCGGTACCGACGCCACCACCGCGACCGCCAGTTTCGGCACGACCCACCCGCTGTTCCGCCAGATCGCCGCGCTCGCACGCCTCCGCGTCGCGCACCCGGCGCTGACCCGCGGCCGCACGCTCGTCCGCGCGCGCGGCGACACGCCCGGCCTGTTCGCGGTCTCGCGCTTTGATCCCGTGACCGGCGCCGAGATGCTCCTTGCGTACAACACCAGCGCCAAGCCGCTGACCAGCGCGATCCAGGTCGAGACTCGCTCGACCCGCTTCGATACGCTCGCCGGCGCTTGCCCCGCGCGCGCGACCGCCCCCGGCAGCGTCACGCTGACCATCCCCGCCTTTGGCTATGCGGTCTGCGCCGCGGAGACCCGCTGATGCCCGACGATACGAGCCTGCCCGTGCACCGACCCTGGTGGAAGGGCGCGGTCATCTACCAGATCTATCCGCGCAGCTTTGCGGATTCGAACGGCGACGGCATCGGCGACCTGCCCGGCATCACCCGCCATCTCGACTATGTCGCGAGCCTCGGCGTCGATGCAGTCTGGCTCTCGCCCTTCTTCACGTCGCCGATGAAGGACTTCGGCTATGACGTTGCGAACTACCGCGATGTCGACCCGATCTTCGGCACGCTCGCCGATTTCGACACGCTGATCGCGCGCGCCCACGCGCTCGGGCTGAAGATCATCATCGACCAGGTCTACAGCCACACCTCGGACGAGCATCCCTGGTTCGTCGAGAGCCGTTCGTCGCGCACCAACCCCAAGGCCAACTGGTATGTCTGGGCCGACGCCAAGCCCGACGGCAGCCCGCCGTCCAACTGGCAGTCGGTCTTTGGCGGCCCCGCCTGGACCTGGGACGCGCGCCGTCGCCAATATTATCTGCACAATTTCCTGAAGGAGCAGCCACAGCTCCACCTTCACGACGCGGACGTGCAGGACGAGATCGTCGACACCGCCAAATTCTGGCTCGACCGCGGCGTCGACGGCTTCCGTCTCGACGCGATCAACTTCGCGATGCATGACCCCGCGCTGACCGACAATCCGCCGGTCACCGACAACAGCCTGAAGACGCGCCCCTTCGACTTTCAGGCGCATGTCCACAACCAGAGCCATCCCGACATTCCCGCCTTTCTCGAACGGCTGCGGCGGCTGATCGACGGCTATGGCGACCGCTTCACCGTGGCCGAGGTCGGCGGCGCCGACAGCGACCGCGAGATGAAGCTGTTCACCCGCGGCCAGACCCGGCTCAACAGCGCCTATGGCTTCGACTTCCTCTACGCGTCGAACCTCCGCCCCAGCACCGTCGCCGACGCGATCACGCTCTGGCCGTCGGACGCGGAGATGGGCTGGCCGAGCTGGGCGTTCGAGAATCACGACGCCCCCCGCGCCGTCTCGCGCTGGATCGGCCCCGATGACCGCGACGCCTTCGCGCGGATGAAGATCGCGCTGCTCGTCTGCCTGCGCGGCAACATCTTTCTCTATTATGGCGAGGAACTGGGCCTGACCCAGGTCGAGGTGCCGTTCGACCAGCTCCAGGATCCCGAGGCGATCGCCAACTGGCCGCTGACGCTGTCGCGCGACGGCGCCCGCACGCCAATGCCGTGGCGGGCCGATGCGCCGCATGCGGGCTTCACCGATGCGTCGCCCTGGCTCCCCGTCGGCAACGACCATCCCGAGCTCGCGGTCGACCGGCAGGAGGGCGATCCCGACTCTCTGCTCGCGCTGACCCGCCGCCTGCTCGCGCTGCGCCGCGCGATCCCCGCGCTCGCGATCGGCGATCTGGTCCTGACCGAGGTCACCGACACGCTGCTTGCCTTCGAACGCCGTGACGGCGACCAGATCCTGCTCTGCGTCTTCAACATGGCCGCGACGCCCGTCGCGTGGAGCCCCGCTACCCCCGAACACTGGCGCGTCCGCGACAGCATCAACGACGCAACGATAGGACGACTGGGCGGCTATGCCGCGCTGATCGTCGAAAGGACCGGATCATGAAGACCCTCTCGCTGACGCTGGCGACCCTGCTCGCGACCACCGCACCCGCGATCGCGCAGGATCAGCCCGCCCCCGCCGTTACCACCCCGGCCGTCACGACGAACGAGACGATCAAGCCGCAGCCCGTCCCGACGATCCCCTCGGCGATCGCGACCTCGCCCGACGGCAGCATCGCGGTCACCGTCGCGACCGACGGCGAAGGCCATGCGACCTACAGCGTCACGCGCAAGGGCACGCTGATCGTCAAGCCGTCGCGGCTCGGCTTCCTCTTCACCGATGCGCCCAAGTTCGACCGGCATCTGAAGATCGAGACCGTCACCCGCGACAAGGCGGATTCGACCTGGACGCAGCCCTGGGGCGAGTGGAAGACGATCCGCGACAACCACACCGAGATGCGCGTCCGCCTGCGCGAGACCGACCGGCTCCAGCGCGCGATCGACGTCGTGTTCCGGCTCCAGGACGACGGCATCGGCTTTCGCTACGTCTTCCCCGACCAGCCCAATTTCAAGACGATCAACATCGCCGAGGAGCTGACGCAGTTCGCGTTCGCCGAGGACGCGACCGCCTGGTGGAAGCCCGGATTCGAATGGAATCGCGAGGAATATCTCTACAACCGCACGCCGCTCGCCGATGTCGGCACCGCCGCGACGCCGATCACGCTGAAGCTCGCGGGCGGCACGCATGTCGCGCTGCACGAGGCCGCGCTCATCGACTATGCCGGCATGAACGTCGCCAAGGTCGAGGGCAACACGCTGAAGGCGGTGCTGACGCCCGGCGCCGGCGCGCCCAAGGTCACGCGGACCGGCCCGTTCGCGACGCCGTGGCGCACGCTGATCCTCTCGGACGACGCACCCGGCCTCTACATGAGCCATATCGAGCTCAATCTGAACGAGCCGAACAAGCTGGGCGACGTCAGCTGGGTCAAGCCCGGCAAGTTCGTCGGCGTCTGGTGGAACATGATCACCGGCAAGTGGAGCTGGGCGACCGGCCCCAATCACGGCGCCACGACCGCGCATGTGAAGACCTATATCGACTTCGCCAGCGCCAACAAAATCCCCGGCGTCCTCGTCGAGGGCTGGAATGTCGGCTGGGACGGCGACTGGTTCGGCGACGGCACCGCGATGCAGTTCGACACGCCGACTCCCGATTTCGATGCCGGCTATCTCGCCAAATACGCCAAGTCGAAGGGCGTCTACCTGATCGGCCATAACGAGACCGGCGGCTCGGCCAGCCATTATGACGGCCAGCTCGACCGCGCCTTCGCCTTTGCGCGCGATCACGGCATTCCCGCGATCAAGACCGGCTATGTCACCGACGCGGGCCAGATCGAGCGCGTCGATCCCGACGGGTCGCAGCACCGCGAATGGCATGAGGGCCAGTGGATGGTGAACCACTATACCCGCGTCGTCACCACCGCCGCCAAGTACAAGGTGTCGATCGACAGCCACGAGCCCGTCAAGGACACCGGCCTGCGCCGCACCTATCCCAACTGGATCGCGCGCGAGGGCTCGCGCGGGATGGAATATAACAGCTGGGCCGGCAAGAACCCGCCCGAGCATGAGGCGAACCTCGCCTTCACGCGCATGCTCGAGGGGCCGATGGACTTCACCCCCGGCGTGCTCAGTCTCAAGGGCACCGACGACAGCGATCTCCTGTCGACCATCGCCAAGCAGCTCGCACTTTACGTCGTGCTCTATTCGCCCGTCGTGATGGCCGCGGACACGCCCGAGAACTACGCGAAATACCCCGCCGCGTTCCAGTTCATCAAGGACGTGCCGACCGACTGGTCCGACACCCGCGTGCTCAACGGCGAGGTCGGCGATTTCGTCACCTTCGCACGCAAGGACCGCAAGTCGAACGACTGGTATGTCGGCAGCGTCACCGACGAGAATGCCCGGACGCTCACCGTCGCGCTCGACTTCCTCGACGCCGGCCGGACCTACACCGCGCAGATCTACCGCGACGGCCCCGGCGCCGACTACAAGACGACCGCACGCCACGCGATCACGATCGAGACCAAGCGCGTCCGCAAGGGCGACACGCTGACGCTCGCGCTCGCGCCCGGCGGCGGTCAGGCGATCCGCTTCAAGGCGCGCTGAGCCGGCAGGACCGGCGCTGCTGTCTCGCAGCGCCGGTCCCCTTACCCGTCAGCGCCGCGGTGGCGACAGCGGCCCGCCGATCTCGATTGCCTTCTGATAGCCCGGCACCGCCTTCAACCGCTCGAAATACGCGGAAACCTCCGGCTGGTCCCTGAGCAGCCCCGCGCTCTCCGCGGTCGCGAGCAGATACGACATCTGGATATCCGCCAGCGTCAGCTTCGCCCCCATTAGATACGGCCCCTCGCCGACCCCGTCGGCGATATACGCAAACGTCTTGGCGACCTCGGGCTCGGAGAATTTGCCGAGGCCCTCGGGCAGCCCGCCCATCATCTTGCCGATCACCGTCATCATGATCGGGAACGCCGCCGAACTCTCGACATAGTGCAGCCATTCGTCATGGATCGCCGCCTCGGGTGTGCCTTCGGGCGGGCTCAGCCGCGCGCCGCCGTACTTGCGATCGAGATAGGAGAGGATCGACGCGCTCTCGGCGAGCGTCAGCTCGTCGTCCTGCACGATCGGCGCCTTGCCCAGCGGATGCACCGCCTTCAGCGACGCGGGCGCACGGAAGCTCGCATCGCGCTCGTACCGGACCAGCTCATAGGGCAGCTGCAGTTCCTCCAGCAGCCACAAGATGCGGAAAGACCGGGAGAAATTCAGGTGATGGACGGTCAGCATGGCGGGTCCTCGGATCGTGGTGATTATCGGATCGGCATGCGGAACGGGTCAGGCGGTTGGAAGGTTTCGCTGCCATGACCGGAATACTCCGGAGACGGAGTCGATCATGCCGAACACCAGCCCCGATTCAACCTGCGACGTCGCGATCATCGGCGCGGGCACCGCCGGGCTCGCCGCCGAACGCAACGCGCGGCGCAACGGCGCGCGCACGCTGCTGATCGACGAGACCTTCTCGGGCACCACCTGCGCCAGCGTCGGCTGCATGCCCTCCAAGCTGCTGATCGCCGCCGCCCACGCCGCGCACGCAGTCCGCCAGGCATCGGTCTTCGGCATCACCGCCGAGCCACGGATCGACGGGGCCGCAGTCATGGCGCGCGTCCAGCGCGAGCGCGACGCGTTCGTCGCGGGCGTCTGCGACTCGCTCGACAAGCTTCCCGACGGCGTGAAGGTCCAGGCCCGCGCGCGCTTCGTCGACGCGACCACGCTCAGCCTCGACGACGGCCGCACCGTGACCGCCAAGGCCATCGTGATCGCGACCGGCTCCTACCCGAACATTCCCGACAATTTCGACGCGGTCCGCGACCGCGTGCTGACCAACGAGACGATCTTCGACCTGCCGACACTGCCCGGCTCGGTCGGCGTGATCGGCGCGGGTCCGATCGGCCTCGAACTCGCCCAGGCGCTCGTCCGGCTCGGCGTCGAGACGATGGTGTTCGACCAGTCGCCCGGCCTCGCCGCGCTCAAGGACGAGAAGGTCTCGGCGGCGCTGCACGGTATCCTCGACAAGGAACTGCCGATCCATCTCGAGATGAAGCTGAAGGCCGAACCCGACAGCGGCGGCGTCCGCCTGTCCTGGTCGGGCGAGCAGTCGGGATCCCGCTGCTTCAACTATCTGCTCGTCGCGACCGGCCGCCCACCGCGGCTCAAGGGCCTCGGGCTAGAGACCACCGGGATCACGCTCGACGATCACGGCACGCCGGTCTTCGACAGGACGACGATGCAGTGCGGCGACGCGCCGATCTTCATCGCGGGCGACGCGGATCACGACCGCACCGTGCTCGGCGAAGCCTCCGCCGAGGGCATGATCGCCGGCCGCAACGCCGCGCAGTTCCCCGACGTCACCCCGGGCCCGCGGATGGTCCCGCTCGCGATCATGTTCACCGACCCGACCGTCGCGGTCATCGGCGACATCACCCCCGACGAGCAGGACGGCATCGTCATCGGCGAAGCCTCCTACGCGGATCAGGGTCGCGCGAAGGTCATGGCGCGCAACGCCGGGCTGATCCGATTCTATGCGGAGGCGGGCACCGGCCGGCTCACCGGCGCGACGATGGCCGCCCCCGGGGTCGAGCACAGCGCGCACCTGATCGCCTGGGCGATCCAGCAGGGCCGCACCGCGACCGACCTGCTCGACATGCCCTTCTATCACCCTACCCTCGAGGAGGGGCTCAAACCCGCGCTCCGCGCGATCTGCAAGGCGGTCAGCGCGCCCGTCCCCGCCGACCGCGACGACGGCTTCACCGCCGGCGCCTGAGCTTCATTCGTCAAGGTCGAGATAGGCGACGACGTCATTCTCGGTCGCGATATACAGCCCCGCCTGGACCTCCTCGGGCTGCTGCGCGGCGATCGCCAGCGCCTCGCCGAGCGGGCCGTAGAACAAGGTCGTCGCCGCCCCGCCCTCGAGCGCATCGTCGAGATGATAGAGACGAACGCCGACGGCGGAGGAGATGGTACGCATCGCCCGTCCCTGCCGCGCTGCGCCGCGCAGTGCAACCGCCGCGCGTTACACGCCGATCAGGACGCGATCCGCTCGAGCGCCTGCGCCTCGATCTTCTCGAGCTCCTCCAGCGTCTGCGCGATCGCCGCCTGCTGCTGCTGGAGGTCGTCGATCCGCTGGCGACAGCGTTCGGCAAGCGCACGCATCTGTTCGACATGCTGCGGATCCGCATCGTACAGGACGAGAAACTCCTCGATGTCGCGCAGCGAGAATCCCAGCCGCTTGCCGCGCAGGATCAGCTGCATCCGCGCGACGTCACGCCGCGTATAGACGCGCGTCGTCCCGATCCGGCACGGCTCGATCAGCCCCTTGTCCTCATAGAAACGCAGCGTCCGCGCGCTGACCCCCAGCGCCTGCGACACGTCCTGAATCCCGGTAAGATCGTCCTGCCGCTCGTTCACGGTGTCGCTCCCCTCTCCCCCGACGCCGCCCCGGCCGGCATCGCGCGTGCCAGCCTGGCTTCTTCCTCCGCGACAAGTTCCTTTTTGGATAGCTTGCCGATCAACGTCTTGGGCAGAGTGTCGCGGATTTCGACCTCGCGGGGAAGCTCGATCTTGCTGATCTTGTCGCGCAGAAAATCACGCAATTCCACAGGGGTTGCGACCGCACCTTCGACCAGCGTGACGAACGCCTTGGGCGCCTGTCCGCGATAGGCGTCGGCGACCCCGATCACCACCACCTCGGCGACCGCGGGATGCTCGTACAGCGCCTCCTCGATCACGCGCGGATAGACATTGTAGCCGCCGCACAGGATCAGGTCCTTGATCCGGTCGACGATGAACAGATAGCCGTCCGCGTCGAGATGCCCGACATCCCCGGTGCGCAGCGCCCCGTCCGCGAACAGCGCAGCGCTCGCTTCCGGCTTGTGCCAATATCCTTGCGTAACCTGCGGGCCACGCGCGCAGATCTCGCCATTCTCACCGACGGGCAGCAGCCGGGTCGGGTCCTCGCGGTCGCGGATCTCGATGATCGTGCCGGGAAAGGGCAGCCCCGCCGATCCCGGCTTGTTCAGCCCCTCGATCGGATTGCAGGTGATGATCGGCGACGCCTCCGACAGGCCGTACCCCTCGACCAGCTTCGACCCCGTCGCCGCCTCGAACGCGGTGCGCACCTCGGCGGGCAGCGGCGCGCCGCCCGAGATGCACGCATGGATCGACGACAGGTCGATCGGCTGCGTCTCCGCCGCCTTGGTGATCGCCGCATAGATGGTCGGCACCGCGGGGAAATAGGTCGGCTTGGTCCGCACGATCGTCTTGAGCAGCTGCTGCAGCTCGAACCGCGGCAACAGGATCATCTGCGCGCCCGCGCGGATCGAATAGGTCAGCACCGTCGTCAGCGCGAAGACATGGAACAGCGGCAGCGCCCCCATCACCCGGTCCTGCTCGGGCGTCTCGCCGCCGACGAACGTCATCATCGCATCCGCGTTCGACACCAGATTGGCGTGGCTCAGCATCGCCGCCTTGGGCTCGCCGGTCGTCCCCCCGGTATATTGCAGCACCGCGACCTCGTCCGGCGTCACCGCGACCGGCGCGGGCGCGCCCTTTGCGCGCACCAGCGAGTCGAAGCTGCGATGCCGCGCGTCGTTCGGCGCGCGGGCGATCTCGGCGCGCTTGAAGATCCGGTAGGCGATCGACTTCAGCGTCGGCAGCGCGCCCGCAATCGGGCAGGTGATGACATGCCGCAGCCCCGCCTCGCCCGCGACCTTCAGCACGCGCGCATGGATCTCGGTAATGTCGCAGGTCGCGATGATCTCCGCGCCCGAATCCTTCAGCAGGTGGCACAGCTCGCGCTCGACATAGAGCGGGTTGACGTTGACGACGATCCCGCCCGCCTTCAGCACCGCGAAGAACAGCACCGGATAATAAGGCGTGTTCGGCAGGCACAGCGCGACCCGCGTCCCCTTCACCACGCCCAGATCCTGCAGGCCCCGCGCCGCATGCGTGACCGCGTCGCCAAGCTCGGCATAGGTCATCGTCGACCCGAGGAAATCCAGCACCGTCCGCGACCCGAATCGGCGAACCGCCGTGTCGAGCATGTCGCCCAGCAAACGCGCTTCGCCTTCTAGCGGTACGCCGATCGCACGGCCGTCGGTGTCCAGCATCTCTCTCTCCTTTTCGGCGTGCGCTCTCGACTGATATTGTAGGCCGCATCACCTTGACGTATAGGAGAGGTATCGCACCTTAAGGGTAGCCCGCAAGTCTTAAGCGGACCGATTGCAATTGGAGAGGATCATCGTGACCAACGTCGTCATCGCCGGGTACGCCCGCTCGCCGTTCCATCTTGCCGGCAAGGGCGACCTCGCCCGCGTCCGCCCTGACGATCTCGCCGCGCAGACGATCCGCGGTCTGCTCGACAAGACCGGCGTCGATCCCGCCGCGATCGAGGACATCATCCTCGGCTGCGCCTTCCCCGAGGGCGAGCAGGGTCTCAACGTCGCGCGGATGATCGGCCTGCTCGCCGACCTGCCGCTGTCGGTCGGCGGCATGACGGTCAACCGCTTCTGCGGCTCGTCGATGAGCGCGATCCACATCGCGGTCGGCCAGATCAACATCGGCGCTGGCGACGCGTTCATCTGCGCCGGTCTCGAATCGATGAGCCGCGTGCCGATGGGCGGCTACAACCCGCTCCCCAACCCCGATCTCTTCAAGAAGAACGCCGGCGCGTACATGGGCATGGGCGAGACCGCCGAGAACGTCGCGCGCGATTACCAGATCACCCGTGCCGAACAGGATGCGTTCGCGGTGAAGAGCCAGGACAAGGCCGCCGCCGCGCGCGCCGATGGCCGCCTGTCGGACGAGATCGTGACGATCCAGACCAAGGCCGGCCCGGTCAGCCAGGACGGCACGATCCGCGCCGGCACGACGACCGAAGCGCTCGCGGGCCTCAAGCCTGCGTTCAGCGCGGACGGCTCGGTTACCGCCGGCACCTCCTCGCCGCTGACCGACGGCGCCTCCGCCGTCCTCGTCACCTCGGAAGAGTTCGCGACGAAGCACGGCCTGACCATCCTCGCGCGGATCAAGTCGGTCGCGGTCTCGGGCAACGAGCCGTCGACGATGGGCCTCGGCCCGATCTACGCCTCGCAAAAGGCGATGGAGCGCGCCGGCATCACCGTCGCCGACCTCGACGTGGTCGAAATCAACGAGGCGTTCGCCAGCCAGGCGATCGCCTGCATCCGCGACCTCGGGCTCAAGGACGAGACGATCAACCTCGATGGCGGCGCGATCGCGATCGGCCATCCGCTCGGCGCGACCGGCGCGCGCATCGTCGGCAAGGCCGCGGCCCTGCTCGCCCGCGAAGGTGGCCGCTATGCACTCGCCACCCAGTGCATCGGCGGCGGTCAGGGCATCGCAACGGTGCTGGAGCGCGCATGATGGACAACGCCGTAAAGAAAGTCTGTGTCATCGGCGCAGGCGTGATGGGCGCGGGTATCGCCGCGCAGGTCGCCAATGCCGGCATCCCGGTGCTGCTGCTCGATATCGTGCCCCGCGAGGGTGACGATCGCGACGCGGTCGCCAAGGGCGCGGTCGCGAAGATGCTCAAGACCGACCCCGCCCCCTTCATGTCCAAGCGTGCGGCCAAGCTGGTCGAGACGGGCAACATCGACGATCATCTCGACCGCGTCGCGGAATGCGACTGGATCGTCGAGGCGATCGTCGAACGGCTCGACATCAAGCAGGCGCTTTATGCCAAGCTCGAGGCACTGAAGCGTCCCGGCACCGCGGTCTCGTCGAACACCTCGACGATCCCGCTCGGCCATCTCGTCGACGGCCGCTCGGACCAGTTCAAGGCCGACTTCCTCATCACCCATTTCTTCAACCCGCCGCGCTACATGCGGCTGGTCGAGATCGTCCGCGGCGAGCATACCGACGTCGCGGTCGCCGGGAAGGTCGAGGATTTCGTCGATCGCTTCATGGGCAAGCGCATCGTCCGCGCGAAGGACACGCCGGGCTTCATCGCCAACCGCATCGGCACCTACTGGCTGGCGATCGCGATCAACGCGGCGATGGATCAGGGGCTGACCGTCGAGGAGGCCGACCAGATCGGCGGCCGGCCGATGGGCGTGCCCAAGACCGGGATCTTCGGGCTCGTCGATCTCGTCGGCGTCGACCTGATGCCGCTGCTGTCGAAGAGCCTTTCCTCGACGCTCCCCGCGGGCGACCCCTATTTCGACACCGTCCGCGACATGCCGCTCGTCGACAAGATGATCGCGGAGGGGTTCACCGGCCGCAAGGGCAAGGGCGGCTTCTACCGCTTCGACAAGGCGACGCGCACCAAGCTGTCGCTCGACCTCGCGACCGGCGACTATCGCCCCGAGGCGAAGCCCGCCGAGCTGCCCGGCAAGACCGGCAAGGATCTCGCCGCGCTGATCGCCGAGCCCGGCAAGATCGGCACCTATGCCTGGACGATCCTCGGCAACACGCTGGCCTACGCCGCCATGCTCGTCGGCGAGGCGGCGAACGATATCGTCGCGATCGATGACGCGATGAAGCTCGGGTACAACTGGAAATACGGGCCGTTCGAACTGATCGACCGGATGGGGCCGGGCCTGCTCGCCCAGCGTCTCGCCGCCGAGGGCCGCGACGTGCCCGCGATCCTGACAACCGCGGGCGACCGCCCCTTCTACCGCGTCGAGAACGGCAACCGACAGTATCTGACCACGGCCGGCGACTATGTCGACGTGCCGCGCGCGGACGGTGTCGAACTGCTCGAGGACATCAAGCTGCGGTCGCAGCCGGTCCTGACCAACGCCTCGGCGTCGCTCTGGGACGTCGGCGACGGTGTCGCCGCGCTCGAATTCCACACCAAGATGAACGCGCTCGACGATCAGGTCATCGCGCTCATCGAGGAAGCGGTCCCCGTCGTGCGCGAGCGCTTCAAGGCGCTGGTCGTCTATAACGAGGGCAGCAACTTCTCGGCCGGCGCCAATCTCGGCGCGGCGATGTTCGCGGTCGGTGCGGGCCTCTGGGACATGGTCGAGGCGAGCGTTGCGCGGGGCCAGCAGGCGTACAAGGCGCTCAAATACGCGCCCTTCCCCGTCGTCAGCGCGCCCGCGGGCCTCGCGCTCGGCGGCGGCTGCGAGATGCTGCTCCATTCGGACGCGGTCCAGGCGCATGCCGAGACCTATGCCGGCCTCGTCGAATGCGGCGTCGGGCTGGTGCCGGGCTGGGGCGGCAATGGCGAGATGCTCGATCGCTGGACCAAGTCGCGCACGCTTCCCAACGGGCCGATGCCCGCGCTGACCAAGGTGTTCCAGGCGGTCTCCACCGCGCAGGTCGCCAAGTCGGCGGCGGAGGCGAAGGAGATGATGATCCTGCGCAAGGACGACGGCATCACGATGAACCGCGACCGCCTGCTCGCCGACGCCAAGGCGAAGGCCTTGTCGCTGGTCGAGGGCTATGTCACCCCCGAGCCGCCGACCTTCCGTCTGGCGGGCGCTAGCGGTCGTACCGGTCTGTCGATGGCTGTGTCCGACTTCCACAAGAAGGGCATGGCGACCGACTATGACGTGGTGGTCGCCGACCGTCTCGCCGAGGTGCTGACCGGCGGCGAGGCCGACCTCGTCGACACCGTCACCGAAGCGCAGCTCCTCGACCTCGAACGCGCCGCCTTCATGACGAGCGTCAAGGACCAGCGCACCCAAGCGCGCGTCGTCCACATGCTCCAGACCGGTAAGCCACTGCGCAACTGAACACCCGTCATCCCCGCGAAGGCGGGGACCCATAAGGGCTGACCTGCGTGCGTGATCGCGCCGTCAGCCCCTATGGGTTCCCGCCTCCGCGGGAATGACGGCCGTGACCCCGATGACCATGTTTTTAACCGCCCCGGATCCGTAAGAAGACTTGACTTGTCTTTGTACAAAACTAAGGGCGGAACGATTACTGCCGTATACGGCAACAAGGTCGCGCTTACGTCGCTGATCTTGCGAGATATTCACGATCGTACACATACGACGACCCCGGAACCTTAGGAGAGGATAGACGATGTCCCTGATGATGATCGCCGCGCTGCTCGCCGGCGCGCCCGCGACCGCCGACACCGTGGTCGGCCGCTGGCGGACCGAGACGCACAACGCCATCGTCGAGATCGCGCGTTGCGGCCCCTCGATCTGCGGCAAGATCCTGACCTCCGACGCGCTGCGCGCCAACCCGTCGATGAAGGACGCCAACAACAGCAACACCGCGCTGCGCAGCCGCCCGATCCAGGGCATGCAGATGCTCAGCGGCTTCAAGTCCGACAAGGACGGCGTCTGGAGCAGCGGCCAGGTCTACAATGCCGAGGACGGCAAGACCTATAGCGGCAAGATCACCCCGGTCGGCGCGAACCAGCTGAAGCTGCGCGGCTGCGTCTTCTTCCCGCTCTGCAAGACCCAGACCTGGACGCGCGTCCGCTGATCCCAGGTCCCTTTCATCTCCCCAAAAGTTAGCGTTCAGGAATTTTGTAAATGTCGTTTCGTACCAAGGCCCCGTTGCTGGCCGTGACCGCGCTCGTCTCCGCTTTCGGATGCGCCAGCACCGCCTATGCCGACGCCTTCTATCTCCAGGCGCAGTCGGCGCGCGGCGCGGGCCGTGCGTTTTCGGGTGAGGCCGCCGATACCGGCGCCGCGTCGCTCTGGTGGAACCCCGCCGCGATCGCCGGCATCCGCGACGGCAGCGCGACGCTCAGCGCCAGCGCGATCATCCCGCGCGGCGACGTGATCGACACCGGCTCGCAGATCTGCCGTCCGGGCGGCCAGCCCTGCACCGCGATCAGCGGCCAGTCGAACTCGAGCGACCCGGTCAACAAGGGCGTCGTCCCCTCGGGTGCGGTCGCCTATCCGCTGACCGACCGGATCGCGGTCGGCCTCGTCGTCACCTCGCCGTTCAGCTTCACGACCAACTATGACGCCGACAGCTGGGCGCGCTACAGCGCGGACAAGACCCGCCTGCGCACGATCGACATCCAGCCCTCGATCGGCGTCGAGCTGACCGACTGGCTCCGCGTCGGCGGTGCGCTCAACGTCGAATATACCGACGCGATCCTCAGCAACGCGCTGCCCAACGTCTCCGCGGCGCAGCCCGACGGCCGCCAGGAACTCAGCGGCGACGGCTGGGATCTCGGCTGGACCGCAGGCGTCCAGCTCCACAACGACTTCGCCACCGTCGGCGTCACCTACAAGTCGAGCATCCGCCACAAGCTGAAGGGCGACCTCGTCGTCACCGGCCTGCTCGGCCCGCTCGCCGGCGGCAACACCGAGGTCTCGGGCGCAACCGCCGAGTTCAACACCCCCGGTCAGGTCATCGTCGCGGGCCGCGTCCGCGCCACCGACCAGCTGACGCTCAACGCCCAGGTCATCGCGTTCAACTGGAGCAAGTTCGACACGATCGATCTCGGCGCGCCGCTCAACACCGCGATCCCTGAGAACTACCGCGACAGCTGGAGCCTCGCGGGCGGTCTCGACTATGACGTCACGCCCAAGCTGACCGTGCGTGGCGGTGTCCAGCGCACCAAGACGCCGACCCAGGACGGCCAGCGCGACGCGCGCGTCCCCGATGCGGATCGCTGGACCTATGCCGCCGGTGCCTCCTACCAGCTGACGCCGCGCATCGCGGTCGACGCCGCCGCGCAATATGTCGACTTCGAGAACACGACGATCGACCGCGCTACGTTGGTCGCGGGCAGCATCATCCGCACCAACGGCGCGCTCCGCGACGCCAGCGCGATCGTCACCTCGCTCGGCGCCCGCGTCTCGTTCTGACGCCGCCAGCCCCTCCCCATATCGGGGAGGGGCACCCTATCCCTTCATCCGGATCGTCAGCCCCGACACCGCGAGATCGACCGTCTCGACCGCAGCCGCGACCCGCTGGTTGAGCATCCCGGCCAGATCGCGGAACCGCCGCGCCATCGCATTGTCGGGCACGATCCCCATCCCGACCTCGTTGGTGACCAGCACCAGCCGCCCCTCGACGCGACCGATCGCATCCAGCAATGCGGCGATCGCCGTCTCCGCATCCGCCTCCGCCAGCATCAGGTTCGACGCCCACAAGGTCAGGCAGTCGACCAGTATCACCCCGTCCGGCGCATCCGCCTCGACGATCGCCGCCGCCAGCGCGAGCGGCGCCTCGACCGTCCGCCACCGTTCGTCCCGCTCGGCGCGATGCCGCGCGATCCGCTCGGTCATCTCGCCGTCGAACGCCTGCGCGGTCGCGATATAGACCAGCGCGTGGCCACCTGCCGCCTCTGCCCCCGCCTCTGCCAAAGCCTGCGCATGGCGGCTCTTGCCCGAGCGCGCACCGCCGGTCACCAGCACCGTCTTTCCAAACCCCTGCACGATCGTCTCCTCCATCGCCTCTTGCGCTATCCCCGGCGAATGGCGAAGGCCAGCAGCAACGCCGCGGCATCGCCGGCGCAGGGGACGCATGTGCACGCGCTGATGGAACATGGCGGCCGGATCGACAGCGCGCAGGCGCTGTACCCGCACGCGCCGCGTCCCTGGCTGGACCTGTCGAACGGGATAAACCCGTGCGCGTGGGAGCCGCCCGCCGATCTCGCGGTCGACCTGCGCAGCCTTCCCTCGCCCGCCGCGCTCGCCAATCTCGAGGCCGTCGCCGCGCGCCATTTCGGCACCGATCCCGCGCGCGTCATCGCGCTGCCCGGTACCGAGATCGGCCTCCGCCTGCTCGGCGATCTCGGCCTGCCTGCCCCCGCCCGCCATGTCGGTCCCAGCTACGCGACGCACGAAGCGGTCTTCCCCGCGCGTATCTCGATCGACAGCCTGACCGACGAAGCGGCACACGGCGGCACCATCCTGCTCGCCAACCCGAACAACCCAGACGGCCGGCTGGTCAGTCCGGACGCGCTCAGGCCAGTGATCAACGCGCTGGGCGAGAATGCAGGCTGGCTCGTCGTCGACGAGGCGTTCGCCGACACGCTGCCCGACGCCGGCCTGTCTTCGCATCTGTCCGCAGCAGATCCCGTCATCCTCTTCCGATCATTCGGCAAGTTCTTCGGTCTAGCGGGCGTGAGGCTCGGCTTCATGATCGCACCGCCTAGCATCGTCGCGCGGGTCCGCGACCGTCTGGGCAGCTGGCCGATCTCCGCCACCGCGCTCGCGATCGGCACCGCCGCCTATGCCGACCGCGACTGGATCGACACGACGCGAACGCAGCTCGTCACTCGCGCGGCCGCGCTCGACGCGGTGCTTCTCCGCCATGGGCTGACCACGACGGGCGCCTGCCCGCTCTTCCGCCTCATCGCAACAGACGACGCCAAGTCCCTGTTCGAACGCCTGAATATGGCGGGCATCCTGACCCGACCCTTCACCTATGACCCCCGCTGGCTCCGTCTCGGCGTCCCGGCCGACGCGGCCGCGCTGGCGCGTCTCGACGCGGCACTTGCGCATGGCTGATCCCGTCGCGCTCATCGCCCTCGCGCTCGACGCCGCCTTCGGCTGGCCGGAACGGCTCTACCACCGGATCGGTCACCCCGTCGGCGCGATCGCCGCGATCATCGGCAGCCTCGAAAAGGCTCTCAACCGTCCGTCATGGCCAGACGCGACGCGCCGCATCGCCGGGGTCGCGACGCTCGCGATCACGCTCGCGGTGACGGGCGGGATCGCCTGGGGCGCGACCTGGCTGCTCGCGACCTATCTCGGCGCCTATGCCTGGATCGGCATCGGCCTCCTCGCCGCCCCCGGTCTCGCGCAGCGCAGCCTCAACGATCACGTCGCCCCGATCGCCGCCGCGCTCGGCAAGGGCGACGTGCAGGGTGCGCGGATCGCGGTCGGCAAGATCGTCGGTCGCGACACCGACCGGCTCGACGCCGCCGGCATCGCCCGCGCCGGAATCGAAAGCCTTGCCGAAAGCTTCTGCGACGGCATCGTCGCGCCGCTCTTCTGGCTGCTCGTCGGCGGGCTCCCCGGCCTGTGGATCTACAAGGCGATCAACACCGCCGACAGCCTGATCGGCCACCGCGAGCCACGCTGGCGCGCGTTCGGCTGGGCCTCGGCACGGATCGACGATCTCGCCAACTGGATCCCCGCACGGATCAGCGGCGCCTTGCTGTGCCTCGCCGGCCCCGGCGGCTGGCACGTAATGCGGCGCGACGCGCGCAAGCACGCCTCGCCCAATGCCGGCTGGCCCGAAGCGGCGATGGCGGGCGTGCTCGACCTCCGCCTCGCCGGCCCGGTCAGCTATGACGGCGTCACCCAGCTGAAGCCCTGGATCGGCAACGGCCGCCCCGCCGCCACCGCCGCCGACATCGCCCGCGCGCTTCAGGTCTATCGCCGCGCCTGCCTGTTGCTCTGGATCGTCACGGGGGCGCTGCTGTGGGTGCGGTGATGCTCCAGGGCACCGGCTCCGACGTCGGCAAGTCGGTGCTCGTCGCCGGCCTCTGTCGCGCGCTCGCCAATCGCGGCCTCTCCGTCCGCCCCTTCAAGCCGCAGAACATGTCGAACAACGCCGCCGTCACCGCCGACGGCGGCGAGATCGGCCGCGCGCAGGCGACTCAGGCGATCGCCGCGCGCACCGCTGCGACCACCGACATGAACCCCGTCCTGCTCAAACCGCAGGGCGACCGCAGTTCGCAACTCGTCGTCCACGGCAAGGTCCGCGGTATCCTGCGCGCGAGCCGCTGGCGCGAGGGGCGCGAGGGGCTGATGGACGACGTGCTCGCCAGCTATCACCGGCTCCGGGCGCAGGCGGACATCGTCGTCGTCGAAGGCGCGGGCAGCCCCGCCGAGATTAACCTGCGCGCCGCCGACATCGCAAACATGGGCTTTGCGCGCGCCGCCGGCGTCCCCGTCATCCTGATCGGCGATATCGACCGGGGCGGCGTCATCGCCTCGCTCGTCGGCACGCGTGCGGTGATCGATCCCGCCGATGCCGCGATGATCCACGGCTTCCTCGTCAACAAGTTTCGCGGCGACCCCGCATTGTTCGACGACGGCTATCGCGCGATCGAGGCGCGGTCGGGCTGGCGCGGCTATGGCGTCATCCCCTGGCTCCCCGAGGCCGCCCGCCTGCCGAGCGAGGACGCGGTCATCCTCGAACGCCAGACCGGTCACGGCCGGCAGGGCGGCCAGGTCGTCATCGCCTGTCCGATCACCCCGCGCATCGCCAATTTCGACGATCTTGATCCGCTGCGGCTCGACCCCGACGTCACTTTGGTCATGGTCCCGCCCGGCGAACCGATCCCCGACGCCGACATGATCATCCTTGCCGGCTCCAAGGCGACGATCCCCGACCTCGCCTTTCTGCGCACACAGGGCTGGGACATCGACATCCATGCGCATCGCCGCCGCGGCCGCCCGGTGCTCGGGCTGTGCGGCGGCTATCAGATGCTCGGCCGCAGCATCGACGATCCGGACGGGCTGGAGGGTCCCGCCGGAATCGCCCCCGGGCTCGGCCTGCTCGACGTCGCGACGATCCTGTCCCCCGCCAAGACGCTCGAGCGCGTCGCCGGCACCGCGATCGGCGCACGGTTCGACGGCTATGAGATCCATATCGGCGAAACCACCGGCCCCGACACCGCGCGCGCCCTGACGACCCGCGACGATGGTCGCCGCGACGGCGCGGTCAGTCCCGACGGGCTCGTCTCCGGCAGCTATGTCCACGGCCTGCTCGGCCTCGCGGATCAGCGCCGCGCCTGGCTCAGCCGGCTCGGGGTCGATGCGGTCGGGCCCGACCATGCGGCGTCGATCGACGCCGCGCTCGATGCGATTGCGGAAACGCTCGAACGCCATCTCGATATCGACGCGCTGATCGCGCTGTCGGAGTTGGCGGGCTCAGACGCGGCCGGCAATGGCGATCGCGACTAGCATCCCGGTCTCGACGAATTCGATCCCCGCGCCGTGGCAATCCCCCGATACGCCCCCGACCCGCCGGACCAGCCACCAGCCGAATAGCGCGATCAGTGCAGGGGCCCCTGCAACGGCATGCACAGGCACCCCTAAACACCCTGTTACGCACCCCCAAAAGACCAGATCGTGCACCCTGATCTTCAAATAGCCGACAAAAATACCGACACTCGCATAACCTCCCTCGCGGAAGGCTTGGAGCATCTGGTTGTTTGCGACCTCAGCAACCAGACCGTGTGGCCGTTCGCTGCGGTGACACCCCTCTAGGGCCCATCCCCAATCCCGTCAAACGCAAATTTCACTTTTATGGCAATTTTTGCGAACTGGCGCGTTCTGCGCCCCCGTGATGCTTGTAGCCGGCTTTCCGAGCGGTGCAGACAACACCGGAGTTCGGATGCCAGCTCGATCCTTCCCTTACCTTGTAACGTAAATGATTTGCCCGACGCCCCGCTGCGGCGATAGCAGGGTGGTAATGCCCGGGGGCGTCGGCATCAGTCGGAGAGCTTCGAACCGGGATCAGGGAGATAAGGATGTCGACGGGTTTCTCATCGGTGACGATCGCACTGCTGCTACAGACCGCGGCCGCGCCGATCGCGTCGCGACCGCCGGCCTCGCCGCCCCCTGCCCCTACCCCGACATCTGCTCCAATATCTGCCGTGCCAGCCGCGAGCCCGGCGTCCACACCGCTTTCGGCGGTCGCGAATCCAGATCTCTGGCCGACCGCCAAGGCCATGCCTTTGCGCGATGCGAAGATCGAGGCGCGGCTCGACGCGATCGTCGCGCGCATGTCGATCGAGGACAAGGTCGGCCAGCTGATCCAGGTCGACATCGCCAGCATCACCCCCGCCGACCTGCGCACCTACAAGCTCGGCTCGATCCTCAACGGGGGCAATTCGGGGCCGAACGGCGACGATCTTGCGCCGCCGATCGAGTGGCTGAAGCTCGCGGATGCCTTTTATGATGCGTCGATGGCGCGCAGCGACGGTCGGCCCGCCATTCCGGTGATCTGGGGCACCGACGCGGTGCACGGCAACAACAACATCCCCGGTGCGACGCTCTTCCCGCACAATATCGGCCTTGGTGCGACGCGCGACCGCGACCTGATGCGCGAGATCGGCCATGTGACCGCGATCGAGACCGCCGCCGCCGGGATCGACTGGACCTTCGCGCCGACGCTCGCGGTGGTTCGCGACGATCGCTGGGGCCGCACCTATGAAAGCTATTCGGAAGAACCCGCGGTCCAGACCGATTTTGCCGGCGCGGTGATCGAGGGCGTGCAGGGCAAGGTCGGCACCAGGGATTTTCTTGCCCCCGACCGCGTGATCGCGACGACCAAGCATTTCCTCGGCGACGGCGGCACCGGCGGGCGCGACCAGGGCGATGCGCTGATCCCCGAAACGGCGCTGCGCGACATTCATCTCGGTGGCTACCCCGCCGCGATCGAGGCAGGCACGCAATCGGTGATGGCGAGCTTCTCGAGCTGGAACGGCGCCAAGATGCACGGCAACAAGAGCCTGCTGACCGGCGTGCTCAAGGACCGGCTCCATTTCGACGGCTTCGTCGTCGGCGACTGGAACGGCCACGGCCAGGTCGAGGGCTGTTCGAACGAGAGCTGCGCCGCCGCGATCAATGCCGGGCTCGACATGTTCATGTATTCGGGCAACGGCTGGAAGACGCTCTACGCCAACACGCTGAAACAGGCGCAGTCGGGCGAGATTTCCGCCGCGCGGCTCGATGACGCGGTCCGCCGCATCCTCCGCGTCAAGCTGCGCGCGGGCACGTTCGACCGCGGGCGGCCGTCGTCGCGCGCGCTCGCGGGCAAGTTGGAGCGGATCGGCGCGGCCGACCATCGTGCGATCGCGCGGCGGGCGGTGCGCGAATCGCTGGTGCTGCTCAAGAACCAAGGCGGGCTGTTGCCGCTCAAGCCCTCGGCCAATATCCTGGTCGCGGGCGGCGGTGCCGATGATATCGCGCAACAGGCGGGCGGCTGGTCGCTGACCTGGCAGGGTAGCGGCCTCACCAATGCGAACTTCCCCAATGCCCAGTCGATCTGGTCGGGCATCGACGCGGCGGTCAAGGCGGCGGGCGGCACCGCGACGCTGTCGGCGAACGGCAGCTTCGCGAAGAAACCCGATGCAGCGATCGTCGTGTTCGGCGAACAGCCCTATGCCGAGTTCAAGGGCGACCGCCCGACGCTCGACTATAGCCCCGACGACAAGGCCGATCTCGCACTGCTCCGCAAGCTCAAGGCGGCGGGCGTGCCGGTGGTGGCGGTATTCCTTTCCGGCCGGCCGCTCTGGGTGAACGCCGAGCTCAATGCCGCCGATGCGTTCGTCGCGGCGTTCCTGCCGGGCAGCGAGGGCGGCGGCGTCGCCGACGTGCTGTTCCGCAACAAGGACGGGCGCATCGCTAACGACTTCCGCGGCAAGCTCAGCTTCTCCTGGCCCAAACGCCCCGATCAATATGTGCTCAACCGCGCAGACCCCGGCTATGACCCGCTGTTCGCCTATGGCTATGGGTTGAGCTACGCGAAGCCGGGCACCGTCCCGAAGCTCGACGAGACGCGCCCCGCCGGACTCGCCGTGGCATCGAGCGGCATCGTGTTCGGCAAGGGTCGCGTCCCCGAAGGCTGGTCGCTCGTCCTCGCCGAACAGGGACAGTCGAAGGTCCGCCTTCTCGGCGTCAATGCGACGACGACGAACCGGCGGCTCACGGCCTCGGCGGTCGACCGCCGCCGCCAGGAGGATGCACGCAGCCTCGTCTGGTCAGGCGGTGCGGCCGAGGCACGCATCGAGGCGGATCGTCCGCTCGATCTCACGCGGGAGAGCAATGGCGAGTTGAGCCTCGTCGTCGACCTGCGCGTCGATCGCGCCGCCAGCGCACCCGTCACGCTCGGCATGGTCAGCCATGACGGCGCTGCGGTGACCGTCCCGATCACCAAGATGCTCGCCACCGGTACGCCGGGCGAATGGCGCCAGGTCGTCGTGCCGCTACAATGCTTTGCCAAGCGCGGTGTCGACATGGCGGATGTCACCGCGCCCTTCGTGCTGGCGACCGGCGGCGCGCTTGGCGTGTCGGTATCCGACGTGAGGATCGATTCGGCGCCGGTGCCGATGACCCAGTGCGGCGACTGAGGTCGATCGGCGTCGCGGCCGCCTAGACCGCGTTCGCGTCCAGCGGCGTCGTCCGCGGTTGGAGGCGGAACGGATCGAACCCCTGCGGCAGCCCGGCGCTGACGGGATTCGGCAGGATCCGCCCTACCCGCGTCGCCGCGGCGACGACGTCGGGCGCGGTCCGGACCGCGTCGTCGACCGGGTCCGTCAACCGGTCGAGCGGCGTCGTCGTCGCGGAGCCGGTCGGCTGGACATAGCGCAGCGCCCAGTCGCGGGTCGTCTCGTCAGCGAGCCGGCGGATGACGAGCGCACGCGCTGCGGCCGGGTCGCCCCGACAGACATGCATCTGCATCGCGGCGCCCGGCACCAGTGCTTCGTCCAACAACACCTCTGCGGTGACGGGTTCGGCGGCAGCGTTCTGGCTGGTGCGGGCGAGCGCACAGGCCTGCCAGGCTTTGACGAGCAGGACGGACGCGCGGTTGACGTTGCTCCCGTATCGTTTCGCCCGATCGAGAAAGACGTCGGCGCGCGTGAGGACCTGCGGCCAGTCGGTCTCCATCGCCGCCAGCTGCAGATAGGCGCCGTCGAGATTGAGGCCATTGCCCTGGTCCTCGGCCGGCACGGTCGTCGCGACCCTGGCCAGCAATGCCCGAGCCTCGTCATAGCGCCCTTGATGCGCCAGCGCCCTGGCGACGATCGGGGCTAGGAACACGCCCTCGCCCCGCGGCGCGCCTGCGGCCCGCGCCTCCACGGGCACCGCCGCCCCGGCCTCGATCCCGTCGAACATCGGCAGGAACAGGCTGACCACCGCGGGATACGCCTCGAGGCGGGAGAGGCGACGCGCATAGGGTGTCGCGGTGTCGAAATCGGCAGCCGCCGCCCAGTCGCCGCGCAGCTCGTCGAGGTAGCGCCGCGACTGGGCGGCAAGATCGGCCCCGGCCCATTCGGCGATCCGCAGCCAGAGCGGCGCATAGCGTCGATCGATATAGAGTGTGAGCAGATCGTCCGGATCGCCGATCGTCGTGACGAGGTTTACCGCCTCGTCAGTCGCTGCGCCTGGCGACATCCGCATCGCCTCGCGCGTGCGGGACAAGGCTGCGGTCGAGCGTTCCGGCGCGAGCCCCGAACTGAATCCGATCTCGCCGAGCCGGGCGTTGAGCCGGTCTGCCCGGCTCCGATCGCCGATCTCGGTCAAACGCCCCGTCAACGCCATGACGACGTAGCGGTCGAAATGCCGCGTCATCTCAGGCGCAAGCCGGCTGGCCTGAATGAGGAGATCCGCGGCGCGCTGCGGCGAACCGGAAAACGTATAGATTCCCGTCGCGACGAGTTTCGGCCGCGGATCATCCGGCAGAAGCCGCAGCGCCTCCTCGATCGCCGCGACCGCGGGGCCGGTCGCCTGCGCGCTTGCGAGAACACCGGCCCGCACCGTCTGCACCATGCCGCGCAGCGGCGTCGGCCGCGGCAGTTTGGCAAGGACCGCATCGAGCCGGGCGATGTCGGGCGATCGTCCGGCGATCGCCGACGCTGCCTCCGCCATCACCGCGCGATCTGCGGGATCGGTCGTCATCGCTAGGGGATCTGCGACCTGGGCGCGGGCCACCCCTGGGGTCATGCCATAAGCCATCGTCGCGGCGACCGCGGTCAGCGCCATTCCAGATCTGAAAACCGGTCTCATGCTGTTCCCCTCTGCACAGATCCGAGCACAGGGGGCGCAGACTGTCCATCGCTCCATCTCCGACTTTTTTTGACGTCGAGTCGCGGCACCGATGAAAGCGCGAGGATGCGGACTGCGCGCGCGCTGCAGCAACCGGCAGCGCGCACAGTCAGGGCAAGAGACGCTGGTCACGGATCGCCGCCGTTATCGGCTGCCTTAACTGGCATCGGCCGCGCGCGAGCGGATCAAACGCAGAGACGGATCATGCCCAGACGGTCCAGCTGACGATCCTCAAGAACGAGACCTTTCCCCGGCGCCACGACTGACGTGGTTTCGACTCGCCGAGCGCCAGACCCTCAGGCGGGGTCCGCGCTGCCCTGTTCAGTGATCGGATGGAGCGCGGCGCGCACGTTGACCGACGTCAGCTCCTGTTCGATCCAGTCGACACAATCGCTGATCTTCGCCCCGACCAGCGCGTTGCCGCCCTCGTCCGCGATGCGCAACGCCTCCTCGAGGAGGAAAGCCATCGACCTCAGTCGAGCAACCGTCTGCGCGTAACTCTGCATCGCTCAATCCCTTGATCGTGATCATGACGATATCAGAATTGCGTGCGATTTGAAGGGTCAATGACGGTGTCGGATTGGGACTTTTGGCTTAGACCGTCGATTATCTCGGTCCCGCCCTATGGCGCGGCAGCCGCCTGATACCTATTTTTTCCGAGTTAGGGCGGATTCCGGCGTGGCGACGCAACCGGTTCCGTGGCGATCCGTTCGTTAGCGGATCAGGGAGCTTTAGATCTTTATGAACAGCAATGACGGATTTCCCGTATCGCGCCGTGGCGTGATCGCGGGTGGCGTAGCGACCGCGACCCTGACCGGGACCCCGGTGGGTGCGCAGGTTGCGGCACCGCAACAGACCCCACCGACGACGATGCCGGTGACGCTCAAGGTCAATGGCCGCAATACCCTGATCGAGGTCGATACGCGGACGACGTTGCTCGACGCGCTGCGCGAGACGATGAAGCTGACGGGCACGAAGAAGGGCTGTGATCACGGCCAGTGCGGGGCCTGCACGGTCATCGTCGAGGGCCGGCGGATCAACAGCTGCCTGACGCTCGCGGTGATGCACGAAGGCGACTCGATCACCACGATCGAGGGGCTCGGCACGCCGGAGAAGCTGCACGCGATGCAGGCCGCTTTCGTGAAGCATGACGGCTATCAGTGCGGCTATTGCACGCCGGGCCAGATCTGCTCCGCGGTGGCAACGCTCAACGAGATCAAGGAAGGCATCCCCAGCCATGCCACCGGCGACATCGCCGCCAAGCCGAAGGTGACGACCGCCGAACTTCAGGAGCGGATGAGCGGCAATATCTGTCGCTGCGGCGCCTATTCAAACATCATCGACGCGATCCACGACGTCGCCGGCACGGAGCGCATGGCATGAAGGCCTTTACCTTCGAACGCGCCAAGACCGCGAGTGCCGCCGCGGCAGCGGCGGTCCGTACGCCTGGCGCCAAGTTCATCGCGGGCGGGACCAACTTGCTCGACCTGATGAAGCTGCAGATCGAGACGCCGCAGCATCTGATCGACGTCAATGGCCTCGATCTCGATACGATCGCACCAACCAGCGACGGCGGCCTGCGGATCGGTGCGCTGGTTCGCAACACCGACCTCGCCGCCGACGCCCGCGTCCGCAAGGACTACGGCGTGCTCAGCCGGGCACTCGTGTCGGGCGCGTCCGGCCAGTTGCGCAACAAGGCGACCACCGCGGGCAATCTGTTGCAGCGGACCCGCTGCCCCTATTTCTACGATACCACCAAGCCCTGCAACAAGCGCCAGCCCGGCAGCGGCTGCGCGGCGATCGGTGGCTTCAACCGCAATCTCGCGGTCATGGGCACGAGCGATGCGTGCATCGCGACTCATCCGAGCGACATGGCGGTCGCGATGCGGGTGCTTGATGCGACCGTCGAGACGGTCAATTCGGCGGGCCAGACGCGCGCCATCCCGATAGCCGACTTCCACCGGCTGCCGGGCACGACGCCGCATATCGAGACCGCGCTCGCCCCGGGTGAGCTGATCACCGCGGTCACGTTGCCAAAGCCGATTGGCGGCACCCACATCTACCAGAAGGTGCGTGACCGTGCCTCCTACGCGTTTGCGTTGGTCTCGGTCGCGGCGGTCGTCCAGCCCGATGGTCGCGGGCGCCTTGCCTTTGGCGGCCTCGCGCACAAGCCGTGGCGGGTCGAAGCTGCCGAGGCGCAAATGCCCAAGGGTGCCAAGGCCACGGCCGCCGCCGTCTTGGCTGGTGCCCGCACGACGTCGCAAAATGCATTCAAGCTGCCGCTGATCGAACGCACGATCCACGCAGTGCTCGAAGAAGCGAAGGCCTGATCGCCATGAAGTTCGACACCCCCGCAACGACCAACCCGATCGACCGCATGAAGGTCGTCGGTCAACCGGTCGACCGCATCGACGGCAAGCGCAAGACCACCGGAACGGCGCGCTATGCCTATGAACGCAACGACGCCGCCCCCAGCGCGGTCTATGGCTATATTGTCGGCGCGGCGATCGCCAAGGGCCGGATCGAGCGGATCGATTTCGCCGAAGCCAAGGCTGCACCGGGCGTGCTCGCCGTCGTCACGCATGAAAATGCCGGGACGGTGGCCAAGGCGCAGGCGCATACCGCGCGCATGCTCGCGGGACCTGACGTCCAGCATTTCGACCAGGCGGTCGCGATCGTGGTCGCATCGACGTTCGAACAGGCACGCGCCGCTGCCAAGCTGGTCCGCGTCACCTATGCCCGCAGCGCCGGGAAATTCGATCTTGCCGCGGAGAAGTCCGCCGCGGTGAAGCCGAAGGACGGCAATCCCGATACGGCGATCGGCGACTTCGCCGGCGCCTTTGCCAAGGCCCCGGTCAAGCTCGACCAGACCTATACCACGCCCGATCAGAGCCATGCGATGATGGAACCGCATGCGACGACCGCTGCATGGACCGGGTCGAAGCTGACGCTGTGGACCTCGAACCAGATGCTCAACTGGGCGGTGCGCGACATGAGCGAGACGCTCGGCATCCCCAAGGAGGACATTCACGTGCTGTCGCCCTTCGTCGGCGGCGGCTTCGGGTCGAAGCTCTGGATCCGCAGCGATGCGGTGATGGCCGCGCTCGCCTCGCGCGCGATCGGTGGCAAGCCGGTTAAGGTCGCGCTGACCCGTCCGCAGATCATGAACAACACCACGCACCGGCCGGCGACGATCCAGCGTCTGCGGATCGGCGCGCGCAAGGACGGCACGATCACCGCGATCGCGCATGAAAGCTGGTCGGGCGATCTTCCCGGTGGCGGACCCGAGACCGCGCCGAACGTCACCCGGCTGCTCTATGCGGGCGCGAACCGGATGACCGCGACGCGGCTCGCGACGCTCGACCTTCCCGAGGGCAACGCGATGCGCGCCCCCGGCGAGGCGGTCGGGCTGCTCGCGCTCGAGGCGGCGATGGACGAGCTTGCCGAGACGCTGAAGATGGATCCGGTCCAGCTGCGCATCGTCAACGATACGCAGGTCGATCCCGAATCGCCCAAGCGCGCCTTCTCGCACCGCGATCTCGTCGGCTGTCTCAGGACGGGCGCGGAGCGGTTCGGCTGGAACAAGCGCAATCCCGTGCCGGGCCAGGTCCGCGAAGGCCGCTGGCTGATCGGCATGGGCATGGCATCCGCCTTCCGCGACAATGTCACGATGAAGTCGGGCGCGCGCGTCGGGATCGACAAGAAGGGCGTCGTCACCGTTGCCACCGACATGACCGACATCGGCACTGGCAGCTACACGATCATCGCGCAGACCGCGGCCGAGATGATGGGCGTGCCGCTCGACAAGGTGATCGTCCTGCTCGGTGACAGCAGCTTCCCCGTCTCGTCCGGTTCGGGCGGCCAATGGGGCGGCAACAGCTCGACCGCCGGCGTCTATGCGGCCTGTTCGGCACTGCGCGACAGCGTCGCACGCAAGCTCGGCTTCGACCCGACCGACATCGTCTTCGAAGACGGCAAGGTGAAGTCGGGCAACCGCAGCGTCTCGCTCGCCGAGGCGGCGGGCGATGCGGGCCTGTCGGCGGAGGACTCGATCGAGTTCGGCGATCTGACCAAGACCTATGCGCAGTCGACCTTCGGCGCGCATTTCGTCGAGGTCGCGGTCGATTCGGCGACCGGCGAGGTTCGGGTACGCCGCATGAGCGGTGCGTTTGCCGCCGGGCGAATCCTCAACCCCAAATCGGCGCGCAGCCAGGTCATCGGCGCGATGACCATGGGCGTTGGTGCGGCGCTGATGGAAGACGCGGTCGTCGACAAGAGGTTCGGCTATTTCGTTAATCACGACATGGCCGAATATCATGTCCCGGTGCATGCCGACGTCCCCTATCAGGACGTGTTCTTCATGAACGAGACCGATGCCAAGTCGTCACCGATGAAGGCCAAGGGTGTCGGCGAGCTCGGCATCTGCGGCGTCGGCGCTGCGGTCGCGAATGCGGTTTACAATGCCTGCGGCGTCCGGATCCGAGAATATCCGCTGACGCTCGACAAGGTGATCAAGGGCATGCCGCCCGTCGCCTGACAACCTGTCCTGCCGGCCTTGCAGACGATCCCGCCGTACCGCAGACATCGAACCGATGATCTGCGGTGCGGCGGTGTCGTTTCGGGCTTCGTCGCAGCCCGCGGGTTCGACGGAGAGACCTTGCGATGCCGCTTTATGCCCTGGGCGACAAACGCCCCACCTGCCACCCGACCGCCTGGGTCGCGCCAAGCGCGGACCTTATCGCCGATGTCCAGCTCGGAGAGGCGGCGAGCGTGTGGTTCGGGGCGGTCGTCCGCGCGGACAATACGCCGATCGTCATCGGCGCGCGCAGCAACATCCAGGAAGGCGCGATGCTCCATTCGGATCCCGGCGCGCCGCTTCGGATCGGCGAGGACTGCACGATCGGCCACCACGCGATCCTTCACGGCTGCACGGTCGGCGACCGGTCGCTGATCGGCATGGGGGCAATCCTGCTCAACCATGCGGTGATCCCGGAGGACTGCATCGTCGGCGCCGGCGCGCTCGTCACCGAGGGCAAGACCTTCCCCGCGGGCAGCCTGATCATCGGCAGCCCGGCCCGCGCGGTCCGGCAGCTCGATGCGCAGGCGATCGCGGCGCTCCGCGTCTCCGCCCAGCATTATGTCGAGAAGGCCCGCGCCTGCGCAACCGGACTGACGCGCATCGACTAGGGGTGAGCACCGGATCCCGGGACATCGCCCGGGATCCGGCGCCGTTGTGTCAGCCGGCGACCCATTTGGTGACGGCGGGACGCAGCTGGTCGGCGGCGGCCTTGCGGACCGCGATCGTCGACAGCGACCGCGTCACGCCGCCCCGTGACGAGGCGGGCAGATACTTGTCCGCGAAGGCGCTGATCTTGCCCGGCATCGCAGGATCGTTCGAGCCCGCGCCGAGCCCGACGATATAGCCCGATCGCGTGCTCGCCTCGAGGAAGCTCTCGACCAGCTCACGGTTCGCGACCGCCCAGTCGAACGCCAGGTCGGGATGCGCGCCCGCGACGGCGCGGAGCAGCCCGGCCTTTTGCGGCGCGGTGATCGTGTCGGTCTTGAGCAGCGCGAGCGCCCGCCCCGCGGTTGCGGGATCGCGCGCGGCCCCGAGCAGCGTCACGAACCGGTTCTTGGCAACCGGGCTCTTCTCCGCCTTGGCAAGCGCCAGCAGCGCATCCCATTCCGCCGGGGTCGCGTTGACGGCATAGGTCGACAGGATCGGCTGGCGGATCGCCGGCGGGATCGCGGTCGGATCGGTCGCCAGCGCCGCGACATAGCGCCGCGCACGGTCCGCGACGCCCGTATCGCCATTGGTGCCGAGCCGCCCGACCAGCGTCTCGCGCAAATTGCTCGTCAGCGGCGATTCGCCCGGTTTAGCCTCGAAGCCGATCCGCGCGAGCACGGGGCCAAGGATCGCGACCGACCGCGCGCGCAGCGGCGCCTCGAGCGGGGTGTCGTCGTACAGCCCGGTGATCCGGCCGAGCGCGCCTGCGACCGACGACCATTCGAGCGGATCGGCGTCCGGCCCGACCTTGTCCATCACCGCGAAATAACGCGACAGGTCCTGATAGCCGCCCGCCGCCAGTGCGAAATCATCGCCCAGCGTGCCCAGCCGGTCGGCGAGGTCTAGTCTGGCATAGTCGCGGACGATCGCGGCATGGCCCGCATCGTCGTACATCACGCGGGTATAGCTGCCCTTGCCGCGGTTGAGGACGACCGTACCGCATCCCCGGATCGTGACTCGCGACGGCGCTGCGCCCGTGACGATCGTCGCCGTCTGCGCACCGCCGAGATTGCCCACGACCAGCGGCACGTGCCAGGTCTGCGGCGTCTTCGATGCCGCATCCAGCCCGAACCGGCCCTGCGTCAGCATGGCGGTGGTAACGCCGCCGTTGCAGGTCGCGCCCGTCATCGTCACCAGCGGCACGCCGCCCTGCAAGGTGAAGTCGTGCGCGATCTCTGCGACCGGCTTGCCCGCGGCTGCGGACAATTCGGCCCAGAGCTGTTCGGTGACCGTGTTGCCGTATTTATACTTGGCCATGTAGCTGCGGATGCCCTTGCGGAACACGTCGGGGCCGAGCGTTGATTCGAGCATGCCGATCACGGCCTGCCCCTTCGAATAGGTGATGCCGTCGAACGCTTCGCCGATCTGGTCGACGGTCTCGACCTTGCGGATTATCGGGTGCGTCGCGGACGTTGCGTCGATCCCCATCGCCCCCTCGCGCTCGCCCGACACCGCGGCCGCCTCGGATTTCCACGCGGGCACGAGCACGCCGCTCGACTTGCCCTCCATCCACGAGGCGAACCCCTCGTTCAGCCACAGATCGTCCCACCAGGCCATGGTGACGAGGTCACCGAACCACTGGTGCGCCATCTCATGCGCGACGACGGTATAGATGCGCTGCTTGGCGCTTTCGGTCGCGCGCTTGGGATCGAACAGCAGCTCGTTCTCGAAATAGAAGATCGCGCCCCAATTCTCCATCGCGCCGAAAAACTGGCTGGATCCCGGCCCCGCGATCATGTCCATCTTGGGCAGCGGATAGGGCTGGCCGAAATAGTCGTTATAATAGGCGAGCAGGTCCTTCGCGGCGGCGAGCGCATAGTCGCCCTGATCGACGACGCCCTTGCGGCTGATGATGCCGATCTCGGTCTTGCCCGCCATCAGCGTCTTGCGCTCCATGTCCCCCATGCCGAGGAACAGCAGATAGCTCGACATCAGCGGCGTCTCGCCGAATTTGTAGAGCTGCGTGCCGTCCGCCTGCTTCGTGATCGCCGTCGCAGGCATGTTCGAGAAGGCCAGCTGAGCGCCCGGCGCGACTGCGGACAGACGGAACTTCGCCTTGAACGCGGGCTCGTCCCACATCGGTGCGAACCGGCGCGCGTCGGGGGCCTCGAACTGCGTCGCGAGCATCCGCGACGACGAGCCGTCGGCATTGGCATAGTCGATCGCGAACAGCCCGGACGCGGACTGGTTGATTTTGCCCGTCCAGGCAAAGGCCAGGCTGTGCCGCCCGACGCTCGCCGCCGCTGGCAGCGTCACCGTGAGCAGCTGCGCGGCAGCGTCCGCCTTCATGGTGGCGGGGCGGCCGTCGAACGTCGCCGACGTGATGTTCAAATCCGCCGCGTTCAGCTGGATCGTCCGGGTCGCCTGCTTGACGTCGATGGTCACCGTCTCGGTGCCGCTGAACGTCATCGCCTTCGCGTCCGGGCGCACCTGGATATCGTACAGGATCGGCACGACACTGCGCGGCAACTGACCTGCGGCAAGCGCGGGCGCAGACACGGACAGCGCCAGCAGGGCGATAACGGCAAACTTCATGGCGGCACATCTCCGGAACATTCTATGCCGACCGCTCTAAGCATTTGCGGTCACATGGCAATCACACGTGACTGCCGCTCTAACCAGAGTGCTGGCGCAGCCGTTTCGGCTGCGCTATGAAACGCGCCATGACCGTACCCGCTATTCTAAAGAGCCTGCGCCTGCCCGTGATCGGGTCGCCGCTGTTCATCATTTCCGGACCCGACCTGGTGATCGCCCAGTGCAAGGCGGGCATCGTCGGATCCTTCCCAGCGCTCAATGCGCGACCGCAGGCGATGCTCGACGAATGGCTCCACCGGATCACCGAGGAACTGAGCGCGCACAACCGCGCCAATCCCGATCGCCCCGCCGCGCCGTTCGCGGTCAATCAGATCGTCCACAAGTCGAACGACCGGCTCGAACGCGATCTCGAAACCTGTGCCAAATGGCAGGTGCCGATCGTGATCACCTCGCTCGGCGCACGTGAGGATCTGAACACCGCGGTGCATGGCTGGGGCGGGATCACGCTGCACGACGTCATCGATGACCGGTTCGCGCGCAAGGCGATCGAAAAGGGTGCCGACGGCCTGATCGCGGTCGCCGCGGGCGCCGGCGGCCATGCCGGACGACTATCGCCCTTTGCGATCATCCAGGAGATTCGCCAGTGGTTCGACGGTCCGCTCGCGCTGTCGGGCGCGATCGCGACCGGCGACGCGGTGCTCGCGGCACAGGCGATGGGAGCCGATTTCGGCTATATTGGGTCGCCCTTCATCGCGACGGTCGAGGCGAATGCCGACCAGGCCTATAAGGACGGCATCGTCGCGGGGCGCGCGGCGGACATCGTCTATTCGAACCTGTTCACCGGCGTGCACGGCAATTACCTGCGCGCGTCGATCGTCGCAGCCGGGATGGATCCCGATGCGCTGCCCGAGGGCGACCTTAAGACGATGAACTTCGGGGGCGGTGCCAATGCCGAAGGTGGATCGAAGCCCAAGGCGTGGAAGGATATCTGGGGATCGGGCCAGGGCATCGGTGCGGTTACCGCGGTCGAGAGCGTCGCCGACCGCGTCGACCGGCTCGAGCGCGAATATCGCGCGGCACGCACCCGGCTTGGCCTCGTCTAGGCCAGGCTCGTCTGACGGTACGCCCCGCCAACGGCATTAGAGGACGCGGGCGAGGCGATCCTGCATCGACAAGGCGGGGCTCGCGGCGGGCCGTGGCGCATCAAGCGCGGCGTCGAGCAGCGCGACGCGCCGGTGAAGCTGCATGCTCGCGGTGATCAACGCCCTCGCGCTGGGCGGAAACGCCGCCAGCATCGCGTCATCGGTCACCGGCGCCTCGCCGAGCCGCCGCGCCGGATCCAGCGCCTCGCCCCGCGTGAGTTCACCCGCCTGGACCGCGCGCTGCGTCAGCAACCACGCGAGGACATGGAGCAACCGGGTCGTGACCTTGAGCGATTCACAGCTCAGGCTGACGCGGACGAGCGGTTCGAGCCCGTCCCGGTCGGTCCGTCCCGTATCGTCGAAATAGGCCCGGGCCTCTTCGGCCAGCCGCATCGCCTCACGGTACAGCGCACCGATCATGCGGTCTTGCAGGGGCAGTTCGGGCGGTCGACCAATCATTCTGCCCGACTGCCATAGCCGCATCGCCGCGCCCATCGGGAAAACGCATCGATGCGCCAGGATGTGTCCCGAAACGCGCCGCTTCGATCGACCGCTCGATCTATATTATGACGCAATTTGAAGGCGCTGGCCGAAATCACGCCCCGCATCCGCGCGTGCTCGGACGGATCAGGCGATGATGTCGGGGATCAACTGGTCCTCGAACGCGGCAATTTCGTCGCGCAGCCGCAGCTTGCGCTTCTTGAGCCGGGCGATCTGCAGCTGGTCGGGAACGGTGAGCGACCAGAGCGCGGCGATCGCCGAATCGAGGTCGCGATGCTCGGTCCGGATTTCGTCCAGCCGGACCCTGATCTGTGCCTCGTCCACCATCATGTCCTTCGCCCACCCCTGCTACGCGGTCCTTAGCAAATGCATGGCATTGCGCGAGCACCAAAAACTGCCCGACGCGCGCCGTCCGTGGTCACAGGACTCGGCCCGTCGCACGCGACGGCTCGCCCGGTCGATTCACCAATCTTCGTTAAAGACTTTTAGCTGGGGCGATGGTTTACTCAGCACCCCAACACGAATGCAGAAGGAGTTTTTCCACCATGCAAACGACGCACCAGGCTGCGCTGGAAACCAAGCATCAAATGCTCGACCGCCGGATTTCCGAAGAGGTACACCGGCCCATGCCCGACGCGCTGGCGCTCGCAGGACTGAAGAAGCAGAAGCTTCGCCTGAAGGAAGAACTCGCCAACCTCTAGACCCCACGCCGTTCGTGGCGGCGGGCGATCGGCCTGTCGTCACGCGGTTCCGGCTTTTCCGATTCCTTCCCCCTCGGGAAAGCCGGACTGGCGGGGTGCCGGATACGCCACCACCGCCTCTTCAATCAGCCCCTCTATTAGACCGTCACCGGCAACCTACCGCTGCCCCGCTCCACCGGACGAGGTCACCGCGACCGCGGCTCCCGGAACACGATCGGCTTGGCAAAGGTCGGCGTCGTCTGCCCCTGCCCGACCGACTTGCGCGCCTTCATCGGGTCGATCGTCTCGTCGAGCGCGATTCCCAGACGACCCTGCGTGCACCACGCCACCCGTCCGGTAACCTCACCAATCCCACGCAGGTCGATCGTGACCGGCGTATCGACGGCAAGCGGCCGATCGAACTCGATCATCAGCCCGCCTTCGGACAGGTTGCGGACCCGCACCTCGTACACACCCGCACCGTCGGCATAGCTGAACCGCGCGATCATCAGCAGACTGTCACGGACCGGCCGGTTCTGGCCCGGGTCTGCGCTATCCTCGACGGACTCCCCGGCGCCGGCCCCTGCCGCACCCTCGGCGCCCAACGACCCTTGGTTTCTCATGTCCATCCGTATTCCTGTGTCCCGACGTCGAGATATGCGTCGCATATATCAGAAGGCGGACCACGTGCCTATGCGCTGTTCGCCGACCCGAAATCAGTCCTCGCGGGAGATTTTTTCGTTGCGCTCGTGGCGTTCCTGTGCCTCCACGGTCATCGTCGCGATCGGCCGCGCCTCGAGGCGTGCCAGGCTGATCGGTTCGCCCGTGACTTCGCAATAGCCATATTCGCCATCGTCGATCCGGCGGATTGCCGCCTCGATCTTCGAGACGAGCTTGCGCTGGCGATCCCGGGTCCGCAGTTCGATCGACCAGTCGGTTTCGCTCGACGCACGGTCGGTCAGATCCGCCTCGCGCAGCGAATCGACCTGCAATTGCGACAAGGTTTCCTGCGATTCCCGCAGGATAGCGTCCTTCCACTGCTGCAGCTTCTGCCGGAAATAGGCCTGCTGACGCAGGCTCATGAACGGCTCGTCCGCCGTCGGTCGATAGCCATCGGCATCATTGGCTGCTGCAAGATTGGTACCGTGCTCGTCTACGCGATTCATTACCGTTGCCATACCACTCTCCCTCTGGCCGGTCGGCGCGAAAAGCCGCGTCTCGAAGCCACCCCCAAATGGTAAAAGGGCCTATAGTCTTACGTGTTCCGGACCACAAGCGAGCAGACTTGCGCTTGGATCGATAATGAAGACACATTCTTGCGTACCGATGCATCCGGGTTACACCGCCTGCCTACGGCCTCAGCGAGTCCCGCGAACGAGCCCGTCGCCATGATCCTGGATGCGACAACTGTCCCGCCACGGCACGGTCTGCGTATTGAGCGCCCCGCCCGTCGCGATATTGTAAGAATGACCACCAGATCACGTCATGGGCGCTTGCGCTTAACGCTTTGTTTTGCGCTTTGTGCGATGACGGTGTCCGAGTGCCGTGAACGCGATCCGACGTCGTCTGCGCGTCGGCAACGAGAGAGACTTTGAGTATGTCGGTGCGGATGGCCTTGGCCAAATTATGCGCGTGCGCCTGCGGAGGCGCGATCATCGGCGGCGGCGCCGTCCATGTCGCCGAGCGTCCGAAGCGCGCGATTCAGGCCAAGACGATGACCAAGCGCGTTGTCCCCCGCCAGATTGGCGCCGTCGCCCGTCCCCGCATTCGTCGCGTCGTCACCACACGGACGACCGCCTGCGCGCCAGCGATGGTGACGGTCGCCAATGCGCCCCCTGTCCCCGTGGGGTTCGCCGACCCCTTCGTGGGCGGCGCCGGCAGCCCGACCGCCGTGCCGGTAAACAGCGGCGGCGGCTTCTTCGGCGGCGGCGGCCCGGGTGGCGGCTTTGGCGGCGGCGGCTTTGGCGGCGGTTTCTTCGGCGGCGGCGGCTCGGGCGGCAGCATCGTCATCTCGTCAACCTCGAGCGGAGGCTCGTCGAGCACGAGCAGCGGTTCGTCGAGCACAAGCGGTGGTTCATCGAGCACGAGCGGCGGATCGACCTCCAGCGGCGGCGTCAGCAGCACCTCGTCGACCGGCGGATCGTCGACGGGCGGATCGTCGTCCAGCACCGGCGGCGGGTCGGTGTCGAGCACCTCGTCTTCTGCCAGCGGCGGGAGCAGCGGTAACGTCTCATCCTCGTCCAGCGGGAACATATCCTCCTCATCCAGCGGTAACGTCTCGTCCTCGTCCAGCGGGAACGTGTCTTCCTCGTCCAGCGGCAACGTCGCCTCGTCGACGAGCAGCAGTTCGGGCGGCACCGTGTCGTCGACCAGCAGCGGATCAAGTTCGACCTCGTCGTCGAGCTATGGATCGAGCAGCGCAGGCTGGAGCAGCAATGGCGGCTGGAGCTCGAACGGCGGCTGGCATGGCTCGAACGGCGGTGGCAATGGCAGCACCGGCTCGAGCGGCGGGCCACCCGCCCCCGTTCCCGCACCCCCGATGGTGCTGCTGTTCGGCGCAGCGGCCGCGGCCCTCGTTGCCCGCCGGCGGTTCGCGAAGCGCGCCGCCGACTGATCCTGCATAAATCTCGAACATGAAAAAAGGCCCGCAACAACGTGTTGCGGGCCTTTTCAACTATCGGGTGGCAACGATCAGGCGTTCTTGAGCGCCGTCTCGATGTCCGCAATCGGATGCCCGGTGAGATCCTTCGCGAGCTCGCCCGCCAGCCGGCTGCTGACCGCCTTGTGATAATGTTTGCGCATCTCCCCCAGTGTCTTGGGCGGCGCGACGATGACGAGCGAATCGAAGTCGTTCTTCAATGCGCGCGTCTTGAGCAGCTCGGCTGCGTCGGCCGCGAACCGGTCTTCCTCGATCTGATGAAAATCGGTCGGTTCGACCGAGCTCTGCGCGGCACCCTGCGGGGACGACGCGCGGCCGGCCGAGTCGGTCGCCTGGTCGCGCGTCGCGGGGTTTTCCTGCTCGACCGCCTCTTCGACGACCAAGTTCGGAAAGGCGGCATCGCCCTCGTTGCGCAGGAACAGCATCTTGCGGCCATCGGCGACCATGACGACGGACTTGTGCGGAAGATCCACGGGCTTTCTCCTCTTTGATCTGTGCCTCTGCCCTCCCCAACGTCCCGCGGGCGCACCGGGTTGCGCGTACCTGCCGGCCTCGGCATAGCCTAGCGCCATGCATGATATACGTCTGATCCGTGAAAACCCCGCCGCGTTCGACGCCGCCCTCGCCCGCCGCGGCGCTGCCCCCGCCAGCGAACGGCTCGTCGCCCTCGACGAGCGCCGCCGTGCGACGATCGCCGAAGCGCAGGCTGCGCAGACCCGCCGCAACGAGCTGTCCAAGGCGATCGGCCAGGCCAAGGCGCAAAAGGACGAGCCGCGCGCGCAGGCGTTGATGGCGGAAGTTGCAGCGCTTAAGGCCGCGCTGCCGACGCTTGAGGCCGACGAGGCGGCGCTGACCGCCGAGCTCGATGCGGCGCTCGCGGCGATCCCCAATCTGCCCGCATCGGACGTCCCTGCGGGGGTCGACGAGAGCGGGAATGTGCTCGTCCATGCACGCGGGACGAAGCCCGACTTCGCCTTCGCCCCGCGCGAGCATGACGTCGTCGGCCCGGCGATCGGGCTCGATTTCGAGACCGGCGTTGCGATGTCCGGTGCCCGTTTCACGCTGGTACGCGGCCCCGCCGCACGGCTGCAGCGCGCCCTCGGCCAGTTCATGCTCGACCGGCTGACGCGCGATCACGGCTTCGAGGAAGTCGCGCCGCCGCTGCTGGTACGCGACGAGGCGGTGTTCGGCACCGGCCAACTGCCCAAGTTTGCCGAGGACCTGTTCCGCACCACCGACGGCCGCTGGCTGATCCCGACCGCAGAGGTCAGCCTGACCAACATCGTGCGCGAACGGATCCTGACCGACGGCGAACTGCCGCTGCGCTTCGCCGCGCTGACGCCGTGCTTCCGCTCGGAGGCCGGTTCGGCCGGTCGCGACACCCGCGGCTATATTCGCCAGCACCAGTTCGACAAGGTCGAGATGGTCGCGATCGTCACGTCGGACCAGTCCGAGGCCGAGCACGAGCGGATGACGCAATGTGCCGAGGGCGTGCTCGACGCGTTGCAGCTCCCGTTCAGGCGGATGCTCCTATGCGGTGGCGATATGGGCTTCACCGCGGCGCGCACCTATGATCTGGAAGTCTGGCTCCCCGGCCAGGCGCAGTATCGCGAGATCTCCAGCATCTCGACCTGCACCGATTTCCAGGCGCGTCGCATGAACGCGCGCTATCGCCCCGAGGGTGAGAAGGCGACGCGGTTCGTCCACACGCTCAACGGCTCCAGCCTCGCGGTCGGCCGCACGCTCGTCGCAGTGATCGAGAATTATCAGCAAGCGGATGGCGCGGTCGCGGTGCCGACCGCGCTCCAGCCCTATCTGGGCGGCCTCACCCTGCTCGAGCCCGCTGCCTGATGCGGATCCTGCTGACCAACGACGACGGTTATCACGCGCGCGGGCTGAAGGTGCTCGAGGCGATCGCCGCGACGCTGTCCGACGATGTCTGGGTGGTGGCGCCGGCGGAGGAACAGTCGGGCGCGGGCCATTCGCTGACGCTGTCGCGACCGCTGCGCGTGCGCAAATTCGCCGAGAAACGCTATGCCGTCGCCGGCACGCCGACCGATGCGGTGATGATGGCGCTTGCCCGGATCATGAAGGACAGCCCCCCCGACCTGATCCTGTCGGGGGTCAATCGCGGCGCCAACCTCGCCGAGGACGTCACCTATTCGGGCACCGTCTCGGCTGCGATGGAGGGTGCGCTGGCCGGGGTCCGGTCGATCGCGCTGAGCCAGGTCTATAGCCGCGAAGGGATGGGCGATTCGGTCCCGTTCGAGGTCGCGACCGCCTGGGGCGAACGCGTCCTGCGCCCGCTGCTCGATGCGCCGCTTGCACCCCGGACGCTCGTCAACGTCAACTTCCCCGTCGGTGCGGCGGATGCGGTGCGCGGCATTCGCGTCGTCGGCCAGGGCCTGCGCGACTATGGCCGGTTGCAGATCGTCACCAACACCGACCCGCGCGGTTATGAGTATCACTGGTTCGCGCTCAGCGGCGCGGTCGAGACGCCGCTCCACGCGACCGATCTGGAGGCCATTGCGGACGGCTACATCTCGGTCACGCCGCTGCATCTCGATCTGACGCATGCCGAGTCGCTGGACATGCTGGGACGCGCCTACGCGTGACGCGCGCCGCCGCGATCCTGGGCGCGGCGCTGGCTCTCGCCGGATGCATCCCGAGCGTCGACTCGCCGGTCCGGTCCGACCGCGGGCCGCCGCCGCAGTCGCTCGAACGGATCCAGCGCCTCCCGCGCGCCGACCCGCAGGACCGCTTCGCGAACGACGCGCGCGATCGCAGCGACGCCGCCCGACCCGACCCCTATGAGGCTCCACCGCGTCGTCGCACCTATCCGCGCCGCGTGGAGCGGCAGGACGCCAGCCCTGCCCCCTCACCCGTCCGGCGCGCCGATCGCACCCCCGTGCCCGTCTCGACGCTGCCGGCGCCGCGCCCCGCCTGGGAGGAGCGCCCGGTCGCGGCGGATGCGCGGCGCGTCGAGCAATCACTCTATACGGTCCGCCCCGGCGATACGCTGCTCGCCATCGCCGAACGCTCTGGGGCGAGCAGCGAGGCGATCGCGCGCGCCAACGCGATCGAACCGCCCTTCACGATCCAGACGGGACAGCGACTGACCATCCCAACAGGCCGATATCACCTCGTCCGGCGCGGCGAGACCGGGATCGCGATCGCCCGCGCCTATGGGGTCGCCTGGTCGCGCATCGTTGCCGTCAACGCGCTGCTCGAACCCTATGTGCTGCGCGCGGGCCAGCGCATCGTCATCCCCGATACCGAAGGCGGCACCAGCCTTGCCGATCGAGCGGCGGCGTTCACGCTCGACGTCGACGACATCCTGACCGGCGGCGAGCCTGCGCTTGCGACCAACCAGGCGCCGGTCCGCCCGACCCCGACCCCGCGGCGCATCCTGCCGCCGAGCGCGGTTGTCACGGCGCCGGTACGGCTCGCGGGCGGCGGCTTCCTCTGGCCGGTCGACGGCCGCGTCGTGAAGCGGTTCGGCCACGGCGCCAGCGGGGAACGCAATGACGGCATCAAGATCGCCATTCCCGTCTCGACCCCGATCCGCGCCACCGCCGACGGCGTCGTCGCCTATGTCGGCGACGGCATCGCCGCGCTTGGCGGGCTGGTGATCGTCAAGCATGGCGGCGGCTGGACCAGCGTCTATGGCCATGCCTCGAAACTCCTGGTCCAGCGCGGCCAGAGCGTGAAGCGCGGCCAGACGATCGCGCTCTCGGGCGACACCGGATTCGCCGATCGCCCCGAACTCCATTTCGAACTCCGCAAGGGCCGCACCCCGGTCGACCCGTCGTCGCAACTGCCGCGCAGCTGATCCCCCCCGTTCAGCGAACGAAAGCTCGCATGACGATTGGGGGCCGGGATGACGGACCGCACATCCGCTGCTAGTGGCTCCTCCATGACCTACCAGTCCGACCTGCTCACCACGCTGACCGCGCGCGGTTATGTCCACCAGATGACCGACGCCGCCGCGCTCGACGCGCTCGCGGGCAAGCAGGTCGTACCCGGCTATATCGGCTTCGACCCGACCGCGCCGTCGCTGCACGTCGGCAGCCTCGTCCAGATCATGCTGCTCCGCCGGCTTCAGCAGACCGGCCACAAGCCGATCGTCCTGATGGGCGGCGGCACCGGCAAGATCGGCGATCCGAGCTTCAAGGACGAGGCGCGCAAGCTGCTCGGCGAGGACGGCATCAAGGCCAATGTCGCCTCGATCCGCCGCATCTTCGAACGTTTCCTGACGTTCGGCGACGGGCCGACCGATGCGGTGATGCTCGACAATGCCGAGTGGCTCGACGCGCTCGAATATATCCCGTTCCTGCGCGACGTCGGCCAGCATTTCTCGGTCAACCGGATGCTCGCCTTCGATTCGGTCAAGCTCCGCCTCGACCGCGAACAGTCGCTGAGCTTCCTCGAATTCAACTACATGATCCTCCAGGCCTACGACTTTCTCGAGCTGTCGCGCCGCGCCGGATGCCGGTTGCAGATGGGCGGTTCGGACCAGTGGGGCAACATCGTCAACGGTATCGAGCTGTCGCGCCGCATGGACGGCACCGAGGTCTACGGCGTCACCACCCCGCTGATCACGACCGCGGATGGCGGCAAGATGGGCAAGACGATGTCGGGCGCGGTCTGGCTGCACGAGGATCAGCTGCCGCATTTCGATTACTGGCAGTTCTGGCGCAACACCGACGACCGCGACGTCGGCCGGTTCCTGCGGCTGTTCACCGACCTTCCGCTCGACGAGATCGCGCGTCTCGAGGCGCTCGAAGGCGCGGAGATCAATGCCGCGAAGGTCGTGCTCGCGAACGAGGCGACCGCGATGTGCCGCGGCCGCGATGCCGCCGACCAGGCCGCGGAGACCGCGCGCAAGACCTTCGAGGAGGGCGCATCGGGCGACGCCCTGCCGAGCCTCGTCTGCACCGGGACCGGCATCGGCGTCGTCGAGGCGCTGGTCGGGCTCGGCTTCGTCGCATCGAACGGCGAGGCGCGACGCAAGATCGGCGAAGGCGCAGTCCGTGTCGACGGCGAACCCCTGCGCGACCCCGCCGCCACGATCCCCGTCGCGGCGCCGGTCCGCCTCAGCCTCGGCAAGAAGCGTCACGGAATGCTGCTGCCCGGCTGACCCGCCGGACCAGCACGGGCATGAACACCGCGTTAGGGATGGTTGGTGGTACGGGCTTCATGATGTCGGCCTAGCCCTCGACCGGGGCACAGCGGGGACTGACCAATGCCGAACCAAGCGACGTCTAGGCACGAGACGCGGTCTGAGCCGCGCGACGAAGTGATGCACCGCACGCGTGCGGCGGACAGCGCAGGCACCGAATTGAGGCTTACGTTGGTCAACGTCTCGCCAAGCGGCCTCATGGCGCGCTGCGACGGCGATCTGGACGCCGGCGAGCGGCTCCATGTCCGGATGCCGATCGTCGGTGACATCCTTGCGCACGTCCGCTGGTCGCTCGGCGGACGGATCGGCTGCGCGTTCGACCGGACGATCCCGCCCAAGGCCTATTACGGCATGCTCGCGGCGATGCTCCAGACCGGCTGACCGGACCGCCCGTCAGCCCGATCGCAGCAACGCGACCCCGGCATCGCGGTCGAACAGGTACAGCGCGGTGCGTGCCGCCTGCCCACGCGGTCCCTCCAGCCCGCCGTCGCGATCGATCAGCAGCCGCGCATCGTCATGCGCGCATTGCAGCAGGTCGGCCATCATGTCGGGCGTCGCGAGCCGGAACGCCATCTCGCCCGACTGTTTCGTACCCAGCAATTCGCCCGCGCCGCGCAACCGCAGATCCTCCTCGGCGATCCGGAACCCGTCATTGGTCTCGCGCATCAAAGCCAGCCGCGCGCGCGACGTCTCGCTGAGCGAGCTCCCACGCATCAGCAGGCAGATCGACCGCCCGCTCCCGCGCCCGACCCGCCCGCGCAGCTGGTGGAGCTGCGCGAGGCCGAACCGGTCGGCATGCTCGATCACGATCAGCGTTGCATTGGGGACATCGACGCCGACCTCGATCACCGTCGTCGCGACCAGAACGGCGGTGCGAGCGGCGGAGAACTCGGCCATCACCGCGTCCTTCTCGGCAGGCTTCATCCGGCCATGGACGAGCGCCACCTTGTCGCCGAACCGCGCACGCAGCGTCTCCGCACGCATCTCCGCGGCGGCAAGATCGCTCTTCTCGCTCTCCTCGACCAGCGGGCAGACCCAATAGGCCTGTCCCCCGTCCGCCAAGTGACGGCCGAGCGCATTAACCACGTCGTCGAGCCGGTCCTCGGAGATCACTCGGGTCTCGATTGGCTGGCGGCCCGGCGGCATCTCGTCGAGGCGGCTGACGTCCATCTCGCCGTACTGCGCGAGCGTCAGCGTGCGCGGGATCGGCGTCGCGGTCATCGCCAGCAGATGCGGCGGCGCGATGCCCTTGGCCTGCAGCGTCATCCGCTGCGCGACGCCGAACCGGTGCTGCTCGTCGACCACCACCAGCGCGAGGTCCTTGTAGGCGACCGCGTCTTGGAAGATCGCGTGCGTGCCGATCAGGATGTCGATCTCGCCGCTCGCCAGCGCCATCAAAGTCGCCTCGCGCACGCGGCCCTTGTCGCGCCCGGTGAGCACGCCGACCTCGATCGGCAGGCCGGCGAGCGTCTTCCTGAGCGTCTCGTAATGCTGGCGCGCGAGGATCTCGGTCGGCGCGAGCATCGCCGCCTGCGCCCCCGCCTCGACCGCGATCAGCATCGCCATCGCCGCGACCAGCGTCTTGCCCGAGCCGACATCGCCCTGCAGCAGCCGCAGCATCGGCGCGGTCTGCGCGAGATCGCCCTCGATCTCCCCCACCGTCCGCGATTGCGCGCCGGTCAGCGTATAGGGCAGCTTGAGCATACCCCGCAGCCGCCCGTCACCGTGCAGCGCCCGCCCGCGTCGTTTCCGGGTGTCGGCGCGGACGAGCGTCATCGCGAGCTGGTTGGCGAATACCTCGTCATAGGCCAGCCGCTCGCGCGCCTTTGCATCCGACGGGTCGGCGTGGATCCGCGCCAGCGATTCGTGCCAGCCCGGCCATTCGCGTTTCGCCTTCAGCCCGGGCTCGATCCACTCGGCCAGATCGGGCGCACGCGCGACCGCCTGCGTCGTCAGCGCCGCCAGCCGCCGCGAGGTCAGCCCCTCCGACAGCGGATAGATCGGCTCGCGCTCGCGCAACTCCTCGTCCTGCTCGACGATGTCCGGGTGGACGATCTGCAGTTCCTGGCCATATTCGTCGAGCCGCCCCGACACGCGCCTGGCCTCGCCGATCGGCAGCAGCTTCTTCGCCCAGCCCGAACTGCCGCCGAAGAAGACGAGGCTGACATAGTTGCCATGCTCGTCGGTCGCCTGCACGCGCGTCGGGCCACGCCCCGCGCTGACGCGATACTCGCGTGCGGTCAGCGTGATGACGATGATCCGCCCGGCATCGCTCGACATCAGCTCGGTGCGGGGGACCCGATCGACATAACCGGTCGGCAGATGGAAGGCGACGTCGACGACGCGCGCAAGCCCGAGCCGGTCGAGCGGCTTGGCGAGCGCAGGCCCCACCCCTTTCAGGACGAGGGTTTCGGCGAACAGCGGATTGAGGATTTCGGGTCGCATGACTATCTGCCCCCTATAGCCCAGCCGACGCCCGCCGCCAGCGGGTCGCCGGTCAATCGGCGTTGGAGATATGATGGACCACGAAACCCGCCTCAAGCGCCTCGGCTTCCGCAGCTCGCACCGCGGCACGCGCGAAGCCGACATGATGATCGGCGGCTTCTTCGAAACCTATGGCCGCAGCTGGACGCCCGAGCAGCTCGACTGGTTCGAGGCGCTGCTCGAAGAACAGGACGTCGACATCATGGGCTGGGCGATCGGCTCGATTCCCTGCCCGCCCGAATGGGACGGCCCGATGATGCAGGCGATGCGCGACATCAATTACGTCACGGTCGTGAAGTAACCTACTCCCTCTCCCCTCGGGGGAGAGGGTCGGGGTGAGGGGCCGCCGAGCAGTACGGCGCCCGGAACAGCCCCTCACCCAACCCTCTCCCCGACGGGGAGAGGGCTCTAGGAACGATATGCCAGATCTGAACACGATCCTCTCCGCGACGACCCCGCTGACCTTGTCGGGCGTGCCATCGGGGTTCCAGCCGTCGCTGCTCGCCGACCTCGCCCGCGCCGCGAAGACGCGCGCGGTGTTCATCGCGCCCGATGATGCGGCGATGCGCGCGATCGCCTCGACCGCGGCCTATTTCGCGCCCGATCTCGAGGTGCTGAGCTTCCCCGCCTGGGATTGCCTTCCCTATGACCGCGCCTCGCCGACCCTGCGGATCATGGCCGAGCGCGTCGCCGCGCTGCACCGCCTGCAGGCCAAGCCCAAGGGTCCACAACTCCTGCTCACCACGGTCAACGCGGCGACCCAGCGTGTCCTGACGCCCTTCCGCGTCCGCCAGCTCGTCGCCCGCCTTGCGCCCGGCGAACGGATCGGCCGCGACAAGCTGGCCACATTGCTCCAGGCGAACGGCTATGTCCGCACCGACACCGTCCACGACCAGGGCGAATATGCGGTACGCGGCGGCATCGTCGATCTCTACCCGTCGGGCGAGGACCATGCGCTGCGTCTCGATTTCTTCGGCGACGAGATCGAGAGCGTCCGCACCTTCGACGCCGCCGACCAGCGCACCACCGGCCGGATCGACGGCTTCGTCCTGCTCCCCGCCTCCGAAGCCCTGCTCGACGAGGAGTCGATCAAGCGCTTCCGCACGCGCTACCGCGACGCGTTCGGCGCGACCGCGACGGGTGATCCGATGTATCAGGCGATCTCGGACGGCCGCCGCATCGCCGGTATGGAGCATTGGCTGCCGCTGTTCGAGGACAAGATGGCGACGCTGTTCGACCATCTCGGCGGTGACGACGTCGTGGTGCGCGACAGCGGGGTCGGCGCCGCGGCGGAGAGCCGGTTCGAATCGATCACCGACTATTATGCGAACCGCCGACGCGCTGAAGCCGCGCAACCCGGCAGCTATCGTCCGCTGGGTGCGACCGCGCTCTATCTCGACGCGTCCCACTGGTCCGTCGCGCTCGACGCCGCCACCGCGCATGTCGTCACGCCTTTTCACGAGCCGACCAGCGCCACCGTGCTCGACTTCGACGTCGACGGCCCGCGCGATTTCGGCCCCGAACGCGCCGCACAGGCGAACATCTACGAAGCCGTCGCCGATCACGTCGAGAAACTACGCAAGCAGGGCCGCAAGCCGATCCTCGCCAGCTACTCGATCGGCGCACGCGAACGTCTGGGAAGCCTGCTCGCCGATCACGGACTGAAAGGCGGCAAGCACGCCGAAACCTGGCAGGAGGCGCTCGGCGTCGCGGATACCGCGAAAAGCTTCGGCGTCGCGCTGGTCGTCCTCCCGCTCGACCACGGCTTCACCGCGCCCGGCGTTGCCGTCCTCACCGAGCAGGACATGCTCGGCGACCGCCTCGTCCACCGCAAGAAGCGGAAGAAATCGGCCGACGCGTTCCTCGCCGAACTGGCGACGCTGACGCCCGGCGATCTGGTCGTCCATACCGAGCACGGCATCGGCCGCTACGAGGGGCTGACCTCGATCCCGGTCGGCCAGAGCCCGCACGACTGCGTCGCGCTGAGCTATGCCAGCGGGGACAAGCTCTATGTGCCGGTCGAGAATATCGACGTCCTCTCGCGCTACGGCTCGTCGGAGGAAGGCGCATCGCTCGACAAGCTCGGCGGCGAAGGCTGGCAGCGTCGCAAGTCGAAGATGAAGGAGCGGATCCGCGAGATCGCGGGCGAACTCATCGCGACCGCCGCCGAGCGCGCGCTCCATCCCGGCGACGTGCTCGAACCCGACGCAAGCGGCTACCCCAGCTTCGTCGATCGCTTCCCCTATGAGGAAACCGAGGACCAGGACCGGGCGATCGAGGAGGTTCTCGCCGATCTGTCCGCGGGCAAGCCGATGGACCGGCTCGTCGTCGGCGATGTCGGCTTCGGCAAGACCGAGGTCGCGCTGCGCGCGGCGTTCGTCGCGGCGATGGGCGGCAAGCAGGTCGCGATCGTCTGCCCGACGACCCTCCTCGCGCGCCAGCACTACAACAACTTCGTCAGCCGGTTCGAAGGCTTCCCGATGAACATGGGCCGCCTCTCGCGGCTCGTCACCGCGAGCGAGGCGAAGGCGACCAAGGAGGGGCTGGCGAACGGCACGATCGACGTCGTCATCGGTACGCACGCACTGCTGGCGAAGAATATCGACTTCAAGCGGTTGGGCTTGGTCGTCGTCGACGAGGAGCAGCGGTTCGGCGTCACGCACAAGGAGCGGCTGAAGGCGCTCCGGGCCGACGTCCACATGCTGACGCTGACCGCGACGCCGATCCCGCGCACGTTGCAGATGGCGATGTCGGGTATCCGCGAGCTGTCGGTGATCCAGACCCCGCCGGTCGATCGCCTCGCGGTGCGCACCTACATCATGCCCTTCGACCCCGTCGTGCTGCGCGAGGCGCTGCTGCGCGAGCATTATCGTGGCGGGCAGAGCTTCGTCGTCACCCCGCGCGTCGCCGACCTGCCCGAGATCGAGGAGTTCCTGCGCGAACAGGTGCCCGAGATCCGCTTCGTCGTCGCACACGGACAGATGTCGCCGACCGAGGTCGAAGAGCGCATGTCCGCCTTCTACGACAAGAAGTTCGAGGTGCTCGTCTCGACCACGATCATCGAGAGCGGGATCGACATCGCGTCCGCCAACACAATGATCGTCCACCGCGCCGACCGCTTCGGCCTCGCCCAGCTCTATCAGCTACGCGGGCGCGTCGGCCGTTCGAAAACGCGCGCCTATGCCTATCTGGTCACCCCGCCCGAGCGGCAGATGACGGTGACCGCCGAGAAGCGGCTGAAGGTGCTGTCCGATCTGGATTCGCTCGGCGCCGGGTTCCAGCTGGCGAGCCACGATCTCGACATCCGCGGGGCCGGCAACATGCTCGGCGACGAGCAGACCGGGCATATCAAGGAGGTCGGCTTCGAACTCTACCAGGCGATGCTCGAGGAGGCGATCATGGACGCCAAGTCGGGTGGTCTCGCCTCCGCACGCCCGAAGGACTTCTCGCCGCAGATCACGGTCGACGCACCGATCCTGATCCCCGAGGAGTATGTCCCCGATCTCGACCTCCGCATGGGGCTGTATCGCCGCCTGAACGAACTCGAGGAGGGTCAGGAGATCGAAGCGTTCGCCGCCGAGATGATCGATCGCTTCGGCCCGCTGCCCGACGCGACTGAAAACTTGATCAGGGTCATCGAGATCAAGCTGAACGCGAAGCGCGCCTGCGTGTCGAAGATCGACGTAGGCCCGCGCGGCGTGCTGGTGTCGTTCCACAACGATACGCCGCCCAACATCGACAGGCTGCTCGCCTATGTCGAACGGCTCAACGGCGTCGCGCGGCTGCGGCCCGACAGCAAGCTGGTGCTTCAGCGCGCCTGGGGCGATCCCAAGGCACGGCTGCACGGTGCGCTGCAATTGTCGAAGGGGCTGGCGAAGGCGGCGGGCTGAGCGCCGCCGCGCTCAGCTGCTGTGATCGGCGACGATCTTCCATGCGTCGCCGCGTCGCTCGAACAGCAAGGTCGTCATCCCCGTCTCGGTCGAGGTCGCGCCGGTCAGTGTCCAGCGCGCGACCAGCAGGGCATGCGTCGGATCGATCCCGAGCAGCTCGGCCGGGACGAAGCTCAGCTGCCCCCTGGTGTTGCCACCACCCGTGAAGCTTGGCGCGTATCGCGCTGTTATTGCCGCTTTCCCGCGCACCAGACCCTTGGGCGTCACGAACACCGCATCCTCGGCATAGACCGCGACGAACCGAGCGAGGTCGCCCGCATTCCACCCCGCCGCGCTCGCCGCCATCGCCTCCCGGATTGCCACCGATGCGGGTGCCCGGTCAGGCGCGGCCAGTACGGGCGTGACGGCCGTCGCTGCGGCAACCGCGACGATCATGGCGGATCCTGCCCGGCTCATGCCCGGGTCACCAGTTCGAGCAAGGCCGCGTCGCCGACCGGTTCGGACAGCAGGAAACCCTGATACAGGCTGGCCCCGCACGCCGCGAGCAGCTCCAGCTGCTCGCAAGTCTCGACCCCCTCGGCGATCACCGACAGGCCGAGCGACCGCGCCATCGTGATCGCGCCCGCGACGACGACCCGGTCGCGCGGGCTGCCGCCGATGTCGTGGACCAGCGCCTTGTCGATCTTCACATAGTCGAGCGGCAGGTCCTTCAGATAGGCGAGGCTCGAATAGCCCGTGCCGAAATCGTCGATCGCGACGCGACACCCCGCCCCGCGCAATTCGGTGAGCAGCGTCGACGCGCTGGCGAGATCCGCGATCAGCCCGGTCTCGGTAATCTCCACGGTCAGACGCCCGCGCGGAAAGCCGCTATCGTCGACCCGCGCGAGGAACAGCGTGGCAAAGCCGGGCCGCGCGATATCCGCCGCGGTGAGGTTGAGCGACACGCGCAGCGTCGCCAGCGCCTCTGGCCATGCCAGCGCCCGCGCCAGCACCAGCCGCTGGATATGGTCGGACAGCGCAATCCCCAGATCGGCGCGGTCCGCGGCCGCGAACAGCGCATCCGCGCCCAGCGGCCCCAGCTTGCGGTGATCCCAGCGCGCGAGCGCCTCGACACCCGTGATCCGTCCGCTCGCAATCTCGACCTGCGGCTGGAAGCGGATGTCGATCTCGTCGAGTTCGATCGCGTGGTGCAGGTCGATCGCCAGCGCATCGAGCGACATGTCGTGCGCCGCCGATGCGATCTGCAGCATCGCGCCGTCGCTGGTCTTGGCCTTGGCGAGCGCACCGAACGCGCGCCGCATCAGCGTCGCGGCACCGTCCGCCGGATCGCTTGGATCCCCCGGCTGGTGACTTGCGACGCCGAACCGGCAGCCGAGCACCGCCAGCGCGTTGGCGACCGCGAACGGCCGCGCCAGCGCCTCGTCGAGCGCCGCGATCAGCGCGGCGATGTCCGCAGCCCCGGCCCCGACCACAAGCGCGAGATCCGCGCCGCCCAGACGCGCGACGCGCGCCGCGCCCGCCATTGCCTCGGCCGCGACCGCCTCCGCCCGCTCGATCGCGACCTCGATCAGCGAATCGACCGCGGGCCGACCATGCGCGGCGTTGACGATGTCGAGCCGCGACAGCGAGACGAGCACGACGGAGACCGGTTGTCCGTCGCCGATCCGCGCCGCGATCCACTGCTGCGCGAGGTTCGGATCGCGGCCGAAGCGTGCGCCGGCCATCGCGTCGCGGCGGTCGACGATGCCCGGCCGGCCTGGCGCGCGCGTCACATGACGCGCTGCGAAGCGCAGCGACTGGATCAGTTCGCCGTCGCTCGCCGGGTCGATCAGGAAATGCGTCGCCCCCAGCTCGAACACGCGGTCGAGCGCCGTACAGTCGCGGCGCGACAGCACGAATAGCAGCGCCCCGCCATCCTCGGCGACCCGGGGGGCGATCGTCTGCGCCGCCGCCAGCCCCTGCGCGATCGCCCCGCGCGCATCGATCAGCACGACCGGTGCGCCGCTTTCGACATAGGCCGGGTCGATACCGCTGGCGGTTGCAGTGACCACCGCATCCCAGCCGCAAGCCACCGCAATATCAGCGATCTCCGCGAAGTGACGGAACGAGCATGCGAACAGCATCGTTCTGTTCAGCATGTCCTTTGTATCCAGTGTGGCCGGTGTCATCGCCGACAACCTAGCCACCCCATCGCCCGTCGCCAATCCTGGAACGCACTTGCCGCTCGACGCTGCACCACCTAGCTCTGTTGCTATGGCGTCTCACTCCCCTTCGAGCCACTCCGCAACCGTCGATCGTCCGCTGGTCGATCGGCATCAGCGGACGATCAAATATCTGCGGATTTCGGTCACCGACCGCTGCGATCTGCGGTGCCGTTACTGCATGTCCGAGGCGATGACTTTCCTGCCGCGTGCAAAGCTGCTGAGCCTCGACGAGATCGCGATCATCGCCGAGCGGTTCATCGCGCGCGGCGTGACCAAGATCCGCCTGTCGGGCGGCGAGCCGCTCGTCCGCCGCGACGTCGGTGATCTCGTCAAGCGACTGGGTGGCAATCTCGGCCGCGGGCTCGAGGAGCTGACGATGACCACCAACGGCACGCGGCTGGCGGAGCATGCGCCGGCGATGGTCGATGCAGGCATCCGGCGCGTCAATGTCAGCATGGACAGCCGCGACCCCGAACGGTTTCGCTACATCACCCGGCACGGCGACGTCGCGCAGGTGATCGGCGGCATCATGGCCGCGCGCGATGCCGGCCTCGCGATCAAGATCAACATGGTCGCGCTCAAGGGCTTCAACGAGGACGAGATCGCGCCGATGCTCGCCTGGTGCCGCGACGAGGGCTTCGACCTGTCCCTGATCGAGACGATGCCGCTCGGCGCGATCGACGAGGATCGCACCGATCGCTTCCTGCCGCTGACCGGCGTGTTCCGTGATCTCGAAACCCGGTTCCGGCTCGAGCGCGATTCGTACAAGACCGGCGGACCGGCGCGCTACTGGAATGTCGACGGCACCGGTACGCGGCTCGGGCTCATCTCGCCGCTGACCGCCAATTTCTGCGAAGGCTGCAACCGCGTCCGCCTCACCACCGAGGGTAAGCTGTACCTGTGCCTCGGCCATGACGATCAGGTCGACCTCAAGGGTGCGCTCCGCGACGGCGGCATCGCGGGGCTCGACGAGGCGATCGACGCGGGCCTCTACGCCAAGCCCAAGCGGCACGACTTCCGCATCGGCGAGGGCGAAGGCCCTGCGGTCGCGCGTCACATGAGCGTCACCGGCGGGTGACCGACTATGTCCGCCGGGCGCTGGTAGCCTCCGCCACCCCGCCGGCACAGGCCGCCGCCGCCCAGCTCGCCGATCTGGGCGACTGGGTCGAGCCCGAGGAGGCGGATGTCGTCATTGCGCTTGGCGGTGACGGGTTCATGCTGCAGACGCTCCATGCGATGCTCGAACGGCGCAAGCCCGCGGTCCCGGTCTTCGGAATGAATCTGGGTACCGTCGGGTTCCTGATGAATGAGTGGCGGCATCACGGTCTCGAAGACCGTCTTTCGCGCGCCAAGCCGTTCAAGGTCACGCCGCTGAGCATGACCGCGACCGGGATCGACGGACGCACCCTCACCCTCCCCGCGATCAACGAGGTCTCGCTGCTTCGCGAGACGCGTCAGACCGCCAAGCTCGAGGTGACGGTCAACGACCGCGTCGTGCTCGCCGAACTGGCCTGTGACGGCATCCTGGTCGCGACGCCCGCGGGTTCGACCGCCTATAATCTGTCGGCACAGGGTCCGATCCTGCCGCTCGGTTCGGGCATGGTCGCGCTGACGCCGATCAGCCCGTTCCGTCCGCGGCGCTGGCGCGGTGCGATCCTGCCCGACAAGGCCCGGATCGGCATCCGCGTGCTCGACCCCGGCAAACGCCCCGTCTCCGCGGTCGCTGACCAGCGCGAGATCCGCGACGTGGCGCGGGTAGACATCTGCATGGACCGCGCGCGTGAACTCACCCTGCTGTTCGATCCCGAGCATGCGCTCGACGACCGCATCACGATGGAACAGTTCGCAGCATAGCCCCGGCCCCGGCGCAATTTGTTGCGGAATTCGACAAAAACCGGGTTGCATCGTCCAACTGGCCGTTTATAGAGCCGCCTCCGGCAACGTTCCCTGATAGCTCAGCGGTAGAGCTCTCGACTGTTAATCGAGTGGCCGTAGGTTCGAATCCTACTCAGGGAGCCATTTTCAAGCCGCGAGATCTCGCTTCTGGCGAGACGCCCCGCGCCAGACCGCGGCAAGATCCTCCCGCTACACTATTTGCAATACAACCCTCGCGGCACGCATCCCGCGCGTCCGACCAGCGTTGACCCCTGACGACCAGAGCGATTGGGGCAGACGATGAAATCGGTGATTCTCCCGGGCGGCGAGACGGTGCCAGCCCTGGGCCAGGGAAGCTGGATGATGGGCGAGCGCGCCGATCGTCGCAAGGCCGAGACCGCAGCGTTGCGCGCAGGCGTCGAGTGCGGGATGACGCTGATCGACACGGCGGAGATGTACGGCGACGGCGCCGCGGAAACGCTGATCGGCGATGCGCTCCACGATGTCCGCGACACGCTCTTCCTCGTAAGCAAGGCCTATCCCCAGAACGCCTCGCGCGATCGCCTCACCGCCGCCTGCGAGGCGAGCCTTGCGCGGCTGAGGACCGACCGGCTTGACCTGTATCTGCTGCACTGGCGCGGGTCGGTACCACTGGCCGAGACGGTCGAGGCGATGGAACGGCTCAAGGCGGCGGGCAAGATCCGCCACTGGGGCGTCAGCAATCTCGATACGCAGGACATGGCGGAACTCGATGAGGCGGGCGGACAGGACTGCGCGACCGACCAGATCCTCTACAACCTGACGCGGCGTGGTCCCGAGCATGACCTCCTCCCTTGGCTCGACCGTCACGACATTCCCGTCATGGCCTATAGTCCGGTCGAACAGGGCCGGCTCCTCGCCGATCCGGCGCTGACGCGGATCGCGCGCGACATCGGCGCAACGCCCGCGCAGGTCGCGCTCGCCTGGGTGCTGCAACGTCCCGCGACGATCGCGATCCCCAAGGCCGCGAGCGTGGCGCATGTCCGCGAAAACCGGGCGGCCGCCGATCTCGTGCTGTCGGCCGACGATCTTGCCGCGCTCGACACGGCCTTTCCCCGCCCGCGGTCGCCACAACCGCTCGAGATGCTCTGAGCGCGGCATGACCGGCAGTACGCCCCCCAAGGCCTATCCGACGACCCCCGACGGTCGCTATTTCGTTGTGCGCGGCCGGTTGTGGCGGTGCGCGGATCCGTCGCTGCCGGAAGCGGATCGGGCCGAGTTGGTGCGGGCGCTGATGGCGGCGCGACGCGCGGTCGGCGTGGCCCGACGTCGGGACGATGCCGACGCGGTCGCCGCTGCACGTGCCGACGTCGATGCTGCCAAGCATGGGCTCGGCGAACGCGGCCCGGTCTGGTGGCATGACGGGTCGCCCGACTATAACCGCCACATGGCCGCCAACACCCCCTATGCGGCATGGTTCGCGGGAATTTCGCCGTCGATCTGAGCCGATGCGGCGACTGGTACGTTGAACAGGGATGATAGTGACGACCCTGCGAGCCCGGCTCGCGTCCGGCGCGATGCCGCTTGCACTCCTCCTGACGAACGGCGCCGCCGGTGCCCAGCCCGCCCAGACTGCGCCGAGACGCGCCGCGCCCCCTGCCAAGCCGAGCGCTGCACCCGCTGCGATCGGCGGCGTCGTCATCAGCCGGCAGGCGGTGACGGACGCGACCGTCCGCGCTGTCTACACCAAGGCGAAGTGGCGCGCGGTCTGGTCGGATGCCGATGTCGCGGCGCTCAACACGGCACTCGGCGACCGCAGCCGTCACGGGCTCGATCACGTCGCCTTCCTGCCCGACCTGCCCGCCGACGCGGCCCCGGCGGATATCGACGTCGCCCGCACGCGCGTCGCGCTCGCCTATGCCGGTGCGCTGGCAAGGGGCCGCGTCGATCCGGCGACGCTGCATCAGGTCTATACCCTGCCGCGACCCAGCGTCGATCTCGCCACCGGGCTGGTCGCCGCAATCGCGCGGCACAAGGTCGACGATTGGCTCGAAAGCCTCGCGCCGCAGGATGCCGATTATCGCCTGCTGTCCGACGCCTATCGCGTCTTCAGCGAGAAGGCGCTCACCGCACCAGCCGGCCCCGCACCGCTGGAGGCGCCCGTCCAGACGGGCGCCGCCGCGCTGATCCGCGTCGGCACCCGCGATCCACGCGTTGCGACGATCGTCGAACAGCTGGTCGAGAGCGGCTATCTCCTGACGCCCGGCCCCGTCGCCGCGCCGACGCTGGCGCAATCCGCCTCGACCATCGCCGGCCTCCAGCCGGCCACCCCGTCTAGCGCCCCGGTCTATACGCAGGCGATCGCCGACGCGATGAAGGGGCTGCAGACCGATTACGGCATCGCCGCGGACGGGATCGTCGGGCCCGAGACGCTCAAGGTCCTCAATCTCGGACCCGGTGACCGCGCGCGCGCGCTTGCGGTGGCGCTGGAGCGGCGGCGCTGGCTCGAGCGGACGCCCCCGGCGACGCGGATCGACGTCAACACCGCCGCCTCGCAGCTGCGCTATTACCGCGACGGCGTGCTCGTCGATCAGCGCAAGGTGATCGTCGGCGAACCCGGTCGCGAGACGCCGGCCTTGTCGTCACCGATCTATCGCCTCGTCGCCAATCCGACCTGGACCGTGCCCAAGTCGATCCAGAACGGCGAGATGGCCAATGTCGACGACGCTTATCTGCAGGAGCACAACATGGTCCTGCGCGACGGCTGGATCGTCCAGCAGCCCGGTCCGAGCAATGCGCTCGGCCTCGTCAAGTTCGACATGGCGAACGATCAGGCGATCTATCTGCACGACACGTCCGCCCCCGGGCTGTTCGACCGCAGCCAGCGGCATCTGAGCCATGGCTGCGTCCGCGTCGAGGATGCGATCGGCTTCGCGCAGATGCTCGCCGACGACCAGGGCGTTACCGAGGCATGGCAGACCGCGCAGGCGTCGGGCGAGATGCAGTTCGTCCCGCTGCCGCGCCGCATCCCGGTGCGGCTGCTGTACGAGAATGTCTATGTCGGCGACGCCGGCAAGGTCGCCTTCCGTACCGATCCCTATGGCTGGAACGATCCGGTCGCCGAACAGCTCGGGTTCGAGCGATCGGCGGCGCGGCGTGCCGAAGCCCGCGACATCGATATCGGCCCGTGAGCGTGGGGCGCGACTAGCCCCTGCTAGCGGCGATGTACCGCGTGACATTGCCGGTCAGCACGTCGAGCGGGACGTTGCCGCCGGCGAGCACCGCCTGGTTGAAGTCGCGCACGTCGAACCGCGTGCCCAGCGCCGCCTTGGCGCGGGTCCGCTGCGCGACGATCTCGGTCTGGCCGATCTTGTAGCCACAGGCCTGACCCGGCCAGGCGCAATAGCGCTCGACCTCGCTCACCGCGTTGCTCATCGGCAGTCCGGTCGCGGCGACGAATTCGCGCAAAGCCTGTTCACGCGTCCAGCCCATCGCATGGATCCCGGTATCAACCACCAGCCGTACCGCACGCCATGACAGCCCCATGAAATAGCCGAGCCGCCCCGCCGCATCGCCGTCATACAGGCCGAGCTCGTCGGCAAGCTGTTCGGCATAGAGCGCCCAGCCCTCGGTATAGGCATTGAACGCCAGCACCGAGCGGATCAGCGGCAGCTGCTGCGCATATTCCCCCTGCCAGACATGCCCGGGAATCCCCTCGTGGAATACCAGATCGGGGATCGTCACGCGGTTGTGGATCGTGGGATCGCCCAGATTGACCCAGATCTTGCCCGGGATCGATCCGTCGAGCGCGCCCGGCCCGCCATAGGCGGCGGGTGCCCCCGCCTCCTGTGCGAGCGGCATCCGCCGGATCTCGAGCCTGGCCGTCACCAGCGTGCGGAACGCCTTTGGCAGGCGCGGCCGGATCGCATCGATCCGGCCCTGCATATAGGCGACGATCTGCTGCCTGCCGGCATCGTCGTTCGGAAAGGCGATGTCCGGCCGACGCTGCAATTCGGCCGCGCGCTCCGCCACCGTCCCCTTGGCCAGCCCAAAGCCCTTGAGGATCCTGTCCATCTGCGCCTGCAGCTCGACGAGCTGCGCACGCCCCAGCGCGTGGATCTCCGCCGGGCTCCGCCGCGTCGTCGTCCCCGCGCGCAGCCCCCAGCCATACCAGGCCGCGCCATGCGGGCGCGATCCCAGTCCGGCGACGTCGGTTGCGACCGCGCGCTGCGCGGTGAGTTCGGCGATCTGCCGCTCGAGCGCGGGGATGACCGCATCGCGCACGATCTGCGTCGCACGCCGGGTCCAGTCACCGGGGATCGCCTGCGTCTTGCGCGCGAGCGGCCCGATCAGTGGACCATCGACCGCTGCCGCCTCGGCCAGCGTGCGTCGCATCCCGGCCAGCGTCTTGTCGAGCAGGAAGCTAGGCGGGACCAAGCCCTGCTCGCGCGCGGTGCGCACCCTGCCCGTCTCGTCATCGAGCTGCTTCGCCATCGCCGCCACGCGCGCGAGATAGGCCTCGGCATCCGCCGCCGTGCGCAGCGGCTGATCGCCGTCGAGCAGCTGCGGCACGTCCAGCCACGCGCCGACATTCTGGATCACGGCATAGGGCGTGTTGCGCCAGTCGCCGATCGTCGCGACGCCGTAGGGCAGCGCCATCCCGTCCAGCGCGGTCTGGAACGCGCTCTGCGTCACCGCAATGCTGGTCAGCGTCGCCTGGTCGATCCCGTCGCGCGGCAGCCGGCCGAGCGCCGCCAGCCCGTCGGTCAGGACGCGTCGCCGCGCGGCGATGCCCGCGGGCGACCGGTCGTCGAGCAGCCCCCGCAACGCCGCATGCGCGCCGGTATCGAGGCCAAGCCCGGTCGCCTTGCCGGGATCGAGCGTCAGCAACTGCCACGCGAGCCGGTCGAGAAGAGTCGCCGCGTCGGCGGATGCCGGCGAGCGGCTGGCAGTCTGTGCGGAGACGGGCGCAGCGGCGAGCGTGGCCGCGATACCGGCAAGCGCGTCGCGGCGGCGGAACAGGGGTTGGTTCATCCGCGAAACATGTACTCGCCATCCGCCGCGGTCAAACGCACCTCTGTCCCATCACGGTGGACAAACACCCGCCGCCGCCTAGAGGTCGGCGGGGAAAAGGGCTGAGGCACGTGACGATCGGACTGAAGGACATCGCTGCACGCGCCGGCGTCTCGATCGCGACGGTGTCGCGCGTCCTGTCGGGCAAGCCCGTCCGCCCCGCCTATCGCAGCCGCGTCGACGACGCGCTCGCCGCGCTCGACTATCGCCCCAATCTGGCGGCGCGGCGGCTGCGTTCGACGCGCGCGAGCGTGATCGGTCTGATCGTGCCCGATATCGGCAACCCCTTCTTCGTCGCCTTCGTCCAGGCGGTCGAGGGCTATGCCTGGCGCGAGGGGCTGCGCGTCATCCTGTGCAACAGCGGCGAAGATCCCGCGCGCGAACGCCATTACCTCCAATTGCTCGAGGACGAGCGCGTATCGGGCATCATCCTCGCCCCCACGCGCGCCGGCGGCGTGCCCGAGACCGCGACGCCGCTCGTGCTGGTCGATCGGGTGGAGGGGACGCCGCAGGTCGACAGCGTCCGGCTCGACAATGCCGGCGCGGCGGGCGCGCTGGTTGACGCGCTACACGTATCGGGCTGTCGGCGGATCACCGGTCTGTTCGGCGAACGCGGCAGCACCGCGGTCGACCGCCGTCGTGGCTATGCGGCCGCGCTCGACCGCCACGCGCTTCCAGCCCGGATCATCGACGTCCCGCACGACCCCGCAGCGCGCGCGGCCTGCGTGCGGACCGCGCTCGCTTACACCGCCTGCGACGCGGTGCTCGTCGGCGACACGTTCCTGATGCTCGAGGCGGCGGTCGTGTTACGCGGCCGAACCGAACCGCAGGCATCTCCCGTCCGGCTCGCAGGGTTCGACGACGCCGCCTGGTTGCGCCTGCTCGACGCCGCGCCGATCGTCGTCGAGCAGCCGGTCGACGAGATGGCGCATGCCGCGCTGGCGCTGCTCGTCGAACGCATGACCGGTGCGGGGGGCGACGCCGTCCGGCTCGTCTTTAACGGGACGATCGTCAGCCCCGCCTGAGCTTCAGGTCAGGCGGCGGCGGCGATCGCGGTGTGGCCGCGCGTCGGGCGGAACCGACCGTTGCGCAGCGCGGTCTCGATATCCTCGGGGCTTGCGCCCGCCGTCTCGGGCACGAAGAACAGCACGAACACGAACGACGCCAGATTGACCCCGGCATAGACCCACATCGTCGAGCCCAGCCCGATCGCATGGACCAGCGACAGCGCGGTCCCCGTGACGATCAGGTTGCTGCCCCACAGCATCGCCGCGTGCAGCGCGGTCGCGGGGCCGCGCATCGCCAGCGGGAACATCTCCGCGCCGAGCAGCCAGCCGCACACCTGGATGCCGCCCGAATTGAAGAGCATGAACGCCAGCAGGAAGCCGATCGTCAGCCAGCCCTGCCACCCGCCATGCGCGCCGCTGGCGAACATAATGCCAAGCCCGATCAGGCTGACGACCGATCCCGGGATCATCACCAGCATCAGCCGCCGTCGCCCGATCCGGTCGACGAACAGACAGCCGAGCAGCGTCATCACCGCATAGACGATCGCGACGCCGAGGCTGGCGAGCAGCGCCGACTCCTTGCCGAACCCCACCCCCGACAGGAAGGTCGGCGCATAGTAGATCATCATCTCCAGCCCGCCGCACTGGGTGAAGAACGCGACCCCCAGCGCCGCGATCAGCGCAGGCCGCGCCCAGGCCTGACGAATGCCGCGCCAGCTGCTATCGGCCGGATCCGCGTCGGTCGTCGCATCGCGGATCTGGGTGACTTCATGGCGGATCTCGCGGCGTGTGGTACGCACGCGGCGCAGCACGTCGATCGCGGCGTGGATGCCGATATTCTCCGCGGCCCAGCGCGGGCTGCGCGGCATGAACGCCATCGCGACGAAGACGATCGCGGCGGGGATCGCGGCGACCGCGACCATCGTCCGCCAGCTCCAGACGTCGTGCAACCCGAACCCGACGATGCTGGCGAGCAGGATTCCGACGCCGATCGCGACGTTGAACATCGTCACCAGATTGCCGCGACGATGCTGCGGCGCGAGTTCGGAGATGTACATCGGCACGACCTGCGTCGATCCGCCGACCGCCATGCCCAGGAACACACGCGCGGTGATCAGCGCGCCGACGCTCGGCGCCATCGCGCAGGCGATCGCGCCCAGCGTGAACAGCGCGCTCACCCCCATCACCGACAGCTTGCGGCCGATCCGCTCGGACAGCCAGCTCGTCGCCAGCGCACCGATCACCGCGCCCGCCAGGATCGCCGCGGTGACGATCTCCTGCATGCGGTGATCCAGCCCGAACTCGTCGGTGATCGACAGCAACGCCCCCGATATGATCCCCGTGTCATAGCCATAAAGCGCCCCGCATACCGCGGCGACGAACGCTGCGGTGCGCAGCAACCGGTCGCCATTGGCATAGGGTTCGGGAATTCTTGGCTCGTTGCGCGCCGTCAGGCTGCGCCGCGTCAGGGATGGGGCGATGCTGTGATCTGTCAAAACGTGGAGGACTCCGTGGTCGTTGAAAGGCGGTTCAGCGGGGGCGCAGCGCGAAGCGGCGACGCCAGGACGGCAGGCGGATCTGCTCGCGCGCCCAAGTCAGCAGGCCGGCGCCGATAATGACGGCGATGCCGGCAAAGGTCGGCAGGTCGACGCTCTGGTGAAACACGGTGTAGCTGAGCCCGACGGCCCAGATCATCTGGCTGTATTGCGGCGGTGCGATCCGGCTGACCGCGACGCGTTGTGCCGCGAGCATCAGCAGCGCCTGGCCGAGGATCGCGAGCAGGCCATAGCCGGCGAGCAGGACCATCTCGGCCCCGTCCGGCCAGCGGAACGCCTGCAGCCACAGCAGCGCCGCGCCGTTGATCACCAGCGGTCCGATCAGCCCCGCGCCGAGCATCGACACACGCTTCTCGCCCGCACCACCGGCGCGAAACAGCACGATGACGATCGCGCTCGACAATGCGCACAGCATCGCCGCGCCATGGCCCAGATCGAAGGCTCGCAGTCCGGGTCGCAGCACCATCAGCACGCCGACGAAGCCGATCGCCACCGCCGCCCAGCGCCAGGCACCGACCTGCTCCTTCAGGAACAGCATCGACAGCAACGTCACCAGCATCGGCATCAGGAAGATCAGCGCGAACGCCTCGGGCATCGGCAGCCGCGTGAACGCGACGACGCTCGACAGGCCGCTGATCGACGATCCGATCGCGCGCGCCAGCCATAGCGAGCGGCGCGTCGCGCTGAACACGTCAAGCAGACGGTCGCCCGGCGCGCGCACGAAGGGCAAGGCGACCAGCCCAAGCAGCGCACCGGTGAACGTCACCTGGAACGGGCTGAACGCGCCTTCGAGCAGCCGCACCGACGCGTCGCTGAACGCGAAGGCCGCATAAGCCAGGAACGCCAGCGGCACGCCGCCGATGGCCGCCAGACGCGCGCCATGGCTCTGAATGGTAAGATCGATGCTCAATTGCGTCTCTCGGGCTGGCGTGGACGGTGACGACTCCCCGGAGCCGCGGGCACGAGCGAACGCCGCCACCGCCCCGACGTCACCTTATGGCGGGGCGGCACACAGCTCTGTCGCTTTGCGTATCCCGCCAGTACCGGCAGCACGTGCAGGACGCAACAGAAAACGTTTTCTGTTTTAGCGTCGTACGTCGTAAGAACTCCGCTTCGATCGCGCGCAATTGCGGCTTGGCGCGGCTGACGGTACGACCGGGCGATCACCCGTGACGATGAGGATATCCTATCGCAATGAAGCTCGCCGATCTGGCCGTGCTCGCCGGCGTTTCGACCGCAACCGTGTCACGGGCTCTGGCCGGGCATTCGTCCGTCAATGCTCAGACCCGCGCACGCATCCAGGCGCTGGCGCAGCAACATGACGTCCGTCCCAACCAGCTCGCGCGCAACCTGCGGCTGAAGAGCACCGGCGCGATCGGGCTGGTCCTGCCACTCGGCCATGCCCGCACGCAGCATCTCACCGATCCGTTCTTCCTGACCTTGCTCGGGCTGCTCGCCGATCTGCTGGTCGAGCGCGGCTATGACATCCTGTTGTCGCGGGTCATCCCCGACGGCGACGACTGGCTCGACCGGCTGGTCGACAGCGGCCGCATCGATGGCTTGCTCCTGGTCGGCCAGTCTGACCAGGGGGCGGTGATCGAACGCGTATCGCACCGCTATGCGCCGCTAGTCGTGTGGGGCGCGTACCGGGCGGACCAGAACCATCTGACGATCGGCTCCGACAATATCGCGGGGGGCCGACTCGCGGGCCGCCGCATGATCGACCAGGGCCGGTCCCGTCTGATGTTCGTCGGCGACCCCGCCCCACCAGAATTCGCCGATCGCTACGCGGGATTCGCCGCCGCCGCTGCGGAGGCGGGGCTCGCCTGCGAGCTGCTCGAAACGTCGATGACCCCGGAGGCCGTGCACGCGGCGATGGCGCAACGGCTCGCCGCCGCGCCGCCCCCCGACGGCATCTTCGCCGCGTCCGACGTCGCCGCAATGAGCGTGCTGCGCGCGCTCGCCGAAGCCGGGATCGACGTCCCCACCACCACCGCAGTAATCGGCTATGACGACGTCACGCTGGCCGCGCACACCTCCCCCGCGCTCACGACCATCCGCCAGGATCTCGCCGAGGGCGCCGCGCTCATGGTCGATCGCCTGATGCAGCGGATCGCGGGCAACGCGACCGGGTCCGCGATCGTCACGCCCGTCCTGATCGAACGCCAGTCCGCCTGAACCGCTCCGCCTGAGCCGCTTCGCAATCGATTGCATAACGAGTCTTGCAATCGATTGTGAAAAGCGTATGAGGCGATTCTGGGCTTCATAGAAAGCCACCGCGCAGGGAGGATATCATGAAAGCACGTTACGTTTTGCTCGCCGGAATCGCCGCCACGTCCTTCGCGACGGTGGCCGCAGCGCAGACCACGCCCATCCAGGACACCCCCGTTCAGACCGCAGGCGTGTCAGACGACACCGCCGCGACGCCAGCGCCGATCGACGGCCAGGACGACATCGTCGTCACCGCGGTTGCGCGTGGCACCAACCGCCTCAACACCTCGATCACGACCAGCTCGATCGGCTCCGACGCGCTGATCCAGCTCGCGCCGCGCACCTCGGGCGAGCTGTTGCGCAACCTGCCCGGTATCCGGGTCGAGGCGTCGGGCGGTGACGGCAACGCGAACATCTCGGTCCGCGGCCTGCCGGTCGCATCGGGCGGCTCGAAGTTCCTCCAGCTCCAGGAAGACGGACTGCCGATCCTGGAGTTCGGCGACATCACCTTCGGCAATGCCGACATCTTCCTGCGCGCCGATTTCAACGTCCGCACCGTAGAGTCGGTTCGCGGCGGCTCCGCCTCGACCTTCGCGTCCAACTCGCCCGGCGGCGTGATCAACTTCATCTCGAAGACCGGCGAGCAGGAAGGCGGCGCGTTCCAGCTGTCGAGCGGGCTCGACTACCGCGAATTCCGCGTCGATTTCGACCAGGGCGGCAAGCTCTCGGACAGCGTCACCTATCATGTCGGTGGCTTTTACCGGATCGGCGACGGCCAGCGCGAGGTCGGCTTCGACGGCGTCAAGGGCGGCCAGCTCAAGGCGAACATCACCAAGTCGTTCGACAATGGCGGCTATGTCCGGCTGTACGGCAAGTATCTCGACGACCGCGCGATCGGCTATCTCCCCAACCCGGTGCGCGTCACGGGCAGCAACAGCGACCCCGATTACAGCAGCATCGCCAATTTCTCGATCAACAACGGGACGCTGCACAGCGCCAACATCCGTACCGCGCAGACGCTCGACGGCAACAACCGGCTGACCACGCGCTCGATCCGCGACGGCCAGCACCCGGTCGTCTATTCGGCGGGCCTCGAGACGCAGATCCCGCTCGCGGACGACTGGAACATCGTCGAGCGGTTCCGCTATGCCGACATTTCGGGCGGCTTCACCTCGCCCTTCCCCGCCAGCGTCGATTCGGCGCAGTCGATCGCCAACGGCATCGGCGGCGCGGGCGCCCAGCTCTTCTACGCCAGCGGTGCGCAGGCCGGTCAGCGCATCGGCGACCCCGCCTCGCTCAACGGCAACGGCCTACTCGCCAACATCGTCCTGTTCGACGTCGACCTTAAGAGCCTCAACAACATCACCAACGACATCCGCCTGAACGGTTCGCTGCCGTTCGCCGGCGGGTCGCTGGCGGTCACCGGCGGCTTCTATGCCTCGCGGCAGGACATCAAGAGCGACTGGCTGTGGACCTCGTCCGTCCAGACCGTCGCGGACAATGGCCGCTCGGAACTCGTCGACGTCCGCACCGCGGCGGGCGTGCCCGTCACGCAGAACGGCGTCCCCGGCTATTCGGCGAGCTTCTTCGGCAATTGCTGCCGCCGCTCCTATGATCTCGACTATACGACCTACGCGCCGTTCGCGCAGCTCGGGCTCGAGCTCGGCCGGTTCAACATCGACGGGTCGCTGCGCTATGATTTCGGTCGCGCGCGCGGCAGCGTCGCCGGCTCCGATCTCGGCGCCGCCTTCGGCAGCGGCATCACGACGTTCGACATCAACGGCGACGGCGTGATCTCGGCCGCCGAGCGTCAGGTCGCGGTGATCCCCAACGCCCGCTCGCCGCTCGACTATAACTATGATTACCTGTCCTATTCGGGTGGCGTGAACTTCCGCCTGACCGACAGCACCGCGGTGTTCGGTCGCTACAGCCGCGGCGGGCGTGCCAATGCCGATCGCCTGCTGTTCGGCCCCTCGATCAACACCGCGACGGGCGGGCTGACCGACCAGGGCGCAGCCGTCGATTTCGTCCGCCAGCTCGAGGGCGGGTTCAAGTTCCGCCAGGGCGGCGTCTCGCTCTACGCCACCGGATTCTGGGCGCGCACCGAGGAACAGAATTTCGAGGCGACGACACAGCGTTTCTTCAACCGCGAATATGACGCCAAGGGCGTCGAGATCGAGGGCCGGATCGCACGCGGGCCGTTCTCGCTCTCGGCCGGCGGCACCTATACGGATGCCGAGATCACCCGCGACGTGCTCAACCCCGGGGTCGAGGGCAACCGCCCGCGTCGCCAGGCCAAGTTCATCTATCAGGCGACGCCACAGGTCGATTTCGACCGCGTGACGATCGGCGCGAACGTGATCGGCACCACCGACAGCTATGCGCAGGACAACAACGTCCTCAAGATGCCGGGCTATACGCAGGTCAACGCGTTCGTCTCGATCCGCCCGGCGGACAATGTGACGCTGTCGGTGAACGGCAACAACCTGTTCGACGTGAAGGGCATCACCGAGGCCGAGGAGGGTGCGATTCCGACCAACGGCATCGTCCGCGCCCGGTCGATCACCGGTCGCACGATCTCCGCCGCCGTCCGCTTCGGCTTCTGATCGGCCGACCCAGGTGCGCGTATCCTCCCCCACCGAGCGTCGCCTCGCGGCGCTCGGGCCCCGCCTGCGCCGCCAGCTCGAACGCCTGTATGGCAGTACCGGGCTGGCGATCTGGCCGCGGCTCGAGGCGATCCTGCGCGAGCGGGCCGCCGAACGGCCCGCCGCGATGGCTGCCCTCGACGAGGCGCGGCTCGCCGACCCCGACTGGTTCGTCGCGCCCGACATGCTCGGCTATTCGACCTATGTCGACCGGTTCGCCGGGACGGTCGAGGGTCTGATCGGGCATGTCGACCATCTCGAATCGCTCGGCGTCCGCTATCTCCACCTGCTCGCGCTGTTGAAGGCGCGCGAGGGCGACAGCGATGGCGGCTTCGCGGTCGCCGACTATCTGTCGGTCGAACCACGGCTGGGGACGATGGCCGATGTCGAGCGGCTCGCCGCACGACTGCGCGAGGGGCGGATCAGCCTGTGCGTCGATCTCGCGCTCAACCATACCGCCGACGATCATGCCTGGGCGCAGGCGGCGCGCGACGGCGATCCGCATTACCGCGCCTTCTACCACGTCCTTGGCGACGACGAAGCGCAGGCCTATGAGGCCGACCTGCTGCAGGTCTTCCCGACCACCGCACCGGGCAATTTCACGCCTGTCCCGGCGATGGGCGGACAGGTCTGGACGACCTTCTACCCGTTCCAGTGGGACCTGAACTGGGCCAATCCGGAGGTCATGCTCGCGATCGTCGACACGATGCTGCGGCTCGCCAATCACGGGTTCGAGGCGTTCCGGCTCGATTCGATCGCCTTCCTCTGGAAGCAACTCGGTACCGACTGCCGCAACCGGCCGCAGGCGCATTACATCGTCCGCGCACTGCGCGCCGCGCTCGACATCGTCGCCCCCGCGACCCTGCTCAAGGCTGAGGCGATCGTCCCGACCGCGCTGGTCCCGCCTTATTTCGGCGCGGACGAGGGGTCGGACTGGGATGGCGGGTTCGAGCCCGAATGCCATCTCGTCTACAACAATTCGCTGATGGTTGCCGGCTGGGTCGGGCTCGCCGAGCAGTCGGCCGCGCTGCCCCACGCGATCGTCGCGGCGAGCGGCGGCCTGCCGCGCGGCGCGAACTGGCTCAGCTATGCGCGCTGCCATGACGATATCGGCTGGGGTGCGGTGATCGGCGACCTTGCCGGGATCGACCCGGACCCCGTCGCGCGGCTGACCATAGCGGCGAAGTTTCTCGACGGCGCGGAGGGCAGCTGGGCGCGGGGCGAACCGTTCCAGTCCGACGGTTCGGTGCTGCACGGCTCGAACGGGACGATGGCGTCGCTCGCCGGGCTCGAGGCCGCGCAGACCGATGAGGAGCGCGAGCATGCGTTCCGCCGCATCGCGCTGCTCAACGCGTTGTCGATCGCCAGCGGCGGACTCGCCACGCTCTATATGGGCGACGAGGCCGGCCTGCTTAACGACCACAGCTATCGCGACGATCCCGATCGCGCGCATGAGGGGCGCTGGCTGCACCGCCCGGTGATGGACTGGGACGCGCTCGACCGCGCTGCCGCCCTTCGCATTTCCGGCGACATCAGGGCGCTCCGCACCGCGCGCATCGCCAGCGGCGGGGCCGGCGCGCCCGCGACGATCGCCACGTCGACGTCCGCGCTGCTCGGTATCGCCTGTGGCAGCGACCGCGTCTTCCTCAACTTCTCGCCCTACGCGGTCCGGGTCGGCGATCTCGCCGGCTGGCACGACCGGGTGGCGGATACCCCCATCGGAGACGACGCCATGATCGGTCCCTGGAGCGTGCTTTGGGCAGGGCCCTCGGCATGACCGCCGCCCCGCCGCTGTTCGGCTGCATCGAGGCGGGGGGCACCAAGTTCGTGCTCGGCGTCGCACGCGATCCCGACACCGTCCTCCGGACCGCACGCATCCCCACCACGACGCCCGACGAGACGCTCGGCGCCGCGCTCGAATTCTTCACCGCGGCGCAAGCGGAATGGGGCGCATTCGATGCGCTCGGCATCGCCTCGTTCGGCCCCGTCGATCTCGATCGCTCGTCGCCCGGCTGGGGCCGGATCGTCGACACGCCAAAGCCCGGCTGGAGCGGCACCGATCTGGTCGGCCCGTTCGCGCGCGCGCTCGACTGCCCGGTCGGGTTCGACACCGACGTCAACGGCGCGATCCTTGCCGAGAGCCTGTGGGGCGCCGCCACCGGCGCCGACATCGCGGTGTACGTTACCGTCGGCACCGGCATCGGCGGCGGTGCGCTGGTCGAGGAACGCCCCGTGCATGGCAGCCGCCACCCCGAAATGGGGCATATCCTCCCCCGCCGGCATCCCGACGACCGCGACTTCGCCGGCACCTGCCCGTTCCACGGCGACTGCCTCGAAGGACTGGCGAGCGGACCCGCGATCGCCGCGCGCTGGGGCGCGTCACTGTCGGAGCTCGGCCCCGATCATCCCGCGCATGACATCGTCGCCTATTATCTCGCCCAGCTGGTCGTCGCGCAGCAGGCGCTGCTGTCGCCGCGGCGGATCGTCCTCGGCGGCGGCGTGCTGGGAACCGCCGGGCTGCTCGACCGGGTTCGCGACCATGCCGCTCGGATGGCGAACGGCTATTTCGGCACCCGCGATTATGCCACCCTCATCGTCGCGCCGGGACTTGGCGACCGCGCCGGTCTGCTCGGCGCGCTGGCACTCGCACAAAGGGCGCGTCGATGACCAAACCCCGTCTGTCGCTGATCCGCCTCATCGAGATGAATCTCGGCTTTCTCGGGCTGCAATTCTCGTTCGGCCTGCAACAGGCCAACATGGCGCCGATCTACGGCTATCTCGGCGCGGACGAGGCGAGCCTGCCGCTGCTCTGGCTCGCGGGGCCGGTGACCGGGCTGCTGATCCAGCCGCTCATCGGCGCGATGAGCGACCGGACCTCGACCCGGATCGGGCGGCGGACCCCCTATTTCCTCGTCGGCGCGGTGCTGTGCAGCCTGTGCCTGCTCGCCATGCCGTACAGCCCGACTTTGTGGGTCGCGGCCAGCCTGTTGTGGGTGCTCGACGCCGCCAACAACGTGACGATGGAGCCCTACCGCGCCTATGTCGGCGACCGGCTGCCCGATGATCAGCGCGCCGCAGGGTTCCTGACCCAGTCGGCGTTCACCGGCCTTGCGCAGACCCTGTCCTATCTCGCGCCGTCGCTGCTCGTCTGGATCGGCTTCAACAAGGATGCGGTCGACGGCAACGGCATTCCCGACATCACGCGGATCGCCTTCCTGATCGGCGCGGTGCTGTCGCTTGCGACGATCCTCTGGTCGGTGCTGCGCGTGCCCGAGCTACCCTTGCCCGAGGAGGAAAAGGCGCGGCTGGCGAAGGAACCGCTCACGCTCGGCGGCACGCTGCGCGACCTCAAGACCGCGCTGGTCGAGATGCCCCCGCCGATGCGCCAGCTCGCGCTGGCGATGCTGTGCCAATGGTATGCGATGTTCGCCTATTGGCAGTTCATCACCTTCGCGGTCGCGCGCTCGCTGCACGGCACGTCGGATGCGAAGAGCGTCGCGTTCCGCGATACCGTGCTGACCGTCGGCCAGCTCGGCGCCTTCTACAATGCGGTCGCGTTCGTCGCGGCGATCGCGCTGGTGCCGGTCGCCCGCCGCTTCGGTGCGAAGACGGCGCATGCCGCCTGCCTGCTCGCATCGGGCGTCGCGATGCTGGCGATCCCCGGCATAAGCGACGAGGCGGGGCTGTTCGTCGCGATGCTCGGCATCGGCATCGGCTGGGCGAGCATGATGGGCAATCCGTACGTCATGCTGATCGACATGATCCCGCCCGAACGCAACGGCGTCTATATGGGCATCTTCAACATGTTCATCGTCATCCCGATGATCATCGAGAGCCTGACCGTCCCGCTTTTCTACCAGTCACTGCTCGGCGGCGACCCGCGCAACATCCTGTATGTGTCGGGCGCACTGATGGTGCTCGGCGCGGCCGCGACGCTGCGGGTCCGGATGCCCGCGACGGCGACGCGATCGGCGTCGTAACGGCGGGGCCGGGCGTCAGCCGACCGCGGTCGCGTGGATCGGCATCAGCGCCGCGCCGATCGTCGCGGCCGCACCCTGCAGCGTCGATACCGAGATGCGCGGCGGGACGCTGCAATGGTCGCCGATGTGCATCGCGCCGAAATCGATGTGGCGGACCAGCGCGTCGAGGATCGGCGTCGGCAACGGGCTCGAGATCACGAACTCACCCGGATCGATCCAGGCGATGCCCCAGTTGATGATCGGCCCGATCTGCCCCGCGGCCCGGCGCACCCACGCGTCGACGACCGGCTCATAGCCCTGGATCACCCGGTCGAAATCCACCAGCGAGTCGATCGCGCAGCCCGCCTCGCGCAACGTCGACAACAGGTCGAGCGTCGAGGGGCGCGGCGCGCTGGTCGGGTAGAGGCAGCCGATCTCCCCCGCGCTCGCCATCGCCCCGCGCAGGATTCGCCCCTCGACGATGATTCCCGCGCCGATCCCGTGCCCGAGCAGGATGACGACCGCGGTCGAACAGCGCCGCATCAGTCCGCCGACATAATATTCGGCGAGCGCCGCGGCGTTCGCGTCGTTCTCAATCCACACCGGGTGGCCGATATGCTCCTCGAACAACGCCTTCAGGTCGATCCCGCGCCACGCCGCCAGGCTGTCGACCGTCCAGCGCCGCGTCCCCTCGATCGACAGCGCCGCACCCGGCACGCCGATCCCGACGCCCAGCAGCCGCCGACCGAGCAGCCGGTTCGCGATCGCCATCTCGTGCATCGCGGTCGTCACCCGCTGCGCGAACACGCGCGGATCGGGATCGTCGAACGGCGCGGATCGGTGCGCGATCACGCCGCCCGCATAATCGACCAGCGCCACCTCAAGCAGCCCGCGGTGGAGCATCGCCCCGACCCCATATCCCGCCTCGGGCGAGATCTGCAGCGGGACCGCGGGGCGGCCGGGCGCGACCGGGGCCGCCCCCGGGCATTCCTCGATCAGCCCGTGCGCGAGCAGCGTCGCCGACAGCCGCGTGATCTTGGTCGCGCTCATCCCCAGATCGGCGGCGAGGTCCTTGCGCGACCGTGCCCCCCAGGACCGCAGGATCTGCATCACGCGCCGCTCGTCGTCATCCAGTCTCAACCGCGACATCGCCATCCGCACACGTCCCTTCGCCGCACCAGATAGCCGATAAGTTTATTTCGTGAAATTAATTAATTTTGTCATATTCCCCGACCAACGGCTGACATATCAATCGGGTGGGAGAAACAATCATGACAAAACACGGCTTGCGTTCGGGATGTGCGCTGATCGCGCTGGGGATTGCGGCACAGACGCCGGCCTGGGCACAGACGGCGCCGTCGGCCCCCGCCGCCACCACCGCGACCGCTGCCGACCCGGCCAGCGACCCCGCGCAGGTTGATCCCGCCCAGGCCGACCCCGCCCAAACCGACCCCGTCGCCGGCACCGACATCATCGTCACCGGCTCCGCGCGCGAACAGCGTCGCTTCGACGTCTCCTATGCGGTCAATTCGCTCAGCAATGCCGACATCCAGAAGCTCGCACCGCTCAACTTCGCCGATCTGCTCGGCAAGCTGCCGGGCTTCGCGGTCGAGAATACCGGCGGCGAGGTCCAGAACATCATCCGGCTGCGCGGTCTGCCCAGCGACGGCGGCCTCGTCACCTTCCAGCAGGACGGGCTGCCGTTGTTCCACGAGAATGACGGCAACTTCTTCCGCGGCGACAGCCTCAACCGCTTCGACCTGATGACGCAGCGCGTCGAGGTCGTCCGCGGCGGCCCCGCCCCGGTCTATGCGAGCTATGCCGCCGCGATCGTCAACAACATCACCGTCTCGGGCACCGACACGGTGCGCGGCAAGGCGCAGCTCACGCTCGGCGACACCGGCCTCTACCGGATCGACGGCTATCAGGCCGGGCCGATCGACGATTCGACCTATTACGCGATCGGCGGCTTCCTTCGCCGCCACGACGGTTATCGCGACAACGGCTTCCCCAACGACCGCGGCGGCCAGGTCCGCGCCAACATCAAGCATGACTTCTCGAACGGGTCGCTGCGCGTGTCGGGCAATTACCTGAACGACCACAACGTCTTCTACCTGCCGATCCCGACCGCCGACCCGCGCGATCCGTCCAAGTCGCTCAACCAGTATATCGACTTCTTCAGCGGCACGATGAACTCGCCCGCATTGCGCAACGCGACGATCCGCTACCGCGAGGCCGACGGCACGACGCGCAACGTCGGCGCCGATCTCGGCAATGGCCGCCATACGCAGTTCGGCAATGTCGGCGTTCAGTATGACGCCGATTATGACGGCTGGAAGGTCGCCGCCAAGGGCGGGGTCAGCATCGGCAAGCTCCACTTCAACGCGCTCTATTCGACCAGCAATCCGTCCGACGCGACCGCGTTTGCGGGCAGCTATCTGACCGCCGCACGCACCGCCTTCGGCGCGGGTGTCACCCGCCTCGGCTATGCAATCGCCGGCACCGACGGCGCCGAGGTCTATGACCCCAATGCGGCTTCCGGCCTGGTCGTCCCTGCCCAGTTCCGCGACGTCACGTCGAAATTCTACTCGACCCAGGGCGATCTCAGCGTCACCCGCTCGATCGCGACCGGCTTCGGCACGCACGACCTGCGCGTGGGCGTCTATGGCAGCCTGTACGGCGAAACCAACGAGGTCGCCTATCAGGACTATCTGCTCGAGGTCCGGGGCAAGCCGCGCACGCTCGACCTGATCGCCTATAACGCCGCTGGCCAGGCGCTCGGTTCGGTGACCGACAATGGCGTGCTGCGCTACACGACCACGCTCAACCGCGGGAATACCGACGCGTCGATGTACGCCTTCTACGCCAACGACACCTGGGAACTGACCCCGGGGCTGAAGATCGACGGCGGCATCCGTCACGAACGCTACAGCTTTGACGGCTATGCCTTTGCGACGACCTCGGCCAATCTCGGCGACCCGACGACGCTCGCCGACAATGCCGTGCGTGCCTTTACCGGGCAGATCATCCGCTCCTCGCTCGCGCCCGACATCACCAACTGGACCGCGGGCATCAACTACGACGTCACCCGCCATCTCGGCGCCTATGCGCGCGCCTCGCATCTCGAAACCCCGCCCTCGACGCAGGTCACCTATCAGATCAACCCGACGATCCTGACGCCCAAGGCCAACCAGTATGAGGTCGGGCTGAAGGCCGCGTTCGGCCGGTCCTATCTCTATGTCATCGGCTTCTACACGCGCTACGACCCGCTCAACGCCTCGTTCGTCGCGCTCGACCCGGTCACCGGCCGCAACGACCAGTCGGTCCCGTTCGTCGGCAAGGCGGACATCAAGGGGATCGAGATCGACGGCAATCTCGCGCTGCCCTACGGCTTTGCGGTCACCGGCGCGCTCACGGTCAGCGATCCCAAGTACAAGAGCCTCGTCAACGCGAACGGCGCCAGCGCGGGCGATGTCGAGGGGAACCAGCTCGTCCGCGAGCCCAAGGTCTATGGCAATATCCGCCCCTCGGTCGATTTCGACATCGCCGGCAATGCGGTCCAGCTCTATGGTCGCTACGAATATGTCGGGAAACGCTATGTCGATTTCTTCAACAACACCGCGCTGCCCGCCTATGGGACGGTCGGCGCGGGCATCACGCTGACGCGCGACACGTGGCAGATGCAGGTCGTCGGCGACAACATCTTCAATGCGAAGGGCCTGACCGAGGGCAATACGCGCACCGACCAGCTCAGCGGCCAGGGCACCGCGGACGCGATCTACGGCCGTCCGATCTTCGGGCGCAACGTCCGCCTTGTGGTCAGCAAGTCCTGGTGACCGGCCTGCGGATGATCCTCGCGGTGGCGCTGGCGGCCACCGCATCGGTGCCGCTCGCCGCGCAGGGACCGGCGCCGGCGGCAACCGGGCAGGTCGGGCGATCCCCCGACGCCCCGATCGACGCGCTTTCGCAGCGCCTGTTTCCCCGGCTCGGCGCGTTACGCGCTACGCCGCGCTGGGCGCAGGCACTCGACCGCGACCCGGCGATGGGGACGCTGCAGGCCGCCCGCACCGCGCGGCGCGCGGCGTGCGGCATCGCAGCCGCCTGCACGATCGAGGCGGCGATCTGGACGACCGGGGATCGCGCCGCGCTCGTCGCGATCCTCGATCGGCTCGCGGGCAAGCGCGGGCTGCCGCCGCTCGCGGCGAACGCGGATCTCGCACCGGTCGCGGCGATCGATGCCGAGCTCGACGGGCTGAACGCGGTGCTTCGCGTCTATGGGCTCGGCCATCCGTCACGCTATCCCGCGATCGACGGCCCCGTCTTCACCCCCGCGGTCCCGTATTTCGCCGACGGCGTCGCAGTCGGGATCGAGTTCGCCCGCGCCGCCTCAGGCGCTGCGCCCGACACGCTCGACGGCAGCGTCGCGCTCGCGCTTGCGCTGCTCGATGGTAACGACGCGACCGCGGCGACACTGTTCGAACCGCTCGACGACCGCGAGAATGCCGGCGTCCGTGCCGCAGCCGCACGCACCGACTGGGCCGCCTTCCGCTATACCGCGCTGATCGTGCCCGGCGTCGGGCCGGAGGACAGCGCCACACGGCTCAGCCCGCGCAGCAAGCTCCACGCGCTGCTCGCCGCGCAACGCTATCGCCAGGGGCTCGCCCCGTTCATCCTCGTCTCGGGCAGCGCGGTCCACCCGCGCGGCACCCGCTTCGTCGAAGCCGTCGAGATCCGCCGCGCGCTGATCGAGCGCTACGCAATTCCCGCCGATCGCATCATCCTCGAACCCTATGCGCGGCACACGACGACCAATCTGCGCAACGCCACGCGGCGGATGGTCGCGCTCGGCATCCCGCTCGACCGGCCGACGCTGATCGTCACCGACGCGCAGCAGAGCGCCTATGTCGAAAGCCCGACCTTCACCACGCGCAACACCGCCGAGCTCGGCTATATGCCCGGCGCGATCGGCCGACGGCTGTCCGTCTACGACCTCGAATTCCGCCCGTCGCGCCAGTCGCTCCGCCAGGATCCCCGCGATCCGCTCGACCCATGACCGGCCCCTCCCGGCGGCACGCCCCCGCAAACACAAATCCCCCAACCCCCACCCT
>NZ_LR733875.1:787216-809122 GCF_902506585.1 Sphingomonas sp. T1
CCCCCCACCCGACGCGCATCCCGAAAACGCACCGCTCGCTGATCGCCTGCGTCCGCGGACGCTCGACGAGGTCGTTGGGCAGGATCACATCACCGGCGCAGGCGGGGCGATCGGGCGGATGGTGGCGGCGGGACGGCTGTCGTCGATTATCCTCTGGGGACCGCCCGGCACCGGCAAGACGACGATCGCGCGCCTGCTCGCCGACGCGGTCGATCTGCGGTTCGTCGCGATCTCCGCGGTCTTCTCGGGCGTGGCCGATCTGAAAAAGGCGTTTGCCGAAGCCCGCGACCACGCGCGACTGGGCAAGCGTACGCTGTTGTTCGTCGACGAGATCCACCGCTTCAATCGCGCGCAGCAGGACGGGTTTCTTCCCTATGTGGAAGACGGCACGGTGACGCTGGTCGGCGCGACGACGGAAAACCCGTCCTTCGAGCTCAACGCGGCACTGCTCAGCCGCGCGCAGGTCCTGATCCTCGAGCGACTGGGACGCGGCGCGCTCGAACTGTTGCTGACCCGCGCCGCGACGCTGATGGACCGCCCGCTCCCGCTCACGCCCGAGGCGACCGATGCGCTTATCGCCAGTGCCGATGGCGATGGCCGGTTCCTGCTCAATCAGGCCGAGACGCTGTTCTCGGTCGACCTGCCCGAACCGCTCGACCCCGCGGGGCTGTCGAACTTTCTGCAGCGCCGCGTCGCGGTGTACGACAAGGATCGCGAAGGGCATTACAACCTCATCAGCGCGCTGCACAAATCGATCCGCGGCAGCGATCCGCAGGCGGCGCTCTATTATCTCGGAAGGATGCTCACCGCGGGCGAGGAGCCGCTGTTCCTGCTGCGCCGCCTGACGCGCGCCGCGGTCGAGGATATCGGTCTCGCCGACCCCCAGGCGCTCGTGCAGTGTATCGCCGCCAAGGACACCTATGATTTCCTTGGCAGTCCGGAAGGCGAACTCGCGATCGCCCAGGCCTGCGTCTATCTCGCCACCGCGCCCAAATCGAACGCGGTCTACAAGGCGCAGAAGGCGGCCTGGAAATCGGCGCGCGAGACGGGGTCGCTGATGCCGCCCGCCGCGATCCGCAACGCCCCCACCAAGCTCATGCGCGATATCGGCTATGGCAAGGGCTATGCCTATGACCATGATGCTGAGAACGCCTTTTCGGGGTCGGACTATTGGCCCGACGAGATGACGCCGCAGACCTTCTACGCGCCGACCGACCGCGGGTTCGAGAAGCGTATTGCCGAGCGCCTCGCCTGGTGGGACGAACGCCGGCAGGCCAAGGACGCCTAGTCCGCATGAACGCCTGTGAGACGACTGCACGGCCCGCGCCCCGCCGGGTCGTTGTGTGCTGCTTGCGTCTTCGATGACCCCCGATCACTTCGCGCAGTTCGTCGCGATCGACTGGTCCGGCGCGAAGGGGCAGCGGCACAAGGGGATCGCCGTTGCGATCTGTGGCCGTGATCACGCTGCCCCGACGCTTGTCGCCGCGCCGGACGGGATCTGGTCACGCCAGGCGGTGCTCGACTGGCTGGTCGCACGCCGCGACCTGCCGTTGCTCGCCGGGTTCGACTTCAGCTTTTCCGCCCCCTTCGTAACCCGTGGTGCGCATCTGCCCGGTGAGCCGCCTACCGCCGATGCCCGCGCGCTGTGGGCAATGGTCGACGCGCAGAGCGACGATCCCGATCTCGGCGCCGCATCGTTCATCGAGCGCCGCCGCGGCACGCATTTCTATCTCGGCGCGGCGGACGGGACCAAAGCCGATTTCCTGCACTGGCGTCGGTGCGAGATGCCGGACGACGGCAGCCGCAAACCCTCAACCGTGTATGACGCGATCGGCGCGGCGCAGGTCGCCAAGGCGAGCTTTGCCGGGATGCGCCTGCTGCACCGTCTCGACGGACGGATCCCGGTCTGGCCGTTCGATGCGCCGCCGCGATCGGGCGCCGCGATCGTCGAAATCTATACCAGCATCGCCGCGCGTGCCGCGGGACGCCCCGTCGGCCGCAGCAAGATGCGCGACGGCGCGACGCTCGACGACGCGCTCGCAGCGCTCGGCTCCGCACCTCACCGCCCCCTCGCGCGCTATAACGACCATGCGACCGACGCGATCCTGACCGCGGCCTGGCTCCGCGCCAATGCGAAGAATGCCGATTTCTGGTGTCCTCGGGCGATGACTTCGCTTATTGCTGCAACCGAAGGCTGGACGTTCGGCGTCACCTGACGCATGAGGCGCCCGCTGCCGGTTTAGCTCAGTTGGTAGAGCGCCAGTTTTGTAAACTGGATGTCGCGGGTTCGATTCCTGCAACCGGCACCACTCCTCCACCCGACCGCACCACCGCGCACGCCCTCAGATCGCGGTGGCGTACAGCGCATGGTGGGTGAGGATGAAGAGCGTGTGGTTATCGGGGCCGCCGATCACCAGCTGCAGCGGACGGTCGGGCACGTCGATCCGCCGGACCAGCGCGCCCCCGGCGTCATAGACGAACACCTGCCCATTGGCGACGTAGAGCCGGCCCGCGGCATCGCGCGCGACGCTTTCACCGCCGCGATCGGCCACCGGCTTCAGGTCGGTGACCCTGCCTTGCGCACCGACCAGACCGCTATAGGTGCGGTTCTCCGACGCGTTGGTCAGGACGACGCGCTCGCCGGGCCGCGCGGCGACGAAGCCGTTCGCGTTCAGCGTATCCGACCAGCGCCATCCCTGATGGTCGTCCGGCCCCTGATTCCACACGCGAAAGGCAGGCAGCGCGAGCGAACCATCGGGCGACACATAGTGCGCCGCCTTGGCCTCACCCATCTTTGCCGCGAACAGGTCCGCCATCGTCGGATACTGATAGGTGACGGGATCGATCCGATCCGCGAATTCGCCGTTTTCCCAGACGTTGACCGGCAGCACGGTGGCGGCATCCCTGTTCGCCGGGCCGAACTCGGCGATCGCGGTCGGTGCGATGACCTGGACGTCGGAGGGCTTTGCCGGATCGACGCTGTAGACCGTGGCATCGCGCCCTGCCGACGACAGGACGAGCAGCCGCCCCGATCGATCGACCATCAGATTGACCGGATCGAGGGGTGCCTCTGCGACGATTGACAGGCCTTCGCGCTTCGACCAGCCGTGAATGCGCTGGAAATGGCGGTCGATGAAGTAGAGTTTGCCGTTCGCGTCGACTGCACCGCCGGCGATCGAATAGAAGCCGTCGGCGAGCTTCTCGACCGCCGCCGGAGCCGGAGCCTTGGGCGCGGGGGTCGCAGGCACGTCGAGCCGGGCGAATTCGCGCTCGCGGACCTCCTGTCCGCCGGTGATGTCCTTGATCGCGTTCTCGAACGGATATTTGCTCGCTCGCAGGAAGGTGCCGCAGCCCTTGGCATCGCAGCTTGCAAAGCCGCTCTCCGCGTTCACATGGACGTTGCGGAAGCGGATATCGCCCGACTCGTAGAGCTTGATCGCCGCATCCATCGGCTTGATCGAGCGAGTGACGCGGTAGCCGTGATAATTGGCGAACAGGATGTTGCGCGAATGGCGGATCTCGGTCGAGATCGCGTCGACGCCGTCCCGAACCTCCTGCTCGGTCTGCGGCGCGAGGAATTCCCAGTTCGCGACATGATCGAGCACGATTTCGGCGCGATAATGATGCTCGGCCGACAGCTGGTAGACATGGCCCGGCGTGCTGGTGTTCGACACGTGAAACCCCGCCGATGCCAGCGTGTTGGGGGACCACAAGGCGGCAAAGGTGCCGCCACCGCCGTCCGTCACCCATATGCTGGGATATTGCCCGTCGAAGCGCGCACGCGGATCGCCGAAGCCGATCGGGCTTCCCTTGGTCAGCGCGGTGCCGCCGCCGCCCTGAATCTTGACGTCGTTGACCATCGACGCCTCCCCCGCTTTCCACAGCAATGCGGTCGCGCGCGGGTTGACGCCGCCGGTCCACAGCCCCAGCCCGGACACGATCGCATCGCCCCCCTTGGCGCTTTCGATCAGCGCCTTGGGCCCGCCGACCCCCATGAAGGCCGGTGTCGAATCGGCCAGATAGAGATGCGTGAGCCCGGGATGCAGCGCGATCAGCACGGTGTCGGGCCGGAGGCGGATCGTGTCGGTGACGCGGTAGCGCCCGGTCGGGAAATACAGCACGCGGTGCGTGTCGACCGCGCGCTGCAGCGCGGCGGTATCGTCGGTCTCGTCGTCGCCTTTGACGCCGAGATCATGGACATTGGCCCAGTCCTGAACCGGCGGCATCGCCCGGATTGCGCGCGCAGGCCGCGCGGGCGTGCGGGTAAGCGGCGTCATCGCGACGTCGGTCGCATAGTCGCCGATCGCACCCAGCGCCGGCAGCTTCAGGCCATAGGAGAAATCGCTGACCCGGTAGCGCGCGCCCGATCCCGCCACCGTCTTGCCGCTGTCGCGAAACCGTACGAAGGTCGGGGTGTCGACCGCCACCGCATTGTCGAACCCGATCTGCGTGAAGACGCTGCCCTCGTTCGAGACGACGATGCCTGCGCGCGTCACTTTCTCGAACCGGACGTCCTTCCCCCACAGCGAATCCGAATAGCCGCGATCGATCTCGATACCGACCGGCGTGTCGCGGATGACGACGTTGACCAGAGTCAGATCGACCTCATGCTCGCGGATCGCGGCATCGCGCTGCCCCGAAAACTCGGAGTCGAGCAGCGTGAACTGCCAGGCGGGCGACGTCTTTTCCGACATGATGCCATAGCGCCCACCGAAGAAGCGCAGATTCTCGAAGGCATTGCCCGCCTGATAGACGCCCGCCAGCCCCGATCCGATATGAAAGTCGGCATGCCGCAAATAGCCATGCTGCGCGACGCGGAAGCGCACCGCGACGGCGCCCGCATTCCCCGCACCGATCCGGAAGTCGATGTTCGACAGCGCCGAGTAGAAGGTGCTCGACGTCGCGTCGAAGATGCTCGGATCGAACGGCACGCTGGTCCGCGGCGGCACTGGTGCCTTGCCGACCCGGTATTGATCCTCGCCGGTGAAGCTGACCATCGCGGCCACCCCGGATGCGAAGCCCGCACTGTTATCGGCGAGCAGGATCTCGGGCCGGGTCGGTCCCACCCCGAACAGGCGGACCGCCGAGCGGACGAAGATCGTCCGGCTGATCCGGTACCGCCCCGATGGCAGGAAGACGACGCCGCCCTTGCCGCCCGCCGCCGCCGCGTCGATCGCCTGCTGGATCGCGGCGCTGTCATCGGCGCGACCATCGCCGACGCCGCGGACCGTGATCGCCCGCGGATCGGCCGGCGCGGTGCGATAGACCGACGTCGTCCCGGCCACCGCCGGGGTCGCGAGCAGCAGCAGCGCCGTGCCCGCCAGCCATTTCACGTCCATCATTCATCTCTCCGTGAGTGCCGCCCGGATGCCGGCCTAATGCAGGCCGCTGATCGCTTCAGGCGCGACAAAGGTCGTAGCCCGGTCAGGCCGCCTGCAGCATCAGCGTATGCGCGAGCACCGCGACCTGCGTGCGGTTGCGCACGTTGAGCTTGCGCATCAACGCTGTCATGTGCGCCTTCACGGTCGCTTCCGCGATGCCGAGGTCGAAGGCGATCTGCTTGTTGAGCAATCCCGAATGCACCCCGCGCAGGACCTTGATCTGCGTCGGCGTCAGCCGCGGCAGCGGCGCGCGCATGGCAAGCGCCTGCCCCGCGTTCGAGATCGCGTTCGAGGTCGCGGGGGCGTGCTGGATTTGCCGTGCGGTCTGGGCAGTCCCGTCCATGGTCATCCTCCTCTGCTGTCGGCTTTTCACGCCCCGGTCGATCGCCGCGGTCAAAGGCTTCTCAGTGCCCGCCCACCCATCTCTCTTGCGGAGTCGGTTGGACAGGTCTTCACTATGCCTCCGCATTTTCGCGGTGATCAAGCCTTTTCGGTGTCGTTAGACAGAAACCTGTCCTACAGCTGTTATCAAACCGGCAGGCGAACGCGTCGTCGGATCATTGGGAGTGATGTCGATGATGCAGTCACAGCGCGGTCGCATGCGAACGAACGGCACTCATCCGTGATCGGCGGCGACCTGAGGCTCGTGATCGCGGCGCTGGCGGGCATCGCCCTGGCCGTCGTGATGATCGTCCGCGGCCGGCTGCATCCCTTTATCGGCCTGTTGTGCGGCGCCTTCACCGTCGGGCTGCTGGCCGGTCTGCCGCTGCCCGACGTCGCCAAGGCGGTGCAGAAGGGGGTCGGCGACATCATCGGCGGGACCGGGCTCGTCGTCGCGCTCGGCCTGTCGCTCGGCGCGATGCTGCATTTGTCTGGGGCCGCGGCGTCCCTTGCCCGCGGTGCGCTGCAGATGACCGGCGCACGCGCCGCCCCCTGGGCAACACTGGGCATTGCGATCGTCGTCGGCCTGCCGCTGTTCTTCGAAACCGGGCTCGTCCTTTTGCTGCCGATCGTCGTCGCCGCCGCGGAGGAAATGACGGGCGAGGACGGCCCGGTACGGGATGCCGCCAAGCTCCGGCTGATCATGCCCGCGCTGGCCGGGCTCGGCGTCGTCCATGCACTCGTCCCGCCGCATCCCGGCCCGTTGCTCGCGGTCGAGGCGCTGGGCGCGGATCTGGGGCGGACGATGCTGTACGGCATCCTGATCGCGATCCCCACCGCGGTGATCGCGGGTCCGCTGCTGGCGAAGATCACGACGCGCGGCGTCCGGCTGGCGTCACCGGTCGCGACCGACGCCGGGCTCGCCATAGCACCGCCGCCGCGGCTCTGGTCGCTGCTGATCGTGCTGCTGCCGGTGCTGATGATCGCGACGGGTGAGCTGGGCCAGATGATGCCCGCGCTGAAGGGGGCGGGCTGGCTCGTCGCGGCGAGCAACCCGGTCGTCGCGCTGCTGCTGACCAACCTTGTCGCGCTGCCGCTGCTGTTCGGGCGACGGCTGCGCGAGGCGGCGATCCAGGACGCGGTGTGGCATGAAACGATGGGCGCGGCGGGGGCGATCCTGCTGGCGATCGGCGCGGGCGGCGCACTGAAACAGGTGCTGGTGACCGCCGGGCTGTCCGACCTGCTCGCCCGGACGGTGCTGATGTACGCAATCTCCCCGCTGCTGCTGGGCTGGCTCGTCGCGGTCGCGATCCGGCTCGCGGCGGGGTCGGCGACGGTCGCGACGATCACTGCGGTCGGGATCATGCCCGGCGTCGTCGCGAATTCGGGCGTCTCCCCCGAACTCGTCGTGCTCGCGATCGGCGCGGGCTCGGTCTTCTTCAGCCATGTCAACGATCCCGGCTTCTGGCTGGTCAAAAGCTATGTCGGCACGAGCACCGCCGACACCTTCCGCACCTGGTCGCTGCTCGAGACTGCGATCTCGGTGGTCGGCCTCGTCCTCGTCCTGGCGCTGAGCTATGTCGTCTGAGATGGGACAGAATGCGGTGACGAGAGAGGGCGAGTGCCCGTGAGCGAGGGGCGGCTGGCGGATCGCGCCTATACCGCGATCGTGCGGATCATCACCGATGAGGAACTCGCGATCGGCGACCGGCTGCCATCGGAGGCGAAGCTCGCGGCGATGTTCGGCATGTCGCGGACGATCGTCCGCGAGGCGCTGGCGCGGCTCGCCTCGGACGGCATCACTCAGGCGCGGCTTGGCGCGGGCTCCTATGTCAAGCGGCGGCCGTCCGCGCGGCTCGGCACGCACATGCCGATGGATGCGCTCGCCGCGACACTCGGCACCTATGAGGTCCGCTTCGTGCTGGAGGCGGAGGCGGCGCGGCTGGCGGCGCAGCGACGTTCCGACGAACAGCTCGCGGCGATCGAGCAGGCGCTCGAGGCGTTGCGCGCGGCATTGCTGTCCAACGCCCCCGCCCATGACGAGGACTGGCTGCTCCACCGTGCGATCGTCGAGGCGACCGCCAACGCGGCGTTCCTGCCGGTGTTCGAGCATCTCCAGGATGCGGTGATGCGGATCCTGCGCGCCGGCGTGGACATATCGCGATCGCGCGCGCCGGAAGTGATCGGCGCGATGATGGACGAGCATGACGCGATCGTCGAGGCGATCCGGGCGCAGGACGCCGACGGGGCCGCGCTGGCGATGCGGTGGCATTTGTCGCAGGGCCGCAAGCGCCTCATGCCCTGATTGCGCCCCGAACGTTGCGACGATGGTCGTAGATGTTCCCCCCGTCGGTCCACGATAGGATCGCCGCATAACGGATTGAGGACCCGGACCGGACAGACGGCCTGGGCCATGACCGAAAGGGGATGGGATCATGGCGAAGGCCAGGCACGACCGAGATTTTGCCGCACGCATCGGCGGCACCGCGACCGGGATGATGGTGTCCGCGATTGCGCTGATCGGGACACCCGTTCTCGCCCAGACCGCCCCCCCGGCCCCGCCCCCGACCGTGACGCCGGCGACGCCGCTTGCCGAGGACAGCCCGCCACCGCCGTCCGCGGCCGATATCGTCGTCACCGGCACGCGCATCACCACCAGCGGGTTCAACGCGCCGACGCCGACGACCGTGATCGGCGAGGAACAGATCCTCAAAAATGCCCAGCCGAACATCTTCAACGCGATCGCGCAGTTGCCGTCGCTGCAAGGCTCGACCGGCGCGGCGACCGGCACGTTCAGCACGTCGAGCGGAACGCAGGGACTGAGCTCGTTTTCGCTGCGGGGTCTCGGACCGATCCGGACGCTGACCCTGCTCGACGGGCAACGCGTCGTCGGCGCGAACGTGACGGGCGTTCCGGACATCAGCATGTTCCCGCAACTGCTCGTCAAGCGCGTCGACGTGGTCACGGGCGGTGCGTCCGCTTCTTACGGCTCGGACGCAGTCGGCGGCGTGGTCAACTTCATCACCGACACGCGGTTCACCGGGTTCAAGGGCAATATCCAGGGCGGCATCACCAATTACGGCGACGATCAGCAGGCACTGGTCCAGGCGGCGTTCGGCAAATCGCTGTTCAATGACCGGCTGCACCTGATCGTCAGCGCCGAATATGATCATGAGGACGGCGTCGGGCCCGGCGATTTCGGCACCGATCTCGCCAAGGGGCGCGACTGGTACCGCGCGACGACTTTGGTCAATACCGGCCAGGCGAATAACGGCCTGCCGCAGTTCAATTATCGCGACTATGCCCAGCCCTATCAATATGCGCGGTTCGGGCTGATCAACAACGGCCCGCTACAGGGGATCGCGTTCGACCAGAATGGCGCGCCGTTCAACTTCAACTATGGATCGAACGGGCGCCCGACCGGGACGGGTGGCGTGACCGGCTGCTTCCCCGGCAACAGCTTCTGCGTCGGCGGCGACCTGTCGGGTGCGCCGGGGTCGGGCGCGTCGCTCAAATCCTCGCTCGAACGCCTCAACGGCTTCACCCGCGTCGGCTTCGACTTTGCCGAGAACAACGAAGCCTATGTCACCGTCAACCTCGCGCAGGTGAAGACCAGCAACCAGCCGAGCCCAGGCTATAATCGCCCCAGTCTGACCGTACAGTGCGCCAATCCGTATCTGCCGCAGCTGATCCGCGATCGGTGTGCGACCGCCGGGATCACGCAGTTCGGCTTCGGCACGAGCAACGGCAATTTCCCCGATCCGCTGGTGCAGACCGACCGCCGCCAATACCGGTTCGTGGGCGGGCTTAAGGGGCGGTTCGATCTGGCCGGCACCGACTGGAATTATGACGGCTATTACGAACATGGCATCACGATCGCGCATATCGATGTCGAGAACACCGTGTTGCAGAACCGCTATGTCGCGGCTGCCAACGCGATCACGCTGAACGGCGCGATCGTCTGCGCCGACGCCGCCGCGCGCGCTGCAGGGTGTCAGCCGATCAACATCTTCGGCGGGTCGCCCCCCTCCGCCGCAGCGCTTGCCTATGTCACGCCGGTCAACGGACCGTTGCAGCGGACCAAGCTGACGCAGGACGTCGCCAGCCTCAACTTCTCGGGCGAGCCGCTCGGCCTCTGGGCAGGGCCGCTCGCGGTCGCGTTCGGCGGCGAATATCGGCGGGAATATTACCGCGTCCACGGCGATCCCTATGGCGCCGGCGTCACTGCGCTCAGCCCCAACAGCGCCGACTATCCCGCGGACCCGCTGCTGAATTCGACGCTGGGCAGCAACTGGGCGGCGGGCAACTACAAGAACGGTGGCGGCAAATACGAGGTCTATGAAGGCTTTCTCGAGCTGAACCTGCCGCTGTTCAAGGGCGATGCGATCGGTCGCGCGAACCTGAACGGTGCGGGCCGCGTCACGCATTACAGCACGTCGGGGACAATCTGGGCGTGGAAGATCGGCGGCACCTGGGAGACGCCGCTCGACGGCATCCGCCTGCGCGCGGTGACGTCGCGCGACGTCCGCGCGCCCAATTTGTCCGAATTGTTCGCCGCACCGACCGTCACGACGCTGCCCAACTTCACCAACCCCTTCCCCCCCGGCGGCGGCGTCCAGGCGTTCCAGAACACCATCGGCAATCCGGACCTGAAGCCCGAGATCGCGCGCAATACCGAAGCCGGCATCGTCCTGTCGCACCCGTCCTGGCTGCCCGGGCTCGGCCTGTCGTTCGACTATTACAGCATCAAGCTCGACGGCGTGATCTCGACGCTGTCGGCCGACCAGATCGTGCGCTTCTGCTTCGAGGGCAATCAGGCGTTCTGCGGCGGCTTCGTGCTGAACAGCCCGACCCAGGGCGGCAATTTCATCAACGTCCAGCCATTCAACCTCGCCTCGTGGAAGACCAGCGGGTTCGACATCGAAGCGAGCTACCAGTGGAAGCGGCCGCTCGGCCTGCCGGGCAATTTCACCCTCCGCGCGCTCGGCACCAATGTCCGCGAGTTCCTCGTGAAGGCGGGCATCGCCGGTGTCGCGACGGTCGACCAGGCGGGCGCCAACAATGGTGCGACACCCGACTGGAAATGGCTCGCGACGCAAAGCTACGACAATGACCTCTTCAGCCTGACGTTACAGGAGCGCTGGTTCTCCGACGGCAATTTCGGCAACCAGTATGTCGTGTGCACGACCGCCTGCCCCGCTTCGACCGCCAATAACCCGACGATCGATTACAACACGATGAAGGGCGCCTTCTATGTCGATCTTGGCGGGTCGGTGAACCTGTCCAAGCAGGTCAGTCTGTTCTTCAAGGTCGACAACATGTTCGATCACGATCCCGAACCCGCGCCGCAGACCAATACCGGCCTCGACGTGAACCCGGCGCTCTACGACACGCTCGGCCGCATCTACCGGCTTGGCATGCGCGCCCGCTTCTAGACCGGGACCCGCCCCCGACCCGGCTGGTCGGTCCTACCAGCTCGGCCGGGTCAGCGCGGTGATCGCGGAGGCGGGCAGCCGCCGGGTATCGCTCGCCAGCGTATAATGGTCGCGTCCCCCCGTTGCCGCCTGCGCCGCCGAGGCCGGTGCCGCCTGCCGGACCCCGCCGCCATCGACGACGAAGCGTTGCGCGTGCTGTGCGAGCAGCTGGACCTCCTGCGCGAGCTGCCGCGCCGCGGCGGACGTCTGCTCGACCATCGCCGCGTTCTTCTGCGTCGCCTGGTCCATGCTGCCGACCGCGGCGCTCACCTCCGTGATCGCGAGGGCCTGTGCCTGGTTGTCGGTCGCGATCTGCCGCGAAATATCCGCCGCTTCACGCCCCGAGGCGACGATCCCCGACAGCGCCTGATCGACCAGTTGCACCGCGTCGACCGCCGCACCGATATCGACCTGCGTCACGGTCAGCTGGTTGCGCGCGCGCTTGGCCTCTTCCTCCGCGCGCATCGCCAGCGCAGACACCAGATCGGCGACCACCGCAAAGCCGCGTCCGGCATCGCCTGCGCGTCCCGCCTCGACCGCCGCGTTCATCGCCAGGACGCGGGTCTGGAACGCGATCTTGTCGAGTCCCTCGATGACGCTGTCGATCCCCTTGGCACTGTCGCTGACGCGCTCCATCGCCTGGACCGCCGTGTCGGTCTTGTGGCGTCCATGATCGAGCGCGCTCAGCGCCTGCTCGGAGGTCGCCACCGACCGCGTCGCGCCCTGCGCGGTATCCTTCAGGCGATTGTCCATCTGATGGATCGCCGCCGACGTCTCCTCCAAGCTCGCCGCGGTGCTCTCGGTTCGCCGCGCCAGATCCTCGGACGCCTGCGCAATCTCGCCCGAGCCGATCTGGATCCTGGAGGCGCCCTGCGCGACCGAGCGGATCAGGTCGCGCAAGCTGGCAAGCGCGATATTGAAGTTCGCTTTCAGGTCCTCGTAGATCGCCGGATAGTCCTCGGTGATGTCGACAGTCAGATTGCCCTCGGCCACCTGCTTGAAATTCTGCGCCATGCGGTTGACCACATCGGCGTTGCGCGACGCCTCGACGTTCAGCGCAATCTGCACCCGCGCGTTCTCCTGGAACGTTCCCATCGCCTTGGTCATGCGGCCGACGCAGTCGCGAAAGTTCGTGAATTCGATCGGGCTTTCGAGATCACCCGCGGCCAGCGCCTCCATACGAACGACGGTGGTGACATAGGGCACCGCGATCATCTCGCGATAGGTATAGCCGAGCCCAACCGCGATCAGCGTTGCCGCGACGCCCGCGCCGATCAGCGCGGTGCCCTTAAGGACCAATCCCGCAATTGCGGTGCAGGCGACCAGAACGACGAAACTGGAAAAGGCGATCAGCAGTTTCAGGCGAATAGGCGCATCGGCTTTGAACCATAGCATTCGGGTTATCCTTTGGGAGAAATCGAGCGGAAAAATGGCGCGCGGAACGGCGGCGTCACGGAGCCCCTGGGATGGATGGCGCGGTCGTCGCACACGGTGTTGCGGCCGGCTTCCTTGGCCCGGTAGAGCGCACGGTCCGCGCGCTCGACAAGATCATCGGCGAGGACGTCTGCGCTGCGGTGATCCCGGCTGAGCGATGCGTGACCCACGCTGACGGTCAGCACCGGGCGAGTCCCGTCCTGATGGTCGACGCGCAACGTCTCGACCGCCGCACGGATCGTTTCCGCCGCGGTCGCCGCAACATCGGCACCGGCACTGGGCAGCAGCACCGCGAATTCCTCGCCGCCGAAACGCGCGACCAGATCGTTGGCGCGCCGCACCGCTGACCGGATGGCGGTCGCGACGATCCGCAGACACGCATCGCCCTGCTGATGACCATGATTATCGTTGAACCGCTTGAAATGATCGATGTCGATGAGGATCAGCGACAGGTCGTCACCCGACCGGATCGCGCGGCGGACCTCCTCCGCCAGCGTCCGGTTGAACCGTCGCCGATTGGCGAGCTGGGTCAGCGCGTCGCTGAACGCGTGATGCGCGTTTTCGAGGCGCAGCTCGACCGATTCGGTGATGTCGGTCGCGATCTTGACGATCCGTGTCGGCTTGCCGCACGCGTCAAGGATGGGGTTGTAGCTAGCCTGCAGCCAGATCGGCCGCCCGTCCCGCCCGATCCGGCGGAATTCGGAGCGTATGAACTCCCCCTCGCGCAGCCGTTCCCAGAACCGCTCATAGCTGGGATCACAGGCGTCCTCGGGGGTCACGAACATGCGGTGATGCCGACCGCGAATGTCGGTCTCGGTATAGCCGGTGATTGCGAGATAGAGCGGATTGGCGGACAGGATCGTCCCGTCGAGTGCGAATTCGATCATCGCGGTCGATCGCGAGATCGCCTCGAGCATCTTGATTTTGTCCGCGGCGTGCTGATGCTCATGCGTGATATCGTTGGCGAGCTTGAACACGCGCTGCGGGACGCCGTTGCTGTCCAGCACGGGCATATAGGTCGCCTGCAACCAGACTTCGCGACCATCCTTGGCGACGCTGCCGAACTCGGTCTGGATCAGACGCCCCTTGCGCAGCGTGTTCCAGACGGTCGCATAGTCCGCCGCCCCCGCCGCGGTCAGCCGGACGAAGCTGCTGTGATGGCCGCCGATCAGGTCCTGTGCCTCGCGACCGAAAATGCGCAGATAGCGATCATTGACCGCCAGCACCTCGCCTTCCATCGAGAATTGCACCGTCGGGATCGAACGTGCCAGCGCGTCGACGACGAACGGGGCGTTCGCCATATCCCATCTGCCGCCGCCGTCCGCGACGTTGATCTTCGTATCCATGCCGAAACTCTCGGAGTGACGGGCGTGCAACGACACGTCCGGCCTCCATTATAGGCCGGCACCATGGGGTCCCGGGCGTGTCGGCGCTTTTTTGGCGCGGTCCGGGCGACGAACCGTGCGGCCTAGTGCGGCACGGCGCGCCCGGCGATCATGCAGAGGATACAGCCAGACCCGATGAGCATGCCGGGGAGGAACAGCATCGCCGCGGCGATATGGGGCATGTCCCGGTAGAGAAGATAATGCGGCCGGTCGGACACATAGATGCTGAACCCGCAGACGATCAGCGCCGTCGCCAGGCAAATCATGGCAAGCGAGACCTTGGGAACGGCGTCCCCGACATGCTCCTCGTCATGCTTCGACGGCTGCATCAGGATCACCGACAGGGCATAGGTTGCGGATATTCCAACGATAATTCCGACGATAAGTATCGTCACCGGCCGGTCAAGTATAAGCGAGCATGCCAATATGAATCCAAGCGGGATCATCAGACCAAGCGCAAGCCCTAGCGCTATTGTAAGGAATCTCAATGCTCCGCTGTCATGATCAAAGGCGGCTCTCATGGCTGTCCTAATCCCTCCTCGTGCAGGACTTGCCACATTTGCTGTGTTTTCGCTCATGATTTAGATCATCTTGTACGAATAACTTGGAATTTGCTGATCTGGATCATTGCGGTAACGGTGAAGACTTTTGGACTGCAATCGGTTGCATACTCGGCGCCAGCCGTTGCTGTGACCGGTTGGGTGATCCCGACGCCGGGACATGGCCGGCGCCTGCGCCGCGATCGCCAATGGTCGGTGCACGGGCTTGCACGAGCGGCACGCCTCGGCTATGCGCGCCAGCTTCCAACATCTGATGATGGAACCTGCGGGAGACGCGCGTCGAGCGTGCGTCGTTCGTACCGCTAGACTCGAAACCGGGCTGTGCGCGCTTATGCGGGCGGCCCCTATCAAGAGAGTGACATGGCTAAAAAGATTACCGGATACATCAAGCTGCAGGTCCCTGCAGGCGAGGCAAAGCCCGCGCCGCCGATCGGGCCTGCGCTGGGTCAGCGCGGCGTGAACATCATGGAGTTCTGCAAGGCGTTCAACGCCGGCACGAGCGAACTGAAGAAGGGCATGCCGATCCCGACCGTCATCACGGTCTATGCGGATCGCTCGTTCTCGTTCGAGACGAAGACCCCGCCGGCATCGTACCTGATCAAGGAGGCCGCCGGTCTCAAGTCGGGTTCGAAGGAGCCGGGCAAGGTCGTCGCTGGCAAGATCAAGCGCTCGCAGCTGAGCGAGATCGCCACGACGAAGATGAAGGACCTCAACGCCAACGATATCGACGCTGCGACGAAGATCATCGAAGGCAGCGCCCGCGCAATGGGCCTCGAAGTGGTGGAGGGCTGATATCATGGCAAAGCTGACCAAGAAGCAGAAGGCCGTCACGGTCGACACCGTCAAGCTGCACGCAATTGACGAAGCGATCGCGCTCGCACGCTCGGGCGCCACGTCGAAGTTCGACGAGACGATCGAAGTCGCGCTGAACCTGGGCGTCGATCCGCGTCACGCAGACCAGATGGTCCGCGGCGTGGTGACGCTGCCCAAGGGCACCGGCAAGACCGTCCGCGTCGGCGTGTTCGCCCGCGGCGCGAAGGCTGAAGAGGCTCTCGCAGCAGGCGCAGACGTCGTCGGCGCGGAAGACCTGATGGAAACCATCCAGGGTGGCACGATCGATTTCGATCGCTGCATCGCGACCCCGGACATGATGGGCATCGTCGGTCGTCTCGGTAAGGTTCTGGGCCCCAAGGGCCTGATGCCGAACCCGAAGCTCGGCACGGTGACGATGAACGTCGCGCAGGCGGTCAAGGACGCCAAGGGCGGCCAGATCGAATATCGCGTCGAGAAGGCCGGCATCATCCACTCGGGCATCGGCAAGGCGTCGTTCCCGGCAGAAGACCTGCGCGCGAACTTCGATGCGCTGGTCGACGCCGTGGTCAAGGCCAAGCCGTCGGGCGCGAAGGGCAAGTATGTCCGCAAGATTGCGGTTTCGAGCACCATGGGTGCCGGGATCAAGGTCGACACGACGGAAGTCGCCGGCGCCTGATCGGCGTTCGCGCTTTTGAGTGTTAGGAAAGGGGCCGGGAGAGCGATCTCCCGGCCCTTTCTGCGTCAGGGCCGCCTGATGCGCTCAGGTCGCATCGGCTGGAAAGTCCGCACCCAGGCTGATGTCGCGCGCCGCTTCAATCGCGGCCAGCCGTTCGCGCAGCTTTGCGGTCACGGCCTCATAGCCGAATGCGCCGAGCACCAGATGGCGCGGCGGCACGTCCTGGCTGACCGCGGCGATGATCGCCTCGCCTGCCCGGACCGGATCCCCGGCCTGCGTCCCGCTGACGTCCTTCGTTCCCGCCATCCGCGCGCCCGCGGTATCGGCATAATCGGCAATCTGGCTCGGCGTCTGGCGCAGCGATCGCCCCGCCCAGTCCGTGCGGAACGGGCCCGGTTCGACACAGGTCACGCCGATGCCGAGTGGCCCCACCTCGGCAAGCAGTGAGTCGGACCAGCCCTCGACCGCGTGCTTCGATGCCGCATAATAGCCCGATCCCGGAAACCCGATGAGCCCGGCGACCGAGGTGAAGTTGACGATGTTGCCGTTGCCCTGTGCGCGCATGATCGGCAGGACCGCGCGGGTGATCGCGAACAGTCCGAACACATTGGTGTCGAACTGGGCACGGATCTCGGCCTCGTCACCCTCTTCGGCGGTCGCCTGATAGCCATAGCCCGCATTGTTCACGAGCACGTCGATCTGGCCGAACTTCGCCTTGGCGGCTGCGACCGCCGCCTCGACCTGCACCTGGTCGTTGACGTCGAGCGCAAGGGCAAGTGCGGTGTCGTCATGTCCCTCGACAAGGTCGGCGACCCGGTCGGCGTCCCGCGCGGTGACGACGGCGCGCCACCCGCGATCCAGGACCAGCCTGGCGAGATCGCGGCCGAAGCCGGTGGAGCAACCCGTGATGAACCAGACGGGCGATGCGGGGAGAGTCATGGACGAACCTTTCCGGATACGCTGGATATGCGTTCGCAGGAGGTAACGCCGAAAGCCGGGGACGGGTCCGTTATGCGACCCGCCCCCTGCCCTGCTTACAGCCCGATGATACCGCCATCGTTCTTGGTGATGACGATCGTCGACGAACGCGGACGCGACGGGGTCGCAACCGCGCCGGCCTGGTTCGCGGGCCAGCTGCTGGTGATGTTGGTGGGACCACCATTCTCGCCGGGATGCTGGATGTTGACGAACAGCGAGCGGCCATCCGGGGTCGAATGGATGCCGGTGATCTCGCATTCTTTCGGTCCGACCAGGAAGCGCCGGAGCGTGGTGGCCGGTGCCTTGCCGATCCGCGTCGTGATCGTGTTGCTGGTCCCGCCGAGCGTGCCCGTCACGGCGCGCGTGCCGCCGTCGCCGACACGGCCCGGGATCGCCGCGAGCAGCATGCAGTTGGTGACGTCGGTATAGGCGCCGTCATCGGTCTCGATCCACATCACCGGCGTGACGTTGCCGGTCGGATTGCTCGGCAGGCCGAACCACAGGCCATCGGGCGACGAGAAGTCGTTCGTCGCGTCGAGCCCCGACAGGTTGATGTTGGTCACATCGAGATCGCTGCCCGCACCGAATGCGTAGATGTCCCACGTAAAGGCGGTCGCCTCCGACGTGTCGCCGGTCTCGCGCAGACGGATGACATGGCCGTTGGCGTTGCCCGTGGTCTGGCCACCGGTGGTCTTGGGATCGGTATAGGCCCGCGGGTTCGACGCATCGACATTCGCCGCGGTGCGCGACGAGTTGTTGGTCAGCGTGCAGTACATCTCGCCCGTCGCCGGGTTCACCGCGGTCCATTCGGGACGATCCATCTTGGTCGCGCCCAGCACGTCGCCCGCCAAACGCGCATTGATCAGCACATCGGCCTGATCCGCAAACGGATAGGTCGTGTTGGCGCTGGTCAGCGGCCCCTGACCGAACACCAGCGGCAGCCACTGGCCCGAACCGTCGGCGTTCAGCTTGGCGACATAGAGCGTGCCCGAGTCGAGATATTTGTCGCCGATCGCGAGCCGGTTGGTCGCGGTCGCGTCTGCCGCCGACCAGGGCGTGGCGGACACGAACTTGTAGATATATTCGTTCTGCGCATCGTCGCCCATGTAGAAGGCCGGCTTGACGCCCGCGATCGTCCGGCCGATCTCGCAACCCTCATGGTTCATGCGGCCGAGCGCGGTGCGCTTGCGCGGTGTCGAGGCGGGATCGAACGGATCGATCTCGACCACCCAGCCGAACTGGAACGCCTCGTTGCGGAAGTCGCCCGTGGCATCGGCCGCACCCGTCGTCGTGACGTTCCAGCGCGCATAGAGCGTGTTGGCAGCGTCCGCCGGCACGACCGAGGCCCAGCCGTAATTGCCGTTAAACGTGGTGGCGTTGGCGGTCTCGCGAATACCATAGCGGGCGAGCGAGACATTCTGCTTGGCGGTCGACCCGCCGCGTGCGGCGACGTCACCGAACTGGCGGCGGAAATAGCCCGCCCAATTCTCTTCGTTGGTCAGATAGGTGTGCCACGGCATCGTGCCGTTCGCGCAATTGTTGATCGTCCCGCGGCCCGCCGTGCCGTCGGTCGAATAGCGCGTCCTGAGCAGCGCATTGCCGCGGACCGGACCACTGAAGCTCATCGGCGTCAGCGGCGTGATACGGCGGTTGAGCGCCGAGGCGGGGACATAGCTCCAGGCGGTGGCCGACCGGCTGATCTCGATCACCGAGACGCCGTGGCATTCCATCTCCTTCAGCGCCTCGGACTCGGGGCGGACACCGCCCGCACCGATCGCGCCGCCGGTGCTGGTCGCGCCGTTGGGGTGCAGATAGGCCTGGGTGATATTCTCATGGTTGAGCACGAGCAGGCCGCGCGTGTTGCCGTTGGCGTCTGGGGTGCTGCCGGTCGCGGCCAGCCCGAAATAGCTCATGCCGTCATGATGGTCGCCCGCACGGCGTGCGAAGTTCGTGTCGCTGCCGTCATTGGCATAGGCGCCGACGCCGCTCGCGATCGGATCGCCCAGGCGATAGAGCACGGTGACGCTGTAGCCGGCCGGTACCGCGACGACATCGGCAAGGCTCTTGGGGACCGCGGTGAAGTCGAGCCGCGCCGGGCTGACCGTGACGCTGGTCGAGGTCTCGCTGCGGATGCCGTCGGTGCTGGTGCCGGTGAAGGTGAAGGTGAGCGTGGTGTCGGCAGCGACGCTCGGCGCGGTGAAGGTCGCGGTCGCGGTGTTCGCGTTGGCGAGCGTCACGGCCGGGCCGCCGGTCTGGGCCCAGGCGACGCCCGTCGCGCTGCCCGACGCTACCGTGCCCGTCAGCGTGACCGTCTTGCCCGCCGAGGTCGCGCCCGATGCACCGGCCTGCACGGTGACCGCACGCCGCGGGTCATCCTCGTCGCAACCCGCGAGCAGCATGCCGCCGAACACCGCGGCGGTCGCGGCGGACAGGCCGCCCATCAGCGTCTGGCGACGCGAATAGCGCACCGCGATCAGATCGTTCAGATGCGGATTGGCGCTGGTGTTCGTGTCGATATCGCCGTCGTGATAGGCCATCGTCATGTTCGTCGGAATTTTCATACGTCCCCCCGGATCGGCCGATCTGACCGCTGCGGGGAGCTTTGGCCGCGTAAAGCGGCAGTGCGGTGAAGGAACGGAGACACCTCCGCGTCAGTCGCGTGACGGTTCCGCGACACGCACCGGACCACATCTGGGCGATTGACTTCGCGGCCGATTCGGCTATGCGGCGGCTTCGTTCGGCGGGTCCGCCTGCCGAACTCCGTCCGAGACAGTGGGTGCACCGGGTTTGCCGGCGCTTAATCTCCCACCTAGACGGGGAATGAGATTTTGCGGAGCGCTCCGGCGCCTGTCCTCTCCCATGCCCCATCGACGAGACACCCGGAAGCGCGGGCTTGTCTGCGCCTCCGGTTAGTAACCGGGTCCACCGTGCAAACGGTGAACCTGAAAACGTGGAGAATGGCATGGATCGTGATCAAAAGACCGCGGCCGTAGCCGAGCTGAACCGCACCTTCTCCGAGGTCGGCGTCGTCGTTGTGACGCGCAACCTCGGCCTGACCGTCGCACAGTCCACTGTGCTGCGGAACAAGATGCGCGACGCCGGCGCGACCTACAAGGTCTCGAAGAACAAGCTTGCCAAGATCGCAATGGACGGCACCGACTACAGCTCGCTGGGCGACATGCTCACGGGTCCGGTCGGTCTGGCCAGCTCCATCGATCCCGTCGCGGCCGCCAAGGTGGCCGTGGAATTCGCGAAGACGAACGACAAGTTCGAAATCGTGGGTGGGGCGATGGGCGCGACGACCCTCGACGTCGACGGTGTGAAGGCGCTCGCAACGCTGCCCTCGCTGGATGAACTGCGTGCCAAGATCCTCGGCCTCATCGTGGCACCTGCCACGAAGCTGGCGACGATCACGCAGGCTCCGGCAGCGCAGCTCGCGCGCGTGCTTTCCGCCTACGCGGAGAAGGAAGCCGCCTGATCTTGCAGGCTCTTTCGTTACTTTTTGAACTGATGGGGCACATGCCCCGAGATGGAGATTTATCATGGCAGACCTGAACGCGCTCGTTGAGAGCCTGAGCGAACTGACCGTTCTCGAAGCAGCTGAGCTTTCGAAGCTGCTCGAAGAGAAGTGGGGCGTTTCGGCCGCAGCAGCGGTCGCAGCACCGGCAGCTGGCGGCGGCGCAGCCGCACCGGCCGCTGAAGAGCAGACCGAATTCGACGTCATCCTGACCGGCGACGGTGGCAAGAAGATCAACGTCATCAAGGAAGTCCGCGCGATCACGTCGCTCGGCCTGACCGAAGCCAAGACGCTGGTCGAGTCGGCTCCCAAGGCCGTCAAGGAAGGCGTGTCGAAGGACGAAGCCGCCAAGATCAAGGCACAGCTCGAAGCAGCTGGCGCGACCGTCGAGGTCAAGTAAGCCGCAGCGGGAGAGACGCTTCAGCCACGCTGAAGCGCACTCCCCGCAAGGCCGGCCGGCGGCATTCATACCGACCGACGAAGCAGGGGCTTTGCCCCTGCTGGCCGCAGCAAAAAAAGGGCGGCCCCAGCGATGGGGTCGCCCTTTTTTTGTGCCTGATAGAACGCGGCCGGGCCGCATCGACGCGACCCGGCCTGTCGTCTGAGCGGCTAGACCATGATCGCGGGCGCATGGGGACGCGCGGCGATCCCGTCATACATGCGCGCAGGGATATCGAGCCAGAACGGCGCAAGCTTGGCCGAATCGACCCGCTCGACACCGATCGCCCAGGCGCGCGCGGTCTGACCGGCGATCGTCCCGCTGGCATAGCGGATGTTGACCGCGACGATCGGCACGAACATCGGCCGGTCGGCCGCGGTCATGCTGTGGATCGCCTCGCGCGACATGGCCGAGACCGTCCGGATCGTGCGCGACTCTCCCGACGCGAGCGTGAACGGCGCAGTCGCCGGACGCGGGACCTGATCCGCATTCACCGCCGTCAGATCGGCGTCCTGGCCGGCATGCGCGCTCAGCAGGACCGCCTGGACGCGGATTGCCTCCGCGATGCCCGCACCGACATTCGTCACCACGAGCTCACACTCGGCCGTCGCGCTGAGCAGGTTCAACCCGGCACGAAGCGGGCGCAGCTCGACCGACAGACGCGCCCGCTCCGGCTCGCGCGCACGCCGGTCGAGAAATTGCGGGGTTGCCGCCGTCGCGGGCTCAGGCGGGGACGGCGGCGCGATCGCGGGGGTCGGCGTCACCACTCGCGCGGGGCTCGGCCTGTCTCTTATACAATCTCCGAGCCCACGAGACCCTAAGACATCTCGTATGCCGTCTTCTGCTTGAAAAAAAAAAAAAAAAACGA
>NZ_LR733875.1:809222-954780 GCF_902506585.1 Sphingomonas sp. T1
CGTCACGCTCGACCCCACGTCCGAAACGCCAGCGCCGGCACCGGCGGACATTATGGTCACCGGCACGCGCATCACCCGGCCCAATCTGAAGTCGGCGAGCCCGATCACCAGCATCGGTGCCGCGGAGATCAAGGCGCAGGGCGCGGTCAATCTCGAGGAGGTGACGAACCGGCTGGGTCAGGTGCAGCCCGATGCGCAGCAGAATTATCAGCAGAGCAACGGCCAGCAGCGCGGCGTCAAGCTGCGCGGGCTGGATTTCAACCGCACGCTGTCGCTGATCGACGGCCAGCGGATCGCCGGGACCGAATCCGTCGACACCAACCTGATCCCGGTCTCGCTGGTCGAGCGCATCGACCTGCTGACCGGCGGCGCATCCTCGGTCTATGGCTCCGACGCGATCGCGGGCGTCGTAAACTATGTGATCCGTCGCGATTTCGAAGGACTGCAGCTGTCGGGCAATTACAGCTTCTACAATCATGACAACCGCGCCAACGCCTCGACACCCGTCGCCCAGCGTTACGGGATCGCCACGCCGACGGGGCTGACCAACGATGGCGGCCGCGCGGATCTGAGCGCGACCTACGGCCATAACTTCCTCGACGATCGGCTGAATGTCTCGGTCTACGGCACCTACCGGACCGCGGACGGCATCTTCTTCCGTGACCGCGACGCGTCGGGCTGTCAGCTGCGCCGCGACACGGGCAACCCGCTCAGGGTCAACAACCTGATCTGCGGCGTGACCGCGGCGTCGCCCAACGGGACGCTGACGGCGAACGGCGTAAATTATTCGAACGTCACCGGCAGCCCCGGCGTCTTCGCGCCCGCATCGACGATTCCGGGCTATGCGAACCAGGCGGACCGCCTCGCGGCGCGTGGTTATGAGCGCTTCAACGGCGGCGGCTTCATCAACTTCAAGGCGTCGCCCGCGGCCGAGTTTTCGGCGGGCGTGATGTACCTTCGCGATACATCGGAGAACCTGCTCTACGGCCCCTATGTCCAGGGCAGCTACCGGGTGAACTGCGACAATCCGCTGATGTCCGCATCGCAGGCGCAGACGATCTGCGGCGCGAATGCCGGGTCCGGCGCGTCGGCGCCGCTCGGTGTCCAATACGGCTTTCCGGGGCTGGCCGGCGACCGCGACAAGGAAAGCTTCAGGAACACGCAGACGCGCATCAACGCGTCGGTCCGCGGCGAGATCGCCGAGGGCTGGCGGTATGACGTCGGCGGCGTCTACAGCACGAGCCGGCAATTATGGGAGCCCGGCGGCAACCCGGTCGCCGCCAAGGTCAGCCGCGCGCTCGACGTCGTCAACGTGAACGGCGTGCCGACGTGCCGGTCGGTGGTCAACGGCACCGACCCCGCCTGCGTACCGCTCAACGTGTTCACCGCCAACAATCCCGGCAGCGCCGCGCTCAGCGACTATCTGTTCGATGAGGGGCTCGGCGTGCAGGACCTGCGCGCGAAATTCTATGACGTGACCGCCAATCTGACGGCGGATTTCACGCGCTACGGCATCCGGTCGCCATTCGCCGAACAGGGCCTGGCGGTGGCGGTCGGCGGGGAATATCGCCGGCAGGAAGAGCGGACGACGCGCAACACCCGCTTCATCGAAGTCTATGGCGGCGTACCCGACAGCCTGACCACGCAGGACGTCGTCGAGGGCAATGCCGAAGCCCAGCTGCCGCTGGTGCAGAACGTGCCGTTCTTCAAACTGCTGCAGGTCAATGGCGGCTATCGCCTGTCGAAATACAGCACCAATCCCCAGACCTTCAACACATGGAAGATCGAGGCGGTCTATTCGCCGAGCGAGGACGTCACGTTCCGCGTCGGCCGGAACCGGGCCGCGCGCGCGCCCGGCCTGAGGGAGGCCGATCAGGTCGTCGGCTATCAGAATGCAACGATCGTCGACCCCTGTGCCAGCGTCAACGGCGTCGCACCAAGGGCCAGCATCGAGGCGTGTCGCCTGACCGGATTGCCCGACGCGCAATATGGCAATGGTCTGGCCGCGGGTATTCCCGGCAGCCTGCGCTGCGTCGACGATGTCTGCCGCCAGCGCAACAACGGCACGCCGATCGATCCCGAGGACGCGCAGACGCTGACCTATGGCCTGGTGCTGACGCCCCGGTTCCTGCCGCGGTTCAGCTTCTCGGTCGACCGGTACAAGATCCGCGTCGACAATGTGATCAGCTATCTGGGTGCGAGCTTTGCGGTCGATGGCTGCGTGATCACCGGCGACCCCTATTATTGCAGCCGGCTGGTGCGCGATCCGACGACCTATCAGCTGAACGGCACGGGCACCACGGCGGGCTATATCCAGGGCGGCAATCTGAATGCGTACCGGCTCTATGCGAGCGGCTATGATTTCCAGGCGCAATATTCGGCGCGGCTGGGCGGGACGGCGGGCAAGCTCGACTTCCTGATGAACGGCACGCTGACCACCGACCAGGGCGGCCAGGCCGCGCCCGATCAGCCGCGGACCAATTGCGTCGGCTATTTCGGCGGATCCTGCCCGCAGCCGACGCCGCGCTGGATCCATAATGTCCGCACCACCTATTCGAGCGACGACGGGATCTTCAGCGCGTCGGTCGCGTGGCGCTATATCGGTGGCACGACCGCGGGTCAGAATGGCGGCCCGAACTCGACACCGGCGACCGAGGTCTCCGACTTCACGCGGATTCCCGCCTATCATTATTTCGATCTGTCGCTGGGCGTGAACATCGCCAAGCGGATGACGCTGACCGCGGCGGTCAACAATATCTTCGACCGCCAGCAGCCGATCCTGACGAACACCTATGATTACGCGCTGTCGCGCGGGAACACGATCCCCCAGCGTTACGACACGCTGGGACGCCAGATCTCGATTTCGGCAACGACGCGCTTTTGATGCGCGTGGTCCAAGGGGCGGTCCGCCGGCGGCGCATGGCCCTCGTCATCGCGCCGTGCGTTGCCGCGGCGCTGGTTACTGTCTGCCAGCCCGCGGTCGCTGGCCCCTCCCCGCTGCTTCCGCTGCCCGCGCATGCGACAGCGGGTACGGGCAGCGTCCGCATCGACGACGGTGCGCGGATCGTCGTCCCTGCCGGCGACGCGGGCGCTGCCAGTGCGGCGCGGCGCGCGGTCAAGATCGTTGCACGGACGCGCGGCATCACGCTGAGCGTGGCCGACCGCGGAGCGGGGGCGATCAGTTTCGTGCGGCTGCCCGCCGCAAATGGGGGGGCCAGCGAGCGATACCGGCTCGACGTGACGCCCGCAGGGATCCGCATCGCCGCGGCGACCGATGCCGGGCTGTTCTATGGCGCGATGACGCTGGCGCAGATGCTGTCCCCCGATGCGCGGTTCGGGACGGGCGTCGCGGTTCCCGTCGTGGCGATCGATGATGCCCCGCGCTTTGCGTGGCGCGGGGTGATGCTGGACGTCGCGCGCCACATGCAGCCGATCGCGTCGATCGAGCGCGTCATCGACATGATGGCGCAGCACAAGCTGAACCGCCTGCAACTGCATCTGACCGATGACCAGGGCTGGCGGATCGAGATCAAGCGTCATCCCGAGCTGACGCGGATCGGCGCCTGGCGCGCCTCGTCCACGCCCAACGCGGGTGCGCCGGCGGGCCGCTATGGCGGCTTCTACACGCAGGACCAGCTGCGCGCGCTGGTCGCCTATGCCGCGGCCCGCGCGGTGACGATCGTGCCGGAGATCGACCTGCCCGGCCACGCACAGGCAGCGGTCGCCGCCTATCCGCAGATCGGCGTGACGGGAGACCGGCCGCCGGTGTCGGGCGACTGGGGCATCAACCCCTATCTGTTCAACGTCGACGATCGCAGCATCACGTTCGTCAAGCAGGTGCTCGACGAGGTCATGGCGATCTTCCCGTCGACCTATATCCATATCGGCGGCGACGAGGCGCTGAAGGAGCAGTGGCAGGCATCGGCCGCGGTCCAGGCGAAGATGCGCACGCTCGGCATTGCCGATGAAAAGGGCCTGCAGAGCTGGTTCGTCGGTCAGCTCGGCGCGCACCTCGCCAAGCGCGGGCGCCGCCTGATCGGCTGGGACGAAATCCTCGAGGGTGGGCTTCCGCCGACTGCGTCGGTGATGTCATGGCGCGGCGAGGCGGGCGCGATCGAGGCGGCGAACATGGGGCACGACGTCGTGCTGTCGCCCGGCCCGGTCCTGTATCTCGACAATCTGCAAAGCGGGCGCGACGACGAGCCGCCGGGACGCATGGCGGTACAGACGCTCGCTGACGTCTATGCCTATGACCCCCTGCCCGCCGGGATCGCCGCGGCAAAGGCGCATCACGTGCTGGGGCCGCAGGCCAATCTGTGGGCCGAATATATGGTCACCCCCGCGCAGCGCGAACATGCGCTGTTTCCGCGCATCGCGGCGCTGGCGGAGATGGCCTGGTCGCCGCGCGCCGCGCGCGACTGGCCGGGCTTCCTCGTGCGGCTCGATCCCCAGCTCAACCGCTATCAGCGGCAGGGGATCGCCGCCGCGGACAGCGCCTTCGCGGTCGATTACACCGTGGTCGGCGGGGTCGGTCCGGCGGTGCGCGGCAAGACGGTCACGATCGGCATGGCGAACCAGGCCGGCTATGGCACGATCCGCTACACGACCGATGGCGCGGCGCCGTCATCGACTTCGCGCGCCTATGCCCGACCGCTGAGCGTGGCGCCGGACACGGTCGTCCGCGCAGTGACGTTCGCACCCGACGGCCGCGCGCTCGCCGCCGTGCGCAGCTTCGATACCGCACCCGCCGCGCTGTTGACGCGGGCAAGTGCGAGCCTCGAAACCTGTGCCGGCGCGGGGATCCGGCTGCGCCTGCCGCTGACGCCGGATGCGACGGGCGGCGGGCCGGCGTACAGCATGAACATCTATGACGGCTGCTGGCTGTACCGCGCCGCGCCGCTCGGACAGATCCGGGGCATCACGGTCTCGCTCGGCCGGCTGCCGCGCAACTTCGCGCTGCGCCAGCCGCAGCGCCAGATGGTCGCGTGGCGCTACAACCCGACATATTTCGGGACGCTGATGGTGCATGCGCGGACCTGCGACGGGCCCGCGCTGGCGATGGTGCCGCTGCCCGATCCGGCGACCACGCCGAACCGGTTCACGCTGACCGCGCCGCTGGCGGGCGGCACGACCGACACGGACCTGTGCCTGATCGTCGCGCCGCCGGTCGGTGGACCGCTCTACGGCGTCGACACGGTACGCTTTACGCTGAAGGACATTCGATGACCGATCCCCTGCGCCCATCGCGGCGCGACGCAATCGCCTTCACGGCCGGAACGCTTGGCGCAGCGATGGCCTTTCCCGGCGGCACGTTCGCGACGACCATTGGCGCGGCGACCATTGGCGCGGCGCCCACCGGTGCGGCGCTCGTGCCCTTCGGTGCCACGCCGTCGAAGCGGCAACTGGCGTGGCACCGGCTGGAACAGACCGCGTTCGTCCACTTCACGATCAACACCTTCACCGACCGCGAATGGGGCTATGGCGACGAGGATCCCGCGATCTTCGACCCCAGGCAGTTCGATGCCGACCAGATCGTCGCCGCGGCAAAGGCGGCGAACCTGCGCGGCCTGATCGTCACCGCCAAGCACCACGACGGCTTCTGCCTGTGGCCGAGCAAATTCACGAAACACAGCATCGCGAGCAGCCCCTACAAGAACGGCAAGGGCGATATCGTCGGCGAACTGGCCGCCGCATGCCGGCGGCAGGGGCTGAAGTTCGGGATCTACCTGTCGCCCTGGGATCGCAACCATCCGGACTATGGCCGGCCCGAATACATCACCTTCTTCCGCAACCAGCTGCGCGAGCTGCTGACGCAATACGGACCGATCTACGAGGTATTCTTCGACGGCGCGAACGGCGGCGACGGCTATTATGGTGGTGCGCGCGAAGTGCGGAAGATCGACGCGGTCCCCTATTATGACTGGCCGTCGATCATCGCCTTCGTCCACGCGCTGCAACCGATGGCCTGCACCTTCGATCCGGTCGGCGCGGACCTGCGCTGGGTCGGCAACGAGGAGGGCGAGGCCGGCGACCCGTGCTGGGCGACGATGGACGACAAGGGCTTCACCGAGGAAAAGGGCAATGCCGGCGTTCGCGGCGGCGCGATCTGGTGGCCGGCCGAGGCGGATGTCTCGACCCGCTATGGCTGGTTCTGGCACGCCTATGAGGACGGGCAGAGCCGCAGCCCCGCCAATCTGATGAAGATCTATTTCGAGACGGTCGGGCGCAGCGCCGGGCTGTTGCTCAACCTGGCCCCGGATACGCGCGGGCTGGTGACCGACGAGGATGTCGCGAACCTGACCGCGTTCGGCACGGCGATGCGCGCGATGTACGCCACCGACCTGAGCAAGGGTGCGATCGCCTCTGCGAGCAGCGTGCTCGCCGGGCATGACGCATCGCATGTGCTCGACGGCAATCCCGAAAGCTTCTGGGTCAGCGCCGATCGGACGCCGGTCCCGACGCTGACGCTCGACCTGAAACAGCCAAGGCTGTTCGATGTCGTCAGGCTGGCGGAGCATCTGCCGCTCGGGTTGCGCGTCGACCGGTTCGCGATCGACGCGCAGGGCCCGACCGGCTGGACCGAAATCGCCAGCAAGCAGGGCATCGGATCGCAGCGGCTGATCCGGCTCGACGCGCCGATCACCGCGCGGCTGGTCAGGTTGCGGATCACCGCAGCCGCCGCGGCGCCGGCGATCACCGAATTCGGCGTGTATCTCGCGCCCGTGCTGCTCGATCCGCCGCACATCGTCCGCGACCGCGAGGGCGTGGTCACGCTGACCAGCGATTCTCCCGGGCTGGCGATCGCCTACACCACCGACGGCAGCGCGCCGACGATCGCATCGCCGCGCTACACGGCGCCGTTCGCGATGCGCGATGCGGGGATCGTCCAGGCGATCAGCATCCACGCGGCCAAGGGTGCGGTCAGCAGCGTGGGGCGTCGCAACTTCGACATCCGCAAGAGCGACTGGAAGATCCTGCGGGCCAGCGCGCCGCTGGCCGAGCTGCTGATCGACGAGAAGAACCGCACCGACTGGGTCGCGCCGCTGACCGGTGCGGACGGCAAGCCGTGTTCGGTGACGATCGATCTCGGACGCAGCGTCGAGCTGCGCGGGTTCGTGCTGAAACCCGGCTGGCACGCGCCGCAGGGGGCCGGCGACCCCGCCGCCTGGCGCGTACGCATCGGCGACGACCCGAGGCTGGCCGACGCGCCGCAGGAGCAGGGCGAGTTCTCGAACATCGCTGCCAACCAGGCGCCGCAGCGCCTCGCCTTCGCGCGGCCGCACCGTGGACGCTACATCGAGATCGCCTTCACCCGGACCGCCAAGGGCGAGACGCGGCTGGCCATCGCGGAGCTCGGGGTGCTGACGCAGTAGACCGGTCGCGGCGCGGCGTGTGATGGCGAGTAACCAAAAGCTAAGTCTTTGTTGTTTAACATAGCGCAATGTTCATATCGCTTACTGCGCGGATCGTCGCGATCGGCCTCATCGTGGTCCTGGCACTGGGGTCGCTGGCCGGGCTGCTCGCCGACGCCTCGTACCAGGCCAGCCAGAGCTTCCAATGGGCCGCCCATTCCGCGCAGGTCATCGAGACGACCGAGGCGGCGCTGAACGATCTGCGCGAGGCCGAATCGGGCCAGCGCGGGTTCGTCATCACGCGGGATCCGGCCTATGCCCGGTCCTTCGCCAAACGCCTGGACAGCGCCGCCCGGACCATCGCGCGGGTTGCGGGCCAGACCCGCGACAACCCGCGCCAGCATGCCCGTGCGCGGGAAATGGCATTGCTGATGAAGGAGCGGTCCGCCTTTCTGCGCCAGCCGCTCGACCTTGCCCGCCGGGGCAATTTTGCGGGAGCGGTCACGATCATCGCCAGCGGCCGTGGGCGCGACCTGATGGATGCGATCAGCGTGCGCGGGGAGGCGTTTCTCGAAGAGGAACGCGCGTTGCAGACCACGCGGCAGGATGCGGCGGCGCAGCGCCTGCGCCGCGGCAAGCGGCTCGCCATCTTCGGCGCGATCGCCGTCGCGCTGATCGTCATCGGCGGCTTTACCTTGCTGGTGCAAGGTATCCGCCGCCCGCTGGAAACCATGTTGCGCGCGATGACCGCGCTCGGCAGCGGGGACGAGCAGACGCGGATCGATACCGCGATGGGATCGCGCGAGTTCAACCGGCTCGCGATCGGCTATAATGCGATGGCCGACCGGCTGGAGGGCGCGGTTTCCGATCAGGGCGCGAGCGAGCGCCAGCTGCAGGTCGTCAACGCCGAGCTCGAACGCAATACCAAGACGCTGCGCGAACGCGGCGACGTGATCGAGCTGCTCGGCGGCATGGCGCATCGCATGCAGGCCGCGCGCACCGACGACGAGCTGGCCCAGATCATCCGGGTGTTCGTACCGCAGGTCCTGCCCGACATTCCCGGCGCGCTGTACGCGCACAACAACTCGCGCAATTGCCTGGTCCCGGTCGCCAGCTGGGGAGACATCGTCGTGCCGGACGACGGCTTCGCGCCGGAGCGGTGCTGGGCACTGCGCCGCGGCCAGAGCCATTCGGTCGTGGATCCGCGCCGCGACATCGTCTGCGCGCATGTCGCCGAGGGCGAGGTCTATCACTGCGAACCGCTGCTCGCGGGCGGCGAGGTCATCGGCGTGCTCTATCTGCGCGGCCGGATCGAGGCCGAGAACCGCTTTCGGATGAACGTGCTGACCGAGAACATTGCCTCGGCGCTGGTCAACCATCGCCTGCAGCGGTCGCTGCGCGAACAGACGATCCGCGATCCGCTGACCAGCCTGTTCAATCGCCGCTACATGGAGGAGGCGCTCAAGCTGGAGATCGCCCGCGCCTCGCGGTCGGGCAATCCGCTCAGCCTGGTCATGTGCGACGTCGATCACTTCAAGCGGTTCAACGACGAGTTCGGTCACGACGCGGGGGACGCGGTGCTCCAGCAGGTCGCGGCCGAGATGCGCAGCCGGTTCCGCGACGGCGATGTCGTCTGTCGCTTCGGCGGCGAGGAGTTCACCATCATCGCGCCGGGCACGACCGCCGAGGCGCTGGCCAAGCGCGTCGATATCGTCCGGCAGGCGATCGCCGAGATCGCCGTCCGCCACGGCAACCGCGCGCTGGGATCGACCAGCATGTCGTTCGGCATCGCGACCTGGACGGACATCATGGACCGGGAGGGCGCGACGCTGATCCAGGCGGCGGACATGGCGCTGTATCAATCCAAGCGCGACGGCCGCAACCGCGCGACGATCAGCGCGCTCGCGGCCTGATCCGGGCGCTCCGGAGATCGATATCCTCCGCCGTACCGGGCGGTGTCAGAAGAGCTTGCGCAGGCCCAGCCTGACGGACCGGCCGACCGGATCGATATACGCCGCCTGGAACCGGTTCGACGTCCGCCCGAGCCGATCGCGAACCGCGATACGGTCGTTGAGCAGGTTTTCGACCGTCAGCTGCAGCGTCATGTTGCTTGCCCAGGGACGTTTGATGATCTGGTCGACCTTGAGCGAGCTATAGGGCACCAGCCAGGTCCGACCTGAAAAGCGCAGATCCGACGCCGCCAGGTCGCTGCGGATCCGGGTCGGCCCCTGCAGACGGCCGAACACGCCGATGCTCGCAGCCCCGAGCGATCCGCTGAGGTTCAGCTCGGTTTCCCAGCGCGGTCGTCCGCCGGTGCCGGTCAGCGTATCGCCATCGAGGAGATCGAGTGCCGGCCCCCCGCTCCGCAACAACAGGCGATCGTCGAGCCGCCACGTCGTGGTCATCGACATGTTGAGGTGCGGCCGGGGCCGGGGTGGCGCCGGCGGTGGCACATCCTTCGCGGCAATGCCGACGGGCGGCGTCAGCGGCGCAGGCGCACGCCCGATCGGCGTCGACAGGCTGATCGTCGCCTGCACCTTCGTTTCGCGTTCGCGGGCGATGTTGACCGGCCGCAGATCGGCGCTGACGAGCTGTCCTGTTGCATCACGCTGGAACGCCCCGGCAAATGCGGTCTGGAAGGCCGGGGTGGCGCTGCCCAGCGTCGCGGTCTGATTGTCGATGCGCGTCTGGAGATAGTTGAGCGTGAGCCGCAGATCGCGGGCCTTGATCGGCGACACGGCGACACCCAGCGTGACGAGCCGCCGGCGTTCCGGGTCGAGCGCGGGATTCCCGCCGGCGATCGTCGTGACGAGCACGCTGGTGCCGGTGGTGAAATCGAAAAACGGCGTGTTCGGGGTGGTCACCGTCGGGTTGGTCAGCAGCGCGATCGCCGGCGGGGTCTGCGCGGCATTGACCGAGGCGATCAGCTGGACCGGCCGCACCGGCGACCATGTCAGGCCGTAGTTGGAACTGAGCAGCCGGCCGTAATCGGACACGTCCGAGACGCCGATCATGCCGTTGACCGACAGCTGTCCGAGAAACGCGAGAACGTCCTGATTGGCAGAGGCGATCGGCAGATCCGCGTTGACGCTGGCCCCCCCGGTGGTGCGCGTCAAATCGAGCGTCGTGTCGCGCAAGCCCGGCAGGCTGCCCGAACTGCTCGACCGGGCATAATCCCCCGAGAGCGTGATCTGCGCGTCGCCGGCCGGCAACCGGACCAGCGGGCCGTTCGCGACCGCCTTTGTCAGCAATGTGCCGGTAACGGTCCGGCTGCGATCGGCCAGCCGAAGCGCCGCCGCCTCGGGACTTACGCGCGCCAACGGATCGCCCCCCGCATCGATCGCGGCCTGCAGATCGTCGATCGGCACGCCGCGTTCGGACCGCGCCACCCCCTGCACCCGGTCATAGCTGGTCGTGACGTTCCACCCCCAGCGCCGGATACTGCCCTGGACCATGCCAGATCCATGCAGCGTCAGGCTGGTGCTCCGCTGCTGGAGCACCGCATCGGGCAGGTAGCGATAAAGCAGGACATCGTCCGCAAAGGGCAGCGCGCCGCGTCCCCCCGGCACACTCAACAGCGCGGGCGCCAGACCGTTCACGCCGATGTTACGCTGCGCTTCCATCGACAGGTTGAGCGATCCGCTCATCGTCCGCCCGATCGGTGCCGCGAGCGTTCCGTCGACCGAAATCCTGTCGCTGCGCTGCTGGAGCGAGCGATAACGCCCGATATCGGTGACCGCGGGTGCGCCGGCGCCGGCGGCATAGCCCGCCAGAGTGTCGCGCCCCGCCGGGTCGTCCGGCACGGCGGCGATCGTGACCGGGGCCCCGACGAGCGCATCGAGCGCGGGATCGATACTGGCCCCGCCTATTCCCGTAACGGTGCCGCCAAGCGCATAGAGCGTGTCCGGATCGGGCAGGATCGCGCGTTCGCTCTGCAGGATCGGGTTGAGGCGAAGATGCGACAGCGTCAGCGTCGCGCGGCGCGGCCCGTCGATCCGCGCGGCGGTCACCTCGGCATAGCTTGTCTCGCCCCCGCCTTCGGTCGTGACACCCGTGGCCTGCTGGTAGGTGACCGCGCGAAACCGCTTCTTGGTGATGAAGTTCATCACCCGGATGGTGGACGGAAACCCGAAGCGTGCGGCCTCGGACTCGGGCAGGACCTCGATCTTCTCCATCGCCTCCTGCGGCAGGCTGTAGAGTTCGTTCATGCTCGACATGCGTCGACCGTTGAGCAGATAGACCGGATCGCCGCCGCTCGCCGACGTCGTCAGTGGCTTCAGGCGTTCGAGCAGCGTCTTGAGATCGGTCGCACCCAGCGACTGGATCCCGGCCTGATCGAGGGTCGCGGTCGGATCGATCGCCCCGACCGCGCTGCCCGCGCTCCGCTGGCCCGTGATGACGATGTCGTCGCCCGACGCCGATGCCGGCATGGGGATCGCCTGCGTCGATCCGGCCGCGGGACAGACCACGCCGCCCCCAAGGCAGACGAGCATCGACGGGTACAGGCGGACCGGCGCGTGAACCCTCACGAACGGCGGATCGGGATGGCGGGGGGATCGATCATCGTCACACTCTCACGCAGCGGGCGAGATCGAGTGGAGCGGTATTATATGTCGGGAATAGGGCGGCTTGTGAAAGCAGGCAGGGCAGTATGCCTGAAGGCAGCGCGGTCACGCCACGGATCGGGGCGTCGGGACGCGATCCGGCGCATCGCCGGCATGGGATGCCGCAAGACTATTGCCTATCGTCCGGGCCGGATTACGCTTCGTCATCGTAGCGCGAGACTGCGAGTCGGAGATCGATGGTCGCGCGCTGCTGCAGGTCTATCCGAGGTGATCCGCTATGGCCGTCAGGGACAAGGCTTCGATCGATACCCAGCATGCCGTGATCGTCGTGATCCGGGGCGATCCGGTCCCCGACGCCGCGATCCCGACGATCGAACTGGATCTCGCGAAATTTCAGAGCGGTCGCTGGGCGTTGCAGCTCGACGCGGCATTTGCCCGGCGCGAGGAGCCGGCGGTGATCCTGGCGCAGGGGGTCGCCTGTCTGGCCGTCGCGTGGTGGGCGCAATTGTCGCCGCGCAGCTATCTGGAGGCGATCGAGGGCGCGGTCCTGCTGTCGCCGCTGTCAGTCGGTTTCGGTCAGGAGGCGATCGCGGCGGCGGCGCGTCCCGGGCCCGCCACCCGCCTGCCCTTCCCGTCGGTCGTCGCCTGTGCCCCGGGCCCGTTCATCGACCGGGTGCTGGCGCTGGCCGATCGCTGGGGCAGTCATTTCGTCGAGCGCGGATCGATCGCCGCACCGGCGCCGACGACGCGCACCGCCACCCCGACCGAGGACGAGGCCCGGCTGATCGCGCTGCTCCCGCTGCTCGAGCACCGGGTGCCGGGCGAGGCCTTCGCGCCCGGACCCCGCCCCGCGCGGCGCCCGCGCCGACCCGCCGCGATCGACTGAGCGCGCCTGCCGTCGGCGCTGCGCCGCGAGGCCCGCCCCTCCCCACCCCCCGGTCGGCATCGTCGCCACGCTGACGAGCGCGCCGCAAGCGTGCCTCGTCGAGATCGCGCAGGTCGATCCCGCGGATTGATTGAAGCGACGGTCGGCGCCGGCGCCGTTCGCTAAACCCAGGCTTGATCGGGCCAAAGCCGCTATCGATGGCGGTCCGCGCGTCGGCGTGGCAGAGGGCGCGCTCAATTCATCCGAGGCTTCATGACCGATCTCGCCGTCCTTTACGAACATCCCGCCTGGTTCGTGCCGCTGTTCGCGGCGCTCGACGCGCGCGGCGTCGACTTTTCGCGCGCCACGCCCGACGGCTTCTGGAACCCAGCAGACCAGACCGGCCCCGGCCGCGTCGTGTTCAACCGGATCGCGATGTCGAGCTTCCTGCGCAACGACGAGCATCCGATCTTCGACACGATGGCGATGCTCGATCACTGGCGCCGCACCGGTGCGCGCGTGATCAACGGCGCCGACGTGCTCGCGATCGACGCCTCCAAGGCACGGCAATTGTCGCTGATCGCGTCGCTCGGCCTCGCGATCCCCGAGACGCGTATCGTCCACCGCGCCGCCGACGTCGTCGCCGCGGCGCAAACGCTGCGCTTCCCGCTGGTCGTGAAGGCCAATATCGGTGGATCGGGCGCGGGGATCATCCGCTTCGACAGTCTCGACGAACTCCGCGCCGCGGTCACCGACGATGGCCTGCCGAGCAGCGTCGACGGCGTGTTGCTGGTGCAGGAATATGTCCCCGTCCGGGGTGGCGCGATCACCCGGATCGAGACGCTCGACCGCAAGTTCCTCTACGCGATCGAGGTCGCGGGCGGCGGCGCGTTCGATCTCTGCCCTGCGGATGCGTGCGTCGTCCCCGGATCGGGGATCAAGATGGCCGCGGTCGAGCCGTCGCAGGTGCTGAAGGATGCCGCCGAGGCGATCGCGCGCGCGGTCGATCTCGATGTCGGCGGGGTCGAGGTGATGATCGACGACCGCGACGGCGTCGCGCGCTTCTACGACATCAACGCGCTGTCCAATTTCGTCGCCAGGCCGCTCGACGTCCTCGGCTGGGATCCGCATGACCGGCTCGTCGATTACCTGATCGAACAGATTGGGAAGACTCGTTGATGCGCTATGGATACTGGACTCCGGTTTTCGGCGGCTGGCTTCGCAACGTCCCCGACGAGGGGATGGAGGCGAGCTGGGCCTATACCAAGGCGCTGACGCAGAATGCGGAGCGCTGGGGCTATGACCTGACGCTGATCGCCGAGCTGAACCTCAACGACATTAAAGGCGTAGAACAGCCCGCGCTCGATGCGTGGTCGACCGCGGCGGCGCTGGCGGCGGTGACCGACAGCATCGAGCTGATGGTCGCGGTGCGCCCGAACTTCCACCACCCGGCGCTGTTCGCCAAGGCGGCGGCCAATATCGACCGGATCTCGGGCGGACGCCTCGCGCTCAACGTCGTGTCGTCCTGGTGGGCGGACGAGGCGAAGCAATATGGCCTGCAGTTCGACCAGCATGACGATCGCTATGCGCGGACCGACGAATGGCTCTCCGTCGTCGACGGGTTGTGGACGCAGGAGCGGTTCGACTTTGCCGGGCAGTTCTACACCACCGAGCAGGCGATCTGTTCGCCCAAGCCCGTCAAGCGCCCCACCGTCTATGCCGGCGGCGAGAGCGAGAAGGCCAAGGCCATGATCGCCGCGCAGTGCGACGCCTATGTCATGCACGGCGACCCGGCCGACGCGATCGCGCCGAAGATCGCCGACATGGCGGCGCGACGTGCAGCCGCCAATGAAAAAAGGGGGGGCGGCGCACCGATGCAATACGGCATGGCCGCCTATGCGATCGTCCGCGACAGCGAGGCGGAGGCGAAGCGCGAGCTCGAGCGCATCACCAGCGTCACCGAACTGCCCGCGGGCTATGCCAATTTCGACCAGTGGCTGTCGGGCACGCAGCTCGAACGCGAACTGAAGATCCAGGAATATTCGGTCTCCAACCGCGGGCTGCGCCCCAATCTGGTCGGCACGCCCGAACAGCTGAAGGAGCGGATCGCGGAATATGAGGCCGCCGGACTAAACCTGCTGCTGCTCCAGATGAGCCCGCAGGCCGAGGAAATGGAGCGGTTCGCGGTGCAGGTCATGGGGTCCGCATGATCCGCCTGCGCGACGTTTCCAAAACCTACCCGGCAAGCGAAGCGGCGGCGCTCGACGGCGTGTCGCTGGAGATCCCGGCGCGCGGCGTGTTCGGGGTGATCGGTCAATCCGGCGCGGGCAAGTCGACGCTGATCCGGCTGATCAATGCGCTCGAACGGCCGACGTCCGGGCGCGTCGAGGTCGACGGGATCGACGTCGCAGGCCTGTCGGCGGCGGAGCTGCGCGCGCTCCGGCGGCGGATCGGCATGATCTTCCAGAATTTCGGGCTGCTCTCCTCGCGGACGGTCGCGGCGAACGTCGCCTTCCCGCTGGTGCTCGCCGGCGTCGCGAAAGCGACGCGCGAGAGCAAGGTCGCCGCCTTGCTGGACCGAGTCGGCCTGTCCGATCACGCCGCCAAATACCCCGCCCAGCTGTCGGGCGGGCAGAAGCAGCGCGTCGGTATCGCGCGCGCGCTCGCCACCGACCCCGACATCCTGCTGTGCGACGAGGCGACGAGCGCGCTCGACCCCGAAACCACGCGCTCGGTGCTCACGCTGCTCCGCGACCTCAACCACGACCTCGGGCTGACGATCGTCCTGATCACGCACGAGATGGACGTCGTCCGCTACGTCTGCGACCGCGTCGCGGTGCTGGAACGCGGCCGGGTCGTCGAGACCGGCACCGTCACCGACATCTTCGCCAACGCCGCGCATCCGGCGACCCGGCGCATGCTCCAATCCCTCTCTCATCAGGAACGGGACGGCGCCGCGTCTTTTGCGGACGAAGAGCAGATGCGATGATCACAACCAGCCCCGCCCTTCAGGTCCTGAGATCCACCCCAAGCCCGTCATCGCCGCGCAGGCGGGGATCCAGACCCGCAACCTCGGCGATCCGATCGAAGCGTCTGCCAGTCTGGGTTCCCGCCTCCGCGGGAATGACGGCCAGGATGCGTCGTGTCGCGCGCCTGCCGCTCACTGGCCTGCCGATCCCCCCAACAGGTAACGGCTGATGACCTTCTTCGAAAATGTCGACTGGTCCGATATCGGCCAGGCGTGCCTCGACACGCTCATCATGCTCGGCGGGTCGCTGGTGCTGACGATCCTGCTCGGCCTGCCGCTCGGCGTGCTGCTGTATCTGACCGGCAAGGGGCGGCTGATCGAGAACCGGCTTGCCAATGGCGCGCTCGGGATCGCCGTCAACATCCTGCGCTCGGTGCCGTTCATCATCCTGCTGATCGTGATGATCCCGCTGACCGTGCTGCTGGTCGGCACGTCGCTGGGCGTCGCGGGCGCGATCCCGCCGCTCGTCGTGGGGGCCGCGCCCTTCTACGCACGCCTTGTCGAGGGATCGCTGAAGGAGATCGACCGGACGACGATCGAGGCGGTGCAGGCGATGGGCGCGACGACCCGCCAGATCGTCACGCGGGCGCTGATCCCCGAGGCGATGCCGGGGCTGATCTCGGGCGCCACCGTCACCGCGGTCGCGCTCGTCTCGTTCACCGCGATGGCCGGCGTGGTCGGCGCGGGCGGGCTCGGCGATCTCGCGATCCGTTTCGGCTATCAGCGCTTCCAGACCGACGTGATGGTCGTCACCGTTGTCCTGCTGGTCGTCCTCGTCCAGATCATCCAATATGCCGGCGACGCGCTCGCCCGCCACTTTACCCGCCGCTGATCCAACGATTTTGGGAAATGCCATGAACCGCCGCACTCTGCTCGCCTCGCTCTCGCTGCTCGCGCTCGCCGCATGCGGTGGCGCCAAGACGGATGATGGCACGGCGCTGACCGTCGCCGCGACCGCGGTGCCGCATGCCGAAATCCTCGAATCGATCAAGCCCGCCCTCGCCAAGCAGGGCGTCGATCTCAAGATCCGCGTCTTCAACGATTATGTGCAGCCCAATCTGCAGGTCGAGCAGAAGCAGATCGACGTCAGCTATTTCGAGACCAAGCCCTATCTCGACGAGTTCAACGCGTCGCGCGGCACGCATCTGGTTCCCTATGCGGGTGTCCATGTCGAGCCGCTGGGCGCCTATTCGCGCAAGTGGAAGACGATCGCGCAGGTCCCGAACGGCGCGACCGTCGCGATCCCGAACGAGCCGAGCAACGGCGGCCGCGCGCTGCTGCTGCTGCAAAAGGCCGGGCTGATCACGCTGAAGAACCCGACCAACCCGCTGTCGAGCCTCAACGACATCGCGACCAACCCGAAGACCCTCAAGTTCAAGGAGCTGGAGGGCGCGACCCTGCCCCGCACGCTCGGCGAGGTCGATCTGGCGCTGATCAACACAAACTATGCGCTCGACGCGAAGCTCAACCCGGTGCGCGACGCGCTCGCGATCGAGGACAAGAACAGCCCCTATGTCAATTTCGTCGTCGGCCTGCCCGGTGGCGACAAGGATCCGCGCGTCGTCAAGCTGATCGCCGCGCTGCGCAGCCCCGAGACGCGGCGCTTCATCGCGGACCGTTATGCGGGCGCGGTGCTGCCCGCGTTTTGAGCCGCGGTGACGAACGGATCGCTGCACGTCATCCGCCCGGGCGCGTCGACCCGCCCCGAGACGCGGCGCCGATAGGTCGGCGCGGTCGCCGCCGTGATCGTGACGTCGTACCAGCCATGGCTGTTGCGGAGCGGCCAGCGGTAGCGCGCGTCGACCAGCCCAGTCACGAGCGCCGCCGCCCCGACGCGTTCGACCTGCGCGACCAGTCCGTGCGCGCGGTGTCCGGCGGGTAGCACTAACGCCAGCTCGGTCGGTGTCATGCGCCAGACGAGCTGCGATACCAACGCGGCATCGTCACGATGCCCCGTGAAATGCCGGTGAAACCCGTTGGGGCCGAGCACCCAGAGATCATAGCGACCCTCCGCGTCGAATCCCCATTGCCCGTCCAGCGTGCGCCCGGGCTCGACCGTGAAGCGGCGGGGCGGCTGGTCCAGGCCCCTACGGTCATAGACGTGGAACACCGCGGCCTGCGTACCGTCGGTGGTGAAGTCCAGCCGGATCGCGTCACCCGTGATCGTCTCGCCGACGCGCAGCGCATAGGGCAACGGGCGGGACCGGCGGATGCCGGGTTCCTGCCACGGGAGTGACGCGTCGATTGGTGCCTGCGGGCTCGGCTGCCGGGGGATCGCCGCGGCGCGTGCGGCATCGGCGCGGGGATCGGGCATCGCGGCGAAGGGCGCGACGTCGGCGGCGGTGAAGTCGAACGCCGAGGTCAGGTCGCCGCAGACCGCGCGGCGCCACGGCGCGATGTTGGGCTCGTGAAAATCGAACCGCCGTTCAAGGAAGCGGATCACCGAACTGTGGTCGAACACCTGCGAATTGACCCACCCGCCCCGGCTCCACGGCGAGACGACGTACATCGGCACGCGCGGCCCCAGGCCATAGGCGCGGCCGCGATAGGCGGGGAGGTCGAGCGCCGCATCGCCCTTGCTCGGGTGGCGGTGATAGCTGCCGGTCAGATCGACCGTTGATCCGCCGAGCAGCGTGCCGTCGGCAGCGCGCGACGGCGGCGCGGGCGGCGGGACATGATCGAAAAAGCCGTCATTCTCGTCGAACATGACGAACAAGGCGGTCCGCGCCCAGATCTTCGGGTCTGCGGTGAGCGCGTCGAGAACCTCGGCGGTATAGGCCGCACCCTGTGCCGGGCTCGACGGGCCGGGATGCTCGGATCCCTTCGCGGTGGCGATGACGTACGACACCTGCGGAAGTCGCCCGGCCAGCACGTCGGCGCGCAGCGCGTCGAGCCCGCGCGTCGTCAGCGCCCGGTCGCGCAGTTCCGCGTCGCCAGCCGCATGATGCGCCGCGCGGAAGGCGGCGAACCCGACCAGCGGGTTGTCGGTGAAATTGTCCGCCATGTCCTGATAGATGCGCCAGTCGACCCCCTTGGCCTGCAACCGCTCGACCACCGTGGTCCAGCGATAGGGGTCGGGATCGCCGCCATCCGCCGGGAAACTGTCATGCGAATTGCCGATCGCCGGACCGCCCTGCGTGCCGCCGGGATCGTTGGTGCCGCTCCACAGGAACAGCCGGTTCGTGTTGGTCCCCGTCTGCACCGAGCAATGATAGGCGTCGCACAGCGTGAACGCCTCGGCGAGCGCGAACTGGAACGGCAGATCCTCGCGCCGGTAATGGCCCATCGCGCGCTGGCTCTTCGCCTCGGGCCAGTGCGCCATCCGCCCCTCGTCCCAGCCGCGCTGCGCATCGGGCCAGCTGTGCGGCGTCCCCTCCATCCGCATCAGGTCGAAATTGGTGCGGGTGGCGAGATGGAAGGGCAGCACGGTCCGCGCGCCGCCCGGTGCGGTCCGGTCGCGCTGATACCAGACCGGCGCCGCCGCCCCGCCCGCAGACGGTGCGGGCACGGGGATCGGCAACCGGTCGGCAAAGCCGCGGACGCCGCGCAACGTGCCGAAATAATGATCGAACCCGCGATTTTCCTGCATCAGGATGACGACATGCTCGACATCCATGATCGAGCCCGTCTTCACATCGGGCGCGATCGCCGCGGCGCGCGCGATCGCCGCGGGAAACGCGGACAGCGCGGCACCGGTGGCGCCTGCACCGAGCAGTGTACGACGCGAGACATCGGTCATCGGGGCAACCCACAGGAGGAGCGCATGGTCCGCAAACGCCCGCGGACCATGCCCGGTTCAGATCAGACGTCGAGCGACAGCGGCGACGGCGTGTTCATCCAGGATCGCTAAAGCCGACAGGTTGCACGAGCGTGACATGCGATCGTCGACGATGTCCGTAACAGGTCCTCTGCTGGTCAGCGGCCGAAGCCATCGCGGCCCTGTCCGCGCCGACGTCTGCGCGCGGCATGGACGGCGTCGACTGTGTGGCTGTGCCCGCGGCGTTCCGCCCGGACCATCTGCCCGACGCGTTTGCCGTGGATCATCAGCGGCAACCCGAGCAGCGCGAGCGGGAAGAAGAGGAGCATCAGCGGCGATCCGTCGACCGCCATGCACAGCGCACAGGAGACGGCCATCAGCGCGAAGCCGCCCGCTTTCCATTGCAAGTCGCGCCGCGTCATGCCGCCTGCCTCCGCACGCGCGTCGCGACGGGATCGGCGATCACTAGGGTGCCCGCGGCCGCCAGCAGCCGCGCGATGCCGCCGTCCTGGTCGTGGCACAGCACGATGTCGGCGGGGAAATCGGCTTCGCGGGCGAGCGCCTGCGCCAGACCGCCAACCTCGAAGTCGAGCCCGATCGCGGGATCGTGCAGCCGCGCTGCAGCGGCGCGGGCGCGGCCGATCAGCGCCGGCGCATCGGCGACGCCCTGCCCCTCGATCGCGGTGAAGCCGAGCGCGCGGGCGTAACGCACGGTCTCGATCAGCAGCGTCCCGCATGCACAGTCGGCATCGACGATCCGGACCGCGTGGCGATGCCGTTCGCGCAGATCGGCGAGCGCCGCCGCGATATGTGGCCAGCGCGGATCGCGCGTCGCGCGGCGTGCGCAGGCTCGGGTCATGGTGGCGGGCATGTCCGCCTTCGCTTCAGCCGTGGCGCCGAGTGCCGGGGTCACACTCCCGTGGCCCGCCTTGTTCTGGCCGAGAGGAATGACGCGCCCGCGTGCGCGGGGCTCCGGCGTGGGTTCAGACGACATGTTCGCGTTTTTGCCTGTGTGATCGGGCGTCCAGGCGCCCGCAAACCCGAATTACGAACCGCGGCATAGGGATTCGAGAGCGATTCCCCGAAACCCAATAGTGGCGCCATAGTGGCCGCAACAGCTCGTCGCATTTCAGTGCGTGGTCGCTGCCGTGGCGCGGACGCGGGGCCGCCAGCGCTCGCTGACCGCGATACCGTCGAACAGGTGATGCCCGAGTAGCACCATGACACTGCCCGCGCTCGCCCCCAGAAAGCCGATCGCGGCGAGCGCGAAGGCCAACGCACCCGAGCCGTGAGGGGAAAGCGCGAGGGCGGACAGGCGCCACACCGCGATGTACGCCATTGCGCAGAGGAGAAGTCCCACCGCGCGCAGACCAAGATCCGCGCGCCGCGAACGATGCCACGCTGCCATGCCACTCTCCTTGTCGTGGCCCTCCAGCTATCGGCCGCGGCATAGCAATTCGAGAGCGATCCCGGCCTTTTGCGTAGCGGGGGCATAGGGTTGGGCAGTTTTCTCGCATGCGGCGGCCGCCGCGGGGGCCCCGGAAGGGGGTGTCTGCCCGCGCGGTTTGTGCGTAAACCCCCGGCATGAACCGACCCGAAATCCTGATCCCCGCCCCCATGCTGCCGAGCGTCCTCGACGCGCTGGGCGAGCGGTTCGTCGTGCACCGGCTATGGGAGCAGGAAGACCCCGACGCGTTCCTCGCGACGGTGGCGCCGCGCGTCCGCGGGCTTGCGGCGAGTTCGCTCGCGGGGCGGATCGACGCGTCGTGGTACGACCGGCTGTCCGCGCTCGAAATCGTCGCCAATTTCGGCGTGGGCTATGACGGGATCGACGCGGACGCCGCCGCGACGCGCGGGATCGTCGTGACCAATACGCCCGGCGTGCTGGACGAGGAGGTCGCCGATCTGACCATCGGGCTGCTGCTCGCGACGCTGCGCGGGATCCCGCAGGCCGACCGCCATGTCCGCGACGGTGCCTGGGCGGAAAAATCGTTTCCGCTGTCGCCGAGCCTGCGCGGACGGCGGATCGGGATCATGGGGCTCGGCGCGATCGGCAAGGCGGTGGCGCGGCGGCTCGAGGCGTTCGACGTGCCGATCGCCTATCATGGCCGGTCGCGGCAGGCGGATATCGGCTATGACTATCACGACACGCCGGTCGCGCTGGCCGCGGCGTGCGACGTGCTGATCACGATCGTGCCCGGCGGTCAGGGGACGCAGCATCTGGTCGACGCCGCGGTGCTCGAGGCGCTGGGCGCGCAGGGCGTGTTCATCAACGTCGCTCGCGGCAGCGTCGTCGATCAGGACGCGCTGATCGCAGCGTTGCAGCAGGGCACGATCCTCGCCGCCGGGCTCGACGTCTATGAAGACGAGCCCAATGTCCCCGCCAGCCTGCGCGCGCTGCCGAACACGGTGCTGCTGCCGCATATCGGCTCGGCGTCGAAGCGGACGCGCGCGGCGATGGGCGGGCTGGTCGTCGACAATCTGCGCGCGTGGTTCGAGACCGGTCGCGCGCTCACCCCCGTCGCGGAAACGCCCAACCCCGGCTGAGCCCGGTCACCGCCGCACGTCGGCGGGCGCGCCGGTGAAGTCCGCGAGATCGGTCAGCGTCGTCCGGCTGTGATCGCCCGCGGTGCCGTGCTTGAGCGCGGCGAGCGCGAGGCCGCGGCGCGCCGCCGCCTCGCACCCGTCGTCGAGGCAGGAGAGCACGCCCGCGGCGAACGCGTCGCCAGTGCCGATCCGGTCGACGATCTGCGTGACGAGGATCGTCTCGGTCTCGAACGAGTCGTCGCGGCGATCGACGCGCGCGGACAGGGCGTGCGTATCGGCATCGATCACGCGGCGTGCAGTCGAGGCGATGCAGGCGAGCGTCGGAAACCGCGCAAACGCGGCCTCGCATGCGCGACGCCGCGCGTCCGGCGTGTCACCGGCATGGTCCTCGCCGAGCAGCAGCGAGATGTCGCGGTGACTGCCGAACAGCAGGTCCGCACCGTCGACGTGATCGACCAGCACGCCTTGCGGATCGGCGCACCAGCGCGCCCACATGCTCGCGCGGAAATTGCCGTCGAACGAGACCCTGACCCCCGCCGCCCGCGCCGCCGCGATCGCATCGAGCGATAGTTGCGCGGCACCCGGACCGATTGCGGGAATGATCCCCGACAGATGCAGCCAGTCGATGCCGTCCAGCATCGCGGGCCAGTCATAGGCGCTCGACGGGGTGGCGGCGAAGCTGCTGTCGAGGCGGTCGTAGACGATCTGCGCGCCGCGCGCCCCGCTCGGCGGCGACAGGAAATACAGGCCGAGCCGACCGTCCGCGCGCATCACCCGCGAGACGTCGACGCCGGCGGCGCGGACCGAGTCGAGCGCCGCATTGCCGATCAGGCCATGCGGCAGCGTCGTAACGACCGCGGCGGGCACGTCGATCCGCGCGAGCGCGACCGCGACGTTCGCCTCCGCGCCGCCGAAATGCGCGTCGAGCCGGGCGTCCTGGAACAGATGCCCGCGATCGGGCGCGGCGAGCCGCAACAGCATCTCGCCGAAACACACTATCGTACCGGTCATGCGACGGGCTCTCCGATGGCGCCGCGCAGCGCGGCCTCTGGCCCCTGCGCCTGCCACGTTACCACCGCATCGCCCAGCGCCGCGTGGTCGAAATCGGCGGGGAATATGCCGAGTTCGTCGACGAACCGCGCGACGACCTGCCGCGCGTCGCCCGCCGTGTCCGCCCATATCGCGGCGTAGCGATTCCGCAGCGGATCGTCGGCCATGGCGGGCGCGTGGGCGGTGTAGGCGATCCACGCGGCGAGGCTGAGGCGATGCTTCGGGCTGTCGAGCCCCTGCGCCTGCCGCTCGGCGACGGTCGCGATCCAGCGTTGCGGGAGCTTCTGCGATCCGTCCATCGCGATCTGATCGAGCCGGTGGTGAAGATCGGCATTGGCGAAGCGGTCGAGGATCGCGTCGATATATGCCGCGGGATCGAGCCCCGCCGCCGCGGTCAGGCTCGGCACCGCCTCCTCCTGCATCTGCGCGATCACGAACGCGCGCAGTGCCGGGTCGGCGATCGCCTCATGGACAAAGGCGTGGCCCCGTTGCAGTCCGACATAGGCGAGCGTCGAATGGCTGGCGTTCAACAGCCGCAGCTTGGCGAGTTCGAACGGCGCGACGTCGTCGACGATCTGCGCCCCCGCCGCCTCCCAGCGCGGGCGCGGGCCGGCGAAGCGGTCCTCGATCACCCATTGCCGGAACGGTTCGGTGACAAGGGCGGCGGCGTCGTCGACCCCGATCGCGGTCGCGACGCCCGCACGGTCGGCCTCGGTCGAGGCGGGCACGATCCGGTCGACCATCGTGTCGGGCGCGGTCACGTGCGCGCGCACCCAGGCGGCCAGATCCGCGTCGCGGTGCTCGACGAACGCGAGCAGCAGGCGCATCAGCAGCGCGCCATTGCCCGACAGATTGTCGCACGACACCAGCGTCAGCCCGCCTGCCCCCGCGCCGCGCCGCCGATCGAGCGCCGCCGCCAGAAAGCCGAAGATTGTCCGCGGCACGCCGCCGCTCAGATCGTGCGCGATCGCCGGATCGTCGACGAGCAGCGCACCGGTCGCCGGATGCCGGTAATAGCCCTTTTCGGTGACGGTCAGCGTCACGACCTGGGTCGCAGGGTCGGCGAGCGCGGCGATCACCGCCTCGGGATCCTCCGCGGCGACCAGCAGCGTGTCGATCACGTCGATCAGCCGGGTCGCGCTGACGCCGTTCGACCGTTCGGTCACGGTGTAGAGCCCGTCCTGCGGGGCGAGCGTATCGCGCACCTGCGGCGAGCGCAGCGACACGCCGGTGATCCGCCAGCCCGCGTCCGGCGTCGACGCATCCTGCGTATAGACCGCCTGATGCGCGCGGTGGAACGCGCCGATCCCGAGATGGACGATCCGCCCGACGGTGACGGCGGAGGATGCGGGCTGCGTCACGTCGGCGGCGAGCGCGGATCGCGTGGCCCTGGACAGCCTCACAGCCGGTATGCCTTGCGGACAAGATCGCTCGTCAGTTCGCGCGCGAGCTCCGCTGCCTCCCAGTCCTCCAGCCGGTGCTCGGCGACCAGCCGCGCGAGATAGCCGCAGTCGATGCGGCGCGCGACGTCGTGCCGCGCCGGGATCGACAGGAACGCGCGCGTGTCGTCGTTGAAGCCGACGGTGTTGTAGAAGCCCGCAGTCTCGGTGGTCATCTCGCGGAACCGCCACATCCCCTCGGGACTGTCGTGGAACCACCAGGCGGGGCCGAGCTTCAGGCAGGGATAATGCCCCGCTAGCGGTGCCAGCTCGCGCGCATAGACTGTCTCGTCGAGCGTGAAGAGGATGATCGACAGCGCGGTCGAGGTCCCGAACCGATCGAGCAGCGGTTTGAGGGCGTGGACATAGTCGGTGCGTCCGGGAATGTCCGCGCCCTTGTCACGGCCATGACTGGCGAACAGCCCGGCATTGTGGTTGCGCACCGAGCCCGGATGGATCTGCATGACCATGCCGTCCTCGACGCTCATCGCGGCCATCTCGGTCAGCATCTGCGCGCGAAAGAGCTCGGCGTCGGCGGCGGTCCAGTGATCGCCGGTGATACGCGCGAACAGCGCCTCGCATTCGGGCGTCGACAGGTTCGCGGTCGCGGCGGTCGGATGGCCGTGATCGGTCGCGGTGGCGCCCGCCGCGCGGAAATCGGCGCGGCGCTTGCGGTGCGCGGCGAGATAGCCCTGCCAGCCATAGACGTCCTCGCCGGTCAGCTCGCCGAAGCGGCGCAGCGCACCGGCGAATTGCTCGTGCTCGACATCGATCACGCCGTCGGGGCGATAGGTGGTGACGACACGGCCGTTCCAGCCGCTCTCGCGGATCCGGTGATGCGCGTCGAGGCTGTCATGCGCGCCTTCGGTGGTGGCAAGGAAATCGATCCGGAACCGGTCGAACAGCGCGCGCGGGCGGAACGCTGCGGTCGCGAGCTTTTCGCCGATCGTGTCGAAATACAGGTCCGCGGTCGCCGGCTCGAACGCGACGTCGAACCCGAACACCTCGGCGAAGACATGGTCGAGCCACATTCGCGACGGCGTGCCGCGGAACAGCGCATAATGGTCGGCGAGCAGCCGCCACGCCGCGCGCGGGTCGGCGCTCCGCGTACCATCGCGGCGCGCGATCGTCAGCGCGTCCAGATCGACGCCCTGGCTGTAGAGCATGCGGAACAGATAATGGTCGGGCGCGAGCAACAGCGACGTCGCGTCGGTCCAGTTGGCGTTGTCGGCGAACCAGGTCGGATCGGTATGGCCGTGCGGGCTGACGATCGGCAGGTCGGCGATCTCCGCATAGAGCGTGCGGGCGATCGCGCGGGTCGTCGGATCGGCGGGAAACAGCCGGTCGGGATGAAGCTCGAGAGGACGGGTCATGCAAGGGCTCCTGCCGCAAAGGCGATACCGCGTTCAAGTCCGCGGAGTTCGGCGAGCCCGCGCATCCGGCCGAGCAGCGAATATCCGGGATTTGTCGTGCGCGTCAGGTCGTCGAGCATCTGATGACCATGATCGGGGCGCATCGGGATGCTGCGCCCTTCGCGGACCGACAGCCGGTGGACCGCCGCCATGACCGCCGCCATGCCCGCATCGCCCTCCAGATGATCGGCTTCGTGGAACGCCCCATCGGCCTCGCGCTGGACCGAACGCAGGTGCAGGAAGCCGATCCGTGAGCCGAGCCGGTCGACCATACCGGGCAGGTCGTTGTCGGCGCGCACGCCGAACGATCCGGTACACAGGCACAGCCCGTTCGAGACGTTGGGCACGCGGGTGAAGAGATCGGTCACGTCGGCCTCGGTGCTGACGACGCGCGGCAGGCCGAAGATCGGAAAGGGCGGATCGTCGGGATGGACGACCAACGCGATGCCGAGCTCGTCGGCCAGCGGGCACACCGCCTCGAGAAACGCGACATGGTTGTCGCGCAGCCGTGCCGCGTCGATGGCGTCGTAGCGGCCGATCGCCTCGAGGAACGCGGCCGAGGTGAAGCCCTCCTCGCTGCCCGGCAGGCCCGCAAGGATCGTCCGTTCGAGATCCGCGCGCGCCGCCGTGTCCATGCCGGCAAAGCGCGCCGCCGCCGCGTCGCGCACCGCTGGCGCATAGCTCTGCTCGGCACCCGGCCGCTGCAGCATGAACAGGTCATAGGCGGCCACCACGATCGCCTCATACCGCAGCGCACGCGATCCGTCGGGCAGTTCCCAGGCGAGATCGGTCCGCGTCCAGTCGAGCAACGGCATGAAGTTATAGGTGACGACGCGGATGCCGCACGCCGCGAGATTGCGCAGGCTCTCGCGGTAAGCGTCGATCAACCGGTCCCATTCGCCCGAGCGGGTCTTGATGCCCTCATCGACCGGCAGGCTTTCGACCACCGTCCAGTCGAGCCCGGCGTCGCGCACCATCTGCTTGCGCGCGGCGATCGCCTCGCGCGTCCAGACCTCGCCGTTCGGGACCTCGTGCAGCGCGGTCACCACCTCGGTCGCGCCGGATTGCCGGATGCTGTCCAGCCGCACCGGATCGTTCGGCCCGAACCAGCGCATCGTCTGCGTCATCAACACACTCGTCATCCTCTTAAACCCTCAACCCCGTGCGCGGCGTAGCGCGCAGCAAACTCCACAAGACGACCGCCGCGAGCAGATCGAGCGCCGCCAACGCCGCGAACAGCGGGTCATATCCCCACGCATCCGCGCTCTGCCCGATCAGCAGCGTGAACAGCATCCCGCCGACCCAGGCCGACGTCCCCGCCATCCCGGTCGCGGTGCCGACCGTCCGGCTGTCGAACATGTCGGAACACAGCGTCACCAGCGCGCCGCTCAGCATCTGGTGCGCGAAGCCACCGATGCAGAACAGGATGATCGCGACACCGGGCGAGTGCGCAAGACCGATGCACGCCGGCCCGATCATGCACATCGCGCCGATCGTCATCGTGATCTTGCGCGACGCGACCAGCGGCACGCCGCGCTTCATCAGCCAGCTCGGCAGCACGCCCGCGGCCAGGCTGCCGAAATCGGCGGCGAGGAACGGCATCCAGGCCCATAAGGCGATACTCTTCAGATCGAGCTTCCACACCGACACCAGATAGAGCGGGATGAAGAAGTTGAACGTCTGCCACGCCGGTTCGGCCAGGAATTTGGGGACCGCGATCCCCCAGAAGCTGCGGCTGCGCAACAGGTCGCCGCGCGTCGCGGGCTTGGCGGTGACGTCCTCGCCGCGGGTCTCGATGATCGCGGCGCGCTCGTCCTCGCTCAGCGCGGGATGGTCGGCGGGGCTGCGATAGCCCCAATACCACAGGAACGCCCAGACGAGGCTGAGCCCGCCGGTGACGATGAACGCCGCCTGCCAGTTCCAGGCGAGGATACAGAAGGCGACGAGCGGCGGCGCGATCATGTTGCCGACGCTGGTGCCCATCTGGAACACGCTGGTCGCCAGCGACCGCTCGCGCGGGGGAAACCATTCGGACACCGTCTTGGCGCCCGCGGGGATCGCCGCCGCTTCGCTCGCGCCGAGCAGCGCGCGGAACAGCGCGAGGCTCGGCCAGCCGGTCGCCAGCGCATGCGCCATGTTGGCGAGCGCCCAGCCGACCGCGAACAGGAAGAAGCCGAGCCGCGTGCCGAGCAGGTCGAGCACGCTGCCGGCGACGGTCTGCATCACCGTGTAGCTGGCCTGGAACGCCAGCACGACCCAGCTGTAATCCTCGGTCGACATGCCGAATTCGGTCTTCAGCTGCGGTGCGGCCACCGACAGGGTCGAGCGCGCGAGATAGTTGAGGATCGTCCCCAGCGTCACCAGCGCGATCAGCCGCCAGCGCAGCGGCACGCTGCGCCAGCCGCGCCGCGGGGTGCCCGGCGCGCTCATCGCGTGATCTCGATGCCGGACACGATCGCGTCGCCCTTGATCGGCACGAATTTCAGGTCAAGCATGCCGTCGGTGACGCCCACGACGATCCGCCGCGTGACGCGCGTGAGCGGCGCGCCCGCGACCGCAGCGATGTCCAGCGCGGCGATCGCGCGCTTGCCGTTGGCGACGACGTCGAACTGTCGGGCGCCGGCTGCGAGCGAGGGTTCGACGAAGCTCAGCTCGACCGTGTAGCGCCCGTTGGCGAGCGGCACGCGGTAGCCGAACCGGCCTTCGCGGTAGGTTTCGGCGACCGCGCCTTCGGGTGTCCCCGCGACGACCTTCTTCTCGGGGCGCGGACCATAGCCCGAATAGGCGTTGATATCGCCGAAACTGCCGCCGTCGAAGAACGCGTCCGAGCCATAATGCTTGCCCGCGATCTCCGGTGCGACCAGCGCGCCGCTGTCGATCCGGATCGAGCGCGCGGCCTCCGGCGCGACCCGCCATTCGATCGCGTCGTCGACCGCCCCGGTCGGGAAGACGCCGCGCGCGACGACGCGGTTCGCGCCCGCCGCCAGCGCGACGTTCGACCAGGCGCAGATCATCTGCGGACAGGCGCTCAGCGTGCCGACGACGCGGTCGTTGACCAGCAGGTCGGTGCGCGGCGCGTTGCTGTACACGCGGACGTCGGCGACCGGATAGGCGCGGTCGACATAGCGCCGCCCGGCGACGTGCACCGTCGGCGTCGCGGTCCAGTTCGCCTTGTAGAAATAATAGGCGTCCTTGCGGATCTTCCGGTCGTAGGTGACGAGCCCCTTGGTATTGATGTCGATCGCATCGCCCTCGCGCCGGACGGTCGTCGCGAAGTCGAACGAGTTCCACAGCCATGTCCCCCAGAGATAGGGTTTGGCGGACAGCGTCGCCCAGGCGGTTTCGTGGATGTAGCTCTCATATTCCTCGGGCTGATTGCGACCGCGCTGGTCGACCTTGCCGCCGAGCGGATTGTCGGTGTGGATCGTCGTCGCGCCGCCCGCGCCATATTCGGTCACCGACACGGGCTGGTTCGGGCGCAGCGCGCGGAGCGAGTCGAGATGCTTGCCGAGATCGCCGGGCTGTCCGTAATACCAGCCGAAATAGCGGTTGGCCCCGCCGAGATCGGCGGCCTCCGCGGTGATCGGAATGTCCGCGGAGCCGAGCAGCCGGCCTTCGCAACAGGTCGCCAGCGCGGTCGCGCGGGACGGATCCTCGCTTTTCGCCAGCGCGTTCAATTCGCGCAGCAGCGGCAGCGGATCGGGCGCGGGCGTGTCCTTGCTGGTGGTGATGAACGCCGGCAGCGACTTGCCGAAATCGACCTCGTTCGCGATCCCCCAGTTGAACACCGACGCGTGGTTGCCGTTCTGCCGGATCAGCTCGCGCAGCTGCTGGCGCGCATCGTCGCGCAGCCCGGCACTCGCGACCGCATCGTCGCCCCAGGTCCAGCGCGACACGAGCGGGATCTCGTCCCACAGCACCATGCCGTAGCGGTCGGCGAGGTCGTGGATCACCTGGCCGTGCTGGTAATGCGTCAGGCGGATGCTGTTCACGCCCATTTCGCGCATGATCGCGAAATCCTGCTCGATATCCGCAGGCGCGGTCGCCCAGCCCTTGCCCTCGCGATCCTGGTGATAGCCGACGCCCTGGAGCCGCAGCGGCTTGCCGTTGAGCATGAAGCCGCGGGCCGGGTCGGCGCGCATCTCGCGGATGCCGAACGCCTGCTCGACCCGGTCGAGCACCGCGCCCGACGGCGTCGCGATCTCGACCACCAGACGGTGCAGATACGGATCGGCGACCCCGTTCCACAGATGCGGCGTCGCGACCGACAGCGACTGGACGCTCTCGGACGCGGTGTCGGCGCGCAGGGGGATGCGGCGGGTCGCGGTGGCGACCGTCTTGCCGCCCGCGTCGATCAGCCTGACCACCGCGTTGACCGCCTGGGTCTTGGTCCCGTCATTCCGGATCCGCACGCGGACGTCGACATTCGCCATCGCCGCGTCGATCGACTTGGTCGTCGCGAAGATCCCGCTGCCACCGGCATCGAGCATGTCGACATGGACCGCGTTGGTGACGATCAGACTGACCGGCCGATACAGCCCGCCATGGACGAAGAAATCGCCCGCGAGCGGCAGGATGTCCGCGGTCGACGACCCCTGCGCCGGTTGCGTATTGTCGACCTTGACGAGCAGCGTGTTCGCCTGCCCGGCGCGGAGCGCGCGCGTGGCATCGAGCCGGAAGCGTGAAAACCCGCCCTTGTGCCCGTCGATCCGCTGGCCGTTGAGCCAGACCTCGGCAGTGCGGCTCGCCGCGTCGAACTGGAGCCAGGCGCGCTGACCTGCGTCCATGGCGGGCGGGGTGAAGGTCATGCGGTACCAGCCGACGCCCTGATATTTGTCGACCGACTCGGCATTGTTCAGATGGGTCTGGGGGTCGGGCATGTAATAGCCGACGCGGTTCCAGGTGTGCGGTACGCTGACCCGCTCCCAAGAGCCGGGGGCCTGTGCCGCCTGCGCCGGATCGACGTCGCCGCCGCGCTGGAACTCCCAGCCCTGCGCCAGGGGGACGACCGATCGCTCGCTCTGTGCGGCAGCGGGCGCGGCCATGACGACGATGACGGCCGCCGCGACATATCTGGTCTGCATAACCCTCTCCCTGATCTTTTTTTGGCAGCTTAATTCCTGACAATTGGCCTGACCAGTTAATTTTTGATTTTGGCTTGGATTTTGGACGGTTTTTGGAAGAGCGAGTCACGTGGTGCCACGTCTCTGACGCCCCCGGCCCTCTGCGTGTCAGGACAATAAGGCTGTCGCGGCTTGGCATGTGATCGGGTTTGCCGCCGTCCGGTAAGGCAGGTCGCGCGCCCAGCATCAGCCGGTGCGCGAACCTATTTTTTGATTCAGATCAAGAACAGAGATCAACGTTAAGAGAACGGTAACGGAATCGGGGTATATTTTAGTTGTATTCGAAGGACTAAGCCACCGCGGCCGTTCGTTTTATACAACGATCGACCTTCTTCTCATCAAGACCTTCGCCACCGACATTGCCGCATTCAGCGGCTCTTCCGACGCCTTGCTACTACGACTCCCGCTGCTGCGGATGGGAGGTTCGTAGCGTCCATCCGCGGTGACTTTCGAGGTATATCCAATGACGTCGATCCTTCGGGCAGCCGCGTGTGCGGCGGTGAGTATGGCTGCGCTCGTGGCAGGCGGCGGGGCCGCGCAGGCACAGGTGCCGGTCGGCGCCGGTGGCCAGCTGCAGCAGATCCCGCCCGTGCCGCTGACCGATACGCCCGATCCCGAGCTCGGCCTGACGCGCAAGACGCCGGTCGCGATCCCGGCCGCGGGCGGACCCTCGGCCCGTGTGGATGCGATCCGCGTCACCGGCGCGACGTTGTTCCCCGAAGCGACGCTAGTCGCCGCGACGGGGTTCGCGCCGGGTGCGAACCTCGATCTCGCGGGTCTGAAGACGCTCGCGGCGCGGATCACCGACTATTATACCAGCCGCGGCTATTTCGTCGCGCAGGCCTATCTGCCCGCGCAGGACGTGCAGAGCGGGACGGTGACGATCGCGGTCGTCGAGGGTCGCCTCGGCGCGGTCGGGCTGCGCAACGAATCCCGCCTCGCTGACAGCGTCGCGAACGGCATGCTCGACGGGCTCGAGGTCGGTGATGCGGTCGCGGTCGCGCCGATCGAACGCCGGCTGCTGATGCTGTCCGACCTGCCCGGCGTGCGCGTGCGCTCGACGCTGAGCCCCGGCACCGCGGTCGGCACGTCGGACCTGCTGGTCGACATCACCCCGGGCCGCAGCATCACGGGCAGCGTCGAGGCCGACAATGCGGGCAACCGCTACACCGGCGCCTACCGCGTCGGCGGGTCGGTCAACTGGAACAACCCGACCGGCTCGGGCGACGTGCTCGGCTTTCGCGCGCTGACGTCCTTCTCGGGGCTCGCTTATGGCCGCGCCTTCTATCAGGCACCGATCGGCAAGGTCACGCTCGGCGTCGCCTATGCGCATCTCGACTATGAACTCGGCAAGGAATTCGACAGCCTCGACGGCAGCGGCAATGCCGAGATCGCCAGCGTCTATGCCAGCTACCCGCTGATCCGGTCGCGCGACAGCAACCTGTACGTGACGGTGGCGGGCGATGCAAAATGGTTCGACGACCGGTTCGGGATCGTCGACACGGTCACCTATCGCCGTGCGCAGGTCGTCATGGGCGGGCTGAGCGGCGACTCGCACGACACGCTGCTCGGCGGCGGCTGGAACGCCTATTCGCTGAGCGTCTCGGTCGGCACGCTCGATATTCGCGGCGCCTATGAGCGGTCGGTCGACGCGCTGACCGCGCGCACCGATGGTCGCTACGGCAAGATGCAGTTCAGCCTGGCGCGGCTGCAGACGATCAGCGGGCCGGTCTCGGTGTTCGGCTCGGTCCGCGGGCAGGTCGCGTTCAACAATCTCGACATCTCCGAGAAGATGGAGCTGGGCGGCGCCTATGCGGTGCGCGCCTATCCCGAGGGCGAGGCCTATGGCGATCAAGGCTATGTCGCGACCGCCGAGGCGCGGCTCGCGCTGCCGCGGGTCATCCCGGGCGCGCTGCAGCTGTTCGCCTTCGTCGATGTCGGCGAGGTCGATTATGTGAAGCGGCGCTATTTCGACGGGTCGAACCATGCGGTCCACAGCGCCTATGGCGCGGGCGCGACCTGGACCGCGCCATACGACATCGTGCTGCGCGCGACCTATGCGCGCAAGCTGGGCAGCGCCGACGCGACTGCCGCCCCCGACCGGTCCGGGCGCGCCTGGTTCCAGATCGCCAAGAGCTTCTGACGCCTGCGCGCACGACCGCGACCAGCACCGACATTTCGCGGCCATCCGCCGCCACCCGAGGATACCGCCCATGACCCCGATCCCCGCATCGATCCGCCATCGCCCCGCCGCCGCCGCTCCCTCCACCTCCACCGCACCGACGCGCCAGCGCCGCGGCGGCCTGTTCGGTACGACCGGGCTCGCGCGGTTCGCGTGGCTGATCGGTATCAGCCTTGCCGGCACGGTCGCCGCGCGCCCCGCCACGGCGCAGACGCTGCCGACCGGGGGCGAGGTGGCCGCGGGCCAGGCGAGCATCGCGACGCGCGGGCCGGCGATGACGGTCACCCAGACCAGCGATCGCGCGGTGCTGAATTGGCAGTCCTTCTCGATCGGCAAGGGCGCCAGCGTGACCTTCGACCAGCCGGGCACAAGCTCGGTCGCGCTCAATCGCGTGGTCGGGTCGGATCCGTCGTCGATCCTCGGCAACCTCTCGTCCAACGGCAAGGTCTTCCTGGTCAACGGCAACGGCATCGTGTTCGGCAAGACCGCGAGCGTGAACGTCGGCGGGCTGGTCGCATCGACGCTGAACATCAGCGATGCGGATTTCATGGCCGGCCAGTCGCGCTTTGCCGGGACCAGCAGTGCCGGCGTCCAGAATGACGGCACGATCACCGCCAAGGGCGGCTATGTCGCGCTGCTCGGCGCGCAGGTCGGCAACAGCGGCGTGATCCGCGCCAATTTCGGCACGGTCGTGCTGGCGGCGGGCGAGGCGATCACGCTCGACGTCGCGGGCGACGGGCTGCTCAACGTCGCGGTCGACAAGGGCGCGGTGGGCGCGCTAGTCCGCAATGGCGGGCTGATCCGCGCGGATGGCGGCAAGGTCGTGATGACCGCGCAGGGTGCGGGCGACCTGCTCCACACCGCGGTTAACAACAGCGGCATCATCGAGGCGCGGACGCTGCAGAACCGCAGCGGCACGATCCTGCTGCTCGGAGACATGCAGACCGGCACCACCAATCTCAGCGGCACGCTCGACGCGAGCGCGCCGGTCGGCGGCAATGGCGGCTTCGTCGAGACGTCGGCGGCGACCGTCAACATCGCCGATGGGGCCAAGGTCTCGACGCTGGCGCGGTCGGGCATGACCGGCACCTGGCTGATCGATCCGCAGGATTATGTGATCGGCGCGGGCGGCAATATCTCGGGCTCGACGCTGTCGGCGCAGCTCGTGACGACCAGCATCACGATCAGCACGCTGCCCGCGGCGGGCGACACGACGACGGGCAATGGCGACATCTTCGTCAACGACGCGGTCGCGTGGACCGCGTCGGGCGTGCCGACGACGCTGACCTTGAACGCGTTTCGCGACGTCGTCATCAACGCGCCGATCAGCGCGACCAACGGCAACATCGTCGCATGCTGCGGGCGCGACGTGAACGTCAACGCCGACCTGACGACGGTCAATGGCAGCATCCTGCTCAACGCCGGGCGCAACGTGAACGTCTATCATGCGATCACGACGACCGACGGCAACATCGCGCTGTGCGCGGGGCATGACGTGATGATCGACGCCGCCGTCACGCTGACGCGCGGCACGACGATCCCGGCGCAGAGCCTGGGCCTGCCGGTCGGGTTGACGCTGATCGCGGGCGCGGACGGCACCGGGCCGGGCGTCAACGGCGGCACGATCGTGTTCTCCGCGCTGTCGCCGCCAACGACGGTGACCGCAGCGCCGGTGTCGATCACCTACAACCCGGTTTCGTATACCACGCCGACCGACTTCTCGAGCGAGTTCGTGCTGACCGAGGGTGCGGCGATCGCGCAGCGGATGCTGGTCTTCCCGTCCGCGCAGAAGGTCGCGGACGGCACCAATGCGGCGGTGCTGAGCGGGTTCAACGCGTCGGACACTTCGGGGCTGCCGAGCGGCGTCGCCCTGGTCGCGGGGACGGACGCGACGGCGGCGTTCGACAGCGCGGACGCCGGGGCGGGGATCGGCGTCAGCTACAGCGGCTATACGTTGACCGGCGCGAATGCGGACCAATATGCGCTGGCCGGGTCCTGCTGCACCGCGGGCTTCCGGACCACCGGGACGATCACCGCAGCACCGGCGCCCGCGCCGGCGCCTGCACCGGCCCCAGCGCCTGCCCCGGCACCGTCACCGGCCCCGTCGCCTTCGCCGGCCCCGTCGCCTGCGCCTTCACCGTCGCCAGCACCGGCCCCAGCGCCCGCACCGTCGCCATCACCCGCGCCTGCTCCGGCGCCTGCCCCTTCGCCCTCGCCAGCGCCTTCGCCAGCCCCGTCGCCAGCACCCGCACCCGCGCCGTCGCCAGCACCCTCGCCTTCGCCAACGCCGATATTGACGCCGACGCCGACGCCGACACCGACACCGACGCCGGTGATCGTGACCGTCCTGCCGACCGCGACGCGGCCGTTCCTCGAGGTGCCACCAGCCCAGATCCGGCGGCCGAACGTGCCGGTCGGGACGGTGGTCGATGGCGGCGTGAGCGTGCCGCCGGAAGGCCCGGGACCGTTCCCGATCCCCCCGGCCCCCGTGACGCCGGTCCCCGTGACGCCGCCGACCCAGTCGTCGCTGGGGGAACTGACGCAGCCCGTGCCGCGCACCCCCGTGGTCCCGGTCTATCCGCGCAAGCAGGCGCGCCACTGATATGGCAGGCTTCGGGTCGCGAACAGCGCGGCGCGCGGTGCTGGTCGCGGTCGCCCTGGCGGCTGGGGTCGCGTCCGTCGCCGGCGCGCAGCCAGTCGCGGCCGGCACATCGGCGACCGCGCGGTTCGGGACTGCCGCCGCGTCCCGCGATGCCCGCGACACGGTCGACTGGGTGATGCGGTCGCGCGACAACCAGACGTTGCCGTTCGTCGTGATCGACAAGGTGAACGCGGTAGTCTTCGCGTTCGATGGTACGGGTGTGCTGCGCGGCACGGCGCCCGCGCTGCTCGGGCTCGCCCGCGGCGACGACAGCGTGCCGGGGATCGGCCAGCGCAAGCTCGCGACGATCACGCCCGCCGAGCGGACCACGCCCGCCGGACGGTTCCAGGCGTCGATCGGCGCCGATTTCGAGCAGGATATCCTGTGGATCGACTATGCCGCTGCGCTGTCGCTCCACCGCGTCATCGCCGGCCGCCGGGTCGACGACCGCGCCGGACGATTGGCCTCGGCGACGCCGGGCGACAACCGGATCTCCTATGGCTGCGTCAATGTGCCCGCGCGCTTCTACGACGGGGTGATCAAGCCGTTGTTCACGGGTACGGTCGGGATCGTCTATATCCTGCCCGAGACCCGGCCGTTGCGCAGCGTGTTTGCAATGACGGCCTCAGCGCCGGACGCCGTGCCTCACTGACCCCAGGGGCGCTCGCGATACCATTTGGTCAGCACGTATTTGACCCCCTGCTCGACCGGCATGCCCTGATGCACCGACCCCGGGTTGGGCGCGCCATAGTCGTCCATGTTGTTCCAGATCACCAGATTGCCCGCCTTGGGCGCGATGATCACGTCCGCTGTCGGGAAATTGGTCCGGCCTCCCGCCACGGGCTCGTTGAGGAAGGTCATCGCCGACCAGGTCCGCTGTCCGCCGACCGCGACCTGATCCTGCCAGTAAAGCTGGCCGGTATCGAAGAAGTCGTGATGCGGCTTGAACTCCTGCCCGACCGCATAACGCTGGCCCTGCAGCGCCTCGCCGTAGCGCGGTTCAAGCCCGGTCAGCGCGTCGAGCCGGGTCTCGACCGCGGTGACCGCGTCGGGCCCCGCATAGAGGTAACAGGTCTCGCTGGTCCGGTAGGCGGGACGCGGATCGTCGGCGACGACCGGCGACGGCACGCGATCGGCGTCGATCAGCGCGATCAGCGCCGCGCATATGTCGAGCGGCAGGAAATCGCGGACGACGTACAGCTCGATCCCGGGTGCCGGAATGCGAACGGCGCCGGGATAGCACAGGATCTGCTCGCGGACCTGTGCCGCGGACTCCGCGCGCGCGAGCGCTTCGACCGGGCCGTCGCGTCGGTCGGTGGCGGATAAGGGCGATGCGGCGGACGGAACGGCGACCATGGGCACTCCAGACTGTCGGGCGCGTCGGTGGCGGACCGGCGGTCCGGCCCCGTGGCCAGACCATCACATAGATCAAGCCGTACAGGCGCAAAAGCCGTTTCACCGCCGAATTCGGCCGCAATGCTCGATACTTGTCCGCGCAGACGGCAAAATCCGGGTGCGACTTAATCGCGTGACGATCGTTGAGCCGCCATTCCCAAAGGAGACGAATGATGAGCAACGACACCGACGTGTCCGTCCTGAACGGCCTGATCAAGACGACCCTCGACAGCATGAAGGGCTATGAGGACGCGGCCAAGGACGCGGAGAGCACGCAGTATGCGACGATGTTCGCCGACTTCGCACGCGATCGTGCCCAGGTCGCGACGAACCTGCAGGCGCAGGTCCGCGCACTCGGCAGCGAGCCCGAGATGGATTCGAGCATGCTCGCCGCAGCGCACCGCACCTTCATGGATCTGAAGCAGGCGCTGACCGGCAAGGACGACAAGGCGATCATCCTTGAGGTCGAGCGCGGCGAGGACCACATCAAGGCCAAGTATGAGGACGCGATGAAGGACGGACAGCTGTCGCCCGCATCGCTCGACGCGGTCACCAAGGGCTATGCCTCGGTCCGCGAAGGCCATGACAAGATGAGCGCGCTCAAGCACAGCCTCACCTGATCCGAAGGGGCGACCGGTTTCGGCCGGTCGCCCTTTTTTCTGCGCGCTATCCTGCCGCCTTGCGCAGGATGCGCGACAGGTCCTCGACCGAATAGGGTTTATGCAGCAGCTCGAACCCGTCGGTACCATCCTGCGCCAGCACGTTGCTGTAGCCCGACGTCAGCACCACCGGCAGTCCGGGATGCGACGCACGGATTACCTTGGCTAGGTCGATGCCGTTCATGCCCGGCATCACGACATCCGAAAACACGATGTCGAAGCGCGCCGCGTCCTCGCCCAGCACCGCCAGCGCCTCCTGCGCATCCGCCGCCCAGACCGTCACATAACCGAGCTCGGCAAGCGACTGGGTCGTGAACGTGCCGACATCCTTATTGTCCTCGACCACCAGCACACAGGTGCCATGGCCGTCCGCCAGCCCCTCCGGGACCGCCCCCGGCAGATTCGCGGTGCGCTCCTCCGCGCGCGGCAGATAGAGCGTGAACACCGTGCCGCAGCCGACTTCGCTCTCGACGATGATGTCGCCATCGGACTGTTTGGCAAAGCCGAACACCTGGCTGAGCCCGAGGCCGGTGCCCTGCCCGACACCCTTGGTCGTGAAGAACGGCTCGAAGATCCGCTCGAGCTTTTCGGGCGGGATGCCCGACCCGGTGTCGCGCATCGAGATCGCGACGAACTGCCCCTCGACCGCCGGATGCGAGCGCACCGCCGGGATCATCGTGGCGGTCCGCAGCGCGATGTCGATCCGCCCCGCGCCGTCCATCGCATCGCGCGCATTGACCGCCATGTTGACCAAAGCGGTGTCGAGCTGGCTCGGGTCGACATTGGTGAAGCAGGGCGTGTCGGGCACGTCGATCGCGATCGTGATCCGCGATCCGGTCAGCGTGCCGAGCATGTCGGCGATGCTGCCCAGACTCTGGCCGACATCGATCACCTCGGGCTGGAGCGCCTGCCGCCGTGCGAAGGCGAGCAACTGTCCGGTCAGCTTTGCCGCGCGATCGGCGGTGTCCGAGATCGCGTCGATGTAACGCTCTCGCCGTTCGGGCGGGAGGTCGGGGCGCTTGAGCAGGTCGGTCGCCGACCGGATCACGGTGAGCAGGTTGTTGAAGTCGTGCGCGACACCACCGGTCAGCTGGCCCACCGCCTCCATCTTCTGCGACTGGCGCAGCGCGTCCTCGGCGGTCTGCAACTCGCTCGTCCGCGCGATGACCTGCTGTTCGAGCGAGGCAGCAAGGGCGGCGAGCGCCTGTTCGGTGCGGCGGCGCTCGGTGGCGATGCGGGTCCGGTCCGCGACCTCGCGCGCGAACGCGACCTCGTCAGCGCGCCAGTGCCGCGCCCAGCCGCTGGCGAGATACAGCATCGCCACGATCCGGCCGTTTTCGGTGATCGGCATGTTGATGATCGCGCGGGCCTGCAACGCCTCGAGCGCGGCGCTCGTCGCGTAGGTCCGCGGGTCGGCGCGCGCATCGGTCACGCAGACTTCCTCGCCGCGCTTGAGGTCGTCGATATAGGTGCCGAAGTCGCGCAGCCTGAACGTGCCCGAAAGCTGGTCGACCCCCGGCGCGGTCCAGTCGCTGTGCACCGTCACGGTCTCGGCGTCCGGATCGATCTCGCCATAGCCGGTCCGGCTGAGGTCGATCGTCCGGCCGATGATCTGGACGGCCTGGTAGGAGATGTCGTCGGGACAGTCAGTGTCGCGGAACATGTCGCCCAGCTCGACCAGCGCCGCGCGCATCATCTCGCCGCGGCGCTGGTCGGTGATGTCGGTCGACACGCCCGCGATCCGCAACGCCTCGCCGGTGGCTGAATAGAAGGGCTGTCCGCGCGATCCGATCCACCGCAGTTCGCCGTCCTGGCGGTAGATGCGGTAGACGACCTCGTAATCGGTCCCCTCCTCGACGCAGCGCCGGACCTCGGCGACGCTCAGCGCGCGATCGTCGGGATGGATCGCGGCCAGCCGGTCGTCATAGGAAAACGGCGCGTCCGTCGGACGGCCGAAGATCTCCTTGCAGGTATCCGATGCGGTCAGCCGCTTCGTCGCGATCTCGAGGCTCCAGGTCCCGAACCGCGCCGCCTTGAGCGTGAAGGCGAGCTCGCGCTCATGCTCCTGCTGCTGCCGCAACCGGTCGGTCAGTTCCGCCATCAGCGAGGCGTTGCTGCTCTCGAGTCCCTTCAGCCGCTCACGCTCGAGCGTCACGTCGACCTGGCTGGCGAAGAAATAGGCGAGCACGCCGTGCGTGTCGAAGACCGGCGCCATCAGCAGCCGGTTCCAGAACGTCTCACCGTCCCTGCGGTGGTTCTGGATCTCGATCTCGATCGATTCGACCCGGCGAACCGCGTCGCGGATCCGGTCGATCGTCGCGGGATCGGTTTCCGGCCCCTGGAGGAACCGGCAGTTGCGCCCGAGTATGTCCTCGCGCGGATAGCCGGTGAGCCGGCAGAACGCGTCGTTGGTGAACACGATCGGATTGTCGGGCAGGCGCGGATCGGTGATGATCATCGGCATCCGCGTCGCCCGCACCGCGGCGACGAACGGGTCGGTGCCGAGGTCCTGCCCGATCAGCTCGGCGGCGATTCGCTCGGCGTCGGCCGTCAACGGACGAGCGCCGGGGTCGGCGCGGTCGGGTGTATCGTTCAAGACCGTCTACTCGCCCTTTGCACTAAGTCGCTGATATCTAGGCTACGCGCAAAGACACCGCAACGCCGGGCTGGCGTGACGAATAATCGAGATCAATATGCGACGAAGGGCGGCCGCGTGATGCGGCCGCCCCTCCCCTCATCAGCGCACCGAACCGCGGCGCACCATGTTGACGATCGCGAGCAGGATCACCGCACCGACCAGCGAGATCAGGATCGACTGGATGTTGAGCGCGCCGTCCATGATCGAGGCGCCACCAATGAGCGGCGTGATCAGGAAGCCTGCGAGCAACGCGCCGACAATGCCGACGACGATGTTGAGGAAAACGCCCTGCTGTGCGTCGGTCCGCATGATCATGCTGGCGACCCAGCCGATGAGTCCGCCGACGACGAGAAGGATGATGAGGTTCATGATGAGGCTCCTGTTGATACTGGTACAGGCTGCTCAACGGACCGGGTGCGGCGAACGTTCAGTTCCGCCGCGTATAGTGCTTTGCGACATTGGTGCAGGGATACTAGTCCGGTTGGTAGGTCGGGTCTGACCGTGACGGAACCGGTCGTGCGCTCCAGCGCTGAGGAGGCATGACCAGTACCCCCGGCAAGCCGCTGCATGCGCCCACCCTGCACCATCTCGAACAGCTCATGGCCGGATTGCTCGAAGGGGTGATCCTGATCGACCCGACCGGCGTGATCCTGAGCGCCAACCCCGCTGCGCTCAAGATGCACGGCGTCCGCGGCGTCGGCGAGCTGGGTGCGACCGCGGACGATTATGCCGCGCGGTTCGCCCTGCGCTACCGCGACGGGCGCAAGGTACCGCGGCGCGAATATCCGCTGCTCCGGCTGCTCGCGGGCGAGAGCTTTCCCGACCTGATCGTCGAGGTCACGCCGCGCGACGCGGACGAACCATGCTGGGTCCATCAGGTCCGTGACATCGTCATGGACGAGGATGGCGGCGAGCCCGACTGCCTCGCGCTGGTGATCAGCGACGTGTCCGAGCGGTTCGACGCGGAGGACCGGTTCGAGGCGATGTTCCATGCCAATCCCGCCCCCGCGCTGATCATCCGCATCGCCGACCAGCGTTTCGTCCTGGTCAATCAGGGGTTTCTCGACCTGTCGGGCTATGACCGCGACGCGATCATCGGCAAGACGCTGTTCGATTTCGACTTTCTCGCCGATGTCGAGCGCAAGGCGTTCGTCAAGGCGTGCGTCGCGCGCGGCGAGGTCGTGCCACAGCTCGAGGCGGAGCTGCCGCTCGCGGGCGGCGACACCACGCTGGTCATCCTTGCCGGGCAGCCGATCGAGGTCGGCAACCGCGACTGCCTGTTGTTCACCTTCGCCGACCTCGAGCCGCGCCGGCGCGCGGAGCATGCGCTGAAGGCGAGCGAGCGGCATTTCGCCGCGGTGTTCGAGATGGCGCCGGTGGCGATGGTCGTGACCCAGACCGACGACAATCGCATCCTGCAGGTGAACGCGGCGTTCAAGACGCTGACCGGCTATGACGATCGCGCGGTGATCGGCCGGGTCGCCGACGACCTGCAATTGTGGAACGATGCGGGCCAGCGCGAACAGCTGGAAACCGAGATCCGCGCGCAGGGCGGGTTCCGCGGACAGGACGTCCGCCTGCTCCACAAGAATGGCGAGGCGCTCGACTGTCTCGCCTCCGCCGAAAACATGCGGATCGACGGCGATGCCTGCGTGCTCTGGCTCTATCAGGATATTACCGCGCGGCGGCGCGGCGAGCTCGAGCTGGTCGAGGCGATCGAGGCGGTGATGAAGGACGCCAACTGGCTCGGCCGCTCAATCATGGACAAGCTGGCGACGCTGCGGAACCCGCGCCCCGGTGCCGCCTCGGACGCGCCGTTGCTCGATCTCAGCAAGCGCGAGCGCGAGGTGCTCGAGCTGATCTGCCAGGATCTCGACGATGCCGCGATCGCCGAGCGGCTCGAATTGTCACGCAACACCGTGCGCAACCATGTCGCGCGACTTTATGCCAAGATCGGCGTCAACCGGCGCAGCGCCGCGGTGGTCTGGGCGCATGAACGCGGGGTCGGCGCCTGAGACTGCGTGCGCCGCCCCGAAGGGCGGCGCACGCCGGTGGTCAGGCGGACTGCGGAATGATGCTGATCATCGCGTCCTCGCTCGGCTCCTTGGCGGGCTTGAGCTTGAGCGCCTGATCCGCGGTCACGTGCCGCGTGCGCGTCGCGGGCTCGAGCGTTACGGTCTCGCCCGTTTCGAGCGACCGCTCGACCGCTGCCAGCACGCGCATGTCGAACAGGCCCTCCTGCCCGTCGGCTTCGGGATGACGGTCGTTGAGGATGCAGTTGGAGAAATACTGCGTCTCGTTGCCGAACTGCTCGACGGGATCGAAGGCGTGCGTCTTCTCCTTGCCGTCCGCGGTGCGCTCGACATAGGTGATGCTCGTCGTCGGGCCGAACATGAAGGCGGGCGCGGCGTGGATGCTCGCCTTGGTGCCGACCAGTTCGAACCCCTCGGACGAGGCGGTCGCATAGCTGACGGTGAACTGCGCGATGCGGTCGTCGGCAAACTTCAGCGTCACCGCGACGGTGTCGTGGAAGTTGAAGCGGCGACCCGACGTCTTCGTCCCGACCGCATGGACCGCGATCGGCTCCTGCCCGAACAGGTTGCGCACCGCGTTCAGCGGATAGGTGCCCATGTCGGGGACGGGCCCGCCCCAATAGCCGTTATGCCCGCGCGAATTCTCCTCGCGGACATTCTGCATGAAGGTCGACGAGAAGGCGCGCAGGTCGCCGAATTCGCCCGCCCGTGCGCGTGTGATCATCTCGACCGTGCCGGGTTCGTGATGCAGCCGATAGGCGATCATCAGCTTGGCGCCGCCCTTCTTCTCGGCGGCGATGATCTGCTCGGCCTCCGCGACGCTCGACGCCATCGGCTTTTCGAGCAGGACATGGATGCCCGCCTCGAGCGCGGGGACGGCATATTGCATGTGCAGGAAATTGGGCGTCGCGATATAGACCGCGTCGATCTCGCCCGAGGCCAGCAGCTCGCCATATTGCTCATAGGAATAGGCCTTGAGCTTGTAGAGCTTGGCCAGCTTGTCCGCCTTGACCGGGTCGCCGGTGACCAGTGCGGTCATTTCCGAATTATTGGTCCGCGCGATCCCCGGCATGAACGCCTGCTGCGAAATCTGCCCGCCGCCGACGACGGCGTAGCGCACCTTCTTGGTAAGTCCGAACATGACAGTCTCCGTGGTTCAGGAAGGATGGAATGAGGCTGGCAACTCCGCGCGACGGGGTTTTGTTGCACTGCACCCTGCGCAACGAAGCTGGCGAGCGGGGTCGTTACGCAAGCGCGCGGATTATCTGGCGGCGGTCTTGGGCGAACCGCCAGCGCGCGCGTTATCCTGTCGGCCATTTGCGGTCAGAGGACTGATAGTGCTGAAGTTTCTAGTGGCCGAAAGCGAAACACCCGAACAGCGCGACGCCCGCCGCGAGCATGCGGGAAAGAGTTCGGGCGAGACCTATGCGGCGACGCTCGAACAGCTCCGGCCCGATGCGCAGATCACGATCGTCGCACCCGCGGACGATGACGCGCGCGTGCTCGCGGCGGCCGAGATCGGCGATTTCGACGCGGTGTTCGTCACCGGCTCGCCGCTCCACGTCTATGACGACTCGCCCGAGGTGCAGCGCCAGCTCGCCTTCATGCGCGCGGTGTTCGCTTCGGGCACGCCGTCGTTCGGCTCGTGCGCGGGACTGCAGCTGGCGGTTGCCGCAGCAGGCGGCACCGTCCGCAAGATGCCGCAGACGATGGAGGCCGGGATCGCGCGCCGGATCACGCGCACGCAGGCGGGGCGCGATCACCCGCTGCTCGCCGGCCGCACCGACAGCTGGGATGCGCCCGCGATCCACGGCGACGAGGTCGAGCGGCTGCCGGACGACGCGACATTGCTCGCGAGCAACGCGGTCACCGCGATCCAGGCGGCCGAGATCCGGCATGACGGCGGGATTTTCTGGGGCGTGCAATATCACCCCGAACTGGCCCCGCGCGAGATCGCGATCGCGCTCCGCCGCCAGGCCGGCAGCCTGATCGAGGCGGGGCTCGCCGAGCGCGAGGCCGATGTCGAACAGCGCGCGGCGCAGCTCGATGCGCTGCACGACGATCCTAACCGCCGGTCGCTGCTCTGGCTGCTCGGCGTCGGCGACGATTTCGCGCAGGAGGCGGGTCGGCGGCTCGAACTCACCAATTTCCTGACGCATCTGGTCGAGCGGAGCGACTGACCCCTGCCCTTGCATTCTCACGCCGCGCCCACATCTGCCGTAGCGTAAGCAGCGCGATCTCCGGGGGGATCGCGCGCCGAACGGGGAATGGGGCGGATGTACGATCAACTGGCCGAGAGCGTCATGCTCGAGAGCGACAATGGCGACGTGCGGGCGATCCTTGAAAAGGTCGCGGCATTGACCGGCATGGGGTTCGTCGCGGTCGCGCGCGTCACCGATACGCGCTGGATCGCCTGCCAGGTCCTCGACCAGATCGATTTCGGCATGTCGCCCGGCGACGAGCTGCGGATCTCGACGACAATCTGCGACGACATCCGCCAGTCGGGCAAGGCCGTCGTCATCGACGACGTGTCGACGAACGACCGCTGGCTGACGCATCCCGCGCCGTCGCTCTATGGCTTCAAGAGCTATGTCTCCTTCCCGATCACGCTAGCCGACGGGTCGTTCTACGGTACGCTGTGCGCGATCGATCCGCGCCCGCGTCAGTTGAGCGGGCGCGAGACCGCCGCGGCGCTGGCGGGGTTCGCGGCGGAAGTCGGCGCGGTGCTGTCGAGGAACGTGCCCGCGGGCTGAGCAGGCCGGATCACCGAAGACCGAGCCAGCGTCGCGCCGCCGTCCAGTCGCGCAGCACCAGCCGCTCGACGAGCAGCACCAGCAGCATCGACACGCCGAACAGCGGCAGTGCGAGACCCAGCAGGATCAGCAGCGCCACGAACCCCGCCGCAACGCGCGGTCGCGGCCGCGCGGGTGGTGCGCCCAGCGTGTCGGCGGGCCGACGCCGCCACCACAGCACGACGCTGCTCACCGACACCAGGGCCAGCCCGATCGCGGTCAGCAGCCCGAGCAGCTGGTTCGCCCAGCCGAACAACTGTCCCTCATGCGCGGCGACGCCGTAACCGACGATCCGGTCGATCAGCCGGCGCTGCGCGAAATCCTTGCGCGTCAGGATCGCACCGGTAGCGCCGTCGAGCGTCAGGTCGGTGCGCAGCGGCCGGTTCGCGGTATCGGACTTGGCGGTCCAGGGCTGGCCTGCGCCCGCCGGCGGCGCGATCAGGACCGGCGGCGCCAGCGCGAGCGGGCGCAGCGTCGCGATCAGCCGGTCGAGCGGCACGTCCGAGACCGCGGGATGCGCCATCGTCATCCCGCCATGTTCGGCATGCGCGCCCACCATCGCGCGGGTGCCGGCATCGGCGGCACCGCGCGCGCGCAGCTCCGCGGCCTGCCCCGCCGACCAGTCCTGCCTCACCACCCGCCCCTCGGCGACCGTCCGGATCGCCTTCAGGTAACTCCCCCAGCTCGCGGCCCAGGGCAGGCCCGATATGAGCAATGCGAGCGCGAAGACCGATACCCAGAGCCCGGTGACGCCGTGCAGGTCGCGCCAGAACCGCCGCCCGCCCGCGCGCAGCCGCGGATAGACCACTCCCGCCAGCCCGCTGCCACGCGGCCACCACAGCACCAGCCCCGACAGGATCATGACGATCGCCCAGGAGGCGGCGAGCTCGACCAGATAAGAGCCGGGCGTGCCGATCAGCAATTCGCCGTGGAGCCGGAAGATGATCCGCATCAGCCGGCTGTCCTCGTCGACCGTGTGGAGGATCGCCAATGTGTTCGGATGAACATAGACGCGCGTCTCGGTGTTGCCGGCGCCGACGATCACCTGCACCGCCTCGTCGGGACGCTCGGGCAGCTGATAACGGTGCAGCACCGATCCCGGCACCGCGCGCACGGCCGCCTCGGCCTGACGCGCCGCCGAAGCGCGCGCGCCGTCCAGCTGGAGATGCGTATAGGGCCGATCGATCAGCGCCTCGATCTGCGGGCGGAACAGGTAGATCGAGCCGGTGATCGACAGCCACAGCACGAACGGAAGGCAGAACAGCCCGGCATAGAAATGCCAGCGCCAGATCGTCGGATAGCCCGGCCAGTCACGGCCGGGACCGGGTCCGCCCGAACGTGCGGCGGCGGCGGAATGTGGAGTGGTCGCACGCATCAGAACCGCGCCTTCACGCCGGCATAGACGGTGCGCGGGACACCGGCATAGATCGATCCGGTTGCGGCGCTGAGCACGGCCGCCGGATTCTGCTGCCCGGTCGCCGCGTTCAGGCTGTTCGCAATTACCGAGGCCGAGCCGACATAGGTCGTGTCGAACAGATTCTGCACCGACGCGAACAGCCGCAGCCGCGACCACACCCCCTCCCCCCTTGGTGGATCGTAATGAAGGTTGAGATTGGCGAGCGTATAGCCCGCCACGCTCAGCAAATTGCCGTTGTCGATCGCATAGCGATCGCGGTGGGTCAGCTCGACGAACCCGCCCAGCCCCGCCACCGCGCCGCCCGGCTGGTCATAGCCGAGCCGGACGTTGACGAAGGTCGGGATGACCCCGGGGATGCGGTTGCCCGCGCGGTCGAACGTCGCCGAAACCGCGCCCGACGTCAGCCGCTCGACGAACTCGGTATAGTGGTGGTCGTTATAGCTGTAGCTCGCATCGATCCGCGCACCCGGCAGCAGCGCTGGCAGCGGCGTCCAGCTGAGGCCGAGCTCGACGCCGCGGTGGACCGAGCGCGGCGCGTTGGTGGTATAGGCGAGCAGGTTGACGCCCGCCGACTGGCTGACCTGTTCGTTGCGGAACCATTCGTAATAGCCCGTCACCTCCGCCTTCAGATTGGTCCCGAGCGCGACTTCGGCGCCGAGGTCGATCCCGGTATTGCGCTGGGTCTTGAGCGTCACGTTGTTGCCCGGCACCCCCGCCGCGGTCACGAACAGCGCGCCAGCCTGCGGGATGCCATAGCCGGTGCCGACGCGCGCGTGCAGGCGGACCGCGTCGATCGCCTGCCAGACGAGCGAGGCCTCGGGCGCGACGTTCCAGAAATGGCGCTCGGCGGGGATCACGCTCAGCACCGGGTTCGCGCCGAGCGGATAGGCATAGCCGGTCTGCGTCACGCCGATGATCGACCGCTCCGCGCCGATGCCCGCGATGAACTGGAGCCGCGACGTCAGGCTCAACTCCTCGCGAGCGCGGGCGCCCAGATTGCGGACGTCGCCGAACACCGTCTGGGTCGGCGCGCCGATGCCGTCGCGACCCGCGGGCGTCTTGTTGAAGCTGTAGCTCTGGTTATCGAGGTAATTGTAGAACACGCCGACAAAGCTGGTCGCCGCCATCCCGAACAGCGTGCCGCGGTGCGTGACGTCGCTGGTGATGTTGTAGCTGTCGAGCGTCCCCTTGAACGGCGTCGCGCTGGTCGGCTGGTTGACGACGCGGCTGTCGAACGTCGCCTGCGTCCGCCACGTCGCGGTCGTGCTCAGGTCATGCTCGTAGCGGGTGCCGATGATCGTCCGGCGATCGTTGCGCGCGAGGTCGGCCTCGGCCGCGGTCTGCGCGATCCGAGCGCCGTTGACGCCGTTGGCGAGCACCGAGATCGTCCCGCAACCCGGCGCCGCGCCGACCCGCGTCGCGCAGCCGCGCTGATAGGGATTGGCGCGATACTGGTCGAGCGAGAGCCGCGTCGAGAGCGCGAATTCGCCCTCGTTGTAGATGACCTTCGCGGTCAGCCGGTCGCGGTCCGAAATGGCATAGGTCGCCAGCGCGTTGATCGTGCCGGTCTCATACCCCGTATGCCCGGTCGACCCGTTCGCGCGGACGAAGCTGCCGAACAGCGCATAGTCGAAATCCGTGCCGGCATCGCCGATCGTCGCATAGACATTGGCATAGCCGTCGCTGCCCGTGTCGATGCCGATCTCCGCCCCGTCGATGTCGCGGCCGCGTCGGGTGCGGAAATTGACCGCGCCGCCGATCGCGTAATTGCCATAGCGGGCGGAGGACGGCCCGCGGACCACGTCGACCGCGCCGTAAGCATGCGGATCGGTCAGGTCGAACCGCGCCAACCCGTCGGGCTGGGTAACCGGGAAGTCATCCTCGAACACCTGGATGTTGCGCGCGCCGAAGCTGTTGCGCGCGTTCGAGCCGCGGATCGACACGCCGACGTCGCGCGGGCCGTTGCCCTGGATGACGACGACGCCGGGCGACAGCTTGACGATGTCGGCGATCGTCGTCGCGGGGGTGTTGCGAAACGCGGCGTCGTCGATCGTCGTGACGGTCTGCCCGGTCACGCGCGTCGTCAGCGACAATGCGTTGCCGGTGACGATGATGTCGTCGCCGTCGATCGCCACAGCGGCGGTACGACGCGGCGCCTCCGCCGGGCCGCTCGGTTCGTCGAGGCGGCGCAGCTCGGCGTCGATCGCGGCACGATCGCGCAGCAGCGCCGCGCGCCGGGCTGCGATATCGGCATTCTGGGCGGCAGGGAGAGGCGCAGCCGCGATCGGCGCGGCACAGGCGATCGCGGAGATCGCCGCCATGAGATGGCATCGGGACATGAAGAGTTCCTGGTCGGACGCGGCCGGGTCCCGTCGGGACCGGGTCGTATAGGGGTCGCGGGCAGCCGCCACCGGCCCGCGCTTCGGCGGACAGGGTCGGCATCGCATCGAGTCACCGCGCGGCCCGTTCGGGGCATCGCGCCGGCAACCGCTCAACCGCGGACCGGGGGACCTCGCAAGGGGGGACGCAGAAACTCGGGTGCGCGGGCGACGACGGGGGTCGCGGCGCGGAAGACGGTGGCGACGACGAACGCGATTGCCAGCGCGAGCAGCACCGGATCGGCCGCGGCCAGCCCCGCCGTCGTCAGGCCGGAAAAGGCGCAGGGCATCTCGCGGCCCGCATGCTGCGTTTTGTCGGGGTCATGCGTCATGCCCGGCATCGCCGCATGGACAGGTACCGGCGTCGCGGCCGAGACGGGCCCCGCCCCGGCACATAACTGGATCGTGAGAACGCCGTTCGCCACCACCGGCATAAACCCGCCGGGGACGAGGATCTTCATCGCCAGCGCGACCACGACCAGCCATGCGGCAAGCGCAGGATGATCGCGGAGCAGGCGGCGAAGCGGTGTCACGCGCCTGTCCTAGCGAGTCGGCACGGATCTGTCGCCGGTCGTCGCGCGGGTCGGGCCATCCGCCTGTCCCGCCGCTGGACTCCCTGCTTCCCGCGGCTCGGCGATCCGCGCGCAGACGCCGCCGGGCGGCGCGGCGCCTGTCCAGCTGAGCCGGTAGCGGACGAGCAGCCCGTCGTGATCGGACAGCTTCGGGCTGCCCGGCGCGCCGTCGAACATCGCGCGAACCGCGACCGGCACGATCCGCACGCGCGTACCCTGCGCGAAGAACTGGAGATCCTGCGTGTCGAGCCACGGCGCGTCGCCGTCCCAGGACAGTGACACCGCACAGGCCGCGCGCGCCTGGCAATATTCGTGCACCAGCCCGAACGGGTGATGCAGGCGGAAATCGTCGAACCGCGCGGGCGAGCGGCGCATGTTGAAATCGCCGCCCAGGATCATCGGCCGCGACGGGGTGCGGCGCGCGGCGAGAAACGCCTCGAGCTCGCGGGTCTGCGCGCGGTGCGCGGCGCGGTGCCGCGCGGGCGCGACCTTCGACGCCTTGCGCGCATTCATGTGCGTGTTGGTGATGTCGATTCCTTCGGGAACGCCGGGCACCGCGAGTGTCGCCAGCACCACGCCCTTGTTCGACAGACAGTCGAACCCCGCACAGGCCCGCCGCGAATAAGGATCGCGCGCGACGCCGGTGATCGCGAAGCGGCTGGCGATGACCAGTCCCGAGCTCATCAGCCGCACGCCGAGCTCCCCCTTGGCCAGCTTGGCACGCCCGGGCAGCCGGTCATCCTGCGAATAGACGCTGCGCCGCGTCCGTGACGGTCCGCTCGCGAGCGACGGATAGCCCGTGGCGACCACCCCGCGCACCGCCGCGCGCGAGAAGACCTCCTGGAACAGCACGACGTCGGGCGCGGTCCCGGCCGCGCGCAGATCGCGCAGGATCCGCCCGATCCCCACGAGATCGCGCCCGCGCCCCGACCGCGCGGGCCATTGCAGCCCCTCGATATTATAGGTCAGCACGTCGATCGTGGTGCTGCGTTCGCCCGACGCCGAGACCTGGGTCGCAGGCGGCCCGTCGCCATCTCCGGCGTCGACGCCGCCACAGGGCAGCGTCCGAAACTGCGGCAATGTAGCGCATCCTGCGAGGCCAAGCGTGAGCGCGACCCCCAGCAGGATGCGGCCTGGAATCACCTACCAGCTCAGCCCGGCGCGGGCGTAGAGATAGCGGCCGTTGAAGCCGAACGGCGAGTAATAGGGGAAGCCGATCACGCCGGTCGTGTTGTTCGCCGTGACGGTCGCATCGGGATAGACGTCGAACAGGTTGCTGACGCCCAGCCCGAGCTGCGCGCCCTTGGTCGCCTGATAGCGGAGCTCGACATCGGTGATGACGTGCTTGCCGCTGTGCACGTCCGCGGCGGGCGTCGTCCCCGGCTGGTTGACGTCGCCATAATAGGTGACGCGGGCGAGCGCGCCGAGCTGGTCGAGCGACCAGTCGATCGAGCCGGTGACCTTCTCGCCCGGCGTGCCGTCCTCGAGCGTCAGGATCCGGCTGCGCGCGAACAGCGTTGGCGCGGGATCGAGCGTCGAGGTCGAGGTCGGGACGCGGGTAACCTTGCCGTCGTTGATGTTGCCCGCCACCGTCAGGTCGAAATTGCCCGCCGCCACGGTTCGCACGCGGTAATGCGCGACCGCGTCGATACCCTTGGTGGTCGAGGCGAGACCGTTGATGAAGAACCGCGCCGCGGTCGCGCCCGATCCGGCGAGCAGCGTGGCGATCTGCGCGTTGACCTCGGGGGACTGGCTCGCCGCGGTGGTGATGTTCTCCGACAGGCCGATCTGGTTGCGGATGTGGATGCGATAGGCGTCGACGGTCAGGTCGAACCCGCCGAACCGCAGCACCGTGCCGAGCGACAGGTTGGTCGATTTCTCGGGCTCGAGCGGCAGTCCGCCGAGCCGCGCCGCGACCGGGCTGACCGAGGGGAAGGTGCCGGTCTGGATCGGCGCACCGTTCTGGATCACGGTCGAGATCGAGGTGAAATATTGCTGCTGCAACGCCGGCGCGCGGAAGCCGGTCGAGGCCGTTCCGCGCACCGCGATCCACGGTGCGACGTCATAGCGTGCGGAGATCTTGCCGGTCCCGGTCGAGCCGAAGTCCGAATAATCCTCGCCGCGCCCCGCCAGCCCGATCAGCAGCGCGTCGGTAACCTGCGCCTCGAGATCGAGATAGGCGCTGAAGTTGCGGCGATTGCGGTCGACGACATTGTCGGTCGAGAAGCCGCCAAAGCCCTGCGCCCCCACCGCCGCGCCCGCGACCGCGCCCGTCACGGGCGTGGTGTAGGAGGCGCGTTCGCCCGCCTGAATCTCGAAACTCTCGCGCCGCGCCTCGAGCCCGAAGGCGACGTTGAGCCCCTGCAGCACGTCGAGCTTGCGGTTGACGTCGAGCCCGGCGACCAGCTGGCCATAGATCAGCGCGCCGTCGGAAAAGTCCTGCGGCGTCGCGGCGCCATAGGCATAGTTGGCGGAGTTGAGCGTGCGGAAACCGATCTTGTTGCGGCCATAGCTGACGTTCAGGTCGACGCTCCAGTCCGCGACCTCGCCCTTGATCCCGACCGCCGAATTGATGTCGCGCGACTTGGTGTTGATCAGCGGCAGGAAGCCGTCGGGATAGCCGGCCAGCGCGGTCGTCGCGCTCGCCAGCCGCGGGAAGGCCGCGCTGCGCGTGTCGCGGTCCTGATAGCCGAACCAGCCATAGAGGCCCCAGCTGCCCGTCAGCGTCGTGCCGGCATTGGCGAAGATGCTATATTGCTCGACCTGCGGATCGCCGAACCGTCCGGTGACGCGGGTCGGGGTGACGCGCGGATCGAAATCGGCGCGGTTGGTCGCCTGGCGGTTCAGATATTCGCCCGACAGCGTCAGGAACCCGTCCTCGCCAAAGCCCAGCCCCTGCCAGCCCGAGACCGTCACGGCATGCTCGCCGGTCGTGCTGCGGCTGCCGCGCGCGGTATCGATGTCGGTGTTGTAGAAGCCGTAATTGACCGTCGCGCCGCCGCCAGAGCGCGCTTCGCGCAGCCGCAGGTTGACGACGCCCGCGATCGCATCCGACCCATATTGCGCCGATGCACCGTCGCGCAGCACCTCGATCCGGTCGAGCGCGACGGTCGGGATGGTGTTTAGATCGACCGCCGCCGAGCCGCGGCCGACCGAACCGCCGATGTTGAGCAGCGCCGCGGTATGCCCGCGCACGCCGTTGATCAGCACCAGCGTCTGGTCGGGCGACAGGCCACGCAGCGTCGCGGGACGGATCGCATCGGTGCCGTCGACCGCCGACGCCCGCGGGAAGTCGATCGACGGGGCGATCGCCGACAGCGCGGCACCGAGCTCGGTCGTGCCCTGGCGCTGGAGCGACGCGCCGCTCAGCACGTCGACCGGCGACACGCTGTCGAGCCGCGACCGGCCGACCGCGCGCGTCCCCGTGACGATGATCTCGTCCTGCGCGACCGGCGCTGCGCCGTCAGGCTCCGCGGCGGCGGGCGCATCCTGCACGGTTTCCGCAGGCGCGGGCGCGACCTGCGCGTCGGCCTGCGCCGCGGCGAAGGCGAGGGTAGAGGCGGCCAGCGCCAGCGCGGTACGATAGGCAGTCATGTCGAAGTCCCTTTTGGCGATCGTTCTGTGACGATCTTTCGCGTGCACGAAGATGCACAACGCATTCACCCGGCCCGATAGGTCCCAAGCGACTGTGCGATAAGTGAAAAGAATGCGAGACCGGATGCGCGGGCTGCAACGGCGCATCGCGGCCGCGACATCGAACCGTCACCGTAACGACGCGGGGGCGTCACGGATCTGGTTAATGGATCCCCCCGAGGCTGCGCGGTCGCGGCCAAGGGGACGCTTCATGACCTATCTCTCCACCTTGCTCACGGGCGTCGCCACGGTCGCCATCGCGATCTCGTCACCCGCCGCCGCGCAGACCGCGGGCGACCCTGCATCGCTGCCGGTCGCGACGCCCGCCGCCGACGCGCCGCCGGGTGACGAGATCGTCGTGCTCGGCTTTGGCGAGAGCCGTCAGGTGCAGAGCGTGACCGCCGCCGATCTCTCGCGGCTGACGCCGGGGTCGAGCCCCTTGAAGGCGATCGAGAAGCTGCCGGGCGTCAATTTCCAGGCCGCCGATCCGTTCGGCGCCTATGAATGGGCGGTCCGGATCTCGCTGCGCGGGTTCAACCAGAACCAGCTCGGCTTCACGCTCGACGGCGTGCCGCTCGGCGACATGAGCTATGGCAACGTCAACGGCCTGCACATCAGCCGTGCGATCATTTCGGAAAACGTCGCGCGGACCGACGTGGCGCAGGGCGCAGGCGCGCTCGGCACTGCCTCGACCAGCAATCTTGGCGGTACGATCGAGTTCTTCAGCGACAAACCGCGCGACACGCTGAACGTCACCGGCGGCGGCACCTATGGCTCGAACGACACCTATCGCGGCTTCGCACGGATCGACAGCGGCGATCTCGGCGGCGGGCTGAAGGGCTATCTGAGCTACGGGTTCCTCACCACCGACAAGTGGAAGGGCGCGGGCGTCCAGCGCCAGCACCAGGCGAACGGCAAGATCGTCAAGGATCTGGGCAGCCTCGGCAGCCTGTCGGCGTTCCTCAACTTCTCCGACCGGCGCGAGCAGGATTACCAGGATCTGAGCTACGACATCATCCGCCGCCGCGGGCTGGGCAACGACAACATCGCCGACAATTATCCGCTCGCGCTGCAGATCGCGAAGGTCGCGCAGAACCAGGCGGCAGCAGCGGCCGGCGCGGCACAGCCCTGGGCGGGCGTCGGCACCGCGTTTCCGGCCGGGATCGGCACGGTCGACGACGTCTATTTCGACGCTGCGGGCGTCCGTCGCGATTATCTGGGCGGGGTGACGTTCGACGCCAACCTCACCCCCGGCCTGACGCTCAGGACCACCGGCTATTATCACGACAACAAGGGCCAGGGATCGTGGATCACGCCCTATTCGCCGACCCCGGCCGGCGCCGCCAATGCCGATGGCACGCCGATCGCCGCCGCCAGCCCGCTCGGCTTCCGCACCACCGAATATGCGATCAAGCGCGGCGGAGCGCTCAGCAACCTGGCCTATGAAACGGGCGCGAACACGCTCGAACTCGGCGGCTGGTATGAAAGCAACACTTTCACCCAGGCACGCCGCTTCTACAGCATGACCGATACCGCGACGCCGAACCGCGACGTGCTGAAGTTCCAGGACAATCCCTATGCGACGCAGTGGGACGGCAAATACACCACCGACACGATCCAGTATCATGTCGGCGACACGATCCGCCTCGCCGACGACCGGCTGACGCTCAATGCCGGGTGGAAGGGCTTCACCGTCACCAACCGTGCGATCATGCTGCCCGCGACGACCTCGCCGCTCGCGGTCGGGCGGATCTCCGCCAAGGACTGGTTCCAGCCCCAGGCCGGGCTGCTCTTCAAGCTCGCGCCCGGCACCGAGCTGTTCGCGGACTATAAGGAAAACGTCCGCGCCTATGTCTCGTCGGCGACGACCGGGCCGTTCTCGACCACGCAGGCCGGGTTCAACGCGATCCGCGACCGGCTGAAGCCCGAACGGTCGAAGACCGCGGAAGGCGGGCTGCGTTTCCGCAATGGCCCGGTCCAGGCCTCGGCGGTCGGCTATTATATCGACTTCTCGAACCGGCTGCTCGGCTTTGCCAATGGCGCGGGGATCATTGGCAACCCGGCGACGCTCAACAATGTCGGCAGCGTCCGGACCTATGGCGCGGAGGTCGCGCTGACCTACCGCGTGTTCACGCCGCTGTCGCTGTTCGCGAGCTACTCGTACAACAACTCGCAATATGCCGACGACGTGCTCGACGCGCGCGGCGCCGTGCTGGTCGCGACCGACGGCAAGACCGCGGTCGACAGCCCCGAGCACATGGTCAAGGGCGAGATCGTGTTCGAACAGTCAGGCGTCACCGCACGCGTCGGCGCGGACTATATGAGCAAGCGCTACTTCACCTATCTGAACGACCAGTCGGTGCCGGGCCGCGTGCTCGTCGATGCCAGCATCGGCTACCGCTTCGAGGGGGACGGCCCGCTCCACGGCGTCTCGATCGAGGGCAGCGTCACCAACCTGACCGACAAGGGCTATATCTCGACGATCGGCTCGAACGGCTTCACCGCCAGCGGCGACAACCAGACGCTGCTGGCCGGTGCCCCGCGCCAGGTGTTCGTGTCGCTGAAGAAGGGGTTCTGACGCACGGGCCGGATCGGGACGCTGACGCCCCGGTCCGGCACGCCCGCGTTCAGAACGCCGCAGACAGCCCGGCGAAGGCGGTCACGCTGTCGCGGTCGTCGCGCAGCGCATAGCCCGCGACGCCCGCGCGCAGCGACAATGCGCCGGCGACCTGTCCGTCGACCCCCATTGCATAGCTCATGTAATTGCGATCGGCGCGTTCGACGCTGCTGGTGAAGCGGATCGGCGCGCCGGTCGGGGTCATCGTCAGCGTGCGGGCATCGTCGTCGAACTCGCGCTCATAGCCCGCCCGCACGAACACGCGGACCGGCTCGCCCGGCAGCGACCGCACGACCGCGCCGAACCGACCGGTCAGGCTCTCGATCTGCTGGCGACCGAACGCCGCCGCGGTCGACAGCCCGCCCGCCTCGGCATAGCCCGCCAGCCGGACGCGGTCATATTGCACCGCCAGATCGGGCCCGAAGGCGAGACCGCCGGTGCGGACCAGGTCGAGCGCGCCCGTGATCCGGCCCGCGACGTAATTGCCGTCGGTCTCGCCGTCATGCGTGCGGATCGTCGGCCCGAGCTGCACGCTGCGCTGGATCTGGCGATAGTCGATCTCGCCATAGCTGCCGTCCGCCAGCAGCCGGACCGGCCCCAGCTCGCCGCGTGCATAGCCGCTCGCGGACCAGGCGCGCGGCTTGTAGCGTCCCGCGCCGTTCTGGAAATCGCCCGTCCCGTCCGAATAGGCGCCGGCGATCCCGACGCCCGAGGCCGCGCCGATCGCGAGGTCCGCACCCAGCGTCCCGCTGAAGCCCCGCTCGGTGATGCCGACGCGCTGCGCCGAATTGCCGCTGGCGTAATAATGATAGGCCGCACCGCCGAACACCGACAGCGCGCGACCGTCACGCTGCGACCCGCCGCGTTCGGGCCCCTCGAGCAGGTCGCGTTGCGCGCGGAACATCGCCTGCGCCGCATAGCCGAGCCCGGCGATCTGCTCGGGCGCCTGGACGAGGCTGGCGATCGCCTGCCCCTGGATCCGCTGGGTGATGCCCGCGGGGTGGACGCTGTCGGCGAGGATATAGGTCTCGTTCGCATTGGGCGTGACCAGGGTCGCGCGCGTGCAGGCGAGCGACGAGGGCACGGTGCAGGCGACCCCGGTGATGTTGGTGTAGCCATAGGTCGCCGGGCTCGTCACCAGTTCGTTGAACAGCCGGTCGGTATCGAAATACAGCGCGTTGACGTTCGCCGCCGCGAGCGCTGCCGCATAGGTCCGGTTGAACAGCGCGAGCCCCGCCGCGCCGCCGGTCTGCACCGCGAGCGTCACGATCCGCTGCGCGCCTGCGCTTTGCAGCCGGCTGACCTGCGTGGCGAGCTCGGTCGCGGCGGTGGTCAGGATCGCATTGTTGGTGCTGCCGCCGGCCTGGAACGCGAAATAGTCGTTGCCGCCGCCCTGCACATAGACGAGGTCGCGCGGCCCGAACGTGCCACCCGCGCCGAGGAAGTTGGTGATCTGCGTCGTGATCGGGATCGATAGCGCGTTCGCCGCGGTCACGCGCGCGCCACCGACCGCATAATTGGTCCCGCCCTGGCCATAGACCGGGGTCAGCGGCAGCCCGAGCCGCGCCGCGAGCACTTCGGGGGCGACCGGATCGGGATTGGTCGTGAAGCTGCCCGCGTCGCGCGGCAGCCGCGGGTCGAGCGTCAGATAATAGCCCCCGTCGGCGAGGCTGTCGCCGAACACGACCATGCGGTTGACCGGGGCGGCGGCGGCGGTCGCGCCACTCGCGGTCTGGGCCTGCGCGGGGGATGCGATCGCCAGGGTCGTGCCCAGCAGCGCCGCGACGGCGGACGTCGTTTTCATAGATCCTCTCCTGTGCGGCAAGGGGTCGTTGCCCCCTGCTCTGGCACTGTCGTGGATCTGTCACATTGTGACGTCAAGCCGTCTCGCGCGGGGTATCAGCCGTCGAGCTGTGCGCGGGTCGTCGCGCCGACGCGCATGCCGGTGACGCTGACGACCAGCGTCTCCATCTGCGCCTCGACGAACCCCGCGGCGAGGAAGGCGCGGATCTCGGTCATCGGCAGCGCGAAGCCACGCCGCCATGCATAGACCGCCATCCGCCGCAGCGCCTCGAGCCGCGGATCGGCGAGCTGCGACCGGCTGCCCAGCCCGAACAGCCCGCCCATCGCGCGCGACACCGCGCCGGGGCTGGCAAGACTGCGCAGCGTGTCGCGCTTGGCAAGCGCGATGACGCTCCATTCGAGCGCGGAAAAGCCCGCCGTCTCGTCGGCCGCGTCTCCAGCGAGATCGACCACCAGATCGGCGGCCATATCCGCGGCGAGGTTAGCGACCGGATTTACCGGCGCGGCGGCTGCGACCCGCGCGGTGTTGCGCGTGCCACAGGGTGCGGCGAAATGCGTGTCGAGGTCGAGATAGGCCATGAATATCCCCTTTCGGATCGGGCAGCACCGGACCTGCGTCGATGGAGGGTCCATCGGCACGGCATGGGGCAGCGCGGGTGCGGTCGTGGTGACGGTGTCGTTCCGACGTCGGAGCAACCTTTGATACCGAGCGGTATACAAACCGATCGACCCGAACGTCAATCGCCTTCTGTACCGGGCGGTAGTTTTTTTATACGTTGGGGTTGCCCGCCGCCCCGCCGAGAGAAATCTACTGAGCGACATCAATTTCCCGGGTGGCTGACGACGAGCCGTCGCTGTGTTGCGACGAACCGCCCGGCGCCCGCCGGCTCCCCGCCAGACTGACGCGTTGGGACAGCATCTTTGGACAGGAGAACGGACATGTCGCAGTCCCCTACCGACCATACCGACGACGCGCCCCCGACGACCTGGAAGAAGGGCGATCCGATCGCCGCCGAGGGCCTGCCGACCACGACCGGGGACAGCATCGTCGGCCGCACGGTGACGATCAATCGCCCGGCGGCCGAGCTGTTCGCCTATTTCCGCGACTTCACCAACCTGCCGCGCTTCATGGAAAACGTCGTGTCGATCACCCCGATCGACGCCACGCGGTCGCACTGGGTGGTCAAGGCGCCCGCCGGCCGCACGGTCGAATGGGACGCGGTCGTGACCGACGAGACGCCCGACCGGGTGATTGCCTGGACGTCCGAACCGGGCGCCGATGTCGCGAACAGCGGCCGGGTCGAGTTTCGCGATGCCGGCGCGCGCGGCACCGTCGTCACCGCGACGATCGTCTATGATCCGCCCGCCGGCATCGTCGGCAAGATCGTCGCCAAGATGTTCCAGCGCGAACCCGCGATCCAGGCGCGCCGCGACCTGCGCCGGTTCAAGCAACTGATGGAGACCGGCGAGATCGCGACCGGCTCCTTCACCCGCAAACAGCATGACGAGGAGTTCGCCTGATGCGCGCATTGGCATGGCATGGCCGCCACGACGTCCGCGTCGACACGGTCGACGACCCCGAGATCCTCAACCCGCGCGACTGCATCATCAAGGTGACGTCGACCGCGATCTGCGGCTCCGACCTGCATCTCTATGACGGCTATATCCCGACGATGCAGGCGGGCGACATTCTCGGCCACGAATTCATGGGCGAGGTCGTCGAGACCGGTCCCAAGTCGACGCTGAAGAAGGGGCAGCGCGTCGTCGTGCCGTTCACGATCGCGTGCGGCAGCTGCTATCACTGCGGCAAGCATCAATATTCCGCCTGCGACAACGGCCTGCCCGCGGACAATCAGGACATCGCGCAGGAGCTGTACGGCCAGCCGATGAGCGGGCTGTTCGGCTATAGCCACATGACCGGCGGCTATGCGGGCGGCCAGGCGGAATATGTCCGCGTGCCGTTCAGCGATGTCGGCCCGATCGTGATCCCCGACGGGATCGAGGACGACAAGGTGCTGTTCCTCTCCGACATCCTGCCGACCGGCTGGCAGGCGGCGGAGAATGCGCAGATCGAGCCCGGCGACACGGTCGCGGTCTGGGGCTGTGGTCCTGTCGGGCTATTCGCGGTCCAGTCGGCATTCCTGATGGGCGCCGAGCGCGTGATCGCGATCGATCATTTCCCCAAGCGGCTCGCACTCGCCAAGCGGTTCGGCGCGGAGACGATCAACTTCGAGGAAAGCGCGGTCTATGAGGCGCTGATGGCAATGACCGGCGGGATCGGGCCCGATGCGGTGATCGACAGCGTCGGACTGGAGGCGCACGGGTTCTTCGTCGACAACGTCATCGACCAGATCAAAAAGTCGACCTTCCTCGGCACCGACCGCGCGCATGCGATCCGCCAGGCCATCATCGCCTGCCGCAAGGGCGGCCGCGTCTCGATGCCCGCAGTCTATGGCGGGCTCGTCGACAAGTTCCCGCTCGGCGCGTTCATGGAGAAGGGGCTGACGCTCAAGACCGGCCAGACGCACGTCCAGCATTACATGCCCGCGCTGCTCAACGCGATCCTCGAAGAGAAGATCGACACGACCTTCCTCATCTCGCACCGCATGGATCTCGAGGAGGCGCCGCAGGGCTACAAGATGTTCCACGACGATCAGAACGAAGTGACCAAGGTCGTGCTCAAGCCCGGCTTCAACTGAGAGGATATCGACCCATGGCTACAGCATCACCACACGGCAAATTCGCCGTCATCACCGGCGCGTCGACGGGCATCGGCTTCGAACTCGCGACGATTGCGGCGCAGGACGGCTATGATATCCTCGTCGTCGCGGACGAGGCGCTGATCGAGGCGGCAGCGGCCGACTTCCGCCAGTTCGGGACCACGGTAACGGCGCTCGAGGCCGACCTGTCGACCACCGACGGCGTCGACGCGCTGCTTGCGGCGACCAACGGGCGCCAGATCGACATATTGTGCGCCAATGCCGGTCGCGGTCTGGGACACGGTTTCCTCGACCAGAGCGTCGCCGACTGGCGCGCGGTGATCGACACCAACATCACGGGCACGCTGTATCTGGTACAGAAGGTGCTGCCCGCGATGGTCGCGCGCAACGACGGCAAGCTGCTCGTGACCGGGTCGGTCGCGGGCTATATCCCCGGCGCATTCCAGGCCGTGTATAACGGGACGAAGGCATTCATCGACAGCTTCACCGAAGCGCTCCGCAACGAGATCAAGGATGCGGACGGCGTCACGCTGACCACGCTGATGCCGGGGCCGGTCGACACCGAATTCTTCGACCGCGCCGACATGAACGACACCGATGTCGGCACCGATCCCAACAAGCGCTCGCCTGCCGATGTCGCACGCGACGGTTGGGACGCACTGATGGCGGGCAAGGGCTCGGTGTTCTCGGGCTGGATGACCAAGCTGCAGGGCGTGATCGCCAATGTCGTACCCGGCTCGGTCCTCGCCGAGCAGCATCGCAAGATGGCCGAACCCGGCAGCGCGAAGGACTGATCGCGCGTGGAGGCGACGCGGCGGACTGCGGTCTGCCGCGTCGTTTGCCACGATAAACATCGGCATGGTAGGTCGGCGGCTCAGCCAGGAGCCCCTATCGTGCCCGATCAGCCGCCATCGTCCGATACCGTCCCCCCGCCGCTACCGCTCGACGAGCAGCTCTGTTTCTCGCTCTACGCCGCGACGATCGCGATCAACCGTGCGTACAAGCCAATGCTCGACCAGCTCGGCATCACCTATCCGCAGTTCCTCGTGCTCCAGACGCTGCACGAGGCGGAGGATGGCCGGACGATCGGTGCGATCGCCGAACGGCTCGCGCTCGAACCCAGCACGATCACCCCGCTCGCCAAACGGCTGGAGGCGGCGGGGCTGGTCACGCGGCTGCGCAACCCGGCGGACGAGCGGCAGATGCATGTCCGACTCACCCCGGCGGGCCGGACCTGCTGGGCGGGTACGGGGTGCCTCGGGCCGATGATCGTCGACCGCAGCGGGATGACGCCCGACCGGCTGCGCGCACTCAACGCCGAGGTCACCGCGCTGCGCCGCGCGCTCGGCGATCCGGATAGCGCAGGACGCTAGCCCCCCGCCGCCAGACCCGCCGACGTGCAATGCCAACGATGCTTTCCCATATAGGTCAGGCACCTGACACGATCGGGGCACGAACGGAGACGAAGCATGGCAGGCGGCTGGACGCGCGATGGCGCGGTGCAGGATCAGATCGACGATACCGTGATGGATGCGGTGATGGCGGCGCGTGCGCGGATGCCGGTCGGCGAAAGCGAGGAACAGTGCATCGCCTGCGGCGACGACATTCCGGAAGGGCGGCGCCAGGCCGTGCCGGGCGTACGGACGTGCATCGCCTGCCAGAGCGGTCGCGATCGGCCCGCGGCCTCGCTGTTCAACCGCCGTGGCAGCAAGGACAGCCAGCTTCGCTGATGCGGAGGGTGATGGGGGATCGCGTGCCGCCTGGGTCGGCGCTAGGGGTGACGCCATGCTGACGACGACCGCGCTGCAACCGCTGGCCCACGACCTAGACGAGACCGTGCCCGATTTCGTCGTGATCGACGTTGAGACCGCCTGTGCGCGCGTCAGCAGCATCTGCCAGGTCGGGATCGTCGGCTTTCGGGGCGGTAACGAAGTCTTCGCCTATGAGACGCTGGTCGATCCGCGCGATGAGTTCCACGCGTTCAACACGCGGATCCACGGCATCGCCGCGCATCATGTCGTCGGCCAGCCGAGCTTTGCCGACATCCATGCGACGGTGACCGCGCATCTGTCGGGGCGGACCACGGTCGCGCATTCCTATTTCGACAAGGGGGCGCTCGCCGCCGCGTGCCGCGTGCATGATCGCCCGGCGATCGAGACGACCTGGCTCGACAGCGTGCGCGTCGCCAAGCGCGCCTGGCCCGATCTGGCGAACCACAAGCTCGGGCAGCTCGCGCACTATCTCGGTATCGAGCATCGCCATCACGACGCGCTGAGCGATGCGCGCGCCGCGGGCTGGGTGATCGTCAAGGCGATCGACCATACCGGGCTGACGCTCGCCGACTGGCTCGCCCCGCCGCGCGTCGCCGGCCCCGCCCCTGCCGCGGCGCTCGACGGGCCGTTGCGCGGCGAACGGATCGCGCTGCTCGGCCAGCCGCGCGACGGGCCGCTCGCGCACCGTGTCGCCGCGCTCGGCGCGCGGGTGATGACCTCGGTCGGCGCGACCACGACGATCCTGCTCGTCGCCGGCCCCGACCCGCAGGCGCGCGCGCTGCGCACGCATCCCGCCCGGCTGAAGGCGGAGGCCTATCGCCGCGACGGTGGCGCGATCCGGATCCTGGGCGAGGCCGATCTGGACGCGCTGCTCCACCGGGTCTGACGTCGGGACGTGCCGGGGATCGGGTAAAGCTTCCGACATCGCATGCGGCTGTTTGCCCGGCTCGGCCGTTGGGGGCGCGAACATCAGGAGTTTGACGATGAAGGCCATGACGCTGCGATCGCCCGCGGGGCTCGACACGCTGCAGAGCGAAGACCGTGCGGATCCGGGCGTGCCGGGCGCGGGAATGATCCGTGTCGCGCTGCACGGTAGTTCGCTCAACTACCATGATCTGGGCGTCGTCACCGGCCGGATGCCGACCGAGGACGGGCGCATCCCGCTGTCCGACGGCGCCGGCGTGGTCGAGAGCATCGGCGACGGCGTGACCGAATTCGCGGTCGGCGATCAGGTCGTGTCGTGCTTCTTCCCCGACTGGCAGACCGGCACGCCGACGATCGGCGATTTCTCGCGGACGCCCGGCGACGGCATCGACGGCTTCGCACAGGCGTATGTCGTCCTGCCCGCGACCGCCTTCACGCACACGCCCAAGGGCTATGACGCGGTGGAGGCGGCGACGATCACCACCGCCGGGCTGACCGCGTGGCGCGCGCTCGTCGTCGACGGCAAGCTGAAGGCGGGCGACACCGTACTGCTGCTCGGCACCGGCGGCGTGTCGATCTGGGCGTTGCAGATCGCCAAGGCGATGGGCGCGCGGGTCGCGATCACCTCGTCATCGGATGAGAAGCTCGACCGTGCGCGCGCGCTCGGCGCCGACTTCACGCTCAACTATCGCGACGAGTCCGACTGGGGGCGCAAGGTCGTCGACTGGACCGGCGGGCGCGGCGTCGACCATGTCGTCGAGGTCGGCGGCCCGGGCACGCTGGCGCAGTCGATCACTGCGGTCCGTGTCGGCGGGCACATCTCGCTGATCGGCGTGCTGACGGGCAACAGCGGCGAGGTCCCGACCGCCGCGCTGATGGGCAAGCAGGCGCGGCTCCAGGGCCTGATCGTCGGCAGTCGTCAGGAACAGCAGGACTTCGTCCGCGCGATCGACGCGACCGGGATCAAGCCGGTGGTCGACCGCCGCTTCCCGCTCGACCAGCTCGCCGAGGCGTTCGCCCTCCAGCAGAGCGGCGCGCATTTCGGCAAGATCGGCATCGAATGGTAAGCGCAACTTTTGGGTAATTACCCCCGGTGCGGCGGGATCGCTGCCGCGCCGGTCAGCCGCGGCGGGCGGTAGTCGAGCGCGGCGTGGTCCGCGCTCGGATACCGGACCTTGGACGGCCGACCCTCCCCGCGCATCCGCCGATCCGCCTCGTCCCAGCCGGGCAGGTTCGCGGTCTCGGTGGTCCAGTGGGTGATGCTGGCTTCGTCACACCAGTGCATCAGCTTGGGCATCGCCTTCAAATGCGACCCGTCGGTAATATAGCGCTTCATATCCGCGGCATCGCGCCAGACCGTCATCGTCCAGAAGGTCAGCGCACGGTCGCGCAGGATGGCCCCGGTAAGATACCCGTCGGCACGCCGCACCTGCGCAGTGGTCCTGAGCGCATCGAGCGCGAACAGCGGCAGGAACCGCAGCGCACGTAAGCGAAGCCGGGTGACGCTGACAAAGGCCATGCGCGACACCTACGCCTGCCCGCATCGCCCAGCAACTGCGCGATCGGGCCTGCGCGGCGGAGCGATGCGCGTGCTGGTTCGTTCGACCCGCATATCCCCCCTAAACTATACCCAGGACACGAGATTATGAGCGATCCCCGCAGCAGCGCCCCCACGTCCTTTCCGAACGAGCCGCAGCAGCCGAGCCCCGGTCTCGAGGTCGAAATGCGCAACAAGCCCGATCACGGCGAGGACAGCTATGTCGGCAAGGGGCTGCTGAAAGACCGCGTCGCGCTGATCACCGGCGGCGATTCGGGCATCGGTCGCGCGGTCGCGATCGCCTATGCGCGCGAAGGCGCCGACGTCGCGATCTCCTATCTCGCCGAGGAACAGGCGGATGCCGACGAGACCAAGGCCTGGGTTGAGAAGGCCGGCCGCCGCTGCATCCAGCTGCCCGGCGACATTCGCGACCGCGATCACTGCGCGGCGCTGGTCGAGCGTACCGTCGCGGATCTCGGCAAGCTCGACATCCTCGTCAACAACGCCGCCGCGCAGACGATGAACGAAACGCTCGACGATATCGACGACGACGAGATGCAGGATGCCTTCTCCGCCAATGTCTTCGCGATGATCCGCCTCGCCAAGGCCGCGGTGCCGCACATGAAGCCGGGCGCCGCGATCGTGAATTCGACCAGCGTGCAGGCGAAGATCGCGACCGAGAACATGATCGTCTATTCGACCACCAAGGGCGCGATCGCGAGCCTGACGATCGGGCTGTCCAACCTGCTCGCCCCCAAGGGCATCCGCGTCAACTGCGTCGCCCCCGGCCCCGTCTGGACGCCGATCCAGCCGATCGCCAAGGGCGGCGACGAGCTCGAGACGCTCGGCCAGAACACGCCGCTTGGCCGCGCGGGCCAGCCGGGCGAGCTCGCTCCGGCCTATGTCCTGCTCGCCTCGGACGAGGGCAGCTACATGTCGGGCGCGCTGCTGCCGGTGACGGGCGGCATGCCGATGCTGTGAGCGCCCGCCCCGCGCTGCACTTTGTCGGGTTTCGCGGCGACGAATACAGCGCCGCGCTGCGCATCTTCGGCCCGCCGGATTTCATCCATATCGGATGGGACCGGTGGGCCCGGCAGGAGGTGATGCCGGGCGACATCGCCGTCTTCGCACGCGGCACCGCCGACGACGAACCCTCTGTCTACAGCGTCCCCGATCTCCGCGAGCGCTGACGCTGCTCCCTTCGATTTCTCCAGAACAAAGATCCTTCCATGTCAGACCCCAGCGTCACGACCGACTATTCCGCGCGCGATTCGCGGATCGCGATCAACACCTTCACGACGGTGCTGCGCCGTCCGCAGGTCCCGCATGAGGTCTTCGCGACCTATTGGCGCGACGTGCATGGACCGCTCTGCTCGCGCATTCCCGGGCTCGGCTGGTACGTCCAGATGCATCTCGATCGCGCGCAGGACGCGCATCTCTGGCCGGCGATCGACGGGATCGCGCCGTTCGACGACTATGTGCTCGATGGCGGGGTCGAGATCGGCTTTGCCAGCGCCGCGGATCAGGAAATTTTCAACGCCGCCTGCCCGATCCTGTTCGCCGACGAACAGAACATGTTCGCCGCGACCGTCGCCTATGCGCTGCCGCAGGGCTCACGGACGCTGGTCGACCGGATCGCCAATCCGGTACCCAATGGCGGGGAGAGCATCGATCGGCTGCACGTCCATTTCGGGATCGGCGACACCGATGCCGCCGGATTTGCGGGCTTCATGACGCAGTTCGCCGAGACGCTCGCCGCCGACCCTGCAGTGCTGAAGCTGCGGCTGCATCTGCCCGAGCGCTACGACAATGCGAACCCCGCACCGCCCGCGCCCGACGTCGCGCACACCGTGCCGCCCGAGCGTGAACAGGTCGCGATCCTCGAGCTCGCCTTCGAGACGCCGATGACCCGCCGCCGCTTCTTCGCCTCGGACCGCTTCACCGCCACGATCGACGGACAGAAGGCGCATATCGGCCATGTCGCGGCGTTCGCGGTCAGCGGCGTCTACACCTATGTCCGCGACGGCGAACTGACCGTCGCGGGCCTGCGCGGCAGCCGTCCCGCACAGCTGATCGAGCGGCTGGGCGCCGCTAACCAGGTGCAGGACGACGTCCGCAAGCTGCTGCTGACCGGGGCGCTCTGACCCCGCTCATTTAGTGCGCGAGGAAGACGGGGATCGGGCTGCTGGTCAGCATGGTCCGCGTCACCCCGCCGAACAGCGCCTCGGTAAAGCGCAGATGCCCGAACCCGCCCATCACGACATAGCCGTACTGCCCGCTCGCGGCGGCGGCGAGCAGCTGTTTGGGCGCGCCGCCGGGCTGGACCTCGATCCGGCGGATGACGGGGTGGATGTCGTAGCGCGACAGATAGGTGGCGGCGTCCTCGATCGGCGACGCCATCGCCCCGTCGTCGACCGAGAACAGCGTGACCTGGTCGGCGAGCCTCAGCATCGGCACCGCCGCGCGCAGCGCCGCCGCGGCGCAGGGCGACCCGTCCCATGCGACCAGTGCGGTCGCCAGGTCGATCCCCCGGGACTCGCCCGGCACCGCAAGCACCGGCTTGCCCGACTTGACGATCAGCTCGCTCGCGGTGCGGCGCATGTCGATCACCGACGGGTTGTCGAGCCGGCGGTTGAGGACGATGACGTCGGCGAGTGCCGCGGCACGGACGATGCACGCCGCCGCCTCCCCGGTCGCGTCGACCCAGTTCCACGCGACATCCTCGCGCGCGAACCGAGCCTCTAGCGTCACCTTGTTGGCACGCTCGCGCGTCGTTTCGTCGGCCAGTACCGCCGCCATCGCATAGCCGGCCTCGCTATAGTCGTTCCCCAGGATCGGCGGGATATAGGTCACGTCGAGACAGGTGATATGCCCCGTCAGCGCCCGCCCGAGATCGAGCGCCGCCTGGAGCCGGGCCTCCTGGCCCTCGTCGTCATGCGCCAGCACCAGAATGTTTTTCATCGGACGCCTTTCGGGTTGGATACAGCCCCGTTGCTAGGCCGTCCGGCTGGCGCGCGTTATTGCGGTTTATACGGATCCGCCGCGGGTCGCGGGGTCGCGGGCCGCTCGGTGAACTCGCGCTCGACGATCGTGATGCGCGCGACCATCGCGACGAAGAAGGCGGTCGACCAGCCGAGCAGGATCACGCCATTGGCGCCCTCGATCGCGCCGACGATCCGCCACGATTCCCCGAGCAGCACGTCGCCATACCCGATCGTCGTGTAGGTCGCGGTCGAGAAATACAGTGCGGTGCCGAAATCGGCGAGTGCGCCCGTCCCGCTGTACAACAGCGCATAGGCCCAGATCTCGATCCCGTGGACCACGAACAGCGCGGTCGCGGCGCCGACGATGCCGATCACGTCATGCCAGCGCCGCCGCACCCCGGTCCTGCGCCCCTGCCGCCGGATCACCAGCAACAGCCCGGCCAACCCGGCAAGATGGACCAGGATGGTGGCCAGCACCATGCCCGTCGCCACCGCGAGCTGGACGAAGAGGTTCATCGCTCCAGCCTAGGGCGGCCGCCTGCGGTTTCCCATGCGGGTATCTACCTAGACCGGCCCCGGTGCAGGCGGGATGACCACTGTACGCCGATGGCCGCGCGGCGTAGAACCGGACGACCGGGGAGACAGCAGATGACGGCACGACGCGATGGCGCACGGCGCTACAATTTGGGCGCGATCGCGTTCCACTGGATCATCGCAGCGCTGGTCTTCATCCAGCTCTATGTCGGCTGGACCTTTGCCGACATGCCGCGCGGCGACCTGCGCACCGGCTGGTTCGACTGGCACAAGACGCTCGGCTTCACGATCCTGCTGCTCAGCATCGCCCGGCTGATCTGGCGGATCGCCAATCCGCCGCCGCCCTTCCCCGCTGCACTACAGACCTGGGAACGCGTGCTCGCCCGCGCCAACCACGCGCTGTTCTACGTCATCCTGATCGGCCTGCCCGCGACCGGGTGGATGTATCTGTCGACGGGCAAGCCCGCGCTGACCAGCAGCAGCACCTCGCTGATCGGCGGCTTGAGCTGGCCGTTCATCCCCGGCCTGCCGCGCGGCGCGCATGAGGGGTTCGAAGAGGCGCACGGCCTGCTCGTCTGGCTGACCTGCGCGCTGCTCGTCCTGCATGTCGGCGCCGCGCTGAAGCACCAGTTCGTCGACCGTATCGGCAACCGGATGCTGCCGTCGGGCGCGCGGGGCGACGGCTGACCGCCGCCCCGCCGCCTCAGCGACGCGGCATCCGCGCCGCGGTCGCCTCGATCTCGACGAGATAATTGGGGCCCGCGAGCGCTGCGACCTGCACCGTCGACCGCGCGACCGTATTGGGGTTGTCGGCACTTCCGAAGAACTGCTTGAAGCCGTCGTTCATGCCGGCAAAGTCCATCTTGCCGTCGCCGCGCTCCGGGTCCGCGGTAACGAACACCGTCAGCTTGTAGACATCGGCCATCGTATAGCCATGCTCCGCCAGGATCGCCTTGATCTTCGTGAAGATGCTGACCGTCTGCGTCCTGGTGTCACCGAACGACTCGACGCCGGTGACCGGTTTCGACGGATCGATCGGCGCGGCGAGTTGCCCCGACAGCACCAGCGTTTCCGCGCCCGCGGGGATCGTCACGCTCTGCAGGATCAGCGACGGCCCCGGCCCCGGATTGGCGTGGCGGACGATCTGCGCGGTTGCCGGCGTCGCGAGCATCGCCGCCGCCGCCAGTCCCGTTCCCAGACCGGCACGGGTCAATGTACGCGAGACGCGGTTTACGATCGGTCGCACTGGCATGGTCGTCTCTCCTAAAAATTCGGTGGTCCCGCGCGTCAGCACGCGTCGGGCGTGTGAAGCGCCTTGGTCATCGGCACGAACGGAACTGCGATCCCGTCCGCGTCGACGGTGATCCCGGGCTCCGCGACGAAGCCGTGGCTTTCGTAGAAGGGGACCCCCGACAGCGTCGCCATCAGCGCGAGCTTGTCGAAGCCCGCCTTCCGCGCCGCCGTCTCGCTCGCCGCCATGATCGCCGATCCCACGCCGCGCCGTGCAAAGCCGGGGGCGGTGAACATCGCGCGGATCCGCGCCGCATCCTGCCCCGGCACCAGCAGCGCGGCGGACCGGTCGGCATAGCGGTCGCCGCCGAACAGCGTGGCGAAGCGGCTCCACCCGCCGCACCCCGCCAGCGCGCCGTCGATCTCCGCGACGAGGTAGCTGCCGTCGTCGACGAGATCGGTGTCGACCCCGAAGATCGTCCGGATCGCACTCGCCAGCGCATCGGGGGCGTAGAAGCCCTGCCCCAACGTCGCCGCCGACGTCGCGATCAGCTGCTCCAGCGCGGGGATGTCCTCGCGCCGTGCCGCCCGGATCGTCACCCCGCCCGTCGTCGCCGTGCTCATCACCATGCCGATCACACAGCCACCCGGTCCGTCCGCGCGCCCAGATCGGCCCGTTGCAGCCCCGCGATCGCGGCGATCGCGTGGTGCGCGGACTGGACCGCGCCTTCCTGCCATCCCGGCGTCTGGCTCAGCGCGGCGCTGGCAAAGACGGTGCGGCCCGCGGGCTGGCACAACAGACGATAGCCTTCGGTATCGATATCACCCTCCTGATGTCCCGCCATCCCGACGAACCAGTTCGGCCACGGCCCCAGGCTGTACGGAATCTTGTTCCAGTTGACCGCGACGCCGTTGACCAGATCCTTGCCATGCCCCGGGTGCAGCCGCTCGACCGCCGCGCGCGCCCGCTCGACCTGGTCGGCGATCGGCAGCTTCGCAAAGCCTTCCGCCCGCTCCCCCGAGGTGTAGCAGGCCAGCAGCATCCCGCGCGGGCTGAACAGCCCCGCGCTCGGATACCAGATCAGCGACGTCTCGCCACCGACGAACGAGATGCCGCCATAGATCTGGTCCTGTTCCCAGAAGCGCGGCGAATCGAACGCGACCTTGTTCGAATGGTCGTACACAACGCCCGCAATCGCCTGCACGACGGGTTTCGCAAAGTCGCAATCGACCTTGGCGAGCACCGGAAAGGGGATGGTGCAGACCGAGAAATCGGCGCGCGCGATCCGGCCCGCGCCCGTCTTCGTATCGCGCCAGGCGATCTCGACGCCATCGGGGCGGTTACGGATCCGCGTCACGTCCGCGCCGCGCACTACCTTGCGGGTCAGCGCGCGCTCGAACCCCGCCGGGATCCGGTCCATCCCGCCGACCGGCTGGAACATCGTCGCCTGCATGTAGACATTGTCCTCGAACAGCATCGCCGGCAGCTGTTCGTTGGCGAGCAGCCGGTCGAGCGGCATCGGCGCGGGCGGTCGCGCGAAGACGCCGACGCCGGCGTCCGGAAACGCCTGGAACCCCGATCGCAACGTCCCTGCGAAATGCCCCGTCGCATCGAGATCGCCATAGGTCTTTAGGAACGGCAGCAACGCCTGCTTGTCCGCTGCGCTGAGACTCTGGTCGAGCGCGCCCTGGTTCACCGCCTTCATCAGCAGTTCGGCGACATGCCCGCGCGTGTCGTTTATCGCGGTGCGCATCCGCACCTTGTCGCCCTTCTGCCCCATCAGGAAGGCGCTGCGGCTCGAATTGATCTCGACCTCGAGCGGGACGCCGAGCTTGCCGCAATAACCTAGGATGCGGTGGTGGAAGCTCGGCAGCCGCGCCGGCCCGGCATTGAAATAGGCGCCGTCGGAGAAGCGCGCGACCTGGTCCGTCTCGCCGTCCATCACGATCCGGTCGCCGTCGCGCACCGTCCAGTTGCGCCCGCCGACCCGGTCGCGCGCCTCGAGCACGGTGACGTCGAACCCCGCCTGCTGCAGTTCATAGGCGGCGACCAGCCCGGCGATCCCCGCCCCCAGCACGATCACCGATCGCCCCTTGCCAAAGCCGGCGGGCAGATCGGGCATCGGCGCCGCCGCCGCGACATTGCCCGCGATACCCAGCGCCTCCATCGCGCCGAAGGTCGCGGCCGCGCCGCCCGCCATGCCGATATGCTGTAGGATCGATCGCCGCGTGATCATCTGTGAGTCCGCCCCGTTTGCGCGGCCTCGACCGCGCGTCCCCTGGAAAGTCGCTCACCTTCGCGTCGTCCGTCCTGTTGGCTCGGATCCGCGGCACACTCCCCCGGCGACCGGCGCGTTGCCCGCACCAGCTCGTTATCGTTCGTCCCTGCGTTTTGTTATGACCGCATGACACCCCAATTGAATCGATCGCGCAAGCAGTTTTTGTCCTGTTTCGCGCGCATCCCGGTGCTATTGTTGCGCGCAAGGAGATTGCGGTATTCCAATCCATCGCTCCGCCGCCGTGCGGTGCCGGTCCGTCCATCATGCACCGCGAAAGCCGGAGCAATCGGCAGAGCCCGCGGCAACCCGCACCCGCCATCCCGCGTTAAGCCCGCGCACATGATCAAGGTCGCCAGCTATAATATCCACAAGGGCATCGGTCTCGACCGCCGCCGGAACCCCGAACGCGTGGTCGAGGTGCTGCGCGAGATCGACGCCGACGTCATCGCGCTGCAGGAGGCGGATCGCCGGTTCGGCACACGCGCCTGCGTGCTGCCCTATCACCTGCTCGAGGAGCATAGCGACTGGAAGCCGATCCCCGTCAGCCTCAGTGCGCTCAGCATGGGGTGGCACGGCAATGTCGTGCTGGTGCGCAAGTCGGCGGTGATCGTCGACAGCGAGGCGATCCACCTGCCCTCGCTCGAGCCGCGCGGCGCGGTGATGGCCGACGTGCGGACCGCGGGCGGGATGATCCGCGTCGTCGGCATGCATCTCGACCTGTCGGGGCTGTGGCGGCGGCGTCAGGCGGCGGCGGTGCTCGCGCATGTCGACGCCTGTGCGACCCGACACCCTACCGTGCTGATGGGCGACCTCAACGAATGGAGCGCGGGCTCGGGCTGCCTGCGCGACTTCGGACGCGACTTCGCGTTCGCCGATACCGGCGCAAGCTTTCATTCGCGCCGCGCGATCGCCCGGCTCGACCGGATCATGGCGTCGCGCGACCTGCGCATCGCCAGCTGCGGCGTGCACAGCAGCGCCGCGGCGCGCAAGGCGTCGGATCACCTGCCGATCTGGGCGACGCTGGAGCCCGCATGATCCGGACCGGCGTCGTCAGCTATCATCATTGCCCGGTCGGAGGCTGAGCGGGTGCGCGAGAAGGAGCTTCGTCTCGCTTTGGTCTGCTATGGCGGGATCAGCCTGGCCGTCTACATGCACGGCATCACCAAGGAGATCTGGCATCTCGTCCGCGCCAGCCACGGCCATCATGCCGGTGGTGACCGCGGGACCGGCAGCCAGGCGGTCTACCGCGACCTGCTCGACGAGATCGAGGCGCAGGGTGCGCTCAAGGTCCGCGTGCTCGCCGACATCATTGCCGGTGCCAGCGCGGGCGGGATCAACGGCATCTTCCTCGCCCAGGCGATCGCGACCGGGCAGAGCCTCGATCCGCTCACCGATCTCTGGCTGAGCTCGGCCGATGTCGAGGCGCTGATCGATCCCCATGCCGCGCCGCATTCGCGCTTCTCGAAGGCCTGGGCGCTGCCACTCGCCTGGATGGCGGCGGGGCGCAGCGCGGACAAGGTCCAGACGCTCGACGACACGACGCGCGAGGAGGTGAAGGCCAAGCTGTCGCATTTCGTCCGCTCGCGCTGGTTCGAGCCCCCGTTCGGCGGCGCGACCTTTACCGGGCTGCTGCTCGACGCGTTCGACGCGATGGCCGCCAGCGAGCGCGGGCCGCGGCTGTTGCCGCCGGGCCAGCCGCTCGACCTGTTCGTGACGGTGACCGATTTCACCGGCCATCCCGAGCGGCTCAAACTCAATTCGCCCCCCGAGGTGGTCGAGACCGAGCACCGCGTCGTCGTCGACTTTTCCGATCACGGCACGCCGACCGACAGCCTGGCGGACATCCCCGAACTCGCCTTTGCCGCACGCGCGACGTCGAGCTTTCCGGGTGCGTTCCCGCCGTTCATGGTCGCCGAGCTCGACGGCGTGCTCGCCGATCGCAAGACGTCCTGGGCGTCGCGCGATGCCTTCCTCAAGCGTATCCTGCCCCGCCAGTCGGCGACCAACGGCGCGGATCAGGTCGTGCTGATCGACGGGTCGGTGCTCGCCAATGCGCCGTTCCGCCCCGCGATCGACGCGCTGAAGGAACGCCCGGCGCGCCGCCAGATCGACCGCCGCTTCGTCTATATCGATCCGTCGCCGGGGATGAAGTTCCGCCTCCCGCCACAGAATGGCACGCCGGGCTTCTTCCAGACGATCATCGGCGCGATCAGCGAATTGCCGCGCCAACAGCCGATCCGCGACAATCTCGACGCGATCGCCGCGCGCTCGGCGCAGATCGACCGGATGCGCGCGATCATCGATGCGATCCGCCCCGATGTCGAGGCGGAGGTCGAGCAGCTGTTCGGGCATACCCTGTTCCTCAACAGCCCGACTGCGGCGCGGCTCGCCAACTGGCGCGCGCGTGCGCAAAAGGCCGCGGCGGCCAGCGCGGGCTATGGCTATGCCGCCTATGGCCATCTGAAGGTCGCGGGCGTGGTCGAGACGCTGACCTCGCTGCTGTTCCACGCCGGCGGCGAACCCGGGCCGCAGCGCTGGGACCGGATCCGCGCGGCGATCGCGACCGCGGTGACGCAGAGCGGCGCCGAAGAGATCGGCGCGGCGCATGGCGGCGGCGCGAGCCCCGCGACGATCGCGTTCCTGCGACGCTTCGATCTCGGCTTCCGGATCCGCCGGCTGCGCCTGATGGCACGCCGCCTGACGGTGCTCGAGGCCGAGGTCGAGGAGGTCGCACTCGCGCCGATCCGCGATGCGATCTATGCGTCGCTGTCGGACTATCTCGAATGCCAGCGGACCGACGCGCATGCCGCGCTGCGCCGCGAGGTCCGCACGCTGCGCGACGACGCGATGCCGCTGCTCGACGCGCTGGCCGCCTCGCTCGACCTCAACCGCCGCGACGCCGAGACCGACATGCGGCTCGCGGAGGCTTTCGTCGCGCTCGACCGGCCGGTGCGCCGCTCGATGCTGCTCGCCTATCTCGGCTTCCCCTATTTCGACACCGCGACGCTGCCGCTGCTGCAGGGCGAGGGGCTCGACGAATTCGACCCGATCAAGGTCGACCGGATCGCCCCCGACGACGCGGTCGCGATTCGCTCGGGCGGGGCGGAGGCGACGCTGAAGGGGATCCAGTTCAACAGCTTCGGCGCGTTCTTCAGCCGCGCCTACCGCGAGAACGACTATCTCTGGGGCCGGCTGCACGGCGCCGAGCGCATGATCGACATCACCGTCTCGACGCTGCCCCCGTCGGTGCGGATGAAGCCCGGCCGTGTCGCCGCGATCAAGCGCGCCGCGTTCCTCGCCATCCTCGACGAGGAGGAGGAACGGCTGACCGCGGTATCCGGCCTGTTCGCGGATCTGCGCCGCGAGATCGGCTGAAACGCACCGTCGGCGACCGCCGGCCCGGTCCGGAACAGGGTTAAGTTGGCGCAAGGCTGGCCAAAAGCGGACGGCGGCTTTACCCCCGGGCGGATGCAAGGGGATAAGTCATGCAGTTCCTGAAGATCCTGTTCTGGTGCCTGCTGGCGTTCATCGCCGCAGTCTTCACCATCGCCAACTGGGCGACCGTGCCGATCCGGCTCTGGGGCGGCCTGATCGCCGACGTGAATCTGCCGATGCTGTTGCTGGTCACGTTCCTGATCGGGTTCCTGCCGACCTTGCTCTACAATCTCGCGATGCGCTGGCGCCTGCGTCAGCGGCTCGCGACCGCGGAGCGGACGATCCTCGACCTGCGCGCCGCGCATGCCGTGCCGCCGGTGGGCTACCCTACCCCGTCCTATCCGACTCCGTCCTACCCTGAGGAACCGGCCGTCGCGTCCGCCATCCCGCCCGCCGCCGCGCCGACCGCGGTCCCGCCGGGAGTCGCATGATGAGCAGCCCGATCTATGTCGCGATCGACACCCCCGATCTGGCCCGCGCCAAGGCGATCGCCGGGCGCGTCCGCCACCATGTCGGCGGGATCAAGCTCGGCCTCGAATTCTTCTGCGCGCACGGCCAGCCCGGCGTGCATGCGATGGCCGAGTTCGACCTGCCGATCTTCCTCGATCTCAAGCTGCACGACATTCCCAATACCGTCGCCAAGGCGGTGCAGGCGCTCGGCGGGCTCGCCCCCGCGATCCTGACCGTTCATGCCAGCGGCGGTCGCGCGATGCTCGAGGATGCAAAGGCCGCCGCGCCGGTCGGGACCAAGGTCATCGCGGTGACGATGCTCACCAGCCTCGATGCTTCCGATCTCACCGCTACCGGGATCACCGGCAGCGCGCATGACCATGTCGCACGGCTGACCGAACTGGCGCGCGACTCCGGGGTCGACGGCATCGTCTGCTCGGGCGCCGAAGTCGCCGCGGCCAAGGCGATCTGGCCCAGGGGGTTCTTCGTCGTGCCCGGCGTCCGCCTGCCCGACGGCCATGTCGGCGACCAGAAGCGCGTCGTCACCCCGCGCGCGGCGCTCGACGCGGGCGCCTCGATCCTCGTGGTCGGTCGCCCGATCACTCAGGCCGAAGACCCCGACACCGCCGCCCGCGCGATCGCCGCGACGCTCTGACCCCCACCGTCCACCGTCATCCCGACGCGCTACCCCCGTCATCCTGACGGAGAATGTGGGAATGCACAGGCCGCCGGGATCTAAGGAACACCATGACTACCGCCAAGATCTGCGGCCTCTCGACCCCCGCTACGCTCGACGCCGCGATTCGGCACGGGGCGAGCCATGTCGGCTTCGTCTTCTTCCCCGCCTCGCCGCGCCACGTGACCTTCGACAAGGCCGCCGAACTCGCCGCGCGCGTGCCCGGCCATGTCGCCAAGGTCGGTGTGTTCGTCGATCCCGAGGACGAGATGCTCGAACAGGCGATCGCATCCGCGGCGCTCGACGTGCTGCAGCTCCACAAGGTCACCCCCGCACGGGCCGCCGCGATCCGCGCGCGGTTCGGGATCGAGTTGTGGGTCGCCGTCGCGGTGCGCACGCGCGGCGATCTCGACGGCGCGCATGCGTTCGTCGGTGTCGCGGATCGCATCCTCTACGACGCGAAAACCCCCGACTCGGCCGCGCTGCCCGGCGGGATGGGGCTGCGCTTCGACTGGGACCTGCTCGACGGGTTCCGGCATCCGCTGCGCTGGGCGCTGTCGGGCGGGCTCGACCCGGCGAATGTCGCCGAGGCGATCCGGCGGACCGGCGCCGAACTGGTCGACGTGTCCTCGGGGGTGGAGAGCGAACCCGGCACGAAGGACGAAGCCAGGATCGCGGCATTTCTGAAGGCAGTCGCTGCGCTCTAGCACCACCCCGGCGAAGGCCGGGGCCCAGTTGGGGACGGTGCATTGCCGGGTCCTGCCCGTCACCACGACCTTCCCGACTGGACCCCGGCCTTCGCCGGGGTGGTGCGTATCAGAAACGCTAGGGGTGACAGCGTTTTCCGAAATGCTAAAGCGCTCCGCATGAACGCTCCCAACTCCTACCGCGCCCAGCCCGACGAACGCGGCCATTTCGGCGATTTCGGCGGCCGTTACGTCGCCGAGACGCTGATGCCGCTCGTCCTCGAACTCGACGAGGCGTATCGCGCCGCCAAGGCCGACCCTGCGTTCAAGGCGCAGTTCGACGACCTGCTCGAACATTATGTCGGCCGCCCGAGCCCGCTCTATTACGCCGAACGCCTGACCGAGGCGCTGCGCGAATCCGCAGAACCCGGCATGGGTGCGCAGATCTGGTTCAAGCGCGACGAGCTCAATCACACCGGCGCGCACAAGATCAACAACTGCATCGGCCAGATCCTGCTTGCGATCCGGATGGGCAAGACGCGGATCATCGCCGAGACCGGCGCGGGCCAGCACGGCGTCGCGACCGCAACCGTCTGCGCGCGCTTCGGCCTCCCTTGCGTGATCTACATGGGCGCGAAGGACGTCGAGCGTCAGGCGCCCAACGTGTTCCGCATGAAGCTGCTCGGCGCGGAAGTCCGTCCCGTGACCAGCGGCGCGCACACGCTGAAGGACGCGATGAACGAGGGGATGCGCGACTGGGTCGCGAACGTCCACGACACCTTCTACATCATCGGCACCGCGGCTGGCCCGCACCCCTATCCCGAGATGGTCCGCGATTTTCAGAGCGTGATCGGTACCGAGGCGCGTGCGCAGATGCTCGACCGCGTCGGCCGCCTGCCCGACCTGCTCGTCGCCGCGATCGGTGGCGGATCGAACGCGATCGGGCTGTTCCACCCGTTCCTCGACGATGCCGATGTCGCGATGCTCGGCGTCGAGGCGGCGGGCCACGGGCTCGACAAGCAGCATGCGGCGAGTCTTGCGGGCGGCTTCCCTGGCGTGCTCCACGGCAACAAGACCTATCTGCTGCAGGACGAGGACGGCCAGATCACCGAGGCGCATTCGATCTCGGCGGGGCTCGACTATCCGGGCATCGGCCCCGAGCATGCCTGGCTGCGCGACATCGGCCGCGTCGACTATGACAGCGCGACCGATCAGGAAGCGCTCGACGCGTTCCAGCTGCTCTGCCGGACCGAGGGCATCATCCCCGCGCTCGAACCATCGCATGCCATCGCGACCGTCACCAAGAAGGCGCGCACGATGCGGCAGGACCAGATCATCCTGGCGAACCTGTGCGGCCGCGGCGACAAGGACATCTTCACCGTAGCCGAAGCACTCGGGGTGGCGATTTGAGCCGCCTCGCCGCCACCTTCGCGCGTACCGCGGCCGAGAACCGCGCCGCGCTCGTCGCATTCGTCACCGCGGGCGATCCCTCGACCGCCGCGACGCCGGCGATCCTCGACGCGCTCGTCGCGGGCGGCGCCGATGCGATCGAGCTCGGCATGCCGTTCACCGATCCGATGGCCGATGGCCCCGCGATCCAGGCTGCCAATATCCGCAGCCTCGCGCAGGGGACGCGCACCGCGGACATCCTCGCGATCGCCACCGCCTTCCGCGCACGCCATCCCGAGACGCCGCTGGTGCTGATGGGCTATGGCAACCCGATGTTGCGGCGCGGCGCCGACTGGTTCGCGCAGGCCGCGGCGACTGCGGGCGTCGACGGCGTGATCTGCGTCGATGTGCCGCCTGAGGAGGATGATGCGCTTGGGCCCCAGCTGCGCGCCGCCGGGATCGACCTGATCCGCCTCGCCACCCCGACCACCGACGCGGCCCGGCTGCCGACCGTGCTCGATGGCGCGAGCGGGTTCCTCTATTACGTCTCGGTCGCGGGCATCACCGGGCTGCAACAGGCGCAGCAATCCTCAATCGAAGACGCGGTCGCGCGGTTGAAATCGCAGACCGACATCCCGGTCGCGGTCGGCTTCGGCATCCGCACCCCCGAACAGGCGGCGAACGTCGCGCGCGTCGCCGATGGCGTCGTGGTCGGCTCAGCGATCGTCGAGCTGGTCGCCCAGCACGGCACCGCTGCGGCCGAGCCCGTCCGCGCCTATATCACGTCTCTCGCCGATGCCGTCGCGTCCGCAAGAAAGGAAATTCGCATGGAGATCGGCGCATGAGCTGGCTCAACAGCGTCCGCAACGTCCTGCCGTTCGTCGCCAAGCGCGAGACCCCCGAAAACCTCTGGCACAAGTGCAAGGGCTGCGGGCAGATGGTCTTCACCAAGGAGCTGGAGGAAAATCTCCACGTCTGCCCGAAATGCGACCATCACGACCGCATCGGGCCGAAGATCCGCTTCGCGCAGCTATTCGACGAAGGCAGCTGCAGCGAGCTGCCCGCGCCGCCGGTGCCCGAGGATCCTCTCAAGTTCCGCGACCAGAAGCGCTACACCGATCGCCTGAAGGCCGCACGGACCGACAACAGCGAGCGTGACGCGCTCGTCAATGCCCGCGGTGCGATCGACGGCCACCGCGTCGTCGTCGGCGTGCAGGATTTCGGCTTCATGGGCGGGTCGATGGGGCTCGCGGTCGGCGAAGCCTTCGTCCGCGGCGTCGAGGCAGCGATCGAGGACCGCGTCCCCTATGTGATCTTCACCGCCAGCGGCGGCGCACGCATGCAGGAGGGTATCCTCAGCCTGATGCAGATGCCGCGCAGCACCGTCGCGATCCAGATGCTTCACGACGCCGGCCTGCCCTATATCGTCGTGCTGACCGATCCGACGTCGGGCGGCGTGATGGCGGCCTATGCGATGCTCGGCGACGTCCAGATTGCCGAACCCAAGGCGACGCTCGCCTTCACCGGCCGCCGCGTGATCGAGAGTACGATCCGCGAAAAGCTGCCCGAGGATTTCCAGACGTCGGAATATTATCTCGAACACGGGATGATCGACATGGTCGTCCACCGGAAAGACCTGCGCGAACAGCTCGGCACCGTCATCGGCTATCTGAGCGCCCGCGAAGCGGCGTAACCTACCCCCTCTCCCCTCGGGGGAGAGGGTCGGGGTGAGGGGCAGCCCACACTGCTGCGCCCGGAACCGCCCCTCACCCCAAGCCCTCTCCCCGAGGGGAGAGGGAGTTAGAACAATGCCCGACCACGCCACCTCCTCCTCCTCCGCCGTCCAGGCGCAGCTCGACCGGCTGACCGCGCTGTCGCCCGGCGCGGACATCCTCGGCCTCGAGCGCATCACCGCCTTGCTGTCGCGGCTCGGCGATCCGCATCTGTCGCTGCCGCCCGTGTTCCATGTCGCCGGCACCAACGGCAAGGGATCGACCTGCGCGTTCCTGCGCGCCGCGATCGAGGCGGCGGGGCTCGACGTCCATGTCTATTCGAGCCCGCACCTCGTCCGCTTCAACGAACGCATCCGCCTCGCCGGCCGGCTGATCGAGGACGACGCGCTCGCTGCGCTGCTATCCGAGGTGCTCGACCACGCCGCGGACCTGCAGGCGAGCTTCTTCGAGGTCACCACCGCCGCCGCCTTCCTCGCCTTCGCGCGCACGCCCGCCGCGGCGACGATCGTCGAGGTCGGGCTGGGCGGCCGGCTCGATGCGACCAACGTCATCCCGAACCCCGTCGTCACCGGCATCGCCGCGCTCGGGATCGATCATCAGGCGTTTCTCGGCGACACGCTGCTGGCGATCGCGGGCGAGAAGGCAGGCATCGCCAAGCGCGGCGTGCCGCTCGTGACGATGGATTATGCCCGCCCGCTGCGTGCCCGGATCGCCGGGATCGCCGAGGCGGCGGGCGCCCCCGTCCTCGCGCGCGGCGCCGCCTGGACGAGCGGGACGACGCGCACCACGATGCGCTACACCGATGCGGGCGGTACGCTCGTCACCAACCGCCCGCGGCTGGTCGGCCTGCACCAGTCGCGCAACCTCGCGCTCGCGATCGCGATGCTGCGGCATCAGTCGGCGCTCGCCATCCCCGAGGCGGCGATGCGCGCCGCCGCGGACGCCGCGCACTGGCCCGCGCGGATGCAGCGCCTGTCCGACGGCCCGCTCCACGCGCGGCTGCCCGCGGGCAGCGACCTGTGGCTCGACGGCGCGCACAATCCCAATGCCGCACAGCCGGTCGCGCGCGTGCTGCGGACGCTGGCGGCAGGGCGGCCCGCGACGCTCGTGCTCGGCATGCTCGCCAACAAGGATGCCGACGCCGTGCTCGACATTCTCGGCCCGCAGGTCGGCCACGTCGTCGCGCTCCCCGTTCCGGGTCATGCGCACCACGCCCCCGACGCGCTGGCGGCGATCGCCCGACGCGCCGGGTGCAGCGCAGAGACCGCCGCCAGCCCCGCCGAGGCGCTCGACCGCATCGCCGCGCAGGGTGACGCGCCGCAATTCGTGCTGATCGCCGGTTCGCTCTACCTCGCGGGCGAAGTGCTCGCCGGGAACGACGAGCTGCCGCACTGACCCCTTATTGCTATTGACTATCAATAACGAACAAGCGACCTTGGTCTTGTAACCACGGAGTCGCGTATATGACCGATGCCAACCGCTTTGCCGGCACGACGCTCGCCAGCATGACGACGGTGCTGCCGCATCCGCTGCCGTCTTGCGAGAATGCGCGGATCGCGCTGTTCGCGATGCGGCGGATGGGTGCGAACGGGCTTGGCGACGCGCGCGCCGCGCACACGCTGTTCACCGCCTTCGGACAGGGGTTTCGCCGGCCGCTGATCCTGATGCGCGCGCTGATGGCCGATCTCGCGGGCAGCGCCGCGGGGACGATCGCGATCGCGCCCTGCTGCTGCGCGCGGATGACGCCCGCGGAGGCCGCATTGCTGTCGATCCTCGCGCGGGTCGAGACCGCGCCCGACACCGCGCGGCTGCTGATGACCGACCTGCTCGGCGTCCGCCGCGTCGACGGCGTCCTCACCAGCGCCGCCGCAGTCGCCGCCGCCTTCGCGGACGAGGGGCGCCCGGTTACGGGCTGAGCCGGGTCACGCGCCGGGGTCAGTCCGCCCCGGCCGCGATCGCCGGGTCGCGCCGCACGCTTTCGACGACGAACCCCTGACGCCACAGGATCCACAACAGGACGAGCCCCGGCACCGCGACGACCATCGTCAGCATCCAGAAGCCCGGCCAGCCCAGCGCGTTGGCGGCATAGCCCGCGGGCGCCGCCAGCCACGTCCGCCCGACCGCCGCGAACGACGACAGCAGCGCGAACTGCGTGGCGGTATAGGCAAGGTTGGACAGGCCAGAGAGATAGGTGACGAACACCGTCAGCCCGATCCCGCTCGTCACCTGCTCGGTCGCGACCGCGATCGTCAGCCAGGTGTTCGAATGGCCGTGCCAGGCGAGGATCACGAACATGAAGTTGCTGAGCATCATCAGCATGCCCGACACGAACAGCGCGCGGCCGAGGCCGAGCCACGCCATGAACGGCGCGCCCAGTGCGGTCCCGACGATCAGCCCCCAGAACCCGACCAGCTTGTTGATCGCGATGAATTCGGTATCGCTGAACCCCAGCTCGACGATCATCGGGTTCAGCATGCCCTGCCCCATCGCATCGCCCAGCTTGTAGATCAGCACGAACAGCAGGATCAGCACCGCGCCGCGACGCTGGAAGAATTCGCGGAACGGCCCGATGATCGTATCCTCGAGCCAGCGCCCGCGCGACGCCCCATCCTGCGATGCCAGCACCCGGTCATGCAGTCCGCGGCCTGCCCAGAGCGCCGCGAGCGCGCCGGGAATGACGCAGAACGCGGTCAGCCCATAGCCCATCGCCCAGCCGAGCCCGAGCCCTTCGGACGAGGCGATCGCGATCGTGCCGACCCCTGCCGCCAGATTGCCGAGCCGGTAGCCGAACTGGTTGTTCGCGGTCCCGTGCGGCAATTCGTCCTCGGGCAGGATCTCGATCCGGTAAGCGTCGATCACGATATCCTGCGTCGCGCCGAGGAACGCGGTCACGATCGCCCAGAAGGCGAACACCCCGAGATGCTCCTGCGGCGCGCTGAACCCCAGCATCCAGACCGAGCCGAACAGCAGCGCCTGGACGAAGAACAGCCACGCGCGACGCTGCCCGACCCAAGCCGTCAGCACCGGGATCTCGAACCGGTCGATGAACGGCGCCCAGAGGAATTTCAGCGTGTACGGGGTCGTCAGACCGATCGCGAAGCCGATCGTCTTCTTGTCGATCCCGACCTTCGACAGCCAATAGCCCATCGTCCCCAGCAGCAGCGCGAGCGGAAAGCCGCTCGATATCCCGAGCAGCAGCGCCGCGATCGGCCGGGGCCGCAGATAGGGGGCCATGGTGGCGAGCAGGGATCGACGCGGAACGGCTGTGCTGGACATGGCGCGACCATAGCGGGCTGTCGACGCGAGGAAAGGCGGAAGACGTCGTCGCGTCGCCTCGGTCGCGACGAAGCTAAACGCGTGCCGTCAGGCAGGCGAGCTGAACAGCCGCAGACCCGAAGGCAGCTTCTTCGGCTCGCTCCCCGCCATCCGTGCCTCGATCGCCGCGATCGCGGCGAGCAGGTCGCGCTGCGAATAGGGTTTGGAGAGACAGCCCGCGGCCAGCGTCGTCGCCTCGACCGGGCAATTGCCCGTGACGAACAGCACCGGCACCCCGCGCTCCAGCGCAGCCCGCGCCACGTCGAGCCCCGATCCGTCACTCAAACTGACATCGGCCAGGATGAGGTCGATCGCGGACTCGCTTTCGATCACCGCCAGTGCATCGCTGACCCGGTCGACCGTCGCGACCACGGTGAATTTCGATTCGGTCAGGAAATATTCGGTGTCGAACGCGACCAGCGGTTCGTCCTCAACAACCAGCAAGCGGATGATCAGCCGCTTCTTCTTTCCGAACAGCATCGACATCACGCCCCTTCGCGCAACGAATGGTCGTTACGCCCATGCGACATAACGCACCGCACCACGAAGGGTCGCAAATATTTTCGCGCTGCACCCCGATCCATAGTATCAGCCGCGCCATGACGACTTCAAAAGACGATAACCCGACTGCCAGCCCGTCGAACGACGCGCCCGCAACAGCCCCCGCAGCCCCCATCAAGGGCGACCGCATCGCCAAACTGCTCGCCCGCGCGGGCGTCGCATCGCGCCGCGACATCGAACGGATGATCGCCGAGGGGCGCGTCGCGCTCAACGGCACCACGCTCGACACGCCCGCGACGATCCTGCGCAACCTTGCCGGCGTCACCGTCGACGGCGATCCGGTCGAGGCGCCCAGCGCGGCGCGGCTGTTCCTCTATCACAAGCCGACCGGGCTGCTCGTCACCGAGCGTGACCCTGCTGGCCGGACGACGATCTACGACCGCCTGCCGCGCGAACTGCCGCGACTCGTTCCCGTCGGTCGCCTCGATCTCAACACCGAGGGGCTGTTGCTGATGACCACCGACGGTGGCCTCAAGCGCCAGCTCGAACTCCCCGCGACCGGCGTCGAGCGCGCCTATCGCGCGCGCGCCTATGGCAACATCACCCAGCCGCAGCTCGAGGAGCTGATCGAGGGGATCGAGATCGAGGGCGTCCGCTACGGCTCGATCAACGCCAATATCGAACGCCGCACCGGCGCGAACGTCTGGATCGAGATGATCCTGACCGAGGGCAAGAACCGCGAAGTCCGGCGCGTGCTCGAACATCTGGGTCTCCAGGTCTCGCGCCTGATCCGCACCCGCTACGGTCCGTTCGTGCTCGGCGATCTCGCCCCCGGCCAGATCGGCGAAGTGCTGCAGCACGACGTCGTCGCCTTCCAGAAGGAGCTCGCGCGCGGCAAGCCCGAGGGCCCCGGCGCGCGTCCGAACATCGGCATCAGCGCCAGTGCCGGCGCGGGTGCGGGGATCGGCGCCAAGTCGCCCCAGCGTGGCGCCAACGCGCCCCGCCCGGCCCCCTCGGCTCGGCCCGCGACCGCAGCACCGCGCCAGCCCGCGCGCAGCCCCTATGCGGCGCCGGCAAGCTCCGGCTTCTCGAGCGGCGCACCACCGGTCGATCGCGCCGCACGGCCGGCCCGCCCGGCCCGGCCCGAGCGCATCCGCCCGACCGCGGCGATGGTCCGCGGCGACGTCACCGATCCCTGGGCCAAGCCCGATGCGCGCGGCGGCAATCGTGCGGCCGCGACGCATCACGCCCAGCCGACCGGCGCCGGCACCGGTCGCCCGACCTATCGCCAGGAGCGCGCGGACCGCGGCGAAGAGCTGAGCACCAGCCCCAAGATCAAGCATTTCCGCGCCGCCAAGCCGCCCCGCGACCGCGCCGCCCCGACCCGCGTCGGCGGCGGCGGTAGCGGGGGCACGACGGCCCCGCGCCGTCCCGACTCGCCCCAGCGCCAGGACCAGCGCCAGGACCAGCAACGCGGCTTCCGCCCTCAGACGGACGACTCCCGCGCGCGGACCGGTCTCGACAAGCGCGCCGCGCGCAGTGCCGCCGGTCGCCCCGGTGCGGATCCCCGCCCGCCGCGCGACGCCGCACCGCGCCCCGAACGCGGCAGTCGTCCGCCCGCGCCCGGCAAGGGACCATCAGGGGGGCGCGGTCATCCGCCCCGTGCACCACGCGGAGGTAAACGCTGATGCGGATCATCGCAGGCCAGTATCGCGGTCGCCAGATCGTCGCGCCCAAGGGTGACGCGACCCGCCCGACCGCCGATCGCATGCGCGAGGCGCTGTTCTCGATGCTGACCAGCCGCGTCGGCAGTTTCGAAGGCCTCGCGGTCGCCGATCTCTTCGCGGGCTCGGGTGCGCTCGGGATCGAGGCCTTGTCGCGCGGTGCGGGATCGTGCCTGTTCGTCGAGCAGGACAAACCCGCGCTCGATGCGCTGAAGGCCAATCTCGCCAAGCTCGGCATTCGCGGCGACGTCCGCGCGACCTCGGTGATGGCGATGGGCCCCGCGCCCGCGCCGCTCGACATCATCCTGATGGATCCGCCCTATGACACCGGGGCGGGCCTCGTCGCGCTCGACAAGCTCGCGCGGCTCGGCTGGACCAGCCCGGCGACGTGGATCAGCCTCGAGACCGCGAAGGCGGAGGTCGTCCAGCTGCCGGGCTTCGAGGTCGACGCCACGCGCGTCCACGGCAAGGCACGGCTGACGCTGCTGCGCCCCGCCTGACGTCCCCCGCCTGACGTAACGGTCTCCCGCGCAAGCGGGAGACCCCGTCCTACGCGGCGGCGCGGCGCCCGACGATCAGCAGCCCGCCAAGGCTCAGCACCCCCGCGGCCATCAGATACACCCCGACCAGCCCGAGCCCGCGCGGCGCCAGCGCCTCCGCCACGATCGGCGCGAGCGCGCCGCCGAGCACGCCGCCAAGGTTGAACGTCATCGACACGCCGGTATAGCGCACGCCCGCCGGAAACAGGCTCGGCAGCCATCCACCGAGCGGGCCATAGGCGAACCCCATCACGAACAGCGCGCCCGACAGCCAGAGCGACACCGTGACCAGCGATCCCGACCCCAGCATCGGCCCCATCAGCGCGCCGACGACGATGCAGCCGGCGAACCCGATGCTGAGCATCCGCGCCGCCGTATAGCGATCCGCCAGCACGCTCGCGAGGATCACCCCCGCCGCCAGAAACCAGATCGCGACCAGCTCGACGCCCAAAAACGCCTCGCGCGAATAGCCGAGCGTCTTGGTGCCGTAGCCGAGCGCGAATGCGGTCGCGAGATAGAAGAGCGCGAAACACGCGATCACCCCGAACGTCCCCGCCAGCGTCGCGCGCAGATGCCGCGTCAGCAGCTCGGCGATCGGCACGCGCGGGATCGCCTCGGTCTTCTCCGCTTCCAGAAACGCGGGCGTCTCGGTCAGCTTCAGCCGCACCCACAGCCCCAGCCCGACCAGCACCGCGCTGACCAGGAACGGGATCCGCCACCCCCAGGCGAGGAACTGCGCCTCGTCGAGGACCAGGCCGATGATCAGGAACAGCCCGTTGGCGGCGAGAAACCCGACCGGCGCGCCGAGCGGCGGGAACATCCCGAACGTGTTGCGGCGGTGCGGCGGCGCATTCTCGACCGCGAGCAGCGCGGCGCCACCCCATTCGCCGCCCAGCCCCAGCCCCTGCCCCAGCCGCATCAGGCAGAGCAGCGCCGGCGCCCACCAGCCGACCTGCGCATAGGTCGGCAGGAACGCGATCGCGACGGTCGATCCGCCCATCAGCAGCAGCGACGCGACCAGGGTCGACTTGCGCCCGACCCGGTCGCCGAAATGCCCGAACAGCACCGCGCCCACCGGCCGCGCGACGAACGCCAGCCCGAACGTCGCATAGCTCAGCAGCAGCTGCGCCGACGCCGACTGGCCCGCGAAGAACAGCGGCCCGAACACGAGCGCCGCGGCGGTCGCGTAGATGTAGAAGTCGTAAAATTCGACCGCGGTGCCGACCAGGCTGGCGGCGAGGATGCGGCGGCTGGACCTAAGCGTGCTCATGCCGCGTGCATCGCCGCCCGCCGCCGCCCCGTCAATCGCGCGCTCGGCTTTAGCGCCCCAAGGCGTGCGCCAACCCGAGCAGCATCCAGTACAGCCCGCCCGACAACAGCATCGCAACCGGCAGCGTCATGATCCACGCCAGCCCCATGTTCACCAGCGTCCGCCGCTGCAGCCCGCCGCCATTTGCGACGCTCGCGCCCGCAACGCCCGACGACAGGATATGCGTCGTCGACACGGGCAGGCCGAACCGGTCCGCCATCAGGATCGTCGCCGCCGCGACCAGCTCCGCCGACGCACCCATGCCATAGGTCAAATGCGACTTGCCGATCCGTTCGCCGACGGTGACGACGATCCGCTTCCACCCGACCATCGTGCCGAGCCCGAGCGCGAGCGCGACCGTGACTTTCACCCAGATCGGGATGTAGCGCGTCCCCTGCTCGAGCCCGCCGCCATAGGTTTTCAGCTCCGTGATCTCCTGCGCGGTAAAGCGCGCCTGCGCGGTCTTGTCCGCCGCGACCAGCTTGGTGGTGTCGAGCACGAGGTACATGTCGTTGCGCAGGTTCGATGTCGCCGCAGCGGGCACCTTGCCGAGCGAGCCATAGCCCTCGATCCGGCGGGTGACGTCGTTCGACAGCGTGGCGAGCGCGCCATAGACGACGGGCTCGGCGACCTGCTTGGATTTCAGCGCGGTGGTGACGCGCGCGCGGGCGGCCTCGACCGTGGCGGGGGCGCCGTCGGCATGCGCGGCATAGGCCGACGACGCCGCGCGGGCGCTCTGGACGAACGCCGGCGTCGCGCTTTCGGGCATCGTCCGGTTCAGCGCATAAGCGGTCGGCGCGCAGCCGATCAGGATGAGCATGATCAGCCCCATCCCCTTCTGGCCGTCATTGCTGCCATGCGCAAAGCTGACCGCGGTGCACGTCCCGATCAGCAGCGCGCGGATCCCGCGCGGCGGCGGCGTATCGCTCTCGGGCGCCTCGTACAGCTTGCGATCGCGCAGGAAGCGCTTCATCACCAAGAGCATCAGCAGCGCGCCGACGAAGCCGACCACCGGGCTGAACGCGAGCGCGGAGAGCACCTTGGTCACCTGCGCCATGTCGACGCCCGACGTGCCGTCCGCGCCGCCGTTGATCAGCTGGTTGGCGAGCCCGACGCCGAGGATCGAGCCGATCAGGGCATGGCTCGACGAATTGGGCAGCCCGACCGCCCAGGTCGCGAGGTTCCACAGGATCGCCGCGAGCAGCAGCGCGAAGATCATCGCAAACCCGCCCGCGCTGCCGACGTTGAGGATCAGGTCGACCGGCAGCAGCGTGATGATTGAATAGGCCACCGCGCCCGACGACGTCATCACGCCGACGAAATTGAAGAATCCCGACCAGACGACCGCGAGCGGCGCGGGCATCGAATGCGTGTAGATGACCGTCGCGACCGCATTGGCGGTGTCGTGGAAGCCGTTGACGAATTCGAACCCGAGCGCGATCAGCAGCGCGAGCCCGAGGAACGCGAACGCACCGACCGCGAGCGTCTCGCCGACCTGCGCGGTATCGGTGGCGATGCTGAACCCCGCATAAGCCAGCCCCCCCAGCAATATTGCCAGAAAGATCCAGCGCCCGGCCGGATGCAGATCATGATCGAGCCGCGGTCCGCTGCGCGGTGCGCGGTCGATCGCGTCGACCGTTAATGGGGAAGTAGCCATGATCGCGCAGTCGGCCCTAACGATTACAACTTTATGACAACGCGATGCATCGCCGCGCGGCGATACCAGAATGACACAGTGACGAACCCCGCGCGGCGCGCGACCGCCCATGATCCTCCCCCGCCGGGGGAGGCAGGCACAGCCTGACGGCGGGGGAGGACCGCCGCGCCTTTGACAGAGCGGTCCTCCTCCAATCGCGCATCGGATCGAGCGCGAAGACGCTACCGCCCCGCGAGGCTTGCCAGCTGCGTCCCGTTGCGCGTCAGCAACGCGGCGGTCTGGACCGTGGCGTCCTGCATCATTTCCGCGCGGCACCGGCGCGACTCGGCAAAGGCATTCAGCCCGCCGGTCCGCGGGGCGCAGGTCCGGTTGACCGCCGACTGCACGCGACGCGCGAGCACGCGCCGGCCGGCGTCGCTGGCCAGGTCTAGGCCGGCATGCGAGACACGGATCGTGACGGGGTCGCGCACCGGATCGGCGGCAGCGCCGGTCGCAAAAAGGCACGCGGAAGCGATCGCCGCCGAAGCGACGCTGTGGAGGATCTTCATGATGACGTCCTTTGCTGGTCCTGCGGTCCGCAGGCACACCGCCTGCGCGCGACTAAGCCTGACCGTCGGGAGGACCGTCTCTGCGCGGCCTCTCCGACGAAAACCCTCGTCGCTGCGCACGCCCTACGCCCGGATCGTTACGCGCCCGCGACGGTTTGGCGACGGTTCGTCGGTCGCCCCGCGATTTCGATCACCCCGCACCCGGACGGCGACGGCACGCCCGTTCACATCCCCGGATAGCGCGCGAATTCGGGCAGGCTCGCCAGGTCCGCCATCCACGCCAGCCGCTCCGCGACCTGGATTTGCGCGCCCGGTGCAACCGACTCGGGATCGTCGAGCGTGCACGACTGGATGTCGATGATCCCCGGCAGCGCGACCGGGTTGGTGTAGAACAGGCCCGTCCCGCACGCCCCGCAGAACAGCCGCCGCCCGTGCTCGGACGACGCATAGGTCACCGGATCGCCCGAAATCGTCACCTGCTCGGTCCTGAACGCGATCCAGCCGACCATCGGCGCGCCTGCGCTTCGGCGGCAATCCTCACAATGGCACAGCGCATGATGCGCCGCCTCGCCCGTCGCGACATAGTGGATCGCTCCGCAATGGCATCGTCCCGACAACATGCACGCCTCCTGTTGATATTCTCGATTTGTTCCACACATCGCTGCGTCGTGCAAGCCTTAGCCGCTTGCCCGATCGCGCCCCGTTCCCTACCTGTTCACCGGTGAACCAGATCGCCCATCCGTCCGACGCAAACCGCCAGCCGCCCTATCTCCGCGGCCTCAACGATCCCCAGCGCGAGGCGGTGCTGACCACCGACGGCCCCGTCCTGATCATCGCCGGCGCGGGCACCGGCAAGACCGCGGCGCTGACCGCGCGACTCGCGCACCTGATCTTCACCAAGAAGGCGTGGCCGTCGGAGATCCTCTCGGTCACCTTCACCAACAAGGCCGCACGCGAGATGCGCGAGCGCGTCGGGCGCCTCGTCGGCGACGCGGTCGAGGGGATGCCGTGGCTCGGTACCTTCCACGCGATCGCCGCCAAGATGCTGCGCCGCCATGCCGAGCTCGTCGGGCTGCAGTCCAACTTCACGATCCTCGACACCGACGACCAGCTGCGGTTGCTCAAGCAGCTCATCCTCGCCGCCGATATCGACGAGAAGCGTTTCCCGACGCGCAGCCTCGCCGGGCTGATCGACCAGTGGAAGAACAAGGGCCTCGTCCCCGCCGATATCGATGCGGGCGAGAGCGAGCGCTACGCCAATGGCCGCGGCGGCGAGCTGTACGAGCAATATCAGACCCGGCTGCGCGCGCTCAACGCGTGCGATTTCGGCGACCTGCTGCTCCACATGCTCGTCATCCTGAAGACTCACCGCGACGTGCTCGCCCAGTATCAGCAGCGCTTCAAATACATCATGGTCGACGAGTATCAGGACACCAACTCGTCGCAATATCTCTGGCTGCGGCTGCTCGCGCAGGAACGCAAGAACATCGCCTGTGTCGGCGACGACGACCAGTCGATCTATTCGTGGCGCGGCGCGCAGGTCGAGAACATCCTGAAGTTCGAGCGCGACTTTCCGGGCGCGAAGGTCATCCGCCTCGAACAGAATTACCGCAGCACGCCGCACATCCTAGGCGCAGCCTCGGGCGTGATCGCCAACAATGGCGGCCGCCTCGGCAAGCAGCTCTGGACCGAGCTCGACGTCGGCGAGAAGGTGAAGGTCATCGGCGTCTGGGACGGCCCCGAGGAAGCGCGCCGCGTCGGCGAGGAAATCGAGAGCGTCCGCCGCACGGGCAAGAGCCTCGACGAGGTCGCGATCCTCGTCCGCGCGCAGCACCAGACGCGCGAGTTCGAGGACCGCTTCATCGCGATCGGCATGCCATACAAGATCGTCGGCGGCTTCCGCTTCTACGAACGCGCCGAGATCCGCGACGCGCTCGCCTATCTCCGCGTCGTCAACCAGCCCGCGGACGACCTCGCCTTCGAACGCATCGTCAACGTCCCCAAGCGCGGCCTGGGCGACAAGGCGGTCGCGCGCATCCACCAGCTCGCGCGCGCCACCGGCACCCCGCTGACCACCGCCGCCGCCCGCATCCTCGACACCGACGAGCTGACCGGGGCCGCCAAGAAGTCGCTCGGCCGCCTCGTCGGCGACATCGCGCGCTGGCGCGACATGGCGACCAGCCTGCCCCACGCCGAACTCGCACGACAATTGCTCGACGAGAGCGGCTATACCGCGATGTACCAGGCCGAGAAATCGGTCGAGGCGACCGGCCGGCTCGAGAATCTGAGCGAACTCGTCCGCGCGATGGAGGAATATGATTCGCTCGGCGCATTCCTCGAACATGTCTCGCTCGTCATGGACAATGAGGGCGGCGCGCAGGATCCGCAGGTCACGATCATGACGATCCACGCCGCCAAGGGCCTCGAATACGACACCGTCTTCTGCGTCGGCTGGGAGGAAGGGCTGTTCCCCTCGCAGCGCTCGCTCGACGAGGGCGGCGTGAAGAGCCTCGAGGAGGAACGCCGCCTCGCCTATGTCGCGATCACCCGCGCGCGTCGCCTCGCCGTCATTCTCCACGCCGCCAATCGCCGCATCTACGGCCAGTGGAATTCGTCGATCCCCTCCCGCTTCGTCGCCGAACTGCCCGACGAGCATACCGACACCGAGACGACGATGTCGGGCGGCGCGAGCCTGTGGCAGGCGAACTGGTCCGACCGCGCCGATCCGTTCGCCGACGTCGCACGCGGCACCGGCCGCGGCCCCGGCTGGCAGCGCGCGGCCACCCCCGGCGGCGGCTTCTCGACCAAACCCGCCCGCGTCGTCGAAAGCCGCGCGAGCGCGATCAGCCTCGGCAACAAGGGTCGCGACGACCTCTCGCTCGGCCAGCGCGTGTTCCACCAGAAATTCGGCTATGGCAGCATCGCCGAGATCGAGGGCAACAAGCTCGAGATCGACTTCGAACAGGCCGGCCGCAAGCGCGTCATGGACAGCTTCGTCACGATCGCGCCGTAAGACGACCGGTCGGCGCCAACCTGTACGGGAGCCGACAACCCCGTTCAGGAACGATGCCGAACCAGGATCGTATCGTCCTTCCAGCCCGATCTCGGGCAAGAGGACACGTCATGAAGTTTACGCATCTCATCGCCGCCGGGCTCGCCTTCGCCACGCTCGGCCTCGGCGTGGCCGCGCCCGCCGAAGCCCAGCGCGATCGGGGCCATAGCCAGCAGTATCGCGACAACGATCATCGCGGTGATCACCGTGCCGATCGTCGCGACTATCGCCGCAACGACCATCGCGGTCGCCACGACGGCCGCCGCTTCCGCGGCCGCGACAATGACCGCCGCAACTGGAACAACAATCGCCGCTGCCGCACCGAATGGCGCAACCATCGTCGCGTCCAGATCTGTCGTTGACGAAAGCCGGGTGGCGGCGCGATGTCGCCACCCGTTACCGGGACACCCCCCCGTGCCACCCAACCGTGAAAGGATTTCGATCATGAAGCGTTCTCTCGGCCTCGCGACGATGATCGCCGCGACCTGCCTGTCCGCCGCCGCACCCGCCGTCGCGCAGACCAGTGCCGACAACGCCCGTTTCGCCGCCGCCCAGGCGCGCCTCGACAGCGAGTTGCAGATCTTCCGCGAGGAATTCGATCGCTACCAGTCGCTGCGCGGCAATCGTGGCGGCAGCTATGTTCCGCCGGCGCCGCAGGGCGGCTATCGCCAGGCACCCGACCGGTACGAAGGCGGCTACCCCGACGAACGCGACGAGGGCAATTACGACCCGGCCCGCGACTATCGCGTCGGCCCGAATTATCAGGAGCGCACCCTGTCCGCCAACGACCGCGTCTATGCGGGGCAGGACGGCCGCTATTACTGCAAGCGCAACGACGGCACGACCGGGCTGATCATCGGCGCAGCCGGTGGCGGCATCCTCGGCAACGTGATCGACGGCGGCCGCTCGCGGATCGTCGGTTCGCTGCTCGGCGCGGCCGCGGGTGGCCTCGCCGGCCGCGCGGTCGAGCAGAACAACAGCCAGATCCGCTGCCGCTAAGGCGGCCGCTCACCGCAGTCTTATGTTCCCCCGCGAAGGCGGGGGCCCAGGGTTACCCGCCACAGCGCCCGTAACCCTGGACTCCGCCTTCGCGGGAGAACAGCAGGCGTGCGCCCTACTTCGCCGGCCCCATCAGCTTCTGCGCGAAATAGGTCATCTGCAGCGCCTGCATCCGCGCCCCCTGCTCGATGTCCGCATCGCCCGAATGCCCGCCCGCGGTATCCTCGTAGAACAGATACGGCAGGCCATATTCCTTCAGCCGCGCGGCGAACTTGCGCGCATGCTGCGGCCCGACCCGGTCGTCCTTGGTCGTCGTCCAGATATAGGGCTCAGGGTAAGCCCCGCCGCGCTTGATGTTCTGATAGGGCGAGATCGTCTCGAGAAACGCCTTTTCCGCGGGGATCTTCACCGACCCATATTCGTCGACCCATGACGCGCCCGCGGCGATCTGTTCGTAGCGGATCATGTCGAGCAGCGGCACCTGGATCGTCACCGCCTTCCACAATTCGGGATGCTGGTTGAACTCGACCCCCATCAGCAGCCCGCCATTCGACCCGCCATAGATGCCGAGCGTCGCCGGGCTGGTCAGCTTGCGTGCGATCAGGGCCTGCCCGACCGCGGCGAAATCGTCATAGATGATCTGCCGCTTGGTCTTGCGCCCCGCATCATGCCATTTCGGCCCGAATTCGCCGCCGCCGCGGATATTGGCGAGCACGAAGCTGCCCCCGCGCTCGAGCCACAGCTTGCCCATCACCCCCGAATAATAGGGCGTCATCGACGATTCGAACCCGCCATAGGCGGTCATGATCGTCGGCGTGGTGCCGTCGAGCGGCACGTCCTTCCGGTGGACGATGAAATAGGGGATCTTCGTCCCGTCGGTCGAGACCGCCTCGAACTGCTCGACGACGTCGCGCGACGCATCGAACTTCGCGGGCAGCGCCTTGATCTGCTTCGGCACGCCGCCAGGCCCCGCATCGAGCGTCCACAAGGTCGTCGGCGCGAGGAAGCCCGTCACCTGGACGAACGTCGCATTGCTGCGATCGGTCGTGCTCGCGACGTCGACCGAGGCATTGTCGGGCAGCGCGACCGCGCGCGACGTCCAGCCCCCCTTGCCATGCGTGAACACCATCGCCCGGCCGCGGACATTGTCATAGACGCTGGCGACCACGTGATCGCGCGTCACCGACACGCCGTCGACCGACTGGCGATCGGTCGGCGCGAAGACCAGAGTCGGCGTGAACCGGCCCTTACGCACCTCGGCGAGCGGCGCCGAGGCGATCGCGCCGGCGGGGATCCGCCCCCACGCCTCGCTGGTCGAGAAGATCACCTGCCCGTCGACCATGCCCGAGGGAAAGACGCGGTCGGGAACGTCGAGCTTCACCAGCCCGGCCGGCGTGACGACATGCTTCTCGCCGCCGAAAAAGGTCGGGCGCCGCTGGATCATCGTCACGCGGTTGCCCTGCCCGTCGGTCATCACGCTGGCATAGGTGCCGAGCTGGTCCGACGCCTCGCCGCGGAAGATCTCGCGCGCGGCGCTCAGCGGCTGGCCGCGCTTCACCTCCTTGACGACGAACGGATAGCCCGACGCGGTCATCGACCCCGCACCCCAGTCGCGCGCGACCAGCAATATGTCCTTGTCGACCCAGCTCGCGCCCTGTTTCGACGTCGACAGCGCAAAGCCGTTCGCGACGAACTGCCCGGTCTGCAGATCGAATTCGCGGTAGGACACCGCATCCTCGCCGCCCTCGGACAGCGAGACGAGGCACAGCCGCTCGTCGGGCTGGAGGCAGGTCGCGCCCTTCCACACCCATTTCTTGCCCTCGGCCTTGCTCAGCGCGTCGAGATCGAGCGCGGTCGTCCAGGCAGGATCGGCCTGCGCGTAGCCCGCCTCGCTCGTCCAGCGCCAGATGCCCTGCGGATGCTCGGCATCGCGCCAGAAATTGTAGATCCGGCCGAAGCGCTGGTCGGGCATCGGGATCCGGTCCTTCGCCGCCGCGATCGCCAGCGCCTCGGCATAGAAGCTCTTGTAGCGCGGATCGTTCTGCAACCGGGGAAGCGTCTTGGCATTCTCCGCCTCGACCCAGGCGAGCGGCTTGGCGCCATCCTTGTCCTCAAGCCAGATATAGGGGTCGGCGGCGGTGTCCGCGGCCGGGGTCGGGGTTGGGGTTATCTGGTTGTTTGCGACCTCAGCAACCAGACCGTGTGGCCGTTCGCTGCGGTGACACCCCTCTAGGGCCCATCCCCAATCCCGTCAAACGCAAATTTCACTTTTATGGCAATTTTTGCGAACTGGCGGCTGCGGCGCTCCTATAACGCTCCCGTCCTGCTTCCCGCCCCTCTCGTCCGTGGGGTCGTTCGAATGCGCGGCCCGGTACTGCCGTACCAACGGTCTCATCGTATTCAGATGCTGCAGAGGAAAACACGAAAAAACCGGCGCACGCTGCTTGCGTACGCCGGTTCTGTCTTTCGCCAGCCCGACATCAGTCGGACAGGAATTACTTGCGGAGCGTGAGACCGCCACCGAAACGCTTGTTGAAGCGGGCGACCTGGCCACCGGTGTCGAGCATGGTGCCGCGACCGCCGGTCCACGCCGGATGCGCGAGCGGATCGATTTCGAGCGTCATCACATCGCCTTCCTTGCCCCAGGTCGACCGGGTCTGGTACTTGGTACCATCGGTCATCTGGATCGTGATCATGTGATAGTCGGGATGCGTATCGGCCTTCATCGTATGTCTCCGGTATAAACGGCTGGTTCCGACCAGCCTAAAGCACGGCGGGCCCGTACACACAGCGGCGCCGCGATGCAAGCGAGCCCCCCGTTTCGGCAATTACGCCTTAGGCGGGTCGGCGATCATCGCGGTGAAATTCGCTTCTGCGACCAGCTGACCGTCAACCAGGGCGCGCCCTGCGAATTTACAGACGCTTGCACGCTTCTGCACGAACGTCACGTCGAGCTGAAGCAGAACCCCGGGCTCGACCGGCTTGCGAAACTTCGCACCGTCGATCGCCATGAAATAGACAAGCTTTCCCGAACCCGCGAGACCTAGAGATTCGACCGCCAATATGCCGGCGGCTTGCGCCATCGCCTCGACGATCAGCACGCCGGGCATAATCGGCCTGCCGGGGAAATGCCCCTGAAAGAACTGCTCGTTCATCGACACCGCCTTGATGGCGCTGATCGATGTGTCGGGGACGAGATCCACGACACGATCAACCAGCAACATCGGATAGCGGTGCGGCAATGCCGCCATCACCCGGCCGATATCGAGCGGTCCGCTCGATCGACCGGGCGCGGCGTCAGCCAGGTCGACGTTCACGTTATCCGTGCTCACCGACGATGTTCTCAGCGGCCCTGCGGCGTCGTGCGCGCAGGCGTCGCGCGGGCGGGTGCCGCTGCGGCAGGTGCGGCTGCCCCACCCTGCTGGCCCTGCTGGTTCGGCTGCCAGCCGGCAGGCGGCGTGATGCCGACCGTCGGGACGAGACGATCGAGTTCGGCCGTGATCGACGCCGTGATATCGGCAGCCGGCTGTGCGAACAATGCGGCATCCGGACGAAGCAGCAAGGTCACGTTCTTGGCGCGGACCGCGTTGCTGACCGCATCGCCGAGCTTCGCCTGGATCTGTTCGATGACATATTGCTGGGCGCGCTGTGCCGGCTGGGTCAGACGGGCGAGTTCCTGGTTTGCCGCGGTCTCGCGTGCCTGGATCGCCTGAGCCTGGCTCTGGAGCGACGCCGCATTCGGGGTCGGCGCGCGCTGTGCGGTTTGGAAGGCGGTCACGAGCGGCTGGAGTTCGCGGGCGATCGCCTGGCGGCGGGTTTCGGCCTGGTCGAGCTGTGCCTTGTAGGTCGTCTCGATCTGGCCACGCGCGGTGGTCCAGGCCTTGGAGCCTGCGATCGCGCCCTGCGGGTCGGCGACCGCGATACCCGAAACCTGGGCCTGCGCCGGTGCGACGATCGCCGCCGGTGCGAGCACGGCTGCGGCGAGAAGAAGCGTCTTGAACGTCGTCATCAGAACTGTGTCCCTACGTTGAAAGTAATAAGCTTGGGGTCATCGCCCGGCTGCGTCAGGATCGCCTTGGCAAGATCGATACGCAGCGGGCCGAACGGCGAATTCCAATTCACGCCGATACCGACCGACAGACGCGGTCGCGGCGAATTGCCAAGGAAGGTCTCCTTGAACGGCGCGATCGCGCTGGTCGCAATGACATTGGCCTCGGCACCCGCGCAGGCGCCGCCGAGCGTATCGGAATAGCCCGTCTGACACGTCGTCGCCCGCTGCGCCGTTTCGGTCGCGCCGGTCGGCGTGTAGGTGTTGAAATAGAGCTGGCGGCCAGCGCTATCGAACAACGGCGTGTTGATCGGCAACACGGTGACATTGCCGGCCGCGTCGACCGACGTTGGGAAGACGGCGGTCGGTAATGGCTTGGTGATGCCGAACAGGCTGCCGATCTGCGCGTAGATGGTCGGGCGAAGCCCCAGTTCGCGCGCGCCAGAGCCCAGCGGAATCTCAATTTCGGCACGAGCCAGATAATAAGCCCGGCCGCCAAGCGCGTCGTCGACGATCTGGTTGCGATCGGTCACTACCGTCTGCGTGCCATCGGCCGCAGTGACATATTGCTGGCGCAGGACCCGCGGACCGACGCCGCGAATGTCAAAGCCACGGAATTGCGGCTCGCCGAGATAGAAGCGGTCGGTGATGCGGACGCGGTCGACACCCTCGCCACGGCTCTTCTCGAGCGAGTGGATATAGCCGCCCTCGGCGATGATCGAGCCGATAAAGCCGCTGCCGAGGTTCCAGAACTTCGATCCTTCGGCGCGCGTACGGATATACTTCACGTCGCCGCCCAAACCGGCAAAGTCCTGGCTGAACGAGAAGCGCTGCCCGGCGGTCGGACGCAAACGGCTGTTCAGCGTATCGTAGATCAGCGAATAGCCGATCGACGACGTCCAGCGATTGCCGAGTGCCTCACAGAGGTAGCGCCCGGCCTTGAGCGGGTCGCAGACGCCGTTGGTGAAATAGGAGGCCTGATCGAGGCCGACTTCGTCATAGGACAGGCCGTAGCGGCCCGACAGCGACCAGAACTCGGTCAGCGGCACACCGGCACGGATCTGGAAGCCCGTCGAGACCTGTGAATAAGTCGTCTGGCGGTCGTTCCCGACATAGTTGAACGAATTGTAATCGCGCCGGAATATGTCGCCACCGAGCGCGATGTTCTTGTCGAACAGATAGGGCTCGGTGAAGCCCAGCTCGATCGACTTCGAATAGCTCGAATAGTTCACGCCGGCGCGCAGTTCCTGGCCCTTGCCGCGGAAATTGCGCTGCGTGATGTTCGCCTGGATGATGAACCGCTCGAGGCTCGAATAGCCCGCCGACAGCTGCAATTCGCCGGTCGAGCGCTCTTCCAGATTCGTTTCAAGGATCACGCGATCGGGCGCGGAGCCCGGCGTCTGCTTGATCTCCATCTTGTCCTGGAAATAACCGAGCGAGTTGATGCGATCCTGCGAGCGCTTCACCTGGAAGCTGTTGAACGCGTCGCCCTCGGCAAGACGGATCTCGCGACGCACGACCTTGTCCTGCGTCTGCGAATTGCCGTTGATTTCGACCCGCTCGACATAGGTGCGCTTCGCTTCGGCGATGTTGAAGTTGATACCCATGGTCAGGGTATCGACATCCTTCTGGAACTCCGGGTTCACCTCGGTGAACGCATAGCCGAAGAGGCCCGCGGTCTGGCTCAAATTGTCGACCGAATCCTCGACGAGCTTCGCGTTATACCACTCGCCCTTCTTGAGCGGCAGCGTCGAGGCGAGCTTCTTGTTGTCGAAGTCGCGGATCTGGCTGTCGACGGTGACGTCACCGAATTTGTAGCGCTTGCCCTCCTCCACCACGTACGTGATGATGAAGTCCTTCTTGTCCGGCGTCAGCTCGGCGACCGCGGACGTGACGCGGAAATCGGCATAGCCCTCGGTCAGGTAGAACTGGCGCAGCTTCTGCTGGTCGTAGCTCAGACGATCCTGGTCATAGCTCGTCGCCGAGGACAGGAGGCGGAACAGCCGCGCCTGCTTGGTCGCCATCTGGCCGCGGATCTTGTCGTCCGAGAACACCTCGTTGCCGAGGATGTTGATCTGGCGGACCTTGGACTTCGGCCCTTCGCTGATCTCGAACACGACATCGACGCGGTTCTGGTCGAGATTGACCATCTTGGGATCGACGACCGCGGCGAAGCGGCCCTGCCGGCGATAGAGCTCGATGATCCGCGCGATGTCCTGGCGGACCGCGGTGCGCGTGAAGATCTGCCGCGGCGCGAGCTTGATCTCTTTCGTGATCTTGTCCGCCTTGAGCGCCTTGTTGCCCTCGAGGATCACGCGGTTGATGATCGGATTCTCGCGGATGCGCAGGACGATATTGCCGTCCTCAACCCCGGCGATCGAGTAATCCGCGAACAGGTCGCTCGCCTGCAGGTCCTTGAGCGCCTGGTCGAGCGTTTCGGCCGTGTACGGGATGCCGACGCGGAGCTTGGTGTAGCTCAACACGGTCTCGGGCTCGATGCGCTGCGAGCCTTCGACACGCAAAGTCTTGATCAGGGTCTGGGATACAGGCGCCGCTACGGGCGTTGTAGGAGCAGATGCAGGGGCAGCCGCTTGTGCACGCGGCGGACCGGATCGTGCCTGAGCCGCGGGCGCGGCCCCCGTAGGAGCGACCTGTGCCCAGACCGGCACGCCGGACAGCATCGTACCTGCCAGGAGCAGGGCGCCGTTACGCGCCAAAGTGTAACCGTTGATTGCTGTCACCAAACCCACCCCAAGAAACTTGCATACGCAAGGGCGCGCCCGCCCTGCCCTAACCGCGTCAGCCGATCAAGCCGGCCAGATTCTTCCACAACCCGAAATTGCCGAGATCGTTGAAGGTCACGAGAAGCATCAGTGCGAGGATCGCCGCAAGACCGCCGCGATACGCCCATTCCTGAACGTCGGGACCGACGGGCTTTCGCCGGACTGCCTCTATCGCATAAAATAGCAAATGTCCGCCATCAAGCATCGGCACTGGCAGCAGGTTGATGAACCCCAGATTGATGGACACCAGCGCAATCAGAAAGACATAGGCATCGAGGCCGAGCGACATCTGCTCGCCCGAGACCTTGGCGATACTGAGCGGTCCGCCAAGCTCCTTGACGGAGCGACGGCCCGAAATCACCTGGCCCAGCGTCTCGACCATCATCGAGACGATCTCGCCGGTCCGCTTCACCGCGACGGCCGGTGCTTCGACCAAGCCGACGCGAACGACGATGGGTTTGCCACCGGCGATCCCAAGCCGGCCGATCCGATATTCATTCCCGAACCGGTCGCGCTGTAGCTCGGTACCGATCACGACATCGCGCGACACCAGTCGTCCATCACGCAGTACATCAATGCGGGTGCGCTCTCCCGCACGGATGCGGGCGTAGCGTGCCATGTCGTCGAAGGTTTCGACCGAACGCCCGCCCAGCGCGGTGACCCGGTCGCCCTGTTGCAGACCAGCGAGTGCCGCCGCACTGCCGGGAACGGTCGCCCCGATCACCGGCGGCATCCGGACGTCGCCATAAGCGAGCGCGAAGCCGGCAAGGATGATGATTGCGACGACGAAATTGACCACCGGGCCTGCGGCAACGACAATCGCGCGCTGCCAAACCGGTTTCGACTGGAATGTCCGCTGACGTTCGTCGGCAGGCAAGGCGAGCCATTCGGCGGAAGGCTGGCTTGCCGGGGTGATGTCCCCGGCGAATTTCACATAACCGCCAAGCGGCAGCCAGCCGAATTTCCAACGTGTGCCGCGACGATCGGTAAAGCCGGCGATCTCGCGTCCGAACCCGATCGCAAAGGCGTCGGCCTTGATCCCGAATATCCGTCCAGCGAGATAATGGCCCATCTCGTGGACGAACACGAGCGGTCCGATGACGAGCATAAAGGACAGGATCGTCAGCAGGATACCGGGCGTTTCGATCAAACCACGCAATCCTTCACACGCTCGCTCGCAAGGCGCCGCGCGTCGGCGTCGATGGCCAGAACGGCATCGACGCTATCCGGTGCGGCCGGATCGTAGCGTATCAGCGTATCCTCCACGATTGCGGCAATTTCGAGGAAGCCGATCCGGCGGTTGAGAAAGGCTTCGACCGCGACCTCGTTCGCCGCGTTGAGGATCGCCGGGCGCGCCCCGCCCGCGTCCAGTGCTTCACGTGCCAGCCGCAATGCGGGAAACCGCACCGGATCGGGCGCCGCGAAATCGAGTCGGCCAATGCCGACGAGATCGAGCGGCGCCATCGGCGTCGCCATCCGGTCGGGCCAGGCCAAGGTATGCGCGATCGGCGTGCGCATGTCGGGCGGGCCGAGCTGTGCCAGAACCGAACCATCGACATAGTCGACCAGGCTGTGGATCACCGACTGCGCATGGATGACGATCTCAATCCGGTCGGGCGCGATCGGAAACAGCCGGGCCGCCTCGATCAGTTCGAGCCCCTTGTTCATCATCGTCGCCGAATCGACCGAAATCTTGGCGCCCATCGACCAGTTGGGATGCTTGACAGCCTGTTCGAGCGTCACGCCGCGCATCTGATCGGTCGTCCAGTCGCGGAAGGGCCCGCCGCTGCACGTCAGGATGATCCGCCGTATGCCTTCGGGACGCGCGGCATCAAAGCATTGGAAAATCGCGTTATGCTCGGAATCCGCCGGGAGCAGGGTCGCCCCGGACCGCGCAGCTGCGCGCAAGATGACGTCGCCCGCGGAGACCAGCGGTTCCTTGTTTGCGATGACGACCGTGCCGCCCTGCTCGATTGCCGACAGGACGGGCTTGAGGCCCGCACAGCCGACGATCGCGCCCATCGTCCAGTCGGCGCCCGATGCGGCGGCCTCGGCGATCGCGTCCGCACCGCCACCGGCGCGGACACCCGTTCCCGCCAGCGCCGCCTGCAACTCTGGCAGGCACTGCTCGTCGGCAACCACCGCGAATTCGGCGCGGGTCCGAATCGCGGCCGCAGCGAGCCGTGCGACGTCGCAATTCGCGGTCAGCGCGACGACGCGAAAACGATCGGGCTCGCGTTCGACGAGATCGAGCGTCGACGTACCGACCGACCCGGTCGCACCGAGAATCGTGACGCTTTTCATGAGTATAAGCTCGGCAACATGATGAGTAACGCCGCGACGGGGGCGACCGGGACGAGCCCATCGAGACGGTCCATCACGCCGCCATGCCCGGGCAGCGTATTGCCGCTGTCCTTGACGCCTGCGACGCGCTTTAACCAGCTTTCGTACAGGTCCCCCATCTGCGCCAGCGCCGCAAGAAACGGCGTGGCGAGCGCAAGGTGGAACGGCAGCGCATATTCGACGTGAAGGATCGCCGCGACGATGCCCGCGAGCACCACGCCGCCAATCAGGCCCGACCAGGTCTTGTTCGGGCTGATCACGGGTGCAAGCTTGGGTCCGCCGAGCGAGCGTCCGGTGAAGAACGCGCCGATATCGCACGCCCATACCAGCGACAGCGCCCATAGCGTCAGGAGCACGCCGTCCTCCTGACGCCGGATGATCATCAGCGCGAGCACGGGCAGCCCGCAATAGATGATTCCGAGCGCCAGCGGAGGCTTACGCGTGGTGATGACGACGAAGAACGCCGCCCCGGCAAGCAGGCCGAGCGTGAAGAAGTCATGCACGACGAGGATCAGCGAGGCCGGCGCCATCAGCGCGAGCGGCACGGACAACGCAAACTGCGTCATCCGCCTGGTCTTAGCGTCGGCGCCCTGCAGCATCGCCCATTCCGCCATCATGAACAGCGCGGCCACCACGCCCAACAGCCAGAAGGCGATGCCGCCCAGCGTCAGGGCGACGCTCGCGACGACGATCATGCCGACGCTCGCGATCATTCGGAGCTTGAGGTTGGATGGTGTGCGAAGCGCCTGATCGGGGGCCCGTTCGGGATCGGTAAGCGTCACAGCCCACCGTAGCGGCGTTGCCGCACGCCAAAGGCCGCAACGGCCTCGGCGAGCGCGTCGCCGTCGAAATCGGGCCAGAGCGTGTCGACGAACAGCAGTTCGGCATAAGCCGCCTGCCACAACAGGAAATTCGACAGGCGTTGTTCGCCCGAGGTGCGGATCATTAGGTCCAGCGGGGGAAGATCACGCGTGTCGAGTTCGCCCTCGACCATCGCCGCGTCGATGCTCGCCGGATCGAGCACCCCGTCGCGCGCGCGTTCCGCCAGGCGGCGGGCGGCGAGCACGAGTTCGGCATGGGCGCCGTAGTTGAGTGCGATCGCGAGTAGCGGACCGGTGTTGGCCGCGGTCCGCGCGATCGCATCATCGACCATCGCGACCAGATCGGGCGAAAAGGCATGATAATCCCCGATGACGCGAAGACGGACATTCTCGCGGGTCAGCTCATCAAGATCGCTGCGGATGAAATGCCGCAGCAAGCCCATGAGGTCGCTGACCTCTTCCGCAGGACGGCGCCAGTTTTCGGACGAGAACGCATAGAGCGTCAGCGCCTCGATCCCCATCGCACGCGCCGCGCGGGTGACGTTTCGAACCGCATCGACGCCCGCCTTGTGGCCGGCAAAGCGGGGGAGGAAGCGCTTCTTCGCCCACCGCCCATTGCCGTCCATGATGATCGCGACATGACGCGGCACCGCGCCGCCCCCAGGAACGGCGACGAGCGACGCAGCCTGGGAGGCTCCGGCCGAAGCAGCGCCAAGCGGCCTCACTTGCCCAGGATTTCCTTTTCCTTGGCGCCCGCGGTCGCATCGAGATCGGCGATCGTGCTGTCGGTGAGCTTCTGCACCTCGACTTCGTGACGCTTGCGCTCGTCCTCGCCGAACACGCCCTTCTTCTCGTCGACCTTCAGCGAATCCATCCCGTCGCGGCGGACGTTACGGACTGCAATGCGGGCCTTTTCAGCATATTGGCCGGCGAGCTTGGCGAGTTCCTTGCGACGCTCCTCGGTCAGATCGGGAATCGGCAGACGCAGCGTCTGGCCGTCGACGATCGGGTTGAGACCCAGGCCCGCGGAGCGGATCGCCTTGTCGGTCGGGCCGACATTCGACTTGTCCCAGACCTGCACCGACAGCATCCGCGGCTCAGGTGCCGACACGGTCGCGACCTGGTTCAGCGGCATCGACGAGCCGTAGACCGTGACCATCACCGGATCGAGCAGCGCGGTCGACGCGCGGCCGGTGCGCAGCCCGGCCAGATCGTGCTTCAGCGCTTCGACGGCACCCGCCATGCGGCGTTCCAGGTCGCTCTTGTCATACGCTGCCATCTTAACTCTCCTGCTCGTTCTGGACGATCGTCGACACGCCATCACCCGCCAGCACCGCGGCAAGATTGCCGGGTTCGCGGATGTTGAAGACGACGATCGGGATATCATTGTCGCGGCACAGAGCGATCGCGCTCGCGTCCATGACCTTGAGGTCCTCGGACAGCACCGTGCTGTACGAGATCGTCTCGTAGCGCGTTGCGTCCGGGTCCTTTTTCGGATCGGCGCTGTAGACGCCGTCGACCGACGTGCCCTTGAACAGCGCGTCGCACTTCATCTCGGCAGCACGCAGCGCGGCGCCCGAATCGGTGGTGAAATAGGGGCTGCCGACACCGGCGGCGAAGATCACGACGCGGCCCTTTTCGAGGTGCCGTTCGGCGCGACGCCGGATGAAGGGTTCGCAGACGCTCGCCATCGGGATCGCCGACTGGACTCGCGTGTCGATGCCGATCTGCTCGAGCGCGTTCTGCACCGCGAGCGCGTTCATCACGGTCGCGAGCATGCCCATATAATCGGCGGTCGCGCGCTCGAAGCCCTTGGCGGCGGCGGCGAGGCCACGGAAGATGTTGCCACCCCCGACGACGATGCAGATCTCATAGCCCTTGGCGCGGACGTCGGCGATCTCGCCGGCGACACGTGCGGTGACTGTGGGATCGATCGAAAGACCGGCGGGTCCCATCAGGACTTCGCCCGACAGTTTGAGCAAAATGCGTTTGAAGCGCGGAGGCGTCATAAATCTCGAATTGTGATTGGCGGGGCGGCGCGGACCTTAGGCGGCGAGGCCGGGGATGTGAAGCGCTGCGACGTGCCTGTGTGGACTCTGAGCGGTCAGGAGACGGAAAATCGTCGACCGCAGGAGGGCGCGCGAGGGGAAATGCCGTCATTTCCGCGGAGATGGAGGCCCGGAAGGGGGTGGCGTCGCGAGCGAACACCGACCGCGAAGGGTCTGGATCCCCGCCTGCGCGGGGATGACGGAGTAGTACGCGGCTACTCCGTGATCCTTCTCCCCTTTGGGAGACGGTGGACCAGAGGGGACGGATGAGGGGCGTGAGGTTCGAGACCTCGCCACTCCCCTCACCCTTCCCACGGCCGAGTGGCCGTGGGCCCCTTCCCTCTCCCCGGACGGGAGAGGGAGGGCGTTGTTACGCCTGCGGAACGCCCGAGGCGGCAGCGACTTCGGCAGCGAAGTCGGACTGCTCCTTCTCGATGCCTTCGCCGAGCTGGAAGCGGACATAGTCCACCAGCTTGATCTCGGCGCCCGCGTCCTTGCCGGCCTTGGCGACGACGTCGGAGATCTTGGTCTTGCCGTCCATCACGAACAGCTGGCTGACCAAAGCATGCTCCTTGCGGTACTTGGCGATGCCGCCTTCGACCATCTTGGCAATGATATCAGCAGGCTTGCCCGATTCGGCGGCCTTCTCGGTCGCGATCGCGCGCTCACGCTCGATCTCGGCTTCGTCGAGATCGGCCTCGTTCAGCGCCTTCGGGAACGCCGCGGCGATGTGCATCGCGAGCTGCTTGCCGAGCGTCTGGAGCACTTCGTCCGAAGCCTCCGACTCGAGCGCGACGAGCACGCCGATCTTGCCGAGGCCCGGCGATGCCGCGTTGTGGATGTACGGAACGACCGCACCCTTGCTGACTTCGAGCGTGCGCGAACGGCGCAGCGACTGGTTCTCGCCGATCGTCGCGACGTTGTTCGTCAGGACTTCCTCGACGGTCTTGCCCGATGGCATCTCCTGCGTCTTGAGCGAGTCGATGTCGCCACCGGTGGCGAGCGCGATCTGCGTCACGTCACGGACAAACGACTGGAATTGATCATTCTTTGCGACGAAATCGGTTTCCGAGTTGACCTCGACCGCAGCACCCTTGGTGCCCGAAACGGCGACGCCGACCAGGCCCTCGGCCGCGGTGCGGCTGGACTTCTTGGCGGCGGCGGCGAGACCCTTGGTCCGCAGCCAGTCCATCGCCTGCTCCATGTCGCCGGCGTTCTCGCTGAGCGCCTTCTTGCAGTCCATCATGCCCGCGCCGCTCTTTTCGCGCAGATCCTTGACCATTGCTGCCGTGATATCAGCCATGTCCGTAAATCCTCTTTAGTCTGAATGTAGTTGCGGGCGAGGTAAGGCCAGATGCCCTACCCCGCCCGCATGACGGTTCGGCGACGACGCTTATGCGTCGATCTGGCGCTCACCCTCGGCCGCGAACTCTGCGGCGGTCTCGGCATTCGTCGCAACCTGCGTCGTGTCGGCGGTCGGCTCGACGGTCGCCTCTTCCTTCGGCGGCTCGACCATCGCACCGATGTCGGCACCGGTCCGGCGCTGCTGCTCCTGGCCACCACGAGTCGCTGCGATTGCAATGGCTTCGCAGTAGAGGCGGATAGCGCGCGCGGCGTCGTCGTTCGCGGGCACCGGGAAGGCGATGCCGTCCGGCGAGACGTTCGAATCGAGGATCGCCACGACGGGAATACCCAGCGTGTTGGCTTCCTTGATCGCCAGCTCTTCCTTGTTCGCGTCGATCACGAACATCACGTCGGGAATGCCGCCCATGTCGCGGATGCCGCCGAGCGAAAGCTCGAGCTTGTCCTTCTCGCGGGTGAGCTGGAGCACTTCCTTCTTGGTCAGGCCGACGGTGTCACCCGACAGCATTTCCTCGAGCGTCTTCAGACGCTTGATCGAACCCGAGATGGTCTTCCAGTTGGTGAGCATGCCGCCCAGCCAGCGATGGTTGACGAAGTGCTGGCCTGCGCGACGTGCAGCATCGGCGACGGGCTCCTGCGCCTGGCGCTTGGTGCCGACGAACAGGACCTTGCCACCGCCGGCGACGGCCGACGAGACGAATTCGAGCGCGCGCGCGAAGAGCGGCACGGTCTGCGAGAGGTCGAGGATGTGGACGCCGTTGCGGTCACCGAAGATGTAAGGCTTCATCTTGGGGTTCCAGCGATGCGTCTGGTGACCAAAATGTGCGCCCGTTTCAATGAGCTGCTGCATCGAGACGACTGGTGCCGCCATAGGATATGTCCTTCCGGTTGTGCCTCTGGGAAGCGGATGACGTGCCGGCCGAATGACCGAAACGCACCGGGCTATGATGCCTCCCATGCGGGGTTAGAGGCGCGGCCCTTAGCCGGGGACCGCGCCAAATGCAACGGCTTACCGCCGACTTGACAAAAGAACGCAATAAGAACATAACGGGGCCAGAACAGAACAGAGGTTCGACTCGGCGCAGAATCACCCCGGAACGGCGGTGATCCAAATGCGACGAACGGAACGATGTTTTCGACCGGGTGTTGCGAACCTTAACACAATGTTCGCATTTGCAGGGAAGGCGAGCGGGAAGATGAGCGGGATGATGATAGTGAGCTTCATGGTGTTCTCGGGGTCGTTCGCAGTCGCGACCGCGGTGATCCTGACGTCGATCGCACCGCAATGGTCGCGCATCGTCAGCCTTGCATTGGGTAATGTCGAGCCGGCTTTCGCCCCGTTGCAGACGCTCGCGCGCGCCGAGCGCCGGATCGCGGTCCGCCGCTGGTCTTCGACCGGTATGCCGCAGCCGTCGCAGCGCTGGAATGCCGCCGCCTGACCTTTGGAGGTTTGACCTGGGCGCCTGATCACCAGGCGCCTTACTGATCCACGGACGTGGCCGGCTTGTGGGTTACACGGGGTCCACCTGGGGATCGCCCGCCCCGGGTCAGCAGGCCCAGGGCTCGATCGGCCGGATCAGAGACCCGGTTTGTTGGACGTCTCGCCGCTACGGATGCCGGCGCGCTGGCGGCGGACTTTGGCATAGCTGGCGATGCTGAACGGCATCGACACGATATAGAGAAGGCAGATGAGGCTGAGCGTGTGCCAGGGGGCGCTGACGAGCGCGGCACCGAGCAGGACGACGAGCGCGATCGCTTCGAACCGGACGTTACGACGCAGCTTGAGCGAACTCCACGACCAGGTCGCGATACTCGACACCATCAGCAGCGCCACGAACGCGATCCAGGGTGCGACGATATAGGGCGAGGCGAAGAACGGTTCGTCGGTCCAGAACCAGAAGAACATCGGCATGAGCGCGAGCCCTGCCCCGGCGGGCGCGGGCACACCGGTCAAGAAGCCTGCGGATTTGTGCGGCTGATGGCTCTCGTCGATCTTGGCGTTGAAGCGGGCGAGGCGGAGCGCGCAGAACACGGCGAAGATCAGCGCGCAGATCCAGCCCATTCGGGGCAGCGCGGCGAGCGACCAGAGATAGACGATCAGTGCAGGGGCGACGCCGAAGGAGATCGCATCGGAGAGCGAATCGAGTTCCGCGCCGAACCGGCTCTCGCCGTGGAGCATGCGCGCGATCCGGCCGTCGAGCCCGTCGAGCACGCCCGCGACCATGATCATCGCGACCGCGCTTTCCCATTGGCCGCCGATCGCGAACCGGACGCCGCTGAGGCCCGAGCAGAGGGCGAGTGCGGTGACCGCGTTGGGTGCGACCGCGCGGAGCGGCAGACCGCGGCGCGGCCGGCGCGCCCGCATCGCGCGGCCCGCCGCCTGCGATTCGTCAGCGCGGCTGGCGGATCCGTAAGACGTCCCGTCCCGATCGTTCACCGGACCATCATTCGAAGGACCATCGATCACTGGGCAATGCCGCCGACGGGCACGCCGCCGACCCGGCCGAGCACGGTCTCGCCGGCGATGCTGCGCTGGCCGAGACAGACCTGTGGGACGACATGATCGGGAAGATAGACGTCAACGCGGCTGCCGAATCGGATGAGCCCGATCCGCTGGCCGACCGCGACCATGTCACCCGCCTTGACGAAGCCCAGGATCCGCCGCGCGACGAGCCCGGCGATCTGGGTGAAGCCGATCCGCATGCCGTTGCGATCCTCGACCACGAAATGCTGGCGCTCGTTTTCCTCGGACGCCTTGTCGAGATCGGCGTTGAGGAACTTGCCCGAGATATAGACGACCTGGCGGATCGTGCCCGCGATCGGCGTGCGGTTGATGTGCACGTCGAACACCGACATGAAGATCGACACGCGCACCAGCGGTGCGTCGCCGAGACCATTCTCGCCGGCGAGTTCGCGCGGGATGGGGACGCGCTGGATCATCGTGATCAACCCGTCGGCGGGGGCGACGATCAGCCCCTCGCCCTGCGGCGTGGTGCGGACGGGGTCGCGGAAGAAGGTCGCGACCCAGATCACGACGCCGACCATCGGCCAGAACAGCACATGGCTGAGCATCGTCAGCAGCAATGTGATGCCGGTCGCGATGGCGACGTATTTATAGCCTTCCGGATGGACTGCGGGAAATCGCCATTTGACCGTGGAGGTCGTGACGGGCGGCTTGTCGAGCGATGCCATAGCGTGCGGGTCTATCCGTGCCGGACGCGCGATACAACGATGAACAGCCTTTTCCCGACAGCACCGGGGGTTGCGCGAGGTTGCTCGAGGTTGCTTCGCGCGACATTCGGCAGTCGATCGGGGCGCGCCCGACGGTTGATCGGCGGGGCCGGCTCCCCTAGACGCTCCCCCAACCCCCTCCCCCGAAGGACGATATATGGCGAAGATCAAGGTTAAGAATCCGATCGTGGAGATCGACGGCGACGAGATGACCCGGATCATCTGGGAATGGATCCGCGAGCGCCTGATCAAGCCGTATCTCGACATCCAGCTCGATTATTACGATCTCGGCGTCGAGCATCGCGACGCGACCGACGACCAGGTGACGATCGACAGCGCGCTCGCCACGCAGAAGCATGGCGTCGCAGTCAAGTGCGCGACGATCACGCCCGACGAGCAGCGCGTAACCGAATTCGGCCTGAAGAAGATGTGGAAGTCGCCCAACGGCACGATCCGCAACATCCTGGGCGGGACGATCTTCCGCGAGCCGATCGTGATCAAGAACGTCCCCCGCCTGATCCCGGGCTGGACCCACCCGATCGTCGTCGGCCGCCATGCGTTCGGCGACCAGTATCGCGCGACCGATTTCCTCGTCCCCGGCCCCGGCAAGCTGCGCCTGGTGTTCGAAGGCGATGACGGCGCGACGATCGACCGCGAAGTGTTCCAGTTCCCGTCGGCGGGCGTCGCGATGGCGATGTACAATCTCGACGACTCGATCCGCGATTTCGCACGCGCGTCGATGCATTACGGCCTGAACCTGAAATGGCCGGTGTACCTGTCGACCAAGAACACGATCCTGAAGGCCTATGACGGTCGCTTCAAGGACCTCTTCGCCGAGGTTTTCGAGAGCGAATTCAAGGACAAGTTCAAGGAAGCGGGCATCGTCTACGAGCATCGCCTGATCGACGACATGGTCGCATCGGCGCTGAAGTGGAACGGCGAGTTCGTGTGGGCGTGCAAGAACTATGACGGCGACGTCCAGTCGGACCAGGTCGCCCAGGGCTTCGGCTCGCTGGGTCTCATGACCTCGATCCTGCTGACCCCGGACGGCAAGACCGTCGAGGCCGAAGCCGCGCACGGCACGGTCACGCGTCACTTCCGCATGCACGAGCAGGGCAAGGCGACCTCGACCAACCCGATCGCGTCGATCTTCGCCTGGACCGGTGGCCTGAAGTATCGCGGCAAGTTCGACGACACGCCGGACGTGACGAAGTTCGCCGAGACGCTCGAGCGCGTCTGCGTCCAGACGGTCGAGAACGGCCACATGACCAAGGATCTCGCGATCCTGATCGGGCCGGACCAGCCCTGGATGACGACCGAGCAGTTCTTCGAGCAGGTCCGCTCGAACCTTGAAGCCGAAATGGCCAACTGGGCGTGACGGACGGCCCCTCCCGGAAACGGGAGGGGCCTTTTTTTTTGGGTGCGGGTTGCGTGATGGCGGCCTTCCGTGACGCCGCGCGCTCGCGGCTCTGCGAGGCTCGGCCGGCCCGGCGTCCAAGGCCCTCCCGGCTCTCCAACTCCCCTGCTTTAGCTTTCCGGTCCTGGCCCTCTCCGCCGTCATTCTGATGGAAGTCAGGACCCAGGGTTACGGGCGCTGCGCTGCTTGGCTCTGGGTCCTGACTTTCGTCAGGATGACGGGTTGGGGGTGGGTGTCGGTGTTCCATGCCCGGCATTGCTCGGCCCGGCTCGCCTTGGCTCGTCTCGCCTCGGCCTAGCCCAACCCGGCTCGCCCCGGCCACCCGCGCCCGCCGCTCTCAGGGACGCGAACCGCGCGGGCGGTGGGGCGGTATTATTCCCTGACGAATCGGGGAGGCGTCGCCTAAGGTCGGGGGATGGCATTACGGCTCGATAATCAGGGTTTCAGCGACACACTCGTCATTCTCGGCGCGGCGGGGCTGGTGATCCCGGCGTTTGCGCGGTTCAGGGTCAGTCCGGTGATCGGGTTCATCCTGGTCGGTTTGCTGGTCGGGCCGGCGGGGCTGGGGTCGCTCACCGGGGCGGTGCCGTGGCTTTATTACCTGACGATCTCCAACCCCGAGGCGATCGAGCCCTTCGCCGAGTTCGGGATCATCCTGCTGCTGTTCTCGATCGGGCTCGAATTGTCGTTCCGACGGCTCTGGTCGATGAAGCGGCTGGTGTTCGGGACGGGGGCGGCCGAGCTGATCGGGTCGGCGATGATCATCGCGGTCGCGCTGCATTTCATCGGGCAAGGCTGGGCGGGTGCGATCGGGCTGGGCTTTGCGCTGGCGCTGTCGTCGACCGCGCTGGTGCTGCCGCTGGTCGGGACGACCGGCGCGGTCGGGCGCGGCGCGTTTGCGATGCTGCTGTTCGAGGATCTGGCGCTGGTGCCGCTGATCTTCGTGCTGGGCGCGCTCGCGCCGACCGCGACCGCGGACGGGTGGAGCAACCTGGCGGGCGTGGCGCTGCGCGGCGCGGGCACGGTGGTGGCGATGTATGTCGGCGGGCGGCTGATCCTGCCGCGGCTGTTCGGGCAGGCGGCGCGGACCAAGAGCCCCGAGCTGTTCCTGGCGGCGTCGCTGCTGGTGGTGATCGTGGCGAGCGTCGCGACGACCGCGGCGGGGCTGTCGCCGATCGTCGGCGCGCTGCTCGCCGGGCTGCTGATCGCGGAGACCGAATATCACAGCGAGGTCGAGGTGATCACCGCGCCGTTCAAGGGGCTGGCGCTCGGCGTGTTCCTGATCACGGTGGGGATGAGCCTCGACCTGCGGCTGATCGCGCAGAACTGGCCGTCGCTGCTGCTCGCGGTGACGGGGGTGGTGGCGACCAAGGCGGTCGTGACGTTCCTGTTCCTGCGCGTCGCCAATTCGCGGCGCGGGGTGGCGGCGGAGACCGGGCTGTTGATGGGGAGCCCGTCCGAGACGACGCTGATCGTGCTGGCGACCGCGGCGCAGGCGCAGCTGATCCTGCCGTCGACCGCGAGCTTCTGGCAGACGGTGACCGCGATCGGTCTGACGATCACGCCGCTGCTCGCCAAGCTCGGACGCACCGTGTCGCGTCAGCTGGAAAGCCGGTCGACCGCGGATACGGGCGATATCGAGATCGACGAGGAGGGTCCGGGGACGGTGGTGATCGGCTTCGGCCGGGTCGGACGGATGGTCGCGGACATGCTCGCGGTCCACGGCCAGCGCTATGTCGCGGTCGAGGCGGATATCGATTCGGTCGAGGCCGCGCGGGCGCAGGGGCATCCGGTGCTGTTCGGCGACGTCGCGCGGCCCGAGCTGGTCGACCGGCTGAAACTGGATACCGCCAAGGCGCTGATCCTGACGATGGACGACCCGGTGCTGACGGTGCGGCTGGCGCGGCGGGTGCGGCTGCTGGCGCCCAATTTGCCGATCGTCGCGCGTGCGCGGGACACCGCGCATGCCGCCGAGCTGTACCGCGCAGGCGTGACCGATGCGGTGCCCGAGACGCTGGAGAGCTCGCTGCAGCTGGCGGAGGCGGTGCTGGTCGACCTGGGCGTCGCGATGGGGCCGGTGATCGCGTCGATCCACGAGAAGCGCGACGAACTGCGGCAGGAGATCAAGGCGGCGGCGGACATGCTGGTCGAGCCGCGGGTCCGCAAGGCCAAGCGGACGCCGCGGAAGGTCTAGCGCGGGGCGTCAGGCGTCGGTGAGGGTGAAGTCCCTGAACCGTTCGCGCAGTGCGGTCTTCAGGAGTTTGCCCGTTGCGGTGTGGGGCAGTTCGTCGACGAAGACGATCGCGTCGGGGAGCCACCATTTGGCGACGTGCTGCGCCAGGTGATCGCGGATCGCGGTGTCGGTGACGGTGCTGCCGGGCTTGCGGACGACGATCAGCAGCGGGCGCTCGTCCCATTTGGGGTGGTGGATGCCGATCGCCGCGGCCTCCGCGACGCCGGGGCAGCCGATCGCGGCATTTTCGAGATCGACCGAGCTGATCCATTCGCCGCCCGACTTGATGACGTCCTTCGACCGGTCGGTGATCTGCATCGTGCCGTCGGTGTGGAGCATCGCGACGTCGCCGGTGTCGAACCAGCCCTCCGCATCGACCGCGTCGCTGTCCGCGCCGAAATAGCGCTGCACCACCCAGGGGCCGCGGACCTGGAGCGAGCCGGCGATCGAGCCGTCGCGCGGGAGCACCTGCCCCTGATCGTCGATGATGCGCAGTTCGATGCCGAAGGGGACGCTGCCCTGCTTGGTGACGAGATCGAGCTTCTCGTCATGCGTCATCATGTCCCAGTGCGGCGGTGCGAAGCCCGCGGTGCCGATCGGCGAGGTCTCGGTCATGCCCCAGAGGTGCTTGACCGACGCGCCCATGGTCATGATCCGGTCGATCATCGCGCGCGGGGCCGCGGCGCCGCCGATCGTGACGAGCTTCAGATGCTCGGGCGCCCCGCCGGTCGCGTCGATATGCCCGAACAGCGCGAGCCAGACGGTCGGCACGCCCGCCGAATGCGTCACATGCTCCTGGTTCATCAGCCGGCACAGCACGCCCGGATCGTTGATCGCCGAATAGACCACCTTCGCCCCCGACAGCGCGCAGGCGAAGGGCAGCCCCCAGGCGGCGGCGTGGAACATCGGCACGACGGGCAGCACGACCGCGCTGGGGGACAGATCGAACACCCAGGGCGCGACCTCCGCCATCGCGTGGATCAGCGTCGAGCGGTGCGTGTAGAGCACGCCCTTGGGATTGCCGGTGGTGCCGCTGGTATAGCAGAGCATGCACGGATCGCGCTCGGGCCCCTCGACCCAGGCATAGTCGCCATCCTGCTCGTCGAGCAGCGCGCGGAAGCCGTCGGGGCCGAGATCGTCGAAACAGACATAATGGCGGATGCTCGACCATTGCCCGCGCAGCCGGTCGACGATCGGCTGGAACGCCTTGTCGTAGAGCATCACGCGGTCTTCGGCATGGTTGGCGATATAGACGAGCTGTTCGTCGAACAGCCGCGGGTTGATCGTGTGGATCACCCCGCCCATCCCGATCGTGCCATACCAGGCGATCAGGTGGTGCGCGTGGTTCATGGCCAGCGTCGCGACCCGGTCACCGGGACGGACGCCAAGCTTTTCAAGCGCTTGCGCGAGTTTCTTCGCGTCACGTGCGATGCCGGACCAGTCGGTGCGGGTCTCGCGGCCGTCCGCCCAGTAGCTGACGATCTCGCGGCGGCCATGCTCGCGCGCGGCATGGTCGATCAGCCGGGGGACGCGAAGCTCGAAGTCCTGCATTCCACCCAGCATCGTCGCTCTCCCAAGCAATTATCCGACGAGAGCCAGCCGCGTTTCCGAGGTCTTGAGCTCCACCTTTGTCACACCGTGCAACGACTCGATGTGCTCTGCAAGCTCGCCGTCGAGCAGAAAATCGCGGCCAAGCAGGATGCTGACCTCGCCGTCGGGGAGCATCGCGCGGACGCGTACCTCGCCGCGTGCGCCGCGGTGATCGGCGAGCAAGGACGCGAGCCCGGCGAAGGCGGCCATGTCCGAGATGGTCACGACGACCTGGAAGCGCGCGATGTTGGCGAGCCCCTCGAACGGCTGGATCCGCTTGATGCTGACGCGCGGCGTGTCCTCGCCGGGCTTGCGGTCGAGCTCGACGGTGATGAGGCCGCAGCCGCCTGCCTTGGCGGCGTCCTCGAGATCCTTCGAGACCTGATCGTCGAAACAGGTCGCCATGAACTGGCCGCTGGCGTCCGAGCATTGTGCCATCATGAAGCGCTTGCCGCGCGCGGAGGTGCGATAGCGCGCATCCTCGACCAGCACCGCCATCGTCGCGCCGGCGCGGCTGCCGTCGTCGGGAATGTTGAGCTCCGACAAGGCGGTATAGGCGCGCGCGCCGTGGCTGTTGGCGATGTGGCGGTGGCGGTCGACCGGGTGCGCGGAGAAGTAGAAGCCGAACGCCTCCTTCTCCTGATCCATCCGCTGGCTGAGCGTCCAGCGGACCGAGGGGGGCAGCTTGATCGCGTCGCCCGCGGGTTCCGCATCGCCGAACAGACCGCCCTGCCCGCTGGTCTTGGCGGCGTGGGTGCGTGCGGCGATCGCGAGGATCGTCTCGGCGGTGGCGTGGATCCCGGCGCGGTTGGGCTCGAACCCGTCGAACGCGCCCGCGGCGGCGAGCGTTTCGAGCTGGCGCTTGTTGAGCAGGCGGGGGTCGACGCGCTTGGCGAGATCGTCGAGCCCGGCGAACGGGCCGTTCTGGACGCGCTCGACGATGAGCTTCTCCATCGCGCCTTCGCCGACCGACTTGAGCGCGCCGAGCGCATAGCGGACCGCGAGATTGTTTCCCCGCGAAGGCGGGGACCCAGTCTGGGCACCCGCCTTCGCGGGCGAACAGTCTTCTTCCTCGGTGTCGGGCAACACCTCGACGTCGAACTCGGCCTGGCTCGCGTTGATGCACGGCGGCAGCGTGGCGATGCCCAGACGGCGCATGTCGTCGGTGAAGATCGCGAGCTTGTCGGTCTGGTGCAGATCGTAGCACATCGACGCGGCGAAGAATTCGTGCGGGTGATGCGCCTTCAGCCACGCGGTCTGGTAGGCGAGCAGCGCATAGGCAGCCGCGTGGCTCTTGTTGAAGCCATAGCCCGCGAACTTGTCGATCAAGTCGAACAGCTCGTTGGCCTTGGCCTTCGGGATATTGTTCACCTTCGCGCAGCCCTCGACGAAGATCGCGCGCTGCGCGTCCATCTCGGCCTTGATCTTCTTGCCCATCGCGCGGCGCAGCAGATCGGCGCCGCCGAGCGAGAAGCCCGCGAGGATCTGCGCGGCCTGCATGACCTGTTCCTGGTAGACGAAGATCCCGTAGGTCTCCGACAGGATCGATTCGAGCGCGGGGTGCGGATATTCGATCGTCTCGGTGCCGTTCTTGCGGCGGCCGAAGGACGGGATATTGTCCATCGGGCCCGGTCGATACAGCGACACGAGCGCGATGATGTCGCCGAAATTGGACGGGCGGACCGCGGACAGCGTGCGGCGCATGCCCTCCGATTCGAGCTGGAACACGCCGACCGTGTCGCCCTTCTGGAGCAGCGCATAGACGCCGGCGTCATCCCATTCGAGCGCGTCGAGATCGACCTTGATCCCGCGCTTGGCGAGCAGCTGCACGCCCTTTTGGAGCACCGAGAGCGTCTTGAGGCCGAGAAAGTCGAACTTCACGAGCCCTGCGCCCTCGACATATTTCATGTCGAACTGCGTGACGGGCATGTCCGAGCGCGGATCGCGGTAGAGGGGGACGAGCTGGGCCAAGGGCCGGTCGCCGATCACCACGCCGGCTGCATGCGTCGACGAGTGGCGCGGCAGCCCCTCCAGCTTCATCGCCAGATCGAGCAGCTTTCGCACGCCATTGTCGTTGGCATATTCCTTGGCGAGCTCGCCGACGCCGTTCAGCGCGCGCTCGAGCGTCCAGGGATCGGTCGGGTGGTTGGGGACGAGCTTTGCCAGCCGGTCGATCTGGCCATAGCTCATCTGGAGCACGCGGCCGGTGTCCTTGAGCACCGCGCGTGCCTTCAGCTTACCGAAGGTGATGATCTGCGCGACCTGATCGCGGCCGTATTTCTCCTGGACGTAGCGGATCACCTCGCCGCGGCGGGTTTCGCAGAAGTCGATGTCGAAATCGGGCATCGACACGCGTTCGGGGTTCAGGAAGCGCTCGAACAGGAGCCCCAGCTTGATCGGGTCGAGATCGGTGATGGTCAGCGCCCAGGCGACGACCGAGCCTGCGCCCGAGCCACGGCCGGGACCGACCGGAATGTCGTGATCCTTCGCCCATTTGATGAAGTCGGCGACGATCAGGAAATAGCCGGGAAAGCCCATCTGGACGATCACGTCGACCTCGAAGGCGAGGCGCGCGCGATAGACGTCGCGCCAGCCGTCCTCGGCCTCTCCGTGCAGCTCGGTGATGCGCGCCAGACGCTTTTCGAGCCCGGCCTCGGCATCGTCGCGGAGCAGTTTCGCCTCGCCTTCGATATCGCCGGCGAGGCTGGGGAGGATCGGCTTGCGGTACGGCGCCATCACGGCGCAGCGCTGGGCTACGACCAAAGTGTTGGCGATCGCCTCGGGCAGGTCGGCGAACATCTCGTGCATCACCGGCGCGGGCTTCATCCACGCTTCGGGGCAGCTGCGGATGCGGTCCTCGGTCTCGACATAGGTCGAGTGCGCGATGCAGAGCATGGCGTCGTGCGCGTCGCCGAACGCGCTCTCGGTGAAGCAGCACGGGTTGGTCGCGACGAGCGGCAGGTTGCGCTCATAGGCGATGTCGATCAGCGCGTCCTCGGCGGCGATCTCGGTCGCGTCGCCGCGGCGTGAGAGCTCGATGTAGAGGCGGTCACCGAACAGGTGCTGGAGGCGGTCGAGATAGGCGCGGGCGCGGTCGGGCTGGGCTTCCGCGAACAGCCGGGCGAGACCGCCCTCGCCGCCCGCGGTCAGTGCGATCAGCCCGTCGGCATGGCGCTCGAGCGCGGCGAAATCGACATGCGCGGGCATCTCGATCGGGCGGTCGAGATGCGCCATCGAGACGAGTGCGCAGAGATTGTCGTAGCCCTTGGCGTTCTGCGCATAGAGCGCGATCCAGTCGAACGGGGTGGCAATGCCGTCGGGCATGTCGGGACGGCTGAGGCCGAGCATCACGCCGATGACGGGCTGGACGCCGTCCTTCTTGGCGGCGTCCGAATAGGCCATCGCGGCGTAGAGGCCGTTGCGGTCGGTCAGCGCGGCGGCGGGGAAGCCGAGCGCGCGCGCCTGCTTGGCGATCGCCTTGGGATCGATCGCGCCGTCGAGCATGGTGTAGCAGGAAAAGACGCGGAGCGGGACGTAACCGGAATGCATGGGTGAGAGGTAGGCGTTGAAGCGTGATTCGACCAGACGCGATGGCGGGTGGTGCGGGGTGGGACGCGATGAGTTGAGTCTGGCTGTGTGGGTTTTTGGTTCGAGGCTGTTCTCCCGCGAAGGCGGGAGTCCAGTCTGGGCCCCCGCCTTCGCGGGGGAACAGTCTTGTGGTGCGGGTGCTGCCCACAATTACCACCCCGGCGGAGGCCGGGGCCCAGTGGGGGGACGTTGCTGACTGAGGTCTGCGCTTCGTTACTGTGGCCTTTCCAACTGGGCCCCGGCCTTCGCCGGGGTGGTAGGAAAGGAGGTGGGAGTCCGGGCGGGGTCCCTGCCTTTGCGGGGGAACAGTCTTGTGGTGCGGGTGCTGCCTACAGTTACCACCCCGGCGGAGGCCGGGGCCCAGGTGGGGGACGTTGCTGACCGAGGTCTGCGCTTCGTTACGGCGACCTTTCCAACTGGGCCCCGGCCTTCGCCGGGGTGGTAGTAAGGGCGGGTTAGAGCAGGTTTTCGATGTCGGTGCGGAGGTCGGCGGGTTTGGTGGTGGGGGCGTAGCGGGCGACGACCGTGCCGTTGCGGTCGATCAGGAACTTGGTGAAGTTCCATTTGATCGCTTTCGACCCCAGCACGCCGGGTGCGTCGGATTTCAGGCGGTCGAACAGCGGATCCGCGTCCCCACCGTTGACGTCGACTTTCGCAAAGACGGGGAAGGTCACGTCGTAGGTGAGCGTGCAGAAGTTCGCGATCTCCGCCGCGTCGCCGGGTTCCTGCGCGCCGAACTGGTTGCAGGGGAAGGCGAGAACCTCGAAGCCTCGATCGGCATAGTCGCGGTGGAGCGCCTCGAGCCCTTCATATTGCGGGGTGAAGCCGCATTTGGAGGCGGTGTTGACGATCAGCAGCACCTTGCCGGCATAGGCCGCGAGCGACGCGGGGGTGCCGTTGGCGGCCTTCACGGTGAAGTCGGTGATGGTCATGCGCGGTCCTCGTGTCGGGCGAGCAGATAGGTCAGGTTCTGACGGACGCCCGGCCATTCGTGCGCCAAAATGCTGTAGACGATGGTGTCGCGCAAGCGGCCGTCGGCCATCACCTGATGCCCGCGCAACACGCCGTCGCGTTTCGCGCCGAGCCGCTCGATCGCGGCCTGTGAGCGCTTGTTGAGGCTGTCGGTGCGGATCTGGACGCATTCGCAGCCGAGCGTGTCGAAGGCGTGGGTCAGCAGCATCCGCTTGGCCTCGGTATTGACGCCGGTGCGCTGGACCGCGGTGGCGTAGAAGGTGCCGCCGATCTCGAGCCGCTTGTTGGCCGCGCTCATCCGCATGAAGCGGGTGCTGCCGCGGACGATGCCGTCCACCACCACCGCGAAGACCCGCGCGCGGCCAAAATCCTGCTGCTCGAACGCCGCCGCGAGCCAGCGATCGGGCGCCTTCATCAGCGCGACATTGGCGTAGAACAGGTCCCACAGGTCGTCTGCGGACGCAGCGGCGACCAGCGCGGCCTTGTCCGCCGCGACCAGCGGGCGGAGCGTGACGTGACGCCCGACGAGCGTCGGTGTCGCGTCCCAGCTCAAGCCAGCCGGCCCTCGTGCAGCCGGAACACGCGGTCCATCCGCGCGGCGAGCCGTTCGTTGTGGGTCGCGACCAGCGCCGCTGTGCCCTGTTCGCGGACCAGCCGGACGAATTCGGCAAAGACGATGTCGGCGGTATGCTCGTCGAGATTGCCGGTCGGCTCGTCCGCCAGCACCAGCGCGGGCTTGTTGGCGAGCGCGCGGGCGACCGCGACACGCTGCTGCTCGCCGCCCGAGAGCTGGCTGGGACGGTGCGTGAGGCGGTGGCCGAGCCCGAGCTGGGTGAGGAGTTCGGCCGCACGCGCATCCGCCTGTGCGCGCGTCGCGCCGTGGACGAGCTGTGGCAGGACGACATTCTCGGTCGCGTTGAAATCGGGGAGGAGGTGATGGAACTGATAGACGAAGCCGAGGCTGTCGCGGCGTACCACGGTGCGCTCGTGCGCGTTGAGCTTCGACGCCTCGGTACCGGCGATCTTGATCGATCCCTGGAAGCCACCTTCCAGCAGGCCGACCGCCTGGAGCAGGGTCGACTTGCCCGAACCCGAGGGGCCGAGCAGCGCGACGATCTCGCCCGGTGCGATTCCGAGGTCGATGCCACGCAGCACGTCGATCGTCGCGCCCCCTTGCGTGAAGCTTTTGGTCAGACCGCTGGTCTGCAGGACATAGTCGTACGCCTGCGCGCTGCGCCGCTCGATCGGAAGGCCATTATTCATAACGCAGCACCTGCACGGGGTCGGTACTCGCCGCCTTCCAGGCCGGATAGAGCGTCGCGAGGAAGCTGAAGATCAGCGCCATCAGCGCGATCACGATGATCTCGACCGGATCGGTCTTCGACGGGAGCTCGGTCAGATAGCGGATCGAAGGATCCCAGAGATTCTGCCCCGTCACGAGCTGGACGAAGTTCACCACGCCCTGCCGATAGAACAGGAAGACGAAGCCGAGCCCGAGCCCGGCGAGCGTGCCGAGCGCACCGATCGTCGTGCCGACGACGATGAAGATCCGCATCAGCCCGCCGCGCGTCGCGCCCATCGTCCGCAGGATCGCGATGTCGCGCGTCTTGGCGCGGACCAGCATGATCAGCGACGACAGGATGTTGAACACCGCGACGAGGATGATGATCGACAGCACGGTGAACATCGCGACGCGCTCGACCGCCAAGGCCTCGAACAGCTGCGCGTTCATCGTCCGCCAGTCCTGGATGACCGCGCGGCCGCCGATCTTCTCGGCGAGCGGCCGCAGGATCTCGCCGACCTTGTCCGCATCGACGGTCTTCAGCTCGACCATGCCCGCGGCGTCGCCCATCAGGAGGAGCGTCTGCGCATCCTCGATCGGCATGATGATGTACGCCTTGTCATAGTCATAGACGCCGATCTCGAAGATCGCGCCGACCTTGTAGCTGACGATGCGCGGCACGGTGCCGAACGGCGTGGTCTGACCCTGCGGGCTGAACAGCGAGATGTCCGAGCCGACCTGCGCGCCGAGCGACTCGGCGAGCCGCGAGCCGATCGCGATCCGGCCGGAGCCTTGCGTGATCGACTGGAGCGACCCCATCAGCACCTTGTCCTGGATCGTCGAGTTGCGGCGGATGTCGTCGACGCGCATCCCGCGGACGAGAACCGCCTCCGCGCGGCCGTTATAGGTGGCGGCGAGCGGCTGTTCGATCAGCGGTACCGCGCTAGTCACGCCGGGGGTGGCGCGCGCCTGTGCGACGATCTCGCGCCAGTCGGGCATCCGGCCGCCGAGCGGCTGTACCACGGCATGGCCGTTGAGCCCGACGATCTTGTCGAACAGCTCGGCACGGAAGCCGTTCATCACGCTCATCACGATGACGAGCGCGGCCACGCCGAGCATGACGGCGACGAGGCTGATCGAGGCGACGAGGAAGATGAACGCCTCGCCCTTGCCCGGCAGCAGATAGCGCCGGGCGATCATCCGTTCATAGCGTGACAGGATCATGGGTGCGGGGGTTCGATCGTTAGAAGAGATGTCCATCGGCTCTAGGACGCGGCCCCGCGCGAGGCAACCATGGCCGCGTCTGGATTGGTCTGTTGCGGATTCGACACAGCCCCCTGCCAATCGTGTGGCGCGCCCCGCAAACAGGGTGACAAACACCACGCAATTACTTAGCAAAAACCTCGCTGAGACACAGGCAACGGCCGTGGTTCGGGGAATGCTTTGACGCCGCACCGAAGGTGCAGAGCGGAAGCGACAAAATGGGGGCTGACGAGCGATCGTCACGCAGGCGCCCGGATCGGAAACGGTCCGGGCGTTTGCTTGTCCGGGCCATTTTCCTTACAACGAATACACTATTCGCCGCTTCCGGAACCCCCGAAGTGCAACAGGCACCGGACGAAGAGTGGGAGCTTCCAATTCTCACCCTTCGCCCGGATCTCTCTTTATAGCAGATAGAGTAGAGCAGCGTTTGTGAACCGTATCAGAACGAGCGCGAGATCGTGACGCCGTAGGTGCGCGGATCGCCCGGCTGGCCGACGACCAGCCCCGTGCTGCCCGATTGCAGCGCGAGCAATTCGTAATAATCCTTCGCGAAGACGTTGCGGACCCAGCCGAAGACGTTCAGCCGGTCCTCGCCGCGGAACCCCAGCCGGACATTGCCGAGCGCATAGCCCTTGATGTCGGTATAGGCCGAGGCGGACGGGTTGGACGAGAAGGTCGAGCGGTAGCTGCCGTCATAGCCGAGATAGACCTGGCCATCGAGACCGCCGATCCGTGCGGGCAGGTCGTACTCCGCGCCGTAGGAAAAGGCCCATTTCGAGATGCCCGGCAGGCGCTGGCCCGATATGTCGCAGTTTGCGGGGCTGATCCCGCCCGGGGTCCCTGCCGGGCTTGGGCTCTGGCCCGCGGTGGCGGTGGTGCCGCCCGACAGCTCGGGCGGGCATGGCGCATCGACGAAGCGGACATATTTGGCGTCGGTATAGGCGCCGTTGACGTAGAGGTTGAAGCGCGACGTCGGGCGGAACGCCGAGTCGAATTCGAACCCGCGCGTCCGCACCTTGCCCGCATTGGCGAGATAGCCGCGCAGCACGCCGAGCTGGCCGTTGGTGACGGTCGCCTGGTAATCGTTGATCTCGGTCCAGAAGCCCGCGAGGTTGAGCGTCACGCGGCGGTCGAGGAACTGCGTCTTGAGGCCCAGTTCGTAATGGTTGACCGTCTCGGGCTTGACCGTCGCCGAGGCGAGGATCGGGTTGTTCGCGCCGTCGAGCGGGAGCCCCGACAGGTTGATGCCGCCCGATTTGTAGCTGCGCGCATAGGTCGCATAGGCATGGATGTCCTGGGCGACGTCATAGGCGAGCGTCGCGTCGCCCGACACGTTCCAGTCGTCGAAGGCGGGGGTGTAGACCTGGGGCGCTAGCGTGCTGCACCGGTCGCGGGTGACCGAGCTGGCCGCCTGCGCGTCAATTACGACAAGAAGACCGGCTCCTATGTCTCGGTCGTGACGACAGGGGCGGGGGCGAAGGAGAGGTTGTCGGCGATGTGCCAGGTCACCTTGCCGAACCCGGCCGCGGACGTGTTCTTGAAGCCGATCGTGTTGGTCGCGGTCAGGCCGTCGAGCACAGCGGGGTTGGATGCGTTGGCGCTGGTCGGGTTGAGCAGGTAGCGGCTGGCGGCGGCGCCCTGGACCTGCAGCCCCTGCGTGTCGATCGTCTGGTGGAAGTAGAACAGCCCGGCGACGTAATCGACCGTGTTGCGGCCGTTCGACGAGAGGCGGACCTCCTGGCTGACCTGTTCCTGCTGCGACGGGTTGGCGGAGACCGAGGTGATAGGCAGGCCGATGAAGTCGCGGTCGTTCGACGGCTTCCAGTCCCAGATGCGCCATGCGGAGACCGAGGTCAGCGACACCGGTCCGAGATCCCATTCGGCGAGCAGCGCGGCGCCGCCGAGCTCCTGCCGTGCGCGCAGCGGGGTGTCGAGATCGGTCACGCGGTCGAACGCGTCGCGCGACGGCGGGGTGTAGTTGAGCGCCGCCGCCAGCGCGTCATATTGCCGCGACACGGGCCGCTGCGTGGTGCCGACGCGTGCGAAGATCTGCGCGCAACAATCGGGGTTCTGGTGATTATAATCGCCCGACAGCGTGAGATCGAGATTGCCGGTCGCGTGCCAGAAGAGCTGGCCGCGCAGGCTCTGATTGTCCTGCGCGTTGACGTCCTTGCCGGTGCGGAGATTGCGGATCGTGCCGTCGCGCCGGGTGATCGACGAGGACAGCCGGATCGCGAGCCTGTCGTCGACCAGCGGGCCCGACACCGACGCCTTGGCCTGGACGAAGCGAAGATTGCCGGTGGTGAGCTCGATCCGCGCCTCGGGGGTGAAGCTGGGCTTGCGCGTGTAGATGTTGATCGCGCCCGCGGTGGTGTTCTTGCCGTAGAGCGTGCCCTGCGGCCCGCGCAGGATCTCGATCCGTTCGGTGTCGGTGAAGTCGAACGTCGCCGACGCGATGCGGCTGTAATAGACCTGGTCGACATAGATGCCGACGCCCTGTTCGATGCCGTCATTGGTGAGGCCGAACGGCGCGCCGAGCCCGCGGATGTTGGCGGCGGAGTTGCGCGGGTTGGTCGAGTAGAATTGCAGCGTCGGCTGAAGCTGCGTGATGCGGTTGACGTTGTACGCGCCGGTGTCGGCGATCGCCTGGCCGCCGATCACCGACATCGCGATCGGCACGCTCTGGATCGTCTCGGCACGGCGGCGCGCGGTGACGACGATGTCTCCCCCGCCCTGCTGTGCCGCGCCGAGTCGGCCGGTGTCGCGCTGCTCGTCCTGCGGCGCGGGTGCGGCCTGATCGGCGGGTGCCGGCAGCGGTGATGCGGCCGCCTGTGCGGCGACCAGCATCGCGAAAATATGGGCCATGATCGTCTCCCTTGAACCTTGGCTCTAAAAGTCCATTGATTTGGTGGGAGATCAATCGGGAACGGCTTTGCAGGGGCAAAGCTGCGCTATCGGGGCCCTGGAAAAAATCTTGCCGGGGCGATCTTGAAGGTTTTTGCGGGGTGACCAGATCACTGCCGCACGGCGCCTGATGGGCCGTGTGCCCGGGCCGCGCACAGGCGGGCCAGGGCTGATGTTGGATTGCTCAAGACGAGGATTTGACCATGCGACTCGACCTTACCCCCTATCGCCGCTCGACCGTCGGGTTCGACCGGCTGTTCGACATGATCGAGACGAACGCGCGCGTCGCGACGTCCGACAATTACCCGCCGTTCAACCTCGAGCGGATCGCGCAGGACCGTTACCGCATCACGCTGGCGATCGCCGGCTTCTCGCGCGACGAGATCGCGATCACCGCGCAGCAGAATTTGCTGCTGGTCGCGGGCAAGAAGGAGGAGCGCGCGCCCGAGGGCCAGCTGCTCCATGTCGGCATCGCCAACCGCTCGTTCGAGCGGCGCTTCGAGCTGGCGGACTTCGTGCTGGTGGAGGATGCGCGGCTGAACGACGGGCTGCTGGTGATCGACCTGGTCCGCGAAGTGCCCGAGGCGATGAAGCCGAAGAGCATCACGATCAAGACCGGCGCGCCGCTGGCTGCGGTCGATACGGTTGCTGTCGATCAGGCTGCCTGATTTTTGGTCAGCGCTGTGGGGCGTCCGGATCCTTGGGGTCCGGGCGCCTTTTTTATGTCTGGGGTTCGGATTTAGAAGAATTTGTTCGCGCGGAGGCGCGGAGGCGCGGAGATTTTCTTGGCCGCGTCGCGGCCCTCATTAAATCCTGCGCGAACCTGAGTGAGGCTGGCTGCGATAGGCCACGAATGCACTCCGCGTCTCCGCGTCTCCGCGTGAACACATTCTTCTGTTCGGACCAGACGGAGCAGGTTTGTTCGCGCGAAGGCGCGAAGACGCTAAGATTTTGGGTCCCTTTGCGCCTTTGCGCCTTCGCGTGATCGATATTTCACTTCGCCGGGCGCCCCTGGGGGCGCCCGGTCGGGTCAGACGAGGCGGCTCTGTTTGACCGCGGCTTCGATGAAGCTGGCGAACAGGGGGTGCGGGTCGAAGGGTTTGCTTTTCAGTTCGGGGTGGAACTGGACGCCGACGAACCAGGGATGGTCGGGACGCTCGACGATTTCGGGGAGCGTGCCGTCGGGCGACATGCCCGAGAAGACCAGGCCGCCCTGTTCGAGCACGTCCTTGTAGCCCGTATTCACCTCGTAGCGGTGACGATGGCGTTCCGAGATGTCGGTGCCGCCATAGATCGCCGCGACGACGCTGTTGCCGTCGAGCTTGGCGTCATAGGCGCCGAGCCGCATCGTGCCGCCCAGATCGCCCTCGGCCGCGCGCGTCTCGAGACCCTCGCGGCCCATCCATTCGGTGATCATGCCGACCACCGGCTTGTCGGTCGGGCCGAATTCGGTCGACGAGGCATCGGGCACGCCGCCGAGACCGCGTGCGCCCTCGACGCACGCCATCTGCATTCCGAAGCAGATCCCGAAATAGGGGATCTTGCGTTCGCGCGCGAACTTCACCGAGGCGATCTTGCCCTCCGCGCCGCGTTCGCCGAACGCACCGGGGACGAGGATCGCGTCGCAGGGCTCGAGCTGGCCGGCGATGTCGCTCTCGGCATTCTCGAACAGCTCGGCGTCGATCCAGCGGACGTTGACCTTGACGCGGTTGGCGATGCCGCCATGGACCAGCGCCTCGTTGAGCGACTTGTAGGCGTCCTGCAGCCCGACATATTTGCCGACCACGCCGATCGTGACCTCGCCCTGCGGATTGGTCAGCCGGTCCATGATCTCGGTCCAGCGCGACAGGTCGGGCGCGGCGGCGGGTTCGATCCCGAACGCGCGCAGCACCTCGATATCGAGGCCCTCGCCGTGATACTGGAGCGGCACCGCGTAGATGCTCTTCGCGTCGAGCGCGGGGATGACCGCGCTGGCGGGGACGTTGCAGAACAGCGCGATCTTCGCGCGCTCCGACGGCGGCAGCGGGTGTTCGCAGCGGCAGACCAGCACGTCGGGCTGGACGCCGAGCGCTGCGAGTTCGCGGACCGAATGCTGGGTCGGCTTGGTCTTCAGCTCGCCCGCGGCGGCGATATAGGGGACGAGCGTGACGTGGATGCTGATCGCCTTGCCGCGCCCTTCCTCGTTCTTCAGCTGGCGAATCGCCTCGATGAAGGGGAGCGATTCGATGTCGCCGACGGTGCCGCCGATCTCGCAGAGCACGAAGTCGACATCGTCGGTCTCGGCCCGCGCGAACGCCTTGATCGCGTCGGTGACGTGCGGGATGACCTGCACCGTCGCGCCGAGATAGTCGCCGCGGCGTTCGCGGGCGATGATCTGCTGATAGATGCGGCCGGAGGTGACGTTGTCCGACTGGCGCGAGGGCACGCCGGTGAAGCGTTCATAGTGACCGAGGTCGAGATCGGTCTCGGCCCCGTCGTCGGTCACATAGACCTCGCCGTGCTGATAGGGCGACATCGTGCCGGGATCGACGTTCAGATACGGATCGAACTTCCGGATCCTGACGCTGTAGCCGCGTGCCTGGAGGAGGGCGGCAAGCGATGCCGCCATGAGACCTTTACCGAGCGACGATACCACGCCCCCGGTGATGAAAATGTACCGAGCCATGGGAAGAGTCTCGTAGCGTGTGTTGGGGACGAACGACAAGCGCCCGCGGATCACGCAGGGCGCTTTTGTCGGCGAATGGAGTGTTTAGCGGGCGAGCGGGACCGCGCCATTGTCGGCAGGCGCCGGTGCGGCGGCGCCGGCATTCTCTGCACCACCGGCGAACGGTGCCGCATCGCCCTTGGGCTCCGCGGTCGGAACCGCGGTGGCGGCGGCCGCCGGCGTGCGGGCGAGCGACGTGTCGATGTCGGTGCTGCGGTGATTCGCCGCGAGGATCGCGAGCAGGATCGAGAACAGCACGAACATCGTCCCGAGCACGCCGGTGGCGCGCGTCAGGAAATCGGCGGCGCCGCGGGCCGACATCAGCCCCGAGGGACTGCCGCCCATGCCCAGACCGCCGCCTTCCGACCGCTGCATGAGGATCACGGTGACGAGGGCGGCCGCGATGATCGCGTGGATGACAAGCAGGAAGGCGAACATTGCGCGGAAAACCCCGGAACTTTTACGAAGCCGCGCACATAGGCGAGCCGGCGGCAACGATCAACCGCATCCCGGGCTCCGGATATCGCACACGACACCGAAACACACGGAAACAAGCCGTGCGGGCGGGCGTTGTGACAGCGTAATGACGTTCCTTAACGGGACGTAGACCCTGAAATTCAGATGGCGGATCAACGCTGTGGCATCAATGGCAGTCAATACTCTATCGACGTGGATGACGGCTCTGGTCGATTATGTCCGTTCGGGTGAACCGGATCTGACCAATCGCCAGATGGCGCTTTTGCTGCTCGTCTATCTCAAACCCGGCCCGCATACGGTGCGCGGTCTGGCGCGTGCACTGAACGTATCGAAGCCCGTCGTCACGCGCGCCTTGAACAGATTGGGTGCCCTCGGCTATCTGCGCCGGCAACGCGACGATAGCGACAAGCGCAACATCTTCGTCGCGCGGACGAGTGAAGGGGCAGATTTTCTTGAAGAATTCGGGCAGTTCATCGGCGATAACGACGCCGCGCCCCGCGCCGCGACAGCCTGACGGCGTCATTCAGCCGCGTGATTCTGCCGACTCGCGTCGCCAGAGTTTCGCGCTGACCGGGCGTTCGGTCGATCTCGACCTGCGCACGCACGCGGTCCGCCGCGACATTGCCGACATCCGCCTCGCCGAGCATGTCTTCGCACCGCATTATGCGGTGCCGATGATCCGGCTGGTCGCGCGCACCGCGACGCTGCGCGCGGGCCGCGACACGGCGAGCGAGCCGGTCACCGCGCTGGCGGTCGGCGACACGATCGAAGTGCTCGAGATCGCAGGCTCGTCCGCCTGGGGCGTCGCCCAGCCGCATGGCCTGGTCGGCTATGTCGAGATCGACGCGCTCGACCTGCCGGACGGCAAGGCGGTGGCGGCATGACCGCGACGGTCTTCATCGACGGTGCGGCGGGCACCACCGGGCTCGAGATCCGCGACCGGCTCGCCGGGCGGTCCGACATACATATCGCGTTGCTCGACGAGGCGAACCGCAAGGATCCCGCGGCACGCCGCGCGGCGCTCAACGATGCCGATTTCGTCATCCTCTGCCTGCCCGACGACGCCGCGCGCGAAGCGGTCGCGCTGATCGACAATGACCGGACGCGGGTGATCGACGCATCGAGCGCGCACCGCGTCGCGCCGGGCTGGACCTATGGGTTCGCCGAGCTGCCGGGTCAGGCGGCGCGGATCGCCACGGCGACGCGCGTGTCCAACCCCGGCTGCTATCCGACCGGTTTCCTCGCGCTCGTAGCCCCGCTCGTCGCGGCCGGGCTGCTGCCGGCGGGCCATCCGCTGAGCGTCAACGCGACGTCGGGCTATTCGGGCGGCGGCAAGGCGATGATCGCCGAGTTCGAGGGGGCCGGCGCCACCCCGACCGCGTTCCGCGCCTATGCGCTTGGCCTTGCACACAAGCACATCGCCGAGATGACGCAGCATGCCGCGCTGACGCATGCGCCGATCTTCGCGCCCGCGGTCGCCAACACCTATCGCGGGATGGTCGTCGAGGTGCCGTTGCACCTTCATGCCCTGCCCGGCCGGCCGACGCTGGCGGCGGTCGAGGACGTTCTGCGGCACGCCTATGACGGCGCGGCGCTCGTGAGCGTGGCGGCGGGCGATGCGGCGGCGATCGCGATCGAGGAAAATGCCGGAACCGACCGGTTGACGTTGCGCGTCTGCGGCAACGATGCGACCGGTCACGCGCGGCTGGTCGCGACACTCGACAATCTGGGCAAGGGCGCCGGCGGCGCCGCGGTCCAGAACCTCAACATCATGGCCGGGGTCGACCCGGTCGCCGGTCTGGTTTCGTAAGACCGACTGACCCAGGAGCTCTCATGCACCGTAATCCCGTAGCCAAGCTGCTCCTGTTCGGCGCGACCGGCGATCTCGCACAGCGGATGCTGTTGCCCTCGCTCTATGGCCTGCACGCCGACGGGCTGCTGCCCGAGGGGCTGACGATCACCGGCGCGGCGCGTCACGATCACGACGACGCGGCGTATCGCACCTTCGCGAGAGCCGCGCTCGACGAGTATCTGAAGGACGATCGCAAGGACGAGGCGACGATCGACGCGTTCCTCGAGCGCGTGCATTACCAGCCGACCGACCTGTCCGATCCGGCGAGCTTCCAGCCGCTGGCGGACAAGATCGGCGACATTTCGGGCGGGCTCGCCATCTATCTGTCGACCGCGCCGTCGCTGTTCGAATCGGCGATCGAAGGGCTGCACAAGGTCGGACTGGCGGGCGAGACCGTTCGCGTCGGGCTGGAAAAGCCGCTGGGCTACGACCTGCCGACAAGCCGCGAGATCAACGACGCGGTCGCCAAGGCGTTTCCCGAGAACCGGACCTACCGGATCGATCATTATCTGGGCAAGGAAACCGTCCAGAACATCCTCGCGCTGCGGTTCGGCAACTCGTTCTTCGAGCCGGTGTGGAACGCGCAGGGGATCGACAACGTCCAGATCACGATCTCCGAGACGGTCGGGCTGGAAGAACGCGCGGGCTATTACGAGAGCGCGGGTGCGCTGCGCGACATGGTGCAGAACCATATCCTGCAGTTGCTCGCACTGATCGCGATGGAGCCGCCGGCACGGTTCGAGGGCACCGACGTTCGCGACGAGAAGTCGAAGGTGTTCCGCTCGCTGCGGCTGATCAAGCCCGAAGAGGCGCCGCACGTCACCGTGACCGGGCAATATGCCGAGGGCGCGGTCAACGGGAAGTTCGTGAAGAGCTATTCGGAGGAGCTCGGCCAGACGTCGACCACCGAGACGTTCGTCGCGATCAAGGCGCATGTCGACAACTGGCGCTGGCAGGGCGTGCCCTTCTACCTGCGCACCGGCAAGCGGATGGCGGCACGCGGCAGCGAGATCGCGATCCAGTTCAAGGCGGTGCCGCATTCGATGTTTGCAGGACGCGGCGGGCTGCTCCAGCCCAACATGCTGATCATCCGCCTGCAGCCCGAAGAGCATGTCCAGCTGCTGGTGATGGCGAAGGAACCGGGGCTCGACCGCGAGGGCGTGCGGCTGCGCGAGGTGCCGCTGAACCTCAGCCTCGACGCCGAGTTTGCGGGCACGCGCCGGCGGATCGCCTATGAGCGGCTGCTGCTCGACCTGATCGAGGGCGACCAGACATTGTTCGTGCGGCGTGACGAGGTCGAGGCGCAGTGGACCTGGATCGATGCGATCCGCGAGGGCTGGAAAGCGAACGGAATGAAGCCCAAAAGCTATCCGTCGGGCAGCTGGGGCCCGTCCGCCGCGATCGCGCTGACCGAGCGCGACGGCGTGACCTGGCAGGACGACTGAGCATGTTTTCCTCCGTTCGTCCCGAGTAGCCGTCGAGCTTGTCGAGATGGCGTATCGAGGGATCGGCCCGGTTGTGGCATTGTACCTCGATACGGGCTCTCGGCTTCGCTCGATCCCTACTCGGCACGAACGGGACTGGTTGGTACGAACGGGCCGCTGAATACGAACGGGACTGCTGGGTGCGAACGGGACTGGCGGACACGACCTGAACTGTTGGGCACGAACACTAATTTCTAAGTGAGTTTGAGCATATGACCGAGATCGAATGGTGGGATTACGAGGACACCGAGGAGCTCGCAGCCGCGGTTGCCGGTGACATCCAGTTCGTCATCGAGAGCGCGCTCGACGCGCGTGGCTCGGCGGTGATCGCGCTGGCGGGCGGCAAGACGCCGATGGCGGCGTATGAGAAGCTCGCCCAGGCCAAGCTCGACTGGAAGAAGGTCACGATCATCCCCGGCGACGAGCGGATCGTGAAGCTGGGCGATCCGATGTCGAACGTCACCGCGCTTGCCAAGATCTTCCTGCCCAAGGGCGCGCGGGTGAAGCCGATCGTTCCCGATGCGATCTCCGACTACAAGGCGGCGGGTCGCTCGGCGGATGCGCTGATGCAGGACCTGCACTGGCCGCTCGACTTCTGCCTGCTCGGCATGGGTACCGACGGCCATACCGCGTCGATCTTCCCCGGCCCCGATTTCGACGAGGCGCTGAGCGGTCCCAAGGAACGCCGCGCGGTGGGCGTGATGCCCGAGCCGCTGCCGCCCGAGGCGCCGGTCGCGCGCGTCACCCTGTCCGCCGCGGCGATCGCGTCGTCCAAGGCGCTGATGATCATGATCACCGGCGAGGAGAAGAAGACGCTGCTCGAACAGGCGATCGAGCAGGGTCCGTCGTCCAAATATCCGATCGGGCGCGTGCTGGCCGAGGTCGAGCTGCCCGTCGACATCCACTGGGCCGCCTGAGATGCTGAACGCCGTCGTCTCCGCGGTCACCGACCGGATCATCGAACGGTCGCGCGACAGCCGCGCCGCCTATCTCGCGCTGATCGACCGCGAGGGCGAGGCGCAGGTGCGCCGGCCGTCGCTGGGCTGCGCGAACCTCGCGCATGCCTATGCGGGGACCGAGGAGGACCGCGATGCGATGAAGGCCGATGCCGGCATGAACATCGGCATCGTGACGGCGTATAACGACATGCTGTCGGCGCACGCGGTCTATTACCGCTATCCCGAACTGATGAAGGTCTGGGCGCGCGAGGCCGGCGCGACCGCGCAGGTCGCGGGCGGCGTGCCGGCGATGTGCGACGGCGTGACGCAGGGCTATCCGGGGATGGAGCTGTCGCTGTTCAGCCGCGACACGATCGCGCTGAGCACGGCGATCGCGCTGAGCCACGGCACGTTCGAGGGCGCGGCTTTGCTCGGCATCTGCGACAAGATCGTGCCGGGGCTGCTGATGGGCGCGCTGCGCTTCGGTCATCTGCCGATGGTGCTGATCCCGGGTGGGCCGATGCCGACCGGGCTGCCCAACAAGGCCAAGGCCGCGGTGCGCGAGAAGTTCGCCGAAGGGCTGGTCGGCCGCGACGAGCTGCTCGAGGCGGAGATCGGCGCCTATCATTCGAAGGGCACCTGCACCTTCTACGGCACCGCCAACACCAACCAGATGATGATGGAGGTCATGGGCCTCCACATGCCGGGCGCGGCGTTCGTCAATCCGGGCACCAAGCTGCGCCAGGAACTGACGCGCGCGGCGGTCCATCGGCTCGCGAAGATCGGCGCGCGCGGCGACGATTACCGGCCGCTCGGCCGCTGCGTCGACGAGCGTGCGATCGTCAATGCGGCGGTCGGCCTGCTCGCGACGGGCGGGTCGACCAACCATCTGCTCCACGTCCCCGCGATCGCGCGTGCGTCGGGGATCGTGATCGACTGGGAGGATTTCGATCGCCTGTCGGCCGCGGTGCCGCTGATCGCGCGCGTCTATCCCAACGGCTCGGCGGACGTGAACGCGTTCGAGGCGGCGGGCGGCATGCCCTATGTGATCCGCGAGCTGCTGGGCGAAGGGCTGCTCCACGGCGACATCATGACGATCGGCGGACAGGATCTGTCGGCCTATGCGAAGACCGCGGTGGTCGCGGACGGTGCGCTCGAATGGCGCGACACGCCCGACAGCGGTGACGAGACGATCCTGCGCCCCGCAACCGCGCCGTTCTCGGCGGATGGCGGCATGCGGATCCTCGCGGGCAATATCGGCCGCGCGTGCATCAAGGTGTCCGCGGTCGAGCGCGATCGCTGGATCGTCGAGGCGCCCGCGATGGTGTTCGACGACCAGCTCGACGTGATCGAGGCGTTCAAGCGCGGCGAGCTGGAAAAGGATGTCGTCGTCGTCGTCCGCTTCCAGGGGCCGCGCGCGAACGGCATGCCCGAGCTGCACAAATTGACCCCGCCGCTGGGCGTGCTGCAGAATCGCGGGTTCAAGGTGGCGCTGGTCACCGATGGCCGCATGTCGGGCGCGAGCGGCAAGGTGCCGTGCGCGATCCATTGCTCGCCCGAAGCGCTGCTCGACGGCGCGATCGGGCTGATCCGCGACGGCGACATGATCCGCGTCGATGCGGTCAACGGCACGCTGGAAGCGCTGGTCGATGCGGATGTGTGGGCGACGCGTGAGATGGTGACGCTGCCACCCGCGGTCAGCGGCATGGGTCGCGAGCTGTTCGGCATGTTCCGCGGGCTGGCCGACGAGGCCGAAAAGGGCGCGTCGGCGATGCTGGCGGGCGCGGGGCTTTAAAGCCCGCGCGAACCGTTCGTTCCGGGCGATGTCCTTCGACTGCGCTCAGGACGAACGGCGATAAGAGATCAAGGATCGGGAGAGACCAATGGAAATCGTAGCGGCAGATATCGGCGGGACGCATGCGCGCTTTGCGATTGCCGAGGTCGAGAATGGCCGCGTCGTCAAGCTGGGCGAGCCGGTGACGATGAAGACCGCGGACCACGCATCGCTGCAGACCGCCTATCAGGCGTTCGAGGCGGGGCTGGGACGGCCCCTGCCCCGCGCGCTGGGCATCGCGGTCGCGTCGCCCGTCGCCAACGACGTGATCCGGCTGACCAACAATCCGTGGATCATCCGCAAGTCGCTGATCACCGAGCGGCTGAACGCGGACCAGTGGGTCGTCGTCAATGATTTCGGCGCGGTCGGCCATGCCGTCGCGCAGGTCCCCGACAGCGACTTCATCCATCTGTGCGGTCCCGACACGCCGTTGCCGTCCGAGGGGATCACCACGATCTGCGGGCCGGGCACCGGCCTGGGGGTCGCGCAGCTGCTGCGCAACCGCGACCGGTACCAGGTGCTCGAGACCGAGGGCGGCCACATGGACTTCGCCCCGCTCGACGGGATCGAGGACGCGCTGCTCAAGCGGCTGCGCAAGACCTTCACGCGCGTTTCCGCCGAGCGCGTCGTCGCCGGGCCGGGGATCGTCGCGATCTACGAGACGCTGGCCGAAATGGAGGGGCGTTCGGTGCCCAGCCGCGACGACCGGACGATCTGGACCGAGGCGATCGACGGCACCGATTCGATCGCGCTCGCAGCGCTCGACCGCTTCTGCCTCGCGCTCGGCGCGGTGGCGGGCGATCTCGCGCTCGCGCAGGGCGCCAAGGCGGTGGTGATCGCGGGCGGGCTCGGCTTCCGGATCAAGGACCGTCTGGTCCGCTCGGGCTTCGACCAGCGCTTCGTCGCCAAGGGCCGGTTCCAGACGATGATGGCGGCGATGCCCGTCAAGCTGATCACCCATCCCCAGCCCGGCCTGTTCGGCGCCGCGGCGGCCTTCGCACAGGAACACACCCAATGACCGTCACAGCCTTGCCCACCATTGCAAACATCATGCAGACCAGCGCCGTCATCCCGGTGCTGGTGATCGAGGACGCGGCGCTGGCGCGTCCGCTCGCCGAGGCGCTGGTCGCGGGCGGGCTGCGCGTGCTCGAGGTGACGCTGCGCACCGGCGCCGCGCTCGAGGCGATCGCCGAGATGAAGAAGGTCGAGGGCGCGATCGTCGGTGCGGGCACCGTCGTCAACACGCGCCAGTTCGCCGAGGTGATGGACGCGGGCGCCGAGTTCATCGTCTCGCCCGGACTGACCGAGCGGCTCGCCACGCCGATCATCGAGAGCGGCGTGCCGTTCCTGCCGGGCATCGCCAATGCGGCGGACATCATGACCGGGCTCGACCTCGGCCTCACGCATTTCAAGTTCTTCCCGGCGGAGGCGAGCGGCGGGCTGAAGGCGCTGAAGGCGCTGGCGGCGCCGTTCTACCAGGCGCGCTTCTGCCCGACCGGGGGGATCACCGAGGCCAGCGCGCCCGAGTGGCTGGCGTTCAAGCCGGTGCTGTGCGTCGGCGGGAGCTGGGTGACCGGCGGCACGATGGCCGAGATCGAGATGAAGGCGCGCGCGGCCAACGCGCTGCGGGGGTAAGGATCGGACGTGCGGCACTGGTGCCCACGTCCCCCCTTCCCATTCGTGCCGAGTAGAGACCGAGTAGCCCCGATGGGGCGTATCGAGGGCTCGTATCGAAGCACCGCTTATCCGAAGAGCGGGTATCGACGGAGGGGGCCCGTGCGCCAATTGTCCCTCGATACGCCGCTTCGACTTCGCTCAGCAGCTACTCGGGACGAACGGGGTGGCTGAGCGACCCGGCGTCATGGTGTCAGGCGCCGAGGGGGCGATTACATCTCGCCGCGGGCCTTGCGGATTGCGTACCATTTGCGGACGTTGGCGTTGTGCTGGTCGAGCGTGTCGGCGAACACATGGCCGCCGGTGCCGTCCGCGACGAAATACAGCGCCTGGGTCTGCGCCGGGTCGAGCACCGCGTCGATCGAGGCGCGGCCGGGATTGGCGATCGGGCCGAGCGGCAGGCCGGGGCTGGCATAGGTGTTGTAGCCGTTCTTCGCCTGCAGTTCGGAACGCAGGATGCGGCGGCCGAGCGGGCGACCCTTGGTGATCGGGTAGATGACGGTCGGATCCGCCTGAAGCGGCATGCCGACGCGCAGGCGGTTGCCATAGACCGCGGCGACCATGCGACGCTCGGACGGCTTGCCGGTTTCCTTCTCGACGATCGAGGCGAGGATGATCGCCTGTTCGGGGGTCGCCACCGCGATGCCCGGCTTGCGCGCCGCCCAGGCCTTGGCGAGATAGGCGGTCATCGCCGACTGCATCTGCGCGACGACCGTGGCGCGCGTGTCGCCGCGCTCGAACGCATAGCTGTCGGGCAGGATCGAGCCTTCGGCGGGGACGGGCACGGTGCCGGTCAGGCCGTCGGCCTTCATCAGCGCGTCGTGGACGAGGACCGAGGGATAGCCCTCGGGGACCGCGACGAGCCGCTGGACGACCTTGCCGCCCTGCATCAGTTTCAGGATGTCGGACGGGCTGGCCTGGGCGGGGATGCGGTATTCGCCCGCCTTGATCGGATCGCCCGAGCCGAAGATGCGCGCGTAGAGACGGAAGCGGCTGGCGGAGCGGATCGCGCCGGCCTTTTCGAGTTCGGTCGCGGCGGCGGTGAGGCTGGATCCTTGCGGCACCTGGACGGTGAGCGTGCGTGCGGCCGGGCCGGCGCCGCCCCAGCCCTGGACGACGAGGAACAGCGCGACGATCGCCACGAGGGCGAGGATCACTCCGAAACAGCCGACCTTGCGCATTCTCACCCCTTGTGTCCCCGCGAAGGCGGGGACCCAGTCTGGACCCCGGCCTTCGCCGGGGAACAGGTTACTTTACCAGCGTCATCACGAGCGAGGCGTTGGTGCCGCCGAAGCCGAACGAGTTGTTCAGCACCGCGCGGACTTCGCGCTTCTTGGCGACGTGCGGCACGAGGTCGACGCCGATGCAGCTGTCGCTCGGATTGTCGAGGTTGAGCGTCGGCGGCACGATCTGGTCGCGCAGCGCGAGGATGCAGAAGATGCTCTCGACCGCGCCCGCGCCGCCGAGCAGATGCCCGATCGCCGACTTGGTCGACGACATCGACAGACCCGAGATCGCATCGCCGAACAGCCGGCGGACCGCGCCCAGTTCGAGCTCGTCGCCCATCGGCGTCGAGGTGCCGTGCGCGTTGATGTAGTCGATGTCCTCGAGCTTGAGGCCCGACTTCTTGATCGCCATCTGCATCGAACGGAACGCACCGTCGCCTTCGGGATGCGGTGCGGTGACGTGATAGGCGTCGCCCGACAGGCCATAGCCGATCACCTCGGCATAGATCTTCGCGCCACGCGCCTTGGCGTGTTCATATTCCTCGAGCACGAGCACGCCCGCGCCCTCGCCCATCACGAAGCCGTCGCGGTCCTTGTCATAGGGACGCGAAGCCTTTTCGGGCGAATCGTTGAAGTTTGTCGACAGTGCGCGCGCCTGGGCGAAGCCGGCGATGCCGAGCGGGCAGACGGTGCCCTCCGCGCCGCCCGCGAGCATCACGTCGGCATCGTCCATCGCGATCATCCGCGCGGCGTCGCCGATCGCATGCGCGCCGGTCGAGCAGGCGGTGACGACCGCATGGTTCGGCCCGCGCAGACCATATTTGATCGAGACCTGACCCGAGATCAGGTTGATCAGGCGGCCGTGCACGAAGTGCGGCGAAACGCGGCGCGGCCCCTTGGTGTGGAGGACGATCGATTCGCTCTCGATGCCCGGCAGGCCGCCGATGCCCGAGCCGATCGACACGCCCGCGCGCCAGCTTTCCTCGACCGTCATCTCGGTCAGGCCGGCGTCTTCGAGCGCCTGGCCCGCGGCGTCGATGCCGTAGATGATGAAGGGATCGACCTGGCGCTGGACCTTGTGGTCGACGCGCTTGGCGGGATCGAAGCCATATTCATGGTCTGCGGGCTTCACCTCGCAGGCGATGCGACAGACCTGGTCCGACGCATCGAACCGGGTGATCGGGCCCGCCCCCGACTTGCCGGCGAGAATGTTCGCCCAAGCCGTTTCAACATCGGCCCCCAGGGGGGTGACCAGGCCTAGCCCGGTTACGACGACACGCCGCATGACCTCAAACTCCACATGCTTCCAAAACGAAACGGCTCCCCGCCCTCTTAGCCCAAGGACGGGGAGCCGCTCAGATCATAGCCACCAGGGCAAGCCCGACGGATCGGACCTCAAGCCCTGATCAGGCCTTGTGCTCGTCGATATAGGTGATCGCGTCCTTGACGGTCGCGATCTTCTCGGCCGCGTCGTCAGGGATCTCGACGCCGAATTCTTCTTCGAACGCCATGACCAGCTCGACGATGTCGAGGCTGTCGGCACCCAGATCGTCGATGAAGCTCGCATCTTCGGTCACCTTGTCGGCTTCGACGCCGAGATGCTCGACGACGATCTTCTTCACGCGGTCTGCGGTCTCGCTCATGTTCGTTCCCTCTATCTTTGGGGGTTTTTACCAGTTCCTGAACGCCCGTAGAACGGGGTCCGTTTCGTGGCAAGGGTCAGTTCATCGCCTTGCCGGGTCGCTTTGCGCGATTGCGGGCGAAAACCGGGTGTTAGCCCGGCTCATGCCGCGGATCCGTGACGTCAGATCATCGCCATCCCGCCATTCACGTGCAGCGTCTGCCCGGTGACATAGCCCGCCTCGCGGCTGGCGAGATAGACGATCGCGGCGCCGATGTCCGCGCCCTCGCCCAGCCGGCCGGCCGGAATTTTCGTCGTCAGCGCGGTCTTCTGCGCGTCGGGGAGCGCGTCGGTCATCGGCGAGGTGATGAAGCCGGGGGCGACGCAGTTGACGGTGATGCCGCGGCTGGCGAGCTCCTGCGCCATCGATTTCGACATGCCGATCAGCCCCGCCTTCGACGCGGCGTAATTGGCCTGGCCGGGATTGCCGGTGACGCCGACGATCGAGGTGACCGAGATCATCCGGCCGAAGCGCGCCTTCATCATCGGCTTGGCGGCGGCGCGCATCAGGCGGAACGCGGCCTCGAGATTGACGCGGATGACGCTGTCCCACTCGTCGTCCTTCATCCGCATCGCGAGATTGTCGCGGGTGACGCCGGCATTGTTGACGAGGATGTCGATCTTGCCGAGCTTCTCGACCGCTTGGGGGACGAGCGCGTCGACCGCGGCGGGGTCGGACAGGTCGCAAGGGAGCGCGACGTGATCGCCGCCGAGGGTGGCGAGGAAGGCGTCGAGCTTGGCGGCGTTGGAGCCGGATATGGCGAGGCGCGCGCCCTGTGCGGCGAGGGCTCGGGCGATCTCGGACCCGATCCCGCCCGATGCGCCGGTGACGAGGGCGGTCATGCCTGTGAGGTCGAACATTCTAGTCTCCAGTAGATTGGTTCACGCGGAGACGCGGAGACGCGGAGGGGCGATGGTCATTGACGATCCGTCGCACCCCTTCCTTGAGCGTCGCGCCACCGAAGTTGATAAGCAGCCCGACGGGCTGTTTGGTGAGGCGTAGATAGGTGAGCAATTGCTTGCCGTGGACTGCGTTCAGTTGCTCTACCGATTTGATTTCCACCAAGAGGCGCTCGTCGACGAGGAGGTCGATGCGAAAGGCCGCTTCGAAGCGGGTCCCGTCGAATTCGATGTCTACCGGTCGCTGCCGCGCCACTTGGTAACCCAGACTGGCGAGCCTACCCGCCAGCACCAGTTCGTAGACGCTTTCGAGAAGACCCGGACCCAGAGCACGGTGAATCCGAACGGAGAGATCGAGCACATCGCCGCTGATCTGATCGATCTCTCTCAAATCTTCTCTCCGCGGCTCCGCGTCTCCGCGTGATCACATCTTCTTCACGAATTCCTCGATGTCGTCCATCGTGATGACGCTGGTGGTTTCGGCGTCGGGGGCGGTGCGTTTTACCATGGGGGCGAGGACCTTGCCGCCGAATTCGACGAAGTGGCCGACGCCCGCTGCGTGCATCGCGAGCACCGATTCGCGCCAGCGGACCATGCCGGTGACCTGCTGGACGAGCAGGTGGCGGATCGCGCCGGGGTTGGCCACGGCGACCGCGTCGACATTGGCGAACACCGGCACCAGCGGCGCGCGGAGGTCGGCGTCGAGGAGTGCGGCTTCCATCGCCTCGGCGGCGGGCTGCATCAGCGGGCAGTGGAACGGCGCGGAGACCGGGAGCAGGACCGCGCGCTTGGCACCGAGATCCTTGGCGAGGCCGATCGCCTTCTCGATCGCGAGGCGGTGGCCCGAGATCACGACCTGCGACGGATCATTGTCGTTGGCGACGGTGCAGACCAGCTCGGCCCCGCCCTCGGCCAGGATCGAATCGACCGCGGCGCCGGCGATCAGCTGCGCCTTTTCGAGGTCGGTGCCGAGCAGCGCGGCCATCGCGCCCTCGCCCACCGGCACCGCCGCCTGCATCGCCCGGCCGCGCAGCTTCAGCAGCCGCGCGGTGGTCGACAGGTCGAGCGCGCCCGCGGCGCAGAGCGCGGTATATTCGCCGAGGCTGTGCCCTGCGACATAATCGGCCTTGTCGGCGAGGCGCAGACCGCCCTCCTTCTCGGCGACGCGCAGCGTGGCGATCGCGTTCGCCATGATCGCGGGCTGCGCATTCTCGGTGAGGAGTAGGTCGTCGGCCGGCCCCTCGCTCATCAGCCGGAACAGATTCTGGCCGAGCGCCTCGTCGACTTCGGCGAAGACCTCGCGCGCGGTGGCGCTGGCATCGGCGAGCGCCTTGCCCATGCCGACAGACTGGCTCCCCTGGCCGGGGAAGATGAACGCGCGCATGACCTCTCCTCTTTGAAGCGGGCGGACTAGAAAGGTGTGGCCCGAGTTGCAACCGCGCGAACCTGAACGGACCCGGCGGGTTTGCGACAAAATGCGACCAATTCGCGACCCCTGCGACAAGCGCCTGCGACAAGCGGCCCCCAGATTATGGAGGACGCCGCAGCATCGGCGCCGTGTTTCAACGGGAGAGTATCATGAAGACGTTCATCCTCAGCGCGCTTGCCGCCACCCTCGTCGCCAGCCCGCTGCTGGCCGCCGCTCCGGCCGAGGCGCAGCAGCGCCGCGAAGTGACCACCGTGCGCCAGAACAACAATGGCCGCACCGTCGTCACCAAGCGGACCACCGTCCGCCCGAACCAGTATCGCAATTTCCGCACCGGCCAGCGGTTCGACCGCCGCTATGCGCAGAACTACCGGGTGATCACGACCTACCGCAACTATCGCCTCGCCGCCCCGCCGCGTGGCAGCCAGTGGGTCCGTTCGGGTCGTGACGCGCTGCTGGTCAACGGCCGCGGCAATGTGGTCCAGGTGCGCGGTGGCGCGTTCCGGTAATCGCGCCGTCAGGGTCGTAACCAACCTTGCCTTTCCCCGCTAATCGGGTAAGGGCCATCACAACCGGGGTGAGGGATTCGCGTCCCTTGCCCCGGTTTGCATTCTAGACGACAGCCGGAGGGGTGCACGCATGGGGCGTGTATCAGCGATCGGCCAAGACGAAGGACAAGACATGGCTCTTTACGAGCACGTGTTCCTTGCGCGCCAGGATCTGGCACAGGCGCAGGTGGACGCTCTGGCGGAAATCGCCACCAAGATCGTGAACGACAACGAAGGTCGGGTCGTAAAGACCGAGAACTGGGGCCTGCGTTCGCTGGCGTACAAGATCGCCAAGAACCGCAAGGCGCACTATGTGATGCTCGAGATCGATGCCCCGGGCAACGTGATCGCAGAGCTGGAGCGCCAGACGCAGATCAACGAAGACATCATCCGTTACATGACGGTCAAGGTCGACACGCTCGAAGAGGGCCCGACCGTGATGATGCGCAAGTCGGACCGCGACCGTGAGCGTCGTGGCGACCGCGAAGGTGGCCGTGAAGGCCGTCCTGACCGCGGCGATCGTCCGGACCGTGGTCCCCGTCGTGACCGCGAAGAGGGAGCTGAATAATCATGGCACGTCCATTCTTCCGCCGCCGCAAGAGCTGCCCGTTCTCTGCCAAAGACGCTCCCCGGATTGACTATAAGGACGTCCGGTTGCTGCAGGGCTTCGTGTCCGAGCGTGGCAAGATCGTCCCGTCGCGTATCACTTCGGTGGCCGCAAAGAAGCAGCGCGAACTGGCCCAGGCCATCAAGCGTGCGCGTCATCTGGGCCTGCTGCCCTACATCGTTAAGTAAGGAGCGCCCCCATGGACGTCATTCTGCTTGAGCGCGTCGAAAAGCTCGGCGCCATCGGCGACGTGGTGAAGGTCAAGGACGGCTATGCCCGTAACTTCCTTCTCCCGAACAAGAAGGCGCTTCGTTCGAACGAAGCCAACCGCAAGGTTTTCGAAGCGAACCGTGCGCGGATCGAGTCGGACAACGCATCGCGCCGTGCCGATGCCGAGACCGAAGCGAAGACCTTCACCGACGCGAGCGTGACCCTGATCCGTCAGGCGTCGAACACCGGTCAGCTCTACGGTTCGGTCGCGGTTCGCGATCTGGTCGATGCGCTGGTGGCCGATGGTCACAAGGTCGGCAAGTCGGCGATCGTGCTCGACAAGCCGATCAAGGCGATCGGCGTGTACACCGTCAAGGTTGCACTCCACCCCGAGGTGTCGGTGTCCGTCAAGGTCAACGTCGCCCGGTCGCCGGAAGAAGCCGAGATGCAGGCTCAGGGCGTCGACGTCATGTCGTCGATGTTCGAGCGTGACGAGGCTGGCTTCGTCGAGGATTACGATCCGAACGCAGAGCCCGGCGCGACCGCCGAAGCCCCGCGCGACCAGGAGGAAGAGGCACAGGGCTAACCCCCTCGCCTTTCCTGGCCGACACGAAAAAGGCCCGTCCGGAGCGATCCGGGCGGGCCTTTTCATGTCTGCGGCAGGAACGCCAGCGGTTCAGGGGCAGGTGACGCAAGCGCCGACCATCGCGGCGAGGGGGACGAGCGCGAAGATGACGGGGAGGATCTGTTTCATGGCCGGCGAACTCTATGAAAAGGGACGCGGCGATAATGCCCAAGGCCAGCGAAAGGTTGCGGGCAGATGAACCGCGCGGCGCGGCGAACCGGCGGCATTCACCCCGCCCCCTGCTCCACCGCAGAAGACGCACATTCTGGCCAAAATCGATTGTCAGCGCGCGATTGTGATCGCTGAGTGCAGGTTCCAGTTTTTGGAAAGGTTAAGAAAATGCGTACGAGTCTCCAGAAATATCCGACCGTTGCCCTCCTGCTGATCGGGTCGATCGGGCTGGGCGGTTGCGCCACCAAGGGCTTTGTCCGCGAGCAGATCGCGACCGTCAACACGCGCATCGACGGCATGGACGGCCGCCTGCGGACCGTCGAGGGCACGTCGGGCGAGGCACTGACCCAGGCCCAGGCCGCAGCCGGCCAGGCGCAGCAGAACGGCCAGCGGATCGACCAGATCAACGGTCGCGTCGACGGCATGGAGCAGAAGATGCAGCAGCAGATGCAGCAGCGCCAGCGCAAGCCGCGCGGCTGAGCCTGACCCTGCTCCATGCCAATACCCGGGACGGCTTTCGCCGCGCAGGATCGCCATCGTGAGAGGATCGTGCGCGTGAGAGGGCCGTTACCGGGACGGTACCGGGCGGCGGCGCTTGCCGGCCTGGCGCTGGCGCTCGTCGCCGCGCCGGTGCCGTCGGCGGCCGCTGCCGGCGCCAAGGTCGCCGCGAAGACTGGTGGCAAGGCTGGTGGCAAGGCGGGTGGCAAGACGCGCGCGAAGCCGCGGCGCGGGGCGGCGGTGGCCGCTCCGGTCTTGCCGCTCGCGCTGCCGCTGCTGTCGCCGGCCGCGGACCAGATCGTCGCCTGGGTCGCGGCGGCGAAGGACAATGCCGGCCTGCCCTATGCGGTGATCGACAAGCAGGCAGCGTCGCTGCTGCTGTTCGATGCGAAGGGCGCGTATCTCGGGCAGACGCCGGTGCTGCTCGGCGTCGGGATCGGTGACGATTCGTCGCCCGGCGTCGGCGCGAAGGATCTGGCCGAGATCGGCCCCGCCGAGCGGACCACGCCCGCGGGCCGGTTCGTCACCCGCTTCGGGCGCGCGTTCGGACGCCAGTCGGTACTGTGGGTCGACTATGCCAATTCGGTCGCGATCCATGCGGTGATCACGACCCACAAGAAGGAACGCCGGGTCGAGCGGCTGGTGTCGCCGAGCCCGGAGGACAACCGGATCAGCTTTGGCTGCATCAATGTCGGCAGCAAATTCTATACCGGACAGCTGAGCCCGCTGTTCCGCCGCAAGGGCGGCGTGGTGTATATCCTGCCCGAGAGCCGGACGCTCGACGACGTGTTTCCGCGGGCGCGGCTGCTGCCCTATCTGAAGCCGACGCCGGTCGCGGCGACCCCTGGTGCGGAAAGCGAACCGACATGATCCTGCTCTGGCTCGCCGCGGTGGCCGCTGCCCCCGCTCCTGCCCCCGCCCCCACTC
>NZ_LR733875.1:954880-1001113 GCF_902506585.1 Sphingomonas sp. T1
GGGTTGGGGTGGGGGCTGGCGGCGGGCGCCGACCCTTCGTTAAAAGCAGAGGCGATCACATGCGCGACGCCCCCGATATTCGTCATCACGTCGAGATTGGTCACGCGCACCGTGCGATATCCCCGCATCAGCAGGAGATCGTCGCGCAGCCGGTCCTTCGCATCGTCATGCGTGTCGCCATCAACCTCAACGATCAGCGCCTCGGACGGGCAGAAAAAGTCGGCGATGAACGGCGGTAGCACGGCCTGGCGGCGGAACTTGCGGCCTGAGAGCTGCGAACCGGACAGGATACGCCAGACGCGCTTCTCGGGTTCAGTGGGGTTGCGGCGCATGTCGGCAGCGCGGTCATGCAACGCCGCGATCGCGTTCGCGGAGAGCCCCCACCCCCGGCCCCTCCCCTGAAGGGGAGGGGAGTTGAGGCGCCGATCGGTGTCCTGCGCCGCCAGCATCAGCCGACCGAACCTTCCAGCGAGATCCCCAGCAGCTTCTGCGCCTCGACCGCGAACTCCATCGGCAGCTGCTGCAGCACCTCCCGCGCGAAGCCATTCACGATCAGCGCGACCGCCGCCTCCGCATCCAGCCCGCGCGACATCGCGTAGAACAGCTGGTCCTCGGAGATTTTCGACGTCGTCGCCTCATGCTCGATCTGCGCGGACGGGTTGCGGACCTCGATATACGGCACGGTATGCGCGCCGCACTGGTCGCCGAGCAGCAGGCTGTCGCACTGGGTGAAGTTGCGCACGCCCTCCGCGGTCGGCGCGACGCGCACCAGCCCGCGATAGGTGTTGTCCGAGCGCCCCGCCGAAATCCCCTTCGACACGATCGTCGATCGCGTGTTCTTGCCGAGGTGGATCATCTTCGTGCCGGTATCGGCCTGCTGGCGGTTGTTCGTCACCGCGACCGAATAGAATTCGCCGACCGAGCCATCGCCCGCCAGCACGCACGACGGATATTTCCACGTGATCGCGCTGCCCGTCTCGACCTGGGTCCAGCTGACCTTCGAATTTTTGCCCTGGCACAGAGCGCGCTTGGTGACGAAATTGTAGATCCCGCCGACGCCGTTCTCGTCGCCCGGATACCAGTTCTGCACGGTCGAATATTTGATCTCGGCATCGTCGAGCACGACGAGTTCGACCACCGCCGCATGCAGCTGGTTCTCGTCGCGCATCGGCGCGGTGCAGCCTTCGAGATACGAGACGTACGACCCCTTGTCGGCGACGATCAGCGTGCGTTCGAACTGGCCGGTATTCTCGGCGTTGATCCGGAAATAGGTCGACAGCTCCATCGGGCAGCGGACGCCCTCGGGAATGTAGACGAACGTCCCGTCGGAGAAGACCGCCGAGTTCAGCGTCGCGAAGTAATTGTCACGCTGCGGCACGACCTTGCCGAGCCACTTGCGGACCAGGTCGGGATATTCCTTGATCGCCTCGGAGATCGAGCGGAAGATCACGCCCGCCGCCTCGAGCTCCTTGCGGAACGTGGTCGCGACTGAGACGCTGTCGAACACCGCGTCGACCGCGACGCGGCGCTTCGGCGTGCCGTCCTCGTTCAGCGGATCCTCGACCACGCCCGCGAGCATCTTCTGCTCGCCGATCGGAATGCCGAGCTTTTCGTAGACGCGCAGGATCTCGGGATCGACCTCGTCGAGGCTCCCCAGCTTCGGCTTCGCCTTGGGCTCCGCGTAGTAATAGGCGTCCTGGTAATCGATCGGCGGCACGTTGAGCTTCGACCAGTCGGGCGCCTCCATCGTCTGCCACAAGGCGAACGCCTTCAGACGCCAGTCGAGCATCCACTGCGGCTCGCCCTTCTTGGCGGAGATGAAGCGCACCGTGTCTTCCGACAGACCCTTCGGCGCGAATTCCTGTTCGATGTCCGAGGAGAAGCCCCACTCGTACGTCTTGTTCGCGGCGGCATAGGCCTCTGCGTTCCGGGTAGCCATCATTCCATCTCCGCCGCAACGCGGCTCTCTAAAAACTCTGCGATCTCTGCGTCTCTGCGCGAATATGAGATTTTGCGCGCGGAGGCGCAGAGATCGCGGAGAAAGGGGTTAGGCGCTGCGCGCGTCATGCGGGCACCGGCGAATTCGGGACTTGCAAAAGGCTGGCGAGCGTCACGCCGGCAAGCGCGCCGCGGACCGCGCCGTTGACCGCGTTCCAGTGCGGCTTCACCTTGCACGTCTGGTCGATGCAGCAATCCTGCGCCGCACCGTCGACGCATGCGGTCAGTGCGATCGGGCCCTCGACCGCCTCGATGATGTCGGCGAGCGAGATCGACGCAGGCGGCCGCGCCAGGCGAAACCCGCCGCCCGTCCCGCGCGTGCTCTCGATCAGCCCCGCGGCCGACAAGCGGCTGACCAGCTTCTGCACGGTCGGCAGCGGCACGCCGGTCTCCTCGCTCAGCAGCGTCGCGTTCAGCCGCGCGATACCACCGCAATGACGCGCCGCGGCGCTCATCATCACGACCGCATAGTCGGCTAGGCTGGAAAGACGCATGGTGGCTTGTGAGTCCAATCGGACCGATATGATCCGATTGACAAATGGGCTTTGCGACGGGCAGCGTCAACCCGTCCGCCAGTGCTAACGACTCGCAACTGAGTCCACTTCGTCATTCCTGAGGAGGCGGGAATCCACTCTGCCTTTTGCCCCTGCGGACGGATGGATTCCCGCCTGCGCGGGAATGACGGAAGAAGGGTTTGGCCGCCCCAGCCGATCTGAGTAAGAGCGCGCATGGCCTTCTACCACCCGCTTCTCTTCCGCCTCGACGCCGAACGCGCGCATGGCCTGACGATCGCCGCGCTCGCCGCCTGGGGCAAGGCGGGCACGCCGCTCGCCCCATCCGTCCCGCGGCTTGCGACCAGCGTGGCGGGGATCGCCTTTCCCAACCCGGTCGGCCTTGCGGCGGGCGTCGACAAGGACGGTCGCGCGATCGACGGGTTCTTCGGGCTCGGGCTCGGCAGCGTCGAGATCGGCACGCTCACCCCCCTGCCCCAGCCCGGCAACCCGAAGCCGCGCATCTTCCGCCTCCCCGAAGACCGCGCGGTGATCAACCGCCTCGGCTTCAACAATGGCGGCCTCGACGCGGCGCTTGACCGGGCGAAGGCGCACAGCCGCGGCAAGGGCGTGCTCGGCATCAACGTCGGCGCCAACAAGGACGCGACCGATCGCACCGCGGATTACGTCCACGGCGTTACGCGCGCCGCGCCGCACGCCGATTACATCACGATCAACATCAGCTCGCCCAACACGCCGGGCCTGCGCGACCTGCAACATGGCGCAGCTTTGCGCGACCTGCTCGCCGCCTGCACCGCCGCCAAGGGCGACACGCCGATCTTCCTCAAGGTCGCGCCCGACCTCGAGCCCGCGGACATCGACGACATCGCCCGCGCCGCGATCGACAACCGGATCGACGCGCTGATCGTCAACAACACGACGATCGGCCGCCCCGGCCTGCGTTCGGCGAACGCGACGGAAACCGGCGGCCTGTCGGGCGCCCCGCTCGCCCCCCTCGCCCGCCAGCGCCTCACCGACTTCCGCAAGGCAACCGGCGCCGCGATCCCGCTGATCTCGGTCGGCGGCATCGGCAGCGGCGCGGAGGCCTATGCCCGCCTCCGCGCGGGCGCGAGCCTCGTCCAGCTCTACACCGCTCTGGTGTATGAAGGCCCCGGCCTCCCCGCGCGCATGCTGCGCGAGCTCGACGCGCTGCTCACCCGCGACGGCTTCGCCACCATCGCCGACGCGATCGGCGTCGACGCCCGCTGACACATTTCGTCATCCCGGCAAAAGCTGGGATGACGGCGAGTTTGCGGCGGACGCCTTGCCACCCACCCGATCCGCGCTAGGTTCGCACGCGATGAAGACTCCCCTCCTCGCGCTCGCGCTCCTCCTCCCCACCGCCACCGCCGAAGCCCGCCGGACCGCCCCCACTCCCGCCCCCCTGCCCCCCCCCTTCGTCATCCTGACGAAAGTCAGGACCCAGGGTTGCGGAGCGCTGTCCTGCTTGGCTCTGGATCCTGACTTTCGTCAGGATGACGGGATTGGCGGCGGTGTGGTGTGATCGGGGCGGCGGTTTGCGTGGAGAGCGTTGCGGCGGGCGGGGTTGGCGGCCCTGCCCTTTCCACTCGTCATCCTGACGCAGGTCAGGATCCAGGGTTGCGGGGCGCAGTCCTGTTTGGCTCTGGGTCCTGACTTTCGTCAGGATGACGGATTGCGGTTGCCGGCGCGCGCGGCGCAGCGCCGGCGGGCGACCGCTGGGCGAAACGGAGAAGCGTATTGCTCCCGCATGACACACGCGGCTATCGTCGACGGTGAACCGGCGTTGCCGGCATCGCACCAACCGGCCGTGCCGGTATGAGGAGACGCAGGTGAAGCTGGTACGCGGCGCATGGAAGCTGTTGGTCGGGATCAAGGACGCACTCGTCCTGATCGCGATGCTGCTGTTCTTCGGTCTGGTCTTCGCGGCGCTCAACGCGCGGCCGGGGACCAAGGCGATCAAGGACGGCGCGCTGGTGCTCGACCTGAACGGCTCGATCGTCGAGCAGCCCGCCGAACCCGCCGCCTTTGCCGCGCTGTCGGGACAGAATACGCCGAAGCAGTTTCGCCTGCGCGACGTGGTGCGCGCGATCGATACCGCGCGGACCGATGGCCGGGTGAAGGCGCTGGTGCTCGATCTCGACGGCTTTACCGGGGCCTATCCCGCCGCGCTGGGCGAGATCGGCGATGCGATCGCGCGCGTCCGCGCCGCCAAGAAGCCCGTGCTCGCCTATGCCACCGCCTATACCGACGGCAGCTACCGGCTGGCCGCCAATGCGAGCGAGGTCTGGGTCAATCCGCTGGGCGGCACGCTGTTCATGGGGCCGGGCGGCAACCAGCTTTACTATAAGGGGCTGATCGACAAGCTGGGGATCACGACGCATGTCTACCGCGTCGGCCGCTACAAGTCGTTCGTCGAGCCCTATACGCGCACCGACCAGAGCGACGATGCGCGCGCGGCGAGCCAGGCGCTCTACGGCACGCTGTACGACCAGTGGCGCGAAGCGGTCGCCAAGGCCCGCCCCAAGGCGCAGATCGCGCAGTTCCTCGCGCGTCCCGACGCCCTGGTGCTCGCCGCCAATGGCGACATCGCGACCGCGAACCTGCGCGCTGGAATCGTCGACAAGCTCGGCGACCGCACCGCGTTCGGCAAGCGCGTCGCCGCGATCGCCGGCGCCGACACGAGCAAGCCTGCGGGCAGTTTCAACACCATCACCTATGATTCCTGGGTCAAGGCCAATCCCCTGCCGACCGGCGGCGACGCGATCGGCGTGCTGACCGTGGCGGGCGACATCGTCGACGGCGAAGGCGGCCCCGGCACCGCGGCGGGCAAGACGATCGAGAAGGCGATGCTCGACGGCCTCGCCAAGAAGAACCTCAAGGCGCTGGTCGTGCGCGTCGATTCGCCGGGCGGGTCGGTGCTCGCGTCCGAGCGGATCCGGCTCGCGATCCTCGAAGCCAAGAAGAAGGGCCTGCCGGTGGTCGTGTCGATGGGCGGGCTCGCCGCGTCGGGCGGATACTGGGTGTCGACGCCTGCCGACGTGATCTTCGCCGAGCCCGGCACGATCACCGGGTCGATCGGCATCTTCGGGATCATCCCGACGTTCGAGACCGCGCTCGCCAAGATCGGCGTCACCACCGACGGTGTGAAGACGACGCCGCTGTCGGGCCAGCCCGACATCACCGGCGGCACGACGCCGATGTTCGACACGCTGATGCAGGCGGGGATCGAGAATGGCTATCGCCAGTTCATCGCGCGCGTCGCCGCGTCGCGCAAGCTGAGCCCGGCGCGGGTCGACGCGATCGGCCAGGGCCGGGTCTGGGATGGCGGCACCGCGCGCCAGATCGGGCTGGTCGACCGGTTCGGCACGCTGAAGGACGCGATCGCCGAGGCCGCCCGCCGCGCCAAGCTCGATCCCGCCAAGATCCATGCCGAGTATCTCGAAAAGCCGCCGGGCGTCCTTGCCCAGCTCGCCGCCGGTTTCGACACGGGCGACGACGACACCACGACCGGCAGCGACGCGTTCGGCCGGATCGCGCTCGACCGCCGCCAGATGGTCGCGCGCGCGGTCGGCGACATGAAGCGGCTGGCGACCTCGGGCTCGATCCAGGCACGCTGCCTCGAATGCGGCGGCATCGGCCCGAGCGCCGGCGATGGCGGCGATGCGCGGCTGCTCGATCTGCTGCTCGCGCGGATCGGCCTGTAATGCCGGGCGCGTCGCCCGCGATCGGGACGGCAGGGGCCATCACGATCCGGGCGGCGCGGCCCGAGGACGCCGCCGCGATCGCCGCGATCTATGCGCCGCACGTGCTGGTGGGGACGGTCTCGTTCGAGACGGACGAGCCCGACGCGCGGCAGATGCGGACGCGGATGGCGGCGTCGGACGGGCTCTATCCCTGGCTGGTCGCGACGGTGGGGGATGCGGGCGGGGTGATCGCGTTCGGCTATGCCGGACGGTTCCGCGAGCGCGCCGCCTATCGCTTCGTCGTCGAGACCACGGTCTATGTCGCGGATGCGGCGCAGCGCCAGGGCGCGGGGCGGCTGTTGTACGAGGCGCTGATCGACACGCTGCGCGCGCAAGGCTTCACCCAGGCGATCGGGGTGATCGCGCTGCCCAATGACGGATCGATCCGGCTGCACGAATCGGTCGGGTTCCGCCGCGCGGGCGTCTATCGCGCGGTCGGGTACAAGAACGGCCAGTGGATCGATGTCGGCCATTGGCAATGCGCGCTGAACGACGCGGCGGTGCCACCGGTCGAGCCGCGCCGCTTTGCCGAGGTCGGTGTCGTGCGGGGCTGACTGCGGACTAGCGGCGTGCGCGGTAGGCGGGCAGCGCGAGGTGGAAGCGGATCGCGGCGGCGCGCAGGCTGAACCCCGCGCTCGCCGCGACGACCGCGGACCAGCCGATCGGCACGCCCAGCAGCACCAGCCCGACATAGCTCGCCGCGGCGAGCGCCGCCGCGGTGACATAGAGTTCGGGACGCATCAGGATCGAGGGTTCGCCCGCGAGCACGTCGCGGATGATCCCGCCGAAGCAGGCGCTCATCACCCCCATCAGCACGGCGGGCACGGGCGGCACGCCATAGCCGAGCGCCTTGGCCGCACCGAACACCGCATAGGCGGCGAGCCCGATCGCATCGAACCAGCCCAGCGCCTCGTCGCGCCACCAGCGTTCGGGCGTGATCCAGATCACCAGCGCGACGATCAGGCACATGCTGGCGGCGCGCGCGTCGTGCACCCAGAAGACCGGCGCATCGATCAGCAGGTCGCGCACCGTGCCCCCGCCGACCCCGGTGATCAGCCCGAAGAAGATCGCGGTGACGACGGTCTGCCCGCGCTTGGCCGCAGCGAGCGCGCCCGAGGCGGCGAACACCGCGAGCCCGGCGAGATCGAGCCAGCGCGCAGCGGCGGGAAGGACGTCGGGCGACAGGATCGTGGCGGGCAGCATCCCCCCGGCCTAGCCGCTGTGGCGCGCGACACAAGCGAGGGTGAGGCGGCGACCGGTTTTTGCGCGATTTCCCGGCTGACGACAAACTTATCCACAGGCGGGGATAATTCTTTGTGGATAACGGGGAAAAGTCCCCGGGCAGCCCGTGTGCGGGGCGCAATTTTGCCGGTTCTTATCCTTTTGTGCACAGCCTGTGGATAACTTGCTGTGGATAACGGGGACAGATTGCTGTGCCTGCACGACCCAGGATGCCCGGAGCGAAGATGAACGCGACGTTGTTTTGGGTTCATGCAACCGGGGGTAAACGCCGGCCGTTACGGACACAGATCATTACAAACGGGAGTAGATTTTATGCGTAAGTTGATCATGGCACTCAGCGCGACCGCCCTCGTCCTGCCGACGCTCGCGGTGCCGATCTCGGCCGCGGATGCGCAGCGCGGCAAGCGCGAATGGCGCGGTCGCGACGGCCGGACCTATTGCAAGAAGAGCAATGGCACGACCGGCACGATCATCGGCGGCGTCGGCGGCGCGCTCCTCGGCCGCACGGTCGACACGCGCGGCGACCGCACGGTCGGCACGCTCGGCGGCGCGGTCCTGGGTGGCCTGGCCGGTCGCGCGATCGACAAGGGCACGAGCAACAATAATCGTCGTTGCCGCTAAACCACGCACCGCATTGCGGACTGATGCGTTGAAGGGGGGCGTCGCGGGAAACCGCGGCGCCCTTTTTCATGTTTCGAAGGATCCGAAGATGACAACACGCAGCGGTTCGGCCAGCTATGAAGGCCTTGGCAAGGGCGGCAAGGGCCATGTCTCGACGCAGTCGGGCGTTCTGTCCGACTCGCCCTACGGCTTCAACACGCGGTTCGAGAACGAGCCCGGCACCAACCCCGAAGAACTGATCGCCGCCGCGCATGCGAGCTGCTTCACCATGGCGCTGAGCTTCGCGCTCGCGGCCAAGGGCTATGAGGCGGGCACGCTCGAGACGAGCGCGAAGGTGACGCTCGACAAGGATGGCGACGGGTTCAAGATCACCAAGTCGGCGCTGACGCTGAACGCAAAGGTCGAGGGCATCTCGGCCGACGAGTTCGCGACGATCGCGGCGGATGCCAAGGCGAACTGCCCGGTGTCGAAGGTGCTGAACGCCGACATCACGCTCGACCACACGCTTGCCTGATCGACGCGCCGGCATGCGGATCGCCGCGACCGTCGCCCTCGTCCTGCTCGGTGCGGGGCTCGAGGCGGGGGTCGTCGGTGCCGCCGTGGCCGGTGCACAGACGATCGCCGGCGTCGCACGACGCGACGCCGGCGACTGGCAGCGATACCGCGCCTATGATCATGATCGCCCCGAGCCGGGGCAGCGCGGCTATTTCGCGGACCGGTATTTTCGCGATGGCCGCTATTATGTGGTGCGCCGGCTGAGCCGGGCGGATCGGCTGTATCGCGGCGCCGACGGCCGCTATTATTGCCGCCGCGAGGACGGGACGACCGGGCTGATCACCGGCGGGCTGGCCGGCGGCGTCCTTGGCAATATTATCGCGCGCGGTGAGTCACGGCTGATCGGCACGCTGGTCGATACGCGCGGCGGCGCGCTGCCCGGCCGGTCGGTGGATCGCGGCCGGATTCGCTGCCGCTGACCCTCCGACCCCCGCGGTCAGATAATGCCGCCGCCGAGCATCAGCCGCAGCGTGAAGATGATGATCAGCACGATGTTGAGATTGCGCCCGGCATTGCTCGACGACAGCGCACCCACCGCAGCACCGACGATGCCGATCGGGATGACCAGCCAGTTCATCCAGCCGAGCAGCGGGAAGAAGGCGACGAGACCCAGTGCGAGGGTGACGAGGCCGATGAGGACCGAGACGAGGTTGAGCATGACCCACACATGGCGTCTCGACGGGTCGCAGGCAAGATCGCGGGCCGGCCGACCAAGCGTACCGCGACAACGCTTTCTTCACCCGCGCTCCGGCATTGATGGCGGGTGATGACCCGTTCCGCCCGCACCATCCGCCTGCCCGCCCTCGCGCTTGCCCTGCCGCTCGCGCTGATCGCGTGCGGCGAGCCCGCGGTCGATCAGCAGGACCCGACGCGCCTCGAGGCGGATCCTGGCAACGGCAATGCGGGCGACCCGGCGCTGAACGCCGCGCTCGCGGGTCAGATCATGGTCGACCCGACGCTGACCCAGTCGTCGAACGACGACGCGATCCGCCCGCCGCCCGAACCGATGGGCGGGGCGATGCCACCCGACGAAGCGGGCCGCCGCGCCGATACGGTCGATCTGCGTACGCTGAAGCGCGCGCCCGCCGCTGCCGATGACTGTCCCGCCTGCCGCCAGGCCGACGCGGCGCTGACGCTGGGCGCGCTGGCCGAGCGGCAGACGTTTCCGAACGCGGCGGCGTGCGCGCGGACGATCGGCTATTCGGCGCTGTGGGCGAATCGCCTGCCCGCCGACCTGCCGCTCTATCCCGATGCGCAACTGTCGGAGGCGGCAGGTTCCGACCAGGCCGGCTGCCGGCTGCGCGTCGTGCACTTTTCGAGTCGGGCCACGCCGCAGCGGCTGCTCGACTTCTATTATACCCGCACCGCCGACACGGGCTATTCGGCCGACCACCGCAGCGATGGCCGCCGGCACGTACTCGGCGGTCTGCGCGGCGGCGATGCCTATAGTGTGTATGTCACGCCGCGCATGGACGGGGTCAGCGACGTCGATCTGGTCTCCAACGCCGGGCGCTGACCGTCGCCGCCGCGCCCAAGGGCGAGCGCCGCGCATCCCCGTCAAGCGCGGCTTTCCGTTTTCCGCGATTCGCGCTAGGGCGCGGGCATGTCTCCCCTTCTCTATGTCATGGTCGGTGGCGCGGTCGGATCCGGCGCGCGCTATCTGACCGGGCGCGCGATGACCGCGCTGCTCGGTGCCGGCTATCCGTTTGGCACGCTGGCGGTGAATCTCGTCGGCGGGCTGCTGATGGGCGTGCTCGTCGGCGTGCTTGCGCGCCATTCGGCGCCCGAAGGCTGGCGGCTGCTGCTCGGCGTCGGCGTGCTCGGCGGGTTCACGACCTTTTCCTCCTTCTCGCTCGACGTCGTCACGATGATCGAGCGTGGCGCGCCGGGCCTCGCGCTCGGCTATGTTCTGGTGTCGGTGATCGGTTCGATCGCCGCGTTGTTCGCGGGTCTCTCCGCAGTAAGGGCCGTCGCATGACTGCGGGCAAACACGATAGCGATACGAATTTCCGCGAGTTCAACGTCGGGTTCGACGATGACGGCATCCGGCTGGACCGGTGGTTCAAGCGGCATCTGCCCGAGACGAGCTTCACGACGGTGGCGATGTGGGCGCGGACCGGCCAGCTGCGCGTCGACGGTGCGCGCGCGACGCCGGGCGACCGGATCGCGGCGGGCCAGATGCTGCGCGTGCCGCCGCCCGAAGCCGACAAGGCCACCGCCGACGTGGACGCGCCGCGGCGCGTGCGCGAGCGCGTGATCCTGTCGGACGAGGAAACCGAAGCCGCGCAGGCGATGGTCATCCACAAGGATTTCCAGGCGTTCGTGCTGAACAAGCCGCCGGGTCTGGCAACGCAGGGCGGCACCAAGACGACGCAGCATGTCGACGGGCTGCTCGATGCGCTCCAGTATGACAATGAGGGCCGGCCGAAGCTGGTCCACCGGCTCGACAAGGATACGTCGGGCGCGCTGCTGGTGGCGCGGACGTCGCGCGCGGCGGCGTTCTTCGCCAAGGCGTTTTCGGGGCGGACTGCGCGGAAGGTCTATTGGGCGCTGGTGGTCGACGTGCCGTCGATCGAGGACGGCATGATCGAGCTGCCGATCGGCAAGCAGCCCGGCACCGGCGGCGAGAAGATGCATGTCGACGAGGCCGAGGGCGCGCCCGCGCGGACCCGGTACCGCGTGATCGAGCGCGCGGGCAACCGCGCCGCCTGGGTCGAGCTGCAGCCCTTTACCGGCCGCACGCACCAGCTGCGCGTCCACATGGCGGCGATCGGCCATCCGATCGTCGGCGACGGCAAATATGGCGGTGCGGCGGCGTTCCTGACCGGCGGGATCTCGCGCAAGATGCATCTGCATGCGCGCCGCATCAAGGTGGACCATCCCGATGGCGGGTCGATCGACGTGACCGCCGACCTGCCGACGCATTTCGCGGAAAGCCTGAAGCAGCTGGGCTTCGAGGAGTCGCTCGGCGATGCGCTGGTGCTCGACGAGAAGACCGCGCCGTCGCGCGAGGAGATCAAGTCGCGCGCGCGGGCGCATGCCAAGTCGGTCCGCAAGGAACGCCGCGGCGAACGTCGCGGGCGCGGTGTGGTCGAGGAGAAGACAACAGCGGGCAAGCCTGCGGGGCCGAAGACGGGTGGTTCGCGGACGGGCGCGGGGTCGAAGTTCGGCGCGCCCAGGAGTGGGCCGCGGGTTGAGGGTGCCAAGCCTGGTGGGCGGGGTCGTCCGGGGGGGAAGCCGAGTGGGCCTAGGAGCGGGCCTGGGTCGCGGTGATCTAGCGAACCAACCTCGCCCCATACCCAATACCACCCCGGCGAAGGCCGGGGTCCAGTTGGAAAGGTTGCAGTAACCGGGGGCTGTTCTTCGTCAGCAACGTCCCCCAACTGGACCCCGGCCTTCGCCGGGGTGGTTTTTAGGTGAGGGGGTGCCCGCCTGCCCGTTCCCCCGCAGAGGTGGGGGTCGCGGTCATCTAGCGAACTAACCTCGCGCCATACCTAACACCACCCCGGCGAAGGCCGGGGTCCAGTTGGGGAGGTTGCAGTAACCGGGTGCTGCGCTTCGTCAGCACCGTCCCCCAACTGGACCCCGGCCTTCGCCGGGGTGGTGGTGGTGGTGCCCCCTACCCGTTCCCCCGCGGGGGCGGGGGTCCAGGGGGCATGATCGACAGCTCTGCTTGGGTCCGAGCCCCCGCCTTGCGGGGGAACATAACGGCGCGCGTTCCGGTTTGGCGTTCCCTCGTTCGCCCGGCTGATCTACGAGACGGGGATGCGCTGGAAAATCTCATGATCCGCCTCGCCGTGTTCGACTGCGACGGGACGCTCGTCGACAGTCAGGCGAATATCTGCGTCGCGTGCGAGCGGGCGTTCGAGACGGCCGGGCTGGTCCCGCCGCCGCGCGCCGCGATTCGCCGGATCGTCGGGCTCAGCCTGGTCGAGGCGATGCAGATCCTGGTGCCGCAGGGCGACGAGGCGCTGCACCGCACGCTCGCGACGGACTACAAGGCCGCGTTCCATGCGATGCGGACGAGCGGCGAGCTGATCGAGGAGCCGCTGTTCGAGGGGATCGCCGACGTGCTCGCGACGCTCGCCGACGATGGCTGGATGCTGGGCGTCGCGACGGGCAAGTCGGACCGCGGGCTCGCGCATGTCCTCGCCGCGCACGGCATCGCCGACCGCTTCGTGACGCTGCAGACCGCGGACCGGCATCCCTCGAAGCCCGACCCGGCGATGCTGTTCGCGGCGATCAAGGAGGCGGGCGCGACCCCGGCGACGACCGCGATGATCGGCGATACGAGCTATGACATGGCGATGGCACGCGCGGCGGGCGCACGCGCGGTCGGCGTCACCTGGGGCTATCACGCGGTCGACGAGCTGGCGGAGGCCGGCGCGGACGTCGTCGCCGAGACGGTGCCGGCGCTGCGCCATCTGGTGAGCGCGTCGTGACGGAGGCCGATCGCCTGGCGCAGCGGCGCTGGTTCGTGCTGGTCGGCGTGCGGCTCGCGGGCGTGGCGGGCGCGGTGCTCGGGCTGGTGCTGATCGCGCGCGCCTATAGCTGGGGGCCGAAGATCCTCGGCACCGCGATCGTGCTGTCGGCGATGGCGATGATCGCGATCGTGCCGCGCAGCCTGGCGCAGCGCTGGCGCACGCCCACCGAATGACCGGACAGGACGCATGAAGAGATTCTGGACAGACGTCGCGATCGATGCGGATCGCGTGGTGACGCTCGACGGCAAGCCGGTCCGCACGCCCGGGCGTCGGCCGCTCGCGCTGCCGACCGATGCGCTGGCACAGGCGGTCGCGGAGGAATGGCGCAGCGTCGGCGAGACGATCGATCCGCGGACGATGCCGCTGACGGGGCTCGCCAACGCCGCGACCGATCCGATCGCGAACGATCCGGCGCAGTTCGCCGCACGGCTGGCGGCCTATGGCGAGAGCGACCTGCTCTGCTACCGCGCGGACGGGCCGCCGCCGCTGGTCGAGCGGCAGGCGGCACGCTGGGACCCGCTGCTCGACTGGGCGCGCGCGCGGTACGACGTGACGTTCGCGGTGACGGCGGGGGTGATGCACGTCGCGCAGGCCCCCGCAACGATCGCGCGGCTGCACGAGGCGGTCGCGGCGCATGACGATTTCCACCTTGCCGGGCTGTCGCCGGTCGTCACGCTGACGGGGTCGCTGGTGATCGGGCTGGCGCTGGTCGAGGGAGAGATCGGCGGCGATGCGGCGTGGGCGGCGGCGGGGATCGACGAGGACTGGTCGATCGAGATGTGGGGCGAGGACTGGCAGGCGGCGCAGTTGCGCGAGCTCAAGCGCCAGGAATTCGCGCGCGGCGTGGCGTTTCTGGCGATGCTGTAGGCTTTCGTCATCCTGGACCCGATTCAGGATGACGGGGGGTCAGCGCGTCAGGCGGCGGATGAAGCCGATCAGGCCGGTCTGGCGCGAACGCTTGAGGCGTTCGGCGGCAAGGATCGTCTTCACGCCGCGGATGCAGCTGTCGACGTCGTCATTGACTAGGACGTAATCATAGCCGTCCCAGTGGCTGACCTCGTTCGCGGCGCGCGACATGCGCGCGTCGATCACTTCGGTCGAGTCGGTGCCACGGCTGGTGAGGCGGCGGTGGAGTTCCTCCATCGACGGCGGGAAGATGAAGACGCGGACGACGTCGCCGCCTGCGATCTGGAACAGCTGCTGTGCGCCCTGCCAGTCGATGTCGAACAGCACATCCTTGCCGGCGGCCAGCATCTCCTCGACCTGCGCGCGCGGGGTGCCGTAGCGGTGGTTGAATACATGCGCCCATTCGAGGAATTCGTCTTTCGCGACCATGTCGCGAAAGCCCTCGAGATCGGTGAAATGATAGTCCTTGCCGTCGACTTCGCCCGGTCGCATCGCGCGGGTCGTCACCGAGACCGACATCTCCAGCTCATGCTCGTCGGCGAGCAATCGGCGCGCAATCGTCGACTTGCCGGCGCCGGATGGCGAGGACAGGACGAACAGGACGCCGCGGCGACGGAAACCATGCGGGTCGGACGGAAGTGTGTGGGGCATGCGCGCCCTTGCCGCGGACTGCGCATGGGCGTCAACCCATGCACAGCCCGCGCGTGTCATTCTGGCGGCGGATCAGTAGCCCGACTTGCGCGCCCGGTTGCGGTCATAGGCCTTCTTGGCCGCATAGCCGCCGCCGAGGATCATGCCGAGCGGGCCCATGCGACGCAGCACGCTCATCGCGACCACGCCCTTGACCGCACCTGAGGTGCCGCCGCTGCCGCCGCTGCGCCGACCCATTTCGCGGCCAACCAATGCACTGATGATACGTCCGATCATGACTTAACCTCTCCGAAAACCTGGTCCTTGAGTTCCGCTGCACCGCGCAGCACCGCCCAGCCGATCGCGTAGGTCACGGCCAGCGGCACGACGATCCTGAGCACGTTGGCGGTGACCGCACCGATGATCGCGCCGTCCGCATTGCCGTCATCGCCGCTGAGCGAGTCGATGCCTGCGCCGATCAGCGCGCCTATGGTCGTTGCGCCCACGTAATTTCTCCTTCGCGTGTGGCGGGTTAGCGCGCGAACCGCGTTTGGGTTCCCGCAGGTGCGCCCCTCCCCCTTCCGTTCGCCCTGAGCGACGTCGAAGGGTGTGCCGCAAGCGACGGTGCTTCGACTTCGCTCAGCACGAACGGGGTCGGGGGAGGCGTTAGCGGCCGAGCATCGATTCGGGCCGCACGACCCGGTCGAAGGTCTCCGCATCGACCAGCCCGAGTGCGAGGCCGGCCTCTTTCAGCGTCAGCCCCTCGACATGCGCGTGCTTGGCGATCTTCGCCGCTGCGTCATAGCCGATCTCGGGGGCGAGCGCGGTGACCAGCATCAGCGAGCGGTCGAGCAGGTCGGCGATGCGATCGCGATTGGGCTCGATGCCGTCGACGCAGCGCTCCGCAAAGCCCTCCATCGCGGTTGCGAGCAGATCGATCGAGCGGAGCACGTTCGCGCCGATCAGCGGCTTGAAGACGTTCAGTTCGAGATGGCCCTGCATTCCGCCGATGGTGGCCGCGACGTGATTGCCCATCACCTGGCCTGCGACCATCGTCAGCATCTCGCACTGGGTGGGGTTGACCTTGCCGGGCATGATCGAGCTGCCTGGCTCGTTTGCGGGCAGGTCGATCTCGCCAAAGCCGCAGCGCGGGCCACTGCCCAGCAGGCGGATGTCGTTGGCGATCTTGGTCAGCGCGACCGCGAGCGTGTTGAGCGTGCCCGACAGGTGGACGAGCGGGTCGTTCGAGGCGAGCGCCTCGAAGCTGTTTTCCGCGGGGATGAACGGATGGCCGGTCAGGTCGGAGACCGCCTTGCAGAAATCCGCGGCGAACCCCCTGGGCGCGTTGAGCCCGGTGCCGACCGCGGTGCCGCCCTGCGCGAGCCGGTTGGTGCCGTTGGTGACGCCCGGCTCGATCCGGCGGCCGCAGCGATAGACCTGATTGGCATAGGCGCCGAATTCCTGCCCGAGCGTGAGCGGCGTCGCATCCTGCAGATGCGTGCGGCCGATCTTCACGATGTCGTCCCACGCATCCGCCTTGGCCTGCAGCGCGGTCTTCAGCCGGTCGAGCGCGGGGAAGAGACGGCGCGTAACGGCGAGCGAGGCGGCGATGTGGAGCGCGGTCGGGAAGCTGTCGTTCGACGACTGGCTCATGTTGACATGGTCATTGGGATGGACCGGCGACTTGCCGCCGCGCGTGCCGGTGAGCAGCTCGTTGGCGCGGCCGGCGATCACCTCGTTGACGTTCATGTTCGACTGGGTGCCGCTGCCGGTCTGCCAGATGACCAGCGGGAACTGGTCGTCGAGCGTGCCGTCGATCACCTCCTGCGCGGCGGAGTCGATCGCGTCGGCGATTGTGGCGTCGAGGCCGTGCGTGCGGTTCACGCGCGCGGCGGCCTGTTTGACGAGCGCGAGGGCTTGGACGATCTCGATCGGCATGCGTTCGCGGGTACCGAACGGGAAATTCTCGACCGATCGCTCGGTCTGCGCGCCCCAATAGGCCTGGGCGGGAACCTCGATCGGGCCGATCGAGTCGGTTTCTGTGCGGGTGTTGGTCATGGCCTACCTACGCCGTCATGCCGGGCTTGTTCCGGTATGGCGGCGTAGAGCAGAAGGCCGACATGGGAGTAAATCCCATGTCGTCGACCGCGCGGTGCGCGTCGGCCGGCCGTTCGCGTCGCTTTGCGACCGGCGATCAGCTTTGCCTGATCGCCTCGCTCCAGCTTACTTCTTCCGTTTGAAATCCACGGCGACGACGTTCGAGCCGTCTTCGATCGGCACCGCGGTCGGGCCGTCATTCTCGGCCGGGTCATGCTCGCCGAGCGACTCGTCCGCGCCTTCCTGCGCCTGGAAGCGCAGTTCGAAGCTGACCGCGGGATCCTGGAATGCGGTGATCGCCGAATAGGGGATGACCAGCTTCGACGGGACCTGGTTGAACGACAGGCCGATCGAGAAGCGCTCGTCGTCGACGACGAGGTCCCAGTAGCGGTTCTGCATGACGATCGTCATCTCGTCCGGGAAGCGTTCGATCAGCCGCTTGGGGATGTCGACGCCGGGCGCCTGCGTCTTGAAGGTGATGTAGAAATGATGCTCGCCGGGCAGCCCGCCGGCCTCCGACACGGAACCGAGCACGCGGCCGACGACGGCACGCAGGGCTTCTTGCACGATCTCGTCGTACGGAATCAGGCTATCGGGCAGTCCATCACTCATTCCCTCTGGGTAGCGGTATTCGGATCGCGGTCAAGATTGCATGCGTCGTGGCGCACGTTATGGGAGGTGGCATGCGCACCGCCACGATTTCCCGCTCCACCGCCGAGACGGCGATCGACGTCACCATCAACCTCGACGGGACCGGCGTTTACGACGTCGAGACCGGCGTCGGCTTCTTCGACCACATGCTCGAACAGCTCTCGCGCCATTCGCTGATCGACTTGCACGTCCGGACCAAGGGCGACCTGCATATCGACGAGCATCACACCGTCGAGGACACCGGCATCGCGATCGGCCAGGCGTTTGCACAGGCGCTCGGCGACAAGCGCGGCATCGCGCGCTACGGCGACGCGCTGTCGCCGATGGACGAGACTCTCACGCGGGTCGCGCTCGACATTTCCGGGCGGCCCTGGCTGGTGTGGAAGGACCTGTTCTCGCAGAGCCGGCTGGGCGGCATGGACACCGAGATGTTCGAGCATTTCTTCCACAGCTTCGCGCAGGCGGCGGGCATCACGCTGCACGTCGAGACGCTGTACGGCACCAACAATCATCACATCGCCGAGGCCGCGTTCAAGGGCGTCGCGCGCGCATTGCGCACCGCGATCGAGATCGACCCGCGCAAGGCCGACGCGATCCCGTCGACCAAGGGAATACTGTGACGCTCGCGCTGATCGATTACGGCGCGGGGAACCTGCATTCGGTCGAGAACGCGCTGCGCACCGCGGGCTGCACCGACCTGATCGTCACGGCCGACGCGGACGTCGTCGCGAAGGCCGACCGGATCGTGCTGCCCGGCGTCGGCGCTTACGGGGCGTGCGCGGCGGCGTTGCGCGCGGTGCCGGGGATGGTCGAGGCGCTGAACCGGCGCGTGCGCGACGAGGGCGCGCCGTTCCTCGGCATCTGCGTCGGCATGCAGCTGATGGCGGACGCGGGCGAGGAGATGGGGACGCATGCCGGGCTCGGCTGGGTGCCGGGGCGCGTGCGGCGGCTCGAGCCGGGGACGATGGACGCGAAGGTGCCGCATATGGGCTGGAACGACGTGGTCCCGGCCCGCGCGCATACGCTGATCGAACCGGGTGAGGCCTATTTCCTGCACAGCTTCGCCTTCGAAGGCGCCGACGTGCTTGCGACCACCGATCATGCCGGCCCCGTCACCGCGGCGATCGGCCGCGACACGATGATCGGCGTGCAATTTCACCCTGAGAAGAGCCAGCGCTACGGCCTGGCCTTGCTCGAACGTTTTCTGGAGTGGCGGCCGTGAGCCTTATCGTTTTCCCCGCGATCGACCTCAAGGCCGGTCAGGTCGTCCGCCTCGCCGAGGGCGATATGGACCGCGCGACCGTCTATGGTGACGATCCCGCGGCGCAGGCGATGCTGTTCGCGAACGCAGGCGCCGAGCATCTGCACGTCGTCGATCTCGACGGCGCGTTTGCGGGCGCGTCGGTCAATGGCGACGCGGTGCGCGCGATCGTTTCGCAGTTTCCGGGGCATGTGCAGCTCGGCGGCGGGATCCGGACGCGCGCCAATGTCGAGGGCTGGTTCGATCTGGGCGTGTCGCGGGTCGTGATCGGCACCGCGGCGCTCGAGGATCCCGACTTCGTGCGCGGCGTGGCGAAGGATTTCCCCGGCGGCATCGTCGTCGCGGTCGATGCGAAGGACGGCATGGTCGCGACCAAGGGCTGGGCCGACGTCTCGACCACCAGCGCGGTCGATCTCGCGCGCCGGTTCGAGGATGCGGGGGTGGCGTCTCTGCTGTTCACCGATGTGGGGCGCGACGGGATGCTGAAGGGGTGCAACGTCGAGGCGACCGTCGACCTTGCGCGGTCGGTCGACATTCCGGTGATCGCTAGCGGCGGGGTGAAGGGGATCGCCGAAATTCACGTGCTGGCGCTGCATGTCCGTGATGGCGTCGAGGGCGTTATCACGGGGCGGGCGTTGTACGACGGGCGGCTCGATCTCGCGGCGGCGTTGAGCGTGGCGAAGGCGGCATGAGGGGTCACGCGGAGACGCGGAGCCGCGGAGATAGTGGTTTCGCGCAGAGGCGCAGAGGACGCAGAGCCGACCGCGTCAGCGGTCCTTCCATCCTCGCAAGCGATGAAGTCCTACATGCTGCTGCAGGCACCCACTTCTCTCTCTTCTCTGCGTCCTCTGCGCCTCTGCGCGAAATCGTTTTCCTAGCGGCTTCGCCGCGTCTCCGCGTCTCCGCGTCTCCGCGTGAACCACTTCTTCGAGCACACCCATGACCGTCCGCGCACGCGTGATCCCGTGTCTCGACGTCGCCGATGGCCGCGTCGTGAAGGGCGTGAACTTCGTCGAGCTGCGCGACGCGGGCGATCCGGTCGAGCAGGCGCGCGCCTATGACGCCGCCGGGGCGGACGAATTGTGCTTTCTCGATATCGGCGCGAGCCATGAGGGCCGCGGGACGATCCTCGACGTCGTGCGGCGGACCGCCGCGGTGTGTTTCATGCCGCTGACGGTCGGCGGCGGCGTTCGGACCGCGGACGATGCGCGCGCGCTATTGCTGGCGGGCGCGGACAAGGTCGCGGTCAACTCCGCCGCGGTCGAGCGGCCGGAGCTGGTCGCGGATATTGCCGAGCGCTTCGGCAGCCAGTGCTGCGTCGCGAGCGTCGATGCGCGGCGCTCGGGCGAAGGCTGGGAGGTGTTCACGCATGGCGGCCGGCGCGCGACCGGGATCGACGCGATCGCGCATGCGGTGAAGCTCGCCGAGCTCGGCGCCGGGGAACTGCTCGTCACCTCGATGGACCGCGACGGGACGCGCAGCGGCTATGACCTCGACCTGATCCGCGCGATCGCCGACCGCGTCGCGGTGCCCGTCGTGGCGAGCGGCGGGGTCGGCGGGCTCGACGATCTGGTCGCCGGGATCCGCGACGGCCATGCGAGCGCGGTGCTCGCCGCATCGATCTTCCATTTCGGCCAGGCGTCGATCGGCGACGCGCACGCCGCGCTCGCCGCTGCGGGGATCCCGGTGCGGACCCCCCTGCGGTCGGCCTGACCGGCATGGCGACGCTGCCGCTGGTCGCGGTACAGTCGGGGCATAGCGGCGTGGTGCATCCGCGCACCGGCCCCGAAGCGTCGGACATCGCGCTGTTCGCGGTCGCCGCGATCGGCGTCTGGCTGGTCCGCCGCGCGCTGCGCAAGCGGTTCCTGAAGCGGCCGCCGCGCGCAAAGGATTGACCCGCCCGCACGCCTGCGTCAGCACGCGCGGCATGGCAGACCCCGTTTTCGACCGCCTGGAGGCGACCATCCGCGCGCGCCGCGATTCGCCCGCCGACACCTCCTACACCGCCAGCCTGTTCGCGCGTGGCCGCCCGAAGATCGCGCAGAAGCTCGGCGAGGAAGCGGTCGAGACGGTGATCGCGGCCTGTTCGGGCGACGAGGCGAGCATCGTCCCCGAGGCCGCCGACCTGATGTTCCATCTCGCGGTGCTGCTGGCGGACGCCGGCCTGAGCCTCGACGATGTGCGGGCGGAGCTGGAGCGGCGCGAAGGAGTCGGCGGGTTGGTCGAAAAGGCCGCGCGAACCGGCTGATCCGCCACCTCCGTCATTCCCGCGGAGGCGGGACTCCAGACTGGCTTGCCGCGCGGATTGATCGTGATCCTCCGAGGATATGGATCCCCGCCTTCGCGGGGATGACGAAGGTTGGTAGGATGCCCCGAAAGGAGCAAGCCCCATGCCGATCGACGCCACCCAGCCCTATGACGACCAGAACATCTTCGCGAAGATCCTGCGCGGCGAGATCCCGTCCAGGCGGGTCTATGACGACGACTTCGCGATCGCGTTCCACGACATCAACCCGCAGGCGCCGACGCATCTGCTGGTGATCCCCAAGGGCGCCTATGTCTCGTGGGACGATTTCTCCGCGCGCGCCCCCGATGCGGAGATCGCCGGGTTCATCCGCGCGGTCGGGACGGTCGCGCGCGCCGCGGGGCTGGTCGAGCCGGGCTATCGCCTGCTCGCGAACATCGGCCAACACGGGCATCAGGAGGTGCCGCATCTGCACGTTCATGTCTTTGGCGGGCGTCCGCTTGGCCCGATGCTGGCCGGATAGCGCGGCTTTCCGCCACTAAAGGATTGCGCGTAATAAAATTGCCATTAGGCTTCCCGGCTTGAGCAAGGGGGCCAGTGAACCGGCCCTCACAACCCCCGGGGGGAACCGAATTGATTTTTGGTCGCGTTAAGTCACTGGACGCCATTCTGGCGACGGCGGAGAAGAAATCGCTCCACCGATCGCTGGGCGCGTTCCAGCTAACCATGCTCGGCATCGGTTGCGTGATCGGCACGGGCATCTTCGTGCTGACCTCCGCCGCCGCGCAGAAGGCCGGGCCGGGCATGATCCTGAGCTTCGTCGTCGCCGGCGCGGTCTGCGTCGTCGCCGCGCTCTGCTATGCCGAGATCGCGGCGATGGCCCCGGTCGCGGGCTCCGCCTATACCTACACCTATTCGGTCATGGGCGAGCTGCTCGCCTGGACGGTCGGATGGGCGCTGATCCTCGAATATGCGGTGGCCGCGAGCGCCGTGTCGGTCGGCTGGTCCGGCTATTTCGCGGGCTCGATATTGCACGAGACGTTCGGGATAACACTGCCGACCTGGCTGTCGCACGGGCCGTACATGCCGGGCGGGTTCATCAACCTGCCCGCGGTCGTCATCTCGCTGCTGATCACCTGGCTGCTGATGATCGGCACGACCGAGAGCGCGCGCGTCAATGCGGTGCTGGTGACGATCAAGGTCGTCGCGCTGACCGCGTTCGTCGCGCTGACGCTGCCCAAGACGCATGGCAGCAATTTCGAGCCGTTCCTCCCCACCGGCATCCTCGGCAGCAACGGGCTGGGCGTGGTCGGCGCGGCGGCGACGATCTTCTTCGCCTATGTCGGCTTCGACGCGGTCTCGACCGCGGCCGAGGAGACCAAGGACCCGCAGCGCAACGTGCCGATCGGGCTGATCGCCTCGCTCGGCATCTGCACCGTGTTCTACATGCTGGTCGCAGCGGGCGCGATCGGCACGATCGGCGGGCAGCCGCTGTTCGGCCCCGACGGCGTGCCGTTCACCACCGGGTCGGCCGAGCTCGCCCGCGCCTGCCTGATCCCCGCCAACGCGCAGGCGCTGGTCTGCTCGAACGAGGCGCTGGCGCATGTCCTGCGTCAGGTCGGCTATGCCAATGTCGGCAACTGGATGGGCTATGCCGCCGGTCTCGCGCTGCCGTCGGTGATCCTGATCCTGATGTTCGGCCAGACGCGCATCTTCTTCGTGATGAGCCGCGACGGCCTGCTGCCCGAAGTGCTGAGCCGCGTGCATCCCAAGTGGAAGACGCCGCATATCGTCACCGCGATCACCGGCGTGTTCGTCGCGTTCGCCGCCGCGTTCCTGCCGGTCGGGCAGCTCGCGGACATCGCCAATGCGGGCACGCTCTACGCGTTCATGATGGTCGCGATCGCGCTGCTGATCCTGCGCAAGCGCGAGCCGAACCGGCATCGTCCGTTCCGCACGCCGGCGGCCTGGATCGTCGCGCCGCTGACGATCGTCGGCTGCATCGGGCTGTACTTCTCGCTTCCCTATGAGGCGATGGCGGTGCTGCCGATCTGGGGCGCGGTCGGCCTCGTGATCTATTTCCTCTATGGCTACCGCAAGAGCTATCTCGGGCGCGGCATGGCCGATGGCGGCGAGCCGATCGACATGGCGCCCCCGGGCAGCCACTGAGACGGGACACAAAAAAGGGCCGCGGGAGGAAACTCCCGCGGCCCTTTTTTTTGTGCCTGCTGCCGGACCGTCATCCCCGCGAAGGCGGGGATCCATATCCTCCAGCGTTTGCGTGTCTATCGCGCGGCCGGCCAGTATGGGTTCCCGCCTTCGCGGGAATGACGGCTTAAGGGGCGTCAGCCGATATGCTTGGCGGCGAGCGCCTTCATGTCGACCATCGGGCGAGCGCCGACATGGCTGATGATCTCGGCCGCGCAGACCGCACCGAGCTTGAGCGAGGCGTGGAGGTCGTGGCCCTGTGCCTGGCCGTGGAGGAAGCCCGCCGCGAACAGGTCGCCCGCGCCGGTCGTGTCGACGACCTTGGCGATCGGCTCGGCCTTCACTTCGGCGCGCGTGCCGTTCTGGATCGCGCAGGCACCGTGTTCGCCGCGCGTGACGACCAGCGTCGGGACCTGGGCCGAGATCTTCGCGACTGCCGCGTCGAAATCCTCGGTCTCGGCAAGCGCCGCGAGTTCGCTCTCATTGGCGAACAGGATGTCGATCAGGCCGTCCGACAGCAGCTGGCGGAAATCGCCGCCGTGGCGCGAGATGCAGAACACGTCGCTGAGCGTGAAGGCGACTTTGCGCCCTGCACCGCGTGCGCAATCGATCGCGGCGCGCATCGCGGCGCGCGGCTCTTCGGGATCCCAGAGATAGCCCTCGAGATACAGGATCGCGCTGTCGGCGATCATCGCGGTGTCGATCGCCGCGGCGGGCAGATACTGGCCCGCGCCGAGGAAGGTGTTCATCGTCCGCTGGCCATCGGGCGTCACGAAGATCAGGCAGCGGCCGGTGGTCGGGTCGCCGGCGCGGACCGGGGTCGCGAACTCGATGCCGATGCTGCGGACGTCATGCGCGAAGACCTGGCCGAGCTGGTCGTCGGCGACCTGGCCGATGAAACCGCACTTGCCGCCGAGCGCAGCGACGCCGGCGACGGTGTTGGCGGCCGATCCGCCCGAGATTTCCATGCCCGGCCCCATCTTGGCGTAGAGCGCATCGGCTTCTTCGGACGAGAACATCAGCTGCATCGAGCCCTTGGCGACACCGATCTCGGCGATGAAGGCGTCGTCGGCGGTGCTCAGAATGTCGACGATGGCATTGCCGATCGCGACGACGTCATAGGTAGGCGTGCTCAAGGGGAGGTCTCCGGACCGAACGGGAAAAGCTCGCCGTAATTCGCGCAGGCGGCAGGCGCAACCGCTGCGGCGCCGGGTGCCCGAGCCGCCGGCGTCAGCGCAGATAGGCGACGAGGCTGAGGCCGGCGACCTTGCCGAACACTGAATAGCTCGCCTCGAGCATCGTCTTGCGCTGCATCAGATCCATCGAGATCTGGCCGTAATCCGCATCCTCATTGTCCGAGACGATCTTCTCGAGCAGCGCGGCACGGTCGGCCGCGCGCGCGCCGAGCGTCTCGATCTGCGCCTGGCGGAGGCCGTTGGCGGCGTTGAGCCCGCGGACCTGCGGCAAGGCGGCGTCGAGCTGCGCGATCGCGGTCTTGAGCGCCGCGGCCTGGTCTGCGCTGGGGCTGGCGCCGATCGGCCCGGCCTCGGCCAGCGTCCGGAACGCGGCGAGCACGCCGTCGCCGAGCTCGCTCGCGGTGACGCCATAGGTCAGCGTCGCGCCGCCGCCGATCGACGCCGAGGCACGGACGTCGTCATTGCCGAATGCGGCCTGCGTCGTCGTGCCCGCGGTCTCGGCGAGCGTCGCGGGCTTGAACGGGATCGCGTCGCCCTGCGCACCGGCGAACAGCGGCTCGCTGCCATCGGTCGCGTTGAGCGCGGAGCGGAACTGGCTGAAGGCGCTTTCGATCGCGCTGCCGAGCGCGGGCGTCGCGCCGGTGCCGACCGCGGTCATCAGCTGTGTCCGGAGATCGCCGGCGATCGTGTCGATCGCGGTGATATTGGCCTCGTACAGCGACAAGGTCGTGCCGAGCCGGGTCGTCGCCGCGCTCTGCGCCGCCTGCATCGACAGCGCACTGCGCGCCGACAACGTGCGGACCGCGGCGCTGCCGAGATCGGCGAGGTCCTTCGCCTTCTTGCCCGAATTGAGCTGCAGCTGCGTCTGCGCGAGCCGCTGCTGCGCCTTCTGGACCGCGTCGGTCAGCGTCCGCTGGAGCGGGATGGTGGCGATGCGGGTCATCGATGCTGGTCCTATCTGATCATGCCGAGAAGCGTGTCGTACATCTCGCTCGCGGTGGTCATGACGCGCGCGGCGGCGGCATAGCTGTTCTGGAGCACGACCATCTGGCCGAGCTCCTCGTCGATATTGACGCCCGAGACGCTGTCGCGGCGGTTGATCGCGTCGTCGCGGCGTGCGCCCATCTGGTCCGCGCGATCGGTGGCGCGCGACGCGGCGGATCCCGCATCGCCCAGCACGACCGCGGAGAAGCGCGCGATCGTCATCGTCCCCGCATCGCCGAGATCGACCGCGCTCGCCAGCGCATCGACCAGCGCGGTCGCGCCGCGCCGGTCGCTCGGCCCCAGCGCCTTCGTCCCCACCGCTACGGGCTGGAGGCGTGCGAGCGGGAGGCGGGTCGGATCGGCGAGCACGTCGCGGCGGACCCCGGCGCTGTCGAGCCCCGCCCCCGCCGCGCCCAGCCCGGTGATCGCCGCAAAGCCGCGCCCGGTGCCGCCGCGGTCGGTCGTGTCGGACAGGACCGAGAGCATTGCCCCCGATTCGGCGCGGGTGGCCGAGAACCGCAGGCGCCCGGCATCGTCGAGCGCGAACTGGCCATAACCGCCGAGCGGACTGGCGTTGAGTTCGTCGATCAGGTCGCCATAGGTCGGCCCCGTCGCACCCGTCAGCGCGTAGCGCGCGACCAGCCGGCCCGACGAATCGCGCAAGGCGAAATCGACCGCCTCGCCGGCGGCGAAGCGATGCGGATCGGCGGTGGTGAACCCCGAGGGCACGAGCATGCTCGTGTCGCTGCGGACGATGTCGTTCAGCCCGAAATAGTGCGACAGGCCGACCCCCGCGCGCGCGCTCGGCCGCGCGGTGTCCTGCGCGATGGCGACGCCGGTCCCTGCCCCGGTCGCGGCGATGGTGAGCGTGCCGTCGGCGAACGACGCGGTCGCCGCACCGCCCAGGCCGGTATTGATCGCCGCGATCGCATCGTCGACCGTTGCTGCCGCGCCGAGCGCGTCGAAGTCGAGCGTGGTGCCGGCGACCATCGTGCCGTCCGAGCGCGTCACCGCGATCAGCGCCGCGCCGGTGAACCCCAGCCGGTCGCCACGGGTCAGCGCGGTCGCGCGGCCGGTGAGCGTCGCGGGCGGCGGCACCGCCGACCCGGTGTTGGACGCGGCGTTGATCGTCCGGGCGAGCCCCGCGAACAGCGTCTCGACCCGCGCCGAAAAGGCGGGCAATTGCCGGTCGCGCAGGTCGAGCAGTCCACCGAGCCGTCCGCCCATCGCCGGCGTGTCGAGCGTCGTCCCGGTCGCCGCGCCGAGTGTGCCGTCCGCCTCGGCGAACCGGACGTCGATCGTCGGATAGACCGGCTGCGCGCTCCCGACCCCGCTGGCGGGATAGGAGAGCTGGCGCAGCCGCTGGTCGAGCAGCGGGACGCCCGAGGCGGTATCGATCGTCACCCGCCCGCTCGGCTGTTCGCGCGCGGTGATGCCGATCAGCGCGCTGAGCTCCTCGAGCGCGGTGGTGCGGCGGTCGGCGGGGCCCGACGCGCTGCGCCCCAGCCCCTGCAGCCGCGAGATCGAATCATTGAGCGTGTCGACCGTGCGCAGCAGCGCGTTGACCCGCTCGACCGTGTCACCGACCTCGCCCTCGATATCGCCGCGCAGGACGTCGACGTCGCGACCGAGCTGGCGCATCGATCCGATCGCGTCCTCGACCATGCCGACAAAGGGCGCGGTGACCGCGGAGCCGCCATTGGCGCCGGCCATCGCAGTCGCGGTCGCGGCGATCGCGTCGAGCCGGGCGGGCAGCGCGGATTCGGACCCGGTCGCGCCGAGCAGCGACTGCAACCGGTCGAGATAGCCCGCCTCGACCTCGGCGCGGCCCGCATCGCCGCTGCGGCCATAGACGGTCGCTTCGAGGAACTTGTCCGCGACGCGGCCGGGTTCGCCGACCACCACGCCGTTGACGCGGCCTGCGGTGACCCCCGTCTGCAACGCGACCGTTTCGCGCGCATAGCCGGGCGTGTTGACGTTCGCCAACATGAACACCACCGGGTTCAAGCGCCAGCGCGCCGCGTTCCAGGACCTGCTCTATCAGCAGGAGACGCGCCCCGGTTCGGCGGCGGGCGGTGACGGCCAGGCCAAGGTGCCGACCGGGATCCAGATCGGCGCGGGCGTGAAGACCGGCGGCGTCTACCGCATCACCGAACAGGGTGCGCCGAACCAGACCGGCAACCGCTATGACCTCGCGATCCAGGGGCGCGGCTATTTCCAGGTGACGTTGCCCTCGGGGCAGATCGGCTTCACCCGCGACGGATCGTTCCAGCTGTCCGAACAGGGCGAGCTGGTCACCGCGGACGGCTTCCGCGTCGAGCCCGCGATCGTCATCCCGCCCGAGGCGGTCGACGTCGCGATCTCGAAGACCGGCGAAGTCCAGGTCAAGCTCGCCAATGATCCCGCGCTGCAGACCGTCGGCCAGATCCAGCTCGCGACCTTCGTCAACGAGGCGGGGCTGGAGGCGCAGGGCGGCAACCTCTTTCTCGAAACCGCCTCGTCGGGGTAGCCGACCGTCGCCGCGCCGGGCCAGCCGGGCTTTGGCGACACGCTGCAGGGCTTTGTCGAGGCGTCGAACGTCAACCCGGTGTCAGAGATCACCGCGCTGATCACCGCGCAGCGCGCCTATGAGATGAACAGCCGCGTGGTGAAGACCGCGGACGAGATGCTCGCGACCTCGAGCCAGCTCCGGTGAGCCGCCTGACGATCGCCGTCGCGATCCTGCTGGCATCGGGGGCTGCGCTCCCGGCACATGCGGCGGATCCTTCCGAGACGCCCGTCGCGGTGCTCACCCGCGCGATCGCGCGCGGCGACATCCTGAGCGCGGCCGATTTCGAGCTGCAGCCGCGGGCCGCGGTCGCCGCGCGCGGCGTGCTGGCGGCGGACGCGGCGAGCGGACGCGAGGCGGTGCGCGCGCTGCCCGCCGGCACGATGGTCCGCGCCGGCGACCTCGTCGCGCCCCGGCTGGTGCGCCGCGGCGAGGCGGTGACGCTGTCGCTCCAGGGTCGCGGGTTTGCGATCACCACCGCGGCGCGGGCGCTGGCGGCGGGCGGCATGGGCGACGTCGTCCGCGTCGTCGCGCTGTCCACCAACCACAGCGTCGATGGCGTCGTCACGGGCGCGGGCAGCGTCCGCGTCGCCGCGCAATGAGGAGACTGCGATGACCAGACCTGCGACGATGTTCCTGATCCTCGCCGGCGCGACCGCCCTGTCGAGCTGCGGCACGATCGGCCAGCTCAAGACGATCGGCAAGGCGCCGAAACTCAGCGAGATGACCGCGGTCGACACCCCGCTGACCGAGGATTCGCTCGGCCAGCCAAGCCGTCGCCCCGCCGCGCCACCACTGGCGCTGGCGCCCCCCGACGCATCGCTGTTCCGCGCGGGCGCGGGTGCGTTTCTCGGCGACCAGCGCGCCGCGCGCAAGGGCGACATCCTGACCGTGCGGATCAACGTTCAGGATCGCGCCGAGGTCGGCAACACGACCGCGCGCACGCGCGGCGGCACCGAGAATGCGGGGCTGACCGCAGCACTGGGGCTCGGTGTCGCGACGCCCGATCCGCTGATCGCCGGCAATTCGAAGTCGCAGTTCAACGGATCGGGCAATATCAGCCGGTCGGAGACGATCAGCATGACGATGTCGGCGATCGTCACCGACGTGCTGCCCAACGGCAATCTGATGATCCGCGGCCGCCAGGAGATCCGCGTCAATTACGAGCTGCGCGAGCTGATCGTGACCGGCATGGTCCGCCCGCAGGACATCAGCCGCGACAACAGCATCCGCCACACGCAGATCGCCGAGGCACGGATCAGCTATGGCGGCCGCGGCCAGCTGACGCAGGCGCAGCAGGCACGCTGGGGCCAGCAGATCTACGACGCGCTCTTTCCGTTCTGAGGCGCGTGCCCACGCTGCAAATAATCCGCGCAGCGCGACCAACTATCCGGATTTCTTCCCAGAATAAGGAGCGGGTCGGATCTGACCGCTCCGTCGGCGAGCCGCCGTACGGCTCAAGGACGCAGAAGCGACCGACTATTCCAGAAGGAAGAATATCATGGGAATGTCCGTTAACACCAATGTTGGCGCGATGGCGGCCCTCCAGGCCCTCAACGAGACCAGCAAGGGTCTGTCCGTCGTCCAGAGCCGCATCAACAGCGGCCTGAACGTCGCATCGACCAAGGACGATTCGGCAGCCTTCACGATTGCCCAGGGCCTTCGCGGCGATCTGGGTGGCCTCAAGGCGGTCAACTCCTCGCTCAGCCGGGCGAAGAGCGTGGCCGACGTTGCGGTCGCAGGCGCAGAGCAGATCTCGGACGTCGTCAACCAGATGAAGACGCTCGCCAAGCAGGCGTCGGACGATGGCATCAGCGACGAGAGCCGCGCTGCGTACAACAAGGACTTCACCGCCCTTCGCGACCAGATCAGCACGATCGTCGATTCGTCCGAGTTCAACGGTACGAACCTGCTCAAGACCGGCGGCGGCACCGTGAGTGCGTTGCAGTCGCTGACCAACAAGGCAACCGGCACCGACACCTACGATCCCGATACGCTCTCCATCGCCAACCAGGAAATCGACCTGCCGGCGACGGAAACCGCGTCCGCGGGCGTGGGTACCGGCGTGCTCGGCCAGGATTCGGAAATCGACACGGCTGCCAAGGCCAAGGCGATGGTCGATACCCTGGACACGCTGGGCAGCTCGCTCAACACCAAGCTGAGCGATCTCGGCTCGGGGTCGCGCAAGATCGACGCACAGATGACGTTCACCAGCAAGCTGTCGGACGCGATCGAAAGCGGCGTCGGCAAGCTGGTCGACGCGGATCTGGCCAAGGAATCGGCGAAGCTGCAGGCACTGCAGGTCAAGCAGCAGCTTGGCGTTCAGGCGCTGTCGATCGCCAACCAGGCACCGCAGACGATCACCTCGCTGTTCCGGTAAGCCGGTACGAGACACGATCCCGCCAAGTCCCCCAAGCACATCGGCGGGGGGTCGTGGAAACCGGGGTGGCCGATCGGCCACCCCGGTTTTTTCATGCCTGTTTTCAGGCGGCGGCGCGCCTGGATACGGGTAATCCCTTAATAGCCGTGCGGCCCGGTTCGACTAGGGTCGAGCGAACCGGCGTGCGGACCAGCCACGAACGACCGGAGAGGATGAGGTCATGGACTACCGCGTTTCGCTGTCGCTCTCGGTCACCGACCCGCATGCGCTGTGGTCCGCCGCGGCGGCCTGTGCGCTGACCGCGCCGGGCATGACGCTCGACGACGTCGTCGAGACGATCGGCAGCGAGCATGATCCCGACATCGCCGACTGCATCGCGCTGCTGCTGCTGTCGCCGCGGATCACCGGCGCGCGAATCGAAGACTTCGCCTGCCGTCGCGCCGGCCGGCCCGAGCTCGTGGCCGACGTCACCCCGTTGCCGACCCGCCCCCGCGCGACGCGGCACGGGCTGAACGCCAACGCCTGAGACACGCCGGGCCGGGGTTCGGCGCAGCGCGCGGACTTGAGCGCGATCAGGCGCGGCGCGCCGCCACCTCGACCAGCAACACCGCCGCGATCGTCGGATCGACCCGGCGCAGGGCCGTGGAGACGTCCTGCGCCAGTCGCCGTGCATCGACCGGCGTCGACGCGGAGGCATGCAACCGCGCAAATTCGATCGACGCGACCAGCGCCGCCTCGCGCAGTTCGGGCCGACGCGTCTCGATCGCCCCCGCGCCTGCGACATCCGCGGCCTGGAGCACGAGCTTGACCTTCAGCCGTCCGTCCGCGCGATCGCCCTCGACGATCGGCACGTCGAGTGGATCGAGCATCACGAACAGCGGCGACGGCCGTACGGGTTCACCTTCCGCCCCGCCTCCTTCCGCCCCGCCCCCTTCGGACGCCGCCGCGCCCGGCGCCATGACTGGCGCGGTCAGCAGCGCCGCGATCAGCAGCGCGATCTGCTTAAGTGAAGGGCGGGTGCGCATCGCTCGGGCTCCGGTTTGTGGTTTCGTCGGGACGTCGCCCCGAATGCCGGCCGATGCCGACGATCCGCAGGTCTTTGCCTCTATAATAGGAGGATAGCGGAGGGATGGAGCGCAAGTGAGCCACGATCAGAAACCCGCGCGCGTCAGGATCGTCGCGAACGGTGCCGAGACGGACGCCCGTCGGCGCGGCGATGCGACGGCGATCGCACCGATGCCGACCACCGGACCAGTCGATGGTCATCATGCCGCTGCAGGCAACAGGGTCGCGACGATCGTCCTCGCGCTGCTGTTCCTGGGGGCTGCTGCCGCCGCCGCGGTCGCGGTGACGCTGGCCTTCGCATGATCCGCCTCGCCATCGCGCTGGCGATCGGCGCGGGGCTGGCCGGACCGCATTCCGCACGCGCTGCCGAGACGACGCACCCGAGCACGACGCCCGCGCAACCGTCGCCACCCGCCCCCGCCCGCCCCACGCCTGCGCCCTTTGCCGCCGAGCTCGCCGCGCAGCCGCTGCCGCCGGCGCGCACCGCCTGGACCGCGATGAGCGAGGAGGCGGCCTGGGCGGCGCTCGCGACCGCCACGCCCGCGACGCGGCAGGCGACACGCTGGCGCTATGCGGTCGCCCTGATCGCGCGCGATCGCGCCGGCGAGGCGCTCGGCGTGCTCGACGTGATGGCGGCCGACGATACCGGACTTGCAAAGGTCGCCGCGTGGCGGCGCGCGCGCGGCGTCGCGCTCGGGCGCCTCGGGCGGACCGATCCGGCGATCGCGGCGCTCGACGACCCTGCGCTCGCGACCGATCCTGAGACCTGTCTGTGGCGGATGCGGATCCTGGCGGAGGCGGGTCGTGCGGCGCCGGCGCTGCGCGTGCTCGGCTGTGCGATGCCCGCGCTGAACGCGCGTGGCGCCAAGGCGCGCCGCCCCTTCATCCTCGCCGCCGCGCGCGCGGCGATCGACGCAGGGAGGCCCGGCCCGGCGCGCGACTGGCTCGATCGCATCCCGGCGACCGACGCGGCGGCCGCGCTGTTGCACGGCGAAGCGGACCGTGCGCTCGGCGCCGCCGCGACGAGCCGTCGCTGGTTCGATCTGGCCGCACGCACCGGCAATGCCGAACAGCGCGCCGCAGCCACGCTCGGCACGATCGAGACCGATCTGGCCGCGCGCACGCTCGCCCCGCCGGTCGCGGCGCGCCGGCTGGCGGCGCTGCTGTTCCGCTGGCGAGGGGGCATGGTCGAGCGCCGCGGGCTGACGCTGGCGATGAGCCTCGCCACCCGCCGCGGCGACGAATCCGCGCTGCTGGCGGCCGCCGCCGCGCTGCTGCGCTACGGCAATGTCGGCGCCGACGCCGCGCCGCTGTCGGCGACCGTCCAGGCGCATCTCGTCGCGCTGGTGGCGCCGCAATCGACCATGCCGCTCGGCACCGCCGCCGGTCTGCTCTGGGATTACCGCGACCTGATGCCGACGGGGGCGGACGGCGACCGCGTGGTGTGGATGCTCGCCGACCGGCTGCAACAGGCCGGGCTCTATCGCCGCGCCGCCGAACTGCTCGAACGCCGGCTGTCCACCACGCAGCACGACGTCGAACAGGGCCCCTTGTCGATCCGCGTCGCGACGCTGCGGATCCTGGCGGGCGCGCCCGACGCCGCGGTCCGCGTGCTGCGCGAGACGGCGATGATTCCCTATCCCGACGCGATCCAGGACGAGCGCCGCCGGCTCCAGGCGGTCGCGCTCGAACTGCTCGGCCGCCACGCCGAAGCGGTGGCGACGCTCGCCGACATCCGCGACGCGACGCCGATCCGCGCTGAATTCGACTGGCATGCGCGCGACTGGTCGGGCTTAGCCGCCAGCGGCACCGCCCTGCTGCCCGCCCCCGGACCGCGCGGCGGCCTGTCCGCGGAGGGCCAGGCGATCGTCCTGCGCCAGGCGATCGCCCATGCGATGCTCGGACAGGAAGCCGCGCTGGCGCGGCTCAACCGGCGCTATGCCCGCGCCTTTGCCGCACTCCCCACCGCGCCCGTGTTCGCAATGCTGACCGCGCCGGTCGGAGGCTTCGACCCGGCGCGACTCGATTCCGCGATGACCGCGCTGTCCGCGGCGGGACCGGCCGGGGCGATCGGCGACCTGCTGACCGCGGGACAGGCGGCGCGGACGTCGACGCGACTGGACTAGGGCGCCGCGCCCCTGCCCACGGATCATGCGCGCCGCCTGCGAGTTCAACCTGTTCACCAGGAGAGCCGCATGCCCAGCACGATCGCGCAGATCATCACCGAGATCGCCGCCGAGATCACCGACGACGCCGCGCGGATCGAGGCGTCGGCGGACCGCAAGGAGGAGGCCGTCCCCGGGCCGATCGGCATCGCGGTCGCGCTGACATCGGGCACGCTGCTGACCGCGGGCGCGGCGACGACGGCATTCCCGATCCAGAGCATCTCGAAGCTGTTCGCACTCGACCTCGCGCTCGCGGCGATCGGCGACGACGTCTTTGCGCGCGTCGGGAAAGAGCCGTCGGGCGACCCGTTCAACTCGATCGTCGATCTGGAACGGACCAAGGGCGTGCCGCGCAACCCGTTCATCAACGCAGGCGCGCTGGCGGTCGTCGATATCCTGGTCGAACACCGGCCCGAGGACGGCGACGATCCGGCGGTCGCCCGGCTGATCGGTCGCGAGACCGGGTCCGATGCCGTCACGTTCGACGAGGAGGTGATGGCGTCCGAGCAGGAGGGTGGCGATCTCAACCGCGCGATGATGAGCTTCATGCGGCATCACGGTAATCTCCATGCCGATCCCGACGCGGTGATGGCCGCCTATGTCCGCAACTGTGCGATCGCGCTCGATTGCCGTGGCCTTGCCAAGGCGGGCGCGTATCTCGCGGCGACGCGGCGGACGCCCGATGACCCGGAGGCCGACGCGGTCGCCAAGCGTCACCGCACGGTGCTCGGCCTGATGATCACCTGCGGCCATTATGACGGGTCGGGGGATTTTGCGGTGCGGGTCGGCTTGCCCGCCAAGAGCGGCGTCGGCGGCGGCATTCTCGCGATCGTGCCCGACCGTGCGGCGATCGCGGTCTGGTCGCCCAATCTCGACCAGCACGGCAACAGCATCCTCGGCATCCGCGCGCTCGAGATGATCGCGCACCGGACAGGCTGGTCGGTGTTCGGGCCGCCGCTGGTCTGATGCTCAGGCGGCGAGCCGGGTAACCGTCACCCCCGAGGATTGCGGGTCGGTATCGCCGGGTGCGCCGATGATCGTGTCCCCCGGCAGCTCGGCGAAGTCCGCCGTCGCATCGGTGAACGGGACGACCGGCCGCCCGAGCAGATAGCCCTGCGCCACGTCGCAGCCGATATCGTGCAGCACGTTGAGCTGTTCGCGCGTCTCGACCCCCTCGGCATGCGTCAGCACGCCCAGTTCCTTGCCGATCGCGACGGTCGCGCGCAGCACCGCCATGCAGCGCGGATCATTCGCCGCCTCGGCGACGAAGCTGCGGTCGATCTTGATCCGGTCGAAACGGAAGTCGCGCAGATGCGCGAGCGACGATTGACCGGTGCCGAAATCGTCGAGCGACACCTTGATGCCGAGCTTGCGGATCCGGTCGAGCATCACCGCGGTCCGGCCCGCATCGTCGATCAGCGCGGTCTCGGTGATCTCGATCTCGACCCGCTCGGGTGCGACGCCGTGGATCAGGATCGCCTGGGTCAGGCTGTGCAGCAGCCCTTCCGACTTCAGCTGCGCGGCGGAGATGTTGATCGCGACGTTGAGATGCGGCGACCAGCCCGCGAGGTGGCGGCACGCCTCCATCATCACCCAGCGGCCGATATCCTCGACCAGCCCGCATTGTTCGGCGATCGGGATGAAGACGCCCGGCGGGATCCAGCCGCGCACCGGGTGGTTCCAGCGGATCAGCGCCTCATAGCCCGTCGTGCCCCCGGTCAGCAGATCGACGACCGGCTGGAAGGCGAGCGCGAAGCCGCCCGTCTGGACCGCCTCGTGCAGATCGTCGACGATCCCCTGACGTTCGGCGAGCCGTTCGGCGAGCCCGGGCAGATAGGCCTGCGCGCGCCGCCGTCCGAGCCGCTTGGCCTCGTACAGCGCCATGTCCGCGCGCTTCATCAGGTCGTCGGCGGAACAGGCGCCCGAAAAGTGGGAAATCCCGATGCTGCAGCTCGGCAGCAGCCGGCAACCGTTGATGACGACCGCGCCGCTCAATTGCGCAACGATCGAATCGGCGAGCGCCGCCGCCGCCTCACCCGTCTCGCTGGCGAGGATGGCGAGCTCGTCGCCGCCCATCCGCGCGATGAAGCTGTCCTGGGGCAGCAGCCGCGTCAGCTCGGCCGCGACATGGACCAGCAGCTGGTCGCCGACCGCGTGACCAAAGGCATCGTTGATCCGCTTGAAATCGTCGAGGTCGATCATCAGCAGCGAGAAGGGCGCGCCGATCCGGATCCGCGCCTCCTTCTGCTCCCGCAGCGACCGGCGGTTCCCCAGCCCGGTCAGCGGGTCGTGATAGGCCAGGTGCGTCAGGTTGCGCAGCGCCTGCCGCTCCGCGCTGACGTCGTTGAAGGTCAGCACCACGCCCTTGGACTGCATCGGACGGCACTGCATCCGATAGACGCAGCCATCGTCCATCGCCCATTCGCGGTCGAACGTCGCGTCGGTCCGGATCCATTGCTGCATCGCCGCGCGGATCTCGGCGCGCCGCTCGGGCCGCCAGCCGCGATGCCGCGCGACGGTGTCGATACAGACGGTGATCGGCATGCCCGGCGCGATCGCCCCGTCCGGGATCGCGTACATCTCGAGGAACCGGTGGTTGAAATGCTGCAGCCGGGCATGGCCGTCGATGAACACCAGCCCGTCCGACATGCTCTCCAGCACCGCTCTCAGCGTCTGCCCCTCTTCCTCGCGCGTCGTCCTGAACCGCTCGAAGGTCAGCAGGCTGGCGAGGCAGGTGACCGACACGCCGAACGCCATGCAGGCGGCGACGAGGCCCGGCGACAACAGGCTGCCGCGCACGTCGCCGATGCTGCCGATCACGATATCGCCCGACAGCGCGACGAAATGCGTCGTGCAGATCGCGAGCGCGAACAGCATGCAGGCGGCGGTGCGCGACCGCGCCCAGCCGCGGTGGAGCTGCCACGTCGCCATCAGCACGGTCCCGAGCATCAGCCCGGTGATGTTCGTCGGCCAGGAAAACACGTGGACGCAATCGGTCATGCCGGTCAGCCCGACCGCATGCATGCACCAGATGCCCGCGCCCGCGATCGTCGCCGCGGCGATCCGCGCGACGCGGCGGCGCAGGCGGGTGACCGCGACCAGCGGCACGCCGACCAGCGCGATGCCGACCAGCGCGGACAGGATCGTGATCGGCACGTCGTAGCGGAGCAGAAGGTCGGGACGATAGGCGAGGATCGCGATGAAATGCGTCGCCCAGACGCCGAGCCCCGCGGCGAGTGCGAGCGCGGCATGCCGCCAGCCGAGCGGTTCGCCGGGCTCTGCCGCGGTCCGGTCGAGATCGATCGCGAGCATCGCCACCGACCAGCTGGCGGTCAGGCAGATTCCGACTGCGACGGCGACCAGCGACCCCGAATGCTCGAAATGAAGATTGAAAAGGGGAACCACGATCTTTGCTCTCAGGAAGTCACTCCCAATCGCATGAACTTATTAAAGAAAGTTATAACCGAAACGGTTTGATAGGGCCCCTTGCCCGGCCGGCACGATCAATTGCCCGCCGAGGCGACGACGGCCCGGGTCACGTCGCCCATCAACCGCATCCGCACCGGAATCGGCTCGCGCGTGCTGGCGATCATCACCGCGACCGCATAGCGATGGCCGTTCGGCGCGACGAGCAGCCCGATATCGTTATAGCCGGTCGACAGGCTGCCCAGATCCTGCCCGGTGCCGGTCTTGTGCGCGAGCGACCAGCCCGGCCGCAGCCCCGATTTGAGCCGCAACGGCCCGGTCTTGCTCGACCGCATCAGCGTCAGCAGCGACGCGGTCGAACGCGCGCTCAGCAGCTTGCCCTGCGCGAGCAGCGACAGGCCGAGCGTCACGCCATTGGCGGACGCACCGTCGTACGGCGCCGCGAGATAGCGGTTCAGCGCCTTCGCCCGCGCCTCGTAGGTCATCGCCGCGCGCGCCTGGAGAAAGCCCCAGCCCCCCGCCCATTCGGGCCGCCATTCGAGCCCCGCGGTCTTCGCCTGCAGCACCCGTTCACCCGGGCCGAAGGTCACGCCCTCGACACCCTTGGCGTCGAGCATCCGGTTGATCGCCGCGGGCCCGCCGACGCGCCACAGCAGCACGTCGTTGCAGGTATTGTCACTGCGCGTCATCGCACCGCGCAGCAGCTCGTCGATCGTCGTCGTATAGCCGTCCGCGCCGATCAGCGCGCGGATCGGCTGGTGGAACAGCGTCAGGTCGGCGCGCGTCAGCGTGACGCGGTCGGACAGCGAAATCTGCCCGCGGTCGACGGCGTCCATCACCGCGATCGCCACCCACAGCTTGCTGACACTCTGCTGCGGACGCCGCGTGTCACCGTCCCAAGCCACCACCCAGCCCTCGTCGATGTCGCGCACGGTGATGCCGACCTGTCCCTTGAAGCTCGCGCCGAGCGCCTGGACCGCGTTGAGCAGGTCCGCCGCGGGCTGGGGCCTGGTCGACGGCCGCGTCGGCGACGATGGCCGGGGTGCCGGCGCCACGGTCGTGACGGTCAACGGCGGCGGTGCGGGGCGCATCGGCTGGCGACCCGCGGGGACGCACGCGCCCAGGCTGGTGACCGCGGCGAGGATCCCGGCGAGGCGATGAGACACTGAAATTGACACGATAAGTTCCCCTTGTCCGCTGCTTAGCGCGCTGAGCGCTGCGCGGAACCCGAAAGCTGCCGCATCCGCCGCGTTTCGGGTTCCGCCGGTCGCACGCCGCCGATCCGCCGCGACCCGGCTTTGGCCCCGGTGGCGGTGCCCCGCCTACCACGTCCGCCGCCCCATGCTGGCTGGAACCGGGACAATCGATTGCGTCAATTCTGCAACATTATGACGTCCATATGAAAGTGATGCGTATTTTCGGTTGCAAAGACGGGACCGCTATGGCCGTTTGTTGCCAGGACAGGTCAGGGACGAAGCCGGACAGGCGGCCGTCCTTGTGCGTGACAGGGCAATTTCCGCAGGCGCGCCAAGGGGAATCGGCGGTCTGGAACGGCGATGATGGGGGAGGATCCTGAGGGCCACTTTTCAAAGGGGGCTTAGGATGATCAGATACACGACCTCGACCGTCGCACTGGCGGCCGCACTTCTTGCCGGGTCCGCCGCCTTCGCAGCGACGCCCGGCAGCGGGCAGGATGGCGCCGCGCCCGCACCCGCACCGGCCAGCGCCGTGCAGGAAAGCGTACCCGACGCCGCCAGCGCGACCCCCGAGCCGTCGAACGACATCGTCGTGCTGGGCACGCGCCGGACAGATCGCACGCTCGCCACGTCGCCGTCGCCGGTCGACGTGATCAGTTCGGCTGAGCTGACGTCGCAGCCCGCCGCCAACATGATCGACGCGCTCAAGAATATCGTGCCGTCCTTCTACGCCGGACAGAATTCGATCTCCGACGCCTCGACCTTCGTCCGCTCGCCGTCGCTGCGCGGCCTGTCGGGCGATCAGGTGCTCGTGATGATCAACGGCAAACGCTATAACCGCTCCGCGCTGGTGCAGGTCTATGGCGGCAGCGACACCGGGCTCGGTCGCGGTGCGCAGGGGCCCGACATCTCGGCGATCCCGTCGCTCGCAATCGGCAATCTGCAGGTGCTGCGCGAGGGCGCGACCGCGCAATATGGCTCCGACGCGATCGCCGGCGTGCTCAATTACGGCCTGCGCGAGGACCAGGGGATCGAACTGGTCGGTCGCGCCGGCCAATATTATGCGGGCGACGGCGAAAGCTATCAGATCGCGGGCAATGCGGGCGTGAAGGGCGACTGGGGCTTCATCAACGTCACCGGCGAATATGTCGACGAAGGCCAGACCAGCCGCGGCCGCACCCGCCCGTCGGCCGCCAATTTCGCGCAGAACTTCCCGGCGCTCGCGAACCAGCTCCCCAATTATCCGCTGCCCGTGCAGATCTGGGGCAATTCGCCCTCGCACGGCTTCAAGTCGGTCTACAACTCGGCGATCAACGTCACCGACAACAGCAAGATCTACGTCTTTGCCAATTATGCGCAGAGCAAGGGCAATCAGAGCTTCAACTACCGCGCCTCGGTGTCGAGCACCGCGGTCGACACGAACGGCGTGGTCCGCAATCAGGGCGCGAACGGCGCGTTCAACAACACCTTCTTCCTCACCCCCTGCCCCGCCGGCAACGCGACCTGCCCGAGCGGCGGCTTCGTGCGCGACGGCAACACCTTCCGCTTCGGCACGCTCTACCCCGCCGGCTTCACGCCACGCTTCGTCGGCAAGACGCAGGAAGTGTACGGGGTGCTCGGCTACAAGGGCACGTCCGGCGCCTTCAGCTATGACCTGTCCGGCACGCTGGCGCGCAACAAGCTGTCGCTGTCGATGTATGACTCGGCCAATTTCTCCTACGGCCCGGCGACGCAGACCAGCTTCGACTTTGGCGACCTGATCCAGAAGGAAACCAACTTCAACGCCGACTTCACCTATGCCGCCGACCTCGGTCTCGCCGCACCGCTGACCATCTCGGCCGGCGGGGAGTTCCGCAAGGAGACCTACGAACAGACTGCGGGCGACACGCAATCCTATGCCGCGGGGCCCTATGCGATCGCGCAACAGCTCTTCACCCAGACCGCGCCGGGCGTGTACGTCGCCTCCGGCACGACCGCGGCGCAGGGCGTCGGCGCGAGCGGCTATGCCGGCACCAGCCCCGCCACCGCAGGCAAGTTCAGCCAGAAGGCCTATGCCGCCTATGTCGGTCTCGAAACCGACCTGACCGATGCGCTGACGGTCGGTGCGGCGGGCCGGTACGAACATTACAACACATTCGGCGATGCCTGGGTCGGCAAGGTGAACGCGCTGTACAAGTTCGCCGACGCCTTCTCGGTCCGCGGCAGCTTCGGCACGGGCTTCCACGCACCGTCGCCGGGCCAGTCGAACGTCTCGATCGTCACGACCTCGTTCAACAACGGCGTCGCGTTCCAGGCGGGCACCTACCCGACCAACACCGCGGTCGCGCAATATTATGGCGCAAGCAACCTGACCCCGGAAAAGTCGACCAACTACGGCCTGGGCTTCATCCTCGAACCGGTCCGCGGAATGACGGTCACGGTCGATGGCTACCGGATCAACCTGCGCAACCGGATCGGCCTGACCTCGCCCTTCATCGTCACCGCGGCGGACCTTGCCGCGCAGCCGGCGCTGCTGCCGGTCGGTGTCGGCGGCCAGGTCCAGTATTTCACCAACGGCTTCAAGACGCGCACCCAGGGCATCGACGTCGTCGGCACCTACCGCACGCGGTTCAGCGAGGCGGAGCTGAACTTCTCGCTGGCGTATAACTACAACGACACCAAGGTTACCGAGTTCGATGCCCGGGTGGTCGGCACCGCGCAGCTGATCGACGCGGAGAATCTCGCGCCAAAGCACCGCGTCGTCTTCAACGCCGGCTGGACGCTCGACAATCTGAGCCTGAACGTCCGCGAGAATTACTACAGCTCGTTCACCAGCGCGCAGGATTACGGCCAGACCAACGGCGTGCCGAACCAGGTGTTCGGCGGCAAGTTCGTCACCGATCTGGAGCTCAGCTACACCTTCGCCGAGCATTTCACGGTCGCGGTCGGCGCGCAGAACTTCACCGACGAGCATCCCGACCGGCTCAAGCCGACCTCGACCGTGCAGATCTATCCGCTGACCGGCGGCACGTCGGACGGCCAGGTCTATCCGCGCAACGGCGGGCCGTTCGGCTTCAACGGCGGCTTCTACTATACGCGTCTGCGCGTGAAATACTGAGACCGGACGGGGGGCGCCGCGGTGCCCCCCGTCTTTTCACCACCGGATCAGTGCGCGGCGGCGGGGTCGACCGGCCGGGCGGGCCGCGGCGCCAGCCAGATGATCGCGGCGGACACGAAGAAGATCAGCGCGGCAAAGGCGAACAGGTGGTTCGTCGCCAGCGCGAAGCTTTCCTGCTCGACCACCCGCTCGATCAGCCCTCGCCCCTGTTCCGCGCTCAGTCCGTGCCGCTGCGCGTTGGCAATCACCTGATCGCCGTTGTTGAGGATGTTGGTCAGCTCGGCGCGGTTCGTCTGCGCGTTGTTCTGCCAAATGGTGCTGCCGATCGAGGTGCCGATCGCCGCCGCCAGCGTCCGCAGAAAGCTCATCACGCCCGCCGCCGACGCGGTCTCCTCGGGATTGACCGCGCCCAGCGCGATGATCGTCAGCGGGATGAAGAAGAACGGCATGCCCAGCCCCTGGACGAGTTGCGGCGCCGCCAGGATCCAGAAATCCGCGCCGCTGAACCAGAAGGTCCGCAGCACCGACGTCAGCCCGAGCCAGAAGATCCCGAAACACACCAGCGCGCGCGGATCGACCTTGTTGCTCAGCTTGGCGACGATCGGCGAGAAGATCACCGCGAGCACGCCGTTGAACGCGGTCACATAGCCCGCATCGCTCGCGGTATAGCCCATCGTCGACTGCAGCCATTGCGGGATGATCACGACCGAGGCGAAGAAGGTCCCGAAGCTGAAGGCGAGCGCGGTCACCGCGACGGTGAATCCCCGGTGCCGGAACACGCGCAGGTCGACGATCGGATTGCCCGCGGTCAGCTCCCAGATCAGGAAGGTGACGAAGCCGATCGCCGCGACGATCGCGCAGCCGACGATGAAGCTCGACCCCAGCCAGTCATGCTCGCGCCCGAGATCGAGCATGATCTGCAGCGCCGCGATCCACACGACCATCAGGAACAGGCCGAACCGGTCGATCGGCACGATCTCGGTCTTGGTCTCCGATTTGCGCAGCAGCGTGAAGACGCCGACGATGCAGAAGATCGCGATCGGCAGGTTGATGTAGAAGATCCACGGCCAGGACCAGTTGTCGCTGATCGTCCCGCCCAGGATCGGCCCGAGGATCGGCGCGGTGACCGTCGTCATCGCCCAGGCCCCCATCGCCGCCGCGCGCTTCTGCGGGGGAAAGATGGTCAGCAGCAGCGTCTGCGTCAGCGGCATCAGCGGGCCGCCGCAAAAGCCCTGCCCGATCCGGAACGCGACCATCGCGCCGAGCGACGAGGCGAGGCCGCACAGCGCCGAGAAGACCGCAAAGCCGATCATCGCCGCCATGAAGACGCGGATCGTGCCGAACCGCCGGACCAGCCAGCCGGTCAGCGGCACGCAGATCGCCTCGGCGACCGAATAGGAGGTGACGACCCAGGTCCCCTGGGTCGGCGACACGCCGAGCCCGCCCGAGATATGCGGCACCGACACATTGGCGATGGTCGTGTCGAGCACCACCATGAAGTTGGTCAGCGCCAGCACGAAGCCCGCAAGGATGAGGCGCGGGCCGGTCAGCACCGGCGCGGACGTGTCGGCGGCCATCGATCCGTTCCTAGCGATCGCCCGAGATGTCGATCTCGGCGTCCATCGACAGCCCGACGCGCAACGGATGGTCGCGCAGTTCCTTGGAATCGAGCGCGATCCGCACCGGCAGGCGCTGGACCACCTTGATCCAGTTGCCGGTCGCGTTCTGCGCGGGGATCAGCGCGGACGACGCGCCGGTCCCGCCGGCGAGCCCGACGACGCGGCCGTGATAGACGACGTCGTCGCCGTGCAGGTCGGAGATCAGCGTCGCATGCTGGCCGACGCGGACATGCTGCAGCTGGCCTTCCTTGTAGTTCGCGTCGACATAGAGCTGGTCGACGGGCACGATCACCATCGCCGCGGTGCCGGGCGCGAGCCGCTGGCCGATCTGGACGTTGCGCTGCGAGATCACGCCGTCGATCGGCGCACGCACGACCGCACGCGAGAGGTCGAGCCGGGCCTGACGAAGCTTGGCGCGCGCGGCGAGGACCTCGGGGGCGTTGTCGCGCGTCGTGCCGCGGGTCAGCGCGGTGTTGGCGGCGCGATCCTCGAGCGCGGAGGCGCGCGTCGCGGTCGCCTGCGCGATCCCCGCCTGCGCGATCGCGACATTGGCGCGTGCGGTGCGCAGCGCGTTCGTCGCCGCGGTCACCTCGTCACCCGATACCGCGCCCGCCGCGACCAGCGCCTGGCGACGCTGATAATCGATCTGCGCGCGGTCGAGATTGCCCTGGGCGAGCAGCAGCTGCGCGCGGGCGGCACCGATATCGGCACCGCGCGCATTCGCCTGCGCCTGGAGCGCATCGCCCGTCGCCGCGGTCTGGCCATAGCGGCGCTCGGCGCCTGCCAGATCGGCTTCGGCCTGCGCGACCGCGATCTGCAGGTCGGCATCGTCGAGCCGCATCAACACCTGCCCGCGCTTGACGGTCTGTGTGTTGCTCACCGTGACCGCGATCACCTGCCCGCTGACCAGCGGCATGACCTGCGCGGTTTCGGCGGCGACATAGGCATTGTCGGTCGTCACGCGCTTCGACAGCACGAGCGCATCGTAGACGAAATACAGGACGGCGATCACGACCAGCACGGCCGCGAAGATCAGCAGCAGCCGCTTGCGCTTGCCGGGGTTGGCGGTGTCGACCTTGGCGTCGGCCTTGGGCTCCTCGGCGGGAGTCTGGTCGCTGTCGTGGGATGGGGTGTCCATCATCGTGTCCCGCTGGTCTGGATAAGGGGTTGGAAGCCGCCGCCGAGCGCGCGCACCAACTGCACGTCGAGCGCGAACCGGCGCGAATCGATCGCCGCGACCGAACGCCGCGCGGTCAGCACCGCTTCCTCGGCGCTCAGCACGTTGAGGAAGGTCGACAGGCCACCGCGATAGCGCAGCTGCGCGACCTGATACGCGCCTTCGGCATCGACCAGCGACGCGCGCGCATCGCGCATCTGCGCTGCGACCTGGCGCCGGCTGGTCACGACATCCGCGACCTCGCGCAGCGCGTTGATCACGATGCGGTCATAGCTGCCGACCGCCTCGTCATACTGGCCGCGCGCCTGACGATACTGGCCCTGCAGCGCGCCGCCGCGAAAGATCGGCAGGCTGATCGCGGGGCCGACATTGCCGATGCTCGATCCGCCCTTGAACAGGTTGTCGAGGCCGAGCGATTGCAGCCCGATCAGCCCCGACAGGCTGAGATTGGGGTAGAAATCGGCGCGGGCGACCTTGATCCGGCTCGCCGCCGCTTCGGCGCGGGCGCGGGCGGCGGCGACGTCGGGACGCCGGCCGATCAGGCCGATCGCCGCGTCGGCGGGCAGTTCGGTGGCGAGCACGGGGACCGCAGGCCGGGTGATCGTCAGTGCGCGATCGGGCCCGGCCCCGAGCAGCGCGGCGATCGCGTTCTTGGCGAGCGCAATCTGTTCGGCGTTGCTGGCCAAGTCGACCCGCGACGCCGGCACCGCGGAACGCGCCTGTTTGAGCTCGGCCTGCGTATCGAGCCCGATCGCGACCCGCTCGTTCACCAGCCGCTCGCTCGCGCTGCGCACCGCATTCGCCCGCTGCAGCACGTCCTGTTCGGCATAGAGCCGCGCGAGATCGGCATAGCGCGCGGCGATATCGGTCGCGAGCGTCAGCGCCGCCTGCTCGCCGTCGAGCCGCGCCGCCTCGGCCTCCGACGTCGCCGCGACCAGCGCCGCGCGGTTGCGCCCGAACAGGTCGAGATCGAGACCTGCGTCGAGTGCCAGCCGGCCCGTGTCGTTCCAGCCCTTCGGAATGAACTCCGCGGGGATGCCGTTATTGTAGCTCTGCTTGTTGAGCCCGACCGTGCCCTCGGCGTCGAGCCGCGGCTGGTTGGCAGCACCCGCCTGCTGCACCGCACCGCGCGCGGTCCGCACGCGGGCCGCCGCGATCGCGATGTCGGGCGATCCCGCCAGCGCTTCGGTGATCAGCGTGTCAAGCTGCGCATCGCCGTAGCCCCGCCACCACTGCGCCGCCGGCCACGCCGCATTCGACGCCGGGCCGTTCGACGCGAGGCTGTTGCGCGATGCATAGGTGTCCGCGGATGCCAGGACGGGCGGCGGCCCCACATCGGGCACCGCGCAGCCGGCAAGCCCGGCTGCGATTGCAGTGCAGCCGGCGAATCGAATCAGTCGCATTGAATCATCGTACTCCTGCGTACGCTCGGCAGATGGTCCCGGGTCGTGGACTTGTCAATAAATAATCGTACCGTATAGTACGGCTATGTCCGAGCCGAAAACCCGCCGCGATCTGAACCGCGAAGCCCGTCGCGAGACGATCGTGGCGACCGCGCGCGAGGCGTTTCTCGACCATGGCTATGCCGCCACCTCGATGTCGACGATCGCCGTGCAGCTCGGCGGGTCGAAGGGGACGCTCTGGGCCTATTTCCCCTCCAAGGAGGATCTGTTCAGCGCGGTGCTCGACGATGTCACGTCGAACTTCCGCCAGAGCCTCGAGGATGCGCTGCGCCCGGGGCGCGACTGTGCGACGACGCTGCTCGATTTCCTCGAACGCTTCCAGGCCAAGCTGCTACATCCCGACAGCATCCGGCTGCACCGGCTGATCGTCGGCGAAGGCGGGCGGTTTCCCGAGATCGGTCGCATCTTCTATGCCCGCGGCCCGCAGATCGTGATCGAGCAGCTTTCACTCTATCTGCGCGGGCGGATGGACGCCGGCGACCTGCGCGCCGATGATCCGGTGCAGGCGGCGATGCACCTGCTGCTGCTCGCCCAGACGCAACAGAGTCTGCGGCTCTGGGGGGTGGTCGGCATGCCCGGTCCCGAGGAAGCGCGGCGGCAGGCGGCGCGCGCGCTCGATCTGTTCACGCGCGCTTATGGGGCAGAGGTCGCGCCGTAACGGCGTTACGCGCGGGTGCCGGAACCCGGAGCGTCCTCCCCCGCTGCAACCGTGTCGCCACCACCGCCGCCGCCCTGTCCACCAC
>NZ_LR733875.1:1001213-1148334 GCF_902506585.1 Sphingomonas sp. T1
GGGTTGGGGTCGGGGCAGGCTTTGTGTTCGTCATCGGTGCGACTTGGGCGAGCACACTGCCCGCCGCAAGGCCGGCGCCGCCCGTCAATATCGTTGCCGCAAGCGCAGCCGTAAGAACCCGCATCGTCCATTTCCCCGAATAGCTTGGCGTCATTCATGACGGTGTCTATCGCGGTCCGCAATGCAGTCCGACCAGACAACGGCCCTGGATGGCCTTCCCAAGCCCCGCCGGTTCCTCGCGATCGCCGCCATCTCGGCAGGCACCGCGCTGACCATCATCGACGGCGGCGTCGCCAATGTCGCGCTGCCGACGATCGCACGCGATCTGGGCGTCGACAGCAGCGCGGTGGTGACCGTCGTCACCGTCTATCAGCTGATCCTGGCGATGGCGCTGCTCCCCTTTTCGGGGCTCGGCGACCGGATCGGGCTGAAGCGCATGTATCAATATGGCCAGCTCGTCTTCACCGTCGCGACCCTGCTCTGCTTCTTCGCCAAGAGCCTGCCCTTCCTGCTCGTCGTCCGCGCCGCCCAGGCGCTCGGCGCGGCGGCGGCGCTCAGCGTATCGTCCGCGCTGATCCGCTCGATCTACCCGTCGCAGCAGCTCGGCCGCGGCCTCGGCATCAACTCGGTCGTGGTATCGAGTTCGGCCGCGCTCGCGCCGACGCTGGGCGGGCTGGTCCTCGCGGTCGCGCCCTGGCCCTGGGTCTTTGCCAGCGCGGTGCCGTTCGCGATCCTCAGCCTGGTCCTTGGGCGCGCCCTGCCCGATCCAAGCCCGCGGAGCGAACCGTTCGACGTACTCGGCGCGGTCATGTGTGCGGCGATGATCGGGCTCGTCATCGGCGGGTCGGAGACCGCGGTGCACGGCGACAGCCCCGTCGTCTCGGCGGCGATCGTGCTGACCGGGGTGGCGATCGGCTGGGTCTTCGTCCGGCGCGAACGCGGCGAGACCAAGCCGATCCTGCCGATCGACCTGCTCGCGCGCCCTGTCCTCGCGCTGTCGGCGATCGGCGCCTATACCGCGTTCATCGCGCAGATGACGCTGCTGCTGTCGACGCCGTTCCGGCTGACCCAGGCTTACGGCTTTTCCGCGGCCGAGGTCGGCGCGGCGATCGCGCCCTGGCCGCTTGCCAACATGGTCGTGGCGCCGCTGTCGGGATGGCTGTCGGATCGCTATCCCGCCGGGCTGCTCGGCGGCATCGGCATGGCGGTCTCGATCGCCGCGCTCTTGCTGCTCGCGTTCATGCCGGCCGATCCGAGCTATTTCGCCATCGCCTGGCGGATGGCGTTGTGCGGCTCTGGGTTCGGGATGTTCATGGCGCCGAACGCGCGGCTGATCATCGGCTCGGCCCCGCGCGAGCGGGCCGCCGCCGCCGGGGGCCTGATCTCGACGGTCCGGCTGGTCGGCCAGACCACCGGCGCCACCGTCGTCGCCGCGCTGCTCGCCATCGGGGTCGGCGCGGGCACGACGCCGCCGCTGGTCGCCGCCGGCATGGCGCTGGTCGCGGGCCTGTGCAGCGTGTCGCGCCTGCGCCCCTCGATCCGCAACCCACCGATCGACGAGACCCGCGACGTCCAGCCGGCCGCGCAGGCGCGCTAGCCGCCGCCTCCCGTTCAGAACGCCGCGATCGGCCTCGGCTCGCCCAGCATCGCCTGCCGGACCAGCGGGATCGGCGGCCCGCCATAGCGCAGCAGCCTGTCGTGGAACGCCTTCCACGCACGCCGCCCACCCCGCTCCGCGGTCCAGTCCTCGCGCAGCCGGCGGATCATCAGCTTGCCCATCGTGTAGTTGAGATAGGCCGGATCATAGGTGCCGCGCAGCGCCTGTTGCCGCGCATTGCCCTCGTCCTGGTAACATTGGTCGACGAACAGCGTGAACGCCTCCGCCTGGCTCATGCCGCGCGCATGCATCCCGATCGCGGCGAGGAACCGGCAGTCGCGCAGCAAAGCGTTCGACAGCTGGCCGATATGGATGTCCGCGCGGCCGCCGCCCAGCCCCGCCTCCCACATCATCTCCTCGGCGTAATGCGCCCAGCCCTCGGCATAGCCATAGCCGACGAACACCCGCCCGATCAGCGACGGCACGCGATTGGCGTGGAGGAAATGGACGAAATGCCCGGGCATCGCCTCGTGGATCGAGGTGAAGAGCAGGTCCGCCTTGCCCGGCACGAACGCATCCCGCACCGCCTGCGTCCAGCGCGGGTCGGGCGGCGAGATGTAATAGACCGACGGCACACCGCGATCGAACGGGCCTGGCGGATCGATATAGGCGAGGTTCTGCCGGCTATAGGGCGGGCTCTCCTCGACCAGCGCCTCCTCGTTACCCGCCAGGGTCAGCAGGTCGCGCCTGACGATGAACGCGCGCAGCATCGGGATCTGGCGGCGCGCCTCGGCGACCGGTCCGTCGACCGGCTTGTCCGCATTCACCTGCGCCAGACAGTCGCGAACCGTCAGGCCGAACGCGAACCGGGCACAGGCCGCGACGAGCGCACGCTGGTTGCGCGCCAGATCGGCCCGCCCCGCCGCCTCGAGCGTCGCGATCGGCGTGTCGACCCCCTCGGTCTCGCGCAGCATCTTCGCGAACAGCGCGGGCCCCAGCGCGAATGACCGGGTCGCGGTCGGCCGCTGCGTCTCGACCCAGAGCGCAAGGTCGCGCATCGCCTCCGACGCGGTCATCGCCGCATCGGCGAGCTCGCGCTGCAGCCCCTCGTCGGCGACCCCGGCGAACGCCTTGACCGAATCGTCCATGTAATAGGACGCGAAGCCGCGGAACGCATTCGCGGCATAGTCGACATGGCTGATCGGCATCGGCGTCGCGAGGTTCTGCTGGATCTGCAGCGTCGCCGCCGGGATCCGGCGCAGCAGCGCGATCAGCGCGCGCATCCGCCGGACCGGGTCGGCATAGGCGCGCACGACATAGACATTGGGGTCGAGCCCGCCCGCGACATACCAGGCCGGGTTGCGATGCGGCGCGTCCGCCGCCTCGAGCCAGAACAGCTTGTCGCGCGCGACCATCACCAGATAGTCGCGCTCGAACCGCTGCTCGGAGCTGAGCGCCGCCGCCTCGAACCGTCCCGCCGCCGCGATCGACCGGTGCAGGAATGCCGCCTGCCGACCCAGCCCGTCCGCGCTCCAGTCGGGCAGCCCGCCATCATGCTCATGCCGCCCCTGATAGACCGCGAAGGCCGGGTCGAGCGCGAACCACGTCGCGACGAACCGGTCGCGAAACGCAGTCCACGCATCGGGCGCGATCGCAGTGACGGGCGCGGCAACGGGCGTGGCGGCGACGCGGTTCCGCGTCTGCGGATCGTCGGGCGTACAGCTGCCCAGCGCCAGCAGCAGCGCCGCCGTCCTCGCCGGGAACCTCGTCCGCATCAATCTCCCCCCTCACGCCGTAGCGTGCCCGCAATGCTGCCAGCGGAATCGCGCGGACGCCAGAGTTGGAACGGCCAATAGCCCGGACCGTTGACGTAAGGACTTTGGCGACAACCCCGGAGATTGACATGCCCTTCATTAAGACCCGAGACGGCACAGACATTTACGTCAAGGACTGGGGCAGCGGGCGGCCCGTGATCCTGACGCATGGCTGGCCATTAAATGCCGACAGCTGGGACGCGCAGGCGATGGCGCTGGCCGAGGCGGGGTTCCGCGCGATCGCCTATGACCGTCGCGGCTTCGGCCGCTCGGGCCAGCCCTGGTCGGGCTATGACTATGACACGCTGACCGACGATCTCGCCGACGTCATGGCCGCGACCGGCGCGACCGAGGATGCGACGCTGGTCGGCTTCTCGATGGGCGGCGGCGAGGTCGCGCGCTACATGAGCCGCCACGACGGCAAGGGCGTGATCGCCGCCGGACTGATCGCCTCGGTCGTGCCCTATATGCTCAAGACCGACGACAATCCCCACGGCGTCCCCGAAGCGACGCTCGCCAGCATCGGCGCCGGGATCAAGGAGGATCGCCCCGCCTTCTTCCGCACCTTCCTGCAGCAGTTCCTGGGCGTCGGGTTCATCACCTCGCCGGTCAGCGACGAGATGGTCGACTGGGTCTGGGGTCTGGCGATGCAGGCGGGGCTGCGCCCGACGCTCGCCTGCGCCGAGTCGTTCGGCCATACCGACTTCCGCGCCGACCTTGCCGCGTTCCGCGTGCCGACGCTGATCGTCCACGGCACCGCCGACAAGACCGTCCCGATCGACGCCACGGGCCGCGCCGCGGCGAAGGGCATCGCGGGTTCGCAGCTGGTCGAATATGACGGCGCCCCGCACGGGCTCACGCTCACCGAAAGCGACCGCTTCACGCAGGACCTGCTGCGCTTCCTCGGCCGGTAACCCCGCCTATCAATCCTCCCCCGCAAGGGGGAGGATCGTAAGTCAGTTCCCCAGCGGCACGATCACCTCGTCCGGGTGCGCGACGTTCAGCTCCTTGCGGACCATCTCGTCGACCATGTCCGGATTGGCATGATCCGGGTTGAGCAGCGCCACCCGGTTCTTGAGCACCTCGCGCTTGCGGTCGAGCACGGCATAGTCCCGCTCCCGCTTCGCCAGCTGCCGCTTGTAATCGCCGTACGCGAACATCCCGTTCGGCCCGAGCACGGCATAGGCGCCGAAGAACGCCATCAGCGTCAGCCCCAGCGCAGGCCAGGCGGCCTTGCGCATCGTCCGCCGCAACTTGGTGCTCTTCGTCGTGCTCGTCGTGCGCGCCATGCCGTCCTCCGGGTCTTAGCCTATCAGCCGCCGATCAGGATGTCGCGACCCGCATAGCGCGCCGCGTCGCCCAGCTCTTCCTCGATCCGGATCAGCTGGTTGTACTTGGCGAGCCGGTCCGACCGCGCAAGGCTGCCCGTCTTGATCTGCCCGCAATTGGTCGCGACCGCGAGGTCGGCGATCGTCGAATCCTCGGTCTCGCCCGAGCGATGCGACATGACCGCGGTGTACTTGGCGCGCTGTGCCATCGACACGGCTTCCAGCGTCTCGGTCAGCGTGCCGATCTGGTTGACCTTCACCAGCAGCGAGTTGGCATAGCCGCCCTCGATCCCGCGCTTGAGGCGCTTCGGGTTGGTCACGAACAGATCGTCGCCGACCAGCTGGACCTTGTCGCCGATCAGGTCGGTGAGCGTCTTCCAGCCCTCCCAGTCGTCCTCGCCCATGCCGTCCTCGATCGAGAAGATCGGATAGCGGCGCGTCAGGTCGGCCAGATACTCGGCCATTTCGGCGCTCTCGAGGATCTTCCCCTCGCCCGAAATGTCGTACTTGCCGTTCTTGTAGAATTCGGTCGCGGCGCAATCGAGCGCGAGCATCACGTCCTCGCCGGGCTTGTAGCCGGCCTTCTCGATGCTCGACATGATGAAGTCGAGCGCCTCGGTCGTGCTGCCGATGTTCGGCGCGAAACCGCCCTCGTCGCCGACGCTGGTCGACAGGCCCTTCGCGCTCAGGCCCTTCTTCAGCGTATGGAAGATCTCCGAGCCGCAGCGCACCGCCTCGAGGATGTTCGACGCGCCGACCGGCACGATCATGAATTCCTGGAAATCGATCGGGTTGTCGGCATGCTCGCCGCCGTTGATGATGTTCATCATCGGCACCGGCAACAGGTGCGCCTGGACGCCGCCGACATAGCGGTACAGCGGCAGGCCGCGCGCTTCGGCGGCCGCCTTGGCCGCGGCCAGGCTGACGCCCAGGATCGCGTTCGCGCCCAGCCGTGCCTTGTTCTCGGTGCCGTCGAGCTCGATCATCGCGCGGTCGAGGTCCGACTGGTCCTCCGCGTCCATGCCCAGCACCGTGTCGGTGATCTCGTCGTTGACCGCGTCGACCGCGCTGTCGACGCCCTTGCCGCCCCAGCGCGTGGCGTCGCCGTCACGCTTCTCGACCGCCTCGTGCGCACCGGTCGAGGCGCCCGACGGCACCGCGGCGCGGCCGAAGCTGCCATCCTCGAGCAGGACGTCGACCTCGATCGTCGGATTGCCCCGGCTATCGAGGATCTGGCGGGCGTGAATGTCGATGATTGCGGTCACGTAACGATGCTCCTACAAATCCCCAAGCTGGTCGATCGCCCGGGACGTTCGCGCTGTCTCTACCGCCTCGCGTCATATCGGGCAATCGGGCCGACTAGGGGAACCGTGCCTGCGCACCGGTGTTGAGGGCGTAGCATTTCGAAAGGGACGACCATGGCCGATACCGACGCACAGCCGATGACCACAGGCGATGTCGCCGCCGCCGGCACTGCCACCATCGCAGAGCCGCTGAAGGGCGGCGTCACGCGTCTCGACGACGCCGCTGACACCACCGGCACCAAGGCGACCGAGGCCAAGCAGGTGATCAAGGACAATGCCAGCAAATATGGCCAGCAGGCCGCCGACAAGGCGCGTCTGTTCGCCGAGGACGGCAAGGCCCGCGCCGGCACCGCGCTAGAGCAGGTCGCACAGCTGCTGACCGACGCCGCCGCACAGGTCGACGACAAGCTCGGCGCGCAATATGGCGGCTATGCCCGCAGCGCCGCCGACAGCGTCTCGGGCTTCGCCGAGCAGGTCCGCGCCAAGGATATTGACGCGCTCGTCGACGACGTCACCGCGCTCGTCCGCAAGTCGCCCGCCGTTGCGGTCGGTGCGGCCGCGGCCCTCGGCTTCGTCGTGGCACGGCTGGTCCAGTCGGGCATCGATGCAAACCCGAAGGACTGAGGTCTTGGCGGATCCCATCCCCTTTGCGCTCGATGGTGAAGAAAGCCTGACCGCGGTCGTCGGCCGTCTGGCCGGCGAGACGCGCGCGCTCGCGACCGCGGAAATCGCGGTGTACAAGGCGAAGTTCGGCGAGACGGCGACGGCGTACAAATCGGCGGCGATGTTCTTCGCCATTGCCGGGGTGTTGGCGCTGGCCGCGTTGATCGCACTTCTGGTCGGTGCGATCTTGACGCTGGCGACGCTGGTGGGGCCAGGATGGGCGACGGCCATCGTCGTCCTTGTCGTGCTGGCGATCGCCGGCGCGCTCGCGATGGTCGGCAAGTCGAAGCTCAAGCCCGAAAGCGAGCCCGCCACATGACATCCGCCAAAGTCGCCGCCGCAGAGATCGAAGCGGCCCTTGCCCGTCAGCGCGTCATGATGACGATCGGGCAGTTGCAGGACCGTCTCAATCCGCGTCGGCTGGCGCTCAACGCCAGCCGCGACGTTGCTGATGTCGGCACCGCCGCGCTCAATGCCAGTGTCGAGACGGTACGCCGCAACCCCGGTCCCGCCGCGGGCGCCGCGGCGGTGGCGGGACTGTTTCTCGCTCGTCACCGTATCGTCGGACTGTTTCGCCGCGGGCGCTGATCGCGCCCCAACCATATTGTCCCGGCCGCGTCCCGATGGCGCCGCCGGAAATCAGAAGGACCGTCCCATGACCGACGCCCACACCAAGATCGAAAACGCCGAACATCGCCTGCGCGAGGGTCTCGACACCGTTCGCGACACCGCCGCCAAGGTCTATCATGACGCCGGCGACAAGGCCGCCGAGGCGCTCGACGCGTCGAAGGAAACCGCACGTCGCACCGTCAACAGCCTCGAATCCAACCCGCTCGGCATTCTCGTCGGCGGTCTGGTCGTCGGGGCGCTCGCGGGTGTGCTGATCCCGCGCTCCGCGCGTGAGAAGTCGTTGCTCGCGCCGCTCGGCAAGCGTCTCGGTGAGACCGCGATCGCCGCCACCGCCGCCGCCAAGGCTGCCGGCCAGTCCGAGCTCGGCGAGCTTGGCCTGACCAAGGACAATGCCCGTGGCCAGGCCAAGGGTCTCGTCGAGGGAATTGTCAAGGCGCTGACCACCGCGGGTTCCGCAGGTGCGAAGGCCGTTTCGCAAAAGACCCCCGGCTAAAGGACCGGTCCGCAAAGGGTTCAAAGCGCGGGTCGAACACGCTAGGGCGTCTGCAACCCCCATTCCAAGGACAGCAGCGCATGAGCAAGCTTCATCTCGTATTCGGCGGCCGCGTCAGCGACCCGCGCACCCTGGATTTCAACGACCTCAGCAAGATCGAATTTGTCGGCGTATTCCCCGACTATGCCAGCGCCGAAAAGGCCTGGCGTGCTGCAGCGCAGCGCACGGTCGACGATGCCGAGATGAAGTTCGTCGTCGTGCATCTCCACCGCATGCTCGAACCGAACCTGACCACTAACCCGACGGCGTAACACGCCGCGCGGCGACAAGGCGGCCCGGACCGCGGTCGGCACCCAGTGCCCGACCGCCCACCGCCTCAACCCGCTATGGCTGGCGCAAGACGTCCATCCCCCTCCCGTCATCCCGACGAAAGTCGGGACCCAGAGCCACAGGCGACACGTTCCGTAACTCTGGGTCCTGACGTTCGTCAGGATGACGGAAGAATTTGGGACCGCTAAACCCGCACCCGGCAATCAAGCCGTCCGGTACCGCCACAACAACAACGGCCGCGCGAGCACCAGCCCCGCCAGAAACCCGCCGATATGCGCGCCAACCGCGATCGAGCCATTGGCCCCGACCGACGCGCCGAACCCCGCGACCCCCATCATCAGCTGGATGCCGATCCACGCCGCGGCCAGCCACAGCACATGCACGACCCCCGCCGGCACCGGTCCGATCGCGCGCGCGCGTCGCTCACCATAGAGCAGCGCATAGGCGCCCACGACCGCCGAGATCGCGCCGCTGGCGCCGACCATCGGCGCGATCGATCGCGGATCGAGCACCCATTGCCCGGCCGCCGCGAAATACGCGCCGACGATGTAGAGGACGACGATCTGCGCGGTACCGATCGCCCGCTCAACGAACTGTCCGCAATAGACCAGCATGACGAGGTTGAGCGCGAGATGCGCCCAGCCGCCATGGAGCAGCGCCGCGGTCAGCGGCGTCGCCCAGGCGGGGATCGCGAAGTCGTGACCGCCCGCCATGCCGAGCTCGGTCAGCCGGAGCGGGATGAAGCCCGCATTCACCACCCAGTATGGCAGCGCGCCGGTCACCAGCAAAAGCCCCGAGATCACGACCGTCACGATCGTGATGATCGCCGTCGCCCGCGTCTCGAAAAATGTCATGATGCCTAGATGAACTCGATCTTGGAGACGACGTAATAGCGCTCGCCGGCGGGCACCGTGACCTCGACCTCTTCGTCGAGCTTGCGCCCGATCAGGCCGCGCCCCAGCGGCGAGTTGTACGAGATCCGGCCGGTCTTGGCGTTCGCCTCGGTCTGGCCGACGATCTGGTACTTCACCGGCTTGTCGTTCTCGTCGAGCAGCGTGACGGTCGCGCCGAACACGACCTTGTCGCCCGAAAGCTCCTTGGGGTCGATGATCTGCGCGCGGCTCAGCTTGTCCTCAATGTCCGAGATCGATGCCTCGACCTGACCCTGACGCTCCTTGGCGGCGTGATATTCGGCGTTTTCCGACAGGTCGCCATGCGCCCGCGCTTCCTCGATCGCATCGACGATCGTCGGGCGTTCGGCCTTGAGGCGCTTCAGATCCGCGGACAGCGTCTCATAGCCCTCTTGCAGCATTGGCATCTTTTCGACGGTCGCCATATCTCGTCCCCAATTCATTACCCAACGCAAGCCGTTACGCGGCCCGCTCACACATCACGCTCTCATGTCGGGATCAGTTGTGCGACTGCGAATAATAGGATTGCAAGGGCCGTACTTCAAGGCTGTGCGTCGAAAGCTTCGCGATCGCCTTGGCCGCCTCGAGCGACGCGGGGGCGGTCGTGAAGTAGGGAATCCGCTGGCCGAGCGCGGACGCGCGGATCGGCTGCGAGTCCTTCAGGCTCTGCCACCCCTCGGTCGTGTTGAAGATCAGCGCGATGTCGCCGTCCTTGATCCGGTCGACGATATGTGGCCGTCCCTGCGCGACCTTGTTGACCGTCTCCACCGGCAGGCCGGCGCGGGCGAGATGCTCCGCAGTGCCCCCGGTCGCGACGATCGAGAAGCCGGTGTCGACCAGTGCCTTGACCGCCTCGACGATCATCGCCTTGTCGCTGTCCTTCACGCTGACGAAGACGCTGCCCTTGGTCGGCAGGATCGTCCCCGCCCCCAGCTGTGCCTTGGCGAAGGCGATCGTGAAATCGGGATCGATTCCCATGACTTCGCCGGTCGACTTCATCTCGGGTGACAGCACGGGATCGACGCCCGGGAACTTGTTGAAGGGGAACACCGCCTCCTTCACCGCATAATAATCGATATGCCGGTCGATCTTCGGCAGGTCCTTCAGCTGCTCGCCCGCCATCACGCGCGCGGCGATCTTGGCGATCGGCGCACCGATCGCCTTGGCGACGAACGGCACGGTCCGCGACGCGCGCGGATTGACCTCGATAAGGTAGACCAGCCCGTCCTTGACCGCGAACTGGATGTTCATCAGCCCGACGACCGACAGCGCATGCGCGAGCGCGACCGTCTGCCGCTCGATCTCGGCGACGATCTCTGCCGACAGCGAATAAGGCGGGATCGAGCAGGCGCTGTCGCCCGAATGGACGCCCGCCTCCTCGATATGCTGCAGCACGCCCGCGACGACGACATCGGTCCCGTCGCAGATCGCGTCGACATCGACCTCGATCGCATCGCGCAGATACTGGTCGATCAGCACCGGCGAGTCGCCCGACACCTGCACCGCGGTCGCGATGTAGTGCTCGAGCTGCCCCAGCGTATCGACGATCTCCATCGCCCGCCCGCCGAGCACATAGGAGGGCCGCATCAGCACCGGATAGCCGATCCGCTCCGCCGCCGCGACCGCCTCGTCGCGGCTGCGCGCAAGGCCATTGGCGGGCTGGCGAAGCCCCAACTTGGTGATCAGCGCCGCGAACCGCTCGCGGTCCTCCGCCAGATCGATCGCGTCGGGCGTCGTCCCCAGGATCGGGATCCCGGCGGCTTCCAGCGCGCGCGCGAGGTTCAGCGGCGTCTGCCCGCCAAACTGCACGATCACGCCGACCAGCTCGCCCTTCGACGCCTCGACATGCAGGATCTCGAGCACGTCCTCGGCGGTCAGCGGCTCGAAATACAGCCGGTCGCTGGTGTCGTAATCGGTCGACACGGTCTCCGGGTTGCAGTTGACCATGATCGTCTCATAGCCCGCATCGGCCAGCGCGAAGCATGCATGGCAGCAGCAATAATCGAACTCGATCCCCTGCCCGATCCGGTTCGGCCCGCCGCCAAGGATGACGATCTTCTTCCGGTCGGTCGGCGCGGACTCGTTCTCGGGCTCGCCGAAGCTCGGCGCCTCATAGGTCGAGTACATATACGGCGTCTTGGCGTCGAATTCGGCCGCGCAGGTATCGATCCGCTTGAACACCGGCCGCACGCCGAGCTTCAGGCGATGCTGGCGCACCTCCTCCTCGGTCACGCCGCCGGTCATCGCCTTGACGACCTCGTGGATCAGCCCCGACCCGCGCGCGATCCCGCGGTTCATCCCGCGCAGATTGGCGGATTGCAGCGCGAGCCAGGCGAGCCTTTTGTCGCTGAACCCCATGCTCTTCAAGCGGCGCATGCCCTGTGCGTCGATCGGCAGCCCGTCCTTCATCACCTCGGCCTCGGCCGCGATGATCTCGGCGATCCGCTCGAGGAACCACGGATCGTACTTCGCGATCGCGTGCACCTCGGCGACCGTGAAGCCCTCGCGCAACGCCTGCGCCGCGACCAGCAGCCGGTCGGGGGTCGCGACGGCCAGTGCCGCCTCGATCTCCGCGCGCGGCGCGCCGACCAGATGGTCGACCTGGTTGAAGCCCGACAGCCCGGTCTCGAGCCCGCGCAACGCCTTCTGCATCGATTCATGGATGTTGCGGCCGATCGCCATCACCTCGCCGACCGACTTCATCGCGGTGCCCAGCGTGCTCGACGCACCCTTGAACTTCTCGAACGCGAAGCGCGGGATCTTGGTGACGACATAGTCGATCGTCGGCTCGAAGCTCGCGGGCGTCGCGCCGGTAATGTCGTTCTCGATCTCGTCGAGCGTGTAGCCGACCGCGAGCTTGGCCGCGACCTTGGCGATCGGGAAGCCCGTCGCCTTCGAGGCCAGCGCCGACGAGCGCGACACGCGCGGGTTCATCTCGATGACGACGAGCCGGCCGTCCTTCGGATTGACTGCGAACTGGACGTTCGAACCGCCTGTTTCGACACCGATTTCCCGCAGCACCGCGATCGATGCGTTGCGCATGATCTGGTATTCCTTGTCGGTCAGCGTCAGCGCCGGCGCGACCGTGATCGAATCGCCGGTATGGACGCCCATCGGGTCGACATTCTCGATCGAGCAGATGATGATCGCGTTGTCCTTGCGGTCGCGCACCACCTCCATCTCATATTCTTTCCAGCCGAGCAGCGACTCCTCGATCAGCACCTCGGTGGTCGGCGACAGGTCGAGCCCGTTGCGGACGATCGCGATGAACTCCTCGCGGTTATACGCGATCCCGCCGCCCGATCCGCCCATCGTGAAGCTCGGCCGGATGATCGACGGAAGCCCCGTCTTTTCAAGCCCTTCCAGCGCTTCCTCGACAGTATGTGCGATCGCCGAGCGCGCGCTTTCCAGGCCGATCCGGTCCATCGCGTCGCGGAACTTCAGCCGGTCCTCCGCCATGTCGATCGCATCGGCATCCGCGCCGATCATCGTCACGCCGAACTTCTCGAGCGTGCCGTCATGGAACAGCGCGAGCGCGGTGTTGAGCGCGGTCTGCCCGCCCATCGTCGGCAGGATCGCGTCAGGCCGCTCCTTCTCGATGATCTTGGCGACGATCGCGGGCGTGATCGGCTCGACATAGGTCGCGTCGGCCAGCTCGGGATCGGTCATGATCGTCGCGGGGTTCGAATTGACGAGGACGATGCGATAACCCTCCTCCTTCAACGCCTTGATCGCCTGCGTGCCCGAATAATCGAACTCGCACGCCTGGCCGATGACGATGGGTCCTGCGCCGATGACGAGGATCGAGGAGATGTCGGTGCGTTTTGGCATAACTAAGCGTCTATTCCAATTTGCTTCATCAGAGCGGCGATCAGCGCGGCGGCGAGCCCGCCAACCACCTCTTTTTCGTAACGTGCAACCAAATATTGCAAAGATTGAATAAGCGTAAGTTGAAGAAAATAGACCCGGAACGAACCGGCGCGTATCAACTCCCTCCCCGCCTTAAGCTGACCCAATATAAGTTCCCGAAGGCCCGCGACGCCTCCAATTTGGTTTTGAGCCGCAACGGCGTCGATAACCTCAGAAGTCTGCTTATCGAGCTCGGACATCTGATTGTCGGAAAAAGTAACAATCCGACCCGATGCCGGAGCGAGTCCCATCAATGGGATTTCGTCCTGGCCCTCTAAGACCGAAGATATATATCCGGTAAAAACGTCTGGAAAAAATCTAGCACCAATTCTCTGACCAGCATTGTAGATCGGATCTTGTACTAGAACTTTGTTCCGGTACTCTTGATAAGCTTGGGCTCGAAACGTCAGATATTCGCCAGCAAATTGAACAGCTTCGCGATAAATGACCTTCGCCGCAATTAATTCGTCTGCGATTAATTCGGCTAATGGAGGCGCTTCCGTCACGTCCGCAAAACCAACATCTGAGAGAAGTGATTTCACCCGCTCGACAATCACGGAAACCAATTCTGATCGTCGGAGCGGAGTTTCCGCAATTCCCAATTTGCCATACGATTGGATAAACAGCGTTCGAACATATGGATCGATTTCAGCCACGCGCCGAACGCCTATTGAGCGACCCCACAAAGCGCTCGAACAGATACAGGCTATCTTGCGGCCCCGGGCTCGCTTCCGGATGATACTGCACCGAGAAGGCCGGCTTGTCGGTCAGCTCGAGCCCCGCATTCGACCCGTCGAACAGCGACACATGCGTCTCGCGGACGTTCGCCGGCAGGCTGTTGCGCTCGACCGAGAAGCCGTGGTTCATGCTGGTGATCTCGACCGCGCCGTCGGACAGGCGCTTGACCGGATGGTTGGCGCCGCGGTGGCCCTGGAACATCTTGGTCGTGGTCGCGCCGACCGCGAGGCCGAGCAGCTGATGGCCCAGACAGATGCCGAACAGCGGCTTGCCCGTCTCAAGCAGCTCGCGGATCACCGGCACGGCGTATTTGGCGGTCGCGGCGGGATCGCCCGGGCCGTTCGACAGGAAGATGCCGTCGGGGGCGAGCGCCATCACCTCGTCATAGCTCGCAGTGGCGGGCACGACGGACACCTTCGCGCCAGCGGCGACGAGGTTGCGGAAGATGTTGCGCTTCGAGCCATAGTCGATCGCGACGACATGCGGGCGGGCCGCACTCGCGACGGGGGCATCGCCTTCGCCCGGCGCGAACGGTTGGGGCGACGCATCCCCTCCCCCGTTCGTGCTGAGCGCAGTCGAAGCACCGCCCTCCCCATACCCAAACCCAAGCCGCCACGTGCCGCCCGGCGCCTGATCCCCCCAGCCATAATGCATCTCGGTCGACACGCCCTTGGCGAGGTCCATGCCCTCGAGCCCCGGCCAGCCCCGCGCCATCGCCAGCAGCGCGGCGACGTCGAACTCGCCGCTCGCCGAATGCGCGATCACGCCGTTGGGCGCGCCGCCGACGCGGATCCGCCGCGTCAGCGCGCGCGTGTCGATCCCCGACAGGCCGATCCGCGCATGCCGCTTCATCCAGCCGTCGAGGCCCTCGACGGCGCGGAAGCTGGACGGCTGCGTCACGTCCTCGCGGACGATGATACCCAGCGCATGCGGGTCGTCCGCCTCGATATCGTCGGGGTTCGCGCCGACGTTGCCAATGTGCGGAAACGTGAAGCAGATCATCTGCCCGGCGAAGGACGGATCGGTCAGCACCTCCTGGTACCCGGTCATCGCGGTGTGGAAGCACACCTCGCCGACCGCCTCGCCCTCGGCGCCGAACCCGCGCCCCCAGATCACGTCGCCATTGGCAAGCACGAGCACGCCGGTCGCGCCGGCGGGCTTTGCCGAAGACATGGGTGTAGGCTGGGCGTCGGCCATCAGGCTGGGCACTCTCTTTACGTTGACGATGTCGCTAAGTGGTGTCCGCTAAGGCCGGCGTGCCGCAGCGTCAATCTGTTAAACCTTGGCTCGACGCGCTATCGCGTCCGGCTATCCCGAACCGCCTGAAAGACCCGTATATGATTCGCGACGACATCAAGGCCGCGCAGCTCACCGCCATGAAGGCCGGCGACAAGGAGAGCCGCAACGCCATCTCGTTGATCCAGGCCGCAATCAAGAACCGCGACATCGAGGCGCGGACCGGCAAGGCGCCCGAAAGCGACGACGCGCTGGTGATCGAAGTGCTCCAGAAGATGGTGAAGCAGCGCCGCGAGTCGATCGAAATGTTTTCGAACGGCGGCCGCCAGGAACTCGCCGACGCCGAGGCCGCCGAGGTTGCGGTGATCGAACGCTTCCTGCCGGCCCAGATGAACGAGGCGGAAACGACGGCCGCGATCCTCAAGATCAAGGACGAACTCGGCGCGACCGGCATGAAGGACATGGGCCGCGTCATGGCCGAACTGAAGGCGCGCCACGCGAGCGAGCTGGACATGAGCAAGGCGAGTGGCCTGGTGAAGGCGGCGCTGTCCTAAGAAGTTTTTGTTCGCGCGGAGGCGCGGAGGCGCGGAGGTGTTGCGCTCGCCGGGAGCGGGCGAGCACCACTATCGCCGCGCAGCGGCAGGGTAGATCGACATTTGCGCTGACGCGCAGCATTAGCCCCGGACGCACCCCCTCCGCGCCTCCGCGCCTCCGCGCGAACAAACCCTGCTTCTTCTCCTCTTCGGATTGCAGGTATCACTCCAATAGTGATACCGAGCTATACTCGCGCGCATGGCCCTGACCCCGCAATTTCTGGACGAGCTGCGCGGCCGTACGTCGCTGTCGGCGCTGATCGGCAAGACCACCAAGCTCACCAAGGCGGGGCGCGAGCACAAGGGCTGCTGCCCGTTCCATAACGAGAAGACGCCCAGCTTCTACGTCAACGACGACAAGGGCTTCTACCACTGCTTCGGCTGTTCCGCGCATGGCGACGCGATCAAGTGGATGACCGACCAGCGCGGCCTGCCGTTCATGGACGCGGTCAAGGAACTGGCCCAGGCCGCTGGGCTCGACATGCCCGCGATGGACCGCCAGTCCGCCGCCAAGGCCGAACGCGCCAAGGGCCTGCACGAGGTCATGGCCGACGCCGCCGACTGGTTCGTCGAGCAGCTGAACGGCCTCGCGGGCAACGACGCGCGCGCCCTCCTCGACCGCCGCGGCATCACCCCCGAGACCGCCCGCGCGTTCGGCATGGGGTTCGCCCCCGACAGCCGCGGCAAGCTCAAGACCGCACTCAAGACCTACGGCGACCCGATGCTTATCGAATCGGGCATGCTGATCAACGTCGAGGGCAAGGACCCCTATGACCGGTTCCGCGGCCGGCTGATGATCCCGATCCGCGATCCGCGCGGCCGGACGATCGCGTTCGGCGGGCGCGTGCTCGACGGCGGGGAGCCCAAATATCTCAACTCCCCCGACACCCCGCTCTTCGACAAGGGCCGCACGCTCTACAATCTGGACAAGGCCGCCCCCGCCTCGCGGAAATCGGGCCGCGTGCTGGTCGTCGAAGGATACATGGACGTCATCGCGCTCGCCCAGGCAGGCTTTGGCGAAGCGGTCGCCCCGCTCGGCACCGCGCTCACCGAGGCACAGCTCGAACGGCTGTGGCGGATGGTCGACGTCCCCCTCCTCTGCTTCGACGGCGACTCTGCCGGCCAGAAGGCAGCCCTGCGCGCCGCGCACCGCGCGCTCCCCCTGCTCGCGCCCGGCCGCAGCCTCGCCTTCGTCACGCTCCCGCAGGGCCAGGACCCCGACGATCTGGTGCGTGCAGGCGGCCCCGGCGCGTTCGAGGCGCTGCTGAAGGCCCCCGAACCGCTCGTCGACCGCCTCTGGGCGTCCGAAGTCGCCGCGGAGGCGCTCGACACCCCCGAACAGCGCGCCGGCCTCAAGCGCCGCCTCCACGAGCTTGCCGAAGGGATCGCCGACGCGTCGGTGAAGCAGGAATATCAGTCCGAGTTCAAGGACCGCTTCTACAAGCATTTCAAACCCGTCCGCGCGCCCTTCGTCCCCCGCGGCGAACGCCCCAAGGGCGGGTGGAAGCCCCCCTCCGCGCCGGTCACCGAAGACGCAAAGGCCTTCCTCGCCACCGGAATCGACCGCGTGCTGGCGAAGGCGGTGCTCGCCGGGCTGATCCGCCATCCGGTCGAGATCGCCCGTCACATGGAGGTGCTGGGGCCGCTGCAACTCATCGACGGCGCGCTCGGCCGGCTGTTCGAGGCGGTCGTGGATGTTGCACTTGAGGACCAGAAGCTTGATAGCGGCCGCTTGCTCACCATATTGGCGAGGTCCGGTTTCAATTCAGTCGCGAGTGACCTGTTGCGAGCCGATACGATGCCCTACTCGTTCACGCAGACCACGGCCGATCCCGCCCGCGTCCGCGCCGACCTAGACGAGGCGATCGCGATCATGGTCGCGCGTCCCGAGGTCGATGCGGCGCTCAAACAGGCGACCGCGGCGATGCAGACGCACTTCACCGAAGATGCGTTCGAACGACAAGTGGCAATGGTAAGAGAGAAACAGGCGTTGGAAGTCCGACTTGCAAATCTTGTACAGTCGAACGAAGACGCCCGAGCGTTGGGTACCGAGGGCGATTGATGGCTAAGGCGAACATGGCGGAACCCGCCGAGACGAACGACACCGGCGATGCGCCACTGATCGACATGAACGATGCGTCGATCAAGAAGGTCATCGCGCGCGCCAAGAAGCGTGGCTACATCACCTATGATCAGCTCAACGAGGCCTTGCCGCAGGGCGAGATGTCGTCCGACCAGATCGAGGACATCAGCGCCGCGCTGAGCGAGATGGGCATCAACATCGTCGACAACGACGAAGCCGGCGAGGAAGGCGAGGCCGAGCCCGCCAAGGACGACGACGACGAGCCCGAGGCCGCCGACGCCGAAGCCGACACAGGCCCCGCGATCGAGAAGAAGAAGGAGACCGTCGATCGCACCGACGATCCGGTCCGCATGTATCTTCGCGAGATGGGCGCGGTCGAGCTGCTCAGCCGCGAGGGCGAGATCGCCATCGCCAAGCGGATCGAGGCGGGTCGCGACACGATGATCCTGGGCCTGTGCGAATCGCCGATCACCTTCAACGCGATCATCGACTGGTCGACCGCGCTCAACGAGGGCACGATGCAGCTGCGCGAGATCATGGATCTCGACGCGATGCTCTCGAAGGACCCCGCGCCCGAGGCGATGGCCGAGGACGGCGAGGCCGACGACGGCGAGATCAGCGAGAAGAACGCCGGCCCCTCGTTCAAGGAAGAGGCCGAGCCCGAAGAGCCGTCCGCCGACGAGGACGAGGATGGCGAGCGCCGCGCCCCGCGCGCGTCCGACGACGAGGAGGAGGACAACACCCTCAGCCTCGCGCAGATGGAAGAGCAGCTCAAGCCGATCGCGCTCGAGCGCTTCGCCAACATCACCGCGCTCTACAAGAAGTTCAGCAAGATCCAGCAGAGCCGCGTCGACGCGATGGGCATCGGCGGCGATTTCTCCGCGGCCGACGAGCGCAAGTACCAGAAGCTGCGCGAGGAGTTGACGGCCGAGGTCGAGAGCGTCCAGTTCCACAACGCCAAGATCGAATATCTCGTCGATCAGCTCTATGCCTATAACCGTCGCCTGACCGCGCTGGGCGGCCAGATGCTGCGCCTCGCCGAACGCCACAAGGTGCCGCGCAAGGACTTCCTCGATCGCTATATCGGTCACGAGATCGACGAGAACTGGCTGGCGACGGTCAACAAGGTCGACAAGAAGTGGACCGCGTTCGTCGCCAACGAGAGCGAGGCGGTCGAGCGCATCCGCGCCGAGATCGCCGACATCACGCAGCAGACCGGCATGGCGCTCACCGAGTTCCGCCGGATCGTCAACATGGTCCAGAAGGGCGAGCGCGAGGCGCGTATCGCAAAGAAGGAGATGGTCGAGGCAAACCTGCGTCTCGTGATCTCGATCGCCAAGAAGTACACGAACCGCGGTCTTCAGTTCCTGGATCTCATCCAGGAGGGCAATATCGGCCTGATGAAGGCGGTCGACAAGTTCGAGTATCGCCGCGGCTACAAGTTCAGCACCTATGCGACCTGGTGGATCCGCCAGGCGATCACCCGCTCGATCGCCGACCAGGCCCGCACGATCCGCATCCCGGTCCACATGATCGAGACGATCAACAAGCTGGTCCGCACCAGCCGCCAGTTCCTCCACGAGCAGGGCCGCGAGCCCACGCCCGAGGAGATGGCCGAGCGCCTCTCCATGCCGCTCGAGAAGGTCCGCAAGGTGATGAAGATCGCCAAGGAGCCGATCAGCCTCGAAACGCCGATCGGCGACGAGGAGGATTCGCATCTCGGCGACTTCATCGAGGACAAGAACGCGATCATCCCCGTCGATGCCGCGATCCAGGCCAACCTCAAGGAAACCGTCACGCGCGTGCTGGCGAGCCTCACCCCGCGTGAGGAACGCGTGCTGCGCATGCGCTTCGGCATCGGCATGAACACCGATCACACGTTGGAAGAGGTCGGCCAGCAGTTCAGCGTCACCCGCGAGCGCATCCGCCAGATCGAGGCGAAGGCGCTGCGCAAGCTGAAGCATCCGAGCCGCAGCCGGAAAATGCGGAGCTTCCTCGACCAGTAAGGGTTGGGGAATTTCTGATCGAACGAACGGGCCGCGGTGGAAACACCGCGGCCTTTTTCGTTTTCGTACCGGCGTCAATGCGAGAAAGCACTGGCCCCCATATCCCCCGAACAACGACGAGCCGGCGTTCGCAAGACACCATGCCCTCCCCTGTTCTCCCGCGAAGGCGGGAGCCCAGTCTGGATCCCCGCCTTCGCGGGGAAACACGTCTTATGTGTCGGAAAGGGATAGCTGCCGAGAGCATCCGCAATAGCTTGCGTGAGCTTAACGCCACCCTCAGCCCGCCGGCGCTTCATGCAGCGTCGCTAGGCCATTCTGGACAGTGCAAGAAGCGGATCGTTTGGCGACTGCGACACGTCATGCGGGGATGGAGAACCACGCGCGATAATGCAGGTCGCGCTAGGCGTGTCATAATCGCCAGAGAGGCTAACCGGGTATACGGGGTAAACCGCGCTCACTCTTGTTAGAATTGCCCCCTCGCAAATCTCTAGCAATTTTTGGGCCTAGGGCGCTAGCATGTTCGGACTTGGAGATGCCGCAATGACCGACCCGACGATGGAAGAGGTTGCTCTGTATAATGATGTGACCGCCTTGGGAAAGGATTTATGGGATATATCCAAGGAGATTGAGGGTCTTACCAATGATCCCAAGATGTTATCTATAATGCTATTTAGACGGCTATGGAGCAATCATCAGGGCTATACATTGCTTTGGAAGAGTGAAATGAATTTAGAAGCCTCAATCGTTCTGCGGTCTGCGGTTGAGGCGGCTATATGCATTGCTGCCAATAAAAGTCTGGGAGCGGAATTTGTGATTCTAATGCTTCAAGATACAGCGTCTACTATAGAGGGACAAATCAGTGTCCAAGATAGCCATTTCGGCGGCAAGTCAGTAAAAGAGGCCAAGGAGGTATTGCAGATCATAAAGGCCAAAATGCCCGCCAATACCGTGTCTAAAAGGCTAAACTGGCCTAATCTGGCAAAGAAGGGTGGCGTTGACATTTTATACGGATTTCACAGAATGTTATCCGCGGGATCGTCTCACGTCACTGGAATCTCGATTTTACGAGGCGTGACCAGCGTTGGTTTAAAAACAGACATGATTGCGGTGGAAGCGTTAGAGCGTCGAATACATTTTATGCAGCTGGCGTGGACGACCCTTTTAGGGGTGCAGTTACACGCTGAAATGATCGGGGCCGATGCCGTTGCACAGCGTGCCCGCGAGGCTGGTGCGCGTATGGCTATTGCCTCCTCATCATGGGCTACTGTTTGTTAAATTGCCGCATCATCGTATAAAATAACTCGGCTCCTATTGCCTGGAGTTAGTACAAAGGGCTAATACAACGGTCCCGACGCCGAAATAAAAAGCCTTTGCTTATCAGTAGTTAGCGGGTTTGCCGGGGCTTCCCCTGGGCTCCACCGATACAGCCTTGCGAAGCGACAACTGCGGTCGAAACCAACTCGGAATCCCGCTAAAGCCCCGCCATGCCCCGCCTGATCCTCTTCAACAAACCCTACGACGTCCTCAGCCAGTTCACCGACGAGAAGTCGCCGACGCCGCGCGCGACGCTGTCGCAGTTCGTCGAGGTGCCCGGCGTCTATCCGGCGGGGCGGCTGGATCGGGACAGCGAGGGGCTGTTGCTGCTGACCGACGACGGCCGCCTCCAGGCGCGGATCGCGGATCCGAAGTTCAAGCTGGCCAAGACCTATCTCGTGCAGGTCGAGGGCGAGGCGGGCGAGGCCGCGCTCGATGCCTTGCGCGACGGCGTCGTGCTGAAGGACGGCCCCACCCGCCCCGCCGAGGTCGCACGGATCGCCGCACCCGACCTCTGGCCGCGCGTGCCGCCGATCCGCGTCCGCGCGAGCATCCCCGATTGCTGGCTGAGGATCACGATCCGCGAAGGCCGCAACCGCCAGGTCCGCCGGATGACCGCGGCGATCGGCCACCCGACGCTCCGGCTGGTCCGCTGGAGCATCGGCGACTGGACCCTGGCGGATCTCGCCCCCGGCCGCTGGCGCGACGCCTGACCCGGCCCCGCGCCGCCCGCCTCAACACCGCGGCCCTCGAACCACACAGGCCACCACCCCACCCACACCGTCAACCTGACGAACGTCAGAACACAGGGCCACAAGCGCCGCCGCCCCTCCCACGCCGTCATCCTGACGAACGTCAGGATCCAGGGTCACAAGGGCTGCCGCCCCTCCCACGCCGTCATCCTGACGAACGTCAGGACCCAGGGCCACAAGCGCCGCCGCCCCTCCCACGCCGTCATCCTGACGAAAGTCAGGATCCAGAGTCACGAGGGCGGCCCTCCATGGCGCTCGTCACCGCCCGGCCCGCTGTAAGGAACGCTGCTGGCCAAAATGCCACAAAAAGCGCAGCCTGCCCGCATGGCCTGGTCTGATCCAGCCTCGACTCGCACCCCCGCCTCAGCGGTCGCCGGGTCATGCCCGACAGGGGGTCGTCACCCCCGCGCGAAAAAACGCGCTATCGTCTCAACATTCGCAACATTCGCGGCCCCCGCCCCTGGCCCGACCCCTGCCGGACGCCGGACGCCGCGCACGAAAAAGGGCGCGGGGACCTTCGCCCCCGCGCCCTCGATCGCGTCTCGCAGGATCCGATTACTCGGCGGCTGCGGTGCCCTTGGCGGGGCGCATGTCGCGACGCTCGGCGATACGCGCTGCCTTGCCGGTACGGCCACGCAGGTAATACAGCTTGGCGCGACGCACGGCGCCCTTGCGGACGACTTCGATCGAATCGACGTTCGGCGAGTAGAGCGGGAAGACGCGCTCGACGCCCTCGCCGAAGCTCATCTTGCGCACGGTGAAGTTGCTGCCCATGCCCTTGTTCGAGCGCGCGATGCACACGCCCTCATAGTTCTGAATACGGGTGCGCTCGCCTTCGACGACCTTCACGCCGACCTTCAGCGTATCGCCGGGGCGGAAATCGGGGATCGTCTTGTTGGCCAGGAACTTCGCGATGTTCTCGGCTTCGATCGTCTGCAACAGGTTCATAGTCAGTCCTCGTGTCGCCGCGCGCCAGAGGGCGACTGGACCCGAGCGCCCTCATGGCGCTCCCAAAGGTCCGGTCGCCGTGACCGTGTATCAATCTCCGCGCGGCGTTTGCGCCATGCGTCGATCTTCGCATGATCCCCCGATCGCAGCACCTGCGGGATCGCGCGCCCTTCCCATATCTGAGGTCGGGTATAATGCGGATATTCGAGAAGCCCCGTTTCGAAGCTCTCGTCATCCCCACTAGAAGCCGCGCCCATTACGCCGGGCAGCAGCCGAATGCAAGCATCGAGCAGCACCAGCGCCCCCATCTCGCCCCCCGACAGGATATAGTCGCCGATCGACACCTCCTCGATATCGCGCGCCTCGAACAGGCGCTCGTCGAACCCCTCGAACCGCCCGCACAGCACGGTGACGCCCGGGCCCCTGGCGAGCTCACGGACGCGCTCCTGCGTCAGCGGCCTGCCGCGCGGCGTCATCGCCAGCACCGGCCGCCCGTCCGCGACGCTGTCGATCGCCGCGGCGACCACGTCCGCACGCAGCACCATCCCCGCCCCGCCGCCCGCCGGCGTATCGTCGACCGAGCGATGCCTGTCGGTCGCGAAGTCGCGCAGCTGGACGGGCTCGCATGACCACCGCCCCTCCCCCAGCGCCCGCCCGGCCAGCGACGTGCCGAGCGGCCCGGGGAACATCTCGGGGTACAGCGTCACGATCGTCGCCGCCCAGGGCAGCTCGCCCGCCGCCAGCCGTGCCAGCCGCGCCTCCTCCTGCGCCGCGGCGAGGATTTGGGGGACGACGTCGGCTGGAAACTCACACCCCCGCGCCTTCAGCCATTTCAGGCGTGCAAGGAACGCGTCGGCGCTGTCCTCGACATATTCCGCCTCCACCCCGCACCGTTCGATCGCAGGCTCGGCGACCTGCGCGACATACCGGCGCACCCCGTCCGCGGTGTGCGACGCATAGGCGTGGAGATCGCCTTCCGACCAACGACAATAGCTCATGCCGCACGCCGCTATCACTCCCGCGCCCGGCTTGCGATAGCGATCGAGCGTTTCGCCACCGGAACGGATTCGCCGCGCCGCGCTTATAGCGGGATGGACGATTGCATCATCATCGGCGCCGGCCCCGCAGGCCTCACCGCCGCGATCTATCTCGCGCGGTTCCACCTCTCGATCCGGCTGTTCGACTGCGGCAGCAGCCGCGCCGCGCTGATCCCCTGCACGCACAACCACGCCGGCTACCCCGAAGGCATCCGCGGCACCGACCTCCTCGCCCGGATGCTGACGCAGGCCGAGACCTATGGGGCGGTACGCGAGGCCGCGCGGGTCGATGCGATCGAGGTAGACGACGACGGCTTCACCGTCCGCCTCGGCGACCGCCGCGCCCGCGCCCGCAGCGTCCTGTTGGCAACAGGCGTCGTCAACAACCGCCCCGCCATGCCCGACGCGCTCCATGACGAGGCCCTGGAGGCCGGACTGCTCCGCTATTGCCCGATCTGCGACGGCTATGAGGTCACCGACAAGCGTGTCGGCGTGATCGGCACCGGCGACCACGGCATGCGCGAGGCGCTGTTCCTGCGCGGCTACACCGCCGACGTGACGCTGATCGCCCCGGACGGCGGCCATGATCTCGATCCCGCCTGCGAGGCGGCCCTCGACGACGCCGGTATCGTCCGCGTCGGCGGCCCCTGCGGCAACTACGCGATCGAAGACAACCGGTTCGCGCTCGACACGGTCGACGGGCGACTTTCGTTCGACAGCGTCTATCCGGCGTTAGGCTCGGTGATCCGGTCGGAACTCGCGGTCGCCGCCGGTGCCCGCGCGACGGACGAAGGTTGCCTAGAGGTCGACGACCATCAGCGCACCTCGATCCCCGGGCTGTTCGCAGCGGGCGACGTCGTGAAGGGGCTCGACCAGATCAGCCACGCGATGGGCGAGGCCGGGGTGGCCGCGACGACCATCCGCAACATGCTGTCGGAACAGCGCCCTATCCGGCGCTGACTTCGGATGCCTCACCAACAATAAGCCCGGAGGGCATTATTCGGTAGCGAAGGACGCCTCGACCACCAGTCGCTCGGCATCCCACTCTGGAACCGCCTCGACGCGCATCGGCACCATGAACCGCTTTGCCGTCGGCCGTTCGATCTCGATCACGTCGCCCGCACCGAAATTATCAATCGCGACAACGCGCCCGATCGCCTCACCATCGGTAGAGACGACGGAGAGCCCGATCAGGTCGGTGTGGTAATATTCGCCATCCTCGAGCGGCGGCAACGACGATCGCGGCACCGTCAATTCGGTCCCGCGCATCGCTTCTGCAGCGTTCCGATCGGCGACCTCGGCAAAGCGGGCGATCGTGCCGTTGTTGCCAGGGCGCGCGGACTTGAGCGTCAGCGTACCGTCGTTGAAACTCTTATAGCCCGACATGGTCTCGGCAAAGACCTTCAGCCGCACCTCGCCGCCGATGCCGTGCGCGCCGATCACGACGGCGAGCGTGACCTTATCCCTGCGCGGAGCCGGTGTCGGGTCCAGGGGTGTCGTCGGCGCCTTCTGCGGGGTCGTCGGCGGAGACGCCTTCATTGCTGGCATCTTCGATGTCCTCGGGTGCGGGGGCTGTTCTGGGATCTGGATCGGGGGTCATCATGCGCTCCTTGTGGGTGATGGACCGACAAAGAACGCATGAACCGCCATTCGGGTGCGGGCATCGCCCACCCCAAGCCGTCATCCTAGGCTAGACCCAGGATCCAGAGCCGAGGACGCTGCCGTCCCTGGCTCTGGATCCCAGCCCTCGCTGGGATGACGAGGAAGACGATCTTACGAAGCGGCTTCTTCGGTCTCAGCAGGAGCTTCCGCGTCGGCAGCAGGTGCCGCCTTTGCAGCTGCTTCGGCCTCGGCAGCTTCAGCCGCCTTGGTCGCACGCTCTTCAGCGCGCTCGGTGGCCTTCTCGCCGGGCTTGCCCTTGTTCGGGTTGTTGCGTGCCGAACGCTCGAGAACGCCTGCTGCGTCGAGGAAGCGGGCGACGCGGTCCGTTGGCTGTGCGCCGACGCTCAGCCAATGCTTCGCGCGATCGGCGTCGAGCTGCACGCGCTGCTCGTTGTCCTTGGCGAGGAGCGGGTTGTAGTTGCCGATCTTCTCGATGAAGCGGCCGTCACGCGGGCTGCGCGCATCGGCAACGACGATCTTGTAATAAGGACGCTTCTTGGAGCCGCCACGTGCGAGACGAATGTTGATTGCCATGATATTTTCCTTCGTTTTCTAATATTTCGCCCGGCAAACGCCGGGGTAATGGGGTTGAGTAAGAGGTTATTTCTTCTTCAGAAAATCGTCGAAGCCCGCAGGCAGCTGCGGCATCTTGCCGCCCAGGCCCGGCAGGCCACCCCCGGAATTGCCCCCGGGGAGCCCACCTGCGCCGGCCTTGTTGAGCATGTCGCCCATCTGCGGCCCGCCGATCGCGTTACCGATGCCGCCGAGACCGCCGCCCATGCCGCCCTTGCCGAGCATCGCCATCATGCCCTTCATGCCGCCCATCTTCTTGATCTTCTTCATGGCGGTCGACATTTCGAGGTGCATCTTGAGCAGCTTGTTGACCTCCTGCACCGTGGTGCCGGAGCCCTTGGCGATGCGGATCTTGCGCTTGGCGTTGATCAGCTCGGGCTTGGCGCGCTCCTTGATGGTCATCGAACCGATCATCGCATCCATGTGGACGAGAACTTTCTCACCGCCGACCGAAGCGACCGCGCCCTGCGCCTTCTTCATGCCGGGGATCATACCCGCCAGCGCACCGAGCCCGCCCATCCGCTGCATCTGCGCCAGCTGAGCACGCAGGTCGTTCATGTCGAACTGACCCTTGGCCATCTTGGCCGCCATCCGCTCGGCATCTTCGGCCTGGATCGACTCCGCGGCGCGCTCGACGAGGCTGACGACGTCGCCCATGCCAAGGATACGCCCGGCGACCCGCTCGGGATGGAACGCCTCGAGCGCATCGAGCTTCTCGCCGGTACCCGCAAACTTGATCGGCTTGCCGGTAACCGCACGCATCGACAGCGCCGCACCGCCGCGCGCATCGCCGTCCATACGGGTCAGCACGATACCGGTCAGCGGCACCTGGTCGGAGAAGTTCTGCGCGACGTTGACCGCATCCTGACCCGTCAGCGAGTCGACGACGAGAAGGATCTCGGCCGGGTTCGCGACATCGGCGACCGCCTTCATCTCGTCCATCAACGCCTGGTCGACGTGGAGTCGACCCGCGGTGTCGAGCATCAGTACGTCGAAGCCCTGCAGCTTGGCCGCCTGCATCGCGCGCCGTGCGATATCGACCGGCTGCTGGCCGGCGACGATCGGCAAGGTCGCGACCGAAATCTGCGTGCCGAGCGTCGCGAGCTGTTCCTGCGCGTTCGGGCGATTGACGTCGAGCGACGCCATCAGCACCTTCTTGCGATCACGCCCACCCGGCCCTGCCGACAACCGCTTGGCGATCTTGGCGGTGGTGGTCGTCTTACCCGAGCCCTGAAGCCCAACCATCATGATGATCGCGGGCGGCGTGACGCCCAGATCGAGCTCGGACGCATCCGCACCCAGCATCTCGACCAGCGCATCGCTGACGATCTTGACGACCTGCTGCCCCGGCGTGACCGAGCGCAGGACGTTCTGGCCGATCGCCTTCTCGGTCGCCTTCTCGACGAACTCGCGCGCGACGGGCAGCGCGACGTCGGCTTCGAGCAGCGCGACGCGCACCTCGCGCATCGCCGCGCGCACGTCCGCTTCGGTCAGCGCACCCCGGCCGCGAAGGCGGTCGAAGACGCCGCCAAGACGATCGCTCAGGCTTTCGAACATCGAGACACTCCCAATCACCATTACCGGACACATGACGACGCCCAACGCAAAAGCGCCGGCGGGCGAAACCTCGCCGGCCAGCGTGCATCCTTGGATGCTCGTCACATGTGCCCCGTAACGGAACGTGGCGTGCTGCTTACGCGACCCGGGCCGCCGACGCAAGCGACCCGTCCGTCGATGCGCTGCGACGGCGTCCAATGTCAAAGCCCCTCCCCGCCATATTGGACGGATCGACGCTCTTAACCGGTCCTACACTTATGCTATGTCATATGTGTGTCCGCCCCGACCTCACAGGCGATCCAGCCCATGACCGCACCGCCGGCGGCGACCCGTTCGCCCCGCACCATCAACCGGGAATTCGTCACCGGCGCCGTGACCGGGGCTGCAGCGTTGATGCTCGTCGGTACCGGCGGCGCCGTTCTGGTCGGCATCTTTGCCCGTCTGACGGGACGCAGTTCGGGTATCGACCAGGGTCTGGTTGTCGCCGTGCTGCTCAACGTCGCGCTGTTGCTGTTTGGCTGCCTGCGCTATCGCACGCTCACTGCCGAGCTCAACGAGGCGACCGATGCGGGTCATCGCGCCCGCGTTCTGGCACAGCGGGATTCGCTGACCGGATTCCTCAATCGCCGCAGTCTGTCCGAAGATGGCGCGACCCTGTTCGGCAGCGCGAGACGCCGGGGCAAGGTGGTGGCGATGCTCACGATCGACGTCGACTTCTTCAAGAGTGTCAACGACATGCACGGCTATGCCGTCGGCGACCAGGTGCTCGTCCATGTCGCGGAGACGATCGCGGCCATCGCCCCCACATCAAGCCTTCTGGCACGCCTGGGCGCTGACGAGTTCGCCTGCGCCTTCGTCTTCGATCCGGCGCATCAAGGGGTGGCAGATCGGATCGCGGAGCGTCTCGTCACCGGCTTCGCGCGGCCCTTCCGTGCGAACGGCGTCGACATCCACGCCACCGTGTCGATCGGCGTCGCCCGCTCGGACGCAGACTGTGCCTCGATCGACGCGCTGCTGCGCAATGCGGACATCGCCCTCCACGCGGCCAAGACGGCGGGCCGCAATCGCCACGTCTGGTTCAACACCGCGATGGAGCAGTCGCTGCAGGTGCGCGGAGAACTCGAATCCGGGCTCCGCCTTGCGGTCGCCGCGCAGGACATCATCCCCTATTTCGAGCAGCAGGTGGACCTCGCCACGGGGCTTACCACCGGGTTCGAGGTTCTGGCGCGCTGGGACCATCCGACGCGCGGGATGATCCCCCCGGACGTCTTCATCCCGATCGCCGAGGAGATCGGCGTCATCGGCGACCTGTCGCTGTCGCTCATGCGCCAAGCCTGTACTGCGGCACGCGACTGGGATTCGGCGCTGACGCTGTCGATCAACATTTCCCCGGTCCAGCTGCGTGACGCGTGGCTGGCGCAAAAGATCATCAAGACGCTGGTCGAGACGGGCTTTCCCGCCAGCCGGCTCGAGATCGAGGTCACCGAAAGCGCGCTGTTTGACAATCTGGCGCTTGCCCAGTCGATCGTCGGCAGCCTGAAGAATCAGGGCATCCGGCTGGCGCTCGACGATTTCGGCACCGGCTTTTCGAGTCTTGCACATCTGCGCGCGCTCCCGTTCGACCGCATCAAGATCGACCACAGCTTCGTCGCGTCGATCCTCGACAATGCGGAGAGTATGGCGATCGTCAACACGATCGTCCGGCTTGGCGACAGCCTGAACCTGCCGGTCACCGCCGAGGGCATCGAGGACGCCGCGGTCGAGGAGCGGCTACGCGCGCTCGGCTGCGCCAAGGGACAGGGCTATCTCTACGGTCGCCCCATGAACGCCGCGCAACTGCGCCGGCTGCTCGCCGAACAGCGCCTGCTCGCACACCAGCCCGATGGCGACTTCCCGCCGGTCCGCGGCATAGCGCCACGACTCGCAGGCTGACCGCGGCCCCGCCGCACTCTGACCACGGACGTGCTGACTGCCGAGCCGCCACCCTTACTCCAGCCCGGCGCTGCAAGCCGTGGACTTTGCCCCCCGCCCCTCCTAGATCGCGCAACATGCCGTCTGCCCCGCTGCCAGAGGTCGTCAGCCTCGGCTGCCGTCTCAACATCGCCGAAAGCGAGACCATCCGCGCGCTCGTCGCCGGGCGGGACATGGTCGTGGTCAACAGCTGTGCCGTCACCAACGCGGCAGTGAAGGCGACGCGGGTTGCGATCCGCCGGGCCCGGCGGGATCGCCCGGATGCGCAGATTGTCGTCACCGGATGCGCAGCCCAGATCGACCCGGGTGCCTTTGCCGCGATGCCCGAGGTCGATCGCGTGATCGGCAATGCCGACAAGCTCTCCGCCGCAGCCTGGGACATGCCCGCCCCGGTGGTCGTCAGCGACATCATGCAGGTTCGCGAAACCGCGCCGCATCTGGCCGCGAGCTTTTCGACGCATGCCCGCGCCTTTGTCGAGGTCCAGAATGGCTGCGACCATCGCTGCACCTTCTGCGCGATTCCCTTCGGACGCGGACCAAGCCGCTCCGTACCCGCGGGCGCGGTCGTCGACCGCGTCGCCGGGCTGGTCGATGCGGGACACCGCGAGATTGTGCTGACGGGCGTTGACCTGACCAGCTATGGCCCCGACCTTCCCGGCGCCCCCACGCTCGGGCTGCTGGTCGAGCGCATTCTGCACGCCGTGCCGCGGCTCGAGCGGCTCCGCCTGTCTTCGCTCGACGGCATCGAGATCGACGACAGGCTCTTCGCGCTGCTCACGACCGAGCCCCGGATCATGCCGCATGTCCACCTCTCGCTCCAGGCGGGCGACGACATGGTGTTGAAGCGGATGAAGCGACGTCATTCGCGCGCCGAGAGCGTGGCGCTCGTCCAGCGGCTCAAGACTGCCCGTCCCGACATCGCGATCGGCGCGGACCTGATCGCCGGGTTTCCGACCGAGGACGAGGCGATGTTCCAGAACACGCATGCGCTGATCGCCGACTGCGACATCGTCCATTCGCACATCTTCCCCTATTCGCCGCGCGCCGGTACGCCCGCTGCCCGGATGCCGCAGGTCGAGCCCGAGATCCGCCGCCGGCGTGGCGCGATCCTTCGCGAGACGGGCCAGGCCGTTCGCGCGGCATGGTTGCAGACGCTGGTCGGGACGACGCAGCACCTGCTGGTCGAACGTCCGGGCGACCGCGGCCATGTCGGAAATTTCGCGGAAGTCCTGCTGGACGCGCCTGCGGCACCAGGCGACATCCTTCGAATCACGATCACCGGCGTTCTGGGCGAGCGCCTGAGCGCAACACGGGAATCCCTATGAGCACCACCCCAAGCTGGCACGACAAACTCATCGGCGGCTTCAAGCGTACCTCTGACCGTCTCGTCGGCAATCTTGCGGGCCTTAGCGGCGCGCGGCTCGACGATGCGACGCTCGACGAGATCGAGGAGGCGCTGATTGCATCGGACCTCGGTCCCGAAACCGCCGGCCGCATCCGCCATCGTCTTGCCGAGGGCAGTTTCGAGCGCAACATGGAAGAGCTCGGCATCCGCGTCATCGTCGCGGAAGAGGTCGAAAAGGTCCTCGCCAAGGTCGCCAAGCCGCTCGAGATCGACGCCTTCCCACGCCCGCAGGTTATCCTGGTGATTGGCGTCAACGGGTCGGGCAAGACCACCACCATCGCCAAGCTCGCGCATCTGCTGATGGAACAGGATTACGGCGTCATGCTGGCGGCGGGCGACACGTTCCGCGCCGCTGCGATCGGTCAGTTGCGCACCTGGGCCGAACGTGTCGGCGTGCCGATCGTCACCGGACCGGAGGGCGGCGACGCAGCGGGCGTCGTCTGGGATGCGGTGAAGAAGGCGACCGAAACGGGGATCGACGTGCTGATCGTCGACACCGCCGGCCGCCTGCAGAACAAGCGCGAACTGATGGACGAGCTCGCCAAGATCCGTCGCGTGCTCGGCCGTATCAATCCCGAGAGCCCGCACGACATCGTCCTCGTCCTCGATGCAACGACCGGGCAGAATGCGCTCCAGCAGATCGAGGTCTTCAAGGAAGTGGCGGGCGTGACCGGGGTCGTGATGACCAAGCTCGACGGCACCGCGCGCGGCGGCGTGCTGGTCGCAGCGGCGGAGAAATACGGCCTGCCGATCCACGCGATCGGTATCGGCGAAGGCATGACGGACCTGCGCCCGTTCGACGCAAACGAGGTCAGCCGGATCATCGCGGGCGTCGAAAGCGTCCGAAAATAACACGCCGCCCCGCTCTCCGGTCTTACCGCAATTCCTGGATACAATAGTGACCAAGCCCCCCCTGTCCCCCGGCCTGCGCATGGCGATCGATTATGGTCCGCTCGCGATCTTCTTCGCAGTGAACTTCCTCACCCCCGGCGCACCGATCGCACGAGTCGTCACCGCGACGACCGCGTTCATCGTCGCGACGATCGTTGCGATGATCGTCTCGAAGGTAAAGGCGGGACATATCTCGCCGATGCTGTGGATGTCGGGTGCGCTGATCGTCGTATTCGGTGGCCTGACGATCTATTTCCATGACCAGCGCTTTATCCAGATGAAGCCCACAATCATCTACGCGATGTTTGCCGCCATCCTGACCTTCGGGCTGGTGACCCGGCGCCCGCTGCTTCAGGCGCTGCTGGGCACCGCTTATCCAGGACTGACGGCCGAGGGCTGGCGCAAGCTCACGCGAAACTGGACCGTGTTCTTCGTGTTCATGGCGGTGTTGAACGAAATCGTCTGGCGCAACACCACGTGGGATTTCTGGGTCGGCTTCAAGCTCTGGGGCGCGATCCCGATGACGTTGATCTTCGCCTTTGCCAACATTCCAATGCTGCTCAAGCATGGATTGCAAACGGGCGACAAGGCCGTAACCGACCTGCCGCCCGAAGGGTAATCCTTTTCCGTCATCCCGGCCAACCCGGGATGACGGTAACGGGATCGGCTCAGCCAGCGACCTTCGCGTAGCGCTCGCCGACCACATCCCAGTTCACAATATCCCACCACGCCTTCAGATAGCCCGGACGATCATTCTTGTACGTCAGGTAATAGGCGTGCTCCCAGACGTCGTTGCCGAGCAGCGGCGTACCGGGCTCCTTGGCATCGTCCATCAACGGGTTGTCCTGATTCGGCGTGCTCGTGACCTTAAGCTTGCCGCTGTCATCGGCGATCAGCCATGCCCAGCCCGACCCGAACTGCCCTGCACCCTTAGTGTTGAACTCTTCCTTGAGCTTGTCGAGGCTGCCGAAATCGCGATCGATTGCCTCGGCGAGCTTGCCCGACGGCGCCTGGCCCGTCTTGGCTGCCATCGTCTTCCAAAAGAAGTCGTGGTTCCAGAAACCGCCGCCATTGTTGCGCACGAGCGGCGGCTGCGACGAGATCATGCCGAGAATGTCCTCGATCGACTTGCCCGCAAGCGCGGAGTCCTTCTCAACGCCCTCGTTCAGCTTAGCCGTGTATGCCGCATGATGCTTGTCGTGATGAAACTTCATCGTTTCCTGATCGATCACGGGCTCGAGCGCGTCATAGGCATAAGGCAGCGGGGGAAGTTCGAAAGCCATCAGGAGTCTCCTCAAAGACAATGGGTGAATGGGGTCGGACGTCAAACGCCCGCGGCCCCCAAATGGTCCCCGGACGGTCGTTACACAAGCGGATCGGACCTCGATCAGGCGCCGGCGTGCAACAGCTCGTGCCGCTTCAGGGCATGTCGCAGCTGATCATAGCTGAGACCGAGCGCCTCGGCGGTGGCGCGCTGGTTGAAGCGATGCTCGGCCAGCGCGCGCGACAGCAGGTCGCGCTCGAACCGGGACACGCGCGACTTGAAATCCGACGGCCCGTCCTCGCATGCGACGACTGGATCGTCGGCGTCATCCTCTGTCGCGCTACCAGTCGCGCCGGCAGACGGCGATGCTGGGGCTGGTGGCAGGACCGGCTTGCGGTCCGCGGCGCCCGGCCTGTGCGGCGACTGGAATGGATCGATCTCGATCGCATCGATCGGCCCCTCATGCTCCCAGCGATAGACCGCGCGTTCGACGACGTTGCGCAGCTCGCGGACATTGCCCGGCCAGTCATAGTCCGCGAGAGCAGCGCGTGCGGAAGGTCCGAACCCCTCCCACCGCTCGCGACCGAGCTCGGACGCCATTCGTCGACCGAAATGGTCCGCCAGCACCATCACGTCGCCGGCGCGCGCACGCAGCGGGGGCAGCGTGACGACCTCGAATGACAACCGATCGAGAAGATCGGCGCGAAATTCATGCCGCATCACCTTGTCGGGCAGATGCTCGTTCGTCGCAGCCACGATCCGGACGTCAACGCGCAGCGGCCGCGATGAGCCGATCCGGGTGATCTCGCCATATTCGACGGCACGCAGCAATCGGTCCTGCGCCGCCATCGACAGCGTACCCAGCTCGTCAAGGAACAGGGTTCCACCATCTGCCTCCTCGAACCGCCCGACCCGTGCCTTGGTCGCGCCGGTGAACGCACCGGCCTCATGCCCGAACAATTCGGCCTCGATCAGCGTCTCGGGCAGCGCGGCGCAGTTCATGATCACGAGTGGCTGGTCCCAGCGCGGGCTCAGCCGGTGTAGTCGCTCGGCGACCAGTTCCTTGCCCGTACCGCGTTCCCCAATCACGAGCACCGGTCGGTCGAGCGCCGCCGCGCGCGACGCACGTTCGAGCGCTCCCATGAACGCGCCGGACTGGCCGATGACCTGCGTTGTTCTCTCCATTGCCAAAGTGTGGCGGAAATTCCCAACGCATAGCAAGGAACAATCTGCCCGCTCGACGCTCTGCCGGCACAACCGCATGATTTCCGGGCTTTTCTAAAACTGGCACGACTGATGCAAAGCTTTGGACAACCCGCCCAAAGGCGGAACTTACCATCGCCTCAAAGGGGACACATCATGATCAAGACCGACATCGTCCGCACCGTCGCCACGCTCGCCTGCACCTTCGTCGTCAGCGCCACCTTCATTCTTGCGGCGGTGGCGCCCGCACATCAGGCGCCCGCTACGCGACACACCGCAATCGTGGCATAAGGTTCGTCCGCCGCACGAAGACCCTGGAGTAGAATTTACATGGGCATTTTTTCCCGCACCCGCGACATCGTTGCCGCCAACTTCGCCGACCTCATCGAGAAGGCGGAGGATCCGGCCAAGATGATCCGGATGATCATCCTGGAGATGGAGGAAACGCTGGTCGAGGTTCGCGCTTCCGCCGCGCGCACCATCGCGGACCAGAAGGAGATGCGCCGCCATATCGCCAAGCTGGAACAGCTCCAGGAAAACTGGACCGAGAAGGCCGAGCTCGCGCTGAGCAAGGACCGTGAGGATCTTGCCAAGGCTGCGCTGGTCGAACGCCAGAAGGCGTCCGACATGGCCGAACAGCTCAAGGCGGAAGTCGGCGTCCTCGACGACGCGCTCAGCGCGTCCGAGGCGGACATCGCCAAGCTGCAGACCAAGCTGCGCGAGGCGCGGACCAAGCAGAATGCGGTGCAGACGCGGCTGGAAAGCGCGAACAACCGCACCCGGCTTCGCGAGATGTATAACGGCCCGAAGACGCACGAGGCTTTCAGCCGCTTCGACATTCTCGACCGCCGCGTCGACGAGGCCGAGGGTCGCGCCGACGCGATGGGGCTCGGTGTCGTCAAGACGCTCGAGGAAGAGATTGCCGAGCTGCGCAGCAACGACAAGGTCGATGCCCAGCTCGCCGCGCTCAAGGCCCGCCTGAAGAAGGACGACTGAAATGGATTTCGAAGGACTCGTCGCCATTCTCGGCGCGCTCGTCGGGCTGCCCTGGCTGATCCTGCATTATGTCACCAAGTGGAAGACCGCACCCAAGATCACCGATGAGGACGAACGACTGCTCGACGAGATGCAGCTCCTCGCCCGCCGGCTCGAGGACCGGGTGCTGACGGTCGAGCGGATCATCGCCGCCGATAATCCCGACTGGAAGCCGGGGCTCGGCACCAGCCAGTCGTCCTATCTGTCCGATCGCCAGGCTGACCGCCCGATCGACTCCCGCTTTGAACGCAACATGGATCGGAGGAACTGAAATGTCCGCCAGCCGCACCCAATTCTACCTCGACAAGCAGAACGCCAAATGGAAGGGCGTCTGCGCAGGGATCGCCGACTATACCGGGATCGATGTCCTGATCGTCCGCGTCTCGGTCGTCCTGCTGACGCTGGCCGGGGGCTTTCCCTGGACGCTGATCGCCTATTGGCTGGTCGCGTGGATGGGACAGCCAAAGCCGTTCGGACTGTACGAAACGCCCGACGACGCGAAGTTCTGGCAGGGCGTCCGCTCGAACCCGAAGCGCTCGACCGCAGAGGTCCGCAGCAAGTTCCGCGACATCGACCGTCGTCTCGCCGACATCGAGACGCACTATACCAGCCGGAGCAGCAGCAGCCTCGCGGCAGAGATCGACAGCCTGCGCTGAGACGCGGCGTAGACGGGGAGAATGACAATGAATTGGGGTGGACCGGGTTTCGTCGTCGCGATCATCGCGATCACGACGATGGGATGGGTGATCAACAACTGGATCCGCGCAAAGCATGGCTATGCGCTGGAGGATGAGTGGAGCGGGAAGACGCACCGGGTCGACCCGAACGACGCACGCAAGCTGGAACTGCTTTCCGGTGAGAACGAGCGCCTGACCGGCCAGGTTTCCCGTCTCGAAGAGCGGATTGCCGTTCTTGAGCGCATCGCCACCGATCCCGCGGAGCGTACCGCCCGCGAGATCGAGGCTCTCCGCCTCCAGCCTCGATAGAGGACGCCGCCATGATCAGCCCCCTGCTCATCCCCATCCTCGGCATATCCTGCGGCCTGCTCGCGATCTTCGGCGGCGTCTTCGTGAAGCCCTGGTTCGCCTATCGGCAGCGCCGGATGGAAATCGATGCCCAGCTCGTCGCCGAAAAGTCCGCGCAATATGCGGCACAGAATGAACGTCTCGAACAGCGCGTGAGGGTGCTGGAACGGATCGTCACCGACCGCGGGATCGGCCTGGCGGACGAGATCGACCTGCTCCGCGACGAGCGCCCCCTAAACTAATCCGTATTCAGGAGCTGACCGATGAATCCCTTCACGATGGTCGTCTGTATCGTTTTGATCGTGGCGGTCTCCCGCGTGCTCCGGGCGCGGTACCAAGCCCAAGGATCGCTTTCCGCCCCGGCTGACACCGCCGACACGCTGCGTCTGCGCGACGAGGTGCGCCAGATGAAGGAGCGCATCCAGGTGCTCGAACGCGTCATCACCGACAACCACAAGAGCGTCGATCTCGACCGAGAGATCGAGCGACTCCGCGACCGCTAGGAGGAGGCGGACATGACCGAACCGAACGTCTATATCACGCTCGCGCTGACCGGCCTGGTGGCGCTCGCGATGATCGTCACCGCGGGACTCGCCGGCTGGCGCGGCTGGCTGTCGCTCAGGCGCCTGGAGATCGACCTAGCGCACGACACCGGCCTGCCCGTTGCGGTGTCGACTGGCGCGCGCATCGAGATCGCCGACCTGAAGGAACGCATTAAGAAGCTGGAGGCGATCGCCGCCGGGGTCGACCTGTAGCGCGGCAATCGTGTCCTGCCGCACGCGCAGCGGTTGCGGGCGAGATGACGCGGGAGTACCGCGACGCCATGCCCAAGCTAGCCGATATCCATGAGGAATATGACTTCCTCGAACCCGACGACCGCTACCGCCTTCTGATCGACCTCGGACGCGATCTCGAACCCATGCCCGATGCCCTGAAGACCGATGCGACGCTGGTTCGCGGCTGCTCGGCATCCGTGTGGGTCTATCCGATGAAGACCGACGACGGCCGACTCCATTTCCTTGCGGATTCGAACGCTGCGATCACCAAGGGGATCATCGCGCTCGTCCTGCAGGCGGTGCAGGACCAACCGCCGGCGGCGATCGTCGCGACCGACATCGGTTCGGAACTGGCGCCGTTCGATCTCGGCAAGCAACTCAGTTCGAACCGGACGCAGGGAATCCCGAACATGATCGCGTTGATCCGCGAGACCGCCGAACGCTACGCCAGCTAGGCGGCCTTGAGGCCGTCTTCCACCCGAGAAGGGGACGGCGGAGCGGCATCGCCCCCGCGCAGCGTCGTTACGATCTCGCCAACGTCGGCGCCGGCGGGGACCAGCATCCATCGGTCGGGCTGGGCCGCATCGATCATCACGACCGCGTTCTTCGGGCAGACCCCGAGACATTTGACCTCGACCACGCCGCGGTCGGCCTTGCGTCCCTTCTTCAGCCCGAACGCGGCGCGCAACAGCTTGGCGAGCGGCGTGCGGCGCTTGTCGCCGAACCCGCCCGCGAGCTTCTTCGAACATTTGCCGCAGACCAGCACGCTTCCCTGCCAGCGGCTCGCCAGCACGCGGATCACGCCGGCTTCCACGTCCGTGCATCCTCTGCGGCGCGCAAGACCTCGTAAGCGGCCTGGACACCCTGGAACCGTGTTGCTGCATCCTTGTCGCCCGGACGCACATCGGGGTGATTGGCCTTGGCCATTCGCCGCCACGCGGCACGGACATCCTCAAACGTCGCATCAGGTTCGAGTTGCAGCACTTCAAGCGCGCGCATCTCGTCGCGCGACCGACTGCCGTCGCCCGATCCCGCCCAGGCATAATGCTTCGCATCCGCATAGCCATCCGCAGTGCGCGTCTCCGCCGCCTCGCGCTCGGCGGCTTCCTCAGCGCTCAGGCCTTCGAAATAATTCCAGCCGCGATTATACTCGCCCGCATGCGTCATGCAGAAATACCAGCGGTCCGGGCTGTTGGGCGATTTCGGCGCCGGGCAATTGCCGGGTTCGTTGCAGCCGTGCCGGTCGCACAATCGAACCGTCACCGCCTCGCTGCTCGAGCCATAGCCGCGCCACCGCGGAAATCCCCAATCGGGTGTACGTGTCGTGCTTCGCGCCATAGCCGTTCGAGATAGGCGTCCCCACCGACAACGCAACCGCGTACCGCACCGCCAAACAATCAAGCCACGCGGCCGCACCTGCGGCCGGGACCGACATTGCGCCTTGAGTCAGGAGGTGTTCATCGCCTAATGAACATGAATAAATTGTCATCTGGCATAGGGTAAAGCGTCTGCTCCGGGCGCATCCCGGCCGACGTCGCGGCGACAGGAGCCCTGGTGCAAACTCTCATTCCGAAGCTAAGCACGTGGCGGGCCGATCTTCCCGCGTCGATCGTGGTCGCCCTTGTCGCCCTGCCCCTGTGTCTGGGCGTTGCGCTAGCGTCAGGTGCGCCACTGTTCGCGGGTGTCATCGCCGGGATCGTCGGCGGCATCGCCGTCGGGCTCTTCTCGAAATCTCCTTTGTCGGTCAGCGGACCGGCTGCAGGCTTGACCGTGATCGTCCTCGCGGCGATCGAAAGCATGCCGAGCTACCAGATGTTCCTGATGGCCGTCGTGCTGGCGGGCGTGCTTCAGATCGGCTTTTCGCTGACGCGCGCGGGTATCCTCAGCGAATTCGTGCCCTCCTCGGTGATCACCGGGATGCTGGCCGCGATCGGCCTGATCCTTATCCTCAAGCAGATTCCGCACGCGGTCGGCTTCGACCGCGAGGCCGAGGGGATCTTCGAATTCTCCACCGCCAACGGCGTCAACACCTTCTCGCGAATCATCGACAGCCTGAGCGCGAGCGTGACCCCCGGTGCGATCCTGATTGCCGGGATCAGCCTGGCATTCCTGTTCTGGTGGGACGGCGCGAAACCGAAGAATGGCCCGCTCCGGTTCGTCCCCGGCCCGCTCGTCGTCGTCCTGATCGGCGTGCTCGGCAACGCGCTGCTGGGCGCGGTCAAGCCTGATTGGCAGCTCCAGGCGACACATCTCGTCCAGGTACCCGTCACGCAGAAGCTTTCCGAATTTCCCACGCTGTTCACGCTCCCGGACTTTTCCGGCATCAGCATGGGCATCGTCTGGACGACTGCGGTCACGCTCGCAATCGTCGCGAGCTTGGAGTCGCTGCTCAGCGTGAAGGCGGTCGACGAGATCGATCCGCGCCGTCGCTCCACCGACAAGAACTGGGAGTTGCTCGCGCAGGGCGGGGGTAACATCCTGTCGGGCATGATCGGCGGGCTTCCCGTCACGTCGGTGATCGTCCGATCGTCGGCCAATGTCGACGCCAAGGCGGAGAGCAAGCTTTCGACCATGCTCCACGGCTTCTGGCTGCTGATCAGCGTTGCACTGATTCCGTCGCTGCTTAACCTGATCCCGCTCTCCGCGCTTGCCGCGGTGCTGATCGCGACCGGTTACAAGCTGACCAAGCCGAAGCTGTTTCTGGAACGCTACAAGCAGGGCTGGACGCAGTTCATCCCCTTCGTCGTCACGGTCGGCGCGATCCTGTTCACCGATTTGCTCGAGGGCATCGTGATTGGCATCGTTGTCGGCTTCGTGTTCGTCATTGCGCGCAACTTCCGTACCGCGATCACCTTTGCCTGCGATGGCGATGACTGCCTCGTCCGTGCCCGCCGCAACCTGTATTTCATCCACAAATATGAATTGCAGAAGTCGCTGAACCGCGTGCCCGACAATACGCAGGTGCTGATCGACCTGTCGTCGACCAGTTATGTCGACCTCGACAATATCGACATCATCAACGCGTTCATCAAAGGCGCGGAATATCGCGGTATCACCGTCAGCCTGCGCGGCGATATCGCCGGCAAGCGTGCTGCGTTGATCAACGCGCCATCGAGCGAGGTTCTGTACACATGAGACGCTACAAACAGCTGCTGCTCGCCAACAAGGCCTGGGTTGCAGAGCATACCGACGAGAACCCCGACTTCTTCAGCCGCCAGACGGTCGGCCAGAAGCCGGAATTCCTGTGGATCGGCTGCTCGGACAGCCGCGTCAGCCCCGAACAGATGACGATGACTCAGCCGGGCGGGATGTTCATCCATCGTAACATCGCCAACCTCGTCAACGATCACGACCTGAACCTGATGTCGGTGCTGCAATATGCGGTCGACGTGCTGAAGGTGAAGCATGTCATCGTCTGCGGCCATCACGGTTGCGGCGGCATCATGGGTACGCTGCAAGGTGGCCTGGACGGTCCCGTCGACGAGTGGCTCGACACTGCGCGCGAAGTGCTGCGCGATCACCGCGACGAGATCGATGCGCAGCCTACCGAAGAGGCCAAGGTCAATCGCTTCGTCGAGGTCAACGTCCGCGACCAGCTCGTTCGCCTCGCGCGCACCAAGACGGTGCAGGATGCATTCGCCAAGGGCCAGGAACTGGCACTACACGGTTGGGTCTACGACATGCGTGACGGCCACATCAAACCGTTGATGGAGATCGCCGCCGACACGGTTCTCGACGAGATTGGCAGGCCGGAGAAGGTGCTGGTCTAGGCTTGAAGCAAAGTCAGCGTCCACCTTGCCGCCTAATGGATTGGCAGCAAGGTGTGCGAGGCTCCCGACGGACGTCACATTGCCGCCCGAGCGCCGCAACGCTTAGCCCGGCAATGTGAACCTGATACGATTCACCGTTGCGCCACAACCCAGCCCGCCGTCCGGACGATAGGTCTTCGCAAATTTCACCTTGGTGAGGAACTTCGTTCCAGCCTCGGAAAAGATGAACGGCGGATAGCTCAGCAATGCGCGCTGATTGATGACATGGCCATCGGCTGCGACGTCGAACTGGAGCTGGGTCCACCCCTCAAATCCCCAGCGCTGTGCCTCCATGGGAAATGCCTCCGAACCCGGCATGGCGATCATCTTGGGCGGGGCATCCATGATCGCGCACTGATTTGCCGTCAGCCCACTTAATGCGAATGTCGCGCGCGCCGCCTCGATCTGCCCATTGCTTTCCTCGATCGCGGCAATCCGGATCAAGGCACCCACCCGCAACGGATCGTTCGCCTGAAGTCCCTTGTCCTCCGCGACCTGCCGCAGGATCGCGAGCGACACGCCGTTCTTGTCCGACTTGCGGGATCGCGACACATTGCCGTCGACCATCATCAGCCGGATCGCGGCCCGAGCCTGCGGATCATTTGCGTAGACGGGGTCTGACAGCAGCGGCGATACCGTTCTCTGATAGACGCCTGGCTTCCAGATGTCGGTGACCGCATTGATACGCGCGGGCAGATCGAAAGCCAGGCGTGCGCTTGGTGGCGCATCATTTGCCGTGGCAATAGCCAAACCACGCGCATGCAGAGCGGCGCGCTCTTCCTGTGCTACGGTCGGATTGCCGGTTACCCGGTAAAGCGCCGCCAACGTCTTCAATCCGTTCGGCGACTGGGTCATTGCCGAGGCCAACTCCGCGCGCTGCGCACCCAAGGCCGCCGCCGCCGGCCCTGGCGGCGCGGGCGGAACCGCCACGCCTTTATCCGCCAGCCACTGCTCGAGAGCCCCGCCCAGCCCGTCGCCGATGGACGGACGCTCGAACGCGGTCGAACACCGCATTTCGACCCGCACATTATAGCGGTAGAAGGCGGGGATCGCCTGCACGTCTGCGGCGGGCCATGACCAGCCCTTGACCGCGCGCGCAAATTCCAGCGCTACCTGGCCTCCGCCCGCCGCGTAGATTGGCCGCGCGCGCTCTATGGTGCCGTCGTCTGCAATGTTGAATTCGACCACGGCAACATCATTGGGCTTCAACCCCGCATCCCCGCCGCAATCGGGGGATCGCATCTCTGCTGCAGGGTCGAACGATCCCTTCTTCATCCGCCCGGCGCCGGTATAGGCCATATAGCGCCGCGCTTCGTCGGCATTGCCACCAAGCAGAAAAGCGATCGCAGCATCGGACCGCGCCGCCGCGTCCATCGGGTCGATCTTGGCCGTTTCCATACCACCAAGAAGCTTCACCGCTTGCAACGAACTGGCACGCGCACCGGCGATATCGCCTGTATTCAGCTTCTGGATAGTCCGTTCTCTGACGAACCGGGCGGCGGTTCTATTGTCGAGCTTCGAATTGGCGATCAACGTATCGCTCCGCGCCAGCGTTGCCGCCGCGGCCGCCGGATCGACAAACGTCTGTACCGCAACCAGTGACAGCATCGCCCCCAGCTTGTCGGCGCTGCTGATCGCGGCAGCCTCGGCCTGCTGAAGCGCGGTGACCGCGCCGGCATAGTCGAGCGTGTCGGTGGCAACCTGGCCGAGGATGAGAAAGGCGCGCGTGCGATCTTCCGCAAGGTTCGCATCGTCTGCCGGAAGCAACGCCAGGCCAGCCCGCGCGGCCCTTACCGACTCATCGGAGCGTTTCAGTGAGAACAGTACCGGTGCCTTGCGCACCAGGACGATGCCGCGATTGCGCGATCCTGCCTTGGTTCGCGCTTCGAGTTTTTCCCAGGCCGCGAGCGCCGCCGCGCGATCGGGCGTCGCATCGAGCGCAGCCGCCGCTTCGAAATCCTGCTGGACCGTCGTCGATGCCGCCGTTTGCGCAACGCCCGGCAACGATCCGCAGATCATCGCCAGCACGCCCGCATGCAAAGCCGCAGCCCCATTGATACGCATTACGTCCCCCCTGAGAATTTGGGACAGTCTGCAATGCTTCAACAATCGATGCCAGAGGGTCTGTAAGCCGGGTTCTGTCCATTTCCGACCCTTCGGTCGAAAGTTAGGCGACCATTCCTCTAGGACGACGGTTGCCCGCCGCCTCAAGCAATCAACCCGGGTGACGAGCCGGAACGAAGCCCATGTGCCACCCCTATTCGATCTTGCTCCCGGTGGGGTTTGCCGTGCCGCCCCTGTTACCAGGCGCGCGGTGCGCTCTTACCGCACCCTTTCACTCTGACCGCCCCGGCTTGCGCCGAGGGTTGGCCGTCTGCTCTCTGTGGCACTGTCCCTGGGGTCACCCCCGCCGGGCGTTACCCGGCACCGTCGTTCCGCGGAGCCCGGACTTTCCTCGCGGATGCCATTACAACACCCCCGCGGCCGCCCGACCCTCTGGCGCGCCGATCCCTAGTCGTCACCCATCGGTTTGGGAAGCAGCAAAGCAAGCAGGATGCACCGGCATTCGGCATCGATCTCGCCGTCCACCAGCTCGGGGCGAAACCGGCGCTGGAACGCCATGATCGCCGCCATGCGGTTCTCCACGTCATAACCGAACCGTTCGAGCGCAAGGCAGAACCCGCCCTCGGTCCAGCCGGGATCCATCAGATTCTTGGTCGGCCGCGGCAGCGCGAGCCGGCGTCGCGCCAGTTCGTGCCACGGGAACAACTCGCCGGGATCGCGCTTGCGCGTCGGCGCGATGTCGGAATGACCGACGATGTTACCCCGCGTGATCTCGTGGCGGTCCTTGATCTGCGCCACCAACGGCAGCAGCGCGGCGATCTGTTCCGGCGGGAACGGGCGATAGCCGAACTCATGCCCAGGATTGACGATCTCGATGCCGATGCTCGCCGAATTGACGTCCTCGATCCCGCGCCAGTGCGATCGTCCCGCGTGCCAGGCGCGCTTGTCCTCGGCGACCATCCGCAGGACGGTACCGTCCTCCTCGATCAAATAATGCGCCGACACCTTCGCGTCCGGATCGCGCAGGCGGGCAATCGCGGACGGGCCGTCCTGCATGCCGGTATAGTGCAATACGATCATGCTGACAGGCAGCGTTCGGTCGTCGAAATTCGGTGACGGCGTCTCGATGATCGTCAAGCCAGCTTCCCCTCCAGCCGGTCCGCGCGTGCGGTCCGGATCGTGACGATCGCGACGCCGAGCATCGCAACGCCTCCGCCTGCAAGCATCAATAGCGTCAACGGGTTGCCGAAGTAATAGGCCGCGGCGAACACAGAGATAATTGGTGCGGCGAGCGTCATCGGCGTGACCACGCTGACCGAATGACGCTGCAACAGCCACGACATCGAGCCCTGGCCGATCACCGTCGATCCGATCGCGGAAAACGCCACCCAGCCGACAGTGCGAAGCGGCAGGTCGGGGATCGCGCGCATTGCTACGGGCTCGGTGATCATCGCCACGACCGCCATTACCAGGCTGCCCATCAGCCCGACCCAGGCATAGATCGTCAGGACCGGCACGCCGACGAGCCGCCGCTGGATCAGCGACGTGATCGCCCAGATCAGGCTTGCCAGCGCGGTCAGCGCCAGACCGGCGCCCTCGCGCGCTGCAGACGGATCGAAGACCAGCAGCACCACTCCCAGGATCGACAGGCCTATCCCCAGCATCCGGGGCCAGTGGATCCGTTCGCGAAAGACGACGATCGCGAGCAGCAGCGCGAACGGGACGCCGAGTTGGCCAGCGATCGCCAACGCGCCGATATTCGTCGCGACCGACAGCGACAGATTGATCACCAGATAGAAGATGCCGCCCGACAACAGTCCGAGCAGTGCCAGCGTCGCGGTCCGTCCCGGCACCAGCCGGAACCAGCTCGCGCAGACTGCGAACACGATGACCTGACGCAGGAACCCGGCCGTCATCGGCGCGATCTCCGTCACCGCCATCTTCACGGCAATGATGTTGAGCCCCCACAGAACGTTCATCACGACGACGATCGCAAAGTCCCGCAGGCCAAACCGATGCGTCGCGGGAGGTGCGGCTTGGATCGTCATCCCCCAACGCTTGCCGGGATCGTGCCGCGATGTAAACTGCCGCAGGCCTCTATCGCGGGATCAGGACCCGGGCGCGCGAAGCCGCGGATCGCCAGTGCTTGACGACGGCGTTTCGTAGAAGCCGCGATAGCGCTGGCTCGGCTCAAACAACGGGGTCTGCCCGCTCACCGTCTCCCCCGCGCCCATGACGAACAGGCCGCCGGGCCGCAACGCCCGTGCGATCGTCGAGAACACCCGCAATTTCGTCTCCGCCGTCAGGTACAACAGGACATTGCGGCACAGGACCAGGTCGAAACGTCCTGCGGGCGCCGCATCGGACACGAGATTCACGCGCCGGAACGTGACAAGCTTTACCAGCTCTGGCTTGGCGACCCAGTCCGCGCCGACACCGTCGAACCACCGCATCATCCGACGGATCGGCAACCCACGCTGAATTTCGAACTGCGTGAAACGCCCCGACCGTGCGCGGGCGATTGCGGCGCCCGACACGTCGGTCGCGATGATGTCCGGAACCGGCGCACCGGTCGTCTCGTGCCGCTCGGCGAACAACATCGCCAGTGACAGCGGCTCCTGCCCGGTCGAACATCCCGCGCACCAGATCCGGATACGATGACCGGCTGCCTCGGCATCCGCGATCGCCGCAACGAGGTGCTCGAAGACCTGCGCGTCGCGGTAGAAGGACGTTTCCTGGTTTAGTAGCGCATCGACGATATGCTCGCCGATCTCCCGATCCTTTCCGGCCAGCAACTGCGCAACCAGCTCGTCAAGGCTGCCGAGCTGGCGTTCACGCAACAGCGGCTTGAGCGCTGTATCGAGGCGCCAGGAGCGATAGGCCGCGATCTGCTGCCCCGTCCGCGCTTCCAGCAGCGCGGTCAGCACGTCGATCGTCGCCTGGGAGGCCGCCGGGGCCGGTGAGGATGACGGGGCCGTGGTCGGCATGCTCCGTCCGCGCAACGCTGACGCGCCCATCATGGACGACGCTGCGACGCGATGAGCCGCCCGATCGCCTCGGGGGGCAGTATCGCCGCAGCAACACCCGACGACACGACTGCGCCCGGCATGCCCCAGACGACCGACGTCGTCTGATCCTGAGCCACCACGCTGCCGCCGGCGTCATGGACCTGTCGCGCCCCCTCCGCACCGTCGCGGCCCATGCCGCTCAGCATGATAGCCAGCGCGCGCGCGCCAAAGACTTGGGCGACCGATCCCAGCATCGGATCGACCGAGGGCAGGCAACCGCTGCTGACGACGCCCTGCCTGAGGCGGATCGCGGCACCGCCGTCCCTCAGCCGCACGCAGGTCATGTGGGCGTCGCCGGGGGCGATGAACAGGCGGCCGGGGCGGATCCGCAGGCGGTCGGTCGCGACGTCGCACGGCCGGCCGGACAGGACCGTGAGTTGTGCCGCGAAATACGGCATGAACGACGCGGGCAAATGTTGCGTGATCAGGATCGGCAGCTGGAACTTGGCGGGCAACTCACGCAGCAACTGGCTCAGCGCGTGGATCCCGCCGGTCGATGCACCGATCGCGACGATGTCATAGGCGTCGCCGGCCGCGACGGAACGGCCCTGATCCGCAGCACCCCGGCCGCACAGCGGCTCAAGCGCGGCCGTGACGTTGCGCGCGCTTCTCAGTCCCGACGCGCGGGTAGGCACGATCGCGGCCGGGGCTTCGCACAGGCGTTCGAGCTTTTCGACAAGTGCGGTTGCAAAGCGGCCAGACATGCCGCTGGCGCCCGGCTTCACCAACGTTTCCGCCGCCCCGAGCGCGAGCGCCTGGACCGCGGCCGCACCGCCCTCATCGGCTGAGGAGGAGACGATCAGGATCTTGGCACCCTGTCCCGCGGCAATCAGGTCCGGCAGCGCGGTCAGCCCATCGACCCCCGGCATTTCGATATCGAGCAGGATGAAATCGACCTCGGCAGAGCGCAGGAACTTGAGTGCGGCTCCCGCATTGGCGACCGCACCGACGACGGTAAACTGCGCGCTCGCGTCGATCAGCCGTGCCATCACCGCGCGGGCGACGACCGAATCATCGACGATCAGGACGCGCGCGGCGGCGGACGAAGGCGACCGCGGCAGCGGTGGAAGGGGCAGCGAGGCGGCCACGGTGTCGTAAGACCCGCTCAGGCCATGCCGACGATTTGCAACTTCGATGCGAGGGTTTCGCGGTCGAACGGCTTCATGACATATTCGTCGGCGCCCGCCTCGATCGCGGCGCGGATATAGGCCATGCCGTTCTCGGTCGTGCAGAAGACGACCTTGGGACGCTGCGTGATATCGCTGTCGCGCAACGCCCGCAGGAAATCCATGCCGCTCATGACGGGCATGTTCCAGTCGAGGAGGATGACGTCCGGAACCGACTCCAGACAGCACTGGAGCGCCTCCTGGCCGTCACATGCCTCGCGAACGGTAAAATCAAGCGTTTCGAGGATGTGACGCGCGACCTTGCGGATCACCTTCGAATCATCAACGACAAGACAGGTCTTCATGGAAAGCCTTCCGGGGTGATCATGGCGCCCGCCTTAACCGGCAAAGCGTAAGCACCGGGTTAAGCGCGCGCGAGTTGGCCGCTGTTCAGGCGACGAGCGCGGGCAAGGACGACGGCACGACTGCGGTCAGGTCGAGCACCAGCATCGGCTCGCCATCGCGATCGACCAGCCCCGACGCCGCCGCCGCCCAGCCGTGGTTGAGCGCCAGCCCCGACGACAGCGGCAGCCGCTCGAACGGCGCGACATCCTCGAGCGAGTCGACCAGGATCGCATAGTCATGCCCGTCGACCTGCGTGATGACTGCCCGCCTGGCGGTTTCGGGCGTCGGCGCGAGCCCCAGTGCAGTGCCGGTATCGATCACCGTCACAACCCGGCTGCGAAGCGCGGTCAGCCCGCGGATCGCCGCCTCCGCCTGCGGCACCGCGACGACATCACCGATATCGACAACCGAGCCGACCTGCTCTGCCGGAATCGCGACGCCGCGCCCGGCGATATGCGCGATCAGAAACAATTCCATCAGCGCGCTCCCCCACTCGTCACGGCGCGAATATACGGTGCTGAATCCCCTTGTAGCGCGCCGGCCTGCGCCGCGACCCGCCGCGCGAGTTCCTCGATCAGCGCCGGACGGTCATAGCGATAGATGCTGTGGTCCTGCGCACCTGTACCCTCCCGATTACGGCGCAGCGTGACGATCGGAGCGGCGACCGCCTCGACCGGTCCATCCTCCATCGCCAGCGCGACCGCAGGCGTCTCGCCCGCGGCGAGGCGTGTCACACACCGATAGCCCGACGCCTCGAGCGCGGGTTTGAGGAACGTCTCCATCCACCCGCTGCTGTCGCTCTGCAACAGGCAGACCGGGCGCGAGGCGCGCCGGACCGGCTCGCCCGCGAACAACGCGTGCGGATCGATCAGCTCGACCTGCTCACCGCCGATGATCACGACGCCCGCGATCGGCCCGCCGCCATTAGCCGGCGCCATTTCGGGCGGCAATTCGACGATCTCGATGGCCTCCGCGATCGCATAGGCCATCTCGCTGTCGCCATCGGTCAGACGGAGTACGGCGACCTCTTCCCGGTCGCCGATCGTGCCGACCGAATGCAACGGCACGATCGCCCCGCCGATGGCGAGACGCAGCGCGCCCGCCGTAAAGCTGATCGCCGACGTCGCCACCGGTTCGACCCGGTCGATCACCGCCAGCGCGATCACGCGGCGCTTGCCGTCCAGATCGTCGAACAGCAGCGCCTGTACGCCGGCAACGCTGTCCGCCGCCGCCTCGTCGTGCGAGACCGCGAGGGCGGAAAACCGCAGCCCCGCGACATGCGCGATCCCCGCTCCGTCGAGCAGCAGCATCGGCAGGCCGCTGTCGGGCAGCGTCTGGCCGGCGTAGACGCCGGTCGCCATCACGTGCGGCGAGGCGGGTTTGACGACCAGTTCCTCCGCGTCGAGCACATCGTCGACGCCGAGCGCATAATCGCCTTCGCGGGTCGACACGATCACGAGCGTGCCAGGGTCATGGTCGCCCAGCCCGAACAGCGCGGCCAGCGAGACCAGCGGCATCCGCCGTCCCCTGACCGCGACGGCAGATGCATCTCCGATCGTGTCGATCCGCACCTGCGTTCCACGGACCCTGACGATCTCCTCGATCGACTGCCGCGCCAGCGCGAAACGCTGCGTCCCCACGCTGACGATGATCGTGGACAGGATCGACAGCGTCAGCGGCACGTGAATGACGATCCGCAACCCGCGGCCGGGCATGTTGCACAGCGCGATGCGCCCGCCGATATGCTCGATATTGGCGCGCACGACATCCATGCCGACGCCGCGTCCCGAGACTGTCGTGACCGTGTCGCGGCTCGACAGTCCCGCTTCGAATACGAGATCGAGCTGTGCGTCCTCATCCATCGCGCCGATCTGCGCTTCGGTACGCAGGGCCTGGTCCTTGGCCTTGCTGACGATCCGCGCAACGTCGATGCCACGTCCGTCGTCGCTGATCTCGATGAGGATCTGGTTGCCCGACTGGCGTGCGGACACGACGAGTCGCCCCGTCGCGGGCTTGCCCGCGGCCAGACGGTCGGCCGGCGACTCGATCCCGTGATCGACGGCGTTGCGGATGATATGTGCCAGCGGATCGCGAATCAGCTCGATCAGCTCGCGGTCGAGCTCGACGTCAGAGCCCTCGATCACCAGGTTGACCGCCTTGCCCAGTTCCGCGCTGGTATCGCGGACCATGCGCGGCAGCGCCGAGAACAGCGCATCGATCTTCTGCATCCGGGTGCGCGTCACCGTGTCGCGCATATCGGCGACCGTCAGCGAGAGCCGTTCGAGCGCAGCATCGACATGCGGATCGCTGACGTTATCTCGCAATCGCCGCGCCAGTTCGTTGCGCGCAAGCACCATGTCGGACATGCCGCTCATCATCCGGTCGAGCAGATCGACGTTCAAACGGACACTGCGGCTGCTGGCCCGCACGGTTGCGACATGTACGGGCACGGCCGCCGGCGCGGCGTCCTCCGCCAGCGCCGTGATCAGCAACTCCTCGCTTGCATCGTCCAGCGCTGCGCCGGCATCGATCGCCTCGACGATCTCGCCGATCCGGTCGACGATCGCGAGCACGGCATTCACCAGCGCGGTGTCGGGCACGCGCTTGTTGTCCCGAACCGCCGCAAGCACGTCTTCAGCGGCGTGGCTGAGCCGGGCCAGCCGGGGGATGTCCAGAAACCCACAGCTGCCCTTCACCGTGTGAACGAAGCGGAAGATTGCGTCGAGCCGCGCGCGATCCGTCGGCGCCGCCTCCCAGGCGACAATCTCGCCCGACAGTGCCTCCAGCGTCTCGCGCGTCTCGGCTATGAATTCCTGTAGAAGATCGTCCATGCGGGCCCCGGAACGCGTGCGTCGGGCCCGTCATGACGAACAGGGGTTAAGGCCGCGTTAGGATCGCTCCTCCCCCGCCGCACCACCGTATACAGCCGTGTTATCGCGCGTTGAACACGGCACCGAAGATCATGACGCCGTCGGACGGTTCGAAGATCTGCATGCTGCCCCCGTTCTCGGCGACGAGCGTGTGCACCATAAAGGCGGCGGCCGCGCGCGGCGTTACCGCCGTGTCGCCAGGACCGTCGACCAGCGTCCGACGAATCTCGGGGTCCAGGACGAGCCGCGGCCCCTCGACCTTCACGACCACCTCGAGATGGCCGGCATTGTCCTCGCCGCCAATCTCCATCCGGCCGCCACGCACCAGCGATTCGCCGCCGATCAGCACCAGGTTGAGCAGGACCTTGATCGCCGCCTTGGGCATCGTTTCCTCGTCCACGAGCCAGGCGAGCTCGATCCGCTTGTTCTCGGCGATCAGCCCTTCAATCGCGGACTTGGCCTCGCGGGTTGCGACCTCCTCGCCAAATCCTCCCGCAGCGCCGAAGGCCAAGCGAAAGAATTTGAGCTTGCTCGCCGATGCGCGTGCGCTGTCCGCCAACAGCTCCATGCACCGCGCACGCATTGCCGGATCGGTTTCGTCTGCCAGCAGTTCGAGCCCGTTGTTGAGCGCGCCGACCGGCGACAGCAGGTCGTGACACAAACGCGAACACAACAGGCTGGCAAAATCGACCGGGCTGACAGTCATGAATATCCTCTCGAAAACATGTGCCGTTCTGACCTCGCCACGATTGGCTGGCAAGCGGCAAGGCGCATCGTTGGCGCTTCGCGCTTTATGCTCCGCGGATCACGTCAAATCAGCACAATGGCAACCTCGGCAAATGCGCCGGGGGCATGAGAGCGCCAAGCGCGGGCTTGCCTGCCGCCGATGATCAGCCAGATCGCTCCGTCGCCCATCGCCTGCGCGGCGTCGCGCGGCGACGGCACGGGGTTGCCCGTGGGATGCGAGTGGTAATGACCGATGACCGCTGGGCCGCCGTGGCGCGCGCGACGATGCGCGGCCAGCAGCGCTGCAGGATCGATTTCGAAGCTGTGGGCGGGATGGTCCGCGACGTTCTCGCAAGGCTCTGCCGTCGCGATGGCACCCGGCGTACCGAAGAGCAGTCCGCAAACCTCCTCCGCCGGCGATGCCGCCGCCCGTGCAAGCATCCGATCGAGGACGCCGCTTGAAATCTTAACGCTCATCGCCACATCGCTATCGCATGGACCGGGGGGTTGCCACGATTGAAGCGAGAATCGCCGCGGCGGCCGATGGATGGCGTCTGGACCGCGCGCTCGCGGATGCCGTCCCGACGATGTCGCGCGAACGTCTGAAAACGTTGATCGCCGCTGGCGCGGTATCGCAGGCAGGTCAGCCCTGGCGTGATTCGTCAAAAAAGGCGTCTGCCGGTCAGACCTTCGCGATCGCCGTGCCGCCACCGACGCCGCTGCATAACGAGGCGCAGGACATCCCGCTCGTCATCGCCTATGAGGACGAGCATCTGATCGTCGTCGACAAGCAGGCGGGTCTGGTCGTGCATCCCGCAGCGGGCAATTTCGACGGCACACTCGTCAATGCGCTCCTGCACCATTGCGCGGGCAATCTGTCGGGGATCGGCGGGGTCGCGCGTCCGGGCATCGTCCACCGTATCGACAAGGATACCTCCGGGTTGATGATCGCCGCGAAGAGCGACCGCGCGCATGAGGGACTGGCCAAGCAGTTCCACGATCACAGCATCGACCGCCGCTACTGCGCGATCGTCGGCGGGATCCCGCGCCCTTCCTCGGGGACCGTCGATGCCCCGCTGGCGCGCAGTCCGCAAAACCGGAAGAAGATCGCCATCGTCCAAGGCGGCAAACGCGCCGTCACGCATTTCACGACGCTGCAACCGCTTCGCGATGCCGCGCTGGTCGAGTGCCGGCTCGAAACGGGTCGCACGCATCAGGTGCGCGTCCACATGGCCTCGATCGGGCACGCCTTGCTCGGCGACCCGGTCTACGGTAGAAACCGGCCCGGTCAGAAGACGCTGCTCGAAACGCTTGGTTTCCGCCGTCAGGCCTTGCACGCCGCGTATCTCGGGTTCATCCATCCTATAAATAGTAACGCTTTGGCGTTCGAAAGCAGGATGCCTGCGGACATGCAGGAACTGTTCAGCGAGCTTCACGTATAGATATCGGACCCTGCCGCAGTGCGGTATGGTTTCGCAGAAAGGGAAGACTACCATGGCAGCCCGCTCCAACGTTCCAGCGACGATACCTGCGCTCGGCAGCGAGGCGGGTCTCAATCGCTATCTCGCCGAGATCAAGAAATTCCCCATCCTGCAACCTGAGCAGGAATATATGCTCGCCAAGCGGTTCCAGGAGCATGGCGACACCGATGCTGCGGCGCAGCTGGTGACGTCGCATCTTCGTCTCGTGGCCAAGATCGCCATGGGCTATCGTGGCTACGGCCTGCCCACCTCCGAGCTGATTTCGGAAGGCAATATCGGCCTGATGCAGGGCGTGAAGAAATTCGAGCCTGAGCGCGGCTTCCGCCTCGCTACCTATGCGATGTGGTGGATCCGCGCATCGATCCAGGAATATATCCTGCGCAGCTGGTCGCTTGTGAAGATGGGCACCACCGCAGCGCAGAAAAAGCTGTTCTTCAATCTGCGCCGGATGAAGAGCCGCCTCGATGCATTCGAGGACGGTGATCTGCGCCCCGAGCACGTGACCAAGATCGCCACCGATCTCGGTGTCGCCGAGACCGACGTCGTCAGCATGAACCGCCGCATGGCGATGGGCGGTGACACCTCGCTCAACGTGCCGATGCGTGAGGACGGCGAAGGCCAGTGGCAGGATTGGCTGCAGGACGACGCACCGCTCCAGGACAAGATCGTCGCCGACGCACAGGAGGCCGACGTCCGCCACTCGATGCTGGTATCCGCGATGGACGACCTCAACGATCGTGAACAGCATATCCTGACCGAACGCCGCCTGACGGACGATCCCAAGACGCTCGAGGAATTGTCGCAGGTCTATGGCGTCTCGCGCGAGCGAGTTCGCCAGATCGAAGTTCGCGCGTTCGAGAAGCTGCAAAAGGCAATGATGCGCATCGCCGGCGAAAAGCGCCTGCTCGCCGCCTGACGTCATGCGCACCGTCGTCATCGGCGGCGGTGCGGCCGGTATTGCGGCGGCGCGGACGCTCCATGACGCCGCGCATGATGTGTTGCTGGTCGAGGCGAGCGACCGCCTTGGTGGTCGGGCGCATAGTCTTTCGATAGACGCGTTATTGAGCCGCGAGGGCAGTGTGGCAGAGGCGAATCCTGTCCCTGCGGGATCTAATGTCGATGCCGGTTGCGGGTGGCTCCACTCCGCGCAGCGCAACCCATGGACCGCGATCGCGGAGCTTTCGGGTTTCAACGTCGACCGGTCGGACGCGAACTGGCGCACGCAATGGCGTAACCTCTGTTTTTCACCCGAAGAGCAGGCGTCTTCGTCCACCGCCTATCAGGAGTGGAACGCCCGCGCATTGGCGGCAGTCGACGGTCCCGACCGCGCCCTGTCCGAGTTTGTCGGTGTGAACGATCCGTGGCGGTCGAGGATCGACGCGATCTCCGGCTATGCGAATGGCGCGAACCTGTCGCAGGTGTCGCTCCATGACTGGGCCGCGTATGAAAATGCGGCGTCGGACCATAATTGGACCGTGAAGCAAGGCTATGGCACGCTGGTCACCAGCCATGCCGCCGGTCTTCCGATCAGCCTCTCCACGCTGGTCACCCGTATCGACCATGGCGGTCGGCAGATCAGGCTCGACACGACGTCGGGGACGATCGACGCGGATCATGTCATCGTCTGCGTGCCCACCACCGTGCTTGCCCGATCGCAGATCAGGTTCGACCCGCCCTTGCCCAACAAGCATGCCGCCGCCGCCGACCTCCCACTCGGTCTGGCGGACAAGGTGTTCCTGCATGTCGATCGCCCGGAATGGCCGGCGAATGCGCATCTCGTCGGCAACCCCTATGCCGCCTGCACCGCCAGCCACCGCCTGTCGCCGTTCGGCTGGCCGATCATCGAGAGTTTCTTCGGCGGCGACTGCGCGGAGATGCTGGAGGATGGCGACGCCGCGGCGTTCGCGATCGACGAACTCGTTGCCCTGCTCGGCAGCGACTGGCGCAGCCGCTTCACGCCGCTTGCCGCGACGCGCTGGCGCCGAGAGCCGTGGATCGGCGGTAGCTATAGCCATGCGCGGATCGGATGCGCGGGCCAGCGTGCGGTGCTCGCCGAGCCGGTCGACGGCCGGATCTTCTTCGCTGGCGAGGCCTGCCACCGCGAGGATTTCTCTACGGCGCACGGCGCATATGAAACCGGTGTCGCGGCGGCGCGGGCGATCATTGGCGGGGGCGTGGTGATCGCATAAGGAGCGGCGATGGGCCTTATCCGCATCCTCGCCAAATTCGCGTTCGTCTTCGTCGTCGTGACGGTCGCCTGGGTCGGCCTGTACCGGTTCGTCCCGCCGCCCTTCACCTTCACGATGATGGGCGACCTTCTGTCCGGGCATACGGTGACGAAGGACTGGATGCCGTTGTCGGAGATGGATCCCGACATGGCGCGCGCCGCGATTGCGGGCGAGGATTCGGGGTTCTGTTCGCACAGCGGCTTCGACTTCAAGGCGATCGCCGGGGCTGCGGCCCGCAATGCGCAGGGCGGGCGGATCCGTGGCGGGTCGACGATCAGCCAGCAGACCGCGAAGAACGCGTTCCTGTTCCAGGGCGGCGGCTATGTCCGCAAGGCGTTCGAGGCGTATTTCACCGTCCTGATCGAGACGCTGTGGCCGAAGCGGCGGATCATGGAGGTGTATCTCAACATCGCCGAGACCGGGATCGGCACCTATGGCGCCAATGCCGGGGCGATCCGGTATTTCAACCATGATGCGTCGCGGCTGTCGGCGACCGAGGCGGGGCGGATCGCGGCGGTGCTGCCGCTGCCGAAGAAGCGCGCGGCGATCGCGCCGCGCGGTTTCGTCCGCCGCCACGGCAACACGCTGTCGCGCCGCGTCTCGACGGTCCGCACCCAAGGGCTCGACGGCTGCCTACGCTAGGGGCCGGCAGCCGCCGCACCCGGCAGATCAGAACGGCAGCTTGAAGCCCGGCGGGAGCTGCAGGCCGCTGGTCATCTTGGACATTTCGGTACCCGAGACCGCATCGGCCTTGGCGCGGGCATCGTTGAAGGCGGCGGTCAGCAGATCCTCGAGCATCTGCTTCTCGCCGACCTGCATCAGCGAATCGTCGATCGCGATGCCGATGATCCGGCCCTTGGCGGACGCCTTGACCTTGACCAGCCCGCCGCCCGACGCGCCCTCGACCTCGATCGTGTCGAGATTGGCCTGCGCCTTTTCGAGCTCGGTCTGGACGTTCTGCGCCATGGCGAGGATTTCGTCGATATTCTTCATGCGTTGCTCCTTTGACCCGGCCACGATTCAAGCTTGGCGTCGGGAAACGCTGCCACCGCGGCCTTCATGATGGGGGATTCGAGTATGGCCTGCTTCACCGCCTCATCGGCGGCGTCCTGCGCCTCGCGCAGCGTCGGTTCGCCCGGTGCGTCGACGATCGACACCTTCCAGGCAGTCCGCGTGACCGACTTCAGCAGCGTGCCCAGTTCGGCCAGCGTGTCGGCCGAGACCGGCCGGCTGCCGCTGAGCGCGAATTCGGGCGGCGCATAGGAGACGATCCGTGCGCCGTGGCGGAGCCGCGCGGCGATCGCCAGCCCGCCCGAATCGTCGAGCAGATCGACCAGAGCCGCGAAGGTCGGCGGCAGGATCGGACCGGTGTCGACGGGTGCCGGCGGAGCGGACGCCCCCGCACCGGCCCAGGGCGGTGCCTCGCCGGAGGATGCGGGAGCGGGCGCCGGCGCCTGTGTCGACGCCGTGGCCGCAGCTGCGGGTGGCGGAGCGCCGGCGAGCTGCCGCGCGAGTTCGCCGGGATCGGGCAGCGTCGATGCGTATATCGTCCGCAGCAGCGCCATCTCCGCCGCCTCGATCGGCAGGACTGCCTTGGCGACCTCGTCATGGCCCTTGAGGAACAGCTGCCAGAGGCGATGCAGCGCGGGGTAGGACAGGTTGGCCGCCCACTCCTCGCGCGCGGCGCGCTCCTCCGCGGGCTGCGCGGCGTCGGCCGGCGTCCCGACCTTGGTCAGCGTGATGCCGTGGACGGTTTCGAGCAGCGACCGCAGCACCGACAGCGGATCGACGCCATAGTCATATTGCCGCCGCAGCGAGGCGAGCGCCCCTGCCCCGTCGCCCGCCAGGATCAGGGCGAGCAGGTCGCGCACCGCGCCGCGATCGGACAGGCCGAGCATCTGCCGCACCGCGTCCGCGGTGACGCCGCCGCCTTCGAGTCCGGCATGCGCGATCGCCTGGTCGAGGATCGACAGGCCGTCGCGCGCCGACCCTTCGGCGGCGCGCGCGATCAGCATCAGCGCCTCGGGCTCGGCGACGACGCCTTCCTCGGTCGACACCCAGGCGAAGTGCCTGGCAAGCTGTTCCGCCGAGATGCGGCGCAGGTCGAAGCGCTGGCAGCGCGACAGGACCGTCACCGGCACCTTGTTCACTTCGGTCGTCGCGAACAGGAACTTCACATGCGCGGGCGGTTCCTCCAGCGTCTTCAGAAGCGCGTTGAACGCGTTCTTCGACAGCATGTGGACTTCGTCGATGATGTAGATCTTGAAGCGCGCGGTGACCGCCGAATAGCGCGACGCGTCGATGATCTCGCGGACGTCGTCGACACCGGTATGGCTCGCGGCGTCCATCTCGATCACGTCGATATGGCGGCCCTCGGCGATCGCGCGGCAGGGTTCGCAGACGCCGCACGGGTCGATCGTCGGACCGCCCTGCCCGTCCGGACCGATACAGTTGAGCGCCTTGGCGATCAGGCGCGCGGTCGACGTCTTGCCGACCCCGCGCACTCCGGTCATCAAAAAGGCATGCGCCAGCCGGTCGCGCTTGATCGCGTTGCCGAGCGTCTGGACCATCGCGTCCTGCCCGATGAGCTCGGAAAAGGTCTGCGGACGATATTTGCGCGCGAGCACGCGGTACGCGACATCCGCCTTAGCAGCCGGCTGCGGCGGTTCGCCCAAGTCGAAGGAATCTGACATTGCGGTCGTCATAGCGGCTGTCGGGTCCGGTGTCGAAGGGCATGGCCGGGACCGCGAATGTTGCGAATGTTGAGACGATAGCGCGATTCAACATTGGGTGTCGGGTCGACATCGGGCGTCGTCGCGGTGCAGCCCGAGATCGGAGTGCGGCCGTTCGGGACGGCGTATCGGGGGCCGGAACTGGGAGCGATCTGGGCCATGGTGCGGCGTACCACAATCGCGGACGATTTTACAGCGAAATGGAACGTTTCGGGAACGTCTTTGTGAAAGCTGTTTCGGATCAGGGGTTTGGTAGCGAGGTGGGGGCGCCACGGCGACGCCGTGTCGTCAGACGGCGCTTTCCGCCGCTGGCCGCGCTCACATTTGCTTGCAAATGTTCGCGGTGGGAGCCGGGACGACCCGGGGCGAAATCGTTGTGGCTGCTTCCTTCCGGATCTGACCAAGTTGGCGACGACCCCGTCCGCCCGACTCCCGCTGCGCATATGGCGGGGTCGGACGGGATGATCAAGCCGCTTTACGGCCTGACCCGGGGGAAGGCCCGTTCTCAGCGGTTGACGCGGACCGTGCGGCAGACGCGCTGGCGATGATGGTTGCGGACCACGTTGCGGCAGACCTGACGCGTGCGCGTACGATGACGGACGCCAGGGCGGTTGTCGTTGTGACGGACGACGGTCCGCTCATGGACGACGGTGCGCTGTGCGGATGCCTCGGCGGCAAAGCCGACGGGCGCGAGGCCGGTGAGCGCAACGAGACCGGCGGCGGCGAGGGTAAACAACTTCATGGAAAGTCTCCTGAGCGGTCTGGATTCGCGTGAATCCCATAACCTATGTTAGCAAACTCGCCCCGCCTCATTACGGTTCCGTATCAACGACGGAAACAGCGGCGAACCGGGCCGTAATAGCCGCGCTGGATGCGGCACACGACGCGCGAGCGGCCATAGCCACGCGGCCCGCCATAGCCGTAATGCGCGCGGTAGCCGCCGTGGTGCCCGCGATAGCCGCCGCGATATCCGTCCCGGTACCCGCCCCGATATCCGCCACGGTAACCGCGATTCCGATAGCCGTCATAGCGGTGGCGCGGGCCATGCCAGCTGCGGTCATGATGCCCGCCGCCGCGCGGCCCGTCCCAGCCGTAACGCTGTGCGTCCGCGGGGGCCGCTGCGACCAGGGTACCGGCGGCCAGGGCGCCGGCGGCGAAGAAAGCGATGATCCTCATGAGAGCTACTCCACTCGAGCCCCGGGCAGCGGGGCTGTATCTATGCCCCGTATACTGGGGCGGTGGAGGCTTGATCGCCGAACCGCCGTGGCTCGACGCTGAACCGGCCGTTGTCATTCTGTAAGGTTCGCCCGGTCGGTCATCCGGGGATGCGCACCGTCAGTCCGTCGAGCGCCTCGGTGAGGCGGATCTGGCAGGCGAGCCGGCTGGTCCGGGTCGCGCCGGGGGCGAGATCGAGCATGTCCTCCTCGTCCGCGCTTGCCGGCGGCAACCGTGCGACATCGGCGGCGTCGACGATGACATGGCAGGTCGCGCAGGCAAGCTGGCCCTCGCACGTCCCCTCGAGCGGCTGGCCGTCCGCCTGGGCGGCGTCGAGCAGCCGGTCGCCGGGAGTGGCGGCGACGCTGCGGATGCTGCCGTCGCGGGCGATGAAGTGGACGATCATGGAAAGCGGACGATCATGGCCATTGCCCTTCCGCGGCGGCCGCGATCGCGTCAGTCGCGGCGGCGAGCTCTGTTTCGCTGGTGTAGCGGCCGAAGCCGAGGCGGATGCTCGACCGGGCCTGGGTCTCGGTCAGGCCGATCGCGCGCAGGACGTGGCTCGACCGCCCCGACCCGCTCGCACAGGCGGAGCCCGCGGAAAAGGCGATGTCGCGCAGGTCGGACATCAGCCGGTTCACGTCGAGCCCCTCGCGGCGGATGTTGAGATTGCCGTGATAGCGCGGGTCGGTGGCGCCGTTGATCGTCCAGCCGGGGCCGAGCCGGTCGCGCGCGAGCGACCAGAGGCGGTCGACATGCGCGGCGTCCTGATCCCTGCGGTCGGCCATCAGCTGCGCAGCGATACCGAAGCCGGCGCACAGGGCGGGCGACAGCGTGCCCGAACGGCCGGGCGCTTCCTGCCCGCCGCCGTGGAGCAGCGGGGCGAGCGTGACGCCGTCGCGGATCCACAGCGCGCCGATGCCCTTGGGGCCGTGGATCTTGTGCGCGGAGATGGCGATCAGGTCGACGGTGTCGGGGATCGCTACGCGGCCATAGCCTTGCACCACGTCGCAGAGCAGCAGCGCGCCGGCGGCGTGCGCGGCATCGGCGAGCGCGGCGATCGGCTGGATCACGCCGATCTCGTTGTTGACGAGCATCGCCGCGACCAGACCCGTGCGGGCGACGGCATCGGGATCTACGATCCCGTCCGCGCCGACCGGCAGGATCGTCACGTCGCGCCCCTGCGCTGCTTCCGCCGCCGCGGTGTCGAGGACGGCGGCGTGTTCGGTGGCGAGCGTCGTGATGGGCCCCGCTGTCCCCTTGATCGCCCAGTTGAGCGCCTCGGTCGCGCCGCTGGTGAAGGCGACGCGGCCGCCGGAGGGGAGCAGCGCCGCGACCTGGTCGCGCGCATATTCGACCGCGGCCTTCGCGCGGCGGCCTTCGCGGTGGGGCGAATGCGGGTTGGCGTGCTGCGATTCGAGCCAGGGGAGCATCGCGGCGAGCGCCTCGGGCGCGAGCGGGGTGGTCGCCTGATAGTCGAGATAGCTCATGCGGCCGCCCTGATGTCGCGGGCGATGCGCGTCCAGGCCTCGGCGAAGCGCGCGACGTCGTCGGCGGTGGTGGTCCAGCCGAAGCTGACGCGAACGACCTGCGCGGCGGCGTCGGCGGGATAGCCCATCGCGGCGAGGACATGGCTCGGCCGCATGCTGCCCGACGAACAGGCGCTGCCCGCCGAGACCGCGAAGCCGGCCATGTCGAGGCGGATCAGCTGCGCCGCCGCGCCGACGCCGGGCATGCGGTAGGAGGCGATGGTCGGGATGCGGGGGCTGGCCTGCGCGACGATCTCGCCGCCGTTTGCGAGGATCGCGGCGTCGAGCTCGGCGCGCAACTCGGCGAGCGGCGCGAACCAGTCGCGCGGGGCTTCGAGTGCGGCGGCAAAGCCGAGCGCGCCGGGGAGATTCTCGGTCCCGCCGCGATAGCCGCGCTCCTGCCCGCCGGTCGGATCGAGCAGGCCGAGGTCGTGGACGAGCAGCGCGCCGATCCCGGGCGGGCCGCCGAGCTTGTGCGCGGAGACGATGATCATGTCGGCGTCGGGGAGCGGGAGCTTGCCGGCGGTCTGCGCGCAGTCGGCGATGCGCGGGCTGGCGGTTGCGGGCTGGAGGACGCCGGTTTCGCTGTTGGCGGACTGGAGGGCGGTCCAGTCCCGCCCCTCGGTCCTGACGAGACCGCCCGCATCGACATCGAGCATGACCGGGCGGTCCGCCGCGCGCAGGACCGCGTCATGCTCGACCGCGGCGACGCCGATGCCCGGCCGGCCGCGCAGTGCGAGGCTTGCGGATTCGCTCGCGCCGCTGGTCAGGATGACGTGGTGCGGCCAGTCGAGCGCCTGCGCGATCCGCCGCCGCGCATCCTCCAGCGCCGCCCGTGCCGCGCGCCCCTCGGCATGCGGCGAGGACGGGTTCGCCCAGCGCGTCATGCCCTCGATCACCGCCGCGACGGCCTCCGGACGCATCGGCGTGGTGGCGGCGTGATCGAGGTAGATGCGGGGTTCGTTACGGGACAGGGTCGGTTCCAATTGCGAAAAGGGGTGCATTACCTATATAGCGCGCATCGTCCGGCACTCCACCCGAGTGCGTATCCCAGCTCGCGAGTGCCCATGCCAGAAGTCATTTTTCCCGGTCCCGAAGGCCGTCTCGAAGGTCGTTTTGCGCCGGGTCCGCGCCCGCGCGCGCCCGTTGCGATGATCCTCCACCCGCACCCGTCTGCGGGCGGCACGATGAACAACGCGATCGTGCAGCAGCTCTACAAGACCTTCCAGCGGCGCGGCTTTGCGACGCTGCGGTTCAACTTCCGCGGGGTCGGCAAGAGCCAGGGCGTGTTCGACAACGGCGTCGGCGAGCTCAGCGATGCGGCGAGCGCGCTCGACTGGGTGCAGAGCTTCCATCCCGAGGCGCAGACGACGTGGATCGCAGGCGTCAGCTTCGGTGCGTGGATCGGCATGCAGCTGCTGATGCGCCGGCCCGAAATCCGCGGCTTCATCTCGATCGCGCCGCCGGCGAACCTGTACGACTTCACGTTCCTGGCCCCCTGCCCGTCGAGCGGGATCATCATCCAGGGCGAGGGCGACGAGGTCGCGACGCCGGGTGCGACGCAGAAGCTGGTCGACAAGCTGCGCACGCAGAAGCACATCACGATCCATCACGACACGATCCCGAAGGCGAACCACTTCTTCGAGCATGAGATGCCCGAGCTGATGGGGTCGGTCGACAAGTATCTCGACATGCGGCTGGATCCGAATTCGCCGATCCGGTGACGGATGAGGGGGTGCCTGGGGCGAGCGTTGCTCTCCCCGGCGTGCCCTCACCCTCCCACCGCTGCGCGGCGGGCCCCTCCCTCTCCACCGGGGGGAGAGGGGTTAGAGGGTCCAGATTGCTACATTGGCCAGCAGGACTGCGGCCATCACCAGCATGAGTATGCCTTTGCGGCGGTCGTGGTTCTTCACGATCAGCGTGATGCCGCCGATCAGGCAGGCGAACATGCCGAGCATGGCGATGGCGGGCGCGGCGGCGGCGATGGTGACGAGGGCGGCGTTCATGCGCCAGCGTTACGCCGAGCCGCGCCGATAGGGAAACCGGACGTGCCGCATTGACTTGATCGTCCGCGAAAATAGCATGGCCCCCGTCCCTTCCGGACCTGGGAGCCGCCATGCCGATCCTGATCGCCCTGCTCGTCGCGCAGGCCGCACCCACGCCCCCTGCCCCCGCAAATTGCCGCTATGATAAGGCGGCGATGCTCGCGCTCGTCGAACGCGCGTTCGACCAGACACCGACCAGCGGCTGGCGACCGCTCGCCGCGGCGGGATGCGATCTGGTCGCGGCGGATGCGATCGCGGCGTGGCGCGCGAGCCATGCGGGCGATCCGCGCACGGCGGGCCTGCTCAACTGGCACGAGGGACAGTTGCGCGCCAATGCCGGCCAGACCGCGCCCGCGATCGCGCTGTTCGAGGCCGCGCGCAAACCGCCGGCTGAGGATATGGGGTTCGGCTGGAACCTGTATGTCGACGGCAGCATCGCCTTTCTGCGCCGCGATCTGGCGGGCCTCGATACCGCCCGCGCCAAGCTCGCCGCACTCCCCCGGCCGGCGGGCTATGCCCCGGTCGGCGTCGACGGCAAGCCGCGCGCCTATGCCTGGCCGATGAACCTCAATATCCTCGACGGCTTCGTCGCCTGCTGGAACCGCGGCTACAAACAGGCCTATGCCTGCGCGAAGCCCGCGGTCCGCACGCTGCCGCCCGCGGCCGACTGAGATCAGCCCGCCAGCACCGCTGCATAGGCGGCGCGGTCGACATTGCCGCCTGACAGGATGACGAGCAGCCCGGGTTCGGGATGCACCTTGCCCGCCAGCAGCGCCGCGAGCGCGACCGCGCCGCCCGGCTCGATCACCAGCCGCAGCCGCTCCGCCGCCCAGCGCTGCGCCGCCGCGGTCTCTGCCTCGCTGACCGCGACGCCGGTCGCATCGCGGCGCGACAGCACGTCGAAGGTCAGCGGCGACACGCGCTGCGTCTGGAGCGAATCGCACGCGGTCGGCGGCGGGTTCGGCCCGACCGGCTCGATCCACGACGCTTCGAGAGAGCGTCGCATGTCGTCCCACCCCTCGGGCTCGACCACCGTGATCGCCGCGTCCTTGACCGCCAGCGCGACCCCCGCCGCAAGCCCGCCGCCACCACACGGGACGACGATGCGGGAGGGCGACCCCAGACCCAGCGCCGCCATCTGGGCATGCGCCTCGATCCCCGCGCTGCCCTGCCCCTCGATGATCCACGGATCGTCGAAGCTCGGCACCAAAGTCGCACCGCGTGCCTTGGCGAGCCGTGCGGCGATCGCCTCGCGGCTCTCGGTCGCGCGGTCATAGGCGACGACCTCCGCGCCGAGCGCCAGCGTCGCGTCGCGCTTCGTGCGCGGGGCGTCCGACGGCATGACGATCGTCGCGGCGATGCCGAGTCGCCGCGCCGCCCACGCCACGCCCTGCGCATGATTGCCCGACGAGAAGGCGACGACGCCGCGCGCCCGCGTGGCCTCGGGAATCGCGGTCAGCCGGTGCCAGGCGCCGCGAATCTTGAACGCGCCGACCGGCTGCAGCGATTCCGCCTTGAACGCGACCGCTATCCCCCGGATTTCGGCCACGAACAGCGGCGTCGGCGGCAGGATGCGCGCGATCTTCTCTGCCGCGTCACGGACCCCGGCCCGTGTCGGCTGTCGCAAAATCGTCACACGTCGTCTCCTGTGGTGCAGATGCTATTTACATGGGGGGCGTGCGCCCCTAAATCGCGCTTCCGCTGCCCCATGGGACTTCCAACCGCAAGGCAGTGTTTTCGTAATTTGTCTCAGGACATTGGAGGTCCCTTGAATTGGTCAAGCATCATATCGCGCTGGGGTTAGCGAAAGCCCATTCGACCGCCGACACTCCCCTCATCGGGGGCGGCATCGACATCGCTAAGGGGCGCCCGGTCAATCCGGTCACGCTCGTTCGTCCGCACGCTGCTGCGCGCGCCGCTCGGTTCTTCGTCGAGAAGTTCCCGGGCCGCTCGATGTATGCGGTGAAGGCGAATCCATCTCCCGAACTCCTGCAGATCCTGTGGGACAATGGCATCACACATTACGACGTGGCGTCGATCGCCGAAGTGCGCCTGGTCGCGCGGACGCTGCCTGAGGCGACCCTGTGCTTCATGCACCCGGTCAAGGCCGAGGAAGCGATCGCCGAGGCGTATTTCACGCACGGTGTCCGCACCTTCAGCCTCGACAGCCTGGAAGAGCTGGACAAGGTCGTGCGCGCCACCCGCGAAGCTACCGACCTGACGCTGTGCGTCCGGCTGCGCGTGTCGTCCGAGCATTCGAAGCTGAGCCTCGCGTCGAAGTTCGGTGCCGCACCGCAAGAAGCCAAGGAGCTGCTGTTCGCGGCCCGCCAGGCGGCGGACGCACTCGGCATCTGCTTCCATGTCGGCAGCCAGGCGATGACTCCCGAAGCCTATTCCAACGCGATGGAGCGCGTCCGCGCGGCGATCGTCGAGGCAGCGGTCACGGTCGACGTGATCGACGTCGGCGGCGGCTTCCCGTCCTCCTATCCGGGGATGGAGCCTCCTCCGCTCGAGCGTTTCTTCGAGACGATCCACCGTGCGTTCGAATCGCTGCCCGTCAGCTATTCGTCCGAGCTGTGGTGCGAGCCCGGCCGGGCGCTGTGCGCGGAATATTCGTCGATTATCGTGCGCGTCGAAAAGCGCCGCGGGACCGAACTGTACATCAACGACGGCGCCTATGGCGCGCTGTTCGATGCGGCGCATATCGGCTGGCGCTTCCCGGTCGAGCTGCTCCGCGAGCCGGACAGCCGGGCGAAGGACATGGAGTTCAGCTTCTATGGTCCGACGTGCGACGACATGGATCACATGGCCGGGCCGTTCCTGCTGCCCGCCGACATCCAGGCCGGCGACTATATCGAGATCGGCATGCTCGGCGCGTACGGCTCGGCGATGCGGACCGCGTTCAACGGGTTCGGATCGGACGAGACGGTGATCGTCACCGACGAACCGATGGTCTCGCTGTACGACGAACGGTACCAGGACCTCGCGTCCAACGTCGTCACGCTGTAACCACTAGCTATTATTTCTACCGTCATTCCCGCGCAGGCGGGAATCCATAAACGCTATCGGCGCGGCTCCACCTGCCCCCGAGTTTATGGATCCCCGCCTGCGCGGGGATGACGACGTTTGAGGATGATGACCATGACCGAAGACACCCGCATCGACGCGCAGCGCAAGGCTGAGCTCCTGTCCACCACCGTCGAGCATATCGACATCACCAGCTTCGACGCGCGGCCGATCGTCGACGCGATGAAGAAGATGTCGTTCACCAGCCGCGACCTTGGCCGTGCGACCGACATCTACAACCAGATGCTCGCCGACAAGGACTGCACGATCTTCCTCGTGATCGCCGGCTCGACGAGCGCTGGCGGTTGCATGGACCTCTATGCCGAGCTGCTGCGCAACAACATGATCGACGGCATCGTCGCGACCGGCGCGACGATCGTCGACATGGATTTCTTCGAGGGCCTTGGCCACAAGCATTACCAGGCGCTCGAGGTGCCGCACGACGACGTGCTGCGCTCGCTGATGATCGACCGGATCTACGACACCTATATCGACGAGGAAGAGCTCCAGCACGTCGACCACACGATCTTCGAGATCGCCGAGACGCTGGAACCCCGCCCCTATTCGAGCCGCGAGTTCATCCGCGAGATGGGCAAGTATCTCGTCGAGCACGGCAAGAAGGAGAACAGCCTCGTCAAGCTCGCCTATGAGCATGACGTGCCGATCTTCTGCCCGGCGTTCGTCGACAGCTCGGCCGGCTTCGGTCTGGTCAAGCACCAGGTCGATGCCGCGAAGGCGGGCAAGCCGTACATGGTCCTCGACGCGATCGCCGATTTCCGCGAGCTGACCGAGATCAAGATCAAGGCGGGCACCACCGGCCTGCTGATGATCGGTGGCGGCGTGCCGAAGAACTTCATCCAGGACACCGTCGTCTGCGCCGAGATCCTCGGTCACGACGACGTCCAGGTCCACAAATATGCGGTGCAGATCACGGTCGCCGACGTGCGCGACGGTGCGTGCTCGTCGTCGACGCTGCAGGAGGCGGCGTCGTGGGGCAAGGTCAACACCGGCATCGAGCAGATGGTGTTCGCCGAAGCGGGTTCGGTCATGCCGCTGCTCGCGTCGGACGCGTATCATCGCGGCCTGTGGAAGGACCGTCCGGTCCGCAAGTGGGGCGCGAGCTTCGACAAGGCCTGAGGCGGGCGCGCTGATCCTCCCCTCTGCAAGGGGGAGGATTCTGCGATTGCTCCCGATGCGTGATTGATGCAGCCTCCTCCGGGGAACCGGGGGAGGCTTTTTCATGAATGACGACCTGATCCACAGCGAGATCCTGCGGCCGATGGTCGCGCTGATCGCCTGGACGCTGGTGATGCTGCTCTGGATGCTGGCGACCCGCCTGCCCGCGATGAAGGCGGCGGGGGTCGACCTCAGCCAGCTCGTCGGCACGCGCGCCGCCGATGCGGATCGCTCGCTGCCCGCCAGTGCGCAGTGGAAGGCGCATAACTACAACCATCTGATGGAACAGCCGACACTGTTCTATGCGGTGTGTGCGGTGCTCGCGCTCAGCCATACCGGCGACGGGGTCAACGCGTGGATCGCCTGGGCCTATGTCGGCTTGCGGGTCGCGCACAGCATCGCGCAGGCGACGACCAACCGGGTGCAGACGCGGTTCATCCTGTTCCTGCTGTCGAGCCTCGCGCTGATCGCGCTCACGCTGCACGCGGCGATGGCGGTATTCTGACAAGACCATTGACGGCGATGCGTGTCGATCGCCCCTTCCCCTGCGCGATCGGGATCGGCTAGCTACCGCGCCATGACCTTCGACCGCCGAACCTTGCTCGCCCTGCCGCTCGCGGCCGGGATCGCCCCCGCCGCCCTGCTCTCCGACGCCGCCGGCCAGTCCGCGACGAACGGGAGCGCCAGTCGAGGCGCGCGTCTTGCCGGCGATCCGGTCTGGCCGCCCGCCGAGCGGTTCGCGCTGTGGCCCGGCATTCCCGCCGGCGCGCCGACCCCGCTGCCGCGCCCGCGCCCGATGATCACCGGACGCCCGGGCGGCTACCGTGACGTGCAGATGCGCGGCGTGGTCCAGCCCGAGGTCGGCGTGTTCCGCGCCGCCCGCCCCGATGGCCGTGCGGTGCTGGTCTGCCCCGGCGGCGGCTATTCGATCACCTCGCTGCGCAACGAGGGGATCGACGTCGCGCGGGTGCTGAACGGCTTCGGCATCACGGTGTTCGTGCTCAGCTACCGGATGCCGGGCGAAGGCTGGGCGGACCGCGCCAACGTGCCGCTGTCCGACGTGCAGCGCGCGATGCGGCTGATCCGCGCCAATGCGAAGCGCTATGCGATCAACCCCGAGACGCTCGGCGTGCTCGGCTTCTCGGCGGGCGGGCATCTCGCCGGATCGCTCGAGATCCATCATGGGCTCGAGGTCTATCGCCCGGTCGATGCCGCGGACCGGCTGTCGGCGCGGCCGGCCTTTGCCGGTTTGATGTACGCGGTGTCGAACATGGATCCGGGGCGCAGCCATGGCGGGTCGCGCGCGCAGCTGCTGGGGCCCAATCCCGATCCGGCGATGCAGGTGCGCTATGCGATCGACCGCAATCTGCGCAGCGGCGACGCGCCGCTGTTCCTGGTCCATGCCGAGGATGACGACACGGTGCCGGTCGCCAACAGCCTCGACATGCTCGCCGCCGCGCGCCGCGTCGACATTCCGGTCGAGGCGCATATCCTGCGTCGTGGGCGCCACGGCTTCGGCACGCGGCTGCCCGCGAGTTCGCCGGGCTCGCTCTGGCCGCAGCTGTTCGACCGCTGGATGCGCGAGGCGATCGGGCCCGAAGTACCGCTCTGACGACGGGTGTGAGTACCCGGGGTTAGCCGAACACCCGCTTCAGCGACCGTTCGAGCATCATCAGCTGCCACAGCGTGCGGCCATGCTCGGCGCGCCCGCCGCGATGTGCCTCGGCGAGCGCGGTGATCGCGGCCATGTCGAACCAGCCCGTCTCGGCGAGCATCCGCGACGATCCCAGCGCGCTCGCCTCGCCCGCCAGCGCGCCGCGGAACCAGGCGCTGATCGGCGTCACGAACCCCATTTTCGGGCGGTAGAGGATCTCTTTGGGCAGATAGGGCTCCATCGCCTTCTTCATCAGCCATTTGCCCTCGCCGTGGCGCAGCCGCAGGCCGACGGGCAAGGTCGCGCAGAACTCGACCAGCCGGTAGTCGAGCAGCGGTTCGCGCGCCTCGAGCCCGACCGCCATGCTGGTGCGGTCGACCTTGGTCAGGATGTCGCCGGGCAGCCAGTGCTTGAGATCGGCATATTGCGCGCGGTCGATCGCGTCGCGCGCGGGCGCATTGGCCATCGTCGTGACATAGCGTTCCTCCGCGCGGTAGCCGCCCAGCGTGGCCTGCGCGGCGTTCGAGAACAGCCGCGCGCGGACCTCTGGCGTCGTGACGCCGACCGAGCGGGCATAGGCCTCGCCCCCGCCTGCCGCGAGCGCGAGCAGGGTCGATTTCGCGCGGAACGGTCGCGGTGCCCAGTCGGCCTTGGGGTAATGCCGGCCAAGCGCGCCGAATATCTGCGTCCTGAGATGCGCGGGGAGCAGGCCGCGCACGCGTTCCTCCGCCGCCTGGAAGCGGTAGCGCCTGTAGCCCGCAAGCGCCTCGTCCGCGCCGTCGCCCGACAGCGCGACCGTCACCCGCTCGCGGGCGAGCGCGCAGACCTGATAGGTGGCGAGCGCGGACCCGTCGGCGAACGGCTCGTCGAACGCGGCGACCAGCGTGTCGATCAGCGCGAAATCGTCGGGATCGACCACGCGCTCGGCATGATCGGTGGCGAAGCGGCGCGCGATCGTCGTCGCATGGGTGCGCTCGTCATGCCCCGCCTCGTCGAAGCCGATCGTGCAGGTGCGGACCGCGCGCGGGCTCGCCTCCGCCATCAGTGCGACCACCGCCGAGCTGTCGACCCCGCCCGACAGGAACGCGCCGAGCGGCACGTCGGCGACCATCCGCGACCGCACGCCCGCGCGCATCCGATCGACCAGTTCCTCGCCCAGCGCCTTGGTGGAGCCGGTCGCGCGGTTGGAGAAGTCGACGTCCCACCAGCGGCGCGGCGCGGGCATGCCGCGCCCGCGCTCGATCAGCAGGAAATGCCCGGCCGCGAGCTTCTTCACGCCTGCGACCAGGCAGGCGTCGTCGGGGACGTAGCCGAGCGCCATGTAATCCTCGACCGCGGACAGATCAGGCGCGCGCCGGACGAGCGGGTTGGCGAGCAGGCCCTTCAGTTCGGAGGCGAACGCGACCGAGCCGTCCGCCAGCTCGACATAATGAAGCGGCTTCACCCCCAGCCGGTCGCGCGCGAGGAACAGCGCGCGTGCCCCCGCATCGTGGATTGCGAAGGCGAACATGCCGTTCAGTCGGTCGAGCATCGACGGCCCCCAGGCGCGCCAGCCGTGGAGCAGCACCTCGGTATCGCCTTTGGTCCGGAACCGTGCGCCACCTGCGATCAGGTCGGCGCGAAGCTCGGCGAAATTGTAGATCTCGCCGTTGTAGCTGATCGTCAGCTCGCCGTCGGACATCGGCTGCGGTGAGCCTTCGAGGTCGATGATCGACAACCGGCGATGCCCCAGCCCGACGCCCGGCGCGGTCCAGATGCCGTCGCCATCGGGACCACGATGCGCGAGCGCGGCGATCATCGCCTGGATGCGGTTCGGATCGACCGGCTTTGGCGTGCCCGGGTGGAAGATCCCGGCAATCCCGCACATTCAGCGCAGGCCCGCGGCGTGATCGGCGACCGTGCCGACCGGTCCGAGGGCGGCAAGGAAGCGCGCCATCGGTCGCGGATCGCCGCCCTCGACCGACAGATGCACCGCAACCGCGCGCTGCGGTCCGCCGAACAGCCGCGCCTTCATCGTCTCGATCTTCACGATCATCCCGTCATCGGTGGTAGCATCGCCGACCCGGTACCACGTCGCGACGATGCGCTCCACGGGTCCCGGCGCGGTAATCCGCATCGCCGAACCGCGCGCGCCCGCGGCGTCCGCGAGCGGGGGAAGATCCGCGACGCGGACCCAGCGATCCTCCTCGCGCAGCACCCCGGTGCCGAACGCGATCAGCTCGTGCCCGTCGCCCTGCCGCCCGAATACCGCGAGCGCCATGTCGACGGTCGCGCCCGACGCATCGGCATAGCGCCCGAACAGATAATGGTCCGCGCCCGGATACCAGGGCATCCACGGCGCGCGGACGCTGACATCGACGCGGTGCCAGCCCGGCACGTCGGGCAGCGTGATCTGCGCTGGCAGCATCTGCCGCCGCCCGGCGATGGCCGTGCTCCACGCGGGAAACGCCGATGCCACCACCAGCACGAGCAGCGTGACGGTGGCGAGGTCGCCCCGATAGCGCGGCACCGTTTGCAGTCGCGTCGGCTCGAAGGCGGGATCGTCGGGCGCGCGGTCGAACCAGCGCCAGCCGATCGCGAGCACCGCCGCCATCACGAGCGCGAAGAACAGCCAGCCATAGACGATGTGGTCGATCCCCGTCGCCGCCTCGACCGAGGTCAGCTCGGCGGCCCAGATCGTCCCGAACGCGCGAAACCCGTTGGCGACGACCGGCACGACGACCGACACGGCGAGGAACACCGCGCGGCGCCGCCACGACACGAAACAGACATTGGCGACCAGCACCCCGAACGCGACCATCGCGATCACGAACTTGGCGCCCGAACACGCCTCCGCCACCTCGAAATAATAGCGGCCGGCATGGATCAGCACGCCGTCGACGACCGCGGGCACGCCGACCAGATGCAGCAGCGGCATGACGATCGCGACGGTCACCGCCTGCAACGGCGGCTCAATCCCCTCGCCGAAGGGCACGAGGAACAGCGCATAGCCGAGCGGGAACAGCAATCCGCGCGCGACATCGGGGCCGAGGATCGCGACGACCGCGCCCTGCAGCATCAGCACCAGCCCCAGTTGCCGCGCGAGATTGACCGAGGCCGCGTCGCCCATCAGCCACCCTGCCCCGCCGACCGCGACCAGCGCCAGCCCCGGCCACCAGCCGACGGGCGTCAGCTGCGCGAGCTCGCTACGCCGCTGCCACACCAGCCAGGCGATCACCGGGGCGATGAACAGACAGTGGCCGAAGGTCGTGCTGGTCCACCAGATCGTCGTCAGATCGGCGACGTCGCGGCGGAACAGCGCGAGCAGCAGGATCGCCGCGACGCCGAGCGCGAGCAGATGCCGGGGCCAGGACGTCGCGGGGCGATCGGTCACGATGGGGACCGGCTGCCATCGACTCCGAACAGCGCATCGAGCGGTGCGAGCCGCGCGTCCCAGCCATAGCGTCGCAGCACCTGCGCGCGCGCGGCCCGGCCGAGGTCTGCCGCGTCGGCGGGCGCTTCGAGCAGCGCGAGGACCTGCGCGGCGAATTCGCTCGCGTCCGCCGCGACGCGGATCGTGCCGGCGTGGTCGATGCCCTCCGCTGCCGCCGCCGAGGCGACGACTGGCCGCGCCATCGCCATCGCCTCCAGCACCTTGTTCTGGATGCCGCGGGCGAGCTTCAGCGGGGCGACGCAGACATCGGCCGCGGCGAGCCATCCGCGCACGTCGTCGACCGCGCCGGTGACGATCACCGCGTCGCCTGCGAGCGCCTGCACTGCGGGGGTTGGGGCGCGGCCGACGATCGCGAACCGGGCTGTCGGGTGGCGCGTGCGGATCCGGGGGAGGATGTCGCAGGCGAACCAGGTCACGGCGTCGATATTGGGGCGGTAGTCCATCTGGCCGGTGAAGACGATCAGTGGGTCTGCGTGGGCGCTGCCGATGACCAGCCCACTCTTCACCTCCCCGGCGGAGGCCGGGGTCCAGTTGGGGGACGTCGATGGCGACGGACTGTCCGGTGTTACTGCGACCTTTCCAACTGGGCCCCGGCCTTCGCCGGGGTGGTAGGATGGGGCTGTGGCCTGCCCAGCCTCCTTAGCCTTCTCAACCTGCGCAGCCGGGTCGAACGTCGCCGAGTCGATGCCGTTCTCGACCGCGAGGATGCGGCCGGTGGTGGCGCCGGTGCGGAACAGGGCGGCTTCGGCTTCGCTGACGAACAGGCTGGCGGAGACCCTCGCCGCGATCTCCCGCTCGAAGGCCCCTAACAGCCGTGCCTCGCGGCGCATCATCCAGCGCATCGGGCCGCGGGAGTCGTCCGCGAAGCCTGCGAACTTGGCGGAGTCCATGTCGACGAAATCCATGACCACGGGTGGCCCGTCATCGGGGAGGTACTGCGCCATCTGACCCGAGAAACAGTAGATGCCGTCGACGCGCGGCAGGACGCGGTCAACCGCGGCCTGCATGGCGGGAGAGGCGAACGCCGTCAGCGAGACGGGCTTGCCGGTGGCCAGCGCCTCGAGTCCGGCGCGCGCCTGCGACTTGCCGCGTGGCAGGATCGTGCAGCTCGCCAGCATGTCCGTGAAGGCGGCTGGCGGATCGAGGTCCGCCGCGTCGTCGGCAAATGCGACGAGATGGACGCGCATGCGTGCGCCGAGATAGCGGAGGACGTGGAAGCTGCGGATCTTGTCGCCGCGATCGGGCGGGAACGGCACCCGGTGCGCGAGGAACAGCAGGTCGCTCACCCCAGACCCCGGGAAATCCACGGTCCGGCGAGGTTCGCCGCCCAGAGCGGCATCTTCTTCCAGCTACGCACCATCAGCGCATATTTGGGATTGAGCGGATTGACCTCGCGCGCGGGGCCGTCGCTGCGCTTGGCATAAAGCCGCGGCACGGGCGTAAATCCCCAGTTCTTCTTGAACGCGGCCGCGCCGGTACCGGTCTTGGACCGTCCGAAATCGAACCGCGTGCAGCCGCGCGCACGGGCATGCGCCATCAGCGCGAAATACATCCGGTCGTTGGCGCGCAGGCCGCGCGCCGCCTCGGTCCCGCCGCCCCAATAGGGATAGACCGTCCCGCGGTGATAGAGGCTGAGCACGCTCGCGACCGCGCGGCCGCGGTGGCGGACGGTGAGTACGTCGGCGTCCATCGTCTCGACGACCGAGCGGAACAGCTGCGCGGGAAAGACCGGCGTCCCCAGATTGCGCACCGATTCGGCATAGACGCGGTAATGCTCGGCGAGCATTGCGCGGTCGCGGCCGGTCGCGATGTCGAGATCGAGGCCGAGCGCGCGCCGCACCTCGGCGCGCTGCTTGCGCGGGATGGCGAGCAGTTCGGCATCGTCATCCGCCGCCAGATCGCGCGCGAACCCCAGATAGCTGTCCGCGTCACTGTCCCAGCCCGCGGGCACAGCGCCACCGCGAAGCTCGACCGACGGGCAGCCGCGCCGCTGCGCCAGCTCCCAGGCCGCCGCGGCGAGCGGCTCGACCGCGGCATCGCCGAGCACACCGCCATCGACCGCGAACCCCGCCGAGACGAGCGCCCGTCCGAACAGCGGCGACCGCATCTCGGTCAGCGGCAGCACGCCGGTGATCGTGCCGCCCCGCTCCGCGACCAGATAGCGTGCGCGCTGGCCGCAACCGCGCGCGACCGCGATGCTCCACGCGGGCAGATGGAACGGCGTCGCCGCCGCCGTCGCATCGACGAACGCCGCGATCCGCGCGCGCTCGTCCGCGTCGGCGAGATCCGCCTCGCGCACGGTGGCCGTCGTCACCGCAGCCGACCCGCCTCGACCGCGACCGCGGCATCGACGCGACCCCAGTCATGCCGCCCGAGCAGCCCGCGCAGCTTGCCCGCCATCGCGCCAAGCCGCGAATAATGCCGGATCTTCGAGCGCAACGGCGCCGCCGCGACGCGCGGCTGGGCGGGGTCGATCTCCCAGGGGTGGAAATAGAACATCGCCGGGTGGTCGGCGGCGTTCACCTGACGCACCGCGAAATCCATCAGCGCGGCGGGCAGCAGCCGGAAGAAGCCGCCGCCCGTGGCGACGCGACGCTTGCCGAACTGCGCGACGGTGACGGGCACTTCGAGCAATGCGCTGTCGGCCAGCGGGCGGAAGGCGAAGCGCGGTGCGTCGCGCCAGCCATAATGGTCGTGCGCGAGCGGTGCGACGCTCGACGAATAGGCATAGTCCGCTTCCGCCAGCACGGCGTGCGCCCAGGGCGTGCGCTGGTCGATCGAGAAGCTCGGCGCGCGGTAGCCCGTGACACGCTGTCCCGCCGCATCCTCGATCGCCGCGCGCGCACGCGCGAGGTCGGCGCGGAACAGGCCTGCGTCCATCGTGAAGACGCGCTGGTGATCCCAGCCATGGCTCGCAATCTCGTGCCCGGCATCGACGATCCGGCGGATCAGCGCAGGATAGCGGTGCGCGACCCAGCCGAGCGTGAAGAAGGTCGCGTGCACACCGCTTTCGGCGAACAGCGCGAGTACGGCATCGGTATTCGCCTCGACCCGCGGCTGGAGACCGTCCCAGTCCGCCTTGTCGATCACCGTCTCGAACGCGCCGACCTGGAACCAGTCCTCGACATCGACCGACATGCCGTTGCGGATCGGGCCGGCCGTTACCGCCGTCGTCACCGGATCACGCCGCGTCGTGCCAGTGCGACGCGCCGCGGATCGGCTTGTAATCGGGCCTGGGCTCGTCGCCCTCGACCCACTCGACGAGCAAGGTCAGGACGCGGCGCAGTGCCTGGTCCTGCTGCTCGACGCGCGCCTCGAGCATCGCGAGCCGGTCGAGGACCGCAGGGTCGGTGGCGGGGTCGGGCGTGCCGCGGGGCTGTGCCTTGGGTTCGGCGGCGGGTTCGGGGGCAGGCTCGGGCGTGGGCGTCGTCGCGAGTGTCGGCAGGTCCGCGGTCAGGTCGCTCTGCACGGCGCGGACGACGGCGCCGTCGATGACGCGCAGATCCTCGATCGCGGCATAGAGCATGACGCGGCCCGCCAGCATGTTGAGGCGGCGGGGGATGCCGTCCGACCCGTCGAACAGCGCGGCGACCGCGTCGTCGGTGAACGCCGGATTGCCCTCCCAGCCGACCACCGACAGGCGGTGCGCGATATAATCGGCGACCTCATGCGGCTCCATCGGGTCGAGATGGTGGATCGCGATCACCCGCTGGCGCAGCTGTTCGAGCCCGTCCGAGCCGTGGAGCCGGTCGCGGAATTCGGGCTGGCCGAGCAGCAGGATCTGCAGCAGCGCATGGCCGGCGGTCTGGAAGTTGGACAGCATCCGCAGTTCCTCGAGCGCGGATACGGGCAGCGCCTGCGCCTCGTCGACGATCAGCAGCGTGCGCTTGCCGGTCCGCGCGACGGCGTGCAGCCCGCGTTCGATCGCGGTGAGCAGCTGCGCCTTTTCGAGCCCCGCCGGGTCGACGCCGAGCGCGGTCGCGACGATCCGCAGCAGGTCGCTCGCCTCGATCGCGGTCGACACCAGCCGGATCGCGTTCAGGCTCTGATGGTCGATCGTGTCCATCAGATGCCCGACCAGCGTGGTCTTGCCCGCGCCGATATCGCCGGTCATGACGATGAAGCCCTCGCCCTGCGCGAGGCCATAGCCGAGATACGCCATCGCCTTGCGATGAGTCCCCGATTCGAACCAGAATCGGGGGTCCGGGGTGAGCTGGAACGGGCGTCCCGTCAGTCCGTAATGTTCGTCGTACATCTGCCAAATATCCTAGAACTGATACCGTGCACCGAGCAGCGCCTGTGCGGACCAGTCGCTGTCGAAGTCGCCGACCTTGAAGCTGTATAACCCGAGCGACGCGGTCGTGCCGAGCCGTCCGAAATTGCGGTAATAGGTGCCGGTCGCGCCATAGGACCAGACCCCGCCATCGCCCGCGGTGACGAAACCGCCGCCGAGCTGGCTGTCGAAATAGTTCACGAACGCGGTCGCATTGATCCCCGATACCGAAGACAGCGACCGCGCGAAATAGAGCTGACCGTAATAGCTCTCGTCCTCAAGGCCCGTGACGACGAGGCCGGGCGCGCCGCCCGGCGCGAAGAGGCGGCGATTGGCATAGCCGATCCCGCCGCCAAAGGTCGTCCGCCCGCGCGTCGCGACGAGCACCGCGTCGATCCCGCGCGCACGGTAGCTCGAGGTGGAGATCGACTGGAACACGTCGTCGAGGCACCCGCCGGGCGCTGCGCCGGTCGCGCCGAACACGCAGCCGTTGAACTGCTGCGCGAAACCCTGATTGGGCGCGAGGAAGCTGGTCGGCAGGTTGGCGAGGCCGGTGCGCAGCTGGCGGCCGAAGGTCTGCACGCCGTCATAGACGTTGACCGCGACGCCGACGTCCTTCGACGCCTGGTAGGTCGCGGTGCCGGTAAAGCTGAGCGAGCCATAGCGTTCGCCGATCCGCGCCTCGACCGAGGTCCGCCGGTTCGGCCGCCAGATCACGCCCGCGTCGTAATAGAGCCCGTCGGTGCGATAGGCGATCCGGCGCGGCGATCCCGGCGCGGTCCGGAACCGGCCGTCGCGGTCGAGCACGGGGACGCCCGCGGCATCGACCAGCGCATCCTTCTGGCTCGTCTCGATCCGTTCATAGCCGAGGCCCGCGGTCAGCGCGACATAGGGCGACACCGGCAGCACCGCGTCGCCGCGACCGAAATAGCCCTGGTAGCGCTGGCTGAGCTGGCCCGCGGTCTCGCGGTCAAACCCCGCGCTCGCGGTCAGCCCGACCGGCAGCAGCGTGCCCGGCCGGAAGCCCGCGCTGGCGGTCGCGGTGTGGCCGATCGAATCGTCGTAATAATCGAGCCGCTGGCCACCGGTCGCCGCGGTGCCGAAGGTCGGGGTCTCGACCTTGGTATAGCCCAGCCGGTAGTTGGCGTTGACCGCAACGTCGCCGGCCTGCGCGGCGAAATTCGGGCCGCCATAGACGGCATAGACCTGCGCGATGTTCGAGACGTTGCCGACCAGTACGCCGGGCGCCGCGCCGCGGATGTCCGAGCGCGACCGCGTGGCGATCCCGCCCGCTTCCAGCGAGAGGTTGCGCGTCAGTTGCGCCTCGACCCGCGCGAGGCCCGAATGGATGTCGGTGTCGCCGATATCGTCGTCATAGGCGAAGCGGCGCTCGTAGCGATAGCTGACCTGCCCGTTGATCCGCGCGGTCGACACCGCGGCATCGACGCCGGCGGCGAGCGAGGTGTAGGTGAGCACATCGCCACCGCCGAGATCCGCGGTGAGGATCTGCGTCGCCTCGATATAGGGCCGGACGACGACGCGCCGTGCGCCCTGCCCGCCTCCGGACCCCGTATCGGAGACCGACTGGGCGAGCGCGGGCCCCGCGACGAACAGCGCCGCCGCGCCGCCGAGGATCAGGCGGACATCGCTCACCGCGCGCCGCCTTGCTCGTAATAGCTGCCGAACCGCGCGCCGCCGGGGACGAACGACACCGCGTTGAGCACCAGCTGGATATGCTCGCAGCTGTCGAGCCGGTTGACCGCGGCGCGGACCTCGCTTTCGGGCGTATGATCGGCGCGGACGACGAGCATGACCTGCCCGACCAGCATCGCGAGCACGCCCGCAGGCGACGCGGCGAGCGCAGGCGGCGAATCGAAGATCACGATGCGCCGCGGATCCGCCGCGAGCAGCCGCGCGAGCACCGCGCGGGTCCGCGCGCTGGCGAGCAGTTCGGTGTCCATCGTCGTCCGGTCGCCCGCGGGCAGGATCGAGAGATGCGGCACGTCGGTGCGGATCACCAGCGTTTCGACGTCGATGCTCGTGTCGGCCAGCGCATCGAGCAGGCCGGGACCATCGTCGAGCCCGAGCTGCCGCAGTACGTCGGGCTTGGCGACATCGGCGTCGACCAGCAGCACCTCGGTATCGCGCTCCGCGGCGATCGAAAGTGCGAGGTTGATCGCACAGAAGGTCTTGCCGTCGTTCGGCCGCGCCGAGCAGACGAGGATCGTGCGCGCCTTGTCGGGCACCGCGCTGGCCTCGATCTGCGCGCGCGTGATCAGCAGCTGCCGCTTGATGAGGCGGAACTCCTCCGCCAGCGGACCGACCGGCGCGCCGGGCACCATCATGCCGTTCGCCGCCAGCATCCCGCGATCGATCATCGCCGTGTCTCTGGCGACGAACGGCAGATGAAACTCGTCGGGCAATTCCTGTCCGATCGGTGCGCGAAGCTCGGCCGGGATCGCGAGGAAGGTCGCATCGTCGGAGTCCGGCGCGTCGGCCTCGAACGCCGCAACGGGCTCGGCGGCAGGCTCGGGCGCGGGTGCCGGTTCGACCGGCGGCACCGGCGGTCGGGCCCGCACCTGCTGGTTGAAGTCATAGACCGTGGCGGCGCGTTCGAGCAGCGACGGCGCGCGTGGCGGCTCGCCGCTGGCATCGTGCGATTCGGGGATCTTGCTACGCATGGTCACGTCCTCAGGCCGCCAGGCCACGCTGCAGGATCTCGACGCCCAGCAGCAGCACATAGGCGGCACCGAGTGCTGCCGTGCCGCCGAGGAACATCCGGAACTGCTTGGCGCGCAGCTCGGACTGGGTGCGCGTCACGACCTCGCCGATCGACCCGATCACCGGCATCCCCGCCACGCGTTCGAGGCGGGCGCTCGTCGCGAACGTGCCGCGGAGCTGGCCGAGCAGGAACGCGCCGCCGATCCCGGCACCGAGCCCGGCGATCAGCACGCCCGTCAGCAGCAGCATCCGGTTCGGGGCGCTGGGCTTTTGCGGCGTGGTCGGCGGGTCGATCACGCTGAACTTGACGCGATCGGTCTGCGACTGCGCCTGGCCGCGGAGTGCGATCTGCTCGCGCTGGGTCAGTAACTGGTCATACTGGTCCTTCAGCACCTGATAATCGCGGTCGATCGCGCCCTGTTCGGCGGCGACGGTCGGATCCTCGGACAGCTTGGCGTTCAGCTGGTCGAGATCGCCCTGCAGCTGCGCGCGGCGGATCCTGAGCGACGCGACCGCCGCCTGCTTGTCCGCCATCATCGCCTGCAGCGAGACATAGAGCGGATTGGGCGACGAGCCCGCGCCGCTGCCGCCCGACAGCGGTTCGCCGCGCGCCGCCGCGGTTGCCTGGGCGAGCTGCGCGCGCAGTGCGACGACGTCGGGATGGCTTTCGGTATAGCCCCGCGCACGCGCGTCGGCGAGCTGCCCCTGGATCGCTGCCAGCCGGGCGCGTGCGGGTCCGGCCGCACCGGCGACGCCGCCGCTGCCAGCGACCGTCCGCGCGACGCCGGCCATCTGTCCCTGCACCGCGGCGAGCCCCGACTGCGCCGCGGCGAGATCGCCATCGACCTGCGCCATCTGCGACCGAGCGGCGCCGATCCGGTCGGCGACCGACCCGGTGCCGGGCAGCGCGCCGAGATAGCGGTTCTGGAAGTCGGCGCGCTTGGCCTCCGCGTCCTGGAGCTGCTTCTGCCGCTGCGCCAGCTGCTTGTCGAGGAAGCTGAGGCTCTGGCTGGTGCTCGTCCGGTCGCCTGCCAGATTGCCCTCGACGAAGATGTCGATCAGCTTCTGCGTGATCGTCCGCGCCAGCTTCGGACTCGCCGCGGTCGTCGCGATCTCGAACAGATTGTCCTGCGCCGACGTCACCTTGATCGACTGCGCAAGGCTGGCGACGCGGTCGGCGACGTCGCGGTCGCTGGCCACCGTGTTGGCAAGGTCGGTGCCGCGCACGACCTTCTCCAGATTGACCGCGGAGGTCAGCGTCTGGCGGATCGTGTCGATGTCGGTGCGGCTCGAGGCCGACGGCTGGTCCATGCTCGCGGGCAGCAGGTTCTGCATCTGGACGAAGACGCGCGCGCGCGATTCATAGCGGCTCGGGATCTGCGATACGAACAGCCAGCCGAGGACGCACACGCCCCACGCGATCGCGAGCGCGAGCCAGCGCCGCGTCCAGATCGCGTGCAGCGCGACCCGCGCCTCGTCATAGATGCCGTTCATACCGCCACGCCTCAGAACATCGATTCGGGGATGATGATGACGTCACCGGGCTCGAGCCTGACATTGGCGGACGAATCGCCCTTTTTCAACAGGTTCGAGATTTGCAGCGAGAACTCGCTCTGCTTGCCGCTCGCGCGGTCGTAGCGCACCAGCCGCGCCTTGTTGCCCGCCGCATACTGGCTGAGCCCGCCGACCGCGATCATCGCGTCGAGCAGCGTCATATTGGCACGATAGGGAATCGAGGCGGGCTTTTCGGTCGCGCCGACGATGCGGACCTGCTGGCTGTAGGTCCCGCTGAAATTCTCGACGATGACCGAGACGATCGGGTTTTTGACATATTCGCCGAGCGCCTTCTTCATGTCGTCGGCGAGCTGTGCGGGCGTCTTCCCCACCGCGGACATGTCGTTGACCAAGGGCGTCGTGATCCGGCCGTCGGGGCGGACCTGGACCTTCGACGACAGTTCGGGATTGCGCCAGACGAAGATGTTGAGCTGATCGAGCGGGCCGATCACATATTCCTCGCCCGGCAGTTCCTTGTTCGCGACATAGGCCGCGGGCGGCAGTTCGGGCGGACCGCCGGTGCTGCTGCAGGCGGCAAGCGACGACGCGGCGAGCCCCAGCGTGAACAGGGAACGGGAAACGGGTCCGGAACGCATGGGCACTGATCTCCTGGCGCCATCCCGGCAACGGGTGTCCGATGGCCGGTTAAACTCGCACGGGCTATGCAGGGAAACAGGTGAAGATAGCGTTTAGGAGCGCTCCGCAACCCTGCCCGCCGCCACGCTCATGGCTGGGGTTGGACTGAAGTAACGATCTCGAGCGCGGGTGGATGCCCGAGAAACGCCGCCGGGCTCGCGCTGGCGCCGTATGCGCCCGCCATGAAGATCGCGATCAGGTCGCCCGGCACGACCGGCGGCAGCGCGACGCGGTCGCCGAGCCGGTCGAGCGGGGTGCATAGCGGTCCCACGACCGACACTGCGTCCGTGGCGGCCGCCTCCCCCATCCGCGCGGCGACCGCGATCGGATAGTTGCGCCGGACCACGGTGCCGAAATTGCCGCTCGCCGCGAGCTGGTGGTTGAGCCCGCCATCGACCACGACGAAGACTTCGCCCTGGCTCTGCTTCACGTCGATGACGCGGGTCAGGTATACGCCGGCTTCGGCGACCAGCCACCGCCCGAGCTCGATCGCGAACCGGGTGTCGCGCAGCACCGCCGCGCGTGTCTCGAGTGCCGCGTGCAGCGCCGCGCCGACCCGCTCGACGTCGAGCGCGACGTCGTTCGCGAAATAGGGCACGCCGAACCCGCCGCCCAGATTGACCAGCGGCGGCGCGACGCCCGCCGCGTCGGCGAGCCGCGCGGCGAGGTCGAGCGTGGCCGCCTGCGTCTCGATGATCGCGCCCGCGTCGAGCGCCTGGCTGCCCGCATAGATGTGGAACCCGCGCCAGTCCGCGCCCGCCGCGACGATGGCGCGCACCAGCGCCGCCGCACGCTCTGCATCGACGCCGAAGGGCGAGGCGCGGCCGCCCATCCGCATTCCCGATCCGCGCAGTTCGATATCGGGGTTCACGCGCACCGCCATCCGCGGCGCGATGCCGAGCCCCGCGCCGATCGCGAAGCCGCGCGCGGCCTCGCCCTCCGATTCGACGTTCAAGGTCGCGCCGGCGCGGATCGCTGCCGTCAGTTCGTCGTCGCGCTTGCCGGGACCGGCAAAGCTGATCGCATGTGCCGGCTTGACCGCCAGCGCCATGCCGAGCTCGCCCGCCGACGCGACGTCGAGCCCGTCGACCAGCGGCGCGACCGCCGCGAGCAAGTCCGAATGCGGGTTCGCCTTGATCGCGTAGTGGAGGTCGATCGCGGGCATCGCCGCGCGGAACCGCGCGATCCGCGCCGCGACGATGGCGCTGTCATAGACGAACAGCGGCGTGTCGCCGGCGTGTGCGACCCAGGCCTCCGCGGACCGCCCGCCGATGGTCAGCGCGCCCGACTGGTGCGCATATTCGGGCGGCAACGCCCCCATCGGCTTCATCATGCCTGTCCCTGTCCGTTGGCGGTCGACCATGCCCGGACCTCGGCCGCGATCGCGGACCGGTCGAGCTTGCCGTTGGCGTTCCGCGGCAGCGCGTCGCGCCAAAGATAGCCGGCGGGCTGCATGAAGCTCGGCAGCGCGGTGCGCAACCGGGTCCTGAGCGCGGGCTCGTCCGCCGCGTCGCCCGCGAGCATCACGACGATCGCCTGCCCCAGCCGCGGATCCGCCACGCCGACCGCGACCGCCTCGCGGGCTTCGTTGCCGGCGAGTACCGCCTCCTCGACCTCGAGCGGGCTGATCCGGTTGCCCGCGCTCTTGATCATCTCGTCGTCGCGGCCGACGAAGCGGAGCAGCCCGTCCGCGCCCTCGACCACCGTGTCGCCCGACCAGGCCGCCATGCCGTTGCCGTCGGGCGCGGGGCGGAAGCGCTGCGCGGTCCGCTCGGCATCGCGCCAATAACCCTGCGCGACCAGCGGCCCTGCATGGACCAGCTCGCCCGGCTCGCCCGGCGCGGCGCGGGTGCCGTCGGGCCGGATCACCGACACCTGCGCGAACGGGATCGCGCGCCCCATCGCATCGGGGTGCGCGTCGATCAGCGACGGGTCGAGATAGGTCGAGCGGAACGCCTCGGTCAGCCCGTACATCGCGTAGATATCCGCGCCGGCGAACCGCGCACGCAGCCCCGCGACGAGCCGCGGCGTCAGCGCGCCGCCCGAATTGGTCAGCCGCCGCAGCCGCGCCGCGGTCTCCGCGGGCCAGTCCGCCTCGAGCAGTTGCACCCAGAGCGGCGGGACACCGGCGAGCGTCGTCGCGCCGACCCGCTCGACCGCCTTCACGACGTCGCGCGCGACCATATAGTCGATCGGCGCGACCGCCGCGCCCGCCGCCCAGGTCGAGAAGAGCTGGTTCTGGCCGTAATCGAACGACAGCGGCAGCACGCCCAGCACCCGGTCGTTGCGCGAGAGCTTCAGATAATGCGCGACCGACACCGCGCCGAGCGACAGATTGGCGTGGCTCAGCATCACCCCCTTGGGCCGCCCGGTCGATCCCGAGGTGTAGAGGATCGCGGCGAGCGTGGCCGGATCGGCATCGGACGGTCCCAAGCCGCCCTCGCCTTGCAGATCGAGCACTGCCTCGTCGACGATTGGACAGTCCGCGGGCACGTCGCCCGGCTCGAGCGTCGCCGCGCGCGCGCCCTGCGTCACGAGCAGCGCAGCACCGCTGTCGGCGAGGATATGCGCAACCTGCGCGCGCCGCAGCAGCGGATTGACCGGCACATGGACCAGCCCCGCGCGCGCCGCCGCGAGCGGCATCACGCAGGCGACCCGCGTCTTGGGCAGCCAGGTCGCGACGCGCTCACCCTTCGCCAACCCCTGCCCCGCCAGCCAACCCGCGAGCGCGGCGACCGCGGTTTCGAGGTCGCGGAACGTCATCGTCCCTGCGCGGTCGATCAGCGCAACGTCGTCGGCTGCGCCGCGCGAGGTCAGGTGATCGATCGGAAACGGGACGGGGTCGAGCGGGATCATGGTCCCTCCATAGCGCCAAGCCGTTGCCGAATTCACCCCCACAGGCTAGCGGGGCCCGGTTCGCAACGGTTCAGGCGATGCTCGTGATCTTCGAAGGTACTTCCCAGGTTGAAACGACGGTCCGCGCCGTCCTTGCCGACATCCTTGGCCTTAGCGCCGAGCGAGTCGCGGCATTCACCGACGACACGCCGTTGTTCGGCGCGCTCCCCGAACTTGATTCGATGGCGGTGGCGAGCGTGCTGACCGAGCTCGAGGACCGGCTCGGCATCCTGATCGAGGATGACGAGATCGACGGCGAGATGCTCGAGACGTTCGGCGCGCTCGTCCAGTTTGCGGCGCGCAAGGCGCTGGTCTAGCCTCGGCCGGGATGACCGGCCCCCGCTTCGATCACTATGACTGGGCCGGCGGGCGCGAGGCGATGCTGCGCTTCGGCCCCGATGCCGGACCGCTGGTCGTCGCGGTGCTGCCGCTGTTCGAGGAGGCGAACCGCACGCGTGCGTTCCTCGTCGCGATGCTGCGCGCGCTGGCGGGGCGCGGGATCGGCAGCATCTTGCCCGACCTGCCCGGTACCGGCGAGAGTGTGGTCGAGACGCGCGACCTGCGGTTGGCCGACCTGCGCCAGGCGTTTGCCGCGCTTGTCGGGACGCTCGACGTGCCGGTTTACGCGGTCACGATTCGGAGTGGTGCGCTCGTCGATTGCAACGCCAGTCTTGCCGGGCGGTGGCGGCTCGCACCGCAGTCGGGCGATGACCTGTTGCGCGACCTGAGCCGGATCCGCGCCGCGTCGACGATGCATGATGCGGATGGGTATGCGGGCAACAGCCTGTCCGCCGCGCTGCTCGCCGATCTGCAGGACGCGGTGCCATATGCCGCGTCGCGAACGGTGCGACTCAAGAGCGATCCGCGTCCGACGGATGCGCGCTATCCCGGGGCGCCGCTGTGGCGGCGGTCGGAGCCGGGCAGCGATGCAACGCTCTCCGACACGCTGGCCGCGGACATCGCCGGGTGGATCGCGACATGCGGCGGCTGATCACGGTCCCCTGCGAGGGCGAGACGCTGGTCGCGACGCTCGACGACGCGGCGGGCGCGACCGGGGTGCTGATCGTGTCGGGCGGCAACGAGATCCGCAGCGGTGCGCACCGCGGCATGGCGATGCTCGCGCGGCGGCTGGCGGCTGGGGGCACGCCGGTGTTCCGCTATGACCGCCGCGGCATTGGCGATTCGAGCGGCGAGAATCGCGGCTTTCTGTCGGCGCAGGCCGATCTGGTCGCCGCCGCCGCCGCGTTTCGCGCCGCTGCGCCGCACGTCACGCGGCTGGTCGGGTTCGGCAATTGCGACGCGGCGAGCGCGCTCGCGCTGTTCGGCGCGGCGGCGGGGGTCGACCGGCTGCTCCTCGCCAATCCCTGGGTGATCGCGCCGACCGACGACCTCCCCCCCGCCGCTGCGATCCGCGCGCACTATGCCGCGCGGCTGCGTGATCCGGCCGCGTGGCTCAGCCTGATCCGCGGTGGGATCGATCTGCGCAAGCTGGTGCGGGGTCTGGTGAGGGTGTCGCGAGCGTCGGGGGAGGTCGAGGGCGATCTCGCGAGCCGGGTCTGCGGCGCGATCGACGGTTGGGCGGCGCGCGTTGTCATCTTGCTCGCGACCGGCGACGTGACCGCGCAGGTGTTTGCGGCACGTTACCGCGGCGCGGCGCGGATCGTGCGACTGGCTACCGATTCGCACAGTTTTGCCGGTTCCGCGAATGCCGGTGCGTTGGAGGCGGCGCTCAGGGCCGTGATCGACCGCACGGACGATGCAGGCGCCGCCAGTTCCGCCCACTCGTCATCCTGACGAACGTCAGGACCCAGGGTTATGGGCGATGCCGTCTCTGGCTTTGGATCCTGACTTTCGTCAGGATGACGGAGGGTGTGGGGGGACGCTGGCACTCCCCCGTCCGTCATCCTGGCGAAAGGTGTGAGGGGAACACCGGTACCTCTACTCTCGTCATCCTGACGAAAGTCAGGATCCAGGGTTACGGGCGACGCCATTCCTGGCTCTGGATCCTGACTTTCGTCAGGATGACGGAGGGTGGGAGGGGCGTGGATCAAACGCACGCCCCGCCGCCACTACTCCGCGGCATCGGCCAGTTCGGCGAATTCCGCGGCCGCCAGGAACCGCTCCGCGTCGAGGGCGGCCATGCAGCCGGTGCCCGCCGCGGTTACCGCCTGGCGGTAGACCTTGTCGGCGACGTCGCCGCACGCGAACACGCCCTCGACGCTGGTGCGCGTCGAGCCGGTCTCGACCGAGATATAGCCGTCCGAATCGAGATCGATATGCCCGCGGAACAGCTCGGTCGCGGGGTGGTGGCCGATCGCGACAAAGCCGCCATCGACGGCGAGGCGCGAGCGCTCGCCCGTCACCGTGTCCTCGAGCTCGAGCGCGACGAGCCCGGCATTGCCGCCGCCGTCGACGAATTCGCGGACTTCCTTGTTCCACAGCACGGTCACGCCCTTGTGCGCGAACAGCCGCTCCTGGAGGATCTTCTCCGAACGCAGCGAATCGCGGCGGTGGATCAGCGTCACGTCGGGCGAATGGTTGGTGAGGTACAGCGCCTCCTCGACCGCGGTGTTGCCGCCGCCGATGACGGCCACCTTCTTGCCGCGGTAGAAGAAGCCGTCGCAGGTCGCGCAGGCGCTGACGCCCTTGCCCTTCATCGGCTCCTCGCTGTCGATGCCGAGCCACTTGGCCTGCGCGCCGGTCGCGATGACGAGCGTCTCGCCCTCATACACGTCGCCGCTGTCGCCGGTCAGGCGGAACGGGCGACTGCTGACGTCGACCTTGACGATCGTGTCCCACATCATCCGCGTGCCGACATGCTCGGCCTGCGCCTGCATCTGCTCCATCAGCCACGGGCCCTGGATGACGTCCTTGAAGCCGGGATAATTCTCGACATCGGTCGTGGTGGTCAGCTGGCCGCCAGGCTGGATCCCCTGGACGACGATCGGCGCCATCCCGGCGCGCGCGCCATAGATCGCGGCCGACAGCCCGGCAGGCCCGGAACCGAGAATGAGCATGCGGGTCGTGTGCGTCGTCATCGTCATATCCTTGGAGTTTCCGACCCCATCTAGGCGATGGGACGTGCGATTTGAACCATCACCGCTGCAATCGGCCTGCATCGATTGTCGCCTCGCTTCGTTGGAGGACAAAGCGGAGGTGAGCATGAGCGACGACCGGACGATTGAGATCGAGGACTATACCGCACCCGCAGGCGGCTGGGGGTCGATGAAATCGCTCGTGGAAATATCCGCGCGCGAGAAGATCGGTCCCGAAGCGCTGCGCGAACTCACGCGGCAGAACAAGCCCGAGGGCTTTGCCTGCGTCAGCTGCGCCTGGGGCAAGCCCGCGCACCCGCATGCCGCCGAATTCTGCGAGAACGGCGCGAAGGCGACTGCGTGGGAGCTGACCTCCTACCGCGTTACGCCCGCGTTCTTCCAGGAGCATACGGTTACCGAGCTGCTCGGCTGGAAGGATTTCGATCTCGAACAGGCCGGACGCCTGACCCATCCGCTGAAATATGACGCCGCGACCGACAAATATGCCGCGTGCAGCTGGGACGAGGCGTTCGCCGGGATCGGTGCGAAGCTCAAGACCTATGACCCGACCAAGGTCATCTTCTACGCCTCGGGTCGCGCGAGCCTCGAGACCTCGTACATGTACAGCCTGATGGCGCGGATGTACGGCAGCCAGAACCTGCCCGACAGTTCGAACATGTGCCACGAAACGACCTCGGTCGGGCTGAAGTCGGCGATCGGCTCGGCGGTCGGGACGATCCACCTCTCGGATTACGAGAAGTGCGACGCGATCTTCTATTTCGGCCAGAATCCGGGCGTGAACAGCCCGCGGTTCCTCCATCCGCTGCGCGACTGCGCCAAGCGCGGCGTCGAGATCGTCGTGTTCAATCCGCTGAAGGAGCGCGGGCTCGAGAAATTCCAGGATCCGCAGAATCCGCTGGAGATGGTCACTGGCAAGTCGACGCCGATCGCCTCGCAATATCACCAGGTGAAGACCGGCGGCGACGTCGGCGCGCTGATGGGGATGTGCAAATATCTGATCGAGGCGGATGATCGCGCGCGCGAACTCAACACGCTGCGGATCCTCGACCACGCCTTCCTCGCCGAGCATACCACCGGGTTCGAGGCGTTCGCGGATGTCGCGCGCGGCACTGACTGGGCGACGATCGAACATGAGAGTGGGTTGTCGCGCGTCGAGATCGAATCGGCCGCCAAGGTCTATGCCAAGTCAAAGGCGGTCATCGCGGTGTACGGCATGGGGCTGACCCAGCATGTCGGCGGGATCGACAACGTCCATATGCTCGTCAACCTGATGCTGCTGCGCGGCAATATCGGCAAGCCGGGCGCGGGCATGGGCCCGGTCCGCGGCCATTCGAACGTCCAGGGGCAGCGCACCGTCGGGATCACCGAAAAGCCGGAGCTCGCCCCGCTCGACAAGCTCGCCGAGCAATATGGCTTCGAGCCGCCGCGCGAGCTCGGCTGGGACACGATCGCATCGTGCGAGGCGGTGCTTGACGGCGAGGCACAGGCGTTCATCGGGCTCGGCGGCAATTTTGTCCGCGCGATCCCCGACCATGCGCGGATGGAGCCGGCGTGGCGTGGGATCGACCTGACGGTGCACATCGCCACCAAGCTCAACCGTTCGCACCTGCTGCCCGGCAAGACCTGCTATCTGCTCCCCTGCCTCGGCCGGATCGAGACCGACATGCAGGGCACCGGGCCGCAGAGCGTCTCGGTCGAGGATTCGTTCAGCCAGATCTATGGCTCGAAGGGCAAGGCGACGCCCGCCGCGGAGACGCTGCTGTCCGAGCCTGCGATCCTCGCGGGTATCGCTAAGGCGACGCTGGCGCCCAATCCGAAGCTCGACTGGGATGCGTGGGTGCGCGACTATGCGCGGATCCGCGATGCGATCGCCGAGACCTATCCGGACATGTTCTCCGACTTCAACGCCAAGATGTTCACCCCCGGCGGCTTCTGGAAGGGCGTGCCGGCGGCGCACCGCGAATGGCTGACTGAGAGCGGCAAGGCGGAGATCAACGTCCCCCACTCGCTCAACGTCACCGGGTTCGAGGAGAGCGAGGGGCGGTTCCGGCTGATGACGCTGCGGTCGAACGATCAGTTCAACACCACCGTCTATGGCTATCACGACCGGTTCCGCGGCGTGAAGGGCACGCGCGACATCGTCTTCATGAACCGCAGCGACATGCTGCGCATGGGGCTGACCGATGGTGACGACGTCGATCTGGTCGGCGATGCGGGCGACAATGGCGACCGCCGCTTCAACAAGCTGCGCGTCGTCGAATATTCGATTCCGGAAGGGTGCGTCGGGGCCTATTACCCCGAGTGCAACCTGCTCATGCCGGTCGCGCACCATGCGCGCGAAAGCCATGTGCCTGCCGCCAAGTCGGTGCCGGTGCGGATCGAGAAGACGCGCTGAGCACGCCCAGGATCCTCGGCGTCGTCCTGGCGGGCGGGCGATCGTCGCGGTTCGGGTCGGACAAGGCGCAGGCGCTGCTCGCCGGGCGCCGCTTGGCCGACCACGCCTGTGCGCTGCTCGGGCCGCATGTCGATGACGCGGTGGTCGCGGGGCGGGATGGCCTGATCCGCGACCTGCCGGGGCCCGATCTGGGGCCGCTGGGGGGTATAGCGGGCGCGCTGCATCATGCGGCGGGTCTGGGCTACACATCGGTTCTCACGATCGCCTGCGACGTGCCTGCGCTGCCCGATGGGCTGCTGGCGGCGCTGGCCCGCCGCGCGCCCTCCTTCTGCCCTGACGCGCCCGTGCTGGGGCATTGGGAGACCGCGTCCGCTGCCGCGCTGATCGCGCATATCGAATCGTCGCCGCGCCGCTCGGTGCACGGCTGGGCGGAGGCGATCGGCGCCTTGCCGATCCCTGCGCATGGGGTCATCCCGAACATCAACACCCCCGAGGACATGGCCGCGCTGTGACGACTGCCCGTACCGAAGCGATCACCATCCTGCGCCCCGACGCCGTCGCGGCGGGCACGCGCGCGATCGCGATCGAGGTGCCCGTCGCGATCGAGATCGACGGGCTTGGCTATGCGGTGATGATGATGACGCCCGCCGACCTGCCCGCCTTCACCACCGGGTTCCTGCTGACCGAGCGGCTCGCCGACAGCGCCGACGACGTGCGCGACATCGACGTGTTCGAGGCGGAGGCGGGCTGGATCGTCCGTGTCGGCCTGTCGGAGCGGTGCCGGGGGCGGATCCACGACCGCGTCCGCCACCGGACCAGCGACACGTCCTGCGGGCTGTGCGGCATTTCCGGGCTCGAACAGCTGCGCAAGCCGGTGGCGGGTACCCCGCCCCGCCCCGACGTGCCCGTCACCGCGATCTTCGCCGCGCTGGCGGGGCTGCGCGCGCACCAGCCGCTCAACGCCGCGACGGGGGCGATCCATGCCGCCGCCGCGTGCGACCGGTCGGGGGACGTGCTGGCCGCTTATGAGGATGTCGGCCGCCACAATGCGCTCGACAAGCTCGTCGGCGGGCTGGCGATGCGGTCGACCGAGCCCCCCGCCTTCATCCTCGTCACGTCGCGGATCAGCTTCGAGATGGTCGACAAGGCGCTGGTCGCGGGCGTGGCGATGCTGGTGGGGATTTCCGCGCCGACCAGTCTCGCGATCGATCACGCGCGCGCGCACGGCCTGACGCTGCTCGCGCTCGCCCGGAGCGACGCGATCCTGGTCGTCAACGACCCGTTCGGTGTGTTTGAAAATGGTAGCGAAGGAGGGACTTGAACCCCCGACCCCAGGATTATGATTCCCGTGCTCTAACCAACTGAGCTACTTCGCCGTACCGTCTGCGGGGAAGCATTCTTCCCTGCGAGGCGCGGCCTATAGGAAGCGGATTCGAGGCGGTCAAGCAAACATGTGGCGGGAAATCGCTTCCCAGGGCCCGCCGCGATACCACCAGGCGCCGAGCCCGGCGATTTCGACGTCCCGCGCCGCGAAGTCGCGCTGCAGATTGCCGAGCAGCAGCTTGGCGACCGACGGGTTGACCTTGTTCTGGATCGTGACGTGCGGACGCCAGCCGCCCGCGTCCTGCGGCGTCAGCATCCCCGTGAACGCATCCGCCAGCCGCGCGCGGATCCCGACCAGCTCGGGCGATTCGATCCGGTAGGCGACACCGCGCCCCAGCGACATCAGCCCGCCGATCCGCGCCCGCGGCGCCGGCAGCCCGCGCGTCTCCTGGTTCAGCCGGTGCTTGAGCTCGTCGAGGCCCGAGGGCGGCAAATGGTGGAACAGCGTCAGGTGCGAATCGAGCTGGTTGCGCTCGGGCGGGAAATGCTCGCGCCGCATCGCGTCGAAGAACGCGGTGTCCTGGCGGCCGAACAGCGCGGTGACGATGATCGGGGCTACTTCGGTCGTGCTTGCCATCATGCAGATACCTCCCCGGCGCAGGCCGGGGTCCAGTTGGAAAGGTTGATGTAACTTCGTGTGACGTCCGCCATCGACGTTTCCCAACTGGGCCCCGGCCTACGCCGGGGAGGTGCTGGGTGCCGACCGACTGAGATCAAATCTCGATCTGGCTGCCGAGCTCGACGACGCGGTTGGTCGGCAGGCGGAAGAATTCCATCGCGCTTTCGGCGTTGCGCAGCATCCACGCGAACAGCTTTTCGCGCCAGAGCATCATCCCCGGCTTGTCCGAGGCGAGCAGCGTCTGGCGCGAGAGGAAGAAGCTGGTGTCCATCATCTTGAAGTCGGCGCCGCAGCTGTGCACCTGGCGCAGCGCGGCGGGGACGTCGGCATCCTCCATGAAGCCGTAGCGCAGGATCAGACGGTGGAAGCCGTCGCCGAGCTCGTCGCGCACCGCACGGTCGTGCGCTGGCCAATAGGGCTGGCCGACGATCTTGACGGTCAGCAGGATGACGCGCTCGTGCAGCACCTTGTTGTGCTTGAGGTTGTGGAGCAGCGCGTGCGGCACGCCGTCGGAGGTCGAGGTCATGAACACCGCGGTCCCCGGCACGCGCGACGCGGAGTTCGCGGCCGAGCCGATGAACACCTTGATCGGCATCGCCGCCTCGCGCATCCGGTCGATCATCAGCTGCCGCCCCTTCGACCAGGTCGTCAGGAAGGTGAAGATGATGAGGCCGATCAGCAGCGGGAACCAGCCGCCATCGGGCACCTTGGTCAGGTTCGCGGCCAGATACGCGCCGTCGACCAGGAAGAAGATCGCGAGCAACGGGATCGCCGCGATCTTCGGCCAGTTCCACAGCCGGAACAGCACGACACCGAGCAGGCAGGTGTCGATCAGCATCGCCCCCGTCACCGCGATGCCGTAGGCGCTGGTCAGGTTCGACGAGGTGCGGAAGAACAGCACCAGCAGGATCACCATCACCATCAGCGCGCCGTTCACCAGCGGGATGTAGATCTGGCCCGCGGTAGCGGCACTGGTGTGCTCGATCCGCAGCCGCGGGATGAAGCCGAGCTGGATCGCCTGCTGCGTGACCGAGAACGCGCCCGAGATCACCGCCTGCGACGCGATCACCGCGGCCATCGTCGCGAGCAGGACGAGCGGCAGCTGGAGGCTTTCGGGGGCGAGATTGTAGAACGGGCTGACGAGCGCCGCCTGCCCGTCGCGGAACAGCAGCGCGCCCTGCCCCATGTAATTCAGGATCAGCGCCGGCAGCACGAAAAACAGCCAGGAGATGCCGATCGGCCGGCGGCCGAAATGCCCCATGTCCGCATAGAGCGCCTCCGCGCCGGTCACCGCGAGCACGACCGAGCCGAGCGCGAGGAAGGCGCGGGTCGGATCGATCAGGAAGAACTCGACCGCGTAATGCGGGGAAAAGGCCCAGAGCACGCCCGGCGTCTGGATGATGCTGAGGATGCCGAGCACCGCGATGACGCTGAAATACACCAGCATGATCGGCCCGAACACCATGCCGATTCGCGCGGTGCCGCTCTTCTGGACCCAGAACAGCGCGATCAGGATCGCGATCACGATCGGCAGGACGAGCCCGGCGAAGCTCGGCGCGGCGACCGCGAGCCCCTCGACCGCGGACAGCACCGAGACCGCGGGGGTGATCATGCTGTCGCCGTAGAACAGCGCGGTCGCGAAGACGCCGAGCAGGATGATCCCCTTGCTCCAGCGCCGCGTCTTGGTCTTGCCGGAGACGAGCGCGAGCAGCGCGAGACTGCCGCCCTCACCCTTGTTGTCCGCACGCATGATGATGATGACGTATTTCACCGTCACGACGATCATCATCGACCAGAACATCAGGCTGATGACGCCCATGATGTGCGCCGAATCAAGTGCGAGCTTGTGGTGCCCCGCAAAGGTCTCGCGGAATGCGTAGAGCGGGCTCGTGCCGATATCGCCGAAGACGATGCCGATCGCGCCAAAGGCGAGTTTCAGCATGCCGTCCGCATGATGGTGGCCGGTATCCGGATCGAGTCCGGCGGGGGGCACGGTCGAGGCCGCGGCTGTGGGATCGACGCTCACTGGACGGTGAATCGACCCGGAAGTGCAGCAATCATCATCGAAATTCCGATTTCACCCTGTGCCCCAAGCTGGCGCATTTAGCATGGGGGTTGGAGAGCGGCAACGCCGCCGCCGGCAACGTGGATTAACCGGGGCTGATCACGCCGCTTCGCCTGTTTGCGGCAGGACGCTATCGGTAACGGGCATTGCCGTGCTTGGCCTTGGAGTCCTGGGCGCGCAGGAAAACGTCAGCGCGTGACGACTTCGCGAATCACGAAATGCGACGCCAGCCGCGTGACGCCCGGCAGTTGCGACAGCGTCTCGCGGTGGATCCGTTCGAACGTCTCGCCGCGGCGGAGCTCGACGTGAAGCATGTAATCCGCCTCGCCACTCATCAGGAAGCATTGCACGACCTGCGGGCAGTTCACGATCTCCGCCTCGAACGCCGCCATCGTCTCCTTGCGCTGGTCGCGGAGCGTGACGTTGACGAGGACGATGCTCGGATCGCCGCGCGCCGCGCGCGACAGGACCGCGCGATAGCCGGTGATCGCACCGCTCTCACGCAGCTGCGCGACGCGGCGATGCGCGGCGCTCGGCGACAGGCCCACCGCCTCGCCCAGCTCGGCGCTGGTCAGGTCCGAATTGGCCGCCAGCAGGTCCAGGATCCTGCGCTCGATCGCGATACTCACAATTTTCCTGCTTCGTCGTCTCTGAGTGCAATATTCTCCCAAATCCGATAGGGCAGCGGGACGGCTTTGCGAACCCTTCCCGGTCGATGCGCGCTACACTGCGGTCAAAGATAATGGAGTGGAAATGATGCGCGTCGGTGTTCCCAAGGAAATCAAGAATCACGAATATCGTGTTGGTCTGACCCCGCCGTCGGTCGCCGAACTGGTCGCCGCGGGCCATGAGGTCGTCGTCGAGACCCAGGCAGGCTCGGGCATCGACTTCGAGGACCAGGACTATGTCGACGCGGGCGCGACGATCCTGCCGACCGCCGCCGCGGTGTTCGCCGCCGCCGACATGATCGTGAAGGTCAAGGAGCCGCAGCCGGTCGAGATCGCGATGCTCGAACCGCGCCACCTGCTCTTCACCTATCTTCACCTCGCCGCCGACAAGCCGCAGGCCGAAGGGCTGATGAAGTCGGGCGCGACCTGCATCGCGTACGAGACCGTCACCGACCATCGCCGCGGCCTGCCGCTGCTGAAGCCGATGTCCGAGGTCGCGGGCCGCATGTCGGTGCAGGTCGGCGCGCATTATCTCGAAAAGGAACAGGGCGGCCGCGGCGTCCTGCTCGGCGGCGTCCCCGGTGTCGCGCCTGCCAAGGTCGCGATCCTCGGCGGCGGCGTGTCGGGCGTCAACGCGGCGCAGATGGCGGTCGGGATGCGTGCCGACGTGACGATCTACGACATTTCGAACGATCGTCTGGCCGAGCTCGACATGTTCTTCTCGAGCCAGATCAAGACCGCCTATGCGTCGAAGGCGGCGATCGCGGCGGCGGTGAAGAACGCGCATCTCGTCATCGGCGCGGTGCTCGTCCCCGGCGCGGCGGCCCCCAAGCTGGTCACGCGCGAGATGCTCAAGACGATGAAGCGCGGTTCGGTGCTGGTCGACATCGCGATCGACCAGGGTGGCTGTTTCGAGACGAGCCATGCGACCACGCATGAGGATCCGGTGTTCGAGGTCGACGGCGTGATCCATTACTGCGTCGCCAACATGCCCGGCGCGGTCGCGCGCACCTCGGCGTTCGCGCTCAACAACGCGACGCTGCCGTTTGCGCTGAAGCTCGCCAATCTGGGTGCGGAGGCCGCGATGAAGGCCGACCCGCACCTCGCCAACGGGCTCAACGTCTACAAGGGCAAGATCGCGTACAAGGCGGTCGCGGATGATCTGGGTTTACCTTACGAAGCTTGGTCGAATTAAGCGGGAACGGATGCGGAACACGGGGGTTGGACAGGCGGAAGGAATTTCACGCATGTCCGACACCCCGAACCCCAAGTCCGAGCCCTTTTCGAACGCCGAGAAGGATCCGCACGACTGGACGACCGGCGACGAGAAGATGACCGGCGCACAGGCCAGCTATCTGAAGACGCTGTCCGAAGAGGCGCATGAGGAATTCGACGAATCGCTGTCGAAGGCCGATGCCTCGCTGAAGATCGACGAGCTTCAGGGCAAGACCGGCCGCGGCCAGTAAGCCCTTTTGCGGCACGGAACGGGACCCAGGATCCCCGGCATCGCGCCGGACGATCCGGGTCCCGTTTTGCGTCGGTGGTCAGCTCGCCGGAGCGGCGTCCTGTGCGGCCGTCACCTGATCGAGCAGCGCGAGGCGCACCGCGATCTCGTCGTGATAGGACACGCTTTTCGGGGTCAGCGCGAGCGCGCGGGCCCAATAGGGTCGTCCCGCCGCGAAATTGCCCGACCGGACATAGGCGAGGCCGAGGAAGAAGGGCGGCGCCGGGTGGCGCGGTGCGATCCGCATCGCCTGCTGGAACGCGAACAGCGCCGGCGGCGAGACCTGGTCGCCGTCGTGTGCGGCGAGCGCATTGGCCAGCCCGGTCCACAGGACGAGGCTTTTCGGCGCGACGCGGATCCCGCCGAGCAGGACCTTCACCGCCGCGCGACGCTCGCCGATCCGCGTCATCGCATCCGCCGCGACCAGATAGGCGGCGGCACCGGTATAGCGTTCGAGCATCTTGTCGCGCAGCTCGATCATCGACCCGTCATCGGGCGTGATCGTCGTGCCCGTCACGACCGGATGCCCGGCAAGCTCGGGCTCGCCCTGCAGCGCATAGCCCGCCGCGCCGAGCATCAGCGCGGCGGCGACCATCGACCAGAGCAGCCGGTCGACCCTCAGCACCGCCAGCAGCGCGAACGCCCCGACCGCGATGATCCCGAGCCAGAGCCAGCCCATCAGCGCGTCCTCCGGCGGAAACTCGACCGCGCGATCCACGCGCCGATCGCCAGCAGCGCGATCGGCGCCAGCCATAGCGGCCAGGTCAGCCCCGACAGCGGCGGGTCATAGGTGACATAGTCGCCATAGCGCGACACCAGCCAGTCGCGGACCGAGGCGGGCGTCTCGCCGCGCGCGATCCGTTCGCGGACCAGCGCGCGCATGTCGGCGGCCATGTCCGCATCGCTGTCCGCGATCGACTGGCCCTGACAGACGAGGCAGCGCAGTGTCTCCATCAGCGCCTTGGCGGAGGCTTCCTTGGCGGGGTCGGCGAGCTGGACATTGGCGTAATGCGCGGGCGGCGTGACGGGCTGCGCGGCGGCGGGCGCGGTGCAGAACAGCAGCGTCGCGACCGTCGCGCCTGCCGCCAGCGCCAGGCTCAACCGCCCGCTCATCGGGCTTCCCTCACGGCCTGAACGATCTCGCCGATATTGTCCTCGCGGATGTCGCCGATGATCTGCTTGACGACGATCCCGCGGCCATCGACCACGAAGGTCTCGGGCACGCCCGACGAGCCGAGCGCGAGCTGGACCCGGCTCGCGGTGTCGCTGCCGATCCGCGCATAGGGATCGCCGTTGCGGCGCAGGAAGCCGGCGATCGCGGGCGTGGTGTCGCGGATTGCGATCGCGTCGATCGGGATGCCCATCGTCTTCAGCCGCATCAGATGCGGGGCCTCGGCGATGCAGGGCACGCACCAGCTCGCGAACACGTTGAGCAGCCGCGGCTGACCGCCCTTGAACGAAGCGCTGGTCAGCCCCGGCTTGCCCGGCACCATCGCGGGCAGCGCGAAATCGGGCAGTGGCTTGCCGACCATCGCCGACCGCACGACCTTGTCCGCCGGCCGGAACAGCCCGCTCGCCACCACCGCGAACAGCAAGGCGAAGATCACCAGCGGCGCCCAGAGCGCGAACCGCTTCATGCCCAGGCCGCCCGGACCGCGCTGCGCCGTTCGCGACGCAGCCGCCCGACCAGCGACAGCGCCCCGCCCAGCGCGATCAGCACGCCGCCGAACCAGATCAGCGTCACGAACGGCTTCCACCACAGCCGCAGCTGCCACCGCCCCTGCCCGTCGGGCTGGCCGAGCACGGTATAGAGCTGGCCGTCGAGCGCGGTCAGGATCGCCGATTCATTGGTGCTGGTCGGCGGATTGGCGAAGAAGCGAAGCTGCGGGTGGAGCCGCATGCTGTCATCGCCGCGCGTCGCGGTCAGCTGCGCCTCGAGCGCGGACCAGTTCTCGCCGATCACCGGCGAGATCCCGTCGAGCGTGACGCTATAGGGCCCCACGCGCGCCGCCTCGCCTGCGCGCACCGCGACCAGCGTTTCCTTGGTGAACGCGCTGTCTGACGCCATGCCGGCCAGGCTGACCGCGATGCCGAGATGCGCGAGGACCATGCCATAGGTGAACATCGGCGTGCGCCGGAGATTGCGCTTCCACAAGGGGGCGATGCTGGCGACCGCGAGACCTGCGGCAAGGCTGAGCCCGGCCCAGGGCAGCACGCCCGGCCAGACGAACAGCAGCGCGACCGCCGCCACCACGGTGGCCGCGATCGGCAGCGCGACGCGGCCGACGACCGCCCTCGCCTCGTCGCGGCGCCAGCGCAGCAGCGGCCCGACCGCCATCACCGCGACCAGCAATAGCGCGATCGGTCCTGCGGCCTTGTTGAAGAAGGGCGGGCCCACCGACAGTTGCACGCCGAAGCTCGCCGCGACGATCGGGTAGAGCGTGCCGATCAGGACGATGCCGAGGATCACCGACAGCAGCAGGTTGTTCGCGACCAGCCCGCCCTCGCGGCTGACCGGATCGAAGGTCGTGCCCGCGCGCACGGTGCCGATCCGCGCGGCGAACAGCGCGAGCGCACCACCGATATAGATGGCGAGCAGCGCGAGGATGAACGCGCCGCGCTCCGGATCGACCGCAAAGGCGTGGACGCTGGTCAGGATGCCCGAGCGCACCAGGAACGTGCCGATCATTGACATCGAGAAGGCGACCACCGCGAGCATGATCGTCCACGCGCGCAGCCCGTCGCGCGTCGCCAGCACGGTCACCGAATGGAGCAGCGCGGTCGCCGCGAGCCACGGCATCAGCGACGCGTTCTCGACCGGATCCCAGAACCACCAGCCGCCCCAGCCGAGCTCGTAATAGGCCCAGTAGCTCCCCGCGGTGATGCCGAGCGTGAGGAAGATCCACGCGATCAGCACCCAGGGGCGCATCGCTTTGGCGAAGCCCGGCCCGACGTCCCGCGTGACCAGCGCACCGACCGCGAACGAGAAGGCGACCGAAAGCCCGACATAGCCGGTGTAGAGCGTCGGCGGGTGGAACGCCAAGCCGGGGTCCTGGAGCAGCGGGTTGAGCCCGAGCCCGTCGGGTGCCGCCGGGGTCAGCCGCGCGAACGGATTGGAGGAGAAGAGCAGGAACGCATAGAAACCGAGCGCGATCGTCGCCTGCGCACCGAGCGTCGCGACCAAAGTGCGTTCGGGCAGCGACCGTTCGAAGATCGCCACCGCGCCGCCTGCCAGCCCCAGGATCGTCACCCAGAGCAGCATCGACCCCTCGTGATTGCCCCAGGCGCCGGCGAACTTGTAGAGCCAAGGCTTGGCCGAATGGCTGTTCTCGACAACAAGCTTCACCGACATGTCGGAGTTGAGGAACAGGTTGATCAGCAGCGCCATTGCCAGCGCGGCGAGCACGCCCTGGACGATCGCCACCGGCCGCACCGCCGCGGCAACGTCGTCGCGACCGCGCGCGATCCCGATCACCGCCATCGCCAGCTGCAGTGCCGCCAGCGCGCCGGCGAGCCAGAGCGCCGCGAGTCCGGCTTCGGCGATCATGAGCCGCGGTCCGGTGCGAGCGTCTTGGTCTCGTGCATCTTGCCCGCCATTTCGGGGGGCATGTATTTCTCGTCATGCTTGGCGAGCAGGTTGGACGCGACGAAGCGGCCGTCCGCTTGGAACTGCCCCTCGGCGACGACCCCCGATTTCTCGCGGAACAGGTTCGGGACGATTCCGGCGAAGACCACCGGCGTGGTCGCGGCGCCGTCGGTGACGGTGAAGTGGACGGTGACGCCGTCCGCCGCGCGCTTGACCGATCCGTCCGCGACCATCCCGCCGAGCCGGACCGCGCGGCCGAGCGGCAGCCCGTCGCGCTTCACGTCGGACGGCGCGTAGAAGAACGACGCCTGATCCTTCAGCGCGGACAAAGCGAGCAGCCCCGCGACGACGACCGCGCCGAGCGCGAGCAGCGCGAGGGTAAGCCGCTGATGCTTGGCCTTCATCGCTCCGCCTTCCGCATCGCCAGATAGCTGAGCAGTGCGACGACGGCGCCGCCGCCCAGCGTCACGGCATAGGCGGCAATCACGAACGGCCAGGCGGTCATGCGCGCACCTTCACGCTCTGGCCATCCGACGCATCCGCGCCTCGGCCTTGGCGGTGGCGAGCAGGGTCCGCATCCGCATCAGCACGATGCCGGCAAAGACGAAGGTGAAGCCCGCGAGCATGATCGGCAGCGGCCAGAGGATCGCGCCGTCGATCGTCGACTTGGTCAGCCCGATGCTCGGCCCCTGATGCAGCGTGTTCCACCAGATCACCGAATAGCGGATGATCGGCAGCAGCACCGATCCGGCGACGCCGTAGAGCGCGGGCACGCGCCCGTCGCCGCCGCGGTCCGCATCCGCCTTCGCCAGCGCCATATAGCCAAGATAGACGAAGAACAGCAGCAGCATCGAGGTCAGCCGTCCGTCCCATTGCCACCACGTCCCCCAGGTCGGCCGTCCCCAGATCGAGCCGGTCATCAGGCACAAAGCCGCGAACACCGCGCCGGGCAGCGCGATCGCGCGTGCGGCGATGCCGGCCAGCGGGTGACGCCAGACGAGCAGCATGATGCTGGAAATCGCGATCCCGCTCCAGCCGCCCATGCCGAGCCAGGCGGCAGGGACATGGATGTAGAGGATCCGCACCGTCTCGCCCTGCAGATAGTCGGGTGGGGTCTGCGTCAGTCCCGCCCAGCAGCCCAGCGCGATCAGCGCGACGCCCGCCCAGAACAGCGCAGGCGTCAGCGGCCTGGCGATCTTCAGGAAGCGCGCGGGATTGGCAAGGGCGTGCAGGGTGGCCACTGGGTGTTACCACTATGGCAAGTCGTGACGGACTTAAAGCCCCTCTCCCCACGTGGGGAGAGGGAGTGGCCCGCCGTGTCACCGTCCCCGCGAAAGGGGGACGGACTTAACGGCCGATCAGGCGCTTTGCGATCGAATCGGCGACGTCGGACGACGGTTCGCCGCTGCGGTCGCTCTCGTCCCAGACCTGGATCAGCCGCTCGGGGATGCGTGCGATCCGTGCCTTCACTTCAGCTTCGTCGCCCTGGCCGAGATATTCGAGCCCGACATTGATGATGCCGCCCGCGTTGATCACGTAATCCGGCGCATAGAGGATGCCGCGCGCGTGCAGTCGCGCACCGTCCTCGCGGACGCTGAGCTGGTTGTTCGCGCCGCCCGCGACGACCTTTGCCTTGAGCGCCGCGATCGACATTTCGGTCAGGATCGCACCCAGCGCGTTCGGGCTGAAGATGTCGGTGTCGGTCGTCAGGATCGCCTCGGCGGGGACTGCGGTCGCGCCGAGTTCACCCGCCAGCGCCTGCGCGCGGCCCTCGTCGACGTCCGCGAGCGTCAGCACCGCGCCGTCCTTCGCGAGCAGCCGGGCGAGCCCGCCGCCGACCGAGCCGACGCCCTGGATCGCGACGCGCACGCCCTTCATGTCGGTCGCGCCGAGCCCGCGCTGCGCCGCCGCCTTGACGCCCAGATAGATGCCGAGCGCCGTGTACGGCCCCGGATCGCCGCCCGCCGCACCGCTCGCGACCGGCAGGCCCGAGACGTAGCGCGTCTGGGTTGCAATCACCTTCATCCGCTCTTCGGACATGCCGACGTCCTCGGCGGTCACGTAGCGGCCGCCGAGCGATTCGACTGCGCGGCCGAACGCCTCGAGCTGTTCGGTGGTGATCACGTCGCCGGGCTTGGCCGCGAGGACGACGCCCTTGCCGCCGCCCAGCTCAAGCCCGGCCATCGCGTTCTTGAAGCTCATGCCGCGCGACAGGCGCAGCGCGTCGGTCACCGCGCGGCCATTGTCCGCATAATGCCAGAAGCGCGTGCCGCCGGCCGCGGGGCCGAGCTTGGTCGAATGCAGCGCGATGACGGCGCGGAGACCCGAAACCGGATCGGTGAAGACGTGAACGCCCTCATGGTCGTCGAAATCGGGAAGGTCCCAAACCGCTGTCATCGCCGGCTCCATCAGGAAGAAGAAAATTGCTTAAACCTGAAATATTATTTTCCGGCCGGTTTTACCAGCACAAAGCGGCGCAAGGCCAAGCAGTTGGGAAAATAATGGGGCGACCGACGGGACTTGAACCCGCAACATCCGGCATCACAAGCCGACGCTCTAACCAATTGAACTACGATCGCCGCGAAGGCCCGTGCCCCTAAGCGGGCTGTTCGGGTCCGTCAAGCGCCGCGATCATGCGGGGCGTCGAATGTCGTCAAAAACTGCCTTCGATCGCCTGGCTATAGCCGCCTGCCCCGCGCACGAAGCCGATCGATTCGAGCCGCTGCTGGACGATCGGGTCGGTCGGTTGCAGCGTCAGCACCGCGCGGTAGCGGCCCGTGCCGTCGATCCGCAGCGTGATGCCCTCGGTCCCCGCCTGGCTGGCGAGCGGCACGATGAGCGCGTCGCCCTCGCATTTGGGCGTCCCGCTGACCGACTGCGGCAGCGTGATCCCCGCGACCTCGCCGCCCAGCGTCGCGCGCACCCGCCCCTCGGCACGCTCGCACTGGCCATCGGCGAACCGCACGGTCACGCCGTCGAGATCGAGCGTGGTGACCGGCACCGGCGCGAACACCGCGCCGGTCGGGATCGTCGCGGTCAGATCGTCGACGCCGAACCCGTGACGGCTGACGCTCGCCGATCCGCGCAGCGGTCGAGGGTCGGTTTCGGGGCCGGCCAGCACGATCCGCGCGCGACCCGCGAGCAGCGGCAAGGGCGCGAGCCGGGCATGTAGGTCGCCGAGCGACAGCTCGCCGAACCGCGCATCGGTCAGCGTCGCGCCCCAGATCGTGCCCGTCACGCGGCGCGCGACGAGGCCCGCATCCTCGATCCCGACCCAGCCAAGCGCAGCGCGCATCGGCAAAAACACGATCAGTGCGAGCAGCAGCATGCCGCCGAACATCGCGGTCGGGCCGGTCCGCAACCGGATCCGCGTGACGCGGCGTGCGCCGACGCTCACGAAGCGTGCGCTGTCGCTCATGCGGCGCGCGCCTTCAACGTCATCGTCACGCTCACCGTGCGGTCACCCTTGTCGGTCATGGTCAGCGCGTCGACCAGGATGCCCGCGCGCTCGAGCCGCGCGAGCCATGCGGTCAGCGCACCCGGCCGCGCCGACGGCATCACGATCCGCACCCGGTCCGCGCCCTCCTGGTCGAGGCTGGTGATCGCGAACCCCGCCAGATCCGCCTGGGTCCGCACGATCGCATCGAGCGAGCCCGTCAGCGGCGTGGGCCGCGATCGCTGCGCGTCGCGGAGCAGCGCGACCATCGCCTGCGTCTCGCCGAGCCGGGTCACGGCATTGGCATGGCGTTCGCGCGCGCTCGACAGACCGTCGCCGACCGGGCGGATCACCGCGCCCCAGAGCAGCGTCAGCACCGCGAGCGCCGCCATCACCAGCAACAGCCGCTTCTCGCGCAGCGATCGCCCTTCGAACCAGTGCCGCAACCCGGTCATGCGCCCTCGCCTCCGCCTGCACGGCCCGCCGTGATCGTGAATTCGCCCGACACGCGGCCCGCCGCCGCCTGGAAGACGCCCGCCTGAACCGCAAAGCCGGCACGCTCGAGCGCACTCCTGAGATCGGTCGCCAGCGCCTCGCGCTCGACCGCGACGCCCAGTCGGACGGTCCCGTTCGGCTGGAAGTCGAGCGCGGTGATCTCGCTGCCCGGCGTCGCCTGGACCACGGCGAAGATCGTGGCGGTGGTCGTGCTGAAGCCCAGCCCCGGCCCGCGCACGCGCGACAGCCGTTCGCCAAGCTGGCGCCCGGCATCGTTCACCGTCTCGCCGCGTGGCAGGCCCGAGCGGGCAATCTGTTCGGTCTGCGCTTCGATCATGTCCGCGCCGAAGCTGTATTTCGCGATCCGGACCAGCGTGATCGCCAGCGTCACCGCGAGGATCAGCCCCGACAGCACCGCCAGCCGCCGGATCAGCGCCCAGTCGAGCGCGAATCGCCGCCGCCGCGCGAACATCCCCTGCCGCAGGTCGAGCGGCCATGTCGCGACCGCCGCCGCCAGCGCCGCCTCGAGCGCGGCGGGCTCGACGGCCACCGGCGGCGTGTCGCCCGTCACCAGTGCGGTCAGCCCCGGTTCGTCGGCAAATCCGGTCGACGTTCCGCGCACGACCGTGTCGCCGGCAAGCTCGGCGCGGACATAGCCCTCGTCCGGGCGCGGCAGCAGCATCGGTGCGGGGAGCATCGCGACCGGGTCGACGCCGGCCGCCGCGAGCATCCGCAGCCAGCCCTGCATCGCCTCGATCCCGACCACGCCGATCGGCCGGTCGCCCTGCCCCTCGTCACCGACCGCGACATGGAGTTCGCCGAGCGGCGCCGCGCTCGCCTCGGCCGCGAGCAGCCGGGCGGCGGCGGTCGCCTGCGCAGTGCTGCGCGACGGTAGTTCGGCCCAGTGCAAGGTCACCGCCTCTGCCGGCGCGACCGCGATGACGCCGTGGTCCGCGTTCAGGTCGCCGCGATCATCGGCGGTCGGGATCCCCTCGCCCTGCGCGACGATGCGCTGGTCGGCGATCCGCATCCAGCGAAAGCCGGTCACGCCGGAGGGAAGGAACAGGAGCGTGGTCATGATGGCTCGCCCCATTGCCGCGATACGAGCCGCGCGGGAAGCGTCGTCGCGTCCATCAGTGCCTGTTCCTGCAAAACCGTCGTCCCCACCGTCACGTCGATATCGAGCGTGAACCATTTCGACACCACTGCCGTCCCCCGTTCGCCATCCGCATTGGAATTGCCCTGCAGCGCCGCGCTCTTGAAGAACACGTCGGTGGTCGCGACCCCTTGCGGCGGGCGTTGCAGGATCATCTGGCGCGCGCCCGCGATCGACATCGTGTCGGGAAACAGCATCGCCAGGATCGGCGCCTGTTCGGGGAGCAGCGTGTTGACGTTGATCGGCGCCGCCTGCGCGACCGGCAGTGTACAGATCCACGGCCTGAGCGTCGCATAGATTTGCGGCGTCATGCCGACCACCGCGCGGAGTTCGCTCGGGTCGGTCATCAGCGTGCCCGCGGTGCGATAGGGCGTCTCGCGGTTCAGATAGGCGCCGTCCTCCGCGCCCATCGCCTGCTGGTCCTGATCGCTGTCGATCCAGTCGGCCGCGCCCGCGGCGATCTGTTCACCGACCTGCGCGGGGATGTCGAGCAGCCGCATCAACCGGACGAATTGCGGCCGCATCAGCGGGTCGGTGACATAGGCGCCGGCGCGCCCGCTCACCAGGCTGTTGAGATTGAAGCAGTTTCCCCCGTCCCGCACGCGCGCGGTCGCAAAGCCGCCGCCGGGCAGCGGCATTCCGAACGGCTTGCCGCTCCAGTCGCCCTGCAACGTCACGCGTTTCACATTGGGGCCCAGCATCGCGTCGATCCGCGTCAGCGCGAGCGTCTCGGCGGCCAGCGCATAGGCGCGGGCCTGCTCGCCCGCCGCGGCATTGCCCGCCAGTCGCGTCGACAGCCGCAGCTTCTCGAGCGCCGCCCCCGCCATCACCGCGACGATCGCGACGAGCATGAGGACGGTCAGCAGCGCGGCGCCTCTTTCCTGCTCAGGGGGCTTCATTCTGGACCTCCCGCGCGGGCGGCGCATAGCCCGATCCGACGAGGAACAGCTGGCGATAGACCAGGCCGTCGGTGCGCTGGACGCTCAGCTCCATCGCCTCGGGCAAGGGCACCCCCTGCACGCCGTCCCAGCGGTCGCTCCACGCGCCGCCGAGCCGGTAGCGCAGCCGGACCTGGCGGACATTGGGCAGCAGCACGGCGGGCGGCAGCGGCGGCGCGCCGTCGACCATCGGATAGGCGATCCGCTGCAGCGCGCCGTCCGCGACCCGGTACGCCACCTTCTGCGTGCTCGACCGCGCTGCGCCGTCGATATTGGTCCAGCCACCGCGGACGAGGCGGAGCATCGGTGCGACGTCCGACCCGCTCTCGCCGACGAAGGCGGGCAAGGGCGCGCCGGATTCGTCGCGCGTGCCCCGCAGCGCCGCCTGGCCGAGATCGGCGGACAGGATCGACATCGTCCGCGTCAACGCGCCGAGATCGTCGAGCTTCGTCCCCGTCGCACTCTGCGCCTTCACGCTGAACGACAGGATCGCCACCCCCGCCGCCGCGATCATGCCGAAGATCAGCAGCGAGACCATCACCTCGACCAGTGTGAAGCCGTGCTCGGCGGAGCGCCTCACGGGGGTGAAGCCGTGCTCGGCGGAGCGCCTCACGGGGGTGAAGCGGTGTTCGGCGGAGCGCCTCACGGGCGTGAAGCCGTGTTCGGCGGAGCGCGCCGTGCGTCGCGCGGTCATGACGTCGTCACCGTCGTCGCGGACTGGCGCGGGGCGGGGCGGATCATCGTGAGGCGGCCGAGCACCGCGCCGCCGCGATCCGCGACCGCCACGTCGATCCGCAAGACGGACGATCCGCCCATCGCGCGCACCGAGCGGGTCCAGGCCCAGCGGCGCCCGCCATTGGTCTCGGCGCCGGTGACGGTCCCGGCGGTCGGCGGCTGCGCCTGCGTCACCGCGTCGATCGCGACGTTGCGCGCGACCATCTGCGCGACCAGCGTGTCGTCGAGGATCGACGCGCCGCGGATCGTCGCGCTCTCCAGCCTTACGAGCGCCATCGCGGCCAAGCTGAACACCGCCAGCGCGACCATGATCTCGATCAGCGTGAACCCGCCATCGGTTTCAGCGCGCATCGGCGTGCAAATATGAGAATCAGCGCGCATCGGCGCGCACGGTGCCATCGGCGTCGATCGTCACGGTCGCGTTCGCCCCGCCGCGGCTGAGCGTCACGACGGCGGGCCGGTCGACCAGCCCGGTCGGGTCGAAGGTCACGCGGACGCGGCTGCTCATGTCGCCGATCACCGCGCGCGTGCCGTCGTTCCAGCGTTCGACGCGCATCGGTTTCTCGCTGATCGGCGTCCAGCCGCCCGCGAGCCGCTGGTCGAAGCCATAGCCGCCGCCGGTGATCCAGACGCTGACCGGGCGTGCCTCGACGATCGCCGAATCATGCGCCGCACGCGTCCGCGCCGCGAACCGCGTCGCCTCGTCGAACACGCGGCCGCGCGGATCGGGCATCACGAAGACCGCCACCGCCGATGCGAGCCCTATGATCGTCACCACGACCATCAGCTCTACCAGCGTAAAACCGCGGTCGGCGTGACGCCGGGACCTACTGCCAGCTGCCAATATCGGCATCGATCCCCTCGCCGCCTTCCTTGCCATCGGCGCCGAAGGTCCAGACGTCGGCCTCGCCATGCGTGCCGGGCGAGGCATAGAGATACGGGCGACCCCAGGGATCGTTCGGCAGCTTCTTGAGATAGCCACCGCGCTGGTAGCGCGACGGATCGGTCAGCCCGGCGGGTGCGGTGACCAGCGCGTTCAGCCCCTGCGACGTGTTGGGGAAGGTCATGTTCTGCAGCTTGTAGAGCTCCAGCCCGCCCTCGATCTGCGCGATGTCGGCCTTTGCCTTCTGGATCCGCGCGGTATCGCCCGAGGGCAGCACGTTGAGCGCGACGATCGTCGCCAGCAGGCCGATGATGACGATGACCACCATCAGCTCGACGAGCGTAAAACCGGCCTCGCGGCGCTTCTTCTTCTCTTCCGGACGCATACAAAACCTCATTGGCCTGCCAGCGTGTTGAGCTGGAGGATCGGGAGCAGGATGGATAGCACGATCGTCGCGACGATGCCGCCCATCACGACGATGATCAGCGGTTCGAGCAGCGACAGAGCGGTAGCGGTGAAGCGGTCGAATTCGCGCTCGAGATAGTCGGCGGCGCGCTCGAGCATCTCGTCGAGCCGCCCCGCCGCCTCGCCCGACGCGGCGAGATAGGTCAGCAGCGGCGGGAACACGCCCGCGCGCCGCATCGCCGCGGACAGGCTGCCGCCGCCGCGGATCGCGTCGACGATCTGGTCCGATGCAAGGCGCAGCCGACGGTTGTGGATCGTGCTCGCGGTCAGGTTGAGCCCGTCGAGCAGCGGCAAGCGGCTCGCGACCATCGTCCCCAGCGTCCGCGCCATCCGCGCCGCATGCAGATCGCGCAGTAGCCGCCCGAGCATCGGGATCCTGAGCAGCCAGCTGTCGAAGGCGAGCCGGAAGCCCGGATCCTTCAGCGCGCGCCACAGGATCAGCCCCGACAGCAGCAGGACCAGCGCGATCACCCACCAGTATCCGACGAGGAACGCCGAAAACGCCATCACCATCCGCGTCAGCAGCGGCAGCTCCTGCCCGACCGTGTCGAACTGTTCGACCACCTGCGGCACGACGAACATCATCAGCGCGGTGACCACCCCCATCGCGACGAGCGCGAGGATCGACGGATAGGCGAGCGCGGTGATCAGCTTGCCGCGGATCTCCGCCTGGCGTTCGAGCAGCGCGGCGAGCCGGTCGAGGATCGTCGGCAGCGACCCCGAACTCTCGCCCGCCGCGACCATCGCGCGGTAGAGCGGCGGAAAACTCTTGGGCTCACGCGCCATCGCATCCGCGAGCCGCCGGCCCTCGACGACGCCCGCATGGACGTGCTGGACGATCGCGCGGACGCTGTCCTGTTCGGTCTGGCGGGTGATCGTGCGCAATGATTCCTCGAGCGGCGACACGCGGTTGAGCGTGGCGAGCTGGCGGGTGAACAGCGTCAGATTCTTGCCCGACATCTTGGGCTTGCCGAGCTGCAACCCGAACAGCGGCCGCCCCTTGGTCGCCTGGGGCGGCGCGCCCGGGCCGATCTTGACGACGTAGAATTTGCGCGCGTCGAGCGTCGCGCGCGCGAGGTCGATGTCCGCCGCGGCGATATGGCCGCGGCGCTCGGCGCCCTTGGTGTCGATCGCGACATAGTCGAAATCAGCCATGCGGGTTGCCCGGGTGCCGCATTATCCCGTTCGTTTTGAGCGAAGTCGAGAAACCGTCGCCGCGCGCGCGGACAGGAGTTTCTCGACTGCGCTCGAAACGAACGGAAGGCCAGAGGGGCATCATGCCGCCGCCACCTCGACGACTTCCGTCGTGTCGCGGCGCGAGACGCGGACCGCCTCCTCCGCCGTGGTCTGTCCCGACAGGACGAGCTCGCGCGCCGACTGCGCCAGGTTCGGCGACTTGGCAAAGGCATGCGCGGTGATGTCGGATTCGGCGCCGTCGGTGTTGATCAGGCGACGAATCGTGTCGTCGATGCGGACCGCCTCGAACACGCCGATCCGGCCCTTGTAGCCGGTCTGGTTGCAGTCGTCGCACCCTTGCGCGACGTACACCACCTGGTCCGGGGCGATGCCGAGCAGCGGTGCGACCGTGTCCGATGCGGGTACCGCCTTGCGACAGGTCGGACACAGCCGCCGCACCAGCCGCTGCGCGATCACCGCGCGGAGCGTCGAGGCGAGCAGGAAGCTTTCGACCTTCATGTCGCGCATTCGCGTGATCGCGCCGATCGCGTCGTTGGTATGGACGGTCGACAGGACGAGATGCCCGGTCAGCGACGCCTGCACCGCGATCTCGGCGGTCTCGCGGTCGCGGATTTCGCCGACCATCACCACGTCGGGATCCTGACGCAGGATCGCGCGCAGCCCCGCCGCAAACGTCAGCCCGACCTTCGGATTGACCTGGGTTTGTCCTACCCCGTCGACCGCGTACTCGACCGGATCCTCGACCGTCAGGATGTTACGGCTGCCGTCGTTGAGCAGGCGCAGCGCGGCGTAGAGCGAGGTCGTCTTGCCCGAGCCGGTCGGTCCGGTGACGAGGATGATCCCGTTCGGCTCGCTCAGCGCCTCGTTGAGCAGCGCGAACAAGGCGGGCGGCAGGCCCAGCGCCTCGAGGTCGATGCCGGCATTCTCCTTGTCGAGGATACGCAGCACGACGCGTTCGCCCGCCCGGCTCGGCAGCGTCGAGACGCGGACGTCGAGCAGCTTGCCGCCCAAAGTCAGCCCCATGCGGCCGTCCTGCGGCACGCGGCGCTCGGCGATGTCGAGCCGCGCCATGACCTTGATCCGGCTGACCACGACCGGCGCGACGTTGGGCGGCATGCGCAACGTCTCGCGCAGCACGCCGTCGATGCGCATCCGGACGACGAGCCCGGTCTCGTACGGCTCGATATGGATGTCGGACACGCCGTTGCGTGCGGCGTCGGCGATGATTCCGTTGATCAGCCGGATCGCGGGCGCGTCGTCGGCGGTGTCGAGCAGGTCCTCCGCGGTCGGCATGTCGCCTGCGAGCAGATCGAGCTCGTCACCCATCCCAACCGCGGCGAGCGCGTTGGCCTGGCCGTCCATCGCATAGACGTTGGACAGCAGCCGGTCGAACGCGGGCGCCTCGACCGTGCCGATCGCGAACGGGCGGCCGAGATAGCGGCGCAGTTCGAGCAGCACCTTCGGGTCCGCGCCCGCGCGCATCGCGATCGTCAGCGGCGAATCGGGGTCAGTGTGGTCGACGACGACTCCGAACTTGCGTGCGAAGGCGTAGGGGATGGTGATCTGGGGGAGTGCGACATCAAGCCCCTCGCGGATGATCATTTCTTCACCGGCCGGAAGACCGTGCTCGTGCTGCGCACCGGCACCGCGATCCGCGGATCCTCGATGCTGCCGGGGATCGGTCCCGACGGGATCGGCGGCGCCGCGCCCATGTAATCGCGCACCAGCTGGTCGATCGACGGCTCGCGCTCGGGTTCGGCCAGCCCCTGCTGCAACCGCAGATAGCCGTAACGCTGTTCGGTGATCCGCCGGCTGTCGCCCGCGGTACGCAGGATCGTCGGCCGGATGAAGATCATCAAATTGGTCTTCGACCGCTGTTTCGCCTTCGACGTGAACAGGTGCCCGAGCACCGGCAGGTCGCCGAGCAGCGGGATCTTCTCGATCGTGCGGCGCTCGTTGTCGTCGAGCAGGCCGCTGATCACCGCGATCTGGCCGTCGTCGACGGTTCGCACCGTCTCGACCTCGCGCTTGTTGAGGATCAGGTCGCTATTGTCGCTCGACACCGGCCCGGCGATCGAACTGACCTCGAGCCGCAGGTTGAGCTTGACCGTACCGCTCGAATTCACCTGCGGCCGCACGGTCAGCTCGATGCCGACATTCTGCCGCTGCGTGGTGCGGAACGCGTTGTCGAAATTGTTCGACAGCGCCTGGCCGGTGGTGATCGGGATCTCTTGCCCGACCAGGCTGTGCGCCTCCTGATTGTCGAGCGTGACGAGGTGCGGGACCTGGAGCAGGTTCGACGTCGTGTCGCTCTTCACCGCGTTGATGATCGCGCCAAAGAAGGTGCTGCCGATCTTGCCGCCAAAGCCACCGAACCCGCCGGTCGCGGCGAGGATCGAGCTGATCGCCGATTGCTGGAGCGTGTCGGCGGCGCTGCTGGTGTTCTTCGTCACCGTCGTGCTGCCGTCGGTGTTCGTCGTCGTCGTGGTCGAGGTGTTGAGCTGCGTCGCGCCGATCGCGCCCGCGATCTGCAGGATGTTCGGCGCGGAATTGGAGAAGGTCGACGCGCCGAACGCGCCGCCGCTGGGATCGCCGACGATGAACTGCGCGCCGAGCGTGCGCGCGGTGGTGTCCGAGACCTCGGCGACGATCGCCTCGACCAGCACCTGTTCGCGGCGCGTATCGAGCTGGCGGACCACCTCGGCGAGCTGACGCTGGATCTCGGCGGGCGCGGCGATGACGATCGCGTTGGCGCCGATGAAGCGCGTGACGACCGCGGCGGTGCGCCCGCCCGCGGCGGTGATCGCGGGCTGGCCAGAGCCCGATCCCGCCGATCCGCCGCTCGACTGGACCGGCTGGCTGACCTGCGCCTGCTGGGTGCCGCCAAAGCCCGATCCGCCGCCATTGCTGCCACTGCTGCTGTTCGCGCCGAAATTGGAGCGCGACAGCGGCTGGGTGCTCGGCTGGGTCGGGGTCTGGCCGACCAGTTCCTGCAGCACCGGCAGCAATTGTTCGGCATCGGCGTTTTCGAGGAACACGACCTTGATCTCTGTGCCGTTGCGCGCCTTCTGGTCGAGGTCGGCGGCGACCTGTGCCAGTCGCGCGACCGTGGTCGGATCGCCGCGCAGCGCGACCGCGTTCGATCCCTCGACCGCGACCACCGACGCGGTCGGTCCCGATCCCGCGCCGCCGCCCTGCGCGCCGCCCGTGGCCCCGCCGGTGCCGATCAGGCCCTGCAGCGCGGTCGCGATGTCGCGCGCGCTCGCATTCTTGAGCGCGACGACGCGCGTCGACGAGGTGTCGGTGTCGACCCGGCGAATGACCTCGCGGATGCGGCGGATATTGTCGGCGAAATCGACGACCACCAGGCTGTTGCCGCCGCGGTTCGCGGTGACCGACCCCTGCGCGCTGACCAGCGGCCGAACGGTGTCGACCGCGCTCGCCGCATCGGTCGCGCGCAGCCGGATGATCTCGGTGACATAGCTGTTGCGCGCCGCCCCCGCGACGCCGATCCGGCTCGGCTGCGACGCGGCATTGTCGAGCGGCTGCACGCGGAACGCCCCGTTCGAGGTCGGCACCGCGACCAGCCCGTTGGCGCGCAGCGTGGAGAGGAACACCTCGAAATATTCGGACCGGCTGAGCGGCCGGTCGGTGACGACGGTCACCTTGCCCGACACGCGGTTGTCGATGATGAAGGTGCGCCCCGTGACCTTGGCGGCATCGGCGATGAACGCGCGGATATCGGCGTCGCGGACGTTAAGCGTCGTCTGCGCGCGCGCTTCCGCCGCCAGCGTCAGCGCCAGCACCGGAGCAAGGACCGAGGCGAAAACCAGATTCTTCATTGCAGCCTTGGTCTTGGAAAGGGGAAGGGAAGCGAGAGTCATGCCGGAGATCATTGCGGAGGTGCGATCGTGATGGCCAGCGGCAGCGTGTCCTTGCCGCGTTCGACGGTGATGGGCACGTTGCCGCCCTGCGCGAAGTCGGCGGCGATGCGGTCGAGATCGCCCGGCCCGGTGACGGGACGCCCGCCGATCGAGGTGACGATGTCGCCGTCGCGCAGCCCCGCCTGGCGGAAGGCGTTGCCCGAGCCCTGCGACCGGACCGTCAGCCCGCTGACGCGGCCGCCGTCGATCCGCGGGATGAAACCGATCTCGCTGCGCAACTGGCCGATCGCGATGCCCGCGCCGCCCGGCGGTGGCGCCGCGCCCGGCGCTGCGCCGGTCGGGGATACCGGCGCGACCGCGTCGGACTGGTCGAGGAACAGGTCCTCGTCGACGCCGCCGCGGTCGATCGTGACATGGTCGAACGCGACTGCCTTCAGCCGGACGCCGGGCTGGATCTCTTCGCCGACGACGATGCTGGTCTGGACATTGTCCGCGCCCGCGATGATCGCCGAGCTCCGGCCGGTCGCATCGTCGATCCGCGTCCCGAACAGCGTCAGCTGCAGCGCGGTGACGGTCGCGGGTCCGGCACCGGCGGGCGCACCCAGCCGGAAGAACGGATCGAAGCTGCGCAGGATGTCGCCGTTCGCGCCCGCGGGTGCGATCGCCGCCGGGCGCCACGCGCCGAGCGGCGTCACCGGTGCCACCGCGACCCAGATCAGCCGCGCGCATTGCACCGCCAGCCCCGCCATCAGCGCGAGCTCGGCGGCGGAATATACCGTGATCACGGGCAGCCGCCGCAGGATACGGCGCGCCCGTGCGTCGATCGTCAATCGCATGAGCGAACCCCCTCCCGACGCGGTGCCGCCGCCATTGGCGCCCCCAATGGCGCTAGGCATGCCATGTTACAGTTACGCGTCAATCTGGTGATAGATTTATGCCGCGCTGGCGCAAGCGCGGATTGCCCGGCAAAACAGCATCATGGTCATCCGCTCCGCCGACACGCCGCCCGCCCCCTCTCCGGTCTCGCTCGGCAGCGGCCTGCCCGCCGAGCCGGTCGTCGCACGGCTGACCGCAGCCCCCGGGGTCCAGCGCGTGCCGAGCCCCAAGCTGACGCTGTTCCTCAACCGCGGCTTCCTGCCGCCCGCGCTGTGCGCCGCACTGCTCGAGCGGATCGACGCCGTCCGCCGCCCGTCGACGATTTCCGATTCGAACGGCGATGCGAGCTACCGGACGAGCGAGACGGGCGACCTCGACCCCGCCGATCCGGTGGTCACCGACGTCGAGGCGCGGATCGCCGCGCTGACCGGGCTCGACGGCCTTTATGGCGAACCGCTCCAGGGGCAGCGTTATGCGGTCGGGCAGGAGTTCAAGGGCCATACCGATTATTTCGAGCCGACCGGTATCGACTATGACCGCTATTGCAGCGTCGCGGGCAATCGTACCTGGACCGTGATGGTCTATCTCAACCAGCCCGAGGCGGGCGGCGCGACGCGGTTCAAGGCGATCGACAAGATCGTCCAGCCCGAGACCGGCAAACTGCTCGCCTGGAACAACCGCCGGCCCGACGGCACGCCCAACCCCGCGACGCTCCACCACGGCATGAAGGTCCGCAGCGGCGTCAAATACGTCATCACGAAATGGTACCGCGAGCGCCCCTGGGGGTAGCTACCCCCTACCCCGGTACCCGGGCTCGACCCGGGATGCGGAGCCACGCAGCGTGCCGCCCGCGACCCTGGGTCCCGGCGTTCGCCGGGATGACGGAGGGGTGGCAGGCGCGCCGTTCACCCCCACCCCGTCATCCTGGGCTCGACCCAGGATCCAGAGCCAAGCAGCGCCGTCCTTTGGAACTCTGGATCCCAGCCTTCGCTGGGATGACGGGGCGGTGCTAGCCCCCCCGGCCCAGCCCGCCGCCGCCCGACCTCAGAACGTCGTGCTCAGCCCCAGCGTGAACACCCGGCCAAGATTGTAGCGGTTGATGAACACCTGTGCGCCATTGTCGAAGGTCTGGCCTTCCTGGAACCGCGTGCCGGTCAGGTTGCGCGCTTCGGCCTTCAGCTCCCATTTGCCGCCGACGAGCTCGAAGCCCTGCCGTGCGACCAGGTCGAGGCGGATGCCGGGCTTTTCGATGATGTCGGGCTGGAAGCCGACGCCGCTGAGGTTCGACGGGCCGCGGTTGGTCACGCGGTTGCTGGCATAGTTGAACAGCAACGTGATCGCCGACAGCGACGCCGTATCCTCGAGCCCGACCTGGACGTTGACCAGATGATCCGACTGGCCGGTCAGCGACGCGCCGTCGCGGAACTGGAGCGAGGCCGGACCGAAGCCCGCCTGGCACCCGCCGAGCGTCTGGTTGAGCACGTTCGGGACGCAGCTGTTGTCCGCGGTGATCGACGACTTCGAATAGGTGTAGTTGGCGATGAACAGCGCGCGGCGCGTCGCGAAGAAGTCCGAGTTGAGGAAATCGAGGTCGAAATATTTCTGGAGCTCGACCTCCGCGCCATACAGCGTCGCCTCGGGCAGGTTGGTGAAGCCGGTCTGCAGCCGGTCGTCCGCGCCGGTGTAGAAGCCGACCTGCTCGACCGGGTTCTTGATCTCCTTGTAGAAGCCGCCGAGCGTGAAGCGCTGGTCGCGCGCGAAGAACCACTCGTAGCGGCCCTCGAGATTGTAGAGCTCCGAGTCCTTCAGCAGCGGGTTACCGAAGAACAGCCGATCCGATTCGGGATCGCGGAACTGCTGCGGCGCGAGCTCGCGGAACTGCGGGCGAGAGATCGTCTTCGACGCGCTCGCACGCAGCTGCATGTTGTTCGCGAAGTTGTAGGTGAGCGTCGCGGCGGGCAGGAAATAATCGTTCTTCAGCCGCGTCGTCGTCGTGCCGATCGGCGTCACCTGCTCCTCGGCGGTCTCGTAGCGGACGCCGATCGTCGCGCGGACGCCGTCGGTCGCCTCGGCCTCGGCCTGGACATAGCCCGCATGGATGCGCAGCGACGCGTCATAGGCATAGGCGCCGAGCGGCGTGCTGAACTGCAGCTGGATCTGGTTGGCGTTGAGCGAATCGATCCCGAGCAGATAGTCGGGACGCAGCAGGTTGTAGGGATAGCCCGGCGCGGTGCCGCCGCCCGCGGCGGTCTGATAGTTGAACTGGAGGCGCGTCGAATTGCGCTTCGTGTCCGAATAGAAATAGCCGGTCGACAGCGTCATCGGCCGCTCGGTGTCGAGCTTGTACGACAGGTCGCCCTGCCCGGTGTAGAGATCCTCGTTCAGTTCGCTGAAGATGATCGAGGCGAACGGCGTGAAGCGCTGGGTCACCTGATAGGCGCCATTGCACTGCGCGCCGTCCGAGCCATTGGGTGCCTCGACGCTGATCGGCAGGCCGGTCGTGGTGGTCGCCGAGCACAGATAGTCGAACTGCCGCTCGTACGGCGCGTTGCGCTTCGAATTGGCATAGGCGCCGCGCGCGTCGAATTTCAGCGCGTCGGTCAGCTTGAACTCGCCGACCAGCTGGCTCTCGAACAGCTGGCGTTCGAACCAGTTGGTGTTCTGCTGGAAACGCAGCCCGCTCGAATTGTTGTAGACGGTCGCCGACGATCCGCGCGCCTGCTTCAGCGTGTCGTGGATATAGACGGTGGTCGAGCGGATCGTGTTCGGGCCGAATTCGTACCCCAGCCCGATCAGCGCGTTGGTGACGATCCGGTTGTCGGTCAGCAGCGTCTGGAAATCATTGCGCAGCGTGCCGTCGGTCGACACCGAGTCCTGCTGCGTCGACGAGCGCGTGCGGAAGGTGTTGCTCGCGCTGAGCGATGCGATGATGCCCAGCCGGTCGGAGCCGAAGTCGAACACCGATCCGCCGCTCAGCTCGCCCGACCAGTTGGCCGGCAGCTGGTTGTTGCGCTGGAGCAGCGTCGTGTTCGCATTGGTCAGCTGCGCGACCTGGTCGGTCGGGATGATCCCGGTGCCGCCGGGCGCGTTCTTGATGAAGGCGGGCACCTTGCGCGCGCCGTCGTCGAAGCCGATCCAGTCCGCATCGCCGCCATAATAGGTATAGCCGAGCTCGCTGGTCGTCACGGTGTCGGCGGAGATCGACCCGCCGATGCTCAGGAAGTTCTTCTCGGGGATCGCCTTGGTCGTGAGGTTGATCACGCCGCCACCGAATTCGCCGGGATAGTTCACCGAATAGGTCTTCTGGACCAGCGCCGAGCCGACGATCGCGGTCGGGAAGATGTCGAGCGGAACCGAACGCCGGAGCGGCTCGGGGCTCGGCAAGGGCGAACCGTTGAGCAGCGACGACGAATAGCGATCGCCGAGACCGCGGACATAGACGAAGCCGCCGCCGACGACGCTGAGGCCGGTGACGCGCGTCAGTGCGCCGGCGATGTCGCCTTCGCCCGTCCGCGCAATGTCCGCGCTCGACAGCACCGAGACGATCTGTGCGGTGGCGCGCACGGTGTTCGGGATGTTGCGCCCGACGACGACGATGTCCTCGCCCGCTGCGGCGTCATAGCCCGGGCTCGACACCTCGACGCCGGCTTCGGGGGCGGCCTGCGGTGTGGCCTGCTGTGTGGTCTGCTCTTGGGCCGACGTGCCCGGCGTCGCGGCGTTGGTCTGGTCCGCCTCGGCCTGCGGCGTCGCGGCGGGCCGCGGCGGTGCGGCCGGCGCGGGCGCGGTCTGCGCGAGCGCGGCGGGCGCGACCAGCGTCGAGGTGAGGAGGAGCAGTGTTCCGTAGGCGCGGCGCTTGGACATGGCCTGTAATCCCGATTCGTAAAGTCATAGGCGAATGCCGGGACGGTCCCCCAAGGACCGCCCCGGCATCACGGCGCATTCAATTGGCGCCCGCCTCAGCGGCCCTGGCAGGCGAAGTAGACCGAGCTGAACGCCGGCGGTCCGACGTCCTGCAGCGCTGCATCCGCCGGCCGAACCGTCGTGCGGCCGCCCGTCGTCTGTTCGCCCGCGATCATGTTGACGCAGGCGACGTTGGCCGGAGTCTTCACCACGCCGTTGACGAAGGTCATGTCGGCACCACCACGCAGGCGGATCGCGGCCGGGGCCAGCGCGGTCTGGATGAAGGTGAAGTTGGCGTAGCGGCCGAACGTGCGCGGCAGCAGGTCCTCGGCATTGTTCGAATCGATCTCGGTCGAGAAGGAGTCGGCGGTCGCCCCGAGCGTGCGCTGGGCGGCGATCATGAACTGGATGAAGCCGCGATAGCCATTGTCGATATCGAAGCCGTCATCGTCCGCGCCGGTGATCGCGATATACTTCAGGTTGCTCGTGCCGCCGAAGATCTCGATGCCGTCATCCGCCGAATTGTGGCTCTGGATGTGGTTGAGCGTGGTGCCCGAGCCAGTGCCGCCGAGCGTCAGGCCCTGCAGCTCGTTGCCGTCGCTGATCGCGATGCCGCTGTAGCGGATCTGGACGTACTGCATCGTGCCGCTGCTGTCGGCGGCCGTCGGGCCACCATAGAAGCGCCCGGTGACACCCTCGATCGCCTGCTGGCAGGTCGTGCTGCTGCCGGCGGCATTGTTCGGGCCGGTGCCGGTGGCGCAGACGGCGACCGGTGCGCGGCCGAGCATGACGATCCCGCCCCACTGGCCCTGCGTCGCGTCGCTGACGCCGTTCGACGCCAGGTTCTGCTGCGAGGTGAAGACGATCGGCGCGGTGGCGGTGCCGACCGCGTTGATCTTCGACCCGCGGTTGACGATCAGCAGGTCGTTGGTCGTCTCGCTCGAATCCGCGGCGATCACGACACCGGCCTCGATGTTGAGGATCGCGCCATTGTCCGCACCGGTCGTGCCGACATCGGTGCCGATCTCGGTCTGGCCGCGCAGGCGATAGAAGACGCCGGCGATCTTCGGCAGCGTCAGCGTGCCGCTGATCACGGTCGGCAGGCGGCAGGCGCGGAACGTCGCGACCAGACCGTCATCGGTCGTGCCGGTCGGGCAGACGCTCGTCGCGGTGACCGCGCCGACCGAAGGCACCGCGGTGCAGCGTGCGCCCGAGCCGCCGAATTCGGCCGAGGTCGAGTTGCAGGTCCAGCCCTGGAACGCGGTGTCGGTCGGGCCGTTGAGCGCGCCGACGAAGTTCGTGCTGGTGAAGAAGCTGTTGAGCGTCGACGGATCCATCGGCGTGGTGAGCGACGTCGCCGAGGTCGGATACAGGCCGTTCAGCCCGGTGCTGACGCCGCTGACATTGTTGTTCGTGCCGGCGTTGACGACCGCGAGCTGCTCGTCAGGCGTGATCGTGATGGTGTTGACCGTGGTCGGGGCAGCGAACTGTGCCGCGGTGATCGCGCTGGGCGTCGGCGTCGGGGTGGGGGTCGGCGTCGGCGTTGGCGTCGCGGGAGGGATCACGATGGTCCCCGCACCCGGCGACGCGACGCTGTCCGCGCCTCCGCATGCCGACAGCGCCGCGCAGGCGGTGCTGGTCAGCAGGATAAGGCCGATGCGCTTGAAGCTGGTCATTCACGGAACTCCCGGTCGATCATTGATTGCGTGGATCGACTCGGGTCCCCCTGCCGATCTCTCAACGGCGGTTAGGCGGCGTAGATGACAGCGAGATGCGGTTTCGATGACGGCTGAGTGACGGCGGTGTTTCAGCAATGTGACACCGGGGCGGAGTTGCGCGCGTTGAGCCGGGGCGGGACGACGACGGACGGTATCGCGGGGACCCGGGGTGCATCACCCCGCTTTCGCTGCGCGGCACAATGATTTAAGGGGCACGGACGCTAGCAAGGCCCTTATCCGGGCAATCCCGCGGATTTCACCGCGATTACAGGAATTTTCGACGAGTATGGCCTCTTTCAAGGACCCCGGTTTTCAGGAACGTACCGCCTCTGCGAACGACGCGAAGCTGAAGGCGCTCGAGAAACTGCGCGCCAAGCCTGCGATCGATCCGGCGGTCGCCGCCGAGCGCGCCGCCGCCCGCGCCGCCAAGGAGGAGGCCGAGCGCGCCAAGCGCCAGGCCAAGCGCGATGCCGAAGAGGAGGCCAAGGCCGCCAAGAAGGCCGCAGCTGCCGAAGCCGCAGCCCGCGCGCTCGAGGCCGAAGCCAAGTCGCAAATGTCCGACGCCGACAAGAAGGCACTCCGCGACGCCAAATATGCCGCGCGCAAAGCCAAGAAGAAGTAAGGAAACGGCCGGGGATCCCCCGGCCTTTTTCTTTTGTGCCGCCGGGATTTTCGGCCGCTGCCTCGCCTTACCGTCATCCTGACGAACGTCAGGACCTAGAGTCACAAGCACTACCGCCCGCAACTCTGGATCTTGGATCAAGTCCAGGATGACGAAGGCAGTTGACGTTTACCCCACACACATCGTCATCCTGACGAAAGTCAGGATCCAGAGCCACGAACGCCAACGCGCGTGGCCCTGGGTCCCGGATCAAGTCCGGGATGACGGTAGGGGGAGAAGCCCCCGCCCTCAGGCTGCGAGCGCGTCCTGCTCTTCGGGTGCGAGCCGGATCATGTAGTCGAATGCCGCAAGCGCCGCCTTCGAGCCTTCGCCCATCGCGATCACGATCTGCTTGAACGGCACCGTCGTCACATCGCCGCCCGCGAACACGCCGGGGATCGACGTCTCGCCGCGGTGATCGACCTCGATCTCGCCGCGCATCGTCAGCGCGACCGTGTCGGTCAGCCATTCCGTGTTCGGCACCAGCCCGATCTGCACAAAGATTCCCTCGAGCTCGACCTGATGCAGCGTGTCGTGGTTGCGATCCTTGTAGCTGAGCCCCGTCACCTGCTTGCCGTCGCCGAGCACCTCGGTGGTCATCGCCGAGGTGACGACCTTGACGTTGGGCAGGCTGGCGAGCTTGCGCTGGAGCACCGCATCCGCGCGCAGGTCGCTGTCGAACTCGATCAGCGTGACGTGCGCGACGAGGCCCGCCAGGTCGATCGCCGCCTCGACGCCGCTATTGCCGCCGCCGATCACCGCGACGCGCTTGCCCTTGAACAGCGGGCCGTCGCAATGCGGGCAATAGGTCACGCCCTTGTTGCGATACGCCTCCTCGCCCGGCACGTTCATCTGACGCCAGCGCGCACCGGTCGACAGGATCACGGTCCGTGCCTTCAGCGACGCGCCGCTCGCGAGCTGCACCTCGTGCAGGCCACCGACCTGCGCTGCCGGGATCAGCTTGCTCGCGGTCTGCAGGTTCATCACGTCGACGCCATATTCGGCGACATGCTGCTCCATGTGCGCGACGAGCTTTGGCCCCTCGGTATGCGCGACCGAGATGAAATTCTCGATCGACATGGTGTCGAGCACCTGACCGCCGAAGCGCTCTGCCGCTATTCCGGTGCGGATGCCCTTGCGCGCGGCATAGATCGCCGCCGCCGCGCCGGCGGGGCCGCCACCGACGACGAGCACGTCGAACGGATCCTTGCCCGCGATCTTCTCGGCCGCGCGCGCGGTGCTGCCCGTGTCGAGCTTGGCGACGACCTGCTCGACGCTCATCCGGCCTTGAGCGAACGGCTCGCCGTTGAGGAAGATCGCCGGCACCGACAGGATGTTACGGTTCGTGACCTCGTCTTGGAACACGCCGCCCTCGATCGCGACATGGCTGATCCGCGGGTTGATCACGCTCATCAGGTTCAGCGCCTGGACCACCTCGGGGCAGTTCTGGCAGCTGAGCGAGAAATAGGTCTCGAACGCGAAATCGCCGTCGAGCCCGCGGACCTGCTCGATCACCTCCTGCGTCAGCTTCGACGGATGCCCGCCGACCTGCAGCAATGCGAGGACGAGCGAGGTGAACTCATGCCCCATCGGGATGCCGGCGAAGCGCACGCCGATATCGGTCCCGGCGCGGCGGATCATGAAGGACGGGCGACGCTTGTCGTCATCCTTGCGGACCATCGTCACCGAATCGGACAGCGCCGCGATCTCGGTCAGCAGGCCCTCGAGCTCGCGCGACTTGGCGCCGTCGTCGAGCGAGGCGACGAGTTCGATCGGCTGGACGATGTTCGCCAGATAGGTCTTGAGCTGCGCGGTAAGGTTCACATCGAGCACGGACGCTCTCCTGTCTGGTGAAAGGGACGCGCGGCGGGCTGCCGTCGCGAAATTCGTCACCCCGGACCGGGTCCGGGGTCCACCGTGCCGCACGACATCGGGGCGTCATGCGGCAGGATGGCTGCCAGACCGAAGTCCGGCAGGCCGGGGAAGGAGCGAACCCCTTCCCCTTTGGTGACGAAGCCGGGCGACCGGTTCCGTCAACGGCTCAGATCTTGCCGACGAGATCGAGCGACGGGGCGAGCGTGGTCTCACCCTCTTCCCACTTGGCGGGGCAGACCTCGCCGGGGTGCGCTGCGATATACTGTGCGGCCTTGACCTTGCGCAGCAGCTCCATCGCGTTGCGGCCGACGCCTTCCGAGGTGATCTCCATCAGCTGGATTACACCCTGCGGATCGACGACGAAGGTGCCACGATCGGCCAGGCCCTGGCCTTCGCGCATCACGTCGAAGTTGCGCGTGATGGTGCCCGACGGATCGCCCAGCATCGTGTAATCGATCTTGCCGATCGCCGGCGACGTGTCGTGCCAGGCCTTGTGCGAGAAATGGGTATCAGTCGAGACGCTGTAGACCTCGACGCCCATCTTCTGGAACGCGGCATAATTGTCGGCCAGATCCTCGAGCTCGGTCGGGCAGACGAACGTGAAATCGGCCGGGTAGAAGAAGAAGACCGCCCACTTGCCCGTGACGTCGGCGTCCGACACCTCGATGAACTTGCCCTGGCGATAGGCCTGGGTGGTGAACGGCTTCAGCTGGGTGCCGATGATCGACATGGGGTAGCTCCTCAAATTTGTGCGACGCATCATATATGGGATGCTGCGGCGCAGCGTGAAATGCAGAATGCCGATCTAGTATATTCACGCAGTCGATCACAGAGGCGTCAAAGATCGACTAAGACACTGAAAGACCTTCAGAAACAGAAACGCCGGCCCGCTCGCAATGGAGAGGACCGGCGTAAATCTGGTGGGCGCGACAGGGATTGAACCTGTGACCCCACCCGTGTGAAGGGTGTGCTCTACCGCTGAGCTACGCGCCCGAAACTGGTTCGGAAGCGGGCCTTTAAGCGCGGCGTGCCGCGCTGTCCAGCCCTGTCGATCACGATCGGTCGATCAGTTGACCGAATCCTTCAGCCCCTTGCCCGCCTTGAACTTGGGCTGGGTCGACGCCTTGATCGTCATCGGCTCGCCGGTGCGCGGGTTGCGCCCCGTCGAGGCCTTGCGCTTCGAGACCGAAAAGGTGCCGAACCCGACCAGCCGGACTTCCTCGCCCTTTTTCAGCGCGGCCGAAATCGCGTCGAAAACGGCTTCGACGGCCTTGACCGCATCGCCCTTGACCAGCCCCGACGTGTCCGCGACCGTCGCGATCAGTTCCTGCTTGTTCATACAGTTAATCCCCCAAACAAATACCGAATCGGCAGCGATGGAATCGCGGCGCCAATTTCCAGGCAGTAACGCGGCGGTATCGTCTGCTGTCAAACGAAACCGCCGCGCGATGCTCTAACCGCGCGGTTCGGTAACGGCCATCGTGACGCGGCGAAATACCGCACCGGATGCGCTCAGTGGTGAAGACCACCCCCGACCGGCGGGATCGGCGCGGGCGGCAATGCCGCCAGTTCGTCCGCATCGGTCCACTCGATCGCCTCAAGCGGTTCGGTCAGCGCAAGCCGCAACACCTCGTCGACATGGCTGACGGGGATGATCTTCAGCCCCTCCTTGATGTTCGCCGGAATGTCCGCGAGGTCCTTCTCGTTCTCCTGCGGGATGAGCACGGTGGTGATCCCGCCACGCAGCGCCGCGAGCAGCTTCTCCTTCAGCCCGCCGATCGGCAGCACGCGGCCGCGCAGCGTCACCTCGCCGGTCATCGCCACCTCGCGCCGGACCGGCACGCCGGTCATCGTCGAGACGATCGACGTGACGATCCCGACCCCTGCCGACGGTCCGTCCTTGGGCGTCGCGCCTTCGGGCAGATGGATGTGGATATCCTTGCGGTTGAACAGCGACGGCTTGATGCCATAGCTCGGCGCGCGCGCCTTGACGTAGCTGAACGCGGTCTCGATCGACTCCTTCATCACGTCGCCGAGCGTCCCCGTCAGCTTCGCCGCGCCCTTGCCCGACACGGTGACGCTCTCGATCGTCAGCAATTCGCCGCCGACCTCGGTCCAGGCGAGCCCGGTGACCGCGCCGATCTGATTCTCGGTCTCGGACAGCCCGTGGCGATATTTCTGCACGCCTGCGAACTCGGCGATGTTGTCGGGCGTGATCGTCACGCTCGTCGCCTTGCCCTCGAGGATCCGGCGCAGCGCCTTGCGCGCCAGCTTGGCGATCTCGCGCTCGAGCGTACGCACGCCCGCCTCGCGGGTATATTGCTGGATCAGCGTGCGCAGGCCCTCCTGCGTCAGGGTGAACTCGCCGTCCTTCAGGCCGTGCGCTTCGATCTGCTTGGCGATCAGATGCCGCTCGGCGATCTCGACCTTCTCGTCCTCGGTATAGCCCTCGAGACGGATGATCTCCATCCGGTCGAGCAGCGCCTGGGGCAGGTTGAGCGTGTTCGCGGTCGTCACGAACATCACGTCCGACAGATCGAGGTCGATCTCGAGATAATGATCCTGGAACTTGCCGTTCTGTTCGGGGTCGAGCACCTCGAGCAGCGCCGACGCCGGATCGCCACGGAAATCCTGGCCGAGCTTGTCGATCTCGTCGAGCAGGAACAGCGGGTTCGACGCCCCCGCCTTTTTCAAGTTGGTGACGATCTTGCCCGGCAGTGAGCCGATATAAGTGCGACGATGCCCGCGAATCTCGGCCTCGTCGCGCACGCCGCCGAGCGACTGGCGGATGAACTCGCGACCGGTCGCCTTGGCGATCGACTTGCCGAGCGAGGTCTTGCCGACGCCCGGCGGGCCGACGAGGCACAGGATCGGCCCCTTCAGCTTGTTGGTGCGCGCCTGGACCGCGAGATATTCGATGATCCTGTCCTTGACCTTCTCGAGCGCATAATGATCCTCGTCGAGCACCGCCTGGGCCGCCGAGATATCCTTCTTGATCTTCGACTTCTTGCCCCAGGGGAGCCCCAGCAGCACGTCGAGATAGTTGCGTACGACGGTCGCCTCGGCGCTCATCGGCGCCATCGTCTTCAGCTTCTTGAGTTCGGCGGTTGCCTTGGAACGCGCTTCCTTGCTCATCTTAAGCGTCGCGATCTTCTGAGTCAGCTCGGCGATCTCGTCGCCTTCACCCTCGTCGCCCTCGTTGCCGAGCTCGCGCTGGATCGCCTTCAACTGCTCGTTGAGGTAATATTCGCGCTGCGTCTTCTCCATCTGGCGCTTGACGCGGCTCTTGATCTTCTTCTCGACCTGCAGGACGCCGAGCTCGCCCTCCATCGCCGCAAACGCCATTTCGAGGCGCTTGGCGGGGTCGGTCTGCATCAGCATCGCCTGCTTGTCGGCGACCTTGATCTGGATGTTGGCGACTACGGCATCGGACAGCCGGGCGGCCTCGGTGATCTCGGACAGCTGGGTCGCGGTCTCGGCGGGCAGCTTGCGGTTGAGCTTCGCGTAATTCTCGAACTGGTCAACGACCGAGCGCATCAGCGCCGCGATCTCGGGACCCTCGACCTCGGCATCGGCGACCGTCGCGACTTCGGCGGTGAGGAAGTCACCACTCTCGTCGAGCGTCTCGAGCGTCGCGCGAACCTTGCCTTCGACCAGCACGCGCACCGTGCCGTCGGGCAGCTTGAGCAGCTGGAGCACGGTCGCGGTCACGCCCATCGTGTAGAGATCGTCGCGCGCGGGATCGTCCTCCGCCGGGTCGAGCTGCGCGACCAGGAAGATCTCCTTCTCTGCCGCCATCGCCGCCTCGAGCGCCGCGACAGATTTCTCGCGGCCGACGAACAGCGGAACGATCATGTGCGGAAACACGACGATGTCGCGCAACGGAAGAACGGGATAGTGGGTCATGCAAGCTCCGGTACCGGACCGAACAAGGTCGGCGTCAGCTCATTATATGGTGAGGATGGCGGATCCATCAATCGCCGGGCTACGTAATCGCCGAACCGCCCCCACACACCGTCCGGGACTCCGTCACACCGTGCCGTCCTATCACGGGTGCGCCTATCGCTCTTGTATCGATCCGAACGCCGCGCGAGAACGCGCCGCATGATCCCGCGCCTCCTCCTCGCCGCCAGCTGCACCGCGCTGCTCGCCATCCCCCCGGCCTCCGCGCAGCTGCCGCGCAAGGGCGAACCCGCGATCACCGCGCAGACGCAGCGTTCGGGGGGCGTGCTCACTCCCGAACAGACCGCACTGCAGTTCGACCATGCCGATCTCGCCTTCGAGGTACTGCCCGATGCGCAGCGGCTGAACGGCGTCGCAACGCTGCGCTTCACCGCGCGGGCGCCGGTCGCGCGGTTGCCGATCGATCTCGACCGCAACCTGCCGGTGACCGCCATCGCGATCGACGGCGTCGCGCTGCCCGCCTCTGCCTGGACCAATCCGGAGGGGCGGCTGACGATCACGCTGCCCCGGCCGGTGCCGGCGGGCGGCAAGGTGACCGCGACGATCACCTATGGGGGCACGCCGCATGTCGCGGTGAAGGCGCCGTGGGACGATGGCATGGTCTGGTCGAAGACCCCCGACGGGCGCACCTGGTTCGCGACGACGGCGGAGGGCTATGGCTGCGACCTGTTCTGGCCGTGCCTCGACTTCCCGACCGGCGAGCCTGCGCTGGTCGATCTTCACATCACCGTGCCCAAGGGGCTGAAGGCGCCATCAAACGGCGTGCTGGTCGGCGTCGACGCGTTCGCCGACGGCCGCACCACCTGGAACTGGCGTGCCAAGCACCCCAACACCTACGGCATCGCGCTCAACGTCGGGCCGTATGAGGAGGTCCGCGGCACCTATAAGAGCCGCTTCGGCAACAGCATTCCGATGTTCTACTGGTATCTGCCCGGCGAGAAGCCGCAGGCGGAAAAGCTGTTCGCCGAATTCGCCCCGACGCTCGACTTTTTCGAGAGCATGATCGGCCCCTACCCGTTCGGCGACGAGAAGCTGGGCGTCGTCGAGACCCCGCACAAGGGCATGGAGCACCAGACGATCAACGCGTACGGCAACGACTATGCCAAGGCGCCCGAGGGGTTCGACTGGCTGTTCCAGCACGAGTTCGCGCATGAATGGTTCGGCAACCAGCTGACCGCCGCCAACTGGGACGATTACTGGCTGCACGAGGGCTATGGCACCTACATGCAGCCGCTCTATGGCCAGTGGCGCGAGGGCCGCGCGCGCTATGCGACGATGCTGCAGGGTGAACGCGGGGCGATCATGAACCGCATGCCGATGACCCAGCAGCGCATCACCACCGAGGAGGAGGTGTACGAGCTCGACAAGGGCGGCGCCGGGCAGGACATCTACAACAAGGGGTCGTGGATGCTGCACACGCTGCGCGGCCTGATCGGCGACACCGCCTTTTTCGACGTGACGCGCCGCGCGGTCTATGGCCGCCCCGATCCGAAGCCGGGTAACTTCACCCCCCGCTTCGGCTCGACCAGGGAATATGAGGCGATCGTCCGCCGCGTCACCGGCAAGGACTATGGCTGGTTCTTCGACGTGTATCTTCGCCAGGCGGCACTGCCCGAGCTGATCGAGACACGCACCGGCACCACGCTGACGCTGGCGTGGAAGGTGCCGGGCAATGGCCGCTTCCCGCTGCCGGTTGAGGTGCAGGTCGACGGCAAGACGCGGACGCTGCCGATGACGACGGGTACCGCGACGCTTGCCGTGGCGAAGGGCGCGCATGTCGTGATCGACCCCGATGCGCTGGTCCTGCGCCGGAGCATCGCACTCGAGGAGGTGGCCGCATGGAAATCCGCACAGGCAGCGAAGGCGAAACCGCAATGACCGACGCATCCCCGGTCCCTCGCGAAAGCGGAGGCCCAGCAGCCGCAACCGTCGCCGCGCCCGATCCTGGGCTCCTGCGTGCGCAGGAGAACCTGTGGCCCGCCCGCGCCACGGAGATGGCGGCGATCTTCATGGTCGGCGACGGGCTGCTCGGGCTGCTCCAGCCGCGGCGCCACGTCGATCTGTGGAAGGAGGACGCGCTCGGCACCGAGGCGCTGGTCCAGCCGTTCGTCGACCGCCCGGGCCGCCGCCGCCTCTATGCCGTCGTCCAGATCGCCGCGGGCCTCACACTCGCCGCCCGGCAACGCGCGCGCTGACGCGACCGGCGGCGAAGCCGGCGCGCGGTCTCAGGGGAGCGTGAAGCTGGTCGTCGTGATCCGGTGGAGCGTCGTCACCGGCCCACGCGGCAGGTTATGCTCGGTCATATCCTTGGCGGCGGCGGACAGCAGATAGCGGCCCTTCTCGACGAGCGGCGGCGTGATCGCCCCCGCGCCATCGGTGACCAGCTCGGTCGAGACGCGCGTCGGCGAGATCAGCGTGACCTTCGCGCCCGCGACCGGCTTCCCCTCGCGCGTTAGGACGAAGCGCGTCCCGTTCGCGGTCGCGGGTGCGATCTCGAACGGCAATTTGGTGCGCGGATCGGCACGACCGGCGCGCGCGTAGTAGATGATGCCCTCGCGCTTGCCCGGATCACCCCAAGGCGCGAACACGTCATCGTCCCAGACATGCACGTCGCCCGCGGGCAGTTGCGCCTCGAGGAACCCGGCCTTGCGAACCAGCGCAGGCGCGGCGGGCGCGACGATTCGCGGCGTCTTCAGATTGGCGAATTCGGGATCGCCGCCCGCGGGCATCGGTTCGGCGGGCTCGCCGAGATAGATCCGCGCGGGTCCTGCCCCGTCGCGCTCGACCCACACTTCATGCGCATCCGCCGCGCCTGCTGCCATCAGCGCGAGCATCGCCGCGCCCATCCATGCCGTCTTCACATCCGCTCTCCCGCTTATTGGGTCGAAACCCGCTGAGGCGATGCTAATGCAAGTCACTCGCGGATACCACCCCAGCCGTCGTCCTGAAGAAAGTCAGGATGACGGAGTGGGTGACGGATACGCTTCCTAGGGCACGACCGTCGTGAACAGATAGGCGGCGAAGATCACGAGGTGGAGGACGCCCTGCAACACGGTCGTGCGTCCGGTGCCGAGCGACAGCGTCGCCACGAACAGCGACAGCGCAAGCAGCGTCATCCCCTTGGCGTCGATCCCCAGCGCAAGCGGCAGGTCAAGCACCAGCGAGACGATCGCGACGCTCGGGATCGTCAACCCGATCGTCGCCAGCGCGGAGCCCAATGCAAGATTGAGGCTGGTCTGCAACCGGTTGCGCCGCGCCGCCTTGTACGCGGCAAGACTCTCGGGCGCGAGCACCAGCGCGGCGATCACCACCCCGACGACTGCGAGCGGCAGGCCCGCGCCGAGCACGGCGGCCTCGATCGTCGGTGACAGCGTCTTGGCCAGCAGGACGACCGACACCAGCGCGGCGAGCAGCATGCCGAACGCGATTCCCGTCGCGCGCTGCGATGGCGGGGCGGCGTGCGCGTGCGTCTCAAGGTCCTCGGCGGAGGGCAGGAAATAGTCGCGGTGACGGACCGTCTGGACCAGCACGAACGTACCGTAGAGCACCAGCGAAACGATGGCGACGAACACCAATTGCGACGGCGCATAGGTCGGCCCCGCCGTCGACGAGGTGTAGTTGGGCAGGATCAGCGACAGCACCGACATCGCCGCCAGCACGCCCAGCGCCGCGCTCATCCCCTTCAACGTGAAACGCTGTTCGTGATGCCGCACCGCGCCCGCGAGCAGGCAGAGCCCGATGATGAAGTTGAGGATGATCATGATCGCGGCGAACACGGTGTCGCGCGCGAGTGCCGCGGCGTCGCCGGCATCCGACAGCATCAGCGACACGATCAGCGACACCTCGATCACCGTCACCGCGATCGCCAGCACGAGCGTCCCGAACGGCTCGCCGACCTTGTGCGCGATGACCTCGGCATGATGGACCGCGGCGAGCACGCTGGCGATCAGCACCACGATCGCCGCCGCCGTCCCGATCGACCCCATCTTGGCGAGGCCGAAGAGCACCGCGACGAGCCCCAAGCCGGGTGCGATCAGCGTCCAGACCGGCAATGCCAGCCGGTCCGGCATCGTCTCCACCACCGTTACCTTCGGTTGTTCAGCCACTTCGATCGTCATGCGGTCTCCCTCGTTGCACTAAGACAACGAATGCCCGACGCCCCGATAAGGGTCCGTCCCGCTGACGATCCACCGCCCACGCGGCCGCGAACGCACGCCCCGTCATCCTCACGTTCGTCAGGATGACGGACAATGAAGCGCCTTCCCGGAAAAAAAAGGGCGCCGATCGCTCGACGCCCCTTCCTCACCGGTATCGCCGCGGATCAGGCCGCGTCGCCGGCCTTCTTCTTCTCGGCATAGACGCGGATCGGTTCCTTGCGGCCCTCGATCACGTCCTTGTCGATCATCACCTCGTCGACGCCGTCCATGCCGGGCAGGTCGAACATCGTGTCGAGCAGGATGCTCTCGAGGATCGAGCGAAGCCCGCGTGCACCCGTCTTGCGTTCGATGCCCTTCTTGGCGACCGAGACGAGCGCGTCGTCGGTGAAACCGAGCGCGACGTCCTCCATCTCGAACAGCTTCTGGTACTGCTTGACCAGTGCGTTCTTCGGCTCCTTCAGGATCTTCACCAGCGCGTCGACATCGAGATCCTCGAGCGTCGCGATCACCGGCAGACGACCGACGAACTCGGGGATGAGCCCAAACTTGAGCAGATCCTCAGGCTCGACCGACTTCAGCGTCTCGCCCGTCTTGCGCTCGTCCGGCCCGGCGACATAGGCGCCGAAGCCGATCGACTTGCCCTGCAGACGATCGCCGATGATCTTTTCGAGACCCGAGAACGCGCCGCCGCAGATGAACAGGATGTTGGTCGTATCCACCTGCAGGAATTCCTGCTGCGGATGCTTCCGACCGCCCTGCGGAGGCACCGACGCGGTGGTGCCTTCCATCAGCTTGAGCAGTGCCTGCTGCACGCCCTCGCCCGACACGTCGCGCGTGATCGAGGGATTCTCGGCCTTGCGGCTGATCTTGTCGATCTCGTCAATATAGACGATCCCGCGCTGCGCCCGCTCGACGTTGTAGTCGGAGGCCTGGAGCAGCTTGAGGATGATGTTCTCGACATCCTCACCGACATAGCCGGCTTCGGTCAGGGTCGTCGCATCGGCCATCGTGAACGGCACGTCGAGGATGCGCGCGAGCGTTTGCGCGAGCAGCGTCTTGCCGCAACCCGTCGGCCCGACGAGCAGGATATTCGACTTGGACAGCTCGACATCGGCACCCTTGGCGCCGTGGTTGAGCCGCTTGTAGTGATTGTGCACCGCCACCGACAGGACGCGCTTGGCGCGCTTCTGGCCGATCACATAATCGTCGAGGACGTCGCAGATCTCCTGCGGAGTCGGCACGCCGCCGTCCTTCTTGGACACCAGCGCCGACTTCGTTTCCTCACGGATGATGTCGTTGCACAGCTCGACGCACTCGTCGCAGATGAAGACCGTCGGCCCGGCGATCAGCTTGCGCACCTCGTGCTGCGACTTGCCGCAGAACGAGCAATAGAGGGTGCTCTTCGAGTCGCCACCGCTCAGCTTCGTCATTCAATCACCTCTCGCGCATGTCGGTGCGCGTGCCGTTTCCGGGGCGGTCATCGTAACGCACCCCGGATATCCTACAATCAAATAAACCCGCCAGGCTTACGATTCGCCTTATGCAGGCTTCGCCGCGTCGTCCGCGGGGGCGGGACGCTTGTCGAAAACCTCGTCGACCAGACCGAAATCCTTCGCTTCGTTCGCTTCGAGGAAGGTGTCGCGATCCATCCGGCGTTCGATCTCCTCGATCGGCTGACCGGTATACTGCGAATAAAGCTCGTTCATCCGCTTGCGGATGCGCAGGATCTCGCGCGCCTGGATCTCAATGTCACTCGCCATGCCCTGTGCACCGCCCGATGGCTGATGGATCATGATCCGTGCGTTGGTCATCGCGACGCGCATGCCGGGTTCACCGCTCGCGAGCAGGAAGCTGCCCATCGAGGCGGCCTGGCCGATGCACACGGTGCCGACGCGCGGACGGATGTACCGCATCGTGTCGTGGATCGCCATGCCCGCCGTGACGACACCGCCCGGCGAGTTGATGTACATGAAGATGTCCTTCTTCGGGTTCTCGGACTCGAGGAAGAGCAGCTGGGCGGTGATCAGCGAGGCCATGCCGTCCTCGACGCCGCCCGTCACGAAGATGATGCGCTCGCGCAGCAGGCGCGAGAAGATGTCGAACGAGCGCTCACCGCGGTTCGACTGCTCGATAACGATGGGAACAAGGCCTGCTTGCGTCTGCTGCAGGCCGAGCCCGGCGCTGGCCAACGGGCTCGCGAAATCGCCGGTCTCGAACGGATTGTGCATGGAAATCTCTCTTATGCCCCAGTGAACCGCCAACATCGGCGCTCGCACGGGGGAGTTCAAGCCCTGCTACCCGTCAGGAGAACCACCTACCCCCCGCCCCTTCCGGGAACGGGAGTCAGACGCCAGGCGCGGGGTAGGCCAGGTAGGCCAGCCGCCGCACCTCGCGGCGGCCGCGGACGACGGTGTCGAGGATCAGCCCGGTAAAGACGTTCAGCGCGGCGAAGATGCCGAGCCCGGTGATCAGGATCGCGGTCGGGAAGCGCGGCACCTGGTGGATTTCAAGATAGGTCAGCACCAGCGGGATGCCGAGCAGCAGCGCGAGCAGCGCGAACGCCCCGCCGATCGCGCCGAAGAACCACAAGGGCCGCTCGATCCGGTACAGCGTCATGATCGTCCGCAGGATCCGCCAGCCGTCGGCATAGGTGCTCAGCTTCGATTCGGACCCCTCGGGGCGCGCGAAATAGGGCGTCTCGACTTCGCCGATCGGCATCTTGAGCTCGAGCGCGTGGACGCTGATCTCGGTCTCGATCTCGAACCCCGCCGACAGCGACGGGAAGCTCTTCACGAACCGCCGCGAGAAGACGCGGTAGCCCGACAGGATATCGGTGAAGCTGCGCCCGAAGAGCCGCGCGAGCATGCCCGTGAGCAGCGCGTTGCCGAAGCGGTGTCCGCGGCGATAGCTTTCCTGGACCTGGCTGATCCGCGAGCCGACGACCATGTCGAGCTGCTCGTCGAGCACGCGCGCGACCAAAGCCGGCGCGGATGCCGCGTCATAGGTCGCGTCGCCGTCCGCCATCACATAAATGTCGGCATCGATATCCGCGAACATCCGCCGGACGACCGCGCCCTTGCCCTGGATCCGCTCGGTCCGGACGACCGCGCCAGCCGCGCGCGCGACCGCGACCGTGCGGTCGGCGCTGTTGTTGTCGTAGACGTAGATCGTCGCCCCGGGCAGCGCGTCGCGGAACCCCGCTACGGTCTGCGCGATCGCGGCCTCTTCGTTGTAGCAGGGCAGCAGGACGGCGATTCTCGGTTCGGTCATGCCCTGCCCTGTACAGTCGAAGACGGCGTAACGATCAACGCGTCTTCCAATCAACGCAAATCCCCGGCGGCGGCAGGGGCCCAGTTGGGGAAGGTCCATAACGAAGCTTTGCGCGCCGTCACAGCAACCTTTCCAACTGGACCCCGGCCTCCGCCGGGGAAGTGGCCCGAAAACGGGGGGAGTGCCTCAGCGACGAGGCACTCCGATCGGCTTACGCCTCGGTCTTGGTCGCCGCCTTCTTGGCGCGCGGCTTCTTGGCCGGCGCGTCGGCAGCTTCGGTGCCCTCGGCATTTTCAGCCGCGACCGGCGACGATTCCGTTACCGCCGTCTCAGCCTCGACCGGAGCCGCCTTCTTCTTGGCGGGAGCCTTCTTCGCAGGCTTGGCCTCGTCCGCGGCGTCCGAAGCGGGCGCCTCGTCCGTCACCGCTGCGTCGTCGGCAGGTGCTGCCTTCTTCTTGGCGGCGGCCTTCTTCTTCGGCTTGTGGTTGTCATGGTCATGCACGTGCGTGCCGCTGGCGAAACCGTCCTCGCTCTCGATCGCAGCTTCCAGCTCCTCGCGGGTCGCTTCGCGGTCGGTGATTTCGGCCTTCTCGAACAGGAAGTCGACGACCTTGTCCTCGTACAGCGGCGCGCGCAGCTGGGCGGCGGCCATCGGCTCGGACTGGACATACTGCATGAACTGCTGGCGCTGCTCGGCGGGATACTGCTGCGCAGCCTGGGCGAGCAGACGCTGCATTTCCTGGTTGGAAACCTCGACGCCGTTCGCCTGGCCGATCTCGGACAGGAGCAGGCCGAGGCGCACGCGACGCTCGGCGATCTTGCGGTAATCGTCGCGCTCGCCTTCCATCTCGGCCATTGCTGCCTCGGGATCGGCTTCGTGCGTGGCTTCGTGCTGGAGCTGCGACCAGATCTGGTTGAACTCGGCTTCCACCATCGACGGCGGAACCTCGAAGTCATGACCCTCGGCGAGCTGGTCGAGCAGCTTGCGCTTCATGTGCGTGCGCGTGAGCCCGTTATGCTCCTGCTCGATCTGACCCTTGAGCAGGCCCGAAAGCTGCTCGAGGCTCTCGAGACCCAGCGATTTGGCGAGATCCTCGTCGATCTTGCTCTCGCCCGCGGTCTTGACCGACTTGACGGTGATGTCGAACGTCGCCGGCTGACCCGCGAGCGACTTCTCCTGATACTCCTCGGGGAAGGTCACGTTCAGGACCTTCTCCTCGCCGGTCTTCACGCCGACGAGCTGATCCTCGAAACCGGGGATCAGACGCCCGGCACCGAGCTCGACGCCCATGTCGGTGCCGGTGCCGCCGTCGAACGCGACACCATCGGCGGTCTTGCCGACGAAATCGACGGTGACGAGGTCGCCCATCGCCGCGACGTAGTCGTCAGCGGCGTCGTCCCACTTCTTCTGCTGGTCGGCGAACTTCTGGAGCTGCTCGGTGACCGCCTCGTCGGCGACGGGCACGGTCAGGCGCTCGAGCTTCAGGCCGTCGATCGCGGGTGCGGGGACCTGCGGCAGGACCTCCATCTCGACCTTGACGACCGCGTCCTTGCCGAGGTCATAGCCGTCTTCCAGCTCGACCGACGGCTGCATCGCGGGACGCAGCTGCTTTTCGGCGACGAGGCTCTGCACGCCTTCCTGGATCGCGGCGTTCAGCGCGTCCTGCGTCAGCGCGGGGCCGTGCATCTTGCGGATGAGGTTTGCCGGCACCTTGCCCGGACGGAAGCCCGGCATCTTCATCTGCGGCGCAAGGCGCTTCAGCTCGACATCGACCTTCGAATCGATATCCTTCGCAGTGATGGTGAGGGTGTAGGCGCGCTTGAGGCCCTCGTTCAACGTCTCGACAGTCTGCATGTCCGGCCTTTGTCTAAAAGAGCATTCGGGAAAAATTCATCTGGCGGTCGCCCCGCCAGTGCGGCGGAGTGGTGCGGGCGAAGGGACTCGAACCCCCACATCTTGCGATGGCAGGACCTAAACCTGCTGCGTCTACCAGTTCCGCCACGCCCGCACAGGACATCGCCGTAGCGGGCGCGTCTATACCAACGTTGTATCCCGGGGCAAGCACGCAAGGTAAGTCGGTGGGCAACTCGATACGATCGTGCGCGTTGATGCAGAAGAAGGAGAGAGCATCATGGCTACCCAACCCCCAGCAGAATTCCCGACGCCCTCGTCGCCTGCCGAGCCGACGACGCCGCCGCCGGAGTTCAATCCACCCGCGCCGGACATCGACGTTCCCGATCCGGGCGCGCCCTCGACCGATCCCGCCCCCATCCAGCCAGAGTTCTGATCATGGCCGATCCCCATGCGGGCACCAATCCCGAAACCCGCCCCGAGGACCGTGACGCGGACACGCGCAGCGACATCGAGCAGGCGGTGCAGTCGCGCTCCGACGCGGTCGAACGCGGCGAAGGCGGCGACGAGCCCGAGACGTTCACCAAGACGGGCATGCCCGACGGCGTCGGCGGCACCGGCGGCGTGATCAAGAACCAGGATTCGGACGCGCAATAAGCCGCGCCGGTCAGCAACCATAAATGCGGGGGTGGATAGCAGATGCTATCCACCCCCTTCTTGCAGGAACCGCCCATTCCCACGCCCGCCAGCACCCCGCTTTTCGGGCTGCTCCCCGACCTGGCCCAGCATCAGACGCTGTACGTGGCACTCGGGGTCGCGGTGCTGGTCTTCGTCCTTGCGCAGCGGATCCCGATCCTCCGGACGCTCGTCAATCTCGTGATGACGCTGGCGCTGGTCGGCCTGCTGTTCGTCGCGATCGGCCAGCGTAGCCAGTTCGATCCCTATCTCGGCAAGATCGCCAAGTTGCTGCGGATCGAGGACCAGACCGTCGTCGGTGGCGAGGTGCGGATCCGCATGTCCCCCGACGGTCATTTCTGGGCGCGGGCGCGGATCGACGGGGTCGAGCGCCGGTTGCTGATCGACAGCGGCGCGACGATCACCGCGATTTCGACCAAGACGGCCGACGCCGCGGGGATCGATGCGCGGACGAGCGTGGTGCCGATCGTCCTCCAGACCGCGAATGGTGCGATCCCCGCGCAGTCGGGCCGGATCGGCGAACTGAAGCTCGGCGCGATCGTCGCGCGCGACCTTCAGGTGGTGGTGTCGCCGGCGTTCGGCGACACCAATGTGCTGGGGATGAACTTCCTGTCGCGACTCGCATCGTGGCGGGTCGAGGAGAATGTGCTGATCCTGGTGCCGCATCATCCGCAGAAGGTGGCGGCGTAACGCGGAGCTGAGAGCCTCCACCCCGGCGAAGGCCGGGGTCCAGTTGGGAGGCCGGGGTAACGGGACTCAGCGCCTGATCAGCAACGTCTGCCAACTGGACCCCGGCCTACGCCGGGGTGGTGCCGAGGGGGAAGTTACTCTTTGGTTCTTCGTTCCCCCGCGGAGGCGGGGGCCCAAGAGTCCAGCAGCGTCGCGCGCGGTTACCCTGGACTCCCGCCTTCGCGGGAGAACAGAGGCCGGGAGAACAGGCCCTACGGCGCCACCGACTCCCCGAGCGCGGTCTTCAGCACCTCGTTCACCACCGCCGGGTTCGCCTTGCCGCCCATCGCCTTCATCGTCTGCCCGACGAAGAACCCGAACAGCTTGTCCTTGCCGCCGCGGTAATCCGCGACCTTGTCCGCGTTCGCGGCCATCACCTCGGCGATGACCTTCTCGATCGCGCCCGTATCGCTGGTCTGCTTCAGCCCGCGATCCTCGACGACCTTGGCCGCGCCGTCGCCGGTCTCGAGCATCACCTCGAACACCTGCTTGGCAAGGCTGCCCGACAGCGTACCGTCGGCGATCAGCCCGAGCAGTTCGGCTGCCTGCGCCGGCGACACCGGCGAGTTGGCGATGTCCCTGCCGGTCCGGTTAAGCGCACCGAACAGCTCCGACGTCGTCCAGTTCGCCGCCGCCGCCGGCTTCACGCCCGCATCGAGCAACGCATCGAACCAGCGCGCCGCCTCGACTTCGGCGGTCAGCACGGTCGCCTGATAGGCGGTGATGCCGAGCGCCTCGTACCGCGCGCGCTTCGCGTCGGGCAGTTCGGGCAGCGACGCACGGCATTCCTCGAGGAACGCGTCGTCGAGCACGAGCGGCAACAGGTCGGGATCGGGGAAGTAGCGGTAATCATGCGCGTCTTCCTTCGACCGCATCGACCGCGTCTCGTTGCGATCGGGATCGTAGAGCCGCGTCTCCTGCACGATCTTGCCACCGGCCTCGAGCACCTCGACCTGACGCCTGGCCTCCTGCTCGACCACCGCCATCACGAAGCGCACCGAATTGACGTTCTTCGTCTCGGTCCGCGTGCCGAGCTCGTCGCCGGGCTTGCGCACGCTGACATTGACGTCGGCGCGCATCGAGCCCTCTTCCATATTGCCGTCGCACGATCCGACATAGCGCAGGATCGACCGCAACTTGCGCAGGTACGCGCCCGTCTCGGCCGGCGATGCGAGATCGGGCTTCGACACGATCTCCATCAGCGCCACGCCCGAGCGGTTGAGATCGACATAGGACTGAGTCGGATGCTGGTCGTGCATCAGCTTGCCCGCATCCTGCTCGACATGGATGCGCTCGACGCCGATCCGCTTGCCGGCCGCATCGGGATTCTTCTCGTCGAGGCTGATGTCGATCGCGCCTTCGCCGACGATCGGATGATAGAGTTGGCTGATCTGATAGCCCTGCGGCAGATCGGCGTAGAAATAATTCTTCCGGTCGAACCGCGACCATTTGTTGATCTGCGCCTCGATCGCCATGCCGGTGCGCACCGCCTGGCGGATGCACTCGCGGTTCGGCACCGGCAGCATGCCGGGCATCGCCGCGTCGACGAGGCTGACCTGTGTGTTGGGCTCGGCCCCGAACGCGGTCGCCGCGCCCGAGAACAGCTTGGCGTTCGACGTCACCTGCGCATGGACTTCGAGGCCGATCACGACCTCCCACTCGCCCGTGTCGCCCTGAATGCGATAGTCGCTCATATCCGGTTCCGATGATGAATATAGTTGATCGCGGTCAGTGCCGCGTTGCTGCCGAGCAGGCCGACCACCCAGCATGCCGAAAGAATACGCAGGATCGCGCCCTCGAAACCGAGCACCAGCGCCTCGTGATGCGCGGCCGCGGCGGCACCGCCGGCCAGCACCAGGAACACCGCGCCCAGCCGGTAATCGCCGCGCAGGATCACACTGTTGCCGACGCACAGGCACAGGATGAACACCGCGAGCCCGAGAAAGAAGCGCGCGAGCACGGCGTGATCGAACGGCCGGTTGTCGATCTCGGTCAGCGACACGCCGACATAGGCGCTGAGGATCGCCCCGAACGCGACGTTGAGCGCGTTCTGCGCTTCGCGCAGCACGGCGACGTTGCGCGTGACGAAGGCGCGATCGGTTACCACCACGCCTCGGGCCGGGCAGTGAACCCCGCCCGCTGCTCGATCGCGAGCCCGGCGTTCAGCACGCCCTGCTCGTCGAGCGGCTTGCCGATGATCTGAAGCCCAAGCGGCAGCCCCTGCTTGTCGAGACCACCCGGCACCGACATCGCGGGCAGACCCGCGAGCGACGACGGCACGGTGAAGACGTCGTTCAGATACATTGCGATCGGATCGGACGACTTTTCACCAAGCGCGAACGCCGCCGATGGGGCGGTCGGGGTGAGCAGGACGTCGCACGTCTCCCACGCCTTTTCGAAATCGCGCGCGATCAGCGTCCGGATCTTCTGCGCCTGCGTATAGTACGCGTCGTAGTAGCCGGCCGACAGCACATAGGTGCCGATCATGATGCGGCGCTTCACCTCGGGACCGAAGCCGTCGGCGCGGGTCGCGGCGTACATGTCCTGCAGCCCCGAGCCCGCGGGCAGGTCGCGGATGCCGTAGCGCACGCCGTCATAGCGCGCGAGGTTCGACGACGCCTCGGCTGGCGCGATGATGTAATAGGCGGGCAACGCATATTTGGTGTGCGGGAGCGAAACCTCGACGATCGTCGCGCCGGCGTCCTTCAGCCAGTCGATGCCCTTCTGCCAGAGCGCCTCGATCTCCTCGGGCATGCCGTCGACGCGGTATTCCTTGGGGATACCGACGCGCAGGCCGGCGAGGCTGGCCGACAGACCCGCTTCCCATTTCGGCACGTCGAGCTGGAGCGAGGTGCCGTCCTTCGCATCGAACCCGGCCATCGCCTCGAGCAGGATCGCACAGTCGCGCACGTCGCGCGCCATCGGCCCAGCCTGGTCAAGCGACGAGGCGAACGCGATCGTCCCCCAGCGCGAGCAGCGGCCATAGGTCGGCTTGATGCCGCTGATGCCGGTAAAGGCGGCGGGCTGGCGGATCGAACCGCCAGTGTCGGTGCCGGTCGCGCCGGGGCAAAGCCGTGCGGCGACCGCCGACGAGGAGCCGCCCGACGACCCGCCGGGTGCGAGCGCGGCGTTGCCGCCGTCGTTGCGCTTCCAGGGTGAGATCACGTTACCGAACGCGGAGGTCTCGTTCGACGACCCCATCGCGAACTGGTCCATGTTCAGCTTGCCGAGCATCCCCGCGCCCGCATCCCACAGATTCTGCGAGACGGTCGACTCATAGGTCGGCGTGAAGCCTTCGAGGATATGGCTCGCCGCGGTCGTCGTGACGCCCTTGGTGCAGAACAGGTCCTTCATGCCGATCGGGACGCCGGCCAGCGGCTTGAGCGTCTCGCCGGCGGCGCGCGCGGTATCGGCGGCGGTGGCGGCGGCGATCGCATGGTCGGGCGTCTCGACCAGGAACGCGTTGAGCGCCTTGGCCTGGCTCACCTTGACGATGAACGCGTCGGCGACGTCGCGCGCCGAAAAGCTGCCGTCGCGCACGCCGTCGCGGATGCCGGCGATGCCGAGATCGGTAAGGTCGGTCATTATTCGATCACCTTGGGCACGGCGAAGAAGCCGTGCTCTGCCACGGGGGCGTTGGCCAGGACCTGCTCGCGGATATTGCCGCCGGTCAGCGGATCAGCGTTGACGACGTCGTCGCGCAGCCGCAGCGTGTTGGGGATGACGGCGGTCATCGGCTCGACGCCGGTCGTATCGACCTCGCCCAGCATCTCGATCCAGCCAAGGATGTTTCCGAGTTCCGGCGCCATGCGGGCGGCGTCCTCGTCGGTGATCGCGATGCGCGCAAGGCTCGCGATCCGCTTCACGGTTGCAGTATCTACGGACATGGCGCTCGGCTAGCACCGCGCGGCGCGAGCGCGCAACACCCTTCGTGTTCCCCCGCGGAAACGCACCCGTTGCAACCGCGCCGCGCATGCGGCACGGGGACGCCACCGCCTGCACGGAAGGTCCCGCTTGGCCCGCAAGTTTCTCTATTTCGTTACCGCGATGATCGTCCTCGCGATCGCCGCGCTGCTCGCCTATCGCCTGTACGGGACCGAGCTGATGCGGATCGCGATGGTCCCGAGCGAGACGTTCCAGGCGCAGCGCAAGGCGCCGGCGAACATCTATGCGCGCAAGATCCTGTGGCTCGCGCGTCCGGATCGTCCCGGCAATCCCGCGCTCTGGACACCCGAAGGCTATGCACCCGGCACCCCGGGAACGGGCGCGGCGATCTTCTTCATCCACCCGACCTCGTACATCAGCCGCGACCACTGGAACGCGCCGATCGACGACCCCGAGACCAATGCCCGTGCCGAACTGTTCCTGCGCGGCCAGGCGAGCGCGTTCAACGGCGCGGGCGACATCTGGGCGCCGCGCTATCGCCAGGCGACCTTCGGCGCGTTCCTGACCAGCGAGGCCGACAGCGAACGCGCGCTCGCGCTCGCCTATGGCGACGTCACGGCCGCGTTCGACCGGTTCCTCAAGGAAGCCGGCCCGACCCGCCCGATCATCCTCGCCGGACACAGCCAGGGCGCGCTCCACCTCACCCGGCTGCTGCGCGACCGGATCGCGACCGACCCGAAGCTGAAGGCGCGGATCGTCGCCGCCTATGTCGTCGGTTGGCCGGTCTCGCGCGTCACCGACCTGCCGCGGATGGGCCTGGCCGAATGCCGCACCGCCGACCAGACCGGCTGCATCCTGTCGTGGGAAAGCTTTTCCGAGCCCGCCGATCCGTCGCTGGTCGTCGAGACCTATGACCGGACCACGGGGTTCGACGGGCAGCCGCGCAAGGGCACGCCGATGATCTGCACCAACCCGCTGACCGGCACCGCCGATGCCAGCGCGCCCGCGACCGCCAATCTCGGCACGCTCGTACCCTCCGCCGACCTGTCGAGCGCGACGCTGTCGGTCGGCAACGTGCCCGCGCGCTGCGGCGACCGGGGTATCCTGCTGATCGGTGAGGGCCCCGATCTCGGGCCTTACGTGCTCCCCGGGAACAACTACCACGTGTACGACTATCCGCTGTTCTGGGCGAATGTGCGCGCGGACGCCAACCGCCGTCTTGCGGCGTTCACGCGATGATCACGCTTTCCCCCGCGCAGTTTCGCGATGCGCTCCCGAATGGCGGGCGGCTGATCGGCCTCGACGTCGGCACCAAGACGATCGGCACCGCGCTGTGCGATGCGGGCTGGTCGTTCGCGAGCCCCGCTTTGCTGATCCGCCGCACCAAGTTCCAGAAGGACAAGGCCGCGCTCTCCGAGATCATCACCGCGCAGAAGGTCGTCGGGCTCGTCATCGGCCTGCCGATCAACCTCGACGGCAGCGAAAGCCCGCGCTCGCAATCGACGCGGGCGTTCGCGCAGAATCTGAAGGACATGGGGCTGCCGATCCTGCTCCAGGACGAACGCTGGTCGACCGTCGCGGTCACGCGCACGCTGATCGAACAGGACGCCAGCCGCGCAAAGCGCGCCGAGCTGGTCGACAAGATGGCGGCGGCGTACATCCTCCAGGGCGCGATCGACGCGCTGGTGACCGCGCAGATCTAGCGCGTTAACCGTGTCTTTGGAGGTTCCGTGGAAAAGCGGGCCGATGCCAAGGTCGACGATCACGCGACAGGACGCCCCGCCTCCCGGATCATGGTGGTCGACGCCGTGGTTCGCCGTTCTGATCAGCCTGACGCTCGCGGTGCCGCTGCTCCGGCCCGCGGTTGCGCCATTGATCGACATTTACGGGCATCTGGCGCGCTTCGCCATCGACGCCCGGATCGATAGCTCGCCCTATTTTCATCAATGGTTCGCAGTTCAGTGGCGCCTGTCGGGCAATCTCGGCATGGACCTGCTCGTCGCTGCGGCCGAACCCTTGCTTGACGTGGTCGAGACGACGAAGATCGCCTTGATCGCGGCGGCGGTGCTGACCGCGGCGGGTATGCTCGCCGTCGCGAAGGAAGCGCATGGGCGGATTCCGCCCAGCGCGTTCTTCGCGCTTCCGCTGACCTTTGGCATGCCGTTCCAATATGGCTTTCTCAACTACACGCTCTCGATCGCCTTCGCCTTTCCGCTGATCGCGCTGTGGATGCGGCTGGGTCGCGGCCGCCGCGATCGCCTGCGCACGGCGGTATTCCTGCCGCTTGGGCTGCTCCTGTGGGTGACGCATGTCGCCGGCTGGGGTGCGTTCTGCGTCGCGGTGTTCGCGATCGAGTTGGTGACCGCGCGTCGCGCCGGTCGAGGCTGGCCGCGCGCGATCTGGAGCGCCGGGCTGGCGTGCCTGCCGCTCGCCGTCCCGATCGTCATCATGCTGGCGCAGTCCGGCACGGCATCGGCAGGTGTCGCCCAGTGGTTTTCCTGGTTGCTCAAGCTGTTCTTTGTCGCTGCCATATTGCGCGACCAGCATCTCGGCTTCGACATCGCCAGCGTGATGCTACTCTATGGCCTCGTGCTCTGCGGGTTGCGGGGCGCCGGGTTTCGGATGGAAGCGCGGCTGGCCTGCGCCTCGGGGCTGCTGTTCTGCGTGTTCCTGCTGATGCCGGGAATGGTCATGGGATCGTCGTTCACCGACATGCGGCTGCTGCCCTGTGCGCTGGCTCTCGCGATCCTGTCGCTGTCGCCGACCACGACGAGCCACCGGCACCTGACCATGATCGCGATTGCTGCGCTCGCCTTCCTGGGCAGCCGGCTGGCGGCTCAGACCGTCAGCTGGGCGCGCCTCGAGGATCGCCTCCAGGACCAGCTTGCCGCGATCGACCATATCCCGCGCGGCAGCCGGGTCGTCGCGCTGGCTGATCTGCCGTGCGAGACGCAATGGACCAGTCGCCGCATGGATCATCTGGGGATGATGGCGATCGTCCGCCGCGATGCTTTCGTCAACGGGCTCTGGGACATCCCGTCCTCGCAGTTGCGCGTCCATCGGCCAGAGGCCGGCGGCTTTGTTTATGCCGGCAGCCAGGCGCTCTTTGCCCCCGGCTGCCGTTATGACGAAGGCTATGATCTGCAACGCGCGCTGGCCACGATTCCGTACGCCGCATTCGACTTCGTCTGGCTGATCGATACGCCCCGCGTGAAATGGCCGACCGACGCCCGGCTGCGCCTGGTATGGTCGACCGATCGCGGCGCCTTGTACCGGATTGTCCACCGCGCATCCGAATAGCGTCGGATCGAGGGCATCCGCCACGCTGACCGCAAAGCCAAACCTTGCCCCCGCCGCCGCAGCCCACTACCCAGCGCGCTTGATGCAACGTTCAGACCACCGCCCCGCCACCCTTATCGAGGGCGGCGCCGTCTTCCCGCACCGGCACCTGACCGGGATCGACGGGCTCCAGCCGCACGAGATCGCGTTCCTGCTCGACGAGGCGGAAACCTGGGTCGAGGCGAACCGCACCCATGCGACGCCCGACAAGCGGCTCGCCGGGCTCACGCAGATCAACGCCTTCTTCGAGAATAGCACGCGGACTTTGCTGTCGTTCGAGATCGCGGGCAAGCGGCTCGGCGCCGACGTCGTCAACATGCACGCCGCGCAGTCGAGCGTTAAGAAGGGCGAGACGCTGATCGACACCGCGATGACGCTGAACGCGATGCGCGCCGACGTCATCGTCATCCGCCACATGGCGAGCGGTGCGGTGCGGCTGATCGCCGACAAGGTCGACTGCCCCGTCCTGAACGCAGGCGACGGCCGCCACGAACATCCGACCCAGGCGCTGCTCGACGCGCTGACGATCCGCCGCCGGCGCGGATCGATCGCGGGGCAGCGCGTCGTGATCTGCGGCGACGTGCTGCACAGCCGCGTCGCACGCTCGAACATCCTCGCACTCACCGCGCTCGCCGCCGAGGTCCGGGTCTGCGCACCCTCGACGCTGATGCCTGCGGCGATCCACAAGATGGGGGTCACCCCGTTCACCGATTTCGATGCCGCGCTGGAGGGCGCCGACGTGGTCATGATGCTGCGCCTGCAGAACGAGCGGATGGACGGCGCGTACGTGCCCTCCACGCGCGAATACCGGATGCGCTACGGCCTGACGCTCGACCGGCTCGCGCGCGCGGCGCCCGATGCGCTGGTGATGCACCCCGGGCCGATGAACCGCGGCGTCGAGATCGATTCGGCGGTCGCCGACCATGCCCGCTCGGCGATCACCGAGCAGGTCGAAATGGGCGTCGCGGTCCGCATGGCGTGCCTCGACGTACTGACCCGCCGGGCGCGCGGCGTGGAGGGCTGGGCATGATCCTCGCGCTCACCAATGCGACGCATGTCTGCCCGGTCGGCGGCGTCAACAAGGGCAATCTCCTGATCCGCGACGGCGTCGTCGTCGCGACCGGGCTGGTCGAGATCCCCGCCGATGCGCAGACGATCGACTGCGCGGGCAAGACGCTCGCCCCCGGCATCGTCGACCTGGGCGTGGCGAAGATCGACCGGGCAGCGTTCCGCGCGGGCGGCATCGTCCGCGTAGGGCTGATGCCCGACCAGTCGCCCGTGCTCGACGATCCCGGCATCGTCCAGCGCGCCGCGCTGATCGGCAAGCCCGACCTGTGGATCCACCCGATTGCCGCCGCGACTCAGGCGCTGGCCGGGCATGACCTTGCCGAGATGGCGGTCTGCCTGTCGGCGGGCGCGCGCGCGGTCGGCACCGGCAAGGGCTGGATCGCCGACAGCGGCGTCATGCACCGCGTGCTCGCCTATGCGCGCGATCTCGACATCGCGGTCGTCACGCATGCCGAGGACGGCGGATTGACCGCGGGCGCCGTCGCGACCGCGGGCGAGACCGCGACCCGGCTTGGCCTGCCCGCCGCCCCCGCGATCGCCGAGGCGCTGGCGATCGCGCGCGACCTGATGCTGGCCGAGGACACCGGTGCCCGGCTTCACATCCGCCAGGTGACGACCGCCGCGGGCTTCGACCTGATCCGTGCCGCCAAGCGCCGCGGCGTTGCGGTGACCTGCGGCATCACGCCCGCGCATCTCCATTTGTCCGATATCGCGGTCAGCGACTTCCGCAGCTTCGCGCATCTCTCGCCGCCGCTCAGGAGCGAATCGGATCGCCAGGCGGCGCTGGCGGCAGTCGCCGACGGCACGATCGACGTGATCTGCTCCGCGCATGATCCGCGTGGGCCCGAGGAAAAGCGCCTGCCCTTCGCCGATTCGATCGCCGGGATGGCGGGGGCCGAGACGCTGCTGCCGCTCGCGCTGATGCTGGTGCGCGACGAACGGGTCACGCTGTCGCGGCTGTTCGCGCTGCTGAGCCGCAACCCGGCCGCGGTGCTCGGGCTCGACACCGGGACGCTCGAGGTCGGCAAGCCCGCCGATCTGCTGCTGTTCGACGATCAGGCGCCGTGGCAGATCACCGGCGACGCGTTCGCCGCCAGCGCGAACAACACGCCGTTCGACGGCCTGCCGGTGCAGGGCAAGGTGCTGCGCGTCTGGAAAGGCGGCCGCGAGATCTGACGGGCATCGCGCGCCGGATCTCGCCTGTCGTTCAGCGGGTCGCGACCTCGACGCCGCCGCCGCGCAGCCACTGCGCCATCTGGTCGCCGGCCCCCTGCCGGACGAAGCACGCGCCGCCGGTCGCGCGGTAACGCCGGCAGACCCGATCCGCCTCGTCGCGGCCGAACCCGCCGACTGAAAGGCGGTAATAGGCCTCGCCATTCGTCCTGAACGCCATGCCGTTGGGCTGGCGGCCGGAGAAGCCGTCGAAACGACGCGTCGCCTGGCTCCAGGCGGCCTTGGCGACGCCGGCATTGTCATAGGCGCCGATCTGGACATACCAGTCGCCCGTCCCCGCCGGGATCGCGCGCACGCCGCGTTGCGCACGCGCGGCGAGCACGGCGCCCTCGCTGCGGCTGGCGAGCATCGTCGGCGTGCCGCCGGGCAGGGCCTGGACGACCTCGCGCGGCGCGGCGAAGGTGATCCGCGACGGGGCTGGAGTCGATCCCGCTTCGGCCAGTGCGACGGGACGCGCGCTGCGTTCGACCGCGGCCAGCGCCTCGATCGGCGAGACCGTCGGCATGAGCGGTGCGCGGTTGAGCGCGAGTGCGGCGGGCTGGCCGGCATCGGCGATCGCGCGCACGCCGAGCAGGCCGGCGACCTGATCATACGACGTCGTCGGTTGTGCGAAACGGGCCCATTGTTCGAGCCTCGCATCGACCTCGGTCGGCGCGAGGTCGGCGGCGGCGACGACGCGCGCGGCCTGCCACTGGCCCGCCAGCGCGAGCGCGAGCGCCAGGTTCTGCCGGGCCTTCGCATTGCTTTCCGATGACCGCGCGACCTCGGTCAGGAGCCCGATCGCGCCGCCGGCATCGCCCGCCAGCGCCAGCGCGAGGCCACGATCGCTCGGCGGTATGATCGACGCGTTGCGTTCGAGCGTCTGCCGCGCGCCCTGCGTGTCGCCACCAGCAATCTGCGTCAGCGCCAGGTTGAGGGCCGCCTTCCCGTCCGCCGGCGACAGCGCCAGAACGTCGGCAAACCCCTGCCGCGCCGATGTGAACCGCCCCGCCTGGAGATAGCCCTGTGCGAGCAGCAGCCGATAGGCCGCCGATTGCGGCATCATCGCCACCGCCGCCTCCGCGAAATAGACCGCGGCGCCGCCATCGTGCCGGGCCAGCGCGACCTCGGCACGGTGCGCGTTCACCGCGCCCGCCTTGGCCTCGAGATCGGCGTTGCGATCGCTCGCCGAGGCGAGGCCGCGGCCGGTCTCGCCCGCGCTGCACCCGACCATCGTGCCGCCCAGTACAAGGGCCGACAGCCCCATCGAAAGAAGGATTCGTGTCGTCATCGGCTATGATCCCACCGGTTCATTTCGGGGCCCTGGTCACGGGAAGCTGCGCAACGAGCGCGTCGACCTCGGGCAGATTTTGAAGAAAGGCATCGAGCGCGAGCGTCACGAGGTGCTGCGACGAATGCCGCGTCATCGCGCTCGCGAGTCGCAGCCGGACATGACGATCGCTGTCGAGGCGGAGCGTGAAGGCGGCCTTGCCGGTGCGCGTTCTGGCTGCGCTCTCGCGCGCGATCCGGCGTGCGGTCGCAACCGTCACCGACGCCATAGGAGCGGCATCATCCTCGACGGGTTCGGCCGTGGCGGTACCCAGCGCGAGCGGCCGCATCGCCGGGCGGGCGTCGCCCTTGCGCGCCAGCAGCGACGCCGACAGCGAGCCCAGCGGCTTCGGCACGTCGGCCGATTCGGGATGCGACTGGACGGGCGGGCG
>NZ_LR733875.1:1148434-1693441 GCF_902506585.1 Sphingomonas sp. T1
GCGGGGGAAGCGGTCTTGCCGGCGGTGCCTCGGCGTCAATCAGCGGTTCGGGCTCGTGATAGTCCAGCCGATCATGCCGTTTACGCGGCCCCCTGCGCAGCAACCACAGCGCGATGACGACGATCGGAATGACCGCCAGCCACAGCCAGAACGGCATCGCCCTGCCCTGCTCGGGCGCAGCGATCGTGCGCTCGACGGGGGCGGAGGACGGCGCGACGGCGGGGGCGACTTCGGGGCTCGCGGTGGTTGCCGAAGGGGCTGGTGCCGGAGTCGTCGGCGCCGTGGTGGCGGTCGATGCGGGCGCCGGATCCGTCCGAACGTCCGCCGCGTCGCGCGGTGCGGCGGCCGGCAGGGACTCCGCTGCGCGCCTGGACGTCGTCGCGGCATCGACCCGCCCGGCTCGCGGCGTATCCGGCTCTGCACTGCGTGTCGCCGGCGCCCGCGCGGGGGTGCGGCTGCGCGGCGGTGCGTCCGCGGTCGTCGGAGCCGGCAGAACCAGTCGCGGCGTATCAGGTACGGGAACCGCTGCCGTCCCCGTGTCGCGGGCCTGTAGCGGCTCGAGCCCGCGAACCGTTCCGGCGGGCGCCGGTGGGGTCGACTGCTGCGACGCGGCGTCCGACGTCTGGCCCGCCTCCTGCGCGACCGCGGGCGGCGCAAGCGCCAGGCCGGCCGGCACGATCAGAAGCGCGCGGCGCCATTGTATGCTCATCGTCGAAAATTCCCTCCTGCAACGCTAGCGCGGGGAGGCCGAACGGGTCGCGGCGGCAAGCCGCCATGCGATGAGCCGCGCCGCGAGGGCGACCAGATGATCGTCCGCATCGCGAACTGCTGGCCTTCAGATCACGCGGACGTGCGCGAAGCTCCCCGCCGCCATCGGCCGGCCCCAGTAGAAGCCCTGTGCACAGCGAGCGCCCAGGTCACGGGCGATCGCGAGATGCTCTTCGGTCTCGACCCCCTCGACGACCGTGCTCAGCCCCCGCGCGTGGCAGGACCGGACGACCTCGCGCAGGATGCCGAGTTCGTGCACGTGCCGTGCGCAATGGCCGAAAAAGTCCTTGTCGATCTTCAGCTCGGCGATCGGCAACGTGAAGACGCGATCGAAATTCGTCGCCCCCTTGCCGAAATCGTCGAGCGAGAACACCACGCCCAGATCGCGCAACCCGTTCATGTCGCGGACCAGCCGCTGGGTATCGACCGGCCGGGCATCCTCGGTGATCTCGATGATCAGGACGCCCCGTCCCGGCCCGTTCGACGCGACGCCGCGTCGGCGCAGTTCATCGCCCAGCGCCGCCTGGAACAGCGGATCGGCCAGCACCGCCTGGCTGCAATTGATCGCAACCGGCGCGGACCGTTGCTCGACGCTCAGCGCAAGCCAGAGGTCGAGCGCGGCGGTGACCGCCTTCATCGTCGCTGCCGCCTCGATCCCCGCGTCGGTCATCGCGGCGAACAGCCATTCGGGGTTCACACCCGGGATGTTGCGCAGCCGGGCGAGCGCTTCATAGCCGGCAACCTGGTCGGTGGTCAGGTCGATCTTGGGCAGGAACTCGTAATGCAGGTTAGGCAGCAGCCGCGATTCCACAAGCAGCGCCGCGATCATGCGCCGGTCGCCCGCAGCGTCTTCCGACCGGCCCGTTCCGGTCGCGAGCGACGCGAGGATCGCGGTGAGTGCGCCGATCTTGTAGGTCCGCTCGAGCGACCCGACGAGCGGATGCTCGCCGATCATCGCCTCGCCGAGGACGGCGGACGGATATTCGCCCGGCGGCCGCAACTCGATCACCGGGCAGATCCGGCCGTCGTGCCCGATCTGATCGAGCACGGTGATCAGATCGTCGCCCCGCGATTGCGCGTCGGCAATCACGACGTCAGGCGCGAACGCCGTTCCCGCCGCGATCTCCGCCGCATGGCCGATCCAGGCGACGGAGTAGCCCCGCGACCGAAGTTCGGCATGCGCCTGGCACGATGCCGCGTCGGCGGCATGGACGAACAGCAGTCGCGGCAGAACCGCGCGCCCCTCCCCCGCCACAGGCAGACAGGCGGAGGCCGGGCTTCCCAGCCCCGGGGCGAAACCGGCCGTCGCACCCGTTGGGGGCGCCAGACTGGGATCGGCGCTCACGCGGACGGGTCCGACCGGGCGGCTATCGACATGGGCGTGAACTCGGCAATGAGGGTGGACGCTGACGAATGACGGCTGAACGACACCGACAAGGCCCCGCCGTGCGGCGGATTCAATCCCGGTAGCCAATTGGTATCTACTAATCCTGATCAGGACTGTCATCCCCGCGAACCGCGCCGCATCCGCACCAGGTCGCTCGTCGCCCAATAAGCCGTTGCGTGGCATTGTGATTTTATTACAAATATTTTTCCACGGGCCACTGCGCCGCGCTCGCCTGGCCGCGCGGGCATCCCGTCTTCGACATTTACCGCGCGAGACCGGACCGCTTTGACAAGCGCCGACCACCGTCCTATATGAGCCACTCACCACAGCATCCGGGAAATGACAGGCCGTCGCGCAGCATGTCGATCGTATTGGATGTCGGGGTTTCATTCGCCGAAAGCCGCCGCATGTGATTGCGCGCGGCCTTTTTGCGTTACTGCACGCCCCGTCCGGGGGTTCCCGGGCACGAAATTACGGCTGACCCGTCAGTTTATTGAGGGCAAATAACCTATGGCTTCCAAGGCGATCAACGAGGGCGCTGCCAAGCAGCGTCGCGACGGCGGCACCGCAAAGCGCCGCATCCGCAAGGTCTTCGGCAACATCCACGAAGTCGTGCAGATGCCGAACCTGATCGAGGTCCAGCGCGAGAGCTACGAGCAGTTCCTGCGCTCCGACAAGTCGATCGGCCATGTCTCGGGTCTCGAGAAGACGCTGCGCAGCGTATTCCCGATCCAGGATTTCGCCGGCACGGCCTATCTCGATTTCGACGATTACGTCCTTGAGCCGCCGAAGTTCGACGTCGAGGAATGCCGCCAGCGCGGGATCACCTATGCCGCGCCGATGCGCGTCACGCTGCGTCTGACCGCGTTCGAGGTCGATCCCGATACCGAGGCCAAGTCGGTCATCGATATCAAGGAGCAGGACGTGTACATGGGCGACATGCCGCTCATGACCGAGAACGGCACGTTCTTCATCAACGGCACCGAGCGCGTCATCGTCAGCCAGATGCACCGCTCGCCGGGCGTCCTGTTCGACCATGATCGCGGCAAGACGCACGCATCGGGCAAGTATCTGTTCGCTGCCCGCGTGATCCCGTATCGCGGCTCGTGGCTTGATTTCGAGTTCGACGCCAAGGACATCGTCAACGTCCGCATCGATCGCAAGCGCAAGCTGCCCGTCACGGCGCTGCTCTACGCGCTCGGCATGACGTCGGAAGAGATCCTCAACTACTTCTACAACCGCGTGACGTTCGTCCGCGGCCAAGGTGGCTGGATCGTTCCGTTCCAGGTCGAGAACTGGCGTGGCCAGAAGCCGATGTTCGACATCGTCGATGCGAAGACCGGCGAAGTCGTGTTCCCGAACGGCCAGAAGATCTCCCCGCGCGCCGCGAACAAGGCGTTCAAGGACGGTCTGACCGACCTGCTGATCCCGACCGAGGAAATCTTCGGCCGCTATTCGGCATACGACCTGATCGACGAGTCGACCGGCCGCATCTACATCGAAGCCGGTGACGAAGTGACCGCCGAGAACCTCGAACTGCTCGACCAGGCAGGCATCGAGCGTCTCGACCTGCTCGACATCGATCACGTCGCAACGGGTCCGTGGATCCGCAACACGCTCAAGGTCGACAAGGCCGAAGAGCGCGAGCAGGCGCTGTCCGACATCTACCGCGTGATGCGCCCCGGCGAGCCGCCGACGCTCGAGACGGCCGAGGCGCTGTTCTCGGGTCTGTTCTTCGATCCGGATCGCTACGACCTGTCGGCCGTCGGCCGCGTGAAGCTGAACATGCGTCTCGACCTCGACGTCGAGGACACGGTCACGACGCTGCGCACCGAGGACATTCTCGAGGTCATCAAGACGCTCGTGAACCTCAAGGACGGCAAGGGCGAGATCGACGATATCGACAACCTCGGTAACCGTCGTGTCCGTTCGGTCGGCGAGCTGCTCGAGAACCAGTATCGCGTCGGCCTGCTCCGCATGGAGCGCGCCGTGAAGGAGCGCATGTCGTCGGTCGACGTCTCGACCGTCATGCCGAACGACCTGATCAACGCGAAGCCTGCGGTTGCCGCGGTTCGCGAATTCTTCGGCTCGTCGCAGCTGTCGCAGTTCATGGATCAGACCAACCCGCTGTCGGAAGTCACCCACAAGCGTCGCGTGTCGGCACTTGGACCAGGTGGTCTGACGCGTGAGCGCGCCGGCTTCGAAGTCCGCGACGTTCACCCGACGCATTACGGCCGCATCTGCCCGATCGAGACGCCGGAAGGCCCGAACATCGGCCTGATCAACAGCCTCGCGTCGTTCAGCCGCGTCAACAAGTACGGCTTCATCGAGACCCCGTACCGCAAGGTCGTCGACCACAAGGTGACCGACGACGTCGTGTACCTGTCGGCGATGGAAGAGGCCAAGCACACGATCGCGCAGGCCAACGCCGATCTGACCGGCGACGGCGGCTTTACCGAGGAGCTCGTCTCGTCGCGTCAGGCGGGCGAATTCCTGATGGCGCTGCCCGACAACATCACGCTGATGGACGTCAGCCCCAAGCAGCTCGTCTCGGTCGCCGCATCGCTCATTCCGTTCCTGGAAAACGATGACGCCAACCGCGCACTGATGGGCTCGAACATGCAGCGTCAGGCCGTGCCGCTCGTCCAGGCCGAGGCGCCGTTCGTCGGCACCGGCATGGAAGAGACGGTCGCGCGTGACTCGGGCGCCGCCATCTCGGCAAAGCGTGCGGGCATCGTCGACCAGGTTGACGCGGCGCGTATCGTGATCCGTGCAACCGGCGAGATCGATGCCGGCAAGTCGGGCGTCGACATCTACACGCTGATGAAGTTCCAGCGTTCGAACCAGTCGACCTGCATCAACCAGCGTCCGCTGGTAAAGGTGGGCGACGTGGTCCGTGCCGGCGACGTGCTCGCCGACGGTCCGTCGACCGAGTTCGGCGAGCTGGCGCTGGGTCGCAACAGCCTCGTCGCGTTCATGCCGTGGAACGGCTACAACTACGAGGATTCGATCCTGATCTCCGAGCGGATCGTGAAGGACGACGTGTTCACGTCGATCCATATCGACGAGTTCGAGGTGATGGCCCGCGACACGAAGCTCGGGCCTGAGGACATCACGCGCGACATCCCGAACGTCGGCGAGGAAGCGCTTCGCAACCTCGACGAAGCGGGCATCGTGTACATTGGTGCAGAGGTCGAGCCGGGTGATATCCTCGCCGGCAAGATCACGCCGAAGGGTGAATCGCCGATGACGCCGGAGGAGAAGCTTCTCCGCGCGATCTTCGGCGAGAAGGCCAGCGACGTGCGCGACACCTCGCTTCGCCTGCCGCCAGGCGTGTCGGGTACGGTCGTCGACGTTCGCGTCTTCAACCGCCACGGCATCGACAAGGACGAGCGCGCGATGGCGATCGAGCGCGAGGAGATCGAGCGTCTGAAGAAGGATTCGGACGACGAGCGTTCGATCCTGAACCGTGCGACCTGGTCGCGTCTTCGCGAGATGCTGCTCGACCAGACGGCCACTTCGGCGCCCAAGGGCGTCAAGAAGGGCGTCGTGATCGACATGGATCTGCTCGACAGCGTCGACCGCCACGAGTGGTGGAAGTTCGCGGTCGCCGACGACAAGATCCAGAGCGATCTGGAAGCGGTCAAGATCCAGTATGACGATGCCGCCAAGCTGATCACGGACAAGTTCCACGATCGTCGCGAGAAGCTGGAGCGTGGTGACGAGCTGTCGCCGGGCGTGCTGAAGATGGTCAAGGTGTTCGTCGCGGTGAAGCGCAAGCTGCAGCCGGGCGACAAGATGGCTGGCCGTCACGGGAACAAGGGTGTCATCAGCCGCATCCTGCCGGCGGAGGACATGCCGTTCCTCGCCGACGGGACGCCGGTCGATATCGTGCTCAACCCGCTGGGCGTGCCGTCGCGCATGAACGTCGGGCAGATCTTCGAGACGCATCTGGGCTGGGCCGCACGCGGTCTGGGTCAGCAGATCACCCACGCGCTCGAAACCTGGCGCGAGGAGAATCCGGAGGCCAAGGCCGGTGCGATGCCGGAGGCGGTCCGCGATCGTCTCAAGACGGTCTATGGCGAGCAGTATCACGAAGAGATCGACGCCCGTTCGGGTGACGAGATCATCGAGCTGGCCAAGAACCTGAAGGGCGGCGTGCCGATGGCGACGCCGGTGTTCGATGGTGCGCGCGAGGCGGACGTGTCGGCGATGCTGGAACTGGCGGGTCTCGACCCGTCGGGCCAGTCGGACCTGTTCGACGGACGTACCGGCGACAAGTTCGATCGTAAGGTCACCGTCGGGTACATCTACATGCTCAAGCTTCACCATCTGGTCGACGACAAGATCCACGCACGGTCGATCGGGCCATACTCGCTCGTCACGCAGCAGCCGCTGGGTGGTAAGGCGCAGTTCGGTGGTCAGCGCTTCGGCGAGATGGAGGTCTGGGCGCTCCAGGCCTACGGGGCGGCGTACACCTTGCAGGAAATGCTCACGGTGAAGTCGGACGACGTGGTCGGCCGCACCAAGGTCTACGAGGCGATCGTCAAGGGTGACGACACGTTCGAGGCGGGCATTCCGGAGAGCTTCAACGTGCTCGTCAAGGAAATGCGCTCGCTGGGCCTGAATGTGGACCTGAAGCAGTCGGAGCCCGGCTTCGACAGCGACGGCATCCAGATCGCGGCGGAGTAACTCCTGTGCCCTCCCCTCCCGCTCGTGGGAGGGGACCGAGGGGTGGGCTCCCGGCCGGCAGCGAAACGCGATGCCGATGCCGGGCGCCCACCCCCTCCCAGCCTGAAGAGGCTGGGCCCCTCCCCCTCCCGCAAGCGGTAGGGGGGAAGATTTTTCCTAAGGACAGCTCATGAACGAGATGACCCCCTTCGCCAATCCGGTCGCCAAGGCCGAGACGTTCGACCAGATCCAGATCGGCATCGCATCGCCGGACAAGATCCGCAGCTGGTCGTTCGGCGAGATCAAGAAGCCCGAGACCATCAACTATCGCACGTTCAAGCCCGAGCGTGACGGCCTGTTCTGCGCGCGCATCTTCGGTCCGATCAAGGATTACGAGTGCCTGTGCGGCAAGTACAAGCGCATGAAGTACAAGGGCATCGTCTGCGAGAAGTGCGGCGTCGAGGTTACCGTCTCGAAGGTCCGCCGCGAGCGCATGGGCCATATCGAGCTCGCCGCCCCGGTCGCGCATATCTGGTTCCTGAAGTCGCTGCCGTCGCGCATCGGCCTGCTGCTCGACATGCAGCTCAAGCAGCTCGAGCGCGTGCTGTACTTCGAGGCGTACATCGTCATCGAGCCGGGCCTGACCCCGCTCGAGAAGTACCAGCTGATGACCGAGGACGAGCTCCTCGACGCGCAGGACCAGTATGGCGAGGACGCGTTCTCGGCCGGCATCGGTGCCGAGGCGGTCCGCATCATGCTGGAGTCGCTCGATCTCGAGGGTGAGCGTACCACGCTGCTCGAAGAGCTCGCGGTCACCAAGTCCGAGCTGAAGCCCAAGAAGATCATCAAGCGCCTGAAGGTCGTCGAGAGCTTCATCGATTCGGGCAACCGCCCCGAATGGATGATCCTCGAGGTCGTGCCGGTCATCCCGCCCGAGCTGCGCCCGCTGGTGCCGCTGGACGGTGGTCGTTTCGCGACGTCGGATCTGAACGATCTGTATCGCCGCGTGATCAACCGCAACAACCGCCTGAAGCGCCTGATGGAGCTTCGCGCGCCGGACATCATCGTCCGCAACGAGAAGCGCATGCTGCAGGAGGCCGTCGACGCATTGTTCGACAATGGTCGCCGCGGTCGCACGATCACGGGCGCCAACAAGCGTCCGCTCAAGTCGCTGTCCGACATGCTCAAGGGCAAGCAGGGCCGCTTCCGCCAGAACCTTCTCGGCAAGCGCGTCGACTATTCGGGTCGTTCGGTCATCGTGACCGGGCCTGAGCTCAAGCTGCACCAGTGCGGCCTGCCGAAGAAGATGGCGCTCGAGCTGTTCAAGCCGTTCATCTACGCGCGTCTCGATGCGAAGGGTCTGTCGATGACCCTGAAGCAGGCGAAGAAGTGGGTCGAGAAGGAGCGCAAGGAAGTCTGGGACATCCTGGACGAGGTGATCCGCGAGCATCCGGTCATGCTGAACCGTGCGCCGACGCTTCACCGTCTCGGCATCCAGGCGTTCGAGCCAGTGCTGATCGAGGGCAAGGCGATCCAGCTTCACCCGCTGGTCTGCTCCGCGTTCAACGCCGATTTCGACGGCGATCAGATGGCCGTCCACGTCCCGCTGTCGCTCGAAGCGCAGCTCGAAGCGCGCGTCCTGATGATGTCGACGAACAACATCCTGTCGCCCGCCAACGGCAAGCCGATCATCGTGCCGTCGCAGGACATGGTGCTGGGTCTCTATTATCTGTCGATGATGAAGGAGAACGAGCCGGGCCAGGGCATGCTGCTCGGCGACATGGCCGAAGTGCATCAGGCACTGAACGCCCAGGCCGTGACGCTGCACAGCAAGATCATCAGCCGCGTTCCGCAGACCGATGAGAACGGCAAGCAGTATCTCAAGCGCTACGAGACGACGCCGGGCCGCATGCTGCTCGGAGAGTGCCTGCCGCACAGCCACAAGGTGCCGTTCGACACCGTCAACCGCCTGCTCACCAAGAAGGACGTGGGCGACGTGATCGACGAGGTCTATCGTCACACCGGCCAGAAGGAGACCGTGCTGTTCGCCGATGCGATCATGACGCTCGGCTTCCGTCACGCGTTCCGCGCCGGCATTTCGTTCGGCAAGGACGACATGATCATTCCGGACGCCAAGGTCGGTCTGGTCGACGACACCAAGGCACTCGTGAAGGATTTCGAGCAGCAGTATCAGGACGGTCTGATCACGCAGCAGGAGAAGTACAACAAGGTGATCGACGCCTGGAGCCGTTGCGGTGACCAGGTCGCGAACGCCATGATGGACGAGATCCGTGCGGTGAAGGTCGATACGGAGACCGGCCGTGAAAAGCCGATCAACTCGATCTACATGATGGCCCATTCGGGTGCTCGTGGTTCGCAGGCGCAGATCAAGCAGCTTGCCGGTATGCGTGGCCTGATGGCCAAGCCGTCGGGCGAGATCATCGAGACGCCGATCATCTCGAACTTCAAGGAAGGTCTGACCGTCCTTGAGTACTTCAACTCGACCCACGGCGCTCGTAAGGGCCTCGCGGATACGGCGTTGAAGACGGCGAACTCGGGGTACCTCACGCGTCGTCTGGTCGACGTGTCGCAGGATTGCGTCATCATCGAACCCGATTGCGGCACGACGCGCGCACTCGAAATGAAGGCGATCCTTCAGGGCGGTTCGACGATCGCAAGCCTCGGCGAGCGCATCCTCGGTCGTACGACCGCGGAGGACATCACCGATCCGAAGACCGGCAAGGTCATCATCCCGTCGGGCACGCTGCTCGACGAGCCGATGATCACGACGATCGAAGGCCTCGGCACGCAGTCGTGCAAGATCCGCAGCCCGCTGGTCTGCGAATCCAAGATCGGCGTCTGCGGCAAGTGCTACGGGCGCGATCTCGCCCGCGGTACGCCGGTGAACATCGGTGAAGCTGTCGGCGTCATCGCCGCGCAGTCGATCGGTGAGCCGGGCACGCAGCTGACGATGCGTACGTTCCACATCGGTGGTGCAGCGCAGCTCAACGAGACGTCGAACCTCGAGGCGCATGCCGACGGTACGGTGCAGTTCCGCGATCTGCGTATCATCGTCGACCAGCGTGGCCGTCGCGTGGTGCTCAGCCGCTCTGGTGAAATCGCGATCGTCGACATGGACGGCCGCGAGCTCTCGGTCGATCGTATCCCCTACGGTGCGTATGTGCTGTTCGACGATGGCCACATCGTGTCGCGCGGCGACCGGATGGCCGAGTGGGATCCGTTCACCATGCCGGTGATCACGGAGAACCCGGGCACGATCAAGTATGTCGACCTGATCGAGGGCAAGACGCTCACCGAGCAGACCGACGAAGCCACAGGCATCGCCCAGCGCGTCGTGATCGAATATCGTGCGGCGACCAAGTCGAAGGAGGATCTGCGTCCGCGCATGACCCTGCTCGACGAGACGTCGGGCGAGACCGGCCGCTACATGCTGGCGATCGGTGCGACCCTGTCGGTCGAGGATGGCGCACAGGTGTTCGGCGGCGACGTCGTGGCCCGCGTCAGCCGCGAGAGCGCCAAGACGCGCGACATCACCGGTGGTCTGCCGCGCGTTGCCGAGCTGTTCGAGGCGCGTATCCCCAAGGACTCGGCGATCATCGCCAAGATCTCGGGCCGCGTCGTGTTCGGCAAGGATTACAAGGCGAAGCGCAAGATCGGCATCCAGCCCGAGGATGGCGGCGACGTCGTCGAGTATCTGGTGCCGAAGTCGAAGGTCATCGACGTGCAGGAAGGCGATTACGTCAAGCGCGGCGACAACCTGATCGGCGGCTCGCCCGATCCGCACGACATCCTCGAGACGATGGGTATCGAGCCCCTCGCCGAGTATCTCGTGTCGGAAATCCAGGAGGTCTATCGACTCCAGGGCGTGAAGATCAACGACAAGCACATCGAGACGATCGTTCGTCAGATGCTGCAGAAGGTCGAGATCACCGATGGCGGCGACACCACGCTGCTGAAGGGCGAGCAGGTCGATCGCGAGGAAATGGACGCGACGAACGAGAAGCTCGACAAGAAGCAGACCCGTGCACAGGGCAAGCCTATCCTGCTCGGTATCACCAAGGCGTCGCTGCAGACCCGCAGCTTCATCTCGGCGGCATCGTTCCAGGAGACCACCCGCGTTCTCACCGAGGCCGCGGTCCAGGGTAAGCAGGACATGCTGATGGGTCTGAAGGAGAACGTGATCGTCGGCCGGCTCATCCCGGCAGGCACCGGTGCAGGTCTCAACCGCCTGCGGGTCGTGGCGAACAGCCGCGACGCCTCGATGCGCGTTGCCCAGCGCAAGATGGCCGAAGCCTCGATCATCGCGCCGAAGTCGGCGAAGGAAGAGCATGACGCCGAACTCGCCCGCTCGCCGCGCGATTCCGGCGGCACGGGGGACGACGCGCTTGGCGAAGTCGTGACCTCGGGCACCGGCACCGATGCGGATGCCGGCGAGTATCTGAACAAGCCCGAGTAATCGGGCGCATCAGACGCCAATGAAAAGGCCGCCGTCCGGATATCCGGGCGGCGGCCTTTGTCGTTTCTGGCGACTGGCGGGGCGAACGGGTCGAACCGCGCGCCTTGGTGGGTCAGCCGGTGCCTTCGCCCATCGTTCGCGGGATCGTCCGGAGCTGCTGGCCGGTGACGCGCAGCTCGTTGAACGCGGGCGGACTGCCGCGCGTCCGCTTGGACAGGGTGCCGGCACCGATCATGCGGATCTCCCGGCCGCTGCGTTCGACGGGAATGTCGAAGGGATCGTGGACATGACCTGACAGCACGGCATGCGCTCCCGCATCGGCCAGTGCGGTCAATGCGCTGTCGCCATGGCGGGTCTTTGCTGTCCCGGTCGTGCCGCCTTCGATCAGCGGATGATGCGCCGCGACGAAGACCAGGTGATCCTTCGGTACATCCTCGATCATCGCCAGCGCGCGCGTCAGCGACCCCGGGCTGACCCTCCCCTTCGACCAGTTCCAGCGCCACTGCGCGCGGGCCGTCGTCTTGAGCGGGACGATCGTGATCCCGGGCAGTTCCAGGGGTTTCTCGATCATCGACTCGACCGCGGCATAACGCTGATAGGGCGAGAAGAACCGGCGGAACGGGTCCCAGTAATAGGGGATGTCGTGATTGCCGACCTCGAGCGTGACGGGCACGCCGAGGCTGCGCAGCCAGTCGCCGCCACGCTGGAACTCCTCCTTCGTGGCACGCATCGTCAGATCGCCGGTCATGATCACCGCGTCGGGCCGCTCCGCGTCGACACAGGCGGAGAACCAGGCGAGCGCCGCCGGATCCTCCGCGCCGAAATGAACGTCGCTGACGTGAAACAGCGTGTGCGAGCGTCCTAAAACATCTGCCATGTCAGGCAAGTTCGGCCAGCGTCTTGGGCTGGTGCATCGGACACCCGTTGAACGTCCCGCGGAATCCCGCCGAGAGCTCATAGGTCTCCTTGCGGACGCGATTGACGCCGCCCAGCGGCTGATGGTCGACCACGCCGTGCCACACGCTGTACGCCAGCGCATCGTCGGTATGATCGGTCACGCCATGTTCCCAGGAGATTTGCGGCGCCACCTCGAGCGTGGCGACCGTGACGAACGGGCTTGCCTGCTGATCCCATTCCACCGTCGCGTCTTCGATCGGCATCGCGTCGAGATCGGTGTTCAACTGGACGCGCAGCTCCCAGACGCCGCCATGCTCGATCAGCTCCTCGCGCACGACCTCGCGCAGCGCATCGGGGCGTGCGGTGATGTCTACCGTGTCGCCGGTCAGGCGCGTCAGCGCGGGTGATACCGGGAACAGCGCGACCTTGGCGATATAATCCCCGTAGCGCAGCGGCGTCTGCGAGAAATAGGTCTCGCCGAGCGGGTGGACGGGTTTTGCGCCGCCGAGTGTCTTCAGCGTCGCAGACTCCGCCCCGACCGCCTCCAGCGCGGATTCGACGACGCGGAAGGTCGCCGACATCGCCTTCTTCACACCGTCGAACCGGTCGGTCGTCTTCGCGAGCAGCTTGAGGTTCTTCGAAAAGGCCTTGGGATCGGGTGCCGCAAAGACCGGCGCGTTGACCATGATGAAGTCCTGCGTCGTCTCGCCTTCAGAGCCCGGCAGGCGATCGCCCTGCACGTCGAGGATCTTCAGCGCGACGCCCCGCGGCAGGCTGACGCTGTCATCGAGAATGTCGCCCGCGTTCGTCGAGATGCGCAGCACCGCCTCATGACGCCCCGGCTGTGCGAAAATGCCCTGCGCGAGTGTTTCAGGCAGGCCGTCAGCGATCGTGAGTGTGCCGCGCGCGATGCCATGTGCCTTGGCATGAACCGCGCGCACGGCATGCGCATAGTCCTGCGACGTGGTCTCTAGGATCTCGCGAAAGCTGTCCTTGAGCGACGCCAGCGTCTCGGCCTCGTCGTCGGCGATGGTTTCGACCGAGGGGGCGAATCGTACGGGCTGGGTGGACATGCGGATCTCCTGTCGTTTCCGATCCAAACCCGCCGAACTCCGCGACGTTCCCGCTGCACGGGCGATCGGTACGATCCCGCACGCTGTTGCAAAGCACCGCGCCCCGGTCCACGCGGTCGGCGCCCATCGAAGGAGAAACCGATGCAGATTCCCGTCGTCACCGCCCCCACGATCGCGATCGTCGGATCCGCGGCACGGTTTCCGGTCCGCAGGATCTTCTGCGTCGGGCAGAATTACGCCGACCACGCGCGCGAAATGGGGTCGGATCCCGATCGGCAGCAGCCCTTCTTCTTCACCAAGCCCGCCGATGCCGTCGTGCCCGGTGGCGGCACCCTGCCCTATCCGAGCATGACGCAGGATCTGCATCACGAGGTCGAGCTGGTCGTCGCGCTGGGCGCAGGCGGGCGGGACATCGATGCGGCGGAGGCGACGGCGAAGATCTTCGGTCATGCGGTCGGTATCGACCTGACGCGGCGCGACCTGCAGGCGGTGGCCAAGGCGGCCGGGCGGCCATGGGACATGGCCAAGGGGTTCGACCGGTCCGCCCCGATCGGCGCGCTCACGCCGGGCGCGCCGCCTGCGACAGGTGCGATCGGGCTGACGATCGACGGCGAACCGCGCCAGTCGGGCGACCTGTCGATGATGATCTGGTCCGTCGCCGAAGTGATCGCTGCGCTGTCGCGTCAGGTCGAACTCGCCCCCGGCGATCTGATCTTCACCGGCACCCCCGCGGGCGTCGGGCCGATCCTGCCCGGGGTACCGGTCCGCGCGACGATCACCGATCTCGAGCCGCTCGAGGTCCTGTTCGACGCCTGACCGGCGTGCAGGGGTGATGTTTTTGTATAAAACTCAGCGTCTGCGACCTTAGTCGGCTTCCCTTTGTCTCCATCCGCCCGCATGCATCCCCTTCATAAAAAGGGGATGATGATGGCGGATGGATCAACCGGCGGGCTGCTCGACCGGGCACGGACGGTAGCAGGGCCGGGCTTTGATCGTTGGCTGGTGCCGCCCTGCGCGCTCGCCATCCATCTGTGCATCGGCATGGCCTATGGCTTCAGCGTGTTCTGGCTGCCGCTGTCGCGCGCGATCGGGATCACCGATCCGGTGGTCTGCGAAAGCATGACGCTGGCCCAGGCGCTGACGACCACCAGCTGCGACTGGCGGGTCAGCGACCTCGTCTGGACCTACACCCTCTTCTTCGTCGTGCTCGGCGCCGCGGCCGCGATCTGGGGCGGCTGGCTCGAACGCGCCGGTCCGCGCAAGGCCGGCGTCGTCGCCGCCTTCTGCTGGTGCGGCGGGATGGGGATCGGCGCGATCGGCGTGTCGATGCACCAGTTGTGGCTGATCTGGCTCGGTTCGGGCGTGATCGGCGGCATCGGTCTGGGTCTCGGCTATATCTCGCCCGTCTCGACGCTGATCAAATGGTTTCCCGACCGGCGCGGCATGGCGACGGGCATGGCGATCATGGGCTTTGGCGGCGGCGCGATGATTGGCAGCCCCCTCGCCAACTCCTTGATGAAGCATTTCTCCGGCCCGACCGGCGTCGGCGTCTGGCAGACGTTCCTCGTCCTCGCAGTCATCTATTTCGTGTTCATGATGGCCGGCGCGCTCGGCTACCGCGTGCCTGCCGAGGGCTGGAAGCCCGCCGGCTGGACCCCGCCGACCGATGCCAAGGCAACGATCAGCCGGTTCAACGTCGATCTGAAGGATGCGCACAAGACGCCGCAATTCTGGCTCATCTGGATCGTCCTGCTGCTCAACGTGTCCGCGTCGATCGGCATCATCGGCGTCGCCTCGCCGATGCTCCAGGAGATTTTCGGCGGTCGCCTGATCGATGCGCCGGGCGTCCTCTTCACCGCGTTCAGCGACAGCCAGAAGGTCGCCGCGGCCGCGGTCGGCGCCGGGTTCGTCGGCGCGATCAGCCTGTTCAACATCGGTGGCCGCTTCTTCTGGGCGTGGTTCTCCGACCGGCTGGGGCGCAAGCCGCTCTACGCGGTGATCCTGGCGATCAGCGCCGTGCTCTATGGTATCGCCGCCCCCGCGCTTGCCGGCACCAGCCTCGGTCTCTTCATCCTCGTCTTCTGCATCCTCGCCTCGACCTATGGCGGCGGCTTCGCGACCGTGCCGGCCTATCTGGCGGACATATTCGGAACAAAGTTCGTCGGCGCGATCCACGGCCGGCTGCTGACCGCCTGGTCGACCGCGGGCGTCGTCGGGCCGCTGCTCGTCGCCAACATGCGCGACGGGCGGATCGCCGCGGGGATCCCGCGCGATCAGGTCTATCAGCCGATCTTCCTGATGCTCGCGGCGATGCTCGTGGTCGGCTTCGTCGCCAACCTGTTCGTGAAGCCGGTGGCAAGCCGCTTCCACATGCCGGTTACCCAAGGCGTGGCTTCGACGACTGCCGTCGACGCCGCGACGGCCACCACCAGCGCACAGCATGGCGGTGGATCGCGGTCGACCGTCGTACTCGCCTGGCTGGCGGTGGGCGTGCCGATCCTCTGGGGGATCTACATGACGCTGTCGAAGGCGGTCATCCTGATCAAGTGACCGAACGCGACACCGCGGTCGCATCGCCGGACAGGCGATCGCGACCCGGTGGTCGGCGTGGAAAAGAATTTGCGTTGGCACCGACGGTGTCGGCGTGGAGCGGGTGAAGGGAATCGAACCCTCGTCACTTGCTTGGGAAGCAAAAGCTCTACCATTGAGCTACACCCGCATATCGACTGAACGTCCGTGCGGCGAATGAGCGCCGGCGGTCGCGATGCGATGGCGAGCGTCTATCGGCTCGGCGTTGGCGACGCAAGATGCTTCTCGACGCGGAATGGCGCGCCGTGTCGAGGGACGTGGGGCACGACGTAACGAAACTGTCACCCCCGTGTCACCACGCTGCCATTGGTCTGCAATAGGCACCCCGGCAAGCCAGCCCATAGCTGGACCAATCGGGGGACCATCATGATCATCGGCCTGTCACACCGCGCACGCGGTCCAGCTGTCTTGCGCGCGCTTCTCATCGGCAGTGCGATGATCCCGCTCGCGATCGGGATCGCCCGTGCCGAACCGGTCGATGGCCCTGCCGCAGCCGCAGCCCCCGCCCCGCGTGGCAATGCCAGCATCACCGGGACGATCTCGCAGGCCGGCAGCGGCGACTATCTCGACGGCGCGTCGGTTTCGATTCCCGCTCTCGGCCTCGCCACCGCAGCGGATCGCGCGGGCCGGTTCACGCTGGCCGGGATCCCCGCCGGGACGCATGACGTCGTCGTCCGCTATGTCGGCTTTCCCGATGCCCGGCGCAGCGTCACGGTCACCGACGCGGCGGTCGTGCTCGATGTCGCGATGACGATCGAGACCAGTGCCGACGGCGACGAGATCGTCGTTTCGGGGTCGCGCCCGATCGCCGAGTCCGAAGCGGCAGCGCTGCAGATCCAGCGGACCAGCCCCTCGCTTGTCTCGGTGATCGCGTCGGATTCGATCGGGCGCCTGCCCGACCAGAATGTTGCGCAGGCGGTCAGCCGCCTGCCCGGCGTCGGCGTCCAGCGCGACCAGGGCCAGGCCCGCTACATCACGCTGCGCGGCAGCCCGATCAACTGGACGACGCTGTCGTTCGACGGGATCAACGTGGTCAGCCCGGAAGGTCGCGACGCACGGTTCGATTCGATCCCCTCGGCGATCGCATCGCAGATCATCGTGCGGAAAGCGGTGACCCCCGACATGACCGGCGAGACGATCGCGGGCAATGTCGACATCATCACCCGCTCGGCGTTCGACTATCCGGGACTGAAGGTTCAGGCCAAGGGCGGCCTCGGCCATGTCGAGCTCGGCAAAAAGACCGAATATGAAGGCTCACTCGTCGTGTCCGACCGGTTCGACACGGGGATCGGCGAATTCGGCATCGTCTCGTCCGCCAGCCTCTATCGCCGCGGCATGGTCACCGACAATTTCGAGACCGATTTCGAAGCGGTCGACCGCGACCTGCGCCCCGGGTACGAGACACGCAACTGGGCGCGCGAGACCGAAAACAAGCTCTACCGGCTGACGCGCAAGAACTATTCGCTGTCGAGCCGGCTCGACTGGCGCCCCGCCCCCGGCCACAAGCTGTTCGCCGAGACGATCTACTCCGCGTTCGAGGATGACGAGCAGCGCAACAATTACATCTTCGATCTCGACGACCAGCAGTCGCGCACCCCGAACGGCACCGCGGCCTGCGCGGTCAATGCGCGACCCGCCTCGGGCACCACGGGCTATGCCGATGTCTGCACCGGCAACACCCCCCTGCTCGGCACGGTGTACGGGATCGATCTCAATTCGAACTTCACGGTGCGCAAGTACAAGCAGTCGGTGTTCACCAACACGCTGGGCGGCGATCACGAACTCGGCGACTGGAAGGTCGCGTGGCGCGGCAACTACACCCGCTCGATCGACGACCGGTCGCAGCCTGCACAGCTCAACTATGACAGCCCCTCGTTCGGCACCAACGGCGCGAATGCCGCCAACCGCCTGACCGTCGGCTATGACCTGACCGACCCGCAGCTCGCCAAGGTGCAGCTGTACCGGACGATCCGCAACGCCGATGGCAGCTTTTCGCGCGGCGACCGGGTCACGGCGATCGAGGATTTCCCGCGCACCCTGTCGCGCCTGCGCTCGCTCAAGGCGCAGGACGTGACCGAGGCCTATACCGCCAAGCTCGACATCAGCCGCGAGGCGTCGGTGTTCGGCGCCTCGACGATCCTCGCCGCCGGCGTGCGCTATGACGACCGCACCAAGACGTCGAACGAATATCTGCTCGACCTGTCGACGCCCGCGCAGTTTGCCGCGGCGGGCATCGCGACGAACTATTCGGCGATCGCCAAGCCCGGCGGGTTCCAGGGCGAGATCCCGCTCGGCTACACCTTCCAGTATTTCGACCGCGACAAGGTTCTCGGACTGGTCGATCAGGCCAAGGCGGTCGGCAGCTATGTGCGCAGCGACGCCAATTTCTACGATGTCGGCGAGAAGGTCTATTCGGCCTATGCGATGGCGACGGCGACGACCGGCTGGGGCAGCATCATCGGCGGCGCCCGCGTCGAGCATATCCGCAACGACGCACGCGCCTTCTCGATCGGCACGGTCGGCACCGGCAGCGCGGCGACGACGGTCACAACACCGATCGACGTGAAGTCGAGCCAGACGCTGGTCTACCCCAGCCTCCACCTCAACTGGGACGTCGATGACCGGATGAAGGCACGGCTGTCGTTCAACACCGGCGCCGCGCGTCCGGATTATGATCAGCTGCGCCCCAATCTCAGCTATAACGATGCGAACGCCACCATCTCCGGCGGCAATCCCGATGCGAAGCCCGAAAAGGCGAAGGGCGTCGATCTCTACGTCGAATATTACACGATGCCGCGCGGCTTCCTGTCGATCGGTGCCTATTACAAGGACGTCACCGACGTCCTGTTCGATTCGACGCAGACGTTCGGGCGGACGACGCTGAACACCGGCGGCGTCGATCGCTCGGGCTATCTCTATTCGACGATCGTCAACGGCGGCAGCGGTTATATCATGGGCATCGAGGGTGCGATCCAGCAGCAGCTCGAGCCCTTCACTGCCGATCTCGGACTGCCCGAATGGATGGGTGGCTTCGGCGTCCAGCTCAACGCGACGATCAACAAGAGCCGCGCCGAGACGCCGGGGACGGCTGCCCTGCCCTCGCGCAAGGTGCCGCTGCCCGGTGCATCGGACGCGATCTACAATCTGATCGCCTATTACGAGAAATACGGTTTTTCGGCGCGGGTATCCTACCAGAACCGGTCGGCATGGCTCGATGCGATCGGCGGCACCGACACGATCGGCGGCGTCGTCCGCGGGATCGACGGCGGCGACTTCTACTGGGCGAAGGACAATGAGCTTGACGCCAGCGTGCGGTACGCGATCAACAATAATGTCGAGATTTATGGCGATTTCGCCAATCTGCTGAACGGCCCGGGCCGCCGCTATGCCGGCTCGTCCGCCTATACGATCGAGCATGAGACGTTCGGGCGGCGCTATACCGGCGGCGTGCGGGTGACCTTCTGATGCGCGGACTGCCGCTCGTCGCGCTGATCCTCGCCGGGTGCGCGACCACGAGCGTGCCCCAGACGGCCACCGCGCCGCTGGTCGCGGCGACCGCGGAAACCGATCCGGTCGATACCGCGGCGGATGCGGCGGACGATCCCGCGATCTGGCGCAACCCCGCCGACCCGGCGAAGAGCCTGGTCATCGGGACGGACAAGAAGGCGGGCATCCACGTCTACAGCCTGGCAGGCAAGCGGCTGAGCTTCACGCCCGCCGACCGGCTGAACAATGTCGACCTGCGCACGGTCGGCACGCGCGTGATCGCGGCGGCGAGCGACCGCGCCAATGTCGACGCCGCACACGTCTCGCTGTTCACGCTAGACACCGCGGCGGCGAGGCTCGCGCCGCTCGGCCGATTCCCGGTCGGCCCGGGCGAGGCTTACGGCATGTGCCTGTGGACGCGCGCGCGCGATCACGCGCTGTTCGGCTTTGTCGTGCTGAAGGACGGGCGGATCGATCAGGTCGCGATCGACGTCTCGGGCACGGTCCCCAAGGTTACGACCGTCCGATCGATGAAGCTGGCGAGCCAGGCCGAGGGCTGCGTCGTCGACGACCGGACCGGGCTGCTCTACGTCGCAGAAGAAGATGTCGGGCTCTGGCGGTTCGACGCGGATCCGGCGGCACCGGCGACCGCGACGCCGATCGCGCAGGTCGACGGCAAGACGCTCGTCGCCGATGCGGAAGGCCTCGCGCTCGCGCCCTCGGGTCGCCGCGGCGGCTATCTGGTCGTCTCGAGCCAGGGCGACAACGCCTACACGCTCTACCGCCTGCCCGGCGTCACCTATGCGGGACGGTTCCGGATCGGCGGCGGGGCGATCGACGGGACCAGCGATACCGACGGCATCGACCTGATGCTCGGCGATTTCGGCCCGGCCTATCCGGGCGGCCTGTTCGTCGCGCAGGACGGCGACAACGCCCCCGACACGCAGAACTTCAAGTTCGTCAGCTGGACCGCCGTGCGCCGCGCCCTGCGCCGCTAGCCCGCAACGTCCGCAGGGAACGTCTGGGGCCATCCCGCGCTATAGGATCTGGCATCGATCGGCGTATCGAGAGGCCGCAGATCCGAGGACGATGATGACCCAGACCCGTACCGCGACGCTGCACCGGATGGTGCTGCCCGATCACACCTGCCCGTTCGGCGTCCGCGCCAAGCAACTGCTTCAGGCCGAAGGCTATGACGTCGACGACCAGATCCTCCGCGATCGGGACACGGTCGAGGCGTTCAAGACCGAGCACGGCATCGCGACGACCCCGTTGATCGTCATCAACGGCGAGACGATCGGTGGCTGTGACGATCTCGAACGCTATCTGGCGGAGCGCTGACCGATGGCCCATCCTGATCACCATCCCGTCGCATTGCCCGTTCCGCCGCTTGCGCCACCGCCAGCACTGTCGCGGACCGCTGCCGCGCTGATCGTCGTGTCGGTCCTCGGCGTCAGCGCCGCGATCGGTCGCCGCAATGCGCCCGACCCCTCCCACCCGCGGACCCGCCGCTGGTACAAGCGGCTCGACAAGCCCAGCTATACCCCGCCCGATGCCGTGTTCGGCGCGGTGTGGCCGGTGCTCGAGACCGGGCTCGCCGTCGGTGGATATCGTCTGCTCCGCCAGCCCGCGGGGCCACGTCGCACGAGTGCGGTCGGGCTGTGGCTGCTCAACACGGCGATGGTCGGCGGCTGGACCGAGATCTTCTTCCGCAAGCGGGCGCTTCGATCCGGTGCAGTCGTCGCAGGCACGATGGTCGCAACCGGCGGCGCCTATGTCGCGGCGGCGGCGAAGGTCGATCGTCCCGCGGCGCTGCTTGGCGTGCCGTTCGTGGGCTGGCTCGGCTTTGCGACATTGCTCGCCACGCGCATCAGCGCACGCAATCCCGACTCCGACGCGGCGGACGCCCGGTGACCGATCTGGTCGTCTGGCATGACGGCGACTGCCCGTTATGCCGGCGCGAGATCGCGCTCATGCGGCGGCTCGACCGGCGCGGCGCGATCACGTTCGTCGATGCCACCGATCCCGATGCGAGTTGCCCGATCGACCGCCGAGACCTGCTCGCGCGGTTTCATGCGCGTGAAGACGGGACTATGCTGTCGGGCGCCGCGGCGTTCGCCGCGATGTGGCGCGCAATCCCGGTCCTGCGGCCACTCGGCCTGCTCGCGCGTAACGGCACGGCGCTCCGCCTGCTCGAGCGTGCCTATCTCGGCTTTCTCGTGGTGCGACCCCGCCTGCAGGCCGCACTGCGCGGCCGACAGGCGGGCGAACGGGGGCGTTAAAGCCCGGCGTTGCGCCGGACGGCGGCGCCCACCGCCGACCAGTCGACGTCCTCCCCCTCCTGCGCGATCGCGGCGCGCAGATGATCGCGCACCACGCCGAGCAGCGGCATCGGCGTACGCAGTCGTCCCGCTACGGCGTCGACGAGGTTCATGTCCTTCAGCCCCAGCGGCGCGGCAAAGCCCGCAGGCGTGAACCGCTGTTCGACCAGCATCTCGCCGTACGTCTTGTAGACCGGCGCATTGAACAGCGTGCCCGTCAGCACCTCGAGCAGCAGCGCCGGTTCGACCCCGCCCTTTTCCGCCAGCGTCATCGCCTCGGCCATCGCCTCGACCGCCGCCATGATCATGAAATTGCCGCTGAGCTTCACCAGATTGGCGGCGGACGGCGTCTCGCCGACACGGAACACCCGCTGGCTGATCGCGTCCAGTGCGGGCTCGCACCGGGCGATCAGATCGGCGCGTCCCGCCGCAACGACGAACAGCATCGCCGCCGCCGCCGCGGGCGGACGACCGAAGACGGGTGCCGCGACATAGCCACCGCCCCCGTCCTGGTCCGCCGTCAGCCGCTCCGCCAGCGCAACGCTGATCGTGCTGTGCGATACATGGACCGCCGGCGCACCGAGGATCCCGTCATCGCCATAGACCACCGCCTCCAGCGCGGCATCGTCCGCCAGCATCGTCAGCACCACGTCGCCCTGCGCCGCCTCGGCGGGCGTCGCGGCCCGAGCCGCGCCACGTTCGACCAGCGCATCGGCCTTGTCCGGCGAGCGGTTCCACACCGTCACCTCATGACCCCCTTCGACGAGATTGGCAGCCATGGCATGCCCCATCTGGCCCAGACCGATAAACCCGATTTTCATGGTCATAATTCCTTGTCCGACCGTAGCAGGATCCCCTGCCGGTCCTGCCCCGCCCAACGCGCGGACGGCGCGGATGTTCGACGTGCGCGATCCGGTCGCTCGGTCCCGGAACGTCCGGGATACTGGACGTTTTTCCACTTGTGCCTATATACCGACTGGTATGAATAGCTTGTGCACGCTCACCGCCCCCAAGGGCCGCCCCCGCGAGTTCGATCTCGAGGAGGCGCTTGCGGCCGCGCTGCGCGTTTTCTGGCGAAACGGGTATGAGGCGGCGTCGATGGCCGAGCTCACAGCCGAGATGAAGATCACCAAGCCGAGCCTCTATGCCGCGTTCGGCAACAAGGAAGCGTTGTTTCACAAGGCGCTCGACCTCTACGAACGCGAAAAGCTCGCTTATATGACGTCCGCGCTCGATGCGCCGACCGCCAAGGCGGTGGCCGAGCGGCTGCTGCGCGGGGCGCTCCAGATGCAGACGAGCACCTGCGATCCCAAGGGGTGCCTGAGCATCATCAGCAGCGTTGCCTGCGGCGTCGAGGCCGAACCGATCAAGGCCGAGGTCGCCAAACGCCGCGAGTCGTCACAGGCTGCGCTGATCCGCCGGTTCGACGAGGCCAAGGCTGCGGGCGAGTTCCCCGACGGTCTCGAGTCGCCTGCCCTCGCGCGCTATCTGTTCGCGGTCATGCAGGGGCTGGCGATCCAGGGCGGATCGGGCGCCACCTGTGGCGAGCTCAATCAGCTTGTCGACACCTGCATGATGGTCTGGCCGACGCGCTAGGCGCCGGGGCACGCACGCCTCGGTCGCGCGCTCCTCTCCCCCCGGCACGGTCGCTGCCGGTCAGGATTACCCTCTGGTCTGTCCGTCTGACGCGATCTGCATCAGCACAGGTCCTTCGGCCGCAGTATCAGCCGGCGCTGGCCTGTCGATCGCCGCCTTCGACGCCGCCCTGACGACAGCCGAGCGCAGTGCCTCGACGCCATAGGGCTTCGGCAGCAGGATCGCCTGGGGATCCCACGGCACGAGCGCGACCTCGCTATCGCCGGTTGCGAACACGACCCCGATTCCCGGCCGACGCATGCGGACCGCTTCGGCAAGCTCCGGGCCGGACAGCCCGGGCAGATTGACGTCGCTGACCAGCACATCGACCGGGCTCGCCTGCAGCGTCGTGAGCGCCGCTTCGGCGCTGGCCGCCTCGATCACCGCCATGCCCAGATCGCGCAGCATCTCGGCGGCACCCGCACGGATCGCCGCGTCATCCTCGACGAGCAGGACGCGGATCGGGACGTCTCCGTCCGACCGCGGCGCATCCTCGTGACCCTCCGCCGCACGCCGCCGCGCGCGCTGGCCGGCGAGAACCTGTTCGAACTTCCGCGCGAGCGCCTCGCGTGTATAGGGCTTGGACAACAGCTCGACGCCGACGTCGAGCCGGCCGCCATGCACGATCGAGTTCTCCGTATAGCCCGACGTGAACAGCACCGCGAGATCGGGGATCCGCTCGCGCGCACGACGGGCGAGTTCGGGGCTCTTCAGCGTCCCCGGCATCACCACGTCGGTGAACAGCATGTCGATCGGCACGCCGCTTTCGATGACGTTCAGCGCACTGCCCGCGTCGACCGCTTTCAGCACGCCATAGCCAAGGTCGCCGAGCATCTCGACGACGGTCGCACGGACCTCGTCATCATCCTCGACCACCAGCACGGTCTCGGTCCCGCCGATGATCGGCCCACCGCTGGTCGCGACCTCGACGTCTTCGGGGCCCATCGCGCGCGGCAGATAGAGCTTGATCGTCGTGCCTTCGCCGACCTCGCTGTAGATCTTCACATGGCCGCCCGATTGCTTGACGAAGCCATAGACCATCGACAGCCCGAGCCCGGATCCCTTGCCCTCGCTCTTGGTCGAGAAGAACGGCTCGAACACCTTGTCGATGATGTCGGGCGCCATGCCGCTGCCCGTGTCGGTGACCGCCAGCATGACATATTGCCCCGCCGCGACCTCCAAATGGCCGCGTGCATAGGCGTCGTCGAGGCTGGCATTGCCGAGCTCGATCGTCAGCTTGCCGCGCCCCTCCATCGCGTCGCGTGCATTGATCGCGAGGTTGAGCAACGCATTCTCGATCTGCGTCGGGTCGATGAACGTGTTCCACAGCCCGCCGCCGACGACCGTCTCGACCTCGATCGCCTCGCCGATCGCACGCCGCAGCATGTCGTCCATCCCGCGCACGAACCGCGTGACGTTGACCACCTTTGGTTCGAGCGCCTGGCGTCGGCCGAAGGCGAGCAGCTGTGCGGCGAGCTTGGCGCCGCGTTCGATCCCCGCCATCGCGTTGCTGACCCGACGCTCGGCACGCGCATTCCCTGCAATGTCCTTGCCGAGCAGCTGCAGATTGCCCGAGACGACCTGGAGCAGGTTGTTGAAGTCGTGCGCGACACCGCCGGTCAGCTTGCCGATCGTCTCCATCTTCTGCGCCTGGGCGAGCCCCGCTTCGGCAAGCCGACGCTCCTCGATCTCGCGGATGACGCGCGCCTCGAGCGTCTCGTTGAGAACGCGCAGCTGGCGTTCGGCGCGTTCGCGGTGGCTGATCTGTCGTTCGAGCTGCAGGGTACGATTGACGCGCTCCTCGACGTCGAAGACCAGCACGTAGAAGCCGTTGATCGCCCCATCGGGCTCGATCCGCGGGATGTAACGCAGCTCGGACGCGCGGTCGCCGCCGTCGCGGTGCGGCAGCCGCGCATCGGCGGTCACCGTCTCGCCGGCCAGGGCACGGTCCATCATCGGCTGGCGTACGGCAAAGGCGGGCTGACCGATGACGTCGCGGACATGCCGTCCGACGACCTGGGCGGGTGTCAGCCCGACCCAGTCCTCGTAAAAGCTGTTGGCGAAACGATAGACATAGTCACGATCGATATAGGAAATCAGCACGGGCAGCGCGTCGGTGACGATCCGCAGCTCCGATTCGCTCCGCGCCAGCTGCCGTTCCGCCGCCACCCGCTCGCTATTGTCGATCACCGTGCCCAGCACGCCGCCGACGCTGCCGTCGAAATCATGCACCGGGGTGTAGAAGAGGTCGAGCGTCACCGCGTGCGCTGCGCCGTCATGGTGGAGCGTCATCGGCTGGTCGCGAAAGAGCATGACCTCGCCGCGCATCACCTCGCCCAGCACGTGGCGGTTGAAGTCCGCGTGCTCGGGCCAGACGTCGACGGCGCGCGCACCGATCGCGGCCGGATGCTTGCCGCCCGCGATCCTGGCATAGCCGTCATTATATAGCATCAGGCCGTCAGCGCCCCACATCAGCACCTTGGCGACGGGCGAGTTGACCACCGTATTGACGGTCGAGCGAAGCTGCGGGGACCAGGTGTCGATCGCGCCGAGCGGCGTCGCGCTCCAGTCATGCGCTCGTATCGCTGCGCCACACGCCCCGCCGGCGATCGGCCAGGCCACCGGGGTGGCGGCGACGGATCGCCCCAGCCGGTCGCGCAGCAGCGTCAGGGTCTCAGCGGCAACCGCATCGGCGCTGGTGCCGGTGCCGGTACTTACCTGGGCATCGATGAAGCGGTCGAGTTCGGACGCGAGCACCGGGTTGCGGGTCTGTCGGGTAACCATGCCACCGGGGTAGCTTTCCGACCGCGGCTGTCAATCGCGCTTGGCATCGGCACCGGACTTGGCAGACGGAGCGAGCCGCGCGCACGACCGACGTGCACGCGGCGCAACGCCCCTCAGTCGAGGGGCTTGGTCACCGGCCGCCACATCACGAAGGCGAGTGCCACTAGTGGCAACACCGCCATACAGCCCACGATCATCAGCATCAGATTGCTTGCAGTCATCCAGCCTCTCCTTCGTATTTTTACGAAGGCTGACGGGTATTGCCGTGCTTTGCAAGCGGCTTGGCCCAGCGGGCCGTCCACCAACCTGGAGTACGCCCGCGGCGTCAGATGCCTTCGGGTGTCACCACGCGCCCGGTCGCCTCGAGCGCGCTGACCAGATCGGCGATGCAGCGATCGACCAGCGCGGCATCCGCACTGCGCACGACGAAATTCGCGCCCGTCCGGCCGTCGCGGAAAAACGGGTAGCTGCCGACCGCGACGCCTTCATGCGCCTTCTCGGCATCGCGCAGCAGGTCGGCGACTTCGCTCTCCGCCACCCAGCAGCCGATCGTCTTCGACACGACCGGGCGTCCGCCTTCCAGCGTGCCGGTGAGCGCGTCGAGCATGCCGGCGGTGATGTGCGGCACCCCCGCCATGATGAAGATGTTGCCGATCCGGATCCCCGGCGCGCCCGATACCTTGTTGTCGATCAGGTCGGCACCGACTGGCACGCGCGCCATCCGCGCACGCGCTTCGGTCAGCCCGCCGCGGGTCGCATAATAGGCCTCGAGCACCGCCATCGCCCGCGGATGATGCTCGACCGCGACACCCAGCGCCTCGGCGATCGAATCGACGGTGATGTCGTCATGCGTCGGGCCGATCCCGCCCGTGGTGAACAGATAGTCGTTGCGTGCGCGCAGGATGTTCACCGCCTCGACGATCGCCTCGGTCCGGTCGGCGACGACGCGCACTTCGGCCAGCCGGATGCCCTGCACATTGAGCCAGGCCGCGATCTGCGCGACGTTCTTGTCCTGTGTCCGGCCCGACAGGATCTCGTCGCCGATGATTGTCAGTGCGGCCGTCCAGATGCGTTCCTGTGTCATGGCCCTTCGCATAGCCTCGCAAAAGTTGCGCCGCCACGCTATATCGCTCGCCATGACCGAATATGTAACCGTCACGTCCGACGCGCCGGACGCGCGCACCGGCGCCATCAAGCTCCACGGCCCCGCCGCCTTTGAAGGCATGATGAAGGCCGGGCGGCTCGCTGCCGAAACGCTCGACATGATCGTGCCCCACATGGTGCCGGGCGTGACCACCGCCGAGATCGACCGGCTGATCTACGACTTCATCACCGCGGCGGGCGCAGTGCCGGCGACGCTCGGGTATCGTGGCTATACGCACAGCGTCTGCATCTCGATCAACCATGTCGTCTGCCACGGCATCCCGAGCGAGAAGGCGCTGAAGTCGGGCGATATCGTCAATGTCGACGTCACGCCCTTGCTCGACGGCTGGCACGGCGACACGAGCCGGATGTACCTGATCGGCGACGTGCCGATCAAGGCGCGGCGCCTCGTCGAGGTGACCTATGAATGCCTGATGCTCGGCATCGAACAGGCGAAGCCCGGCAACCGCATGGGCGACGTCGCGCATGCGATCCAGCGTCATGCCGAGAAGCATCGCTACGGCGTGGTCCGCGATTTCTGCGGGCACGGCGTCGGCCGCCTGTTCCATGACGCCCCCGAAGTCGTCCATGTCGGCAAGCCCGGCACCGGCCCCGAACTGCGCCCCGGCATGATCTTCACGATCGAACCGATGATCAACATCGGCCGTCCCGACGTTAAGCTGCTCGACGATGGCTGGACGGCGGTGACGCGCGACCGTTCGCTGTCGGCGCAGTTCGAGCACTCGATCGGCATCACCGAGACAGGCTGTGACATCTTCACGCTCAGCCCCAAGGGCTACACGCAGCCGCCGTACGGCTGATTAGACCGGGGGCGCGGGCAATCGCCCCCTCCCGTCATCCTGACGAAAGTCAGGATCCAGAGCCGCAAGGCGCGTACCTCGTTACCCTAGATCCTGACGTCCGTCAGGATGACGACGCAAAGTGGGATGACGACTACAGGTCGCGGCAGAGGATCGCAGCCTTCCGCAACTCCACCTCGGCGCTTTCACCGGCGGCCGCATCGCCCTTCGCTTCGCCACCCTTGGTCTGCACCGTCAGCTCGGCCGGCCCCTCAATCCGGCACAGGATACCCTTGGGCGACTGGCTGCAGGCCTTCGTCGCCTTGTCATAGGCCGCTTGGGTCTGCTCGCCCGACGGCCGGACTATGAACGACACCATCGACGACCCGCCGAACAGATGCGATCCGAGACCCATTGTATTGACGCGCCATTCGGTGGCCCGCGCGGGCTTCGATCCGGCCTGCTTCATGTTGAGTTTGGGAGCAAGCCGCTCACAGAAACTCGTCGGAGCCTGCGCGGGCAGTTGCGTCGCCGTGCTCCCCAGCGCCGCAATCGCCAGTATCGACGCGATCTTCATTTACACCCCCCCGAATGACGACCGCCCTCCCATATACCGGGCGGTATCGACGGGAAGTCTGACGCCGTTTCATGACATGGCAATTGCAAGTCGCCAATCCCTCGCGCTTCGAGCAGGATCGACGCTGGCAAGTCGCCCCCCACCCCGCTAAAGCCCGCCCCATGACCGAGATCACACCGCAGATCGTCGCCGACCACGGCCTGTCCCCCGAAGAATATGAGCGCGTGCTCCACGCGATCGGCCGCGAGCCCAATCTCGTCGAGCTCGGCATCTTCTCGGTGATGTGGTCCGAGCATTGCAGCTACAAGTCGAGCAAGATCCACCTGATGAAGCTGCCCACCAAGGGCGAACGCGTCATCTGCGGCCCGGGCGAGAATGCCGGCGTCGTCGATATCGGCGACAACCAGGCGGCGATCTTCAAGATGGAGAGCCACAACCACCCGTCCTACATCGAACCCTATCAGGGCGCGGCGACCGGCGTCGGCGGCATCCTGCGCGACGTCTTCACGATGGGCGCGCGACCGATCGCCAACATGAACGCGCTGCGCTTCGGCCGGCCCGATCACCCCAAGATGCGCCACCTGATCTCGGGCGTGGTTCACGGCATCGGCGGCTACGGCAATTGCGTCGGCGTGCCGACGGTCGGCGGCGAGGTGAACTTCCACGCGGCCTATGACGGCAACATCCTGGTCAACGCGATGACCGTCGGGATCGCCGATCAGGACAAGATCTTCTATTCGGCCGCCAGCGGCATCGGCAATCCGATCGTCTATGTCGGCTCCAAGACCGGTCGCGACGGCATCCACGGCGCAACGATGGCGAGCGCGGACTTCGGCGAGGACTCGGACGCCAAGCGCCCGACCGTCCAGGTCGGCGATCCCTTCACCGAAAAGCTGCTGATCGAGGCCTGCCTCGAACTGATGGCGACCGACGTCATCGTCGCGATCCAGGACATGGGCGCCGCCGGCCTCACCTCCTCGTCGGTCGAGATGGCGTCGAAGGGCGGGGTCGGTATCGAACTCGTCATGGACGACGTGCCGCAGCGCGAAACGGGCATGACGCCGTACGAGATGATGCTGAGCGAAAGCCAGGAGCGGATGCTCATGGTGCTGAAGCCCGGCCGCGAGGCCGAGGCCGAGGCGATCTTCAAGAAGTGGGAGCTCGATTTCGCGGTGATCGGCCGCGTCACCGACACCGGCCGCATGGTGCTGACGTTCAAGGGCGAGACGGTTTGCGACATTCCGCTCGGGCCGCTGGCCGACGAGGCACCGCTCTACGATCGCCCACACGTGCCGACACCCAAGCCCGCGCCGCTCGAAAACGTGCCGCACAGCAACGACATCGCCGCCGATCTGGTGACGCTAATGGGCTCGCCCGACATCGCCTCGCGCCGCTGGATCTGGGAGCAATATGACCACATGGTAGGCGCCGACACCGTCCAGCGCCCCGGTGGCGACGCGGCGGTCGTCCGCGTCCACGGCACGCAGAAGGCGCTGGCGATGACCACCGACTGCACGCCGCGCTATTGCTTTGCGGATCCTGTCGAGGGCGGCAAGCAGGCGGTCGCCGAGGCATGGCGCAACCTCACCGCGGTCGGCGCGCTGCCCCTCGCGGTGACGAACTGCCTCAACTTCGCCAACCCGCAGCGGCCCGAGATCATGGGCCAGATCGTCGGCTGCCTCGAGGGGATGAGCGACGCGTGCATCGCGCTCGACTTCCCGATCGTGTCGGGCAACGTCTCGCTCTACAATGAATCCAAGGCCACCGGCGGCGGCTCGGCGATCCTGCCGACGCCGGCGATCGGTGCGATCGGCCTGCTTGCCGACTGGCAGAAGAATGCGACGATCGCGTTCAAGGGCTCAGGCGACATCATCCTCGCGGTGGGCACGCGGCATGGCCATCTCGGCCAGTCGCTGTGGCTGCGCGAATGCCATGGCCGCGAGGAAGGCCCCCCGCCCGCGGTCGACCTGGCGGCGGAGCGTCGCGTCGGCGACCTCATCCGCAACGCGATCGCCGAGGGCCAGCTGTCGGCGGTCCACGACGTCTCGGACGGCGGCATCGCCGTGACCCTGGCCGAAATGGCGCTCGCAGGCGGCATCGGTGCAATGATCGACCGCAAGCAGCCCTTCGACTGTGCACGCGCATTCTTCGCGGAGGACCAGGGCGTCTATATCGTCACCGTCGAGGACCACGCGCTGCTCGACTTCCTCGGCGCCGCACATGCCGCCGATGTCGAGGCCGAACCGCTCGGCCGTACCGGCGGCAAGCGCCTGATCTTCGAACGCCCCGACCGCGACGACGTGATCGCGCTCGACACGCTGCGCGCCGCGCATGAGGGCTTCTTCCCGAATTTGATGGGGGAAGACGCCGCGCTGGCCTGAACGCCAACGCGGCATTAGTTGCGAATCAGACGCAAAAGCGCTTGCGACTGGTTCGCATTATCGCTAATTGGAAGCTCTCACGAGGGAGCTTCCATGGTCGTCTGCGTCTGCAATGCCATTCGAGAATCCGACGTCCGCAGCTGTGCGCGGGGCGGGTGCACGACGCCCTGCCAGGCGTTCCGTTCGCTGGGCCGTCAGCCGAAATGCGGTCAGTGCACGTCGGTCGCCCGGGCGATCATCAACGAGGAACGCGCCGCAGCCTGACCTGGCGCGGCGCCACATGGCGCGATCCCGTCGCCCTTGCCGCCACGAACGTAAAACCGCTACATGCCGCTCAGAGGTGACGGAGTTATGGCAATGCGCGGCGATCCCACGGTAATCGATTTCCTGAATGAGGCGCTCAAGAACGAGTTGACCGCGGTCAACCAATATTGGCTCCATTATCGGATGCTCGAGCATTGGGGCGTCTACAAGCTCGCCCAGTATGAGCGCATGGAGTCGATCGACGAGATGAAGCATGCTGACTGGTTGTCGGAGCGCATCCTGTTTCTCGATGGCCTGCCCAATTTCCAGCTGCTCGGCCGCCTGCGCATCGGCGAGACCGTCGAAGAGGTTCTGAAGTCGGATCTCGCGCTCGAGGTCGAGGCGACGATCCAGCTGAAGAGCGCGATCGCCTATTGCGAAGAAGTGAAGGACTATATCAGCCGCGACCTGTTCGCGCGCATCCTCGCCAGCGAGGAAGAGCATGTCGACACGATCGAACGCCAGTTCGAGATGATCGCCCGGATGGGCATCCACAACTACATCCAGCTCAACTCGATCTCCGAGCATGATTCGCCCAAGGCCGGTGCGGCACCCTATCTGAAGGGCTGAGCTCGTCTGCCGGTCGTCGTCCGCGGCGACCGGCAGCGCGCGCCGGCGGTGTGCTTATTCGGCGCCAAACCCCGATGGGACGGCACGCCGTCCGAACCCGCCCGCCGCGGGACGGCGAGGGACCAGCGGATTGGCCTCGCGCTCGAGAAGCGTCAGCGTCTCGCCGAACAGCGGCCGCAACCGCGCAACATGCTCGAGCGCGGCATCCGGGGTATCATGAAGCTCGACACAGTCGCGTGCGATCGTCTCGATCGTTTCCGCGAGATCGGCCAGCGGCTCGGCGCCGAACTGGCGCGCCTCGCCCTTTAGGGTATGGGCTGGAATGATCAGCGCCGCCGCGCTGCCGGCGCGCATCGCCGCTTCGATCGTGGCGACCGATTTCACGCCGTCTTCGCGGAAATAGCCGAGGATGCGGATGAACCCGCCGCCAAGCTCGCTGCGGGCCTGTTGAAACGCCGGCCAGTCGACCAGGGTGTTTCCTTCGAATGACACTGACGCCTACTCCCGTTTGGCCGGCCCGCCATGAACGTCGACGGTCAGCCTATCGCTATTCCGTAAAGACATTGTTGCTGTCGGACCCGCGTGTCACGACAAATATTGGCGCGACTGGATCGGAAATGATCGCCATGTCCGCGCCCGCCGCCGTGGCGACCGCCGCCAGCTCGGCAGGCGCACGCGGATCATCGGCGCGGACCTCGATCCGAACAGCGGCCGGCATCCCGTCCGAGCCTGATCCCTCGCCCGCCTGACGCAGCGTTCTGGCCAGCCGCATCGCGGGCCAAGGGCACCGCATGCCCCGCGCGTCGATCCGGACCACCCCGGACGCCACCGTCTAGTAGCCGCCGCCGCCGCCGCGATTATCGTCGTACGGGTTCTTCGGCGCGCGGAACATCAGCCGGACCGGCACCGCGCCGAAGCCCAGATCCTTGCGCATCGAATTGACCAGATAGCGCTCATAGCTCGCCGGCAGCTGGTCGACGCGCGTGCCGAAGATCACGAAGCTCGGCGGACGTGTCTTGACCTGGGTGACATAGCGCATCTTGATCCGCTTGCCGCCCGGGGCCGGTGGCGGCGTCGCCTCGATCGCGCGTTCGAACCAGCGGTTGAGCTCGCCGGTGCCGACGCGCTTCGACCAGGCGTCGCGCGTGTCGAAACACGCCTGGAGCAGCTGGTCGATACCCTTGCCGGTCGCGCCCGACACGGTCATCACGGTCACGCCCTTGACCTGGCTGAGGCCGTCCTCGAGCGCGCGCTTGACGCCATTGAACAGCGACGACGCGCTTTCCGCGATATCCCATTTGTTCAGCGCGATGACGAGCGCACGGCCCTCCTGCAGCACCTTGTCGGCAATCCGCAGATCCTGCGCCTCGAGCCCCAGCGTAGCGTCGAGCAGCAGCACGACGACCTCGGCGAAGTCGACCGCGTGGAGCGCGTCCTCGACCGACATCTTCTCGAGCTTGTCCTGGACCTTGGCACGCTTGCGCATGCCCGCCGTATCGATCAGCCGGACCTTGCGCGATTCGCCGCCGGTCGGATGCCAGTCGTAATCGACGCTGATCGAATCGCGCGTGATGCCGGCCTCGGGACCGGTGATCATCCGGTCCTCGCCGAGGATGCGGTTGACCAGCGTCGACTTGCCCGCATTCGGACGTCCGACGATCGCGAGCTTCAGCGGCCCCTCATATTCATTGTCGGGCTGTTCCTCAGGAACCTCGTCCTTGCCTTCGAGCAGCGGGAGCAACGCCTCGAACAGGTCGCCCATGCCCTCGCCATGCTCGGCGGACAGTTCGACCGGATCGCCGAAGCCGAGCGCCAGCGACTCAAGCACGCCGTCATTGCCCGCGCGGCCCTCGGCCTTGTTGGCGACGAGCACGACCGGCACGTCGGCGGTGCGAAGCCAGCGGGCGATCTCCTCGTCGAGCGGCACGATGCCGGCGCGTGCGTCGAACAGGAACAATGCGACATCGGCCTGGCCGACCGCAGCCTCGGTCTGCTGACGCATCCGCCCGGGCAGCGTCTGCGCGTCATGATCCTCGTATCCGGCGGTATCGATGATGCGGAAATCGAGCCCGATCAACGACGCATCGCCCTCGCGGCGATCGCGCGTGACGCCGGGCCGGTCGTCGACCAGCGCAAGCTTCTTGCCGACGAGGCGGTTGAACAGGGTCGACTTGCCGACATTGGGGCGGCCGACGATTGCGACCACAGGGAGTTTGGACATGCCGTGCCCTTAGCGCGGGAACGCTCCGTCGTCACCTGTTACCCCTCTCCCACCGGGAGAGGGGTGATGGCTCACCGATAGGCGGTGATCTTGCCCTTCTGGTCGAGCGTGTAGAGCGTCGAGTTCGCGACGATCGGCGGCAGGGTGAAGGGCGTCTTGGTCTCGATCGTGCTGCCGACCGCGCCATCGCCCGGATTAACCGAAACGATCTCACCGCGCGAATTGGTCAGGATCAGGCGACCGCCCGCCAGGATCGGGCCATACCAGGTCACCGGCCCCTTCTTCTTCTTCTCGTTATCGAACCGCTGCAGCTGCGCGATCCAGCGCGCCTTGCCGTTCGACCGCGAAAGGCAGACCAGCCGCGCATCGTCGGTCACCACGAACAGCCATTCGCCCGCAATCCAGGGGGTCGAGATGCCCGCGAAATTCTGTTCCCACAGACGCTGGCCGGTCGAGAGCTCGAGCGCGACCATGCGCCCGCCCTGCCCGACCGCATAGACACGGCCGCCATCGATGACCGGGGCGGCGTCGATATCCGACAGGCTCGACACCGATGTCGTGATCGACGTGCGCGACAGCGCGTCCTGCCACAGGATACGACCATTCTCGTAGCGATAGGCGCTGAGTTCGCCGCTCGAGAAGCCCGAGACGACGGTGCCCTGGCTGACCGCGGGTGCCGCGACGCCGAACACGCCTTGCGTCTCCAGCGTCCCCGACTGCACCCACTGGACCTTGCCGTCACCCTGGTTGAGCGAGAAGATCTGGTTGTCCTGCGTCAGGACATAGACCGCACCGTTCGACACGGTCGGTGAACCACGCAGCGGGCCGCCGGGCTTGGCGCGCCACAGGATCGCGCCATCCGACGCGTTCATCGCGACCACGTCGCCGACGCCGTCGGTCGCATAGACCTTGCCGTCGTCATAGCTCACGCCACCGCCGAAACGCGCGGACTGGTTGATCTTGCCCTCGGTGATCGGCGTGGTCCACAACGCCCCGCCGGTGTCAGACTTGAACGCATGCGCGACGCCGTGGACGTCCATCACGAACAGCTTGTTCTCACCGACGACGGGCGGCGCGGCCATGCGTTCGCGGTTGGAGCCACCGTCGATCGAGGCCTGCCATGCCCTGTTGGGCTGCGCGGCGAGCGCCAGCTGGCCCATCGACTTGGCAGGATTGCCGCCCGGCTGTGCCCAGGCGTCATTGACCGTGGGGGCCGGCAGGAGGACCTGGACATCGGCGATCGTCGCGTCGGTCTCGACCCCGTTTTCGGAGGTCAGGATCGATACCCGGTTTCCGACCGTCGGGGTCTTCTTGACGCTACCCTTGAAAATGCCGCAGCCGCTCAAGGCCATGAGCGCAGCCACCGCGACCGTCACCCGATAAGACTTCGTCATTGCGCGTTGGTATCCTCGTTTGATGCAGCAGCAGCGGCGGTCCCGGCCGTCCCGGTGCTGGCAACGGCGTCGACGCCCAGTACACCGGCCATCTGAACAGCGCGTTGACGAATCGTCTCGGGCACGCCGGGATCAGCCGCGATCTGGCCGAAAAGCGTCCCCGCCTGCTTGGTCTGGTTCATCCGGACATAGGCGACCGCGACCATCTCGCCTGCGCTGCCGAGCCAGGGATTGCCCGTGACCGCAAGCGGACGCAGCCGCTCGACCACGACCTGCGGCTTGAGCGTGTCATATTCCGCCGACGTCTGCCGGACCAGCGCAAGGTCGCGGAACGGCTTGGCGACCGACGTGTCGGCAGCGATCGCCGCCAGCTTGGCCGCGGCACCCTTCATATCCTCTTTCTGGAGAAGGATATCCGCCTCGGTGAACCGTGCGAGCGCGCTGTACCCGGCACGGTCGGACGCGGCGAGCTTGCTCAGCGTCGTGTTCGCCTCGGCGACCTTGTCCGCGGCGAGCGCGTCATAGGCGGCCTGGAGCTGCTCGCCCTCGACACCCGCCTGGGTTTCGGTGCGGTGCTGATAATAGAGAAATCCGGCCAGCGCGACGAGTGCTGCGACCACCCCGAGCGCTATCCATTTGCCCCAGGTCGTCCAGAAACCCGCGAGCTGATCGCGGCGCAGTTCTTCGTCGACCTCGCGGAGGAACGCTTCATCGGTTTTCGGCGGCAGGGCCAAGGGTGACTCCGGAGACAAAGGGAGGAAAGGATATCGGGGGATGGTGGAATGGCGCGGACCTTAGCCGCCACGCGTCCGAAACAAAAGCCGGATCAATCCACCGTGCCGGCGCGCGGCGCATAGCTCTGGTCGGGTCCCGGAAAGGCACGACTGCGAACCTCGTCGGCATAGGTCTCCGCAGCGCCCGAGATCTTGGCGGCGAGATCCTCGAACCGCTTCACGAACTTGGCGGTACGGTCGAACAGGCCGAGCATGTCCTCGGCAACAAGCACCTGGCCGTCGCACTCGACCGATGCGCCAATGCCGATCGTCGGACAGGCGACCGCGCGCGTGATCTCGATCGCGATCGGCTCGACCACGCCCTCGATCACCAGCGCGAATGCGCCCGCCTCGGCGACCGCCTTGGCATCCGCGACGATCTTCGCTGCCTCCTCGGGCGTACGGCCACGCGCGCCATAGCCGCCCAGCACGTTGACCGCCTGCGGGGTGAGGCCGACATGCCCCATCACCGGAATGCCGCGTTCGACGAGGAACCGTACGGTCGGCGCCATCGCGGTGCCACCCTCGAGCTTCACCGCCGCCGCGCCGGTCTGCTTCAGCAGCCACGCGGCGCTCTCGAACGCCTTTTCGGGTGACGCTTCATAGCTGCCGAACGGCATGTCGATGACGACCACCGCGTGATAGCTGCCGCGCACCACCGCCGCGCCGTGCGCCGCCATCATCTCGAGCGTGACGGGCACGGTCGAGGGCAGGCCGTAGATCACCTGCCCCAGGCTGTCGCCGACCAGCAGCATGTCGCAGTGTGGATCGAGCAGCTGCGCACTGCGCACCGTATAGGCGGTGAGCATGACGAGCGGCACCTGCCCCTTTTGCCGGCGGATCGCGGGGATCGTGAGGCGCTTGAGCGGGGCGGGCGTCGGGTTGGCGCGACTCGTCGCGGTGTCGAGCGTGTAGGTCGTGGACATGGGCGCGCGTTCTAGCGAAGCCGATGCCGCTCGCCCAGCCCGTCCCGTCGCGCCCGCCCGACACCGGCGACGGCCGCGGCTCAGCCGACCGTCACGCCCTTCCAGAAGGCATAGCGATCCTTGATCTCGGCCGCGGCGGATTTGGGATCGGGATAGTACCAGACCGCATCGACGTTGCGCTTGCCGTCGACGACCAGCGTCTTGTAGCGCGCGGTGCCCTTCCACGGACAGTTCGACTGCGTCGCGCTGTCTTCGAGCAGCGCGGGATCGACGCTGTCCGCGGGGAAATAGTGATTGCCCTCGACGACGACGGTATCGTCGGACCGGGCGATCTCTTGGCCGTTCCATGTAGCGACAGGCATGCTCGTCTCCTTCAGGCGTTCCCCAGCCCCGCCGCCTCATACCGCTCGGGCTTGAACCCGACCAGCAGTGTCGCGCCGGTATCGAGCACCGGGCGCTTGATCATCGACGGCTGCGCGAGCATCAGCGCGACCGCCTTGTCCGCGTCCAGGTCGACGCGGTCAAACTCGGGCAGTTTCCGGAACGTGGTGCCGGCGCGGTTGAGCAATGGCTCCCACCCGACCCGGTCGATCCAGTCGCGCAGCCGTGCGTCCTCGATCCCGGCGGTCTTGTAGTCATGAAACACATAGGCGACGTCATGCGCATCAAGCCACGCACGCGCCTTCTTCATCGTGTCGCAGTTCCTGATCCCGAACAGCGTGATCGTCAAAATCGCTTCCCCATAAAACACCCTGCCACGCACCCCGCGCGCGATCGCCTGTCAGTCCCGATAGCAGATCTGCCTGCCGATCGCGCAACAGCCGCAGTGCGGATTTTTGCCATGGACGGTGGAACCTCGGCGCCGCGAAATGGCTATACGATGTACGGAATGATCAAGACAAGTTGCGGACATAAAAGGTTTTTCGGCGGGATGCCGTGAAAGACCTGTCGGGTCCGATGACGCCAGGCGATGGGAGCGGGATGATGACGGACAAGGCTGCAGAAGCGCGACAACTGAACCTCATTACCCTCTTATTCGCGATCCTCGCATTTGGCGGTATACTCGCGCTGGGCAGTGTCGACGCGAAGACGAAGCAGCAGCGGTACCGGATTGCGAAGACCTACCAGATCTCCGAACGGCAGAAGCTCGAACGCCGGCGCGCCCGTGCCGTGCAGGGGGTCATTGCCTCCACCTCTGCGCAGAGCGCCCCCTGACAGCAGCCTGCACCTATCGGGCCGGTGAAGCCGGTAGCATGAACTGCCCCGCGCGTTTAACGATGGGGGCATGACGCATCCATTCTACGCGATCCACACGCACGGCCTGATCCGGGTTGCAGCAGCGACCCCGCGGGCATCGGTCGGGGATACCGCCGCCAATGCCGCGGCGACGATCGCGCTGGCGACACAGGCGGATGCGCAGCATGTCGACCTCGTCGTCTTTCCCGAATTCAACCTCACCTCCTATGCGCTCGACGACCTGCATCTGCAGACCGCGCAGCAGCGTGCGACGCTGGCGGCGATCGATAGCGTCGTCGCGGCGAGTGCGACGCTGCGGCCGGTGCTGCTGGTCGGCGCGGCGCTGGTGCGCGCGGGGCGGCTGTATAATTGCGCGGTGGCGATCGCGCGCGGTCGCGTGCTCGGGGTCGTGCCCAAGACCTTTTTGCCCAATTACCGCGAATTCTACGAAAAGCGCTGGTTCGCGAGCGGAGCGGGACTGACGGGGCTGTCGATCGAACTCGGCGGCGAGTCCGTGCCGTTCGGCACCGACCTGATCTTTGCGGCGCGCGACCTGCCCGGCTTCGTGGTCCATGCGGAGATCTGCGAGGATTACTGGGCCCCCACCCCGCCATCGACCGCGGGTGCGCTGGCCGGTGCTCTGATCTGCTGCAACCTGTCCGCGTCGAACATCGTCATCGGCAAGGCGCGCGAGCGCGAGATGCTGGCGGCGGCGCAGTCCGCGCGCGCGGTATGCGCCTATGTCTATTCCGCGGCGGGCCCGGGCGAGAGCACGACCGAGGTCGCATGGGACGGCCAGGGGCTGATCCACGAGCTCGGCGAACAGCTTGCCCAATCACGCCGCTTTGCGACCGAGCCGGATCTGGTCGTCGCGGACGTCGATTGCGAGCGGATCGCGCAGGAACGGCTGCGGACCGGCACGTTCAACGACGCGGCGGCGTTCGCGGGGCATCCCGAGACGCGCATCCGGCGGATCGCGTTCGATCACCTGGGCGATCCTGCCGTCGCGGACGTCGGGCTCGAACGCATCGTCCCCCGCTTCCCGTTCGTCCCCAATGATCCCGCCCGCCGCGACGAGGATTGTTACGAGGCGTTCAACATCCAGGTGGAAGCGCTGGCGAAGCGGCTCGAGGCCGCGCACGCCCGCACGCTGGTGATCGGCGTGTCGGGCGGGCTCGATTCGACGCATGCGCTGATCGTCGCGGCCAAGGCGATGGACCGGCTCGGCCGCCCGCGTGCCGACATTCTCGGCTTCACCATGCCCGGCTTCGCGACGGGCGAGGGCACGAAGGCGAATGCCTGGGCGCTGATGCGCGCGCTGGGCATCACCGCGGAGGAAATCGACATCCGCCCCGCGGCGCGGCGGATGCTCGAGGACATGCGGCATCCCTTTGCCGATGGCGCCCCGGCATATGACATCACCTTCGAGAACGTCCAGGCGGGGTTGCGGACCGATTATCTGTTCCGCCTCGCCAACCAGCGCGGCGGGATCGTGGTCGGCACGGGCGACCTGAGCGAGATGGCGCTGGGCTGGTGCACCTACGGCGTCGGCGACCAGATGAGCCATTATGCGGTCAACGCGGGCGTGCCCAAGACGCTGATCCAGTTCCTGATCCGCTGGTGCATCCGGACCGGCCAGTATGACGCGGCAACCGATGCGATCCTGTCGACGATCGTCGCGCAGGAAATTTCCCCCGAACTCGTTCCCGCGGGGGCGGACGGCGCGCTGCAGAGCACCGAATCGATGATCGGGCCCTATGCGCTGAACGATTTCTTCGCGCATTACGTGATCCGCTACGGCCTCGCGCCGTCGAAGATCGCGTTTCTCGCCTGGCATGCCTGGCGCGATGCGGAGCGCGGGGCATGGCCCGCGGACCTGCCGGCGACTGCGCGCGTCGCCTATGACCTCCCGACGATAACCGCGTGGCTCGAAAGGTTTCTTCAGCGCTTTTTCGCGACGAGCCAGTTCAAGCGATCGGCATTGCCGAACGGACCGAAGGTCTCGGCGGGCGGCGCATTGTCGCCGCGCGGTGACTGGCGCGCGCCCTCGGATGGAACCGCGCGGGTCTGGATCGACGAATTGCGCTCAGCCGTTCCGCGGGCCGAGCCGGGCGACCTTGCATAAATTGCGTGCCGCGCGCATTATGAAAATCCTATGACAGTGGCTCCACCGGATGGATCGCGCGATCGCCGGATCGAGATCCCATCTAACCTTTGGCTGATTCACCCGGCAGGCCGCGCGCTTTTGCCCCTCGCACTCGCGCGTCGCATCTCGGCGAACACGGTGTCGGTGGCGGGACTGGTCCTGGGGGGCGCTGCTGCGCTGGCCTATACGCATTGGGGCAATCCCGCTTTGGCACTGGTCGGCCTGGCCCTGTCGATCGGGTGGCTGATCGCCGATGGTCTGGACGGCATGGTCGCCCGCGCGACCAAGACCGCGAGCCCGCTCGGGCGGATGCTCGACGGTCTATGCGATCACGGCGTGTTCGCGCTGATCTATATCTCGCTGGCCCTCACCATCGACACGCCAGAGGCCTGGATCCTCGCGGTTGCGGCCGGTGGCGCGCACGCGGTGCAGTCGAACATGTACGAGGGTGAGCGCTCGCGCTTCCATCGCCGGATCCGCGGCGTCGCGCTCGATGCCCCACCCGTGCCGACCGGCAACGCGCTTGTCCGCTTCTATGACGGGGTGGCCAGCAGCATCGACCGGATCGCGATGCCGTTCGAACGCACGCTCGGTCAGGCCAGCGATCCTGTCGCGCTTGGCCAGAGCTATGCCGCGCGCGCCGTCGCGCCATTGCGCTTCATGGCCTTGCTAACCGCGAATGTCAGAGTATGGGCGATCTTCGTCGCCTGCTTTGCGGGCAACCCGCGCATCTTCTGGTGGTTCGAGATCGTCCCTCTGACGCTCGTCGCCATCGTCGGGCTCGTCTGGCACCGTCGTGTCGAACGGGCTTTCGTCCGTAATACCACACCGCCGCGATCGAAGACCGCGTCGCGCATGCATCTTTCGTAAGGAACAGGGTCAGTAATGAATAGCATTCGGATCGCCGTGGTCGGCATCGGCAACTGCGCGAGCTCGCTCGTCCAGGGCCTCGAGCATTATCGCGAGGGGGCAAACGACCAGGTCGGCCTGATGCATTTCGACATGGGTGGCTACAAGCCGAGCGACATCAAGGTCGTCGCGGCGTGGGACGTCGATCGGCGCAAGGTCGGCAAGGACGTCGCCGAGGCGATCTTCGCCAAGCCCAACTGCACCGCGGTGTTCGCCCCCAATGTCGGCAACACCGGCACCATCGTGAAGATGGGCAAGACGCTCGACGGCGTCGCCGATCACATGTCCGACTTCAAGGACGACCGCACCTTCCTCCTCGCCGACGCCGCAGAGCCGACGCGTGAGCAGGTCATCGCGGATCTGAAGGCGTCGGGCGCCGACGTGCTGATGAACTACCTGCCGGTCGGTTCGCAGGAAGCGACCGAATTCTATGCCGACTGCGCGATCGAAGCGGGCGTGGCGTTCGTCAACAACATCCCCGTCTTCATCGCATCGAACCCCGTCTGGGCGAAGAAGTTCGAAGACGCCGGCGTCGCGATCATCGGCGACGACATCAAGGCACAGCTCGGCGCGACGATCGTCCACCGCGTGCTGACCGACCTGTTCGCCAAGCGCGGCGTGAAGCTGGATCGCACTTACCAGCTCAACACCGGCGGCAACACCGACTTCCTCAACATGTCGAACCATCGCCGTCTCGAGTCGAAGAAGATCTCGAAGACCGAAGCCGTCCAGTCGGTCGCGGCCGAGCGGATGGACGACGACAACGTCCATATCGGTCCGTCGGACTATGTCCCCTGGCAGAACGACAACAAGGTCTGCTTCCTGCGCATGGAAGGCCAGCTGTTCGGCGGCGTGCCGATGAACCTCGAGCTGCGCCTTTCGGTCGAGGATTCGCCCAACTCGGCGGGTGTCGCGATCGACATGATCCGCTGCGCCATGATCGCCAAGGATCGCGGCATCGCCGGCGTGATCGACCCTGCATCGGCCTATTTCTGCAAGCACCCGCGCACGCAGATGACCGACGATCTCGCGCAGATCGAGGTCGAGCGGTTCATCAAGGCCGCCTGACATGATCGAGACGGCTGTCATCCTCGCCGCCGGGGAGGGCAGCCGTCTTCGCGCCTCGGCGCCCTATAAACCCCTCTGCCCGGTCGCCGGCCGCCCCCTCATCGCGCATGCGCTCGAGGGTCTTGCGGAGGCCGGCCTCAAGCGTGCGATCGTCACGCTGAGCTACGGCCGTGACGCGATCGAGGCCTATCTCGCCAGCCGCGCCTGGCCGCTTCATGTCGAAACCGTCCTTGCCGACCACCGCGAGCCCAATGGCGTATCGGTGCTTGCTGCTACCGAGGCGCTCGCCGGGCAGGACGCGGTTCTGGCGATGTGCGATCACCTCGTTCTCCCCGCGCTGTATCGCCGCATGGCCGCCGCCGGATCGGGCAACGGGCTTCGGCTCGGCATCGACCGCCGGCTCGGCCACCCTTGGGTCGACCCCGAGGACGTCACGTGTGTCGCGACCAGCGGGTCGGCGATCGTCGCGATCGGCAAGGGCCTCGAACCGTATGACGCCTATGACACCGGCGTTTTCGCAATCTCGCCGCGCCTCGGCGCCGCGCTCGCCACGCTGGCCAGTCCCTCGCTGACCGAAGGCGTCCGCATGCTCGCCGCGGAGAACCGTGCCGAGACCGTCGACTGCAGCGATATCGACTGGATCGACGTCGACGACGCAGCCGCCCTCGCGCATGCCGAACGCTGGATGAGCCGGGCCGCCTGAGCAGTCCCGGACTCGTCAGCCCAGCGGGCGGTCGAGCGACATGGGGGGCACGCTGAACCAGCTTGGCCCCGCTTCGGTCATGTGGAAGCAATCCTCGACCCGGATGCCATAGCGCCCGGGGATGTAGATGCCGGGCTCGTCGCTGAAACACATGCCCGCCGCGAGTTTCGTCGCCTCGCCCCGCACCAGATTGACCGGCTCGTGCCCGTCCATGCCGATCCCGTGCCCCGTCCGGTGCGACAGCCCGGGCAGCTTATAGCCCGGACCATAGCCCAGCGCCTGATAATGCTGGCGCACCGCATCGTCGACGCTGCCCGCGGTCGCGCCGATCCGCGCGGCGGCAAAGGCGATCTGCTGACCGCGTATCGCCTGGTCCCAGGTCTTGCGCTGGTCGGCGGTGGCGGATCCGTGAACCCAGGTGCGCGAGACGTCCGACTGATAGCCCTGCACGGTGCACCCGCAATCCATCAGCACGACCTGCCCGTCCGCGACGCGGTGGATCTCCCGGCTGCCATGCGGATAGGCCGAGGCTTCGCCGACCAGCGCCATCGAGAATTCGGGCGCCCCGCCGAGCTTGCGGGTCGCGGCCGTCATCAGCGCGCCGATCTCGGGACCGGTCATGCCCGTCTCGACCCGCGCATGTGTCCATCGATAGGCGGCGAGCGTGACGTCCGTCGCCGTCTGCATCAGTGCGATCTCGGCAGGCGTCTTGATCATCCGACAGCCGCGCACCACCGGATTGGCCGACACGATCAGCGCCTCCGGTACCAGCCGACGCAGCGCGTCGACGGCGAAGAAGCGCATCGTCTCCTCGATCGCGATCGGCCGCGCGATCAGCCGGCGATCGCGCAGGAAGCCCGCCACCACCGCGAGCGGGTTCTGATCCTCCTGCCAGACGCGGACCTCCGCCGGCACCGCAAGCGTCTCGCGCACCGACGGCTCCTCGAAAAACGGCGTGACGATACAGGGCTGCCCCTCGACCGGCAGGATCGCGGCGGTCAGCCGCTCGCTCCGGCTCCAGCGGACACCGGTGAAATAGAGCATCGACGATCCCGGCTCGATCAGGACCGCGCCGATCCCTGCCGCCTTCATCAGCGCCTGGGCGCGCACCAGTCGAGCGGCGCGCTCGTCCGCATCGATCGGCTTGGCACCCCCCGTGAGATCGGACAGCGCCGACAGGTCGGGCTCGGCCGCGCGCAGCACCGCGCCGATCGACAGCAGCGGGAGCGCGGCGGCGGCACCGAGGAGCGTGCGCCTGGTGGGTAATTCGGGAGAGATTGCCATGCCGGGACGATAGGGTCCTTGACCCGGGCGCCGCAATCCCCTTCCCTCCTGCGCGAGTTTCGGGAGCGTTTAATGGCCAAGCGGCTAACCTATTATATCCTGTTCGGGCTGGTCGCCGGCATGGCCGTCGGCTGGATCCTCAACGCGTCGATCGACGACGGCAGCGCGCAATCCGCCGCGCAGCTGAAGGACATTGCCGGCTATTTCTCGATCGTCACGTCGCTGTTCCTGCGGCTGATCAAGATGATCATCGCGCCATTGGTCTTCTCGACGCTGGTCGTCGGCATCGCGCATATGGGCGATACCGGCGCGCTCGGCCGCGTCGGCCTGCGCAGCCTCGGCTGGTTCATCTGTGCGAGCCTGTTGTCGCTGACGCTCGGCATGATCCTGGTGAACGTGCTGCAGCCCGGGGTCGGCCTCGCGCTCGCCATCCCGCCGGCGACCGCGTCGAGCGGCGTCGACCGAGCCGCCTTCGATCTCGCCAAGTTCATCACCCATATCGTTCCCGACTCGATGATCTCGGCGATGGCGAGCAACGAGATTCTTCAGATCGTCGTCTTCTCGGTGTTCGTCGGCGTCGCGATCACCGCGGTCGGCGAAAAGGCCGCCCCGCTCGTCAAGGCGATCGAGGCGCTCGTCGCGGTCATGCTGCAGATCACGAATTACGTGATGCGGTTCGCGCCGTTCGCGGTGTTCGCCGCGGTGACCGCGACGCTCGCCGAACGGGGCCCCAGCATCCTCGGCGATCTCGGCTATTTCATGCTGACCTTCTATCTCGGGCTGGCGCTGCTCTGGCTGATGCTGATCGGCATCGCCTTCCTGCTCATCGGCCCGCGGACGCGGCTGCTGGTGCGCTATATCCGCGACCCGCTGATCCTCGCCTTCTCGGCCGCGTCGTCGGAGGCGGCCTATCCGCGTACGCTCGAGGCGCTCGACCGGTTCGGCGTGCCGCCGCGGATCGCCAGCTTCGTCCTGCCGCTCGGCTATTCGTTCAATCTCGACGGCTCGATGATGTACATGACGTTCGCGTCGCTGTTCATCGCACAGGCCTACGGCATCGACATGCCGATCGGGCAGCAGATCGCCATGCTGCTGGTGCTGATGGTCACGTCGAAGGGCATTGCCGGTGTGCCGCGTGCGTCGCTCGTGGTGATCGCCGGGACGCTGTCGATGTTCAAGATCCCGGAAGCGGGCATCCTGCTGATCCTCGCCGTCGATCACTTCCTCGACATGGGTCGGTCGGCGACCAACGTCATCGGCAATGCGGTCGCCGCGACCGTGGTCGCGAAATGGGAAGGCGGGCTCGACGAGCGTGAACCCGCCGACCGCGACCCGCCGCACGCACCGACCGGCCATGGCCCGAAGGTGAATGTCGACAGCTATGAGAAGATCAAGCCCGGCCAGGCCTGAGCGGCACGGGACGTCAGGAGGCGGTCGGCCCGCCCGCCTCTTGGCGTGTGCTCGGGTCAGGCATAGGCATAGGGGCCGCCCTTTTGCAGGCCCGCCTGATAGGCCGGTCGCGCATGAACCTTGCCGAGCCAGGCGATCGTCGCGGGGCGTGATTCGTCGAGCCCTGCACGGCTGCGCGCTGCTTCGAGCGGAAAGCTCATCATGATGTCCGCCGCGGTCATCTGATCGCCGGCAAACCAGGGGCGTTGCGAGAGCTCTGCCTCGACGTAATCGAGATGGACATCGATCATCGGCTGGATGCGCTTCAGCGCGATCTTCCCCATCACCGGAATCTTCGCGAGCACCAGCTTGAGCAGCAGCGGCGGCATCATCGAGCCTTCGGCATAATGCAGCCAGAACCGATAGCGCAGCGCATCCGCGCGCTTGGCGGGGGCCCCGAGCCGCCCGTCCGCCTTGTCGACGAGATACTCGACGATAGCGCCGGTCTCCGCCACGACCCGGCCTCCCTCGACGTCGCGGTCCTCGATCACCGGCGACTTGCCGAGCGGATGGACCGCCTTCAGTTCCGGGGGTGCGAGCATCGTCTTTGGATCGCGCGCATAGCGCTTGATCTCATAGGACAACCCAAGTTCCTCGAGCATCCACAGGATCCGCTGCGACCGCGAGTTTTCGAGATGGTGGACGGTGATCATGGCAGGCTCCCTTGGCTGTCGCGCGCTGCGTGCGCCGTCCATATCCAGGCAGCGGCCGGAAATTCGACCGCATCCCCGGCCAGACGATCGACACAGGCGCTGGTCAGACGCGCCAGCGCCTGTTCGCGTTCCGCCCCGTGCGTGTCGCGGATCCGCGACGCTGCGGGGCCGATCCGGCTGAGATAGTCGACCGCGTCCGCCACCGGATCCGCGCCGCCCCCCGCGCGATAAGCGAATTCGACACGCTGTGGTGTCGTCGCGCGCCACCCGGCCTGCTTCAGCATCACCGCGACATAAGCCGGATCGGCAAAGGCAAAGGGCCCCGGCGCGGTCATGGCCCCCGTTGGTCCGGATGCGTCATCCGCACCCGCGACGGTTTCCACCGCCCAGCGATTGGCGGCACGCTCGGCAAAGCACGAGAAGACGAGCGCGGCGCCGGGCGCGGCGGCCGCAGCGAGCCGGGCAAAGGCGGCCACCGGATCGGCAAAAAACATGACCCCATGCCGCGAGACATAGAGATCGATCGGCGCATGCGTCTCGACGCCCGCCGCGACGTCGGCGCAGCGGAACGCGACATTCGTCAGGTGCCCCACGCGGTGGTTCGCCACTGCGATCAGCGTCGGGGAGAGGTCGATGCCCATCACCTGCCCGTCCGGCAGCGCCTCCGCGCTGGCCAGCGACGTGGCGCCGGCGCCGCAACCGATATCGACGATCGTGCGAGTCTGCGGTCCTGCCGCCGCAAGAATCGCGGCGTTCAGTACGGGTGCGAGCCCCTCGAAGCTGCGGTCGGTACGGCGCCATTCGGTGGCCCAGATGTCGCCGACGCGTCCGGTCCAGTCTCGATCACTGGTCATGATCCGCCGTATCGCATGGTCGAACTCCCGTCTGAGCGCACAAGATCAGCTCTTGTGGCGCGTTTGACGCAAGTCGTGAAGCATATGCCCGCTAGGGCTCACTGGATTTCCGGACGATCGCCCAACACGCGTCCCGCTGCGGCCCATCAGCTCAACCAGGCGAGACGAAACTCGCCCGACCCATCAGCCCTGGACGCTGCCTCGCCCTGTCACAGGACGCGGAGCCCTTCCCTGCGAGGAAAAGGGCTCCGCCCCTTACTCAGGCGTCGTCTTCGGCGTCGGGACCGACCATCATTTCCTCGGCAACCTTGTCGGTGCGCGCGCGGATCTGCTTTTCGAGACGATCGGCGGTCTCGGGATTGTCCTTGAGGAAGGTCTTCGAATTCTCGCGACCCTGACCGAGCCGTACGCTGTCATAGCTGAACCACGCACCCGATTTCTCGACGAGCCCGGCCTTCACGCCGAGATCGAGGATCTCGCCGAGCTTGGAGACGCCCTGCCCGTACATGATGTCGAATTCGACCTGCTTGAACGGCGGCGCAACCTTGTTCTTGACGACCTTCACGCGCGTCTGGTTGCCGGTGACCTCGTCGCCCGCCTTGACCGCACCGATGCGGCGAATGTCGAGACGGACCGAAGCGTAGAACTTCAGCGCGTTGCCACCCGTCGTCGTCTCCGGGTTGCCGTACATGACGCCGATCTTCATGCGGAGCTGGTTGATGAAGATCACCATGCAACGCGACCGGCTGATCGAACCGGTCAGCTTGCGAAGGCTCTGCGACATCAGGCGCGCCTGAAGCCCGACATGGCTGTCGCCCATCTCGCCCTCGATTTCAGCGCGCGGCACGAGGGCTGCGACCGAATCGACAACGAGCACGTCGATCGCGTTCGAGCGGACCAGCGTGTCGACGATCTCGAGCGCCTGCTCACCAGTGTCGGGCTGCGACACGATCAGCTCGTCGATGTTGACGCCGAGCTTCTTGGCATAGACCGGGTCGAGTGCGTGCTCGGCGTCGACGAATGCCGCGGTGCCGCCATTCTTCTGCGCTTCGGCAATGACGTGGAGCGCGAGTGTGGTCTTGCCCGAGCTTTCCGGGCCGTAGATCTCGATCACGCGGCCGCGCGGCAGGCCACCGACGCCGAGCGCGATGTCGAGCCCGAGCGAGCCGGTCGAGATTACCTCGACCTGCATCGTCTCCTTCGAGCCCAGACGCATCGCCGAGCCCTTGCCGAACGCGCGATCGATCTGCGCGAGTGCGGCATCGAGCGCCTTTTGCCGGTCGTTGGTTGCTGTTGCCATGCCGGTGTCGATCACTTTCAGATTAGCGGCCATCGAGAAGCTCCCATCGCTAAAGCAAGCGCGCGTGCCATTCAACGCGTCAAACGCCATGTATTGCTTTTGTTCTCACGGAACAAGTGCGGAACATCGGGGAATGTGAAAAAGGGCGGCCGCCTTTCGGTGACCGCCCTCCCATCATTGGTCCGCTTCGGCGTCTTGGGAGAAACCTTGGGCCGGTCGGCGAACCATGGCGCCGATCCGGTAGTGGACAGCCCGATTTGACGCCTCCGACCGGTGTGATGCAATCGATTTTACAGCGTCCGGCGTCCCAAAGCCGAACAGTTTCAACGTGGCATTGAACCCGCGTTCAGCGCAGCCTGCATGCCAGCGTCCACCAGCCTCGCGCAGCCGCATCCGCCGCCGCGGAATCGCGGGCCGCGATGCTGTCGAACAGCGCAAAGCAGGTCGCTCCCGATCCCGACATGCGCGCGAGCAGCACGCCCGGCGCCGCATCCAGCAACGCGCGGACGCGGGCAATCTCCGGCGCGATCGCGCAGGCCGGCGCCTCGAGGTCGTTCCGCCCGGCGATCGCGCGTTCGAGCAGCGGCCCCTCGCCGATCGGCCCGTGGTCGATCCCATCCCACGCGCCGAATACCGCCGCGGTCGACACCGCCACCCCCGGGTTGACGCACAGCAACGGCGTTCCCGCCAGCCCGTCGACCGCGACGAGCATGTCGCCGCGCCCGGTCCCGAACGTCGTCCGGTTGACGAGGCAGGCAGGCACGTCCGCACCCAGTCGGGCGGCAATGCCGTGGAGAGCCGGATCCTGCACCGCGACGCCGTGCAACCGCGCCAGCGCGCGCAGCGTCGCCGCGGCATCGGCGGAGCCGCCACCGATCCCCGATGCGATCGGCAGTCGCTTGTCGAGCGTGATCGCGTGGTGCGCGGCGATCCCGAACGTCGCGACGAACGCGTCCGCCGCGGCCGTCACGAGGTTCCCATCCCATGGCGCAGCGTCGGTGCCCCCCGCCGCCGGGCGCAATGCCGCGGCGAACGGCCCGATGATGGCAAAGCTGTCCACGTCCGCCGTGCGCACCGTGACGACGTCGCCATGCTCGGCAAAGGCAAACAGCGTCTCAAGCTCGTGATAGCCGTCCGCGCGGCGGTGACGCACATGCAGCGCGAGATTGATCTTGGCTGGTGCGGTTTCGGTCGTCGTCGGCATCGGGGTCTCGGGATCAGGGGTCAACGGCGCGCAGCGATCGGCAGGCCGGTGTCGATCTTCGCGGCGATGCGCGCGCGCTCCTCGGCATCGCCGGTGACGATCGCGGCCTGCCACGCATAGCGCGCCTCGTAGCGTCGGCCCATGCTCCAATAGGCATCACCGAGATGATCGCCGATTTCGGCATTGGTCGGCTCCGCCTGCGCGGCACGCTCGAGCAGTGGCAGCGCGCGCCGCGTATCGCCGGCGCGGTGATAGGCCCAACCAAGCGAGTCGGTGACGGACGGATTGGCGGGATCGAGCCGGCTTGCCCGCTCGAGCAGGCGGATCGAGCCCGCGATGTCGTCGCCATGCTCGACCTGCGCGAATCCCAGATAATTCAGCGCGAGCGGTTGCGTCGGGGCGAGGGCAACCGCCTTGCGGAGCGCGATGCGCGCCTCGGGCCAGCGCCCCGCCTGATCGAGCGCCCCGCCATATTGCAGCCACGCCCCCCATCTGCCGCGCGCGGCCCCTGGTGTACCATGATCCGCCGCCAGAACCCGTCCATACCACTGCGCCGCCGCCGCCGCATCGCCGGTCGTCAGCAACAGGTCGGCGTAACGCTGCCAGTCGCCGGCGATCGCCTCCTGCCGCTCGGCGCGCGTCCTCGCGATGGCCAGCGCCGCCTCGCCACGGCCGGCAACCGACAGGATTTCAAGACGCTTGGCGATCGCCGCCTCTGCGGACGGCGACGTGCCATCGACCCTGTCGAGCACCGCCAGCGCGCGGTCGACCCGGTCGTTATGCGCAAGCGCGTCGGCAAGGACGATTCGCGCGGGGGTATAATCGGGATCGGCCTCCACCGCAGCCTGGGCGAGCGCGATTGCCAGCGGCGACGGCGCCCCTGCGATAAGGCCCCCCGCCAAACCCGCGAGTGTCTGTGCGACGGCAAGGCCGAGTGGCTGGCGCGCGGGGGCGGCGGCGATGCGCTTACGCGTCTCGGCAGCGAAGCGGCGCGCGACCGGATCCTCGCCCGCGGTCGCCAGCGCCGCGCCCGGGTCACGATGCTCGGCACGCGCCACCCACGCGTTCAGCGATGGTGCGAGCACCACCAGCGGGCCCTTGCCGAGCGTGGCGATCGCCGTCCGGGTCGCCCGGGTGTCGCCCTTGCGCGCGGCGGCGGCGAGCGGGAACAGTGCGGCGTCCGCGGGCGCGACTCCGGCTCTCGCCAGCACCCCCGCCGCGCGCGCGACCAGCGGCATGTCACCCGCCTCGATTCCCTCCCGGTAGGCGCGGATCGCGATCACCGGATCGTCGGGCGCCGCCGCCAGTGCCAGGGCATACTGGTCCGCGGCAATCGTCACCCGCCCGTCCGCATCCGCGGCGCGCGCCTTGAGATAGGCAGAGAGACCGCCGGTGTCGGCCAGCGCCGCCGTCGGGGCGGTCAGCAGGCCGATCGCCAGCAGGACAGACTTACATGTTGGGATAGTTGGGGCCTCCACCGCCCTCGGGCACGACCCAGTTGATGTTCTGCGTCGGGTCCTTGATGTCGCAGGTCTTGCAGTGGACGCAGTTCTGCGCGTTGATCACGAACTTCGGATCGCCCGTCTCTTCGCCCACCACCTCGTAAACGCCGGCCGGGCAATAGCGTTGCGCGGGCTCGTCGTACATCGGCAGGTTGTAGGCGATCGGCACCGCCGGGTCCTTCAGCGTCAGGTGGACCGGCTGGTCCTCCTCGTGATTGGTGTTCGAGATGAACACCGACGACAGCCGGTCAAACGTCAGCACGCCGTCCGCCTTGGGATAGACGATCGGCTTGACCAGATCCTTGCGCCACAGGCTTTCGTGATCGGGATGATGGTGCAGCGTGAACGGCACCTTCAGACCCCAATGTTCGAGCCACATCGTCACACCGGCAAGCCCGGACCCGAGCATGTCGCCGAACTTCTTGACCAGCGGCACGACGTTGCGGACGACCGACAGTTCCTTCTTCACCCAGCTGCGCTCGAACGCCTCCGGATAGGCGGCGAGTTCGTCATGCCCGCGCTGCGACACGATCGCCTCGACCGCAGCCTCGGCCGCCATCATGCCCGACTTCATCGCGGTGTGCGTGCCCTTGATCCGCGGCACGTTCAGGAAGCCGGCGCTGTCGCCGATCAGCGCTGCGCCGGGCATGACCAGCTTTGGGATCGACTGGAGCCCGCCGTCGCTGATCGCGCGCGCGCCATAGCTGACACGCTTGGCGCCCTTCAGCAGCGCCGCGATCTCGGGATGCGTCTTCCAGCGCTGCATCTCGTGGAACGGCGAAAGATGCGGATTGGTGTAGTTCAGCCAGGTGACGAAGCCGATCGAGACCTGGCCATTGGCCTGGTGATAGATCCAGCCGCCGCCGTTCGACCCGTCGGTTTCGCTGAGCGGCCAGCCCTGCGTATGGATGACGCGGCCGGGCGAATGGAGCGCGGGATCGATGTCCCACAATTCCTTGATGCCGAGCCCATAGACCTGCGGGTCGCTGTCCTTGGCGAGATCGAACTTCGCGATCAGCTGCTTGGTCAGGTGACCGCGGCAGCCTTCGGAAAAGAAGGTGTATTTGGCGTGGAGTTCGAGCCCCGGGGTATAATCGCCCTTGTGCGTGCCGTCGCGCGCGACGCCCATGTCGCCGGTCGCGACGCCCTTCACCGATCCGTCGTCATTGAACAGGATCTCGGCGGCCGCGAAGCCGGGGAAGATCTCGACGCCGAGCTCCTCCGCTTTGCCCGCCATCCAGCGGCAGAGATTGCCGAGGCTGCCGGTATAGGTGCCCTTGTTGTGCATGAACGACGGCGTGACGAAGTGCGGCATCTCGCTCTTCTTCGTCTTGCTGAGGATCCAGTGATGATTCTCCGTCACCGGCACCTCGGCCAGCGGACAGCCATCCTCGCGCCAGTCGGGCAGCAGCTCGTCGAGGCTCTTGGGATCGATGACCGCGCCCGACAGGATGTGCGCGCCGACCTCGGATCCCTTTTCGAGCACGCAGACCGAGATGTCCGCGTCCTTCTCGGCCGCCAGCTGTTTCAGCCGGATCGCTGCCGAAAGCCCCGCCGGACCTGCGCCGACGATCACTACGTCGTAGGGCATCGATTCACGTGTCGTCATCATCGTCTCCCGGGGGATGGTCCCTGTCTGCCCGGCTTCCCGCCCCTCCCGTTCGTTCGGGCTCGGGCCGGCACCGTCTTGTCCGTGTTGCGTCTATTTAGGCGATTGCGCGAGTTGACCGCCACGTCAACCACGCAGCATAGGAGACATATGGGGGCGGATCAGACCATCGACTGGCGCAACGCCGCGGTCAGCGTGCTCGACTGGTGGCACGATGCCGGTGTCGACATGCTCGTCGACGACGCCCCGCGCGACTGGTTCGCGGCATCCGAACCGCTGGTTATCGCGCCGCCGGCGCCCACTGGCGTGCCCGTCGCACCGCCGGTGGCGGTCGCCACGATGCCGCTGTCGCTGACCGAATTCCTGGCCTGGCGCACCGGCGCGGATGTGCCCGAAGCGGGGTGGAACGGCATTTCGCTGGCGGCTGAAGGGCCTGCTGACGCTACGGTCATGGTGCTTGCCGACTGCCCCGATCGCGACGACGGCACGGACAATGGCGGCGCTGGACAATTACTGAGCGGCGCGTCGGGTCGCCTGCTCGACCGCATGCTCGCGGCGATCGGGCTGACCCGGTCGGCGGTCCATGTCGCCGCGGTCTGCGCCAAGCGCCCGACCGCGGGTCGCATCCAGCGCGAGGTCGAGGACCGGCTGGCGGAGATCGCCAAGCATCACATCGAACTTGTTGCGCCCAAGCGCTTGCTTCTGCTCGGCAATGCGGCGAGCCGTGCCATCCTCGGGATGGAATTGCAGGCCGCGCGGGGACGTTTACATGGAATTAGCCATAAGGTCGGAGAAGCAGGTGTGGTCGCCAGCTTTCACCCGCGCTTTCTGATCGAGAAGCCGGCGGCCAAGGCAGAAGCCTGGAAGGATTTGCAGATGTTGATGGGGGGCCAGATGTCTCAGGAGACGCGGGCATGACCCGCACGCTCGCAATCCTGCTCGGTTGTGCGGCATTGCCGCTGCCCGCTCTGGCGGCACCGATCGCCGATAGCGGTACGGGCGATGCCCGACTCGTCGCCGGTGCACCGACCGCCGAACAGATTCCCGATCAGCTCGATCCGGCGCAGCGTGACGCCTATCGCGCGGTCTTCGGGGCGATCCGCGACGGCAAATGGACCGATGCGCAGATCCAGCTTGATACCATGAAGCCCGGCCCGCTCCATGCGATCGCGCGCGCCGAGATGTACGTCGCCAAGGGATCGCCGAGGATCGAGATGGCGCCGCTCGTCGCGCTGCTGAACGAGGCCCCCGAGCTCCCCGAGGCGGAACAGATTGCACGCCTCGCCACGGTCCGCGGCGCGGTCGATCTGCCTCCCCTGCCCGTCGCGCAGCGTTTGATCTGGCAGGACGGCGCACCGCGTAGGGTGCGCGCGAAGAGCCTCAAAGGTGATATGATCGCCGCCGAACTCGCACTCAAGATGCAGCCTTACGTCAAGGCGGACATGGGCCGCGAGGCACAGTCGCTGCTCGACAGCACGCCCGGTCTCACGCCCGAGACGCTGACCGAATGGCAGCAGAAGATCGCGTGGATCTATTTCCTCCAGGGTGACGACGCCAATGCGCGCGTGATGGCCGCCAAGGGCCAGGACGGCGTCGGCGAATGGGCGGTGCAGGCGCGCTGGGTCGGCGCGCTGGCCGCCTGGCGGCAGAATGACTGTGCCAACGCCGGCACGGGGTTCGAAGGCGTCGCGGCACGCGCGGGCGATGTCGACCTGCGCGCGGCGGCGCTCTACTGGGCGTCGCGCGCCGACATGGTCTGCGCACGTCCCGACAAGATCCAGGGCCGGCTGAAGGCCGCGGCGCAGTTCGGCGAAAGCTTCTACGGCCAGCTCGCACGCCAGCAGCTCGCAATGGCCGATCCCGCGCGGGTCGGCGGCAGCGGTCCCGGCGGCGTGGTCGCGCGCGACTGGAAGGTCGTCGAGAAGCGCCCCAATGTCCGCGTCGCAGCCGCGCTCGTCGAGGTCGGCGAGACCGAACTGGCCGATACCGTCATCCGCCAGCAGGCGAAGATCGGCGATCCCCGCGAATTCCGCAATCTCGTCCGGGTCGCAGAGGCGCTCAGCCTGCCCGCGACGACCGTCTGGCTCGCGCACAACTGTCCGCAAGGGATCACGACCGCGGCCGAGGCGCGCTATCCGACGCCGAACTGGACGCCCGACAGCGGCTGGCACATCGACAAGGCGCTGGTCTACGCGCACACGCTCGAGGAATCGCGCTTCCGCAACACGGTGCGCAGCCCCGCGGGCGCTTACGGCCTGATGCAGATCATGCCCGCGGCGGCGACCGACTTTGCGCGCGAACGCGGCACGTCGATCGACCTCAAGGCGCTGACCAAGCCGTCGACAAACATGGACATCGGCCAGCGGCATCTCGAACGGCTGCGCGACATGGCCGGCGTCACCGGCGGGCTGCTGCCCAAGGTGATCGCAGCCTACAATGCGGGCCCGCGCCCGGTCGGCGACTGGAACGCGATCGTCCACGATAATGGCGATCCGCTGCTGTATATCGAGAGCATTCCCTATTGGGAGACGCGCGGCTACGTCACCACCGTGCTGCGCAACTACTGGATGTACGAGGCGCAGGGTGGCCGGAAGGCCTCGACCAGCCGCAACGCACTGGCGCAGGGCATGTGGCCGCGTTTCCCCGGCCTGCCCGGCGCGACCGCGATCCGCATGAACGCCCGGCCGAATGCGCGCGCGAGCGCGAGCCTCACCGCGCATCAGCCGATGATCGCGGTCAATGCGAGCGTCGGCGCGCAATCCTCCACCGTCACACGCGCGGACTGATCTTTTATGCCAATCGACGAAAGCCGGACCTTCCTGCCGGTCCGGATCGCCGTGCTGACGGTGTCCGATACGCGCGGGCTGGCCGAGGATCGCTCGGGCGATACGCTCGTCGCGCGGCTGGCAGAGGCAGGGCATGTGCTCGCCGATCGCCGGATCGAGAAGGATGACGTCGAGACGATCGTCGCCCGCCTCCACGCCTGGATCGATGATCCGGAAGTCGACTGCGTCATCACCACGGGCGGCACCGGCGTCACCGGCCGCGACGTGACGCCCGAGGCGGTCGAGCGCGTCGCCGAAAAGATGATCCCCGGGTTCGGCGAGCTGTTCCGTATGCTCAGCTACAAGACGATCGGCACGTCGACGGTGCAGTCGCGGGCCTGTGCCTGTGTCGCGCACGGCACCTATATCTTCGCGCTGCCGGGTTCGACCGGCGCGGTGAAGGACGGGTGGGACGGGATCCTGCGGGACCAGCTCGACAGCCGTCACCGGCCCTGCAACTTCGTCGAACTGATGCCGCGCCTGCTCGAGCGCTGACCGCGCACGTCGACGGGCCATGTTTCGGCATCGATTCCCAACTGATGGCGCGATTTCCGCTGGGCGTAGTTCGCGCTGATCGCCGCTGCGAACAAAAAAGACGAGGTTTTAGAGCACCGAAGCGAAGTGTCTTAGTGTAGTAGGTAACTGGCACGCCAGATGCATTGGTCTTCACGCTGCCCCCGGGCGGCTCGACCTCATCTTCTGGAAGGACACACCATCATGCCCGCTCTGCCAACCACGCGTACGCTCAACCGCACCGCCACCCTCATCACGATCGCTATTGCCACGGCCGTCAGCCCGACGATCGCGAACGCCGCTCCGCGGGGAAGCGCGACACAGGCCCAGATGACGACGCTGAAATATGATGCGAAGTCGCGCAAATATTGCCTGACCGAACCCGCGGTCACCGGCACTCGCATCGACCGGATCACCTGCCGCACCGCATCCGCCTGGGCCGCGTCGGGCCTCGACATGCCGAAGGAGGTGATCCTCGCCCAGAAATGATCGTGGCGTTCAGCCTCTCGCGGCGTGGATCAGATCGACGAGCTGCTTGTTGATCGCCGCGCCGTGGAGGTGGAGATGCACCGCGTCATACCCCTCGCGGCGCAGTCGCTGGCGCAGGCCGTTGACCGAATCGCACTCGCCGGACCGCGCAAGTTCGAAGGCCCGCTCCACCGTCGTCAGATTCTCTGCCATGCCCCGTTCTACGCGCAAAACCGCCGCGCGACCATCCGCGGCGCCTTACCCGGCCTGCCGCGCTTCCGGTTAACGTCCTGTCAGCATTCCCGCGCGATACCAGGCCCGTACCGCCCGTCGACGACGACGGCGGCAAGGGGGAAGTATCAGTATGCGTAACATCTACCTGCTCGCGCTCGTCGCAGCCGGGACCGCCGCCACGCCGGTCGTGGCGCAGTCCTCCGACGGCCGGACCTATGACGGTCGCGCCTATGACCGATTCGATCGCGATTCGCGCGGCAATCCGGCGAGCCAGGTGTCGGGCCTGCGGGTCGAACCCCGGATCGGCTATGAACGCGTCATTTCCGAGCTGAACATCGACACGGCGACCGACTCGGCAAGCGTCCGCGTCGGCAAGAGCGGCGTCACCTATGGCGGCGAGGTCGGCTATGACGCGCAGGTCAATGTCAGCGCGGTGCTCGGCGTCTATGCCGGTCTCGAAGGGTCGAGCGCAAAGGAGTGCGAGAACGACATCGTGAGCGTGGGCGATCGCACCTGCATCGCCGCGAACCGCAACATCACCGTCGGCGCCCGCGGCGGCTATCTCCTGTCCCCGGCGACGCTTCTGTATGTGAAGGGTGGCTTTTCGAGCGGCCGGTTGCGCCTGAGCAACCGCAACGCGACGGTTGAGGAAAACAACGTCGCAGGGTCCGACTCGCTCAGCGGCTTCCACGCGGGGGCCGGTATCCAGACCGCGTTCTCATCGCGCTTCTATGGCAAGCTCGAGTACGTCTACACCGATTATAACGGCTATGAGGTGAACGACGGCACGACCAAGACCAGCCTCGATTTCAGCCGCCACCAGGCGATCGCGGGGTTCGGCGTCAGGTTCTGAACGCGCATGACGACACCGGGCGGCGTCGGGGATGCCGCCCGTTTGTTCTTTATTCGTTCCTCGCCCGATGTTAGTATCGGGCATGACCAGACCCCGCCCGGTACGCGGCGCGACGCTGAACGGCGAAAGCACGCGCTTCAACCTTCCGCAGACCGAAGCGGACGGCGACTGGCTTGATGCGCGCGATGCGATTGACGGCGCGGCACCCCAGCTGCGGACGACCGTCACGGTCGAGCGGGCCAGGACGATCATCAGTCGCAATGCGTCACCCGACATCCCCTTCGACCGCTCGATCAATCCCTATCGCGGTTGCGAGCATGGCTGCATCTACTGCTTTGCCCGACCGAGCCACGCGTTTCACGATCTGTCGCCCGGCCTCGATTTCGAAAGCCGGCTGTTCGCCAAACCCGACGCCGCCGCGCTGCTCCGGGCCGAACTGGCGAAACCGGGGTACAGCGCGCGGCCGATGGCGCTGGGAACCAACACCGATCCCTATCAGCCGATCGAAGCCGACTGGCGGATCACTCGCGGCATCATCGAGGTGCTGGCCGAGACCAACCACCCGCTGACGATCACGACCAAGTCGGATCGCGTCATCCGCGATCTGGACCTGCTCGCCCCGATGGCGGCAAAGGGTCTGGCCGCGGTCGCGTTGTCGATCACGTCGCTCGATCCGAAGATCGCGGCAACGCTCGAACCCCGCGCACCACACCCCGAGCGACGCCTCGCGGCGGTCAGCGCGCTCGCGGCGGCGGGCGTGCCGGTCTATGTCTCGATCGCGCCGGTGATCCCCGCGATTACCGATCACGAGATCGAGCATCTGATTGCGCGCGCCGCACAGGCCGGTGCGCGTTTTGCGTTCTTCATCCCGGTCCGCTTGCCCTGGGAAGTCGCGCCGCTGTTCCGTGCGTGGCTGGACGCGCATTTTCCCGATCGCGCTGGCAAGGTCATGGCGGCGATCCAGTCGATCCGCGGCGGACGCGACAATGATCCGGGGTTCGGCAGCCGGATGAAGGGGCAAGGGCCCTGGGCGGACTTGCTGAAGACGAGGTTCGACATTGCCGTGCGCAAGCACGGACTGAACGCGGAACGGGTCGGACTGCGCTGCGACCTGTTCCGCGCACCACAGGGCCCGCAGGGTGAATTATTCTGATCCAGGCCGCGACTGGTTGCGGCCCCCGTGATCAGATCAGGCGCAGCGCCTGATCCAGCTGCTCGCGATAATATCGTTCAAGGTCGCGGTGCATTTGCGCGACCGCGGGGTTGGGTGCGATGCGCGCGAGTACGGCCTGGTCGTCCATGAAGCGTTCGAGCTTGGCTGGTCGCACCGGAAATTCCATCCGCCGATCCTGCGCTCAACTCATTACCAGTGTATATCCATAATGCGTCGAAAACAGATCAATCTCGGATAGTTACCCGTCATGCGGCCGGACCGACGATGTCATGATCCAGCCCTTATTCGCGGCCAAGCCGCCAGCGACCAAGACCGTCGGCCGTAAGCTCAACACCGTCATAATCCACAATCGCATGCCGCGCTGCGTCCACGCAGTGGTCGCGGCCATGCGTTGCCGTGATGACGACGACATCGGATCCCGCGGCATCGGCTGCCGCAATACCTGCCGGTGCATCCTCGAAGACAAGACAGTCGGATGCTGGTACACCCAGACGCTCGGCGGCCAGCAGGAAACAGTCGGGCGCGGGCTTGCCGTTCGCGACGTCCTCGGCCGCGATGAACTGCGCCGGGATCGCCAGACCCGCGGCAGCAAGACGCCGCTCGGCCAGCGCGCGCGGTGCCGAGGTCACGATCGTCCAGCGCCCAGCCGGCAGTGTCGCGAGGAAATCAGCCGCACCACGGATCGGGGTAATGTCCCCGACATCCTCCATCTCGGCGGCAGTGATCGCAGCCGCTTCGACGACCGGGTCGACGCCGGGCAGACCCAGCCGCCGAACCGTCTCGACCGATTGAACGCCGTGAATCGTCGGCAGGAAGGTCGCGACATCCAGGCCGTGCGCGATCGCCCATGCCGTCCAGGTCCGCTCGGCAGATGCGATCGACGTCAGGATCGTTCCGTCCATGTCGAACAGGAAGGCGGCGTAGCTGCGGGTCGGCAGGGTCATGGAGTATCTCGCTTGATCATTTGGCTGTCCTGATGTGCAGCGACACCATTACCAGGTCCCGCGCGGCGCGCGACGGCGACGCCAAAGAAAAGGCCGCCTCGGTTTCCCGAAGCGGCCATATTTCTGTCATCAAGCTTAAGCTTAGATGTCGTCGCCGAGTGCGCCCTTGACGCTGCCCTTGACGTTCTGCGCAGTACCCTTGGCCTGCTGTGCTTCGCCTTCTGCAACCATACGGTCGTTATCGGTTGCCTTGCCCACGGCTTCCTTGACGTTGCCTGCGACCTTGTTGCCTGCGGCTGCGACCTTATCGGTGAATTCGCCCATGAGAGCCTCCACTATGTTGTGCGATACGCCAATCGTACCGCTCTGAACTTGTGAGACTATAACGGCCGTCTTTATCGAGGGTTCCGTGACGTTTGCGTCATGCGCTCAGATCAGGCCGGCAAGCGGGCTCGAGGGATCGGCATAACGCCGCTGCCCCATCCGCCCTGCGCGATAGGCGAGACGCCCCGATTCGACCGCGGCCTTCATCGCCGCCGCCATCATCAGTGGATTCTTCGCCTCGGCGATCGCGGTGTTCATCAGCACGCCGTCGCAGCCAAGCTCCATCGCCACCGCCGCATCCGACGCCGTGCCGACGCCCGCATCGACGAGCACGGGCACCCCTGCCCCCTCGACGATCAGCCTGATCGTCACGCGGTTCTGGATACCCAGACCCGAGCCGATCGGCGCGCCCAGCGGCATGATTGCGACCGCGCCCGCATTCTCCAACCGCTTGGTGGCGATCGGATCGTCGACGCAATAGACCATCGGCTTGAAGCCCTCGTTCGCCAGGATCTCGGTCGCGCGCAGCGTTTCGACCATGTCGGGATAAAGCGTCTTCGCCTCGCCGAGCACCTCGAGCTTCACCAGGTCCCAGCCGCCCGCCTCGCGTGCCAGCCGCAGCGTCCGGATCGCCGATTCGGCATCGAAGCAGCCCGCGGTGTTGGGGAGGTAGGTGATCTTCTTCGGGTCGATGAAGTCGGTCAGCATCGGCGCATTGCGATCCGACACGTTGACGCGGCGCACGGCGACGGTGACGATCTCCGCCCCCGACGCCTCGACCGCGGCGGCGTTCTGCGCGAAATCCTTGTACTTGCCGGTGCCGACGATCAGCCGCGAGCGGAAGGTGCGGCCGGCGACCGTCCAGCTGTCGGTGTTGATCGCCGCGGCATGATCGCCGCCGCCGACGAAGTGCACGATCTCGAGGTCGTCGCCATCCTCGACCATCACGTCCGCCAGCGTCGAACGCGGCACCACCTCCATATTGCGTTCGACCGCGATCTTTTCGGGGATGAGGCCCAGCTCGGTCGCGAGCCCCGCAAGGCTGAGGCCGGTGGAGACACGCTTGTGCTCGCCGTTCACGGTGATCGAGACGGTGCCGTCGGAGTGGGGCATGCAGAGTTTTCCGTTCGTTTCGACCGAAGTCAGGAAACCACCCGTCCGCTGCCGGTCTCATGTCTCGACTTCGCTCGACACGAACGGGTAAGGGGGGTGCATATAGAGGGTGGTTTGCCGCCCCTGCAACCAGGAGCAGCCTTTGCCCGCGACAGTCCCTGCCACCGTCCCTGCGACAATCTTCGTCCTGAACGGCCCCAACCTCAACCTTCTGGGGACGCGAGAGCCGGAGATTTACGGCGACGAGACGCTCGACGACATCGCCGGCCAGCTTGAGGATCGCGCGCGCGAACTCGACCTGACGATCGACATGCGCCAGTCGAATCACGAAGGGCACCTCGTCGACTGGATCCAGGAGGCGCAGGCGCGCGGCGCGAAGGCGGTGATCCTCAACGCCGGCGCATTCACGCATACCTCGGTCGCGGTCCATGACGCGATCAAGGGCGTGAAGACACCGGTGATCGAGGTCCATCTTTCCAATCCCCACGCCCGCGAAACGTTCAGGCACGTCAGCCTGATCGGACAGGCGGCGAAGGGCACGATCGCGGGTTTCGGCGCGCTTTCGTATCTGCTCGCGCTTGAAGCCGTCGCACGGTTCTGACAGGAGGCCCCGCCATGACCGATACACCAGAAACAACAGGCGCAATGCAGGTCGATGTGACCCTGGTGCGCCAGCTCGCCGAACTGCTCGACACCACGCAGCTGACCGAGATCGAAGTCGAGGACGGCTCGCGCCGCATCCGCGTCGCACGCAAGGCGGCGCAGGCCGCGCCCGTCGCGCACTATGCCCCCGCCCCTGCGGCACCACCCGTCTCCGCACCGCTGGCGATCCCGCAGGCCGAGGTCGGCGCGTCCGCCCCGGCGATCAGCGCGAGCGCGGTCAAGTCGCCGATGGTCGGCACGGTTTATCTGGCCGCCAACCCCGAGGCGAAGCCGTTCTCGACCGTCGGCCAGAAGGTCAATGCGGGCGACACGCTGCTGATCATCGAGGCGATGAAGGTGATGAACACGATCGTCGCGCCCTCGGCCGGCACAGTCACTGCGATCCTCGTCGAGAACGGCCAGCCGGTCGAATTCGACCAGCCGCTGGTCGTGGTCGAATAATGAAGCAAATCAAGAAGCTGCTCATTGCGAACCGCGGCGAGATCGCGCTGCGGATCCACCGTGCCTGCCATGAGATGGGCATCAAGACGGTGGCGGTCCATTCGACCGCCGACGCCGATGCGATGCACGTACGGCTCGCTGACGAGGCGATCTGCATCGGACCGCCGTCGGCGACCGACAGCTATCTGAACATCCCCAACATCATCTCCGCCGCCGAGATCAGCGGCGCGGATGCGATCCATCCGGGCTACGGCTTTCTGAGCGAGAATGCGCAGTTCGCCGAGATCGTCGAGCTGCACAACATCCTGTTCGTCGGTCCGAAGCCCGAGCACATCCGCACGATGGGCGACAAGGTCCAGGCCAAGCGCACCGCAGGCGCGCTCGGGCTGCCGCTCGTCCCCGGCTCGGACGGCGCGATCAGCGACATCGCGGAGGCCAAGCGGATCGCCGACGAGATCGGCTATCCGGTGATCATCAAGGCGGCATCCGGCGGCGGCGGTCGCGGCATGAAGGTCGTCACCGACGCCGAAGACCTCGAAACGCAGATGCAGCAGGCCGGCAGCGAGGCGAAGGCCGCGTTCGGTGATGCCACCGTCTACATGGAAAAATACCTCGGCAATCCGCGGCATATCGAATTCCAGATCTTCGGTGACGGCGAGGGCAACGCGATCCATCTCGGCGAGCGCGACTGTTCGCTCCAGCGCCGCCACCAGAAGGTGCTCGAGGAAGCACCCTCACCGATCATCACCGCGGAAGAGCGTGAGCGGATGGGCGGCATCGTCGCCAAGGCGATGGCCGACATGGCCTATCGCGGCGCGGGGACGATCGAGTTCCTGTGGGAAGCGGGTGAATTCTACTTCATCGAGATGAACACCCGGCTTCAGGTCGAGCATCCGGTGACCGAGATGATCACCGGCCTTGACCTGGTGCGCGAACAGATCCGTATCGCCGAGGGGCATCCGCTGACGCTGCGCCAGGAAGATGTGCAGTTCCGCGGCCATGCGATCGAATGTCGCATCAATGCCGAGGATCCGCGCACCTTCGCGCCGTCGCCGGGGCTGGTGAAGCTCTATCATGCGCCCGGCGGGATGCATGTCCGTGTCGATAGCGGACTCTATGCCGGCTACCGTGTGCCGCCTTATTACGACTCGATGGTCGCCAAGCTGATCGTCTACGGCGCGACGCGTCAGGGCGCGCTGCGACGGTTGCGGCGTGCGCTCGAGGAGATGGTGATCGAGGGCGTCACGACGACGATTCCCCTGCACCGTGCATTGCTCGACGATCCTGAATTCCAGGAAGGCGCGTACACGATCAAGTGGCTGGAAGAGTGGCTCGCCAAGCAGGGGGCGTAAGCGCTCCTGCCCCCACCCACCCGTCATCCCTGCGAAAGCTGGGATGACGAGGGTCAACAATGACGACGGAGCATTCGTGAAGGCGACGATCTACCACAACCCGAAATGCTCCAAGTCGCGCGAGGCACTCGCGCTGTTGCAAGAGGCCGGTGCGGATGTCACGATCGTCGAATATCTGAAGACTCCCCCGTCGCGCGCCGAACTCGTCGGTCTCTACGACCGCGCGGGCATGACGCCGCGCCAGGGCCTGCGCATGGCGGAGGACGGCGCGAAGGCGGTCAAGCATGGCGACGCCGAAGCGATCCTCGACGCGATGATGATCGATCCGCTGCTGATCGAGCGTCCTCTAGTCGAGACCGACAAGGGCGTCCGCCTCGGACGGCCCATCGCGCGGCTGCACGAAATTCTGTGATCGCTGCCCCCGCATCGTGCACATCCGTTCCGGATGCTGTATTTTCGGGCAGGGTTTACGGGTGAATCGGCCGTTGCCCGAAGTGGCGACAACTGGCACGTTTGGTGCAAGGCGCCCTGTAGGGCGTTGGTTTCAACGACAATCGGGGGCGTACCTGTGAAAAAGATCGAAGCCATCATCAAGCCGTTCAAGCTTGATGAGGTGAAGGAAGCGCTGCACGAGATCGGCGTAAGCGGCATCACCGTGACCGAGGCCAAAGGCTTCGGCCGGCAGAAGGGCCATACCGAGCTGTATCGTGGCGCCGAATATGTCGTCGACTTCCTGCCCAAGGTGAAACTCGAGGTCGTCGTCGCGGATGGTCTGGCACAACGCGTCGTCGAGGCGATCGCCGCGGCCGCGCAGACCGGCCGGATCGGCGACGGCAAGATCTTCGTCATTCCCGTTGAAAGCGCGCTGCGTATCCGTACCGGCGAGCGCGACGACGACGCGATTTAACGGCTTTACTGACACCGACTTCATTTGACGCGGCGCAACAATCTGTGGAATTAGCGCGCTGCGCCGCACTATCATTTCCGGCATATCTGCCGACCTATCGAGCAAAGAGGGCTTAGCATCATGGCAAATTCGGCCAACGACGTCCTGAAGATGATCAAGGACCAGGAGATCGAGTGGGTCGATCTGCGCTTCACCGATCCCAAGGGCAAGTGGCAGCATCTCACGATGGTTGCCAGCCTGATCGGCGAAGACGAGCTGACCGACGGCCTGATGTTCGACGGCTCGTCGATCGAGGGCTGGAAGGCGATCAACGAGAGCGACATGACGCTCAAGCCCGATCTCGACGCGGTCTATGTCGATCCGTTCTCGGCGACGCCGATGATGATCCTGATCTGTGACATCGCTGATCCGTCGACCGGAGAGCTCTACGCCCGCGATCCGCGCTCGACCGCCAAGCGCGCCGAGGCGTATCTGCTGACGACCGGCGTCGGCGACACCGTCTATGTCGGCCCCGAGGCCGAATTCTTCATGTTCGACGACGTCCGGTTCGAGAACAGCTATTCGACCAGCTATTACAAGATCGACGACATCGAGTTGCCGGGCAATTCGGGCCGCGAATATGAGGGCGGCAATCTCGGCCACCGTCCGCGCGCCAAGGGTGGCTATTTCCCGGTCGCGCCGGTCGACAGCGCCGTCGACATCCGCGGCGAGATGGTCTCGACGATGATCGAGATGGGCCTGCCCTGCGACAAGCATCACCACGAGGTCGCGGCCGCACAGCACGAGTTGGGCCTGACCTTCGGCACGCTGACGCAGACCGCGGATCGCATGCAGATCTACAAGTACGTCGTCCACCAGGTCGCGCACGCATACGGCAAGACAGCGACGTTCATGCCCAAGCCGATCAAGGAGGACAACGGCTCGGGGATGCACACGCATTTCTCGATCTGGGAAGGCAAGACCCCGCTGTTCGCCGGTAACGGCTATGCGGGCCTGTCTGACATGTGCCTGTATTTCATCGGCGGCATCATCAAGCATGCCAAGGCGGTCAATGCGTTCACCAACCCGACGACCAACAGCTACAAGCGCCTCGTCCCCGGCTACGAAGCGCCCGTGCTGCTCGCCTATTCGGCGCGCAACCGCTCGGCCTCGTGCCGCATTCCGTACGGCACCGGCCCCAAGGCGAAGCGCGTCGAAGTGCGCTTCCCCGATGCGCTCGCCAACCCGTATCTCGCTTATGCGGCGCTGATGATGGCGGGCATGGACGGCATCCTGAACAAGATCCATCCGGGCGAAGCGATGGACAAGAACCTGTACGACCTGCCGCCCGCAGAACTCGCCCAGGTTCCGACCGTCGCGGGGTCTCTCCGCGAGGCGCTCGATTGCCTGCTCGCGGATCACGACTTCCTGCTCAAGGGTGACGTGTTCTCGAAGGATCAGATCGAGAGCTATGTCGAGATCAAGCGTGCCGAAGTTGCGCGTTGGGAGATGACGCCGAGCCCGGTCGAGTATGACATGTACTACAGCGGCTAATCTGCCGAGCCGGCAGCTTAGCCGCTGTCGGCCGGCGTCGCCCATGGCGACGACCGACGACGTGGCTTCGCCACGGCGCTGACGAAAAAAAAGGGCGCCCGGAGCAATCCGGGCGCCCTTTTTCTGTTGAGGTGCTCTGCAAGCTCCCCCGACTAGGGATACTCAGACTGCACGATACAACCAGACTGGGTCGCCACGCAGACGGGGACCCAGTCTGTTCTCCCGCCTTCGCGGGATAACAGGATTACAGCGCGCTCAGGCCACCAGCACGCTACTCCCGAACGTCTCCCCTGCCTCGAGCGCCCGGTGCGCATCTGCCGCATCCTCCAGCGCGAAGGTCTGGCCGATCTCCGGCTTGAACGCGCCCTGCTTGAGCATCGCGAACACCCGGTCGACCATCGCCTGCCGGTGCTCGGCATAATCGAACAGCGTCGGGCGCGTCACGAACAGCGACCCCTTGGCCGCCAGCACGCCGAGATTGACGCCATCGACCACGCCGCCTGCATTGCCGAAGCTCACGATAAGACCCCGCTTCGCCGCACTGTCGAGTGACGCCTGCCATGTCGCGCCACCGACGCCGTCGAGCACCACGGGCACGCCCTTCCCGCCGGTGATCTCGCGCACCCGCGCCGCGATGTCCTCGGACCGGTGGAGAATGACGTGATCGGCCCCCGCCTTGCGCGTCCGCTCGGCCTTCGCCTCGCTGCCGACGCTGGCGATCACGGTCGCGCCGATCGCCTTTAGCCAGCCGACCAGGATATGCCCGACCCCGCCCGCGGCGGCATGGACAAGCACCGTCTGCCCCGCCTCGACCCGTGCGCAGCGTTCGATCAGGAACTCCGCGGTGCAGCCCTTCAGCAGGATCGCCGCCGCAGTGCGGTCGTCGAGCGTGTCGGGCAAATGGAAGAGCTCAGCCGCGGGCACGTTGCGCTCGGTGGCATAGGCGCCGCGCGTCGGGCCGAAGGTGCCGACGCGGTCACCCGGGGCAAAGCCCGTGACCCCCTCGCCCACCGCCATCACCACGCCGACCGCCTCGCTGCCGAGCCCCGAGGGCAATGCTACCGGATAGACACCGCTGCGGTGATAGGTGTCGATATAATTCAGCCCGATCGCGGTGTTGCGCATCCACACCTCGCCCTTGCCCGGCGCGGGCAGGTCGACGTCGTCCCACTGGATCACCTCGGGGCCACCGGTCGTCCTGATTGTCGCTACGCGTGCCATGCCCGTCTCCTGTTGGTCATGACCCTAACTAGGCTCCGCGTTTCGGGTTGCAACCGATCCGCTCGACGCCCATTCCTCTGCAAAACACGATGCGGAGAGGCATGATGAAGAGCTATCTGAAGCAGTATATCGACGGCGCCTGGGTCGACAGCGACGGCGGCCGGATCCACCAGGTCATCGATCCCTCGACCGAACAGCCCTGCACCGAGATCACGCTCGGCACCGCGGCCGATGTCGACAAGGCGGTCGCCGCCGCCCGCGCCGCGTTCGAAAGCTGGAGCCAGACGAGCGTTCAGGAGCGGCTCGACGTGCTCGGCCGGATCATGACCGAGTACAAGGCGCGCATGCCCGATCTGGCCAAGGCGATGTCGCAGGAAATGGGCGCACCGATGGCGCTCGCATCGATGGCACAGGCGCCGACCGGCCTCGCGCATTTCTCCGCGACCGCCAAGGCGCTGGCGGCGTTCCAATTCTCCGAAGTCATCGGCAAGGCGACCGTCGTGCACGAACCGCTCGGCGTCGTCGCGATGATCACGCCCTGGAACTGGCCGCTCAACCAGATCTGCGCGAAGGTCGCGCCAGCGCTGGCGGCAGGCGACACGATGATCCTGAAGCCGTCCGAGGAGGCGCCCTCCTGCGCGATCATCCTCGCCGAGATCATGGACGCCGCGGGCGTCCCGGCGGGGGTGTTCAACCTCGTCAACGGCGATGGCCCCGGCGTCGGTGTCGCCCTGTCGAGCCACCGCGACATCGACATGGTCAGCTTCACCGGGTCGACCCGCGCGGGCATCGCGGTGGCGCAGGCAGCCGCTCCGACCGTCAAGCGCGTCCATCAGGAACTGGGCGGCAAGGCGGCCAACCTCGTGCTTGAAGGCGCGGACCTTTCCAAAGTCCTGCCGCCGACGGTGGCGGGCGTGCTCGCCAACTCGGGACAGAGCTGCATCGCGCCGACACGGCTGCTGGTCCACACCAGCCAGGTTGCTGAGGCTACCGCCATCGTGAAGTCGATGATGGAACAGACCAAGGTCGGCGACCCTGCCGAAATGGGCCAGCATATCGGCCCCGTCGTCAACAAGGCGCAGTTCGACAAGATCCAGGGGCTGATCCAGTCGGCGATCGACGAGGGTGCGACGCTGGTGACCGGCGGCCACGGCCGTCCCGACGGGCGCAACGCGGGCTATTACATCCAGCCGACCTTGTTCACCGATGTCCGCCCCGACATGCGGATCGCGCAGGAGGAGACGTTCGGCCCGGTCGCGACGATCACCGCCTATGCCGATCAGGAGGAGGGCATCCGCATCGCCAACGCGACCGAATACGGCCTGTCCGCAACGATCTCGGGCGACCCCGCCGCGGCCGCGAAGGTCGCGCCAAAGCTGCGTGCGGGGTTGGTCACGATCAATTCCTGGAGCCCCGACATCGCCGCGCCGTTCGGCGGCTACAAGCAATCGGGCAATGGCCGCGAGAATGGCCGTTACGGGCTGACGGACTTCATGGAGGTGAAGACCGTGGTAGGCCTGCCCGGCTGACGCCGCCGACGCCCCCTTCCCTGCGGGAGGGGGCTCAGTGCATCGGCCAGACCGCGACGATCAGCGGCGTGCCGACCAGCAGCACCAGCAGCGACAGCGGCGCGCCGAGCCGGGCATAATCGCTGAACTTGTAGCCGCCCGGCCCCATCACCAGTGTGTTGCACTGATGGCCGATCGGCGTGAGGAAGTCGCACCCCGCCCCGACCGCGGTCGCCATCAGAAACGCCTCGGGCCGATAGCCCAGGTCGCCTGCAAACGTCGCCGCGATCGGCGCCATCACCAGCACGGTCGCGGCATTGTTCAGGAACGGCGTGACCGCCATCGCCGCCGCCAGGATCAGCGCGACCGCCCCCCAGGGCGGCAGCGTCGATGCGGTCGCGGACAGCCAGGTCGCGATGACGTCCGACGCGCCGGTGGTGCGAAGCGAATCGCTGACCGGGATCAACGCGCCGAGCATGATCAGGATTGGCCATTCGACATGGTCATAGGCCTCGCGCACCGGCAGCACGCCGGTCGCCATGATCAGCCCCGCCGCCGCGAAGAACGCCACCGCCACGGGCACGAAGCCCATCGCCGTCGCGCCCATCGCGACGCCGAGGATCCCGATCGGCAGCCAGCTGCGCTTCGACACGCCGAGTCGCATCTCGCGCTGTGCCAGCGGCAGGCAGCCCAAGTCGCGCAGCTTGCCGGGTAGCTGTTCGAGCGGCCCCTGCAGCACCAGCACGTCGCCCGCGCGTAGCTCGATATTCGCCAGCCTGCGCGACAGATGCTCGCCCTGCCGCGAGATCGCGATCAGATTGACCCCGAACCGCGCCTGCAGCGCAAGCCGCGCCGCGGTCCGGCCCGCCAGCGGCGAACCGACATTGACGACCGCCTCGATCACGCCGACTTCATCGTCGTCCGCCTGATCCGCCTTTTCGCGGTCCTCGCCTTCAAGCTTCAGCCGGTCGCGCGCGATCACGCGTTCGAGCGCATCGGGTTCGCCGCCGAGGATCAGTACGTCGCCCGCCCTCAGGTGCGTATGCTCGTTCGGCGCGCTGCGCATGCCCGCACGCAGGATCCGGGTGATCGACACCTCGCCGTCGTGCCGTGCGAGAAAATCCTCGACCGACTCGTCGACCGCGGGGGACGTCTCGGGGATCGCGGCTTCGGTGATATACCCCTTGATGTCGAGCGCCTCGCCCATCGTCGGCGCAGCCCGCCGGTCGCGCGGCAGCAGGCGATAGGCGAAGCGCAGATAGATCAGCCCCATCACCGTCAGCCCGAGCCCGACCGGGGTATAATCGAACATCCCGAACGGCTGCCCGGTCATCTGCTCGCGGACGCGGCTGACGATGATGTTGGGCGAGGTACCGACAAGCGTGATGAGACCGCCGAGCAGCGACGCGGTCGCCATCGGCATCAGGAACACCGATGGCGAGGTGTTGTTCTTCTTCGCCATCTGGAACGCGGCGGGCATCAGCATCGCCAGCGCGCCGATATTCTTGACCAGCGCGGACGAGAACCCCACCGACGCCGTCAGCACGACGAGCTGCGATCGTACCCGCGTGACCCGCTTTGCAAGCTTCGCCAGCGCGAGTTCGATCACCCCCGAGCGCTGGACCGCCGCCGAGATGACGAGCGCCGAACCGACGATGATGACGATGTCGTCGGAAAAGCCCTTGAAGGCGTCCTTCGGACTGACGATCCCGAGCGCGATACTCGCTAACAGCGCCAGAATCGCTGTGACGTCGTAGCGAAACCGTCCCCAGATGAAGAGTATCATCATGCCGATGAGCGTGGCGATCGAAAGAGATTGGGGAAGGGTCATCTGGCCTCGATATGTGACTGCCGATCAACCATGGCCGAAAGCGCTGGTTCCCACGACAAGGGGTCCTCCGGCGTTTGCCGCCGGTTCAATAGTCCTTCGAAATGCGGACGTTCGCACTCTGCCTGCCAAGCGTGGAGATACTCGACAGCAGCGACAGCCAGCGGGTGACCTGGAACTCGACCTGCGTCGCGCTATAGCCCTGGCCGTCGGTGACGATTTCCGCATAGAGCCGCCGCGTCACATATTTGCCCGCGGCGATCGACGTGCCCTGCCCCGTCTGCGGATCGGCAGGCAGGATGCGCAACCGGTCGAGACCCGCTGCACGCCGCACTGCGTTGATTGGGTTGATCCCGTTGCCGCCGTCCTGCAACGCCGCCACCGCCGCCGCGAGCTGCAGGGCCTCGGGCGCGGACAGGTTGGTAATCGACGTCCCGAACAGCAGGCGCGACAGCAGTTCGTCCTGCGGCAGCGCGGGCGTGCTGGTGAACCCGATCTCGGGCTTGAGCGCATAGCCCGTGACGCGGATCGACGCGTTGAGCCCGGTCGAATCGGCGTTCGCTTCGATGTCGAGCGCGGGGTTCGCAGGCACGCCGCCGTCGAACCGGATGACGCCGCGCGCCAATTCGAATTCGCGCCCGGCAAATTCGTAATCGCCGCGGATCAGCGTCGCACGGCCCGTGATCGCGGGGTTCTGCGGCTCACCGGCGATCTGGAGATTGGCGGACCATTCGCTCGTCAGCCCCAGCCCGCTGACCATGACCTGGTTCGGCGCGCGGGCCTTGATCGCCAGCGTCCAGGGGCGTGTCGGCGCGGCCTTTTCCTCGCCGCCCTCGGGCAGGTTGATTTCCCGGATGTTGAGTTGGGGCACCGCACTCGCCGCGGTCGCCTGGCCAAGCCGGTAGCGGCTCTTGTTCATCACCACGTCGCCCGCGATCACGCCGCCTATCCCGTCCGACGTGAACGTCAGCGGCCCCGTCACGGTCGCGCCGATATCGTCGCGGTTGATCATCACCGCGTTTGCAGCCTGCAACCGCAGGTCGATGCCGAGCCCGTTCTTGCCTGCGAAATCAAACTGGCCGACCCCCGTCACCCGGCCGCCCTTGCCCGCGTCCGCGGCGAAACGGTCGATCACCAGGCGCGAGCCGCCGAAGCGGCCGCTGGCCTGGACGTTCGACAGGATCGTCCCCGTCGTGCCGCTTTCGATGCGGGCGTTGGTCGCACGGACGACGCCGCGGATTACCGGCGCTTCGAGCGTACCGACGACGTCCGCCCCGATCGCCACCGGTCCCGACAGGTCGAACAGCTCGACCCCCGTCAGCCGCCACAGCGTGTCCGCGGGCCCGCTGTAGCGCAGCTGTCCGAACAGCCGCGCGCGCGCGATCCGCGTGGCGAGGTCGCCTGCACCAAGCGGTGCGAGCTGCGCCTGTGCGCGCCCGATCGTCTTGCCGCCCGAGGCGATCACCGCACGCAGGCCGAGCTTGTCAGGCGACAGAAGCGCCGCGACCCCGACGTCGATCGGCCGCGACGACAGCACGAGCCCCGCACGACTGAGGCCACGGATCGTCACGTCCGCCTTGCCCGTCGGCGGGTTCCCGCCGCTCGTCGCGACGCTGAACGTACCCGATGCCAGACCGCCAAGACCGAGTCCCGGATAGCCGATATCGAGGATGGCCAGCGGCATCCGCGTCATGCTCGCGTCGATCGCGCTGGTCGATCCGGTGAAGCGTCCGCCGATCTGCGCCTCGCCCCCCGAAAAGCTCAGCCGCGTCGGTGCGAGGCGCCAGCCATCGCCATCGCGGGTCACGATCGCAGGGCTCAACAGCCGGAGCGGTCGCCGGTCGAGCGTGCCCTGCGCAGCGATGCGATAGCTGTCCGCGGTCACGTCGGTCACGCTCTCGATATCAAATGCGCGTCCGCGCGACCCGGCAATCGACGCCTTGATCTGCCCCACCCCGCCGCGCAGCGACGCGCTACCCGCCAGCCGCCCGATGCTGAGCGCACCGCGTTGCAAGCCTGCGCCGGTCGCGGTCGCCTCGATCGAGGTGCCAGCGGGGTCGAGAATCGTGACGAGGTCCATATGGCCACGCCGCAACGTCCAGCCGGCAAGCGTCCCCGCGCGCGCATCGAGGTGCGCCTCGACGCGCTGATTCTCGCCGACCGGCCGGAAAAGCAGTTCGCCCGCCAGACCGCCGCCCGCCACCGCGAGCCGCCCGTTGAAGCCGCCATCGACGATCGCGAGCGTCCCCGTCGCGCGGGTCCCGCTGACATCCAGCGCGGCGATCGCGATCGTGGCACCCGCGCCGCGCGGCAGGAGAAGCGTCCCGCCCGCGGTAAAGGGGCCAAGCCGCGAGCCACCCGCAGCGGCAAAGGCATAGCCCTGCGCGGTCGGATCGAGATGCGCCCGCACGTTGGTCAGCCCCAGGGCCGGACTGGGGCTGGCGAGGACGAGGTCGAGCGTCGGCCGCTCGATCCTGCCGTCCAGCGTCAGCGTGACCGGGCCGTAGTTTTGCTGACGGCCACCGCCCTCGAACCGGAAGCTGCCGTCGCGCCGTCGGTAGCCGTTACCGCTCAACCTGATCTGCGGCGCGACGAGGACGAGGTTGTTGAAATGCAGGAGTCCGTCTGTCGTCCGTTCGAGATTGGCGGTGAGCCGCGGCAGACCGCCTGCGAGACCACGGAAGAAGGCGTTGTCGAGCCGCAGCACCTGTGCCGCGCCCTGCCCGATCACCCGCGTCCCCTTGCCGTTCGGCCCCGGAACGACGCGCAGCGTCGACGTGACGTCGACGATTCCCAGCCCCGGGATCAGATAGCGACCGAGCCGGCCATTCACCCCGACGTCGAACCGCCCGGTGCGCAGGTCGACCCGGATGCCGATCCGCCCGTTGAGCTTGTCCGAACGCAGTACGAGGTCGTCACCGGTCAGCAGCTCAGGCGTGATCCGCAGCCGGCCATCGATCGACAGGTTGCGCAGGATCCCCCCGGCGACATCGCCGACCCCGGTCACGCGGGCGGCGGTGACGCGGATCGGGACGGTCACCGGCGCCGCCGACAGACGCCCCTTGCCGGCGATCCGCACTGAATCGAAGCCGGTCTTGTCGAAGGTCAGTCGTGCCGCATCGAGGCGGTAGTCGAGACTGGCGGTCGCGAAGGCACCGTCGAGGATGGCGCGCAGTTCGATGCCGCTGCCCCCCATCGTCCCGATCAGCGCCGTCGGCCGCAGCAGCCGCGCCTTCACGCGGAAATCGCGAAACGCGTTCACGCCCAGATCGACGATACCCGTCATGTCGAGCGACAGCGCCGGCGACCGCAGCGACAGCCGCCCATCGAGCCTGCGTTCGACGAACGTCGCGGCGCCATTGATCAGAACCCGCGGCGTGGTGAGCCGCGCGAGCCGTCCGCTGAGCAGCCCCGAGGGGGCGAGCGTTCCCGACAGTGTATAGCGTCCGCTTGCCTGTGAGAGCGCGAGATCGACCGCGCGCGACGCGCCGACATTTCCCTGCGCGCGGCCCGTCCAGCGTGCCCAGCGGCCGTCACCGGTGACGACGAGCGCGACGTCACTTCGGGCGCCGATCATCCGCGCGAGCACCCCGTTCGCCGCCCCGCGCGCCGCGACGTCCAGATCGAACCGGTCGCGTGCGGGCTCCGCGTCGATCCGCAGCTTGAGCCGGTCGCTGCCCGCGACCAGCGCGTTCACATCAACGAGCGCGCGCCCCGAGCGGATGTCGGCTCGACCATCGAGCCGCGCGACGCGCGCGGTGCCGAGTACGCGGGTGTCGAGCAGCAGACGTCCGACCGTGAGCCGCCCAATCCGGATGTCGAAATCCGGCAGGATCGGCGTGCGCCTCTTCGACGGTCGCGTGCGCGGGACGTGGAACAGCGTCGCGCGATCGATCGCGAGCCGGCGGATTTCGAGGCGGTTCGAAAACCAGCGGATGGGCGACCAGTCGAGCGCGACACGCGGTGCCTGGAACACGAGCCCGTCAAGATCATAGACGCGCAGATCGGTCAGCCGCGTGTCGCCATAGAGCGACCCGTCGATCCGCCCGATCGTGAAACGCAGCCCGTTGGCCGCGCGGATCGCGCCGACCCGATTGGCGACATAGCGGTGGCCGATATCGGTATCGACGATGAGCAGTGCAGCACCGAGGATCGCCACCAGGGCCAAGAATGCCGCCGCAAGCCAGCGCCACCAGCGGCGCCGTGGCACAGGCCGGCCCGGCTCCGTCGTCTCGGTCGCGGCGTCGGTCAAAACGCCTGTCCCAGCGATACATAGACCGCGATCCGGCTGTCGCCCGGTTGCGGGTTGATCGGCGTCCCGACATCAAATCGGATCGGGCCGAAGTTCGAATAATAGCGCACCCCGATCCCCGTGCCATATTGCAGGCCGGTGAATTTGGGCAGCGGCGACGTGTAGATGTTGCCCGCATCGAGGAACGGCACGACCCCGAAATTGCCGAACGCCTTGATCCGCGCCTCGATCGAGAATTCGGTCAAGCTGCGGCCGCCGATCGGATCGTTGTTCGGATCGCGCGGACCGATCGACTGATAGCCATAGCCGCGTATCGACGCGCCGCCGCCGGCATAGAAACGCCGCGACGGTGCCACCTGATCGCGCGGCGCGCCGACGATCGTGCCGAGCCGGGTCCGCCCCGCCAGCACGATTCCGTCGCTGACCGTCCTGTACACACTCGCGTCGATCTGCGTCCGGGCGTAGCCGAACACCGATCCCTGGAACGACGCCTCCGGGCTCAGCCGCCCGCCGAGCCGGAACCCGCGCGTCGGGTTGAGCAGATCGTCCGATCCGTCGTAATTCAGCGTGGTCGGCAGCGCGCCGATGAAGAAGGTGCGGCGTCGCGGGTCGCCGGTCGACACGATCACGTCGCGTTCGTCCGATGCGATCAGCTCCGCGCCGAGCGACCAGGTCCAGGTCTTCTGGAAGAAGATGTTCGTCTGGCGTTCGATGCTGCCGGCCAGCGTGAAGGTCTTGGCCTCATAGGCATCGCGGTTGATATGCACCGCGGAGACCTGCGCGGTCAGCACGCGGTCCCGCGCATGAAAGTTGTTCCGCCGATAGACGATCGCGCCAAGCTGCTCCTGCGTCCCGATGACGCTGCGCAGCGTGAGCGCGCCTTCGGGCGGGAACAGGTTGCGATGCGTCCAGCTGACCTCGGCGCGTGCGCCCTCGCCCGTGCCATACCCAAGCTCGCCCGCGACGGTGCGCGGCGGCGCGCGGTCGAGCTTTACGCCGATATCGACGCTGTCGGCGGTGCTGCCGGGGATCGGCCTGACCTCGACCGACGACACCAGGCTGGTCTGGACGAGCGCCCGGCGCAGATCGTCCAGCTCGCCCGCATCATAGGGCTGACCGGGCGTGAACCGCGCGATCTCCTGCACATGCTCCGCATCGAACACGCGGTTGCCGGGCAGCGCGACGATCCGGCCAAAGCGCTTCTGGCCGCCCGGGACGATCGAGAGGTCGAGCGTCGCGGTGCGCGTCGCATGGTCCACCACGATCGCCGGATCGCCGACCTTGGCGAACGGAAAGCCCTCGCGCCCGATCTGCGTCGTCAGCTTCGCCTCGCCCGCGACGATCGCGTCCGAATTGACCGGGTCGGCAGGCTTGATGCCGAAGGCCTGGGCCAGCGCGGGCGCCTTGTCCCCCGCCGCCGCCAGACCGTCGATCGTCACGCCCGTGAAGGTATAGCGCGTGCCCGGATCGGCCGAGACGATCACCAGCGGCTTCTGCCCGGGCTCGACCCGGGTGGTGACGCGCGCGTCGTAATAGCCCTCGGCGCGCAACAGGCTGTTGAGCAGGTCGCCGTCCTCGCGCGCACGACGATCGAGCTGCGCTGCGTTGGCGACCTCGCCGTCGTTCGCGTTGAGCGTCGAAAGCTGGTCGAACCGCTGTTTCAGCAGCGCGTTTCCAACCGAGTCGATCCCTTCCAGCCGCCACGAATAGCGCGTCTCGGTCGTCGCATCGGTGTTGGTCGCGACGGTGACCGGATCATCGGTGGCGGCGGCAAGATCGGGCCAGGCGACGCCGATATCGGGCAGCGGCGCGAGCGGCGACATGGGATCGAGCGACACCGGCGCGTCTGCGGCCGCAGCGCCCTCCTGCGGCGTGGACACGCGTGTCTGGGCGGCGGCGCGCGGGGGCGCCGTCAGCATCGGCACGACAAGGACGGCGGTGGCCGTACCGATCCCGACCCACCCGAAGCGGTACACCATGCTCGCCTCCTAGCCGGGCTTGGCCCCCCGCGACAGTCGTTCGTGACGCATTTTCGCCACGTTTCGTCATGACATCGAAATATCCTGCCGGACAATCAGCGCGTTGCACGGTGCATCGTCCGCGTCGACGTCCGGCACTGGCGTCCGCGCGCGCGACGTGGCAGGTGCGGGACATGGCTGACAAACGTCCGACCGCTGCTGGCGGCTTCCTGATCGCACTCGGCATCCTTGGCGGCGCGGGGGTCGGATTTGCGATCGGCCAGGCCACGCCCGGTCTCCTCATCGGCACCGCAATCGGCGTCGCCGCCGCGCTGCTCGTCTGGATCCGCGACCGCCGCTAGGCGGGTTCGCGCATCTGCCAGACGACGCGGCCGACAATGTCGACCGGGCCGTCGGGTACAGGCGGCGCGGCAGGATTGTCGCTCGACACGCTGAGCGTCCCGTCCCGCAGCGCGACACGCTTGACCATCGTCAGGCCGTCGACCCGGATGACGTGAAGCCGTCCGCGCGCGCCCGGCACCGTGGTCGCCATATCGACGATGATGTGATCGCCATCCTGCAGGCCGGGCTCCATCGATGTTCCCCGGACCCGGATGATCGCCGCCTGCCCGTCGCGCAGCCCGAGCCGCCGCGCCAGCGCCGGGTCGATCACGTCGGTGCCCAGCAACACCTCGCCATCGACCAGCGCGCCCGGCCCGGCCGACGCCTGGACCGCCAGGCGGGCGATCCGAAACCCGGTTCGCCTTTCGCTGCCCTTCGTTCCGCTCCCGCCGAGCACATGATCCTCGACGCCGAGATACTGCGCGAGCAGCCGGCGATCGTCCTCCGCCAACCGTCGTGGCGACCCGCGCTTCAGATACTGCTGCAGATAGGCCGCGTTGCGTCCCAGCATCGCCGACAGGGCCGCCATACTGTCCCCGCGCGCAGCCGCAAGCCGTGCCAGCGCTGCTCGGGGATCGGGATCGGACATGGCGAGACCATAGCGCAGGAAAAATCCTAGACAAGTTGGATTTCAAGGAACAGATCGTGAACGTACGCAGGGAATCACGAGGAGCAAGCGATGTCCGTACTGGTCAAGATCAACCGATATTTGCGGCAGACCGACATGGGGGCGGCGACCTTCGGACGGCGTGCAGTGAATGATTCCCGGCTTGTCGCGGATCTTAGACGCGGTCGCCAGCCACGCGCGGGACTGGTCGCGCGAATCGAGGCGTTCATCGCGAACACGTCCGGGCGCGGCCGGTCGTGAGGATGGACCCCCTGCGCGGCCCCGATGTCGCGACGCGGTTGCTCCGCGCACTTCACGCCGGTGCCGCCGCATCGGGCACGGCATTCGAGGTGACCGAGACGGTTTCGCGCCCATGGGCAAGCGCGACCTTCTCGGGCGAGCAACATCATCTGGTCATCCAGGCGGATCCCATACCCGGTTTTCGATCGTGGCTTGCCGCCCTGCCGGATGCCGAGCTGCCGCTGCGGGGGCACATCCTCGCCGATCTCGCGATCGACATGGTGGAGCAGGTCGGGTCGCGGCTGCGTGTCACCATCGCGGCGTTGACGCTGATCGACGCATAGCCGTGCCTTGGGGCTGGACTTTCGGCCCTGGAAACACGAAGTCGGCGGCCAATGAAGGAGATGACGATGGCAGGCACCGGCGCCGGAATGGGCAAGTTCGAATGGGCGGATCCGTTCCTGCTCGACGACCAGCTGAGCGAAGACGAACGCATGATCCGCGATACCGCGCGCGCCTATGCCGAGGACAAGCTCGCGCCGCGGATCATCGACGCGTTCCAGCACGAACATACCGATCCCGCGATTTTTCGCGAGATGGGTGATCTCGGCCTGCTCGGGCCGACTATCCCAGAGGAATATGGCGGCGTCGGCGCCTCCTATGTCGCGTACGGCCTGGTCGCGCGCGAGGTCGAGCGGATCGACTCGGGCTATCGCTCGATGATGTCGGTCCAGTCGAGCCTGGTGATGTACCCGATCAACGCGTTCGGCTCCGAAGCACAGAAGCGCAAGTTTCTGCCAAAGCTCGCGACGGGCGAGTTCATCGGCTGTTTCGGGCTGACCGAGCCCGATGCGGGATCGGATCCCGGCGGCATGACGACACGCGCGAAGAAGACCGCGAACGGCTATGTCATCTCGGGCGCCAAGACCTGGATCTCCAACTCGCCGATCGCCGACGTGTTCGTGGTCTGGGCCAAGTCCGACGAGCATGGCGGCGGCATCCGCGGCTTCATCCTGGAACGCGGGATGAAGGGGCTCGAGACGCCCAAGATCGAGGGCAAGCTGTCGCTGCGGGCGTCGATCACCGGCATGATCCTGATGGACGAGGTCGAGGTCGGCGAGGACGCGTTGCTCCCCGACGTCCAGGGGCTGAAGGGGCCGTTCGGCTGCCTCAACCGCGCGCGCTACGGGATTTCGTGGGGAGCACTCGGTGCGGCGGAGTTCTGCTTCCACGCCGCGCGGCAATATGGCCTCGATCGCAGCCAGTTCGGCACCCCGCTCGCCGGGCGGCAGCTCTATCAGAAGAAGCTCGCCGACATGGAGACCGAGATCGCGCTCGGGCTCCAGGCGTCACTCCGCGTCGGGCGGCTGATGGACGAGGGGCGGTTCGCGCCCGAGATGGTCTCGATCGTCAAGCGCAACAATGTCGGCAAGGCGCTCGACATCGCGCGGATGAGCCGGGACATGCACGGCGGCAACGGCATTTCGGGGGAATATCAGGTGATGCGTCACATGATGAACCTCGAGACGGTCAACACCTATGAGGGCGCACACGACGTCCACGCGCTGATCCTCGGCCGCGCGATCACGGGTATCGCGGCGTTTTGAGAGCGACAAGCCCCTCCCCTTCAGGGGAGGGGTTGGGGTGGGGGTTTTCCATGAACGCAGCCGAGGATTTTGGGGCGCTGCCCCACCCCGACCCCTCCCCTGAAGGGGAGGGGCTGAGAAGACCGCCGCCCCTTTCCGGCCTCAAGGTCGTCGAACTCGCCCGCATCCTCGCCGGCCCCTGGGCTGGCCAGGTGCTCGCCGATCTCGGCGCCGACGTGACCAAGGTCGAGAGCCCGGCGGGCGACGACACCCGGACATGGGGCCCGCCGTTCATCGACAACCCCGACGGCACCCGCGACGCGGCCTATTTCCACGCCGCCAACCGCGGCAAGCGCTCGGTCGTCGCGGACTTCACGACGCCCGAGGGGCAGGCCGCGGTTCGTGCGCTGATCGCCGACGCCGATGTCGTGATCGAGAATTTCAAGGTCGGCGGGCTCGCCAGATACGGGCTCGACTATCCGACGCTCGCCGCGATCAATCCGCGGCTCGTCTATTGCTCGATCACCGGCTTCGGACAGGACGGGCCCTACGCACCACGCGCGGGCTATGACTTCATCGTCCAGGGCATGAGCGGGATCATGGATCTTACCGGCGAGCCTGATGGCGCGCCGCAGAAGATCGGGGTCGCGTTCGCCGACATCATGACCGGGCTCTATGCGGTGATTGCGATCCAGGCGGCGCTGTCCATGCGCGAGCGCACCGGCCGGGGGCAGCAGATCGACATGGCGCTGCTCGACACGATGACCGGGGTGCTCGCGAACCAGGCGATGAACTGGTTCGCGAGCGGCGTCTCGCCGGCGCGGGTCGGTAACGCGCACATGAACGTGTGCCCCTATGCCGTCTTCCCGACCAGCGACGGGTGGTTCATCCTCGCGGTCGGCAATGACGGCCAGTTCCGACGGTTCTGCGAGGCAATGGGCTTGCCCGAAATGCGCGACGATCCGCGGTTCGCGACCAATGCCGGGCGGCTTGCCTTCAAGGATATCCTGTTCGCGGGGATCGAGGCGGCGACCTCGCTGGTGCCGAAGCTCGATCTGCTCGCGCGGCTGGAGGCGGTCAGCGTCCCCGCCGGGCCGATCAACACCGTCGCGCAGGCATTCGACGATCCGCAGGTGATCGCGCGCGGCATGGCGATCGACGTCGTGCGTCCGGATGGATCGAGCGTGCCGGGTTTGCGCACGCCGATCCGCTTCTCAGATGCCGATCTTGCGACCGGCCGGGCGGCACCGATGCTGCCAAGACACCCGTCATCCTGACGAAAGTCAGGATCCAGAGCCAGTTGCGCTAGCGTTCCTAGCTCTGGATCCTGGGTCGAGCCCAGGATGACGAAAGGGGTCAGGCGGCCGTCACCGCCGGCTTGCGTGCATAAAGTCCATAAGCGAGAATCAGCGCGTAGCAGATCGCCGGCAGCAGCAGCGCGAAGTGCAGGCTGCCCGAGGAATCCGCGAGCACGCCCGTGAAATAGGGTATGATCGCGCCGCCGACGATCGCCGTGGCGATCACGCCCGACCCCTCGGCCGCACGCTTGCCAAGGCCTTCGGATGCCAAGGCGAAGATCGTCGGGAACATCACCGAATTCATCAGCCCGATCGACAGCAAGGCCCAACCCGACACGGCACCCTCGGTATTCGCCGAGATCAGGATCAGCGCCAGCGTTCCGGTCGCGACACCGGCCAGGACCTTGCCCGGCGACACCTTGTTGAGGACATAGGCCCCGATGAACCGCCCGATCAGCGCGCCGCCCCAGTAGAAGGGCACATGCTGACCGGCAGCGACATCGCTCAGGCCCATCACGCTCGGCTGCATCAGGTAATTGACGATCAGCGAGCCGACCGCGACCTCGGCGCCGACATAGAGAAAGATGCACGCCGTCCCCATCGCGAAGCGCGGGCGCTTGAGCAGCGTGAAGGCGTGGAGGATGCTGCCCGTCTGCTCCTGCTCCTCATTCAGCCGGTTCCGCCGCGTCCAGACGACGGCGGCGACGATCAGCAGCGCGATGGCAAGGCCGATATAGGTGTGCACGACGGTCCGCGACGATTCGGTCCGGTAGGCGTCAAGCGCGGCGCCGGTCAGCGTCGAGGAATCCACCGTCGCGAGACCACCAAGGATGACCGCGGAACCGACATAAGGGAAGATCGTCGTGCCGAGCGAGTTGAACGCCTGCGCGAAGGTCAGCCGGCTCGATGCCGATTTCGGCGCGCCGAGCGCCGAGATCAGCGGGTTGGCGACGACCTGAACGACCGTGATGCCCGCGCCCAGCACGAACAGCGCGAACAGGAACATCTCGAAGCTGGCCTTGCCCGCCGCCGGGATGAACAACAGGCACCCGACGGTCATCGTCACCAGCCCGATCGAGGCGGTGCGCATATAACCGGCCTTGCGCACGATCGCCGCGGCGGGGATCGAGAACAGCGCATAGGCGAGGAAGAAGGCCGACTGGACCAGCATCGCGGTCGCATGGTCGAGCGTGAACAGCTCCTTCATCTTGGGGATGATGATGTCGTTCAGCGAGGTGATGCCGCCGAAGATGAAGAACAGGGCGAAGACGAAGACGCGCAGGTCGGGGGCGTCGTAACCGTGATTGGCATCGCCCTCTGCGGCGGCGCCTCCCGCGGCGGCGGTGTGATGGGTGTCGACATGCATGATAAATTGCGCCCTCTCGCGGTCTTGTTGGGCGGCGGCATAAGCCGGGGCGACCGCGCGTGGCAATGGTTAGAGGCGCGTTCGCGCCCGGCCGCGGCGTGCCACCCGTCGATTGCCGCGCTTTCGGGCTTCGGGTATGCCGTTTGCAAACGCGACAAGGGAGAGCATGAGATGGCGACCGCAGCGCTGCGCAATTCGACGGTTTCACCCGCGGAATGGGAGGCGCGCCAGCAGCTTGCCGCCTGCTACCGGGTCTTCGACATGCTCGGCTGGTCCGAGATGATCTACAACCACATCACGTTGAAGATCCCCGGCGAGGACGGCGCGTTCCTGATCAACCCGTTCGGGCTGCATTTCAGCGAGGTGACCGCGTCGAGCCTCGTCAAGATCGACATCGACGGCAACAAGCTCGACCAGAACCCCTATCCGGTCAATCTCGCGGGCTTCACGCAGCACGCGCTGTTCCACAAGCACCTGGCCGACGCGCACTGCATCATGCACACGCACACCACCGCGGGCATGGCGGTCAGCGCGGTCGAGGGCGGGCTGCAGCCGACCAATTTCTATGCGTGCAACTTCATCGGCCAGATCGCCTATCATGATTTCGAGGGCGTCACCGTCCGGTCGGAAGAGGGCGAACGGCTGATCGAGCATCTCGGCGACAAGCGCGTGATGCTGCTGCGCAATCACGGCATCCTGGTCATGGGCCGGACGCTGCCCGAGGCGTTCATCAAGCACTGGTCGCTGCAGCGCGCCTGCGAGATCCAGGTCGCGACCGCATCGATGGGCACGCCGATCCTGATCCCCGACGATGTGGTCAAGGTGCACCAGCGCGATCTCGGCAAGGTCTCGCTGCCCGGTGGCGCGGGCAAGGCGGATTTCGAGGCGATGGTCCGGCTGGTCGACAAGCGCGACACAAGCTGGCGGCAATAGCCCCCTCCCCTCCGCCCGGGGGATCGGCTAGCGCGCGGGGATGACCCGCTTCACCGTCAACAACCAGGCGATCGAATATCGGCTCGATCCCGCGACGCCGCTGCTCTGGGCGCTGCGCGACGCGTCGAACCTGACGGGGACCAAATATGGCTGCGGCACCGGCCATTGCGGCGCCTGCACGGTCGATATCGACGGTCGTGCGGTGCGCAGCTGCCGTGTGCCGATCGGGTCGATCGAGGGGCGCTATGTCACCACGATCGAGGGACTGTCGCACGAACGCAACCACCCGCTGCAGCTCGCCTTCATCGCTGAAGCGGTGCCGCAATGCGGCTTCTGCATCCCCGGCATGATCATGGCCGCCGCCGCACTGCTGAAACGCGATGCAGACCCGAGCGAGGCGCTGATCCGCGAACAGATCACTAATCTGTGCCGCTGCGGCGTCTATCCCCGCGTCGTCGAGGCGATCCAGCGTGCGGGCCGCGCGACCCGGGGCGAGGAGGTCCTGCCCGCTGGCCCGCGCCCCGGGATCGACCCGGCGGATTCCGCACGGCTCGTCCCCGCGCTCGTCCCGCCGCCCGCGCGCTAGACCGCCCGCGCGCTAGGGCGCCCGCGCACGAATCCTGTCGGATCGCTGACCAAGCCATTCAGCGTCGCCTCACGCCCGTAAGGCTAGACGGGGTGCACCATAGGAGCCGGCTCGTGCGCCGGCAGTCGAGGACGACGGCAATGACGCGGAGTTTCCTGAAGATCTTGCTCGTGGCATCCGCACTGGTGCCGGTTGCCGCACAGGCGCAGCGGTTCGGTGCCGAGGCGCCGGGGAATAGCGAGATGCGCGGTGATTGGAGCGATCGCGGCGATCGGCCGCAGCGTCCCGACCGGTGGGCGATCGTGCAGGGCACGGCACGCGGCGATACGCCCGATGCGCGCAACGGCCGACCGGACGGCCCCCGCCAGGACTGGAATGCGCGCGTGGCGTCGGACCGACAGGCCGACCAGGTTCGCGAGAACTGGGTCCGCGGCAATGCGCAGCGCGAAGCCGCCCGTCAGGACGTCCGAAACGACCGCCGCGGTCAGCCCGACCGCGCCCGCTTCGACGGCCGCCCCGGCGAGGACCGCGGCTATCGCGACGATCCACGCGGGCGCGCCGACTGGCGCGGCCGCCCGGACCCCCGCGGCCGCGACGACTGGCGCGGGCGCGACGGCGATCGGGATCGGGATCGGGGCGGCTATCGCAACGGCCAGCATTTCGGCGGCTACGGCACCGTCCAGGGCTATGGCCGCGGCGGATATGGCCAGCGCGGCGCATGGAACCGCGGCTGGCGCAGCGACACTCGCTATGGCTGGAGCGACTATCGCGCGAGCAACCGCGGCGCTTACCGCCTGCCGCGCTACTATGCGCCGAACGGATGGGGATCGGGCTATCGCCGCTTCGGCATCGGCTTTTCGCTGAACAGCATTCTGTACAACCAGAATTATTGGATCCAGGATCCCTACACCTATCGCCTGCCCGAGGCCTATGGGCCGTATCGCTGGGTCCGCTATTACAACGACGCGTTGCTCGTCGATCTCGACAGCGGGCGGGTGGTCGACACGGTCTACGATATCTTCTGGTAGGCGCATCGCGGCACGACGAGCGACCCCGCCCGTCGTGCCGTCCCAGTTGCGCGCCCCTTGCGTTTCGCGGACGGCTGCGCAAATTCGGATCCATGGGTTTATTCACCAAAGCCAAGCCGCAGGATCCGATGGCGCCGACACGGCAGGCGGCGGGCACCAGCGTCGCCGCGCGGCTCGACGCCAATCCGAAGGTCCAGCGGGTCGCCATCGACGGCGTGCAATTCTATCACCACGCCAACTTCCTCGACGCCGCGACCTGTCGTGCGCTCATCGCGCTGATCGATTCGAAGCGGCGGCCGTCGACGCTGCTGTCCGACCGCCCGAACAGCAGTTTCCGCACGTCGGAAAGCTGCGACATGGATCGCTGGTCCCCCGATGTGCAACCCACCGACGAGGCGATCGCCGCGCTGCTCGGCATCGACCTGCCGCATGGCGAGACGATGCAGGGTCAGCGTTACGCCCCCGGCCAGCAATTTCGCGCGCATCACGATTATTTCCATGCGAGCGAAAGCTATTGGGACAAGATGCAGGAACAGGGCGGCCAGCGCACCTGGACCGCGATGGTCTATCTGAACGACGTGCCCGAGGGTGGCGCCACGTGGTTCCCGCAGGCGGGCGTCAAGGTCGCGCCCAAGCGCGGGCTGCTGCTCGCGTGGAACAATATGAGCCCCGACGGCAGCCCCAATGGCCTGACGCTCCACGAAGGCATGCCGGTGGTCGAGGGCGTCAAATATATCGTCACGAAATGGTTTCGCGAACGCCCCTGGATCAAGTGACGCCCCTCCCCCGTCGGGGGAGGATCGCCTGCCCGCGTCGGTGAAGCCGCTCGACAATCCCCCCGCAGCCACTACCTCCGGCGCATGACAGTTCTCGGCGTAACCTCCTCGATCCTCGGCCAGCCCTGGCGCTGGCGCTCGCTCGCCGCCGACGCGCGCGACGGGTTCGGCGGCGACGATCTGGTGACCCAACTCCTTCTCGCACGCGGCTGCCCGCGCGAGGCGCTCGACGCGCACCGCACGCCGTCGATCCGCGCGTTCATGCCCGACCCGTCGATCTTCCGCGACATGGACCGCGCCGCCGACCGGCTCGCCGATGCGGTGCAGGCGGGCGAACAGGTCGCGATCTTCGGCGATTACGACGTCGACGGCGCGACCTCCGCCGCGCTGATGATCCTCGTGCTCCGCGATCTGGGGATCGAGGCGCGCGCCTATATCCCCGACCGCCTGCTCGAAGGCTATGGCCCGTCGGGCGAGGCCATGGTCCGGCTCGCAGGCGAAGGCGCCTCGCTGATCGTCACCGTCGACTGCGGCGCGCAGGCGTTCGACGCGCTCGATGCCGCGCGCGATGCGAAGGTCGATGTGATCGTGATCGATCACCACAAATGCGCGACTGCGCTCCCGCACGCGCTGGCGCTCGTCAATCCCAACCGGCTCGACGAGGATGAGGGCGCCGCGCACGGCCATCTCGCCGCGGTCGGCATGTGCTTCCTCGCTGCTGCCGCGCTCGTCCGCACCCTGCGCACGCGCGGCTTCTTTGAGAACCGCGCCGAGCCCAAGCTCATCGACCTGCTCGACATCGTCGCGCTGGGCACCGTCGCCGACGTCGCGCAGTTGCGCGGGCTCAACCGTGCGTTCGTCGCGCAGGGGCTGAAGGTCATGGGCGCGCGCCGCAACATCGGCGTCGCGGCGCTGATCGCGGCGTCGCGGCTGACGCGCAACCCGACCTGCACCGATCTCGGCTTCGCGCTCGGCCCGCGGATCAACGCCGGCGGGCGCGTCGGTCGCGCCGATCTCGGCGTCCGCCTGCTGACGACGCAGGACCCCGACGAGGCGCGCGGGATCGCCGAGGAGCTCGACCGTCTCAACGAGGAACGCCGCGCGATCGAGACCGCGGTGCAGGAGGCCGCCGACCTGCTCGCCAGTCGCGACCGCAGCGTCTCGGTCGTCGCCGGACAGGGCTGGCATCCCGGCGTCATCGGCATCGTCGCGGGCCGCCTGAAGGAAAAGCTTGGTCGGCCCGCGATCGTCATCGCGATCGACGAACACGGCATCGGGAAAGGATCGGGCCGGTCGATCCCGGGCGTCGACTTGGGCGCCGCGGTCATGGCGGCGCGCGAGCAGGGCCTGCTCGTGTCTGGGGGCGGCCACGCGATGGCGGCCGGGCTGACGATCGCCGAAGCGGCGATCCCGGCCTTTGCCGATTTCCTCGAGAACCGGCTCGCCGCGGCGGTGGCGCAGTCGAATGACGGCCGCGCGCTGCTGCTCGATGCGGTCCTTGCCGCGGGCGGGGTCAATCCGGCGCTCGTCGAATCGATGGACGCAGGCGGACCCTATGGCATGGGTTGGCCCGCACCGCGCGTCGCGATGGGGCCGGTCCGCGTGATCAAGGCGGATGTGGTGGGTAATGGCCATGTCCGCACGATCGTCGCGGGCGACGACGGCCGCAGCGTCAAGGCGATGGCGTTCCGCGCCGCCGAGACGCCGCTCGGCCAGGCGCTGCTCGGTGCGGCCCCGCACCGCAAGCTCTGGCTCGCCGGTCGCGCCAAGATCGACGACTGGGCATCGCGCCCCGCAGCAGAATTGCACGTCGAAGATGCCGCCTGGGCCGATTGAAGGGTTGACGGGCCAGCCACTTGGCCTTAGGCGCCTCCAACCACGCAGGCCCCTTCGTCTAGCGGTTAGGACGCGGCCCTTTCACGGCTGAAGCACGGGTTCGATTCCCGTAGGGGTCACCATCTCATCGCCAAGCGGTTGAGATTGGCGAAATTCAATAGAATCAACGCCTCGCGAGGCGCCCAGTGCTACAGATGGCGTCGCATACCCCATTCCATCGAGCGCGGCAGATCGCGTTTCTCGCAGTTTCGAATGATCGTTGCGGAGGGTGTCCGAGGGGTCATCGGCAATCCGGCGTGGACAGGGTGTCTGAGAACAACCGACCCGTTCCTGGCGCGTAGGAAGCGCGCCGTGCTGATTATCGCATGCTTGCCGAGATCAGGCAGCGCGAGACGGGATCACCGACTGACAAATGGTCGCTGAGCGCACCAAGGCCGTATTGCATTGAGACGGCTGTTCCGCGACTGCGGCGCATGCCTCACGCCAGCAACATCGTCTATTGCGACGGTCCAGACAGCCCCCACGCCTTTGACATCGTTCCGATCCAGCCCCGTAAGGGGAGCTTGGATGCACTGTGCCCATTCTGCAAAGGCCGGGGCCAATGGAATACCGAGATTGATCTCGTAAGCTTCCGCTGCAAGCGCACTGCCTGCGATCGGTGCCATGGCGCTGGATGGGTAGAAACCGGCTCGGACCCGGTCGGCCTGCCCGACATCGAGATTTCACCGGAAGGCTACCCCCGGTGGACGCTACGCTTCGAACCTGCGGACGAAGTCACGCCGATCGACCCGGAAAAACCAGGCCTATCGCAGACCTAGGAAGTTATTGGTTGGGTCAGGCGCACCGCGCTTGGCCGCGACCCACGCAACGTCCTCCTCACTTGACGCCTCCGGCAGGTCCTCGCCAGGCGAGAGCGCGTCATCGGGGAGGCCTGGCGCAGTAACGGCAATCGACTCGTCGATGGCGCGCTCGTTGGCACTGTCCGTGATCTTCTCTCTGTTCGGCATGTCATTCTCGGCGGCGGCTCCTGGTCGGCGAACAGTCCCGCTCAGGTCATCCGCCGGGCGTGGCGGAACCGCGCATACCGGTTGAGGAGATCGTTGATCAGCTGTTCGTCGCTCAGGCCGGTCACATCATGCGCCGGCTCTCCCTCCGAGGAATGCGCCACCGCCCGGTAGTGGAGACGCTCCTGCTCGTTCGCCTTGCGCGACGCCGCCCAGGCGAAGCTTGCCTGGCGGAAGCCGCGTGCCCGAACCCCGTAGCGGAACTCCCCACGCTCGCCGTGCGGGATGCGCAGCTCGACCTGGTTTTCATCCTGAACGAGGGTTGGGGAGAGGCCGCTGTCGCGCATCTGTGCCGCTACCGCGTCGAGCGCCGGGCTTGCCGTATCGGTGAGGAACGCCGCAACCTCACGCTTGTCGTGGAAGCGCGTGATGGTCGCGAGGCGCTGCTGCCAGCTCAACGGCCTTTCGGCGATCGGATCGGAACCCGCGGCGGACAGATCCAACGCTTCCTGGCCCTCGGTCTGCAAGGCGCGCAGCAGCCCATAGCAGATGAACACCATCACCACCGCGAATGGCAATGCACTGGCGATCGCGGCAGTCTGAAGGGCCTGGAGCCCACCGGCGACCAGCAGCACCGCACCGACGCCGCCCGCGGATACCGCCCAGAACACACGCTGCCACACCGGCGGGTTCTCCGCCGCGCCCGACGTGATCATGTCGATGACCAATGCCCCGGAATCCGCCGACGTGACGAAGAAGGTGATGATCAAGAGTGTCGCGATACCTGAGACAATCGTGGCAAGAGGCAGTTGCTCCAGTGTCTCGAACAACGCCACCGGCAGATTGTTGGCGACGGTGTCGGCGATGGCGGCCGTACCAGCCATGTCCAGCGCGATCGCGGTGTTGCCGAACACCGTCATCCAGAGGAAGGTGAATAGGGTCGGCACCAGCAGCACGCCGCCGATGAATTCGCGGATCGTGCGCCCACGCGAGATGCGGGCGATGAACATGCCGACGAAGGGCGACCAGGCGATCCACCAACCCCAATAGAACAAGGTCCAATTGCCCAGCCACGGGTTGGGTTCATAGGCGTAGAGGCGGAAGGTGCGCGGCACGACTTCGCCGAGATAGGTGCCGATGTTCTGCACAAAGGCCTGGAGCAGGAACACCGTCGACCCGGTGACGAGGACGAAGGCGAGCAGCAGTCCGGCCAGGATGATATTGAGTTCGGACAGGCGCTTCACGCCCTTGTCCAGTCCGGCGACGACCGAAAGCGTGGCCATGCCGGTGATGGCGGCGATCAAGACGAGCTGAACGGGGATGCTCGTCGGCAGGCCGAACAGGTGATTGAACCCGGCATTCACCTGCAGCACGCCGAGACCAAGCGACGTCGCAACACCGAACATCGTGCCCAGCACCGCGAAAATGTCGACGGCGTGGCCGATCGGGCCATAGATCCGCTTGCCGATCAGCGGGTAGAGTGCCGAGCGGATGGTGAGCGGTAGTCCGCGGCGAAACGCGAAATAGGCAAGCGCCAGTCCGACCACGATGTAGATCGCCCAGGCGTGCAGGCCCCAGTGGAAGAAGGTGAGGACCATCGCTTCGCGCGCGGCCGCGATCGTCTTGCCCTCGCCCACGGGCGGCGATGCGTAATGCTGGATCGGCTCGGCCACGCCGAAGAAGATCAGGCCGATCCCCATCCCCGCACTGAACAGCATCGCGAACCAGGACAGGTAGCTGTAATCCGGTTCGCTGTCGTCGGGCCCGAGCTTCACATCGCCATAACGACTGAACATCAGGAAGATGGCGAAGATCAGGAACCCCGCGACGGCGGCGATGTAGAACCAGCCGAAATCTGCGACGATCAGCGCCTGCACGGTCGTGAACACCCGGTTCGCGGTCTCCGGGGCGAGCGCGCCGAAGAGGGCGAAGGCCAGGATCAGGCCAGCCGAGACGAAGAATACCGGCGGATTGATCTCCGCCTTGCGTCCCGCGGCTGGCTGTCGCGAATCACTCGGTACCGGCTCGGTCAATGTACCCCCTATTCATGGTTAATGTCCTGTCCAGTGAATGGAACGACGCTGGGCCTTGTCAGTTGCGAACGAGTGTTACGATGCGGGAACGATTGACCTAGCCTCTCGCTTGCGGCCTCGCCCTGTCGGTGGTGCTGTCGTCGGCGGCAGCGCAGGACGCCAGGTTAAGCAAAGCGAGGAGCGTCCGACCGAGACGATGCTGCCGGCCGAGAAGAAGGCCAGTGTGCTTGCCGGAACATGAAACAGTATCCAGGGGTCGAAGCCCGGGCTCGGCCAGCCGAACGATGGCGCCCTGCCGGGCTGGTACGAAACCGACCTCTATGCCGGCGCGTCGATTGAGCTCGACAAGCGATGGACGGTGTCGGAAACTTGTTATCGATACGTCTCGCCCTCGGCATGCGTATCGCGCGGGAAGCGAAGCGCGGTCGTCTCGGACGAAAGCCGTATTTCTCCCTGTCTTGGCTCGGCAGGAATCTCGAGCCTGAACGCTGCGCCCTGATCATAGGCCCGCAGGCGCAGCAGAAGTGCCCGTTTACCGCCATTGAGTTCGCGCGCCCTGACCAGCAATTCCCCGTGTCGCGCGTTACCGTTGCTGGACGACACAACAGCCTCCGAGCCTTCGATGATCATGGGGCCGTACATCGCCCTCTGGCCGCAAGCCGACATCCGAGGGGGCGACGACATCGCGATCATCATGCCGGATCCGAACGGCCAATCCGCCATTTTTCAGCCGGCCGGCGACGATTTCGGTTCGGCCGTCAGGCGATCGAAACGAGGCCTCGCACTATCTTGATGAAGAACGCCATGGACCCGGTAGACGAGGTGCCCCCGCAAAAAAAAGGCGCTGGCCGGACACGTGGTGGTAATTTAGCGCCGGGGGACAACCTCAACGATAATATCGCCCGCTTCCAGACGGGCGGCCTCGGGTTCCCAGAAGCAGAAGTCCTGATGCCCACGATATATGCGGTGGCCGAGTCCGGTGGTGATGGCGGCAAGCGGTTTGCCGACCTCGTCGGCAGCGACCTCGCGTTCCCGCAGGACTACACGCCCGCCCGACGCGGCAAGATCGGCCATGTATTCGGCGGTGTGAGCGCCGTGCGTGGACCCGGCGAGCAGAAGGCCGGCAAAGCTGGCAGGATTGATGACGACGTTTGCGCCGGCCTGATGCGCAATCGCTTCATTGTCCTCCGACCGGATCACCACGCTGATCGGTAGATCGGGCGCGATCCGCCGCGCTGTCAGTACGATAAGGATCGAGGTATCGTCACGGCCGGCGGAGACGATGAGCGCGCGGGCCTTGGAGAGACGGGCTGCCTCCAGCGCGGCGTTGCGCGTGGCGTTTCCCTCCATCACCGTCGTGCCGCAACTCTCCGCTGTGCGTAACGCCGCGGCGCGCTCGTCGACGACGACGATCATGCCCGGATCGGCGCCGCGACGGATGAGTTCGCTGACGGCCTCAGACCCGCTCGTACCGAACCCGGCGACCACGACATGGTCTTCGAGACGTCGCTGGATCACCGACATGCGCCATTTCTCCCAGACGCCCTTGAGCAGAAAATCATATGCGGTACCTAAAAAGATGAGCCATACGAAGAGCCGGATCGGCGTCACGACGAAGGTATCGAACATCCGCGCCTGCTGGGTCACAGGCACGATGTCGCCGTAGCCGACTGTCGTCACGGTAATCATCGTGAAATACAGGATGTCGGCGAAGGTCACGGGCTCGCCCGAATTCTGCCGCAGCCCGCCGCGATCGAACCAGTGGACCGCGAGTGCGATGCCGATCAGCGCCAACGCGACCAGCGCCCGCCACGACAGGGCCAGCCACGCCGGGGTTCGGCTCTGGCGGCGCAGGCGATAGTGCACCGTGTCTGCATCGTCAGTGTGCATGCCGTCTCTTGCCCATCCGCAGTGCCGCTGTGAAGTCTTTCGGTGATCCGCTTGATTGGTTGGCATTTGGGGGAGTTACAGACTCTCGACAGCGCCTGTCTGCAATCGCTTACGGTGGATCGACATGAGGATCCCGAGCAGGATCCGGGCCGTACGCTGCGGAGCAGTGCCCCGCTTTATCGAACGGGCGCCCTGATCACTGCGGCGGTGGCCTAGGCCGGGGGCGTTTGCTCGCCCGATGGAGAATGAAAACGGAGATCGCGCTGAGGCACCGGGATGGTGACGCCATGTTCCTTGAACAGGTCCCAGATGCGAAAGAACACGTCGCTTGTGACGTTCCCAACCCCCGCCTCGGGGCTGTCGATCCAGATCCGCAGGTCGAATTCCACCCCATTGTCGCCGAATTCCTTGATCCAGCAGACGGGGGCGGGTTCGGTCAGCACACGGGGCGAGACGGACGCTGCCTCGACGGCAAGCCTCTGCGCCAGTCGCAGATCGCAGTCGAACGACACCCGAAACCCGACATGGACCCTGACGTCCCGGCTCGAGAAAGACCAGTTTTCCACTTCGTCGGTCATCAGCCGTTCGTTCGGGATCAGATGCTCCTTGCCATCGCGGGTCAGGACAGAGACCGCACGAACGCCGATCTTGTTGACCCAGCCGAAGGTATCGCCGACCGCGATGACGTCGCCGGGCTTGATCGATCGGTCGAGCAGCAGGATGAGGCCCGCGATCAGATTGCCGAGCGTTTTCTGCAAGCCGAAACCGATCGCGAGCCCGAACGCCCCGGAGAACACGGCCAGCGCCGTGAGATCGATGCCGAGGAGATCGATACCGACGAAGATCGCGACGGTGACGACCGCAATCTGAGCGAGTTTCTGGAACAGCACGCGTTGCGCCGCGTCGAGCAGCCGGGCCTGCCCGATCCAGCGCAGGATCAGCCCGAGCAGCGCGCGCGCGGCGAGGAACAGCAGGAGCGACAAGCCGACCGCGTTGACGATGTCGAGCAGCGAGATGCGGCGGCTGCCGACCCCCATGCTCGCGCGGTCCAGCCCCGCGATCAACGGGGTCAGGCCCCCCAGTCGACTTGCCAGCACGATGAGAAACAGGGTGGCGGCAATCAGCGACGCCGGTCGGCTCCGAAGACCGAGCGCACGGCCGAATTGATAGGCCAGCGCCGCGACCGCGATGCCGAGACCCGCCGCAAGCAGAAGATCGGCGCCGGGGTTAAGCCCCCGAACGCCAAGAAACGCCGTCAGGACCAGCGCCGTCACGCCGGCGCGGGTAATCGCCATCAGGCGCGGCGCGACCACGTCGGCGTGGCGCGGCGCCAAGGCCGGCAGGAGGTATCTACAGGCAAGACGCGCTGCAACGATACCCAGCAGAAGGGCCGTGCTCAGGATCGCGACAGCCGCGATCAGGTCATGAAACGGGAACGCCGTCCATTGATCCAGATAGGTCTGCCACCAGGCATCATGTTCCAACCGGTTCTCCAATGCCATCTCGTCGGCGTCGGTCACCCGACAATCCCAGCGTCATTCCCATCTGGTCGCCGGATCCCTGTTAAACGGACTTGGCACCCCGGTCAGCCCTTGTACGTCATGCGCGTTACCGCCGTGCCGTTTGCGCCATTCCGGGCAAGGGATCGCTGGTGAAGCAGCGCGAAGCACGGGCGAGTTGCCCGGCAATGCGCGTCATGTCGTCGACCAGAAGGTTGGTCGAGGTTCCGAGCAACGTGCAGCAACCGCCAAGGATCGCGATGTAGGATGGCGGCATCAGATAGCGCTTGGCCGATAGCTGCAAGCTCGCGGCGACATCCTTGACGACGGGGCGGTCAGCACGACGATCGGGGTGCTGCTCAACACGCTGGAGAATTGCCCGGCGATTGATCGGCACCATCTCTGTGCCCCCTGCCCTGTCATGCGACGCCAAAGCCGTTCGCCAGATACCAGTGTCTTGAGCTGGTCGTCGTGCAACGGCTCTGCCCCAATCACGTACGTCAAATCGGTGAGCTTGGCTTACCGTTCGCGCCGGTCCTCGTGATACTCCTCGAGGACCTCCTTTACGTCCTTGCGGTCTTCGTTCGACACTGCGTCAGGCGCCTTGTTGGCGCCTGACCGGCCGGTCAGGCAAAGACGCGAATGTATCGGAAGATGGTCTGAACCCACATCTTCCAGCACCTCCAGGCTATGCACCTTGAACTCGGGTGTGACGAACATGTGGTCGAGCGGCCAACCGAGCAGCGGCGTGCGCGCGGGGAAGGTCGCGAACGTGCCCCGGCCGATCCGAGCGTCGAGATAGCCTCCGACGCGTTTGAACAGCTGCGAGGTGTGCGACCATGCAACATCGTTGAAGTCGCCGATGGCCAATACTGGTAGCTTCGTACGGGCGGCGCGACTCGCCGCGATCGCGATCTCGGCGTCGCGTGCCTCGGTATCCTGTCCCGGAACGGGCGGGCGCGGGTGAAGCGCTATCACGCGAAATCGATCACCGGCCGTCAGCTCCGCATGGACCGACGGCGTATCCTTTTGTGCGATCGTTTCGATCCGCCCATCGCGCATCGGCAGCCGCGTGGCGAAGATCATGCCGTAGGTATTGCCGATCGGTTGTTCGAGCCGGTGTGGATAGCGCGCAAGCTGCTTGGCCAATGCGTCGGCCCAGCGCTGGTCGGTTTCCATCAATAGCAGGATATCGGGCCGAACCCGATCGATCAGCCGCGCCGTTCGCCCATAGTCTCGATTGGACTCCAACACGTTCAGCGAAAGGACGCCGAAACACCGGCTCTGCGCGGTTGAGGCATCATCCGCAAAGGCCAGCTCCGTCTTGGCAAGCGGTGTATACGGATAGATGCGATAGAGTTGCCACCCAGCTGCGACGGCGCACCCCAACGCGATCCATCGTCCTGCCTGCCGATCCAGCCACAGCGCCAGGCCTCCGCCCAACAGCAGGAGGCCGAGTATCTGAACCCGGGGAAAGTCCCAGATCCTGATCCACCATTCATTGGACTCGATGATGCTGAGCCCGGTTACGAGCATCAATACGCCTGTGAGGGCACGGATCGGAAATGTAGCTAGCCGCATTCCTGATGCCTAAGAGCGGCCTTGCCTTCGACCAAGCCCTATAACCTTCAGGCCGAGATATCGCCGGCGCTGCTGCCGAAGCCGGAGCCGTATCGCGGCCATGTTCGGTCGTTTGAGGAACGGGCGCGGCGGCGTCAGTCGCGACGATCGATGCCCGAAAGCCTTCCTCTCCGCAATCGACCTCGCCACCACGGGCCTGGTGTAACACTGATTAACGAGTCGTCACCCTAGTAACGGGAGTTCCACCGATTCGTCGGCCAAAACGCTCTGTTCAACGAATATTGGATCCCGACTCGGTTTTAGTAGATTGCCATATTAACCACGACCGGGCAGGACGGTCTTGCCGCGGGGCGGCAGCATAATCCATTTAACTCAAAGGAAATTTTATGCGTTATTGGCAGAACGGCAAGCCTTTCAAGGGTTAAGTCGAACATAAAGGACGACTCGCTATCTGATAGTGGGTCGTCCTTTGTTTTTGCATGCTATGGCATTGATAAAATTGTTACAGTTTTTTTACGTTATGATGAATCGACTGGAAAAGATTCATTCTTGCGACAAGCGACGGCTTCTGGTTTCTTATCCCGGATAACTTCTGGATCGGAATAGCCTGTCTGACGGTTTTCAGCCGCCTTAGGGTTGCTGTGATGATACCGAAGATGTTGGCGCCAGGTATGAGACATGCTCTGCCGACCATAATCTAAATCATCTTTACCTCCTGCTGCCCACATTGCGCGGTAACCGGTAATTTAGCGCCGAATGACGGCGCCGATGGCTCTTCAGGGCCCTTTCACCCAGCGCTAATTCGCGGATCTTATCAGGTGGCTGACGCTGCTCGACAGAGTGAACGCCGTACTTGAACTCACCTTGATACACACCGAGAATAAGTACTCGCTGCTTTCCAGCGCGTAGGCAGGATCGCACGCAAAGGCGGCGAGGCACTCTTGGTCCGCATCGGCGCGACCTTACCGAACCGCAAAGCGGTCAGTTCACCAGACTTCGGGCGATACAAGTTCATCATTTTACGTATCACGATCGCGCCGCGGGTCGGTGCGGCGGCGTGAACGACGGCCTGATCGCACCGGGACGTCCACCAGCAAACGGTGTGAACCGCGATACGTCCGCCGGTCCTATCCAAGCCGGCGACACTTGCCTGACATAGAGTCGACACGGCATCATCGCGGCCGCGCCCGCATGCGTCCGCGACGCTGCCGCCCTCAGACGAAACTTCACCCAGCGGCATGTCAGATCCGCAGAGTCCCCTCTGTCGCGGACGTCAGCGGCACGTCCTTGCCCGTTGTAGCGGAGGCTGACGCACTCCGCGCCAACGGGCGCCGATCGAAAGAGCCTTCAATAGGAATTACTGAGAAGCCTTCGCCTTGGGATCGAGGGGTTTGGCATACTCGATCTTCGCCGCGTTCCGCAGCGCCGCCTGATGCTGAACGATGCCTGCCTGGATGCGGTCACGTGCGATCCCCTGCTTGGCGAGTTCATTGATAGCAGCAGAGCTCGCTTCGGCTGGACGGACGCTTATGACATGATTGGCGATCGCCGTTGCACCTTCGAGAATAACTAGTGGCTCACCGTTCACCGTCGTCATCAATCGACCGAGTGCGTTACGATCCAGACTTGCGCTGTCGAGCTCCACCGTTGCCCGCTGATAGCTCACGCCCCGGCTATCCAGAACTGCTGTCAATTCCGCCAGTGTCTTTGCCGGCTTCATAGCCGCGATCAGGCTCGGATTATTTGGTGCTGGAAAACGAATCTGTTCCACCGACAGTGTCCGGCGCTCCCTACTCAGTTCGGGATGCTTCGCTAGATACGTCTCGACGTCGCGCGTCGTGACCGGTTGAGGCACACCTGCTGCGACCGATTGCAACGCAAGGTTCGCCATCACGATATTTTTGGCACGCTCCACGGCAAGAACAGCGTTCGGCTTCTTGTAAAGACCATCACGCTCGCCGGCCTGGATGACCAGCTTTCGATCGATAAGGGCCTGCAGGGCCTTTGGCTGAAGGTCTTTCGAGTTTTGCGCGTTGGCCCCGCTCAACCCCAGCTCGAAATTGAGTTCGCTTTGCGTGATGGCTTCGCCATCGACCGTAGCAACCGTCTGACCGCTCGGTCCGGCCTTATTACAGGCCGCTGCCGCCAGCGTGAGTGCGAGTGCTGCGGCAGACAGGGTTTGCCGCTTGGTGATGAAGAACCTGGAGGATGCTGACATAAGCAATTACCTTAGACATAATGCAGAAGGAAACGAGATGGGAACCGTATAGAACTGGCTAAGCGTCGTGATTTTTGCGGGGCTTGCGCGATTTATACCTGCGGCGATCGATGGATGAAAAGCCGATTGATACGGTGTGGTGCTATTTGCTGTCCGCGCTGAGCAAGTGACGTGAGAATGAGGGCGCTGCCGCTCCCGCCATATTATGGTCGCGGCGAGACTTGACGATATATTCAGTGCCTTGCGACCGCCATCGCCTATGCGTTGATCGGGCCAGCGAGAAGTGCGCGGCCGGAGGGGCCGCAGGACTCGAACAATGTTTTCGCAAAGCCCATCATGGTTGCCTCTGCAGCGTTGGCATCCGGATCGATGATCGAAAATCGTATCAACGCCCCATCTGGGACAAGGCCGGCCAGGTTCTGCATTGCGATGGACCGTCGCTGATCGTCCCACGACACCGGGAAACGATTCCCCAGTCGAGTCCAATAAAGAACCTGCTCTGTACGGGTATCGCGCACGGTCGTTAGGAAGCGCCCTGGTGCACTGATGCCTTTGCCCAGAGGAATATCCACGTCTCGTATATCGGTGATCGTAAAACCGGATCCGGGGTAGCAGGACTCAGGACGATGCACCATCAACATGCCGCTCTGCCGATACGCATAGGCGATCAAAAGCATGATGGGCGGAGCGCCATCGGCACCGTAACTGCGCATCAGCTGCTTCTCATAGACGGCTGCCGCTTTTGCTTCATCCTCGGGGGGTAGAACAAAGCTGACATCCGGCACCATCGCCCAAGGGGCTGCTTGCTTTGGAATGGCGTCGTTCAGGTTTCCGGAAGGAATGGCAACGACAAGCTCGGTAGGGCGTCGAGAATAGGTGACGCCTGCGGTTATGCCGAAGGCGAGACCCAGGGCAGCTTCTCGTCGAGTAAATCGAGCGATTGTCATGTCGTTACTTTCGGGCCCAACGTGAAACAATAGGATGCAGCACCGCATCCAGTCCCAGCAGCATAAGCAATGCCAGGATAAACATGCCCATGCCGACCAGCTCGTGCGCCAGACCCTGCGCGGCCTCTTCCGAGATGTAATAGGTCATTAGCACCAAGATGATGATACGCAGAAAGTTTGCCGCTATAGCCAATGGTATCATCAGCGATATCAGCAAGAGCGCGTAGCGAGGCGCATTGCCATGCCGCAGATAGACGTAGAAAACGCCCAACGCACAAATGCCGATCAGGGAATTTATCCCGGAACACGCCGTTGCGACCAGCAACTGATATCCGCCAATCTGGATGACCGTTCCGGTACTCCCGATGGGCAGACCGAATGCGGCCAGCAAGTTTACGGAAGCATCGGAGATCAAGTCCTTGATGGGACGCGTAGCGACGAAAACCCAGTTCTCCGGCGGCGTGATGATGAACAGCAGGTACACCAAAGGGAACCACAGCCTCTTGAGCGCCTCCTTACCGAGATAAGTCCATAATAATACTACGATCACGGTGTAGAGGGACAGAGCCTCGATCGCCAAGATGCTGGTAATTCGCCCTACGGAATAGAGGAGCAGCGCGGGGACCAGCAGCAAGCCGACAGGAAGGAAGGATTGGCGCTTGGCGACCTCCCACGGCCGCGCACGCCAGATCAGCCAGAGCGCGGAAATGAAGATAATGGGCCCGTGCGCGCCCTGTTCGGTGGACCAGCTGACGGTCGCCAGCCGGCTCACTGTCGGCAGGATGAGGCACGCCAATCCTATCAGAAGCGGCCACCACCGCGCTGTCCAGCGCGCCAGGCCGCTACCGACGTCAGTCCACGACCCGCTTGGCTGCGGCCGCGCCTCTACCCGTATCACGCATTTCTCCCGACGACTTATGAGCGGTAAGGCTAGCGTCTTTTACCCAATATTCAAAGCCATCGCCACGATCGCCGAGAATGCCATCGCCCGCACCATTGATAGGCCACCCGTATCGCCCCGGGACAAGGCGAGGCCATACCGCCCCTATCAAGCAGCGCGCGCCCATGCGCCGAAACCGCGCTTTCCGGCTGCCTGGGGGCCGGCCCCCAGGAGAGCATAAGGCCTAGCGGTGCTCGAAGCGGAACGTGCCTTCCGGCCCCGTCTGCGACGAAGGAAGGCCGATTGTCCCAAACTTGGACATTATTGAGATCATGGGGAAATCTCAGCGTTATATCGGTTTGCGAATCGCCATGCCCCCCGGTAACAGCTTGTTAAGTATCAAATAGAGGGAACCATCATGAAGCGTCTACTACTCTCGACCATGGCATTCGCATCGGCTTTCGCGATGGCCCCTGCAGCTCACGCAGCGGATTTCGTTCCGGGCAACCCCGAGTTCACCGTAAGCGGTGACATCACGGACGGTACTGTTTCGGCAGACTTCGGTCGTTCGGGCATTGCGTCGGGCATGTTCACGGATACCTTCAACTTCATCATCGATCAGACTGGTCTGGCCAGCGGCACGCTGAGCACGAACACCACGCGCCTGACGAGCTCGACCGATCTCGACATCCTGTCGGTGTTCATCAATGGCTTCGCAGCCACGAAGACCATCGTCGGCAACGCCGAGTTCTTCGAGATCAACAACGTTGCGATCACATCGGGTGCGACGAACAAGATCGTCGTCAACGGCATGTCGCGTGGCAACGGCTCCTATGCCGGCACCGCAACCTTCGAGCCGACGGCAGCAGTTCCCGAGGCTGGCACCTGGGCAATCATGCTGTTCGGTATCGGCGGCATCGGCGCATCGATGCGCGTTCGTCGTCGCCAGGCGAAGATCGCATTCGCCTAAGCGCATTTCACAGCTGGTCCCAGCGCCCATCTGTGTGAAGGCAGCCGTCAACCTTTCGAGGTTGGCGGCTGTTTTTGTTTAGTCTACGGCGCGGACGGGTCGACGAAAGGATCCATGCGGCGCGACCAGCGCCGTTGATCGATACTTGGGCAGGCGGGATGGTCCATGCTGCGCCCAAAGGCACAAACCCCGAGATCGCGAACGCGCCTGAATGGATGCCGCCAGTTACTAAGCACAAGGCCTGGTATCGGCACCGATCGGTCGACAACCGCTCCCAGCCAGGTAGGCGGCTGCGAGTGGCAATGAGCACCCTTGTGCGCCGTTCTGCGATCTTTAGATCCTCAAGTACAGGCGGAGAGCTGTAACATGAGTTTACGGTTGGAGCATGTTACCAAACTTGCACACAGCAAAGAAGGCCTGAGAGCTGCCTACGCCGCGGGTGTTGATCATCAGCAGAATGGCTGGCTGAGATATCCCCCATGCAAATGGGATCATCCCGCAATTCTGGCTTTTGACGAAAGCGGAACGTGCGTTGGCGGTATCAATTGGGGCGAGGACCATGATGATCGAACGCTCACAATTACGTTCGCGTGGGGTTCGCCTACCGCTCCCGCAGCCTTTGCTGCCGTGCTATCGCGATTTCGGAAAACTCATCTGAACGGTTGGTTCACCGAAATCCACTTCACGATATCGACGCATAACGAAGCCATGCAAAAGGCTGTAAAAGTACTTGGGCTTGTTCCCCGGGCATTCACCTTTGAGATGCCGGTAAAGGCTATGGCCAGGTCTTGATGGCAAAAAAATGCCCGGCTTGGTAAGCCGGGCATTTTCGAGTTTAGCCGTTATCGGGCTTCACGGTATTCCAATATCGCAAATTGGCTCATGATTTTATTCATGACAATATTTGCCAGTCATCACTCCTGTACGCCTTACTATTTCTCTAGTAACACATTGCATTATGCCGTGCAGGATGCGTTAATTAAAAGAATATAAGAACACAGGATGTGGACTGTTTAGCCCCGGATGGGCTTGCCGATTGGCCAGTAGCGCATGTGAATCCCCCTCATTGAAAAAGTGTCTGTCTTTCGACAAGGAGACATATGCAGCAAATTCATTTCGTAATTGCGACTGCAAGCGGTTTAAAGTGCATTAACCGCAAATTGTGAATTTCAATTTGCTGCGCGTATGATGATGCACTGACGCTCTCAGAGCCTTCACCCGTGAACAGGGCGCCCGAGCCTCGCCGCCAAAATGGGAGGCGGCAACCGCTTGCGCGCGGAAGTCACCAGGCCATGGTGATCGACAGGGTCGCCAACGGCACGACATCGGCGGTCGTGCCACCGGGAGCGTCGAGCCGGGCCAGCTGATGGTCACGGACCACGGCGAGGATTTCGCCCTGCAACGATGCCGTGGCGCCGGCGATCTTGACGGGCTGCGCGACCGCCACCCCGGCGCTGCCATATACCCTGTCGCCGCTGTCCGCTGCATAGAAGCCCCGCCAGCCGACACCGGCCGAGACCGGCACCGTGAGCGTCGGGCCATCCTTTCCCCGTGTCAGTGCAAAGGCGGGGGCGATGCCGGCGATCGTGTAAAAACCCCCCTCGCCTTTGGTCCGCTTCGTCGCGGCGAAACGCGGCGCGAGAAATCCCACTGCGTTATCGCCGGTGTAGAGGATCGTCAGGCTGGCCTCGTGGGTCGTGCTCGCCACCCCGTTGGGGCTGGCCTTGATGGCATAGGCCGCAGCGGTGGAGAGCCCATCGACAGGCCGCCATGCAAGAGCGACGATCGTGTTGCTTTCATACCAGCTGCGCGGGCGCGACCGCTCATCGGCGCGCGCCGCGTGAAAGCCGTTCGAGCTTTGCCCGACCAGGAACAGGGCGCCCTGCCCGTCCGCGCGGCGCGTCAGCACCGCGGCACCGCCGACCGAGAGATGGACCGGGACTCTGCCAAGGCCGGCATCATCTTCGTCATAGGCGCCGCGCGCATAATCGCCGTTGCGGACGTCGACCGTGACAATCGGATGGACCGTCCCATCGCCGACATCGACCTCCGACAGCGTCGCGTCTTCGGTATCGATGAACGGTACGGTCTGCGCCGACGCGTGGGACGCGTCGACACACGCACACATCGCCGCCAGACCGATCAGCGCCTTGGCGGTCACGCGGTGCGTCGCACCAGCCAGATGGTATCCCCGGCATCGTCGACGACGAAGATCGCGCCATCGTCGCGCGTCTGCACGCTCGCCGGTCGACCATAGACTTCGCCCGACTTTTCGTTCGCGACGAACCCCGTCAGGAATGGCTGCGGGGCGGCAGTCGGCCTGCCATTGGCAAAGGGGACCGCGAGGACATCATAGCCGATGAACGCGGACCGGTTCCACGATCCGTGCCGCGCAACATAGGCGACCTGTTGCGTAGCGGACGTTCCCTTGGCGAACGCCACGCCCAGCGCCGCGGCATGCGGCCCCACGGCAACGTCGGGAAGCAACGTCGTCGCCAGCAACTCGCGCTTGGTATTGGCGTGACGCGGATCCTGCTTGCCGTAATAGCTGTAAGGCCATCCATAGAACCCGCCGTCGCGAACGCCGACGAGATAGTCGGGTGCGATATCGTCGCCGAGCTGGTCGCGTTCGTTAACCGCCGCCCATAGAATGTTCGTGCCGGGTGCCCAGGCCATGCCGACCGGGTTGCGAAGCCCCGACGCGTAGAGACGCTCGCGCCCGCTACGCAGATCGATCGCGAGGATGGCCGCTCGTCGCTTCTCCTCGTCCATGCCATGCTCGCCGACATTCGAGGCGGAACCGACCGATACGTACAGCGTCCGCGCATCGGCGCTCAGCAACAGGTTGCGCGTCCAGTGATTGTTGTAGCCCCCCGCGGGCAGCGACACGAGCGGCTGCGGGGTTGCGGTCACGCGCGTCTGGCCGGGCGAAAACGGAACGCTGACGACGCCGTCGGTATTGGCGACGTACAGCCGCCCGTTCGCATATTGCATCCCGAACGGCTGGTTGAGCCCGTCGATCAGCACGAAACGCTGCTCCGCGACTCCGTCGCGGTTCGCGTCGCGCAACAGGGTGATACGGTTGGCGCTGAAACCCGTCGTCTTCGACAGCGCCTGGCCACGCTCGACGTCGGGCTCGGCATCCAGTTTGGGCTTCGTGCGCGCCTCCGCGACCAGCATGTCGCCATTGGGCAGCAGCAGCGCCTGACGCGGATAGTCCAGACCGCCCGCAAACTTGATGACCTCATACCCTCGCGGCGCCACGGGTTTGCGCCCGTCGGGCCAGCCGATCGTCTTCGGGTGGTTGACCACGGACGCAGTCGCATAGGGCTCGGCCTGCGTCTTCAGACCCAGCACCGGCGGTGGGGTCTGCGCCATCGCGCCAGCTGCCAAACCCGATGCGCTGACGGCGGCAAGGATCGTCCTCATAATGTCTCCCGGAACATGACAAGAGTGTAACCCTCTCACAATCAACGATATCCATGAGGCTACCAGCGCCGCGGATTAATTTGGCGATGTCGCGACCGCTTTCCTCGGCAACGCCCCCCGGTCACCACCGCGAAGCCACCGAACCGCCGCCGGAGCGAGCTGCCGCCGACATGACAAAATTTTCATCTCGGCCGTGGCACCATATAGCGCCCGCGCGTTGTCGCCGTTCGTCAGAGAATGGGATATCATGCCGAAAACATTGACTATTATCGGCATGGGCGCCTGCGGCGTTGCCGCCTTCGCCGAAGCCGTCACGCGATTATGCTATGATCCGGGCGACGGATGGATCCTCCATCTGGTCGAGCGGGACGACGAGCTTGCGCGCGGTCTGGCCTTCGGCACGGAACAGCCGGGGCATCGCCTGAACACCGAATCCCGTCTCATGGGGCTCTATGACCGCGAGCCGGGTCACTTCCGGACCTGGCTCGAGGCACGGCGCGCGGCAGCCGGGACGCCGCTCGATCCCGATGGCGTCGAATACCCCGAGCGCCGTGAATATCGCCTCTACATGCAGGAGGTCCTCGACCAGGCGCTCGACCAGGCCCGGCGCGCGAGGATCGACGTTCGTATCCACCATCAGGAAGCCGTCAGCATCGAGGGCGACCATGATGCGGCGACCATCACGTTCTCGGACGGATCGACGGTCGCGACGGACGTCGTTCTTCTGACGATCGGCACGCCCGATCCCGACCGGTTCGGCACCCTGAACGGCAAGCCCGGCTATTTCGACTCGCCCTACCCCGCCGATCGCATGATCAGGGGTATCGACAGCGATCAGTCCGTCGTCATCCTCGGCAGCCGCCTCAGCGCAATCGACGCGGTGATGACGCTGCTCGACGAAGGGCACCGCGGACATATCCACCTGATTTCGAAGGAAGGCCTACTGCCGCGTGTCGAAATTCCCGCACCCGAGACGGGGTATGACCGCCAGCATCTCACGCTTGAAAACGTCCACCGGCATATCCGCGAACGCGGCGCCGCCTTCTCGGTCGTGGACCTGTTCCGCCTCTTCCGCATCGAGGCCGAGACTGCCGCGGGACGGACGATCGACTGGCAGGCCGAGGATCGCGCCGACGGTGACGCCCAAGCCGCACTGCTACACGACATCGCCGCCGCGGAGGCCGGCGACGAGCCGTTCCAGCGCATCTTGACCGCCGCCCGCCATGATTCCACCGCGATCTGGAACCTGTTGCGACCTGCCGACCAGAAACGGTTCGGCCAATGGCTGGCGCCGCATTTCGCCGCAGCGCGGTTCGTCACGCCGATGGTGAACGCGCGGCGCCTCGCCGAGGCGATGACGCGCGGGCAGCTCAGCGTCCGCGGGCGGGTCGATGAAACCGTCGCCAACCCGACCGGCAGCGGCTTCGTCGTCCGGTTCACGGCGGGCGAGACGCTCGAGACGCCGGTCGTCGTCAACGCCACCGGCCAGGCGACCACCCTTGCCGAGATGAAGGAAACGCTCGTCAAGGATCTGCTCGCCAAGGACTGGCTGCAACCACACCCGGTCGGTGGTGCCATCGCACACCGCGCGACCTGCCGGATCATATCGGCCAGCCGAGACGCACCACGCATCTACGCACTCGGCCAGTTGCTCAACGGCGAGTTGCGCGACACCAACGCGGTCTGGTTCAATGTCGAGTGCGCGGGCCGCGCGATCGACGATATCCTGCGCCAGCAATGAGCGCGCTCGGCAACATCGCGGCGGCACTACTGCCGCTTTATGGCGTGATCCTGCTCGCCTGGGGCGTTGGCGCGCGCGTGCCCTGGGCGGCGAAGCTGTTCTCGACCATCCTCGTCTTCGGCCTCATCCCGTTGCTGGTCATCGACAAGGTGCTCGGCGCGGAAACGCACCAGTTGCTGGTGATCCCCCCGCTGATGTTCGGGGTCGCCGCGCTGATGAGCATCCCTGCCCACCGGTTGGCCAAGCGGCTCGGCGACGATTTCGATCCCAAATTGCTGTCGGCGTCCTTCTCGTTCTTCAACGTCGCGTTCTTCGGCGTGCCGGTCAGCCAGGCGCTGTTCGGCGAGGTCGGCGTCTCGACGGTGATCTGCGCCTATATCGGCAGCGCGCTGTACGGCGACACGATCGGCTATTTCCTGATCGCGCGGACCAAGGAGGGTACGCGCAAGGCCGCGACCAAGGCGCTGCGCGTGCCCGTCGTCTATGTGATCGTCGGCGCGATCATCGCGAAATCGGCGGGTGTCACGATGCCCGAGGCGGCGTCACCCATCCTGTCGGTTGCCGGTACGCTGGTGTCGGTTCTCGGCATGGCGGTCATCGGCCTCAACCTTGCAGAGACCGGCCGCGACGACTGGCGGCCCCGGATGATGACGCGGATCCTCGGCGTCAGGCAGGCCAGCGGACTCGTGCTGATCGCCACCGCACTTGCGCTCGAAGCCGCGTTCATCGGCATCCTCGCACCCCGCGACCGCGTCATCGTCGGGCTGATCGCGCTGTTCCCGATCGCGAGCAACGTCACGCTGTTCGCGACCCTTCTCGACACGAACCGCAAGGCCGCGGCCGTCCTCGTCGCACTGTCGAGCGTCGTCTCGCTGATGCTCGTCCTGCTGGTCGTCGGCGTGTCTCACTCGGCGATACCGAGTTAGGGATTGCGCAAAGCACTGCGGTGCGCCCCCTGAAACAATCTCGGTAGTATCCGGAACAGACACAGTCACTTGGCGCTTTGGATGTCACGCATCCCGGGAGCTGAACCATGACCGATCCAACACGCCGCACCTTCGTGTCGGGCGCCGCCGTCACTGCTGGCGCGCTTGCCGCGACTACCGTTGCCACTGCGGCGCAGGGTGGCGGCAAGCCCGCCGCCGCGCCGACGCCTGCCGCTGCCGCCTATCCCAAGCCGCCCTATCCCGTCCAGCGTCAGCCCTGGCCGGGTCTCGCGTCGAAGATGACGCCGCGGCCCGATCATGGCGAGACGAGCTACAAGGGGTCGGGCAAGCTGACCGGCAAGCGGGCGCTGATCACGGGCGGCGATAGCGGGATCGGGCGCGCTGCGGCGATCGCCTATGCGCGCGAGGGCGCGGACGTCGCGATCAACTACCTGCCGGCCGAAGAACCCGACGCGCGCGAAGTCGTCGCGCTGATCCGGGCGGAGGGACGCAAGGCCGTCGCGATTCCCGGCGACCTGCGCGACGAACGCTTCTGCCGCAAGCTGGTGCAGCAGGCCGCCGAACAGCTTGGCGGGCTCGACATCCTCGTCAACAATGCCGCGCGCCAGCAGACCCGCCCGGGCATCGCCGATATCTCGAGCCAGGATTTCGACGATACGATGAAGACCAACGTCTATGCGCCGTTCTGGCTGACCAAGGCCGCGCTCGAGCGGATGGGTGCAGGCGCGGTGATCGTGAACACCTCTTCGGAGCAGGCCGGCAACCCGTCGCCCGACATCGTCGATTATGCACTCACCCGCGCGGCGGTGCTGAACTTCACCAAGAGCATGGCAAAGCAGGTCGCCAGCCGCGGGATCCGCGTCAATGCGGTCGCGCCGGGCCCGTTCTGGACACCGTTGCAGGTCAGCGGCGGCGCTACGCCTGAAAAACTGCGCAGCTTCGGCGGCGATTCGCCCATGGCGCGTGCGGGCCAGCCGGCTGAAATCGCCGCGCTCTATGTCGCAGCGGCTGATCCGTCGCTCAGCTATTCGACCGGGCAGATCTTCGGGTCGACCGGCGGCAATGGCCAGCCCGCCTGACGAGTGTTGTCGCGCTGGGGCTCGAAGCATCAGCCTCGAGCCCCCAGCGCGACGCCCCTTACTCGACCAGGGCGACGCCATAGCCCGCGAGGTCGAGCGCGCCGGGCAGCTTGCGTCCCGTCAGAACGTCGCGGGCCGTACCCGACTTCGCGCCGGGCATCGCCACGCTCAGCGCACCGGACGTCGTATTGACGTAGAGCGTCCGTCCTTCGACCGTGCGCGCGACCACCCCGTCGGGAGTTGCCGGCCCCGTCCGGATCTTCAGCTGGGCGTAGAGCGACCGAATCAGCGGATCGATCAACCCCGGTTGCGCCGCGGTCGCGAGATAGATCGCCTGCCCCTTGCCGAATGTGTTGACGGTGATCGCCGGGCTCTTGTCGGGCGTGTTTTCGAACCGCGCGAGGACCTTTGCCGTGCTCGGCTCGAGCACCTCGTAATAGGGGTCCGTACCGCTGAGTTCGCGGCCCTCGAAGCGGACGCGGAGCGGCTGTTCGGATCGGTAGAAGGCGTTGGTCCGCAACCCGAGCACGTCGGTCATGCCGCCCGGCAAGGGCGTGCCGAACCATTTCCCGGTCGCATCCACCTTCGCCGAATAGCCCGTCATGACGACCGTGCCGCCGCGCTCGACGTAACCCCGTAGCGCCGCCGCGATCTTCGTATCGACCAGATACGCGCTCGACACGATGACGAGCTTGTAACTGTCGATCGGGTCGTGGCCGATATCGATCACCGCCGCATCGATATTGTCGCGGTAGAGCGGCGCAAACGCCGCCTTCACTGCCGTCGTGTAGTCGGTCTTGAAATATTCGGGCGTGGTGTTCGGCCCGGGCGGCGGGCTGGTCAGCCACATCGTGTCGAACGAATAATGCACCGCGACCTGCGGCGGGTCGTAGCGGGGGAAACCCATCGTCTGGAGCTGGCGGAACTCGCGCGCGATCTGCGCGAATTCGCCCACCTTCCACGACGGCCGGTCGTCATGGTCGACCAGCCCGAACAAGGCCTGCTCCTCACCGCCGAGATGAGAATTGAAGGTCCAGGCGAGAACCGTCTGCGCATAATGCAGCAGCCCGAAATACGCCCACATCCGCGACCGCCCGGGTGTACCGTAAAAGCCCCCGCCTCCGGCAGTGAACTCGTTGAACCAGACCGGCGTCTGGTGCCCTGCCCGGTTCATCATGACCTCGAACCCCGCACCCAGCGGGTCGCCGGGATAGAATCCCTGCGCGCCATAGGTCGAGACATCTTGCCAGGAGCGGAGATAATCGAACCCCTTGGTCCCTGCGGTCGGCCAGAAGTTCGACGCGACCGGCAGGTTCGGGGCAAAGCGCTTGCGGATCGATTCGAGGTCCTTCAGCGCGCCGATCGTGTCGTCCGACCAGAAGCGGCGCAGGTCGAGATAGCGCTCATTGGGCCCCGGACCCCGGCCATAGGGAAGGTCGACCTGATCCCAGTCGCCGATCCGGCGGGACCAGCGCTGCGTCGCCCATGCGGTGTTGAGCGCGTCGACCGTCCCGTATTTCTGCTTCAGCCAGACGACGAACCGATCCCGGTCCGCCGCCGAATAGGACATCTGGCCGTTGCCGATCTCATTGTCATAGCCCAGCGCGATCACCGCGGGATGCTTGGCATAACGCTGCATCATCCGCTCGGCGAGCCGACCGGCGAGGCGACGATAATCGGGATCGCTGATATTGTCCCAGTAGCGCGAGGCGGCGTTGACCCGCACCCCGTCCTGCGTGACGATGTCGACGCCCGGATAGCGCTTGTGCAGCCAGATCGGTGCCGGCTGGCCCGGAATGTCGACGATGACCCGGATGCCCGCCGCCTGCATCTGACGCAGCACATCGTCGAAGCGCTCGAAGGTGAACCGCCCCTCTTCGGGTTCGAAATAGTCCCAAGCCAGATCCCCCATCCGGACCATGTTGAACCCGGCCGTCTTCATCACCGCGATATCGCTGGTGATCTGCGCCGGGCTGCGGTCGACGGGCTGATAACAGGTGCCGACGAACAGCTGCCCCTTGCCGGGCCAGCCGGGATGGCCGGCGGCGCTCTGCGCGCCCGCAGGAGCCGTGAGCAGCGCCGGCGCGGCCGTTGCAAGGGTCAACATCAGGGCAATGGATTGCGCGCGGCGGCGTAACATGGAGATGGTCGTCCTTATCGAAGCGGTGCCCACCGTCGGGGGGCGCCGGTACTGGGCCAAGCTGGCGAATGGGTGGATTGGTGACGCGGGGACCTGACGCTCAGGCAAAGTCGATCCGGAACGCGCTGGCGTGGCGGGTCGGGAGTGTCGCGGGCACGTCGATCACCAGCGCCTGCCCGGTCTGACGAAAGCGGATCGGCCCGCGATGGCCGAGCAGGCGGACCGCCCGCACCGCGCGCGGCTCGTTCGGATTGCCGAGCGCCAGCGCGGCGATCGCCACGGTCCCCGCAGGCTCGCCGAGCGTGATCGCGAACAACTGGTCCTTCTTGGTCGTGAACCGGATATCGCGCGGCGTGTAATCCGCTTTTTCCGAGAACATGCCCGCGGCGGTTTCGGTCGGCCCCTCGCCAAAGATCTTCCAGGGCCGCGTGCCGTGGATCGCCGGCGCGTTGACCGCCATCCACGGCGCCAGTTCCGCCAGAAGCGTCTCGGACTCGGGTGGCAGGCTGCCATCGGGATACATCACGACGTTGAGCAGCATGTTGCCGTTCTTGCTCACGATATCGGCGAGCATCGTGACGATCTGGCTGGTCGTCTTGTAGGGGTGGCGGTCGTTGAAGAACCAGTCGCCATTGGAAGTATCGGTCTGCCACGGCAGCGCATTGATGCCCTTGAGCACCCCGCGCTCGACATCCTCGACCGACGCCTCGCGGTGGAATTCCCCAGACCCCGAATTCTTGCAGGTATAGACCGCTTCGAGCCGGCCGCGCCGCGCGATGCTGCCATTGTAGAGATGCGCGACGAGGGCGCGGCCTACGGCCCCGAACGGCAGCCCGCCATCCGAATAGAGCAGGTCGGGCTGATAGCTGTCGACCAGATCGACGATCCGGTCGAACCAGTGCCGCTGATAGGCGGCGTTCGTGGTGTACCAGGAGGCCGGCGTGTTGCGGTAGGGCTCGTCGCGATTGCCGTGATAGAGATCGGCGTTGGCGGGATCGGCACCGTCATAGTCCAGCCCGAGCTTCGGCCAGAACTGATCGTACATCTGGTTCGGATACCACCAGGTATAGCTCGCGGCGAGATGTTCGGACACGCCGAAGCGCAGCCCGCGCCGCGTGGCCGCGGCCTTCCATTCCCCCACCACGTCGCGCTTCGGCCCCATAGCCACCGCGTTCCAGCGCTGATGCTTGGAGCGCCACAGGTCGAAATTGTCGTGATGCACCGCCATCGAGACGAAATATTTGGCGCCCGCGGCGGCATATTTGTCCATCAGCGCGTCCGGATCGAACCGGTCCGCAGTCCATAACGGCAGCAGGTCCTTGTAGCCGTGCTCCGACGGATGGCCGTAGGTCTTGAGATGATGCTCGTAATGCGGGTGGCCGGGGACATACATGAAGCGGGCGTACCAGTCGCCTTGGCGGGGTACGGCCTGCGGGCCCCAATGCGCCCAGATCCCGAACTTCGCGTCACGAAACCAGTCGGGCGTCTGATAGGTCTTGAGCGAGGCGACCGACGCATCGAAGCGTCCCGCGGGGATTGCCGGGCCGCCGCGTGCTGCGCCTGCCGGAGCCGCCGCAGCCCCCAGCCGCGCTGCGCCGACCCCCAAGGCGCCGAGCAGCGGTGCGGCCAGCACGTCGCGCTTGCTAAATCCCGCCATGTCTTCTCCCCTTTTGCCCGATTATTGTTCGATGCCCGCGGTGCCTGCGGGTTCCAGCGTGACGAGCGCGATGTCGTTGCTCCGCATCGGCACCGTGACGCGCGTCGATCCGTTGCGACCGACCCGGACGGTCCGTTCCTGTTCGGGCAGATCCTGCGTGGCCTGCTCGAGCCCCTTGCGCTGCGCGGGATCGAGCGACGCGGGCATGCCCATGTCGATATAGAGCGAGAGCGGGTCGTTCCGGCGATAGCCGGTCCGGCGGATGGTCAGCCGGTACGTCCCCGCAGGCACGTGATCGAAGGTCAGCGCGACCGGCCGGGCCGCGACCGCGGGCACCTGCCGCGTGTAGAAGGGCTTGTTGCTCAGCGTCTGGACCGGCTGTTGCCAGTCCCAGACCACGGCCGCGATCCGCGCGCCATCGGCGGCGGCGAGCACCGTGTCATCCGCCACGGGTATCGCGCGGCCCTTCAACGCGTTCAGATATTTATACGCGAACCAGGCCGGCTTGCGGATACCCTCGCGGTTCATCAACCCAAACCCGCCATGAAAGGGCGTCGGCGGCGGGCCCGGCTCCTCGAACAGGTCGGTATAGGTCCAGTAGCTCATGCCCTGCGCATAGGCCCGCGACTGCTTCAGCTTGGTCAGGATGTACGGCGCGCTGATATAGCTGTCGTGGACGAAGTCGCGCGGCGTGTAGCTCGTGCTCCATTCGGTGAAGTAGAGCGGCAGCCCCGGATAGGCCGACGCCTCGATCTGCTCGCGAACGCGGCGCACGTCGCCGACCACCGCGTCGGGCGAGGCCGACAGCTTGGTGTCCTGCTTGCCCTCCTCATCGAGGAAACCACCCTCGACGCCATAGGTGTGCGTCGTCACGAAATCGATCGGCACGGCGTTCCGCTTCGTAAAGGCAAGGAGCTCGGGCACCCAGGCCGCGCCCGCGGTCGATGGCCCACCGACCCGCAACGCCGGATCGATCGCCTTGATCGTCCGCGCGGTGTCCGCATAGAGATCGAAATACGCCTTCTGATCGGCCTTTTCCCAGAAGCCGTCGAGATTGGGCTCGTTCCAGACCTCGAAATACCAGCGGCGAACCTCGTCGGCGCCATAACGCTGCCGAACATGGCGGACATAGGCATCGATCAGCCCGCGCCACAGCGCCGGATCGGGATGCGAGGTATTGCCCTTCCAGTAGAAGATCGTCTGCTCCGACGTCCGCATCGCATTGGGCGTGAAACCGAGCTCGACGAAGGGCCGGATTTTCTTGGCGAGCAGCGCATCATAGAGCTGGTCGATCTTCGTCCAGTCATAGACGATCCCCGCATCGGTCTTGCGCACCGTGCCGAGGACGTCGTGGAAGATGTCGTGGAAGCGGATGTAACGGAAACCGAGCTCGTCGACCGCGGTCTTTAGCTGCGCCTGGCTGTCGCTGCGGATCAGCGTGCCCGGGAAATCCGAACCGATCGACAGATCGAAGGATCGATCGACCGGGCCTGCCGCCTTGGCGGTATCGATGACGACGCGGCGTTCGCCCCCACGGGCAACGGGGGCCGCTGCGGCCGGCAGAGTGCCCAACGCTACGACTATTGACGCAGCCATTCCCGCGCTCGACGCCCACCGCATACCCGCTCCCATTCTTATACGAATTGCCATGATGGTAGCGCAATCAGGCGGAAGGGCAAGCTTTGTCCGACAAATAAGCTTTTTAGCGATCGCTGTGCCGTGCCGATCGTATCATGCCGCGGTCCGCAGCGGTGCCGCACAATGCCGGGCGATAAAGTCGGCGTGGCGCGGCATCGCCTCGGCGGTCTTGGCGACCATCTCTCGCACATGGTCGAGGAACATGGCGCTCTCCGCCACCGGCAGCCCCGCGGTCAGCGGATCGACCGACGCCGGCCGGATGCCCTGCCCGAGCAGGACCGCGATCCAGCTGTCGGGGGTGAACAATTCGCCCTGCTCGCGAAAGATTCGCGCCCGGCCCGCCCAGAGATCGAGCTTGGCCTGCAGCGACGGCGGCAGCGTCATGCTCTGGCAATGGCGCCAGAACGCCGAATCCGTCCGCGTCGTCGCATGGTAGTGAAGGATGATGAAGTCGCGAACCTGATCATACTCCCGGAGCATCTGCCGGTTATATTCGGCAATCTCGACCGCGCTGAACCCGGTATCGGGGAACAGGCTCATCAGCCGCGCGATACCCGACTGGATCAGATGGATGCTCGTCGATTCCAGCGGCTCGAGAAAGCCGCCGGCCAGCCCGATCGCGACGCAATTCCGGTCCCACAGCCGGTCGCGCCGCCCCGCGACGAACCGCAACTGGCGCGGATCGGCGAGCGGCGGGCCATCCAGTCCGGCCAGCAGCACGCGCAGCGCGGTGTCATCGTCGACATGGTCGCTCGCAAAGACATGGCCGTTGCCGACGCGGTGTTGCAGCGGGATCCGCCAGCGCCAGCCGGCCGCTTCCGCGGTCGCGCGTGTATGCGGCGCCGGCGCATCGCGGGGCGCACTCGGCACCGCCCAGGCACGATCGCATGGCAACCAGTGCTGCCAGCTCGTAAACTCGACGTCCATCGCATCGCCGAGCAGCAGCGATCGAAACCCGCTGCAATCGATGAACAGGTCCCCGTTTATCGCGCGCCCGTCCGCGAGCCGGACCGCCTCGATGAAGCCGGTCCCGGCATGCCGATCGACCGCGGCCACGCGCCCCTCGATCCGCACCACCCCCGCCGCCTCGGCACGGTCGCGCAGATATCTGGCATAGAGCGCGGCATCGAAATGGAAGGCATAGGACAGCGTCGACAGGACCGATTGCGGGTTCGCCGAAGGTCGCATGAAACGCCCGTTGCGCGCCGCGACCGTGGACAGGCAATAGTCGCCGATGGCCCCCGGGATGCCGGGTTGCGCGAGGCCTACCTGACGCAGCCAGAGCTGGTGGAAGGCCACCCCCTCGACATCGCGGCCATGCGTGCCGAACGGGTGGAAATACGCGTCGCCCAGCCGCCCCCAGTCGCGAAACTCGATCCCCAGCTTGAACGTCGCCCCCGTCGCGCGGACGAACTCGTCCTCGTCGATACCCAGCATCCGGTTATAGTCTAGCAGCGAGGGGATCGTCGCCTCGCCCACCCCGACCGTGCCGATCTCCTCGGATTCGACCAAAGTCACCGCGACGCCGCTCTCCACCAGCCGCGCCATCGCGGCGGCGGTCATCCACCCCGCCGTCCCCCCGCCGACGATGACGATCCGGGTGATGCGGGCCGGGCCGGGATCGATCACGCCGCCGCTCGCGCACCGAAATGATGGTGCTGCGCATAGGTGACCAGATCGCGGTTCGACGGCAGATTGCGGACCGCATAGTCGGCCTGACGCCGGACCTCGGCAAACGCACGCCGCGCATCCTCGGCATAGCGCAGCGCGCCGGCCTTTGCGCTTAGGTCGGTCTTCCAGCCCATGCCGTACAGGACATATTGCCAGCTGGCGTCGGTGAAGATGTCGACCTGCCCGTCGATGTCGAGCTCGTTGGGCGGCCGGAACCGCCACCGGTCGAGCAGCTCGAGCAGGCTGTCGGGGATCGAGGCGTCGGCAACATTGTCGCGCCAGAACGCCGTGTCGCGCCGTTCCGAGATGCAGTAGTGCAGCTTGATGAAATCGAGCGCACGCTCGTAGCGGCGCAGCATGTTGGCGTTGAACTGGCGCGCCGACGTCTCGTAATCGCCGCCCCAGGGGAACAGGTTCGCGATCATCCCCGCCGAGACTTCGGCAAACGCGATCCCCGTCGCCTCGAGCGGTTCGAAAAACCCGCTCGACAACCCCACCGCGACGCAGTTCTTGACCCAGTTGACCTCGCGGTACCCCGCATCGAACTTTAAATGACGCACCTCGGCCTCGTCGCCGCCGGCGCCCAGATAGCCGCGGAGCACGCGCTCGGCGGTCTCGTCGTCGCTATGGTCGGATGAATAGACGTGCCCGATGCCACGCCTGCGATCGAGCCCGATGTCCCAGATCCAGCCCGACTCCTGAGCGGTCGAAATCGTATAGGATGCGATCGGATCGCCGGGCTTTGCATAAGGCAGTTGCGCGGCGATCGCGCGGTTGCAGAACAGCACGTCGCGGCACGACCGGAACGGCACCTTCATCGCCTTGCCGATCAGTTCGGCACGAAAGCCTGTGCAATCGATATAGAGATCGGCGTCGAGCATCCCGTTCCGCTCGGTGCGCACCCCGCCGATTGCACCATCTTCCGCGAGCAGCACCTCGGACACGGTGTCGGTCAGATGCCGGACACCGTTCCTGACCGCATGCTCGCGCAACAGCCCGGCGAGCGCCACCGCATCGAAATGAAACGCGTAGTTGAGCGGCCCGACATAATCGGGGTTGGTCGCGAGCTTAGGCGCACGCATCGCATCCGCGGCCTTTTTTTGCGGATTGGAGACCTCGTCCCAATTCTCTGCGCCGCCATGCCCCAGCAGCCAATAGGGCAGCAGATCGAGGCCGTCGCTCGCATCGGCGACCTGGAACGGGTGCGAGTAATGATCGGTGCGGCCCTGCCCGGGCGCGTGGCGCCAGTGGACGAACTTCGCCCCCTGTTTGAACGTCGCGCCGCATCGCCGGATCAGCTCGGCCTCGTCGATGCCGATCGTCGCCAACGTCCGCCGGATCGTCGGGAAGGTCCCTTCCCCCACGCCGAGGATGCCGATGTCCTTGGATTCGACCAGCGTGATCGAGACCCCGCCCGCCAGATCGGCGCCGAGCCGTTTCGCGAGATAGCCCGCGGTCAGCCAGCCGGCGGTACCGCCGCCAACAATCAGGATCCTCTTCCGCATCACGCGCTCCGCTCCGTCCCCTGCCGACAGCGCGTCGACAGGGGACGCATCATCGTCAGAAGGCGAGGTTTATGCCAGTGCTGATACGGCGATCGGCCTGGAACCAGCTGCGTCCGACCAGCTTGCCGCCGGGATACCCACCCATCAGCGTCCGTTGCGTCGCGGCGGTCAGGTTGGTCCCCTGCACGCCAAACGAGAACTGGTCGTTCACCTTGAACCGCACACCGGCATCGACCGAGCCATAATTGCCGCCATAGATCGGCAACGCGATCTGTGTCGACGCATCTTGGCCGCCATCCTGGTTAGTCACGACGCCCGGCGCGCTATAATAGGTATAGGTGCCGTTCGTGCCGTTGCTGTTCGTCGACAACAGATAGCGCGAGCGCCAGGAATAAGCGACGCGCAACGAGATCGGGTTGCGCTCGTACAATAACGTCGCGTTCAGATTATGCTTCGACAGACCTACCAGCGGCGCGTCGTTGCGAGCGGCGCCGGTGATGTCGCGGTAGACATCGCCCGGATTGCTGCTCTTGATGAAGGTGTAATTACCCTCGAACCCGATCCCGGCAAGCGCGCCGGGCAGCATGTCGAGGAAGAACCGGCCACCGGCCTCGACGCCCTTGACGGTCGCCGCCTTGGTCGAGTTGACATAGTCGGTGGCCGATGCCGCCACATTCTCGGTCGTACCGTCCGTGAACTGGATCGTGACCTGCCGGCTGGTCAGCGCCTAGATCGGCAGGTTGGTCAGCCGCTTGTAGAACGGGGCGAGATGGAACGACGTGCCCGCCCGCCCGTAATACTCGAGCGAGAGGTCGACATTGTTCGACAGCGTCGGCTTCAGCAACGGGTTGCCCGTGTCCGCGGTGAAGTTGTTGAACGTGCCGATCCCGCCGGGCGTCTGGCTGGGGGTCGTTGCCACGCCGATCGAACCCGACGCACGCAGCGCGTTGAAGCTCGGCAGATCCATCGTGATGTTGTACCCGCCGCGGACCTTGATCCGGTCGGTCGGCGAATATTCGAGATTGATCGACGGCAGCACGCGCGTGAAGTCCGCCTTGCCGCCGCGGGCGAGGAACGTGTTCGCCAGCGTCACCTGCGCGCCGTCGCGGATGAAGACGGTCCCGCCATTCTGCTGGATGAACCCGCTGCCTTCATTCTCGATATGCACGACACGCACGCCGACGTTACCGGAAATGCCGCGTGCGCCTTCCTCGGGCCCGAAGCGGAGCAGTGCATAGCCCGCGATATTCTCGGTACGATTGTTGACCTGATCGCCCGGCAGGACGAACCCGACAGGGCGGATCGCCAGCGTGCCGTCGGGGTTAAACTGGCCGCCATAGCCGGTGACCGGGAGCTGCCCCTTGGACGAGCAATTGCTATAGAGAGGGCTGGCCACGTTCGGTGTCGCGGGGTTGTTGTCGTCGTCAACGGTCGCAGGGCCGCAGAAGCCGGCGGGCGGTGCAGTCACCAGCCCGGTGCGATTTTCGTTGAAGCGCGACGCCAGATCCTCCGACGCGAACATCAGGTTGCCCGGCAGCGTCGTGTTGCCGCGGAAGAAGTCCTTGAACGCATGGCTGGCGACGTCGCCCGGCGCGGCGTTGGCATAGGTCAGCTGCGGATCACCGTTCCAGCCGCGACCCAGCGCGGTCCAGTTATAGCCGTTCGACAGATCGCGCTCGGTCCGCTTGGCATAGCGGCCGCCGACCTTGACCGACCGGAAGAAGCTGTTGTCGAACGTATATTCGGCATCGAGCTGCCCTGAATCGAGCCGCCCCTTGTTCCGTTCGTTGTGCGGCATCGACGCCGTCCAGAAATAATTGGCCGGATCGGCGAACGACGCCTGCGTCGCAGGACTGACGGTGATCTGCGGCAGGTCGCCCGTGAGATCCATGCCGAAGCTCTGGCCGAAGCCGACGTCGCGGAAGATGTCGAGACGATCATAGACCTGCCGCGAATCGACGCGCTGCAGCGATCCCTTCAGCGACACATGGCTGTCTGTGGGCGCCCAGACGAACGACAGCGAATAATCGCGCGTCCGCGTGTTGCTCTCGACGAACCCCTTGTTGCCGCTGCTGTTGACCGACCCACCCGTTGGGGCAAACGTCGCCGTGTCGCGGTTGAACAGCGCGCTCGTCTTGGTGAGCAGGCCGTTGCTGTCGAACGAGCTGCTCGCCGGATCGACCGCCAGAGTCTGCGAATCCAGCTGCGTGCCGTAATCGCTCGACTGGCTCTTGTAGCGCGACTGGAAGAAGCTGCCGGTGAAGGTCAGCGATTCGGCCGGCTGCCACTGCGCCGCGCCATAGATGCCGTAGCGCTTGTACTGAAACGCCTCGTCGCCATAGGCGAAGCCGCTGGGGACGTACCGCTCGTTGCCATCGCTGAGCTTGGTCTTGAAATACGGGCTGACGCGGATGAACTGCGACAGCGAGCTGAACTGGCTGAACGCGACGTCGCCGAGCAGGCCGATCCGGCCGATCGGCGTATCGAACGAATCGGTGATCAGCACCGACCCCGACGGATCCGCCTTGTTCGCCATGTCGCCGAGCGCGAGTTCGCCGGTGCCAGCAATGTGGAACTTGCCGTTGAAGTCGAACGGCATCTTTGTGCGCAGGTCGATCTGGCCGCCGGTGCCGCCCTCGATCAGGTCGGCCGTCGATGCCTTGTAGACGTCGACCGCCGCCATCAGTTCGGGCGTGACGTCGCTCCACAGGATTGCGCGGCCGTTGTTCGCGCTGAAGATCTCGCGGCCGTTCAGGCGTGACGCGACGCCCGTCAGGCCACGGACCTGAACGCCCGACCCCTGCACCGAATAATGGTCGGGATCGCCGAGTGCGGCAAAACGGACGATCGAGACGCCCGAGACGCGCTGCAGGACTTCGGTGATCGAGTTGTCGGGCAGCTTGCCGGCATCATCGGCGACGACCGAGTCGACGATCGTCTCGCTGCGACGCTTGCGCTCGTCGGCAGCCTCGAGCGCGGCGCGACGGCCGGTGATGACGATATCACCGTCCCCGGCCGCATCGGCCGCGGGTTGACCGACCTCCTGTCCCGGCGTCGCGGCCTGGGTCGTGTCGGGCGACACGGTCTGCGTTTCCGCCTGCGCCCATGCAGCGCTGCCCGCGCCTGCTGCCAGCAGCGCCGCAAGCGACACACCGACCCGCATCGCGATCGCTACACGCCCACGTGGCCCCGAATTCAGAACGAACGCCTTCATAACCCCTCCCCATGCCGCAGCGCATCAGACGCACCACATCAGCAACGGCGCATCTGTAAACGAATGCTACCGCTACCGCCGTTAGGCTGATCTGATTTAGAAGACAATAGAGACAAAGCGAAGATGTGAGACTTAAACGAAAGCAATCAAATCATAAATTGATTTTGTTAAATTTAAGCAAACCGGTAGCTGCGAGCCGACTTTTGCGACGCGAGTGCTTACCTTTGTTGCTGAGCGCCCGCCGGCCCGTCAGGCATGCCCGGTCCCGTATCCACTGGCCTCGTCGGGCGCAACGGCCTTCGGGTCGCAGTCGGCCGCTATCTCGGATAGCGATATCACGGCCGGGTCGCGCGTGGTGCGCACAAGACAATCGGGGCGTGTGGCTGGCCACACGCCCCGCGAGATGTCACCAGATATGGACGCGGTCGCCGGGCGCTAGATACAGCGCGTCACCGGGCTTGACCCCGAACGCCATATACCAGGCATCGACGTTACGGACGATCCCGTTGACGCGGTAGAATGGCGGCGAGTGCGGATCGGTGAGCAGCCGCGCGCGCGCTGCGCCCTCACGCAGCTTCGCCTGCCACGCTTGCGCATAAGCGAGGAAGAAGCGCTGGTCGCCGGTCAGCCCGTCGATCACGGGCGCCTTGCCATGCTCCGCCTGGTACTTCTGATACGCGGCGTAGGCAGTCTCGACGCCGCCCAGATCGCCAATATTCTCGCCCAGCGTCAACGCACCCTTCACGCGGACACCCGGGATCGGCTCATAGGCATCAAACTGCTTCGACAGCGCAGCGGTGCGCTGCGTGAAGGCGGTGCGAGCCGCCGGCGTCCACCAGTTCTCGAACTTGCCCGTCGCGCTGAACTGGCTGCCCTGGTCGTCGAAACCATGCCCCATCTCATGCCCGATGATCGCGCCGATCGCGCCGTAATTGACCGCCGCATCCGCCTTGGGATCGAAATAGGGTGGCTGCAGGATCGCCGCGGGGAAGGTGATCTGGTTATTGAGCGGGTCGTAATAGGCGTTCACCGTCTGCGGCGTCATGCCCCAGAGCGTGCGATCGACGGGCTTGCCGAGCCGCGAGAGGTCGAGCTGATGCTGGAATTCGCCCGCACGCATCGCATTGCCGACCGGATCGCCGCGGACGACGTTGAGCGATGAATAGTCGATATATTTGACCGGATGGCCGATCCGCGGATCGAACGCGGCGAGCTTGGCCAGCGCCTGGGTCTTGGTCGCGCCATCCATCCAGCTGTTCGCGGTGATGCGCTCCTTGTACGCCGCGCGCAGGTTGGCGATCAGCTCGCCCATCTTCGCTTCGCTCTCGGGCGGGTAATGCCGCTTCACATAGACTTCGCCGACGGCCTCACCCATGGTGCCGTTGACCAGCGCGATGCCGCGCTTCCACCGCGCGCGTTGCTCCGGCTGATCGGCCAGCGTCTTGCCGTAGAAATCGAACGTCGCCTGATCGAACGCCTTGGGCAGCGCACCGGCGCTTGCCGAGGCGAGGCGGAATTTCATCCAGTCCTGCCACGTCGACACGGGTGTCGCCGCAAAGATCTTGCCGAGCTCGGTCAGCGCGGTCGAGTTGGTCATGTAGACGACCGGGAATTGCGCATAGCCCGCGGTCGACAGCAGCAGCGGCCAGTCGAAATCGGGCGCCAGCGCCTTGCGGCCCGCCGCGTCCATCGGCTTCAGCATCGCCTGCAGGTCGCGCGACTGGACCGGCGACCACTGGACCTTGGCCATCGCGGTTTCGAGCGCGACGATCCGGTCCGCCCTGGCCGACGCATCCGTCACGCCGGACAGCGTCAGCATCTTCTCGACATAGGCCCGATACGCCGTGCGGAAGGTGTCGTATTTGGCGCCCTGCTCGAGATAATAGTCGCGGCCGCCCATGCCCAGCGACCCCTGCCCCGCGGCCACCGCATAGCGCTTCGGATCGGCGGGATCGGGCAGCTGCCCGACCTCGACCGGCGACGCATAGCCGACCGTCGAGAACAAGGTCTGCAGCTTCTGCTTGTCGGTGGCGGCGTCGATCTTCGCGAAATAGGGCTTGAGCGGTGCGGCGCCGGCGCGCTCGATCGCGGCCTCGTCCATGAAGCTCGCATAGAGATCGCCGAACTGCTTGGCCCCGGCGCCGACCGCGGCGGGGTCGCGCGCGGCATCGTCGAGGATCGCGCGGACCTGCTGCTCGGCCTGATCCGCCAGGATCACGCTGCCGCCCGCGGACGTGCGATCCGGCGCAATGGTGGTGCGCTTGTCCCAGGCGCCATTGGCGTGCGTCCAGAAATCGTCACCAGGCTTCACGGCCTTGTCGGCAGCGGTCAGGTCGATCCCGAAGCTGCCATAGCGTGCGCCGGCCGGTGTGCCGGTCTGGGCCAGACCAGGTGCGGACAGGGCAAGCAGCGCCACCCCCAGCGACAGACGCGAAATACGATTGAACGGCATCATAGCTCCTCCAGAAAACCGGGGTTGGATCCCCGAAATGATATGAACGGTACGCATGCGTCAGGCGGGCGTACGCTGCATCAACCGGGCCAGTGCGGCGAGGTTGGGCTTCTGCCCCGCATTGAGCAGGCTGGCGCGAAATACGCGCGCGAGCAAGACGAACTCGATGCCGATGAACACCGCCAGCAGCGCGCCGCTGCCGACGATCTCCATGGTCGAAACCCCGCTGCCGAGCCGCGCCAGCATCGTGAACGGCGTGTAGATCGGGATCCAGGTCAGTATTTTGATCGCGGTCGCGCCGCTGTTCGACAGGACGCCTTGCGCGACGACCGTGAACGGCATCGCGATGACCAGCAGCACGGGCGTCAGATAGCTCTGCGCATCACGCATCGAATCGCTCATCGCGCCGATCGCCAGCAGGATCATCGACACCATCAGATAGCCTGCGAGGAAGAAATACAGCATCACCAGGATGATCCAGGGCGAGGCGAGCGGCGCGAGCGCCACGTGCAGGAACGCGCCGACCGCGCCCTGCGTCGCCACCGCGGCACCGGTCGCGCACAGCCCCCAGACCAGGACCATCGTCAGCCCGACCGCGACCGTCCCCGCGAGCTTGCCATAGAGCAGCTCGTCGGGGCTGATGCAGGCGAGCACCGTCTCGATCAGCTTGTTCGACCGCTCCTCGACCAGCCCCTGCAGGATCCAGTTGCCCGACAACAGCAGCGACATCAGCAGGATATAGGCGCTGAGCAACGGCACCACCGATCGCACCAGCATCCGTTCGCGCCCGCCCCCAGGCGCCGGGGTCGAGACCGCGATCGCCGGGACCAGACTGGTCGCGGTGCGCGCCTGATCGCGCGCGAGCCCGGTCGACTCGAGATAGGCGGTGCGCAGGTCTTGCGTGAGCACGGTCTGCAACGGTTGGACGAAATTCGCGCCAGGCTGCTCGCTCGACCATAGTCGCACATCGGCGGTCTGCACGCCGAAACCGCGTGGGACATAGACCGCATAGTCGAGCGGCTTGGCCGTCTTGTCGCCGAACTCGCCCGGCTGCAGCAGCGGCTTGAGCTGCGCATCGAGCGCGCCGGGCGCCGCGCGCGCAATTGCAGGCGGCGTCGGCAGGACCACGAAATCGGCCTCGGGCGCGTCGAACTTCGGCGTTTCCGAGGTCGTTGCCGGCCGCATCGCCGCCAGCGCGGCAGGCAGGCCGCCGGCCTTCACGAACGTCGCGACGTCGGCGTCGCCGAACAATCGGTCATGCTGCGCCCACAGCGCGCCCGGATCGGCACGATCGAGCCCGTAGCGCTGTGCGTAGCGCGACAGCGCGGTCAGGACCCGCCGCTGGTGATCGGTATCGAGCCGCGCGCGGATCGCCGCCGCGGCACGGCCATCGGCATCGATCAGCATGACGCGCTGGGTTTTTTCGGACTGAGTCAGGCGGCTCGCGATCGGCCCGACCGCCAGCGCCAGCGGCAGGATCAGCAGCGTCAGCCAGAAGCTGCGCATGCCCGTGATCTGTCGGAACTCGCGCATCGCGACGAGAAGGATATTGTGCGTCATGCTGCATGCTCCGCCATAGCCGGGTCGGCAGGCCCGGCTGGAGGGGTGCCGACAAGATGGAGAAAGACGTCGTGCAGGCTGACGCGGTGCTGGTCGAACCGCCGCAACGTCACGCCCTGCTCGGTCAGGCATTGCAGCACGTCGGCCGGATCGATCCCCTCGGCCAGCGTCACGTCATAGTCGCACCAGCCCTGCGCGTCGGCCGCACCGGGCTCCGCGCGCTCGACTCCGGGACACCGCATCGGCGTCTCGCGCGCGACGATCGTCAGGCGGGCCGGCAAGCGCCCGCGCGCCTCCGCCTGCGTACCCTCGAACACCTTGCGCCCTTGCGACAGCAGCAACAGCCGGTCGCACAGCCGCTCGGCATGCTGCATCACATGCGTCGAGAATACCACGGTCGCCCCGCCCCGCGCGGCCTCCAGGATCTCATGTTCCAACAGCCCCTGGTTCACCGGGTCGAGACCCGAAAAGGGTTCGTCGAGCAGCAGCAGCTTCGGGCCGTTGACCAGCGTCGCGGCGAGCTGGACCTTCTGCGCCATGCCCTTGGACAGCTTGTCGATCTGCATCTTGGCCGATGCCGCGAGGCCGAACCGGTCGAGCAGCGCATGGCCCTTCGCGCGCGCTGCAGCCGCCGACATGCCCTTCAGTCGCCCGAAATAGGTGACGGTGTCGATCGCGGTCATCCCGCGGTACAGTCCGCGCTCCTCGGGCATGAAGCCCAGATCGGCGGCATTCTCGCGCCCTGGCGGACAGCCGAGTACCGATATACGTCCCGCCGTCGGCCGCACGATGTCGAGCACCATGCGCAGCGACGTCGTCTTGCCCGCGCCATTGCCGCCGAGAAAGCCGAAGATCTCCCCCGGCCGTACCGCAAAACTCAGCGCGTCGACCGCGGTCCGCTCGCCGAACCGTTTCGTCACCCCGTCCAGAACCAGTGCGTCCATCGGACCATCCCCCCCGTTTAAATTTCGTCTTCGCCCCGTTCATCCTCGTCGACGACCCGCAGCAGATCCCCCGGCTGGCAGTCGAGCACGCGGCAGATCGCCTCCAGCGTCGTGAAGCGGATCGCCTTGGCCTTGCCCGTCTTCAGGATCGACAGATTGGCGAGCGTGATGCCGACCGCCTCCGACAACTCGGTCAGCGTCATCCGCCGCGCATGCAGCATGGCGTCCAGGCTGACCGCGACCGGCATCAGACCGTCATCGCCAGGTCGTCGCGCATCCGCGCACCGATCCGGAAGACGCGCGCAAGCACGAAGATCATCACGACCGCGATCCACCCGCCCAGCGACGGCGTCCATCCGGTCACGTCGAGCTTGAGCAGCGAGATCCAGCGGACGACCCCGCCAAAGGCGAGATCGAGGCATTGCAGCGCCAGAAGCGCCCAGCCAATCCGCGCGAGCCGCGTGGCATTGTCGTCGACGAACGGATCCCCCGCCTCGACCGTCGCGACGATGCGGAGCAGATTCGAGAAGATCGGATGCAGCGCGACGCCGCCGGCAATGCCGACGAACAGCATCATGCGGATCGCCAGCACCGCTTGGTCCAGATCGAGCAACGCGCCGTATTTATGCGTCAGCCGCGCGCTCAGCATGCCCTGCATCGGCCAGGACAGCAGCAACGCCAGCGCGAACACCGCGGCGCAGACGATATTAAGGACGAGCATCAGCCGAAGCAGCCCCGTCGCCCCCCAAAGAACCCGATCCCTCCTCATCGCCGCCCCCGCCTGCATATTGCAAAACGATATGGGGCCTATCGATAAACGGCAAGTCGATTCATTGGTCCATTTTGGTCGGGACGCTTATCGCCTCGTGGCGACGGCAAAACGGCGCACGATCGGTCTGATCGCGCGCCGCATCGTAAACGGTGCCGCCACCGGCCGCGCCGAAGCGCGGGTGACGTCACGCGGTCGGGCTCAGTAGTGGATCGAGCGGCCGTAGGCGCCGAGCACGCTCTCGTGCATCATCTCGCTGAGCGTCGGGTGCGCGAACACCGTCTCCATCAGCTCGGCCTCGGTCGTCTCGAGCTGGCGTGCGACGACATAGCCCTGGATCAGTTCGGTGACTTCCGCGCCGACCATGTGCGCGCCGAGCAGCTCGCCGGTCTTCGCGTCGAACACAGTCTTCACGAAGCCCTCGGCCTCGCCGAGCGCGATCGCCTTGCCGTTGCCGATGAACGGGAATTTGCCGACCTTCAGCTCGTACCCGGCTTCCTTGGCCTTCGCCTCGGTCATGCCGACGCTCGCGACCTGCGGGCGCGAATAGGTGCAGCCGGGGATGTTGGCCTTGTCCATCTGGTGCGGCGACCCGCCTGCGATCTTCTCGACCGCGATGATGCCCTCATGGCTGGCCTTGTGCGCGAGCCACGGCGCGCCGGTGACGTCGCCGATCGCCCAGATGCCGTCGACATTGGTGCGACCATAGCCGTCGGTCTTGATGTGCCCGCGGTCGGTTTCGACGCCGAGCGCTTCCAGCCCGATATTCTCGGTGTTGGGGACGATGCCGATCGCGACGATCGCGTGGCTGAACGACTCCTCGACGACCTTGCCGTCCTTGTGCTTGATCTTCGCGGTGACGCCGCTGCCCGATGGCGCCAGGCCTTCAAGGCCGGTGCCGGTCAGGAGCTTTATCCCCTGCTTGGTCAGCGCCTTGTCCATGAACGCGGAGACTTCCTCGTCCTCGACGGGCAGGATCCGCGGGAGCATCTCGACGATCGTCACGTCGGCGCCCATGTCGTTATAGAAGCTGGCGAACTCGACACCAATCGCGCCCGATCCGATGACCAGCAGCTTGGTCGGCATCTCGGTCGGCACCATCGCGTGACGATAGGTCCATATCGTCTTCCCGTCGGCCTTGGCGAACGGCAGGTCGCGCGCGCGCGCGCCGGTGGCAACGATGATGTTCTTGGCCTCGAGCTCGACGGTCTTGTCGCCCTGCTTGACGCTCAGCTTGCCTTTTGCCGTCACGGTGCCGACGCCTTCGACGACGGTCACCTTGTTCTTCTTCATCAGGCCCTTCACGCCCGCATTCAGCTGGCCTGCGACCTTGCGGCTGCGGTCGACGACCTTGGCGAGATCGAAGCCGACATTGTCCGCCTTGAGGCCATAGCTCTCGGCATTCTGCATGTAGTGATAGATTTCCGACGTGCGCAGCAGCGCCTTGGTCGGGATGCAGCCCCAGTTGAGGCAGATGCCGCCCAGGCGCTCGCGCTCGACGATCGCGACCTTGAGGCCGAGCTGGCTCGCGCGGATTGCCGCGACATAGCCGCCGGGGCCCGAACCAAGGATGACCAGATCATAGGTGTCAGCCACGTGGAGAGTCCTTCAAGTGAATCAGTTGGAAGCGGGCGGCACGGGCCGCGGTTTGCGGTCGTCGCCGACCGCGACGAAGATGAAGCGCGCCTGTGTCACCTTGCAGCTATCGTTGCTGTGCCGCGCGCGGCGCCATGCCTCGACCTCGATCGTCATCGACGTGCGGCCGACCGCGATCAGCTCTGCATAGACCGACACCTCGTCGCCGACGACGACGGGCATGTGGAACTTCATGGCGTCCGCCGCAATGGTCACCGCACGCCCGCCGCTGCGGCGCGAGGCGACCGAACCGGCGGCCAGATCCATCTGCCCCATCAGCCATCCGCCGAAGATGTCGCCGTAAGGGTTGGCGTCCGCGGGCATTGCGGTGACGCGGATCGTCGGCGCCTTGTCGGGGGGCAGGTCGGTCACGCTTGGCTCCTGCTGGTCTGTCGGTCGAGGATGCGGGCCTGCCGCAGCGGCCCGATCCCCATGATCACGGTCACGACCATCGCCGCCGCCCCGCACCACCAGATCACGTCCTGCCCGAGCGGATAGGACCAGGCCGCCGCCCAGGTGATCGCGACCGCGACGCCGAGCCCGACGAGGATATGCAGGATCTCGATGAGCGTCCTGGTCATGGCGCGACCCGGCCCGACCCCGTTCGTGCCGAGCGAAGTCGAGGCACATGGGACTCATGCCCTTCGACCTCGCTCAGGGCGAACGGGAGAGGGGCCACAGCGGTCACGGTCTTACGCCAGCATGCCCAGCGGGTTCTCGACCAGATGCTTGAACGCCTTCATGAACTGCGCACCGTCCGCGCCGTCGATCGCGCGGTGATCGAAGCTGCCGGTCGCCGACATAACGGTCGCGACGGTAAGCTCGTCGCCGATCACATAGGGACGCTTCTCGCCTGCACCGATCGCAAGGATCATCGCCTGGGGCGGGTTGATGACCGCGTCGAACTGCGTGATGCCGAACATGCCCATGTTGCTGATCGAGGCGGTGCCGCCCTGATATTCCTCGGGCTTCAGCTTGCCGTCGCGTGCGCGGGCGGCGAGGTCCTTCATCTGCGTCGAGATCGACGACAGCGAGGCGGTGTCCGCACCGACGATGATCGGCGTGATCAGACCCGACGGCGTGCTGACCGCAACCGAGATGTCGGCGCGCTGGAAGCTGATCAGCTGGTCGGGCGTGAACATCACGTTGCAGGTCGGGACCTGCATCAGCGCGACGGCCTGCGCCTTGATCAGCAGATCGTTGACCGACAGCTTCACGCCGCGCGCTTCGAGGCTCTTGTTCAGCTCGCCGCGCAGCTTGAGCAGCGCGTCGAGACGCACGTCCACGGTCAGGTAGATGTGCGGAACGGTCTGCTTCGATTCGGTCAGGCGGCGCGCGATCGTCTTGCGCACGTTGCTGAGCTTGGTCGACTCGTGCGGGATATCCGGCACGACCGCAGGCTTGGCCGCGGGTGCTGGCGCGGCAGCGGAGGGGGCCGGTGCAGCGGCTTCGGGCGCGGCGACAGGTGCGGCCCCGGGCTTCGCGCTGTCGACATCGGCCTTGACGATGCGACCCTTAGGACCCGAACCCGACACCGAACCAAGGTCGATCCCCTTGTCGGCGGCGAGGCGGCGGGCGAGCGGGCTCGCCTTCACACGGTCACCGCTGGCGGGCTTCGACTGAGGCTTCGATTCGGGCGTGGACGCGGACGCGGCGCCCGCATCGGCGGGACGACCATGATCCTCGGCCGACGTCTCGGTCCGGGCGACGGGCTTGGCCTCGCTGCCGGTGTCGTTGGGATCCTTGGGATCGGGCTTGGCCTCCGATTCCTTGGCCGCGGGGACGGGCGTCTCGCTCTTGGTCGGCGCGGACACCGAGGACGCATCCTCGCCTTCCTCGGCCAGGATCGCGATGACGGTGCCGACCTTCACATTGTCGGTTGCCTCGGCAACCAGGATCTTGGCGATCACGCCTTCGTCGACCGCTTCGAATTCCATCGTCGCCTTGTCGGTCTCGATCTCGGCCATGATGTCGCCGGACTTCACCGTATCGCCTTCCTTCACCAGCCATTTGGCGAGGGTGCCCTCCTCCATGGTCGGCGACAGGGCAGGCATTTTGATCTCGATCGACATGGAGGTCCCCAGGGCGTTACGTAACGGCATGCCTACTCGCGCCCCCGCCCGTCCGGGTCAACCCCGCGAAGCCGCCTTCCCCTTGCGCGAACCGCATCTGCACGGCACCTAAGCCCGATAAACAGGGGAATATGATGCGTGTCTATCTGGTGGTCATCGACGAGTCGCCCGAGGCGGGTATCGCGTTGCGCTTTGCGGCGCGGCGCGCGGTGAAGACCGGCGGCGGCGTCGAGATCCTCACGCTGATCCCGCCGCAGGAATTCATCGCGTTCGGCGGTGTCCAGGCGACGATCGAGGAGGAGGCGCGGCTGCATGCCGAGGGCCTCGTCGCGGCTGCGGCCGGCACGCTGATCGAGGAATCGGATCTGCGCCCGTCGATCACCGTGCGCGAAGGCGAAGGCCCCAAGATCATCCGCGAAATGATCGCCGCCAACCCCAATATTGCAGCGCTGGTGCTCGGCGCCGCGGCGAGCGGTGCGCCGGGCGATCTCATCACCCATTTCTCGGGCACCGACGCCGGAGCGCTGCCCGTGCCGGTCATGATCATCCCGGGGTCGCTGACCAGCGAGGCGATCGACCGGCTGAGCTGACGGCGGCCGTCTTGCCGCCCCCCGTCATCCTGACGAAAGTCAGGATCCAGAGCCACAGGCGCCGCCCTCGGAACCCTGGATCCTGACTTTCGTCAGGATGACGGAGGTGGGTGATGACGTCGGCTGGGAATGACGGGCTAAACCGAGCGAATCCAACACTCCCCGCTTGAGCTCCCCGGCCGAAGCCGCCACGGTGACGCCGATGCCGATCCTCGCCCTTCCGCTGCTCGCCGCAGCCGCCGCCGCGCTTCCCGCGCCCTCCGCCACCCGCCTCAAGGCCGATGTGACCGCGATGGTCGGGTTCGGCACGCGCCACACCGCATCGACCACCACCGATCCGAAGCGCGGCATCGGCGCCGCCCGCGACTGGGCCGCGGCGCGCTTCACCGAGATCGGCCGCGCCTGTGGCGGCTGCGTCACGGTCGAGCGGATCGGCCGCACCGTGTCGGGTCCGCGCGCACCGACCGGCGTCTATGTCGAGGACGTGCTGGGCATCCAGAAGGGGCGCGACCCGAATCGCGTCGTGATCGTCGGCGCGCATATCGACAGCCGTGTGACCGACGTCATGAACGTGACAAGCGACGCGCCCGGCGCGAACGACAATGCGTCGGGCGTCGCGCTGGTGCTCGAAGCCGCCCGCGCGCTGTCAAAGCGGCAGTTCGACGCGACCATCGTCTATGCGGTCTTTTCGGGTGAGGAACAGGGGCTGTGGGGCGCCGAGCTGCTCGCCGACACCGCCAAGGCGCGCGGCTGGACCGTCACCGCGATGCTCAACAACGACATTGTCGGCAACACGGTCGGCCAGGGCGGCGTCCGCATGGCGTCGAGCGTCCGCGTCTTTTCCGAAGGCATTCGCGCATCAGAAGACCTTGCCGCGCAGATCGGTCGTCGCGCGGAGGGTGGCGAGGACGATGGCCCCAGCCGCGCGCTCGCCAAGGCGATCGACGGCATCGCGGGGACGATCCCCGGCGGGCTCGACGTGATGCTCGACCGTCGCCCTGACCGGTTCGGCCGCGGCGGCGATCACGAACCCTTTCTGAAGCTCGGCTATCCCGCGGTCCGCTTCTCGGTCGCCGCGGAGAACTGGGATCGCCAGCACCAGGACCTGCGCACCGAAAACGGTGTCGACTATGGCGACACGATCGCCGGGATGGACTTCCCCTATCTGGCCAAGGTGACCGCGATCAACATCGCCACGCTCGCCCGCCTCGCCGCCGCGCCCGCGGCACCGGGTGACGTATCGATCGCCGGTGCCCTGTCGCGCGACACCCAGGTCAAATGGGCCGCGGTTCCGGGTGCGGCAGGCTACCGAGTCCGCTGGCGGCGCAACGACACGCAGGACTGGAAGGACGTGCGCGACGTCACCGGCACCGAGACGCTGCTCGCCCAGACCCCCGTCGACGACCATTTCGTCGGCGTGTCCGCACTCGGCGCGGATGGCAGCGAGAGCGTCGTCAGTTTCGCGGGCCGCGAACGCCGACGCTGAGCGCTATCGCGCCGACCCCAGGGTGCCGCCCCGCGTCCGGCCCGGTCCGCGACGCGGGGTCGTCCGCCGATAGGTCACGGGTTCGGTGATATATTCGGTCGTCGTCGTGGTCGTCGTGACCGGCACCGACTGGACGGTGACCGTCGTCGTCCCGTCGCCGGCATAGGCGTCGCTGCCGGGATAGCCGCCGCCGGTGGTCGTCACGGTGGTCATCCCGTCGGGCGACACCCATGTCCCGCCACGCTGCTGGACGGGCGGCAATGGCTGGTCGCGATAGGCGGCCCCCGCAAAGTCCGGCGCCGCTTCGACGCGGGTCGTCACATAGGTCCGCCGCGTTACCGGCCGCGGCTGGCGGCGGGCATAGACCCGGTCGTCCGCCCGCCCGTCAAAGCTTTGCACGTCATAGCGCGGGGCGGCATCGCCGCCGACGGCGCCGTTCCAGTCGATCCCGGCACGCGTATCGAAGATCGATCCCCGCGCATCGATCAGCACCGCGTCGTCGAAATAGCGCGTCCAGCGATAGCCCGGCGGCGGCGGCACGAGCCCATAGTCGCGCCAGTCGACGATCCCGAACCGCGGCGCGATCCAATAGGCCGGCAGCGCCCAGCCGCGGTACGGCCGACGATAGCCGCTCCAGCCGCCCGGCGCGTTCGCCCCTGCCGACCAGCGACCATCGACGCTGCTGCCCCGGCGCGCGTCGCGGGACGCGGCGGGCTCCGGGCTTACGCTGACCGCGCTGCGGGCAGGAACGGGATAAGTCGCACCGGGCCGCGATGCCCCGTCCGGACGCCGCTGCGCCTCGGCCGTCGTGCCCGCCACCGCCATGATCAGTGCGAGACCGACGATCACCTTCATGCGCATGACATCTTCTCCCCTGACGCACCGTACGCCTCAGGGCCGCGTCCTATGCTGACGCAGTGCGTACCAAAGCCGCCATGGCGCGGCCAGCCGCAACCCGGTCCCGATTCGGAGCAGGCGTCAGGTTGGGGCGTCAGCTGATCCGCGACGCCAGCAACGCGACCAGCGCTTCGCACCCGGCTGCATCCTCGGCATCGAACCGTGCAGGCTCGGGGCTGTCGAGATCGAGCACGCCGATCAACCGCCCGTCGCTGACGACCGGCACGACCAGCTCGGACCGGCTTGCCGCATCGCAGGCGATATGTCCGGGAAACGCATGGACGTCCTCGACCAGCTGGGTCGTCCGCTCCGCCGCCGCGGTGCCGCACACGCCCTTGCCCATCGCGATCCGGATACAGGCGACCTTGCCCTGGAACGGCCCCAGGACAAGCTCGCCCTCGACCGCACGGTAGAAGCCCGCCCAGTTGAGATCGGGCAGATATTCCCAGACCAGCGCAGCCGCATTCGCCATGTTCGCGATCGGATCGCGCTCGTCCACGGTCAGCGCGTCGAGCGCCGCGAGCAGGTCGCGGTACAGATCGGCCTTCGAACCGCCGGAAATATCGAACTGGTACATCATCGCCTCTTGTCTGCGGTTAGTCTTCGCGAACCCGCCCGCGCCCGGCCTTGACCGAACTGCGGACCTTCTTCGTATCCACCCGCCGTGCCTTGGCGGCGCGGGACGGCTTGGTCTTGACCCGGTGCGCGTCGCGGTGCTGCGCCTGCGCGATCAGTTCGAGCACGCGATCGCGCGCATCGGCGCGGTTGGCCTCCTGCGTGCGAAACCGGCGCGCGGTGATGACGAGCACCCCCGCCGCGGTCATCCGGCTGCCCGCGACCAGCTTCAGCCGGCGATAGGTTTCAGGGTGCAGGCCCAGCGCGAATATGTCGACTCGCAACTGGCACGCGGTCGCCACCTTGTTGACGTTCTGCCCGCCCGGCCCGGAAGCCGCGAGGAACTTCTCCTCGATCGCCCCCTCAAGCAGGGAGGCGTCGATCACGTCAGCCATTATCGGGTTCGGGACGCGGATCCGGCACGGACGCGTCCTGCGGGGACGGCGTCGCCTCGACGCCCGGTTCCTCGCCGAAGCCCGCGGTCGCGAACCGTTCTGGCAGCGGCGCGATACCGACGACATCGGCCTTGCCCGGCCGCGGCACGACCAGCCGCTGCGCGTGGAGCATCATGCCCAGGCGATCCTTCTGGCCATAAACCGGATCCCCGACGACCGCTGCGCCGAGGCCCAGCGCGGCATGGACACGAATCTGGTGCGTCCGCCCGGTCTGGGGGATGAATTCGACCAGCGAGCGTCCGTCACGCGTCGCGAGCACGCGCCAGCCGGTCCGCGCCGCCTTGCCCTTGGCGTCCTCTACCATCCGCCAGCCCTCTTCGGCGCTGCTGATCTTGCCGAGCGGCATGTCGATCGTCCCGGTCTCTTCGGCGGGGACGCCGTCGAGCACTGCGAGATAGCGCTTCGACACCAGGCCCTGCTCGAACGCCTGCTGCAACCGCGCATGCGCCTTGGGATTGCGCGACAGCAACAGGCAGCCGCTTGTGTCGCGATCGAGACGATGCACCGGCATCGGCCAGCGCTGGAATCCGAATTTGAGACTTTCGAGATGATTCTCGAGGCTCAGCGAGCCGTCACGAGGAGGATCGACCGGCAGCCCAGCGGGCTTGTCGATGATCAGGGCCTCGCCGTCGAGGAAAAGTACGCGTTCACCATGCATGTGCCGCCCTTGCCAGCATCTGCGCCCGCATGCCAGAGCCCGCACGATGTTGCGTAGCCCCCTAGTTCTTTCGTTTCTGCTGATCCCGGCCGCCGCCAATGCGCAACTCTGTGCCGGACAGAGCGCGGCGATCGCCGCCGATGGTCGCGCGTTCGGGCATCTGCCTTACGGCGACGCCGCCCCGTCCGAACTGGTCGCCGCTCCGTCCGACTTCGGCGTCCGCCAGACCTGCGTGGTCCGCCGCGACATGCTGCCCGACCTGCTCCGCCTGCTCGCCGCAGCCAAAGCGGACCCGGCGGTGATGGGCGAGTTGCGCGGCCTGTCGTGCCAGCGTTCGATCGCGCAGCAGCGCAGCGTGTTCTGCCGCGAGTCGGAAACATCGGCGGCCGAGCGCGCAATCTCGGTCGCGCCGCCGGGCTATAGCGAACATTCGACCGGCTATGTCGTAGACTTCGCCATCCGTCCCGCCAATGGCTGTCGCGATGCCGAGGCGTGCATGGCGGCGACCCCCGCCGCGCGCTGGCTGCGCGCGAACGCGACGCGGTTCGGATTCGAACAATCCTTCCCCGGCGGTAACAAGCAGAACGTCAAATGGGAGCCCTGGCACTGGCGCTGGGTCGGCGTGACCGCCGATGCGCCCGGCGCGGCAAAGGCGCGGTTCGTGTTCGCCAAGGCGCGGCGGCTCTATCCCGCCGACCCTTCGATCCTGCCGCCCGCGCCCCCGCCGGTCGTCGCACCCGCGGTGCCGGCCGCGCCCGTCCCGGCGCTTCCGTCCGAAAAGGGCAAACGCCGCAGGCGCTGATCCCCCCGGTCGCCCGGAGGGATCGTTCGCGCTTACTTCAGCTTTGCGGCCGTCTCGGCGATCCGCTTGCCCTGGTAGCGCGCACCGTCGAGTTCGACGCTGCTCGGCATCCGGCTGCCATCGCCATCGGAGATCGTCGTCGCGCCGTAGGGCGAGCCGCCCTTGACCGCGTCGACACCCATCTGCCCCTGGAAGCCATAGTCCAGACCGACGATCGTCATGCCGTGATGGAGCAGGTTGGTCAGGATCGAGAACAGCGTCGTCTCCTGCCCGCCATGCTGGCTCGCGGTCGAGGTGAACGCACCGCCGACCTTGCCGACCAGCGCGCCGGAGAACCACAGTCCGCCGGTCGTGTCCCAGAAGGACGCCATCTGCGCGGGCATCCGCCCAAACCGGGTCGGTGCACCGACGATGATCGCGTCATAGTCCTTCAGCGCATCGGGGCCCTCGATCTCGGCATGTGCGCTGTCGGTCTTGAAATGCGCCGACTCGACGACCGACTGCGGTGCGGTCTCGGCGACCCGGCGGATGTCTACTTCCGCGCCGCCCGCGCGCGCGCCTTCGGCGACGGCATCCGCCATCTGCTCGATATGGCCGTAGGACGAATAATAGAGAACCAGAACCTTGGTCATGTCAGTCTCCTCAAAGGCAGACCATCCCGGCACAGGCCGGAATGGTCACAGGATGATCGGTAAAATTACTCGGAGTCCACCAGAACGATCTCGGCCTCGTCGAGTGCCGTGATCCGCACCGTCCGGCCGCCCGAAAGTGCCGCACCGTCGCGGGTGTTGATGGTCTCGTCGTCGATCGTGATCGCGCCGGTCGCCGGGACAAGATAGGCGTGACGCCCCTCGCCGACCGCATAGTCGACACTGTCGCCCGCCTTCAGCGTCGCGGCCAGCACCCGCGCATTCGCCCGGATCGGCAGCGCGTCACCGTCGTTGGCAAAGCCGCTTGCCAGCGTCACGAACTGCCCCGAGCGCTCGCCCTTGGGGAACGGCTTCGCACCCCAGCTTGGCGAACCACCCTTGCGGCTGGGCTCGATCCAGATCTGGAAGATCGTCGTCGTCTCGGGCTCCAGATTATACTCGGCATGGCGCACGCCCGAACCGGCACTCATCACCTGGACGTCGCCAGCCTCGGTGCGGCCCTTGTTGCCGAGCGAGTCCTGATGCGTGATCGCACCGCTGCGGACATAGGTGATGATCTCCATGTCCTGGTGGGGATGCGGCGGGAAACCCGAATTAGCGGCGATCTGGTCGTCGTTCCAGACGCGGATCGCGCCCCAGCCCATCCGCGCAGGGTCATAATAGCTCGCGAACGAGAAATGATGCCGCGCATTCAGCCAGCCATGATCGGCATGGCCCAGGCTGTCGAAGGGGCGGCGGTCTACGGTGTTGAGAGTCGTGGTCGTCATCAGAGGTCTCCACTTGTTGCCACCAAGATAGACACTGGCATCGCACCGTAAATAGAAACGCTGGAAACCGATCGTTTCGATTGCTAGCAAACGTGACCGCTGCGGAGAGTGAATGATGCGCCTTCCCGACCTCGAAGCCTGGGCGATCTTTGCCAGCGTCGTCGAACATCGCTCGTTCAGCGCCGCCGCCGACGCGATCGGACTGAGCAAGGCGACCGTATCGAAGGCGATCACGCGGCTCGAGGCGCATCTCGGCCAGTCGCTGTTTCATCGCACCTCGCGCCGGCTCGCGCTGACCGAGGCGGGCAAACCGCTCGCCGAGCACGCCGCGCGGATCCTGGGCGAAGCGCGCCTCGCAGAGGAGTCGGCGAATGATGCCGCAAGCGCACCGACGGGGCGCGTACGGCTGGCGGCGCCGATGAGCTTCGGCATCACCAATGTCGCGCCGCTGCTGGCCGAGTTCCTGGCCGCGCATCCCGGCATCGAGATCGACCTGCATCTGTCCGACGCGCGGGTCGACATCGTCGCGGAAGGATTCGACGTGGCGTTGCGGATCGCCGAGCTGCCCGACAGCTCGCTGCGCGCGCGACGGCTGTGCAGCATCCAGGCGCACACCGTTGCCGCGCCTGCCTATCTGGCGGCGCACGGGACGCCGACTCATCCCGCGCAGCTCGGCGAGCACCGCCTGATCGGCTATTCGAACGTCGTCGGTCCCTGGCGGTTTCAGCGCCCCGGCGAAAGCGACGTTTCGGTACGGCTGCAGGGTCAGCTCACCGCCAATAGCGGCGAGGCGGTCGTCCCGGCGCTCGTCGCCGGTCTCGGCATCGCGCGGCTGCCGCACTTCATCATCGAGGCGCAGCTCGCGTCGGGTGCGCTGGTGACGCTGCTCGATGTCTGGGCGCCCGCACCGATCGGCCTCCACCTGCTGACCCCGCCCAGCCCGCTCCGCCCGGCCCGGGTCGAGGCGCTCATCGCGTTCCTCGGCGCGCGGCTTCGCGACCCCGGCTGAACCGCGCCGGCTGGACCCCGACGGAACCCCCTACGGAACCCCCTACGGAACCCCCACGGAACAATGCCCGTCGCCAGGCTATTGCTGTGCGTCACCACGGAAGGATGTCGATGCCCCCCTACCAGACCGCGCCCCGGACCCGCCGCGCATGACCGGCGCGATCCATCCCGCCCCGCCCACTACGCTCGTCATCTTCGGTGCGATGGGCGACCTGACCCGCCGGTTGCTGATGCCGGCGCTGACCAACATGACCCGGCTCGGCATGATCGGTGACGATTTCTCGGTTCTCGGGATCGGTATCGAACCCGGCGACGACGACACGCTGCGCACCGCGCTCGCCACCTTTCGCGCCAGCGCTTCCACGGCGCATGCCTCGCCCGAGCAGGAGGCCGCCTGGGACCGGTTGCAGGCGCGCGTCCAGTATCTGCAGGGCGATTTCACGCAGGACGACGTCTATGCACGGCTAAGCGACCGGCTATCGGGCAACGCCGCCTTCTATCTTGCCGTACCCGCGCGATTCTTCGGCGACATCGTCGATCGGCTCGCGGCCAACGGGCTGACGCATGAAAGCAAATCCGCGTTTCGCCGGATCGCGATCGAGAAGCCGTTCGGCCACGACCTCGCCTCCGCGCAGGCGCTGAACGCGCGCATCCTGTCGCACGTCGCCGAGACGCAGATCTACCGGATCGACCATTTCCTCGGCAAGGAAACTGTCCAGAACATCATGACCGCGCGCTTCGCGAACATGATGATCGAACGGGTCTGGAATGCCGACTGTATCGCGCATGTCCAGATCACCGCCGCCGAGACCGTCGACGTCGGCACGCGCGGTGCGTTCTACGACGCGACGGGTGCGTTGCGCGACATGGTCCCGAACCATCTGTTCCAGTTGCTGGCGATGGTCGCGATGGAGCCCCCTGCAAGTTTCGACGCGGAGGCCATCCGCAACGAAAAGGGCAAGGTGCTGAAAGCCGTTCGGGCTTATTCACCCGCCAAGGCGCGCCGCAACGGCGTCCGCGGCGCCTATGGTGCGGGGACGATCGGCGAACGCGCCGTCCCCGCCTTCACCGCATCCCCCGACATTGCCCCCGACAGCACCACCGAGACCTATGTCGCATTGAAGCTGATGGTCGACACGTGGCGCTGGGCGGGCGTGCCCTTCTACCTTCGCACCGGCAAGGCGATGGAGATTCGCGATACCGAGGTCGTGATCACCTTCAAGCCCGTGCCGTTCGCCCAGTTTCACGCGACCGCCGCCGAGAAACTGCCGCCGAACCGCCTGATCATCCAGATTCAGCCCGACGAGGGGCTCAGCATGGATATCAATATCAAGCGCCCCGGGCTTGAGGTCGACACCGCGCCGATTGCGCTGGATTTCCGCTACGCCGACTCGTTCGATATCGGCGCGATGACCGGGTATGAGTCGCTGATCCACGATCTGTTCGCGGGCGACCAGACGCTGTTCCAGCGCGCCGACGCGATCGAGGCGGGATGGGCGGCGGTCCAGCCGTTTCTCGACGCATGGGCAAGCGAAGGCGCACCCGACACTTACGCCGCGGGTACGACCGGACCGGCGGCGGCAGACGAACTGCTCGCGCGCGACGGGTTTGCCTGGCACACGCTCGACCCGGCAAAGACGTGAGCCCGCGCCGCGACTCGGTTGCCGGGGTCTCGACACGGAGTTTTGGTCGGTTCCGTACCAAGAGTTCGTATAACGCTCTCATTTAAGACGGAATTAACCTTTTGCTTTCAGATGTTCTTTGGTTAATGAATCAACGGCGGATCGCTTAGCAGGGGCTGGCGTTTTCGCTAAACGGGGGACAACCCATGCGCGTGCTGCTGATCGAGGATGAGCCTACCACCGCCAAGGCCCTTGAGCTTATGCTCACGACCGAGGGCTTCAACGTGTACATCACCGATCTGGGCGAAGAGGGCCTCGATCTTGGCAAGCTGTATGATTACGACATCATCCTGCTCGATCTGAACTTGCCCGACATGCACGGCTATGATGTCCTGAAGCGTCTTCGTGTTGCGCGTGTTGCGACGCCGGTGTTGATCCTGTCGGGCGTCAACGAAATGGACTCCAAGGTTCGCAGCTTCGGGTTCGGCGCGGACGATTACGTCACCAAGCCGTTCCACCGCGAGGAACTCGTCGCGCGGATCCATGCCGTTGTGCGCCGCTCGAAGGGCCATTCGCAGTCGGTCATCCGCACTGGCAAGCTCGCCGTGAACCTCGATGCCAAGACGGTCGAAGTCGATGGCAGCCGCGTTCACCTGACCGGCAAAGAATATGCGATGCTCGAGCTGCTCTCGCTGCGCAAGGGCACCACGCTGACCAAGGAAATGTTCCTCAACCACCTCTATGGCGGGATGGACGAACCTGAACTCAAGATCATCGACGTCTTCATCTGCAAGCTGCGGAAGAAGCTCAGCCTGGCGTGCGATGGCGAAAACTACATCGAGACCGTCTGGGGCCGCGGCTATGTCCTGCGCGAACCCGATGAGATGGTCGAAGCGCAAGTCGCCTGATCTGCTCGGCTGCGCGACCCAAAGTCCAAGGTCGCGCCGCTTCACTCCACAGGTTTAGGCTTGCAACCTTGCCTGATGGTGTCAGTTTAGTCTTCATCGGAGGTGTTCCATGAAAACTATCCTGCTCGCCGTCGGACTGATTGCCTGTTCTGCGGCCGCTTCTGCGCAACTTGGCGTCCCTGGCCCTAGCGGCTTGATAGGTACCAGCGCGCCGTTTCCCGGAAATCCCGGCTGGACGCCGCGCACGAACATTTCGCCCCCGTCGATCACGCCGACGATGCAACGCGAGCGCGAGGCGCGGTTGCGGCTCGTCCTGGCGACTTTCCCCGACCTGCCGACCACTCTCGCAGCCGCACCGCCCCGCCAACGGGCTGCGCTCTACGCGAAGGCCGAACACAAGGCGGTCTGGGCGCGGATCAACGCGCGCGCATCGAAGGATGCCAGCGGCGACCTTTGACGCTACCGGCCGGCTATTTCCGAACCCAGACCTTCTCGCCGCCGACCCAAGTCTCGGCAACCTTGATCGCGCGCAGTTCGGTCGGCGAAGCGATCATCGGATCGCGGTCGACGACGATGAAGTCGGCGCGCTGCCCGGCGGCGAGCGCACCGAACTTCGTTTCCGCAAACCCCGCATAGGCGGCGGCGCCCGTCATCGCCCACCACGCCTGTTCGCGCGAGATGAGCTCCTGCGGCTGCCACCCGCCCTGCGGCTGGTTGTTCGCATCCTGCCGCGTAAATGCGGCGGCCCAGGTGGCGAACGGATCGGGCTTCTCGACCGGGAAATCGGTACCAAAGGCGAGCTTCGATCCGTTCGCCAGCATCGACTTCCACGCATAGGCGCCGGTCAGCCGCCCCGGTCCGAGCCGCGCTTCCGCCATCGTCCGGTCGCTGGTCTGGTGGGTGGGCTGCATCGAGGCGATCGTGCCGAACTTGCCGAAGCGCGGCAGGTCGGCGGGATCGACGATCTGCGCATGCTCGACACGCCAGCGCCGGTCGCCCTTGTAGGTCTCGCTCTCGACCTGGATCGCGTCGAGCACCTGCTGGTCCGCGCGATCGCCGATTGCATGCACCGCGACCTGGAACCCGTCCATCGCCGCGCGGCTCATCTGGTTCTGGAGCTGCGCATCGGTCAGGAAGCCCAGCCCGGTCTGCCCCGGTGCATCGGCATAGGGTTTCAGCAACCACGCGCCGCGCGAGCCGAGCGCGCCATCGGCATAGAGCTTCACCCCGCCCATCCGCAGATGGTCGTCATACAGCCACGGCGTCGGCCCCTTGCCGCCGATCCGCCCAGCGGTCTCGACCCCCAGCGCATAGCTCATGATCCGGACGCGCAACCCGCCGATATCCGCCATCCGGCGATAGGTCAGCCAGTCGTCGAGCGTGGTGCCCATGTCGGCGACCGCGGTGACGCCGTACCCGAGCAGGATCCGCTGAGCAGTAAGGAAGGCCGCATCGCGCTCCTTGGGCAGCGGTTGCGGCACGACCTTCTCGACCAGAGATTGCGCGGCATCGACGAACACGCCCGACGGCGCGCCGCCGCTTTTTTCGATGCGCCCGCCCGCCGGGGCGACCGTGGCACCGGTGATCCCCGCCTCGCGCATCGCGACACTGTTCGCCCAGCCGGCATGGCCGTCCGCGCGCGACAGCCAGATCGGATGGCCGCCCGACACCGAGTCGAGATCCGCGGCGGTCGGGAACCGCCCGAGCCCCCAGGCTTCCTGGTTCCAGCCGCGGCCGAGCACCCATTTGCGATCGGGATTGGCCGCGACATAGGCGGCGATCCGCGACTTTGCGTCGTCGAGCGAGGTCGCTGCCGACAGATCGAGCGACAGCGCGCCGAAGCCGAGCTCGATCACATGGCCATGCGCATCGACGAAGCCGGGCAGCACGGTCTTGCCGCCCATGTCGGTGCGCCAGTCATAGAGCGGCTTGCCCGCGTTCTTCTTCAATTCCTTGCGGCTGAGCTTGGGGGGCTCCTCCCCCGGCGGCACCAGCCGGGTCACGCGGCCGTCCTTGTCGACCAGGATCGCCTTGAACCGGACGATCTTGCCGCCCTCGGTGATGGTCAGGCCGTTGACGTTGTCGACGATCCCGTCGGCCAGCGCCGGGGTGGCGAACAGCGACAGGGCGGCACTTGCGAACAGGACAGGCTTCACTTCGGCAATCTCCGCACCAACGCACTCGTATCCTGCCGCGCGCCGCCCATGGCCTGCACATCGGCATAGAATTGATCGACCAGCGCCGCGACCGGCAGGACCGCGCCGTTGCGCCGCGCCTCGTCGAGCGCGAGCCCCAGATCCTTGCGCATCCAGTCGACCGCAAAGCCGAAGTCGAAGTCTTCCTTCGCCATCGTCGGCCAGCGATTGACCATCTGCCAGCTCTGCGCCGCGCCGCCCGAAATCGCCTCGAACACCTTGTCGAGGTCGAGCCCGGCATTCTGCGCGAAGCGGATCGATTCGGACACGCCCTGGATCACCCCGGCGATCGCGATCTGGTTGCACATCTTGGTCGTCTGGCCCGCGCCCGCGTCACCGACATGGACGATCCGTGCGGCATAGGCCTGCATATACGGCTCGGCCTTCGCCATGGCGTCGGCGGAACAACCGCACATGATCGACAATGTGCCGTTCTCGGCACCCGCCTGCCCGCCCGACACCGGCGCATCGACGACGAGCGCGCGGGCGCCCGCCAGCCGCCGGGCGATCGCGGCGGAGACGGTGGTATGGTCGACGAACACCGCGTCGTCGCGCATCGCCGCGAACGCGCCGTCCTCACCCAATGTCACTGCCGCCAGATCATCGTCATTGCCGACGCAGGTGAACACCGCATCCGCCTCGCGCGCCGCCAGAGCCGGCGTGTCCGCGACCGATCCGCCATATTTATCGGCCCATGCCAAAGCCTTGGCCTGGGAGCGATTATAGACGGTGACGTCGTGCCCTGCCGCGACGAGATGCCCCGCCATCGGCGCGCCCATCACGCCAGTCCCGATGAATGCCAGTTTTGCCATGGATCAAGCGCATAAGCGGTGTTTCCCCTGCGCGCCAGATGGTCTAGCGCAACGCCTATGGCTACCCTCGCTGCCGTAGCGGCACCCACCCTTCCCGTGTCCATCGACGACGTTCGCGCCGCGCATGACCGGATCCGCGCCTCGATCGTCCGCACGCCGACGCTGATCAGCCGCACGCTGAGCCAGATGACCGGCGCGACGGTCTATCTGAAGTTCGAGAATCTTCAGTTCACCGCGGCCTACAAGGAACGCGGCGCGCTTAACACGCTGCTACAGCTATCGCCCGAAGCGTGCGCAAAGGGCGTGATCGCTGCGTCGGCGGGCAATCACGCACAGGGTCTTGCCTATCACGCCAACCGGCTCGGCATCCCCGCGACGATCGTGATGCCGACCAACACCCCGACCGTGAAGGTCACGCAGACCGAAGGGCACGGCGCCAAGGTCGTGCTGTTCGGCGACACCTTCGACGCCGCCTATGCGCATGCCCGCATCCTCGAGGGCGAATGCGGCTTCACCTTCGTCCATCCCTTCGATGACGCCCGCGTCATTGCCGGCCAGGGCACGACCGCGATCGAGATGCTCGAGGACGTGCCCGAGATTGACATGATGGTCGTCCCGATCGGCGGCGGCGGCCTGATCTCGGGCGTCGCGACCGTGACACGGGCCAACGCCGCGCAGGGCGGTCATGCGATCGAGGTGGTCGGCGTCGAGGCCGAGCTGTTCCCGTCGATGTACAACCGCATCAACGGGACGACGATGCCCTGCGCCGGCGACACGCTGGCCGAGGGGATCGCGGTCAAGGAGCCCGGCGGCATCACCTCCAAGATGGTCGCCGAACTCGTCGACGACATCGTCCTGGTCAGCGAGCGTAGTCTGGAGATGGCGGTCAGCCTGCTGCTCCAGATCGAGAAGACGGTCGTCGAGGGCGCCGGTGCCGCCGGCCTCGCCGCGCTGCTCCAGCATCCCGAGCGCTTCAAGGGGCGCACTGTCGGGATCATCCTGTGCGGCGGCAATATCGACACGCGGCTGCTCGCCAACGTCCTGCTGCGCGATCTTGCACGCTCGGGCCGCCTCGCAAGGCTGCGCATCCGCCTGCAGGATCAGCCCGGCGCGCTGTACAACGTCGCCCGGATCTTCGATCAGGAGCGGGTGAACATCATCGAGGTGTATCATCAGCGCGTCTTTACGACGCTGCCGGCAAAGGGGCTGATCACCGATATCGAATGCGAGGCCCGCGATCGCGCGCATCTCGATCGGCTGGTCACCGCGCTGAAGGCGGCGGGCTACGAGACGAGCACCGTCGAACTGGCCTGATCCCTGGCCAACGCCGCCGGGAATTTCTTTTACCACCGCGGGCCGCCCCACTTTCCAGCGGCCCGCACAGGAATCATATACCGCCCGCGCCTTGAGAGCGCATGAAGCCGAGAGAGGGGCACTTCGCGATGACTGCGCCTTTTCGGTTTCCCCGGTTCTTCGTCACTAGCCCCGGCCCCTGCCCCTATCTGCCCGATCGGGAGGAGCGGAAGGTCTTCACCGAGCTGAACGGCCCGCATGCGGTCGAGCTCAACGACGCGCTGAGCCGGATCGGGTTTCGACGGAGCCAGGGCGTCGCCTACCGGCCGAGCTGCACCGGCTGCAGCGCCTGCGTGTCGGTTCGCGTCGTGACGCCGGAATTCACGCCCAACGCGACGCAGCGCAAATTGCTCAAGCGCCACGGCGACATCACCGCGACCGTCTGTCGCGCATGGGCGACTGACGAACAGTTCCAGCTGTTGCGCCGCTATCTGTCGGCGCGTCACCCGGACGGCGGCATGGCCGGGATGGACGAGGACGATTATGCCGACATGGTTGAGCATTCGCCCGTCGACTCGCTGATCGTCGAATATCGCGAACCGGGCATCGGCAGTGCCCCGGGCCGGCTGGTCGGCGCCTGCCTCACCGATCGCCAGGCCGACGGGCTGTCGATGATCTACAGCTTCTTCGCAGCGGACGACGCATCGCGGCCGGGCTTCGGCAACTACATCATCATCGACCACATCCTGCGCGCACGCGGTGCGGGGCTACCCTATGTCTATCTGGGCTATTGGGTGAAGGGATCGGGCCGGATGGAATACAAGATCCGCTACCGCCCGATCGAGGCGCTCGGCCCGGGCGGATGGAGCCGCCTGAGCGAAGAGGACCTGCTGGCGGCCGCCTCCGGGCAGGGCCCCAGGCAGCGCAAGGACTAGCCGCCGACGGTCACTGGCCGTCCCGCGACACGACGACATCGACCTCCAGCCGCTCGCCGCCCTCGCCGAGCCGCGATCCTGCCACCGGCGCGGCCCCCGCGGCATCGAGGGCGACCGCAACCCGGACGTGATGCTCTTCTGGACAGTCGCCGGTGAACGGGTCGAAACCGATCCAGCCCAGCCCGTCGACATGCGCCTCCGCCCAGCCATGCGGCGTCGGACGGTGATCATCCTCGCGTTCGGTCAGAAGATAGCCCGACACATAGCGCGCCGGCGCCCCCAGCGAACGCGCGGCGACGATGAACATCTGTGCAAAGTCCCGCGAGGTGGCGCTGTCGAGCCGGAACGCTGCCGCCGCGCCGAGGTTTGGCTCGGGACGGCCGGGATTGGCGGCAAAGCGTTCGTGCAACGCCTCGTTCACTCGGTGCAGCGCCCCGATCCGGCCCTTGGCGGGGGTCGCGGCGCGTGCGGCGAAGTCGGCAATGGCCTTGTCCTGCGCGGTGGTCTCGGTCGGCCGGAGGAACAACGCCGGCGGCAGCACCTCATAGGCGCCGTGCACGACGCCGTCGGAATGGCTGGTCAGCACCTCGCCCGTGACGTCGATCTCGATCCCGTCGATCGGCCCGTCGATGTAGAGCATCGTGATGGCATTGCCGAACCCGTCGCGCCCCTGCCGCAGCCGGGCATCGCAGTCGATATCGATCCGCCACTGCGCGACCGTCTGGTCATGCGTGTTCTGCGGGGTCATGCGGAGCATCTGGACGAGGCGGCTCTGCGGCTCGGTGAAGCGATAGATCGTGCGGTGATCGACCGACAACCGCATCAAAGGAACTTGAACTGCCGGCCGATCGCGCCGTGAAGCAGCGCATTTTCCTGGATGAAGGCCTGCAGATACTGGTGCAGACCCGATGCGATCACCTCGCCGGATCGGGTTCGCCCCAGCCGCGAGGCACGGAGCCGCGCCATCCGGTCCGCCTCGCCATGCTGGCCGGTGCGTTTCGCAAGCAGATTGAGCACGTCCACCGTCTCCTCGACCGAGGCTGCGAGACTACGCGGCAGCTCCGCACGCGCCAGCAACAAATCGATGACGTCGGCCGGCCGAAGGCCGTCATTGTACATCCAGCGATAGGCGGTCACCGCCGACACGGTCTGCAGGATGGTCGTCCACTGGTCGCGATCGATCGCGCCGCCCAGCTTCTGTCCCTCCGGCAGGAGGATATGATATTTGACGTCGAGCAGCCGCGCGGTGTTGTCCGCGCGCTCGACCGCCTGGCCGAGCCGGATGAACCAGGTCGTCTGGTTGCGCAGCATACGGTGGATCGCACCCTCGAACCCGCGCGTCTCGGTCTTGACCGCCTCGACCAGGTTGAGCTGCGCGGTCGTACTGCCGGGGGTCGCGCGGTTTTCGAACAACAGCCACGCACGGTTGATCGCGGTCCATGATTCCCGCGTCAGCGCGGTCCGCACCGCCTTGGCATTGTTGCGCGCCATGTCGAGGCAGCGGACGATCGATCCCGGATGGCTGGCGTCGAGCGTCAGGAAGCGCACCACGTCGCGCTGCCCGACCGGCACCCCGGTCTTGGCAAAGGCCTCGTCGGTCTCGGTGACCGCCAGCGCCGATGCCCAGGCCGCCTCGCCCGCAGGCTGCGACGACAACACGTCGAGGCGCACCGTCGCCTCGACCAACCGCGCGATGAAATCGGCACGTTCGAAATAGCGTCCCAGCCAATAAAGGGACGAGGCGGTCCTCGACAGCATCAGGATTGCGCCTCCGGCCCGGGCATGCCTTCGCCGAGCGTCTGCGTCATCCCGCCCAGCGTCTGCGTCATGCCGCCCGCCCCCATCCGCTGCGATTGATCCGCCATCAGGACGAAGCTGTCCTTCGTACCGCCACCCTGGCTCGAATTCACGACCAGCGACCCCTGCTTCAGCGCAACGCGGGTCAGCCCGCCCGGCACGACCTGGACGCCCTTCGACCCGGTCAGCACGAACGGCCGGAAATCGACATGGCGCGGGCACAGCCCGGATTCGGCCATCGTCGGTACGGTCGACAGCGCGAGCGTCGGCTGCGCGATGTAGCGATGCGGCTCGGCGATCAGCGCGGCACGGAAATCCTCGATCTCCTGCTTCGTCGCGGTCGGGCCGACCAGCATGCCATAGCCGCCCGAACCGTCGACCAGCTTGACGACGACGTCCTCGAGATTGTCGAGAACATATTTCAGCGCCTGCGGCTCGCGGCACCGCCATGTCTCGACATTGGGCAGCTTGCACTCGCCGCCCGAATAGAATTTCACGATGTCGGGCATGTAGCTGTAGATCGCCTTGTCGTCGGCGATGCCGTTGCCCGGCGCGTTGATGATCGCGACATTGCCCGCGGCATAGGCGGCGATCAGCCCCGGCACGCCGAGCGCGCTGTCGGGACGGAAGACCAGCGGGTCGAGATAATCGTCGTCGATCCGGCGATAGATCACGTCGACCTTCACGCGCCCCGCGATCGTCCGCATCCATACGACATCATCGTCGACCACCAGATCGGCCGCCTCGACCAGCTCGACGCCCATCGTATCGGCGAGGAAGCTGTGCTCGTAATAGGCCGAGTTATAATGCCCCGGCGTCAGCACGACGCAGGTCGGTGCGCTGACGCCGTGCGGCGCGACCGACTTCATCGTCTCGAGCAGCCGATCGGGATAACTGTCGACCGCCGCGACGCGAAACTCGCGGAACAGCTCGGGGCAGAGCCGCAGCATCGCCTCGCGATTCTCGAGCATGTAGCTGACCCCCGAGGGCGTCCGCGCATTGTCCTCGAGCACGAAAAAGTCGTCGGGTCCGGTGCGTACCAGATCGATCCCGCAGATATGCGCCCAGACCCCATGCGGCGGGCGCATCCCGGCGATTTCGGGACGGAACTGCGCATTGCCCATGACGAGATCCTCGGGGAGGATCCCCTCCTTTAGGATGCGGCGTTCGCCATAGATATCCTCGAGGAACGCATTGATCGCCTCGACACGCTGGACGAGCCCTTCGGACAGCCGCGTCCATTCGTCATGCAGGAACACCCGCGGGACGATGTCGAACGGGATGATCCGTTCGGCCGCTTCGTTCTCGCCATAGACGGCAAAGGTAATGCCGAGCTGCCGAAACGTCGTTTCAGCCGCCTGCTGGCGACGCCGCAACTCGGCGTCGGGCGTCTCCTCGATCCAGCGGCCCAAGGCGGCAAGTTCGGGACGGACACGGGTATCGCCCGGTGCCCCCATGATTTCGTCGAACGCTTGTTTCCCCATCGAAATGGTAAATTCCCCATCAAGCGTTGCAGTTCCATGCTGCAACGCTTCACCGCGCTGCACAAGCCGGATTAGACGCCCAGCCCCGCCAGCAGCGCCGGGGTGAGGACCTGCGGCAGGACGGTCGGCTCGGCCGCTCCCGGCGCATAATAGAGATAGAGCGGCACGCCTGCACGGTTATGGGCCTCGATGAAGCGGCCCATGACCGGGTCGCCATCGGTCCAGTCGCCGATCAGCACCGCGACCTTGTTCTTGGCGAACGCGTCGCGGACCGTCGCGGTCTCGATCGCCGCCTTCTCGTTGACCTTGCATGTCAGGCACCAGTCGGCGGTGAAATAGACGAACACGCCGCGCTTCTTGGCGCGCAGCGCGGCAAGCTTCGCCTCGCTGAACGCCTCGTCGCCGGCGACCGCCGTCTTGGCCGCGGCCGGCGGCGCGCGGGCGATGACGACCGCGCTGCCGACGAACACGACCGCCAGCGCGGCAAGGGTCGCCGCGCCGAACGCCTTGCCCTTGCGCTGCCGGGTGCCGCCGATCCACAGCACCGCGCCGATCGCCAGAACCGCGACGAGCGCGAGCGTCAGGCTGTCGACGCCAGTCTGACGGCCCAGCACCCAGGCGAGTGCGATCGCGGTGAGGAACATCGGCACCGACAGGACATGCCGGAACGTCTCCATCCAGACGCCGGGCTTGGGCAGCCAGCGCCGCCACGCGGGTACGAAGCCGATTGCGAGAAACGGCAGCGACAGCCCGAGTCCCAGCCCGGCGAACACCGCCATCGCCGCGGGCCAGGGCAGCACGAGCGCCGCGCCCAGCGCTGCACCCATGAACGGCCCGGTGCACGGCGTCGCGATGAATGCGGCCAGCGCACCGGTCGCAAACGCACCGCTCGCACCGCTTTCGCCCGCGAACCGCGGCGTCGGCACCTCGAACAGCCCGGCCAGATTGAACGCGATCGCGGTGCTCAGCAGCAGCAGCACGATGATCGCCGCGGGATGCTGCAACTGGAACGCCCAGCCGACCGCAGACCCGCCCGCACGCAGCGCGAGGATCGCCGCGCCAAGGCCAAGGCACACCAGCACGACGCCCGCGGTATAGGCCAGGGCCTCGTGCCGCGCCTCGCGTTCGCTGGCGCCACCGCGCGCGAGGCTGAGCGCCTTCAGGCTCAGGATCGGGAAGACGCAGGGCATGATGTTGAGGATCAGCCCGCCGAGCACCGCGCCCGCAAACGCCGCCAGTGCGGTCGCCCACAGCCCGCCCGCATTATCCGATGGCCCCGCCGCAACGACCCCCGGCGCGGCGCTGACCGCGAGCCCCTGCGCGTCGCCGATCCGCAGCACACCTTCTATCGACGCATTGGCCTTGCCATTGGCCGCCAGTCGCGTCGCGATCGTCAGCGTATCGCCCGACCGCGTCACGGTCTGGCGCGCGCCATTGTCGATCACGCCGGTGGTGAGCGGGAAGAAATAGGCATCCTGCGCCCTGGCCCCGGCCGGGAACGGCACCGCGACGCGCAGCACGCCCTGGTCGACCGCATAGGTCGCGCCCGCATCGAGCGGCTTGGGGATCGCCCGCCGCCATCCGGCAAAGGCGCTGGCCTGCGACGGCGCGCCGTCACCGATCGTCAGGTCGAGCGAGAGCGCCTGCTCCTCGGGCACGCAGATCGTCGCCGAACAGACAAGATAAGACGTCTTCAGCCGGATCGGCAGCTTGGCGCCCGCCGCCAGCCCCGCCGGCACCTGGATCGTCACGAGTGGCGCATAGGGCGCCTCGTAAACATAGTTCATCAGCCCCGCGATCAGCAGCGTCGTCGGGACGGGCCATTCGGGCTGCCCCGCCGTCGCCCCGCGCGGCAGCGTCCAGTCGAACGTCGCGGGAAACCCCGCATCGCCCGGATTGGCCCAATAGCCATGCCAGCCCGTATCGGGAGTCGTTGCGATCGCGATGGTCAGCGGTGCGCCCGCTTTCGGATGGTCGCTTTCAGCAACGAGGCGCATGCTCAGATGCCGGCTCGAGCCGTCGAGCGGGTCAGCCAGCGCCGGCGTCGCCACGAGGCCATACAGCGCGAGCAGCATCGTCATCAGGACGCAACGTAAACTGCGCATGGCCATCCTTGTTTCGTTCATCGGCCACAGCCATAGCGAGGACGACACCGCATTACATCCGAAAGCAGTCATGCCGCTGCTCGTCAAAGGACTGTCCGTGAAAGCACTTATCGCCGCGTTGCTCCTGACCCCGGCCGCGTCCGTGACCGCGTCCGCGCAGACCGCTCCGGCCCCAGCCCCGGCCCCGGCCCCGGCCCCGGCGGTTGTGGCACCGACGCCCGCCACGCCGCCAAAGCTGATCGTGGCGATCTCGGTCGACCAGTTCGCCGCCGACCTGTTCCAGCAATATCGCAACCACTTCACCGGCGGCTTCACCCGCCTGCTGAACGGGGTGGTGTTTCCAAGCGGCTATCAGAGCCATGCCGCGACCGAGACCTGCCCCGGCCACTCGACCATCCTGACGGGCATGCGTCCCGCGCATACCGGGATCATCGCGAACAACTGGGTCGACCAGCGCGCCGGCCGTCCCGACAAGATCGTCTATTGCTCGGAGGACGAGCGCGTCGCGGGCAGCACGCATGACAGCTACACCGTGTCCGACATGCACCTGAAGGTGCCGACGCTCGGCGAGATGATGAAGGCGCGGGATCCGCGCACCCGCTCGGTCTCGGTCGCGGGCAAGGATCGCGCGGCGGTGATGATGGGCGGCCACAAGGTCGACGAGCTCTGGTGGTGGGACGGCAAGACCTATGTCTCCTATGCGGGCCGCGCGGTACCGCCGGCGGTGCAGCGCACGCGCACCGCGGTCGCCGGGCTGATCGCGCTGCCCCAGGCCGCGCTGCCGCTGCCCGGCTATTGCGCAGGCGTGAACCACCCGATCGTGATCGCGGGCAAGACGTACGGCCAGGGCCGCTTCGAGCGCGAGGCGGGCGACGCCAAGGGCTTCCGCGTGTCGCCGGCGTCCGATGCCGCGGTGTTCGCGATGGCAGCCGCGCTCGTGCAGGACATGAAGCTCGGTCAAGGGCCGCAGACCGACATCATCGACATCGGCGCATCGGCGACCGATTATATCGGCCACACCTACGGCACGCAGGGGTCGGAGATGTGCATCCAGATGGCCGAGCTCGACAAGACGCTCGGCGGCTTCTTCGCGGTGCTGGACGAGACCGGCGTGGATTACGAGGTCGTGCTGACCGCCGATCACGGTGCGCACGACGCGACCGAGCGCCAGCAGCAGCGCGCGATGCCGATGGAGGCGCATATGGACGAGAATGTGCTCGCCAAGCAGGTCGGCACCGCGATCGCCAAGGATCTGGGCCTGCCTGGCAGCGTCCTGCTCGGGACCGAGGGCGACGTCTATATCGACGATGCGCTACCTGCCAAGACGCGCGCCAGGGTGCTGACCGAGGCGCTGCGCCGCTACCGTGCGCTGCCGCAGGTCGCCGCCGCCTTCTCGGCTGCCGAGATCATGGCAACGCCGATGCCGACCACCCCGCCCGAGACCTGGACGCTGATCGAACGCGCGCGCGCCTCCTATGCCGAGGGCCGCTCGGGCCAGTTCGTCACGCTCCTGAAGCCACGCGTGACGACAATCGTGTCGCCCGCCGGCGGCTATGTCGAAACGCACGGCAGCCCGTGGGATTATGATCGCCGCGTGCCGATGCTGTTCTGGCGCAAGGGGATCGCCGGGTTCGAACAGCCGCTGTCGGTGGAAACCGTCGACATCGTCCCGACGCTCGCCGCAACGATCGGCCTGCCGGTATCGGGGCTCGACGGTCGCTGCCTCGACCTCGACGCCGGCGCGGCGAGCACCTGCCCGAATTGAGGGGGCTCGCCACCCCGCCCCTTCCATCATCCCAGCGAAAGCTGGGATGATGGGGGGTGTGGACGCGGTGCTACCGGCCCACTTTTCCCGACGGCTCTGCCAAAAACTACCGCGTCTCGAACGCCCGCAACCCCGGCCCCAGCCGGTTCGCCCCCAGCGCCAGCCGGTCATGGCTGTAATCCGCCAGGAATGCGGGGCTGGTCGCATCGCCCGGTGCCAGCCGCGCGTCATTGTCCTCGACGCGCAACCCGGTCGAGCGATAGGTCTTCGCCTCCGCCGCGACGACGATCAGACCGGTGTGGTTCTCCTTCTGCCGTCCCTGCACGAAGGTGTTGCGCGCGATCAGCCCGGTCGCGCCGTCGGGCAGGTCGATCATGTAGTTGGTCTTGCGCCCCGCGCTGTCGTCGAAGCTGTTGTCGGTGATCGAGACGGTCGGCACGCGCAGTTTGACGTAATGCCCGCCGGTCCCGCGTTCGAACCGCGACCGGGTGATCGTCACGCTGCCCTGGTTCGCCAGATACACGGCATGCGAACAGCTGGGCGACTGGTCGCACTGGCCTAGCCCCGAAAAGGTCGACCGGTCGATCGTGATCCGCTGCCCGCTCGGCTCGCCGCCGAGGATGCCCTCCTGGCTGTCGAGGAACATCGCGTTGACGACGCTGAGGTCCCCCATCTCGGTGCGGATCCCCGCGCCATTGCCGTCGGGGACGCTGTAGCCGCGAAAGACCAGGCCATCGACGACCGACCCCTGCCCGCGCAGCACCAGCGCCGCCTTCGCCTCGCAGGCCACGCCCTCGAAGATCGCGGTACCCGGCTCCGCCGCCTTGAAGGTGATCCGCCCGCCCGCCTGCACCGCGCATTGCCGGTAGGTGCCCGGCGCGATCAGGATCGTCGCGGTGCCGAGCCGGATCGACGAGACCGCCTCCTGCAGCGTCGCAAAGCCCTGCCCGTCGACGGTGAAGGGCGACGCGCGCCGCACCGGCGCTTGGGCCGAGGCGGACGCAGCAACCAGCACGAGCAATAAGAGCGATCGGTTCAAGCAGGGCACTCCCTCATCGGCCAGCCACGATTGCGCCGCCACGCCCCGTCCTTAGCGCGGATGCGTCCCGGCTGCCGATAGCGGGGGCCCGCCCCGCGTCCCGCAATGGCGCAGCCTGCAAACGGATCGACACCGGTTCGACCGTGCCGAAGCATATTGCCGCCGCCTGCCCGGCCGCATACGACCCGGCAGCATAAAGCCGGCGGGGGGCCCCCGACCGCGCGAGAGGGGGAATGCATGCACGCCATGACACCGACGGAGGTCTTCCTCCTTGCGATGCTCATCATCTTCAGCGTCCCCTATCTGGTCTGGCGGCTGGGCCGGACCGACTACTGGGCACCGCTGGTCGTCGTGCAGATCTTTGGCGGCATCCTGCTCGGACCGGGCGTGCTCGGCGCGCTCTTCCCCGATTATTATGCGACGATCTTCACCCCTGCGACAATCGGCTCGCTGAACGGCGTCGCCTGGTGGGCGGTGATGATGTTCGTGTGGGTCGCTGGCATCGAACTCGATCTTGGCGCGGCATGGCGACATCGCCGCGAGACCGCGGTCACCGCCGGCCTCGCGCTGGCGGTGCCGCTCGCGACCGGCAGCATCGCGGCCGCGCTGATGCTGCGCTATCCGGGCTGGGCAGGCGTGTCGGGTGCGCGGTGGCAGGTCATTCTGGGCATCGGCATGGCCTGCGCGGTTACCGCGCTGCCGATCCTCGTGCTGTTCCTCGAAAAGCTCGAGGTCCTGCGTGAGCCGATCGGCCAGCGCATCCTGCGCTATGCCAGCCTCGACGATATCGCGATCTGGGGCGTGCTCGCGCTGATCCTGCTCGATTGGGAGCGGGTTGGCCGGCAGGCGGGCTTCCTGGTCGGCTTCGCCGTCGCCACCCTGCTGATCCGCCGACTGATGGCGCGGATCCCGGAGCGCGATCGCTGGTATGTCAGCCTGATCTGGCTCGCCGGCTGCGGGTTCGCCGCGGACTGGGCGGGGCTGCATTTCATGGTCGGCGCGTTCCTGTCGGGCGCGGTGCTCGACGCGAAATGGTTCGACCAGATCCGAATGGACGATTTCCGCCGCTTCGTGCTGCTCGCGGTGATGCCGGTGTTCTTCCTGTCGACCGGCCTGAAGACGCAATGGGCGGTCGGTGGGATCGCGGTGTTCGCCGCCGCGGCCTTGCTGCTGCTCGCCTCGGTCGGCGGCAAGCTGGCGGGGGTCCACGCCGCCGGACGGATCCTCAAATGGCGCCCGGGCGAGGCGTCGGCGATCGGCTGGCTGCTTCAGACCAAGGCGCTGATCATGATCATCTTCGTCAACATCCTGCTCGACAAGGCGATCATCACCAACGAAACCTTCACCGCCCTGCTGCTGATGGCGCTGGCCAGCACGATGCTGAGCGTACCGATGGTGGCGCCGAAATTGAAGAAGCTGGCGGCCTTGGTCGGGCGTAGCGCCTGACAGCCATAAGCATGGCGCCACCCCGGCGAAGGCCGGGGTGACGTCACGGTTCGGGGTTCAGTCTAGGTTCGGCCGCAGCCAGCGCTCCGCGATCGGCAGGTCGACGCCGCGGCGCTCCGCATAGTCTTCCAGCTGGTCGCGGCCGACGCGGGCGACACCAAAATACTCCGCCTGCGGGTGGCCGAAATAGAAGCCCGAGACGGCCGCGGTCGGGAACATCGCGAAGCTCTCGGTCAGTTCGAGCCCGGTCGCGGTCTCGGCATCGAGCAGGTCGAACAGGATCGGCTTCAGGCTGTGATCGGGGCATGCGGGATAGCCCGGCGCAGGGCGGATGCCGCGATACTGTTCCTTGATCAGCGCATCGTTGGTCAGCTGTTCGTCGGGTGCATAGCCCCACAGCTCCTGACGGACATGCTTGTGCAGCCGTTCGGCGAACGCCTCGGCAAAGCGATCGGCGAGCGCCTTCAGCAGGATGTCGTTGTAATCGTCATGCCCGGCCTTGAAGCGCGCGATATGCTCGTCGATCCCGTGGATGCCGACTGCGAACCCACCGAACCAGTCACCCGCGGGATCGACGAAATCGGCGAGGCACATGTTCGCCCGCCCCTCACGCTTGGAAATCTGCTGGCGCAGCATCGGCAGGCGCACGTCCTCGTGCGGCATGTCGTGGCCGCGCGTGTGCGAGACGACCACATCGTCCCCCTCGCGCCGCGCCGGCCACAGCCCCACGACACCGCGCGGCGTCAGCCATTTCTCCGCGACGATCGTGTCAAGCATCGCCTGCGCATCCGCATAGAGCGAACTCGCGCTCTCGCCGACGACCTCGTCGGTCAGGATCGCCGGGAAGTTGCCCGCCAGCTCCCAGGCGCGGAAGAACGGCGTCCAGTCGATATAGTCGCGCAGGTCGGTCAGGTCCCAGTCCGCGAACACATGGACGCCGGGCTTCGCGGGCGCCCCGGGCTTCAACGCGAAGTCCGCGACGAACCCGCGCTCGCGCGCCGTCTCGATCGGGATAAGCTCGCTCTGGCCCTTGTTGGCACGCGCCACCCTCACCGCTTCATATTCGTCCGCGGTCTTCGTCACGAACTCGTCGCGGATCGTGTCGCTGACGAGCGTCGACGCGACACCCACCGCGCGGCTCGCATCGAGCACGTGCACGACCGGGCCGTCATAGGCGGGCGCGATGCGCAGCGCGGTGTGGACCTTGGAGGTGGTCGCCCCGCCGATCAGCAGCGGCATCGTCATGCCCGCGCGCTTCATCTCCTCGGCGACGGTCACCATCTCGTCGAGGCTCGGGGTGATGAGGCCCGACAGCCCGATCATGTCCGCGTCATTCTCGTTCGCGGCTTCGAGGATCTTCGACCACGGCACCATGACGCCCAGATCGACCACGTCGAAGCCGTTGCACTGGAGCACAACGCCGACGATGTTCTTGCCGATGTCATGCACGTCGCCCTTGACGGTCGCCATGATGATCTTGCCCTTGCCGCGCGCGCCGGGCTCCTTGGCTGCCTCGATGTAAGGCAGCAGATGCGCGACCGCCTTCTTCATCACGCGCGCCGACTTCACGACCTGCGGCAGGAACATCTTGCCGCTGCCGAACAGGTCGCCGACGACGTTCATCCCGTCCATCAGCGGGCCCTCGATCACCTCGATCGGGCGACCGCCATTGCCGTCGATGATCAGCCGCGCTTCCTCGGTATCCTCGACGACGTGCAGGTCGATGCCCTTGACCAGCGCATATTCGAGCCGCTTGTTGACTCCGAGCGACCGCCATTCGGCGGCCGCCTTCTCCGCGACGACATCAGTGCCGCGATAGCGCTCGGCGAGCTGGACGAGCCGCTCACCCGCTTCGGGATCCTTGTTGAGCACGACGTCCTCGACCGCCTGGCGCAGCTCGGGATCGATATCGTCGTAGATGTCGAGCTGCCCGGCGTTGACGATCGCCATGTCCATCCCCGCGGGGATCGCATAATACAGGAACACGCTGTGCATCGCGCGGCGCACGGGCTCATTGCCGCGGAACGAGAAGCTGAAGTTCGACAGTCCGCCCGAGATATGGACGTGCGGGCAGCGCGCCTTGATCTCGCGGCACGCCTCGATGAAGTCGACGCCGTAATTATCGTGCTCCTCGATCCCCGTCGCGACCGCGAAGACGTTGGGGTCGAAGATGATATCCTCGGGCGGAAAGCCGATGCCGACGAGCAGTTTGTAGGCGCGCTCGCAGATCTCGACCTTCCGGTCCTTGGTGTCCGCCTGCCCGACCTCGTCGAACGCCATCACGACGACCGCGGCGCCGTACGCCATGCACTTCCTGGCTTGGGCAAGGAATTGCTCCTCGCCCTCCTTCATGCTGATCGAGTTGACGATCGGCTTGCCGCTGACGCATTTCAGCCCCGCCTCGATCACGCTCCATTTCGAGCTGTCGACCATGAACGGGATGCGCGCGATGTCGGGTTCGGCGGCGATCAGCTTCAAGAACGTCGTCATCGCGTGGTGCGCGTCGAGCAGCCCCTCGTCCATGTTGACGTCGAGCACCTGTGCGCCGCTCTCGACCTGCTGGCGCGCGACCTCGACCGCGGCAGGATAGTCGCCCGCCATGATCAGCTTCTTGAAGCGGGCCGATCCGGTGACGTTGGTTCGCTCGCCGATGTTGACGAAGGACGTGGAGGAGGGAGTGGTCATCGGTTCATTTCTTCCCCCCCTCCCGCAAGCGGGAGGGGGTCGGGGGGTGGGCGCCCGGCATCCGCGGGCCTAGTCGTTGGGGGAGAGCGCGAGCCCACCCCCTGCCCCCTCCCGCTTGCGGGAGGGGAAGAAAGTCAGGCCGCCATCGTGAACGGTTCGAGCCCGGCAAGCTTGGTCCGCACCTCCGGCCGCGAGACCGCCCGCGGTTCCAGCCCGCGCACGCCGTCGGCCATCGCCTTGATATGCGCAGGGGTCGAGCCACAGCAGCCGCCGAGTACGTTGACCTGCTTGGCCACCGCCCATTCGCCGACCAGCCCGGCGGTCGTCGCCGGCATCTCGTCATATTCGCCGAGTTCGTTGGGCAGCCCGGCGTTCGGGTAGATCATGATCAGCGTGTCGGCGATGCCGGACAGGGTCTTCACATGCGGCCGCAGCTGCTCCGCACCGAACGAGCAGTTGAGCCCGATCGTGATCGGCTTAGCATGCCGCACCGCGTGCCAGAACGCCTCGACCGTGTGCCCCGACAGGTTGCGGCCCGACAGATCGGTCAGCGTCATCGACAGCATGATCGGCACGTCGCGCCCCAGGTCGTCGCCCGCCTCGATCGCGGCCATGATCCCGGCCTTGGCGTTGAGCGTATCGAACACCGTCTCGATCAGGATGAAGTCGACGCCGACCCCCTCGCCGCCCTCGAGCAGCGCGTCGATCTGTTCGCGGTAGACGCCCTTCAGGTAATCGAAATCGATCTCGCGATAGCCGGGATCGTTGACGTCGGGGCTCAGCGACAGCGTCTTGTTGGTCGGCCCGATCGCACCCGCCACAAACCGCGGCCGGCCATCCTTTGCCTCATATTCGGTCGCGAGCGCCCGTGCGATCTTCGCGCTTTCGACGTTGATCGCGCGGACCAGATGCTCGGCGCCGTAATCCGCCTGGCTGATGATGTTCGCGCTGAACGTGTTGGTCGAGACGATGTCCGACCCCGCGTCGAGATATTCGCGCGTGATCGTCTGGGGCACGTCCGGCCTGGTAATCGCCAGAATGTCGTTATTGCCCTTCTGGTCGTGGCTGAGCCCGAGGTCGCCCGCATAGGCCGCCTCGTCGAGCTTCCAGTTCTGGATCTCGGTGCCGAACGCGCCGTCGGTGATCAGGATGCGCTTGGCGGCTTCCGCGTTGAAACGTTCACGTGGTGTCATCGATTGGACTCCCCCCTCCCGCAAAGCGGGAGGGGTCGGGGGGTGGGCGCCCGCTATCCTCGGGCGGTATCGTTGGGGGCGAACGCGAGCCCACCCCCGGCCCCTCCCGCCTGCGGGAGGGGTGATGAATTATGCCGCGGCGACCTTTTCGCTCGGCTTCGCGCGGACGCCGAGCATGTGACAGATAGCATAGGCGAGTTCGGCGCGGTTGAGCGTGTAGAAGTGGAAATCCTTCACGCCCCCGGCATAGAGCCGCCGGCACATCTCGGCCGCGATCGTCGCCGCGACCAGCTGTCGGGCCGCAGGGTGATCGTCGAGCCCCTCGAACAGCCGGTCCATCCAGGCCGGGATCTCCGCCCCGCACGCGTTCGCGAACTTGCGCGTCTGCGCGACGTTCGAGACCGGCAGGATACCGGGCAGGATCTGCGCGGTGATTCCGGCTGCGGCCACCCGGTCGCGGAACCGGAAATAGGCTTCGGGCGAGAAGAAGAACTGCGTGATCGCCCGCGTCGCACCCGCGTCGAGCTTGCGCTTCAGGTTGTCGAGATCGACGTCATGCCCGCCGGATTCGGGGTGGCATTCGGGATAGGCCGCGACCGAAATCTCGAACGGATGCAACCGCGCCAGCCCGGCGACCAGCGCCGCTGCATTCTCATACCCGCCGGGATGCGCCTGATAGGGCTGACCCAGCGTCGGCATGTCGCCGCGCAGCGCGACGATGTGCCGTACGCCGGCCGCCCAATATTCCTCGGCAACCTGATCGATCTCGGCCTTGGTCGCCTCGACGCATGTCAGGTGCGCGGCGGCGTTCATCGACGTCTCGCGCTGGATCCGCGCAACGGTCGCGTGCGTCCGCTCGCGCGTCGACCCGCCCGCGCCATAGGTCACCGACACGAAATCGGGACCGAGCGGCTCGAGCGTGCGGATCGCATCCCACAACTGGGCGTCCATCTTGTCGCTCTTGGGCGGAAAGAACTCGAAGCTGATCCCCACATCGCCCGCGAGGTCGGCAAAGAGCGGTTCTTCGAGCGCACGACGCGCCTCGGCCAGTTGGGGAATAGTGATTGTCGTCATGCCGCCTTCACCTCACGCAAACTCAGGCCAATCCTGCGGCCGAGCCATAATTTCACCGTCAGCTCACCGCCCTCGAGCGTCTCGACGCGCGCGGTCTGCAAACCGGCCGCGTCGAACCAAGCCGTCATCTGATCGTCGGCAAAGCCGAGACGCGTATGCGCATCGCTCAACCGCAATTCCTCGCGGTCGTGGCTCGCGAAATCCGCGATCAGCAACCGCCCGCCCGGCGCCAGCACGCGTGCCGCCTCACGGACCGCGGCGCCCGGCTGCTGCGCGAAATGGAGCACGTGATGCAGGATCGCGACGTCCGCCGCCCCGTCGTCGAGCGGCAGAGCGTACAAATCCGCCTGCCGCAATTCGGCATGCGCCATGTCGTGGAGCTTGGCGCGCGCCAGACGCAGCATCTCCGAACTGCGATCGATCCCCAGCGCCAGTCGGGCATGGCCGCCGAACAGCTCGAGCATCCGACCCGTCCCCGTGCCGATGTCGATCAGCGTACCGACCCGCGCATCGCCGAGCATCGCCGCCATCGCCGCCTCGACCTCGCTTTCGGCGACGTGCAGCGAACGGATCGCATCCCATTCGTCGGCATGCCCCTCGAACCATGCCGCCGCGCTCGCCGCCCGATCGGCGCGTACTGCAGCAAGCCGCGCCGCGTCGGCAACCGCCCAGTGATCGGGTTCTGCCTTGGCCCAGCTATCGAGAGCGGCAGCGACCGGATCGACGACATCGCTGCGCCCCACGCCGACGAATACCCAGCTACCCTCCTTGCGACGCTCCGCCAGACCGGCATCGCACAGGATCTTCACATGGCGCGACACGCGCGGCTGGCTCTGCCCGAGCACCTGCGCGAGTTCGCCAACCGACAGCTCCATGCGACGCAGAAGCGCGAGAATACGCAATCGGGTCGCATCCGCCATCGCACGGAAGATTTCGAGCGCCATCGTCATGGGAAGTCATATAAAGAATTCTTTATATGAGGTCAACGCAGGCCGTAGCGTGTCGCTGGAGGAATGCTGGCCCCAGGGTCGTCCCAACGTCGACGGATCGGAAACGCTTGGTCCGCGTTCGAACACGCGATGAACTGGAAAGCATCCGGCTCACAAGCGCCAGGTCCGTCCGGATCGACGCCGAATTTGATGATGGGAGTGTTATTCATGAAGAAGTTTCTGATCCCCGCGCTGGTCCTGACGGCCGGCCTCGCAGCGTGCAGCAACAATGCGCAGAACGAGACCGCGGAAGCGGCTAACGCCATCGCTGCCGACGCAAGCGCGACGACCCAGAACGCGGTCGCCGATGTCGATGCCGCCAGCGATCGTGCGCTCGGCTCGGCTGAGGCGTCGCTCGACAATGCCGGTGCGCGCATGGACAACGCCGCTGACCGCCTTGACGCCAGCGCCGACCGCGCCGGCGAGCGCGCAGAGGCCAATGCAGACCGTGCGGGTGCCGCGATCAACAACAGCGCCGACCGCGCAGCAGACGCCACGGGTAACACACTGACCCGCGCCGGCAACGCGATCAAGGACTAATCCCCGTCACGGATCGCCCCGCACCGCGTCGTCCGACCGCGATCCGGTCGATGGTCCTGCGCTCCCGGCCTGTCTGGTCGGGACGCGGACTATCAACGGGATTCGCGTCTGGCGGCCGGCTCGGGGCGGTTCTGTCTCTGGTCCTGCTAGGCGCCTGTTCCCCGACTCCGGAACAACCCGGCGCGGTCACGCGGGACGAGGCAGCGCAACTTAACGATGCTGCGACTATGCTCGACGCGAACAGCATGCGCCCCGACGGCCTACCCCCTGTTGGCGACTCGACCGCTGACGGCACGACACCGTCCCCCTCCTCCTCGCAAAGCGACCAGCCCCAATGATGAATCGCCGCCTCGGCTCGACCGATCTCAAGATCGCCCCCCTCGTTCTCGGGGGGAATGTGTTCGGATGGACAGCGGACAAGACCGCCAGCTTTGCGGTCCTCGATGCGTTCGTCGCGGGTGGCGGGACGATGATCGATACCGCCGACATGTATTCGTCATGGGTGGACGGTCATGAGGGTGGCGAATCCGAAACGATGATCGGCGACTGGCTGCGGACGAGCGGCAGGCGCGATGACGTGCTGATCGCGACCAAGGTCGGCATGTTGCCGGGTGAAGGTGGCGAAAAGCTCCAGCCGGCGCGTATCGCGGCAGCGGCCGAAGCATCGCTCAAGCGTCTCGGCACGGATCGCATCGATCTCTATTATGCGCATCAGGATGATGACACGGTGCCGCAAGAGGCTGTTCTCGAGGCCTTCGGCAAGCTCGTCGATGCCGGAAAGGTGCGCGTCATCGGCGCGTCGAACTTCCACGCCGCACGCCTGAAATCCGCGGTGGACGCCGCAAAGGCCAGCGACCTGCCGCGCTATCATGTGCTCCAGCCCGAATATAATCTTGTCAGCCGCGAGAAGTTCGAAGGCGAACTGCAGGACTATTGCGTGACCGAGAATATCGGCGTTCTTCCCTATTATGGTCTCGCGTCGGGCTTCCTTACCGGCAAATACCGCACGCCCGACGATCTGGGCGCAAGCGTTCGCGGCGGTGGCATGCGCGATCTTCTCGAAGGACGAGGCAAGGCAGTCCTCGAGGCAATGGATGCGGTCGTCTCGGACACGGGTGCCAGCCATGCGCAGGTCGCGCTCGCATGGCTGCTGGCACAGCCCGGGATTACCGCACCGATCGCAAGTGCGACCAGCGCGCGTCAGATCGAGGATCTTCTGCCCGCCATGACACTTGAGCTATCTGACGAGCAGCTTTCGACGTTGACGCTGGCGGGCTCATGATCCGTCCCGCGCCCGGGTGACCGGGCGCGGTCTATGCCTCAGCGGAAATGGTTCACCAGGTTCGAATAGTCGTAGGGTTTCTGGAAGAAGGCAACGCCGTCGGGCAGGCCTGCGGCTTTGCTCGGCCGCTGGCCGGACGTGACGACGACCTGGATCTGCGGCCAGCGCCGACGGATGATCGCGGCGAGGGCCAGCCCGTCCATCGAGCCCGGCATGTCGATATCGGTAAAGACCGCCGCGACATCGTCACGCGACGTGAGGATCGCCATCGCCTCGTCCGCATCGTCGGCGACGAGCGTCGACATTCCGGCATCCTCGATCCGCGCCGTTGCGGTGATTTGAACAAGCAGATGATCTTCGACAATCAGAACGATCCCCGCAGCGGGGCGTCTGATCAATGGCGATGCGAACAATGGAAACCCCATACACAAATTCAGGGTCGGCTCACGATCGGTCCGCCTGAGGCAGGTCGGGACGCGTGAGGCGCGAACCCGCTATGAACGGTCGGCGGCGAATTCGGACGCATCGCCGACGCGGATTTTCGTCGCATCGCCTGCGTCCTGTCGCATTCCTGGCGCGTCCAGCCGTATCGGCCCCTCAGTCGCCGACGAACGTCAGTGCCGAGGTGCGACGCTCGCGTTCGTTGACGATCAACGCGCGGCCTGCGGGCGCTGCGGAACGCTGCGGGCAATCCGCGCGGAAGCATGCGCGACAGCCGATGCCGATCGGCATAGCCGCGCCCGTCAGATCGAGACCACTGGCAGCGACCAGCCCGCGCGCGAGTGCCGCCTCGACTCCCAGTCCGATTGCAAACTCGGCACGCACGGCACCGAAGCGGCGCCCCTGCGGACGCACCGTCCGCGCCATTGTCAGCCAGCGCGCTCCGTCCTCCATCTCGACCAGCTGCACCACCAGGTCCCCCGGACGATCGAACGCGTGATGGAGCTGCCACAGCGGGCACCGGCCTTCTGCCTCGACCAGTGCCGCGCCGCTCGCGCCGGGATAGCGCTTCGACGCCTGCCCGGCGCGGTCGATGCGGATCATGAAGAAGGGAAGCCCCCGCGCGCCCACCCGCTGCAACGTCGTCAGCCGGTGCGCGACCTGTTCGAACCCTGCGCCGAACCGTCGCTGCAGCAGCTCGATATCGTAGCCGGTCGCCTCGCAGCCGCGAAGGAACCGCGCATAGGGCATCATCACCGCCGCCGCGAAATAGCTCAGCAGATGGCGTCGATACAGCCGTTCGGCAGCCCGGTCGGTGAAGCCTGCGGCCTTGGCCAGCGCATCGATCTCGGCCTGCGCCTGGATCTGGCCAAGCTGGAACGCGACCGCGAACGTCCGTGAGGCGGGATCGAGCACCTCGCTCAGTTGCAGCTGCCGGGCATGGAGATCGAGCCGCCGCAACGTGTCGGGCAGCACGTCGGCAGGCAGGACGCGGATCGTGATGCCGTGTTTGGCGCGCAGACGCTCGGTGATCGCCCCGTAAAGGTCGCCGGCACCCAGCCGCAGCTCGTCCGCCAGCGCTTCGGCGGCGGCGTCGAGATCGGCAAAGTGATTCCGCCACCGCTCGATCTCGCGGCGCACCAGCGCGACCGGGTCGTCGGATGGCGCAATCGCACCATCCCCCTCTCCCATCCGGTCGAACACGCGCGCAAAGGCCTCGGCACCACCGGGCGCGCTGGCCAGCCATTCCTCGACCTCGTTGCGGTCGATCGCCAGGTCGGCGAACATGGGGTGCGCCAGACGACGGCGGATCGCCTCCGAACCGCCGCCCGGTTCGGCCGCCGCCAGGGTCCGCGGATCGAAGTCGAAGCTTTCCGCCAGTTTGATCAATAGCGTTGCGGAAATCGGCCGCTGGTTGCGCTCGACCAGATTAAGGTAGCTCGGGCTGATCGAAAGCATCTCCGCCATCGCGGCCTGGGTCAGTCCGGCACCGCGCCGCAACCGCCTGATCGCATGCCCTGCCAGTAATTTACGCTCGGCCATTCCGCCTCCCCGTCCTTGTCACGATAGTTACAGAGAGACAGGGTCCGCGCAACGCCCAACGACAGCACAACCCGGCCATTCGCCCGCTCCCGCTTCCAAACCCCGCAAACCTCAGGCTTTATGATGTCATCGCCGCCCCGGTTGCTCGAGTTTGTAAACGGGGAGACACATTCGCCATGAAGGAGATGGGCATGACGACCGAACCAATGCGCGCCCGCGCCGTTTTCTCGACCGCAGATTTCGAATTGCTCAAGGAAGCGATTGGCGAATTGATCACCAAGGTCTCGGTCGACGACGTCAAGCTGAGCCGCCTCAGCGCGCTGTATCACCGACTCGGCCGGCTCGGCTGACCGCCACCGTTCGACGGGCAGTTCGCTGAGAAGCGCGCGCGTCGGATCGATCGATTTCCTGGGGAGGAAAAGGGCCCATTGGTGCACAGGCATCGATGGGCTTTTCCGCGTCTGGCCGACGCCGCCGTCCTCGCCTAGGAGGCGGTATGGCCGATGGAATTCTCAACAAGATCAAGGACGATATCGTCCTTTACCGGGCGCTTGCCGCCAATCTCGGCATTGCCGTCGCAAAGTTCGTCGCCGCGGGGCTGACCGGGTCGTCGTCGATGCTGACCGAGGGTGTCCATTCGCTGGTCGACAGCGGCAATCAGATCCTGCTGCTGTACGGCCAATCGCGGGCGAAGCAGCCGGCGGATGCGGCCCACCCGTTCGGCTATGGCCGCGAGCTCTATTTCTGGGCGTTCGTCGTCGCGATCCTCATCTTCGCGGTGGGCGCGGGCGTGTCGATCTATGAAGGGTATCGGCACATGCTGCGGCCTGAGCCGCTGTCCGACCCTCTCATCGCCTATATCGTTCTGGGCGTCGCTGTCCTGCTCGAGGGTACGAGCTGGACGATCGCAGTTCGCGAATTCGCCAAGTCCAAGGGGGATTCGGGCTGGTGGACCGCGATCCACCGCTCGAAGGACCCGGCAGGCTTCATCGTCCTGTTCGAGGATTCGGCGGCGCTGGCGGGGCTGCTGATCGCCGGGCTCGGCATCTGGGCCAGCCACGCCTTTGCCGACCCCCGGATCGACGGCGTTGCGTCGATCCTGATCGGCCTGATCCTCGCGCTCGTCGCGGTGATCCTCGCCCGCGAGTCGAAGGGGCTGCTGATCGGCGAGCGCGCAGACTCTGCCGTGATCGCGACGATTCGCGGCATCGTCGCGGCGCACCCTGGAATCGCCGCGGTGAACCATGTCCGGACGATCCACACCGCGCCCGACAGCATCTTCGCCGCGATCAGCGCGGACTTCGTCGACACACTGACGATGGGCGAAGGCGAGACGATGATCGAGGCGATGGAAGGCGAGCTCCGCGCTGCGGTGCCCATGCTCGCCTCGATCTATATCCGTCCCGAAAAGCGCGAGAACGCCGTCGTGGTTCACGAGGGCGTCCCGGAGGATCAATAGGCGCGGGCGATCAGGATCCGCTCGACCGCAGGCTGACCGGTGAAGATGCAAGCGCCATCGTCGCATCCGGTCTGGCCGATCGGCGCGTTGCGGATCGTCAACTTGAGCGCCTTCAACCGCTCGACGACCGAGTCGAGCGCCGCGCCCGTCGGCTTCGCCCAGCGCACATCGACCCAGCCCGGGTTCTTCACGCCATCGGCAAAATGCGTCTCGAGAGCCGCAAAGTCGTCGATCGGCACGATGTTGGCGCGCAGCCGCTCCATCGACTCGACGTGCAACGCCCCCTGCACGTCCGCCAGCATGCCCGACACCGCTTCGACAAAGGCATCGCGCGGGGTCGCGACGCTGTCGAGCTTGCCGTCCTCGCGGTAGAGCCGGTCGCGGCGGATGACCGAGACGTTGCCGCCCGCCATGTCGCGGCCGCCGACCTCGATCACGATCGGTGCGCCCTTCTTGACCCAGCCCCAGCGCTTGGTCGCCGCCTTGGCGGGTTTCAGATCGAGCAGCGCACGGACCGGCTCGCCGAGCGCAGACTGCTTGGCGAGTTCGGCCTGAAGCGACTTGCAATAGTCGACGATCGCCGCGTCGTCGGGGTTGTCGCGCAGCATCGGCACGATCACCACCTGCCACGGCGCGATCATCGGCGGCACGCGCAGGCCGTCGTCGTCGCCGTGAACCATGATGACGCCGCCGATCATCCGCGTCGACACGCCCCAGCTGGTGGTGTTGGCCAGCTCGAACTCGCCGGCTGCGTTCTGGAAGCGGATGTTCTGCGCCGAGGCGAAATTGGTGCCGAGGAAATGCGACGTGCCCGCCTGGAGCGCCTTCCCGTCCTGCATCATCGCCTCGATCGAATAGGTCGCGACCGCGCCCGGGAAGCGCTCATTCTCGGGCTTCTCGCCCGCGATCACGTGGAGACCGAGGCATTCCTCGGCGAAGTCGCGATAGACTTCGAGCATCTTGAGCGTCTCGTCGCGCGCTTCGTCGACGGTCGCGTGCGCGGTATGCCCCTCCTGCCAGAGGAACTCGCTGGTGCGCAGGAACATGCGCGTACGCATTTCCCAGCGGACGACATTGGCCCACTGGTTGATCAGCACGGGCAGGTCGCGCCACGACTGGACCCAGCGCGCGAATGCGGCGCCGATGACCATCTCCGACGTGGGGCGCACGACGAGCGGCTCCTCGAGCTTGGCGTCCGGATCGGGCACGAGCCGGCCATAGCCGTCGGCCTTCAGCCGGTGATGCGTGACGACCGCCATTTCCTTGGCGAACCCGTCGACATGCTCGGCCTCCTTCTCGAAATAGGAGAGCGGGATGAAGAGCGGGAAATAGCAATTCTCATGCCCCGTCGCCTTGATCCGGTCGTCGAGCAGCCGCTGGATCCGCTCCCAGATGCCATAGCCCCAGGGGCGGATGACCATGCAGCCGCGGACGCCGGATTCCTCGGCGAGGTCGGCCTCGGTGATGACGGCCTGGTACCAGGCGGAGAAATCCGCCTCGCGGGTGACGGGGAGTGCGCGCTTTATCATGGCGTCGCGCTTATCGCGAACATGGCGCTTCGTCACCCCATCCCACCGCCCCTACCCCCGTCATCCTGACGAAAGTCAGAACCCGGAGCCAAGGCGCGCGCGCGTGGTACCCTGGATCCTGACTTTCGTAAGGATGACGGATGTTTCGGGTGGGATCGCGGGCCCGGTTTGCGTAGGTGCAGGCAATGCCTTCAGACCGCATCCTTCCCGCCATCGGTATGCGGTTGCTGTCGGTCGTGATCTTCGCGCTGATGAACACCGCGATCAAACTGGCCGAACGCCACGGCGCGAGCGTGTCGGAGATCCTGTTCTTCCGCCAGTTCGGCGCATGCCTGCTGGTGTCGGCCGTCATTGCTGCTGGACCCGGCCTACCCTCGATAGCAACCAAGCGCCTCCCCGCGCACATCATCCGCGCGGTCGTCGGGCTGTCGGCGATGGCGTTCACCTTCAATGGGATCGTCGCGCTGCCGCTGGCGGAAGCGACGACGATCGGCTTCACCGTGCCGATCTTCGCGACGATCCTCGGGGCGCTGGTGCTGCGCGAGCCGACCGGCTGGCATCGCTGGGCGGCGGTGGCGGCGGGGTTTGCCGGCGTGCTGATCGTCGCGCAGCCCGGCAGCGGCGATCATTTTCCGTTATGGGGCGCGGGCTGTGCGCTGGCGGGCGCGTTCGGGACGGCGAGCGTGTCGATCCTGCTGCGACAGATCGGCAAGACCGAGAGCGCGCTGACGACGGTGTTCTGGTTCTCCGCGCTGTCGCTGGTGCCGCTATCGGTCATCTACGCGCGGGCGGCGGAGTCGCATGATCTCGTGACCTGGGCCTGCCTTGCGAGCGTCGGGATCTTCGGGGGCCTCGCGCAGATCGCGATGACGACCTCGTTGCGGCTCGGGCCGGTGTCGGTGGTGGTGCCGATGGATTATTCGAGCCTGTTATGGGCGACATTGCTCGGCTGGCTGGTGTTCGACACGCTGCCCGCCGAGGCGACCTGGTTCGGCGCCCCCGTCATCGTCGCGAGCGGCCTCTACATCGTCTGGCGCGAACATGTCCGCCGGCAGGACGAAACCGACCGCGCGATCGCCTGACGGACCTCATCTCCGTCATCCTAACGAAAGTCAGGACCCGGACTCACAAACGGTAGCGCTCGGTTACCCTGGGTCCTGACTTTCGTCAGGATGACGGGAGCGGATGGGATGACGGAGCGCATGGACCGCGCTCCGTCTCCGCCATGTTTCGGGAAGCCGAGGTGTCGCTGGCTAGGGGCCTACTCCGCCGCCTGCGCGAGCGGCGCGGGATCCTTCCAGACCAGCACGGGCTTGCGTGCCGCAAGCGTCTCGTCGAGGCGCGCGCGGGGGGCGAAGTGCGGGGCGGTCTTGAGGCTTGGATCACCTGCCTTGGCGCGTTCGGCGACCGAGCGCAGCGCGGCGATGAAGTGGTCGAGCGCCGCCTTCGATTCGGTCTCGGTCGGCTCGACCAGCATCGCGCCGTGAACGACGAGCGGGAAGTACATCGTCATCGGGTGGAAGCCCTCGTCGATCAGCCCCTTGGCGACGTCGATCGTCGAGAAGCCCTCGGCGAGCCCCGAATCGGAGAACAGCGCCTCGTGCATGCACGGACCCGACGGGCCGAACGGCGCGTCGAGCGTGTCGTCGAGGCTGCGCAGGATGTAGTTCGCGTTAAGCACCGCATCCTCCGACACCTGGCGCAGGCCGTCCGCGCCGTGGCTGAGGATGTAGATCAGCGCGCGCGTGAACATGCCCATCTGGCCGTGGAACGCGACCATCCGGCCGAAGCTGCCGGCATGATGCTCGCCCGCGGTTTCTTCCTCGACGAGGACGAATTGCCCATCCTGCTTTTCGACGAACGGCAGCGGGGCGTAGGGCGTGAGCGCCGCCGAGAACACCACCGGACCCGAACCCGGGCCGCCGCCGCCATGCGGGGTCGAGAAGGTCTTGTGCAGGTTGATGTGCATCGCGTCGATGCCGAGATCGCCCGGGCGGACGCGGCCGACGATCGCGTTGAAGTTCGCGCCGTCACAATAGACGAAGCCGCCGGCCGCATGCACCGCGTCCGAAATCTCGCGCATGTCGCGCTCGAACAGCCCGCAGGTGTTGGGGTTGGTGATCATCACGCCCGCGACGTCGGGGCCAAGGCGTGCCTTCAGCGCTTCAGTGTCGACGCGGCCCTCTGCGGTGGCGGGGATGTCCTCGACGCCATAGCCCGCGAATGCCGCTGTGGCAGGATTGGTGCCGTGCGCGCTCTCGGGGACGAGGATGACCTTGCGGTGCCCCTCACCCTTGGCTTCGAGCGCGGCGCGGATCGCGAGGATCCCGCACAGCTCGCCATGTGCGCCCGCCTTCGGGCTCATCGCGACGCTGGTCATGCCGGTGAGCGTGACGAGCCAGTGCGCGAGCTGGTGGATGACCTCGAGCGCGCCCTGCACCGTGTCGACCGGCTGGAGCGGGTGGACGTCGGAAAACCCGGGCAACCGCGCCATCTTCTCGTTGAGGCGCGGATTGTGCTTCATCGTGCAACTGCCGAGCGGAAAAAAGCCGAGATCGATGCCGTAATTCTGGCGCGACAGGCGCGTGTAATGGCGGACGGTCTCGGGTTCCGAAAGACCGGGGAGGCCGATCGGGGCCTTGCGTGCCAGCGGGCCGAGCTTGCTGGTCGTCGCACGTGCGGGCGCGGTCGCGAAGTCGACGCCGGTAGTGTGGCTGTCGCCGATCTCGAAGATCAGCGCTTCCTCGAGCATCAGCGCCTTGTTGCCGGTGACGCTGGCGGGGACGTTGCCCTTGCCCTGCTCGGGCGCGGTCGGGCGCCAGCCGCTCTGGTTGATGCTCATGCCAGTATCTCCTGGAGTGCGGACGCAAGCGTTTCGACGTCCTCCGCGGTGGTCGTTTCGGTCACGGCGACGACGAGGCCGTTCGCGAGGTCGTCCTTGCCGGGATAAAGACGCCCGAGCGAGACGCCCGCGAGAATCCCGCGATCGGCGAGCGTGCGGACGACGGGGCGCGCCTCGACGGGCAGCCTCAGCGTGAATTCGTTGAAGAAGCTGTCGTTGATCAGTTCGACGCCGGGGATCTGCGAGAGGCGCTCGGCCGCGGCCACGGCGCCGGCATGGTTCACCTCGGCGAGCTGGCGAAGGCCCGCCTCGCCGAGCAGCGTCATGTGGATCGAGAAGGCCAGCGCGCAGAGCCCCGAGTTGGTGCAGATGTTCGACGTCGCCTTTTCGCGGCGGATATGCTGCTCGCGCGTCGACAGCGTCAGCACGAACCCGCGACGGCCATCGGCGTCGACGGTTTCACCACAAAGCCGGCCGGGCATCTGCCGGACATATTTGTCCTTGCACCCGAACAGGCCGACATAGGGTCCGCCGAACTGAAGGCCGACGCCGAGCGACTGCCCCTCGCCGACGACGATATCCGCGTCCATCTCGCCGGGCGAGGTGATCGCGCCGAGCGCGACGGGCTCCGTGACGACCGCGATCAACAACGCCTTCTTGGCATGGCAAGCATCCGCGAGCGGACGCAGATCGGCGATGCGGCCGAGGATGTCGGGATACTGGACGACCACGCACGACGTGTCGTCGTCGATCTTCGCGATCAGCCGGTCGAGGTCCATCTCGGGCACCAGCCGCGGGTCGGTCGTATCGAGCACGTCGCCGGTGAACCTGGCCATCGTGTTCGACACCGACACGTAATGCGGGTGAAGACCCGCCGACAGGATCGCCTTGCCGCGCTTGGTGATACGCCGCGCCATCACGATTGCTTCCCAGCACGCGGTCGAGCCGTCGTACATCGACGCATTGGCGACATCGGTGCCGAGCAGACGCGCGACCTGCGTCTGGAACTCGAACAGCATCTGCAGCGTGCCCTGCGCAATCTCGGGCTGATAGGGCGTGTAGGCAGTCAGGAACTCGCCGCGCTGGATCAGGTGATCGACGCTGGCAGGAACGTGATGCTTGTACGCGCCGCAGCCGAGGAAGAACGGCGCTTCGCCCGCGGTGAGGTTCTTCTTGGCGAGCGCCGACATATGGCGTTCGACCGCCATTTCGGAAGCATGCATCGGCAGGTCGCGGACGGGGCCGTCGAGGCGCGCGGCCTCGGGCACGTCGACGAACAGGTCGTCGATCGTCGCGGCACCGATGACGGCGAGCATCGCCTCGCGGTCGGGCTGGGTCAGGGGAAGGTAGCGCATGGAACTCTCCTTGCCCCTCCCCTTCAGGGGAGGGGTTGGGGGTGGGGCGTTTCCACAGGCGGCGCGTTTGGCGCACTGCCCCACCCCAACCCCTCCCCTGAAGGGGAGGGGCTTTGACGAATTAAAGCCCTTCGACGAACGCCGCGTAGGCAGCTTCGTCCATCAGGCTGTCGAGCTCGCTCGGATCGCTGAGCGTCAGCTTGAAGAACCAGCCGGCAGCTTCGGCGTCCGAATTCACCAGGCTCGAATCGTCGGCGAGCGCGGCGTTGCCCTCGATGACGGTGCCCGACACCGGCGAATAGACGTCCGACGCGGCCTTGACCGATTCGACGACCGCGGCATCGGCGCCCTTGGTCAGCTGCTTGCCGGCCTCGGGAACCTCGACGAACACGACGTCGCCAAGCTGGCTCTGCGCGTACTCGCTGATGCCGACCGTGCCGACGTCACCGTCGACATCGACCCACTCATGATCCTGCGTAAAATAACGGCTCATATCACTTGGCTCCTGCGCGGACGTAGCGGTGGGGAATGAAGGGCATTGCGGTGACGGTCGCGCTGTGGACCTTGCCGCGCTGTGCGATCTCGATGCGGGTGCCCGGCGTCGCCAGCGCGAGCGGCACATAGGCCATCGCGATCGGCTTCCCGAGCGTCGGCGCGAAGCCCCCGCTGGTGAGGCGGCCGATCGTCGCGCCGGTGTCGTCGATCACCTCGGACCCCTCGCGTGCGGGCTGGCGGCCCTCGACGATCAGGCCAACTCGCTTGGTGGCCGGGCCATTCTCGCGCTGGGAGAGGATACGCTGGGCGCCGGGGAAGTCGGCGGCCTCACGGCGGCGCTTCGACAACGCGAAACCGAGGTCCGCCATGACCGGCGTGGTCTCGGGATCGAGATCGTGGCCGTAGAGTGGCAAACCGGCTTCAAGACGCAGCGAATCGCGCGCGCCAAGGCCGATCGGCTTGATCTCGGGCAGTGCGAGCAGCGCGTCGGCGAACGCGACGGCATGCTCGGCGGGGATCGAGATCTCGACGCCGTCCTCACCGGTATAGCCCGATCGGCTGATCCAGAGCGGCACGTCGTTCCAGTGGAACGCGCCCGCGGTCATGAACACGAGGCCGTCGATGCCGGGGACGATCTGAGCAACCGCAGCGACCGCCTTGGGGCCCTGCACCGCGAGCAGCGCCTGATCCTCGAGGATGTTGATCGTGACGTCGTCGGGCAGATGCTCGATCAGATAGCTGACATCATCATACTTGGTCGCGCCGTTGACGACGACATAGAAGCTGCCGCTCGCGGTCGGCGACGGGTGGAGCGGGTCGTACGCCTCGGGCTCGACGTCCTGCGCCGAGAAGGGCGAGGGCTGATCGTCGGGCAGGCGCGTCGCCATCAGGTCGTCGAGGATGCCGCCATCCTGCGCGAGCAGCAGCGAATAGCGCATCTTGCCCTCGCCGAGCCCGGCGATGTCGCCCGGCAGCACGGTTTCGAGCGCGCTCGCGACGCCTTCGCCCGAGAAGACGAGCTGGCCCATGTGGCTGACGTCGAACAGGCCGGCCGACTCGCGCGTCCAGGCGTGTTCGGCCATGATGCCGTCATACTGAATCGGCATCTGATAGCCGGCGAACTCGACCATCCGTGCGCCGTTCGCGCGGTGCCACGCGTCGAGCGGCAATGGCAGCACCTCGGGCTCGACGTAATCGTCGGCCTCGTCGATGATGCTCGCATAGTCTCGAATGTCGGCGTCGCTCATGTCGGTCTCCGTCGAAGGGGCGCGCGGCACCCTGTGGTGCTGCGATCCGACCCCCTCTGTCACGGAACCTGAGAGCTTTCACCGCCTGATTGGCGGCTTACCCCTTCGGTGGCCCTCGGCGCGGACGCCAGGACGCTTTCCAGAGTGTCGATCAGCCCCGCGCGGTCTCTGGTGCCTGAGAGATTCCGGGGTGGTTGCTCCTTCGGCGGCCCCCTGCCCCTTTCAGGGCCGATCCTCAAAGGACCAGGAAACGCTCTCCCGCGCGGTGCCATGCCGGTTGCCCGGCATCGACGCGTCAAGCTGTGCCGCGCCGCACAATCTTAGTCAATCGGGCTTGGTCGATCGGGCCCCTGCGCGAGTGAAATTCGTGCCTGACGTCAAATTGCGAGTCGAACGACGCCCGTACCCGTCGTCATCCCCGCGGAGGCGGGGACCCATATCCTATACCGTCAACGCTCCATCATCGGCGGTCGCCAATATGGATCCCCGCCTGCGCGGGGATGACATGGAAGGTTGTCACCCCATCACCGGATGCCCGCCCCGGTTTAAGAAGGCGACTCAGCGGGTCGCGTTGTATTTCAGCTGCTCGGCGGTCAGCTGGAACCCGACCAGCGTCTCGAAACTGGCGCGCAGCACCGCCTGCCGCACCTCGGGCGTGCTCAGCGGATCGACCGCCGCATCCTCGTCGCCCGCCTTGCGCTTGCGCGTCAGCTTCTCGCGCACGTCCGCCGACAGCGTTGCCGCCGCGCGCGTGATCGTCGCGGTGCCCTGGGCATTCGCCTCCGCCCGCAGCTGGCCTGCATCGAAGTGCAGCGTCACACGGCCGACGCGCTTGGCGACGACCGCGCTGCCGCCGCGTACCACGGTCACGAAATAGGGCAGCACGACGTCGCGCGCCGCGTCGGCGCGCGCACGCCGCGCCTGAACGGTGAACGTCACGTTCGTCAGGATCGGGTCGTTCGCGTCGACGCAGGTCGAACGGACATTGGTCATCAGCGCGGTGACGTCGATCGCCGACTGGTCGCGGCTGGTGACGGGGTCGAACACGGTGATGTCGCCGGTCGCGGCCGGCACCGCCACGGTCGGGCACGCGGTGCGGATCGCGGAGATGCCGCCGGTCGCGTCGATCTCTCCCTTGGAAGCGCAACCGCTTAGGGCGAGCGCGAGGATCGAAACGGCAAGGATGGGGGCTTTCACGGGGACGCGTACCTTCTCGAACGAGCGAAAGGGCCTGCGCAACCGCACCGGCCCCTGTCACCGGGCACCATAGGAACCGGCTTTCGTCCAGGCAAGCAATCGCGTAGAGCCCGACGACTATGAGCATCCCCCCAGAGCCCATCGCAAACCCCGCAACCTCGCTCGCAGAGCCGGCCGTGCGCGGCGACAAACCCGCGCTCGAACTGCTGATCGCGGCGCCGCGCGGCTTCTGCGCCGGCGTCGACCGCGCGATCCGCATCGTCGAGCTGGCGATCGAGAAGCACGGCGCGCCGGTCTATGTCCGCCACGAGATCGTCCACAACAAGTTCGTCGTCGACACGCTGAAGGCGCAGGGCGCGGTGTTCGTCGAGGATCTGAGCGAGGTGCCCGACGATGCGCCGGTGGTGTTCTCCGCGCACGGCGTTCCCAAATCGGTGCCGCTCGACGCGCAGGCGCGCGGGCTCGAATATCTCGATGCGACCTGCCCGCTGGTCTCTAAGGTCCATCGCCAGGCCGAGCGGCTCGTTGCGCAGGGGCGACATATCGTGTTCATCGGCCATGCCGGCCATCCCGAGGTGATCGGCACCTTCGGCCAGGTGCCCGAGGGCGCGATGTCGCTGATCGAAACGGTCGAGGATGCGGAAGTCTTCGCGCCGATCGACCCCGCCAATCTCGCCTTCCTGACGCAGACCACGCTGTCGGTCGACGACACCGCGGCGGTCGTCTCGACGCTGCAGCGACGCTTCCCCGAGATGCTGCCGCCGCGTGGCGAGGACATCTGTTACGCGACCTCGAACCGCCAGGCCGCGGTCAAGGCGATCGCGCATGGGTGTGACGCGATGCTGGTGATCGGCGCGCCCAATTCGTCCAATTCGGTGCGGCTGGTCGAGGTCGCGCAGCGCGAGGGCACGCCCGCGATGCTGATCCAGCGCGCCAGCGAACTCGACTGGGATTTCCTCGCCGGAGTCGGCACGCTCGGCATCACCGCAGGTGCGTCCGCGCCCGAGCTGCTCGTCCGCGAACTCGTCACGCGGCTTGCCGAGCGGTTCGAGGTGTCCGAGCGCGAGGTCGAGACGACGCGCGAGACGATCGCCTTCAAGCTGCCCCGCGGGCTCGAAGCCGCCGCCTAGCATGGCGGTCTATACGCAGGTCTCGGCCGAGGCGCTTGGAACGTTCCTCGCGCGGTACGACCAGGGCGCGCTGGTCTCTGCCAAGGGGATCGCCGAGGGCGTGCAGAACAGCAACTACCTCGTCGAGACCACCGCGGACCGGTTCATCCTGACGCTGTACGAGGAATGGACGTCGACCGACGATCTGCCCTTCTTCCTCGCGATGCTCGATCATCTGGCCGCGGCGGGCAATCCCGTGCCGCGCGCGCTCCCCGATCGCGACGGTCTCGCGATCCAGCAGCTCGCCGGGCGCTCGGCCTGTCTGATCGAGTTCCTGACCGGCGTGTCGGTGTCGCACCCCACCCCCGCACAGGCACGGGCGGCCGGCGCAGCGATGGGCCAGCTCCATGCCGGGCTGGCGGACTTTGCACCGACCCGCGCCAACCCGCTGGGTGCCGACACCTGGCGCCCGCTGCTCGAGCGGTGCGGCGCGGGGATCGATACGATCGCACCGGGGCTGTTCGCGCGGATCGAGGCAGCGCTGGCGCGGGTGCTGGCCCAGTGGCCGCGCGACCTGCCGGTGGCGGCGATCCATACGGACCTGTTCCCCGACAATGTCCTGATGCTCGGCGACCGCGTGACCGGGGTGATCGACTTCTATTTCGCCTGTACTGACATCCGCGCCTATGACCTGGCAGTGATGCACAGCGCCTGGGCGTTCGACGCGACCGGCGAGCGTTACGATCCCGCAATCGGCGCGGCGCTGATCGCGGGCTATGAAAGCCGGTTCGCGCTGTCCGAGGCGGAGCGCGCCGCGCTGCCGATCCTCGCGCAGGGCGCCTGCCTGCGCTTCCTGCTGACGCGCGCCTGGGACTGGGTCAACACGCCGGCCGATGCGCTGGTGACGCGCAAGGATCCGCTCGCCTATTGGCGGCGGCTCGAAGCCTATCTCAAGGACGACCTGTTCGCATGACCGACGACGCTGCCGCGACAATGATGACCAAGGTCGAGATCTATACCGATGGCGCCTGCAAGGGGAATCCGGGACCGGGCGGATGGGGCGCGGTGATCCGGATGGGCGCGCACGAGAAGGAATTGTCGGGCGGCGAGCCGCAGACGACCAACAACCGGATGGAGATGACCGCGGCGATCGAGGCGCTCAACATCCTCACCCGGCCCTGCGCGGTAACGCTGTACACCGACAGCAAATATGTGATGGATGGCCTGACCAAATGGGTGAAGGGCTGGCAGCGCAACGGCTGGAGGACCGCGGACAAGAAGCCGGTGAAGAATGCCGAGCTGTGGCACGCGCTGCTCGCCGCGGTCGCGCGGCACAAGATCGAGTGGCAATGGGTCAAGGGCCATGCCGGCCACCCCGAGAACGAACGCGCCGATACGCTGGCGAGCAACGCCGCGATTGCGGCGATGACGCCCGGCCGCCGCTAGGCTGACACGAAACGGCGGGGCGAATAGCGGTGCGGATCGATCCCCGCCACCGCAGGATCAGGCGACGTCCCGAGCAACAGCGCGGCGGCAAGACGCGCCGCCGCCGGTGCGGTCTGGATGCCGAAACCGCCCTGCCCCGCGCACCAGAAGAAGCCGGGTTCGCTCGGGTCGAAGCCATAGACCGGCAGCCGGTCGGGCGCGAAGGTTCGCAGGCCCGCCCAGCGGCGTTCGACCTGCGTGACCTGCCAGTCGACCGCCTGTTCGAGCCGGTCGATCGCGATCGCGACGTCGATCTCCTCGGGCGCGGCATCACAGGGGTCGGTCGGCGTCTCATCATGCGGACTGAGCCACAGCCGCCCGCCGGGCTCGGGCTTGAAATAGAAGCCGCCTGAAATGTCGGCGACATGCGGCATGCCCCCCGCGGCTGGAGGATCGGTCCGCAACTGGACCATCGTCCGCCGGTAGGGCTGAAGTCCGATTGGTGCCACGCCCGCGCGCTGCGCGACGGTATCGGCCCAGGCCCCCGCCGCATTGACGAGTACGGCGGCCTGAAACGTCCCCGCCGCAGTCTCGATGCTCCAGTGCCCCGAGTCGCGGCGCGCCGCCTTCAGCGCGGCCCCGGTGACGAGATCGGCGCCGTCCCGCCGCGCGGTCGCCAGGTCGCGCGCGTGCAGTCCGGCGACGTCGATATAGGCGCAACTCGGCTCGTGCACGCCCAGCGTCCAGTCGGGGCGCAGCCCGGGGAGGAACGCCGCCGGATCGACCCGGTCGAGCTGCACGTCGCTGTCGGAGAACTCGGCAAGAAACCGGTCGATCGCGGGCGCGTCCTGCGCACGGCCGATATGCAGCGATCCCAGCGGCTGGAGATGCCCCCCGGCCCTGAGCACCGGCCCCGAGGCGGTCGTCAGCGGCTGGATGTCGGGGCCACCATAGGTTTCCGACCAGAAGGCCGCGGACCGGCCCGTCGCGTGGTAGCCGGGCATGTCCTCCGCCTCGAGCAGCAGCACGCGCGCATGCGGCGCGAGCATCGCGGCGAGGCTGACCCCGGCCATACCCGCACCGACGATCGCGACGTCGTAGACGCTCATCGGCGCGGCACCGTGTCGTCGAGGAACGCGTCGAGTGCGGCCAGCGCACGGTCACGTACGGCATCCGATTCGCGCAGGATCTCATGCGCCGATTCAGGACCGAACCGCACCAGCCGCGCGTCGCGCAGCCGCTCGACGATCCGGACCGCGGCATGCGGATCGACCAGCTTGTCGGCATCCGCGAGCAGCATCAGCACCGGCGTCGCGATCGTCTCGACGCGCGGATCGCAGGCGAGCGCGGCGGACCCGGCAAACGCTTCGGACAACCAGGTCCAGCTCGGCGGACCGAGCTGCAGGTCGGGCTGCGCCTCGTGCCACCAGCGTTCGTCGTGATAGCGGTCGGCGTCGTGGGTGAGCAGACGTTGGCGCGAGGCTACGGGGCCGGGCCGCTCGTTCTGGCGCCAAGCCGCGCGGATCGGCGCACGCCGCGCCATGTAGCGCGCGATCCGGCCGCTCAGCCGAGCGCCGAGTGGAGAGCGCAGTCCCAGCATCGGTGCGACGAGGATCGCCGCCGCGGGGTCGATCGTCCCCGCCGTCAGCGCGCGCATCACCATCAGCCCACCCATCGAATGGCCAAGGATCGCTGTCGGAATGCCGCTATCCCCTTCGCCGCGCCACTGCTGCCAGAAGCCGGCGAGATCGGCATCGTAGGTCGCGAAGTCGTCGACATGGCCCACATAGGGGTCGGGGGACAGCCGCCCCGACCCGCCCTGCCCGCGCCAGTCGAGCGAGGTCACCGACCAGCCGACGCTGCGCAGATGCGCGATCGTCTCGAGATATTTCTCGAAACTGTCACCGCGGCCGGCCTGGAAGAGAAAACGTCCGCGCGGATTCGGTGCCGGCCAGTCGAACCGCCTCAGGCTCCAGCCGTCGGCAGCGACCCAGCGACTGACGCGGGCATCGTCGGGAATCGCGCGCCGACTCGCGGCTGGCACGATCGGTGCAACGGTGGTGCGGGCATGCGGACGGGCCGGACCGGAGGCGGGCCCGGAGGTCGGATCAGAATCAAACATCGGCGACACAGTTACTTTTTCGAAAGCCATACCCGCTAAATGTAGTGCATGGGGTCGACGTTTACTCTTCCAATTCTACTTTTTCTGCTCGCCGGGCTGCTCGTCCTCGCCGCGATCGAGGACGCACGGACGCGGGAGATCGCCAATACGAAGACCGCCGCGATCGTGCTGCTCGCGCCCTTATGGTGGTGGGCCAACGGCCTGTCGCCCTGGCCCGACATGGCGATCCAGATCGGCATCGCGGCTGCGGTCTTCGCGCTGTTCTGCATCGCGTTTCATTTCGGGCTGATGGGCGGCGGCGACGTCAAGCTGATCGTCGCGCTGTCGCTGTGGCTGCCGTTCGGCGCGTTCATGGCGATGCTGATGGTGATGTCGATCGCGGGCGGTGTGCTGACCGCGGGGATGCTGATCGCAAGGAAGCTGGCCATGCGCCGCGCCGATTCGGGCGTCGAAAACGCCGCGATCGAGGTGCCCTACGGCATCGCGATCGCCTTTGCAGGGCTCGTCGCGGTCCACGAACCACTCCTTAACTCCCTGCGGTAGATACTTAATGTTCGATCAATCACACGGCGCCCGAAAGGCACGATGAGTCATGGATAGTCGCAAGCTCATATTGCTGGTCGGTGCGTTGATCGTGGCGGCGGTCACGGCCTTCTTCGCCCGCACGCTGATCGCAGGCAGCGCAGCCCCGCAGGCGACCGCGGTGGCGATGCAGCCCGTGGTGATCGACGGCCCGGAAGTGCTGGTCGCGACTCGCGCGCTGCCGGTCGGCACGATCCTCGACGCGACCGCATTGAAGTTCCAGCCCTGGCCCAAGGAACTGGTCGACAACGCTTATTACCTGAAGGACAAGACCGACCTGAAGGCGCTGCAGGGCACCGTGGTGCGCAACATGATCACTGCGGGCCAGCCGGTGACGCAGGGCGCACTGGTCAAGCCCGGCGACCGCGGCTTCCTCGCGGCCGCGCTCGGGCCCGGCATGCGCGCGGTGACCGTCCCCGTCTCGGAACAGGCATCGGTCGCAGGCTTCGTGTTCCCGGGCGATCGGATCGACCTGGTGCTGACCCAGGCGGTGGCGGGCGGCGGCGACGGCGATCCGCTGAAGGTGTCGGAGACGATCATGCGCAACGTGCGCGTGCTCGCGACCGACCAGCGGACCGACAACAAGGTCGGCGACGACGGCAAGACCGTCGTCAGCACCTTCTCGACGGTCACGGTCGAGACGACGCCCAAGATGGCCGAGGAGATCGCGGTCGCGCAGACGGTGGGCACGCTGTCGCTGTCGCTGCGTTCGATCGCGGACAATGCGGGCGAGCTCGAGGACGCGATCGCGTCGGGCAGCGTGAGCGTGTCCGCGGGGTCGGATCCCAGGGCGGAGCGCGCGATGCTGCTGCGTCTCGCGAGCCAGCCGTCGTCGGGTGCGAGCAGCTACGTCACCGGCGCGGACGTGTCGCGCTACCAGCGCAGCACCGTGCCGGGCAAGGCGGTCGCGTCGAGCGGTCCGGGCGGCTCGGCACAGATGATGATGCCGGCTGGCGTACCCGGCGGCGCGGCGGCGGGAGCCCCTTCGGGCGCGATCGCGTCGGGCCCGGTCGTCCGGGTCGCCCGCGGCAACAGCATGACCATCGTTCCGGTGGGGGGGAAGTAAGATGCGTACGAGCATGACAGGGATGCGGGCGTCGCTCGGCTGGTCGTTCGCCGCGGTGCTCGCCGCGGCAGGCACCGCGCCCTCCGCGCCGGCCATCGCGCAGGCGCAGGTCTCGGCCGCTCCCGCCGGGTTGGTTCAGGTCAATACCGGGCGTGGCCGGCTGGTGACGCTGTCGCGGCCGATGAGCGACCTGTTCGTCGCCGACGACACGATCGCCGACGTCCAGGTCCGCTCGCCGACCCAGCTCTACATCTTCGGCAAGAAGACCGGCGAGACGACGATCTCGGCGACGGCCAAGGGCGGCGCGATCGTCTACAGCTCGACCGTCCGAGTCGGCAACAATCTCGATTCGATCCAGCAGATGCTCGGGCTGGCGATGCCCGAGGCGCAGGTTGTCGCGACGCCGATGAACGGGCTGGTCCTGCTCACCGGCACGGTCGCCGCGCCCGAGGACGCAGCGGAGGCCGAACGGCTGGTCCAGGCCTTCGTCGGCGATGCGACCAAGGTCCTGTCGCGTCTCAAGACCGCGACGCCGCTGCAGGTCAATCTGCAGGTTCGCGTCGCCGAGGTTTCGCGCAGCTTCGTCAAGACGATCGGCGTCAACCTGACCAGCCGCGGATCGGGCAATTTCCTCTTCAACATCGCGCAGGGGCGGCAAGGCACGATCACCACGGTCCCCGGCGTCGTCGGGGTTCCCGGCGCGGCAGTCGACGTGAACGGTGCAGTGCCCGGCAACACGCTGTTCGGCTTCCCCGCCAAATCCACCACCGGCTCCACGATCGGGATGGCCGGGCGCCTGCTGGGGCTCGACCTGCTCGCGGCGATCGACCTTGGCGAACAGACCGGACAGGTCTCCACGCTCGCCAACCCGAACCTCACCGCGCTGTCGGGCGAGACCGGGACGTTCCTCGCGGGCGGCGAAGTGCCGATCCCGATCGCGCAGGCGCTGGGCACGGTGTCGGTCGAGTATAAGCAATATGGCGTCAGCCTCGCCTACACCCCGACCGTGCTGTCCGACGGTCGCATCTCGCTTCGCGTCCGCCCCGAAGTGTCGCAGCTCGATTACTCCAACGCGGTCACGCTGAACGGCACGCGGGTGCCGGGGCTGACGACGCGGCGGACCGAGACGACGGTCGAACTCGGCTCGGGCCAGAGCATGATGATCAGCGGGCTGCTGTCGAACAACCACAACAACACCTATGACAAGACGCCGGGGCTCGCGAGCCTGCCGATCATCGGCGCGCTGTTCCGGTCGAACAGCTTCCAGCGCAACGAGACCGAACTGGTGGTGATCATCACCCCCTATCTGGTCAAGCCGGTCAACAACCCGGCCGACATCGCGCTGCCCACCGACGGCTACAAGGCACCGACCGATGCCGGCCGGGTCCTGCTCGGCGATCTCGGCGGCGGAACGACGGGCGGGCGCCGGCCAGTGCCGAGCGTCGCGCCGATGGGCTATGCCAACCCCGCGATCGGCGCTGCCGCCCCGGTCGGCCCCGTCCCGACCCGCGACCCACAGCAGCCGGCCATCAAGACGGGCACCAAGCCGAACACGAAGACGAGCAAGGGCGCCACGCCGACGCCCGGCTTCTCCAACTGATACCGCGCCGCGCCATGTTTCAAGGACTTCGCACGATGACGAAACACCCGATCCTGCTGCTATCGCTTGGATCCGCGCTGCTGCTCGGCGGCTGTATGGGAACCGAGAATCGCGGTCTCGAATCGGTCCACCAGCCGGTCGTAAGCCGCGCCAATTATGCGCTCGACCTCGGCACCGCCGGCGGCACACTGGCGCAGGGCGAGGCGCGGCGGCTGGCGGGCTGGATGACGACGATGCGGGTCGGCTATGGCGACCGCGTCGCGATCGACGATCCTGCGGGCGAAGCACCGATGGCGCGCGCCGAGATCGCCGACGTCGTCGCGGGCTATGGCCTGTTGCTGTCCCCCGACACCCCGGTTACGCAGGCGACGGTCAGCCCCGGCGCGATCCGGATCGTCGTCACGCGGATGCGCGCCGATGTCCCCGGCTGCCCCGACTGGTCGCGCGACGCGAGCATCGACATCGCCAGCCATACGTCGTCCAACTATGGGTGCGCGATGAACCGCAACCTCGCGGCGATGGTCGCGCGGCCCGAGGATCTCGTCCGCGGCTCCGGCGACGCCGAGACCTATGACCCGGCCTCCTCGTTCAAGGCGATCGATGTGTATCGCCGCGCGATGCCGACCGGCGCAAACAACGCGCTGCGGTCCGAAACCGCAGGGGGCAAGTGATGAACGCACCTTGGAAGCCCGCAGGCATCGCGCACCGCGAACCCTTTGCCGCCTATGTCTGCGATGAACCGACCGCCGAGGCGCTGCGCCCGATCGCGGCCGAGCTCGGCTGGTCGGTCGACAAGGTCAGCAAGGGCGGTCTGCGCAACGCGATCCAGTCGCTGTCGGTGTCCGCCAGCCCGCAGATCCTGTTCGTCGACCTCGCCGAATCGGGCGATCCGCTCAACGACATCAACGCGCTGGCTGAAGTGTGCGAGCCCGGCACGGTGGTGATCGCGGCGGGCCAGGTGAACGATGTCCGGCTTTACCGCGATCTCGTCGCCAGCGGGATCCAGGATTATCTGCTCAAGCCGCTGCATCCCGATATGCTGCGCGAGGCGTTCGGCCATGCGCAGGCGATGCTCAGCGCGCCCAAGCATGTCGAACACGCCCCGGCGCGTCCGCAATGCTCGATCGCGATCATCGGCACGCGCGGCGGCGTCGGCGCATCGACGATCGCGACGTCGGTCGCCTGGCTGATCGCGGAGAAGGAACAGCGCGCGACCGCGCTGCTCGATCTCGACGTGCATTTCGGCACCGGCGCGCTGTCGCTCGATCTCGAGCCGGGCCGCGGACTGACCGATGCGATCGAGAATCCGAGCCGGATCGACGGGCTGTTCATCGAGCGCGCGATGGTCAAGGCGTCGGAAAAGCTGTCGGTGCTGAGCGCGGAGGCGCCGATCAACGCGCCGCTGATGACCGACGGCGCCGCCTTCTATCAGCTGCAGGAGGAGATGTGTGCGGCGTTCGACTGCACCATCGTCGACCTGCCGCGCGGCATGCTGGTCCAGCATCCGCATCTGATCAGCGAGGTCCACCTCGCGGTGCTCGTTACCGATCTGACGCTGGCGGCGGCGCGCGACACGATCCGCCTGCTGTCGTGGATGAAGTCCAACGCGCCGAAGACCCGGGTGCTCGTGCTCGCCAACCGGATGCATGCCGGCGGCCAGCTCGAGATCAGCCGCAAGGATTTCGAGGGCTCGATCGAGCGCCGGATCGATCATGTCGTGGTGTTCGACCAGAAGCTCGCGGCGCAGGCCGCCAAGCTCGGCAAGCCGATCGTCGAGGCCGGCAAGACGTCGAAGACGATCGCGCCGATCGTCGCGCTCGTCACCGAACTGATGGTCGCGGTCGATGCCACCGGTACGGAGGCTGCGAGCGCCAAGACGCCCCGCCGGTCGGGCGGCGTCTCGCTGCTCGGCAAGTTCAGCGACCTGAAGGGGCTGATGGCCAAGCGGGCGACCAAGTCGTGACGCCGCACGGGTCGCGGATGCACGCCGATCGGGCGCAGAGGGCCTAAGGCGGCGATGGACATCCTTCCCGTCATCATGGTCGCGCTGGGCGGTTGCACCGTGCTCGGCCTGCTGCTGTTCGCTTTCGCCGGTCCTTCCGCGGGACGCGCGCAGACGCGCCGGGTCGCGTCGCTGCGTCTGCGCCACGGCGACGGCGTCGCCATGCCCGAGGCGCAGATGCGCCGGATCGCGATGGCGGGCGACACACGAATGGATCTGGCGGTCGGGCGGTTCCTGCCCAACCGTGCCGAGCTTGCCAAGCGGCTGGCGATGACCGGCAAGGACTGGACCGTCGGCCAATATGGCATGGCGACCGCCGGGCTGACGCTGGTCGTCGCGTTCCTGATGCTGGTGCGTGGCATGCCGATCTTCCTCGCGCTGTTCGTCGGCCTGTTCGTCGGCATCGGCATCCCGCATCTGGTGGTCGGCAAGGTCCTCAAGCGCCGGGTCGCCAAGTTCACGCAGAAGTTTCCCGACGCGATCGAGCTGCTGGTGCGCGGCTTGCGCTCCGGTCTGCCGATCAGCGAGACGATCGGCGTCGTCGGCGCCGAGGTCGATGGTCCGGTCGGCGAGGAATTCCGATCGGTCAGCGACAAGATGAAGATCGGCCGGACGATGGACGTCGCGCTGCAGGAGACCGCGGACCGGCTCGGCACGCCCGAATTCCAGTTCTTCGTCATCACCATCGCGATCCAGCGCGAGACCGGCGGCAATCTGGCCGAGACGCTCGCCAATCTCGCCCACGTATTGCGGATGCGCGCGCAGATGAAGCTGAAGATCAAGGCGATGTCGTCCGAGTCCAAGGCGTCGGCCTATATCATCGGCGCGCTGCCGTTCATCGTGTTCGGGCTGATCTGGTTCATCAACGGGACGTACATGCAGAAGTTCTTCATCGACGAGCGGCTGATGGTGATCGGCATGGGCGGGCTGTGCTGGATGGCGATCGGGTCGTTCATCATGTCCAAGATGATCAGCTTCGAGATTTAGGAGCAGGATGATGGGTGAGACCGCCGGACCTATGCTGCTCGGATTCGACGTCCTGTGGGTCGCGACGATCCTGTCGGGAATCGCCGCCTTCGCGGTGATGGTGGCGATCTATGCCGCCACCACGGTCAGCGATCCGATGGCAAAGCGGGTCAAGGCGCTCAACGATCGTCGTGAACAGCTTAAAGCGGGCATCACCGCCTCGACCAAGCGCCGTGCCAAGCTCGTCCAGCGCCACGATGCCGCGGACCGTATGCGCGGCTGGCTGTCGTCGATGAAGGTCCTGCAGGACAGCCAGGTCAAGGCGGTCCAGATCAAGCTGGCGCAGGCGGGGATCCGGTCGAAGGAATGGGCGCCCGCGGTGATCTTCGGCCGGCTCGTCCTGCCGATCGTGATCGGCGGCGCGATGGTCATCTGGGTCTATGGCACGGACGGCTTCGCGACGTGGAGCCCGCTCAAGAAATACGGTCTCGTCGCGGTCAGCTTCATCCTCAGCTACAAAGCCCCCGACCTGTATCTCGACAACAAGATCACCAAGCGCACCGATGCGATCCGCAAGGGCCTGCCCGACGCGCTCGACCTGCTGGTGATCTGTGCGGAGGCGGGGCTGACGATCGATGCGGCGTTCCACCGCGTGGCGCGCGAACTTGGCCGCGCCTATCCCGAACTGGGCGAGGAATTCACGCTGACCGCGATCGAACTGGGCTTCCTGACCGACCGGCGCAGCGCGTTCGAGAATCTCGCTGGCCGGGTCAAGCTCGACGCGGTGAAGGGCGTCGTCACGACGATGGTCCAGACCGAGAAATACGGCACCCCCCTCGCCTCGGCACTCCGCGTGCTGTCGAACGAATTTCGCAACGAACGGATGATGCGCGCCGAGGAAAAGGCAGCGCGGCTGCCGGCGATCATGACCGTGCCGCTGATCCTGTTCATCCTGCCCGTGCTGTTCGTCGTCATCCTCGGGCCGGCGGCCTGCTCGATCTCGGATGCGTTGCTCAAGAGCTGAGGCAACCCCAGCCGCAGCGGTTCGTTGAGCCCCCGTAACAGGAGGGTTTTCACGATGCCGTTGTTTTCCACACCGACGCAGTTCGCCGCACTGGGGCTGGTCCTGATCGCGGGCTGGCTGCTGGGCCTCGCCAGCCATCCCGGCGGCAAGAAGTGGAAGGCGCGCTATCTTGCCGAGCGCGATGCGCATGGCGCGACCCGCAAGGAGACCGACCTGCGCGCGAGTGCCGCCGAACAGCGTGCGGTCGAGGCGGAGCACGAGAATGCGCGGCTGGTGAAGGCGGCAGCGGCAGCGCCGGTGGCGGCACCAGTGGCAGCGCCCGTCGCGCGGACGACGGCGACGCCCGTATCGCGGGACCGGGATGTGGCCTATTCGGACGGCTATGCAACGGGCCGGCCGGGCTATGCGACCGACGGCACCAAGCGCGGCTGGTTCGACTTCAACCAGCGTCGGTGAGGATTCGGGGGGCGCCGTCCCCCCAAACTTTGTTCTCCCGCGAAGGCGGGAGCCCATTCTGGATCTCCGCCTTCGCGGGGAAACACTCTTTTGCACTACCTTGGCGGAGGCCGGGGCCCAGTTGGGGACGTTTGGTAACTGTGGAGGGTCCCTAGTTACTCTGGACATTCCACCTGGGCCCCGGCCTCCGCCGGGGTGGTGTGACGTTTCGGGTCGGCGTTACTTCTTTTCGAGCGCCGCCTGCGCCGCCGCAAGCCGCGCGATCGGCACGCGGTACGGGCTGGCCGAGACGTAATCGAGCCCGACCTTCTCGCAGAACGCGATGCTTGCCGGGTCACCGCCATGCTCGCCGCAGATGCCGAGCTTGATGCCCGATCGCGTCTTGCGGCCACGCTCTGCGGCGATCTCGATCAGTTCGCCCACGCCCTCGACGTCGATGCTGACGAACGGGTCCTTCGCATAGATGCCCTGCTCGACATAGGCGCCCAGGAACCGCGCCGCGTCGTCGCGGCTGACACCCAGCGTCGTCTGCGTCAGGTCGTTGGTGCCGAACGAGAAGAATTCGCCGACTTCCGCGATCTCGCCAGCCCGCAATGCGGCGCGGGGCAGCTCGATCATCGTGCCGACCAGATATTCGATCGTCCGGCCCTTGTCGGCGAACACTGCCTGGGCCGCCTTGTCGACGACCGCCTTCATCAGCTCCAGCTCGCGGCGGGTCGCCACCAGCGGTATCATGACCTCGGGGATGGGTGCCGCGCCGGACTTCTCCGCGACGTCGACCGCCGCCTCGAAGATGGCGCGCGCCTGCATCTCGTAGATTTCGGGATAGGTCACGCCGAGACGACAGCCGCGATGGCCGAGCATCGGGTTGAACTCGTGCAGCTCGGCCGCGCGACGCTTGAGCGTGTCGACGTCGATCCCCGCCGCGGTCGCGACCTCGGCGAATTCGGACTCCTCGTGCGGCAGGAATTCGTGGAGCGGCGGATCGAGCAGGCGGATCGTTACCGGCAGCCCGGCCATCACCTCGAGGATCTCGGTGAAATCCTTGCGCTGTTCGGGCAGCAGCTTCTCGAGCGCGGCGCGGCGGCCCTTCTCGTCGCTCGCCAGGATCATTTGGCGGACGTTGGTGATGCGGCTGCTCTCGAAGAACATGTGCTCGGTGCGGCACAGCCCGACGCCTTCCGCGCCGAACTCGCGCGCGACCCGGCAATCCTCGGGCGTCTCGGCATTGGCGCGCACCTTGAGGCGACGAACCTCGTCCGCCCAGGTCATCAGCGTGCCGAAATCACCCGACAGCTCGGGCTGCACGGTCGCGACCGCGCCGATCATCACCTCGCCGGTGCTCCCGTCGATCGTGAGCAGGTCGCCCTCCTTCACCTCGCGGCCGCCGCAGCGCATGATCTTCGCCTTGGTATCGATCGACAGCGTGCCCGCGCCCGAGACGCACGGGCGCCCCATGCCGCGTGCGACGACCGCCGCATGGCTGGTCATCCCGCCGCGTGCGGTCAGGATGCCGCGCGCCGCGTGCATACCGTGAATGTCGTCGGGCGAGGTCTCGGTCCGGACAAGGATCACCGCGACGCCGTCGGCGGCCTTCTTCTCCGCCGCATCCGCATCGAACACCACCGCGCCCGAGGCCGCGCCCGGCGAGGCGGGAAGCCCCTTGGTCAGCACGTCGCGCTTGGCATTGGGATCGAGCGTCGGGTGGAGCAGCTGGTCGAGCGCCATCGGCTCAACGCGCAGGATCGCCTCCTCGCGCGTGATCAGCCCCTCATTCGCCATGTCGACCGCGATCTTGAGCGCGGCCTTGGCGGTGCGCTTGCCCGCGCGCGTCTGGAGCATCCAGAGCTTGGTCTTCTCGACCGTGAACTCGATGTCCTGCATGTCGCGGTAATGGTTTTCGAGCGTGTCGAACACGCCTGCGAGCTGGCCGTACACCTCGGGCATCGCCTCTTCCATCGAGGCGGCCTTGGCGCCGGCGTCCTCGCGCGCGACCTTGGTCAGATATTGCGGCGTGCGGATGCCGGCGACGACGTCCTCGCCCTGCGCATTGATCAGGAATTCGCCGTAATAAGCGCGGTCGCCCTTCGACGGATCGCGCGTGAACGCGACGCCGGTCGCCGAGGTGTCGCCCATGTTGCCAAACACCATCGCCTGGATGTTGACCGCAGTGCCCCAGCTGGCGGGGATGTCGTTGAGCCGGCGATAGACCTTCGCGCGCTCCGACTGCCACGAGCCGAACACCGCACCGACCGCGCCCCAGAGCTGGTCGTGGACGTCCTGCGGGAAGGGCTTGCCCCAGAGCTTCTCGACGAGGCCCTTATATTCGGTTACCAGCGCGCGCAGGTCGTCCGCGCTCAGCTCGGTGTCGAGCGTGAAGCCCTGGTCTTCCTTGGCGATCTCGAGCGCTTCCTCGAACGCGCCGTGATCGAGCTCTAGGACGACGTCGGCGTACATCTGGATGAAGCGGCGATAGCTGTCCCACGCAAAGCGCGCGTCCTCGGACTTGGCGGCGAGGCCCTCGACCGTCTGGTCGTTCAAACCGAGGTTGAGGACGGTGTCCATCATCCCCGGCATCGAGGCGCGGGCGCCCGAGCGGACCGAAACGAGCAGCGGGTCGGCAGCGTCGCCGAACACCTTGCCGGTCACGCCCTCGATATGCGCGAGGCCGGTGGCAACCTCGTCACGCAGGCCCTGCGGAAACTGGCCGCCCTCGTCATAATAGACCGCGCAGAAATCGGTCGAGATCGTGAAGCCCGGCGGCACCGGCAGGCCGATCGACGCCATCTCGGCGAGGTTCGCGCCTTTGCCACCGAGCAGGTTCTTGTCGCCCTTGCCGCCGTCCGAAACACCGCCGCCGAAACGGTACACATATTGGGTCATCGCAGGTCCTCTAGGTGTTGTTGCGCGCAAGGCGGCAGAGATTGTCTTTGCAAGCGGGGCGGGTCAGCCCTCGATCTTCGAAAAGTCCGCGACGTTGTGCACTGCGGCGCGAATACGCTCAAGTAGCGCGAGACGGGCGGAGCGCTTGGCGGGATCGGCATCGTTGACGATAACGCTATCAAAGAATGCATCGATCGGCGCCCGCAGCGACGCGAGTGCGGCCATCGCCGCTGCAAAATCCTCGCCCGCGATTGCTGCAGTTGCGCGGGGTTCGGCGGCGTCGAGTGCAGACTGGAGCGCGGCTTCTGCGGGTTCGGGCGCATACTGCTCCCTCTCCCCTGCGCGGAGAGGGGGAGTAGAAGGGGCTTCCTTCTTCAGAATATTGGCCGCGCGCTTGTAACCGGCGAGCAGGTTCTTTCCATCCTCGGTCGATATGAAATTCGCGAGCGCTTTGGCCCGCGCTTCGACCCGATCGATGCGGTCGTCGCTTCCAGTGCCCCAACCGGTGGAAGCTTGGACGTAATCATAGCGGATGCCGGCTTCACGCAGCTGAACGCCGAGACGATCATGCAGAAAGTCGGAAAGTACTATACCGAGCGCAGCATTCTCTTCCCCGGACCAGGCGCGAGCTGCCGCGTCGATCTTGAACTTGAGATTGGCCGTTTGAATCGTTCGCAAGACACCCAGAGCTGCCCTTCGCAAAGCGAACGGGTCCTTCGAGCCAGTTGGAAACAGCTCGACGGCAAAGAACGAGAATAGCGTATCCAGCTTGTCTGCCAAACTGACCGCCACCGTTACCGGATCGGTGGGGACATCATCGCCCTGCCCGACCGGCTTGTAATGGTCGCGGATCGCGGCGGCGACGGCGGGGTGCTCGCCTTGGGCTGCGGCGTAGTAGCCGCCCATCAGGCCCTGCAATTCGGGGAACTCGCCGACCATGCCGGTGACGAGATCCGCCTTGGCGAGACGCGCGGCGCGCTCGGCAAGATCTGCAAGCCCCTCCCCTTCAGGGGAGGGGTTGGGGTGGGGGCTGTCCGCGGACACGGACTTGGGCATTTGCGGAGACTCCCCACCCCCGGCCCCTCCCCTGAAGGAGAGGGGGGCAGAAGTGACGATACCCTCTTCGACCAGCCAGCGTGCGAGTTTCGCGACGCGGTCGACCTTGTCGGCCAGCGTGCCGAGCTTTTCGTGGAAGACGATCTTTTCGAGCTTGGCGACCTGCTCCTCGAGCGGAACCTTCAGGTCGGTGTCGTAGAAGAATTTCGCATCCGACAGGCGTGCGGCGAGGACCTTGCGGTTGCCCTCGACGATCTTCGCCCCGCCGTCGTGCGCAGCGATGTTAGCGGTACAGACGAACGCGTTCGCCAGCGTCCCGGCGGCGCTGCGGCAGACGAAATATTTCTGGTTCACGCGCGCGGTGAGCTGGATCACCTCGGGCGGCACGTCGAGAAACGCCGGATCGAACCGGCCGAGCAGCGGGATCGGCCATTCGGTGAGCCCGGCATTCTCGGCGACGAGGCCCTCGTCCTCGATCAGTTCGAGCCCGGCCTGCATCGCCGCCGCACGCGCGTGATCGCGGATCAGCGTTGCGCGCTCGTCCTGGTCGACGATGACGTGGCAGGCGCGCAGCTTCTCGACATAGTCGTGCGCGCCGCCGATCGTGATCTGGTACGGGTGGTGGAAGCGGTGGCCGAGCGTGGCAGCGCCGCTTGCGATGCCGGCGATCTCGAACGGCACGATCGTCTCGCCGAGCAGCGCGACGATGCCTTGCAACGGGCGGACCCAGCGCAGCGATTCGGTGCTGGCAGAGGCATCACCCCAGCGCATCGACTTGGGCCAGGGAAACGCGCGGACGATCGCGGGGATCGCCTCGGCAAGCACGTCCGCGGTGGCGCGGCCGGGCTTTTCGGTGACCGCGAACAGCGTCCCGCCGCGATCGACCAGTTGCTCGCGCGTGAGACCGGTCTTGCGCAGGAACCCTTCGAGCGCCTGCGGGGGCGCCGACGCCTTTGGCCCCTTCACCTCTTCGGACACCGGGGCAGTCTCGATCGGCAGGTCGCGCGCGATCAACGTCAGGCGGCGCGGCGTCGCGTAGGTGACGATGGCGCTGGTCGCGATCCCGGCCTTGGCGAGCTCGGCGCTGAACAGCCTGGCGAGATCATCCCGCGCCTTCGCCTGCATCCGTGCGGGAACTTCTTCGGAGCGGAGTTCTAGGAGAAAATCGGTCATTTGGATTCGCACGCGAAGAAGGGAGAATTTTGTTCACGCGGAGACGCGGAGACGCGGAGCAGAAGGGGAGAAGAAAGGTTTGGGGCGCTGCGCGCGGCTGTTCGACGCCGTAGGCGTCTCTCACCATGCTGGATCGTGGGCGCTAGACCGCAGAAGCGCGACACGTCGCCGACCCTCTTCTCCGCGGCTCCGCGTCTCCGCGTGAACCCATCTTCTACCACGCGTATCACGCCGCCCATCCGTGTTTGTCCATCCAGGCGGCGCAGGCGCCTTTCGCCAAGTCGCGGACGCGGCCCATATAGGCCTGGCGTTCGGCGACCGAGATCACCCCGCGCGCCTGCAGCAGGTTGAAGACGTGGCTGGCCTTGATCGCCTGCTCATAGGCCGGGATCGGCAGCTTGGCGGCGAGCGAGTTCTCGCATTCGGCGACGTGCTTGCGGAACTGGTCGAACAGCGAGTCCGTGTCGGCGACCTCGAAGTTCCACTTCGACATCTCCTGCTCGTTCTCCAGGAAGACCTCGCCATAGGTGACCCCGGCGTCGTTGAACGCGAGGTCGTAGACGCTGTCCTTGTCCTGGATATACATCGCCAGCCGCTCGAGCCCGTAGGTCAGCTCGCCCGCGACGGGCTTCATGTCGAAGCCGCCCATCTGCTGGAAATAGGTGAACTGCGTCACCTCCATGCCGTCGCACCAGACCTCCCAGCCAAGCCCCCAGGCACCGAGCGTCGGGCTTTCCCAATCGTCCTCGACGAAGCGGATGTCGTGCTTCAGCATGTCGATGCCGATCGCCGCGAGCGAGCCCAGATAGAGTTCCTGGAGGTTCGCCGGCGACGGCTTCAGGATCACCTGATACTGGTAATAATGCTGGAGCCGGTTCGGATTTTCGCCGTAGCGGCCATCCGTGGGACGGCGACAGGGCTGGACGAACGCGGCATTCCACGGTTTCGGCCCGAGCGCGCGCAGCGTCGTCGCGGTGTGGAACGTGCCCGCGCCCATTTCCATGTCATAGGGCTGCAGGATCAGGCACCCGTGATCGCTCCAATAGTCATGGAGCGTGAGGATCATGCGCTGGAAGCTAAGAGGCTTTTTCAGGGGCTGGGTCACGCGCGGGCTTTGGCGGATGGGGGTGCGCGAGGCAAGTGGTGCGTTTGGGTGGGGCGTCCTACATGGGGCCGACCAACGATGAGGATGCCCTGGCCTTGAAGCTGTTTTCGAAGATCGTCTCGTTCCGTTCGGCGCTGTCCGCGATCGCGATGGCGTTCGCGCTGCCCGCCTGCGCACAGGTCGCGCCAAAGCCCGTGGAGGCGGCGAACGATGCCGATCCCGCCCTGTGGGTGGTGAAGGACAAGGACACGACGATCTACCTGTTCGGGACGATCCATGTTCTGAAACCCGGCATGACGTGGTTCGACGAGGCGGTGAAGACCGCGTTCGACCGCTCGCAGCAGGTCGTGCTCGAGCTGGTGATGCCCGATCCCGCCAAGATGCAGACCCTGGTCATGGCAACCGGCGTCACGAAGGACGGGCCGACGCTGACCGAACAGCTGCCCGCGGAGAAGCGCGCGGCCTATGCCAAGGCGGTGACCGATCTGGGGCTGCCCGCGAACGCGTTCGACCGATTCCGCCCGTGGCTTGCGGCGACCAACCTGTCGATCGCGCCGCTGTCGAAGCTTGGCTATGATGCGGCGAACGGCCCCGAGCAGGTGATCACTGCCGCGGCCAAGGCGGCGGGCAAGCCCGTGACGGGCCTGGAGACCGCGGAGCAGCAGCTGGGCTATTTCGGGAGCCTGTCGCAACAGGCACAGCTGCAGTTCCTCGGCAGCACGATCGACGAACTCCCCAAGCTCGAGACGACGATGGCGACGATGGTCGACGAATGGGCGAAGGGCGATCCCGAGGCGCTCGCCAAGGAGATGAACGAGAGCCTGAAGGATTCGCCCGAGGTGGCGAAGGTCCTGCTGGTCGATCGCAATGCCCGATGGGCGGAGTGGGTCGCGAACCGGATGAAGTCGCCGGGGACGGTGTTCGTCGCGGTCGGCGCGGGGCATTTGGCGGGGCAGGACAGCGTTCAGGCGCAACTGGCGAAGCTCGGGGTGAAGGCGGAGCGGGTGCAGTATTGAGCGACCGAATCCCTCTCCCCTCGGGGGAGAGGGAGGGAGGAGCCGCAGGCGACGGAAGGGTGAGGGCACGCGTTTCGGGCACACCGTGCCCTCACCCTCCCACGTGCAAGAGCACGCGGGCCCCTCCCTCTCCCCCGGGGGGAGAGGGTGTAGTTGATTAAAACGTGCACTTCCGCTATGCGCCCGCGCTTCCGGTCCATGGTCATCCCTGGAGGCGTGGGCGGGAAGAACAACAAACGAGTTTCGGAGAATATCGATGAGCGACCAGTTGACGCTCGCAGCCGAGACGCGTGACCGGGTTGGCAAGGGAGCCTCCCGGGCGCTGCGTCGTGATGGCCGCGTGCCTGCCGTGATCTACGGCCTGAACAAGGAACCCACCTCGGTTCACCTCGAGGAAAAGGCGCTGATGAAGGCGCTGATGACCGGCCACTTCATGAATTCGGTCGTGATGGTCAACGGCGTGCGCACGCTGCCCAAGGACGTTGCGTTCCACCCGGTCACGGATCGCCCGATCCATGTCGATTTCCTGCGCATCGGCGAGCATTCGACCGTCACGGTCGCCGTGCCGATCGTGTTCACGGACGAAGACGATGCCCCCGGCATCAAGAAGGGCAAGGGCGTCCTCAACATCACGCGTCATGAGATCGAGCTGGTCGTCGACGCATCGGACATCCCGAGCGAGATCACGATTTCGCTCGCCGGCATGGAAATCGGCGATTCGATCCACATCAGCGACGTAACGCTGCCCAAGGGCGCGACGCCCGCGATCGACGACCGCGACTTCGCGATCGCCACGATCGTGCCGCCGACCGTCCCGACCGTCGAGGACGAAGAGCTCGAGGCTGAGGTCGCCGAGGCGCAGGCTGCCGAGGCTGCTTCGGACGAAGAGCCCGTGGTCGAGCCTAACGACGATCACAATGACGACGACAAGATCACGCCGCAGAAGAAGGACTAATCTCCTTCGTCTTCGGACGATCTGGCGGGCGGGAAAGCTAGGGCTTTCCCGCCCGTTTCGTTTTGTAAGCCATTCCGCCCACTCAAAAAACCGTCGTCCCCGCGCAGACGGGGACCCAGACCCTCGGACCTTCCTATGGAATCGAGAGGTTTGCCACTATGGGTTCCCGCCCCCGCGGGAATGACGGTTTGGCGCGCGGGCAACGATCGTTTTGGAGAATCACACGTGCAGATCTGGGCGGGACTCGGCAATCCGGGGGCGCAATATGCGATGCACCGGCACAATGTCGGGTTCATGGTCGCCGACGCGATCGCCGCGGTGCACGGCTTCGGCGCGGTCAAGAAGCAGTTCCAGGGCTGGACGCAGGAAGGCCGGATCGGATCGGAAAAGATCCTGCTGCTGAAGCCCGCGACCTTCATGAACGAGAGCGGCCGCGCGATCGGCGAGGCGCTGCGCTTCTACAAGCTGGACGTCGATGCGCTGACGGTGTTCCACGACGAGCTCGACATCGCCCCCTTCCGCGTCAAGGTGAAGACCGGCGGCGGGACCGCGGGGCATAACGGGCTGCGCTCGACCGACCAGCATCTCGGCCCCGATTTCCGCCGCGTACGCCTCGGCATCGGGCATCCGGGGCACAAGGACCGGGTCACCGGCTATGTGCTCGGCAATTACGCCAAGACCGAGATCGAGCCGCTGTCCGACATGCTCGGCGCGATCGCCGCGGAGGCGGCGTGGCTGGCGGCGGGCGACGACGTCCGCTTCATGAACGACGTCGCTGTGAGGATGCAACCATGACCACCCGCTCGCTGTTCGCCACGCGGTTCTACGAGGCCGATCTCGGCGATGACGATCTGGTCGAGGAGCTCGAGGACGCCGCGCTCGAACTGTCCAAGGCGGACCGCGCGGGCGTCGCCTGGTCGAAGGCGCATGGCTATCGCGGGTACACGTCCTACGCGTCGCTGAACGACCTGCCGCTGCGCGATCCGAGGTTCGGCGATCTGGTGCGGCTGCTCAACAAGCATGTCGCGCAATTCGCCAAGGACTGTGCGTTCGATCTGGGCGGGCGGAAGCTGAAGCTCGACAGCCTTTGGGTGAACGTCCTGAAGCCAGGCGGCGCGCATTCTGGGCATATCCATCCGCACAGCGTCGTGTCGGGGACGATGTACGTGACGATTCCGGAAGGGGCCGGCGCGCTGAAGCTGGAGGATCCGCGACTGCCGATGATGATGGCCGCGCCGCCGCGGCTCCAGGATGCACCGGAGGACCTGCGGACGTTCGTCTATGCGGTGCCAAAGCCGGGTAGCGTGTTTCTTTGGGAGAGCTGGCTGCGGCACGAAGTCGTGCCCAATGCCGCCAAGGGCGAGCGGATCAGCATCAGTTTCAATTATCGGTGGTGAGGTAGGGGAACCTCACCACCCCGTCATCCTGACTTTCGTCAGGATGACGGGAAAAGGGTGGCACCATCCCTCTCGTCATTCCCGCGGAAGCGGGAATCCAGACTGGCCGGCGTTGACGATTACTCGCGAAGGGCAGCCCGTATGGATCCCCGCCTGCGCGGGGATGACGAAAAGTGGCGATCAGGCCGCCGTCTTCATCGACGCCATGTCGATGACGAAGCGATACTTCACGTCGCTCTTGACCATGCGGTCATAGGCCGGCTCGATCTCGTCCATCTTGATCATCTCGATGTCCGAGACCAGACCATGTTCGTTGCAGAAATCGAGCATTTCCTGCGTCTCCGCGATCCCGCCGATCAGCGAGCCTGCCAGCTGGCGACGGCGGAAGATCAGGTTGCCGACCGACGGCGACGGATGTGGTTCGGCAGGCACGCCGACCAGAGTCATCGTGCCGTCGCGCTTGAGGAGCTCGAGGAACAGGTCGAGATTGTGTGGTGCGGCAACGGTGTTGAGGATGAAGTCGAAGCTGTTCGCATGCTCCGCCATCGCATCGGCATCCTTCGACACGATCAGGTCCTTGGCACCGAGACGCTTGGCATCCTCGCGCTTGTTCGGCGACGTCGAGAATACATAGACCTCGGCACCCATCGCGTTCGCGATCTTGACGCCCATGTGACCAAGACCGCCCAGACCGACGACGCCGACCTTCTGGCCGGGGCCGACCTTCCAGTGCTTCAGCGGTGAGTAGGTGGTGATCCCGGCGCAGAGCAGCGGTGCGACCGCGGCGAGATCGGCCTCGGGATGCGAGACCTTCAGCACGAAGCCCTCGTCGACGACGATATGGTCCGAATAGCCGCCGAACGTGTGACCGCCGAGCACGGGATCAGGGCCGTTATACGTGCCGACGAAACCGGTTGTCTCGCAATATTGCTCCTCGCCATCGGTGCACGACGGGCACTGGCCACAGCTGTCGACCATGCAGCCGACGCCGGCGATGTCGCCGACCTTGAACTTGGTGACGTCGTCACCGACCGCAGTGACGCGGCCGACGATCTCATGGCCCGGAACGCACGGATACAGTGTGCCTTCCCACTCGCCCTTGGCGGTGTGGAGGTCCGAATGGCAGACGCCGCAGAACGCGATGTCGATCGCGACGTCGGTCTTGCCCGGCGCGCGGCGTTCGAAGCTGAACGGTGCGAGCGGCGTCTCGGGCGACTGGGCGGCGTAGCCCTTGGCGGTGGTGGTCATGCTATTCCTAAATCTGACTGGCAGAGCGCGATATACGCACGGGACCCGCAATATCTACCGAGCGGTACGATAATTTTGCTGCATTGCGGCAATCGTTTAGGTCGATCAGTAGAACGTTGAAATCAGCAACCACCCCGGCGCAGGCCGGGGCCCAGTTGGAAAGGTCGCAGTAACGGCGTGCCGACCTTCATGAGCAACGTCCCCCACCTGGGCCCCGGCCTTCGCCGGGGTGGGAGAGATAAGAGGAATCGCGCCCGGTCGTGTGCGTAGGCGTCCTTGCTGGCGTTCCTCCTCGGCCTGCCCTAAAGCGCCCGCACAATCTTATACCAAGGGCATATCATGGGTTTTCGCTGCGGCATCGTGGGGCTGCCGAACGTCGGCAAGTCCACCCTCTTCAACGCGCTGACCGAGACGGCCGCGGCGCAGGCGGCGAACTATCCGTTCTGCACGATCGAGCCGAACGTCGGCAATGTCGGCGTGCCCGACAAGCGGCTCGACGCGCTGGCAAAGATCGCCGGCTCGCAGAAGATCATCGAGACCCAGCTCGGCTTCGTCGACATCGCCGGGCTCGTGCGCGGCGCATCGAAGGGCGAAGGGCTCGGCAACCAGTTCCTCGGCAACATCCGTGAGGTCGACGCGATCGTCCATGTGCTGCGCTGTTTCGAGAATGGCGACGTGACGCATGTCGACAACAAGGTCGATCCGATCGCCGATGCCGAGACGGTCGAAACGGAACTCATGCTGAGCGATCTCGAAAGCCTGGAGAAGCGCGTCCCCAACCTCGCCAAGAAGGGCATGCAGGGCGACAAGGAGGCCAAGATCGGCGCCGCCGTGCTCGGCCAGGCGCTCGAGCTGCTCCGCGAAGGCAAGCCCGCACGGCTGACGGTGCCCAAGGACGAGGACGAAGCGCGCGTGTTCGCACAGGCGCAGCTGCTGACCGCCAAGCCCGTCCTGTACGTCTGCAACGTCGACGAGGGTGATGCCGCGAACGGCAATGCGCTGTCGGCGCGCGTGTTCGAGAAGGCCGCGGCGGAGGGCGCCGAGGCGGTCGTCGTGTCGGCAGCGATCGAGGCCGAGATCGCGACGATGCCCGTCGAGGATCGTGGCGAATTCCTGGGCGAGCTGGGGCTGGAAGAGACCGGCCTCGCTCGCGTCATCACCGCAGGCTACAAGCTGCTCCACCTGCTGACCTTCTTCACGGTCGGCCCGAAGGAGGCACGCGCCTGGACCGTCCATGCGGGCGCGACCGCGCCGCAGGCGGCGGGCGAGATCCACGGCGATTTCGAGAAGGGCTTCATCCGCGCCGAGACGATCGCGTTCGACGACTTCATCGCGCTGGGCGGGGAATCGAAGGCGCGCGAGGCGGGCAAGCTGCGCGCCGAGGGCAAGGCCTATGTCGTCCATGACGGCGACGTGATGCACTTCCTGCACAGCTGATCCCAACAATGTCGCGGCCCCTGCGTGTGTAGTCACGCGCCGGGGGCGGGCGTAGCGAGCAGAACAGACGGCATGAGACACGCGACGTTTTCAGCTCTGACACTCGCGCTCGGGGGTTGTGCCTATCCGGCCACGCCCCCTGCCCTGGCGCCGGTGACCCAGGCTGCCCCCGCCACCGCCGCTCCCCAAGGCGCGCAGCCGCTGGCGGTCCGGGCACCGGTGACGATCCTCGTGTCGATCGATGGCTTCCGCCCCGATTATCTCGACCGGGGCGTCACGCCGAACCTGAACCGGTTGCGCGCCGGCGGCGTCTTTGCGGCGATGCGGCCGTCCTTCCCGAGCGTCACCTTCCCCAATCACTGGACCCTGGTGACCGGGCTCAGACCCGATCGCAGCAGCATCGTCGGCAACACGATGGAGGATCCCGCGCGGCCCGGTGAGAAATTCACCATGGCGAGCGACGATCCCTTCTGGTGGAGCCAAAGCTCGCCGATCTGGGTCGACGCCGAAAAGGCGGGGATCCGGACCGCGACGATGTTCTGGCCGGGTGCCAATGTCGCGGTCGGCGGCACGCCGAAGCCCAACAGCCACGGCGCGATCGACGGCGGCACCCGGCCGCAGGACTGGCAGCAGTTCAGCCAGCAGATCAGCGCCACGCAACGCGTCAACGCGGTGCTCGACTGGATGCGGCGACCGGCCACGATCCGGCCAAAGCTGGTGACGCTGTATTTCGATACCGTCGACGTGGCCGCGCACGACAATGGCCCCGACTCCCCCCTGACAACGCAGGCAGCCGCCGAGGTAGATGGCAGCATCGGCAGCCTCGTCGACGGGCTCGCGACGCTCGGCCAGCCGGCCAATCTGGTCATCGTGTCGGACCACGGCATGGCGGCGACCAGCAGCACACGCGTCGTCGCGATGGACCGGATTGCGGCACCGGCCGACTATCGCCTCGTCGAAACGGGCGCCTATGCGACATTGTTCGCGGTGCCCGGGCATGAGGACGCGCTCGAGGCCAGACTGCTGCGCAAGCACGACCACCTGCAATGCTGGCGCAAGGCGGAGATCCCGGCGCGCTTCCATTATGGCCGCAATCCGCGCGTCCCGAGCTATCTGTGCCTCGCCGATGTCGGCTGGCGCGTCGATCGGACGACGCCCACCAAGGTCTCGGCCGGCGGCTCGCACGGCTATGACAATGCCGCCCCCGAAATGCGCGCGCTGTTCATCGCCAACGGTCCTGCGTTCATCGGTGGCAAGACCATCGCGAGCTTCGACAATGTCGCGGTCGAGCCGCTGCTCCGCGACCTGATCGGGCTGCCCGCGGAACCGGGGCTGGACGGCAACGACGCGCCCTTCCAAAAGGTGCTGCGACGATAGGAGGAGCAGCGGGCGTGCAGTATTTCGAAGATATCGCAGTCGGGGCGACCGCGGCGTTCGGCCACTATCCGGTGACGCGCGACGAGGTGATCGCCTTTGCCGAGAAATACGACCCGCAGCCCTTTCATCTGTCCGACGAGGCCGCGGCGAAGACGCATTTCGGTCGGCTGTCGGCAAGCGGCTGGCATAGCTGCGCGATGACGATGGCGATGCTGGTCGAGCATATCGGTGAGCATCGTCAGGCGAGTCTCGGATCGCCCGGGATCGATGAGCTCAAATGGCTGAAGCCCGTCTATCCGGGCGACACGCTGCGCTGCGTGACCGAGGTGCTCGGCAAACGGGTTTCCGCCAGCCGCCCCGAAATGGGGATCGTGAAAAGCCGGATGCAGGTGTTCAATCAGAACAATGTCATGGTGATGACATTCGTGTCGAACGCGCTGATGCAGACGCGCCCGACCGGCGCGCCTGCATCCTGACCCGTCACTTCGGGACGGGAACGTTCATATAGGCGCCGCCCCGGCCGCCGCCGCCGCCGCCACGACCGCGGAACCCGCCGCCATTGCCGCGCTCCTGACGATATTCACGCCGGTCCTGACGTGCTTCGCCGCGATAGCTCTGCCGCGCCTCGCGCCGTTCGCCGCGATATTGCTCGCGCGTGATCTGACCGTCGCGCAGCTGGTTGCGGTCGTCACGCCGACCCTGACGGAAGTCACGGTTCGCGCCACGCCGGTCTTGGCGATAGTCGCGCGCGGCGGGGCTGTTGCCGCGGGCGAAATTGCCCCAGTTGCCGGCACCGCGATAATTGCCGCGACGCCCCTGCCAGTAGCGCTGCTGCGCGCCGTTCCAGCGGTGCGGACGACGGTTGCGATCATAGACGTATCCGCCGGTACCCGGATAATAATAGTCGCCATACCAGCCATAATAGGAGCCGAGGCCGACGCCAGCATAACCGGCCCCGTATCCGCCGCCATAGCCGTCATAATAGCCGTTGCCGTAGCCGCCGCCATAATAGGGATCGCTCGCATAGCCGATCCCGCCGCCGCCATAGCCATACCCATCGGTGCAACCGGCCACGCCGAGGCCGACACCAATGGCGAGACTGACCAGTCCTAGTCGCTTGAAAAACATCGAAAATCTCCCGTACCTGGAGAGCGGACCCAACGCGCCGCCATTGGTCGCACAACAATACCGACCTACCGCAGGTTCCATGAACGACGGCTGACGCGCGCCGGGACCGTAGGTGGGCCATGGGCGCGCGGCGCCGGGACACAGGCACGGACACGGGCAGCCAGCGGGTCGCCAAACGCGAAACGGCGGACCGGGTTGCCCCGATCCGCCGTCGTTCACGCCCTGATGCCGCGGTAGCCGGGGCGTGGGATCAATGCTTCACGTCACGCCAGACGTTCTGATAGGCGCCCCAGGCAAGGCCGCAGAAGACGAGGATGAAGAGGATCGACGCGACGCCGACGGCGTGGCGCGACTCCAGGTTAGGCTCAGCCGTCCAGGTCAAGAAGGCCGAGACGTCGGCCGACATCTGTTCCTTCGTCGCCTTGGTCCCGTCCGCATAGGCCACCTGATCGTCCGCAGTGATCGGCGGTGGCATCGCGATGTTGAGGTTCGCGAAATACGGGTTGTAGTAGAGACCCTCGGGCGTCTTGATGTCCGGGAACTGCTTGAGCAACGCCGCGGGCTGATCGGTGTAGCCCGTCAGCAGCGAGTGGACATAGGCCGTGCCCTCCTCGCGCGCCTTGGTGATCAGCGAGAGATCGGGTGGCAGTGCGTTGTTGTTGGCGGCACGGGCAGCGACCTCGTTGGCGAACGGCGACGGGAAGCGATCCGACGGGATGTTCTTGCGGGTCGCGGCTTCGCCGGTCTCCGGATTGATCGTCGGCTGCTCGATCACCCACTGGTTGGCGATCGCCTTAACCTCGGGCTCCGAATAGCCGATCTTCTGGAGATCGCGGAACGACACCAGCCGCAGCGAGTGGCAGGCCGAGCAGACTTCCTTGTAGACCTGGAACCCGCGCTGGAGCTGACGGCGGTCGAACTTGCCGAAGACGCCGTTCGAGGCGAGCTCGAGCTCCTTGGGATGCTTGTGCGCGACGCTCTCGGCGGACGGCGCGACGGGGTCGGTGATGACGCCCGACACGCTGCCGAAGAGCGCGATGCCGAGCACCAGCACGAAGGCGGCGCCGACCAGGGATGCGATGAGACGAACCATATATGTATCCTCTAGTCCGTATCAGTGCGCGGGCTTGGGGGAGAGCGCGGTGTGCGCCGGGCTCGTCCCGCCACGCTTGGCCAGCACCGCCTCGGTGATCGAATTGGGCAGCGGCCGGGGCCGTTCGGACCGCGAGATCAGCGGCAGGATGATCAGGAAATGCGCAAAATAATAGGCAGCGCAGATCTGGCTGAGGATCACATAGGTGGCCGTCGCCGGTGCACCGCCGCAATAGCCCAGGATCAGGATGTCGGCGACCAGCACCCAGAACGCGATCCGCGCCTTGGGACGGTAGTTCATCGAACGGACCGGCGAATTATCGAGCCACGGCAGGAAGAACAGCAGCAGGATCGAGCCGAACATTGCCAGCACGCCCCACAGCTTTGCGGGCAGGATGAAGTCCGCGGTGAAGGCGCGCAGGATCGCGTAGAACGGCCAGAAATACCATTCGGGGACGATGTGCGCGGGCGTCGAGAGCGGATTTGCCGGGATGTAATTGTCCGGATGGCCGAGATAGTTCGGGAAGAAGAACAGCAGGCCGGCGAACACCAGCAGGAAGATGCCGAGCCCGAAGCCGTCCTTCGCGGTGTAATAGGGGTGGAACGGCACGGTATCCTGCTTGCCCTTCACGTCGACGCCGGTCGGGTTGTTCGACCCCGGGATGTGCAGCGCCCAGATGTGCAGGATGATGACGCCCGCAATCACGAACGGCAGCAGATAGTGCAGCGAGAAGAAGCGGTTGAGCGCGGCGTTGTCCGGCGCGAATCCGCCGAGCAGCCAGATGCGGATGGTGTCGCCGACCAGCGGGATCGCCGAGAAGAAGCCGGTGATGACCTGCGCGCCCCAGAAGCTCATCTGCCCCCAGGGGAGGACATAGCCCATGAACGCGGTCGCCATCATCAGCAGGAAGATCGTCACGCCGAGCAGCCAGACCATCTCGCGCGGCGCCTTGTACGACCCGTAATAGAGCCCGCGGAAGATGTGCGTGTAGACGACGATGAAGAACATCGACGCGCCATTGGCGTGCGCATAGCGCAGGAACCAGCCCGCATTGACGTCGCGCATGATGTGTTCGACCGAGTCGAACGCGACCGCGCCGTTGGCGGCGTAGTGCATCGCCAGCGTGATGCCGGTGATGATCTGGATCGCCAGCGCGGCGCCGGCAAGGACGCCGAAGTTCCAGAAATAATTGAGGTTGCGCGGGACCGGGTAACCGGCGCCGACCGCGTTGTAGACGAGCCGGGGAACGGGAAGCCGTTCATCCAGCCACCGCGTCAGCGGCAGCTTCGGTTCGTATTGCTTGGCCCAGGGAAAGCTCATGGTTGTTTCCTCAGCCTACCGTTACGACGGTGTCGGAGTTGAAGGCATAGTCCGGCACCTGAAGGTTGGTCGGTGCGGGGCCCTTGCGGATGCGCGCGGCGGTGTCGTAGGCCGAACCGTGGCACGGGCAGAAATAGCCGCCGAACGGGCCCTTGTTCTCACCCTCGCCCGCGCCGAGCGGGACGCAACCGAGATGCGTGCAGACGCCCAGCGTGATCAGCCAGTTCTTCTTGCCCGCCTTGGTCCGCTCCTCGAGCGTCTGCGGGTCGCGCAGCGTCGATACGTCGACCGCGTCGGCCTCGCTGATTTCCTTCGGCGTCAGGTTGCGCACGAACAGCGGCTGCTTGCGGAAGCTGGTCTTGATCGCCTGGCCCGGCAGAATCTTCGACAGGTCGATTTCGGTGGTCGACTGCGCGAGCACGTCGGCCGATGGGTTCATCTGGTTGATCAGCGGCAGGACGATCGCGACGGCGCCGACCCCGGCGAAGGATACGGTGGCGATATTGATGAAATCGCGGCGGCGCGGGTCGTGCGCCTCTTCGTGAAACGGTTCAGGCGACTCGCCGGGTGGAACCATGTCGTCGACTATCGCCATTCATCTCGCCCTTGCAGTTTATCTTTATTCTCGTGGCCCGATGCGCATGCCGGTTCGCCGCACCGCACGCCCATCCTGCCCGACCGTCCCCACGGAGGCCCATAGGTGATAGACGGCGCAAGCCCGCTTTGCCAACAGCATTTTGACTGCAGCGCGTTCCGGATTAGAGGCAGCGGTATGCGTATCGCCCTCTACCAACCTGATATCGCCGGCAATGTCGGCGCCATTTTGCGGACCGCCGCCTGTCTCGGACTCGCGGTCGATCTGATCGAGCCGATGGGGTTCACCTGGAACGAAAAGGCGGTCGCGCGCTCCGGGATGGACTATGTCGGCGCGGTCGAGATCGTCCGGCATGTCGACTGGGCGGCGTTTCGCGACCAGGTCCGCGGGCGCATCGTCCTGTTGACGACGAAGGGCGCGGTCCGGCTCGACGCGGCGACGTTCCAGACCGACGACGTGCTGCTTATGGGCAGCGAGGGCGCGGGCGTGCCCGACGACGTCCATGCCCGCGCCGACCTGCGCGTGCTGATCCCGATGCGGCCCGGCCTGCGGTCGATGAACATCTCGGTCGCGACCGCGATCGTCGCGGCAGAGGCGTTGCGGCAGACGGACGGCTGGCCCGCCTGACCTACCAAGGGAAGTCTCGGGCGAACGCGCCCCTTCCCCGCCCCGACCAGGATTTGTAGGACGGTGCCATGACCGAGCTCGACCCCCAGCAAGCCGCCGCCCGCATTTGGTTCGAATCGCTGCGCGACCGGATCTGCGCGGAGTTCGAGACGATCGAGCGCGAAGCCGGGTCGGATGCCGTGTTCGACTATACCCCCTGGGACCGGATCGATCCGTCGGGTGAACCCGGCGGTGGCGGCGTGCGCGGCGTCATGAAGGGCAAGGTGTTCGAAAAGGTCGGCGTCAACGTCTCGACCGTGGGCGGCATTTTCGAGGGCGAGTTCGCCAAGTCGATCCACGGCGCGGGCGAGGATCCACGGTTCTTCGCGACCGGGATCAGCCTGGTCGCGCACATGGCCAACCCGCACGTCCCCGCGGTGCACATGAACTGCCGCTTCCTCAACACGACCAAGCGCTGGTTCGGCGGCGGCGGCGATCTCAACCCGCCGCTGCCGATCGCCGAGGACACCGCCGATTTCCATGCAACGATGAAGGCCGCCTGCGACGCGCACGACCCGGCCTATTACCCGCGCTTCCGCGACTGGGCGGAGGCCTATTTCCAGATTCCCCACCGCAAGGTGAACCGCGGCGTCGGCGGGATCTTCTTCGATCATCTCGACGGCGATTTCGACGCCAATTTCGCGTTCACGCGCGACGTCGGCGAAGCGTTTCTCGACGCCTATCCGCGGATCGTCCGGCGGCGGATGGACACGCCGTTCACACCGCAGGACGAGGCCGCGATGCTCGAATGGCGCGGTCGTTATGCCGAGTTCAACCTCGTCTATGACCGCGGCACGCTGTTCGGGCTGAAGACCGGGGGCAATATCGAGGCGATCCTGATGAGCCTGCCGCCCCGCGCGACCTGGTCGTGAGCGGGGCCCGGTGGCGCTGATCCCCGTCGCGGACGACGTGCTCGCCACGATCGTCACCATGCTCGAAATGCCGCGCAAGCCGCCGCTCAGGCCGATGCCGACGTCGCGGCTGCGGTTGCTGCGCTGGGAGCAGCCGACGCTGGAGGGCTATCGTGCGCTGTTCGCCCGGGTCGGATCGCGCTGGCTGTGGTTCTCGCGCCTGGCGATGGACGATGCCGCGCTTGCCGCGATCCTGGCCGATCCCGGCATTGCCGTCCATGCGGTGGTCGACCCGGCGGGGATCGAGGTGGGGATGCTCGAACTCGACCTGCGCCGGGCGGGGGCTTGCGAGATCTCCTATTTCGGGTTGATCCCCGAACTCGCCGGCCAGGGACATGGTCGGTGGTTGATGGCGGAGACGCTTGCCCGGGCCTGGACCAGGGGTGTCGAGCGGGTCTGGCTGCACACCTGCACGCTCGACCATCCACGCGCGCTCGGCTTCTACCGCGCGCAGGGCTTCGTCGCGACGCGGCGGACGATCGAGACCTTTCCCGATCCGCGCGCGACCGGGATGCTGCCCGCCGACGTCGCGCCGCAGATCCCGTTTTTGGGCGGACGCCGCTAGACTTCAGCGCAGGCCACGCCGGTCCGCGACCGCCTAGCGCGCCAGCCGCCGATAGACCGACACCGCGATCAGCGCCATCGCGACCCCCGAGGCGGTGGCAGCCGCCGCCGCGCCGGCATCGACGAGCGCGATCGCCACCGGATTGCCCTGCCCACCGTCGCGCATCGCGCCATCGAGCGCCATGAACGGCATGCCGAGCAGCCAGCCGCTCATATAGCCGAACGCGGCGAGCGACATGAGCGGCAGGCCGGCGCCGCGCGTCAGCGACAGGCTGCGCCGGATCGCGGCGAACGCGCCGATCGGTCCTTCGGCTACGAGCACCGGCCCGGTCATCATCGTCCGGCCGAGAATGTAGAGACCGGGGATCGCATAGAGAAGCAGCCCCGCCCCCGCTGGCAGCGAGACCAGGATCATCGCGAGCAGATAGCGCGGCAGGAGCGTGGCAGAACGCCTAAGCGCCGTGCCGATATCGACCCGGTCACGATCGAGATACAGCGTATAGACCGCCGCCATGCCGAAAAAGCTGAGCGCATAGGCCAGGCAGTACCAGCCGCCATTCGCCCCCGCCCAGTCGGTCACCGCCTGCGCCCAGACCAGCGCCTGCGCCTCGTCGCCCCGCGTCGCCGCATCGGGCAGCGGCGGGTCGGGCACGACGAGCGCGAGCGCGAAGGCGGGCAGGAACAGGAAGGGCCCGGCGATCCGGAGCAGCAGATCGCGGTCGCGCTTGAACAGGGCCCAGGCGTCTTTCAACACGCCCGTAAAGTCGATTTTCATTCGGTGATCGGTTTCTCTCGGGTGGCAACATAGAGCTGTGCCGTGAAGACATAGGCGAGTGCCATGAGCGCCGCACTGGCAAGCGCGCCGGCGATCCCGGCAAGGAACATCGCCGTCGGGATCTGGTCCCCGCCGAGGATCAGGCGAAAGACGAGCCCGACAACGGCCTGAGCGGCGAAGGTCGCGATCGCGAACACGATCGCGAACAGCAGAAGCACGCCGATCAGCTTCCAGGTCAGCCCGCGGGTCAGCGCGATCGACCGGCGGATCGCGCCAAGCCCGAGCCGTTCGTTGAGCACGACCGCGGTCAGCAGCATCAGCCGCGCACTGGCCCAGATGGCGAGCAGGATCAGTGCAAGGCTGTAGAGCACGACGAACATCGCCGTCGCACGCGGCAGCTGCGGCATTCGCGCGGGCGCGCTGGCGGCAGCGGACGCGGCAGCAAAGTCGAAATGCGACGCGATCAGCGCGATGAACACCGGCGCCATCAGGACGAGCGCAATCAGCCCGACGACGAGCGACACGCCGAGCGCGGGCAGCAGCCGCGCCCGCGCCTGACGGTAGGCCTCGGTGCGGTCGGTCGAGGGTTGCGTCGCCAGCGCGAGGATCGCGAGCGACCCCAGGATCGCGAGCAACGCGGACGCCACGGCGACGATGCCGGCGACGAGCTGCACCGCCGGCTGCGGCGGGACGAGCATGACGAGCGCGTTGTTGACGACCGGCGGGAGGACCAGGGTCGGCAACGCAACCGCCGCGATCTGGCCGCTACGCCCGGACAGCACCTCGGTGGTACGATCCCAGACCGTGCCGATTTTCACGCCTCTTCCCATCCGCCTGCTCCCCGTTCGCCGCCTGGCACGCATGCCCGATACCGCCGCGACGTAGCCCAAGCCCCAGGGCTTGACCACTCCCGCGACGGTTGGACCAGCCGCCGCGGCAAGCCCCCGCCCGCTTGCATCACCGGCGGCGAGTGCGCAGATGGGTCGCGTGACCGCTTCCCCCTTCCCGACCTCCGGCCGCCACGCGCCCGCCGATCCGCCGTCGCGCCTCGACGGGCTCGAATGGCGGACCGATACCGGCCTGACCCCCTATGCCGCCGCGCTCGCCGAAATGGAGGCGCGCGCCGCCGCGGTGACCGCAGGCGATGCGCGCGAGCTGATCTGGCTGCTCGAGCACCCGCCGGTCTATACCGCGGGGACGAGCGCGGATCCGGTTGACCTGGTCGATCCGCGCTTTCCCGTGTTCGATACCGGACGGGGCGGCAAATACACCTATCACGGGCCGGGGCAGCGGATCGGCTATCTGGTGCTCGACCTCGGACGGCGCGGGCGCGACGTCCGGCGGTTCGTCCACGCGGTCGAGGACTGGGTGATCGCGGCGCTCGGCGAGGTTGGCGTCGCCGCGTTTTCGGTCGAGGGCCGTGTCGGCATCTGGACGCGCGATCCCAATCTCGGCGGCCGCGAGGCGAAGATCGGTGCGATCGGCGTGCGCGTGAAGCGCTGGGTGACGCTGCACGGTTTTGCGGTCAATATTGATCCTGACCTGACGCATTTCGGCGGAATCGTGCCGTGCGGCCTTGCGGAATACCCCGTTACCAGCCTGAAATCGCTCGGCACGAAGGTCGACATGGCAACTTTTGACGCTGCCCTGACGTTGACGAGCGGCGTGTTCCTTGAAACACTTTCTTTGGCTCAAGAAAACGAGGCTTGAGGGCCAGGCCTTTACAGATTAATGTCCACTACGATTTGGGTATATACCTGGCCTCCAGGCCTACCAAATCCTCTATCTAGGGAGCTTCCAAATGCGTTCACTCATCTCCAAGGTTCTGACCGGTTCGCTGATCGCCAGCGCAGCGCTTGCCGTTTCGGCATGCGGTCCGAAGACCGAGACCACGACCGACAACACGATGGTCACCGACATGAATGCCACCGAAGGCATGGACACGATGACCGACAACATGACCGCCGTTGACGGCGCGATGAACGACGGCATGATGGCGAACGACACGATGATGTCGAACGACACCATGATGACCAACAACATGATGTAATTTTCCGGTTTCGGAAGATTATGTGATGCGGGGGGCCGTCCGGGAAACCGGGCGGCCCCTTGTCGTTGGGGCCAAGTCGACCGCTGGGCGGCGGGATGCGCGATGCCATCCCGAGCCTGGTCGATCGGCCGCGATGCGCGATCTCGTTTCGGCTGCGACGGAAATCTGCGGCCCGGATCGTACTCGAAGCCACGATCGGCTGCAGGGCCCCTCAAAACAGTTGGGAGTTGGCAAGAAACGCTTTAGAAATCTCGGCATGGAATGCCCGGGGAGTTGGGAATGAAGATGGTGCGTACTGCGCTGGCGCTCTGCGCGGCGAGCGGCTCGATGGCGTTGGCTCAGCCCGCCTCGGCCCAGTTTTTTCTGCAATCACGCGATTTCTCCGCGCCGGCGGTGACCGGGGACGAGGCCGATCTCGGCCAGGCGATGCCCGACGCCACCAGCGCGGAGAAGCGCGCGGCTATGGTCTGGCACATGCGCGCGGCGCTGAACGTCGCGGCGCTCCAGTGCCAGTTCGAACCGACGCTGCTGACGGTGTCGAACTACAATGCGATCCTCGCCGATCACGGTACCGAACTGCAGGGCGCCTTCGACACGCTCGGCAAATACTTCCTGCGCGTCAACAAGGCCAAGGGCGTCAAGGCCGGCCAGGCTGCGCTCGACCAGTTCGGCACGCGGACCTATTCGAACTTCGCGACCGTCGCCGCGCAATATGGCTTTTGCCAGACGACCGCGTCGATCGGCCGCGACGCGCTGTTCACGCCGCGCGGCCAGTTCGGCGATCTGACGCTGCAGCGCACGCGCGAGCTGCGCAACAGCCTGATCCCCTGGGGCGAACAGCGTTTCCCGCGCTATATCGGCCGCGACCGGGTGAAGATGCCGCGGCTCGACCCGATCTGCTGGAACAAGAAGGCCGAATGGGTCGTCAAGAAGTGCGGCGCGCTCGACTGGCCCCCCGCGGCGGGCGTTGGCATCGCCAACCGCTGAACGATTACCCCCTGGCCCTTGAGCCGGGGGCTTTCCCTGCCGGAGCGGGAAGACGGCCTAGCGCAGCCCCAGCATCTTGTGCGTCTGGAGCGACAGACGCCATTGCGGACGCTCCATCACCAGCGCGACACAGGCATCGCGATTGGCATCCGCCTGCGGGTCGTCGAGCGGCTGGAGCAGCAGGTTCGCGAAATCCCATGTCTCGATATCGGCGATGTCGGTACCGGGCTGCGGCCAGACCAGCTTCAGCTCGTCGCCATGACGCTGGACGACGACGCTGCCCGCCTTGGGGCTGATACATACCCAGTCGATGCCGGGATGGACCGGCAGGGTGCCGTTGCTCTCGATCGCGATCCGGAAGCCCGCGGCGTGAAGCGCATCGACGATCGCATCGTCGGTCTGGAGCATCGGCTCGCCCCCGGTCAGCACGACGAACCGGTCCTGCGTGCCCGTGCCCCAAAACCCCGCCACCGCATCCGCCAGCGCTCGCGCATCGGCGAACTTGCCGCCGCCCAGCCCGTCGGTGCCGACGAAATCGGTGTCGCAGAACCGGCAGACCGCGGTCGCGCGGTCCTGTTCGCGTCCCGACCACAGATTGCACCCGGCAAAGCGCACGAACACCGCCCGGCGGCCGGCATTCACGCCCTCACCCTGCAGCGTCAGGAACATTTCCTTGACCGCGTAACTCATGTCAGACCGGCTTGACCGCATAGACCGTGGGATCCGCGATCCCCGCCTCGTCGAAGCCGCGCGACCGGAGCCGGCAACTGTCACATTCGCCGCAATGTTTGCCGTCGGGCGTTGGATCGTAGCACGACCAGCTGAGCCCGAGGTCGAGCCCGAGCCGCGTGCCCTCGCGGACGATATCCGCCTTGGTCATGTGCTGGAGCGGCGCCTGGATGCGGAACGGATCGCCCTCGACCCCCGCCTTGGTCGCGAGCTCGGCCAGCCCCTCGAATGCGGCGATGAATTCGGGACGGCAATCGGGATAACCCGAATAATCGAGCGCGTTGACGCCGATATAGATATCGCGCGCGCCCGCCGCCTCGGCCCAGCCGAGCGCGAGGCTGAGGAAGATCGTGTTGCGGGCGGGGACATAGGTGACGGGGATGCCACCTGCATCGTCGGTGCCGACGCCGTCCTTGGGCACGTCGATATCCGCGGTGAGCGCCGAGCCGCCGAACGCGGACAGGTCCATCGGCAGGACGATATGGCGTTCGGCGCCGAGCGCGGTGGCGACGCGGCGCGCGGCGTCGAGCTCGACGCGGTGGCGCTGGTTATAATCGAACGACAGCGCGAGCAGGCGCCGGCCGGATTCCCGCAGCATGGCGGCGGAAACCATCGAGTCGAGGCCGCCCGAGACGAGGGCGACCGCTAAGGGAGCTGATGATGTCATGATGCGCGACGCGCTAGGCCAGACCGCGGCAAAAAGAAAGGGCCGCCCGAAGGCGGCCCTGAAAGGTTGGCGCTAATAGCAGCCTCAAGGGAGAAACGTGCTGAAATCTCTAAAGCACGAGGGAGGTATAGCCCGGCGCGGTAAACAGCGCATTAACGCCGCGCAATTTCCCACCGTCACGTGAATGAGAAACGCGTCATTCCTCGACCGGAACCGGAAATTTCTTTGCACAGAATGCGCAGTCGACGTGGATGAAGCCACTCTCGTCCGCCATGTCGCGGCGTTCGTCGATCGGGAATTTCGCAATCACGCCCCGGATATAGTCGGGATCGCACCGGCAGCCGCGCGTGATCGGAATATCGGCAAGGATGCGGACGTCGCTGTCCTCGTTGAACAACCGCCACACCAGCGTCTCGAGCGGCAGCGCCGCATCGGTCAGCTCGTCCGCGCCCATCGTGTTGCCGAGCGTCGCGACATGCTCCCATTCGGGATGGTCGAGCTTGGTATGCAGCCGCTCGCGGCCGTCCTCGCCCTCAGGCAGATGCTGGAGGAACAGGCCGCCCGCGACGCAGCGCCCGTCGGGGCCCTTCGCCATGCCGGTACGGACCATTGTCGGGATCTGCTCGGACTGGGTGAAATAGCTCTGCGCGGCCTCAGACAGCGTATCGCCGTCGAGCGGGACGATGCCCTGATACCGCTCGTTGCTGCTCGCCATGTCGAAGGTGATCGCGAGATAGCCTTGGCCGAACAAGGCGAACAGGGTCGGCTCGACGGGCGCCTGGGCAAGCTTGTCCGCATCGTATTCGATATAGCCGCGCACCTCGCCGCCGCGGTAATCGCAGACCAGCAACTGGACGACGCCATTGTCGGTCCGGGTCTGCATCGTCAGCTGGCCGCTCGCGTCCTTCAGCGTCGAGCCGATGAGCGCGGCGAGCGTCAGCGCCTCGGCGAGCAGCTTCTCGATCGCAGGCGGATAGGCGTGCGCGGCGAGCACCTCGTCGAGCGCGGTGCCGAGCCGGACGATTCGGCCACGAGCGCTGCGCGCGGGGATCGCAAACGCCAGCGCGCGGTCGAGATCGGTCATGTTGGGGTCGTTCACCATCGTTCCTTCGGCATCCCCCGTCGCGGCGTCATCCCCGCGCAGGCGGGGATGCAGAGCGACATACGCTGGTGGTCTGATCACCAGCTCGGAGTTTATGGATTCCCGCCTCCGCGGGAATGACGGAAATGGGGGCTGACCTGCGCCCGATCAACCAACCGGGCGCTTCAGCCGATCTGCCCGAAGCACCAGCGCAGCACCGATTTCTGCGCGTGGAGGCGGTTTTCCGCTTCGGCCCAAATCAGCGACTGCGGGCCGTCGATCACCTCGGGCGTGACCTCCTCGCCGCGATGCGCGGGGAGGCAGTGGAGGAACTTCGCATCGGGCCGCGCGAGCGCCATCAGCGCGGCGTCGACCTGATAGGGGGCAAGGGCCTTCAGCTTGCTCTCGGCATTGGCCTGCCCCATCGAGATCCAGGTGTCGGTGACGATGATGTCCGCACCGTCGACCGCCTCGCGCGGATCGGCGACGACGCGCGCGCGGCCCGAGGCGCGGACGATCGCCTCCTCCTCGGGCTGAAACCCCTGCGGGCAGGCGGCGACGACGTCGAACTGCATCAGCCCGGCGGCCTCGACGATCGAGGCGAGCACGTTGTTGCCATCGCCCAGCCACGCGACCTTGAGCCCGGGCAGCGCCTTGCCGCTCTCGATGATCGTCAGCAGGTCGGCCATGATCTGGCACGGATGCGACGCGTCGGTCAGGCCGTTGATGACGGGGACGCTGGCATGATGCGCCATCTCCTCGACCTTGGCATGATCATCGGTGCGGATCATGATCGCGTCGACATAGCCCGACAGCACGCGCGCGGTGTCGGCGATCGATTCGCCGCGCCCGAGCTGCATGCTGCCGGCATCGGCGACGATCGATGTCCCGCCGAGCTGGCGGATCGCCATGTCGAAGCTGAACCGCGTGCGCGTCGAGTTTTTTTCGAACACCATCGCCAGCGTGTGGCCGGCGAGCGGCGCATCGGCGTCGGCGCGGCCCTTGGTGAAGCCGGCGCGTGCCGCCTTGCGATCGAGCGCGTCGGCAAGCATCGCGGCGATACCGTCCGGGCCCGCATCGGTGAGGTTCAGAAAATGGCGGAGGGTCATGGCACCGGTCCTGTAAAATAGACCGTCCGTCCTCGCGCACGACGGCGCAGGACGGACGGGCGTTGGTCACCCAGAACGGGTGTCAGTCGTCGCTTGCCGGCACATAAACGCGCGCCGCGGTCGACAGCTTGTCGATGCATTCGGCGATATGGCTTTCGTCGATCACCAGCGGCGGCAGGATGCGGATGACGTTCTCGCCCGCGGCCACCAGCAGCAGATTGTGATGATCGCGCGCGAACGCGACGAACGCACGGCTGTCGCTTTTCAGCTTCAGCCCGAGCATCAGCCCGGTGCCGCGTACGCTGTCGAACAGATGATCGTGATTGGGAATCATCTGCTCGAGCCCCTGGCGCAACCGGTCGCCCATCGTGGCGACGTGGTCGAGGAAGCCGTCCTCGAGGATCACGTCGAGCACCGCTTCGCCCGCCGCCATCGCCAGCGGATTGCCGCCATAGGTCGATCCGTGCGTGCCCGCGACCATCCCCTTGGCCGCCTCCTCGGTCGCGAGGCACGCGCCGAGCGGGAAGCCGCCGCCGATCCCCTTGGCGACCGACATGATGTCGGGGGTGATGCCGTAGAGTTCGTGCGCAAAGAGCTTGCCGGTCCGGCCATAGCCGCACTGGACCTCGTCGAGCACCAGCAAGAGGCCATGCTCGTCGCACGCCTTGCGCAGACCCTGGAGGAATTCGGGGCTCGCCTGGCGGATACCGCCCTCGCCCTGGATCGGCTCGACCAGGAAGCCTGCGGTGTGGTCGTCGATCAGCGCGAGCGCACCCTCGAGATCGTTGAACTTGGCATAAGCGAATCCCGGCAGCAGCGGTTCGAACCCGTCGCGCATCTTGGCTTGGTTGGTCGCCGAGATCGTGCCGAGCGTGCGGCCGTGGAACGCGGTGTCGAACGTGATCAGCGTGTGACGCTCGGGATTGCCGTTCGCGAAATGATAGCGGCGCGCGGTCTTGATCGCGCACTCGACCGCTTCCGCACCCGAGTTGGTGAAGAACACGGTGTCGGCAAACGTATTGTCGACGAGCCGCTGCGCGAGATGTTCGCCCTGTGGCGACCCGTACAGGTTCGACACGTGCATCAACGTCGCGGCCTGGTCGGCGATCGCCTTGGTTAGATGCGGGTGGCCATGGCCGAGCGCATTGACCGCGATGCCGCTGGCGAAGTCGAGATATTGCTGGCCGTCCTCACCGAACAGATAGGCGCCCTCGCCTCGGACCGGACGCACGCCACACCGCGGGTAGACGGGCATGAGCGGGGTGATGGTCACAGGCGCTTCCTCTTCGAAACGAGAAGGGCGGCCCGTGATGGACCGCCCCGGAGGCGCCTAATACCGGTGACGGGGGATGGGCGTCAACCAGGCGGTACGTCGAGGGTAAGGTCGATGACCTCAAGACGCGGGCGGCTCGATCGGACCTGCATGCGCGAGCCCTTGGCGAATGTCATGTCGTTGATCAGCGAATAGCGTTCCACACGCGCCAAGCCGCGCGAATCCGCCGCAAGGGCCAGCGGACGGTAGACCCGCCCAGCGATCGACTGTTCGACCAGTTCCAGCCATCTGCCGCGCGCATTCGTGGACTGCCTGACGACGTCGACGTCCCGGACTGTGCCTTCCGCCGTGATACGGAAGGCAACGTCGATCCATTGCGGCTCGGCATCGCCCGTCAGCGCGACGGTGGTCGATTGACTCTGCGGTGCGCCATGAAGGTCGACGGGCGGTGCATAGACCAGGGTCGCAACCGTCGAACGCGTCCCCTTCGGCAGGGTCGCAACCCCAGCTTTTGCCGCCGCCAGCGCCTTTGGCCCCGGGGCGAGACGCTGTTGCAGCGTCGCCGCCGCCTCGCGAAACGGCGCCAATGCCGGATCGTCGGTCCGCGTGATCCGCGTGATCGCCGACCGCGCACGCTGTGCATAGCCGCGATCAACGCTGGCGAGCACGCCATAGACGACCGCGATTCGCAAGAGCGCATGCCCCTCGACTACCTTCTGGCCGGTCTCGGCGGCGTCCTTTGCAACGCGGTTGAAGATCTCGCGCGCGGCATCGAAGCGAAGCGCCTTGACCATCGCGTCGCCGATGAGCAGCCGCTGCATCAGTACGCGCTCATCCTTCGCCCCGAACCCGTCCCTTAATATGTCGAGCGTATCGATCGACGTGATCCGGGCTGTGTCGGGCCGTCCATTCAGGCTGGCGAGCCGGCCGCTTGCGCGAACCAGATTGGAGACCTCGACGGGCAGGGTTTTGGCGTATCGCGCATTGCGCGAGCGAGCCTTTGACAGGGTTCTTCGCGACGCGACATAGTCTCCGGCGAGAAACTGGCTTTCGGCATGGGCAAGAGACGCGGCGATCTCGTCCTTCGGCGAACAGCCGCGTGCGATGCAGTCCGCAAGCGCCCTTTCCGTCGTCGACGCCCGGGGTGCGATCACGACGATCGTCCTGTCGTCCGTCAGATCCGGCGTGGCCTCGGGCGACGGCGCGGCGATCGCGACGGATTGCAACAGCGCAATGGCCAGCATGGGCATCCGACACACTCCCGCCAGGAAAGACTGCGTACGATATTGGTATCGGTGGCCGCGTCAATTGGCGCCCGCCGGGCAGACCGATCCGTTATGAACTGGTCACGCGTCGATGGCTTCCTCGTCCAGCCGGCCGGCATTTTCCTGGATAAAGGCAAAGCGGTGCGCGGGGTTGTTGCCCATCAGGCGGTCGACCAGGTCCTTCACCCCTGCCCGCTCCTCATATTCCTGCGGCAGGGTGATGCGGAGCATGCCGCGGGTGGCGGGGTCCATCGTCGTCTCGCGGAGCTGGCCGGGGTTCATCTCGCCAAGGCCCTTGAAGCGGCCGACATCGACCTTCTTGCCCTTGAACACCGTGCGTTCGAGTTCGGCACGGTGCGCATCGTCGCGCGCATAGACGCTCTTGGTACCGACGGTCAGGCGGTAGAGCGGCGGCTGCGCGAGATAGAGGTGCCCGCGGCGGACGATGTCGGGCATCTCCTGGAAAAAGAAGGTCATCAGCAGCGTCGCGATATGTGCGCCGTCGACGTCGGCGTCGGTCATGATGACGACCCGTTCGTAGCGCAGATTGTCCGCCACGCAGTCCTTCCGCGTGCCGCAGCCAAGCGCCAGCGTCAGGTCCGCGATTTCCTGGTTCGCGAAGATCTTCGCACTGGTCGCGGACGCGACGTTGAGGATCTTGCCGCGGATCGGCAGGATCGCCTGCGTCTTGCGATCGCGCGCCTGCTTGGCCGAGCCGCCAGCGGAATCGCCCTCGACGATGAACAGCTCGGTGCCCTCGGGCGAGTTGGCGGAACAGTCGGTCAGCTTGCCGGGCAGCCGCAATTTGCGGGCCGACGTCGCGGTCTTGCGCTTGACGTCGCGTTCCTGCTTGCGGCGCAGGCGCTCGTCCATCCGCTCGAGCACATAGTTCAGCAGCGCCTTGCCGCGGTCCATATTGTGGCTGAGGAAATGGTCGAAATGGTCGCGCACCGCCTTCTCGACGAGGCCCGCGGCCTCGGGGCTGGTCAGGCGATCCTTGGTCTGGCTCTGGAATTGCGGTTCGCGGATGAACACCGACAGCATCAGCTCGCTGCCGATCATCACGTCGTCCGCACTGATATCCTTGGTCTTCTTGTTGCCGACCAGATCGCCGAACGCGCGCAGGCCGCGCACCAGCGCCTGCCGCAGGCCCTGTTCGTGCGTGCCGCCATCGGGGGTCGGGATGGTGTTACAATACCAGCTGTACGAGCCGTCGCTCCACAGCGGCCAGGCGATCGCCCATTCGACGCGCCCCTGCGTCTCGCCGTGCGCGCTCGGGAAATCCTGCGAGCCGGAGAAGAAGTCGGCGGTCGCGCATTCGCGGCCTGCGACCTGGTCGCGCAGATGGTCGGCGAGCCCGCCGGGGAACTGGAACACGGCCTGTGCGGGCGTATCGTCGCTGATCAGTTCGGGCGCGCAGTGCCAGCGAATCTCGACGCCCGCGAACAGATAGGCCTTGGACCGGACGAGCTTGTGCAGCCGCTGCGGCTTGAAGTGCAGCTCGTTGCCGAAGATCTCGGTGTCGGGGGTGAAGGCGACGCTGGTGCCGCGGCGGTTGGGGGTGGTGCCGAGCCGCTCGATCGGGCCGAGCGTCTGCCCCTTGGCGAAGCGCTGTCGATAGAGCTGACGGTCGCGTGCGACCTCGACGACGGTGTCGGACGACAGCGCGTTGACGACGCTGATGCCGACACCGTGCAGACCGCCCGAGGTCGCATAGGCCTTGCCCGCGAACTTGCCGCCCGAATGCAGCGTCGAAAGAATCACCTCGAGCGCGGACTTGTCAGGAAATTTGGGATGCGGGTCGACCGGGATGCCGCGGCCATTGTCGACGATCGTCAGGCGGTTGCCGGGCTCGAGCGTGACCTCGATCCGCGTCGCGTGACCGGCGACCGCCTCGTCCATCGCATTGTCGAGCACTTCGGCGGCGAGATGATGCAGCGCGCGCTCGTCGGTGCCGCCGACATACATGCCCGGGCGGCGGCGGACGGGTTCGAGCCCCTCGAGCACCTCGATGGAGGAGGCATCATAGGTCGGGGCGGTCTTGGACGGGGTCGTGAACAGGCCTTCGGGCAGGTCTTCTGGCATGACGTGGTATATGGCTTAGCCAGCGATCCGTGCAAGCGCGCAACCGCTGTTGCGGAAAAGCCACAACATGAACTTTCTGTCATGTTTGCGGATATATTGGCGGGACGCTCCGTTTCTTGGTTGTCTCAGATCAATGAAAACCGGAGCCTACATGCGCACATCCCTCTATGCCGGCCTCGCTGGCGCGGTCATTCTCGGTCTCACGGCATCGCCGGCATTCGCGCAGGAGACCACCGAGGACGCACCGTTCAACGGTCTCTATGTCGGCGCAGCGGGTGGTTATGACGTGCAGCCAAACGATGCAGGATCGTCGATCCTGTTCGATCGCAATCTTGACGGGCGGTTCGGGGATGCGGTGACGACGGCAGCCGGCGCCAACGCGTTCAGCAGCGGGTTCTGCAACGGCGCGACGACCGCGACGACGCTGACCGGTGGCCGCGGCTGCCGCAAGGACAAGGACGGCGCCGCGTATTATGGCCGCGTCGGCATGGACACGCAGCGCGGCAACATCGTCGTCGGCGTGGTCGGCGAATTCGGCAAGAGCGAGATCACCGACAGCGTCACCGCCTTCTCGACGACGCCTGCCAGCTACGTGATGACGCGCAGCGTCGACTGGGAAGCCTCGATCCGCGGCCGTGCAGGCTATGCGGTTAACACCACACTGTTCTACGGCACGTTCGGTGCGGGCTATGCCAAGATCGACCGGGATTTCTACAGCACCAACACCGGCAACGCCTATCAGCAGAGCGGCAAGCGCCAGCAGTTCGGCATCCTCGGCGGCGGCGGCATCGAGCAGAAGGTCACGCCGAACATCTCGGTCGGCATGGAATATATGTTCCATCAGTATCAGGACGACGATTTCCGCGTCCGCGTGACGCAGGGCACGCAGCCGGCGACGAACCCGTTCGTGCTGGCGCCGAACACGACCGGCACGGACTTCCGTCGCAGCGACGACAAGTTCCGCTGGCACAGCCTGCGCGCGACGGCGGCATTCCGGTTCTAAGCGCAGGGTGGTGTGACGCCGAACGGCGTCACACCACTCAAGCGCGGCCGGCGTTGCGCCAGCGACGTCCGACGACGCGGCTTCGCCGCGGCGCGGGTGAGGATAAAGGGCCGCTTCCCGACAAGGGAGGCGGCCCTTTTTTCGTGAATATGGTCTCCGCAAAACACCACCCCGGCGAAGGCCGGGGCCCAGTTGGGGGACCGAGGCAATTACGCGTTGCCTGCCGTTACCACGGCCTTCACAACTGGGCCCCGGCCGTCGCCGGGGTGGTGCTGGGGTGTTGGGCGGCGGAACCCGCAGATCTCGAGTTCAGCGCTTGGCAAATCCAAGAAAAGGGCCGCCTCCCAGCGAGAAGCGGCCCAACGTTCTGGTCAGTGGATACCCCAAAATCCACCCCGGCGAAGGCCGGGGTGGTGCTGGGATGGGCTCCCCGGCTGCCATAATATCCGAGTGCGAGAGAGGCGAGACCGCCCCCCCCCAATCTCAGCGCGCGCGCGGACCGCCAAAGGGGAGTGGCGGCGTCGGGCGGCGGTCGCGGCGGGGCAGCTGTGCCTGATAGGCGTGACCGCAATGCGCGACGCAATAGGGGAAGCCCGGGTTCACCTTGTCACCACAAAAGTGGAAATCGGGCTCGCCGGGATGGCCGAGCGGCCATTTGCAGATGCGGTCGTTGAGCTCGAGCAGGCTCGTCTTGCCCGCCATTTCGGGCGAAGGCTTGGCGGGAACCAGACGACGCGGCGGGGCCGGCGTGCTCGGCGGCTGCTGCTCGCCAGGCGCCTGGCGGAGAAAGCCGCCGGGTCCGATCGAGCGGAGGATCGGCTGTGGTGCGCGGACCGGTGCGGCGGCGGGTTCGACCGCGTCGTCGTCCTCATCCTCGTCCTCGTCGGCGTCCTCATCCGCATCGGCGGCGACGGGTGCCGTTCGCGGCGCCGGCTCAGGTGCAGCGGCAACGGGCGCGGGTTCAGGCGCCGGAGCCGGCGGTGCGGCGACAGGTTCGGCGGCGACCACGGGCGGCGTGTCGACGACGGGCGACTCGGCCGGCCTGGCCTCGGCCGCCCTCGCCTCCGCGACCTTCGCTTCTGCGTTCTTCGCGTCGGGATCGTTCGGCTTCACCGGCGACGGGCGCGCCTGAAGCTCAAGGCGGTGCGCCTTGCCGATCACGGCGTTGCGGCTGACGCCACCCAGCGCTTCGGCGATCTGGCTGGCGGTCTGGCCGGCTTCCCACATCGTCTTGAGCGTCTCGATACGCTCGTCGGTCCAGGACATGTTCGTTCCTCAGTCTTCGGGTCGGCCGGTATAGTCTTCGTCAACCGGGTTGCGGGCGACAGCGGCAGCGATTACCCGCAACCCCCATGAGCAGCCAGCCCCCAATCGGTGAAATCCAGTCGGCGGTGCAATCCGCCCCCGGCGTTCCCGTCATTCGCAACGTGAACTGGGAGGGACTTCGTACCCTCTATATCAAGGAGGTGCGCCGGTTCTTCAAGGTCCAGCTGCAGACGGTGTGGGCGCCGGCGATGACGACATTGCTGTTCCTGATCGTTTTCACCATCGCAACGGGCGCCAAACGCCCCGTGCTGGTTGGCGGCGAGACCGTGATGTTCGCCGATTTCATCGCCCCCGGGCTGATCATCAGCCAGGGCATGATGGGCCCGGCCTTCGCCAATGCGAGCTTCTCGCTGCTGGTCGGCAAGATGCAGGGCACGATCGTCGACTACCTTCAGCCACCACTGTCGACCGCCGAGCTGCTCGCAGCGCTCGTCGGCGGTGCGGTGACGCGTGCGGTGCTGGTCGGGTGCGTCGTCTGGGCGGCGATGGCGCTGTATCCGGGCGTGCACGTCACGCCGCATGCGCCGCTCGCGATCCTGTGGTTCGGCCTGCTCGGCGCGACCTTCCTCGCGCTGCTCGGCGTGCTGACGTCGATCTGGGCGGACAAGTTCGACCATGCCGCCGCGGTCACCAACTTCGTGGTCGCGCCGCTCTCGCTGCTGTCGGGGACCTTCTATTCGGTCGACACGCTGGCGCCCGCGTTCCGCGCGTTCAGCCACGTCAATCCGTTCTTCTACATCATCTCGGGCTTTCGCTACGGCTTTCTGGGCGTTGCCGATTCGCCGGTGATCGTCGGCGGCCTCGTCATCCTGGCGATCGACGTCGTGCTCGCCACCCTGTGCTACATGCTGCTGAAGAGCGGCTGGAAACTGAAGAACTAGCCCCATGACAACCGACATTGCCATCGCCCGCAGCGTCGCGCTGCGCCCCATCGCGCACGTCGCCGACGCGCTCGGCATCCCCGACGACGCAGTCGAGCCCTACGGCCGGTTCAAGGCCAAGATCGCACTCGACTGGCTCGAGGCGCATGGCCGCCGCGAGGGGGCGCGGCGCGGCCGGCTGGTGCTCGTCACCGCGATCAACCCGACGCCCGCGGGCGAGGGCAAGACGACGACCTCGGTCGGGCTGGCCGATGCGCTGAACCTGACCGGGCGCAAGACGGTGCTGGCGCTGCGCGAACCATCGCTGGGGCCGTGCTTCGGGACCAAGGGCGGCGCGACCGGCGGCGGGCGGGCACAGGTCGCGCCGATGGAGGATATCAACCTCCACTTCACCGGAGATTTCCACGCGATCACCGCGGCGCACAACCTGCTCGCGGCGATGATCGACAATCATATCCATTGGGGCAACGCGTTGCAGATCGACGTGCGGCGCGTGGTGTGGCGCCGCGTGCTCGACATGAACGACCGAGCGCTGCGCGACATCGTCCAGTCGATCGGCGGGGTCGCCAATGGCTATCCGCGCGAATCGGGGTTCGACATCACCGTTGCCTCCGAGGTGATGGCGATCCTGTGCCTCAGCGAGAATCTGGCCGACATGGAGCGGCGGCTGGGTGACATCGTCGTCGCCTATACGCGCGATCGCAGCCCCATCACCGCGCGCGACCTGAAGGCCGACGGCGCGATGGCGGTCTTGCTGGCAGAGGCGATCAAGCCGAACCTCGTCCAGACGCTCGAGGGCAACCCCGCCTTCCTGCACGGCGGGCCGTTCGCCAATATCGCGCATGGCTGCAACTCGGTGATCGCGACGCGCGCGGCGCTCGCGCTGGGCGACTATGTCGTGACCGAGGCGGGCTTCGGCGCAGATCTGGGCGCGGAGAAATTCTTCGACATCAAATGCCGCCAAGCAGGGTTGTCCCCCGATGCGGTGGTGATCGTCGCGACGGTCCGCGCGCTCAAAATGAACGGTGGGGTCGCCAAGGCCGATCTCGGCGCGGAGGACGTCGAGGCGGTCCGTCGCGGTGCGGTCAATCTCGTCCGCCATATCGAGAATATCCGCCAGTTCGGCGTTCCCGCGGTCGTCGCGATCAACCATTTTTACACCGACAGCGAGGCCGAGATCGCGGTCGTGCACGAGGCGGCGAGCGCGCACGGCGCCCGCGCGATCCTGTGCCGCCACTGGGCCGAGGGCGGCGCGGGGGCGACCAAGCTCGCCGACGCGGTGGCCGAGCTGTGCGACACGCATGCCGCGAATTTCGCGCCGCTTTATGGCGACGAGCTGTCGCTGTTCGACAAGATCGACACGGTTGCCCGGCGCATCTACCGCGCCGAACATGCGGTCGCCGAGCCCAGCGTGCTCGCGCAGCTCAAGCGCTGGGAGGATGCCGGCTATGGCCACCTGCCCGTCTGCCTTGCCAAGACGCAGTACAGCTTCTCAAGCGACCCTGCGCTGCTCGGCGCGCCGACCGGGCATATCGTGCCGGTTCGCGAGGTTCGGCTGGCGGCGGGCGCGGGCTTCGTCGTCGCGATCTGCGGCGAGATCATGACGATGCCGGGCCTCCCGCGCGTCCCGGCGGCCGAGGCGATCCGGCTCGATGCGGATGGGCTGATCGAAGGGCTGTTCTAATCTGATCCTCCCCCTGGCGGGGGAGGATCGCTCACTTCTTCTTCGGGCGGCGGTGGCGGAGGCGGCGGAACAGGCCGCGCTTCGCGAAGCTCTCGAACATCTCCTCGGGCCCCTCGGGATCGAGCACCTCATTGTCCGCCAGCCACTCCTCGACCGCGGTCAGATCGGGCGCCTCATAGGCACGCAGCGACTTGCCCTGCCCGCGCAGCCGCTCGATCGTCTCGATCAGTGACCCGGTCTCGGCGATCATCGTGGTCACCACCTCGACATCGACCGCAAGATGTTCGGCGATCAGGTCGTTGCGGATCGCGGTGATGCCCGTGCTCGTCGCCTCGTCATGCGCACGGATCGCGAGGTCGCATTCGGTGTCGAGCCGCAGCGAACGATTGTTCATGTTCGACGACCCGAGCCGGAAGATCTGGTCGTCCGCGATCAGGATCTTGGCATGGCAATAGATCGCCTCCCCGCCGCTGGTATAAGGATGATACATGCGCAGACGCTTGTGGACGTCGCGGTGCGCCAGCGCGGTCATGAGGCGCGCGCGCGCGGTGTCCATCGCGATCGGCTCGAGCCAGCCTTGCGCAGTCACCGGGTTGATGATCACGATCTCAGGCCCGTCCGCCTCGTCGAGCCGGCGCGCAACCGCCTCGGCGATCTTGCGCGACGCGAAATACTGGCTCTCGATATAGAGATGCCGTTTGGCGCCGGCGATCTGCGCGAGGAACAGCGCCTCGCTCTCATGCACCGGGACCTGATCGTCCATTTCGGGTTCGGTCCGCGCGATCGCGACGTCGACATCGCGGAAATGCACGCCGAGTTCGTCGGGCCAGCAGGCCGCGCCAGGGTTCGCCTCGGCGATCGGCACGCCGCCTGCCAGCACCCAGCGGTCGCGGAACAGCTGGCCCAGTGCAGTTGCGACGGGGCCTGCGACCGCGCTGATCGCGTCGTGCCACGGCTTGTAAGGACGACCCGAGGGACGCCGCCGCCGCGCGTCATCATGGCGATGTTCGCGTGTGTCCCACCGGTCCCCGGTCATGTCGATCCCGCCGCAAAAGGCGAGGCAGTCGTCGATGATGACGATCTTCTGATGATGCGACCCCGCGGTCGGATGATGCCCGTCGAGCTTGGTGTGAATGCGCGGATGCCGCATCCACTTCATCATCGTGAACAGGGTCGAGCCGCGGAACAGCGACTTGATCGCACCCGTGTCCCAGCGGAGCAGGAAGATCTCGAGCTCGGGCTCGCGTTCGACCAGCCACAGGATGAAGGCGCCGAGCGTCGGCGGTTCGCCGGGGCGGTCGACCCCGGGTTCGAGCTGGATCCGCGCATCGAAATCCCAGCCGATCAGCATGATCCGCCGCTTGGCGTTGAGCATGGCGACGCGCGCCTGACGGAAATATTCCTCCGCATCGACGATCACGGACATCTGGTCCGCGCGTTCGATACGCCAGCATTCGGTTCCGATCCGCACGTCCAGGTCCCCTTGTCGTCGCCGCTTGCGCCCGGCCGAATTCGTTCAACGCCGTAACGACGCTCTGTTTCCGCGCATCGTCAGAACCTATCTGCGGTGCAGATGGCCGCTTCTCCTACCCCGCCGCCGGTGCAGCGCAAGATCATCCATGTCGACATGGACGCCTTCTATGCCTCGGTCGAACAGCGCGACGACCCTACGCTGAAGGGACGGCCGGTCGCAGTGGGTGGTTCGCGTGCGCGCGGGGTGGTCGCCGCCGCGAGCTACGAGGCGCGGACCTTCGGGGTGCACAGCGCGATGCCATCGGTCACCGCGCTCAGGCGCTGCCCCGACCTCGTCTTCGTGCCGCCGCGCTTCGACGTGTACCGTGCGGTGTCCGACCAGATCCGCGCGATCTTCGCGCATTTTACCCCGCTCATCGAACCGCTGTCGCTCGACGAGGCGTATCTGGACGTCACCGCCGATATCCGCGGGGTCGGATCGGCGCAGGCGATCGCCGAGGAGATCCGTGCGCGGATCAAGGCCGATACCGGGCTGACAGCCTCTGCCGGGGTCAGCTACAACAAGTTCATCGCCAAGCTGGCGTCGGACCAGAACAAGCCCGACGGGATCTGCGTCATCACGCCGAAACGCGGGGCCGCGTTCGTCGCGTCATTGCCGGTCAAGCGGTTCCACGGCGTCGGCCCGGTCACTGCCAAGCGTATGGAACAGCTCGGCATCCTGACCGGTGCGGATTTGCTCGAACGCCCGCTGGCGTTCCTCCAGGCGCATTTCGGCAGCTATGCGGACTATCTCTACGGGGCAGCACGCGGGATCGATCACCGCCCGGTGCGCGTCAACCGCGCCGCCAAGTCGGTTGGTGCGGAGCGGACGTTCGAAACCAATCTGAGCGATCCGGCGGCGCTGCGCGAAGCGTTGCACCGCGTGGCCGATGCGGCGTGGGTGCGGATCGAACGGCACGACACGCGCGGACGGACAGTCACTCTCAAACTGCGCCATGCCGATTTCCGGACGATCACGCGCGCCCGCTCGTCGAGCGGCGCGGTGGTCGACAAGGCTGCGTTCGTCGCCGCCGGACTGGATCTGCTGATGGCGCAGCTTCCGGTCCCGCAGGGCGTCCGGCTGCTCGGCCTGACGCTGTCGGGGCTGGTCGGCGACGAGCCGGACGATGCACAGCCCGTCCTGCTCTGACCCGCCGCTCGCTTCGCTGGTGTAGGGTCAGACGCCCTGCGACGGTGCCATGACGCGGGGCGCCGCGGCGGGATCCCCGCCCAGACCGCGTGCTTCCGCCATGGTCCGGGCGATCGCAGCAGGCACCGGGTGCGAGAAGAAGAAGCCCTGGAGATGGCTGGCCCCCGCCAGGCGCAAGGCCTGAACCTGCGCCTCGGTCTCAACCCCTTCGGCGATGACCCCGATGCCGAGTGCGCGGCCCAGACTGATGATCGAATGAACGATCGCCGCGCTTTCGCGCTCGCGGCCCATCCCCTCAATGAAGCTGCGGTCGATCTTCAGGCAGTCGAGCGCGAAGGTGCGGATGTTGTGCAGGCTCGAATAGCCCGTCCCGAAATCGTCGAGCGCGATGCGGAACCCCATGCGGCGCAGCGCGCCCAGCGTCTCTGCCGCACGCTCGGCATCGTCGAAGATCGCGGTCTCGGTGATCTCGATCTGCAACCGGCTGGGATCGACCCCGGCACGGCGGACGCTCTCGCTGACATAGTCGACGAAATGGTGGCGCCGGAACTGTCGCGGGCTGAAATTGACCGAGACATACTGACCCGGCCACTGCGTCAGGACCGCGAGCGCGTTGCGCAGCACCCAGTCGCCTAGGTCGTGGATGAGGTTCGATTCCTCCGCGATCGGCATGAACAGGCCCGGGCTGATCGGGCCGTAAGCCATGGTGTTCCAGCGCAGCAGCGCCTCGAACCCGACCACTTCGATCGATTCGCGCGACACGATCGGCTGGAACACCAGGCTGAGCTCGTTGTTCGCGATCGCTTCGCCGAGCCCGCTTTCGACCCGCCGGCGGAAGCGAATATCCTCGTCCATGCTCTCGTCGAACACGCGCGCCATGCGCCGGCCGCTCCGTTTGGCGTCGTTGAGCGCGAGGTCGGCCCGCCGCATGACGTCGACCGGGTCGCTGCCCTGCCCGCCATGCGTCACGACCAGCCCGGCCGAGGCGCCGCCCTGGACGGAACTGCCAAAGACCTGGAGGCTGACCGAACAGGCCGCGATCATCCGTTCGCAGGCGAGCAAGGCGCTGGTCTCGTCCGCGGTACTGAACAACACGCCGAATTCGTCGCCGCCAAGTCGCGCGACCAGCGCACCCTCGGGCGAGGACCGGCCAAGGATCGCGCAGATCTCACGGATCAGCGCGTCGCCGGCAAGGTGCCCCAGCGTGTCGTTGACCAGCTTGAACCGGTCGAGATCGATCATCACCGTCGCGAACCACCCATCCGCGCGGGTGCGTTCGGCAAGCGCGCGGAGGAACGCCAGCCGGTTGGGCGCGTCGGTCAGCGAGTCGTGCGTCGCCAGATGGATCGCACGGCTTTCATTGGCCGCCAGCTCGGCGGCCCGGACCTCGAGCTGCGCCACCTGCCGCACGAGCGCTGCACGCACCGCGTTGCAGTCATGGTCGAACTGCCAGCGCTGCGTCAGTGCCAGCGCGGTCTGGCGCAGCTCGGCGCCGACGAACGGCTTGGCGATATGAAAGACCTTGTCGACCGGCCCGGCCACCTTGGCGATCCCGGCGAGCGAGGCACCGTCGAGCGCGGTGACGATCACGAAATTGATGTCGGGGTCCAGTTCACGGATCCGGCGCGCGGTCTCGCAGACGTCGAGCCCCGACGCCGTCTGCAGATCGAGGAAGGCGACCGCGAACGGCGCGGTCTCGGCGATTGCGGATTCGACCGCGGCGATCGCGGCGACGCCGGTCCCGACGGAGGTTATCGAAAACGCGTCAGCCTGCGGGTCAGCCGCCGCCGGTTCCGTCCCGAGTATCGCACGGGCGTAGTCGTCATGAACTCCGGGTTCGTCGTCGACAATCAGAATACGCATCGGACACCGTTCCTCGCGATACCTGACCCCGCCCGTGTAAGCGGTTTTCCAGGCCTTATCGCGCGGCCCGGTGGGTAGGCATCTGTAATTAATATGACATGAAGGCCGAGCTTCCCGACCCTCCGACCGAGTCACCAAGCGCTTGGCCACCAAGGATAATCGCGCCGAGCGGGCCGGCATTGCCGCCGAGTGCCGGCGGTACGACGAACGTATCGACCAGCGTCGGCTCGGGCAATGCGATATACCCCCCGAGACTGCGCGTCAGCGCGGCACGGACCCGCGGAAACAGATGGCCGGCGCCCATCACCCCGCCACCGATGACGATCCTGCGCGGAATGCCGGTAAGCACGAGCGTGTGGCACAACTGACCGAGCGCCTCCGCGACGCCCGTCCAGACCGGATGATCGGCGGGGGCCTCATCGGCGGGATGGCCGAGCCGCGCGGCGATCGCCGGCCCCGACACGAGCCCCTCGAGGCAGGCGCCGTGAAACGGGCAAGTGCCGATCCAGTCGTCGCCCGGCGTTCGGACCGGCCGGATATGCCCGAGTTCCGAATGCATCAGGCCGTCGACCGGTCGATGCCCCGCGATCAGCCCTGCGCCGACCCCGGTGCCGACCGTCACATAGGCGATATCCGCCAGGCCCTGCGCCGCACCCCAGCGCGCCTCGGCCAAAGCCGCGCCGACGACGTCGGTATGGAAGCCGGTCGGCACCGCATATCGACGCTGCAGGCGCCCGGCGACGTCGGTCCCCGCCCAACCGGGCTTGGGCGTCGAGGTGATATGGCCGTAATCACCGCCGCGCCGGTCAATCCCGACCGGGCCGAAGCTTGCGATCCCGATTGCGACGAAACCGGTCCAGCGGTCGAGCACGGCTTCGATCGCGGCAAGCGTCTCATCGGGGCGAGTTGTCGGAATTCGTACGATTTCCTCGATCGCATCGGGCCCTCGCGCCAGGATACAGATGCACTTGGTCCCGCCAAGTTCGATCCCGGCCACCAATGGTATTTCGCTCATCCCTGTCCCCAAACCAATGCTTTGGCTGCAGCAATTCGTCCGGCGGGGCAGATCCGTCAAGTTGCTGTAATTTACTCCATGTTAACAACATAAGTCTATCGCGCAAGTCGACTCGTTGCGCATAATGCTGGCGACTGGAGCATAGAAATGCGGGCGTATGAAGAGGCGGCACGGCTTGATGCATTGCGCCAATTGCGCCTGCTCGACACCAGCGCCAACGAAAGCTTCGATCGCATCACCCGGATGGCGGGCCAGATCTTCGGGCTGCCGATCGCCGCAATCTCGCTGACCGATACCGACCGGCAATGGTTCAAGTCGCGCGTCGGGATCACGCACGACCACATCGCGCGGGCCAAGGCCCCGTGCGCGGAGGTCGCCGAGACGACGCAGGGTCTGGTGATACCCGACCTGGCGGCCGACGGCTTCTATGCCAACAGCCCGCTCGCACAGTCCGGCATCCGTTTCTATGCGGGTGCGCCACTGATCACGCGGGAGGGCCATGGGCTCGGGTCGCTCTGCGTGCTGGGCGCCGAACCCCGAACCGCCTCTCCCGAGGAGCTTGCCGCGCTGACCGACCTTGCGGCGATGGTCATGGCGCAGATCGACCTCCAGCATGCGGTCGGGCGGGTCGATCCGGTCAGCGCACTGCCCAACCGCTTCCGGTTTCTGGAAGATCTCGACGACCTCGCGCGTGACACGCCCGGCGAGCAGCGTTTCGTCGTGCTGCTCGACCTCGCGCGCGCCGACCAGCTGAATGCGCTGATCCGGGTGATGGGCGCCGGCTATATCGAAACGCTCGTCAAGGAATCGGCGCGGACCCTGCGCGAGCAACTGGGATCCGCGCGAACGCTCTATCACGTGGCCGCGACCCAGTTTGCCTTCCTGTCCGCGCCGGGTGCGACCATGCCCGGCTATCTCGACGTGGTGAGCGCCGGGCTCGCGGTCAGTGCCGCGGGCTCGATCGCGCGGTTCGTGACGACGATGGCGGCCGGGATCGTCCCCGTGACGCTGGGCGCGATCCGGTCGCAGGAAATCCTGCGCGCCGCCCACAGTGCGGCACAGGATGCGCAGGCCAAGGACAGCCTGATCAGCGTCTACGCGACGTCGAACGATTCCGAATACCGGCGCAATATCGTGCTGCTCAGCGCGTTCGGCACCGCGCTGGAAGACGGCGCGTCGCTCCGCCTGGTCTATCAGCCGCGGATCGACCTTGGATCACGTCGCTGCGTCGGGGCGGAAGCGTTGCTGCGCTGGAACGACCCGACGCTGGGCGACGTATCGCCCGCGGAGTTCATCCCGATCGTCGAACGGACCACGCTGGCCAAGCCGACCACCGCATTCGTCCTCGACACCGCTCTGCGTCAGCTGGCGGCGTGGCAGGCATGTGGCGTCTCGCTGCCTCTGTCGATCAACATCTCGGCGACCAATCTCGACGAGGACGGACTCGTCGCGGCAATCGCCGCGGCGCTCGACGCGCACAATGTCGCGCCCGACATGCTCGAGGTCGAGGTGACCGAAAGCGCGATGATGGAGAATTCGGCGCAGTCGCTCGCCAGGCTCGAGGCGCTGGCGGCGACCGGAGTCCGCGTCGCGATCGACGATTTCGGGACCGGCCACAGCAGCCTGGCCTATCTCCAGACGCTGCCCGCGAGCGTGGTCAAGATCGACAAGTCGTTCGTCGACCCGCTCGACACCGACGACGCCCGCAGCCGGACGGTGGCAGCCTGGCCTATCTCCAGACGCTGCCCGCGAGCGTGGTCAAGATCGACAAGTCGTTCGTCGACCCGCTCGACACCGACGACGCCCGCAGCCGGACGGTGATCGCGACGATGATCTCACTGTCGAAAAAGCTCGGCTTCCGCGTGGTGGCCGAGGGCGTGGAGACCGTCGGCGCCGTCGACACGCTGACGCGGATGGCGTGCGACGAGGCACAGGGCTATGTCTTCGCCCGCCCGCTCGAAGCGCAGGACGTCCTGCCCTGGATCGCGCGGTTCAATGGCGACGACCAGATGCCGCCATTGCCCCACCGCGAGGCGGCCTGAGCCGCGGCGCCCTTATTCGACGGTGACAGATTTCGCCAGGTTACGCGGCTGATCGACATCGGTGCCCTTGAGCACGGCGACGTGATAGGCGAGCAGCTGGACCGGCACCGCATAGACCAGAGGCGCGATCAGCGGGTGGACCTTGGGCATGGTGATCGTCGCCATGCAGCCCTCGCCCGCCGCCTGGATGCCGTCATAGTCGCTGATCAGCACGACCTTGCCGCCGCGCGCCATCACTTCCTGCATGTTGCTGACGGTCTTGTCGAACAGCGGCCCCGACGGTGCGATGACGATCACCGGCACATGCTCGTCGATCAACGCGATCGGCCCGTGCTTCATCTCGCCCGCCGCATAGCCCTCGGCGTGGATATAGCTGATTTCCTTCAGCTTCAGCGCACCCTCAAGCGCGAGCGGGTAATCCGTACCGCGCCCGAGATACAGCACGTCGCGCGCACCCGCGACGGTGTGCGCCATCGCCTCGATCGCCTCGTCATAGGCTAGCGCGCCGTTGAGCGCGGCGGGTGCCTCGGCGAGGTGACGGACGATCTCGCGCTCCTGCTCACGGGTCAGCAGGCCCTTCGCGCGCGCCAGATTGGCCGCGAGCGCGGCGAGCACCGCGAGCTGGCAGGTGAACGCCTTGGTCGAGGCGACGCCGATCTCGGGGCCGGCATGCGTCGGCAGCAACAGGTCCGCCTCGCGTGCCATGCTGCTGGTCGGCACGTTGACGACGACCGCGATCTTCTGCCCCTCGGCCTTGGCGTGGCGCAGCGCGGCCAGCGTGTCCGCTGTCTCGCCCGACTGCGAGATGAACAGCGCGAGGCCGCCCTCCTCCATCACCGGCGCGCGGTAGCGGAACTCGGAGGCGACATCGAGGTCGACGGGGACGCGCGCAAACTGCTCGAACCAGTATTTGGCGACCATGCCCGCATAGAAGCTCGTCCCGCACGCGACGATCGTGACGCGCTTGATGGTCGACAGGTCGAATTCGGGGATCGGCAGCGAGACCTCGCCCTCCATCCGCTTCAGATACGAACGCAGCGTCTGCGCGACGACGATCGGCTGCTCGTAGATCTCCTTCAGCATGTAATGCTTGTGGTTGCCCTTCGAGATCACCTCGCCGGTGATCCCCGACAGCGTGATCGCGCGCTCGACGGGCGCGTTGTCACGGTCATAGACCTGCGCGCCGTCGCGCGTCAGCACGACCCAGTCGCCCTCGTCGAGATAGGCGATACGCTGAGTCAACGGCGCGAGCGCGAGCGCGTCCGACCCGAGGAACATCTCGCCATCGCCGTGGCCGACGACCAGCGGCGAGCCGAGCCGCGCGCCGATCAGCAGATCGGGATGCTGGCGAAACAGGATCGCTAACGCGAACGCGCCGTGCAGCCGCGGCAGGATTTCGCGCACCGCCGAGATCGGATCACTGCCGGCCTCGACCTTCTCGCTGATCAGATGCGCGACGACTTCGGTGTCGGTCTCGCTGGTGAAGGTCCGGCCACGCGCGATCAGTTCGTCGCGCAGCGGTTTGAAATTCTCGATGATGCCGTTGTGGACGACCGCGACCTCGCCGGTCGCGTGCGGATGCGCGTTGTTGGTGGTCGGTCCGCCATGCGTCGCCCAGCGCGTGTGCGCGATCCCGGTCCTGCCCGGCAGCGGATGCGCGGCGAGCTCGTTCGCCAGGTTGACCAGCTTGCCCGATGCGCGCCGGCGCTCGATCGCGCCGTCATGGTCGGTCGCGATGCCGGCCGAATCATAGCCGCGATATTCGAGCCGCTTGAGACCGTCGAGCAACCGCTCGGCAACCGCGTCATTGCTCAGGATTCCCACGATGCCACACATGCTATCTATCCATTCGTCTTGTCGAGCGGGGCGTGCGACACGCGCCGCGTGATCCTGGTCCGGTTCGGGTATCGCGCGCGATCGGTCGCGCGGGAGTTCACCGTCTGGCGGCTTTGCGGGCTACCATCATTTCGCGGAACCGCGCCGCCCATCCGGGCTTGTCGACCTGGGGCGGACGGACGAGCGCGAGTGCGTCGGCGTCGACGTCGCGCGTGAGCACGGACCCCGCCGCGACGATCGCGCCGCGGCCGACGCTCACCGGCGCGACCAGCGCGGAATTAGAGCCGATGAACGCGTCCTCGCCGACGACGGTACGATATTTGAAATAGCCGTCGTAATTGCAGGTGATCGTGCCCGCGCCGATGTTCGCGCGCGCGCCGATTTCGGCATCGCCGATATAGCTCAGATGATTGACCTTCGCGCCGACGCCGATCGTCGCCTTCTTTACCTCGACGAAATTGCCGACGCGTGATCCGGCACCGAGATCCGCGCCGGGCCGCAGGCGGGCGAACGGGCCGACATCCGCCTTCTCGCCAATCACCGCGCCCTCGACATGGCTGAAGGCATGGATGACCGCGCCATCGGCGACGCGAACGCCGGGGCCGAACACGACGTTCGGCTCGATCGTCACGTCACGTCCGAGCCGTGTGTCGTGCGCGAACCAGACCGTGTCGGGCGCGATCAGCGTCGCGCCGTCCGCCATTGCGGCGGCACGGCGCGTCGCCTGCCAGGCCGCCTCGACCGCGGCGAGCTCGCCGCGGCTGTTGACGCCCGCCACCTCGGCTTCGCCCGTCTCGATCACCGCCGAGGCCCGGCCGTCGGCGGCGGCGAGCATGACGATGTCGGGCAGGTAATATTCGCCCGCCGCGTTGTCGTTGCCGACGCGCGCGAGCAGCGCGAACAGGTCGCGCGAATGGACCGCCATCAGCCCCGAATTGCACAATGTTTCGGCACGCTCGGCGTCGGAGGCGTCCTTATATTCGACCATCCGGTCGATCCGGCCGGCGGCATCGGCGATGACGCGGCCATAGGCGCCGGGATCGGCGGGACGGAAACCGAGCACGACTGCGGCGGGCGCATCGTCGCCGTGCAACCGGTCGATCATCCGCTGCATCGTCGCGGCGGTCACGAGCGGGACGTCGCCATAGAGGATCAGCACATCGCCCTCGAACCCGGCCAGCGCATCGCGCGCCTGTGCCACGGCATGGCCGGTGCCGAGCTGTTCGGCCTGCAGCGCGGTGGCGATCCCGAGCGGGGCGACCGCACGCTCGACCTGCTCGCGCCCCGCACCCGTCACCACGACGGTGCGCGCCGGGTGCAGCGTCGCCGCGCTCGCGACCAGATGGTGCAGCATCGGCCGCCCCGCGATCGGGTGCAGCACCTTGTGCAGGTCGGACTTCATCCGGGTGCCCTTGCCGGCCGCCAGGATGATCACCGCGATGGACTGGTCGTGCATATGCGTCGTCATGGAAGGACCGCTGCCACGAAAGCCTTGCCAATTCCATAGCCGCGCTGGCAGGCATCACGGCGATGACGCATTTTTCATTCGATATCGTCGGGTTCGATCTCGACGGCACCCTGCTCGACACCAGCGGCGACCTGACCGCGGCGGTCAATCATGCACTCGCGCTCGCGGACCGGCCGGCGCTGAGCGTCGAACAGGTCAAGCCGATGATCGGCGGCGGCGCGCGGCACATGCTGAAACAAGGGCTGACCGCGACCGGCGGCTATGACGAGGCGATGCTCGACCGGCTGCACGCCGCGCTGCTCGCCTATTACGAGGCGCATATCTGTGTGCTGACACGGCCCTATCCCGGGGTGATCGAGGCGCTCGACGCGCTGGCGGCGCGCGGCGTCACGATCGGGATCGTCACCAACAAGATCGAACGATTCGCGCGCACCGTGCTCGACGAACTCGGCCTGACCGACCGGTTCGCCTGCATCCTCGGCGGCGACACCATGGCGGAGGGCAAGCCGTCGCCGATGCCGATCCACGAAATGGTGCGGCAGTGCGCCGTGGTGGCGGACGCGAAGCGCGCCGGGGCGCAAGGTGCCGCCCCCCGCGCGGCGTTCGTCGGCGATTCGATCTTCGATATCCAGGCGGGACAGGCGGCAGGGTTGCCGACGATCGCGTGCAGCTTCGGCTTTCTGATGCAGCCGGTCGACGAGCTCGGCGCAGAGGCGGTGATCGACGGATTCGATGCGCTGATCCCCGCGCTCGACGACCTCGCCCGGCGCACCGCAGCGTGAACGGCCGCGACCGCGACCTGACCGGGTTCTTCAAGATCGCGCTGGCGCTGGCGATCGTCTTCGCCGTGACGATGGCGCTGCTGCCAAAGCCGCCGCATCTGCCGATCGACCAGTTCGGCGACAAGTTCCAGCACATGCTCGCCTTCGCGACGCTCGCCGCGCTGGCGTCGTTCGCCTATCCCGCTGCGCGCGGACGCAAGGTGCTCGAACGCCTGTCCTTCCTCGGCGCGATGGTCGAAGTGGCACAGTCGATCCCGTCGCTGCACCGCGACTGCGACATTCGCGACTGGATCGCCGACACGATCGCGATCGCCGTCGTCGTCGCGATCATCGCGATGGTGCGCCGGACACGGCCGCCGCGGCTGCGCACGCTGCACTGATCCCCCGCGCGGGCGCTCAGGCCTTGCGCCACTTCGTCCACAGATGGCGCGTGAGCATCGCCGGCGGCATCCGCAGCGCGTGCGACCGGACGTAGAAGGCCAGCCGCGTGGCCGGGCGGGTCGGCCGCCCCCAGCCGTCGCGCGCGGTCAGCCGCCGCACATAGAGGCGGTCGCTGCCCGCCAGCCGGCCCCCGGCGAACAGCCCATCGACGAGGCGCAGCGCGCGCGCGACGGGGAGGCGCAGACCATGCCGCGCCGCCTCCTCTGCAAGCCCCTCGGTGCCGAACTCCTCGACCAGACAGCGAATGTCCCACAAATTGCGCAGGCCGCCCGCCAGGTCGCCGTCCGCGAACAGATGCGCGGCGGCATGGACGATCATGCCGTTGGGCGACAGCGTGCGCAGGCCGTTGCCGAGCGGGACGCTGTCCGCGATCAGCCGCGCGGGATCGGGCGTGACCCGCGCGGTCAGCGGCAGGATCGTGTGATGGACGTCGATCATCCGGTCACGCTCGCGGTGGATCAGCGGCGGCAGTTCGTGCATCCAGCGCCGGTAATAGGCGTCGTCATACGGATCGGGCTTCACCCATTCCCACCCCGCGCCGAGCACCGCCGCCTCGACCCGGTCGAGCGCCGCCCGCGGCACGAGGATGTCGAGATCGCCGATCGACCGGCCCTGCCCCGCCATCAGTCCCGCTGCGGCATAGGCCGTCCCCTTGAGGAGCACGACCGGGCAGCCGAGCGGTGCGAGTGCGCGCCGCGCCATCTCCGCCTCCCACAGTGCCGCGCGGCGACCCTGTTCCGCGGCGGCGCGTGCATCGCCGAGGATCGCCTCGACCGCGCGCGGCAGCGGCAGGCCGTCGAGACGCAGCGCCAGCGTCCCGATCAGCTGTTCCGCGCGGGCGATCGTCAGCAGGGTGGTCCAGCCTTCCGCGCCGAGCGCCATGACGCGTCCCGGATCGGCGAGCGCACCGGCGAGCAGGCGTGCATCCGCCGCCACGGTCCGCGGGAGGCCTGTCACAGCGCCGCGCATAACGCCTCGACCTGCGCGACCCCGCTGGCACCGTCGGGATAGTCGATTGCGACTGCGGGGATCTGCGCGATCAGGCGGGTCATCGCGGTGAATCCCGGCTCGCCGAGCGCGACATAGTTGGTCGAGGCCTGCGTCATCCGCACGAACGCCTCGGCAGGCGGCACCGGTCGGACCGCCGCCGCATCGCCGTAGCGGGGAAACAGCAGCAAGGCGGGGGTCGCTGGCTGATCCATCGCGGCGATCGCACGCGCATCAGGCACCATGTGGCGGATATCGCCCTTCGGAGTCGCCGCCATCAGCGGCCCCATCCGCGCGTCTGGCCAAGCCGCCTCGGCCGCCGGAATCGCCGCATTCTTCAGGCTGATCAGCCGCGGAAACGCGTGGAGCAGCCCGGTCGCGGGGTCGAGCAGCGCGAACTCGTCGCCCATGAACCGCCAGCCCCGCGCCGCAAGCAGCGTCGCCAGCGTCGATTTGCCCGCACCCGATACCCCGGTCATCAGCACCGCCCGGCCATCGCGTTCGACCGCAGAGGCATGGAGCAACAGGTGGCGGCGTGCGCCGAGCGCCATCTGGAGGTTCATCGCCATTTCGGCGGCCAGCAGCCCGTGCCGCAGCGGCAGCGGCGCGGCCTCTGGCAGCATGTAATCACCGCCGATCTCGACCGACGGGCGGAGCCACCGCCGCCACGGCCGCCGCGCGAAGAGACGGACGGTGTAATCCGCCACCCCGTCCTGCGGCGCGGGATAATCGCTGTAGAGACTGCGCAGCTGATCGACCGGCGCGCGCCAGTCCGATCCGATCCGGAACCCGATCGGACCGATGCGCAGCGCGAAGGCGTGTCTCACGACGTCGCGACAAGCCCGGCGGCGACCAGCTCGTCGAGCCGCGCCGCCAGCGCCGGCCGCGTTGCGTCGGCGAGATCATAGTCGTCCGCCAGCCGGTCGAGCAGCCCGTCGAGCGACAGCCCGGCGGCGCCGAGGATCGCCAGGATCTGCGGCGCGGGTTCGGTCAGCAGGTGAGTCATGCCCGATCGCCGGTGATAGACCGCGGTAAACGCGTCGAGCGGCGCGAGCACCAGCCCGCCCGGCGGGTCGGCGCGGTAGATCGGCCCCGGTGCGGCGTCGTCCACGGCCTCAGCCGCGCGGCATCTGCAACGAGGCGAAGCAGGTGAAGCCGCCCTGGCCGCGCTGCAACCGGCGGATGTAATTTACATAGGCGCGGCTGCGTTCGGAATCGGTGCCGGGGAGCTGGCCGCCGCTGTTGAGCACGCGCCGGACCTCCTCGCCCTTGAACGGCCGGCTGGCGCCCGCGAAAGCGCCCTTGGTGCCCGATGGCACGATCTTGCCCTGCGCATCGATGAAGCTGCCCGCGCGGCCCGCATCGGGCACCGGAATGTCGCAATTGAGCACCGATCCCGCGGTCTGCGCCAGCGCCGGACGGATCGACACGACCGCAGCGGCACCGACCGCGCCGAGCGTCAGGACGCGGCGGCGCGACGGCGTCGTCTCGATCGGATCGGTGTCGGGGCGCGTGTCGTCGCTCATCGGGTCTCCGCTAGCATCATGCCCTTTCACAATCATGAACCTCGCGCAAGCAACCGGGCTTTGCAGGGGGCGATGGGGCCGGCGCTGTGCCGCTGCGGGACGGGCTGGCGCGCGGGGCAGCGAATGGCCTAGACACGCGCGCATGTTGACCGGATTTGGACTGCGCACCTTTTGGGCGATCATCGTGGCCGGTGGCGCCGCAATCGCGGTATTCGCGATCGGCACGTCGATCCAGGCGGGGCTGGTCGCGCTGGTCGGCGGGATCGCCGCCGCGCTGGTCGCCGCCGGAACCGGGGACGAGCCGCCCGCCGCCGCCGATCCCGTGCCGGTCAATCCGGCGATCCTCGACGAGACGCTCGACCTGATCGTCGAGCCCGTGCTGCTCGTCCGCGACGGCCGCGTCGTGCTCGCCAACCGCGCCGCGCGCGCGCTGCTCGGCGAACACATCATCGGTGACGATGCGCGCGTGGCGATCCGCCACCCCGCCGCGGCCGAAGCGCTGTCGTCCCCCGCCGCGCTGGGCGAGACCCCGCCGATCGAGCTGGTCGGGCTGGGCACCCGCGACCAGCGCTGGGAAATGCGCGTCGGCGAATTGTCCGACGGGCAGCGCATCGTCCATCTGATCGACCAGACCGGCAATTATGCCGCCGAACGGATGCGCGTCGATTTCGTCGCCAATGCGAGCCACGAACTGCGCACGCCGCTCGCCTCGATCCTCGGCTTCATCGAGACGTTGAGCGAGGAAGCGGGCGAGGATCCGGCAATCCGCGCGCGGTTCCTCAAGGTGATGGACGACGAGGCGAAGCGGATGCTGCGGCTGATCGAGGACCTGATCTCGCTCAGCCGGATCGAGGCGGAGAAATACCGTGTCCCCGACACGCCGATCGACCTGGCCATTCTGGTCGGCGACGTGCGGGCCGAACTGGCCGACGGCGCGGGCAACCGGGGCCTTGATCTGGTCGCGACGATCGAGCCCGCCGTCCCCCCGGTGTCGGGCGACCGCGTGCAGCTGTCGCAGATGCTCCACAATTTGGTGGGCAACGCGATGAAATATGGCCGCGCCGGGACGCCGGTGACGATCACCCTGGCGCGCGACGTGACCGGCATGGTCAGGCTGGCGGTACGCGACGAGGGCGACGGCATCGCCGCTGTGCACATCCCGCGACTGACCGAGCGATTCTACCGAGCCGATGCCGGGCGCAGCCGGTCGCTCGGAGGTACCGGACTGGGGCTGGCGATCGTCAAGCATATCGTCGAGCGACATCGCGGACGCCTCGACATCGCGAGCCAGGTCGGGGTCGGCACGACGGTCGCGGTAATCCTGCCGCCGGCCGGTGCCGGCCCCGCCAATTCGTCGCGTGTCATCAAACGGTAACGCGACTGTCACACAGGATCCGGTCTAGCCGCGCTATCGGGCAGGCATGACGGGAATTGACGTGCAGCGTTTCGGGGCGATTTCAGGACTGGCGGTCACGGCACTGGCGGGCGCAACGCTGGTCGGCGGATGCGTCGATCAGGCGAATGGCGGCGGCGCAGGCTCGCGCGATCAGATCACCGCGGTCGGATCGTCGACGGTCTACCCCTTCACGACGATGATCGCCGAACAGCTCGTCGCCAACGATCCCGATGCCAAGGCACCGGTGATCGAATCGACCGGCACCGGCGCGGGGATGAAGCTGTTCTGCGCAGGCATCGGCGCCGGCCATCCCGATATCGAGGATGCGTCGCGGCGGATGAAGGCGAGCGAGTATAAGGACTGCGCGGCCAACGGCGCCGGCCAGATCCTCGAAATCCAGGTCGGGATCGACGGCATCGCCTTTGCCGAGGCGAAGAACGGCCCGAAGATGCAGCTTACCCCGACCGACCTGTACAAGGCGCTAGCCGCCAGCCCCGGTGGCCGACCCAACACCGCGCGCGTATGGCGCGACGTGAACCCCGCGCTGCCGCCGGTGCCGATCCAGGTCTATGGCCCGCCCGCGACCAGCGGCACGCGCGACGCGCTCGCCGAGCTGATCCTGACCAAGGGCTGCGAAGCGAGCGATCCCGCCGCCAAGCCGCTCGCCAAGTCCGATCCCGATGCGCACAAGGCGCTGTGCACGCGCGTCCGCGAGGACGGGATGTATGTCGATGCGGGCGAGAACGACAATCTGATCGTCCAGAAGCTCCAGTCCAACCCCAATGCGATCGGCGTGTTCGGCTACAGCTATCTCGAAGAGAACAAGAACGACGTGAACGGCGTCGCGATTTCCGGCGTCGAGCCGACCTATGCAACGATCGCCGACAATCGTTATCCGGGGTCACGCCCGCTCTACATCTATGTGAAGAAGGCGCATCTGAGCGCGATCCCGGGCCTGCGGACGTTCCTGAAACTCTATGCCGCCAACTGGAGCGCGACCGGGCCGCTGGTGAAGCGCGGCCTGATCGCCGCGCCACCCGCGGTCCAGGCCCGGTCGGCGGCGATCATCGCCAACGAGACGATCCTCGACCCGGCGGTGCTGTCGTGATGCACTACTGGAACACGACCGCCACCCCGAAACCGGCGGAGGCGGCCTGATGTCGGCACTCGCCCTCTTCTTCCTCGTTCTCGGGCTCGGCCTGATCGCGTGGCTGAGCGCGCGGATGCGCGCCGCACGGTTCCGTAAAGGCAGCACCGCGCGGTTCAGTTCGCTGCCCGCGCATCACGGCTGGTATGTCGCGCTGTGGACCGCGATCCCGCCGCTGCTCTTCCTGGTCGGCTGGTCGATGGTCGCACCCGCACTCGTGACCGACACCGTGCTGGCCAGCCCCGCCGCGGTGCAGCTGCCCCCGCCCGGCTTCGACCGGGCCTCGATCCTGTCCGAGGCGCGCAGCCTGGCGGAGGGACGAAGCTTCGGCGCGTTCCACGAGCTCGCGCGCGTCCTGTCGCCAGTCTATGCCGCCGCGCAGTCGCGCTACGACTGGATCGCGACCGCGCTCGCGCTGTTGCTCACCTTTGCCGGCGGCGCGTTCGCGTTCCTGCGCGTGCGGCCGGGCTTCGGCGCGCGGACGCGGGTCGAGCGGATCGTGATGATCCTGCTGCTCGGCGCGTCGCTGATCGCGATCCTGACCACGGTCGGCATCGTCGCCTCGCTGCTCTACGAATCCGCGCGCTTCTTCTCGATCGTGCCGATCACCGACTTCCTGTTCGGCACGCACTGGAGCCCGCAGGTCGTCGACGCGCGTGATCCGGGCGCTTCGCTCGGCGCGGTGCCGCTGTTCTGGGGGACGTTCTTCATCGGCGCGGTGATCGCGATGATCGTCGCGATCCCGTTCGGGCTGATGAGCGCGATCTACCTCACGCAATATGCCGCCCCGACCACGCGCAAGTGGATGAAGCCGATCCTCGAGGTGCTCGCGGGCGTGCCGACCGTCGTCTATGGCTATTTCGCCGCTCTGACGGTGGCGCCGGCGGTGCGCGATTTCGCGGTGTGGATCGGGATCAGCTGGGCCTCGTCGGAGAGCGCGCTCGCCGCCGGGCTCGTGATGGGGATCATGATCATCCCGTTCGTGTCGTCGATGGCCGATGATTCGATCGCCGCGGTCCCCTCGTCGATGCGCGACGGCAGTCTCGCGATGGGCGCAACCTCGTCCGAGACGATCCGCCGCGTACTGCTCCCCGCCGCGCTGCCCGGCGTGGTCGGCGGCGTCCTCCTCGCGGTCAGCCGCGCGATCGGCGAGACGATGATCGTGGTGATGGCCGCGAGCGGCGTCGCGACGCTGACGCTCAACCCGTTTGCCAGCACGACGACGGTCACCAAGCAGATCGTCGACCTGCTGACCGGGGAGGCCGAGTTCGACAGCGCCAAGACGCTCGCGGCCTTCGCGCTCGGGCTGACGCTGTTCGTCGTCACCCTGCTCCTCAACATCGTCGCGCTGACGGTCGTGAAACGGTACCGCGAAGCCTATGAATAGCGTCACCCCCTTCATCGGTACGCCAGACGCTACGGCCTCGGCGAAGCCCGCCACGGCGCGCGTGCCGACCGACTGGACCACCAAGGCGATGCAGAGCCGCATCCGCCGCCGCTATGCCGCCGAGCGCCGGTTCCGCCTCGCCGGGCTGGCCGCGGTCTGGCTCTCCGCGGGCTTCCTCGCCTTCCTGCTGTCGTCGATGCTGTGGCAGGGCGCGAGCGGGTTCGTCGAGACGCGCGTCGCGCTGCCGATCGATTTCGCCGCCGCCGCACTGCCGATCGAACCCGCACGGCTGACAAGCCGCGGCGCCGATCTCGCGCTCGCCAGCGCCGGTCTCGAGGGTGCGGTCGACAGCGCTGCGACGCGCGCGTTCGGCAAGGATGGCGAAGGCCTGTTGTCGGACGGCGCCTGGGTGACCGTGCGCGATGCGCTCAAGGCGGATCCCGGTCTGCTGTCGCGCAAGACGGTGATCGCGGTGCCCGTCGCCAGCCCGGTCGACATGGCCGCCAAGGGCGACGGCCCGCCCGAGGCGGAGGCGGTCGTCGCCCGGCTCAAGGCGCGCGGCGTGCTGACGCGCGGGCTGAGCATGACGTTCCTGACCACCGCCGATTCGACCGATGCGACGCGGGTCGGCATCTGGGGCGCGTTCAAGGGCTCGCTGCTGACGATGATCGTCACGCTGCTGCTCGCCTTCCCGATCGGCGTGCTGTCCGCGCTCTATCTCGAGGAATATGCCCCGAAGAACCGCTGGACCGACCTGATCGAGGTGTCGATCAACAACCTTGCCGCGGTGCCCTCGATCATTTTCGGGCTGCTCGGGCTCGCGGTGTTCCTCGGCACCTTCGGCATGCCGCGATCGGCGCCGCTGGTCGGCGGGCTGACGCTCGCGCTGATGACGATGCCGGTAATCGTGATCGCCGGGCGCAACGCGATCAAGGCGGTGCCGCCATCGATCCGCGACGCAGCGCTCGGGATCGGCGCATCGCCGGTGCAGGTCGTGTTCCACCATGTCCTGCCGCTCGCGCTGCCCGGCATCCTGACCGGCACGATCATCGGCATGGCACGTGCGCTCGGCGAGACCGCACCGCTGCTGATGATCGGCATGCGCGCGTTCATCGCCGCGCCGCCATCGGGGCTGCGCGACCCTGCGACCGTGCTGCCCGTGCAGATCTTCCTGTGGTCCGATCAGGTCAGCCGCGGCTTCATCGAGAAGACCTCGGCCGCGATCATCGTCCTGCTCGTCTTCCTGCTCGCGATGAACGGCGTCGCGATCTACCTCCGCAACAAATTCGAGACCCGCTGGTGATGACCAACCACAAGATGACCGCGCGCGACGTCAGCGTCTATTACGGGCAGAAACGCGCGATCGACAATGTGTCGATCGACGTCGACATGGACAATGTCACCGCGTTCATTGGCCCGTCGGGCTGTGGCAAGTCGACCTTCCTGCGCACGCTCAACCGCATGAACGACACAGTCGCCAGCGCGCGGGTCCAGGGGAAGATCGAGCTCGACGGGCACGATATCTATTCGCCCGACATGGATGTCGTCCAGCTGCGCGCCCGCGTCGGCATGGTGTTCCAGAAGCCGAACCCCTTCCCCAAGTCGATCTACGAGAACGTCGCCTACGGCCCGCGCATCCACGGGCTTGCGGGTGCCAAGAGCGACCTCGACCAGATCGTCGAGAAGTCGCTGCGGCGTGCGGGTCTCTGGGACGAGGTCAAGGATCGCCTGACCGACAGCGGTACCGCCTTGTCGGGCGGACAGCAGCAGCGGCTGTGCATCGCGCGCGCGATCGCGGTCGATCCCGAGGTGATCCTGATGGACGAGCCGTGCAGCGCGCTCGACCCGATCGCAACCGCCAAGATCGAAGAGCTGATCCACGAGCTGCGCGGCCGCTATGCGATCGTGATCGTCACGCACAACATGCAGCAGGCGGCGCGCGTCAGCCAGCGCACCGCCTTCTTCCACCTCGGCACGCTGGTCGAATATGGCGACACCTCCGCCATCTTCACCAACCCGCGCGAGGAACGCACCAAGGATTACATCACCGGCCGCTACGGCTGATGGGGACGGGATCGATGAACACGCATACCGTAAAGGTCTTCGACGACGAGATCGGACGCCTCCGGGGCCTCATCTCGCAGATGGGTGGCCTCGCCGAGGACGCGATCGCCAATGCGATGAAGGCGCTCCACCGTAACGACGTCGCGCTCGCACGCGAGGTCCGCGCGGCGGACAAGCAGATCGACGCGATCGAGGCGGAGGTTGAGCGGCTGGCGGTGCAGATCATCGCGCTGCGCGCACCGATGGCGATCGACCTGCGCGAGGTCGTCGCCGCGCTGAAGATCGCGGGCGTGGTCGAGCGGATCGGCGATTATGCCAAGAACATCGCCAAGCGCGTGCCGATGATCGAAAGCGAGCACCGGATCGATCCGATCTCGATCCTGCCCGCCATGGGCCGGATGGCGAGCGAGATGGTGCATGACGTGCTCGACGCCTTTGCCGCGCGTGATTTCGAGGCGGCGATGCTCGTCGTCGAAAGCGACGCCGCGCTCGACGATTTCTACGACAGCATCTTTCGCACGCTGGTGACCTACATGGTCGAAAATCCAAAGACGATCAGCCAGGTCGCGCACCTGCTGTTCGTCGCGAAGAATCTCGAACGGATCGGCGACCACGCGACCAACGTCGCCGAGATGGTCTATTTTGCCGCGACCGGCACCCAGATGGCCGACCGCGACCGCGGCGGCATACAAGAGTAATCGACATGGCCCGTGCAAGGATGCTGCTGGTCGAGGACGACGCGGCGCTCGCCGAACTGCTGGTCTGGCATTTCAAGCGCGAGGATTTCGAGATCGCGCACACCCCCGATGGCGAGGAGGCGCTGCTGCTCGCGCGTGAGAAGGTGCCCGATATCGTCCTGCTCGACTGGATGGTCGAAGGCCTGTCGGGGATCGAGGTGTGCCGCCGCCTGCGTCGCGCGCCCGAGACCCAGAACGTGCCGATCATCATGCTGACCGCGCGTGGCGAGGAGGAGGACCGTGTCCGCGGGCTCGAGACCGGTGCCGATGATTACGTCACCAAGCCCTTCTCGCCGCGCGAGCTGGTCGCGCGCGTCGGCGCAGTGCTGCGCCGCGTCCGCCCCGCGCTTGCCGGCGAAGCACTGAGCTATGCCGACATCGAGATGGACACCGTCGGCCACAAGGTCCGCCGCTCGGGCGAGGTCGTCGCACTCGGGCCGACCGAGTTCCGGCTGCTCAAGCATTTCCTCGAACATCCCGGCTGGGTCTTCTCGCGCGAACGGCTGCTCGATGCGGTGTGGGGGCATGATTCGGACATCGAATCGCGCACCGTCGACGTGCATATCCGGCGGCTGCGGAAAGCGATCAACACCGGCGAACGTCCCGATATCATCCGCACGGTGCGCTCGGCTGGCTATTCGCTTGATACTGGCGGGTGAAAGTCGGGGTACTGCAAGCGGTCGCCGACCGCGTCATTAGTGCAGGACCAAGACAAGCCGGTTAGAATCGGACGCGAAACGAAGGACCCAAGCGGGTTTTAGTGCGTTCAACCGTGGCGCTAACGAATTTGCGCTCCAAGTATTCAGGAGATTCGCATGAAGTCCATTCTTCTCGCCGCTGCAGCGTTGCTTGCCTCGCCCGTGCTCGCGCAGACCGCGCCGCAGACGATGCCGCCAGCAGACCCGGCCGCCCAGACTGCGCCCGCTGATCCGGCAATGGCACCGCCAGCCGCAGATCCCGCCGCTCCCGCCGATCCGGCGATGGCAGCCGATCCTGCAGCCCCTGCCGATCCAGCGATGGCACCGCCGCCGCCCGCAGCGCCCCAGGCTCCGATGGCTGCACCCGGTGGTGCGAACATCGTCTTCGGTCAGCCGACGGTGACGCCGCCGACCCCGGCGCCTGCCGAGTATCCAACCTGCTCGCGCACCGTTAAGGACGGCTGCAAGAACCGCGGCGGTAAGTAAGCGATTACCATCGGTGCGGGCCGTGGCTAACGCCGCGGCTTGCGCCGACTGCTTTACGTTCTAGGAAAGGCGCTCCACGATAAGAGAGGGGCGCCTTTTTCCATGTCCGACAGCTTTGGATCCTTCGGTTTTGCTGGCCGCGTCGCGATCGTCACCGGCGCAGGCGGCGGGCTCGGCCGCGAATATGCGCTCGAGCTCGCCCGGCGCGGTGCGAAGGTTGTCGTCAATGATCTGGGCGCCTCGCGCGACGGTACGGGACAGTCTGACGCAGCGCTGATGGTCGTCGAGGAGATCGAGGCCGCAGGCGGCGAGGCGATCGCCAATGGCGGCAGCGTCACCGACTATGACCAGATGGTCGAGATGGTGGCACGTCCGTCCGAAAAATGGGGCGGCGTCCATATCCTCATCAACAATGCCGGCGTGCTGCGCGACAAGAGCTTCGCCAAGATGGACCCCGCCGATTTCAACTTCGTCGTCGACGTCCATCTGAACGGCTCGGCCAACGCGACCAAGGCGGTCTGGGACGGGATGCGCGCGCAGAATTACGGCCGCATCCTGATGACTGCGTCGTCGACCGGCCTGTACGGCAATTTCGGCCAGGCCAATTACGGTGCCGCCAAGCTCGGCCTTGCCGGCCTGACCAAGACGCTCGCGATCGAAGGGGCGAAGAACAACATCCGCGTCAACACGATCGCGCCGACCGCAGGCACGCGGATGACGCAGGACATCTTTCCCGAAGAGGCGTTCAAGGCCTTCTCCCCCGACAAGGTCGCGCCGGGCGCAGTCTTCCTGGTGTCTGAGGATGCCCCGACCAACATGATCCTCGGCGCCGGCGCTGGCGTGTTCCAGGCCGCCTATGTCACGCTGACGCCGGGCGCGTTGCTGTCGGGCGACGATCTGTCGGTCGAAGGGGTGGCCGCCAACTGGGTGGCGATTACCGACCGCAACGGCGAGATCGTCCCGCAATCGGGCGCGGACCAGGCGATGACCATATTGGCGAAGCTCCAGCGCGGCTGACCGCGGCGCCGGCGGGCTCAGCTTTCGACGAGCTTCATCAACCGTCGCTCGACCGGGGCCAGGATCGGGCCGAGGTCATGGCCGCGCTTGATCACCGCCCCGCCTTCGCCGACCAGGGCCCACATGCCCTGGCGGTTGCGAAGCGCGGGGCGTTTCTCGATCCGGAATTCGGGCCGCTCGGCCGCGCGGCGGAAACAGGCGAACACCGCCGCCTCGCGGCCGAGATCGATCGCATAGTCCCGCCAATGCCCCGCCGCGACCATGCGCCCGTAGAGGTCGAGGATCCGCATCAGTTCGAGCCGATCGAAGCCGATCTGGGTGGGGGCGGTATTGCGGGTCGGAAAGGGCGTGACGTTGTTCATCAGGACGGATCAGGCCCGATCGCGCAGATCCTGTTCGACCGGGCCGCGACGGAGCCCGTCGCGATCGGTCGACAGGTCCTGATCGGCGAGCAGCGAATCCAGACGCTTGCGCATCATCTCCAGCTCGCAGCGCATGATCTCCATCTTCTGCGTCGCCGGGTCGAAGGCCTCGGTGCACGGCGTGCCATAGGGCACGAAGCGAGGTGCCTCGGGGGCGGCGCCGCCCTCTACCGTCGTCGCGCGCGCCGGGATGCCGACGACGGTCGTGCCCTCGGGGACGTCGCGCGTCACAACCGCATTCGCGCCGACTCGTGAGCGCCGGCCGAGCGTGATCGGCCCGAGCACCTGCGCGCCCGATCCGATGATCGCACCGTCCGAAATGGTCGGGTGACGCTTGCCCGCAACGCCATTGTCAGGACTCGTCCCGCCCAGCGTCACGCATTGATAGATCGTCACATCGTCGCCGATCAGCGAGGTCTCGCCGATCACGACGAAGCCGTGGTCGATGAAGAAGTTGCGGCCGATCGTCGCGCCGGGATGGATGTCGATCGCGGTCAGGAAGCGCGACAAATGATTGACGCACCGCGCCAGGAAGAAATTCTGCCCGCTATACAGCCGGTGCGCGATGCGGTGCATCCCCAGCGCCCAGACGCCGGGGTAAAGCATAATCTCCGCGCGAGAATGCGGCGCCGGGTCACGCGCCCGGATCGAGTCGAGATAAGCCCCTAACCGGCTGAACATGCGCATTCCCCTTGGCGGTCCGCTCATTTAGGCGTTCAAAGGGGCGATTTCCAGCGGGCGGGGGAAACGCCGCGGCGGACGCCCCGCGCTGACGGCCTCATTATCGACCCGGCATGGACAAACGGGGGTGCACGATCGATATGGGCGATCAATGGCTGCAACCTATCTCCCCACGCTCAAGCAACTGCAATATCTCGTCGCGCTGAAGGACCATGGCCATTTCGGTCGTGCTGCCGAGGCCTGTTTCGTGACCCAGTCGACGCTGTCGGCAGGGCTGCGCGAGCTCGAGACGCTGATCGGGGTGGTGCTGGTCGAGCGCACGCGCCGCGTCGTCCGCTTCACCCCGCTGGGGGATCGAATCGCGGACAAGGCGCGTCGCGTGCTGCGCGAGGCTGAGGAACTCGGCGACATGGCGCGCGCTGCCGGCCGGCCGCTGTCGGGCGACATGCGGATGAGCGTGATCCCGACGATCGCGCCGTTCATGCTCCCGCGCATCCTGCCGCGGCTGCGACGCGACTATCCGGACCTCAAGCTGTTCCTGCGCGAGGAGCCGAGCGGCGCGGCGTGCGAGGGGCTGCACAACGGCCGCACCGACTGTGTGCTGCTCGCCCTGCCCTATGCCTGTGGCGAGGTCGCGTTCGAGCCCCTGTTCGACGACCGGCTGTTCGTCGCCTTCCCGACCGAGGACGTGCCCGCGGACCGGACCTCGATCCCCGCCTCCGCCATTCCCGCCTCGGCGATCGACGAGACCCGGCTGTTGCTGCTCGAGGACGGGCATTGCCTGAAGGATCATGCGCTCGCCGCGTGCAACCGGCCGGAGATCCGTGCCGAGGCGACGATGATGGGCACGTCGCTCCACACGATCGTGCAGATGGTCGACAACGGCCTGGGCATCACGATGCTGCCGGAAATGGCGCTGAACGCCGGGATCCTCGAAAATACCGGGATCACCGCGCTGCCGCTCGATGCCGAGAACGCGTTTCGCCGGATCGCGCTGGTATGGCGCAAGGCCTCGCCGCGCGAGAAGGATTTCCAGTTGCTCGCCAAGGCGCTTGCCGACGCCCGCTGACCGGCCGCGCTGGCCCGCACTGCAACAATTTCCGGGCTCAACCGTAGTTGCGGTTCGCAAGCGCCCGTTTGAGGAGATAGATTTCGATGTCGAACCTGCGCCCCCTGTATATTGGCCTGGGCACCACGGGTCTCGTCGCGCTCGCGCTCGCCGCCTGCAGCAGCGGCAATAGCGACCTCGGCACGCCGACGGCGCCGCCCCCCGCCAACCCCGCACTGTCGACGCCCAACGGGCCGATCGCCGTCGCCAACCCGACCGTCGGCGGCGTGCCGATGATCGCGACGCGGACGATCGTCGACAATGCCTCCGCCGCACCCAATCTCGCAACGCTGGTCACCGCGCTGAAGGCTGCGGACCTGACCGCGACGCTGTCCGGGACCGGGCCGTTCACCGTTTTCGCGCCGACCGACGCCGCGTTCGGCCGGCTCGCGCCCGGCATGGTCCAGACGTTGCTCAAGCCCGAGAACAAGGCATCGCTGGCGAAAGTGCTCACCTATCACGTCGTGCCAGGCGACATCACCGCTGCCGACCTGAAGGCGCGTGTCGCGGCGGGTGGCGGCACCGCCGCACTGACGACTGTCGAAGGTGATGCAATCACGGTGACCCTCGTCGGAGATATCATCGCACTCACCGACGTCAACGGTAACAAAAGTTATATTGAGACCGCCGATGTGCGTCAGTCGAACGGCATTGTTCATGTCGTCAACGGGGTAATCGTACCCCGCTTGTCTTGAGCGAGGTGTGGCAGCGTGCCAACACTTCGTCGCGTCAACGGCGCACTTGGTCCTGTTGGCGCGTCCGTAACTTGGCAAACCGCCGCGTGACTCCATACGTTCTATCGCAGAATTTATTTCACGATTGTTTCAGCTAGGAGAAATCCATGATCACCAAGACCCCTCTCGTCCTTGCCGCAACGCTTCTCGCGGCCGCACCGGCAATCGCGCAGACCGCGCCGAGCGGCACGACGCCCGCACAGACCGCGCCAACTGGCACGGCGCCCGCGCAGACCCCGATGCAGACCCCTGCACAGGCTGGTACCGCCGCACCGATGGCCGGCGCTCCAGCGGCACCCGCCGCGGCACAGCCTGCAGCGACCGCGACGATCGCGGCAGCGCTGCCGACGCTTCCAAACCGCGCGACGCTCGCCAAGCTGGTGACTGCAGCCGGCCTCGGCACGACGCTTGCGGGCCCCGGCCCTTTCACCGTTTTCGCACCGAGCGATGAGGCATTCACGCGGCTTCCCGCCGGCGCGCTCGACACGCTGATGAAGCCGGAGGCGAAGCCCACGCTGGCGACGATCCTGAAGTATCACGTCGTCGCAGGCGCCGTGACGTCGGATCAGCTGAAGGCGCAGATCACGTCGGGTGGCGGCAAGGCAGTGCTCACGACGCTGGCCGGCCAGCCGCTGACGGCATCGGTGGGTCCGAACGGCAATATCGAACTGACGGACGTTGCCGGCAGCAAGGCCTATGTCGACACGGCAGATGTCAAGGCGACCAACGGTGTCGTCCATCTCACCAATGGCATGAGCGTTCCCAAGATCGGCTAACGCCGTCTATGAGGTCCAGCGCGCGGCGGCGTCCTTGTCGGCGTCGCGCGCTTCGACCCAGCTGGCCTGTGTGCCGCGGGTCTCGCGTTTCCAGAACGGCGCATCGGTCTTCAACCGATCGATCAGATAGGCACAGGCGTCGAGCGACGCCGCACGGTGTGCGGACGCCGCCGCCACGAAGACGATCCGTTCACCCGGATGCATCGGCCCGACCCGGTGGACGATCGTCACCGCACTCAGCCCCCAACGCTCGACGGCACCCGTTGCCACCTTGGTGAGCGCAGCCTCGGTCGCACCGGGATAATGTTCTAGTTCGAGCGTCTCGACGCCGTCATCTGCGCGCACGAGACCAGTGAAGGTCGCCACCGCGCCCGCGCCGCGTTCGCCGGCAGTTTCGGCCTGAGTGATCTCCGCCAGCACATCGATCGGCGCGGTCTGGACGATGATCCGAATCATCCGCCCGTCACCGGGGGGAAGAGTGCGATTTCGCGCGCGCCGGCGATCGGGGTATCGATCGGCACGAACGCCTGATCAAGGGCGGCGCGCAGCCGGGCGGGATCGGCAAAGGCGGCGGCATGGCCCGGGCTGGACAGCGCCAGCCAGTCGACCAGTTCGGCGATCGTGGTCACCGATGCGGGCGGATCGACACGCTCCTCGCCCGTCCCGATCCGTTCGCGGACCCACGCAAAATACACCATCGTCACCGTCATGCGCTCAATCCATATGCTTCAGGCCGACGCGCAGGTAATCCCAGCCCGTCACGAGCGTCAGGACCGCAGCCCCCCAGAGCGCGGCGAGCCCGACGCCATGTACCCACGGCATGTCGGGCAGCGCGCCCGCGAGGATCAGTCCGCCCAGCGCGACCAGCTGCAGCGTCGTCTTCCATTTCGCAAGCTGCGAGACGGGCACGGACACCTGCACCTGCGCCAGGAATTCGCGCAGGCCCGACACCGCAATCTCGCGGAGCAGGATGACGAGCGCGGCGATCACATGGACGCCCGCAATATCGCGCGTGCCGACCAGGATCAGGATGACCGCCGCGACCATGATCTTGTCCGCGATCGGATCGAGGAAGATCCCGAGGCGCGAGACTGCGCCGTTCGACCGCGCGAGATAGCCGTCGAAATAATCGGTGATGCCCATCAGGCAGTAGAGCGCGAAGGCGATGCCGTAGCCGGCCGCCCAGCCGGGCCACCACAGAAAGCCGACGAGAAGGGGTACCGCGACAATGCGCGACAGCGTCAGAAGGTTGGGCAGGGTCCACACCCCGCCTTCCCTACTCCGGTCATGCCCTTGGCGAAACCGGGTTTTACCAATCGGTGCCGACTAATGTGCGGCAAGCGCGGACGCCGGACCGTGGCGCGGGGGCTCGTCCGGATCCCGTACGCGGACACCCGGCCGACGCGGACGGCGCTAAACCATTGGCCTACCGCCCCCGCTGGGCTAAGGCCGCGGCAGTCTTATTGCCACGATCAGGGCCTTTTCTCGCATGCGCAACGCACTCGGGTTGCTGAAGCAACGACGCTTCCTGCCCCTGTTCACGACACAGTTTCTGGGCGCCTTCAACGACAATCTGTTCAAGACGTCGATGGTGTTGTTCGCGACCTATGCGATCTTCAACGATCCGCGGATGGAGGCGAATTTCAACGCACTCGCCACCGGAATTGCGATCATCCCCTTCTTCCTGCTCTCGGCACTCGCCGGGCAGCTCGCGGACAGCCATGACAAGGCGCGGATCATCCGGCTCGTGAAGAGCGCGGAGATCGGCATCATGGCGCTCGGCGCGGCGGGGCTGATGGTGGCGCGCAGCGGCCATTCGACGATCGGCCTCGGGCTGATGCTCGGGGCGGTGCTGTGCCTGGGCGTGCATTCGACGTTCTTCGGGCCGATCAAATACGCGATCCTGCCGCAGCATCTGCCGCCATGCGACGTGCTCGGCGGCACCGGGCTGGTCGAGGCCGGTACCTATCTGGCGATCCTGATGGGGACGATCACCGCCGGGTTCATGACCGATCATATCGAGCGCGCCGCGATCGCGGTGCTGGCGATCGCGGTGATCGGCTGGTTCGCGGGTCGCCAGGTGCCGCCGGCACCGCGCGAGGGCCCGCCTTTGGTGCTCAACTACAACCCGTTCACCGCGTCGTGGCGGCTGATCAGCGCTACGATGCACATCCCGCGGCTGTTCCTGGCGATCTGCGCGATCAGCTTCTTCTGGACGATCGGCGCGGTGCTGATCGTGATCTTCCCGCCGCTGGTCAAGAACGTGCTGACCGCGGACGAGCGGGTCGCGAGCTTCGTGATCGCGGTGTTCTCGATCGGCGTCGCGATCGGTTCGGTGGTGATCAACACGATGCTCAAGGGCCGGATCTCGGCGCGCTACGCACCTGCCTCGGTGATCGCGATGGGCGGATTCGTCGTCATCTTCTCGGTCCTGGTGCGGACCTGGACCCCGGCAGCGCCGGGCCATTTCTACGACTGGGCCGGGTTCCTCGCACAGCCGCGCGCCTGGCCGGTACTCGGCACGCTGATGATGATCGCGATCACCGGCGGCATGTTCGTGGTCCCGCTCTACGCGTTCCTGACGACGACGGTCGAAAAGGATCAGACCGCGCGGACGGTGGCGGCAAACAACGTCGTCAATTCGGGCGCGATGACGATCGGGTCGATCGCGGTCATCGGCATCACGATGGCGGGCGTGACGCCCGAAGACCTGCTGTTCCTGGTCGCCGGCATGTGCCTCGTATCCGCCTGGATCGCGCAGAAGCTGCACCGCGCCTGTGACGACGATGCCGAAACCTGCCTGCCCGTGATCAGAAAATGAAGCTGTAGAAGCAGGTGAAGAAGGCCGCGAAGCTCAGCACGAACAGCTTGACGTCCTGATCGTCGCGCCCGCCCGGCGCTGCGATCACGGGCGGGGGCAGCGTCCGTCGAAACGGGTGGCGCGCGGCTTCGTTGGTCAGGACTAGGCGTCGGGTCATGGCGACCGGTTAACGCGGTGTTTACCTTTTCGACCAGCGACAAAATCGTCCCGTTTTAACCCGTCCGCGAATGGGACAGAATTCAGGAGTTTCGACATGCTGCGATACGCCGTCCTCGCCACCCTGATGGCAAGCGCCCCGCTCGCCGCACAGGGCGTGCCACCCGTGCCAGCCCCTGCCACCGCGCCTGCCACCGCGCCCGCAGATGCGTCGCCACCGGTGCCCGCTGCGACGCCGCGCCCCGCGACCATCGGCGTGACGCTGACCACCAGCCTCGGCCCGATCGTGCTCGAACTCGAGAAAGAGCGCGCCCCGATCACCACCGCGAATTTCCTGCGCTATGTCGACGCGCGCAAGCTCGACGGCACGACCTTCTATCGCGCGCTGCGGCTGGGGCCGGATACGGGGCTGATCCAGGGCGGGATCGAGGGCGATCCCAAGCGCGCCTTCCCGCCGATCGCGCACGAGCCGACCAGCAAGACCGGCGTGCTCCACACCGACGGCACGATTTCGCTCGCACGGCTGGCGCCGGGGAGCGGGCGCGCCGACGTGTTCATCACCGTCGGCGCGATCCCCTTCCTCGACGCGCATCCCGAGAAGCCGGGCGACAATACGGGCTTTGCCGCGTTCGGGCACGTCGTCCAGGGCATGGACATCGTCCGCGGCATCCTTGCCGCGCCTACCTCGCCGACCAAGGGCGAAGGCGTGATGAAGGGCCAGATGATCGCCGCGCCGATCCGCATCCTGACCGCCCGGCGGACCCCGCCCGCGACACGGTGAAGCCCGTCGCAAAGGGCAACTGATCGGGGTTAAGTAACGGATCTAGAACCATTTTGGGCTAGTCCGCGGTGATGCAGACGCGACATGCCGTAATCCCCCGCCCCTCGCCAGCGGTGGAAACCGCGCCAGGCACGGGGACGATGCCCCCCGACGTCTTGCTGGCGATCGCGATGACCGCGGTCGCCGACGGCGTCGTGGTCTTCGACGCGGCGGAGCGGATCGCGCTGGTCAATCCGCGCGTGGCGGCGCTGTTCCGCTTCGACCCGGACCGCGTCATGGTCGGCATGGACATGGCGAGCTTTCTCAGCATCGTTGGGACCGCCGTCGGCTGGTCCGCGGCACGGATCGCGACGGTGGTCGACAATCACCGTCGCTGGCAGGCCCGGCAGGACAGCGTCGATATCGATCATCATTTCGACGACGGGACGATCCTGCATATCAACTTCGCCCCGCTGCCCGGGCACTGCGCGGTAATCACCTACCGCGACGTCACGGTCGAGCGACGGCTGACCGACGTCGTCGCGGCGCAAGCCGCGCAGGCGGAACGGTTCCGCAAGGAGATCGCGACCGTCGTCACCGAAACCGATGCCGCGGCGGCGGAAGGCCAGGCGATGGGCCGCGCGGGCGAAGCCGAACTCGAACTGATCGTCCGCGATTTGGGCGACGTCGTCGTCGCCGCGCAGCAATCCACCGCCGCGATGCAGGATGCCGCACAGACCTCGGCGATGATGGCGGGCATGATCGACACGGTCGTCGACCAGGTCCGCCACACCAGCAGCGCCGCCAGCGGTGCGATGGCGCATGCGCACGAGACGGTCGCCCTGTCGCAAGGGCTGTCGGACCGTGCCGGATCGATCGGCTCTATCCTCGACATCATCCGCGCGGTCGCCCGGCAGACTAGCCTCGTCGCGCTCAACGCCGCGATCGAGGCGGCGCGCAGCGGAGAGGCCGGGCGCGGCTTCGCGGTGGTCGCAGCCGAGGTGAAGACGCTTGCCACGCAGACGTCCGATGCGGTCGCGCGGATCGAGCCGCAGATCTCGGCGATGCAGATCGCGACGCGCGACGTCGTCGCGGCGAATCGCGCGATCGCGCACGACATCGCCGATATCCAGGCTCGTGCGGTCATCGTGACCGACACCGCACATAGTCAGACCGAGCGCATCCTCGCGATCACCGCCGCGATCGACGAAACCGCGCTCACCGCACGCGCGATGACCGACAGCGTCGAGCATCTCGAAGTCCGAAACCAGCGCTTCATCAGCCTGGCCCGGCGGATCGGCCAGCAGCTCGAATCCGTCCACGCCCTGACCCATGGTCTCAGCGTCGCCACCGAGACCTTCCAGGCGACCTATTGAGGCCTGTGACGGCACAACGGCGTTACGACCCGCTGCGGGGTGTCCATCACAAATATGGGACCGCGACCGCGTCGCGTATCAACGAGAATGGTGGAGCCGAGGGGGATCGAACCCCTGACCTTTCGCATGCCATGCGAACGCTCTCCCAGCTGAGCTACGGCCCCATTCCCGTTGGGAGGCGGCTCACTAACCGGAGCCGCCCGGGTTGGCAAGCGGCGTAAACGCCGCCTGCCAAATTTCTTTATCTCAACGCTCGTGCTCGTCCTGCGGCGTCTCGACGCCGAGGTCGTCGTCACCGCCCAGATCGACTTCGTCGTCCGCGGACGGCTCTTCGTCCTCGCCGGTGATCGAGGCGATATCCTCTTCCTCGTCACCCTCGAGATCCGCGTCGGGCTTCTTGGTGTCGGGCTTGGCGACCTCGAACGGCAGCGGCTGCTTCGACTTCAGGATCGGCTCGGGCTCCCACGCATACCCGCATTCGATGCAGGTGACGGGGTCGGCCTTTTCGAGGTCGTAGAAACGCGTCGCGCATTTCGGACACGAACGCTTCGTGCCCCATTCCGGCTTGATCATGCCGATAGAACCTTTCGAATGGATAGATTGTGGGGGATGCCCCCGCAAAGTGGGCGCGCCTTGCCATAGCGCAAGGCCACTGTCAAAAGCCCGGCCCCATGACACACCCCCTCCCCCAACCGCTGGACGTCGTCGCGCGCGGTCCGCTGACCGGTTCGATTGCGGTTCCCGGCGACAAGTCGATCAGCCACCGCGCGCTGATGTTCGCGAGCCTCGCGGTCGGCACCAGCCGGATCACCGGTTTGCTCGAGGGCGAGGACGTGCTCGCCACCGCGGCGGCGATGCGCGCGATGGGCGCGACGATCGAGCGGCAGGACGACGGCATCTGGGTCGTCGACGGCGTCGGTGTCGGCGGGCTGCTCCAGCCCGCGACCGCCCTGGAGATGGGCAATTCGGGCACCTCGACGCGATTGCTGATGGGGCTGGTGTCGAGCCACCCGATCACCTGCACCTTCACCGGCGACGCCTCGCTGTCGGGACGGCCGATGGGCCGCGTGATCGAGCCGCTGTCGCAGATGGGCGCGGACATCACCGCGTCGCCCGGCGGCAAGCTTCCGCTGATGGTGCGCGGGATCTGCCCCGCGGTGCCGATCACCTACACGCTGCCGGTCGCGTCGGCACAGGTAAAGTCGGCGATCCTGCTGGCGGGGCTCAACACGCCCGGCATCACCACGGTGATCGAGCCGGTCGCGACGCGCGATCACAGCGAACGGATGCTGACCGGGTTCGGCGCGCAGCTGACCGTCGAGGAAACGGACCAGGGCCGCGTGATCTCGATCACCGGCGAGGCGGAGCTGACCCCGCAGGATATCGTCGTGCCGGGCGATCCGTCGTCCTCGGCCTTCTGGCTGGTCGCGGCGTCGATCGTGCCGGGATCGGATATCGTCGTGCGCAATGTCGGGCTGAACCCGACGCGGATCGGCATCGTCACGGCGCTGCGCATGATGGGCGCGGACATCACCGAGCTCGATCCGCGGACCGTCGGCGGCGAGCCCGTCGCCGATCTGCGTGTCCGCCATGCCGCGCTGACCGCGATCGAGGTGCCCGCCGATCTCGCGCCGAGCATGATCGACGAATATCCGGTGCTGTTCGTCGCCGCGGCGTTTGCGTCCGGCACGAGCGTCGCCAGGGGCGCGCACGAGCTGCGGGTGAAGGAATCGGACCGCATCACGACGATGCGGATCGCGCTCGAGGCGTGCGGCGTGGTGTGCGAGGAATTCGAAGACGGCATGGCGATCACGGGTTCGGGCGGGGCGGCGATTCGCGGTGGCGCTCGGGTCGCCTCGAAACTCGATCATCGCATCGCAATGAGCATGGTGGTGGCTGGACTTGGCAGCGCCGAGCCCATCACGATCGACGACATATCGCCGGTGGCGACGAGCTATCCCGTGTTCTTCCGGTCGCTCGACGCGCTGACCGGCAAAGGGGAATAAGATGATCATCGCAGTCGACGGTCCGGCGGCATCGGGCAAGGGCACGATCGCTCGCGCCTTGGCGAAGCATTACGGCCTCCCCTATCTCGATACCGGCCTGCTCTACCGCGCGGTTGCGCTGAACGTGGCGCGGATGGGGCTGGATCCCGAGCAGGAGGCCGATGCGGTCGCCGCATGCGATTTCGACGATGCGGTGATGACGGACCCGGCGCTGCGCGACGACGATGTCGGGGCGATGGCCTCGATCGTGTCCGCACACCCGCTGGTCCGTGCAGCGCTGATGCAGCGGCAGAAGCGGTTTGCCGCACAGGCGGGTGGCGCTATTCTCGACGGGCGCGACATCGGCACGGTGATCGCGCCCGATGCGGATGCCAAGCTGTTCGTGAAGGCGACCCCCAATATCCGCGCGCAGCGGCGCCATGCCGAGCTGCAGGCGCGTGGCGGGACGGCGAGCAAGGACCGCGTACTGGCGGACATTCGCGCGCGCGATGCCCGCGACACCGGCCGTTCGACCGCCCCGCTGGTGATGGCGGCGGACGCGGCGCTGCTCGATACGAGCTTCCTGTCGATCGAGGCCTCGGTGCAGCGCGCGGTGGCGCTGGTCGAGGCGCAGCGCGCGAAGAAGGCGGGGTAGGCCCCTCCCCCTCCCAGCAGAGACGACCACCCCGGCGGAGGCCGGGGCCCAGTTGGAAAGGTCGCAGTAACGGAGCGCTGCACTCAGTCAGCGATTTCCCCCAACTGGGCCCCGGCCTTCGCCGGGGTGGCAGCGGTTGGGGTCGGGGTTCTATGTACCAACACTGTTTCCCCGCGAAGGCGGAGACCCAGACTAGGCCCCCGCCTTCGCGGGAGAACAAGGAGGCGCCCAGACGCCCCCCTTACAACGCCGTCGCCAGCGTGATCGCCCCCAGCACCACCCCCGGGAAGTTCGCCACCGCGATCGGCCAGTCGCGCTTCGGCTTCAGCACGCCATACGCCACCCACAGTCCGCAATTGACCATCGTCGCGAACGGCTGGACCACCGATCCCTTCTGCCCGGCCAGGTTCAGCATGATCTGGTCGATATACGACAGGTACATCACGATCGCCGTCGCCGTGGCGATCCAGCCCAGCACGAGAATGCCGCGTTCGCTCAAATCTTCGCTCCTGTTGTAAGCCGCCCCTAACGCTGCAGCGGCGAACTTGCTCCGAGACGGGGTTTCCGCTACACAGGAGCGTCCGGCGAGCGATGCTCGTGGAGGAAGGCGCGGAGACCTCTGAGTCTCACGCGCCGTTTTCGCATTCAGCGTCTACATCCTCTGCGCCTCGTGCCGTCCGGATGCCGCGCCGGCGTTCGGTCGTCACGGCAACGAAGGCCAAGACCAGCGGATCCAACCGCTTGGCCGGAAACAGACTAGGATTACTGAATTCTATGGCAACCCAGGTAATGCCGTCGCGCGACGATTTCGCCGCGATGCTGAACGAGACGCTCGGCGACGCCGACAGCTTCGAGGGCCGCGTGGTGCATGGCACCGTGACCGGCATCGAGAACGACATGGCCGTCATCGACGTCGGTCTGAAGTCGGAAGGCCGCGTGCCGCTTCGCGAATTCGCAGCGCCGGGCCAGAAGGCTGACCTGAAGGTCGGCGACGAAGTCGAAGTCTATGTCGACCGCGTCGAGAACGTCCATGGCGAAGCGATGCTCAGCCGCGATCGTGCGCGCCGCGAAGCCGCATGGGACAAGCTGGAAACCGAATTCTCGAAGACGACCCGCGTCGAGGGCGTGATCTTCGGCCGCGTGAAGGGTGGCTTCACCGTCGACCTGAACGGCGCCGTCGCGTTCCTGCCGGGCTCGCAGGTCGACATCCGCCCCGTGCGCGACGTCACCCCGCTGATGGACATCCCCCAGCCCTTCCAGATCCTGAAGATGGACCGCAAGCGCGGCAACATCGTCGTGTCGCGTCGCGCGGTTCTTGAAGAGACGCGTGCAGAGCAGCGTTCGGGCCTGATCCTCAGCCTCGCCGAGGGCCAGATCATCGACGGCGTCGTCAAGAACATCACCGATTACGGTGCGTTCGTTGACCTCGGCGGCATCGATGGCCTGCTGCACGTCACCGATCTCAGCTACAAGCGCGTCGGTCACCCGAGCGAAGTCCTGAACATCGGCGACACCGTCAAGGTGCAGATCATCCGCATCAACAAGGACACCCAGCGCATCAGCCTCGGCATGAAGCAGCTGGAGAGCGATCCCTGGGATGGCGCGATGGTCAAGTATCCGGTCGGCGCAAAGCTCACCGGCCGCGTCACGAACATCACCGAATATGGTGCTTTCGTCGAGCTGGAAGCGGGCATCGAAGGCCTGGTCCACGTGTCGGAAATGTCCTGGACCAAGAAGAACGTCCATCCGGGCAAGATCGTGTCGACCTCGCAGGAAGTCGACGTCATGGTCCTCGAAGTCGATTCCGAGAAGCGTCGCATCTCGCTCGGCCTCAAGCAGGCTCAGGCCAATCCGTGGGAGGCCTTCGCTGCCGCTCATCCGATCGGCTCGACCGTTGAGGGCGAAGTCAAGAACGCGACCGAATTCGGTCTGTTCATCGGCCTCGACAACGACGTCGACGGCATGGTCCACATGTCCGACATCGCCTGGGGCGTTTCGGGCGAGGACGCGCTCAACCTGCACCGTAAGGGTGAGACCGTCGAGGCCGTCGTGCTCGACATCGACGCCGAGAAGGAGCGTATCTCGCTCGGCATGAAGCAGCTCGAGCGCGGCGGGCCTTCGGCCGGCGGCATCGCAGCAGCAGGCGACAAGCTGAACAAGAACGCGATCGTCACGGTCACCGTTCTCGAAGTCCGCGACGCGGGCCTCGAAGTGCAGCAGGGCGACGATGGCGCGACCGGCTTCATCAAGCGCACGGATCTGGGTCGCGATCGCGACGAGCAGCGTCCGGAGCGTTTCCAGGTCGGCCAGAAGTTCGACGCGATGGTGACGGGCTTCGATCGTTCGAAGAAGCCGACCTTCTCGATCAAGGCGATGCAGATCTCGGAAGAGAAGCAGGCCGTCGCTCAGTATGGTTCGTCGGACTCCGGCGCGACCCTCGGCAACATCCTGGGCGAGGCTCTCAAGGCCCGCACGGAAGCCGAAAAGAAGTAAGTGAATTGGGACCGGGATGCTCGATGCATTTCGGTCCCTTTTGCTTTTGGCTTGAAACTCATTTGGTGCTATCGCCCCAATTACTGACCTAAATCAGTATTATCACATATGGGCGGGGGCTCGTTACCATGATCAGATCTGAGCTTGTTCAAAAACTGACCGATGCGCATCCGGACCTGGAGCCGCGCGAGGTCGAATTGATCGTCTCGTGTTTCTTCGACGAGATATCGAAGCGCCTGGCCGCCGACGGCCGGGTCGAACTGCGCGGCTTCGGCGCATTTTCCACGCGCGCGCGCGATGCGCGGACGGGACGCAATCCCCGGACCGGCGAAGTCGTCGCCGTCGACGCCAAGCGCGTCCCCTATTTCAAGCCCGGCAAGGAAATGCGCTCGCGTCTTAACGTCGATTGAGCGGCACCTGCGGGTCCAACATGGGTTGACCCTGCGCTCGACCTCGTCTTTCTGACTCCCGTGTGCGGACGTGGCGAAACCGGTAGACGCAGGAGACTTAAAATCTCCCTCCCCTGGAGTGCGGGTTCGAGTCCCGCCGTCCGCACCATCACGCTTGCCTGTGCCGCCGCGCTGCTCTTCGCACCGGCGGCCTGCAACCGGCGCCGCGACTCGGGGGCTGTCGTCGTCAGCGCGATCGGTGGTGTGCCTGCTGCCGCGGATGCCCGCCGGGGCCCGATCGACCTCCCCTCGCGCCTGCTGATCGATTCGACGGCGCAGGGGCTGGTCCGGTTCGATGCTACCGGCCAGATCGAGCCCGGCCTCGCCGAACGTTGGATCGTCATCGATGATGGCATGAGCTATATTTTCCGCCTGCGCGAAGCCACGTGGAGCGACGGTAGCCGCATCACCGCGGACCAGATCGTCGCGATGCTCAAACGCCAGATCATGCCGGCTTCGCGCAATCCGCTCGCTCCCTTTCTCAGCGCGGTCGACGAGATCGTCGTGATGACGCCGCAGGTGATCGAGGTCCGGTTGTCGCGGCCGCGTCCCGACCTGCTCAAGCTGTTCGCACAGCCCGAACTCGCGCTGCTGCGTCTGCGCCCGCCCGGCGGCAGCGGCCCGTTCCGCATCGCCCAGCCCGGCGCCGCGCCGCTGTTGCGCCCGGTCTATGATCTCAACCGCGCCGACCCCGAAGACCAGCTCGAGATGCAGCCCGAACGTGACGTCCGCCTGATCGGCGAGCGCGCCGCGCGGGCGATCGCGCGGTTTGCGCATCGCGACTCGGACCTGGTCAGCGGCGGCAGCTTCGCCGACTGGCCGCTTCTCGCGACGGCTGATATCACCCCCGCCGCGATCCGGGTCGACCCCGCAGTCGGGTTGTTCGGGCTCGCGATCGTTTCGCGGACGGGCTTCCTTGCCGAGGCAGCGAACCGCGCGGCAATCTCACAGGCAATCGATCGCAGTGCGCTGACCGCCGCGATCGCCCCCAATTGGGAGGCTGCGGACCGCATCCTCGCCGAACCGCTCGACTCTGCCGGGCTCCCGCAGGTGCCGTCATGGACGCTGTTGAACCAGGACGAGCGCCGCGCGGGTGCCCGGTTACGGGTCGCGACATGGCGCGAGCAGGCGCAGAGCGCGCCGATCGCGATGCGGATCGCGCTGCCCGCCGGATCGGGCGCGACCATCCTCTACGCACATGTCGCCGCCGCCCTGCTCCGGATCGGTATCCTGCCCGAGCGCGTCGCGATCGACGCCCCCGCCGATCTGCGGCTGATCGACCTGGTAGCGCCCTATGACAGCGCGCGCTGGTACCTGGCGAACGCCTGCATCGTCTGCAGCGCCCCCGCACAGGCGGCACTCGACGCCGCGCGTGCGGCACCGACGCTCGCCGAACGCAGCCAGCGGATTGCGGCGGCCGATGCCGCACTGAACGAGGACGTGCCCTTCATTCCGCTCGCACGGCCGCTCCGCTGGTCGCTGGTCGCGACGCGGCTGCAACAATGGCAGCCGAACAGCCGGGCCTGGCACCCGTTGAACAGGCTTCGTCCCGACACCAAGTGAGTCGCATGACCAACAATGCCACTCGCATCGATCCCGTCACGCTGGCCAGCAGCTTCGCGATCGGTCAGGATCCGGCCTCGGTCCGCGCCCGGGTTGAGGCGCTGGAGCGGATCCTCGAACGCGCGTTCATGGTTCCCGGGATCAACCGCGCGATCGGACCCGATGCGATCGTCGGTCTGATCCCCGTCGTCGGTGACCTGATCGGTGCGCTGATGGGGAGCTGGCTCGTCTGGGAGGCGCGTAACCTCGGCATGTCGAAGTTCCAGCTTGCCCGGATGATGGGCAATGTCGGGTTCGACGCAGCGCTCGGACTGGTGCCGTTCGTCGGCGATGCCGCGGATTTCATGTTCCGGTCGAACACGCGCAACCTGCGGATCATCAAGCGTCACCTCGACAAGCACCACCCCTCGACCGTCACGCTGGCCGGCTGAGTGCGGGTCAGCTTTCGCCGCGCCAGATCCTGATCGGCGCGCCCTGCGTGACCCCGCCGGCGTGCGCGGGACAGCGCTTGTAGCGGAAGGCGGTGTCGAGACAGATCCAGAGCTCGTCGAGCCAGCCCTGCTTGGTCGTCGTGACCCGCATCATGGCCGCGTTAAGACCGGGATTGGCATTCGCCATCGCCGTGGCGAACTGCCCGGCGGTCAGCGGGCTTCGCGACAGGGTGTCCATGTCGGGATAGCGCAGCTTGGCGTAGAGGCTGCTCGACTGGCGGAAATAGCGTGCGGGCTGATAGCCCGGCATGCAGGTCCCGTGCTTGGCCCATTCATGCTGGATCAGCTGCGCCGACGGCGTCGTGCAGAGCTGACGCTTGATCACCGCCTGCGGGACGATCGCGGTCGCGCGACAATATTGCGGCCAGGTCTTGCCCGCGCCGTCGGGCCACAGGCCGTGGAGCGTAAAGCCGAACCGGTTGCCCGCCCCGCACTGAAACCGGGCGCTCGGCTGGTCGCCCTTCTCGCGGCAATATTGCGGGGCCCAGGTGATGGCGAGCGTATAGCTCGCGATCGGCAGGATCCGCGCAGGTTCGCGCGCGGACGGCAGGTCGGGGCGGACGCGATCGGTGCCGCCCATGGGCGCCGAACAGCTATAGGCCTGCGCCGCGGCGATGCCCGGCGCCGACAGCCCCGCGACGATCATCATGCCCGCGAGTCGGTTCATCCGCATCATGCCTCGATCTCCTCTTCGGCATCGTCGTCGATGCCGCGGTCCGCGACCTCGTCAAACCAGGCGCGCGCGCGCGGCCGGAACAGCAGGACGATCGGCAGGATCGTCAGCACGAGCTGCGCGATCGTCAGCATCCCGATCAGCCCCGTCGCGAGCACCCCCGTCGCGACCTGCAGCATCACCCCAGCGGCGCCGAGCACCGTCAGCGCGACGAGCAGCCACAGGGCAACCCGGCTACCCCTGCGCGTCGTGAGGATCAGCAGCAGCAGCGACAGTCCGACGCCGAACGCCGTCACCCCTGCCGCCAGTGCGAAGCCGCCCTGCGCGACCGCGGCATCCCAGGTCAGCACGCTGACCGCGATCAGCAGACCGATCGAGGCGAGATACAGCCATTCGGCCAATACAACGGATTTGGGACGCATTTTCACCCTGTTCACTTCGCGATCATGTCGTGGCGGCACGATACCGCGTCTCTGCCCGCGCGCCAGTTAAAGCGTCGCGAAATCGAGCCCGATATCGGCGGCGGGCGCGGACTGGGTCAGCCGCCCGACCGAGACATAGGTGACCCCGCTCTCGGCGATCGCGCGGATCGTGTCGAGCGACACGCCGCCCGATGCTTCGGTGGGCACGCGGCCATCGACCAGCGCGACCGCACCGCGCAGGATATCTGTCGGCATGTTGTCGAGCAGCAGGTGCGTCGCCCCCGCCGCCAGCGCGGGCTCGATCTGGTCGACATGGTCGACCTCGACGATGATCTGCGCGATGCCCGCATCCCTCGCCCGGCGCACCGCCTCGCCGACGTCGCCGGCGACCGCGACATGATTGTCCTTGATCATCGCCGCATCCCACAGCCCCATGCGGTGGTTCTTCGCACCGCCCATGCGGGTCGCGTATTTTTCGAGCACGCGCAGCCCGGGGATCGTCTTGCGCGTGTCGAGCAGGATGGCGCCGGTGCCCTGCATCCGATCGACATAGGCCCGCGTCATCGTCGCCACACCCGACAGGTGCTGGACGGTGTTCAGCGCGGACCGCTCGGCGGTCAGCATCGCGCGCGCGCGGCCCTCGATCCGCATCAGCTCGGTACCCGCAGCGACCGCCTGCCCGTCCTTTACGAGATGCTCGATCCGGACCTCGGGATCGAGCGCGCGGAAGAACGCATCGGCAAGGGCGAGGCCGGCGACGGTGATCGCGTCGCGGCTGTCCATCACCCCGGCAAAGCGCGCCTCGGCGGGGATCACCGCCGCAGAGGTGATGTCGCCGATCGTCCCCAGATCCTCGGCCAGCGTCGCAGCGACGAACCTATCGATGTCGAAGCCCGCCAGCGCTGCGCTCACGAACGCGTCCCGCTCGTCTGCGCCGGGCCGAGATCGCCCATCCCGACGGTGCCCGAGGCCATCGCCAGCATCGCATCGAGGCTCTTCTTCGCCTGGAGCCGCAGCCCCTCCTCGATCTCGATCCGCGGCGAAAGGTCGCGCAGCGCGACGTACAGCTTCTCCATCGTGTTGAGCGCCATGTACGGGCAGATATTGCAGTTACAGTTACCGTCGGCGCCGGGCGCACCGATGAACCGCTTGTTCGGCAGCGCCTTTTCCATCTGGTGGATGATGTGCGGTTCGGTCGCGACGATCAGCGTGTCGCCCGGCATCGCCATCGCATAATCGAGGATGCCGCGCGTCGACCCGATATAATCGGCATGGTCGAGGATGATCGGCGGGCATTCGGGATGCGCGACGATCGGCGCGCCCGGATTGGCGGCCTTGAGCTTGAGCAGCTCGCTTTCGCTGAACGCCTCGTGGACGATGCACACGCCCGGCCACAACAGCATCTCGCGTCCGGTCTTGCGGACCAGATAGCCGCCGAGATTGCGGTCGGGGCCGAAGATGATCTTCTGGTCGGCGGGCAGCTGTGACAGGATCTTCTCGGCCGACGACGACGTCACGATGATGTCGGACAGCGCCTTCACCTCGGTCGAGCAGTTGATGTACGTCAGCGCGATGTGATCGGGATGCTTCGCGCGGAACGCGGCGAACTGTTCGGGGGGACAGCTGTCCTCGAGGCTGCAGCCGGCATCCATGTCGGGCAGCACGACGATCTTGTCGGGCGACAGGATCTTGGCGGTCTCCGCCATGAACCGCACGCCGCAGAACGCGATGACATCCGCCTCTGTCGCTGCCGCCTTGCGCGACAGGTCGAGGCTGTCGCCGACGAAATCGGCAATGTCCTGCAATTCGGGCTTCTGGTAATAATGCGCGAGGATGATCGCGTTCTTCTCCTTGCGGAGCCGCTCGATCTCGCCGCGAATGTCGATGCCCGCAAAATTCTGGTGGAGTTCCATTGTCGTATCCCGGTTTAGTTGCGGTTCCCTAGCACGTCCTGCAGCGAACGCGACGTGTCCCATCGCTCGGTCGACGCCTGCGCCTCGTCGGCGAAGCGCACGCTGACGGTCGCATCCACCCCCGCCGCGCGCAGCGGCATCGCGAAGCTCCGCTCGACCGCACGCCGCGTCGCGTCGCGCGCCAGCCGGATCATCGCGGGCTCGCGCGCCTGGCGGACCAGTTCGATCTGGCCCGCGCGCCGATTGGCGGTGTCGAGTCGCTTCTCCGCATCGGTCAGCGTCGCCAGTACGCCGCCCGAACCATATTCGCGCAGCGCATTGAGGTCGATCTGCGGCCCCTCCACCTCGACCGGCGGCAGTCGCACCGCGAGCGTCCGCGTCGCGGCATCCCAGGCGACGTCGCGCTGCGACAGCTTGCCCAGATCGACCTCATAGCGGACCATCCCCGGCATGATCAGCGTCTTCTCGGTGGTGAAGCCCAGTTGCGACTGGCGCGACGTCACCACCGCGACGAACCTGGCGGCAAAGGTCGACAGCCGATTCTGTTCGCGCAGCCCCTCCAGGCTGGCGCTCGCGATCGTCGTCGGGTCGGGCGCCAGCCGGCTCTGCACGTAACGCTGCACGCCCCACAGCGCGATCAGCGCGGCCAGCGCGAGCAGCACCAACACCCCCGCCGCCTTGGCCAGGAACGACCCGACCCCGCCACGCCGCGCACCGTCCGTGCCGCGGCTGTCCTCGTTCACGCCATCCGCCATGCACCATCCCCTTCCGTCTCGCCGACCAGCCCGCGACCGCGCAGATCGTACAGATGCGCTAGCACCGATCCCTCGGCGCCCGGCACCAGCCGCGGATCGAGCCCGACATACATACGCTCGACCAGCGCCGCGACACCGCGCGGCGCCTCGCGCAGCAGACGAAGGATCTGTCCCTCACGCTGCTTGCGGTGGCCGAGCATCCCGCGCACCAGCCGCTGCGGCCGCTCGATCGCCTCGCCATGCCCTGGATAATAGACACGGTCGTCGCGTCCCAGCAGCCGCTCGAGGCTCGCCATATAGTCGGTCATGTCGCCATCGGGCGGCACGACGACGCTGGTCGACCAGCCCATGACGTGATCGCCCGAGAACAGCGCCCCGCTCTCGCGCAGGGCGAAGGCGAGATGGTTCGACGTATGCCCCGGCGTCGCGATCGCCTCAAGCGTCCAGCCCGCCGCGCCGACCGTCTCGCCGTCCGCCAGCACGCGATCGGGTGCATAGAGCGCGTCGAACGAACTATTGGCCGCAACACCGGGCGCGAATGCGGCGGCGCCGACGATCGGCGCGCCGGTCGCGGCCTGCAACGGGCGCGTCGCCGGACTATGGTCGCGGTGATGATGCGTGACGACGATCGCGGCAACGGGGCGGCCATCGATCGCGCGGAGCAAGGCATCGAGATGCGCGGGATCGTCGGGCCCGGGATCGATCACCGCCAGCGCGGTCGTCCCGACGATATGCGTCTGCGTGCCAGTAAATGTATAGGGCGACGCGTTCGGCGCGAGCACGCGGACGACGAGCGGCTCGAGCTGGATCGGGATGCCGGTCGGATGCTCAGCCATGCCCCCGAAATGGCGGCTGGCGGCCCGCATGGCAAGACCCGAACCCGAGACCCCGCCGCCCGACCCTGCGACCCCACCCCGATTCCGTCATCCGGACGGAAAGTCAGGATCCAGGGCCGCAGGCACCGCCCCTACCCCAGAATGCCGGTCAATCCCGCTTGGCCATGTCCGCCTGGACCTCGGCCAGCCCCTCGTCGATGCCGGCGAGCGCCTCGCGGCGTTGCGCAGCGGTCATATCGGTGTTCTTCTCGATCGACGCCCGCGCGATCTTCAGACCGGCGAGTGCGGAGGCATAAGCGCTCGCCTCGATCTCGCGGCTGTTGATCGCGGCGGTGGCAGCGTCGGCGGCGGCCTGTTCGATGCGATTGGTGCAGATGACCATCTTGCGCACGCCGCCTTCGGTCCGGTCGATCACATAGTGCTTGCCGGGCCCGTCCTTGCCATCGACGCAGGTGCGTTCGGTCACCTCGGGTACCATCCCCGACGCGACGATCGTGCTGCCCGGCTTCGCACGGATGACCCGCGTGCTGACGGTCTTGCCGTCGCGCGTGACGATCGTCGTGACCTGACGCGCGTCGGCGGGGCGTGCGGTAAGCGGCGCAGCGGGCGCGACAGGCGCTACGGGTGCGACCGGGGTCAAGACTGGCATAGGTGGCAGGGGTGGCAGGGGCGCCGCTGGCGCGACCGGCGCCACGCGGTCCTCGACACCGGCACGGATCGCCGTGGCGGCCTTGGTGCCCGAAGCGGTCAGCGCGAGCCCCGTCGCGACCAGCAGGCTGACCGAGGCCGCCCCCGTCGCGATCCGGCCGCGTGAAATCCGAGAAGTCGTCAACATGCGCAATCTCCCTTTCAGATCGGTGATGGTGTGGAGGTGACACGCGGCCGAGACCGCGCCGCCATGCGCCGCCTTGACGATCGCGCAGGCATAGATGTGGCGGTCGACCGCGGACCGGCCGGCGAGCACGCGTGCGTCGTTGGCAAGCTCCTGGTCCGCGCGGAACTGGCGAAACGCATGCCAGGCGACCGGGTTGAACCAGTGAAGCGCGAGCACGACCAGCGCCACCCAGTTGGCGAACAGGTCGCCGCGCTGGTGATGGCCAATCTCGTGCGCGAGCGCCAATTCGCACTCGTCCGCGTCATAGCGATCCGCGAAATCACGCGGAAACGCGACGTAGCGGCGGACGAGACCGAAGGCGAGCGGCCCCGGCGCCGCCGCGGTGGCGATCACGCGCACCCCGTCGCGGTCGTCGAGCCGGTCCGCGCTGTCGAGCATCCGCCGGCAGAACCGTCGATGCTGAAGCAGATGCCAGACGAGCAGCCCAAGCGCCCCGACCGCCCATGCGGCGCCCAGCGCGCTGCCGAGCCCGCCCCCGAACACTCCCGCAACAACAGCGCCGAACGACGGTTCCACCACATCCGGTGTCGCCGCAGCCATCGTTGCCCCCGTCGTCGCGGCCGTTGCAGCGGGCGCGATCATGTAGACGCTGATCGTCTCGCCAGCGCGCGTAATGGGCGTCGCCGCCGCGTGCCACGTCTCGGGCATCGACGGCAGGACGAGCCGCAACACGGGCAGCGCCCAGAGCGCATAGGCGACCTGCGCCCCGAAGGCGCGGCGCACCGGCGCGCGGACCAGCAGCACGACGAGCATCAGCAGCGTCGATGCGATCAGCGCGTCGCTCGCCCAGCCCGCGAGCGCGGCCGTATCGATCGACTGGGGGGCGGCGGCGGGGCCGTCTCCGATCCCCCCGGAAAGGATTGGCCCCGCGCTCATGCCTTGAGATCCTTCAGCAACGCCTCGATCTCGGCAATGTCCTGCGCGGTCAGTTCGTCGCGTTCGGCGAGATGCGCGACCAGCGGCGTCAGCCTGCCGCCGAACAGCCGGTCCATCAGCCGCCGCGATTCGCCCGCGACATAATCACCGCGCGCGACGGTCGGACGATAGAGGTAGCGCCGGCCATCCTCCTCATGCGTGATCGCCGATTTCGCGATCAGCCGCCCGAGCAACGTCTTGACCGTGTTGGCACTCCAGCCGCGCGCCGGGTCGACGCGTTCGGCGACATCCTGCGCGCTGAGCGGGGATTCGTCCCACAGCACCTCCATGACGCTGTGTTCGGCATCACTGATCCGTTCGGCCACGACTCACTCCTTACTGACTACGCTTGTAATCAGCTCGTTTACGGTCGTAGTCAATGTCAGTTTCTTACGGTTTCGCGATCGACGCCGATGACCGTCTGTGTCGAGTTTCTTTACGATCAGCGGTCGGCGCTGCGGCCGATTAACCATCGAAACCGGGGAAAGTCCGCAACTCGGGCGAACTGGCACATCGCCTGCACCGTCTCATGCGTTACCGAGCGTTCAGCGCTTATGCAGGGTGGACGGGTCGCTGTCATTCAGGTCTCGCACCGGTCCACCCTCACCCGGTACCCTTCAAGCCCGGACCGCGCGGCGGCCAGATACCCCCGCGCGATCCAGAGCCTCGTCTAATACTCAGCCTGCCGCCTTCTGCGCGTCCAGGACCTGCTTCAGTTCGCCGCTTTCGTACATCTCCATCATGATGTCCGATCCGCCGAGGAATTCGCCATCGACATAGAGCTGCGGGATCGTCGGCCAGTCCGAATAGGCCTTGATGCCCTGGCGAATGCCCTGGTCCTGCAGCACGTCGACGCTCTCGAACTCGACCTCGAGATGGTTGAGGATCGCGATCGCGCGGCTCGAAAACCCGCATTGCGGGAAGAGCGGGCTGCCCTTCATGAAGAGTACCACGGGGTTGGCCTTCACCAGCGCGTCGATGCGCGCGTGCGTGTCGTCAGTCATGTCGTCGTCCTTATGCAATCACGGTGGTCAGTTGCAGCGCATGAAGAACGCCGCCCATGCGGCCCCCCAGCGCGTCGTAAACGCTCTTGTGCTGCTTCACCCGGCTCAGCCCGGCAAAACTCGCGCTGGTCACGCGCGCAGCATAGTGATCACCGTCCCCTGCCAAGTCGGTGATCTCGACCTCGGCGTCGGGAATGGCGTCGCGAATCATTGTGCGGATATCGTCGGCGGTCATCGGCATCGGATTACTGGGCCTCCATCAATTGGCGACGCGCCTCGATCATCTGCGTCGCCAGCGCACGGCGCACCGTCGCCTCGTCATGATCGAGACCCGCGGCAGTCATGTCGCCGACCAGCTTGCGGACGACATCGTCGTCGCCCCCGCCTTCGAGATCGGCGTGAACCAAGGCCGTCGCATAGGCGTCGCCCTCCTCGCGGGTCAGCCGCATCTCGGCCGCGGCCCATTGCCCCAGCAACCGATTGCGCCGCGCCGTGACACGGAATGCGAGTTCATCGTCGCGGGCAAATTTTGCCTCGAAAGATCGCTCGCGATCGTCAAAAGTCGTCATGGCGCACGTGTTCCCTCCGGCGTGTCGAGCTTAGCAGATAGGTAGCGGTCCGCGGCTCCGCAATAATTTGGTGCGGCTCTGGAACAATGCCGGCACATCCATCATCTATAAGACAGTCACGTGACACAGGGCACGGGCATGGAGAGTAGAATGACTGGCCGCCGTCCAAGGAGCATTTCGCCGCCGTCCGACACCGCCGCACCGCGGCACCGCGCAGCGCCGCCGATCAGTGCCGGGGACTATGATGACACCCGATTCCCCACGATCGCGCACGGCGTGGCACTCGGCGCGGCCGCATCCGCCGTGCTGTGGATGGCGATCGTCATGACGATCTCGCGCCTGCTCTGAACCGGCACGGCGCGCGAGAAGTCATCAGCCGAGTTCGACGACCAGCTTCCCGATCGCGGCGCGTGCGGCCATCTTCGCGATCGCCTTGCCACCGTCCTCGAGCGCGAACCGCTCGGTCACCCGCGGCGCGATCTTGCCGTCGCGCCACAGCTCGAACAGCGTTTCGATATGCGCCTGGTTGGCCTTCGGGTCACGGGCAGCGAACGCACCCCAGAATACACCGCACACGTCGCAGCTCTTGAGCAACGTCAGGTTGAGCGGCAGCCGCGGGATACCGGCGGGGAAGCCGACGACCAGATACCGCCCTTCCCACGCGATCGAGCGCAGCGCAGGCTCGGCATAGTCTCCGCCGACCGGATCGTAGATCACGTCGGCACCCGCCTTGCCGACGGCTGCCTTGAACTGCTCGGCCAGCGCCTTGGACTGGTCCTTGTCGAACGGCGCGCGTGCATAGACGATCGTCGCGTCGGCACCCGCCGCACGCGCGGCGGCCGCCTTCTCCTCGGACGAGACAGCAGCGACGACCCGCGCACCGAACGCCTTGCCAAGCTCGATCGCCGCCAGCCCAACGCCGCCCGCCGCGCCCAGCACGAGCAACGTCTGCCCCGCTTTCAAATGCCCACGGTCGAGCAAGGCATGGATCGTCGTGCCATAGGTCAGGATCAGCGAAGCGCCCTCCGCAAAGTCGCGCCCCTCGGGCAGGCGATAGAGCTTGGCCGGGTCGGCGACGACCTTTTCGGACAGTCCGCCATGACCGAGCATCGCGATCACCCGGTCGCCGACCGCCCAGCCCTCGACCCCATCACCGACCTCGGCGACGATACCCGCGATTTCGCCGCCGGGTGCAAAGGGGCGTTCGGGCTTGAACTGATATTTGTCCTCGATGATCAGCACGTCGGGAAAGTTGATCGCGCAGGCCTTGACGGCGATCACGACCTGGCCCGGCGCGGCGACCGGATCAGGCAGTTCCGACAATATCAGAGTTTCAGGTCCGCCCGACGCCTTCGACAGCAATGCCCGCATAACCGCTTTCCCTCTCCAGAAAGGGGCGATGTTCGGCCACCGCCTCCTCGAATTTTGAAATCGCGGTATCTCTTGCCAGTGTCAGCCCGACCTCGTCCAGCCCCTCGATCAGGCATTGCCGGCGAAACGCGTCGAGATCGAAGACGAAGCGGTCCTGGAACGGCGTGGTGACGGTCATCGATTCGAGGTCGATCGTCACGCTGTCGGTCCGTGCAACCTCGATCAGCCGGTCGATCGCATCCTGCGGCAGGACGACGGCGATGATGCCGTTCTTGAACGCGTTGCCCGAGAAGATGTCCGAGAAGCTCGGCGCGATCACCGCGGCGATGCCCATGTCGGCGAGCGCCCAGGCGGCATGCTCGCGGCTCGACCCACAGCCGAAATTGTCGCCCGCGATCAGGATCGGCGCGCCGGAATAGCGGGGATCGTCAAACACATTGTCCGGCTGCGCACGGACCGTCTCGAACGCGCCGCGCCCGAGCCCCGTCCGCGTGATCGTCTTCAGCCAATGCGCGGGGATGATCACGTCGGTATCGACGTTCTTCGCCCCCCAGGGATAGGCGCGCCCCGAAACCGTCGAGACGGGCTTCATCGCGGGCCGGTTTCGGCCGGGGCGACACGTCCGGTGCCCGGCAGCGTCCGCGCCGCCGCCATATAGGCTGCAACGCCACTCATCACCGCGCCGGCCATCAACAGCATCATCACACGCTTCATAACTCATGTCCCATCAGGTCGCGCACGTCGCTCAGCCGTCCCGTGACCGCGGCCGCGGCCGCCATCGCGGGCGAGACGAGATGCGTGCGCGCACCCGGCCCCTGCCGTCCGACGAAATTGCGGTTGCTCGTCGAGGCGCAACGCTCGCCCGGCGGCACCTTGTCCGGATTCATCGCCAGGCACATCGAGCAGCCTGGCTCGCGCCATTCGAAGCCCGCGCCGGTGAAGATCCGGTCGAGCCCCTCGGCCTCGGCCTGACGCTTCACGAGGCCGGATCCGGGGACCACCAGCGCGCGGACACCATCGGCGACCCGCCGACCGTTCGCGATCGCCGCAGCCGCGCGCAGATCCTCGATCCGGCTGTTCGTGCAGCTGCCGATGAAGACATGCTGGATCGCGACGTCCTGCATCGCGGTACCCGGCGTCAGCCCCATATACTCGAGCGACTTGCGCGCCGCCGCCTGCTTGGCGGGGTCGGCAAAGCTCATCGGGTCGGGGACATGGCCGGTGATCGGCACGACGTCCTCGGGACTGGTGCCCCAGGTCAGGCCCGGCGCGATATCGCTCGCCTGCAACACGACCGTCTTGTCATAGGACGCCGCCGCATCACTCGGCAGCGTCCGCCACCAGGCCAGCGCGCGCTCCCACGCCTCGCCACTCGGCGCCATCGGCCGGCCCTTGATATAGGCGAAGGTCGTCTCGTCCGGCGCGACGAGGCCGGCCCGCGCCCCCGCCTCGATCGACATGTTCGCGACCGTCAGCCGCCCCTCGATCGACATCGCGCGTATCACGTCGCCGGTATATTCGATCACGTGACCGGTCCCGCCCGCAGCACCGAGCCGCCCGACGATCGCCAGAATCACGTCCTTTGGGCTGACGCCGAAGCCCAGCGTGCCGTCGACGCGGACCTCCATCGTCTTCGACTGGCTCAGCAACAAAGTCTGCGTGGCGAGCACATGCTCGACCTCGCTGGTGCCGATCCCGAAGGCGAGCGCGCCGAGTGCACCATGCGCCGAGGTGTGGCTGTCGCCGCAGACCAGCGTCGATCCGGGCAGCGTGAAGCCGAGTTCGGGCCCGACGACATGCACGATCCCCTGCTGCACCGCGGTCGCGTCGATATAGTCGATCCCGAACTCGGTCGTGTTGCGACGCAGCGCGTCGAGCTGCTGCGCGCTTTCGGGATCGGCGATCGGCAGCGGCACACCCGCGGCGTCGACGCGTGCGGTCGTCGGCAGATTGTGGTCGGGCACCGCCAGCGTCAGATCGGGCCGCCGCACCCGCCGCCCAGCGACGCGCAGGCCTTCGAACGCCTGTGGGCTGGTCACCTCGTGGACGAGGTGGCGATCGATATAGATCAAGCAGGTGCCATCGTCGCGCCGTTCGACGACGTGCGATGCCCAGATCTTTTCGTAGAGTGTCTGCGGACGGGTGGCCATGCGGCCCCGTTAACTGATAATGCCTGCCACGCAAAGGTTCACGGCAATTTTCATGCGCCGGACCATGGCCCGATCGCGTCGATGCGTGGTCCGCATGACGACCGGGCGCGGCGCCGGGATCCGTCGTTACGCGTCTGCCAGCATCTGCTCGGCAAGGCGTCGGCCGGATAGCCAGCCGCTCTCGATCCGCGGCGCCAGCAGCCAGTCGCCCGCCGCCCCGATCCGTTCACCCGCATTCCAAAGACAGCCGGCCTCGCCCACCGCGGCGCGCGCATAGCGCCAGCGATGACCGACACGGACGATCGGCGCGGGCAGCGCGTCGGCACACTGCGCGGCGAGCGCCGCCTGCAGCTGGTCGACCACCGTCTCCGCAGCGTCCTCCAGATGATCGCGGGACCAGTTTGGCGTCGCTTGGACGACCCAGGCCTCCGGACCATCGCGTCCCGGTTTCGCGCTGTTGCGCGCGGCCCAGCCGATGATGCCGCGATCCTTGAGTACGTCGTCGGAAATAGCGAGCGGCGTCTCGAACGCGAACATCGCCGTCCAGCAGGGCGCCGACCGGCTGTCCGCTGCGACGCGCGCCATCGCCGCGTCATGCGGTGCGAGCAACACCGCCGCCTGTTCCGCAGGGATCGTGACGACGACGCTGTCGAACAGGTCCGCTTCGCCCGGATCGACCTGCCATCCCGCCGTCGTCCTGCGCAGCCCGGTGACCTGGGTGTTCCAGCGGACGTCCGCCTGCGCCGCGAGATGCCCGACGATCGCGTTCATCCCCGGCGTCCCGACCCAGGCATCGGGCCCCGCCGCGGGCCAGCGCGCGACGACGCCCGCCGCCGCCCAGCCCTGCATAGCCGCCACGAAATCCGGGTCGCGCATTGTCAGATATTGCGCACCATGGTCGAACGCGATCATGCCGCCGGGCGTCTCGACCCGCCGCGTCGCCATGCGACCGCCCGCTCCGCGTCCCTTGTCGAACAGTGTCACCACGCAGCCGCCCTGCTGGAGTCGCAGCGCACAGCTGAGGCCGGCAATGCCGGCACCAATGATCGCAACCTTCATGACGTCTCCGATCGACGATCCGCGGGATGGCCCGATACCGCCCCCGGACCTCACCGACTAGCCGGAAATCCCCCGACTTTACCGTCCAGACCTATTTCCGTCGTACCGGTCAGATCGTCTCGGATCGCATCGTCCGCACCGTATAGACCTCGACCCCCTGCCATGTGTCGGAGTCGAAGCGGACGCGGATTTTCGACTTGCCGCGCGTGGTTTCGGGCGGCAGCGGATAGGTCCGGACGTTGCGGGCGGCGGTGACGTCACCCGTGAGCTGCTCGCGCGCCAACGGCGTACCGTCGACCAATATCCGAAAATCCTTGTTGCGCTGCCCGCCGCCATATTCGACCTGCAGCGTCAGCGGCCCCGGCGCGACCGCCAGGTCGAATTCGAAATATCCGACGTTCACGTTGCGGCTGCGGTCGGCGACATGCGACACCGCCGCAGAGTTGCCGCTGTCGGCGAACGCGTGATCGACCTCGGGTTGCTGCTCGCCCAGCCGGATCACATCGACCGTCCGCGCGGCCAGCGCCGCCCGCTCCTGCGACGCACGCGCCCAGGCGAGCTGCGCAGTCGGCCACTCGGCGGTGCCGAACCGGCGGAAATAGACGGCGGTGCGGTTGTCGTGCTGCGCGAAAAACGGCCGCAGCGTCAGGTCGCCCGGCTTGCCCTGCCCGCCCAGTCGATACCGGTGCAATCCACCCGCCGCCGCCAGCACCGGTTCCGCCCGATCGGTGACGAGCGCGGGGTCCGGCCCGTCGGACCGACGGTCCCCCGCGCCCATATCGGCCGCAAGGACCAGCGGGCCGCTGACGAACGCGACCAGCCTGGGATCGTCGGGCATCGCTTCGACGCGCAACGGCATGGGCAGCGACAAGGCGATCTGATCGCCCGCCTTGAGCCCGGTCAGCAGCAGATAGCCGCCGTCGCGCACGCCGGCCGTTCTGCCGTTCACCTGCAACAGCGGCGCGGCGCACCAGCCGGGCACGCGGAGCGCCAGCGTCCGTGGCGCTGTCCTGACCGCAATCCGCACCGTATCGCCGAGCGGGAATTGCGTATCGATGTCGAGCTTCGCCTCGGGGGCATCCAGCGTGGAGGCATAATAGAGGTTGATCGCAACCGCATCGCCGCGCTTCCAGTAGATGCTCTCGCCATGCTTCGAATGGCTTTCCATGCCCGACCCGACACAGCACCAGAAATCCTCGGTCGGGCTCGAATGCACGCGCCCCATGCCCGGCGCCAGCGCGGTGAAATAGGTGAACATCCCCGTGTCGGGGTGTTGCTGGCTCATGATGTGGTTGAGATGCGCGCGCTCGTAAAAGTCGAAATAGCGCGCATCACCGGTCCAGCCATAGAGATGCCGGGTCAGGCGCAGCATGTTGTAGCTGTTGCACGCCTCGCACGTCTGCTGGTCGAGCCGCTGGGCAAGCTTGCGCGGCTCACCGAAATGCTCGTGGTCCGAATTGCCGCCGATGACATAGCTGTGGTCGCGCGTCACGATCGTCCAGAACGACCGCGCGACCCTGGCATGATCGGTATCGCCGGTCAGCTCATGCAGCCGCGCCTCCCCCACGATCTTCGGGATCTGCGTGTTGGCATGATGCCCCGCGAGGTCGTCGCGCGCGTCCCTGAGCGGGTCGACGATCGCGTGATGCCGCAACCGTTCGGCGAGCGTCAGCCAGCGGCGATTGCCGGTTCGCGTGTACAGCTCGGCATAGGATTCGGTCAGCCCGCCATGTTCGGTCCGCAGGATGTCCTGGACCTGGACGTCGTTCAGTCCCTCCAGGATCGTGCCGAGATAGCTCCCAAGTCCGATCGCCACGGCCAGACCCTCTGCAAGTCCGGCATGCCGGTGCGCGTCGAGCACGCCCGCCATGACCTTGTGATAGGTGTACAGCGGCACCCATCCTTCGTTCAGGCTGAACCCGGTCGACCGGATCTCCCGCTTGCGCAGCTCCTCGTATACCACCTTGCCATCGACGGTCTTGCCGTCACGCTCGACGGTCGTCCCGCCGGCATAGCCATCCCCCTGCTTCCGCTGGATCGTCTTGAGTTCGGCGACGATATAGGCCGCGCGGTCACGGAATTGCTGATCCCCCGTCTGCGCATAGATCAGGGACAGTGCGCTGAGATAAAGACCGAGCGAATGCCCGGCGATCCCGCGCGACTCCCATCCGCCATAGACTTCGCCCTTGGTCGGCAACCCTGCCCCGGCATGGAAATTGTGCAGCAGACGGTTCGCATCGAGCGACAGCAGATAGCGCTGGTTCGCCTGCACCGACGTCAGGAAGATCGACGGCCGCAACCGCACCTGCGACAGCGGAAAGGGGGTCGCCGCCGAGGGTGCACCCGCCGCCGCCAAGGCGAATGGCGGCACCGCACCCAGCGCAATCCCTGCGCCTAGCGCACCGCGACGCGTCCAACCCATGTCACTCTCCCAGCCACGTCTTTAGACACAGGCTATCGGCTTCACTTGTCGGAGTAAATCCCGCTACCGACATCTGCTGGCGGTGTGATCGTGAACATCAGTGCGCCGTGATCCAGACCCGGCCGCACCTCTATGAGCGTCTCAGTCGCGCGGCGCGCGAGCGATCACCGCCTGCGCGACGCGGAGGCGGGCCTTCCAGATCTTGACCGACGGATGCCCGGCCGCGAGGCCGGCGAGCCGCCCCTCGATCTGGATAGCCTCGCGCCTGGCTGCGTCGAGCTCGGCGGCTGTCGGCGCAGGCTGGATATTGGCGCGCGCGTGTGCGCCGGTGCGTCCCTTGCTCTTGGTCATGGCCAACGCGATGGCCCCGGATACCGCGCCGCGTCAATGCGGAACGGTAGTGACGCGCCCGCCCGAAGACTTGCGTCAGCGCTTGACGCGTTCCGCCATCGCGGCGTTGCCCTGCCCGGCCGCGACCGAACCTGCCGATCGTCCCGCCGCATCCTCGATCGTCCGGTCCGCACCCGCCGCCAGCAACAGATCGACCTGCGTCCGGCGATTGAAGAGCGATGCCATCATCAGCGCGGTCTGCCCGGCATGATTGCGCGCGTTCACGTCGCACCCTGCCTTCAGAAGCCGTGCCGCGATCGCATCCTCGCCCTTGAACGCGACACCCATCTGCGCGCTGTTGCCCTGGTCGCGATCCGGACGGCAGGCGTCGGCGCCCTTGCCGATCAGCGCGTCGACCGTGGCAAGCTGCCCGTTATACGCCGCCAAAATTAGAGGCGTGAAACCGCGCTCGTCATAGGCATTGATGTCGGCGCCGGCCTTGAGCAGCGGATCGATCATGTCCGTCCGGCCGAGCCGGGCCGCCTCGAACAGCAGCTGCTGGCGACGCTCGGGTGATGGCAAGGCCGCGACCGCAGGGGGCGTCTGTCGCTCGGTCGCAGCGGCCTGTGGACCGGCCGCGGCGAGCAGCGCGGCAAGATAAGTCAGCATCGTCGGTCTCGTTTCCTTAAAGTCTGCCACGGCAGGAGGCGCGCGCCGTGGCGCACCCCCTGCCCCGGGATCAGCGGGCGCTCTGGCCCGGGTTGGCGGCACGATAGTCCGCCACCGCGCGCGACACGTCGGCGATCGGCACGTTCACCGCGGTTGCCAGGCGCGTGCCGAAGTCCTTGTCGGCCTGGTAAAAGTAGCTGACCATGATCGTCTTCGTCCGCGCCGACGTCACGACATTGAGATCACCCGCCAGGTTGGTGACCAGATCCGCCTTGTCCTGCGGCTTCAGCGCCCGGTAGAATTCGCCCGCCTGCGCGAAGTTGTTGGTCTTGGCGATCGGCTTCGCATCGACGGTCGCGTCGACGCCATAGGGCGCGGCGCGGAAGCGGGCATCGGTCGACTTTGCCGCGGTCGCCGCCGGGAAATAATTCACGTCGGACGCGCGGTTGGCGTGGTCGAGCTGGCCGTCCTGGTAATTGTTGACGACGCTCGTGAGCGGACGATTGACCGGCAACTGCATCGCATTGGCGCCGATGCGATAGCGCTGCGTGTCCGAATAGGAGAACAGCCGACCCTGCAGCATCCGGTCCGGCGACGCCTCGATCCCCGGCACGAGGTTGGCCGGTGCGAACGCCGACTGCTCGGTATAGTCGAAGAAGTTGGTCGGCACCTTGTTGAGCGTCATCTCGCCGATCTTGCGGAACGGCACGCCCAGCCATTCCTTGGTGTCGTCGAACGGATTATAGTCGAGCTTGGCGAACGCCGACGCCGACATCGTCTGCACCATCAGGTCCCAGACGGGGAAGTTGCCCTTGCCGATCTCGCCATAGAGGTCGTCGGTCAGGTAGTTCCAGGTCGCGGTCGCCACCTGCGCGCCGTTCAGGTTGCGCACGCCCTGGCGGCTGATCCAGCGGAACTTGGCAAACACCGTTTCGCCCTTGGCATTGACCAGCTTGAAGGCATGGACGCCGTTGCCGTCCATCGTCCGGTAGGATGCCGGCGTACCGAGGTTCGAATAGACATGCGCGAGCATGTTGGTCGCCTCGGGCGTGGCCGAGAAGAAGTCGAAGAAGCGATTGGGGTCCTGCTTGTTCGTCACAGGCGAGGGCTTGAGCGCGTGGATCATGTCCGGGAACTGGATCGCGTCGCGGATGAAGAAGATCGGCAGGTTGTTGCCGACCAGATCCCAATTGCCCTGATCGGTATAGAATTTGGTCGCAAAGCCGCGCGGATCCCGCATGCCCTCTGGGCTGCCCGAGGGGTGGATCACGGTCGAGAAGCGGACAAACACCGGCGTCTGCTTGCCGGGCATGAACAGCGATGCGTCGGTGATGCTCGAAATGTCCGCGGTCGCGGTGAACACGCCGTGGGCACCGGTTCCGCGGGCATGGACGACGCGCTCGGGCATGCGCTCACGGTCGAAGCGTGCGAGCTTCTCGATCAGCGTCGTGTCCTCGAGCAGGACGGGGCCAAGGTCGCCCGCCGCCTTCGAGTGGCGGTTCTCGCCGATCGGCGCACCATTGTCGCGGGTCATCTGCGGCGCGGCGACACTGGCTGAATCACCCTTGGCTTCGACCGTGCCGGCCACACCGGCCTGCGCCAGCGCGGGCTTGCCGGCGCTGGACGGTGCCGCCGCGGTCGTCATGCGGGTTTCCGCCTGCGTCTCGGCCGGCGCCACCGTCTGCGCGGCGACCGGCTGGATCATGGCACCAGCCGATGCCGCAGCCAGCAGCATCGCCGTCACGGCCTGACGGCTCTTCACGTTCTTCATCTCGATCCCTTAATCCTGCATGCCATCAGCGTGGCATCCCCGCACAGAGCGCGCGGCACCGCCGCCTCCTGATCGAGGACGCGCATCGCGCCAAACGGAGCTTCTGGATCACAGCAATCGAGCGGGACGATCGAGCCGCCATCGTGCCGCTCGCCGGACGATTGCCGAACGATCCTGACCGGGATAGACCGGGGCCGCTGACCTGTTCGATCCGAGCAGGGCGGCATGATCGCGTCGGTGCCCTGAAAGGGGCTTAATAGGGAACGCGGTGAGGGTGGTTCGCCACCTGAAGCCGAGGCTGTCCCTGCAACTGTAAGCGGCGAGCGCGATGCATTTCGCTTCTTCCTGCAAAGGAAGGAGCAGCCACTGGGCCAGACGTTTCGTCATGAGGGCCTGGGAAGGCCGTGCATCGTGTGATGACCCGTGAGCCAGGAGACCTGCCGGCGTCTGGTCGCTCTTGCCTGGCCCAGGGGGTGGCCGCGGCACGGTACTCCGTCGAGCGACGACGTGTGCGGTGGGGACCGCACGGGCATGCGTGCCGGTCGCAATCGCGTCCGGCTGGCGCGGATGTCGGCCGTTCGCGGGAGGTCCCTGCCGGGTTCGCCAGACGCCCGGGGGATTACCGTAATGCCGTTCCTATTGTCCCGCCTCGCGCTCGCGGGGGCTATTCTGTCGCCTGTCTTCGCAGCACCGCTCGACGCGCAGTCCGCGCCGGATCCCGAGACCAAAGACATCCTGGTCGTCGGACAGCATGCCCAGGACACGCTCACCACGCCGAATGGGACCGGCAGCCGCCTGGGCCTCACGCCGCTCGAGACTCCCGCGACGCTCTCGGTCATCGACGGCGCCATGATCCGCGCGCGAGGCGACCTGTCCGTGATCGATGCGACGAGTCGCGCACCGGGCATCAGCAACGTGGGCAATCCCGGCAATGGCGGCACCGCACTCTCGGCGCGGGGCTTCAGCGGTCAGGGATCCGTGCTCCAGCTCATCGACGGCATCAGGCTGTTCCCGGCGGCCGGCACGATCACCTTTCCGACCGATCCGTGGATGGTCGAGCGGATCGACATCCTGAGCGGCCCGGCCTCCGTGCTCTACGGCCAGGGCGCACTGGGCGGCGCGGTGAATGTCCTGATGCGCAAACCCGATACGCAGCGGACGCACGTGGAGGGCGAGATCGGCTATGGGTCGCAGGACAGCTTGCATGTCGCGGCGGGCGCAGGGGGGCCGATCACCGAGCGCCTCTCCTACCGTATCGACGGCAGCTATCGTCGGTCCGACGGCTATGTCGATCGTGGCCAGTCACGCAGCCATGCCGTGTCGGGCACGCTGCGCTGGGCACCGACCGACACGCTCGTCGTCACCGCGCGTGACGATTATGGCGACCAGAAGCCGATGCGCTATTTCGGCACGCCGCTGATCGACGGTCGGCTCGACGACCGCATCCGGGAGCGCAACTACAACACACGCGACGGCGTCATCCGCTACCGGGACAACCGCACCAGCCTGCAGGTCGACTGGACGCCGAGCGATGTGGTCACCGTCAGCAACCAGGCCTATCGCCTCAGCTCCAAACGCTCCTGGCTCAATCTCGAAACCTATTGCTGGGTCGCCGCAGACGGGGTCTGCGCCAACGGCAGTGGCAACACCGGCACACCCGGTGGCATCCTGCGTACCGACATGACCGGCATCGTCCATGATCAGACGCAGTGGGGCGACCAGGGCAGCGTGACGTTCAGGACGGGCATCGCCGATGGCGTCGGCAACGACTTGGTCATGGGCTTCGATGTCAACCTTATCAAACTGACATATTCCCACAATTTCGGGTCTGACCCGCAGGTTTCGGAGGTCGATCCCTTCGCGTTCGATCCCGGTCTGATCATCGACACGCAAGGCATCGCACCGCGCTATCGCACGCGCACGACCGAATATGCGGTCTTCGCCGAGGACCGGCTGAAGCTCGGAACGCACGTCTCGATCGTCGGTGGCGTCCGCTTCGAGCGCGACACGATCCGCCGCTGGTCGATCGACTATCCGGGCGGCGCCACCACCGAGACCTTCGCGCTCGACAAGCGGCTGCACAATGTGACCTGGCGGGTCGGGAGCGTCTATCAGCCGATCCCGACGGTGTCGCTCTATGGGCAATATGCCACCGGCGTGGACCCGCTGGGGACGCTGACGACCTATTCGACCGGGCAGGTGCAGTTCAGCAACGCGGTCGGCGACCAGGTCGAGGTCGGCGCGAAGGCGGTGTTCCTCGACGGTCGCGGCACCGCCACCGTCGCCGCCTACCGCATCGTCAAGAAGCGCTTGCTGGCACAGCTGACCCCGGCGAGCCCGGTCGAGCAGGTCGGCCAGCGATCGGCCAGGGGTATCGAGGCCGCGGTGTCGCTCGATCTGCCTTACGGTGTCGGGATCGATGCGAACGGCAGCGTGCTCGACGCGACGTTCGACGACTTCGTCTCAGGCGGTATGCGCTTCGATGGCAATACCCCGCCGGACGTGCCCGAGACGCTTGCCAATCTCTGGCTGCGCTGGAACGCGACGCGCACGCTCCAGGCGCGCGCCGGACTGCGCTACGTCGGACGCCGCTATTCGGACAATGCGAACAGCTTCCGCGTCCCCAGCTACGCCACGGTCGATGCAACGCTCTCATATGCAGTGACGCCGCGGCTCGCGGTCGACATCCACGGCTACAACCTGTTCGACCGGGACTATGCGATCAGCACCTACAACAACCAGCAATGGGTCCTCGGCCGTCCCCGCGCGGTCGACGTCTCGCTTCGCGTCGGCTTCTAGCGCGCCCCGTGACCGGCGGCTGGCAAGGCCCCGACAGCGGGCATGGTTCTGCCGCGCAGCGGCGGGCTCGCCTGCCGTTCAGCATGCCACCCGAATGGTTTCGTCATCGGCCAACCACTGGAGTTCACGTACCAAAGCAATGGGTTCGGGATTGACCTGTTGACGAGAAACCGCCAGCGTTAGCGCTATCATAAAAGAGAGGATGTGCTGTGGAAATTACGCGACGCACCGGGCTGGCGATGCTGACGGGTCTTGCCGTATCGGCCGGCGCCCGTGGAACGGCCGCACCTGCGCCGACCGGCCTGCACGGCATCGCCGCGGCCAAGGGGATGCGGATGGGGTCGAGTTTCGCATGGGGTGCCGCCGGTGCCGATCGGGGCTCGTTCGCGAACCCGGCCTATGCCGACCTGCTCAAGCGCGACTGTGGTCTGCTCGTCGCCGAAAACGAGATGAAGTGGCAGGCGTTGCGACCGAGCGCGACCAGCTTCGACTTCACCCGGTTCGATGCGATGATGGCATGGGCGGATGCCAACGCGCTGCCGGTGCGCGGGCATAATCTGCTGTGGCATCAGCCCAAATGGATGCCGCGCTGGGAAGAAGCGCATGATTTCGGCGCGACCCCCGCGCGCGCCGCCGAAAACCTGCTGGTCGACCATATCACGACGGTATGCCGTCGCTATGGCACGCGGATCCGCAGCTATGACGTCGTCAACGAGGCGGTCGATCCCAAGGATGCGAGCCTGTACCAGACCGCTTTGTCGCGCGCGCTGGGCAGTCCCGAGGCAACGCTGGACCTCGCCTTCCACACCGCGCGCCGCGTCGCGCCGCACGCGCAGCTGGTCTATAACGACTATATGAGCTGGGAGCCCGGCAACGCCACGCACCGCGCCGGCGTGCTCAAGCTGCTCGAAGGGTTTAAGGCGCGCGGCGTGCCGGTGGATGCGCTGGGGGTGCAATCTCACCTCGTCACCCAGGGAATCGACGCGCGTGCGACGATCGCAGGGCTCGAGGGCGAGTGGCGCCGCTTCCTCGATGCGGTCACCGCGATGGGCTATGGGCTGGTGATCACCGAGCTCGACGTCCGCGACAACGCACTCCCCGCCGACTTTACGGTCCGCGACCAGGCGGTGGCCGATTTCACGCGCGGCTATCTCGACGTCATGCTCGCCTATCCGCAGCTTCGCGACGTGCTGCTGTGGGGAATGACCGACCGCTATAGTTGGATCGAGGGGTTCGAGCCGCGCAAGGACAAGGCCCGCCGCCGCCCCTGCCCCTATGACGCCGCGTTCAAGCCCAAACCGATGTACACGGCGATCGCCGCCGCGCTTGCTGCCGCCCCGCCCCGCGCCTGACGCCCGGACAAAAAAAGGGCGCCGCGGTAGTCGCGCGGCGCCCAGGGGGGAGAACGGGAAAAGGATCGGGAGGGTCGGCCGGACCGGCCGACCCTCACGCGCTTATCTGAACGACGCGCGGATCGAGAAGGTGAAGCGGCGATCCGCGATGAACCAGTTGCGCGGCCGCGTCAGCAGATCATCGTTGATCACATATGACGTGCGCGTGATCGAGTTGGTCAGGTTGACGCCCTGGAACCCCATCTTGATCGCTGGCGTCACCGCGTAGAAGATCGAGGCGTCGAGCTGCCCGTATTTTTCCGCGTAGACTGGCGAGTTCGGCACGATCACGTCGCGGATCGTGAGCAGGTTCTTGGACCGCCAGTTATACGCAGCGCGTACCTCCAGCCCGTTACGCTGATAGAAGGGCGCGAAGTTGAACTGGTATTTCGACAGCCCCTGCAACGGCAGCCCGCTGGTGTCGACGTTGGAGATGATCCCGGCGGTGACGTTCGGATCGTCGGAATCGAGATTCTGCTGCGACACGCCCGACGACTTCACGTAGGTGAAGTTGGCCGCGAGACCGAACCCGCTCAGGAACCCCGGCAGGAAATCATAGGTCTGCTGATAGCCGACCTCGAACCCCTTTACGCGACCCGTCTCGGTCGAGTTCAGCGGGGTCGTGATGATCCCGTCGAATGTCGCGCCGTTGTTGGTGAAGCTCTGACGCTGCAGGCTGTTGGTCTGCACGCCGTACAGGTCCTTCTTGAACAGCGACAGCGTGAGCTGGCCGACATTCGAGAAATACCATTCCGCGGTCACATCGTAATTGTCCGCACGGACCGGCTTCAGAAACGGGTTGCCGACCTGGAAGGTCGCGACCGGCGCACCGTTGAACAGGATCGTCTGGTCGCTCGTGTTCAGATTGATGTTGTAATAGGACCGGGTCAGCCCGAAATCCGGCGGAGCGACGCTCTTGGTGAACGCCGCGCGGAACTGAAGACCACCGCCCATCGCCAGCTTCACGTTGAAGCTCGGCAGGAAATAGTCGTAACTCAGCTTGGCGTCGTTGGGTGTCGTGCTGCCGTTCTGGAACGCCGCGGCGGCATCACGTACGGCTTGCGGCAGCGCGCAGAACCGCGAGACCGGCTGCCCGTCGGTCGGCGCGACGCAGCTGAACGACTGTTGCGGGAAGGCGAAGAAGCCCGACGAGACGCGATCCGTCTTGGTGTACCGCACACCGATATTGCCGCTCAGGTTCCAGCCGTTCGACAGGTCGTTGCCAAATCGCGCCATCGCATAGACCGCGTTGTTGCGCTCGCTGACCGGGTTGATCTCACCGGGCAGGAACGGCGTCCCGGCGACGACACCGGCACGGCTTGCCAGCGGCACCCAGCCATTGGCACCCGACAGGTTGCTCGTGAAATTGCGCCATTCCTGCGCGATCTGGCTGATCGCCTGCGTCGCCGCGCCATAATCCTGGAGGAACGACCCCGGCACGAACACGCGCCCGCCGTTCGACGAGTCGTTCGCCTTGCCGCGGAAGAAGTTGTCGTAGAGGAATGCCTGCTGCGGGCCGAGATTACCCGTATCACGCGTGACGGGATTGCCGTCGATCGGGCGATCGAACCAGACCGGGCCACCCGGGCCGGTCGGCGCCGCTGCATTGTCCTGATTGTTGCCGCCGCCCCAGATCTCGCTGAGCACGCCCCAGTTATAGCCGGTTGAACGCGCTTCATTCTGGCGATCGGCGAAGCGATAGCCGACACGGACCGAGGTTAGCCAGCTATCCTCCGGGAAGGAATAATCGAGGTCGATACGCGCAGCATCCTCGTTGCCCTCGCTGTCCTCGATATGGTCCATCGCCGAGCGGTAGAAGTTGTTATATGCGTCGAGATAGCTCGGGTGCGCGGCGTTCTGGTAATTGTTCGGCGTGTTCGTCACCGGGATGAAGTTCACATAGGCCGGGTTGGTCCCGTCCAGCCGGATGTCGGCATTCTGAAAGGTCGTGCCCCAGACGGTCAGGTCGGTGACCTTCACCTGCGACCAGACATGCTGGTAGTCGAGGTTGATGCCGAGCCGGTTCGTCGCCTGCCACTTCAGGTTAAAGCTGGCGTCGTTGGTGCGGAAGCGCGACTGGTTGCCGCGCGAGATGTTGTTGCTCTGCAGGCCGTTGCTCGGCGTACGCTGATCGCCGCCGTTCGCCGGATCCTGGTCGGCGCGATAGCCGTTTGGGCCGGTGATGATCCCGCTGGTGAAGACGTTATCGTCGTCATAGGCAAAGCTGGTGCCCGGGAAGGGCTGCGTGTCGCCTGCCGCCAGCACGTTGTCGGTCGCGACCTCGATCGAATTCTCGGTCCACGCCTCGCGCGAGTCGGTCCGCAGGAACTGCGCGGTCGCGGTCATCGACTTGTCGGGACTGCGCCACTGGCCGGCGGCCGAATAGCCGTAGCGCGTGCGGTTGAACTCCTGGCTGCGGATCGCCGCGCCACGGGGCACGTAGACGGTGCGGCCGGTGTTGACCACGCCGGTGGTCGCGTCGACCGGCTGCAACAGCGACCCGTCGGCGCCGATCACGCGCTCGCCCCAGTTCGAGATCTGCACGCTGTCGGCGCGGCTGCGGACCTGCGAGCGCACGAAGCTGGCGAGGATGCCGAAGTCGCCGATGCCGGTTTCCCAGCGATTGCTGCCGAGAACCGAGACCGTGGGCGCCGACTTCTTGACGAAATCGCCGTAATTGTTCTCGAGCGTCCCGCCCAGCACCAGTCCGGTGGAATCGAACGGCAGGCGCGTGCGCAGATTGACCGAGCCGCCGATGCCGCCTTCGATCATGTCGGCGGACGGGCTCTTGAACACGTCGACGCCGCCAAGCAGCTCCGCGGGCACGTCGGCGAAGGACAGGCCGCGGCCGTTGTTCGCGCTGAACGAATCGCGGCCGTTGATCTCGGAGCGCGTGTAGCTGAGGCCGCGGACGGTGACGCCCGACCCTTCGGTGGCGAAGTGATCGGGATCGGCACCGGCCGAGAAGCGGCTGATCGACACGCCAGGCACGCGCTGCAGCGCTTCGGTGACCGACCGGTCGGGCAGCGCGCCGATGTCTTCGGACGAGATCGAATCGCCCACGACTTCGGAATTGCGCTTGATCGCCTGCGCACTCTTCAGGCTCTGGCGGATGCCGGTGACGACGATGTCCTGATCGGCGGCCTCGTCCTGCGGCGTCGCGGTCGACTGCTCGGCCTGCGTCACTTCGGCGCCGCCCGAGGGCACCTGCCCGTTGGCGGAGGGCTGTGCCGCGCCCGCCTGGGGCGCCCCGGCCTCAGTTACCGCAGCGCGATCAGAAGATGCGGTACGCGCTGCTGCGTTCGGCGTCTGCGTAGTTTGGCCGGCGGCGGCATCGGCTTGCTGAGCCAGAGCGCCGTTTGGCGCGGCTGCCAGGCACAGCGCAAGCAGGGAGGCACCACCTTTGAGGAGGTTCCCGCGACGCGCGGCGCGTGTGATCTCGAACTTGGCCATGACTCCCGGCATCCCCTCATTGTGTTAGCGCTATCATTTGTAAGCGCTTTTTTCTTACAATGTTTGGTAGCGAGAGGGATGAGTTCGGCCTAGACTGAATCGGACGGTTTTTTAGTGAATTGCTAGGCTTGTTGCATGATTGCAACATAGCCGGGGGGGTGGAATTGGACGAACGTGCTCGGCTACGCATCGTTATCGTTGGTGGCGGTACCGCAGGCTGGATGACCGCGGCGACGCTCGGTCTCACGACCGGTACGCCGTCCGCGGCACGGCTGGCCGACATCACGCTGGTCGAGTCCGAGGAGATCGGCACCGTCGGTGTCGGTGAGGCCACGGTGCCACACATCCGTTTCTTCAATCAAAGACTGGGTATCGACGAAGCCGATTTCGTCCGGCGTACCAAGGCGACGTTCAAGCTGGGCATCGAGTTCTGCGATTGGGGTCGGATCGGCGACAGCTACATCCATCCGTTCGGCGATTTCGGCCATGACATCGACGGACTGCCATTCCATCAGCATTGGCTCCACGCGACCCGGGGCAAGCCGGATGAGACGCCCGCGCTCGCCGCGTGCTCGCTCCCGATCGTCGCCGCGCGTGCCGGGCGGTTCACGCCGCCGCTCGACGATCCGCGATCGGTCGGGTCGACCTATTCCTATGCGTATCAGTTCGATGCCGGGCTCTATGCCGCGTATCTGCGCGACTATGCCGAAGCCCGCGGCGTCACGCGGATCGAAGGCCGCGTCGAGGACGTCGAACGGGGCCCGAGCGGTATCGCGGCGCTTCGCCTGGCGGACGGGCAGCGGATCGAGGGCGATCTGTTCGTCGACTGTTCGGGGTTCCGCGCCTTGCTGATCGAAGGCGCCCTGAAGGCGGGACACGAGGATTGGGCGCACTGGCTGCCCTGCGACGCGGCCTGGGCGGTCCCGACGGCGAACACCGGTCCTCTCGTCCCCTATACCCGCGCCACCGCGCGCGACGCCGGCTGGCAATGGCGGATCCCGCTGCAGCATCGCACCGGGAACGGTCATGTCTTCTCGACCCGCTTCACCGATCCGGACCGCGCGCGCGCGGTGCTGCTCGACACTCTCGAAGGCGAGGTGCTGGCCGAGCCGCGGATGCTGCGATTCCGCACCGGGCGTCGGCACCGCCAGTGGATCGACAATTGCGTGGCGATCGGCCTTTCCGCCGGGTTCCTCGAGCCGCTTGAATCGACCAGCATCCACCTGATCCAGCTGGCCATCGGCAAGCTGATCGAGCTGTTTCCGAACGACGCGGTGCTCGACCCTGCGGATGCCGCGGAATTCAACCGCGCGATGGCGCTGGAATATGACCGCGTCCGCGACTTTCTGGTTCTGCATTATTGCGCGACCGAGCGTGACGACACGCCGTTCTGGCGCCACATGCGGACGATGGACCTGCCCCCCTCGCTGGCCGGGAAGATCGCTGGCTTTCGCGATCGCGGCGTCGTCGAACAATATCGCGAGGGCATGTTCCTGCCCGCGAGCTGGCTCGCGGTCTATTATGGCCAGCGAATCATGCCCGAACGCATCCACCCCCTCGTCGCCGCACTGCCCGTCGCGGACGCGCGCGCGCGTGTCGCGGCGGTCGCCGACGCCTGCCGCCGCACCGCCGCGGGGATGCCATCGCATGCGGACTATCTTGCGCGGATCGGGGCTGCCGCGTGACAGCCACGGTCGCTGTGCTGGGCGCGAACCTGTGTGGCTGGATCGCCGCGGCAGCGCTGGCGCGGCGCTTGCCACGCGAGTCCTACCGCGTAGTGGTGATCGACGACGGCACCGGCGGCGATGGCCTGGGCGATTTTGCACCGGTGATCGCGGTGCCGCCAGCGCTCGCGGGCTTCCATGCCGATCTCGGTCTCGATGCGGCGACACTCGTTCGGATGACGGGCGGCGGCCATGCGCTGGGCGTCGCGTTCGGTGGCTGGCGGGCCGACGGCGCAGCGGCGTTCCTGTCTTATGGCGAGACCGGTGCTTCGCTCGAGGGCATCGCGTTTCACCAACTCGCCGGACGGCTGCGCGCGGCGGGGCACCCGGTCCGGCTGGCCGATCATGCGCTGTCCGCGGTCGCCGCACAGGCGGGCCGGTTCGCACCCGGGGCGCCGATCGCGCATGCGCTGCATCTGCCCGTCGCGCCCTATGAAGCGCTGTTGCGCGGGGCGGCGCTGCGGGCGGGGGCCGAACGCGCGTCCGCGGACTTCGTCGATGCCGAGATCGCAGCGAACGGCATCGTCGAGAGGCTGACTCTTGGGGACGGTACCGGGATCGAACCCTGGCTCGTCCTCGACTGTTCGGGAACCGACGCGCGCATCGCCAGCCGTACCAGCCCCGCGTCCGAGGACTGGTCCAGCTGGTTGCCCTGCGACCGGACGCATGCCGAGACGGTGCCCGCGCAGGGCGCCCCCCCGCCCTATACGCAGGTCGATGCGCAGGACGCGGGCTGGACGGCGACCTGGCCGCTCGACGGCGCGGATGTACGACTGACGTGCAGCGTCGGCGGCACCGGCAAGCCGTTCCACGCGGCGCGGCGCGTCGAGGCATGGCGGGGCAATTGCGTCGCGCTGGGCGCCGCTGCGGGCCTGCTCGAACCGCTGCACCCCACCGCACTGACGCTGCTGCTGCGGTCGCTCTCGCAGTTGATCCAGCTCTGGCCCGCCGGACCGCAGGCACCCGTCGAAGCCGCCGCCTTCAACCGCACCGCGGCCGGGGCGTTACAGGGCGCGCGCGACTTCCTGATCGCGCATTATGCCGTGGCCGGTTGCGCCGGCGCGCTGTGGGACGACCGCCGCGCGGCATCGCTACCGGGACCACTGGCCGCCAAACACGATCTGTTTGCGGCGCGCGGGCGGTTGCCGATGTATGACAACGAACCGTTCGAGGAAGAGGATTGGGCGGTGATGTTCGACGCGATGGGCCTCATGCCGCGCCGTTACGATGCGCGTGCGGACATAGTGCCGCTGGAGACGATCGAGCGGCATCTGGCCGAGCAGCGCGCGCGGGTCATCGCGCAGGTCCGCGCGCTTCCCCCTTATGCCCAGGCGATGGCCGCGTTGCGGACGCGCGCATGACGATCGGCGCCCCCGTCCGCCGCATCGTCATCGTCGGCGGCGGCACGGCCGGCTGGATGGCGGCGGCCGCGCTCGCACGGCTGATCCCGACCGGGGCGAGCATCACCCTGATCGAATCCGACGCGATCGGCACCGTCGGCGTCGGTGAAGCGACAATCCCGCCGATCCGCGGCTTCAACGCGATGCTGGGAATCGACGAAGCCGAATTCCTCGCCGCGACCGCGGGGAGCTTCAAGCTCGGGATCGAGTTCGTCGACTGGGGTGCGCCTGGCGAACGCTATCTGCATCCCTTTGGCGGCTTCGGTTTCGATATCGAGGGTGTGCGCTTCCACCAATATTGGCGTCGCCGCCGCGCCGCCGGGATCGTCGAGGATATCGAGGCCTATTCGCTGTGCGCGGTCGCCGCGCGCGCGGGACGGTTCATGCCCCCCTCACCCGACCCGGCGTCGGTGCTGTCGCAGATGGCGCACGCCTATCATTTCGATGCGGGGCTCTATGCACGCTTCCTGCGCGGGCGCGCCGAGCGCGACGGTGTCGTGCGCGTCGAAGGCGATGTCGTCGACGTCGCGCTCGACGGCGAGACCGGCCATGTCCGCCACGTCACGCTGGCCGGCGACCGCGTCATCGAAGGGGACCTGTTCCTCGACTGTTCGGGGTTCCGCGGCCTGCTGATCGAGCAGACGCTGGGCGCGGGCTATGAGGACTGGACGCACTGGCTTCCCTGCGATCGGGCCGTCGCGATGCCGACCGCGAACGCCGGCCCGGCGATCACCCCCTATACCCGCTCGACCGCGCGCGCGGCCGGCTGGCAATGGCGCATCCCGCTGCAGCACCGCACCGGCAACGGCTATGTCTACAGCAGCGCGCATTGTTCGGACGATGAGGCCGCGGCAACGCTGCGCGCCGGGGTCGACGGCACCCCGCTCGCCGAACCACGCCTGCTGCGCTTTACCGCGGGACGGCGGCGCAAGCAGTGGATCGGCAACGTCGTCGCGTTGGGCCTTGCCTCCGGTTTTACCGAACCGCTCGAATCGACCAGCATCCACATGGTCCAGACCGGCATCTCGAAACTGCTCGCCCTGTTTCCCGACCAGGGCTTCTCGCCGGTCGAGATCGACACCTATAATCGGCTGGCAGCGACTCAGTTCGACCAGGTCCGCGACTTCCTCATCCTCCATTACCATGCGACGAGCCGCGAGGATTCGCCGTTCTGGCGCGAGACGCGTGCGCGGGCGATCCCCGACAGCCTGAGCGAGAAACTCGCCTTGTGGCGTCGCCGCGGACGGCTGTTCCGCTGGGAGGACGATCTGTTCGCGGAGGCGAGCTGGGTCGCGGTGCTGCTGGGCCAGGGCATCGTTCCCGACGGGTGGGACCGGCTGGCCGATGCGGTCGACGCGCGCGAGGTCGATGCACGGTTCGACCGGCTGCGCGCGATGTTTGCCGATGCCGCATCGCGAATGCCCCGGCACGAGGACTATCTCGCCCGCACCTGCCCGACGCGGGTTCGCGCATGACCGCCGCGCTCCGATCGGTCGTGATCGTTGGCGGTGGTACCGCGGGCTGGATGGCTGCGGTCGCGTTCGGCCGCCTGCTGGGCCCGGCCGGGACGCGCGTGACGCTCGTGGAATCGGACGACATCGCCACGATCGGCGTCGGCGAGGCAACGATCCCGCCGATCCGCACCTTTCACGCGATGCTCGGGATCGACGAGGACGCCTTCCTCCGCGCGACCGGCGGCAGTTACAAGCTCGGGATCCGCTTCGAAGGCTGGACGCGCCCGGGCGAATCCTACGTCCATCCGTTCGGCCAGATCGGGACCGACATCGCCGGGGTGCCGTTCGCCGCACAGTGGCTGCGCGCGCGCCAGGCGGGGGCCGCCGACGCGCTCGGCGCCTATTCGCTCGAAGCCCGCGCCGCCGAAGCCGGCCGCTTCTCGCGCCCGATCGCGAACGGTGATTCACCGCTGTCGCGGATCGGCTACGCCTATCATTTCGACGCAGGCCGCTACGCCGCGTTCCTGCGCGCGCAGGCCGAAGCGCACGGCGTCGTCCGCCGCGAGGGCCGGGTCGACCGCGTCGAGCGTGGCCCCGCCGGAATTGCCGCGGTCCATCTCGCTGATGGCAGCCGTATCGAGGGCGACCTGTTCCTCGACTGCACCGGGTTTCGCGCGCTGCTGATCGAGGGCGCGCTGCAGGCCGGCTGGACCGACTGGGCACAGTGGCTGCCGTGCGATCGTGCGGTCGCGGTCCCATCGGCCGCCGACGCCGCGCCGCTCGCGCTTACGCGCGCGATCGCGGAACCCGCCGGCTGGCGCTGGCGTATCCCGCTGCAGCATCGCACCGGCAACGGGCATGTTTTTTCCAGCCGCCACTGCAGCGAGGACGAAGCGACCGCGACGCTGCTCGCAGGGCTGCACGGTGAGGCACTGGCCGACCCGCGCGTGATCCGCTTCGCCACCGGGCACCGCACCCGGTTCTGGAGCGGGAACTGCATCGCGCTCGGCCTCGCGGCGGGGTTCATGGAGCCACTGGAATCGACCAGCATTCATCTGATGCAGAGCGGGCTTCAGCATCTGTTGCGAATGCTTCCGGCGGGCGGTCCCCCTGCCCCGGCGATCGTCGACCGGTACAACCGCACGATGACCGGCGAGTTCGTCCGGATCCGCGATTTCCTCGTCGCGCATTACCACCTCAATGCCCGTACCGAACCCTTCTGGCGCGAGCGTGCGGCGGCGCCGATCCCGGATGGCCTCGCCGAAAAGCTCGCGCTGTTCCGCGCCGGCGGACGCATTTTCCGTGAAGCGGACGAGCTGTTCAACGAGGTCAGCTGGCTTGCTCTGCTGACCGGGCAGGACGCATCGGTGATCGGCCATGACCCGATCTGCGACGCGCTGCCGCTCATGGCCGCGGCGAACCGGCTCGCAGTAATCGAGCGCGTCGTCGCCACCTCGCTGACGCACATGCCCCCCCATGCCGACGCGCTGGCACGGTTGGGCCAGGACAGGACAATCTGATGCCCATCGCCCTCTTCCTTGCCGCGGCCGTCATCAACCTCAACCAGCTCGGCTTCCGCCCCGAAGACCCCAAGCTTGCGATCGTCGCCGATCACGCGACGCGGCCGCTCGACTGGGTCGTGGTCGACGACGCCGGCAAGACTGTGCTGGCGGGACGCACCAGCGTCGGCGGTGACGACGCTGCGTCGGGCGATCATGTCCATGTCGCGCGCTTCACCGCGCTCACCCGCCCGGGCAACTACCAGCTGCGCGTTGACGGGACCGAAAGCGGCCGTTTCCGCGTCGGCCGCGACGTCTACGCCCCACTCGCGCTGAACGCGCTCAACTTCTTCTACCAGCAGCGCGCCGGCACGCCGATCGACGCGCGCTGGGCAGGCAAGCGCTGGGCGCGCGCGGCCGGACACCCGCGCGAGGTCGCCGCGTGTTTTTCGGGAGCGGACGAGAAGGGCAATGTCTGGTCCGGCTGTCCCTATACGCTCGACGTCACCGGCGGCTGGTACGACGCGGGCGACCACGGCAAATATGTCGTCAACGGCGGCATCGCGGTGTGGACGCTGCAGAATCTCTACGAGACCGGGCTTGCGCGTCGCGTGTTCGCCGACGGTCAGGCGCGACTGCCGGAAGCCGGCAACCGCCGCGACGACCTGCTCGACGAAGCGCGGTGGGAGGTCGAGTGGATGCTGCGGATGCAGGTCCCCGCGGGCACCCGCGTCGCACTCCCCGTCGGCCCGCATGATCGCTCGGGCAGGCTCGCACTTACGCCGGTCGACGCGGGCGGCATGGCACATCACAAGGTTGCCGACGCGCGCTGGACGACATTGCCGACCGCACCGGCCGACGACAAGGAACCGCGGCTCCTCTACCCGCCCTCGACCGCGGCAACGCTGAATCTTGCCGCGGTTGCAGCGCAGGCCGCGCGGCTGTGGCGGCCGATCGATCCCGCCTTCGCGGCACGGTGCCTTGCCGCCGCGCGCGCCGCCTGGACCGCGGCGCAGCGCAACCCCGCGATCTTCGCGGCGCAGGGCTTCACCGGCAGCGGCGGCTATGGCGACGAGACGCTCGACGACGAACGCGCCTGGGCTGCGGTCGAGCTGTTCGCGACGACCGGCGATGCCGCTTACCGCGCGGCGCTGCCGACCGGCGCGACCGGTGAACCCGGCTGGGCCAGCGTTGCACCACTCGGCATGATCACGCTTGCGACCGCAAGCGGCGTTCCCGTGACGATCCGCGATGGCGCACGTGCGGCGATCGTCGCGGCCGCCGACGGCTTCCTCGCCGAAACCGCGCGCACCGGTTACCGCATCCCCTACGCGTCGCAGACCTATAACTGGGGGTCGAATTCCAGCATTCTCAACCGCGCGATGCTGCTTGGCCTCGCACAGCGTTTCACCGGCGAAGCGCGCTACCGCGGCGGCGTCGTCGATGCCGCCGATTATATCCTCGGCCGCAATCCGCTGGGCCAATCCTATGTCTCGGGAACCGGGTGGAAGCCGCTGACCAACCCGCATCACCGCTTCTGGGCGCATCAGCTGTCGGCATCCGCGCCACCGCCGCCGCCGGGGGTGGTATCGGGCGGCCCCAACAGCAGCGCGATGGTCGATCCGGTCGCCATGACACTGAAGGGCCGGTGCGCGCCGCAACGCTGCTGGGCGGACGACATCAACGCCTATGCGCTGAACGAGGTGGCGATCAACTGGAACGCGCCGCTCGTCTGGGTCGCCGCCTATCTCGACAGCGACTGACGCTCAGCGGCGCTGGAGCGATTTCAGCAGATAGCCGCGGATCCGCTCGGTCCGGTCCTGGCTGGCCGGCCCCAGCACGCCGCGCGCGGGCGCGGGCAGATGATCGCCCGCCGCACTCGCCTCGTCCGCGAAGACATAATGCTCGAACCACGCGCGCCAGCCGGCCTTCTCCGCCGCGGGCAGGTCGCGTACCGCCATCATCGCGTGCACCACCGCATGGAACGCCGACACGCTCGAATCATAGGCGCGCCAATAGTTGCACAGCACGTTGAGCGTCCCGAACGCCTGGACGTGGTGCCACCAGATCGCCGGGATGAAGATCGCGTCGCCCGGCCCAAGATCGGCCACCACCGCGTGGCCGAGCGCCTCGGCATAGCGCGGATACCGCTCCAGATCGGGCGCAAGCGGATCGACCATGCTCGAAGGCGGCCCCGCCAGCGTCCGGTCGAGCGGCCCCAGATAGAGATTGCCGACCTGATCGGGGGGAAACAGCGTGAACCGCCGCTCGCCAGCGACCACGCAGGCGAGATTGGTCGACCCGTCATAATGCGTCGCGGTCTGCGATCCGTTGCCGATCCACAGCCGCGGCGTCGCCCCGCCCATCGGCAGTTCGAGCGGGTTCGCCGCCGCCCATCCCGGCAGATGCTCGGGCGCGGTCGCCGCGTTCGCATAGAGGATATGCCGCTCGGCTTCGGGGACGTCCGACAGGCGCAGCAATTCGCTCAGCAACACGCCGAGCGGCGCCTTTTCGCGGTGGAAGTTGAACCCTTCCAGATTATCGCCGCGATAGAAGAATTTGCCACCGAACGCCGGGCCGCCGATCAGCACCTCCATCGGCTTGCCGCCATCGCCGAGCCCGGTCAGATACGCCGCCGTCGCGCGATCGCCACCCGCCGCAGCCCGGACGCTGGCCCAGTGCGCGACCTGACCGCGTAGCACGATCGGCACGTCGCGCACCGCGATCTCGGCGGCAAAGGTGGCGGCGTCGACCGCGGCACGTTCCTCGACACGGGCATCGGTGGGGGCAGGATGCGATATCGTCATCCCGCTGCGATAGCAGGATAATGCGCCGCGCCCTATTGCGTTTGCCGGCCCGACGAACCGGCCGTCCGTCGATCAGGAGCGTCGGGCCCATCCCGCGACGCGCGCGTCGATCACCGCCGCGATCCGGTCGGCAATCACGGTCTGATCCGCGAGCGAGGGGTGCGAGTGGCACCCGCTGAAGGAAAGGCCGTTGATCGGAACATAGGTGAGCCACGGCGCACCGGATCTGCGCAAGGTCGCGGCAACCTTGGCCACCTCCGCCTGGATCTCGCCATTGGCCATGTCCGTGGCCCACAGCACGATCTGCGCGCGTGGATCGCGCGCGTGGAGCGCTTGCACGAAGCGCACATAGCGTCGTTCGTAATCGCCGTGGAGGGCGTCGCGGCTCACCCATGTTTCGCCGGCGTGAAGCGGTGTGGTGAAATCGTTGGTGCCTAGCGAGACAACGATCACCTGCGGATGCCAGCCGGGCACGTTGGCACGGGATCGATGATCGAACAGGGTGAAGGGATAGGCTTCGGGCAGCGTGTCGGCCGCGAACCCGCCATAGTTGCGCACCACCCCGCGCCCGGAAATCGCATTCACTTCGTAATCCGCGCCGTAGCGGCGGGCGAGCAGCGCGCCAAAGCCGCGCGACGTATCTGTCGTCGCCCAGACCTCGTCCTGGGTACATTCGCGTTTGGGCGACGTCACACCATAGCCGACGCTATGCGAGTCGCCGACGAACTCGATCTGCCGCGTGCGCTGCGGCAACCTCGTTCCGACCGTCCCCCGCTCGGCAAAGAACGGCCCGATGCCGGTCGGACCGGACTGGCTTTCCGAAGCGACCTCGATGCGCAACGCGTGCCGGCCGGCGGGCATCCCGGCGACGCGGTACAGGCCCGGAACCGGCTTGACGAGCGTCGTGATCCTGCGCCCATCGACGACCACGTGAAGTGCCACCTCGCCCGGCCCCACGTCGAACGATACCGCCGAGCCCCGAAACGCCGTCTCGGCATAACTGCCCGGCCATTGGCGGACAAAGCCGGCGCCTTTCCGCTCGAAACGGCCGTGCATTGTGGCCGGCAACGGCGTCAGCGCGACAGGCCTCTGTGTCATTCGCTCGACGCGAGGCTGTGCGGCAGCCTCGACCGCCGCCGCGAGGATCATCAACCCGGCCGCCATCCCTGCCATCCGACCATGCTTCGCCATTCAAGAACCTCCTACCGCTCTTGCACCTCCTATCCCTTTCGCGACGACCCGGCGACCGGCGTGGTGGACGCGACCGTCGACCTGCGGCCGCTGTTTGCCTGGATCGGGGCGACCGGTCCCGAACCCGCCACCAAGGGCATCGCATGAGACGAAAAGAGCTGTTGGTCGTTCGTGAGGGGAAACTGTGGCGGATCTTGCTTGAGGTCCGATTTCGACGGAGGGATGACATGGGTAGAATGATCGACGGTGCGTGGCACGCGGGCAAGGTGACGGAGGACAGCAAGGGCGGCGCGTTCGAACGGCAGGATGCGGGCTTTCGCGACTGGCTGACCCCGGTGGGGCGCCCCGGCCAGGACGGACAGCCCGGCCATCCGGCGACGCCCGGTCGGTATCACCTCTATGTCAGCTATGCCTGCCCCTGGGCACACCGGACGCTGATCGTGCGCGCGCTGCACGGACTGGAGGATGCGATCGGCGTCTCGGTGGTCGATCCTGTCATGTTGGACAATGGCTGGACCTTCGGCACGAGCCGCGGCGGCAGTGGCGATCCGCTGCACGACGCCGAGTTCCTGTGGCAGTTGTACGCCCGCGCCAGGCCGGACTATTCCGGCAAGGTCACCGTACCCGTCCTGTGGGATCGCGAGACCGACTCGATCGTGTCGAACGAATCGGCGGACATCATCCGGATGCTCGCGGCGTTCGCCGGATCCGGACCGGACCTCTATCCTCAAGCCCAGCGCCAGCAGATCGATGAGGTCAACGACCGTGTCTACGACACGGTGAACAACGGCGTATACAAGGCCGGCTTCGCCACGACGCAGGACGCGTACGAGGCGGCGGTGCGCCCGCTGTTCGAATCGCTCGACTGGCTGGAAGAGAGGCTGTCCGGCAGCGACTGGCTGGTGGGCGAGGCGATGACGGAGGCCGATATCCGGCTCTTCACCACGCTGGTCCGCTTCGATGCGGTCTATCACTTCCATTTCAAGTGCAACGTGCGCCGCATCTCCGACTATCCGGCGTTGGACGCTTACGTCGCACGGATGCTGGCAGATTCGCGCATCGCCGCGACGGTGCATCTCGATCACATCAAGACGCATTACTACGCCAGCCACCGCGACCTCAACCCTTGCGGAATCGTGCCCGTCGGTCCTGCCCTCCCTTGGGCTCACCTCACCGCGGGAGGCGATCAGGCACTCACCTGACCAGCCGATTGGCAGCAGGGATATGTTGGCGATTAAATGCTCGAAGCCCGCGGCGACGAAGATGGCGACCGGGCCGATGATCACGGCGACCTTGCCCGTCAGCGTTCTGGCGAACATCGCCATACACACGGCCAGGCAGACCAGCATGTTCGCCAGGACACCCGATGTCAGCGTCGCGAGCGCAGGCTCGTCGAGCTTCGAATCCATCGTCGCGGCTGCAGCGTCGCCGATCGTTCATGCCGCGTCGGATCGACACCTATTCCGATGCGATGGGCTGGACAGCATTCGCTGCCTGATCTCGTGTTACGATTGCGTGTCCTCGGCGGGGGAACCTGGGCAGACACCGGCATCCCGTTCGGGCGGGCTCTCAGTCGCCGCATGATCAGCGCTCTTTGCGCGAGCGTCCGAGAGTTATACCGTCAAGCCTCTTCGGCTCGCATCACCGGTCGTGCGCTGCGCGAAGACGATGCCCGCCAAGAACGACCGCTTTTCCATGGGCCAGGGCCAGTTCGATATGAACATTCTTGCTGCGGTCATCGATTGCCTGGCTCGCACGCCTTCGTTCTTGCTCAGCCCGGTCGCGATGATAGGCAACTCTTCCAGTCTCAGTCATCGACCCCTCGTCTCAATCCCACGATATATTCGTTAACCAACATACGTGAGAGGCATGCCGAGGTTCCCTGTCATCGGATCTTTCAGTGATCGCAGCGGTCGCGATGCAGGAATTTCAGATCACGGAGTTATCGCCGAGGAACGGGAAAGAGCATGAGTCGCTGCGGGTGCCACAACCGGTCGGTTTTGACAGTTTAAGAACGACCGACGTTGAGCTTGGCGGTGACGATGCTACAGCACAGTGATCCGCTAAACCTTTGGAGTCCGATGACCGATCTGCCCGCGCACGAGAAGCAGAGACTGGCTGCCCTCGCAGAATATGACCTGCTGGACACTCCGCGCGAGGCGGCGTTTGACGAGATCGCCGAAATGGTGGCGGCGATCTGCGAGGCGCCAATCGCGATCGTGAATCTGATCGGGGACGGCCGCCAGTTCTTCAAGGCGGAAGTCGGGCTTGGCGTTCGTGAGACGCCGTTGGAGACGTCTTTCTGCGGGCGTGCAATCCTCGAGGATGAATTCCTGCTCGTCCCCGATGCGACAGACGACCCACGCTTCGACTGCAATCCCCTGGTCACGGGTGAGCCGCATCTGCGCTTCTATGCTGGCGCCCTGTTGAAGTCCCCTGATGGCTTTCCGATCGGCACGCTCTGCGTTCTGGACTATCGCCCCCGCGAGCTGAGCGAGGTTCAGAAGCAGACGATCCGCGTCATGGCGCGACAGGTCATGGTGCAGTTTGAGCAGCGTGTTGCAACGGGACGCCTGATTGCAGCCGAAGCGCGCCAGCGGGCGATCGTCGATAGCGCACAGGACTTCGCCATCGTAGCCTGCGATCTCGAAGGCCGTATCATCGAATGGAGCTATGGCGCGGAACGGGTGCTGGGCTGGTCGGAAGACGAGGTGATCGGTCAAAGCGTCTTCCTGTTTTTCACGGATGAAGACCGCGCGGCCGGGGTGCCGGTGCAGGAGATGGCCTGCGCCCGTGAGACAGGGCGGGCCACTGATGAGCGTTGGCACGTGCGCAAGGGGGACAAGCCTTTTTGGGCCAGCGGTGAGTTATCCCTGCTCCGGGATTCGGCCGGCCGCCATACCGGTTACGTCAAGGTTCTGCGTGATCGTACCGAAGAGCATCTTGCCGGCGAAGCGCTCCGGAAAGCGCAGCAGCGCTTCCAGACAATCTTCGACACGGTCGATGCGGCTTTCGCCATCGTCGAGGTCAAGTTCGACGAGGATGACAAAGCCGTCGATTACCGGTTTGTCGAAGCCAACCCCGCCTTTGAACGCCAGTCCGGAGTCAACTTGCGCGGCAAGTGGGTCACGGAATTCGCGCCTGACCTGGAGCAGTTCTGGTTCGAGACATACGGGCATGTTGCCAAGACCGGTGAAGCAACCAATTTCGAGAATTATGCCGAGGCATTTCAACGCTGGTTCGACGTACGGGCAGTAAGGGTTGGCGATCCCGCAGATCGACAGATCGCAATTATTTTCAACGACGTGACCGCCCGCCGAGAAGCGGAGGAACGCCTGCGTGTCAGTGAATCCGTCGCACGTCAGACCGTCGAGCGGGTGAAACTCGCGCTGGAAGCCGGCGCCATCATCGGCACCTGGCACTGGGACCTGCCGAGCGATCAGTTCACCGTAGACGAGGCATTCGCGCGTGCCTTCGGCCTTGATCCGGCGCTCGGTCGATCCGGCATCCCGCTCGCGCAGATTACAGCAACGGTGCATCCCGACGATCAGGCAGGGCTGACGGAGGCCATCAACGCGGTAATCGCCCGCAGTGGATCCTATGCGCATCAATACCGGGTCCGCCGGGCTGACGGTCGATATTACTGGATCGAGGCGAACGGTCGGGTTGACCATGCACCCGACGGAACGCCGCTGAGCTTTCCCGGCGTCCTGATCGACGTCGAGGAGCGGCGGAGCATCGCAGCGGAGCGCGACCGTGCTGTCGCCGATCTGCGCGCGCTCGCCGAAACGCTCGAGCAGCGCGTTGCCGAGCGAACCGCCGACCTCGGCCAGGCCGAGGACGCGTTGCGCCAATCGCAGAAGGTGGAGGCGATCGGGCAACTCACCGGTGGGGTGGCGCACGACTTCAACAATCTGCTGACGGTCATCCGGGGTTCTATCGACCTATTGCGCCGCCCCGGTCTCTCCGACGAACGCCGGCAGCGCTATATCGACGCGATCTCCGACACCGCCGAACGCGCGACCAAACTGACCAACCAGCTGCTCGCATTCGCGCGCCGCCAGTCGCTCAAGCCCGAAGTCTTCGATGTCTCGGAAAGCGTGCGGACGGTCAGCGACATGGTGCGGACGCTGACGGGCGCACGCATCAAGGTATCGCATCGGCTGCCGACGGAGCCTTGCTACATCGACGCGGACCGCAGCCAGTTCGACACCGCGATCGTCAACATGGCGGTCAATGCTCGCGATGCCATGAACGGCGCGGGCGAGTTGTCCATCGTGGTTGCGGCAGCCTCCGGCATGCCCGCCATACGGTCCCATCCGGCCACGCCGGGCGAGTTCGTGACGGTCTCCTTGACCGACAGCGGTCCCGGCATTCCAGCCGACAACATTGAACGGATCTTCGAACCGTTCTTCACCACCAAGGGGGTAGGCGAAGGGACAGGCCTTGGCCTCAGCCAGGTCTTCGGTTTCACAAAGCAGTCCGGCGGGGGCGTCGTCGTCACAAGCGACGAAGGCGAAGGCGCAACATTCACCATGTTCCTGCCCCGGGTCGACGGGCTGGACGGCGGAGCGGCCGAAGAAGGCGACAACTCCCTGCCGCTCGGCGAAGGCGCCTGTGTGCTGGTCGTCGAGGACAATGCCGAGGTTGGCATGTTCGCGACCGAGGCGTTGGGAGAGTTGGGCTATCATACGGTCTTGGCGATGGACGCCTCCAAGGCACTCGCCGAACTGGCGACAGATGCGGACAGGTTCGACATCGTCTTCTCCGACGTGATGATGCCGGGCATGTCCGGTATCGAGCTGGGTCAGGAGATCGGCCGCCTTTATCCTAAGCTTCCGGTCGTGTTGACCAGCGGGTACAGCGAGGTTCTGGCGCAAAGCGGTACGCACGGGTTCGAACTGGTGCATAAGCCCTATTCGATCGACACATTGTCGCGAGCTCTTAAAAAGGTGTCACGCCGTCGATGAAGCGTAAGCGGTGTCACAACCGGTCGAGACCGTTGAAAAAGGCCTGCGCGAAATCGGCGTGGCGGATGGCTGGTGACGCCGGACACCGGAGGATGCGCCGCGTTATCAGGCTGGCGCGGCCTGCCGGGCGAGCAGCTGAAGGTTGTATGCCGCGGCGGCCATGGTGAACTCCTCTGCGGCTCCTGACAGGCCCCGCAGCTTGAGCGTTCGTAGCCCCAGGTTGCGTTTCAGGTGGCCGAACACGCGCTCGANCGCGGGGGTATCGCATCAGCGGGGGCACCGCTGCGCTGTTGGGATGGCTACACGCTGCCCCCGCTGCTACCAACGGGTGTCATTTCTAATTGGCGAAGAGTGTGTCTTCTCTAACTAGCGGCAACAGTTCTTGATGCCCATCATATGAGCTGGCCGGCTCCTAGCCGGAAGAGTTTACTGATAACGCACTTTTTGAGCTTGGAATGAACTAAAGTGCGACTGCGCAAACAGATCGTTTCCCCCTGGGAGGACTGTCGAGATACCGAAAACCCGTGATTAAGTCTTGAATGCGAGATTGCCGCATAATAAAAAAATCCGTGAGCGATAAAAGAGAGCTCTATAGAGTGAATGGCGCCGTGTGGGCCGGCTTATAAGAAACCCTCGCCCGCATGCTCTCGAAACCGCTCATGGTCCCGCACATATTCCGCAACCATTTCCAATGACGAGTGCCGACTATGCTCCTTCATCTTGAAGAGGTTAGCATTTTGCCGACCGGCCTCGGTCAGGAAGCCAGCGCGCAGCGAGTGACCCGAGAACAACTCCGGCGGATAGCCCGCCGCCACCGCGGCCGCCTTCACGACCAACGCCACTCCTTGCGCGCTCATCGGCTTGTCGGTCAGCCGGCCTTGCGGCGTGAGCTTTCGAAACACTGGCCCGCTGCTTATACCAGCACTCTCGAGCCAGGCGCGATAGTGACGCACGGGCTCCAAGCGGCGTCCGTCGGGGATCGCAACGGTGTGGCCTTTGCCCTCTTGGTCGGTCTTCGATGCAGCGATCCGCACCAGGAGCCCGCGTCTGTCATGGCTCACATGGCCGACTGTGATGGCCACCAGCTCTGAGCGCCGGAACGCGCCCGCCATCCCGATCGCGAGTAGCGCGCGGTCGCGGTAGCTGCGCAAATCCTCACCAACGATTGCGCGCACCATGTCACGCAGGACGTCGCCGTCGGCAGGACGCTTCTTCCCGGGCAGTTCGCCGCGCTTGTCCTTGCGGATTCCGCGCATCGCCCGTTCGAGGCGCGCGGCGTCTGGCTGCGACGTCGGCGGCTCGACGTCCGCAGCACGGTGCGCGAAGACGATCGCAGCAAGCCGCCGACCGATCGTTGCGCGGCCGAGCGGCACAGGCTCCTTTCGCGGCAGCACCGTCCCGCGCTTCGTCCGGCGGGGTTCCTGCGGACTGAACCCGCTCTCGGCGAGCAGCGTCAGGAACGCGGCGACCGTCGCCGGCGTCGCGGGGAGCGGCCGATAACCGCTTTCTTGGCACCAGGCGCAGAACAGCCGCCAATCCGATTTGTAGGCGCGCAACGTCGCATCGGCCGATGCCCGGCGGACATAGTCGTCGACCCGTTCGCGATCGTCGGGCGCGAGCTGCGGGAGATACGGCTCGAGCGACTGAACTTGGTCGACCACCACCAGCGCGTCAGTCACGATACCAGCCAGATTCAAAGGATCGACGTGCGCCGCGTCGTCGATGCCATTATCGTCGGCCATGCCGACCTCCCGCGTTGCGTTCGTCCAATCCGAAACAGGCGCGTGAGCGGTCGTTCCGGAACCTTCGGAATCGATACGCGACTGACCAATTTGAGGCCAGCATGTAATTAGCGGGAATCAGCGTTATCGCTAATTATAAGCTGTGGCAGGTGACGTGCGGCGAGCATCATTGGCTACCGGTGTATCGGTTAAAAAAGTATGGTACAGAAGTGACACTGTGCCACAAACGAGACTACCTGCTCCATGACGCTGCAAGTGAACATTACCGCCAACGGACGCATGAGTCTGCCGGCAGCCATTCGCAAGCGCTTGGGACTAGAAAGCGGCGGCGCGGTGATGCTCGAGGAGACAGACGAAGGCGTCGTGCTGCGTACTGTCACCCAAGCCGTGGCGCGTGCGCAGGCGATCGCGAAGAAATATGCTAGTCATCCCGACGCGTCGGTCGACGCCTTTCTCGCCAACCGCCACGCGGATAGCGGCGAATGACGAGTGCGGTCCTCGACGCCTCCGCCGTCATCGCCCTGCTCAAGGGGGAGCGCGGAGGAAGTAAGGTGGCCGGGGTCGTGGCGAACGCGGCGGTCGGCGTGTTCAACCAAGCGGAGGTGGTGAGCCATTTCGTTCACTTGGGCGCGCCGATCGAGGATGTCCGGGCCATGCTTGGGGCGCTGCCCTACACCGTCGTCGCTGCGGACGAATCGCTCGGCTGGGACGCCGGCGTACTTCGGGCGGTCACGAGTTCGGCAGGGCTCTCTCTTGGCGACCGGTTCTGCCTAGCGCTTGCAAAGCGCCTGGGCGTGCCGGCTTATACCGCGGACCGCGCGTGGAAGGACGTTGCCGTCGCTTCCGGCGTGAAGGTGGTGGCGATCCGCTGAAGAGCGGTGAGTGCGCAACGTAGCTACTCGCCGAGCGGCGAGCGCGTCGCCACTTCGACCGGGGCGATGCCGACCGGGGTGACGGTCGCGCCCAATGGCCGCATCTTCGTCAATTACCCGCATTGGGGCGACAACCGGGCGTTCACCGTCGGTGAGCTCAAGGACGGGAAGGTCACCGCTTATCCCAACGCAGCGATCAACCACGCCGATCTTGCCCGCCCCGGCGACTCTCTGATCAGCGTGCAGAGTGTCGTCGCGGATGCGGCGAACCGGCTGTGGATCCTCGATACCGCTTCGCCCAAATTCCAGACGCCGATCGCAGGCGGCGCGAAGCTCGTCGCGGTCGATCTCGCGACCGACAAGGTCGTCCGTACGATCGTGTTCGGTCCCGACGTCGTCCTGCCGACGACGTATCTCAACGACGTGCGGTTCGACCTGCGGCAGGGCACCGCGGGCGTCGCCTATATCACCGACAGTTCGTTGACGGGCCCGGGCGGGATCATCCTTGTCGATCTGGCGAGTGGCCGCGTCACGCGGCGCTTGTCCAGCGATCCGACAACGATGCCAGCCAAGGGGTTCGTGCCGGTCGTCGAGGGGAAGTCGCTGATGACGCGGCCGGCAGGAGGTTCGCCTTCGCCATGGTTGGTCGCCAGCGACGGCATCGCACTCTCGCCCGATGGCGCGACCCTGTACTACTCACCGCTTTCGAGCCGCCACCTCTACGCGGTCTCGACCGCCCTGCTGCGCGATCCGGCCTCGGATAACGGAACGCTCGCGAAGGCGGTCCGTGATCTCGGCCTCAAGGGGGCCACGGCCTCGAGGCCGACGCATTGGGTCGCGTCTACGGTGGCGATTACGAGCACAATGCGATCCGCCGCCTGGCCAACGGCAAGTGGCGGACGATCGCGCAGGATCCTCGCATTCTGTGGCCCGATACTCTGTCGATCGGCACCGACGGCTACCTCTACTTCACCGCCAACCAGCTGCAGCGCCAAGCCACTTTCCATGAAGGCAGGAATCTGCGGCGCGAGCCCTACGAGCTGCTACGGATCAAGATCGGCTCCGGGCCGGTGCTGCTGCGCCGCTGCCCCCCCCTATTTGATGATCGAATGAACCACCATGTCTCACGCCCACGGCTACGCCGCCCGCTCCGCCGCCGCGCCGCTGGCCCCATTCAGCTTCGAGCGCCGCGATCTGCGGCCGAACGATGTACGCGTCGATATTCAGTTCTGCGGCGTTTACCATTCCGATCTCCATACCGCGCGCAGCGAATGGCCCAGTACCGTCTACCCGACCGTGCCCGGCCATGAGATCGTCGGTCGCGTGACCGCCGTCGGCAGCGACGTGAGCAAATTCAAGGAAGGCGAGATCGTTGGGGTCGGTTGCATGGTCGACAGCTGCTAGCATTGCCACGGCTGTAACGACGGCCTGGAGCAATATTGCGGAAACGTCTTCACCATGACCTATAACAGCCCGATCGCGTGACCGGGGACAACATGCTGGGCGGCTATGCCGATCACAGAATATTGCAGCCGTGGCGCCGCTCCTGTGCGCTGGGATCACCACCTGGTCGCCGCTGCGTCACTGGAATGTAGGGCCAAGGCATAAGTTCGGAATCGTCGGCATTGGCGGCCTGGGTCACATGGGGTGAAGCTGGCGCACGCCTTAGGCGCCCAAGTCGTCGCTTTCACAACCTCGCCGTCCAAGCGCGAGGAAGCGCTCAGGCTTGGTGCCGATGAAGTCATCGTATCACGCGATGCCGATGAGATGGCGGCGCACGCTGACAGCTTCGGCTTTATCCTGGACACCGTCGCCGCCCCGCACGACCTCGATCCCTTCATCGCGCTGTTGAAGCGCGACCGGACGATGACGCTGGTGGGCGTACCCGCCGAACCGCACCCCTCGCCCGCCGTCGCCAATCTGGTCTTCGGGCGGCGCAGCATCGCCGGCTCGCTGATCGGCGGGGTCGCCGAGACGCAGGAGATGCTCGATTTCTGTGCGGAGCACGGGATCGTCGCCGATATCGAGATAATCGCCATGCCCAAGATCGAGCGCGCCTACAGCCGCATGCTCTCCAGTGACGTCAAGTATCGGTTCGTGATCGACATGGCGCCGCTCGACACGGCAGCCTGAACGCAGGCCGACGGGAATCGCCTGGCGCGCCACGAATACACAGCGATGGGAGACGACGATGCGAGCCATGTCCCTTCAAGCCCCGGTGGGGCTGGATACGGTAAAGCTGATAGACCGACCAGATCCGGGACAGCCCGGACCGTGCCAGATCCGCGTCGCTCTGCACGGGAGCACGCTCAACTATCACGATCTGGGCGTGGCGAGCGGCCGCATGCCGACCCAGGCGGGCAGGATCCCGTTGGCGGACGGCGCCGGCATCGTCGAGGCGCTCAGCGAGGGTGTCACCGAGTTCCAGGTGGGCGATGCGGTCGTTTCCTGCTTCTTCCCGGATTGGCAGGACGGCGCGCCAACGGTCGGCGACTTCCACCGAACGCCGGGAGACGGCATTGATGGCTTACGCAGGACGTAGGCGTCCTGCCGGCCACCGCCTTCACCCATGTGCCCAAGGGATTCGACGCGGTCGAGGCCGCGGCGATTACGACGGCGGGCCTGACGGCGTGGCGCTCGCTGGTCGCCGATGGCGGCCTCAAGGCAGGCGACACCGTGCTAGCGCTCGGTACCGGCGGCGTTTCGATCTGGGCGCTCCAGATTGCCAAACTGATGGGCGCGACGGTCGCGATCACGTCGTCCTTTGACGAGAAACTGGAGCGCGCCAGTGCGCTCGGCGCAGACTTTACGATCAACTATCGCGAGCACAAGGATTGGGGATCGGCGGTTCGTCAATGGACCGGCGGCCGCGGTGTCGATCATGTCGTCGAGGTCGGCGGTCCTGGCACGCTGGCCCAATCGATCGATGCAGTGCGCGTGGGCGGCCACATCTCGCTGGTCGGCGTCCTGACCGGGATCGGCGGCGGGTTACCCACGGCCGCGCTGATGGCGAAGCAGGCCAGGCTCCAGGGCCTAATCGTCGGCAGCCGGCGCCAGCAGCAGGATTTCGTCCGCGCGCTGGATGGCGGCGCTATTCGGCCGGTGATCGACCGCCGTTTCCCGCTCGAGCAGCTTGCCGAGGCGTTCCGTTTCGACGCAAGCGGCAGCCACTTCGGCAAAGTTGGCGTTGAATGGTGATCCCGGTCCGCTGAGTTCCGGGAACGATAATCGGTCTCACCCGCTTTCCCTCAAAACTACGCAGGAGAAAACTAATGCGCGCACTATGCTGGCACGGAAAGGGCGATGTTCGCGTAGACACCGTCGCAGACCCCGAAATCAAGCATCCTCGCGATGCGATCATCAAGATCACCGCCTGCGCGATCTGTGGTTCGGATCTCCATCTGCTCGATGGCTACCAGCCGACGATGGAATCGGGCGACATCCTCGGCCACGAGAACATGGGCGAGGTCGTCGCGCTTGGTTCGGAAGTGACCAACCTCAAGATCGGCGACCGCGTCGTGGTGCCGTTCACGATCAGCTGCGGCGAATGCTGGTTCTGCAAGAAGGGCCTGTTTTCGGCATGTTGCACGACCAATCCCAATGCCGAATTGGCGATCAAAGCTATGGGCCATTCGCCCGCTGGCCTGTTCGGCTTCAGTCACATGCTGGGCGGCTATTGCGGCGGCCAGGCCGAATATTTACGGGTGCCGATGGCCGATTTCGGCCCAATCAAGGTGCCTGACAGCGTCACCGACGAGCAGGCGCTGTTCCTCTCGGACATCTTCCCGACCGGCTACATGGCTGCCGAGAATGCGCAGATCGAACCCGGCGACACGGTAGCCATCTGGGGCTGCGGTCCGGTCGGCCAATTCGCTATCCGTTCGGCGCTGATGCTCGGCGCCGGCCGAGTTATCGCGATCGACGAAGTGCCCGAGCGGCTCGCCATGGCTGAAGGCGGCGGCGCCGAGACGATCAACTTCGCCGAGATCGAGAACGTCTATGACGAGCTGCAATTCCGCACCAAGGGCCGCGGCCCCGACAGCTGCATCGACGCGGTCGGCGCAGAAGCCTCGGGGCACGGCAGCTTTGACGCGGTGCTCGACAAGACTAAGGCAGCGGTCGGCCTCGCCACCGATCGCATCCATGTGCTGCGCGAGGCGATCATGAGCTGCCGGATGGGCGGTACGGTGTCGATCCCGGGCGTCTATGTCGGGATGGGCGACAAGGTGCCGCTTGGCGCGATGATGAACAAGGGGCTGACGATCAAGACCGGTCAGACCCACGTCCAGGCCTATACCGCGCCTCTGCTGGCGCGGATCGAGGCGGGCGACATCGACCCGAGCTTCGTCGTAACCCACCCGGCGAGCCTCGAGGATGCGCCGGAAATGTACCAAAAGTTCCGCGACAAGGAAGACGGCGTCATCAAGGTCGTGATGCGCCCGCACGGCTAACGCCGCCCCCGAACGATCCCGGACCCATAGGCTGCGACGCCTGCGGGTCCGGCTATGTTGAAGCGACGGGTCATAAGGCGGACCACCGCCACGGCCGAAAAATGGGCAAATCGTCAGACCGGCCGCTTAGGGAGTGCCGGTCCAATCACCATGGAATCCCTATGTCCTCGCCCACGGCCTATACGAGTTTCGATCAGTTGTTCATCGCCGGTACTTGGCAATCCGGCAGTGCGAAGCCCAAAGCCAATATCAATCCCTGGACCGAACAATCGATTGGCGACGTGCCCCAGGCCGATGCAAACGGTCTGAACGCCGCCTACGAGGCCGCCAAGGGCGCGCGGCCCGCGTGGGCCGCCAAGCTCCCCTCCGAGCGCGCGCTCGTCTTCGCGACGGTAGCGCGGATCATGGAGGCGCGGCGCGGCGAGATCATCGGCTGGCTGGTTAAGGACGGCGGCTCGACGCAACTCAATGCCGCGCTAAAATGGAAAGCCGTCAATGGCGTCATGCTCGAAGCCGGCAGTCTGCCCTATATGGTCGAGGGGCGCATCCTGCCCAACGATACACCGGGCAGGGAAAGCCGCGTCTATCGCAAGCCGGTCGGCGTCGTCGGCGTGATCTCGCCGTGGAACTTCCCCTTCCAGCTCTCCGCCCGCTCGATCGCCCCCGCAATTGCGGTCGGCAAGGCGGTCGTGCTCAAACCCGTCTCGGATACGCCTATCGTAGGCGGGCTGCTCTTCGCTAAGATGTTCGAGGAAGCAGGTCTCCCTGCGGGCGTCCTCAACGTCATCCCCGGCCCGGGCCGCGAGGTCGGCGACGCGTTCGTCAAGCATCCGATCCCGCGTGATCTCGTTCACCGGATCGACCCCGGCCGGCCGCGGGATCGTCCGTCTCGCCTACGAATCGGACATCGTCAAGCGGCTGGAGCTGGAGCTGGAGCTTGGCGGGGACAGCCCGATCGTCGTGCTCGCCGACGCCGATCTCGATCTGGCCGTCGAGGCGGCGGTGTTCGGCAAGTTCCTCCACCAAGGGCAGATCTGCATGATCGCCAACCGGATCATCGTCGAGGCGCCGCTCTACGACGCGTTCGTCGAGAAGTTCGCCGCACGCGTGAAGGGCCTGAAGCGCAACGGGCCCGACGATCCCGAGACGTTCATCGGCCCGATCATCAAAGCGTCGGAGGCTGATCGCGAACCTCAATCTTTCGGAGATATTGCAATGCGTTATAATAAATTCGGCAAAACCGGCCTGTTCGTGTCCGAACTGTGCCTCGGCACCATGACCTTCGGCGGCGAAGGCGCGGTCTGGGACAAGATCGGCGACGTCACGCAGGAGGCGGCAGACGAACTCGTCCGCGCTGCCCTCGATGCAGGGATCAACTTCATCGATACCGCCAACGTCTATTCAGGCGGACGGTCGGAAGAAATCCTCGGCCGGTCGCTCAAGAACCTCGGCATCGCGCGCGACGAAGTCGTCATTGCGACCAAGGGGTCGGGCCAGATGGGCGAGGGGCAGAACGGGCGCGGCAATACCCGCTACCACCTGATCGATGCGTGCAAGGCCAGCCTCGATCGGCTCCAGCTCGACCATATCGATCTCTATCAGATCCATGGATTCGATCCTGCGACACCGATCGAGGAAACGCTGCGCGCGCTCGACACGCTCGTTCAGCACGGGCAGGTCCGGTATGTCGGCGTTTCGAACTGGGCGGCATGGCAGATCGCGACCGCGCTGGGGATGGCCGACCGGCTGAACTTGCACCGCTTCGCCAGCCTTCAGGCGTATTACACCGTGGCCGGGCGGGATCTCGAGCGCGAACTCGTACCCATGCTCAACGCCACCGGTCTCGGCCTGATGGTGTGGAGCCCGCTCGCGGGCGGCCTGCTGTCAGGCAAATATGATCGCGAGGGGCAATCGGGCGAAGGACGCCGCGCCAATTTCGACTTCCCCCCGGTCAACCGCGACCGCGCGTTCGACGTCATCGACGTGATGAAGCCGATTGCGGACGTAAAGGGCGTTTCGGTCGCACAGATCGCGCTCGCTTGGCTGCTTCACCAGTCAGCAGTGACGAGCGTCATCATCGGTGCCAAACGCCCCGAGCAGCTTGCCGACAACCTGGCTGCAGTCGATGTCGTGCTGTCCGCCGATGAGCTGGAAGAGCTCGATAAGGTCAGTCAGCTGCCCGCCGAATATCCCGGCTGGATGTTCGGGTTCCAGGGCAAGGGTCGTCAGGACCAGCTCGATTCAGCCGGCAGTCACCGCCGGTAACCCCGCACTCTTGGCGCCAGCCGGCAATGCCTCGGGGGCAGATGTTTAGGCAATGGCAGGAATGAAAAATACGAGCCGTCTTTCGTCGTGGATCGGGCCATTACCTGGTCGCTGAACCATCCGATCGCGCCACTGCCTAGTTATGCGATTGCGACGGTTACAATCGTCGCCGTCGCAATGGCGAGGGCGCAGCTGGTGACCAGTTTGCTGCCGTGGCTCCTGTTCGTGCCCGTCGTCCTCATTCTGGGGTTGTTGCTGGGAAAGGGGCCTGGTGTCTACGCCGCGCTGCTGTCGGCGTTTCTTGCAGCGGTAACGATCGCGGGGGCTGGCACTCCATTCTGGCTGACCACGCAGCAATGGGCCGCCACCGCAGTCTTTGCCGCCGTCTCGATAAGCGTGGTGATGATCGCAGCGGAGCTACGCGCTGCGTTCCGCCGGTTGGCAACGCAAGCGGATGAACAGGCGCGGACGAATGCGCTGCTGATCGAACAAGACGAACGGCTTCGGCTCCTCAACGGCGAACTCGGCCACCGCATTAAAAACCTGCTGACCATCGTCGGCGCTGTGGCGGCCCAGACACTCCGGAAAGCGGGCAATCTCAAGACCGCCAATGATGCACTCGCGTCACGACTGGCGGCGCTCGGCAAGGCAACCGAATTTCTGACCGCGTCGGAGTCGGATTCGGCCGATCTACACGCCCTAGCCAGTGCGGCGTTTGATGCGCATGGCTGTCACGGATCGCGCTGCCACTACGAAGGTCCGGTAATCCGCTTCAATGCGCAGGTTACGGTTGCCCTAGCCTTGGCCCTCCCCGAGCCGGTGACGAACGCCACCAAATATGGCGCACTTTCGAACGATGTCGGTCGCGTCGATCTGTCTTGGGCGATTTTGCCTGGACCCAATGGAGACGAGCCTCGTTTCTCGCTCACCTGGCAAGAACGGGGCGGTCCCGAAGTGCGTGTACCAACGCGGCGCGGCTTCGGGTCACTGATGATCGAACGGTCGCTGCGATCCTACTTCCGCGCCGATACGGCGATTACATTCGATCCTGCTGACGTGGTGTTTAAAATTGAGGCTCCGCTCGCGGGCGCGGGGATGGAAGGCAGATGAATTATGGTGCAGGAAACTAGCGGGGAGAGATCGATCCTGGTCGTCGAAGACGAGGCGATGATCCGCCACAACCTTGTCGACTTTTTTGCTGACGAGGGCTTTCAGGTATACGAGGCTGACAGCGCCGATGCCGCGATCGTGATCATGGCCGCAAATCCCTCGATCCGCGTGGTCCTCACCGATGTGCAGATGCCCGGGTCGATCGATGGCATTAAGCTCGCCCATTATGTCCGTGATCGCTACCCGCCGACACTGCTGGTGGTTGCCTCGGGGGCTACCAAGCCTTTCGCCTTCGATCTGCCCGAACACACTCTGTTCATCGCCAAGCCATTCGACCCGCACGCCGTGCTTAGAGAGATTGAACGGCTGAGCTGAGTTGCGATCAGAGGGATATCGGAACGGATGTTGCTACGACAAGGCTCCACCAAGTACGTCCGCCACAAACGGCAAGAGACCCGTGCGAGAAATAGCGCTCAGGCTCGGTTACTGGTTTGTCGCGGGGGGCTGTGCTGAGCGACAATCCACTGCCTGAAATCCGCTTGCTCCATCGGGCGGGCAAAATAGTACCCCTGCGCTTCTTCGCATCCCATGTCGGTCAGGATCGCTGCGGCCGCTGAAGTTTCGACGCCCTCGGCAACGACGCGGTATCCAAGGTCATGCGACAGCGTAATCATCGATCGAACGAGCGCCTGTTCGCGCTCATTCTGGGCGAGATTGCGGATGAACGACTGGTCGATCTTGACCACGTGCACAGGGAGACGCTGGAGATAGGCGAGGCTGCTATACCCGGTGCCGAAGTCGTCGATCGCGAGCGCCACTCCAGCGGCATGCAGCGCGCGAAGCTGACCCATGGCACGGCCACCATTCTCCATGACGGCACTCTCTGTCACCTCCAGCTCGATCGCTTCCGGGCGCAGACAATGCTTCAGGAGGCAGAACTGCACCTGCTCGGCAAAATCGCTTTCTTCCAGATTGGCAGCCGATACGTTGATCGAAAGCTGGAGGTCGAAACCGTCCTTCTTCCAGTTCGCCCGCTCCCTCATGGCTGCGTCGAGCACCCAGGCGGTGGTCGGTTTTGCAAGCGATGTCTGCTCGATGATGGGAATGAATTCACCAGGTGACACCTCGCCCAGAACCGGATGTCTCCAGCGCAGCAGGGCCTCGGCACCGATGCAATCGCCCGACGCCAGATCGATGCGTGGCTGGAAGACTAGCCTGAGCTGATCCGGCTCGTTCAGGGCTGCTCCGAAATCGTTGAGAAGCCCGAACCTGCGGGAGTGAACACGGTCCTGAACTGGTGCGTAGAGGCTGACGGCATGTTCCGACGCACGCGCATCCTGCGCGGCACTATAGCACGTACGAAGTACGTGGCGAGGATCCGTCTTGCCCAAAATGACCGGCGCGACCCCGATCGCCGCCGTCATGGCGTACCGGATGCGGGAGGCATTCCGGGAGTCCGAAAGCATGGACTCCAGCAGTGACAGATACGCCTCCTGTTCGGGCTCCGGGGGGGATAGGAACGCGAACTGCGTGGCGGCGACATGATAGGCGGTCCGTCCCACGCCCAGCACTGCGCGAAGCGTTCTGGCAGCTTCTTGCACCATGTCGTCGATGAACGCTGGCCCGATGACGCGTAACCCGTTGCTGAGCTGGTCGTTGCGGGCGAGGTCGATCAGTACCGCGAAATGGCGCTGGCCCGGTGTATCGCGGCCAAGGTCCACCAGATCATCGAGGAACTGGGTTCGGTTAGGTAAGCCGCTGAGCGGATCCACGCGGCCGAACGCATGCTGCATCTCGATCTGCGACATCACCATATCAGCAAGATCGCTGAGGCCAGCCATTTCCGATGCGGAAACCATACGCGGTTCCGTACCGAGCACGCAGAGCGAACCAAGACCGAACCCTTCGCGGGTCACGAGCGGAACACCCGCGTAGAAGCGCACCCCCGTTTTCGCCAGCGCGCTGTCGGCATAGCGATCATCCTCGAGGAGATCCGGAAGAATCAGGATTTCCCTGGTCTCGGCCACCTGTGCACAGGGTGCCTTTTCCCGGGGAAGCGACCAATGCTCGACGCCGACGCGTGACTTGAACCACTGCCTGTCACGGTCGGTCAGCGACACCGCCGAGATCGGCAGATCAAAAATCTGGCTCGCCATGCGCGTGATGCGGTCGAAGCTTGCGCTTGGCGGAGTGTCGAGCAAGTTCAACTGATGCAGCGCATCAAGCCGTGCTTCTTCGTCGTGTCGTACCATCCGGGAACCTCTTCCTCGGAAGGTGATAGACAAAGAATCCATATTAAATTGCTAACACGCCGCAGCGATGCCGACGTGGGCGATCTTCTACACCGCCGGGGTCAGCAACACTCCCAAGCTCATTGACGCGGGATTGTGCGTCAACGTGACGAAATCGGGTTATAAGCGCCTGACGGTTGCGGCCGGCTCCGCCGAAAACGTAGATCTCCACGAGGCACAGGTCGCTTGTCCTCTCATCATTGTGGACGAGACAGACCGACTTACCATTAATCGCTGGAGGAGTTGCGAGATCTGTCTGATCGGCATCGGTTTGGCCTGATGCTGATAATGATGGGGATGCCGGGGCTGCAAAGCGCCCCGCCCGCTACGCGCAGTTCTACTCGCGCATCGGCTTCGTCCGCGATTTGAAGCCGCTCACCGAAACTGAGATGCGCCTGCTTCTCGCGACGCATGCTGCCGACTTTGGGATCAGCTTCGACCCGCCCAGCTCGATGCGATCGAGCCGCAGGCGGCGGTGATCCGCATAACGCGTGGCAACTTCCTGTTGATGGAGCGCCTGTTCGCACAAATGCGGCGCATCACGCCCCTCAATCGGGTCGAGACAGTCACTGCGCTGGGTTCGAGGATCCGGCTCCGCGCAGCACGGTCACAGCCGAACTGAACAAGGGCGAGGCTCGTAACAGTTTGGTCCGGGCAGTCGCGTTCCATCGGCTTGGCCGTTTTCGCAATCGTGGCCCGGAAAATATTCAAACCCGGGCTGCTGCTCTCAATCTCGTCACCGCTGCGATCATCCTGTCCAACTGCCCGTATCTCGGTCGTGCTGTTGACGAAATGCGCCGTCGCGGGACGCCGGTCGATCCGGCTATGCTGTCCCGGCTCTCGCCGCTTGGCTAGGACCGCATCAATCTCACCGGTGATTAAGCCTGGTCTGATTGCCTCGATCTCGACACCAACGGCCTCATGCCGCTGCTCATCAAACGGCCACCGTGTTGGGGTGGACGGCTCCCAACGGCATCGCAATGTGCCACGATGAGGTCGTTGCCAGCCTCATATGAAGGAGCCGCCCATGGAACAGATTACCAGAATCGGGATGGACACGTCAAAGAACGTTTTCTAGGTACACGGGGTCGACGCGGCGTAAACGCCGGTGCTGCGTCGTAAGCTGACGCGCAAAAAGATGACCCGTTTTTTCGAGAAGCTGCCCCCGACGCTGGTGGCGATCGAGGTCTGCGCCAGCTCGCACCAATGAGCGCGCCTTCTCACCTCGCTGGGACATGATGTCCTTCTGATTGCGCCGCAATTGGTGAAGTCGTACGTTTAAGCGCGGCAAGAACGATGCAGCCGATGCCGAAGCACTATGCGAAGCGGCAGGCCGTCCTACGATGCGCTTTGTCCCTGCAAAAACCGTCGACGAGCAGGCGGCACTGATGCTGGTAGGCATGCGCACGCTATTGATCCGTAAGCGCACCAACTCGCCAACGTTATCCGCGGGTATGCGGCGGAGTTCGGCATAACTGCAGGGACCGGTATGTGCCGAATTGAGCCGCTGCTCGACAGCATCGCCGATAATGAAGCGGTCTCCAACCTCGCCCGTGAACTTTTCGCGCTGCATGCCCGTGAGTATGTACAGCTGAAAAGCGAGATCGAACTGGTCGAGGAGAAGCTGATGGAGTGGCACCGCGAAAACAAGTATAGTCAGCGCCTTGCTCAGATACCTGGCGTAGGCCCAATCGGCGCGTCCCTGCTCATGATGAAAACTCCGGATCCGCGGCTGTTCAAATCAGGCCGAGACTTTGCAGCCTGGATGGGTCTGACACCCAGAGATCATTCGACCGCCGGCCGGGTTCGCAGTGAGCCAGCAAGTTCAGCGAGGCCGGTCACGCAAGGCTTCACCATGGCTGCTTGGCATGCTTGCCCGCAAAAAGACTAAGGTCGCGGCCGTGGCGCTGGCGAACAAGATCGCGCGCACCGCTTGGAAACTGATGGTCAGCGGCGAGAGGTATCGGAAGGCTGCCGTTTTATCACCGATGGCAACCGTTTAGATTTCGGCTGTACGAAGTGGGTATGTCTCTAATGCCTCCGTACTGTCCCGGTAAAAGGATCTTGCAAGAAGAGCAGATGGTGTGATCGATCAATCCACGACATGACAAATCCGGCAGGTTCACTGGCTACCAAAGGCCGATACCGTGTGAGGAACTCATGCTGCGGAAACCATCTTGGCCAGCGATCATATGCGGTCGCATCCGAAGGCCGTACATATGAACGCAAGCGATCGAAAATCCGCCGCTCACCCCTTGCAAGAGGGAGCCGTCCACATATGAATCTGTGTCCGAATAACGTACCAGAGCCGATCCGCCGGGAACGACGGACTGCCGAAGGTAGACGTGGCGTTCCGCAGGTCGCGGCCTGATGCCGCGACCCGTGCGCCACGCCCGCCGTCGTCTTCATCGCGCCGTATTCGTGACCTGCGACGACACCGCCCACAGATTGATCCCGCCCTCGCTCGCGTGGCGGTCGATCGCGGCGAGCTCGTCGGCGGTGAAGTCGAGCCGGTTCACCGCATCGAGGGATTCGTCGAGTTGGGCGACGGTGCGTGCGCCGATCAGCGCCGATGTGACACGCGGATCGCGCAGGACCCAGGCGATCGCCATCTGCGCGAGCGACTGTCCGCGCGCGTCGGCGATAGCGTTGAGCGCGCGGATCCGGTCGACATTCTCGTGCGTGAGCAGGTCAGGCGAAAAGGAGCCGTCGCGCGCCGCGCGCGCCTCGGCGGGCACGCCCTTCAGATATTTGCGCGTCAGCATCCCCTGCGCTAGCGGCGAGAAGGCGATGCAGCCCGTGCCCAGCGCCTCGAGCGTGTCGAGCAGGCCATCCTCTACCCAGCGATTGAGCATCGAATAGCTCGGCTGGTGAATGAGCAGCGGCACGCGCTCGTCGCGCAGGATCGCCGCCGCCTGCTGGGTGAGTTCGGGCGAATAGGACGAGATGCCGACATAGAGCGCCTTGCCCTGACGGTGGAGCTGGACGAGCGCGCCCATCGTCTCCTCGAGCGGCGTATCGGGATCGACGCGATGCGAATAGAAGATGTCGACATAGTCGAGCCCTATGCGCTTGAGGCTCTGGTCGCAGCTTGCGATTAGATATTTGCGGCTCCCGCCGACATCGCGGTACGGCCCCGGCCACATGTCCCAGCCCGCCTTGGTCGAGATCACCAGTTGGTCGCGCAGCCCGGCGAAGTCGGTCGCGAGCACGCGGCCGAAATTCTCCTCGGCCGAGCCGTAGGGCGGGCCGTAATTGTTGGCAAGATCGAAATGGGTGACGCCCCGGTCGAACGCGCGGCGCAACATCGCGCGCGCATTTTCGAACACGTCATCGCCCCCGAAATTTTGCCACAGGCCGAGGCTGATCGCGGGCAGGTCGAGTCCGCTGCGCCCGCAGCGGCGATAGGGCATCCGCCCATCGTAACGGTCGGCATCGGGGGTGTAGGGCATTGGAAACGGCACGGCAGGAAATCTCCGAAGGCTTAAAATGCGGGTATTCAGGGTCCGAACGTACAACACCCGCATGGGGGCCGCGCGGCCCGAGAAATTCGTCCGCGCGGCGTTCTTTGCGGGGCGGTCAGTGCGTCGGGCTGTCGGCGGTGAAGGTGGAGCAGCACGGCTTCATCACCGGTTGGAACTCCATCAGTTCGATGCGCGTGCCGTCGGGATCATAGAAATTGGCCTGCCACTTGCCGTCGAGCCCCATCTGCGGCCCGTCGTGGCGCTTGCTCAGCCGGTTCTCGCGGTAGAGCGTCGTCACCGCCGCCTGCATGTTAGGCACGCCGAGCGAAAGGTGGTTGAGCACGCCAAGTTCGTTGGCGTCGACCTTGTCGAGCGCCACGTCGGAGCCGGGGCCGACCATCATATATTCGAGCCAGTCCGTGCCGTCGGGAGTCTGCTGCGACACCCAGTCGACCTTGCCCTCGTTGAAGGCGCCGTACCAATAGGGTCGGAAGCCGAGCAGCGTCTTGTAGAAGCCGTCCTGCTTCGCCCGGTCATGCACCGCATAGCCGACATGGATAATGCGGCCGCTGATCGTGCCCGGCTCGGCGGTCGTGGACTGAACGCCGGGCTGGACGAACTGGACCGCATTGCCTTCGGGATCATGGCCCGCAAACCATTGATCGCCGCCTGTGCCGCGCTGCACCGCGGTCAGGTCGCGCACGCCGTGCGCCGTGAGCCAGCCACGCAATCCGGCCGCATCGTCCGTCGTATAGGCGACGTGCGCGAGCATGCTCGGGCCATGGCCGGCGGGCGCGGGAAGCACCTCCACGAACTGGCGCGGGCTGAAATAATAGCGCGTGCCGGCCGCATCCTCGGGATCGGCGCCCTTTCGGGCGCCGAGCACGACGGTGTAGAAATGCTCGGTCGCCGCTGCGTCGGTCGAATAGACCGCCAGGTGCGAGACGCCGGTGATCGCGGGGCGTGCGGTTGGCGCGGGTGCCGCGCCGCCCAGGGCGAGCGTCGCCAGCGTCAGCGCTGCGATTTTGCCGATCATGTCAGTCTTCCTCACAAACTTTCCAGATAGTCGCGGCACTCCACCAGCGACTGCATGATTGGCCGCTCGTATGGCGGCTCCTGTTCGACGAAGGCGTGGATCACGCCCGCCTTCTTCGCCGCCGCGAACACCGCGGGCCAGGCGATGACATTGCCCTGGCCGACGATCCCTGTTGCGAAATCGGTCCCGTAGGTGCCGACCGTAGGCTTGGTCTTCAGTCCCTTGACGTGGATCATCCGGATGCGATCGCCGTGCTGGCGCAGCAGCGCGACCGGGTCGACGCCCCCCGCCACCGCCCAGGCGACATCGAGTTCGAGCTTGACCAGCGCCGCGTCGGTGCCCGCGAGCAGCACTTCGAAGCCGCGCTGGCCATCGTAGTGATCGAACTCGATCGGATGGTTGTGATAGGCGAACTGCAGCCCCGCCTTGTGCGCCATCCGCCCGACCTCGTTGAGCCGGGCGGCATTGGCTTTCCACGCGTCGAGCGTCATCGCGTCGTGGATCGCGGGGATCCAGTCGCCCGATTTGAGCGGCCTGTCCGCGCGTGGCGACGAAGCGACGAGCCACTGCACGCCCATCGCCTTCGCCTCGGCGATATGGCCCGCAGCGTCAGTGAACAGATCGGGCATGGAATAATGCGCGCTCACCGCGCGTAGCCCCGCTGACGTGATGGCGCGCGCGAAGGCGGCGGGTTCGTGACCGTGGAGCCCCGCGGTCTCGACCTCCCGATACCCGAGCCGTGCCAGATCGCGCAACGTCGCGTCCATGTCGCGGTCGAGTTCGGCATTGACCGACCACAGCTGGACGCCGAGCGGCCAGGGATAGCCGGTCCTCGCCGATGCCGCCCGAGACCACGCGGTCGCCGCCGCCCCCATCGCCAGCCCGCGGATCACCCCGCGTCGCGAGATCGTCATGCCATGTCCCCTTCGTTGATGCTGATCTTTCGCCGCTCTCGAAAGGTGGCTGTGAAGATGATTGCGACAACCAGTGCCAAGCCCGGCCGGGACCATCCAGATTGCGCGCCAGTCGTGCGTCCGGCCGTGTGTGCTCGCGACATAGACTGCATTGGCGACCAGGCTACCCATCACCGAACCCACGCCCCAGGTGCCCGCCACCAGCCGGCAATTCCCGGCCGGCGCCGCCGCCCAGCGGTGAACCTCGCCTATGAAGGCGCCCTCGCCGCCGCCGATCACCGCGAACGGCACGGGTGTCGGCATGCTCACGCGCGCAGGATTCCGCACGGCTGGCGCTCGGGCTGGTCGGTGTCGGTCATCCAATCCTGCTCGTTTTAAGGAAGGCTTTTCACCATCATGTGCCCACTATAGATGCAAGACGCCCGCTGGCTCGACAAGCGAAAATACAAGGAGATGCGATGCCGAAATTTCCTGTGCCGTGGCTGATCGCCGCGATCATCATCGGTTCCGCTCAGGCACCGGCCACCGCCGCTCCCCCGGTGCCCGCCGCCGCCTTCTCCAGCATCGTCGCGCGCCACGGGCGGCTGCAGGTGTCCGGCAATCGCGTCGTCGATGCGCATGGTAAGCCCGTGACGCTGCGTGGCATGTCCTTGTTCTGGAGCCAGTGGAAGCCCGCCTTCTACAACGCCAGGGCGATTCGCTGGATAGCGACCGACTGGCACGCGACTGCGGTGCGCGCGGCGGTCGCCGCCGCGAGTGGCGGCTATAAGAACGAGCCCGCAGTGGAAACGAAACGGGCCGAGCAAGCGATCGACGGCGCGATTCGGGCGGGCATCTATGTCGTCGTCGACTGGCACGCGCATGACCCCATGCCCGACGAGGCGGTGCGCTTCTTCACTGCGATCGCCAAACGCTATCGCGGCGTGCCGAACCTCATCTACGAGACGTGGAACGAGCCGCTGCCCAAATATGGTTGGGCCGACGTCATCAAGCCGTACCACCAGCGCGTTATCGCCGCGATCCGTGCGCAGGATCCCGGCGCGTTCGTGGTCGCGGGCACGCGTGCCTGGGACCAAGAGGTGGCCGAGGCCGCCGCCGATCCACTGAGGTTGCCCAACGTCGCCTATGCGCTCCACTTCTATGCCGCCACGCACAAGCAGGACCTCCGCGACAAGGCGAATGCAGCGCTGGCGCGCGGCGGCGCGCTCTTCGTCACCGAATATGGCACCACCGCCGCCAATGGCGACGCGCCGATCGATGCCGCCGAGACGCAGACATGGTGGGACTGGTGCGACGCACACGGCATCAGCTATCTGGCCTGGTCGCTCAGCGACAAGGCGGAAGCCTCCGCCGCGCTCAAGCCTGGCGCGTCGCCCGATGGCAGCTGGCCCGCCGCCCAGCTTACCACCTCGGGCACGCTGATGCGCAACCACCTGCTGGCCGAAACCGCCGCTCCCCCCACTGACCGTTAAGGCGACCCTGATGTACCGATCCGCGCTTGCGCTTCTCCTCACCGCCACCTCGGGGGCGGCGCTCGCCCAGTCGGCGCCGGTCGTCCACCCAAATCGCTGGCCGGTCGCGCACAGCCCCGTAGCCCGCGATGCAGCAATGGAGCGCCGGATCGACGCGCTGCTCAGGCAGATGACGATCGAGCAGAAGGTCGGCCAGACGCTCCAGCCAGAAATGAAGTCGATCACCCCGGCCGACGTCGTCACCTACCACATCGGCTCGATCGAGAATGGCGGCGGCTCGGTACCGAACGGCGACAAGCACGCGTCGGCTGCGGCATGGCTCGCCAAGATCGACGGCTATTGGAAGGCATCGGTCGACCCCGCGAACAAGGGTCCGCGTATTCCGCTGATGTGGGCGTCCGATGCCGTCCACGGCCATAACAACGTTTATCGCGCCACGCTCTTTCCTCACAACATCGGGCTGGGCGCCGCGCGCGACCCCGATCTGATCCGTCGCATCGGCGCCGCCACTGCCCAAGAGGTGCGCGTGCTCGGCATGGACTGGAGCTTCGCGCCGACGCTGGCCGTGGTGCAGGACGATCGCTGGGGCCGCACCTATGAGAGCTATTCGGAGCAGCCCGCAATCGTCACGGATTACGCCAAGGCGATGGTCGAGGGGCTGCAGGGCACCGGCAGCGATTTCCTGAACGCTGATCACGTGATTTCGACCGCGAAGCACTTCCTCGGCGACGGCGGCACCGATGGCGGGCGCGACCAAGGCGACAACCTCGCCAGCGAAGCGGTGCTGCGCGACGTGCATGGCGCCGGCTATCCGGGCGCCATCGACGGCGGGGTACAATCGGTCATGGCGAGCTTCTCGAGCTGGCACGGCGTCAAGATGCACGCCAACAAGGCGTTGCTCACCGATGTGCTCAAGCGTCGGATGGGGTTTGATGGCCTGGTGATCGGCGACTGGAACGCGCACGGCCAGGTACCCGGCTGCACCAAGAGCGACTGCGCCTTCGCGTTCAACGCGGGCGTCGACATCTTCAACGTGCCCGAGGACTGGCGCGCCCTCTATGGCAACACGGTGCGCGAGGTGAAGGACGGTACGATCCCGATGGCGCGGCTCGACGATGCGGTGCGCCGTGTGCTGCGGGTGAAGATGCGCGCGCACGTGTTCGACGAGGGCCTGCCCTCGACGCGCCCGCATGCCGGCGACGAGTCGTTGCTGGGCGCGCCCGCTCACCGCGCGATCGCGCGCGAGGCGGTCGCCAAATCGCTCGTGCTGCTCAAGAACGTTTCCAACCTCCTCCCGATCGATCCGCGCGGCCATCGGATTCTGGTCGCGGGGGCGGGCGCGGACAACATCGGCAAGCAGACCGGCGGCTGGACGCTGAGTTGGCAGGGCAACGACAACACCAACGTCGATTTCCCCGGCGCGACCTCGATCTGGGGCGGGATCAAGGCGGCGGTCGAGGCACGTGGCGGCACCGCGATGCTCAGCCCCGACGGCAGCTTCACTGGCACCAAGCCCGATGCCGCGATCGTCGTGTTCGGTGAGAACCCCTATGCCGAGTTCCAGGGCGACCAAGCCGATGTCGCGCTCCACACTGAAAATGCCGAGAGCCTCTGGCTACTGAAAAAGTTGCGCGCGGCTGGCGTGCCGACCGCTGCGGTGCTGATTTCGGGGAGGCCGCTATACCTCAACCCGCAAATCAACGCCGCCGATGCGTTCGTCTCCGCCTGGCTGCCTGGATCGGAGGGCGCGGGGCTGGCGGACGTGCTGATCGCGCGCGCCGGCGGACAGCCCGACCATGACTTTCAGGGCAAGCTGTCCTTTTCCTGGCCTAAGCGTCCCGGCCAGACGGCCCTCAATGTCGGTCAGCCCAACTACGACCCACAATTCCCTTTTGGTTACGGGCTGAGCTACGGGCATCCCGGCCACGTCGGCACGCTGCCCGAACCGCAAGTGACGGTGGAAACGGCGGCACGTGGCGTGTTTCTGCAGAACGGCACCGGCACCAACGGCTTCGCGCTAGCGATCGGCGACGCGCAGGCGCCGCATATCGCCGCGGTCGGCACACGGATCGCGACCTATGGCGGCGAGACGCTGACGCTGCGGCGCATCGACCGGCGCCGGCAGGAAGACGCGTGGGCGGCGCGCTGGTCGGGCGCCGAGCCCGCCTGGATCGAGCTCACCCGTGCCGCGCCGCTCGACATCGCACGCGAGGCGAACGGGGCGATGGTGCTGCAGATCGAGCTGCGCGTGACCAAGCCGGCAACAGCCGCGGTTACACTAGCGCTCGGTGGCGCGCAGCCGGCGGCGCTGCCGGTGCCAAGCCTACTTGGCGCGCCGGGCAGTAACTGGCACACGCTGCGCGTGCCGCTGCTCTGCTTCGGCGCTGCAGGTGCGGACCTTGCAGGAGTGACGACGATCCGCCTGCAGACCGCGGCCGCGCTCGGAATGGAGCTATCGGAAATATCGCTCCAGGAAGCGGCTGCGGGCGATCGTTGCCCGGCCAAGCAATAAGGATAGACATATGCAGCACAGCCAAGACGTCGGCGAGGCGGAGGCGCGAATCGCGATCGATACCTGCGTCACGGAACTCCGCCGGCGCGACAAGCCTGGGGCGGTTGCAGTCGCCGCCAGCCATGGCGAGCTGATCGCTTTTTGGCGCACCGATGGTTGTCCACTGCCCTCGATCGTCATCGCGCACAACAAGGCCTATACCGCTGCACGGGTCGGCAAGCCTTCGGGCGACTTGGGCCGCTCGGCGCAGCAAGATGGGTCGGACGTGCACTATCATGGCGATGCACGCTATGTCGGCTGGGACGGCGGGAGTGCCATCATACATGGAGGCCAGTGCCTGGGCGCGGTCGCGATAAGCGGCCTTTCGGGCGAGGATGACCTCGCAATTGCCAGTCTCGGCGTCTCAGCCGTTCTTGCGAGCCTCTCGGACTAGATGATAGGAAAACTGGTTCAAGGGGGTGCACCCCTAATAAACTTGGGGAAGCTTGAGCCTCCACAATCTTGGTGGATGACTTTAACAATCGAAGTGCCTCTCCGCCTTCCGGAGAAAATACCTCACCCAAAACGCCCATGATGACCTTTACAGAGTAGGGCTTACGCAGCCCCTCGAAGGGGTGATCACTTTCTTCGGCAAGCCCCTGACTATAGCCACTTGTCAGAACGACACGAAGGCCAAGCCAGCGTTCATTGATCTGACGAGCGAGCTCCAGGCCATTAGTGCGGGGCATGACAACGACGCTGAAGACCAGATCGAACTTTCCGCTAGCCGTTCCAGCAATTCCAGAGCAGCCTCTCCGCTTAAGACCCAGGTCACGATCTGACCCAATTCCTCGAACAGACCGTTCGCGAACTGCCCGACACTCTCATTATCTTCGACAAGCAGGACACGCCGCGTTGCCAACCGCTGTTCGCCTGCCAGGCGCGTCACTGAAAGCTGGTCGGGATCGCGCTGCACGATCGGCAGGTAAAGCGTGAAGACGGTGCCAACCCCGATCCGGCTGCTGACATCGATCTCTCCGCCTGATTGTTTTGCAAAGCCATGAACCTGGCTCAATCCAAGTCCGGTGCCCTTGTTACGGCCTTTGGTGGCGAAGAAGGGATCGAAGATTTGCCGATATCGTGTTATTGTGTAATGTAGCACTTGCAAATCGTGTTCGCCACTCGCCACTCGCCACTCGCCACTCGCCACTCTTGCCGACCTTCCCGGAAACGAACCTCAGCCGGCACTGCAGAGGCAAGGGGAGGGCAGATTGTCTTGCCAGCGGTACAAATTCCCGAAACCTGTTCCCCATTGCGCTTTCCCGAAATGGGCAAACGATGACGGAGTTATGGGAAAAACGTCTTGTCGCGGATGTCTTGTGTTTCGGACGTCGCGTATGCGGCATTCCGACTTATCATTCTACATAGGCGATATTGAGGCGGGAAGCGTTTCTACTCCAGGCCGTCCAAGGAGATACCCCTGGCACAAGCTAATCCCGACCTCTCGCAGCGTTCGCAGCTCCTCGATCGTCTCAATCCCTTCAGCGATACACTGGATTCCTAAAGCTTCAGCGATCTTCACGACGCCGGCGACGATAGTGCGTTGGGCAGCCGACTCGTCGATCTTACGGATAAGCGCCATATCGATCTTTAGAATGTCCGGTTGTAGGCCGGCGAGCAGCCCAAGGCCTGCATAGCCAGCCCCGAAGTCGTCGATCGCTGTGGTGAACCCACGAGCGCGGTAGGCCTCAATGATGCGCCGAACATGCGCAATGTCGAGCATCCGTTCGTCCTCGGTAAACTCGAACATCAGCCGATTTGGATTAAAACCGACCCGGCGCGCTGCTGCGAGCGATGCGCGGATGCATGCATCCGGCTCGTAAACCGCGTTGGGCATAAAATTGATCGACAGCTTAGCGTCGCCATCGGGCGCAAAAAGCCGGCCGGCTAATTTGATCGCCTTGACGCGGCATGCCTGATCGAACTTGTAGATCATGTCGTGGCCAACGCTTGAAAGCACGTCACCAGCCGACTGGCCATCGACCCCACGGACCAGTGCCTCGTAGGCGAAAACCGCTCCAGTCTCGATATTGACGATCGGTTGAAATGCCATCGTGATCGCCATTCGTAACGGTGAGCTTGTCCGACAGCCTCGACAGGCATCGCCGAGCGGCAATGGTATGGATCGTTCAACATCTGCCGCGGAAATAGGAGAGTGCATCATGCCCAGTCTTCCAGCTTGCCCATCGCATTGCGCGGCAATGTGGCTCCAAACTTCAAGCTTTTGGGGCGTTCCGGCCCAGCTAGCCTATCAACGGCAGCTTGTTCTATACGGTCGGATAGCTCAACAGGATCGTAACGACCGTCCGGCACGATGAATGCCTTGAGGCGGCCATTGGCATGCAGCCGTACTGCGGCATCAGCTACCCCGTCGATCGTCCGCAACATCTCGGCCACTCGTGTAGGCCAAACATTGTGACCACCCACCTGAACGGCACCGTCGCGCCTTCCGATTGGGCGCATGCTACGGTCGCCAACCCGCTCAACATGATCAGGGAGGCTGTGCAATCCGCGATAGTCAGCGAGCTGCGAGTCGTTATTACCGAGAGGCAGTAGCTGCCATTTCGGCAGCAGATCGTACATCGTTGCGGGCAGCTCGCGCATGGCAATGCCACCGGTCTCCGTCGATCCGTAGATATCTACAAGACGGGTTAGGCCGGCCGCCAGCAGGTCTGCTGCGATCTCGTCGTTCAGCGGTCCGGCCGAGCTGACGCCCACGACATGATCGGGGAAGCGCGCGCTTAGGCGCTGTATTGACTGCCATTGGTCGGGCACCGCAACGATGAGATCGCCCGGGGCGAGGTCCAGCGCTGCGCCGATCGTCCGGGTAATCACAGGTAGACCCATCAATGCCGGCATCAGCGCAGTCCAGATGATGCCATAAAGATGATGAGCTGGTACCAGCGCCACGAAGCGACGACGCTTACTGAAGCGCGTAACAAGGTAAGCGGCCTCGGCGAGCAGATCGGTCATGGCATGAGCACAAGCGATCGGGCTGCCCGTTGAACCAGACGTTTTCACGATCAGGCAAGATTCGCCTGAAGCATGCCGACGCATTATCCAGTCGATCCACTCACCGACCGTCTTTGGTGGTTCTTGGCCAAGCATGGCGTCGTCGAGGTCGAACGTGTTTGCGAGCGCGCCGAGCGCGCCTAGCTGCTCCATCGAGTCCAGCCCTAGTCCCTTGTCCCCGATCGCCAGAGACTCTGACCAACCATCCGGGTGCAGGAGCGGCAGGTCCTTTCCACGAAGCCGACGGATCTCGGCAGCCACGACAGCACACGCGATCCGGTGGGCGGCAGCTCGAGGAAGCGAGCCCGAGGTCATGCGGCGCAGGCTTTAGGATGATAGACCCGGTTACGCCCGGCGCGCTTGGCGGCGTAGAGGCGTTCGTCCGCAAGAGCGGTTAGCGCGTCGATCGATCCGCCAGCCTCGTCGAGCGTGGCACAGCCCAGGCTTGCGGTCACCTTGAGTAAACCAGACGGTGTCTCGACCTCCAGGCCAGCGATCGCCCTGCGCATCTCCTCAGCTAGGAAAAGCGCTTGATCGCGATCATAGCGGGGTAACAGAACGCCGAACTCCTCGCCTCCGAGACGGGCGAAGATCCCACGTGGAGGAAGGAGCGTTGCACAGACGTCGGCAACACGGCAGAGCACGGTGTCGCCAACAGGATGGCCATGCGTGTCATTGACGGCTTTGAAGTGGTCCAGGTCGAGGACGATCAGCGAAATGGACTGCCGCAGCTCCCGCCAGTGCGCCTGCTCGCGCTCCATATTCTGAGCAAAATGGCGGCGGTTCGACGCGCCGGTCAGGTGATCGCAGGTCAGCATGCGACGCAGATCCTCACTTGCTGCCTCGCGTCGTGGCACATCCCGGAGGACAACCGAGAAACCGGATGGACGCATAAACTCCCCATCGGGCCGCGCCACGACGAGGCGCTGGCACCAGTAGCGTTCGCCATCCGCACGAAGCTGCCATCCCTCCTGAAGGTGCCAGCCGTCCCGCCCCGCAATCTCGACCTGCTCATCCAAGCGCAGATCGCCCCCCGCGGCATCGGTCTCAAGAACGTCCGCTAAAACACAGCCGGTGACGGCACCATGTTCGTGCCCCGTCTGCTTGGTGAAACACGCGTCGACGGAAGCGATGCGGCCAGCGGGGGTGATCGTAAGTGCGGCGTACTCGTTCACGCCGTCGAGAAGCGTCGCGAACCAGGTATCGGCCTGGCGTAGCCGATCCTCTTGAACAACCTGCTGGCTAATGTCGGCAACGGTAACCATCAGGCGATCGGCGCCGAGTTTCACAAGGGTGCAGGCGAGGACCTTGGGCACGTCCGTACGCCGATTGCCGCCTAGATCGACAAAGACGCGGTGCCCATCGCAGATCCTGCCTGTAGCGAGCGCATAGCTCGACACGATACTGCGCAATTCAGGAGCATGCTGCTCCAGTGCCGCAAACAGATTGCCGGCATCCCGAGCCCCTGCGAGCGGCAGCAGGTGCTGCATCGCATACGGGTTCATTAGCGCAATCTCGCCGGCCAGGTCGCATTCAATCAGGCCGACGGGACAGGCGTAGAGGAATTCTAGGAGCTGTTCCTCGCTCGACTTGTCGCTCATGATCGCGATCTTAACGTTCGATAAGGACGTAGCGGCGCGGCATCCCTGGTTGTGCCAGCAACCGTAGGCGAACCCTGGTTGGGCGCATCCGCAACGTCAGCACATAGGGTACGATGGCGTCGATGTTCGGCTCGTCGATAAAACGCTGTGCGACCATGAAGTTGTTCATGCACTGCGCCACCGCATCAAAGAAGGGCACGCCGACCACGGTCGACGGATCAAGCCCGGACATCCGCGCCTCGGTGGCGTTGTAGGTCTGGACGATGGTGTCCGGCCCAAAGCCGACGACACCGAACGGCAACGCGTCGCGCTCCTCGAAGCTCATTGCGTCGAGAGCGCTGAGGGTCACAGCTTCAAAATTCTCTTCTGTTACCGACACGATGAGCTCCATTCCCTCGCCTCCCATACCTGAGCACCATTAAGCATAAGCTAACACCACCAATTGCTTGAGAATGCAGCACTGCCTCAGCATGTCGCAAATTTGCTATAGACTGTGTGAAAACCCGGTCTGAGGATTCCTGCGGATCGCTGCGCATGGTATGTTTCTGGCATGGCGCATCTGTCTGGAACGGGCCGCTCGCAGCTCCTGCTGCTGCCCGAAGCGGTGGATGATTATGTCGGACCGGACAATCCGGTGCGGTTCATCGAGGCCTTTGTCGACGGGCTCGATCTTGGTGCAGCCGGGTGGCGGTCCACGGCACGCGCATCAAGGCGGTCAGCAATAGGACCCGGAACTTCACCCGGGCATCGCTGGCCAAGTTCATCCAGGACGCCGACGAGAAGCTTGCTGGCTACATGAAACGGCTTGATGAGGGGGATGCCGATGAAGAGCGCACGTCGGGCGGCGGTTCGGGCGGCGCTGACGGCAAACTGGCTGAGAAGATTGCCGCCATCCAGGGCAATCGCGATCGTCACAAGGAGATGCTTGCCGAATTGAATCGCCGACCAGATCTCGCTGACCGATCCGGACGCCCGCGCGATGGCGCGCATGACCAAGGTGGGGGTCGGCTACAACATCCAGCTTGCCGTCGACGTGAAGCACAAGCTGATCGCCGAGCAGGCGGTGAGCAATGAGGTTCTCGACCTGGGCCTGCTCGCCCAGACCGCGACAGCGGCAATGGAAGCGCTCGGCGTCGAGCGGATCGAAGCGGTGGCCGACCGCGGCTACTTCAAGATCGAGGACATCGAGGCCTGCGAGGCGGCCGGGGTTACCGCCTATGTGCGCAAACCAATTCGCGGCCCCGCCGTGCGCGAAGGCTTCTTCGGCAAGCACGTATTCCGCTACTAGCTGACCGGGACGTCTTCGTTTGCCCAGCCGGGGCAGCGCTCTCGCCGCGCTACCGGAGCAAGTCGCGCGACAATGTGAAGATTGATTATGCCAACCGCGATGCGTGCAAGGCATGCTCGTTGAGATCGCGCTGCACTCAGTCATTCCGCCGCGTCTCTGGCCTGGAGAACGAGGCCGTTGTCGACCGCATGGCGGCGCGGTTGGCGGCCAGGCCTGACATGATGGACCACCGGCAAAACAGCGTCGAGCATCCCTTCGGCACTATCAAACAGTGGATGGGTCAGAACGCGTTCCTGATGGGCAGGCTCGAGAATGTTTGCGGCGAGTTCAGCCTGATCGCGCTCGCCTACAACATCCGATGGGCCATTACCCTGGTCAGTGTCACGGGCCTAATCGCTGCAGCGAGGGCGTAAACCGGTCTTCTCGCGCCCCAGAGAACCGCTTGGCCTCGGATAAACGGCTTCTGGAGGCCCCAAGGCGGTCCAAGGGCAGCATCATGCCTTGTTCGGCTTGGGCGCCCGCTCGGATGGATACCCGTCACCGTTCAGGCCGCTGCTCACGACTCTCCACTCGCTCTGCACAAGTTTTGCGTCAGACGAGGGCAGGAAGATTGTTTTTTGAAAGACCTAGTCAGGCAGGGTGGGCTGGGACTGGTGAAGGTATCGTTGAGTGAAATCAGCCACCGCTGTAAGTTTAGGCCAATCATGAATTGTCACCGTCCGCTTCATCCCGCTAATGAGGCCATCATCGCGAAGTATTTTTAGCATTCTATTAATATGAACAGCAGTTAACCCGGTCGCGTCGCCAAATTGTTCCTGGGTCATTGGCCATTCATAGGTCTGGTCTTTGCTAATTCCTGCGGAATCTTGCCGCACTGCTATCTCGCATATCAAGTGTGCTACACGTTCAAGAGCTTTACGCCGACCGACGTTCAGCAGCCACTCTCTGGATATGGAGGCATCCATTAGTATATACAACCAAACAGCATGCCTGATTCTGGGCCGTTTTTCGACCAAATCAACAATTTCTTGCTTAGGTATTAAAGCTACTGTGACGTGAGTTAATGCCTGGACATCGTGATCGGCCTCGTCGAGAAAGCTATTTTGAACGTCGACTAACTCACCTTTCAGGTGAATCGACAAGATTTGTCGGGAACCATTACCACTGGTTTTCATACGACATACAAATCCTGACAAAATCAGGCAACAATTTGTGGCAATATCACCCTGACGCACCAAATACGTGCCCGGCTCAAATTTTGCGACCCGGCGTGGCAAGGCTAACAGCATACCCGTATCGACGGGATCGAGAGGTGAGCGCTCGGCTAGCTTTTTGATAAGCGGTGCAAGCAGCCTCGTATCAGGTGCGGACAGAATTTTGCGCCTTGCCAGAGCAAGAAGGTATCTCGCTATTTAACCATTCTTATCATATATAAGGAATAGAAAAGCAACCTGTATTGTTAGAAGCCGACGGCATATTGGCCTTAAACCGACCTTAATGGCGAAACTCACACGTTGTGCATCAATCTAAGGACGGCACAAAAACACCGGCTCTGACGTGATGGCGTGGACGGCCCCTGCACTAGCGTAGCTGTGCAATACTGCGGTCGTTGTAGGTCCACGTCTAGGAGTCGGCAGATGAAGCAGAAGGTTGTCACCGTTGGGTTGGATTTGGCGAAGAGCGTTTTTCAGGTGCACGCGATCGGCAGCGACGGTGCCGTTCTGGTGCGGCGCAAGCTACGGCGCGCAGAGGTAATCGGCTTCTTCGAGGATCTTCCAGTGGGCCTGGTCGGCATAAAGGCAAGTGCCTCGGCCCATCACTGGGCTCGGGAGCTAATAGCGTTGGGGCATGAGATACGGCTAATGCCGCCCGCCTGTGTGAAGCCCGATGTGAAGCGCGGGAAGACCGATGCAGCCGACGCCGAGGCAATTTGCGAGGCGGTGACGCGTCCGACGATGCGGTTCGTTGCGGTGAAGGCCGTCGATCAGCAGGCGGTGTTGATGCTTCACAAAAGCCTTGGCCTGATGGTGCGCCAGCGGACGATGCTGATCGACGCGCTTCGAGGGCACCTGGCTGAGTACGGTGTCGTGACAGGTGTCGACACTCCAGCGAGGTCGACTGCCTCGAAGCGCAGATACTCTTGTGGCACCGAGCCGACGAGACGAGCCGACGGCTCGTCACAATATCAGGCATCGGTCCGATCACCGCGTCCGCAAATATCAACGGCAGTGCCAGATGCCTCGCTGTTCCGATCCGGACGGCAATTCGCATCATGGCTTGGACTTACCCCGCGAGCGAAAAGCTCCGGCGGCAAGGAGAGGATGGGCGGGATCACCAAACAGGGTGACCGCTATATGCGACGCCTGCTCGTGGTCGGCGCTACGGCGGTCATGCGCATGGCGCGCAAAGATGCCGCTCGCCAACCTTGGTTGGCCCAGCTTGTCGAGCGCAAACCGGCGAAGATCGCGATGGTCGCGCTCGCCAACGAGACAGCGCGCATCGCTTGGGCGGTGATGTCGCGTAACGAAGTCTACGCGGCGTCCGCCGCGTGACCGCTGTCCGTGCCGCTGGGTAACGCCTGGGGTAGGATGGTGTAGGAGTAGCTGAGTAGTGATGACAAACCGGTCAGACCGGGGGCCGGCAAAATCTAGGGGGGCACAGCGCTTCAAGCGCGATGACGTGATTAGGCAGGCGGCCTTCGGACTTCATCAGCGCCAGCAGCCATGCGGTGCTGCGCGAACAGGCCGAACACATGGATGCACCCGACCGATGCTCATCGTTGCACAAAAGCTCTTGCGCCGAAGGGGGCGTCCACACATGGTCCTTTAGATAGCTGACGACCGCCAGCTCGCGTCCGTTAAGCGTGGCGTCGCCAAGGCCGTACACGCCTTCGTCCGTCTCGATCTTCAGCGTGACGAGGTTGCGTCCCGGACAGGTGAAGATGACGCGGGCGGCCGTGATTATGGGCACTCTACATCCTCGTCTGACGGTCGATCAGGCTGGTAAGGCGTAGCGCTTGAGGCGGGATCGTCGGAATATTCGAAGTAGTGGAAATGGTCGAAGGCGGCGGATATGGCTGCCCTAGCGAGATCCTGACACGCCATGCCGACGAACGCGCCGGTAAAGTTGGGAAGGCCCGGCATGGTCGCTTCATCCGACAAGGATCAGAAAGCCAGTGAGCGGCACTCGACTGCGGGACGGACGGTTCTTATGGAAGACCACCGTCGATCCTGACCGATGCGGTCGGAAACACCCCATATCGCGGCGACATAGGGAAGTCTTGTTGTCTATGCTGTCGCAGTCGCGGGCTTTCGAGAATACAGTCCGTAAAGCAGGATCAGCGCGTAGCATATCGCAGGCAGAAGCAACGCGAAGTGCAGGCTGCCCGACTTGTCCGCCAGCATCCCCGTCAGATACGGTACGATCGCACCACCGACGATCGCGGTGGCGATGACGCCCGAGCCTTCCGCCGCGCGCTTGCCGAGACCTTCCGAGGCAAGGCTGAAGATCGTCGGGAACATTACCGCGTTCATCAGACCGATCGCCAGCAGCGCCCAGCCCGACACTGCACCCTCGGTGTTCGCCGAGAGCAGGATCAGCGCCAGCGTGCCCGTCGCAACGCCCGCCAGGACCTTGCCCGGCGACACCTTGTTCAGCACGTACGCGCCGACGAACCGGCCGACCAGCGCGCCGCCCCAGTAGAACGGCACGTGCTTGCCCGCCGCGACGTCGCTCAGGCCCATCACGCTCGGCTGCATCAGATAGTTCACAATCAGCGAGCCGACCGCGACTTCGGCGCCGACGTACAGGAAGATGCACGCCGTCCCCATCGCGAATCGTGGACGCTTGAGCAGCGTGAACGCGTGGAAAATGCTGCCGGTCTGGTCCTGCTCCTCGTTGAGCCGGTTGCGACGGGTCCAGACGACAGCGGCGACGATCAGCAGCGCGATCGCAAGGCCGATATAGGTGTGCACGACGGTCCGCGACGACTCCGTCCGGTACGCGTCGAGCGCGGCACCGGTGAGCTTCGACGAATCGACCGTGGCGAGACCACCGAGGATCAGCGCCGAGCCGACATACGGGAAGATGGTGGTGCCGAGTGAGTTGAACGCCTGCGCGAAGGTCAGCCGGCTCGAGGCGGACTTGGGATGGCCGAGCGCCGAGATCAGCGGGTTGGCGACGACCTGCACCACGGTGATGCCCGCACCGAGCACGAACAGCGCGAACAGGAACATGCCGAAGCTCGCCTGTCCCGCGGCCGGGATGAACAACAGGCAGCCCGCGGTCATCGTCACGAGACCGATCGACGCGGTCCGCATATAGCCGGCCTTGCGAACGATCGCGGCGGCAGGGATCGAGAACAGTGCATAGGCGAGGAAGAACGCCGACTGGACCAGCATCGCTGTCGCATGGTCGAGCGTGAACAGCTCCTTCATCTTGGGGATGATGATGTCGTTCAACGAGGTGATGCCGCCGAAGATGAAGAACAGCGCGAACACGAACACGCGCAGGTCGGGCGCGTCGTAGCCGTGACTGGCGTCTCCCCCGGCTGTTGCGGTGGATCTGGTATCGACGTGCACTTGAATTCCGCCCCTCATTATACTGTCGGGGCGGCATAAGCCGGGGCGGCCACGCGTGACAATGCCGACCGCGCGCTTGGCCTCTCGTGTGAGCGATAACACCGGGGAATGCGAAGCTGAATGCCTTCAGATAGGATAGACAGGACTGGCTGGATCGGTGAACGGAACCAAGTCGAGTACGGTCTATCGGCGTAAAGACAGGGAGACGACCAGCAGACCAGCCGTACTGATTGTTGGATGTGCCAGAGCCCCAAATCAACTGACAATCGTAAGCCGGTTTCAGTGGCGCCAGTGCCATCTCAAACCGCCTGTGTTGCGAGGCTGCCGGAGATAGGCCTCCCGCCGATCGCGATTGTCAGTCGAAGCCGCCGGTCCACGCACGACGACCGTTCAGTCACATCGCACTGCTGCGGCGACACCTACCGTAGTCCACTTCCGCCGGATCCGAACAGCGGGAAACGGTCTTGACGGGCGGGTTTGACACTGCGTCCCGCCCCTAGCCATTCGGCCGCCTTGTGATTGACTCCGAACATGCAAATCGCACTATTAATTAAGAAAATTGCATTTGCCATTTGAAGATGGTTGCGGTACCAAGAGCTCGCCTTTCAGGCATCCTCTCCTAAATCACTCTACGGGTCGCTTCTGCGACCCTTTTTTTTGGGTTCACGAGATAGGGCTAATGCGCCGCTTTTCGTTTTCCCGGGTCCAAACCGATACGGTCGACTTCCTGTGCGCACCGTTCAAGCCGGAGCGTCGGTCACCACTTCGGCAGCTCGTCCTTGGTGACGTAGCGCTCCGACCGGTAGTATTCACGTAACAAGGCGGGCGCGTTCTGCTCGGGGTCCTGCAGCCAACGCGTGTGCCACGTCATGAACCACGCCCAGTCCGCCTCGGGGCCCAACGCGGCGGGATCTGGGATCGGTCCGTTCTCGTGCAGGCAGATCGGGACGGTATCCCCGACGATGCGCTTCACCTGCGCGAACAGCCCGGCCTGATTGCCGTGATCGGCGACGTAGATGTCGGCTCCCGCAACATCGACGCGGTCACGGCCGGGATAGTATGCGGGGTCGATGTTCTGCCCTGCCCAGCCGAGCACCCAGATCAGATTGTGCAGTCTGCGGTCGACGACGAAGAAATCGTACATGGTCCGCCACAGCGCCTTGAACGCATGCGGTCCGTGCTTTCCCCACCAGAACCAGTCGCCGCCGAACTCGTGGAACGGGCGCCACAACACGGGTATCCTACGATCACGTAGGACCGTGAGCAGATCCGCGACATGCGCCATCTGCGCCATCATGGCGACGTTCTGCGGGGTGCCGGCGACCAGCGCACGTGCGACGTCGAAGTCCCTTTTGGAATTCTCGTACCCGCTGCCGATGTCCGGCGCACCCCAGTGCCAGCAAAGACTGACGATCCCGCCCGAACGATGCCACGCCGTTGCGCGCTCGTTCACCGCGATTTGATCCTTCGGTTCGATGTAGTCGAGACCGAGCAACGCCGGCTGACGTCCGGTGACACGCTGGATGTAGTCCAGTTCGACGCGTGCCCCGGCAGGGGTGAAGTTCTGTTCCTGTTGCCCGGTGAGCGTCTTCGTGCCGTAGATCGACCAGATGTACCTATACAACGCCCGCGCTTCCAGCGACGCGCGCGGGTCGCTGAGCGCGCGCGCCGGGACAGAAGCACTGACCGTCTTGGCGATGGCCGCGTGCGGCACCAGTGCGAATGCCGTCGCCGCTGCCACCATCTCGCGCCTGTTCACGTGCATCGATTTTCCCTTCTTGACGGTCAGCGGACGCCACAGCTGACCGGGCCTGGCGGTGCGCTGGCGATGCGGATGCTCGAGACGTCGATGCCGAGCGCGCCCGTCGTCGTCAGCGTCACGGGCTTGCTGACCTGTGCCATCTCCACCCCGCCCTCTGCGAAGCAGCGGAGCGGCACCGCGATCTGCCGCCAGTCGCTGCCAGCCGGCTTCATCGCGCCGGTGATCGGGACCGTGGCGGTCTTGCCCCCCGTCATTCCCAGCATCACCTCGCCGGTCGGTGCGGTCGTCACGCGGTAGTCCACGAGCAGACTCAGCTGACCGTTCGATTCGCGGGTGACGTCGATCGACTTGGCTTCTTCGATCGATGCGCTTCCAGCACTGGCGAAGGTGAACCGCAACGAATCCTCCTGCGCCACCCGATCGACCCGGGTCTGCCGGACCTCACCCGCCACGTCGAGCCGGCCGCCAGCGACGACGCGGCCACGTACGAACAGAGCGTTCTGATCGGACGCCACGCCCTTCGGCCGTGTCTCGTCCAGTCTGGCGATCGTCCTGGGCGCGGCATAGGTAAGGCCGTACCCGATCGGAAACAGCGGATCGTAGCCGGCGTCGCGTCGGTTCAGAACATACTGATCGAGGCGCTTGGGCCAGGAGAAGCTGAGCGTGCCGTGGAAATCATGCGCCGGCTTGCGGTCCTTGCCCGCGATCAGCACGTCGGCCACGCCGCCGCCCTCGGTACCCGGCAGGAACGCCGCGACGAAAGCATCGGCTGCGTTCAGTTCCGGGTTCACCCATAGCGGTCGCCCCGACAGGAAGACCGCGACGGTCGGTACCCCGGCCGCCTTGAACTTGCGGAGCAGCGCCAGATCGGACTTGTCGTCGGGGCTGTATTCAAGCGTCGGTCGATCGCCCGTGAACTCGGCATAGGGGGCCTCGCCGAAGACCACGACTGCGACGTCGGGCTTCACCTGATATCGGCCATCGATGGACAACGTTGCCTTGCCGCCGCCAGCGTTCACGGCCTGTTCAATGCCGGTGAAGATCGATTCGCCGTTGGGAAAGTTGGCGTTGGTCACGCCCGTTCCCTGCCAGGTGATCGACCAGCCGCCCGACTGCCGACCGATATCGTCCGCGCCGCGCCCGGCGACCAGGATGTTCGCCGACGAACTAAGCGGTAGAACGGCATTGTTGTTCTTGAGAAGAACCAGCGATTCACGGACCGCCTGGCGCGCCACCGCGCGATGCCCGGGTGCGCCGAGCAAGTCGAACTTGCCCGCGAGCGGTCGCGTCGAGGGCCGTCCGGCCTCGAACGTACCGGCTAGCACCTTCACCCGCAGGATGCGGCGCACCGCGTCGTCCAGTCGCGCGGCGGGAATCGTGCCGTCCTTCGCCTCGCGCAGCGTATTGGCATACAACTGCTTCCAGCCCGGTCCCGAATACATGAACATGTCGAGACCGGCGTTGATCGCCGGCGCACAGTCCTCGTTGGTGCACCCCGGTACCTGGCCGTGCGCATTCCAGTCGCCGATCGTGAATCCGTCAAAGCCCCAGCGATCCTTCAGCACCCCTGTCAGCAGACTCCTGTTGCCGGTCATCTTGGTACCGTTCCAGCTCGAAAAGCTGGGCATCACGGTTAGAGCTCCTTCGACCAGCCCACTGCGATAGCCCGCAGCATGGACGTCCCGCAGCACGGCTTCGCTGGCGCGCGTGTCCCCCTGGTCACGACCGCCAGTGCCGCCGTCGCCGAGGAAATGCTTGATTGACGCGATGACGTGGCCGGTCTTCATGAAGTCACCGCCGACGCTGCCCTGGATGCCCTGGACCATCTGCCCTGCATAGGATTCGACGATCGCCGGATCCTCCGAATAGCTTTCGTAGGTGCGCCCCCAGCGATCGTCCTGCACGACTGCGACCGTCGGCGCGAAGCTCCAGTCGATCCCGGTCGCAGCGGTTTCGGCGGCAGTCGCCGCGCCGATCCGGCGGATCAGCGCAGGGTCGCGCATGGCGCCCAGTCCGATGTTGTGCGGGAACAGCGTCGCACCGACGATGTTGTTGGCCCCGTGCACGGCATCGGTTCCCCAGATCACCGGCACGACCGGCCGGCCGTCGGAGCGTTTGACCGACGCGTCGTAGAAGGCGTCGAACAGTTTCAGCCACTCGCCCGCGGGTGCGAACTCGTCGTTGTTCGGCGCGGAGTTCCCGCCGTTCAGGATCGATCCGAGCTTGTAGGTGTCCAGATCCTTCGGCGTGATCGAGGCGATGTCGACCTGCAGCAGCTGACCGACCTTGTCGTCGATCGACATGCGCTTCAGCATCGCATCCACTCGCGCCTCGACACGCGGATCCCGGTGACGCTTCAATGGCAGCACGGGCCAGCTTTCCGGGTGCGCCACGGCCGATAGCGGGGCGGCTTCGGTGGACGGCTCCTGCGCTTGCCCTGCGGTACCGAGCGCGATCGTCACCAAGGCTGCTGCCGACATAATCTGCTTGACGCGCATATCTCTCTCCCGTTCGCCTACCGCGCTTTGCAGTCGGTCTGACCGCCAGGAGGCTCAGCTGTCAACATTCATCTTTCAAATTGCTTTTCTTCGTGGGGGCGGCTTAATTCCCTCGGCGACGCCTTACCGGCGCGGGGGGGGAATTGCATGAGCAGGCGCCGAACGATTGAGACCGTGGCATCGCGGTTGCTGCGCACGATGTTCCTCGCGGCGGGCGTTGTCGTCGCGGGCCAAGGTGCGTTGGCGCAATCGCCGCCGCCGCCGACCGTCACGTCTCCCGATGGTCGTGTCGCAGTGACCCTCGGGAAGAATCCGCAGGACCAGCCGAGCTATGCCGTCGCCGTCGACGGCCGGTCGGTGATCGCACCCTCCACGCTCGGTTTCGAGTTCGAACGGTATGCAAAGCTAGCCGGCGGCCTGCGAGTCGAACGGATCGAGTCCAGCCTGGGGGAGGACCGCTACACGCTTCCGGCCGGCAAGGTTGCGAGGGTCGCACAGGGCTATCGTCAGATCGTAGTGCATTACGTCGAGCGAACAGGTGCGCACCGCCGGCTTGATCTCATCGTCCGTGCCTATGACAGCGGGATCGCGCTTCGATATGCCGTGCCGAAGCAACCGGGACTCTCCACCTTGCGGATCGTCAACGAACTGACGCAGTTCGCCTTCCCGTCCGACTATGCCTGCACCGGGCTGAACCTCGGCGGAGCGGGGACGAGCCACGAGGGCGAGTATGATCCGGTCCGCGCGTCCGGAATTCGCCCCCACAACTCATACGAACTGCCGGTGGTCTGCGACACTGGTGGCGACGGCCCTGCCGTCGCGATCGCCGAGGCGGCTGTCGAGAACTGGCCAGCGATGGCCCTCACGGGCACCGAAACGGGCGATCTCGGCGTAGCCGCGAGGCTTACCCGGCGGATCGACGATCCCTTGGTGGCCGTCGTGGCCGAGGTCGGCGCCGGTATCATGTCGCCCTGGCGCGTCGTGATGATCGCGGCGAACCCAGGCGCACTGATCGAGAACACGCTGCTGACCAGCCTCAACCCCGCACCGGTCGGGGACTTCAGCTGGGTCAAGCCCGGCAAGACCGCGTGGGACTGGTGGTCGGGCCCTGTGCTGCGTGGCGTTCCCGTGGCCGGGTCGAACGACGCGACCGAGCGCGCCTTCATCGATTTCGCCGCCTCGCAAAAGCTCGCCTACACGATGGTGGATGAGGGCTGGTACGTGAACAGCGGTGGTGGTCCCATCCTGTTCCCCGGCGCCGATCCTACGCGAACCGTTCCTGAGATCGATCTCCCAGGCCTCGTCCGCTACGGCAGGATCCGAGGTGTAGGCCTTATCGTCTGGATGCACTGGGCGCTTCTCGATCGGGACATGGAGCGCATCCTCGGCTTCCTCGAGCGGACCGGCGTGAAGGGAATCAAGATCGATTTCATGAACCGCGACGATCAGGAGATGATCGCCTTCTATCACCGCGTCGCGGCGGCAACTGCCCGGCATCACCTTCTGCTCGACCTGCATGGCGCGACGCATCCGTGGGGCATGACGCGAACCTGGCCCAACTTCCTGACGCAGGAAGGCGTTCTCGGCGCGGAATACGGCAAGTGGACGAAGCGGATCACCGCCCGCCACAACATCACGCTCGCCTATACGCGGATGCTGGCCGGACCGATGGACTACACGCCGGGCGGCTATCGCAACGCCACGCCAGCGACGTTCGCCATCGCCGCTACCGGCCCGCAGACGCAGACGACGCGCGCCGCCGAACTCGCCAAATACGTCGTGTTCGAAAGCCCGCTCCAGTCTGTTGCGGACAGCCCCGACGCCTATCGCGGCCAGAAGGGCCTCGATTTCCTGAGCGCGGTGCCGGCCAGCTGGGACGAAACGCGATTCCTGCAAGGCACGCTCGGTCGGGACATCGCGGTCGCACGCCGTCATGGCACCCGCTGGTATGTCGGGGCGATGACCGACGCACCGCGCACGTTCGCTCTTCCGCTCTCATTCCTGGGTGCCGGCCGATATACGGTGCGGACGTGGCAGGACGGCGTCGCGCCCACCGATCTCGTCACCGAGGCGCATACCGTCGTCCCGAGCGACACGTTGTCGCTCGTCCTGTCCTCATCCGGCGGTGCCGCCGTCATACTGGAGCCCAAACCGTGATCCGCTCGACGACCCGCCCGTCAATTATCGCCATGCTGCTCATGGCGTGCGCCACCCCCGCTTCCGCTCAGGCCGACGATGCCGCCAAACAGCGTGCTGCGGCGGAGGCGGAGGAGCGGCTGCATCAGGACTGGCCGTGGCTCGGTCGCTATCAAGCGGCAAACGCAGCCCTCGAGCCGGTGACGGCCCCGCGTATCGTCTTCATGGGCGACTCGATCACTCAGGGCTGGATCGACAAGGTGCCCGGCTTCTTCAGTGCCGGTCGGCTGGATCGGGGGATCGGCGGACAGACCACGCCCCAGATGCTGCTCCGTTTCCGGCAGGACGTGATCGCGCTCAAGCCAGCGATCGTGCAGATCATGGGCGGCACGAACGACATCGCTGGCAACACGGGACCGATGGCCCCCGAACAGACGCAGGCGAACATCATGTCGATGACCGAGCTCGCCCAGTCGCATGGGATCCGCGTAATTCTCGCGTCGATCCCGCCGGCCGCGAATTTTCCGTGGCGCCCGGGGCTTGCCACCATACCGCGGATCGCAGCGATGAACGTCTGGCTGAGGACTTACGCGGCGAGCGTCGGCGCGACCTATGCCGACTACTGGAGCGCGCTGCACGACGGCGACGCACTGCGTCGTGAATGGACCTATGACGGCGTACATCCCAACGAGGCGGGCTATGCGGTGATGGCGCCCGTCGCCGAGAAGGCCATTCGCGCCGCGATGGCCGCGTCCCCGAGAGGCCGTCGGTCGTGATCGCTGCGTTGCTGATTTCTCTGGCCGCTGCCGGGAACGTGCCGGTCGTGGGGAATCCGGTCGCACGGCACCCGGTTGCCGGGGGACCGGTCGTCGTGACCGATGCGGGGCCAATCCGCGGCGAGGCGCTTCCCATTGGGGGCGGCGTCTTTCGCGGCATCCGTTTCGCGGAGCCGCCGATCGGGCCTCTTCGCTGGCGACCACCGACTCCGCCGCGGTCGCATACCGCTATCGTTGACACCGTCCTCGACCACGCCGCCTGCCCGCAGCCGGTCTACGGAGACTGGAACCGTGCAGCGTCCGCGACGGGAAGCGAAGACTGCCTGTTTCTTGACGTCCGGACGCCGCGGATCGCGACGACCGCGCTGCTGCCGGTACTGGTATGGATACACGGCGGTGGTAATCGTGGTGGAGCCGGCAGCGGCACGGCTGAATCGCACATCACCGATGGCGGCGTCGTGGTGGTGTCGATCCAGTATCGCCTGGGCGCTCTGGGTTTCCTGTCGCACGTTGCGTTATCAAACGAACAGGCCGGCATCTCCGGCAACTACGGGCTGATGGACCAGCAGGCGGCGTTGCGATGGGTACGTGGCAACATCGCCCGGTTCGGTGGTGACCCGGCACGCGTCACCATAGCCGGGGAGTCCGCCGGCGCGCAGGACGTGGGGCTGCATATGCTCGCACCGGCATCACGCGGACTGTTCGCGCAGGTGATCGCCGAGAGCGGCACTGCGGGCTTCGGCGTTGCACCGCGATCGCTTGCTCAGAACGAGGCCTTGGGCGCGGTCATCGCGACGCGCGCGGGGCTGGCATCCAAAGCTACCACGGTACAATTACGGGCACTCTCCGTGCCTGCCATACTCGCGGCGCAGGAGGTGAACGCCAAGGACCTGGCGCAGGGGATCGACCCGAGCTTCATTTGGTTGCAGGCCGTCGCCGATGGCCGCGTGCTACGCGAAACGCCCGCGGTCGCGCTCGCAGCCGGGCACGTTGCGCGTGTCCCGACGATCATCGGGGTGAACGCGAAAGAGTTCACGGGCTATTCCGGCACGGACCCCCGCCCCGTCATAACCCGCGAGTTTCCTAACTCCATGTCCCGCGTCCTTTCCGCCTATGGACTGACGGGCCCCGGTACGCCAGCAACTGACCCGCGGCTGGGCGACATCGCGATGCAGCTCGGCACGGACGTCGTCTTCCGGTGCCCGACGATCGCGGTGTCGAAGGTGCTGGCCGCTCGCGGTGCCCCGGTCTGGCAATATCAGTTCGACTATGCGCCACCCGGTGGCGAAGTCAGCCATGCCAGCGAGGTCCGCTTTGTGTTCGACCGTCCCACGGCAGGGCAACCTCCTCTTCAGGCCTATTGGCTCGATTTCGTCAGAAGCGGCGATCCGAACGGTGGCAGCCGACCGAACTGGCCACGCTACGATCTCGCGCAGCGAGCATACCTGCACTTCGCGCAGTCCGGCCCGACGGCCAAGACCGATCTCAGGAGTGCCGTCTGCGAGGGACGCGACACCCCCTGACGGCACTTCCCGAAGGTAAGGGTCCCGCTCAGGTCGCGTCGAGATCGATGACGAACACGGGACCCAGATCGATGACCGCCTTGGCTCCGGCGAGATGGACGACGACGGTGGCTGCGTCCGCGGCGAAATCGGACGGTGCGACGCCCTTGACGTCGTACAGCTTCCACACCGCCCCCACTTGCGCCGGTCCACTGGCGACGGTCGCATAGCCCGGCGCTGGACCGATGACGCCGAAGAACGGGATCGGCGTCGTCGCGTAGCCGGTCAGTTTGGGTGCACGGGCCCATACCGCCACGACGATGCGGTGTCCCTTAACGATCGGCTTGCTCAGTGGGGAGACCGCCTGCACCGAGTAGTTTTCGGGGCCCTTCTCGCTAACCTGCACACGCAGCGCCTGCCCGCCCACCACCCCGGAGTCCTTGATGCGCTTGGTGGTCTGCGCCGCTCCGCTGACGTTGTAGTTCAATCCCGGCTGGTTGATTGCTCTCTTCAGTATGTCGTCCTGCGCCGGCGCAGCGCTGGCTGCGAAAATACCCAAGGTTATCGAAATCGTACGTATCATTCTTCCCCTCCTCATCTTGCGCGTCGGCTTGCCCGACTACGCCGAAACGTTCTCATGCGCCCCGCACCCCCGGACCATGCCGGACGCGGTGGTTAAAGACCCAAGGCGACGCTTGGCGCCCGCCAATCAGCAGATCCGCCATTCCGACTAAGACGGGAGGTTCTGCTAAGCGCCCGCGTTGGCTTGACAAAGGCGATCATGATTTCGCGAAATCTGCCTGGCGGGGTGCAAATGTCAAATTGAATTATGTAGTCGCCGGGTTGCCGCGAAGGTGGAAATGCCGGTAGCGTGATGACATGATCATTTACGCATCAAGGGGCGTACCGGCGTGACGCAGTCACGGACCGAGCGCGATCCCCTGAACGCCGCCCCTACGGAGACCAAGGTCGCACGCCTCTCCCGCAGCCTTTCAGGAACGAATCTGGCGCGTGCTGGAGACTACAACCTTCGGACCGTCCTGCAGGCGGTACGCCTCGCGCCTGGTACGACCCGGATCGCGATATCGCGTCAGACCGGACTGACCGCACCGACTATCGCCAACATCACGGGGCGCCTCGTCGACATGGGGCTCGTGCGTGTGACCGGGCGTAGACAGGGAAAACGTGGGCAGCCAGCGATGCAGCTCGAGGTCGAGCCAGATGGGGCGTTCGCGATCGGATTGAACATCGATCGCGATCATCTTACCCTCGTCACGCTCGATCTTGCAGGAACTATCCGCAGCCGCGTCACTTGCGAAGAATCGTTCGCCTTGCCCGAGGACGTCCTGAGTTTCGTCCGGTCCAATCTCGAGGAGGCGATACTGCAAGGCGATATCGACCGGTCACGTATCCTGGGGATCGGCGTCGCCATTCCCGACGATCTCGGTCGCATACCATTGCCGCATCGGCCCGCTGCCTACGATCGCTGGAACGATGTCGACCTGACGAAGATGCTCGCGGCCGAATGGCCTTGGCCCATCCACTGCGACAACGACGCTGCCGCCGCTGCCCTGGGCGAAGCCGAATATGGTACGGCGTACGACAACCCCAGCTTCTTCTACATCCTGATCAGTGCAGGACTCGGCGGCAGCGTCGTGATCGATCGAAGCTATCACCGCGGCGCCACCGCACGATCCGGAGAACTGGGGCTCATGCCCGATCCGGAAGCCGGGGTCGGTGCGATCGTCCAGGATACCGTATCGCTGTCCGCTCTAACCGACCGGCTCGAGGCGGCGGGACACCCGATCGCGGGCGTCGACGAGCTGGAGCACCTGAATGCGGATGCGATGGGTGTCGTCGACGATTGGCTTGCTGACGCAGTGCGATCGCTGACCCAACCGTTGACAGCGGTGAACTGCCTGCTCAATCCTGATGCCGTCCTGATCGGCGGACGCCTGCCGATGGCGCTCATCGAACGGCTGGCGGACGAACTGACGCGGTCGATGAGCGCGTTGCCGTTACCGTCGCAGGCGAAGATCATGCCCGCGGTACTGGCCCAGGACGGACCCGCTGTCGGAGCGGCAATCCTTCCGTTCCTCGACGCATTGCTGCCTTCGGACGCGATCCTGATCCAGGCGGGTCGGTGAACCCGCTCCGTCCCGGATAGCATACGCGCTCATTTGCACATCAAAGGGAGATATCATGCGATGACGACAATGTTGGCGAACGTCTTGGACAGGGGGATCAGCACGACCGGGCCGCTCCTCGATAAGAACGTCTTGGTGATCACTCGGCATTCGGGGGTCATACGGATCACCCCGCTTCCCGACGGGAAAGGGCAGAGCGATCGGCGGGTCGCTGCAACGACTTATCCAAGCGTAAATTCATGAACCGAAAGACCATGTTCGGCGCCATCGTTCTGGCGATTGCCGCTCCGGGTTCTGCGCGACGCATTCCGCCGCCTGCCACTACGTGCATCGATGGCGAGAGGATCGTTTCGCGACGCGCGCAGGTCCCTGACGCGATCGACTTCACGCTGACGGGGGGGAAGACCTATCGCAGTCGGATCGGTCCGTCGTGTGCGCATCTGGCCGAACTCGACCGGACGTACCTGCTCGTCCTGGAGGAACAGCAGGGCCGCAGAATATGCGGTGGCGACCGGTTCCGACTGATCGATGCCGTCGCAGCGCGATCGGGCGGCGGCGGCGGCTTCCCCTATTGCCGGTTTGGGCCATTCGAACGCGTGACGCCGTCGCGCTAGCCGTCGTCCAGCATGCGCTTCAGGAAGCCGCGTATCGAACGTGTACGTTGCGGCGACGGTGGACCCAGCACGCCGCGCGCCGACGCGGGCAGATGGTCGGCGACGTGGGACGCAGCTTCGTCGAACACGTAATGATCGAACCAGCTGCGAACCGCAGCGCGTTCAGCCGGCGGCAGGTCCCGAACAGCCAGGACGGCGTGCATCAGTGCGCCGAACGGAGAGACCTCCGGTTGCCCCCACCAGTAGTTGACCAGCACGTTAAGCGGACCGCTGGCCTTCACGTCGTGCCACCAGAACGCGGGGATGAACAGCGCGTCTCCCGGTTCCAGTTCGGCGACGACCATCGACTCCATCGCCTGCGCGAAGCGGGGATAGCGATCGAGATCGGGCGCTTCCAGATCGACCATGCTGGTGGGTTGACCCGCGATCGTGTTCTCCAACGGCCCGATGTACAGGTTCGCCGTCTGGTCCGCGGGGAACAGTGCGAAACGCCTGGTGCCCGCGACGACGGCGGCGATGTTGTGGGAACCGTCATAGTGCGTCGAGGCGCGGCTCGCATTGCCGATCCACAGGCGGGGCGTCGCATCGGGCAATTCGAACGGCAGCGGGTTGGCTTCCGCCCAGCCGGGATAATTGTCGGGTGCGGAGGCAGATCCGGCGTACAACGCGGGCGCGTTCGGATTGCCGGCTTCGGCCACGAGGGCATCCAGCAGCAACGGCAGCATGACCTGCGCGTTCTTGAAATTGTAGCCGGTGTGGTCGTTGCTGTAGAAGAAGCGACGTTGACGTGCGGCGAAGCTGCGAAGACCTTGGCAGGGCGCCCGCCGTCGAAACGAAGGATGTAGTCCGCAGTCGCGCGCGGCCCTCGCGACGATGCAGTCACTGCAGGCCACTCCGCAACGAGACCGCGGAGCACCACCGGGCGGTAGGTGGGTACGATCTCGCTCTCGAAACGCTCGGGGGTCACGTGCCGGACCTCCTCGACACGGTTGGCGCCCGCTAGAACGTCCATCGCCATCAGCACCATCGCAATCGTCCTCGGTCCGTCGCTGCAATACCGTGCAGATCGCTGAGTGTCGGCAATCGCGCGTTCCTCTTAGGATGTCTGCCGTTCGGCGATGCAGCGTCGACCACGCTGCCAAGCAATGTACCGGCATGAGCGATCCACCGACGGATCGCCCATGCCGCGCGCATCAGTAGGTCAGGCGCACACTGAACTGGAACTGCCGGTCGCTCTTGAACGCAGTCCGTGGTGCGGTCAGTCCATCTGCGTTCAACAGGAACCGGGTCTTCGTGGTTGCGTCCAGAATATTGTTGCCCTGGATACCGATCTTGAAGTTCTTGTTCACGGTGTAGAACAGCGACGCGTCGACCTGTCCGGTAGGTTCGCTGTATACAGGAAGGAACGGGAACAGTTCGTCTCGGTTGTTCAGCAGGAACTTCGACCGCCAGCTATACGCAACGCGCGCGTAGATGCCGTACTTGTCATAGAAACCGGCGACGTTGAAGTTGTGCTTCGACAGCAGTGCCAGCGGCAGGTTGTTGTACAGACCCGTGATGTCGGTTGGCGGCTGGTTGCCATCGCCCTCGAACGGAGTGGGATCGCTGGAGGCCCTGAACGCCGGTGGCGAGGTCTGGACGGTACCGGCGTCGATGTACGTGTAGGTCGCCTGCATACCCAGTCCGCTCAAGGCACCCGGCAGGAACTCGTAGGTCTGCTGATACGAGACTTCCGCACCCTTGACGTCGGTCGATCCCTCGGCGTTTGCCGGCCCCGTCAGCGCCAGATCGTAGCTCGACCCGTTGTTGGCAAACGTCCGAACGAAGCCGCTGTTGTTGACGATGACGTCGGTCAGCTTCTTGTAGAACAACGTACCGGTCAGCTGCCCGACCTTTGCGAAATACCATTCCGCGGTGAAGTCGAACTGGTCGGCCTTGATGGGTTTCAGGTACGGGTTCGCCGCCCGAGCCTCGAACACGCCGTTCGAGCCGTTGAAGTTCAACGACACGAAGTTCCGGAGGTCACCGAAATTGGGCCGGGTGATCGCCTTCGAACCCGCAAAGCGGACCAGGAACTTCGGTGTGATGTCCAGACGGAGGTTCAGACTCGGCAACCAGTTGTCGAACTTGTTCACCGCATTCTGCGGGACCGACTGCCCGTTCGCGAATGCGACCGCCGCACCTTGTTGCCCGGCAGTGACCCCTGGCCGACATAGTGCCGGAACCTGCGACGCATTCGGAAGCGTGCCGTCGTCGCGTGGACCGGTCTGTTCCGCGCAATACGCGGCGAAGCTGCCGAAACCCGACGGTAGTACCTGTGAAGTCTGCGGGAAGTTCACCGCGCCGGCGGCGACGTCCTTGGTATTGATGTACCGAAGACCGATGTTGCCGACGAGGCGCATTCCCGAGCTTCCGAAATCGTGTCCGAAATCGGCGCGGACGTAGGCCGCACGCGTCTCTTCGGAATTGTCGTAGATCTCGTTCGAGAAGAAATAGCCGTTGATCAGGTTCGGGTTCTGCGTCGTCCGACCGTTGACGACTGCACCGCCCCGATCCTCGATCGGCGTGTAGCTGAAACCGTTGAGCGGGTCGCGGACGCTGCGCAGAAGCGCGGTCAGCGCATCATGGTTGGTGATGACGGCATCGGACAGGAATAAGGCCGGCGGAACCGAAGAGCCGCCACGGAAGAAGTTGGGGAAGCTGGCCGCTTCCGTACTGTTCGGCGAGGCGCCCAATGGGACCGGTCCCTCGTCCGTCCAGGTCGCCGACAAGGAGCCCCAATTGTTGTAGTCGTTGGTCCGCACCGTCTGCGACCGCTTCGACCAGCGGCCACCGGCACGTACGCCGCGCAGGAAGCTGTCGTCCGACATGTCGTACTGAATGTCACCACGAAACGCATATTCATGGCCGTCGTTGATCGCGCGATTGTTGTAGGCATCGTTAAAGAAGATGTTGTTCGGCGCGGTGAAATATGTCGACGAGTCGAAGCCCGGCGTCACGAACGCGATCTGCGGTGTCTTGCCCGTCAGGTCCAGCGACAGGTTCGAGAAGGTATAACCATCGACGATGTCGTCGATGCTGCGTGACTTGGCCTCGGTATACTGACCGTCCAAGTTGATATGAAGGCGGTCGGCGGGCGACCACTTCAGATTGAGCGCAAAATCCTGTGTCTTAGTCCGAGTATCATTGAAGCGGTTTGTCACATACGTATTGTTGCCGTTCGGGTTTACGAACTGGCTATAGTCGCAATAGGTGCTCGTGTACGGAGAACCGTCGTTTGGGATGACGCAGGCCTGGCTCGCCGGTACGTTATGCGCCTGGCGGTTGTTGAGCCGAGAGATGGTTCCACTGGTGAACACGCCGTCATCGTCGAAGGTGTAGTTGGTGCCGGCCAGGGGGAATGTCTGTCCGATATCGTTGTAGTAGACAGACGATTCAATCGAGCGATCGATCCAAGACGTACGTGACTCCGCACGTAGATACTGCGCTGTCGCGAGGAAGCTCCGGTCGGCGCTCTCGAACTGGCCGGACGCCGTGATGCTGTTGCGGCGGGTGTTGAAACGCTGGGACCGTATGCCGCCGCCGCTCGGGGTATAGACGGTGTCAACACCAGGAGGCGTCTGGAAACTGTCGCAGATGCGGATCGCGTAGGGCTGGCCCGCATTGATGATGCGGCCTTCGTTGGGATTGTTGCCGTCGCAGGTTACGCCGTCGTACTGCGATCCCTGGAAATCGCCGTTTACTGCATAGCCGTCGACCCCGTCGGACGGCGCGTTGAAGCGCGGCAGGAAGCCCGAGGTGAAGATCGAATCAGCGCGGCTGTACTGTTGGAAATAGCTGCCCCCGACGAGAAGGCCGAAGCGACTACCCCCGCTCGTGTCCCACTGCTTGCTGAACAGACCGACGAGCGACGGCGCGGATCGCTCAGCGAGATCGCCATAGCTCGTTCCACCCGCTAGGTAGATCAGCGTATCCTTGCTATCGAACGGCTTGCGCGTGTTGATGCTGACGGTGCCCGAGATGCCCCCTTCGATCATGTCGGCGGTCAGGTTCTTGAACACCTCGATCGATCCGGCGAGCTCGGCGGGAACGTCGTTGTAGCCGATCTCGCGCCCCGCGCTCACCGCGAACGCGTCGCGGCCGTTGAACTCGCCACGCGAATAGGTGAGACCACGGATTTGGACGCTTGATCCCTCCACGGAGAAATGCTGGGCGTCTGCGGCGGATGCAAACCGCGTGATCGCCACGCCCGGCACGCGCTGCAGTGCTTCATTGATCGAACGATCAGGCAGCGCGCCAATGTCCTCTGCGGTGATCGCGTCGACGACGGTATCGGCGTTGCGCTTGAGCGCCTGCGCATTGGCCAGCGATTGTCGGATGCCGGTCACGACGATGTCGTTGCCCTCGCCTTCCGCGGTCGCGGCCGGGGTACTGATATCGGCTGGCGTCACCGACGACTGGTCGGCCCGGCCCTGGACTGCGATATTGGTCGAGCCCGAGACGGGCTTCTTGATGCCGCTGCCAGCGGCGGACTGGCCGACGGTCGCCTGCTGCGCAACCGCAGCATCGCTTTCGCTCGCGCCGGCGGTCGACTGCGCCCATGCCGCTTGCGAAGCGCAGGTGAGCGCGATGACTGACGCGGTCAGCGCCAGACGATGGATATGACGGCCCTCGACCGCACGTGCTGCAAAGCTCGACATCACCCCTTCAGTCCCCTCTTCCCGTCCGCCCTCCTACTTGGAGGGTCTGGATCTTGACTATTTAACAACGTCTAGGATCTTCGCTACTTAAGCGCTAAGTCAGCCTCAAGCGAAATATCGCAAGTTGAAATAATTAATCGGTGTGGTGGCAATATTGCAACATGATGACAGCAGCGCGACGGATTCAGGCATCAATGTCGAGCCGATCCGCGTCGTCGTGCTCGGTGGTGGCACGGCGGGCTGGATGACCGCGGCCGCGCTGGTCGGGCTAATTGGATCAGCGTGCACAGTCGAACTCGTCGAGTCGGCGGAGATCGGTGTCGTCGGCGTGGGCGAGGCGACGTTGCCGCACCTGCGCGGGTTCCTGAAGACGCTTGGCATCATCGAGGCGGAGTTCATGGCAGCGACGCACGCGACCTACAAATTGGGCATCGAGTTCCGCGACTTCGCCAATGTCGGTGATCGCTACGTTCATCCCTTCGGCACATTCGGACGACCGTTCGAAGGTGTCGACTTCCATCATTACTGGTTGCGCCGACATCATAGCTTACCTGCGTCGCCAGTTGGCCAGAAGCCATCATTCCCTATCGGGGAGTATTGCTTGGGCGTCATGGCAGCAGAACATCGCCGATTTGCCCATCCGCAGGGCGATGCGGACGATCCAACCACCAGCTACGGCTACGCCTATCAGTTCGATGCCACCCGCTTCGCACCGTTCATGAGAGCGTGGGCGCAGATGCGCGGCGCCAGGCGAACCGAAGGGATCGTCACGACCGTCGAGCGCAACGACGTCGGCGGTGTCGCGGCGTTGGTGCTCGCCGACGGACGCCGCACGGAAGGCGATCTGTTCATCGATTGCTCGGGCTTCCGATCGCTGCTGCTCGGGGAGACAATGACCGAGCCGTGGGAGGACTGGTCGCAATGGCTCCCTTGCGATCGCGCGGTCGCCGTGGCCAGCGCAAGCCCGGATGGCCCGATCGAACCGTTCACGCAGGCGACCGCGATGCCCGCGGGGTGGCGATGGCGGATTCCGCTGCGCCACCGCGTCGGCAACGGCTATGTCTATGCGAGCGGTTTTCTGGACGATGAGGGTGCACGGGACGCGTTGCTGGCGGCACTGGATACGCCACCGCTGGCCGAACCGCGCCTGCTGCGCTTCAGCGCCGGCCGCCGTCGGCGCAGTTGGGTTGGCAACGTCGTTGCGATCGGGCTGGCCTCGGGCTTTCTCGAACCCCTCGAGTCCACCAGCATTCATCTGGTGCAGATGGCGATCACGCACTTGATCGAGCGTTTCCCCGAGCGTGTCGTCGAGGCTATAGATCGCGACGGATTCAATGCCGCGGTCGATGCCGACTACGACCGGATCCGCGACTTCCTGATCCTGCACTATCACGCGACGGCCCGGAACGACTCGCCCTTCTGGAACCACATGCGGACGATGACGATACCGGACTCGTTGGCCGATCGGATCGCCCTATGGCGGCGCTCGGCGCACGTGCCGCGATATGGTTTCGGTCTTTTCCTCGAACCGAGCTGGGTGGCCGTTCTACTGGGCCAGAACATCGTTCCCGAAGGCTGGGACCAGCGTGCCGATCTGCCCGACGGCGCCGCGCTCGATCGCGCGTTGGACACGCTGCGCCGTTCGATCCACGATCGGGTCGCAGTGATGCCCGATCATGCGGCTTACCTGCAGAGGGCAACGGCATGAGCGATGGAATCGGGCTGCGTTCCATCGCCGTCTTCGGTGGTGGCGTGACCGCGCTGGCGGCGGCGATCGCCTTCGCCCGCGCGCTGCCGCGCTCTACAGTGACGCTGGTGGCGATGCCGATCGAAGCCGCGGCATTCGCCGATACCCTGCCCACGGCGTGGCACGCCGTGCTGCCGATCCTTGATCGCCTCGGGATCGACGACCGGACGATGATTGCCAACGGCCGCGCGATTCCCTCGCTCGCGTGGCGGTTTGACGACTGGAGCCTTGACGGCCGTTCCTGGTCGACCGTCAACGGCTCGCCGATACCCGTACCCGGTCCCGGCGCCTTGCATCAGCGCTGGCTGGACGCGGCTCGTGCCGGCACGTCGCTTCCGTTCCATGCGTTATTCCCATCCGCGGTGCTCGCCGACAGCCGAGCGACGACGATCCCTTCCGAGGTCGAACATGGTCTGGTCTTCGATCCGGTCTCGTTCGGCGACACCCTCGCCGTCGCTGCGCGCGATGTCGGCGTCCGCATGACGAGGGCAGCGATCGCGGAAGTGGACCGGGGCGACGACAGCAGCATCCGTTCGATCGATCTCACCGATGGCAGGCAGATAACGGCGGACCTGTTCATCGACGCCACCGGACCAGATGCGCGGCTGGCGATCGAGGATGGAGCGGCCGAAAAAGGGCGCGTCGACTGGATCGGCGCGCTGCCGTGCGACAAACTTATTCTCAATCGCAGGCCCGGCACGACCACGTCGCTGATCGATGCCTATAGCAAAACGGTTGCAGGCTGGTCTGCACGCTGGTCCGATCCGCGAGGCTTGGTCCATGCAGTCGGCTATCGTGCGGCGACCACCGACGAGGCTCATGTCCTCCGCCGATCAGCGGCCAAAGACCCCGAGAACCCTCCGATCGTCTTCGAACCGGGACGACGCAGGCGGGGATGGACGAGCAACGTCCTCGCGCTGGGCGATGCGAGTGTGCAACCGGGACCACTGGGTCGTGGTGGTTTCACGCTGGCACTGGCACAGCTCGACCTTGCCCTTGATCTTTTGCCGGATCGCATGATGGAGCCGGTGTTGATCGCCGAATACAACCGCCGCGCTGCTGCCCGCGCGGATCGCATGCGTGATTTTCTCGCCGCGTTCTACTGGACCATGACGAGCCGCGACAGCGTTCGGACAGATCTGGACAGTGACGGTCCTCCGCCAGAGCTCATCGCCACGCTCGCGCAGTTCGCGCAGCGCGGTACGCTGCCGCACCGTGACGACGAAAGCGTCAGCGCCGATGTCTGGCGCGCCGTACTGCTTGGGCAGGGCATCCGGCCCAGGCGTCGCGATCCGGTCGCCGCGGCGGTCGATCCGGTGGAAACGCGGGCATTGCTGGAAGCCGCAGCCGGTGCGCTGCGGACGGCGGTCGATCGTCTTCCCGCTGCGGCGGCGTCGAATGCGCGTCTGGCGGTGCGCCGATGACGGCCGGTCCCGTCAGGCGCGTGGTGATCGTCGGTGGTGGTACCGCGGGATGGATGATGGCCGCCGCCGCCGCACGGTTTCTCGACGACGGTCAGCGGACGATCACGCTCGTCGAATCCGATGCGATCCAGACGGTCGGCGTCGGCGAGGCGACCATACCGCCGATTCTTGCCTTCAACCGGCTGCTGGGCATCAGCGAGGCCGACTTCCTGCGTGCCACCGGTGGTACCTTCAAACTGGGGATCGAGTTCGTCGGGTGGGATACCGGTGACGACCGATATTTCCATCCCTTCGGCACGCATGGTCGCACGTTCGAAGGTCTGAACTTCCACCAGATATGGCTGAAGCTACGCGGTCGTCGGGGGATCGGCGGGATCGAGGACTATGCCATGTCCAGCGTCGCCGCCGCGCACGATCGCTACGCCCCGCCCGCTACCGATCCGCGATCGCCGCAGTCCGGTCTCGCTCATGCCTATCATTTCGATGCCGGTCGCTACGCCGCCTTCCTGCGCGAACGTGCCGAGGCGCAGGGCGTCGTGCGGATCGAGGGGCGTATCGCGACCGTGGACCGCGACGAGACGACCGGTCACGTCGCCGCCGTCCGCCTCGACGACGGTCGTGCATTGCAGGGCGACCTGTTCATCGACTGCTCGGGTTTCCGCAGCCTGTTGCTGGGCGGGATGATGGACGTACCGTTCGAGGACTGGTCGCGTTGGCTACCCTGCGACAGCGCCCTCGCCGTCCCGACGACCCGTACCGAGCCGATCCATCCCTTCACGCGGTCGACCGCGCGGCCGGCTGGCTGGCAATGGCGTATTCCACTCCAGCACCGAACCGGCAACGGCTACGTCTATGCGAGCCAGTTCACGAGCGACGCGGATGCCGAGACACTGCTGCTGGCCAACCTCGACGCGCCGCCCGTCGCGACACCGCGGCGGCTGCGCTTCACCGCCGGACGACGCATACGGCTGTGGGAGGGCAACGTCGTAGCGCTGGGACTGGCGGGCGGCTTTCTCGAGCCACTGGAATCGACCAGCATCCACCTGATCCAGGAGGGGATCTCGAAGCTCTTCGGCTTGTTTCCCGATCGTCGCTTCACCCAGGTGGAACGCGACGAATACAATCGCCACATGGACAATGCCTATTGCGGGATCCGCGACTTCATCATCCTGCACTATCACGCTACGCGACGCCGCGACTCCGCCTTCTGGCGGCATGTCGGCACGATGACGGTGCCGGACAGCCTTGCTGCGAAGATCGCCCTCTTCCGCGAGAAGGGTCGCGTCTTCCGCTATGACGACGAGCTGTTCGCGATCCCCAGCTGGGTGGCGGTGATGCTTGGCCAGAACATCATGCCGACAGGCTACGACCCTATCGTTGATGCCCTTGACGAAGACCGGTTGGCGGCGACTCTGCGTCAGATGCGCGCGGCCAACCTGGTGACCGCGGGCGCGATGCCCACCCATGCCGCCGCGCTGGCGGCGCTGGGGGACGCGCCGGGTCGGTGACGTCGTGACTGCCTAGACGTTCAGTCGACCGGCGTGCGTCTGAATCGCCGCCTGCGTACCGGCATCGCTGTCGAACACGCCGTACCAGCCCTGTGGCTCGTGCGGTGGATCACCCATGTAGGCCAAGTCGCCCCGCTGGAACCGGTGGTCTGCATGCTGCGACCGGGCCTCGCCGTTCCAGGCCCAGAAGTTCGACCCGGCAAGTGGACCGCTGGCGACAACGTCCGCCTCGATCGCGGCATAGATCTGGCCGTAGAAGCGATCCTTGTACGTCGTTGCGATCGACGGATCGAATGCATCGGCGCCGTCGCGCGGATACCCGAACTCCTCGATGACGAGTGGCTTGTCGAGGCGTCGAGCAAGGCGCACGTGGCTCGCGATGTAGTCGGCGACCTTGGCTGCCCCGCCGTCATAGGTCCCGGCCAGATCGCCCGCCTCCATCCAGCTCCAGTTGTTCGGCCAGATGTGCGTCGTGACATAGTCGATCGCCGAGGAGCGATGTGCATCCAGCACGACGTCCTCTCGCTCAATCGATCCCTTCAGTCCCTCCGATCCGGTGCAGATCAGATGATTGGTGTCGAGCATCTTGATGTAGCGCGCGGTGCCGTCGATCCAGTGATAGAATGCGGGCAGGTTCGGTATCGCGACCGCATCGGACCCGCCGGGGCGCGGTTCGTTGGCCAGCTGCCAGGCCATGATCGTCGGGTCGGTAGCGTAGGGCTGCCCGGTTACCGTGTTCGTCCGGGAAACGACGGCGCGGATGTAGTTGCGATACAGCGTCTGTGCGGCCGCGTCGGTGTAGAACGCGGCATTCCGATCGGGAAACTCCGGCCAGGGATGCGCGGGATCGTTCATGTTGATGTAGCGCCCCCCATTCACCCAGTAGAGGTAGGTCATCATCCCACCCGACCATTCCCAGAAGTTGGTCAGGTAGATGACCGCGGTCATGCCCCGCTTCGCCATTTCAGCAAGCGTCCAGTCGAGGCCCGTCAGAAGCGCTTCGTTGTAGACGGCCCCCTTATCGCGGAACGCGGGCGTTATCGAATTCTTGAGTGGGGACAGTTCGGCCGAACCGAGGATACGCAGATTGCGGACGCCCAGTGCTTGCAGACGGTCGAATTCGCGCGTCAGCCGCGCCCTTCCGCCGGGCGCCGCCGCACCGCCCAGCCACGCGGCATACCACATGTTCGCCCCGACGAAGCGATACGGCTTGCCGTGGCGACGCAGTTGCATGCCATCGACGCCGACGATCGCGGGATCTACCGGACGCCCTGGCCGCGGCACGCGCGGGCTCGCCACGCTCTGGGTTGCGGTCAGTGCCATGCCGGCGGCGATTACAGTGCGGCGGTCGAGCATTGCTCTGTCCTTGCTTTGATAATGATGGGGGCCGCCAGGGCCGTCATGGTGCACCGGATGGGCTTTCGCCCAATCCACGGCTTCTCCAAAGTCCGCACCTGGCGGCGGAGACGCACGGGCCGCTCATGCCGCCGAATCTCACGGCATCTCGTACGCGAGACGGGTCGCCCCGGTATGCCGCGACGATCCGGCACTTCCATCCATCGGCGAAGCCCGAGCGATCCATGATAGCAGGCAAGCGGTCGTGAATCGCGACTGCGCTTTTCGCATCGGCATCCATGTTCGATGTTCGTGAGCCGCCTGGAAAGTCGCTGATCACTGACCACGATCGCTTGGATAGGTTTGCACACGCGTAAGCAGCCGACTGTCGGCATCGAGCTTCGCAGCAGCGATCTCGTCGTCGCCGAATTAGTTTCGGTCTGGATCATGGGTCTGCCTTCCTCATGCGGGCCGGGACGGCATCGAGTAGAGGCGTCCGGACCGACCTACGACGCTTCAGGAGAATAGCATCGGACGGCAGGATGCGATCGAGCAACGGCACGGTCGCTGCGCCGATAGCCGGCGCATCGCGCGACAGGCCGGCACGTACGATGGGTGCAGTTCCTGTCCTGCCGGGAACAGCCGCGACGAGCTTACGATGCGCCGCGGCGGCAAGACGGTCCAGAACGTCAACCGGCAGCCGCCCGGCGATAATCACCGCGGCCGGATCCAGGAGACGGTCTACGGCGGTCAACGCAGGCACGAGTGCGTCCGAAGCGTCCTCCAGCCACGCAGCGATATGTGGCTCGTACTGCGGGGGGAATGCTCGCGTTGGATCCGAGAGTGCTACGCCGAATCCTGCAGTCTCCAGTCGGTTCGACAACGCCGACGACGACACGACGTCCCGCAACACCTCGGTCGGATCGGGGCCGAGCGGCAGGCAGCCGAGTCCTCCGCTGCGTGCGTTTGCGCCGCGATGAAAGGTACCATCGATAACCATCCCGCCGTCGAGCTCTCCGCCGACCAGAATATAGAAGAAGCTCGTGTGATTATGTCCGTCACCGAACTGCGCCTCGCCGATGGTACCGGCGGCGACATGGTCTTCGATATGGATCGACCAAGGAACGACGGAGGCTAGCAATCTCCGAATTTCGACGTCGCTCCAATTCTTGTACCAGTGCGAGCGGTGCGGCGGATCGCCACGTCTTAGATCGTCGGGCATCGCGACGCCCATCCCCAGGATCCGGTCGAAGCGGATCCCATCGGCTCGCTTGATTCTAGCAATGCCTTCCTGAACGACACGTACGACGTCATTAGGTGATGCTGATGCGAACCGTCGGGTAAATCGAGAGCGGACCGTACCGGCCAGATCGATCGATACGATGGTGACATGGTCGCGATCGACGTCGAGGCCGATGGCGTACCCTCCTTCCGGGTTGATTCGGAGACGCATCGCCGGCTGTCCCAAGCGGCCCAGGCGCTGCCCGGACTCGATCACCAGGTCCCTCGCCAACAATCGTGCCACCATGTTGGAGATCGTCGCCGACGCCAGGTTGGTCATCACCGCGATCTCTTTTCGCGTGATGTCGGGATTGCGGCGAATGATCTGCGTCACGACGCGTTGGTTGTAGTCCGCTGCCCGTTCCAGGTTGGTCCCCGACAGACTTGCCCCGAGCCGGACAGCGCGATCGTCCGAAGTGATGTTGCTCTTGGTCGAACGGGAGGAAACGGTGAGATTGAACGGCCTATGCATCGATGGCGCGACTCATCGACTGGAATGCGGGAAGGGCCGAGGCGCTGGCAAAGGACTTGAGAAACGTCTCGTGCGGTTCGGCAAGTGCAACGGCGTCACGGATCGATCCCTTCATCCGTGCGAACGCCGCTTCGAGATCGGATACGGAGAAGTGATCCGCCAGTGGGTCGTGAGCCGCAGCATCGATGCCGAAACCGGCGTACATCGACAACCAACTCGGATCCTGGAACGATTCCCATTCATAGCGCACGAGGTGCCCGCGTGCCTGGAACAACCTCAACTTCCGCGCCACCTGCTCGGGCAGTGCGGTGCCCCTACAGCGATCCCACATAGGCTGACCTCGCCTGTCGTTGGCGAAATAGTGCAGTATGAGGAAGTCACGGATCCGCTCATATTCGAGGCCCGTGGTCCGGTTGTATTCCTCCGCCAGCGCGGGATCGAAAGCCCGATCAGGCAGCAACGCGAGCAACTTCTCCAACCCGGTCTGGATTAGCGTAATGCTTGTTGATTCCAGCGGTTCCATAAATCCAGCAGCCAGCCCGAGTGCGACGCAGTTCCCCTGCCAGAATGCAGTCCGACGACCGGTACGGAAACGAATCATGTTTGGCTCGGCCAGCGCTTCGCCTTCGAGCCTGCCTTTCAAAGTCGCAACGGCCTCGTCATCCGAAATGTGGCGGCTCGCATAGACATAGCCGTTGCCGACTCGGTGCTGCAGCGGAATGCGCCATTGCCAGCCGGCAGTCAGCGCCGTGCTGCGCGTATATGGGGTAAGCGGTCCCGCTCGTTCGCACGGCACCGCGACCGCGCGATCACACGGGAGGAGGTTCGTCCAATCCTCGTACGGTACGCCGAGCGCATCGCCGAGCAATATCGATCGAAAGCCCGAACAATCGATGAAGAGGTCGCCAGCGATCGTCTTGCCGCACTGTGTATCGACACTGGAAACCAAACCTGTGCCCTTATCGACGAGAACATTGGTGATGGTGGCATCGATATGTTCCACGCCCCATTCGCCTGCCTTTTTTGCCAGGAACTTGGCAAACAGGCCTGCGTCGAAATGTACCGCCCAATCGAAGAATAGCAGGTCATGCACCGGACTGTCGGTTGGCCGCATGAAGAGGTTACGCTCGGCAAGCGCAGTTGCAAGACAGAAGTCGGACAGCGGAGTAGGTTGCCCAGCTGCGTTCAGCTTGCGCCAGTAATGGTGGAACGCCACCCCGCGCGATCTCATCCCGTACAAGCCAAAGGGGTGGAAAAACCGTTCGCCCTCGCGCTTCCAGTCGACGAACTCGATCCCGAGCTTCACCGTGCCCTGCGCGGCCGCCATAACCTCCTGCTCGGTGACGCCGATTTCCCGAAAGAAATCTCGGATACCGGGGACGGTCGCCTCGCCGACCCCCACCGCGCGGATATCGCTGGATTCGACTACCGTGATGGTCACGGACTGACGATCGAGCCTGCGCGCGAGGAGCGTCGCTGCCATCCACCCTGCGGTCCCTCCGCCGACGATCACGATCGAGCGCAGCGGTCCTGACTTACGCGTTGCTCCTGCTCCGTCCGTCACGCCTAGTCCCCCATCAAATGCGTTGCCACGCAAACACCCGCCACCCCCTTATACAGGATGGCGGGCGCTTACAGTTTCATTCGCAGATCAGAACTTGAAACGCGCGCCCGCCATGAACCGGCGCTCATAGATGTTGTTGTACGCTTTCTCATCCGGGAAGGTCAGATAGTATTTTTCATACTCGCCGGTCAGGTTCGACCCTTGCGCGTACAGCGTCAGATTTGGCGTGAAGTCGTAGCTGATCGATGCATCGACGTAGTTCGTCGGCTGCTGATACAGTTCGAGACCTCGGATGCCGCCGAAGTCCTGCTGGACCGCGCGCTTCGAACGGTAATTCCAAGCGACGCGAGCCTGGAAGTGATTGTCCTGGTAGAAGCCGGCAAGGTTGGTCTGGATCTTCGAATTGTCCTGGAACGGGATCGAGTCGCCCTTCAAATCGACCGCGCCCGAATCCGACGGTGAATAGGTGATGTTGGCATCAATGCCGAAGTTGGAGAGAACCGTCGGGATAAAACCGAAGTCGTTGAACGACAGCTTGGCACCCGCTTCGACCCCCTTGAGCGTGCCACCGTCACCCTGAACCGGGGTGCTGATCGACACGGTCCGGTTACGGACCACACCGTCATTGTCCGGTAGATCGGTTCGGACGATGTTGCCGGACTGGATGAAGCTGGCGACGTCGATGTAGAATGCGCCAACGCTCAGCAGGCTGCTGCGGCCGATGTAATACTCCAGCGAGCCTTCGACGTTCGTGGCGCGCCAGGGGTCGAGTTGCGGATTTCCGTTCGAGCTACCACCCGTGACGCGGAACACAGGCGATCCCGGATTGCTCGTGTCGATCGCGTAGTTCGGATTAAGTCCACCACCCCATTGATTGAGATCCAGTAGCGTCATCGTCTTGGAATAGGCGAGGCGCAGCTTCAGGTTGTCGGCGAAGTTGAACGCCAAGTTGAACGCCGGCAGGAAGTCGGTGAAGCTCCGCTTGGTCTCGACCGTACCGTTAATCGTGTTTGCGACGCCGTAGGGGCGCGGCGAACCGGTCACGAACTGGGTGATGTCGAGTTTGGTGTTGATGACCTTGAGTCCGGCGTTGCCGGATACAGGAATACCGAACACGTCACCCTTGACGTTGAGCTGTGCGTAGCCCGAAATTTGCTTCACGCCGACGTTGAACGACGCACCCGGGTTCTGGATCTCGACGTTGCCCGGGTAGAAGCTGTTCTGGAACGCGAGCGCGTTGTCCATGGCCTTGGGATCAAGCACGTAGATCGGTGGTAGGCCAGCACCCGGCAGGTTAAACTGCTTGACCTGTCCGTTGAAAATCGGGTCGCTGGCCTTGCGAACAACTCCCGAGGTGTAAGGCCTGAAGCTCGCGGTTCCGATCGTGCCCGTACCTGCATAGCAGGAGGCATCATTGAGCGGTACGTCGAATGCCTTCCACTTGACCAAGCAACCGCCCGGCTGCGACGCCTGCCCCGCATAAAGCGGCGCGGCGCGATCGAACTCGAAGTCATCGACCGAGCGCTCGCTGTACCGGCCACCGGCGCTCAGGCTTACACTGTCATTGGCCTCGTACGAAACGTCACCGCGGATGATTTTAAGATCGCCTTTGCGGCGATAGTTACCCTCCGAAGATGTCGTCTTTAGCGCGTAGTTGTCGATGTTGCCGAGTGCTGATGTCAACTGCGATGGCAAGGTAAACACCGGCTGGTTCCCGGTGAAATCGACCGTCGCTGGCAACGACGCCGGACCCGCGATCGTGTTGACCGCATAGCCACCAGGATTGAACGCCACGTCGCCGGTCGGATAATGGCCGATCCCGCCCGGCTGCCACTGCGCGCCATTCGACGGGCTGAACTGCAGATAGCTCTGATCGTAGTTCGAATAAGCCTTGCCGTAGACGCCGCGCAGGCTTGCCTTGAACCGACCGCCATTGTCGTACTTTAGCTCGGCATTGTAGTTCTGCGACTGAGACTTGAACTTGTCATTCTGTGCGTAGGAATCAAAATTACCCAGGTCATAATTATAGACCTGCGTGGTGTTCAGATCATAATCGCGTGTGACGCCACCGTTGCTAAGCGACACGGTCGAGCCGGTGTTACGCGACTGACCTGGCACAAATTCACCGGCCTGCCAGTTGACGTTCTGCATCTGGATGCCAGCGGTGCGATCATTCTCGTTCTGGCGCGTGAAGAATGCATCAGCATTCAGCGTCAGGGCGTCGCTGATCTCCCACTGCGCCGAGGCATTGACGCCTATCCGCTCGCGCTGGTTGACCTTGTCCCAGGCGGTGAAGCCCTGCGGGACGATGAAGGCATCGTTGGCATCGCCGTCGCCGTTCACGTCGCGGCCGGTGCCGACGATCGTACCCTTGGGACGGTTTGCTGGCGAAAAGCCGTTGCTGGAGTTGACGTCGCCAGTCGGGTTGGCCGCAGTATTGAACTGCTCGTTGTGCAGCGCGGCCCCGTAGCCTTCCTGGATCCCGTTGTGGGAGTTCGAAAGATGCAGGTTCGAATAAGCGCCCGATACCAGGAACCCGAACTTCTCGCCCCGGAAGCCGAAGAGCCCGTTCAGGTTCGGATCGAACTCCTTGGTCTTGTCGCCGTAGGCGCCCTCGACAGCGGCAGCGACGGTGAAGCCCTTCTTGAGATCGAACGGACGACGCGTGCGCAAATTTACGGTGCCGGTGATACCCGCGTTGAGCAGGTCTGCCGTGCTCGACTTGATGACGTCCGCGCCCGCAAACAGCTGCGACGGGATATCGTTGAAGTTCGGCTGGATCGTCGTGATCGACTGAGCGCCAAGATAGGCCTCGCCGTTGAGCAACGTCGTAACCTGCGGCAGGCCGCGAATATTGATCGCCGCGCCCTCACCGGCATCACGGCGGATCTGCACGCCGGGGATACGCTGGAGCGAGTCCGAGATCGTCACATCGGGCAGCTTGCCGATGTCTTCGGCCGAGATGGAGTCGGTGACCGACGCGGCATCGCGCTTGAGGTTGACCGCGCGCTGCTGCGATCCACGAATACCCGTAACCACGATGTCCTGCGTTTCAGCAGCCGCGTCGCTAGCGGGCGGGGTCGGGTTCTGAGCTTCGCTCGTCTGATCGGCAGCAACAGCAGACGGCGATGCGGCTTGGTCGGTAGGCGCGTTCTGCAACACCCCTTGGGTCGTAGACGTTTGCTGCGCGAGTGCGGTGCCGCTGCTCACCAGCGCCGTCACGGAGGCCGCGACCATCAACATATTCTTGGAACGTGCACGCAACATTTCGACCGTCTCCCTCAGCACCCGAAATCGCCAGGAACTGGCGAACGTTTTAGCATGCTAAGATCGAGCCGATCGGCGACTCATCGCCCCACCCTCTCCTGCCTGCCAGCCGCAACTTTCCGTTGTCTCGACGTCCCGTGTTTAATCGTCCGGTGGATCCGGTCAATAACAAAATCAATTTGCGTTTTTAACAATCGCTGGCATGTTTGGTTGACGATGGCCGGGCAGCGGTCACGCGAGTAATGAGAGGAAGATTGCCTTGCAAAACAGTATCGCTGCTCGGGCTATCGAGCCGCAGTCAGCATCTGTACCGGCTTTAGGGATCGACTTTGGTGGCACCAAGATCGAAGCCGTCTTGCTAGGTGCAGACGGTGAGACGCTGTGGCAGCAGCGGGTTCCCAATCCCGGCACGTATGATAGCGCGGTAGCTGCGATCGCCGAGTTCGTCGTAGCGGCCGACATCGCGGGGGGCACGGCATGTACCGTCGGCATCGGCGCACCTGGATCGCCGTCGCCACGTACCGGCGTGATGCGCAACAGCAACTCTCTTTACCTGAACGGTCGATCGTTCTCCGAAGACCTCACATCTGTTCTCGGCCGACCGGTCCGGCTGGTCAACGACGCGAACTGCCTCGCGCTGTCCGAGGCCACCGATGGCGCCGCGACCGGTGCGCGCAGCGTCTTCGCGCTGGTGATCGGTACGGGCGTCGGTGGCGGCATCGTACTCTCGGGTGCGTGTCTCGACGGCGCCCACGGCATTGCCGGCGAGATTGGGCACTTACCTCTACCCTGGCCGCGCAGCGACGAACTGTCTCCGCCGCCATGCTGGTGCGGCCTGACGGGGTGTATCGAAAGCTGGGTTTCCGGCACGGGTTTCGCGCGTGCCGCCAGGACAGAACATGGTTTGTCGCTCAGCGCCCCCGAGATCGTTGCAGCCGCCCGCGCCGGGAATCCCACTGCCCGAGCTGCACTGGATGCGTATATCGACCGGCTGGGACGCGTACTGGCCATGGTTGCAAACCTGCTGGACCCCGAGGTCGTTGTATTGGGCGGAGGCATGTCGAACGTCGCCGAGATCTATGAAGAACTTCCGTCCATCGTCCGCCGCTATGCCTTCTCGGACCTATGGGAGGGTCGTATCGTGCCCGCGCGCTGGGGCGACGCGTCAGGCGTGCGCGGCGCTGCACGACTGTGAACTGGGGACGCCTGACCGACCCAAGGTCTGGCACGACGAACATAAGAACCAACCGGCCGGTAGAATATCGAGCCAGGAACTCAGGAGAGATCTATCCATGCGATCGTCGCCACTAGCCGCACTGCTGCTCGGTGCAGCATTTCCTTCCTCGCTGGCCGCCCAAGCCGTGGTGCCGACCATGCCGCCGGCGATCGCGAATGCCGGGCCCTACAACGTTGCCATCCTAGAAGGCGGGACCGGGGTGGAGCGTGATCTGACCGGCGCCGACGTAGCGGTCCGTGCCAACGCTCCCTGGACGCTCTCCGCTTGGGTTCGCCCAAGCGAGGCCGGCGCGGACGGTTTGCTGCTGGCCGTCGGTAATCCGCTGGAGGCCTGTCGCTGCCTCGACCTTACCAATGGGCGTGCGACTGCCATGGACGGAGCGACACGGGTAACCGGCGGACCGGCGTTGGCCGCCGGCAAGTGGACGCATGTCGCCGCTGTGGCGAACGGACGGACACTGACCCTCTATGTCGATGGTCGCGTCGTCGCGTCCGTCGCGAACCACCCGAGCGAAGTCGTCGCCCGCCTCGCCGTGGCACCGGTGACGAACGGCGCTAAAGCGCCTCGTCATTTTGGCGGATCGCTGGTTGCGGCGCAGCTCAACGGCGCGGCGCTGAGCGCCAGCGAGATCACGGCCGCCATCCAAGCGCGGCCGGATTTCGATCTCGTGCAATTCTGGCAGGTCGGCGTCGGCTGGCCGTTCCAGAAGCAGGCCAATATCGGCCTTACCCAGCAGCAGGATGCCTGGACCTTGCCGAAGGCGCGCGTGAGCGCGACCACGGCGCCGATCGCGCACTTGCCCCTGCCCCCGACGGGACTGGCGCGCGAAAGCGACGGTCGCTGGCTGGTCAATGGCTGGCAGCTCGCCGCAGCCCCCGAGGTCCGCGAAAATGCCACCACCCTGTCCCGTCCGGGCCCTGCCACGGGCACGTGGCGTGCGGCGACCGTGCCGGGCACCGTCCTAACCACACTGGTCGACCGCGGCGTCTATCCCGATCCCTATTACGGGCTCAACAACCTCAAGATTCCAGAGAGTCTGGCACGTCAGGACTATTGGTACCGCACCAGCTTTACGGTGCCGGCCGCCGCCGCGGGCAAGCGCCTGACGTTGGTCTTCGGTGGCATCAACTATGCCGCTGACGTCTGGGCAAATGGCCGCAAGCTCGGCGACACCCACGGCGCGTTCATCCGCGGCCAGTTCGATCTCGTGCCGGTCGCCGGCGAGAATGTCGTCGCGGTCCGAGTCTCGCCACCACCGCATCCCGGCATCCCACACGAGCAGTCGATCAGCGCCGGTGTCGGCGAGAACGGGGGCCAGCTTGCTATCGACGGGCCAACCTTCGTCGCAACCGAGGGCTGGGACTGGATACCGGGCATTCGCGACCGTAACACCGGGCTCTGGCGGCCGGTCGAATTGCTCGCGCATGGGACCGTCCGACTGCTCGACCCGCATGTCGTCACCGACCTGCCCCTGCCGCGTACCGACAGCGCCGACGTCTATATCACCGTACCAGTCGAGAACGCTGGTGCGACCGCCGCCAGCGTCACCGTGCGTGCAGCGTTTGGCGGCGTCCGAGTGGAGAAGACGGTCATCGCGCCGCCCGGTGAGACGAAGGTCGTCTTCAACCCTAAGGAGTTCGCGCAGCTTCACGTCGCCAATCCCAAATTATGGTGGCCGAACGGCTATGGCGAGCAAGCTCTCTATCAGCTTTCGCTGGAAGCATTGGCCGACGGCCAGCTCTCGGATACGCGCACCGAAAAGTTCGGAATTCGCGAAGTCAGCTACGACCTGTCGCTATTCGATGCGGCGGGGGCCCTGCGCCGGGTCAATCTCCAGTTCACCGACGGCAGCCTGCGCGGGGAGCGCCTGATCGATGTTCGCCATCAGGCCATCAAACAGTCCTCCAACGGCTGGGCGGAATCGCTGACGCCGCAAGGCGAGCGTTCCCCGGCGGTGACACCGGTCAAGGCGACGATGCCCGAACCGCATCTGACGATCCGCGTGAACGGCGTGCAGATTGCCGCGCGCGGCGGCAATTGGGGCATGGACGATGCGATGAAGCGCGTCGGACGCGCGCGCCTCGCACCCTATTTCCGTCTCCAGAAGGAGGCGCACATGAACGTTATCCGCAACTGGATGGGCAACAATACGGAAGAGGAATTCTACGACCTGGCCGATGAAAACGGCATGATGATCCTCAACGATTTCTGGCAATCGACCCAGAATTTCCAGGTCGAGCCGGAAGATCCGGCACTGTTCTTGAAGAACGCCGACGACGTGGTTCGCCGCTACCGCAACCACCCGTCGATCATCCTGTGGTTCGGCCGCAACGAGGGGGTGCCCTACCCGGCGTTGAACGAAGGCCTCGACGACCTGATCGCGCGCGAGGATGGCACGCGGTGGTTCACGGGCAGCTCCAACGTCGTCAACCTGCAGGGGTCGGGACCGTACAATTATCGTCCACCGGTCGGCTATTTCACCGGCCTCGCCACTGGTTTCTCGGTAGAGACGGGTACGCCGTCGCTCTCCACGTTCGAATCTGTACGCGCCAACATGCCCGACAGCGAGACCTGGCCGCTCAGCGACACGCTGGCCTATCATGATTGGCATTTTGCGGGGAACGGCGACACCAAGACGTTCATGACCACGCTCGACACCATGTTCGGGCCCGGGACCAGCTTCGCCGACTTCGAGCGCAAGTCGCAGATGATGAACCTCGAGACGCACAAAGCGATGTACGAAGGGTTTCTCGGTCATTTGTGGACCAAGAACTCGGGTCGACTGCTGTGGATGACGCATCCTGCATGGCCTTCGAATACGTGGCAGATCTACAGCTGGGACTACGACACCCAAGCCTCTTATTACGGTGCGAAGAAGGCTGCGGAACCGCTTCACGTTCAGCTCAACCTGCCGGGCAATGAACTGGTCGTGCTCAATACGACTCGCGAGGCGCAACCTGGACTAAAAGTCCGCACGCGTGTCGTCGGGCTCGACAACGCCGAGCTCTTCACGCGTGAGGATCGCGTCGATGCGGGTGCCAACATGGCGACGCCGCTCGCAGCGGTGCCGCTCGACCGGTTGTTCGCGTTGAACCCAATGCTCCTGGTCAAGCTCGAACTGATCGATCGGGCGGGCAAGACGGTTGCCGACAATTTCTACTGGCGCGGCAAAGACGAAGCCGCCTACCGGATGCTGAACACGCTACAGAGCGTTGCGCTGACCGGCTCCGTCGTAGCCCAGGCGGTCGACGGCGCGGACAACGTCGTGACGGTAACGCTGGCCAATCGAACCGCGGTTCCGGCGCTGAACGCCAAGCTGACGCTGATCGATGCACAGGGCAAACGCGTCCTGCCCGCATTCTACAGCGACAATTACGTTGCGCTGCTGCCCGGCGAGGAAAAGCGCATCGACATCCGCTACCCCAAAGCCACGGGCCAGACGGCGGCCGCGCTGACGCTGCGTGGATGGAACGTTGCGCAGTCAGATCGCTTCATCACGCTCGCACCCCAGACCGTCAGCACTGGGCGCGCGCAATAGCGACCGGCCGGCGCAACTTCGGTTGCGCCGACTTCGCAGGCTGGGTCATCCTAACGACGCCCTAGCTGACAAAGCGCTTTAGCTTGGTTTGCGCGCCGCGGGCATTTGCGGCGGACTTAGAGCCTCGGCAATCTGCGCCGTAAACCGGGCATTGCGCATTTCGGATGGCGGCGCGAGCACGCCCAGCGCATGCGCCGGCAGATGATTGCCGGCGTCCGGCGCCGCGTCGTCGAACACATAATGGTCGAACCAGCGCCGCCATGCCAAGCGCTGGGCCGGGGCGAGATCGCGGATCGCGAGGACGGCGTGGCTCAGCGCGCCCATCGGCGAAAGCGCGTGCGGCTCGGCCCACCAATAATTCACCATTACGTTGAACGCGGCCGTCGCCTTCACACTATGCCACCAGATCGGCGGAATGAAGAGCGCATCGCCGGGGTCGAGATCGGCCACGAGTCCGTGGCCCATGGCGTCTGCGAATTTAGGATAGCGTTCGAGGTCCGGGTCCTCGAGATCGACCATACTTACCGGCGGCCCTGCGATCGTGAAGTGGAACGGGCCGACATAGAGGTTGCCGACCTGTTCAGGCGGGAACAGCGTGAAACGTCGCCGACCCGCCACGACCACCGCGACATTGCTTGCCTCGTCGAAATGCGTGGCGACGTGCGTACGATTGCCGACCCAGATCCGCGGCTTGGCACCCGGCAAATCGAACGACAGGGGATTGTCTGCGATCCAGGCGGACAGGTGATCGTCCGCCGCGGCAGCGCCGGCATAGAGCGCGACCGGCTCCGCCTCCCGTCGAATCGACAGCAGCTTGTCGAGCAGTCCGCTGAGCGAGCCGAACCGCTTTTGGAAATTACAGGCCTGCATCGACGCATCGTAGAAGAAGCGCCCATCGATCTCCGGCGGACCGATCAACACTTCGGCCGGACGTCCGCGGTCCATCGCCTTCATGTAATCGACCAGTGCCTCGTCGGAGCGGAGCCCTGCCGCAACGGCGGGCCACCGTCTCGCCTGACCGCGCAACACGATGGGCCGGTCCCGCGTCGCAATTTCTTCTGCGAACTGGGCCGCATCGACGGGGCCGGTTTCATCGACCTGGGCGTGAATCGTCATAACCGGCTCTCCTCGCCGCCTTCTAGCGTCGGTTACCTCGAAGCTGAAGACCGTTCGCTGCGCCAATGCGCATGCCACGATTGCCGAAACGCGGCGCCTTTGCCATCGCATCAAGGCAGGGGCGGTTTCTGGCTGCATACCAACTGGTCATGCGCTTCTTTGATGATATTCTGTCGGCAAGACATCGCGGAGGTCAGCGCCGCACGTCAGGCATAATGTCGATCATGAAGCTCCTGCTCTACGCCGCACTCCTCGTTGCCAACGCGACATCACCGGCGGCGGCACAGCTTAAGCTGCCGCGGCTGTTCAGCGACCATACCGTACTGCAGCGTGACCGGCCGCTGCACGTCTGGGGCTGGGCGCGGGCGGACGCGAACGCAGGTTGATCCCAACCTTAATGACCTGAACTGTTTATTGTCACCAACATGCGCCGCCAATCGGCCAGCACCGCTCTCTTTCTGCTTAGGTGTAACTTGACCAGAACTACGAGTTCGGTAGCGTCTTGAAAATATGCAACCTTGTTGCCGGCAATCACGTTCGGGGATCAGCGGCCCACGTGTTCGGAATAGCGAATCCGCAAGTTTGCAGCCTCCGAGCTCAACTCGGTGAATAGCCGCGGCCGATCGGCTAGGGCGAGACGTCGGAGCGGTCCGATGAGTTGCGCTTCTTCTGTTACCAGATTGGCATGCAGCAACGCCGCCAGCCGCATTCTGATCTGGCCCACATCACCGGTCGGGATGGCACGCAAAGCAGCAAGCAGATCGTCGCAACAGGACAGGATGGCAGCGTGCTGCTCCTCGACCGTGAGCATGTCGGGGCGCTGACCGATAGACATATGCGACGTAAATCTAATTTGCTCGTATGGACGCTGCAAGCCAACTATCTGCAAAATCTCCCGAGCGGCTATCCCGACAGCGATGCCCTACACGGCGCAGGTTTCATCCTCAGCGCAGCCGCCACAATTTGTCACCGCCCACGGCTCCAACTCCTTTCGCGCCGAAGGTGACCGAAAGGCCGCCACCGAGCAGCAGCAAGGCCTTAATCGTGTTCAAGTCGGAGTTGTGCGATAAGCACTGGCTTTCCGACAGCGAACGTGTGTGATATATGGAAACGGAGTATAGTTGCGCTATGAATAAGCCCTCACCAGACGACCCGCCGATCGTTGCTGCCGTTCATGCACTGCGCCTAATGCGCGAAGCGCTGACGCTCCTCGACCTCGCCGGTGCCTCGCTTGCCGCTTGTCGGCTTCAAGACGCGATCGACACTCTTGATCCACCCGACGCGCTGATGTCTGAAGGGGCAAATATCCTTCAGTGAGCCAACTTAAGGAACCCTTGTTTCGCACGATAGCGCACGGGATCAGCCGGCTACGTGGCCCCCCATTTGCCAAAATGAATGCGTTCCAGATGTTGAGCCGCCGTGCTGTCGCGGCCAGCCTTCAGTAGCCTATCACCGGAGTCAGCAACGATCGAAGCGGAAAGCGTACGCACGTACATCACGTTCGTTGAGAAACTTCCCTTGATCTAAGCGATTGGTCGATTCGACAGCACTTTGCTCATTGCAGCGAGGAGTTCTCCCGTGGCGCCATCGCTTTCCCAGGCGTAGATCGACACCACCAACGGGGCATCTGCGGTAAAAATTGAACTGGCACGAACCGCATGTGCGGCGACGGTGCTGATGGGCAGCACAGACACGCCAAGCCCAGCCTCTACGGCTGAAAGCACGCTGCCGAGACTGTTTCCGGTAAAGGCGATGTACCATAGTCGCTGCTCGCGTTCAATCCGATCGATCATAAGATCACGGTAAAGTCCGCCCGATGGGAACGTCACAAGGGGAATCGGATCAGGCCAGGCCTCGGACATTTCGCAGCTCTCGAACCATGCGAGCGGTTCGGGAAAGCTAGCGCGAGCGTCGTCACCGGCAACCGGCTCCTTGGCGATGACGATGTCAAACTCACCAGCGCGAAACCGTCGTGACAAATCCCTGCTCAATCCGGTTGTCACATCAAGCCGGATGTTGCGATGGCATTCTGCAAACTCAGCGAACCTCCGGCTCATTGGTGCCGTCACGATGTCGTCGGGCACACCTATGCGTATGGTCGCGGTACCGGCGGGATCGGCGAGCAACGCTTCCGCCTCGGCCTGGAGCGTCAGTAACCGTCGTGCATAGCCGAGCAGGCGTTCGCCCGCCGGGGTAGGTCCGATCGGGCGTGCCGCCCGGTCGATCAGTTGCCGACCGGTTGCGGTCTCCAGACGCCCCAGATGTTGGCTGACGGTCGATTGGGTGGAATTGAGACGATCCGCGGCGATCGTGAAGCTCGCTGCATCAGCGACGGCGACGAAAGTGCGCAGCAACCTGGGGTCCAGCATCGCCTCATTCTATTATAGAATGAATCTCATTCAACCATTTAATTGGTAAATGCCGCCATGCTTTTCTAATTCAGATGCTCACGATTGCCGAGAATGTTGATGACACTCCCACCCCTGCCGGAACGTCTGTTTCGCAATGCGAAGCTCCAGGATGGCCGCACTGTCGATCTGGCAGTGCGCGACGGCCTGTTTGTTGAGCGCGTTTCCCTTCGTAACGGCGCCGACGAGGTGGACCTGCAAGGGTTGCCTGTGCTTCCTGCATTCGTCGATGGCCACATCCATCTCGACAAAAGCTTCGTGGGCGATCGGTGGCATCCGCACTGTCCGGCTGATGCCCTTCAGGAGCGGTTAAACATTGAAAAGCGGATGCTGGCCAACGCCTTGCCGATTACGGATCGTGCTGACGCGTTGCTGGCGCAGGCGCACGCGTTCGGCACGGTCGCAATGCGCAGCCACATAGATATCGACGCCACCACAGGCCTTGGCAATCTGCATGCGGTCATCGCCGCGTGTGAACCCTGGCGTGGGCGTCTGGACGTAGAGTTTGTCGCCTTCCCGCAGGCAGGCATACTTGCGTCACCGGGCACAGCCGATCTGCTTGATGCCGCGATGAGGGAAGGCGCTGGTGTCGTTGGCGGGCTCGATCCGACGACGTTCGATGGCGATGCCAACGCTCACCTCGATGTGGTCTTCGGCGTTGCCGAGCGACACGGCGTGAAAATCGACATCCATCTCCATGAACCCGGACATCAGGGGATCGAGCAACTTCGTCGGATTGCAGTGCGGACGATGGCGAGCGGATTGAACGGATTGGTCGTGGTCAGCCATGCTTATGCGCTGGGTGATGTTGATCTGGACGAAGCTGCGCGCACCGCTGACATATTGGCGAAGGCCGGCGTCGCGATCATGACCAATGCACCAGGCAACCGTGCGTTTCCGCCCATCACCCTGCTACGCGCTGCCGGCGTGCGTGTGTTCGCTGGCAACGACAATATCCGCGATGCTTGGTGGCCCTATGGTGATGCCGACATGCTCGGCTGCGCGAGGATGATCGGGTATCGATCGGGCTTTTTTACAGACGCTGATCTCTCGATCGCGCTGGATATGGCGACAATCGAGGCCGCAGCGATCCTCGGTCTTGAACGCTACGGCATGGGCGTAGGTGACGAGGCGACGTTCGTCATCGTCGATGCCGACAACGCCGCAGCAGCAGTCGCCGCACCGCCGCGGGACCGTCGCCTCGTTCAGCGTGGCATGATGGTGCCTGCAACGACTTCAAGGTTCGATACTCAGTTTCCCCGTTCCAACGACCAGCAAGGCCATTTTTCATGAAGACCATCGCACTCGCACTCCTGCTCGGCACAATCGCCACCCCTGCGGCGGCAGCTGATATTTCGACACATGTGCTCGATCTTGCACGCGGCGTAGGCGGCAAAGCCGTGCCTGTGACACTTTCCAAACGCACGAATGATGGCCGCTGGCAAAAGGTCGGCAGCGCCAGCACGGACGCTGACGGTCGCGTCCGCAGCTTTGGCGACTCCGGCATGTTCGACACAGGGATCTACAGGCTCCAGTTCGATATGTCGGCATATCCGAATGCCTCGACCATGCCGTTCTTTCCGGAAATCACGCTGACGTTCCGCGTCACCGATAAGTCGGGTCATTATCATGTGCCGGTGGTTGTCAGCCCTTACGGCTATTCAACCTATCGGGGGAATTGATCGTGTTTGGCATCACGCTCCCCATCACATTGGTTCTCGCTGCCGCGCTTGGGGCGACGTCTGCCGTACCGCTGGAGCACAAGACGGTATCTCTTGCGCTCGCCAACAGCCTAACAGGGGCTGCGATCACGTCGTGTCGCGCGATCGGCAAAGAGGCGGTGGTAGCCGTGGTCGATCGGGGAGGAAATCTCGTCGCACTTCAGCGCGGCGACGACATCGGCCCACACAATACGCTGGCTGCGCAGCGCAAGGCATTCACCGCCTTGTCGACCAAGACGAGTACTGCTGTGCTCGTAGAACGTGCGGCGTCCGACCCTGCCTCTCGCAACCTGGTCACTGTACCCGAGCTGTTGTTGCTGGGTGGTGGCGTTCCGCTGGTCGTCGGTGGCGACGTGGTCGGCGGGATCGGCGTGGCAGGTTCAGGCGGATCAGCAAATGACGAGCGCTGTGCGACAGAGGCGATTGCGCAGGTTCTAGGGGCCGCGACGCACCGTCCATGACAGGTGATACAAACGGTCACGGACGCTAACGCCGATCTTGCCTTCAAAGCGATTAGCTGATCACGCTACAAACAAGTATCGGAACGCCAATGGCGAGAATTAGCAAAGCAAGGTCCAGGTCAATAAATCTGCTGATGAAGCGCGTTCAGCGTACGCTTGCGCGCGGGCACCATCATATGCAGCGCTAACGTCCTGACCAGCCATGCGCCAAAGCTGATCTTCTGGCGCCGTGCCGCGAGCATCGCAGCCGCCATCGCGGTAGCTGCCGTGACAGCTCCACCCCCCAGCATCACGCTCGTCCTGCCGGTGTCTCGATCAGTCGTCGTTTCACTCTCGTGCTATCGGCTCTGGACGTGCGGTCTCCGCTGCTCAAACCAGCCTTGGCACTGCATTCAAGATTGAGCCCCCTACCGGAGCGGCCTGCAGCCCTGGTAAGCGCCAGCCCCGCAGGTACGCCTCCGCGACGATCAGGTTGGGGACCCAGGCCAGGAAAGAGATCGCGCGGTAGGATTCAAGGAACGGAAGTCCGAGTAGCGGGACGAGGGGCAGGTACACCCGTAGTGTGACGGCCGAGAGCGTCAGCGCCCAAGAGCGAATCATCCATCCGCGGTGTTCGGGAAAGCGGCGCAGCAGCGCATAGCGCCACCCCTGCACGTTGACGGTGATCCAGGCCACGCCGAGAAGGCCGAACCCGGCGGTCGCGATCGGGCCGGCGGTCGATCCAAAGGCGAGGACCAGGCCGGAGAGCCCGCCCACTAAGCACCCCAACACGTAAACTCTGCCGAGAATGCGGTGTACTTGCGGCCAGCGCGAGCGCAGCGCACCACTGAATTGGACGGACCCGATCAGCAACGCAGTCGACGCACCGGCGACGTGGACCAGCAGCCACGGGCGCGCGAACAGGTTCGCGACGATCGTGGACGGCATTGGTCCGACGTCGGCCAGGTAGCGGTACGAGACCAGCGCGATGGCGGTGGCGAGAAGCATCGTGGCGATCCGCAGCGGCTTGCGGATGGGTCTCATCTGATGCGCGACGGACATGATCGGCCTTTCGAGCGGGAGCAGCATTTCAGATCCGCGCCATCTGAGCAGGCTCACTATCCGCGAATGCGAGCGCGGCGTGCGCCGATCCCGGATGGCGAAGCGGCATGGCGCGTCCGTCGCGGCGCATCCGCTCGATCGCCTCGGGCCAAGAGGGCAGCGCAGCGCTGTCCTGATCCCATCGAACGGTGCTCGCCTCGTCGCCCCACTCGGTCATCTTGGGCATCGCTGACCGATGCGCGCCGCTGGTGACATAGGCCAGCAGCGCGGCCTCGTTCCTCCAGACACTCGCGGTCCAGTAGGCGTGGTCGCGATCGTGGCGTAGCGCCCCGCCCAGATAGCCTTCCGCCCTCCTGATCTGCACGAGGGAGCGCTGGGCGTGGATCATGAAGAACGGGAGGAATCGCAGGCTGCGGACGCGAAAGCGGGTGACGCTGAGCACGAAGCTCGCTGTCACAGCGTCACCACCAGCTTGGTTGCCGAAACCCCGCGGCGCTGCTGCTCGAGCGCGGCGGGGATGGCGTCCAGCCCGTGCCCGACGACCTCTGCCTTGGGAGCGGTGACGTAGCGGCCTTCGGCGAGCGCCGCAGGCAGGAACGCGTCGAAGATCATCGGACCGACCTCGTTGGCGATCAGCGTGCTGCCCCAGATCATCTTGGTGGTGACCTTGTTGCGCCGGGCGCGCAGCGCCAGCGATGTGGTCCCCACCATCATCCCAGCGATCGTCGGCACGAGCTTGCGCCAGTGACCACGCCCCGCCGGCACCTCGTCGAATGATACAGGCGGCGTCGCCATCGCGACGAAGCGATTGCCCTCGCACTGTCCGAGAATGTCGATGCACGGCCGCGCCGAGCCGGCCCCGATCGCGATCGCGCCTGCCATCTGGCGGCCGCGCAGCGCCGCAATCATGTCGGCGACGATGCTCAAGCTGCGATAGTCGAAGATCTCGGTCGCGCCGAGCCGCTTCAGCAGGTCGAAATTGCGCGGGGATGCCGTCGCAACGACGTCGTAGCCCGCCGCAACCGCAAGCTGGATCGCGTTCATGCCGACGCTGGTCGAGCCACCCCAAACCAGCAATGTCTTCCCGGTGGGTGCCGCTTCGAGCGACGGCGCGTTCAGTGCCAGATAGTCGCGCTGGAAGAGCGCGCTCGCGGCGGTGGAGAGGCCGAGCGGCAGAACGGCTGCGTCCTCGAACGAGAGCGCTTCCGGCATCGGGGACGTCATGTGGTCGAGTAGGACGACGTAAGCCTGGAAGGCGCCCTCGGACGCGCGGTTTCGGGTCTTGTCGGTGCCTGCGGCGAAGCCAAGCACGCGATCACCGATCTTGAAGCGCGTCACATCCGCGCCAACTGCGATCACCTCGCCGGCGACGTCAGTGCCGACGATCGCGGGGTAGGTCAGGAATGGGGTCATGATGTCGCCGGCGGTTTGGATCAGCCGGTCGAAAGGGTTCACCGCGATAGAACGAGTGCGGATGACGACTTCATGCGCCTGAGCCTCGGGCATCGGCGCAGGGCCGATGGCGAACGGCGAACGCTTGGACAAGATCCAGAGGGCGGTGTTGTCGGTCATGGTCGGTCTCCTGACGGTGCTGCGGAGTTGCATCGCTGGAGTCACAGATACGTTGATGGTCTCGGACGTGCCATGCTGCTACGTCCGCGAGATCGTCGTCAGCGTCCAGGAGTGACCATGGACCCGTTATCGGATGTGCTCGGGCTCATGAAGCCGAGCAGCTATGGCTTTCGAGGGCTGAATGCGGGCGGCGATTGGGCGCTCGGGTTTCAGGCGACCGAGGGCGTGAAGTGCTATGCGATCCATTCGGGATCATGCTGGATCAAATTGGACGTCGAGCCCGAGCCGATGGAGCTACACGCCGGCGACTTCATTCTCATGCCCGGGCGGAGCGCCTTCCGCCTCTACAGCACGGCAGACGCGCCGGAGACGGATGCCTTCCAGTTCTTTCCGTCGCTGCCGATCGGCGGGACCGGAGTGCTCAATGGTGGCGGCGACTGCTCGGGCGTGGGTGGCTTCTTCGACTTCGGCGGGCTGCACACCGAATTGCTGCTCGGGATCCTGCCCCCGATCGTCCACATCCGGGCCGAGGCGACCAAGGCGGCGCTGGGCTGGCTTATCGAGCGCCTGATGCGCGAGTTGCGCGACCCGCAGCCGGGCGGGACGCTTATGGCGGGGCACTTGGCGCAGACGCTGCTAATCGAGGCGTTACGCCTCCATCTGGCTGAACGCTCGCCGCACAGCGCGGGTTGGCTATTTGCGCTCGCCGACAAGCAGATGCGGGCCGTGATCGCGGCGATGCACGCCGAACCCGCTCGACGCTGGACGCTCGCCGACCTGGCGCGCGTCGGCGGCATGTCGCGCTCGAGCTTCGCCGTACGGTTCAAGGAAACGGTCGGCGAGCCGGCGATGGATTACCTCACGCGCTGGCGCATGATGCTGGCGGCCGACCGGCTGGCCAGCGGCCGTGTTTCGATCGCGACCGTCGCGCCTGCAGTCGGGTACGAGAGCGAAAGTGCTTTCAGCGCCGCTTTCAAACGGTCGTTCGGGCATTCGCCGAGAGAATTTGCGAAGGCGTTGGCAGCATAGCCATTTGCTGGACGCTGGCGACGATCTCACGGACCGGCCAGCATGGGAGGTCCGCCGCTATCGGCATATCTAAAGTCATCACCAGAGCGGAGATGACCGATGGCCTACATGCAACACGACTGCTTCGGTATCACCGGAAGTTCGACAACCTCCCTCGGCCGGCACGCGGCCGTCCCCACCCTAACCTACCTTGAGCGGCAAGTGATCGCGCTCGCAAGCCGCGAGCCGCTGTCAAGCCTGTCGACGAGAAAACGCCCGATCGCCCGCGCACTGTTCGGCGTCGAGCCCGCGCGCGCGCTCGCGGATCCGCGCCTCGAGGCGCTACGTCGCTTCGTCGTGTTACACCGACATGAACGTCGCGAAGCTACCTCGACCGGCGAGCGGCTGGTCGGTCTAGGGTTCCCCCCTCGGCTGCTGGACGATGTTCGTGCACGCGTCGCGGTCCGCAAGCCGACTTGGGTGCCCGATTTCATTGGACTGGTTGCGATCGCAGCGCTGCTGGCCACCGTGGTAGGGGTACTATCGAGCTACCTTGGCGAGCTGCTGCCGGCCACAGCCATCGGGCTGGCGCTCTGCCTGCCCCTCGTCGCCGGGCTACATGGTCTCCTAGTCCCGACACACTCCGGGCAACGCAGCGTCTGCGCATAACCGGGTCGTCGACGGCTGAAAGCTGGCGCGACAACCGCCTGCCTCGCGCTCGGCATTGCTCGCTCAGGAGCCCTACTCCACTGGCAATCAGACGGACCCTGAATCCGTCCAGCGGAGCGCATCAATCAGGGCACGCATTGCGGGCGTCACCTGCCGGCTGGGGTAATAGAGGTGGCAGCCAGGAAACGGGGGGCACCAGTCGTCCAGGACCTGGATAAGCCGACCGTCGGCGATCTCGGCAGCGACGTCGTGCTCCAACATATAACCCAGCCCAGCGCCATCGCGGATGGCAGCGGCGGACAGCACTTCGTCGTTGACAATGAGCTGACCGCCAGGCCGGAACCGCACCTCGCGGCCATCGCGCGCGAACTCCCAGGGAAGCAGGCCACCGCCTCCTACCAGTCGGTAGTTGACGCAATTGTGTGTCTCTAGATCGGCCGGTGCCTGGGGACGGGACCGATGCGCGAAGTAATCAGGAGTCCCGACCACGATCGTACGCAGATCGGGGCCGACCCGAATTGCCACCATGTCGAGATCGACCGTCTCGCCGAACCGGATGCCCGCATCGAAGCCCTGTTCCACCATGTCGGCGAGCCGATCGTCGACGATCACTTCTATCGCGATGTCCGGATGATCGCGCAGGAATCCGGGCAGCCTGGGCGCCAGCACTGTGCGCGCGGCATAGGCGAAGGTGGTGAGGCGCAGCTGCCCCGAGGGGGCGCCGCGCCAGTCGTCCAGCGCTGACAGTCCACGAGCGACCTCTTCCAGAGCGGGACCGAGCGATCGTAACAGCCGGTCGCCAGCCGGGGTCGGCGCAACGCTGCGCGTAGTGCGGGCGAGCAGACGTACGCCGAGCCGCTGTTCGAGGCTGCGCAAGGCATGGCTGAGAGCGGACGGGGACAGCCCGAGTTCGGCCGCCGCACGGGTGAAGCTGCGCGCGCGCGCGACCGCAGCAAAAGCCGCCAAGTCGTCAAGTTCGCCACGCTTCATTGCTGCATATTCCTCACAGGCCCTTGCCGTCCAGCCCTGCTAATCGCCCCAGCGAAGAAGCGCTATCTCGTATTCGACTATTTTAGAGGACGCAGCAATGAACCTGACTAGCTATCGCACGCTCGGTCGCTCGGGCTTGGCAGTAAGCCCGCTGGCGCTCGGCACAATGACCTTCGGCGCCGTTCGCTGGGGTTCCGACGAAGCCAGCTCGCGCGGCATGTTCGAAGCGTATGTGGAGGCGGGCGGCAACTTCATGGACACCGCCGACGTCTATTCGGGCGGCGAGAGCGAGGCGATGCTGGGCCGCTTCATCGCCGAACGTGGAGTCCGCGACCGCGTGGTGATCGCCACCAAGTCGGGCTTCTCGCGCGTGCAGGGCACGCCGCTCGCGGGCGGCAACAGTGCGCGCAACATCCGCGACGGCATCGAGGGCTCGCTCCGCCGGCTCGGCGCCGATCGGATCGACATGTACTGGACCCATGTCTGGGACCGCACCACGCCGCCCGAGGAGGTGCTGCGCGCGCTGACCGACGCGGTCCGGCGCGGCGACGTCCTCTATTACGGCTTCTCCAATGCACCCGCCTGGTATGCCGCGCAGATCGCCACCTTGGCGCGTGCGCACGCGCTGCCCGAGCCGATCGGGCTGCAATACTCCTACTCGCTGATCGACCGCGGCATCGAACTGGACGTGCTGTCTGCTGGACAGGCGCTCGGCATGGGGCTGGTCCCCTGGAGCCCACTCGCCGCGGGGATGCTGACCGGTAAATACGGCCGCGAGAAGCTGGAGGAAGCCGGTCCTGCCGGCAGCCTGCCTGACCGCGCGGGCGCAACGCCCGACGGCGGCAGCGACGGGCGCCTGAACGGCGACAACCCGTTCGGGGGCATGCTGTTCACGCCGCGCAACTTCGACGTCGTCGAGACGCTGCGGACGGTCGCGGAAGAAATCGGTCGTCCAATGGCGCAGGTTGCGCTCGCCTGGGTGGCGCAGCGACCCGGCGTCTCGTCGGTGCTGATCGGCGCCAGCCGGCTTGAGCAGTTGATGGAGAACATCGCGGCGCTCGATATCGCGTTCACGCCCGACCAGCAGGCGCGGCTCGACGCGGCCGCTCCACCGCCAATGCTCAACCCGTATTTCATCTTCGACCTGCCGCGACCGAGCATCTTCGGCGGCCAATCGGTCCAGCCATGGGCACCGACGATCGGCTAGACGGCCGTGGCACTCTTGCCCGTTCAATTTGCGGACGAGAGCGCCGTGGCGGCGATCGATCGATCCTCGGCGACGAGATCGACGAACGCGCGCAACGGCGCTGGCATGAGCCTGCTGGAGAAATAAAGTCTGGGTCCGTCGAAGCGCGGCCACCATTCCGGGAGGACCGGCACCAGCTCGCCCGACGCGAGGTGCGGGGCCAGCCAGTTCTCGAACGTGGCGATGATGCCGCGGCCTGCGCGCGCGGCGTCGATCGCAGCGTCGGCGGCGTCGACCCCGACGATCAGGCGGCCGGGCGGGTCTATGGTCACCGCATCGTCACCGCGCTCCAGCTCCCACTCGACAAGTGCACCGCTCGAGAACCGGAGGCGAATGCAGTCATGGTCCAGCAGGTCGCGCGGCTCGGCGTGGGTGCCGCGCTTGCGCAGGTAGGACGGGGCCGCGGCATAGGCCAGCCGCTGGAACGCGGGTCCGATCGGTACGGCGATCGTGTCCAGCGCCAGATGCTCGCCATAGCGGATGCCGGCATCACATCCGGCCGCGATGATGTCGACCAGCCGATCCTCGACCACGATCTCCAGGCGGACGTGCGGATGAGCCGACAGAAAACGATCGATCAGCGGCGGCAGAATGTCGATCATCACCGCGCCGGTGACGTTGAGCTTCAGGAGACCGCGCACCTGACCCTGCGAGTTGGCGGCTTCCTGCACCGCGGCGCGCGCCTCGCCCAAGACGGGCGACAGGCGCGCGGCGAGCGCTCGGCCAGCCTCGGTCGGCATGACGCTGCGCGTGGTGCGGATCAGCAGCGGGACGCCGAGCTGTGCCTCCAGCTGCGCGATCTTCTCGCTGACGCTGGAGGGTGACAGGCCAAGGCGCTTTGAGGCTGCGCGGAAGCCGCCGGCGTCCAGCACCTCCATCAGGATCGACAAATCGTCCAGGCGCAAGGGGTCGAGATTGTTCGCCATGCCGATCAGCCTATTCGGTTTAGACCCAATTATCATCAGCAGGCGAACGACGATATAGCCTGTTCAGGGCCGCTCTCCGGCAGAGCCGCGGCGATTTCAGCTGATTAGGAGCAATACATGACTAGCAAAACCGTCCTCATCACCGGCGCCAACAAGAGTATCGGTTACGAAACCGCCCGCCAGCTAGGCTCGCAGGGCTATCGTGTCTGGCTGGGCAGCCGCGACGAGACGCGCGGCCGCGGCGCGGTTGAGCGACTGGTCGCGGAGGGGCATGACGTCCGCCTGCTTGTGATCGACGTCACGAGCGATCAGAGCGTGCAGGCGGCTGCGGCGCGGGTGCGCGAGGAGAACGAAAGCCTCGATGTGCTGATCAACAACGCGGGCATCGCGGGCGGCAGGGATGCGCCGAGCTTGCAGTCGGTCGAGGAGATCAAGACGGTGTACGAGACCAACGTCTTCAGCCCGATACGCGTCACCCAGGCCTTCCTGCCGCTGCTCAAGGCGGCGGGGCAAGCAAGCATCGTCATGGTCAGCAGCGGGCTCGGCTCTCTCGGCTGGCTTTCGGACCCGGCCAACCCGTTCTACCCAGTAAACATTCTCGGCTATAACAGCTCGAAGACGGCGCTGAACGGGGTGACGGTGTCGTTCGCCAAGGAGCTTGCCTCAGAGGGTATAAAGGTCAACGCGGCCGATCCGGGCTACACCGCGACCGACTTCAACGGCCATTCCGGCTACCGCACGGTCGAGCAGGCAGCGGCCGGGATCGTCTGGCTGGCGACCCAGGGCGCGGACGGTCCGACCGGCGGCTTCTTTTTCGAGCAGACGCAGGTGCCTTGGTAAGGCCGCAGCCTCTGCTACGATCATCCGTCCTCAGGAGCATTACATTACCGCACGCACAGACAATCGTCACGACCCGCGACGGCGAGTGTCCCACGCACGTCTTCTTACCCGGCACCGATCGCGCCGGCTCGGCCGTGATCTTCTACATGGACGCGGGCGGCATCCGGCCCGCGGTGTTCGCCATGGCCAAGCGTCTGTCCGACGCCGGCTATGTCGTGCTCCTGCCGGACCTGTTCTACCGCTACGGCGCCTATGGCCCATTCGATCCCGTCGAGGTGTTCAGGGGCGACTTCCGCGCCATCCTGGGCCCGCTGATGGCGACGACCGGCAACGCCAACGCTGCCGAGGACACGGATGCGTTCCTTGCTTACCTGGACACGCGCTCAGAGGTGGATGGCGAGAAGGTAGGTGCGGTTGGCTTCTGCATGGGCGGGGGCATGGCGATCGCGACCGCAGGCACCCGGCCGGACCGCTTCGCCGCGGTCGCCAGCTTCCACGGCGGCAACCTTGCGACCGACAAGGACGACAGCCCGCATCGCTACGCGCATAAGCTCAAGGTCGAGCTCTACGTCGCCGCGGCCGAAAACGATGGCAGCTATTTGCCAGCGATGGCCGAGCGGTTCGAGCAGGCGCTGGACGAAGGGCATGTGCGGAATCGCAGCGAGATCTATCCTGCAGCGCATGGCTGGATGATGCCGGACTTCCCCGTTTACGACGAGGCCGAGGCCGAGTGTGGTTGGCGCGAGATGATCGCCTTCTTCGATCGCACGCTCCGCTAGGGGCGTTGGCCGGCGTCGGCCAGCACCTGCTGGGCTTTGGTCCAGCTCATGTCCTGGTAACGGTCGTTGTCGAGTGGCGCGAGCTTGCCCGATCCGTCCATCATGTCGCGCAGATACTGCATGCCCTGCCAGGCCGGGAATACCGCACTCGGCTGCGGCGCGAGCACGCGCGCCACCTTGATTATGGCGCTGAGCGCGGGCGTGCCGCCCGGTCGGACCAGCCGGAACCGATGGCCGGTCAGCATCTGCATGGTGGCGGCGAGATCGCGAGGCGTCACGCTGTCGCCGGCGATCCGCAGGATGCGCGGCGTGTCGGGATCCAGTGCGGCCGCTGCCGTGTAGGCAGCGACATCGTCCTTGGTCGTGAAGTCTAGCAGCTGGTCAGCCCCTCCCCAGTGCAGGACGATCCGCGGTCCGCGCAGCACGATCGGCGCCTGGCCTGCGAGCAGGTCCGCGAACGCGCCGTTCAGGATCGAAGTTGCGCGGATCGGAGCCGCGTCGACCCTGGCCATGAAGCGGCGCCGCAGGTCGAGGTTGCGATTGCGCCCGGGCTTGGTCTTGGTGAAGTCGAGGGAATAGTCGGACGGGATGAAGCGCTGGACGCCCGCCGCTACCGCTGCGTCCAGCACGCGGCCCTGCAGGCCGATGATCGTGTCCTCGAGGCCGTTCAGTGCCGAAACGACGCACGAAGTACCATGCAGCGTGTCGCGCAACGCCATCGCGTCGTTGAAGTCGATCGTTTGGATGGCAGCGCCGGAGCTGGCGATCGCAGCCGTTTTCGCGCCCTCCCGGACAAGCGCCAGCACTTCGGCTCCACGCGCGGAGAGCGCACGGGCGATCCGCAGCCCGAGGTCGCCTGTGGCTCCGACGAGGACGATCCGCGCTTGCCCTGCTTCATTCCCGGTCTTGTCCATCGTCGTCTCCTTGTCGGACCGCTGGCCCCTGTTGTTGGTCGTGATGGTCAGCAGATGCTCATGCCGACCTCAGCCATGATCCTTTGAACCTGCTCGGCGTCAGGCTTTGGCAGACCAGCTGGCGGCAGTGTCAGCGCCGTTGCCGGCGTGCCGGTCTCGACGATCAGGCGCTCGAAGCCTGCCGGCATGTACCAGTTGAGCACTCGCAGCTCTTCGGTCAGCGCTTCGAAGCCATGGGGCGTTTCGCGCAGGATGCTAACCAGCTCGCCTGGGCCGCCCTCGTGAAGTCCATCCGCAAGGTGGAAACGCGCTGTGCCCTCGAGAACATAGAACATTTCGTCCTGGTGATGATGGACGTGCATAGGCGCGAGCGGTCCCTTGGGGCAAAGTTGTTCGAGTACCGTATAGCGACCGCCGGTCGCTTGCGCGTCGAGCAGGACAAGCCACAGGATGCCTGAGCTCCAGAAAGCCGGGGCTTCCCCGCGCTGCTTCAGAAGGCCGATCGGATCGAACGCGGACAGGCCCTCCGGTTCCAGGCTTGGGCCGCCCTTCATGCCGGCACCGGCATGGCGGTCCACGACGGCAGTGTCAGGAGGCCCGGATGGGTCCGGCGCAGCGCCGGCAGGTCACCTCGGAAGCCCTCGCGCGCGATCCATTCGAACATGAGCCGGAAATCCTCGGGCAGCTTGGCGCGCAGGACCTTGGGGATCGTGAACGAGACCACCGGGCCGCGTCCGGCACGGCGCAGAGCGTCCATCGCCTGCTTGCGGGTGATGAAGTCGCCGGCGATCTCGATCGCGCGCCCGATCTGCTCGGTCGGGTGGGCGAACGCTTCGGCCGCGAACCAACCGATGTCGCGCGCCGAGACCATCTGCATCGCCTGGTCATCGGCGAGATAGGTCTTCATCATCGACAGCATGGTCGTGCGGAACACGAATCCGTCGAACATATCCATGAACGCGGCCGGGCGCAGGATCGTCGCCGGGAGACCGAGCGCCGCGATATGCTCCTCGATCGCGCGCTTGCTCTCGAAATGCGGCACGCCGCTGTGGCGGTCGACGCCGCCCGCCGAGCAGTAGACGAAGTGCTTCACCCCTGCCTCGGCAGCGAGCGTGGCGAGCAGCTTACCCTGCCGCTCCTCGCCCTCGGGCCCCTGACCCATTGGTGTCTGAACCGACAGCACGCCGTGAACGCCCCTGAGCGCACCCCGCAGCGAGTTGGCGTCGTTGAGATCGCCGTGCACCAGCGTGACGCCGCGCGCCGCCAGCGCGGCTGCCTTAGGCGCCTCGGGGTTGCGGACCAGCGCGCGCACGTCCCAGCGGCTAGGGCGGCGTAGCAGCTCGTCGATGGTCGCGCCGCCCTGGTTGCCAGTGGCGCCAGTGATGAGGAGGATGGGCTTGGTCATGTCGGGAACTCCGCTTGTGTGACCCTGATCTGAGCCGTTCCGCTCGCCCACACTAGCTAGCGAAACCTGGACACCGCGTTCCCGTTCTGGAACGGTGCGACGATGGAGCTGGTCGATGTCCGCGCGTTCGTTCGCATCGCCGATGAAGGCGGTGTCTCGGCCGCGGCGCGTGCGCTCGGCGCGCCCAAATCGTCGGTCAGCCGCTCTCTTGCACGGTTGGAGGAGAACATCGGGGCCGTGCTGGTCGAGCGCCACACCCGACAGCTGCGGCTGAGCGATGCGGGCCGGCTTTTCCTGCCTCACGCCCGCCGGATCATGTCCGACGTCGACGAAGCAGGCGCGGCAGTCGAGGGACTGACAGGAGAGCCGCGCGGCACGCTTCGGATCAACGCGGCGGTGACCTTCGCGCTCGGCCTAGTCGCGCCGATGCTTCCGGCCTTCATGCGCCGTTACCCCGAACTGCGGATCGTGCTCGAGACGGAGAACCGGATCGTCGACCTCGCGCGCGAGGAGGTCGATGTCGCGATCCGCGTTGGCCAAATGGCTGACTCCGATCTCCTCGCACGCAAGCTAGGCACCGTCGAACTCTGGCCGTGCGCCAGTCCCGCTTACCTTGCCGAGCACGGCACGCCCGCCACACCCGGTGACCTGACCGCGCACGCGTTGCTCGGCTGGATGGATCGGCCAAGCGAGTGGATCTTTATCAGTCCGGATGGCCAGGATCAGCGCGTGCCCGTGCCGGTCGGCTCGGTGGCGCCCGAGCCTGCCGTGCTGCAGTTGCTGATCCTGGGCGGCGCCGGCATCGGGCGTCTGCCGGACTTCCTCGCGCGGCCCCTCGTCGCCCGAGGCGAGCTTACCCGCCTGCTGCCCGACTTCCGGACGGAGGCGGTCGAGGTCCATGCGGTCTACCCCGCACATCGCAGCCTGTCCGCGAAAGTGCCGCTGTTCGTGGACGCGCTTCGGGCGCATGTCGCCGGCAGCGCCGACCCGGCCGGGCATGCCGGATCGGTGCCGGGAGTATCAGCCGTCGCTTGAGCGAGCGAGAACGTCCCGCAGGCTCACCGGCACGCGGCCGATCAGCCGTGCAAGCGTCGGATCGGTCGCGGCGAACTCCCCGGCGCGTGCCGCGCGATAGATGGCCAGGGTTATGTCAACAACCGCGGGAGGCAGACCGTATTGGGCGAGACGCCGGCCCTGCTCCTCGTCCGCGATGGTGCGGCGTTCGATCGTGCGGCCGGTCTGCTCGCTGAGGATAGCTGCGACGGCGTCAAGGTCAGAGGCTTCACCGCCCGTCAGGGGTGGCGTTGGGCCGTTGAAGCTGCCTCCGTCAATCAGGATGCGAGCTGCCGTGGCAGCAAGATCGGCATGGGTCGTCCAAGCGACCGGGCCGTCCTGCGGCGCCTCGATCGCGCCGCTCGACGCGGCATCCCCGATCAGCATTGGCACCGTCGAAGCGTAGAAGCCGTTGCGGAGCGCCGTCCAAGCGATGCCGCTCTCGGCTAGCAATGCCTCTGTGGTTGCGTGATCGTGCATCAGCGGGAACACCGAACTGGCACTCGCCCCCATGTGGCTGGTGTAAACGATCCGCTGTACGCCCGCCGTCCGGGCCGCCTCGATCGCGTTGCGGTGCTGGGCAATGGGGTCCTGGCCCGAGGCGCTTGCATTCGACGATATGAGCAGGAGCTGGGTTGCACCTTCGAAAGCGTTGGCTAGGCTCGCCGAGTCCTCGAAGTCGCCGCGCCGCAAGCGGACGCCGCGCGCCGCGAGGTCAGCTGCCTTGGACGGATTACGAACGCTGGCCGCGATCTGCTGCGGTCCGGTCAGCTTCAATAGCTCCAAGACGATTTGACGGCCCAACTTGCCGGTAGCTCCCGTGACAACAATCATGATGACACCCCGTGTTAGCGGTGAAAACGCCAATCTAGTATCGGTGATATTACACGTCTGATCATCGCTATCAAGACACACGTAACGCTGCTAAGTCGTTTGTTATGTCGGACCTCATCAATGAGCACGATGGAGCGGATGCACGCTCCCGCATCCTGGAGGCAGCTTCCGCACTGGTAGCCAAGGGTGGGATCGCGGCGTTGACCACACGCGCTGTTGCTGCTGCGGCGTCGGTTCAGGCACCAACTCTGTACCGCCTATTTGGCGACAAGAGCGGCTTGCTTGATGCCGTCGCGGAGCACGGGCTTGCTACATACGTCGCCCGCAAGCTACAGACCGAGCCGCAGCCCGATCCGGTCCAGAACCTGTGCGAGGCGTGGCACGACTACGTCGCCTTCGGCTTGGCCAACCCGGCGGTGTTCGCGATCATGAACGATATCGGACGGGCCGGACCTCCCTCCCCCGCCGCCCTTGCGGGTATCGCGGTTCTTCGCGAGCGGGTCGGCAGGATCGCGCGCGTCGGCTGCCTTCGTGTTGCGGAGGATCGAGCCGTGGCGCTTATCCATGCTGTCGGCACTGGCACCGTCTCGACCCTGCTGTCGACTCCCAAGAAGGAACGTGACGCCCAACTGTCGCTACTGGCGCTCAAGGGGATTTTGGCGGTGATCCTCAACGAGCGTGCGGCGGCGTCTCACGACTCCGCCGCATCGCTCGCAATCGGGCTTCGAGCCCATTTGGACGAAGCCACGGCGCTCTCGCCCGGCGAGCGGCTTCTCATGGGAGAGTTGCTCGAGCGCTTGACGCACTGAAAAGACGCTCAGGCCGAGCGCTAGACCGCCACGGCGTCCGCACTGATCCGTGAACCTTCCCGATTGAGAAGGGCGGGCGATAAGCCAGCGCCCTCCGAAAACGATCGAATTTTGGGAAAGCGCTAGCCCTCCGAAGTTTCGCATCTGATCAGCGAGCAAATAACTCAGTCGCCTCTGTGATGAACCGCTCCCGCCTGCGAACAACCTCATGAAACGATGACAGGGTTGCGAAACGGTGATGGACGAGGGGATCAGGGATAGCGAGCGGTTCGCAGCGCTGATTCGGGATCATGCCGGCATTGCCCGCAAGGTTGCAGCCACCTACGCCCGCGATCCCGACGACCGCGCCGACCTGATGCAGGACATACTGGCCAATCTATGGGCTTCATGGCCACGCTACGACGACGCGCGGCCTTTCCCGACATGGATGTACCGCGTGGCGCTCAACGTCGCGCTTTCGCATGTCCGCTCGGTCTACCGGGAGCGACGGGTCATGATCCCGCTTAGCGGTGATCATGACGCAGTGGCCGCAGCCGAGCTCGATCACGAAACCAATCAGGCGCTCGACGCACTGCACCTGACGATGGCCCGCTTCGACCCGCTCAATCGGGCGGTGCTGCTGCTCTATCTCGACGAGCGCAGCCATCGGGAGATCGGCGAGATCGTCGGCATTGGCGAGAGTGCTGTCGGCACCCGTATCGACCGCATGAAACAGAAGCTTCGAAGGGATCTGGCATGACAAAAGGACAGATGATGGACATCGATGCGCTGAAGGCTGCGCTTGTGTCGCTTGACGATCGAGACGGCGAAATCCGCCTTCCAAGCACGGCCGCGGCGCGCAAGGCGCGGCGCAGCGTTGCCGCGGTCGCCAAATGGCAGATCATCCAGGCGGGCACCGGCGTCATCATCGCCCTGGCAGGAGGACTGGTGTGGAGCGATCTTCCGGCGCGAACGGGACTGCTGTTCGCCAGCGGGCTGCTCATCAACCTTCTCGGGGTAGCCATGATTGCGCTCGGTGTAGCCGGCTTCACCCATGCCGTACGGATCGACGTGGCCGCCCCCATTGTCGAGACCGAAGCACATATGGCCCGGCTGCACCGGATCAAGCTGGTATCGGGCTGGGTGCTGGGCGCGAGTTGGTGGGTGCTGTGGCTCCCGTTCATGGCGGTGGCGGTCCGGCTGCTGTGGGGCGCGGACATGCTGGCTCCGATCGGCATCAGCGCGTGGCTCATCACCACTCTGGCAGGCGGGATAGCCGGATGGGCAGGCATGTGGGGGCTGCGCCGCTGGGCGTTCCGGAACGGACGGATGCACCTCGCTACGTGGATGGATGACATGATGACGGGTCGCAGCTTTCGCGAGGCGCATCGGCGCCTTGATGAAGTCGCCCGCTTCGCGGCCGGTTGAGCAGCGGTGATCTTCCCGAATGGTTTCGACGTGGGGATCGACCATGTTGATCGGCTATGCCCGTGTTTCTACCACCGATCAGGATTTGACGCTGCAACTTGATGCACTGGCGAAGGCCGGCTGCGAGAGATTGTTCACCGACAAGGCGAGCGGGGCGAAGGCGGATCGACCGGGCTTGGCCGAAGCGCTGCACTTCGCACGAGCGGGGGATACGCTCGTGATCTGGAAGCTCGACCGACTTGGCCGCTCAATTCGAGGTCTTATCGAGCTGGCGGCGGGCTTGTCCGCCCGCAACGTGGACTTCCGGTCCCTTACCGATGGGTTCGACACCGCTACTCCCTCCGGACGACTGCTGTTCCACATTCTCGCTTCAGTCGCAGAAATGGAGCGGAAGCTGGTGAAGGAGCGCACGATCGCGGGGTTGGCGGCAGCTCGCGCCAGGGGCGGCACTGGCGGTGGGCGAAAGGCAGCGATGACGCCCGACAAGATTGACACGGCACGCAAGCTGCTCGCTGCAGGGGATAAGCCTGCCAAGATAGCCAAGCTCCTCCAAGTTGGCCTGTCGACCTTCTATCGTCATTGCCCGGCCGACGCTCGTCTTCCCAATTGAGGATGGAATTTCGAGAAGGCAGGAAAGCTTCTCATAATTCATCAATGTCAAAACACGAGAACATCATCCTTCGATGCCCAAGCGCCAGGCACCTGCGCGCGGAACGTCGCCGGCAACGGGTGAACTAGAGTCAGCATGCCGCCATGTGCCTGCACGACTTGGCGCGCCAAGCTGAGCCCGATCCCGCTTCCGCTGGGTTTGGAGGTGTAGAAGGGGCGGAAGATGCCATGTGCGCGATCCGGCGGGATGCCAGGTCCATTGTCCCCCACCTTGATGGTGAGAACGTCATCGTCCACGGTCGCTTGGATATTGACTTGACCGGATGAGACGCCGCCCTGCTCAATCGCCTCGACGGCATTTTGTAGCAATGCCCACATCGCTTGGTTCATCTGGTCGCGATCGATCCTACTACACAGGCCGGGTTCGACGTCGATCGAAAGACCGACGTCCGGCCAGCGGCTCGCAAACAGCCGCGCAAGGTCGTCGATCATCTCTCCGATCGACACTGTCAGTCGCAAGGGTGGCGGCAGGCGTGCCAGTTTGCGATAGGCTTCAGTGAATCGCCGCAGCCCCTCGGCGCGGCGCGCGAGCGTCGTCAGGATTTCGGGGAGCAGGGCCGGATCCTCGTCACGAGCCTCGGCCGCGGCGATGCCGCACTCGGCCAGCGACACGATGGGTACCAACCCGTTGAGCATCTCGTGGCCGAGCACCTGAATCATTTCGGCGCTGGCACGCGCTTCGGCGGTCCGCTCTTCACTCTCGATGTCGATCAGCGCTACGATCCACCGGTCGCCAACCTCAACTTTGTCAGCCCGCCAGTTCCGGCCGGCGTGATGCAGGTGCGTTGCATCCCGGTCGAACAGAGCCGCGGGGGGCGGCAATATACGATCGTCGGTCGCGAAGAGACGGCGCGCTGCCCGGTTCATCGTTCGGACAGTCGTTCCGGTCACTAGCACTAGAGGGGTTGGTGACGCATCGAGCAGCAAGTGATGGGCGATCTGCGCCTCGTCGGGCGAGCTGGATATCGTGATCGGGACGACTTGGCGGTGCTTGACCAGAAGCAGATTGGCGACGAGCAGCCACACCAGCAGTAGCAGGGCGCCGGTCAATGCCAACCATAGACCATGCGTGCCGGCCGCTCCGGCCGCCGCGCCGCACAGGCCTAGCCCCAACCCTATCTGCAGGGCATGGCCTTCCTGTCTAGAGACCATGCTGCGCCATTCGACGATAAAGGGTGCCGCGGCTGAGGCCCAATGCCGCGGCAGCCCGTGACACATTGTGGCGATGCTCCTTCAACGCAGCCTCAATCATCAGCTTTTCGGCATCCTGCATTCCGAATGCCGGTGCGGTCACGCCCCCCGGACCGGCGACCGGGCTGGCCGGCCTGATCGCTGCGACGTCGATCAGGGCATCGTCCGACAGCAGCACCGCGCGCTCGATGGCCAGCGCCAGCCCGCGCACCTCGTCCGGCCAGTCAGTGATGGCGACGAACGCCTCTGCCGCCGGCGTGAGCCGTGGCGCGGCGTGACCGTAGGTTTCACCGGCAACGCTTGCGAAATGCCGGGCGAGCAACACCGCGTCTTCACGACGCTCCGCAAGAGAGGGCACCACGATCTCGATCGTGCAGAGCCGCCGGCGCAGCGCGGGCGAAAGCGGCGCGACATCGTCAACGATTGTGATGCAGCGCAAGCCTGGCATCAGCCGGTCGAGCAACCGTGCCTGCGCATGCGGGGCCAGTCGATCGGCGTGGCGTAGCACGATCGTACCGGCGGCATGGTCCAGGGCGAGCCATTGATCGGGGTCAGTCATGTCGATCCGTGACGGCTTGGTCCCGGCATCGAGCGACGCCGCGTGAAGCGCGTCGGCGACCAGCGAGCGTCCGGTGCCGGATGCCCCAGTGATACACACGGCGGCGACCGTCGGTCCCACACGCCGGACGAGCGCACGGACGCGCTCGATCGCCGCCGATGTACCGAGCAGCGCGCTGCCAACTGATGGGCCGACGGCTGCGGATCGGTGTGCCGCGCCACCGCCGACGCTTCGCCTGATCGCGCCATCGACCTTGCCGAGAATGTCGTCCTTACGCCACGGCTTGATGATGAAGTCGCGCGCGCCCGCCTGCATGGCCGTTACAGCGATGCGGATGCCACTATGCGCCGTGATGACCACGACGCAGGCAAGGGTATCGTCCGCAACGATCCGGGCGAGACAGGCCAGCCCCTCTTCGCCGTCCGAGCGCCCCGCCGTGAAGTTCATGTCGAGCAGTATCGCGTCGTAGCGGCGACGCGCAAGCATCGAATAGGCGGTGACAGGGTCGGCGGCGATCTCCAGCCGATATCCGGCTAACCGGAACAGGATCTCCGTCGTCCGAGCAACGACCGGATCGTCCTCAATCAGCAGGATTTCGCGAGGACTTGACTCACGATCAGGGTGTCCGCCGGCGGACATAGTGTTCAACGGCGACAGATCGCCTGTTCGCGAAGCCGTGGAAAGTCGTTGATTCATAAGCAGTTGGCTTTTCGGATCGTGGGCAGTGACAGCATGGCCATGATGACCGACCAGCCCGCATACACAATACCCATGCTTGGGGCCGCAATGGACAGCCGGATCGAACGACCCAAGCAGCCGTGGTGGCGCGGGCGACCCACGCTGATCGGGCTGGTCGTGCTGATCGCCGCGCTGGCGATCTGGCGCCTCCTCCCCGAAAGCGGATCGACGGACATCGCCGACGTCGAAACGGGTGAAGTCGTGCGCGCGCCGTTTGACGATTACCTGCCGGTACGGGCCACGGTCGCCCCCGAGATCACCACGCTGGTCGGCGTGCTGTCGGGCGGACAGGTCGAGCAGCTGTTGGTACAAGACGGCGCGATGGTGACGGAGGGGCAGCCCCTCGCGACGCTCGCCAATCCGGAACTGAAGCTCGACGTGCTGACCCGGGAGGCCCAGATCGCCAGTCAGCTGGGTCAGGTAGCGGGTGAGGGACTGGGGATCGAGCGCAATCATCTCGATCGGGCGGGTCAGGTGGCTCAGGCCGAATACGATCTTATCAAGGCGCGCCGCGACCTTGCCATCCGCCAGCAGCTTCACGATCAAGGCTTCCTGTCCGATGCCGGGGTCAGGAGTTTCCAAGAAGAGGCCGCCTATCAGGAAAAGCGACTAGCTCAGCTGCAGTCGGGTCGTGCCACAGAGACCCGGATCACCGCCACTCAGGAACGGCGTCTCGCCGATACGCAAGAGCGACTGTCGGGCAACCTCGCGGCGGTGCGCGCCGGCCTCGACGCGCTGACGATCCGCGCGCCGGCAACCGGCCGCGTGACCAACTTTACGCTGCAGCCGGGTCAGACGCTAAAGGCGGAAGAACCCGCAGGTCAGGTCGACAGCGAGGGCGCGTGGAAGCTGATCGCTGACGTCGACGAATATTATCTCGGCCGTGTCGCGGTCGGGCAAAAGGCGCAGGCGGGCGATGCGCGTGCGACGGTCAGCAAGGTGTTGCCCGCGGTCAAGGACGGGCGTTTCCGCGTCGAACTGACCTTCGACGGTCGCGCTCCGGCCGGGCTGAACCGGGGGCAGACACTCGACATCCGCATCACGCTGGGGGCCGCGTCTCGGGCAGTCGTGGCCCCGGTCGGCGGCTGGCTGGAGGCGGGTAGCGGCACTTCCGCCTTCGTCCTGGATGCCGATGGCGCCCACGCCCGACGTCGCGCGATCAAGACCGGCCGCCGCAGTCCCGAACAGGTCGAGGTGCTATCCGGCCTTACCCCCAGCGAGCGCATTGTCATCTCCAACACCGCGTCCGTGAAGGGCGACATTCTCAACATCCGCTGAAAGGCCCGTCCATGATCCGTCTCGAGAACATTCAGCGCCGCTACGTCTCCGATGAGGTGCAGACTACCGCACTCCACGATATCGACCTGCACGTCGAAGCCGGCGAGTTCCTCGCCATCATGGGGCCATCGGGCTGCGGCAAGTCGACGTTGCTCAACACGCTCGGCACCGTCGATCGCCCGACCGGCGGTCGCTATCTCTTCGGCGAACGAGACCTCGCCGCCCTGGGGGAGAAGGAGTTGGCGAAGTTCCGCGGCAGCATGCTCGGCTTCGTGTTCCAGAGCTTCAACCTAATCGACGAGCTGACGATCGAGGAGAACGTCGCGCTCGGCCTCGCCTATCGCAAGGACGCGGCAGACCGTCGGGGGCGGGTCGCGGCGGCAATGGACAAGGTCGGCATCGCGCACCGCGCACGCCACTTCCCCCACCAACTGTCGGGCGGCCAGCAGCAGCGCGCTGCAATCGCCCGTGCCATCGTCGGCAACCCGAAGCTGATCCTGGCCGACGAGCCGACCGGAAACCTCGACACCGCCAATGGCGAGCAGGTGTTGAACATCCTCGCCGGTCTCAACGCCGAAGGCGCGACGATCGTCATGGTCACTCACTCGCCCAGCCACGCGGACATGGCGAAGCGCCGCATCGACATGCTCGACGGACGCATCGTCGCCAGCGCCATGCGCGCGATCTGACTCATGGAAAGGGCCATCGACGTGAAGCCTTCTGCCCTCGCGATACTGCCTGCCCTCCGGTCCGATGCCGCGCTGATCTCCCGCGGCATTGGCGACGTCGCGCCGACGGCGCGCGTCTCAGCGAGCGGCACCGGTCGCATCACCGTCCCCGGCGGTACGCGCTGCACCGTCGAGGGCGACGCAACCTCTTGTGTCGGCTGCGGCTGACCTTCCTCCTGTCCGGATATTCGCGATGAACCGCTTCGCACTGAACTCGCTCTACCGATCGCTGACCCGCCACAAGCTTTATGCCGCGTTGAACATCGGCGGACTGGCAGTCGGCATTGCGGTGTTCCTGGTCCTGGGCCTCTATGTCCGGTTCGAGACGGGCTTCGAGCAGTGGCTGCCGCATCATGACGAACTCTATGTCGTGCAGACCGAGCTTCAAATCCCCGGCAGCCCCTTCAACGGGGCCTATCCGGTGACGATGCCTGGCCTGTTGGAAGAGATGCGACAGGATTTTCCCGGATTGGTCGGCACACGCATCCGTGGCGGCAAGCAGGGGGGCAGTGTCGTCCGTGAAAACGACGCGATCGGCGCCGACGTGGCGCAGGTCGATCCGTCCTTTTTCGATGTGTTCGATATTCCCATGGTGCGCGGCGACGGGCGGCGGGGGCTCGCCAATCCGTCGGGTGCGCTGCTCAGCAGGACGGAGGCGCAGCGGCTGTTTGGCGATGCTGACCCCATCGGCCAGAACATCACCATCGCGGTCGACGCGCCGCAGCTCTATCGCGTCGCCGGTATCTTCGAAGACCTGCCCAAGACCACCGATCAGCAGGCGACGATCCTGATCCCGATGCCGCGCACGCCACCTCCACCCGTGCAATGGTCTTGGTACAAATGGGGCATGGTTGATGGCGCGACTTATCTGCGCCTTCCCGATGCGGCAGCCGCGCGCGCGTTCGAGGCGAAGATGCCCGCCTTTGTCCGGCGTCGTGCCGGGCAGGATCTGGGGCCCGATCCGGCGAAGATCATCGCACTCTCGCTGCTGCCGCTCACGCGCCTGCATCTGCAACCGCCCGGCGGGGTGCAGAGCAGCGGTCGTACGCTGACGATAGTGACGTTGGGGCTGGTCGGCGTGCTGACCCTGCTGATCGCGATCATCAATTATGTGAATCTGGCGACCGCCCAATCGGGCCTGCGCGCCCGCGAAGTGGCGATGCGCAAGGTGCTGGGCGCGGACCAGGGAATGCTGATCCGCCAGTTCCTGGGCGAGGCGGCGGCGATGGTGGCGATCGCCAGCCTACTCGGCATGATCCTGGCAGAGATCAGCCTGCCCATCGTCAACGCGGCGGGGGGGCTGTCGCTTCACTTTCCCTATGCCCTGGCGCTGCCGTTGCTGGTGGCGCTGGTCTTGGTCATCGCGCTGGCGGCAGGCTTCTATCCGGCGGTTCTCTTGTCCCGCTTTCCGGCCGCCGCCGTGCTGGCCTCGGCGCGGGCACCGGGGGGCGGGCGCAGCGGCACGCGGTCGCGCGAAATGCTGGTGATGATCCAGTTCGGTCTGTCCATCGCCTTCATGATCGGCACGGTCGTCCTAGTGGCGCAGACCGCGCATGTCCGGCGATCCGATCTGGGGTTTCAGCGCGAGGGGCTGTTAATCATACCCTCGCTGGCCGACAAGCGCATCTTCCCGACCCAGGCGCGGCCGATCCTCGATGCTTTGCGCCGCCTGCCGGGCGTGGTGTCGGTGGGATCGAGCAGTTCGGGACCCGGCATGGTCAATTCCAGCCTCGACGTAATAGAGCGGCCCAGCGGTCCGGGCGTGACCGTCGGCAACATCCCGGTCGGGCCCGACTTCTTCCGCACCTACGCGCCCCGACTGCTTGCCGGGCGGGTGTTCGACGATGCGCACGGTGCGGATGACTCCAGTGACTGGACCAAGTGGAAATATGGCCGCAACGTCGTCATCAATCGGAGGGCGGGCGAACAGCTCGGCTTCCGCACGCCCGAAGAGGCAATTGGCAAGACCATAGGCCGGGGGGCGCCGCGTACAATCATTGGCGTGGTTGACCAGCTCCGTTTCGCTTCGCCACGGACGGCCGAGACCGCTACCCTGTATCAATATGCCCGCGACGTGCCGACGTCTGCCGTCGCCGCCATCCGCTATACCGGCGACACCGCCGCGATGCTCGCCCGCATCCGGTCGACCTGGCGGCGCCTATCGCCGCAGGTGCCATTGGTCATCGGTACGGCGGACCAGCGCTTGGCGGACTTCTACAAGGCCGATGAACAGGCCGCGCGTTTGTTCGGGATCGGCGCAGGACTGGCGGTGCTGATTGGTTGTGTCGGCCTTTGGGGCCTGGCCTCGTTCAACACGGCGCGGCGGGTGAAGGAGATCGGCATTCGTAAAACGCTGGGCGCGTCGTCTGCCGATATTGTTAAACTATTGGTCGGTCAGTTCCTGCGGCCCGTACTTATCGCCAACCTTATCGCCTGGCCGCTGGCCTATGTCGCCATGCGAACCTGGCTGGCCGGGTTCGATGACCGGATCGCGCTGTCGCCGCTATTCTTCGCCGGTGCTAGCCTGCTGGCGCTCGTGATCGCCGTGCTGACCGTGCTGGGCCAAGCGCTGCGCGCCAGCCGCGCGGCCCCCGCCTGGGCGCTGCGCCATGACTAAGGTCGCTTTGCTCATTGGCACCGTCCTGCTGGGTGCGGCCCCCATCTCCGCCCAGACGCTGCGGGACGCTGTGACGCAGGCCTATGCGAGCAATCCCCAACTCCTCGCCGCCCGTGCCCGGCAGGAAGCGCTGGAAGAAGAGCCTGAGCAGGCTCGTGCGGCGGGCCGGCTCACCGCGGCCGCGACCGGAAACGGAGGTTATGACCGGCTGAATTATGGCCGGGTCGCATCCGCGACGGCGAGTGCCACCCTGCCGATCTGGACCGGCGGCAGGGTGCAGTCGGCGGTGCGCGCAGCGAAGCGGGATGTGGCGGCGGGAGCGCAGGGGCTACGCGATGCCGAAGCCGTGATTCTTCAAGCCGTTGTCTCCGCTTATGCCGATCTACTGTACAGCCAACAGGCGGTCGAGGTGGCGCGCATCGGCATTGAGCGTCTCGACCGACAGGTCGCGGAAGCCCGCTCACGCTTTGGCTTGGGTCAGGCTACGCAAACCGACGTCGCCCAATTGGAGGCACAACGCGCGAGCGTTGCCGCCAACCTCGCCGATGCCGACGGTGCGCTGGCGACGGCCTCGGCTGCCTATCGCGCAGCGGTCGGAAGCGACGCCCCCATGCTATCGGCGGAGGTGCCCGCGCCCGCCCTTTTGCCGCCGACCCTCAGCGAAGCGCGTGTGCAGGCGGAGACGAACAACCCGCTTCTTCTGCAACAACGGCAGGTCGTGAAATCCGCGCTGGCCCGAATTAACCAGGCACGGGCCGATCGAGCGCCATCGCTGGACCTCACCGGTGGCTACGGCCGGGGCGGCCGGCTGATCGATGGCCGCGTACGCGGCCTTACTGCGGCGGCATCGGTAGGCCTGAGCCTGCGCCTTCCGCTTTTGACAGGCGGGTTGGTACCGTCGCGCGTTCGTCAGGCCGAAGCGGTCGCCCGCGCCGAACGCTTCCAAACCGATGCCGCAGAGCGTGAGGCACGGCGCAGTGTCGATGCCGCCTGGGCTTCACTGGCGGCCACGCAAGGGCGCCAGCGCGCCGCGACCGACGGCCTCGCTGCTGCCGACCTCGCGCTTAAGGGCGTGCGGGCGGAGTACGGCTTCGGCCTGCGCTCGACGATCGACATCCTCGTCGCCGACCAGAGCTTTCGATCGGCTCAGCTATCCGTCGCCTCCGCTCGATCGGACGTACTGGTGGCGCAGGCTGCCCTCCTTCGAGCGGTCGGTGCATTCGGGCGGGATGCCTATGATTGATCGGCGTTCATTAGCAATCGAAGCGTTCCAAAAAGGGATCCAGACCGTGCGAGAACTCGCCGTCACATGGGCACGGACGTCTTTTGTTAAACGGTGGAGCTGGGCGCAAACATTTTTGAGTTACTGCCGTGGTGGCGCTCTGGTGGCGCTGTGGTGGCTTCAAGGGGAAGCCATTGAGCGCTGCGCAGCAGAATTGGCGAGGTTGATCAGGCCTGTACGGCACTGATCAACCCCGGCACGCCGATGAGGGTAATGGTTCTTCTTAGATTGTAGGCGAGCGCGGTCAGACTGAACTCGGCGCGAACCTTCTCCAGCCCGCGCATCAGGAATGCGCCCTGGTTCATCCATTGCTTGATCGAGCCGAACGGGTGTTCGACCGTCTCGCGGCGAACGGCAAGAATATCAGGGCGCGCAACCAAGCGCGCCGCCATGCGGTCCAGCACCGCCTCGTTTTCCCAACGGTTGATGCGCCGCCAGCGACTGCTGGTACAGTTCACCTTGATTGCGCAGTCCGAACAGGCGGCGGGGTTGGAATATTGGATGTTGGCGTGGCCGCGCGTCACCGCGCGATAGCTGATGTCGAGGGTCCGGCCACCCGGGCAGTGGTACGCGTCCGCCTCGGCATCGTAGCGAAAGAGATCCTTAGAGAAACGGCCATTGGCGATGGCGCTGCCCCGTCTCGGCCGGGCGACGAAGTGTGTGATACCATTCGCCTCGCATGCTTCGATGTCCTCGCCTTTGTAATAGCCCATGTCGGCAACCACATCGATCTGCTCGACGCCTAGTGCGTCTTTCGCCGCCCCAGCAGTGGGTGCCAGCAGACCCATGTCGGTGCCGGCGTTGGTAACGTGCTGCTCGACGATCAGCATGTGTTTCGCATCCACCGCTACCTGCGCGTTGTAGCCCACCGTGGTCTTTCGACCCGTGACCATCGCGCGCGCATCGGGGTCGGTTAGCGATATCTGGCTCTCGCCGCTGGCGTTCAGCTCGTGCAGCATCGCCTCCTGGGCCTGACGCCGCTCGCGCACCCTGGCGATCTTTGCGGCCAGCGCCCCGCTGCGGCCAGGCCCATGGCCATCCTCGCCGCGGTCGATGGCGTCCATCTCGGCAAGATACCCCTCAAGCCGCTCGTCGGCCGCGGCAATATACCTGGCCAGCTTGTTACGGGAGAAGTTGCGTGCCGGGTTGTTCACCGCCTTCAGCCGCGTGCCGTCCACCGCCAGCAGCTCTCGCCCGAACAGGTCGAGCTTGCGGCATAGGACGACGAAGGCGCGGAACACTGCCTTGAAGGCGCTCCGGTTGTCGCGGCGAAAGTCAGCGATGGTCTTGTAGTCTGGCCGAAGCCCACGCAGCAGCCAGATCAGCTCGAGGTTGCGTGCCGCCTCGGCTTCCAGCCGTCGGCTCGACCGCACCCGGTTGAGATAGCCGTACAGGTACAGCTTGAGCATGTCGCCCGGGTCATAGCCTGGGCGCCCCGTCGCCTTCGGCCGCGACCGATGAAAACCGGCCTCGCCCAGATCGAGGTCATCAACGAACGCGTCGATGAACCGAACCGGACTATCCGCTGCCACATAATCCTCTACCGATGCCGGCAGCAACAGCGCCTGGTCGCGCGCATGACCCTCGATATATGCCATGATTACAGCATACGCCCGTCAGCAACCTTGTGGAATCACCCAGCGAGTTTTCGCACGGTCTGGATCGTTTCCGAGAATGCCGGTCTGATGCAAAAATCAAAAGTTTTGCATCAGCGCAGAGGAAGGCTTCCGCATCGCAACGATAGCGTAAACGTACGTCAGCGCCGCAGCGCCAGCTATCGCGGCCCCGCGCCCCCCCTCGGGGACGAACAGGTAAGCCGCGTAGCAAAGGACCGCTCTCATCACGAAATGGATGAACCCAGCCGGATCATCAGCACCCCATCCGTGAGGCACCCATACCATTCCGGCTAGGATGGCGAGGCCCAGAATTAGAATATCGTGGTTATCAGCGGCTCGCGCGGCAATAATCACAAACGGTATAAGTAGCCCAACTACCGTGATAAATCGCATAAACAGCTGCGTCACAGGGTTGTGCCGACTTTCCGATTGAAGCCCGGGCGCGCCGCGCATTTTGTCGATTACCAGGGGCAACGGAAAAGGGATGGCTGCGGCAATAAATGGCGCAAAGCTCGGGAGCTGGCTGCCAAGGAGGTACGCGGCGATCGCCAATGCGCTCCAAGCGATAAAACCACCAACTGGCATCGCCGCGGTGCTGGTGGCGAGATAATCCCTCCGCGCATTGGCTAATGAGATGCTTGAATAATCCCGCATGTGTGCCCCCCTGAACGCTCAATCGGAAGCACATGTATTCCCTGTCCCAGGCTCACCTACAATGGCTGCTCAGGCTTTCATCAAACAGAAAACAGCTCTCCCGTAATCCAACGTGTTCTGCATTATGATGCAAAATTCACAGGATATGCATCGCGCCGAATGGCCAGGCCTGCGTGGTCTGCGATGAACCTCTCAAAAGTTTTGCATCAACAAGAGGCGCAAAGTGGCCGCTCGGCTTCCGCCCAATGGAGATTCTAACGATCACTGGTATAACCGCTTTCGAAAAGTAGCATGGGAGTAGGTCGTATGACGAAAAATGATTGGCTGTGCGTAAACGTCGCACTTTGGCCGGTGGCGACGTTTGTTGTCGCGCTGTTGGGGTTTATGGCTCTGCGCACCGCAAACGGGGCCAGTCCGCTTCCTGATGGCACCGGATTTTATATTCCGGTCCTGATCCTGTTCGTGACATTCGGCGCTATCATGACGTGACCCCCGTTTTTTCCTCCAGTTGGAGCTAGAGTCCGACCCCGGAAAGGGACGGACAGATGAAGCGGAAGCAGTTTTCGGAAGAGCAGATCATCGGCATCCTGAAGGAGGCCGAGGCTGGTGGCGTGCCGGGGGGCTGGGTGGAAGACGGGGCGGGAGAGCTGGCCATGGTTAGCGCCGGTCTTACACGCGGGCGGCGGCGGGCGCAAAAGTGGTTGCGGCCTCAGGAGATTTTCGTGCCGGCGGCGAAGGGCCGGTGACCGGACGCGAAAGGGCCGCCGTTTCCCATCTGGAAACGGCGGCCCGGTCGTCACGTCGAGGCGATAGGGCTCAGAAGCTGAACCGTGCGCCGACGCGGATCGAGTAGAGCGACTGACGCGAATAGATCGTGTCGCTCGGCGCCGATGCGGGCGCGCTGTACCGATATTGTGCGCAGGCCTGGCTCGAATTCGCCGTGACCGCTGCGCCCGGCGCCGTGCCGGTCGCGACCGCCGTCTGAAGGCACTGAACGCGAACCGCCGGGATCGTGTACGGGAACTGGTATTCGCGGATCTGGCCCCAGTTCTTGTTCAGGAAGTTGGTGACGTTCTCGATATCCGCGAACAGCTGAACGCGGCTGGCGCCGACGAAGGTCGGGATTTCCTGCGACAGATGAAGGTCGAAACGCGTGAACCACTTCGAGTTGAAGCCGTTGCGCGGCGTGATCTTGCCACGATACTTCTTCAGGTCGGTCGAGTTGATCAGCGCCTCGAACGTGTCGCGCGTTGCCACGCTGTCATACGACACCAGCGCATCGGTGGTCGAGGTCGGCACGTAGAGGAGGTAGCGCGATGCGCTGCCGATCGTGCCGAACACCGGCGACCGGTTCGAGGACAGATCCTGCATCGTGTAGCTGTACGGGCGACCGATACGCGTCTCGCCGAACAGCGTGAAGTTGGTCTTGTAGTCGCCGAAGAACGCGTGGTTGAAGCTGACGTTATACTTGATGTTGTGCTTCACCTGGTCGTTCGAGATGCCATAGGCGGCGCCGTTGGCATCGAGGAACGCGCCGTTGCCGTAGTTGGACGACGCGGTCGACGAGGTTGCCGGCGCCTGATCCTTGATGTCCTGATAGGTGTAGCTGACGCCCAGGTTGAGGCCGAAATCGAAGTCCTTGCTGATGCGCGCGACGCCGATGTAGCTGCGGCCACGCGTGGTGTTCGTCAGATACAGGTCCGAATTGGTGTCGGCGAACGTGGTCCGCGAGGCATAGCGTACGCGGCCATCGGGCGTCCGCAATGCCGTCGGCGCGACGCGCAGATCGGTGAAGAACACCTGGTTGCGGACGTCGGACCACAGGAAGTCGGCGCCGAAGTGCCAGCCATCGCCGAACGTGCCACCCCAATTGGGATCATAGTCGGCCGACAGCGTGCCACGCCACTGCGACGGCACCTTGAAGTTCGGATCGAGCGCGTTGGTCGGCGAAAGCGTGTTGACCGTCGCGTTGGTGAGCACGCCATTGGCCGCCGCCGGAACCGCCGTGCCGTTCACGTTGGTCAGGATCGCGCCGCCGTTGGTCTGCGCGTCCGCCGCGGACAGCCCGGCGATCGTGTAGCTGTTGTTGTTGTTCTGGCGGACGTCGATCGCGTTGGTCAGGAAGCCCGTGTTCGAGAAGCTGTTCGAGACATAGACGTCGGGCGCGCCGCCCGAGAAGATGCCGATACCGCCGCGCAGCGACACCGCCGACACCGGCTTGAAGTCGAACCCGATGCGCGGCTGGAACACGCCGCGGCCCGAGATATAGGCGGTGTTCGGGAAGTTGTAGCGCGACAGGAATGCCGAGTTCAGCTCGGGACGGCTATGGCCGCCGAACGTGTCGTAGCGTGCGCCGTAGGACAGCGTGAACAGGTCGCTCAGGCGCCACGTGTCCTGAACACCGAAGCTGTAGGACTGGTAGCGGAAGCGCGCGGCACCGTTGACCGGGTCGAGCGACGGAACGGCATTGCCATAACGGAAACGCTGCGCATTGCCGGCCTGGAAATCGGCGATCGAGTCGAAGTAGTAATCGCCCGCGGTCCGCTGGACGAACAGGTTGTTGATCTTCGAATCGGTGAACTCACCGAACACGCGGACGTCATGGTTGTCCCGCGTCAGGCGCCCCTGCACGAGGCCGCCGAAGCTGCGGCTGGTCAGTTCGTTCGACTGGCGCGAGATGTCCGGTCCGAACGAGACGTTGCCAAAGCCCGACTGGCAAGTGTTGGACAAGTCGTTGTTGGTGGCGGTGCCGGTGCCGCGATCCGAGGTCGGCGCGGTGCAGACCTGCATCTGGGCGAAGCCGCGGCCGAGGATCGGGTCCTGACCGCGCTTGTAGTCCTTGTAGAAACCGCGGATTTCAGTCGAGAATTCCTCGCTCCAGTCGCTGTTCAGCTGCGCGACGCCGGTGTGGAGGCGGTTCGACGAGATATAGCCGTTCGACTCGAGGCCGAGCCCGGGCGTGCCCGTGACGAAGGTGTTCTGACCGAGCTGGATCGAATCCTTCGTGTAGAGATAGGTCAGCGACGCGCGCTGCGTATCCGACAGGTTGGCGTCGATACGGGCGACGAGGCGATCGTCGCGATCGTTCGAATCCTGCAGCACGCCGCCGGTGTCATAGCCGTAGCGCGAGTCCGCGATCTGCTGGATCTGGGCGACCTGTGCGTCGGTGATGTTGGGGACGACCGTACCGGCGTTGGTGCCGGCGGTACCCTCGACGATCGGGGTGTTCGCACGGATACGCTCGCCCGCGATCATGAAGAACAGCTTGTCCTTGATGATCGGCCCGGAGAGCTGCGCGCCGAAATTCTCGTACTTGAAGTCGGGAATGTTGACGCGGCCGGTGGGAACGCCGGGGCCTGCCTTCGTGCGGTTGCCCGTCAGGCTGTCGTCCGAATAGGCATAGAAGCCCGTGCCGTGGAATTCGTTGGTGCCCGACTTCAGGATTGCGTTGATCGCGCCGCCCTGGAAGTTGCCCTCGCGGACGTCATAGGGCGCGACCTTGGTCTGGAACTGGCCGATCGAGTCGAACGGAACCGGCGCGCGGCGGGTCGGCAGACCGTCGGGGTTGAGGCCGAAATTGTCGGTGACGGGCACGCCGTCCACCGAGAAGCGGTTGAAGCGCGCATTCTGGCCGGCGAACGAAACGGCACGGCCGCCCGAGGGGGTGTCGTCGAGACGCGCGAACGGATCGCGGCGCATCAGGTCGCGGACGTCGCGGTTCACGGATGCGACCGAGCCGATCTGCTCGGCGTTGAGGACCGTTGCCGGGCCCTGGCTGACGTTGCGCGCGCGGGGCAGCGACGACGCGGTGATGACGATGTCCGCACCACCGGATTCGGCGGCGGCCAGCTCGATCGGCAGTTCATAGGTCTGCGCGACGGTGGTCTGGATGTCGGTGATCGACGTTTCGGGATAGCCCGCCGCGGTGACCGTGACCGTGAACGGACCACCCACGCGCAAACCGCCGGCGTTGAAGTTGCCCGAGGCGTCGGTCGTCTGCGTCGAGCGCGAGCCCGACGGCACGTTCAGAATCACCACCGACGCACCGGCTACGGGCGCGCCATTGGCTGTAACAGTGCCGCGGATCGAGGAGGTCGTCTCCTGCGCGGACGCGGCCATCGGCGCGATCAGCGCAATCGCCGCCGCACCCAGGAAAAGGTTGTTACGCATTTGAAATGTCCCCTTTGAGCTTATGCTCGAGATCCGCGACTTGATCGTTCGGTCAGCCGCGCCCCTGCGCTCCAAATATTTCGGTTCCATGACATTGGCGAGTCGCGTGTTGCGCCGGACGCACTCCGTCATATTGCGTTGCAAAAAAGCCACGGCGCGGCATCGATTGGTCCACGACGGAACCAATCTCGATCAAGTGCGTGGCACGCTGCGCGTTCAGCTCGCCGCGACGATCGCCGCCCATTCCGCCTCGGTGATCACGCGAATCCCGAGGTCGGTCGCCTTCTTCAGCTTCGAACCCGCGCCGGGGCCGGCGATGACGAGGTCGGTCTTGGCCGAGACCGACGCCGCGACGCGTGCGCCGAGCAGCTCGGCCTGCGCCTTGGCCTCGTCGCGGCTGAGTGTCTCGAGGCTGCCGGTGAAGACCAGGGTCTGGCCGCTGACGTCCGAATCGCGGGTTTCGTGGACGACGTCCGCGGGCGTCACCTCGCGCAGCAGGTCGAACACGACCGCGCGGTTGTGCGGCTCGGCGCAGAAGCCGATGAGCGCGTTGGCAACCTCGGGGCCGACGCCCGCCGTCTCGATCACGCCGACCAGCAGCTTGTCGCGGCGCAGGACATATTTGCGTTCGGGCTCGCCGAGTACCGGCGTGATGCTGTGGTACAGGAACACCGCGCGGCGCAGCATGCTGCCGAGCGCCTTTGCCGAGCGATAGCGGCGGGCGAGGTCGCGCGCGGTGATCTCGCCGACATGGCGGATGCCGAGCGAGAAGAGGAACCGGTCGAGCGCGATCTGGCGGCGCGCGTCGATCGCGGCGATCAGCTTGGCCGCCCAGACGCGACCGTCCTTCTTGCGCGCGACGAGCTGCTCCTCGGTCAGGCGGAAGATGTCCGCGGGCGATTCGATCAGGCCATCGCGAAAGAACGCCTCGACCAGGGTCTGGCCAAGCCCGCCAATGTCGAAGGCGTGGCGCGAGGTGAAGTGGATGAGCCGCTCGACGCGCTGTGCGGGGCAGATCAGCCCGCCGGTGCAGCGATAGACGACCTCGCCCTCCTCGCGCTCGGCGGCCGACCCGCAATCGGGGCAGAGCCGGTCGAAGACATAGGCCGGGTGATCCTCGGCGGCGGTCAGGCTCTCGACGATCTGCGGGATGACGTCGCCGGCACGCTGGACGAGGACGCGGTCGCCGACGCGGACGCCGAGCCGCTCGATCTCGTCGAAATTGTGGAGCGTCGCATTGGTGACGACGACGCCGCCGACGGTGACGGGGTCGAGTCGCGCGACCGGGGTCAGCGCGCCGGTGCGCCCGACCTGGATGTCGATCGCGTTGAGCGTGGTCTGCGCGCGCTCGGCGGGGAATTTGTGCGCGATCGCCCAGCGTGGTGCGCGCGCGACCTGGCCGAGTCGCGCCTGCCAGTCGAGCCGGTCGACCTTGTACACGACACCGTCGATATCGAAGGGGAGCTCGGCCCGTCCGGCCTCGATCGCACGGTAGATTCCCAAGGCGCCGCGTTCGTCCTCGACGCGCGCGAAGGCGCCGGCGACCGCGAAGCCCCAGGCGCGGAACTGGTCGACGATCGCGGACTGCGTCTCCCCGGGGACCGCGCTCGCCTCGCCCCAGCCATGCGCGAGGAAGCGCAGCGTGCGCTCGGCGGTGATGCTCGCGTCCTTCTGGCGGAGCGAGCCGGCGGCGGCGTTGCGGGGGTTGGCGAACTGGCGCGCCTCCTTGCCGGTCTGCTCGGCCTCTGCGAGCAGGCGGGCGTTGAGCGCGGCGAAGTCCGCCTTCGCCATATACACCTCGCCGCGGATTTCGAAGACGGCGGGGAAGGGGGGCTCGCCGGCGAGCGTCTGCGGGATGTCGGCGATCGTGCGGACATTGGCGGTGACGTCCTCGCCGACCTGGCCGTCGCCGCGGGTCAGCGCCTGGACCAGCCGGCCCTCCTCGTAGCGCAGCGAGCAGGACAGGCCATCGATCTTGGGCTCCGCGGTTAGCGCAACGGGGGCGTCGTCGGCGAGCTTCAGGAAGCGGCGGACGCGGCCGACGAACTCCTCGACCTCCTCGTCCGAAAACGCGTTGTCGAGGCTCATCATCGGTTTGGCGTGCGCGACCTTCGACAGATGCCCGGCGGGTGCGGCGCCGACACTGCGGCTCGGCGAATCGGCGCGGACGCTGGCGGGGAAGGCAGCCTCGATTGCGGTGTTGCGGCGGACCAGCGCGTCATAGTCCGCGTCGCTGATCTCGGGCGCGTCGTCGGTGTGATAGCGCGCATTGTGATAGGCGATACGCTCGGCGAGCGTCGCCAGCTCGGCGGCGGCCTCCGCTTCGGTGGCGGGAAGGGCGGACGTGGGCAGCGCAGTCATGATCGCGGGGTTAGGCAGCTGCCCCGCGCGCGGCAAGAGTGTCAGGCGGTTTCGAGCAGCCGTTCGGCCTGCGCGCGCGCTTCGTCGGTGATCGTCGCGCCCGAGAGCATCCGGGCGATCTCCTCGCGGCGTTCGGCCTCGTCGAGTGCGCGGACGCCGGTGCGCGTGACGGTGCCGTCGTTGCTTTTCGCGATCAGCAGATGCTTGGCGCCGCGTGCCGCGACCTGCGGGCTGTGCGTGACGACGAGCAGCTGCGTGCTCTGCGCGAGGCGTGCGAGTCGCTCGCCGATCGCGCTGGCGACAGCGCCGCCGACGCCGCGGTCGATCTCGTCGAACACCATCGTCGTTGCGCCGCCTTCTTCCGCGAGCGCGACCTTGAGCGCGAGGATGAAGCGCGACAATTCGCCGCCGCTGGCGATCTTGGTGAGGCCGGCGAAGGGCGCGCCGGGGTTGGTCGAGATTTCGAACTCGACACGGTCCTTGCCCGCGCCCGACCAGCCCTCCTCGCCGAGCGGGGCGCAGACGGTGCGGAAGCGGGCGGCGTCGAGTTTCAGCGGCGCGAGCTCGCCCGCGACCGCGGTGTCGAGTCGCAGCGCGGCCTTGGCACGCCGGGCCGAGAGCGCGTCCGCAGCCTTGTCGTAGGCTGCGCGCGCCTTGGCAAGCGCTGCCTGGAGCACCGCGATACCGCCTTCGCCCGCGTCGAGTCGTTCGAGCCGGGCGCGCATCTCATCGGTCAGCGCGGCGAGGTCATCGGGCTGGACGCGGTGCTTGCGTGCCATCGCGCGGAGTTCGAACAGCCGCGCCTCGTCGTCCTCGAGGCTGCGCGGGTCATAGGCGAGGTCGATCCGCGCATCGCGCATCCGCTCCTCGGCGACCGATCCCTCGATCACCGCGCGGTCGACCGCGGCGAGCGCGTCGGCGAGCGCGACATGATCGCCCGAAATCCGTTCGAGCACGCGCGCGGCCTGACGCAGCTTGGCGAGCCCGCCATCCGACCCTTCGAGATAGTCGTCGATCGCCGACAGGTCGTCCGCGATCTTCTCCGCGCGCTGCATCGAGCGGCGGGTATCGGCGAGTGTTTCCTCCTCGCCGGGTTCGGCGCCGAGCGCGGTGAGTTCGGCGACGGTGTGTTCGAGCCAGTCGCGATCGCGCGCCGCGCTTTCGATATCCGCGCGGGCAGTGGCAAGCGCATCCTCGGCCTCGCGAAGCGCGGTCCACGCGCGTGTCGTCGCGGCGGGTTCGGTACGGCCGAAAATGTCGAGCAGCGCGCGGTGGCCGCGCGGGTTGAGCAGGCCGCGCTCGTCATGCTGGCCATGAATCTCGACCAGCGTCGGCGCCATCTCGCGCAACAGACCAGCGGAGGCCGGCTGGTCGTTGACGAAGCCGCGGCTGCCGCCATCGGCCTTGACGATGCGGCGGATGATCAGCGGTTCGCCCGCTTCGATCGTCAGCCCGTTCTCATCGAGCAGCGCCATCAGCGGCGTGTCGGGGGCGGGCGGATCGAAGGTCGCGGTGACGACCGCCTGCGCCGCGCCATGCCGGACCAGTCCGCTGTCGCCGCGGCCGCCGAGCGCGAGCCCGAGCGCATCGAGCAGGATCGACTTGCCCGCACCGGTCTCGCCGGTCAGCACGCCGAGCCCCGGGCCGAAGCCGAGGTCGAGCGCCTCGATCAATACCACGTCGCGGATGGAGAGTTCTGTCAGCATCGGTTCGTCCCTTAGACGATCCGGATGCGAAAATGATCCCCCAATGTTCTGGTTCGTCAGCGGGGCTAGGGGCCGTCCGTTCTTTCCAAGCGCGCGACGCCAATCGTCATCCTGACGAACGTCAGGACCCAGGGTTACGCGCGTGCCGTTGATGGCTCTGGGTCCTGACTTCGTCAGGATGACGTTGCTCGAGGGAAGGGGCCGAGCCCCTATGTCCTTAGTTGCCGGGTGTCGTGCGCGTGGTGCCGGCGGGGCCGACCGGGCCCGACCCGCCTGCCGCAGCGGAACCAGAGCCGCCATTGCCGGGCGAGCCCGGGATTGCCGGGGTCTCGCCGAGGCCAGCGGCGGGGAGCGCGCCGGGGGTGCCGGCGGGGACGATCTGCGCGCCCGTCGCGATCGGCGCCAGCGGCTTGACCGGATGCTCCTGCATGAGCTTGTACGCACGCTGATACCAGGGCGTGCCCGGATAGTTGCGACCCAGCACCGCCGCGGCCTTCTCGGCCTCGACCGGGACGCCAAGCGCGAGATAGGTCTCGGTCAGACGCATCAGCGCCTCGGGGGTATGCGTGGTCTGCTGATACTGGTCGATCACGGTGCGGAACCGCCCGTTCGCCGCGAGCCACTGGCCGCGCGTCTCGTAGAAGCGACCGATCTCCATCTCCTTGCCGCCAAGGTGATCGTTGACGAGATCGATCTTCAGCCGCGCATCCGACGCATAGCGCGTGTTCGGATACCGCCGCGTCAGCTCGCCCAATGCGTCGAGCGCCTGGCGCGTGATCTTCTGGTCGCGCGTGACGTCGGTGATCTGCTCGTAATAGCCCAGCGCGATCAGGTAATAGGCATAGGGCGCGTCGCGGTTGCCCGGGTGGACCGCGATGAACCGCTGCGCCGACTGGATCGACTTGGTATAGTCGGTGTCGAGATAATAGCTGAACGCGCTCATGATCTGCGCGCGGCGGGCCCAGATCGAATAGGGATGCTGGCGCTCGACCTCGTCGAACAGCTGCGCCGATTCCTTGTAGCGCCCCTGGTCGAGCCGCTTCTTCGCCAGCGAGTAGAGCGTGCCCACGTCGCGCGCGACATACGGGATGTCGGTGGAGGTGCGCGAACTCGCGCACCCGGCCATGGGGAGCGCTATGGCGGCGAGGAGCGCGATCGAGAGCGCGCGAGACTGGGGGATACGCATGGACGTCGTCCTTAGCGTAACCGGGGGCACGCGAACAATCCCCCCTAGCGAGGGGGTTTGGAGGCGTCTGAAGCAGCAGCCTTCGGCGCGGTCTATTCAGCCACAATTCACCGGTCGACGGGCGCGATACGCCTGGCGCGATGCCGCGTCGACGACGGGACATTCCCGGCGTCTCGCCAGTTGGGCCGCGGGGCGCTATGTCGCGCCAGTCCGCCAGCCTTGAGAAGGAACGTTTGATGCCCGCCACCCTGCTTCACACCCATCGTGTCGAGAAGCCCTGGGGACGCCACACGCTGTGGCCCGGCTTTGACGATCCCGCCCCCGGTGCACCGGCGATCGGCGAGGTCTGGTTCCAGGAACCCGGCGACACGACCCCCGATCTGCTGATCAAATATCTGTTCACCAGCGAGAAGTTGTCGGTGCAGGTCCATCCCGACGACGACCAGGCGCATGCGCGCGGCCTGCCGCGGGGCAAGGACGAATGCTGGACGGTGCTGGCCGCCGAACCCGATTCGACGATCGCCGTCGGTACCAAGGCGCCGATGTCGCGCGACGACCTGCGCGCCGCCGCGATCGACGGCACGATCGAGGACAAGCTTTACTGGAAGCCGGTCAAGGCGGGCGATTTCATGTACTGCGCCTCCGACACGATCCACGCGATCGGCGGCGGCCTGACGGTGATCGAGGTCCAGCAGAACTCGGAAACCACCTATCGCCTCTACGATTATGGCAGTGACCGCGAACTACACCTCGACGATGGCATCGCGGTCTCGGATCCGGTGCCCTATCAGCCGATCACGTCGCCGGGCGTCGTTTCCGAAGGTCGGACGATCCAGGTCGAAGGCCCCAAGTTCGTGCTCGAGCGCTGGACCGGTGGCGAGCATGCGGTGACCCTGCCCGAGGGGCGGACCGCCTGGCTGATCCCGATCACCGGATCGGGCAGCGTCGCGGGCGTCGCGTTCAAGGCGGGCGAATGCGTCACCGTGACCGGGTCCGAGCGGATCGAGGCCAGCGACGACGCCGACCTGCTGTTCGCCTATGCGGGCGACACGCGGATCTGATCGGGCGCTGCGGCGGGGGGCGGTGCGCCTCCCGCCGCCCCATCGATGCGACCGGCCAGATATACGTCGATCCGTGCCGCGGCGTCGGCGGGTACGTGGAGCCCGAGCTTGCTGCGGCGATAGAGGATATCGTCGGCTGACCGCGCCCATTCCTGATCGACGAGATAGTCGATTTCCGTCGCATGAAGCCCCGCGCCGAAATCCTCGCCAAGCTCGGCGTTCGTCCGCGCCGCACCGAGGATCCGTTCCACCCGCGTACCGTAGGCGCGGGCGAGTCGGCGCAACAGTTCAGTCGGCTGGTCGGGGTACGCCCGGATCAGCGCTTCGAGATACCGATCGAAATCGCTCTCGGGCAGATCGCCACCGGGCAGCGCGACCGTCGCGGTCCAGCTTTTCGTCAGGTCCGCGCCGTGGTCGGGGAAGAAGGGGGCAAGCTGAGTCACCGCATGCTCGGCGAGCTTGCGATAGGTCGTGATCTTGCCGCCGAAGATGCTCAGCATCGCCGCGCGATCCTCCGCGGCATCGAGATCGAGCACATAGTCACGTGTCACCGCCGACGCACTGGCCGCATGATCGTCATAGAGCGGGCGGATTCCCGAATAGCTCCACACGATGTCGGCGGGGGTGATGCCACGCTGGAAATACCGGTCGATGGTGTCGCACAGATAGGCGGTCTCGGCGGCGTCGATCGTCGCGGGGCCGGGGGGGCCCTGCCATGCCTCGTCGGTGGTGCCGATCAGCGTGAAACGACCTTCATAGGGAATCGCGAAGACGACGCGCTTGTCCGGGTTCTGCAACAGCAGGGCGTGATCGCCCGCATAGAGGCGCGGCACGACGATGTGGCTGCCCTTGATCAGCCGGACGCCGCGGTCGCGGCGCGAATCGGGGACCTTGCCCAGAACATCGGCGACCCAGGGTCCCGCCGCGTTGACGAGCACGCGCGCGGTGACGGTGCGCTCGCCCTGCGCATCGGCGATCGTCGCGGACCAGCCGCCGTCCCGTCGGTTCGCCGCGACCAGCCGGGTGCGCGTCAGGATCGTCGCGCCGCGCTCTGCCGCGTCGCGCGCGTTGAGCACGACCAGCCGGCTGTCCTCCACCCAGCAATCCGAATAGACGAAGGCGCGCGTCGCGCCGGGTTTCAGCCCGTCGCCCAGCGGGTCGCGGTCGAGACGCACGGTCCGTGTCGCGGGCAGGATCTTGCGGCCGCCCAGATGGTCGTAGAGGAACAGCCCGAGCCGGACCATCCAGGCGGGACGCGGCGAATGCGTCTGCGGCAGGACGAAGCGCAGCGGCCAGATGATGTGCGGCGCGATCGCCAGCAGCCGCTCGCGTTCGATCAGCGCCTCACGCACCAGCCGGAGTTCGCCATATTCGAGATAGCGCAATCCGCCATGGATCAGCTTGGTGCTGGCTGACGAGGTATGGCTGGCGAGATCGTCCTGCTCGACCAGCAGGACCGACAGTCCGCGCCCGGCGGCATCGCGCGCGATCCCGGTGCCGTTGATGCCGCCACCGACGATCAACAGGTCGACGTCGAATTTCGCGGGCGTTTTCATCATCGTCTCCCGTTTACCACCGCGGGCCGACCGGTGGCTAGCCTCGACGCGGGGCGGTGGGGCGGCCTAGAGCGGTCGCAAAGGAGAGCCGCATGGGCCAAGCCACGCACGTCCTCGCGATCGATCAGGGTACGACATCGACGCGCAGCATCCTGTTCGATGCGACGGCCAGACCGGTCGCGACGGCGCAGCGCGAATTCGCGCAGCATTATCCGCGCCTCGGCTGGGTCGAGCATGACCCCGAGGACATCTGGCGCGACACGCTGGCGACCGCGCGCGAGGCGATCGCACGCGGCGGTGTGCCCGCGCGCGACATCGCGGCGATCGGCATCACCAACCAGCGCGAAACCGTCGTCGTCTGGGATCGCGCGACGGGCACGCCGATCTACCCCGCGATCGTCTGGCAGGACCGCCGCACCGCAGACGTGTGTCAGAGCCTGAAGGCCGAGGGCGCGGAACAGATGGTCCGCGACAAGACCGGCTTGCTGCTCGATCCCTATTTCTCCGCGACCAAGATCGCGTGGATCCTCGACACCGTGCCGGGTGCGCGGGCGCGCGCGGACAAGGGGGAGCTCGCCTTCGGCACGATCGATTGTTTCCTGCTGTGGCGGCTCACCGGCGGCGCGGTGCATGCGACCGACGTGACCAATGCCGGGCGCACGCTCCTCTATGACATTCGCCGGCAGGATTGGGACGACGCGCTGTGCCGGCTGCTGCGCGTGCCACCGGCGATGCTGCCCGAGGTGCACGACAACAGCCATGCGTTCGGCACGACCGCGCCCGGGCTGTTCGACGTCCCGATCCCCATCGCGGGAATGGCGGGGGATCAGCAGGCGGCGTTGTTTGGCCAGGCCTGTTTCGCGCGCGGGATGGTCAAGTCGACCTATGGAACGGGATGTTTCATGCTGCTCAACACCGGCGACACGGCGATCGCGTCCGACCACCGGTTGCTTACCACGCCCGCTTATCGGCTGAACGGGCAGATGACCTATGCGCTGGAGGGATCGATCTTCGTTGCCGGCGCGGCGGTCAAATGGCTGCGCGACGGGCTCGGCGTGATCACCAGCGCGCACCAGACGCACGACATGGCGACCGAGGTTCCCGACAGCCACGGCGTCTACATGGTCCCCGCTTTTGTCGGGCTGGGCGCGCCGCACTGGGATCCCGACGCGCGCGGGCTCATCACCGGGCTGACGCTGGGCGCGACGGGCGCGCATCTTGCACGCGCCGCGCTCGAGGCGGTCGGCTATCAGACGCTCGACCTGGCACAGGCGATGGTCGCGGACGGCGGCGCGGCGCCCGCGACGCTCAGGATCGACGGCGGCATGGCGGCGAACGACTGGCTCTGTCAGTTTCTCGCGGACATGCTCGAGACACCGGTCGAGCGGCCGACGCATCTCGAGACGACCGCGCTGGGCGCGGCGTTCCATGCGGGACTGGCGACCGGGGTCTGGCCCGATCTCGATGCGTTGTCGCAGACGTGGCGGCGGGGGGCGTGTTTCGAGCCGCGCATGGCAGCGGGCGACCGCGCCGCGTTGATCGCCGGCTGGCACTCCGCGTTACGCAAGGCGCTCAGTACGGACTGACGATCGGCCGGGCCGGTTCAGGATGCGACGCGCAGGCCCGTCACGCGCTGGACCAGGACTTCGATCTGGCCGCGGTGGAAGCCTGCGGCGAGGAACCGCTCGATCTCGGCAACCGGCAGCGCGAAGCCGTGGCGCCACGCATGGACCGCGAGCCGACGCAGCGATTCGAGCCGCGGGTCGGCCAGCGGCGATCGCTCGGACAGGCCGAAGATCGTCCGAAGCGCGCGGTCCAGCCGTCCCGGCACTGCCAGGCTGCGCAGGCCGTCTTGCTTGGCGAGCATGATGACGTGCCATTCGAGTTGCGTGAACCCGGCCCGGCCTTCGGTCTGCGCGGCGCTGATCGTCGGCCGGCTGGCGACGGGGGCGGCGAACAGGTTGTCGAGGTCGAGATAGGCCATGGTCGGGTCTCTTCGGATGGACAAAGGGGCACGCAGCGAAGGTGCCGCGTGGGAACAGGTCAAATTGTGGTGCAGCGCTTCGGGGCGCCAGCAAAATCATCAGTAGGTGAAGACCGGAGCAGGATCCCTGGACCCCGATCGTCTTCGATACCGCTCGGTATAGTAAGCGCGGGCGGGCGTCAATCGCCTTTTGTACCGACGGGTAGGGTTTCGACAGGGGCTGAAAACCGTAACGTCACCCGCCGCGGGGGCGGCGAGTGACGTCAGTCGGGCAGTCTTGGATTGGCGGGCAGCTTTAAGCCGGCCCCCCGGTCGGCTCAGCCCTCGTTGGCGCGCTTCGCCAGTTCCTTGTTCACGCCAAGCGCGATCAGCGTGCAGACCGCACCCGAGAACAGATAGGCGCCGCTGGCTGCGAGGCCGAGCTTGCTCGACAGCAGCAATGCGGCGAGCGGGGCGAAGCCCGCACCGAACAGCCAGGCCAGATCGGTCGTCAGCGCCGACCCGGTATAACGGTGCGTCTTGCCGAGGCTGGTCGCGAGCGAGCCCGACGACTGGCCGAACGACAGGCCGAACAGCGCGAAGCCGACGATCATGAACACCCACTCACCGGTTGCTCCGCCGTCGAGCAGCATCGGCGCGCCGATCGCGAACAGCGCGATCAGCACCGCGGTGCTGCCGAGCAGCGTACGGCGACCGATGCGATCCGCGAGCAGTCCCGACACGAGCGTCGCGCACAGGCCGATTGCCGCGCCGATCACTTCGATCGTCAGGAACCGGCCTGGCGTCTCGCGCGTGAACAGCACGATCCACGACAGCGGGAACACCGTCACCATGTGGAACAGCGCGAAGCTGGCGAGCGGGGCGAAGGCGCCGAGCACGATGGTCCGGCCTTCCGCGCGAATCGTGTCGAGCACGGGTGCCGGCTGTAGCGCACGCGATTCGAACAGCGTCGTGAACTCGGGCGTGACGACGAGGCGGAGACGGGCGAAGAGCGCGACGACGTTGATCGCGAAGGCCACGAAGAACGGATAGCGCCAGCCCCAGTCGATAAAGTCGGCGGCAGGCAGCGTCGCGACGAAAAAGGCGAACAGGCCGCTGGCCACCAGCAGGCCGAACGGCGCGCCGAGCTGTGGTAGCATCGCATACCACCCGCGGCGCCCCTCGGGCGCGTTGAGCGAGAGCAGCGAGGCGAGACCGTCCCAGGCACCTGCGAGCGCGATGCCCTGCGCGATACGCAGGATCGACAGCAGCACGACCGACCAGTTGCCGACCTGCGCATAGCCGGGGAGGAAGCCCATCGCCACGGTCGCCGTGCCGAGCAGGAACAGCGCGATCGTCAGCTTGGCGCTGCGGCCATAGAGCCGGTCGACCGCGATGAAGATCACCGACCCGAGCGGGCGCGCGATGAAGGCGAGCGCGAAGACCGCGAACGAGTAGATCGTCCCCTGCAGCCGGTCGACATAGGGGAAGACCAGCGTCGGGAAGACGATGACCGAGGCGATCGCATAGACGAAAAAGTCGAAAAATTCGGACGTGCGTCCGATGACGACGCCGATCGCGATCTCGCCCGGCGACACCTTTTTCCCGTGATCGTGAAGATCGCGGGCATCGTCTTCAAAAGACGTCGATGCGGCGTGTGCACTCATTCTCAAACTCGCTTCCGTGAGGCGGCTCGCCGCCCAATGGCCTTTTCGGACGGCGCACCGATCATACGCCTTTTCGTCGACTGCGGGCAGGGCCTTTCGGAGTCACACCGAGAGACCTATCTCTGTCGCATCATGAGCGCCATGCCTTTGCTGCAGTGCGGCGCCCATTGGACAAATTGTCCACTATGGAATGATCTAACAGCGGCGTAGGGGCGAGTACATGACCGCCGAGCTATCGAATTCCAGGCCCCGATCCTGGCTCTTACGCGCAGCAGCCCTGCTGCCCGCGCTGTTGATCAGTGGATGCAACTGGGTCGTGATGTCGCCATCTGGCGATATTGCGGTGCAGCAGCGTGACCTGGTCCTCATCTCCACCGGGCTGATGCTCATCATCATCGTCCCGGTGATCGCGCTGACGCTGTTCTTCGCCTATCACTACCGGCAGACGAACAAGAGTGCGAAGTACGAGCCGACCTGGGATCACTCGGTCGGGCTCGAGCTGCTGATCTGGGGCGTGCCGCTGCTGATCATCATCGCGCTCGGCGCATTGACCTGGACCAGCACGCATCTGCTCGATCCCTATCGTCCGCTCGGCCGCATCTCGGCGCAGAGCGGCGATATCGGCGAGAACACGCCGGTCGGGCAGCTCGCGGGCAACCAGCAGACGATCACGGGCGGCAAGCCGCTCGACGTCCAGGTGGTCGCGCTCGACTGGAAATGGCTGTTCATCTATCCCGAATACGGCATCGCCACGGTCAACGAACTGGCTGCGCCGGTCGATCGCCCGCTGCGCTTCAAGATGACCTCTTCCTCGGTGATGAACGCCTTCTACATCCCCGCGCTCGCCGGCATGATCTACACCATGCCCGGGATGGAGACGACGCTGCATGCGGTGATCAACAAGCCCGGCAATTACGAAGGCTTCTCGTCCAACTATAGCGGCGCGGGCTTTTCGGGCATGCGCTTCCGCTTCCACGGCGTGTCCGACGCAGGCTTCGATGCCTGGGTAGCGAAGGTCCGCAACGGCGGCGGCGGTCTGAACCGTGCGAATTACATGCAGCTCGAAAAGCCGAGCGAGAAGGTGCCGGTCCGCTATTTCGGCGGGGTCGAGAGCTCGCTGTTCAAGGCGATCGTCGAGCAGTGCGTGAAGCCCGGCAAGCCATGCATGTCGGACATGATGGGCAAAAACCCGCATGACGGCATGGCGATGCCCGGCGTCAATGGCGGCAGCGGGCCGCAGGATGCCGGCCCCCGACCCGAGGGCGGCTTGATGAAGGACGGTGACGAAAAGGGGAGCGGTAAACACTGGTCTGCGCCAGCCGACATAAAACGCGACGGCGCCAACGCCGCGCCCGGCTCGCCTGCCAACCGCAATCACACCATGCTGACCCCCTCAACCATGCCGGGCTCGCGCCCCGTCGCGAACGGCTAGAGAAAAGCTCATGTCAGACTCCATATTGAAGACGATCTTCGGCCGACTGACGCTGGAATCGCTGCCGCTGCATGAACCGATCGTCGTCGCGACGTTCGGCATGGTGGCGATCGGCGGTGCCGCGCTGCTGGCCGCGCTCACCTATTTCAAGGTGTGGGGCTATCTGTGGAACCAGTGGTTCACCAGCGTCGACCACAAGAAGATCGGGATCATGTACATGATCCTCGCGATCGTCATGCTGCTCCGCGGCTTCTCCGACGCGATCATGATGCGCCTGCAGCAGGCGATGGCGTTCGGGGGTAGCGAAGGCTATCTGAACGCGCATCACTATGACCAGGTCTTCACCGCGCACGGCGTGATCATGATCTTCTTCGTGGCGATGCCGATGGTCACGGGGCTGATGAACTATGTCGTCCCGCTCCAGATCGGTGCGCGCGACGTGTCCTTCCCGTTCCTGAACAATTTCAGCTTCTGGATGACCGCGGCGGGTGCCGTGATCGTCATGATGTCGCTGTTCATCGGCGAGTTCGCGCGGACCGGCTGGCTCGCGATGCCGCCGCTGTCGGGGATCGCCTATTCGCCCGATGTCGGGGTCGATTATTATATCTGGGCCTTGCAGATCGCGGGCATCGGGACACTCTTGTCCGGCGTTAATCTGGTCGCGACCATCGTCAAGATGCGTGCGCCCGGCATGGGCATGATGAAGATGCCGATCTTCACCTGGACCGCGCTGTGCACCAACATCCTGATCGTCGCCGCCTTCCCGGTGCTGACCGCGGTGCTCGCGATGCTGTCGCTCGACCGTTACATCGGTACCGCGTTCTTCACGAACGACGCGGGCGGCAACCCGATGATGTACGTCAACCTGATCTGGATCTGGGGTCACCCCGAGGTCTACATCCTGGTCCTGCCGGCGTTCGGCATCTTCTCGGAGGTCACCTCGACCTTCTCGGGCAAGCGCCTCTTCGGCTACAGCTCGATGGTCTATGCGACACTCGTCATCACGATCCTGTCGTACCTCGTCTGGCTGCACCACTTCTTCACCATGGGGTCGGGGGCGAGCGTCAACTCGTTCTTCGGCATCACCACGATGATCATCTCGATCCCGACCGGGGCCAAGATCTTCAACTGGCTGTTCACCATGTACAAGGGGCGGATCCGGTTCGAATTGCCGATGATGTGGACGATCGCCTTCATGGTGACCTTCACGATCGGCGGCATGACCGGCGTCCTGCTCGCGGTGCCGCCGGCCGACTTCGTCCTGCACAACTCGCTGTTCCTGGTCGCGCATTTCCATAACGTGATCATCGGCGGCACGCTGTTCGGCATGTTCGCAGGGATCAACTACTGGTTTCCGAAGGCGTTCGGCTTCAAGCTGGACGAGAAGTGGGGCAAGGTCTCGTTCTGGTGTTGGGTGTCGGGCTTCTACTTCGCCTTCATGCCGCTCTATGTGCTCGGCCTGATGGGCGTGACCCGCCGCATGCGCTATTTCGACGATCCGAACCTGCAGATCTGGTTCGTCATCGCCGCCTTCGGTGCAGCACTGGTCGCGGTCGGTATTGCTGCCTTCCTGATCCAGATCTTCGTCAGCATCCGCAACCGCGAGGCGCTCGCCGATTACACCGGCGATCCCTGGGGTGGCCGGACGCTCGAATGGGCAACCTCGTCGCCGCCGCCCGACTATAACTTCGCGTTCACGCCCGTCGTCCATGACCTGGACGCCTGGTACGACATGAAGGACCGCAAGCATCAGCGGCCGGTCAGCGGCTTCCGCGCGATCCACATGCCGAGCAACACCGGTACCGGCGTCGTGCTGGGCGTGCTCAGCATCGCCTTCGGCTTCGCGATGATCTGGTACATGTGGTGGCTCGCGGGTCTGACGCTGGTCGGGATCTTCGCGACGACGATCTTCCACACCTTCAACTACAAGCGCGACTTCTACATCCCGGTCGAGGACGTGATCGCTAGCGAGGACGCGCGCACCCGCATGCTCGCGACCCAGGGAGCCTGACGCGATGTCTTCGGTATCATTGAAGAAGGACGGTCTGGACGAGAAGGGTGAGCCCCTCTCGTTCTACCAGCTCGAAGAGCATCACCATCCCGAGGGCAGCAGCACGATGCTGGGCTTCTGGATGTACCTGATGAGCGATTGCCTCATCTTCGCGGTGCTGTTCGCAGCTTACGGCGTGCTCGGCACCAGCTATGCCGGCGGACCGACGCCCAAGGAGATCTTCGAGCTGCCGCTCGTCGCGGTGAACACTGCGATGCTGCTGTTCTCGTCGATCACCTACGGTTTCGCGATGCTGTCGATGGAGGAAGGGCGTCAGCGCATCATGCAGATGTGGCTGGCCTTTACCGGGCTGTTCGGCCTCGCCTTCCTGTCGATCGAAATGTACGAGTTCGCCACCCTCATCCATGAGGGCGCGGGTCCGACCCGCAGCGCGTTCCTGTCGTCCTTCTTCACGCTGGTCGGCACGCACGGCCTGCACGTGACGATGGGCTTCATCTGGCTCGTCACGCTGATGGTTCAGGTGCAGAAGCACGGCCTGATCGCCGCGAACAAGCGCCGCCTGATGTGCCTCAGCATGTTCTGGCATTTCCTCGACGTCATCTGGATCGGCGTCTTCACCTTCGTCTATCTGATGGGTTCGCTGCGATGACCGACCGCCCCGCCACCGCGCACGACGCGCATGCCGACCACGCCCATGACGATCATGGGCATGGCGACGACCACGCGTCGCACGGGACGCGCAAGAGCTACCTGAAGGGGTTCTTCCTCTCGGTCATCCTGACCGCGATCCCGTTTTGGGCCGTGATGACCGGCGCGTTCAAGGATCCGTCGACCGCCGCGCTGGTCATCATGCTGTTCGCGGTGATCCAGATCGTCGTCCACATGATCTACTTCCTGCACATGAACGGGAAGTCCGAGAATGGCTGGACGATGATGGCACTGATCTTCACGATCATCCTGGTCGTGATCACGCTCAGCGGCTCGATCTGGGTCATGTATCACCTCAACACCAACATGATGCCGATGCAGGCCGCGGTAGATATGTGATGACAGGGCATGCCCGGCCGCGGCCGGCGATCTGGGTGGCGGGCTTCATCGCGCTGCTGCTGTTCGCCGGGTTCTGCGCGCTGGGTGTATGGCAGGTCGAGCGGCGCGCATGGAAGCTCGACCTGATCCGGCAGGTGGCCGCGCGGTCACAGGCCGCACCGGTCGCGCCGCCCGGCCCGGCGTACTGGCCGACGATCACGGCGAGCAGCGATGCGTATCGCCGGATCGAAGTAAGCGGCGTCTTCGCGCATGACCGCACGACGCTGGTCCGCGCCGCGACCGCGCTCGGCAGTGGATACTGGGTGATGACGCCGCTGCGGACTGCACAGGGCTTCGATGTCCTGGTCAACCGCGGCTATGTCTCGCCCGAACAGCGCGGCGCCTATGCGCGGCCGGTCGGGACGGTGGCCGTGACGGGCTATCTCCGGATTACCGAACCCGGCGGCGGCTTCCTGCGCAAGAATGATCCCGCGACCGACAACTGGTATTCGCGCGACGTCGCTGCAATCGCGAGCACGCGTGGCCTTGGCCGCACGGCGCCCTATTTCATCGACGCGGACAAGGTCGGGGACGGCGCACCGGTCGGCGGCCAGACCGTCATCGCATTTCCGAACAATCATCTCGTATACATGCTGACATGGTTCGGCCTCGCCGCGATGACGGTGATCGGCTTCGTCGTGTTCGTGCGCCACGATCGTCGTCGTGATAAGCGCTGACCGGCGACGCCGTGCGTTGAGCGCGTCGCAGGAGAGATGGACCGCGTGACGGCGCACGACACGATGAGATTGGCGATGGACTCCTCGCGGTGGCAGGCCTGGGTCAGCCGCGCGCGCGCGGACACCGATGCGGCGGGCAATGCGAACATGCGGCAGCTGGTCACGCTGCGCTGGATTGCGGTGGCAGGACAGCTGGTCACCGTGTTGACGGTACGCTTCCTGTTGGGGATCGACCTGCCGCTGGTGCCGATGCTGATGGCGATGGCGGCGTCGGTCGCGCTGAACCTCGCGAGCATGCGGCTCTATGGCTGGCAGCGCGGGGCGAATGCGCAGCTGCTGCTCGCGATGCTGCTCGACGTCGGGTTGCTGACCGTTCAGCTCTACCTCAGTGGCGGCGCGACCAACCCGTTCATCGCGCTGTATCTGTTGCAGGTCGTGCTGGGTGCGGTGCTGCTCGATCGCTGGTCGAGCTGGGCGATCGTCGGGGTGACGGGCGGGTGTTTCGCGCTGCTGACGATCCGGTATCGCCCGCTCGCCCTGCCGACCGATTATGCGGGGGAGTATTTCGCACTCTACACGGTTGGGTCGCTGCTCAATTTTCTGCTCGTCGCGACGCTGCTTGTGCTCTTCATGACGCGGATCACGGGCAATCTGCGCGCGCGCGACGAACATCTGGCGGATCTGCGTCAGCAGGCGGCGGAGGAGGATCACATCGTCCGCATGGGGCTGCTCGCGTCGGGTGCCGCGCACGAACTTGGCACGCCGCTCGCGTCGCTCGCGGTCATCCTCAACGACTGGAAGCGGATGCCCGCGCTCGCCACTGATGCGGGGATGCTCGAGGAGATCGGCGAGATGCAGGCCGAGGTCCAGCGGTGCAAGACGATCGTCACCAACATCCTGCTCGCGGCGGGCGAGGCGCGCGGCGAGGCGCCCGAGGTCGTGCCGCTGCATGTCTTCCTCGACGCGATCGTCGAGGACTGGCGCGCGCTGCACGCCGGTGTCGAGTTCGACTATACCAGCCGGCTCGGCGACGATCCGCTGATCGTTTCGGATCCCGCGCTCAAGCAGGTGATCGCCAACGTGCTCGACAATGCCGCCGAAGCATCGCCCGCCTGGGTCGGGTTTTCGGGCGAGCGGTCGGGCGATCATCTGGCGCTGATCGTGCGCGATCATGGACCGGGGTTCACGCGCGACAAGCTGGCGAGCTTCGGCAAGCCCTATCAGTCGAGCAAGCGCGATCCCGGCCATGGCCTCGGCCTGTTCCTTGCGGTCAATGCGATGCGCAAGCTGGGGGGCAGCGTGGCGGTCGCCAACCGCGAGACGGGTGGCGCGGAAGTGACGTTGATGCTGCCGCTGGCGGCGATCGCCCTGGAGCGTGACGAATGAGCGAGCCCGATATCCCCCCGGTCAAGCGCCTCGTGATCGTCGAGGACGACGAGACGTTTGCGCGCACGCTGAAACGCTCGTTCGAGCGGCGCGGCTATGCGGTCCGGCTTGCGGCGAGCCATGAGGATCTGGTCGTGCTGCTCGCCGACGACGTGCCGCAATATGCGGTGGTCGACCTGAAGCTCGGCGGCGCGTCGGGGCTGGTCTGCGTCCAGACGCTGCACGCGCATGACCCCGATATCCTCGTCGTCGTGCTGACCGGCTTTGCGAGCATTGCGACCGCGGTCGAGGCGATCAAGCTTGGCGCCTCGCATTATCTGGTCAAGCCGTCGAACACCGACGACATCGAGGCGGCATTCGACCGGACCGAGGGCAAGGTCGACACCGCGGTGACCGAACGTCGCGCGACGATCAAGACGCTCGAATGGGAGCGGATCCACGCGACGCTCGCGGAAACCGGGTTCAACATTTCGGAGACTGCGCGGCAACTCGGGATGCACCGGCGGACGCTCGCGCGCAAACTCGAGAAGCGGCCGGTCAAATAGCCGCAACGCTTGGCATCGGGCGGGCGTTATGGTGCGATGGTGTCGCCCTCTTCCTCCCGCCTCTGGGTGCCGCGGCGCCTCCTCGCGACGCCGTCGTCGCTCCTCTGGGACCATGGCGAACAGATCGTCGCGCGCGCACAGGCGCTGGACGTGGCGGTGACGACGCTGCCGAGCGATCGTCTTCATCTCGACCTGCCCGACGATCCCCGGCAGCAATATGCGCAGGCGAAGGCGACGCTGGCGCTGGTCGTCGCCCCGCCGTCGAAACGCCGGTTGCAGCCGATCGCACCGAGTGCCGACTGGCGGATCGATCTCGCTGAGGGATGCCCCGCACATTGCGGCTATTGCTATCTCGCGGGGTCTTTGAAGGGGCCGCCGATCACGCGGGTCTATGCGAACCTGCCCGAGATCCTGGCCGAACTTCCCGCGCATCTTGGCCAGGGGACGGTCACGTCGCGCTCCGCCACGCGCGCGCATGAGGGCACGACGTTCGAGGCGTCCTGTTACACCGATCCGCTCGCGATCGATCATGTCACGGGGTCGCTGTCCGCGCTGATCGCGCATTTCGGCGCGTGGGAGGCGGACGTGCAGCTGCGCTTCACGACGAAGTTCGATGCGGTCGAGCCGCTGCTCGGGCTCGATCACGCGGGGCGGACGCGGATGCGCGCCTCGATCAACCCCGCCGGCTATGCGCGGTTCGAGGGTGGGACCAGCCCGGTCGCGGCCCGGCTGGTCGCGCTGCGCCGGATGGCGGATGCGGGGTACAAGATCGGGCTGACGATCGCGCCGATCATCGCCGCCGAGGGATGGCGCGACGCCTATGCCGAGCTGATCGCGCAGGCGGGGCAGGTGCTCGGCGATATCCCGGACCTCACGATCGAGCTGATCACGCATCGCTACACACCCGGGTCCAAGGCGGTGCTGCAGACCTGGTATCCCGGCTCCTCGCTCGATCTCGGCATGGCGAACCGCACCGAGAAGCGCACCAAGTTCGGCTCGGTCAAATATGTCTATGACGCGGACACGATGCGGGCGTTGCGCGCCTTCTTTGCCGACGAGATCGCGTCACGCCTGCCCGAGGCGCGGATCCTCTACTGGACGTGATCGCCGTTACGCCGGGCAACACAGCGTTGCCGACCCTGCGCTGGTGGGCGCCGGTGCCGTCGCCTATCTGGATACCAAGATCTTGCGCGCCGCCGTTGCCCGGCGCTCGCGCGTGACAACAGGAGATTTCTGCATGCCCGTCCTTCTTGGTATTTCCGGCAGCCTGCGCCGCCAGTCGTTCAACGCCGCGATCCTCAATTCGCTCGCCGACGCGCTGGGGGACAAGGCGACACTGCGGATCTTCCCGCTCAACGCGATCCCGATGTACGATCAGGATGCCGATACCGACACGCCACCCGAGGCGGTCGCCGCGCTGCGGGCGGCCATCGGCGAGGCGGACGGGATCGTGATCGCGTCGCCCGAATATAATCACGGGATGCCCGGCGTGCTGAAGAACGCGCTCGACTGGGCGTCGCGGCCTTATGGCAAGGCGACGCTGACGGGGAAGCCGGTGTTTACACTGACCTCGTCGCCGGGCGCGGTCGGCGGTGCGCGCGCGCAGGCGCAGCTGAACGAGACGCTGGCATCGATCGGCGCGCGTACGCTGCTGCGGCCGCAATCGGTGATCGGGGCGGTGCACGAGAAGATCGCCGACGGGCGGCTGAGCGACACGTCGACCCTCGACTTCCTGTTGAGCGGTATCGACGCCCTGCTGGCGGAGATCGAGCGGCCCGCATCGGCCGTGCGCGAGGCGAACTGAGATGCGGCGCGTGCTGCGGACCTATCCCGCCCAGCGTGACGATATCGCCGATCTCGTCACGCGGCGCCCGCTGCCGGGGCCGCAGTTGCCGCAGGTCGATCCGTTCCTGTTCCTCAACCATCATGGGCCGCAGACCTATCGGCCGGGCAATAACGGCCTGCCGTTCGGGCCTCATCCGCATCGCGGGTTCGAGACGGTCAGCTTCATCCTGAGCGGCGAAATGGCGCATCTCGACAGCGGCGGGCACGAAAGCGTGATGCGCGCGGGCGGCGTGCAGTGGATGACCGCGGGGTCGGGGCTGATCCATGCGGAGATCTCGCCCGCGTCGTTCAAGCGCGACGGCGGGCCGCTCGAGATCCTCCAGCTCTGGGTCAATCTGCCGGGGCGGCTGAAGATGACGAAGCCCGCTTATACCGGGCTCCAGCGCGAGGATATTCCGGCTGTCGCGGTCGACGGCGGTGTCGTGAATGTGATCGCGGGGACGTTTGAAGGGCAGGCGGGGCCGGTTGAGTCGCTGACGGGAGTCGCGATGATGACGGTCGAGCTGGCGGCCGGGGGCAAGGTGACACTGCCTGCGCCGCGCGGTCGCAGCGTGTTCTTCTATGTGATCGAGGGGCGGCCCGAGGTCGGCGGTACGGTCGTCGAGCCGTGGCACCTCGTCACGTTCGACGAAGACGGCGATACGATCGAGGTCGCGGCGTCAGGCCCGGTGCGGCTGGTGTTCGGCCATGCGGATCCGATCGACGAGCCGGTCGTGGCGCACGGGCCGTTCGTTATGACGACGCGCGAGGAGATCGGCGAGGCGATCCGCGATTACCAGGCGGGGCTGTTCGGGCCCGCGCCGGTTATTGCCTAGGCCCTTGCCCGTCATCCCCGCGGAGGCGGGGATCCAGACTGGCTGGCCTCGGTGACAGCGCCGGGAGGTCAGCCAGTATGGGTTCCCGCCTTCGCGGGAATGACGGTGGTGGGGTGGGGGGCTTACTTCGCCAGCACGGCCGACTGGTCGACCGCGACCACCGGCAGCCACACCGCGCTGGCCGTCGCGCCGCCGCGTTCGATCGTTACCGTCGCCTTCTTGTAGTCCGCCTTCTTCGCGAGGAAGATGTTGGGGACGAAGGTCTGCGGGTTGCGGTCGTAGAGCGGGAACAGGCTTGACTGAACCTGCACCATGATCCGGTGACCCGGCTGGAACACGTGGTTCACGGTCGGCAGGCGGAACTTGTAGCGCTGCGTCTTGCCGGCCGGGATCGCGCTCGGCTTGGCGAAACTGTCGCGGTAGCGGCCGCGGAAGATGTCGAGGCTGATCGGCAGTTCATAGCCGCCCATCTTCGGATCGCTCGCGACCTCGTCGGGATAGACGTCGATCACCTTGACCACGAAGTCGGCATCGGTCCCCGTCGTCTTGGCATAGATGTCCGCGATCGGCGCGCCCGACACGCGCACCGGCGTCGTCAGCACGTCGGTCGTGTAGGTCATCACGTCGGTGCGGCCATCCACCCCGCGCTGGTCGCTGACCAGCCAGTCGCCCCAGCGGCCGTCGCCGAAATTGACCGGCCTCGGCAGATGCGGGACGGGCTTGGCGGGGTCGGAGACATAGCTGTCGCCGCCGCTCGCCGCCTTGGTGAAGCCCAGCCCGCCCTCGGCGCCGAGGTAGATCGGCTTGAGCGGCGCGGCACAGCCGCTCTCGCAGGCGAGTGGCCAGGTCGACAGCTTGTCCCAGTGATTCTCGCCGGTGTTGTAGATCGCCGCGGCGGGCAGCGTGACCGCGGGGCCGTCCTTCAGATACTGGTCGAACATCGGCAGCACCATCTGTTCGCGGAACTGCTGCGCGGTGTCGCCGTCCCACTCGAACGGACCAAGGCTGCGGCCGTCGCGATTGACCTGGCTGTGCCGCCACGGACCCATGACAAGATGGTTGTTGCCCATCTTGCCCTTGGCCTTCAGCGCCTCCCACGCGGTGATCGCACCGTACATGTCCTCCTGATCCCACAGCCCCTGTTCCCAGAGCGTCGGCACGTTCGAGGGGTTGGCGGCGAGCAACTTGTCGAGCGCCTGGCCCTGCCAGAATTCGTCATAGGCGGGATGCGCGACCATCCGCTGCCAATAGGGCAGCTGGTCGTACCCCGACGCCTTGGCCCAGTCGCCCGCCGAGCCGATGCGGCGGAAATTCTCGTAATCGTCATAGCCGCCGGTCGGCGGCGCCTTGCCCGCGCCCTTGTAGCCGGTCTGGCCGCCGAGCCAAGCGATGTTGGCGAGGCGGAACGCGCCGTAATGGAACCAGTCGTCGCCCATCCAGCCGTCGATCATCGGGCTTTCGGGCACTGCGGCCTTGAGCGCGGGGTGCGGGTTGAGCAGCGCCATGACGACGGTGAAACCCTCGTACGACGACCCGATCATGCCGACGCGGCCGTTCGATTCGGGCAGGTTCGCCTTGTTCACCAGCCAGTCGATCGTGTCATAGGCGTCGGTGACGTGATCGACCTTGGTCGGGTTGAGCGGGCCGATTACCGGGCGCGTGACAACATACTCGCCCTCCGAGCCATATTTGCCGCGGACGTCCTGATAGACGCGGATATACCCGCCCTTGACGAACATCTCGTCGGCAAGCGGCAACGTCGAGAGGATGCTCGGGCTGTCCATCCGCGTCGCGCGCGACTTCGCGTCATACGGCGTGCGCGTCAGCACGATCGGGGCGTTGGTCAGCCCCTTGGGATAGACGATGACGGTGTAGAGCTTCGTCCCGTCACGCATCGGGACCATCACCTCGCGCTTGACGTAGTCGCGGTTGGCGGTGGCGGGGACGAACTTGGCGGGGACATCGCCGCCGGCGGGGGCAGTCCTGTCAGAAACAGTCTGGGGCACCTGCGCCGACGAAACGGTGGCGAGCGCGATCGAGGCAAGAAGGACGAGCTTGAGGGTCATGAAACGCTCCGGAAGAGGATGCGGCCAAGCTAGGCGCAATTGTCGCGCGGGGGCAATCGGGTTCGTGATCGGTCAGCCGCGTGCGTACCGCTTGAAATGTCGGCCGCTTGCTGGATGATGCGCCGAAACAACCGGGGGGTATCATGGCGCGCAGGGCAAAGGGATCGTGGCGGCCGTTCATCCAGGCCTTGCCGATCCTGATCGTCGGCTATGTCTCGACCATCCTGATCTGCGCGGCGCTGTTTGCGACGTTCGAGGGCAAGCCTGTCGATGTGGGCATCTGGTGGTCGTTCGTGACCGCGATGACGATCGGCTATGGCGACGTGTTTCCGGTGACGATGGGGGGCAAGATCGTCGCGGTCGCGCTGATGCATGCGGTGCCGCTGTTCCTCGTGCCGCTGCTGACCGCGAAGATGGCGGCCAAGATGATCGTCGACAGTGACGCCTTCACGCATGCCGAGCAGGAGGAGATCAAGCTGGCGCTCGCGCGGATCGAGGCGATCCTTTCGCGTGAGCCGCGTCAGCCCTAGTCGGCGACCAGCACCGCGCGCTCACGCCCGACGAGTGCCACCAGCCAGTCGGTAAAAGCGCGGATCGCGTCGAAACGGCCCGTGTCCTGGTGCGTGACCAGCCAGAAGGCGCGGCTGATGCGGATGTCGGGGAGGATCGCGACAAGCCCGGGATAGGCCTCGCCGATGAAGCAGGGGAGCACGCCGATGCCGGCGCCGGCGGCGATCATGTGCGCCTGCGCGTTGATGCTCGACGAGCGCAGCACGGGGTCGCGGACGCCCGGGATCTCGTCGAGATAGCGCAGCTCGGGCGCGTAGACGATGTCCGGAACATAGCCGATCATCCGCCGGTCGCGCAGGTGGGCGATGCCGTGGACCGGGCCGTGCGCCGCGAGATGCTCCGCCGACGCATAGAGCCGCAGCGTATAGTCGGTGAGCTTGCGCGTCCGCAGCGGACCGCGGCGCGGGCGGGCGAGCAGGACCGCGACGTCGGTCTCGCGCCGGGTCGGGTTGAGGAAGCCGCTGGTCGCGACGAGATCGACTGCGAGTTTGGGATGCGCCTGCGCGAGCGTGCCGAGATGTCGGCTGACGAACCAGGTGCCGAACCCCTCGGCGACGCTGACGCGGATCGTGCCGTCGACCTCGGTCCGGCCCGCGGGCGGGGTACGGATGTCCGACGCGATCGCCGCCATCGCGGTCGCGCGCGCGAGCAGGTCTTCGCCCGCGCTGGTCAGGATCTGGCCGTCGGGGCCCTGCTCGAACAGCCGCTGGCCAACCGCGGTCTCGAGCCGGCGGAGGCGGCGGCCGACCGTGGTGGCGTCCACGCCGAGGCTTGCCGCGGCGCGGCCAAGCTGCTGCGCACGGGCGACTTCGAGGAAGATCGGCAGGTCGCTCCAGTCCATGCCGGCTGCATATATGCAGCTAGCGCCTGCAAGTCTATCGCTTGTGTCGTGCGGGATGCGGTGGTGTAGAGGCCGCAAAACAAGGAGAGGCGCCATGACCGTTCGCACCATCGAGCATCTGATCGCAGGCGGCACTGCGGGCGCACCGCCCGCTGGCGGCGGGCGCAGCGGCGACGTGTTCGATCCCAATAGCGGCGAGATCCAAGCGCGCGTGACGCTCGGCACGCAGGCCGATCTCGACCGTGCCGTCGCCGCCGCGCACAAGGCGCAGCCGGGCTGGGCAGCGACCAACCCGCAGCGCCGCGCGCGCGTGATGTTCGAGTTCAAGCGGCTCGTCGAAGCGAACATGGACGAGCTCGCGCGGCTGTTGTCGTCCGAGCACGGCAAGGTGATCGCGGATTCGAAGGGCGATATCCAGCGCGGGCTCGAGGTGATCGAGTTCTGCTGCGGGATCCCGCACATTCTCAAGGGCGAATACACGCAGGGCGCGGGGCCTGGGATCGACGTCTATTCGATGCGCCAGCCGCTCGGCATCGGTGCTGGCATCACCCCGTTCAACTTCCCGGCGATGATCCCGCTATGGATGAGCGGCGTCGCGATCGCGACGGGCAACGCGTTCATCCTGAAGCCGTCCGAGCGCGATCCGTCGGTGCCGGTGCGGCTGGGCGAGCTGTTCCTCGAGGCGGGGCTGCCCGAGGGGATCTTCCAGGTCGTCCACGGCGACAAGGAGATGGTCGACGCGATCCTCGATCATCCGGCGATCTCGGCGGTCAGCTTCGTCGGCTCGTCCGACATCGCGCATTACGTCTATCGTCGCGGCGTCGAGGCTGGGAAGCGCGTCCAGGCGATGGGCGGGGCGAAGAACCACGGCATCGTCATGCCCGACGCGGACCTCGACCAGGTCGTCGCCGATCTGTCGGGTGCGGCGTTCGGGAGCGCTGGCGAGCGGTGCATGGCGTTGCCGGTGGTGGTGCCGGTCGGCGAGAAGACGGCGATTGCTTTGCGTGAGAAGCTGATCCCGGCGATCGCGGCTTTACGGGTGGGCGTCTCGACCGACAATGACGCGCATTACGGGCCGGTGGTGAACGCAGCGCATCGCAGCCGGATCGAGAACTGGATCCAGACGGGTGTCGACGAGGGTGCGGAACTGGTCGTCGATGGGCGCGGGTTCGAGCTGCAGGGGCATGAGAAGGGGTTCTTCATCGGGCCGTCGCTGTTCGATCACGTCACCACGGAGATGTCGGCGTATAAGGAGGAGATCTTCGGGCCGGTCCTCCAGATCGTCCGCGCCAAGGATTTCGAGGAGGCGGTGCGCCTGCCGAGCGAGCATCAGTACGGCAACGGCGTCGCGATCTTCACACGCAACGGCCACGCCGCGCGCGAGTTCGCGGCGCGAGTGAATGTCGGGATGGTCGGCATCAACGTGCCGATCCCGGTGCCGGTCGCGTATCACACGTTCGGCGGCTGGAAGCGTTCGGCGTTCGGCGACACCAACCAGCACGGCATGGAGGGCGTGAAGTTCTGGACCAAGGTCAAGACGATCACGCAACGCTGGCCCGACGGCGGGGTTGGCGACGCGGCGAATGCGTTCGTCATTCCGACGATGGGGTGATCGGATTGCTCTTCCCTTCTTCCGTCATCCTGACGAACGTCAGGACCCAGAGCCATAAGCGTCGGCGCGCGTGGTTCTGGGTCCCGGGTCAAGCCCGGGATGACGGCTGGGGGAGGGGCGCGAGACCCCAATCCTCCGCCAAGTCACGCCATGTCGGATTGTCCGCCTCGATGAGTTCGAGCTTCCACGCGCGGCGCCAGTTCTTCAGCTGTTTCTCGCGTCCGATGGCACCCTCCATCGTAGCTGCCATTTCGAACCACACGAGCCGCTTGACGTCGTACAGCGTAGTAAAGCCGGCGAAGGACCCCGCACGGTGCTGAATGATCCGCGCCAGCAGGTCGGACGTCACCCCAATATAGATCGTCCCGTTGCGGTAGCTTGCGAGGATGTAGACTGCCGGTTGCCGTTCCACAGCATTTCCCCCAATCGTCATCCTGACGCACGTCAGGACCCATAGCAGATGAAGCCAGTGTCAGCGGCTCTGGGCGCCAAGTTCAAGCCAGGCATGACGGAGATAGGATCACGATGAACCAGCTTGCCGCCAACCAGTTCGACCTCACCGACGACCAGCGCGAGATCCAGGAGCTCGCGCGCCGTTTCACCGCCGACCGGATCACGCCGCATGCGGCCGAGTGGGACGAGAAGCACATCTTCCCGCGCGACACGATCAAGGCGGCGGCCGAGCTCGGTTTCGCGGCGATCTATGTCAGCGAGGAGAGCGGCGGGATCGCGCTCGGGCGCCTCGAAGCCGCGCTGATCATGGAGGCGATGTCGTATGGGTGTCCGTCGACGAGCGCGTTCATCAGCATCCACAACATGGCGGCATGGATGATCGACCGGTTCGGCTCGGCTGCGGTGAAGGACAAGTATCTGCCCGATCTGGTGACGATGGACCGGTTGGCGAGCTATTGCCTGACCGAGCCGGGCTCGGGGTCGGACGCCGCAGCGCTCAAGACGCGCGCGGTGCGCGACGGTGACGACTGGATCGTGACCGGATCGAAGCAGTTCATCTCGGGCGCGGGCGAGAACGAGGTGTACGTCACCATGGTCCGCACTGGTGAGGAGGGGCCCAAGGGCATTTCCTGCCTGGTGATCGAGAAGGACATGCCCGGCGTGTCGTTCGGTGCGAACGAGAAGAAGCTCGGCTGGCATTCGCAGCCGACGCGGCAGGTGATCTTCGACGGCGTCCGCGTGCCGGCGGCCAACATGGTCGGCGGCGAGGGCGAGGGCTTCCGGACCGCGATGATGGGGCTCGACGGCGGGCGGCTGAACATCGGCGCCTGCTCGCTCGGCGGCGCGCAGCGGTGTCTCGACGAGGCGATCGCCTATACGCGCGACCGCAAGCAGTTCGGCAAGCCCATCGCGGACTTCCAGAACACGCAGTTCATGCTGGCGGACATGGCGACCGAACTCGAGGCGGCGCGCGCGCTGCTCTACATCGCGGCGGCCAAGGTCACGGCGAACGCGTCCGACAAGACCAAGTTCGCGGCGATGGCGAAGCGGCTGGCGACCGACACCGGCTCTTCGGTGGTCGACCGCGCGTTGCAGCTGCACGGCGGCTACGGGTATCTGCAGGATTACCCGATCGAACGCTTCTGGCGCGACCTGCGCGTGCATTCGATCCTCGAGGGCACCAACCAGGTGATGCGCATGATCGTCGGTCGCGAGCTGACCCGGCAATGATGACTATGGCCACCAACTGCCGAATAGCAGCCACCCCGGCGGAGGCCGGGGTCCAGGTGGGGGACGCGAATCGGCTTGGTGACATCCTCTGTTACATCGACCTTTCCAACTGGACCCCGGCCTTCGCCGGGGAGGTGATTTATGAATGACCTGATCACGACCGTCGAAGGCCCGATCGGGCGTATTCGGCTGAACCGGGCCAAGGCGTTGCACGCGCTCAATCTGGCGATGTGCGAAGGCGTGCTGGAGGCGCTCGAGGCGTGGCGTGGAGATGCATCGGTCGAGGCGATAATCGTGGATCATGCCGAGGGGCGCGGGTTCTGCGCCGGGGGCGATATCCGGATGCTCGCCGCGTCGGGCGCCGGCGACGGCGTCGCGGCGCGCGCGTTCTTCCATGCCGAGTATCGGATGAACCACCGGCTGTTCGTCTATGCCAAGCCGATCGTCGTGTTCATGGACGGGATCACGATGGGCGGCGGCGTCGGGCTCGCTTTGCCGTGCGCGTACCGGGTGGCGACCGAGAACACGAAGTTCGCGATGCCCGAGACCGGGATCGGGCTGTTCCCCGATGTCGGCGGCGGCTGGTATCTGTCGCGGCTGCCCGGGCGGATCGGGCAGTATCTCGCGCTGACCGGGCATCGGCTCGATGGCGCGGAGTGCGCAGCGCTGGGGCTGGCGACGCATTATCTGCCGAGCGAGACGCTCGACACCGCCAAGGCGCGGATCGCGGAGACGCCGCAGGATATTGCCGGCGTGCTGGACGCGCTGTCGACCGAGGCACCCGCAGCGACGATACTTGCGCGCAAGGACGATATCGACCGGCTGTTCGCGTCCGATGTGCTCGAGGAAATCTATGCCGCGCTCGACGCCGATGGTGGTGAGTGGGCCGCGAAGACGCTCTCGACGCTCAAGTCCAAGTCGCCACAGACGATGAAGGTGTCGCTCCGGCTGCTCCGCGAGGGCGCGGCGATGGCGAGTTTCGCGGACGAGATGAAACAGGAATATGCGGTCGGCGCGCATGTCGTGCAGCGACACGACTTCATCGAGGGCGTGCGCGCGGTGATCGTCGACAAGGACAATGCGCCGCGCTGGGATCCGGCGACGCCCGAGGCGGTGAGCGATCACGTGATCGACCAGATCTTCGCGCCGTTGCCCGAGGCCGAGGCGTGGACGCCGGGATAATCCGTCATCCTGACGAAAGTCGGGATTCAGGATGACGATGCTTATTGGAGACTGACATGGCCGATTACGAAACGATCCTCGTCGAGCAACGCGGCCGCGTCACGCTCGTCACGCTCAACCGGCCGCAGGCGCTCAACGCGCTCAATTCGCAGGTGCTCGCCGACCTGATCGCCGCGTTCGCCGCGTTCGATGCGGATCCGTCGCAGGGCTGTGCGGTGCTGACCGGTTCGGCCAAGGCGTTCGCGGCGGGCGCGGACATCAAGGAGATGCAGAGCCAGGGCTTTGCCGACATGTATGCGAGCAACTTCTTCGCCGGCTGGGAGCAGGTGACGCGGACGCGCAAGCCGATCATCGCCGCGGTCGCGGGCTATGCGCTGGGCGGCGGCTGCGAGGTCGCGATGATGTGCGACTTCATCCTCGCGGCGGACACCGCCAAGTTCGGCCAGCCCGAGATCAAGCTCGCGGTGTCCCCCGGCATGGGCGGATCGCAGCGCCTCACGCATGCGGTCGGCAAGGCCAAGGCGATGGAGATGGTGCTGACCGGGCGGATGATGGATGCGGTCGAGGCCGAGCGCGCCGGGCTGGTGTCGCGGATCGTGCCTGCCGACGATCTGGTCGAGGAAGCGGTGAAGACCGCCGCGACGATCGCCGCGATGGCGCCGCTGGCGGTGCTGGCGAACAAGGAGATGGTCAACGCGGCGTTCGAGACGGGGCTCGCGATGGGCGTCCAGTTCGAGCGGCGGTTGTTCCACGGGCTGTTCGGCACCGCCGACCAGAGCGAAGGCATGGCCGCGTTCGTCGAGAAGCGCGCGGGGGCCTGGACGGGCAAGTAGCGGGCGCGTCGTTGCCCGCCCGTCGTCGCCGCTGTCCGTCATCCTGACGAAAGTCAGGATCCAGTGTTACGGGCGGTGTCGTTTCTGGTTCTGGATCCTGACTTTCGTCAGGATGACGGGGTTGGGGGCGTCCGGGACATAGGCGCCGCGGATGACGCTGTTGGATCGCGAGCGGCACAGTCGCCGCGGCAGATTTTGGAGAGAGAACATGGCACGCATCGGATTCATCGGGCTCGGCAACATGGGCGGCGGGATGGCCGCCAACCTCGCGAAGAACGGCCACGACGTCCGCGCGTTCGACCTGAGCGCCGACGCGCTGGCCAAGGCAAAGGCGGCGGGCTGCCTGCCCGTGGCATCCGCCGCCGAGGCCGCCGACGGAGCAGAGGCGATCGTGACGATGTTGCCCGCCGGCAAGCATGTCGCCGAGGTCTATGACGCGCTGTTCGGCGTCGCGGCGCCGACCGCGATCCTGATCGACTGTTCGACGATCGACGTCGCGACCGCAAAACAGGTCGCCGACGCCGCGCAGGCCAAGGGGCTCGCGGCGGTCGACGCGCCCGTCTCCGGCGGGATCGGTGCTGCCAATGCGGGCACGCTCACCTTCATGGTCGGCGGCTCGGCGGCGGCGTTCGAACGCGCCGAGCCGATTCTCGCGGCGATGGGCAAGGCGGTGATCCATGCGGGTGCGAACGGCGCGGGGCAGGCGGCGAAGATCTGCAACAACATGATCCTGGGCGCGACGATGATCGCGACCTGCGAGGCGTTCGTGCTGGCCGACAAGCTCGGGCTCGACGCGCAGGCCTTTTACGACATCGCCAGCGTGTCGTCGGGGCAGAGCTGGTCGATGACGAGCTATGCGCCGCTCCCGGGGATCGGCCCCGACACGCCCGCCGACCATGATTATCAGGGCGGGTTTGCCGCTGCCTTGATGCTCAAGGACCTGCGGCTCGCGATGGCGGCGGCGCAGGATGTCGGCGCCGACACGCCGATGGGCGCGAAGGCGGCGGAGCGCTACGAGGCGTTCGCCGAGGCCGGGCAGGGCGGGCTCGACTTCTCCGCGATCATCCGCACGCTGCGCAGCGACGCCTAGCCCGGCGTGCGGCGGACCGGCGGGAGCGCGTTGCAGATATCTGCACCGCCCGCCGGCACCGTGAAGAACGGCGGGGTCCGATTCTCGCGCCCCGCGATCCAGGCGGTGAAGCGCGGGTTCGCCGTTGCGCGGTACTGGAAGTGCGGGCGGGTGGCGGCGGGAAGGTCGCTCGCCAGCCGCGCCGAGACGATCGGGCTGCGCTCGGCAGGCGTGGCGTAGAAGCCGAGCTCGCCCGTCCCGCGCGGCAGCGACGACAGCCACTCGATCCCGTCGACCACCCGCCCGACGACCGCGATGTTGCGGTCGAGCGCGCGCGGCGCATGGCCGATCACGGTGTAGAGTTCGGCGCCGCTGCCGACGCTCGGTGCCAGATCACGCGCAACGCCGACCATCCCGTAGCAATGCGGCAGCCATTGCCGCGCGCCCGATCCGGCAAGCGGCCAGCCATCCGCGCTGTAGCCCGCCCATTCGGCATAGGGATCGCGCTTGGCCAGCCGCGCGATCGCGGTCGGCCCGGGCATGTCATATTCGGCGGCGATCCCGTCCGCGACGCCGGGGACGAGCGGCTTCTTCTCGGTCGCATCGCCCCATTGCGCGACATAATTGTCCTGCACGCGGTACACGCTCGTCGCGGTATCCCACCAGCGTGCACGGGCGAGCGCGCGGATATTGGCGACATGCGCGGGGGCATAGCCAGGCGCGAGCCGGAGCGTGAAGCCGTGCCCGTTCGCCAGCGTGAAGACGAGGATCTCGTCATCGGGCACCGCCACCCAGTCCGCCGCGATCGGATCGGACGGCAGCGGCGCCGGCACCGGCGTGGCTTGGGCGAGGGCGGCGGCGAGTAGGGTGGTGATCATCGCCGCGAGACTGCCCGAGTGCCAAGCATCACGCAATCGCTTGCGCCGCAGCCAAACCCGCTCTAGCAGGCGCGTTCCAGAGCAATGCGGAGCGGTGGCCGAGTGGTCGAAGGCGCTCGCCTGGAAAGTGAGTATACGTCAAAAGCGTATCGAGGGTTCGAATCCCTCCCGCTCCGCCACCACCCCTGTTTTTACCGTTCGTTCCCGTGCACCGGGGTTGATTTACCGCGGTTTTCCGGGCCTTTCGGCGCCATCGGTTGTTCGTACCTGTGCGCTAGCGTTCATACATCGGTATGGCACAACGCATGGTATGAACTTCGCTACGTATGGTATGGTGCGCGAACATGCTCAACGACGCCAAGGTGAAGGCCGCGAAGGCCAAAGAGACCGCATACAAGCTGGGCGATTCCGGACAGCTTTATCTCTACGTCACGCCAGCCGGCGGCCGTCACTGGCGGATGAACTATGCGTACGGCGAGCCGACGAAGGCCGGCGGGCGGATGCCGCAGAAGACCTTGTCGCTCGGATCTTACCCGGCGCTGACGCTCAGCGATGCGCGCCGCAAACGCGACGAGGCCAAGGCCACGCTTGCGGAAGGTCGCGATCCGTCTGTCGAGCGAAAGATCACCGCGAAGGCTCGTGCTATCGCGGACGGCAACACGTTTGAGATCGTCGCACGGCGCTGGCACACGCTGCGCAAGCCGAACTGGTCGACCGTTCACGCGGCGGACGTCATCGAAAGCCTTCAGAACGACATCTTTCCCGCGATCGGCGACCTGCCGATCCGGCTTGTCCTCGCGCCGAAGCTTCTCGACGTGCTGAACAAGGTCGAGGAACGCGGCGCGATCGAGACCGCGCACCGCCTCCGCCAGCGAGTCTCGTCGATCTTCGTCTATGGGATCGCAGCTGGCCTATGTGACGCCGACCCGGCGGCCAGTCTCGGCAAGGCGCTGAAGAAGAAACCCCGCGCAACGAAGCAGCCTTCGATTATCGACGGCATTGAGGATCAGGACGAGCGTATCGCCGCGGTCCGCGAGGTGCTGGTCAACTGTGACAATGAGAGGTGCCGGGCGCTGACGAAGTTCGCCCTCCGGTTTCTCGCTCTGACGGCGGTGCGGCCGAACGAGGTTCACGGTGCGCGCTGGGACGAGATTGAGGGGATCGACTGGGGCAAGCCCGACGCGCCCTCCCCGGCGGCGCTCTGGCGGATCAGCGCGGCACGCATGAAGGGTGACGAAGATCGCAAGGCGGACAAGGGCGCTGACCACCTCGTGCCGCTTGGTCCGCAGGCAGTCGACCTGCTGCGCGTGGTCCGACGGCTGTCGGGCGATCTGCCAATCGTTTTCCCAGGGGAGCGGCATGCTCACAAACCCATGTCAGAGAACACTCTGAACGCGCTGCTCAAGCGGGCGGGCTATCACGCCCGCCACGTCCCGCACGGCTTCCGAGCGGCGTTCTCGACAGTGATGAATGAGCGTGCTGATCGTGAGTGGCGTGAGACTGGTCACAAGGGCGCATCGCCGGATCGTGCGATTATCGACCTGATGCTAGCGCACGTCCCAAAAGACAAAGTCGAAGGCGCGTACAACCGAGCAGCCTACATGCCGCGGCGGCGCGAGCTGGCGCAGGAGTGGGCGGACATTCTGACCGCGGATCTTACACCACCTGAAGCGCATATCGGGCAGCCAATCCGTTGGGCCGATACGTCGCCAAAAGGGCCGCGACGATAGCACGAAACGACAAGCTGACGGTAGTCGAACTGCGCATCACAACCCGAGGGGATGGCGTTTTCAGGCCGTCGTAATATCGGAAGTTAGTTTGGAAACAGTTTCGCTAACGATTGCGGACGCTGCGACGATCGCCAGGTTGATATCCGTTCAACTACTACGATATCAGCCTAAGCGACGTACGTCGCCAATTCGCATGGTGCGAAATAATTTGTCGAAACGTTTTGTCGATGATACGCGTTCGTTCGGTGTTGACAGGGCGGTCAGCGGCCGATTCAGTTTGTACTAGATATTAACCCATTCGTGAGAATGGAACGAGATGGAGTGTGTCATGCCTACGGGCCTATCAGGATTGAAGCGTCGAATCGAACCGGTCATCTATATGGTGTCGGCAGTGCGGTTCCGCGTCGTCCTGGCGGTGGCGTGATATCCGACAACAGTTTGCGGCACGCGAACCGTTGTTAACGAAAATATGATTTAAAAGTGGAGTATGTCATGAGCGAACTGAGCCTCTTAAAGCGAGAGTTGTTCGGTAACCCGGACAATTCGATTTCCGATATTAAGTTTTATCCTGGTGAGAGCAGAGAGCACTCCATTGAGGACATTGCAGGATCAATTATTGCCGCAATCGGCGATATCCGGGCCGGGAACGGTCGGGACCTTGACCTAACGTTTTGACTTTCTTAGGGCGATAAGCCCTTAGTCGAAGCGATAGGAAGTATCTTGCCGTATCAGAAGCTGTATCACAAACGGCAAGGTGAAGGTGATTATCTTCCAAGGCAATGGTATCTAGATGATGCCTTAGAATTGTCTTGGGTAAAGAAGGTCATCATCAAGGCTTCAAATAAGTTGCCTAAGGACCGTGCTCGGGGATTCGTAATCTCCCACGGTCCAAATTTTATGCATGATATGAATGCTAACTATACCATCATTGTCGCGGAAGGTATGTCCCGCGAGATGGAGCGATTTGTAGTTATCAAAGAGCTCATGCACATGTATTTTGGACCAGACGGTGGTCACGCAGCGACCGGCTCCGCTGTTGCCTTAGACAATCATTTTCGCAAATTCTTTGGTAATTCGGCGACTATTACAGCGTCAGCGCATGTACAGGCGGAGCATGAAGCGCTGTGGATGGCGCTTGCTGTTATATGTCCTGAGCACCGACGACTTGAACTGAAAGAAGCCGTTACGAATCGAGACAAGGGGTTTGAAGATGTGGCAGCACTGCTTCATATCCCGCTTCACACCGCAAAGGCGCTTCTCTCAAAGCAGTTTGAAAGCGAAATTTCTCACATAATCAAATGACGCGCGATTTGTCTTGGCTGACCGAGATTAAGATGTTGCAACTTATACGGTGACCCGCCCGGCCAGCGCCAGTACCGCAATCGGGCAGCCTGTGGTTTCAATGCCGTAAGCTGTGAATTTCTATTCATACCGCTCGCGTCGCCATAATTTTGCTGACCCATGCGCGGACCTCGGCTTCGCTCCATCGTGATCCCGCTCCGCCCGGCTTATAGGGCGGCGGGAAATCGCTTTCGCGAATCAGCTTATAGATCCGCGTCCGCTTCAGGCCGACGATGTCCTCAACGACCTTGAGCATGACCAAGCGATCGTTGCCGGTGGTTGTGGCGATCTCGCTTGTCATTGCAGCTTCCCCGAATAGGCGGGGCCTTCGCCGCGCATCTGCCCCCAGGTGTCGACGGTTTGTCGAATGAGCAGGTCGAAGGTGTCCTGCACGTCCGTGATCACTCCCGCCTGCGCGGCCGCGTGCAACACCTTCATTACTCCGGTCAGCCCGCCGGTCAGCGCCCCAACGAAAACGGCTTGCGCATTCAGCAAAGGAGAGACTGCCTGCTCAGTGATCGTGAGTATCCGATCGCCGACGTCGCGTGATGTTTCATTTGCAAGGGCGTTGAACGCCTCGAAAGTTGCCGGATCCATCATCGTTGATGCCTTTCTTTGAAAGCTTCGAGCCCGCGGTTGATCGCGGCGGGCAGTGGGTCGGTAGTGAATGACCAAGCAATCCACGCGACGACAATCACGCCAAGGAAGTCGTGCCAGTTGTCGGCATCGCCGAGGGCGACGATCAGTATCGCCGCGATGAGCGTGCGGATGAACGTCATAGCCCCTCTAGGAACGGGCCGCCGGGATTACGAAAGGCGTGAATCAGCTGGTCGAAATCGAGCGGCCAATGATCGGCCGCAACGATGCCCGCAGTCCGGCAATAGGCATTGTGCGCGGGGCCAGTGTCGCCTTCGTCCTTTTCGACGAAGCCGTTCCATTGATCGATGGCACCGCATAGTCCCTGCGCAAGTGCGTGAGGGATGATGGTGGCGATCTTGTCGCCATTTCGCGCTGTCGTCACCGGGCGCTTATCGCGATCGAAGTTCTGCGCGTGCTGCACCATTCTCTTTGCGGCCTCGGTGTCGAGGAAGGCTGCAGCCAGATCCTCAATGTCGACCCATGGAAAATCGGGCTGCGTATGCGGCGGGGAGAAGAACGAGACTTGGTGGCCGTTGACATCGGCGTTGGTAAGAAGGCGGGGGGCTTGATGCGCCATCACGCGGCCTCTGTCGTATCGGCGGCCGGTGCGAGCTTCACCCGGGCAACCTCCTGGAGGATAACGAACGTCGAGTCCGGCATGAGGTCAAGCAGCCGGCCCGCCTCGATCTCGGCGGCAGCGAACGACGGGTGGCGGAACCGCGGCGGACGGACGCGGTGCGCTTTTGCCTCAGCAATCCCACCCGCGCCGCCGCCGCGCCTGAGACTGTCGCGTGCCTTGCGAAACAGAAGGAAGTTGCCGCCGAAACGCTTCGTGTCGAGCGATCGCACGGGCTTCGGCAGGATCGTAGCGTCGGTCATCATGCTTTCCTTGTGAGTGGCACGCCGGAGCGGCTCGTTTGGAATTGTTCGCGCCGGATCTCGGCGGCGATTTTCTGCGCGACCGAGACGATCGTCTCGTCGAGCGCATTGCCGGGGTGCGGCTGGGCTTGTGCGACCAGTTGCACGAACCGACACGCCTGTTCGGCGGCGGGGCTCATTTGCGCTGGCCTTGAAGCCGAGCCGGGAACACCGGAACCCAGACGATCGCCTTCCGTCCGCTTTGGTTGGTGCGACGACCTCCACCGTCGCGAACTTTGCCCAGATGGGCGAGCTCAGTGAGGCGGGGGCGGATGGACAAGATCGATAGACCGAGGCGACCTGCAACCTCGTCTGCGGTGAGCCCGTTCGACCGTTCAACTACTGCCAAAGCTTGGGCCCGTAGTTGCGGCGCGGTTGGCGCGATCTGGTCGGCCTCCGCTTGGGAGGTGTCTCGATCCTGCGCGCCCGGCATGCTGGGGTAGCGAAACAGGTCGTTCATGACGAGGCACCGGATATGAAGCCGCGACGGATCGCCTCGGCACGAATCTCCGCATCGGGCACCGCGGCCAGATCAGCCGGCGGCCGCGTCAAGCGGATATTGCGAGCGCGGTTCGGAAACCGTGCGATCAGGCCCTGCCGCTCGAGCGCATTGAGCAGGCGAGCCGGCCCCGAAGGCGATGTCATGTCGAGATGAGATTGGATCTCGCGCACCGTTGGCGAAACGCCGTCATGCTCGGCGATGTACGTCTGCAGATAGTGAAGCAGCTGGCGCTCGCGGGGCATCATGCGGATCCCTCCGATCCATCACTTAGAAACAGCTCGCGCCATTCGTTCCAAAGACGGGCGGTTTCACCTGCAAGGCGCTGGCGGATGGCGCTATCGGCTGGCGTGTCTGTGGTGAGGTCGACATGCCGATACATGTAATGAAAGCGCAGCGCTGCGGCGTCGAATGCCGCCCAGGCGAGATCGACCGGCGACGTAGTTGCAGCGAGGCGGATCATGGCGTCACCACCAGAATGAGATCGAAGACGGCCCAGAAAGCAGGTGCAATAGCGAGGACCAGTGCGGCGCTGCCGTGGGTGAAGCCGGTGCCGAGCACCGGTTTGCGAAGGAAGGCACTCACCGTGCGAAGTCCAAAGCACGAGTGATACGGCTCGGATCATTCGCGAGGATGTATGCGGCAACCGCCGCGGTGCGGGCGTTGCCGAATCCGCCGCCGTTTCCAGTCAACAGGCGGTGGACACGGTGCTCGCGTTCGCGTTGAACGCGATGCTCGGCACCGCCCCCCATGCCGATCCACAACTGCTCGCGATTTTCCGAGCCGATGATGACAGAGACCGGCAATCCTGCGCGATCGGCGGCGACAAGCCATGCCGCAGGGTCAAAATCGACACGTCCGAGCGCGAGCAAGCAGCATCCCAGATCGGTGTCGTTCAAATCGCGATAATAGGCCTCCTGTACCTCACCATCGTGCAGGCCTAGACCTTCCGTGAGGTCCCGACGCTCGATTTCGAACAGGAAGCCGCCGGTGTCTTTATGCTGCTGCGCGCCGTTCCAATGTGTGCCGCCATGCTCGCCAAGCATGTCGACAAAGACCTTCACCATAAGGTCGCCTGGGGTGAAGCACGGTGCCGTGAGGAGCGAAAGAACAGCGGAGGACAAAGCGGCGGCGAGCTCGTCGCAGCGATCGTCTGAGCCGCCGTGGTCTTCGTCCAAAGCCCGGGTCGCTTCCCGGAACGTGTCGAAGAGGGCAGACATGCAAGGGCTGACGCATGGGCGCTGCTGCTCCATGAGGTCGCGCTCGATCTGCGCCATGTAGCGGGGATAATGATCGGTCCAGCCTTCACCGACGTCGCGCATTCGCATGACCTCAAGCTTCCGCAAGATCTCAGTTGGCGTGAAGGCGGGAGCGATCAGGAAGTCCTCAAGCGTCGAATATTCGAGGTCGGCGGCGGCATTTGATGCTTCGCTGCGATCGTCGCCGCATGGCGAATCTTCGCCTGCCGTGATGAAGACGTCGTGCTTGGCGTAGGCTTCGCGCCAGGCGGCGAGGCGTGCTGCAAACTCGGGTGTGGTGTGGAGGCGCATTATCGTGCTCCTTCGGGTGAGGCGGCGTAGAGGCGGCCGATAAGGAAGGCGGTGTCGCGGGCGAGCCAAGGCAGCGCGTGGTCAATGCCCTCGCCGTCCATGATTTCGACTTTGCGCAGGTAGGCATCGTGGTTCGGCGTGAATGTCCGGAGAAGCTCACGAAGAGCCTCGCTGCTGCGGTCGATGAAGTAGTTCTGAGCTGCCTCAGCAGCGTCATCGACTACACTCGGAAGACCTTTCATGTCGGTGGCTGCGCGAACATTCCCCGCCTCTGACAGGTTGGCCTCGGCTCGCTCGTAGGCGGCGAGCGCCTGATCCCAGTGCAGATGATAAAGTTCATGGATCGCATGAACGAGCTGCTGTTGGTCTCCATCCAGGTGGTGAATGCCGCGATAGACGGCCATGAACCCGCCCTCGCTCATCGCGCGATCGATCCAACGGTCGCACGAGCAGGTCAGCAGCGTCTGCAAACGCGCAATGACGCCGGGTAAGGTCGAAGCGTGGTTGTCGTGAATGACGCCCTCAGCGGTGATGGTCCGCTCGTCAGAAGCTGCAATGTCGGCTTCCGGCTGGCTAGGCGCGCTATCGAAAGAATAGACCCATGCTCGCTGACGGCGAAGATAGTCCTGTGCCTCAAGAATTTCTTGATCGGGGCTGTCAGAATCGAACGCAGGAATAATGAAGGGGGCGCTCACGCTTCCCGCTCCCCAATAAACTCCACTCGCGCGGCCTTGCGGGCGTTTACTCTGTCATTGGTGATCTTCGGGGGCGTGCGACCTAGCACGATTCCGAAATGCAGGCCGAGCCATTGAACTTCGAACCTGAAACCGTCTTCCCTGACGCTTTCGTCAAGAAAGTCGCGCTCGACGGTGTTGATCCGAAAGATCGTAGCGTCGCTCGACCAGTCGTACCAAGGCTCAGCTTTGGCAAAAAAGCGCCTCAGGCGCTGGGCAAAGTTCGACTGTTCGCGCACCAAGGGTGCGCGTTTCGCTTCGGCGGCCATAAGCCATCCTCCCTGCAATGGTGGAACAGGGCGGTTGGCGGAAGTCGGAGCTTAGTATCAGAGCTCGCGGCGCGCTTTCCGGTCCTGTTTTATCAGGCGGGACCGGAAGCGTCGTTCGAACGTGCGCACCAGATCGTCTGATGCATTAACCTTACGCATTAAGCGTAACTCAGTCAATCGTTTTACGCATCATGCGTCAGGCAGCAGCTCACGAGCGGCAAGAATGGGCATCACTGCGTTAATTTCTTCCGCTTCAATGACGAACCGGCTTGGTGGCGTCAGTACCTCGATTTCGACACCTGCTCGGCTCCTTCCTACAAATCTTCCAAGAATCGCCACCCGGTTCGTGTCGCTATCCTCGTAAACTGCGGATTTTAGCCAGACGACTACGTCTTCACCAATCGATGCCGGCCGATCCGTGTCAAAGAAGACTACCTCTCCCAAGCCATAGCGAGGCGCCATTGAGGTGGTGGTTACGTAAAGGGCTTCAATATGGCGTAGTGCCAAGTGTGCAGGCGCAGCAAATGCAGCCAGAGGAGCATCATTTATAACGAACTCCTCTGCCTCGCCACGGTAGCTGCCTGATGGGTATGTACCGGAACATGTGTACTCAGTCTGCACCCGCCGGCGCAGGTCAACCCTCGCCGGATGGATATACTGGCGGTCAAGCATAAAACCAATTTCGGTAAGCCTGACTATATCGTCGCGCACTATCAGTGGGTCGCCATAACCAATAAGAGCCTCTTCCAATTTCGCAGCCAGCGAGCCCGGTAGATACTCAGCGTCGTAATCAGGGCTGAAATAGCGCTGGATCGAAGAAGGGCTTCGATAGCCAGCTGCTTTCGCGATGTTTGACAGCGTTAGGCCGCTGCGTTCTTTCAAGGCGATCAGCTTATCGCCAAGCGTAGGTTTATCGGTCATGACGCATTATCCAGCAGTGGCGTTACGTTTGATACGTTGACCGAGTTACGTCATATGCGTAAATAACAGATTATGACCACACGATCAGTTATTGCCTCATTTGGGGGCATCACGAAGATGGCGCGTGCGCTCCGCCACCGTAATCCGTCCACCGTTCAAGGATGGTGGGAGCGCCAGATCATACCAGCTCGGCGACTCTCGTCGGTTCTTGCCGCTGCTGAACGCCTCAATATCAATGTCGGGCCGGCAGACCTGATTTCTGACCTGGGCGCAGCGCACGACGCTTCGTCGCAAGTCAACTAGGTGACAAACCCTATCCGGAAGGAACCGGCGTTACCGCGTAATGTCGAGGCCGAAGCCGCACTGCTCGGCGCGATGATGATCGACAATCGTCTTGCCGATGACGTGGTAGGGGCGATCGAGCCGGTTCATTTCTTCGAACCCGTTCACGGCCGTATCTTCGCCGCGATTTCGTCCATGCGGCGGCGGGACATGCTGGCGACGCCAGTGACATTGCGCCCGATGTTCGAGTCTGACGAGGGGATGGCGTCGCTTGGGGGCCCTTCGTATCTCGGCGCACTGACTGGCAGCGGCGCGGGGCTTATTGGTGCGCGCCAGTTTGCTGCGCAGATATACGATCTTGCCGCGCTGCGGGCACTTATCGAAGTTGGTAGAACGCTGATTGAGCGCGCGATGGATACCTCAAAAGAGATCAATCCGCGGGCGCAGATCGAGGCAGCGGAAACGCTACTTGCGTCAGTCGCGATCGGCGGCGCCGCCGCCGCCCCCAAGCCAGTTGGGTTTGCGCAGGCGTGGGATAGTGCGATCCGCAAGGCGAAGGCCGTCGCAAACGGTACCGCATCCCGAGGAGCGATGATCGCTCGTTTCGTTGAATGGAACGAGATCACAGGAGGCATGTCGCCGGGTCAGTTGATCCTGCTGGGCGGTCGCCCAGGCATGGGCAAGACGGCGATCGCGCTTTCCGTCGCTCGCGGCGCGGCTGAAGCTGGACACGGCGTCCTCTTCATCTCTCGCGAGATGCCCGTCGACCAGCTGATGTTCCGCATCATTGCTGACATGATGTTCGAGGCGGGATCTGCCGTTACGCTGGACGACGTCATATCCGGACGGCTCAATGAAGACGATCTGGTCCTCGCCGAACGGATTCGTGCGCGCATTGATCGCTGGCCGCTCGTGTTCGAGGAGCCGCCTCGGCTGAATGCCTCTCAAGTCGCGCCGCTTATCCGGAAGCACCAGCGTCAGCTGGAGGGCAGGGGGCAGACGCTCGCGATTACGATCGTCGATTACCTTGGGCTGCTCGAGCCCCCCGTGAAGCGTCAAAACCGAGAGCAAGAGATGGGCGACACCAGCAAGGAGCTGAAGATGGCGGCACGGGACACCGGCACTGCGGTCGTGGCGCTGGCGCAGTTGAACCGCGGTGTTGAATCGCGTGACGATAAACGCCCGATGCTCTCTGATCTGCGCGACAGTGGCAGCCTCGAGCAGGACGCCGACACGGTCGTGTTCGCCTATCGGGCCGAATACTACCTCAAGCAGACCGAGCCAGACGCCTACGATCGCAAACGTGTGGACTGGGAGGTCGATATGAACGCTGAGCGTGACCGTCTCGACGTTTACAGCGCGAAAGTCCGCCAAGGTGCGACCCAACGCCGCAAGGTCTACTTCTTCGGCGCCCGGCAGGCGGTTCGCGGTGCCGATTTCATGCGCACTGGCGGCGGCGCGGCGGAGTGCCCGGCATGAGCCGCATCCGATCAATCCATCCAGGGCAGTGGACCGACGAGGATTTCGTTGAATGCTCGCCGTTCGCGCGCCTGCTAACCCTCGGCATCCGAAACGAAGCCGACGATAACGGCGTGTTCGAGTGGCGGGCAACACGGCTTAAGATGCGCCTATTTCCGGCGGACGCCATCGACGTCGCGGAATTGCTTAGTGAGCTGGAGACACGCGGGCTTGTCATGCGCTTCGAGGCCAGCGGGCGGCATTACGGCGCGATCCGCAACTTCCGGGTCTACCAGAACCCCCGGTCTCCTAAGGCAGAGCACCCAATAACGGCGGAGGCCGATCGTTTCGTCGGCGAGCGTGCAGGTGACGAAAGCGTGTCAAAGCGTGGTCCTGGGCGCCCACGAAAACAGCAGGAAGACGAAAATAAGCCACCTGAGCTTAAATCATTTCCGCAAAATGTGGAAAATAACTCCGAGAGGGAGAAGGAGAGGAGAGTAGAGAAGAATAATAGTCCTACGGACTTGTCGATTAGCGAGCCAATCGACGAGCGAGGATCATCTCTCATTCTCGTCCAACCTCCCGCCTTTGATGAAATCCAGGAAGCGTTCGACGCCTACGACGCAGTTCGCCGTGAGTTCGTGCCGGCAGCGCGATCGATCACCTTTGACGCTGACCGAAAGAAGAAACTCAGGACGACGATGAGAGCCATCGGCGGAAGGGAGGGCTGGGCATCGGTTCTGGCTCGCATCCGGGGATCGCCGTTTCTTCGTGGCGACACCGACAGCTTCGCATTCGCCACGATCGATTGGCTTCTCAAGCCAGCAAACATGCGTAAAATTATGGAAGGAAACTACGATGACCGTCCCCGAAGTCGTGCGCTTGGCGCCGGCAGCGCCGTCGATGCTACAGCTCGCGCCGCCATTGCAGCAGGCCTTGGCTGATCGGACTTTCGCACACAGCGGACAAGCAAAATGGGACTCCGAACGGGCGCTTGATATCGCGGCACGGCACGGGCTCGAGGCTCAGGTTCCTGCTGCACATCTCGCAGCTGTAGCATCGCTGGAAGGCGCGCCAGCACCATGGTTTGGTCGACGTCTCACCGTGTTGTGGACGATGTTCATGCTCGGGCGACCTACGGATCAGGGCGCGCAAACTCTGTGGATGGCTGAGGCGGCGCGGCTACTCGGCGATTTGCCGCACGACATCCTCGCCCACTCAATCGACGAGGCGATTAAAGTGTCTCGTCACGGCTTCATGCCAAGCGTCGGCGAAATCCGCGGCATTGCCGATCCTCTGCTTGGTGAGCGCCGCACGCATATCGACCGGCTTAGCCGGATGGCGGCGGCACTCAACGACGCCGCTGCATCGCAAGGGCGTTCGGCCCGTCGGCACGATGCCCGCCTCCACGCTGACCATGGTGAACGATGAACGAGAGCACTGACCTGGCTAGCGTTGGTTCAAATCAGCGCTGGTGCATACTGCGAACGTCGGGCTCGCGCACGCTGGCTCTAGCGGACTCTCTTACAAAAGCGGGCTTCGAGGCGTGGAGCCCACGTAAGACTTTAAGGCGCGCTAAGGCGGGGGTGAAGCGGCGCGCCGACGGCACGAGGCCGATGGTCGAGATTGATGCTGCGATCCTGCCGACGTTCGTATTCGCCAGGGCAAGGGACGTTCAAACGTTGGCTCAAGTGGCATGCGCCGACATCACCCCGCACCCGCCGTTTTCTATTTTCCGGCACGGGGGACGTTACCCTGAGATAGCAGACGGCGCCGTGCGAGGCCTGCAAGAAGCCGAGCGGGAGGCGACCGCAACCATCGAGGCTATGCGCGCCGCAGAGACGAGAGAGGAAGCTGAGCGCATCCGGAAGGCGGCAATGAAGACCGAACGGGAGCGCCTGCGTGCTATGCAGATTAGCGAGGCCGAGCGGCGTAAGGCGCTGCGCAATGAGCGTGGCACGTTCGATGATGGCCAGCACGTGACGGTCGAGGATATGCCTTCGTTCATTGGTGTGACTGGCATTGTTGAAAGCAGCGACGGCAAGTCAGCTGTCGTTGTATTCGGCGGAATGCTGACCGTCACTGTTGAGGCTTGGCAACTAGCGCGCGCATGAGTATGTGTAGTGACAGTTCTCCGGTGCACCACCGGAGAACACCGCCGCCTAAGCGGTTACGGGGCTAGAAGCTTTGGGACTTCGGTCTTTGCACTCCCCACTATCACCCGCGGAAGCCTCGCTTCCGACGGAGTTAGAGACATACCTACCTATCGCCACCCCCGAGGTGAGGGTGTTCCGCATTTGAGGAACAGCGCATGGCCGAACCGCTATTGCGGCTCACCACCGCTGATCATGTCGAAGCGATTGGCATGCGCCTTCTTCGGATCTCCGAAGATATGCGCACCCCATCGCGTCATCATGGTCGCAGCGATCGGTTGATCCAGGAAGCCGAGCAGGCCGCCATTGATCTGCAGGCTGTGGTTAGAGGTCGATGATGGTACGGTCGCAGCTGGTCTTAGCGCTACCGATCGTTTGCCGGCACGAGCTTCCGCCGCTTTGGTGCAACCAGTGCAGCTGGGCCAAATACTCCAACACGGACCTTGTCGGACACAAGGGTGGCAAAGCCCAGAGCGATCGTAATCGTTATGGATAAGCCCCAGAGCACTTTGATCGCGGCGATGATAAATTCGACCATGCGCGTACCTTCGTGTTGCGCTGCAACATTGACCACTAACAGCGTCGCCAGCCAATAGAGATAAGGCAGGCTGCCTCTCTGGCACGCTAATCAGAATTAGCATTCTCGCTGGGATACTCCTGCTGTGGATCGCCGAGAAGATGGCGATTAGGCCGCGCTACCATGGGTCCAGCGAGCGCTTGATCGAGCGGCAGGGCAGGCGGCGGTCAACCCGCGGGCCGCCGTACGTGGTCGCTGAGCAGTTATTGAGCGAGAGTGCATATGTCGCTGCCTATCGATCCGCTGCTGCCGCTCGTGCTGCTTCCTCGTGAGGAATGGACGCTGCGGCCATTGAACGATGCGCAGATCGGCGTCGGCATCTTCAGCCGAGGCGGGTCCTTGTATTTGCAGAAGTGGTCAATCCACGACTTTCCGAATACGTTCTTCGGTGTCCCAGATCTCGAAGACGCCGGCCTCCTTGAGGTTTACATGCGTGCCATCGAGAAGCTGGTATACGGTGCTCCCTCGATGCCTGCTGACGCTGCCGTCCAGGGCGCGAAAAACGGTCATGTTTGCCCAAAGTATGACCGTGTACCGGCGGCCATCATCGCCCTCGGCCGTAAAGCGCTCAACTTCTTCCATCGTGGGCTCCCGAATCGTAAATTGACGGCTTCGCTATCGCATGTTTTCCGCACGAGTGGTCGCTGATGGGCAAGCTTAAATCTCTGCCGAACCGCCTCAGCTCGCTGCCCTCGCAACTATCGACGTTCCAACCTGGAGATAAGGGGCGGCAAGATGCCGCCCCGTGGCGCAAGTGGTACAACACGACCGAATGGCGTCGCCTTCGCATGGAAACGCTCAAACGCGACCGCTTCACCTGTCAGTGGCCCGGTTGCGGTCTCATGACCGGGGATACTTCGCAGTTGGTCGCAGACCATCGAGAGCCGCACCGCGGAAACGAACGGTTGTTCTGGGATCTGGCGAACCTGCAGACGCTTTGCAAGCCGTGTCACGATGGGCCCAAAGCCAAACTCGAGGCTCGGTACGGAGCCTGACAGACGGGGGGGGTGGGTCGAACTTTCTCGGTCCGCCCCGCGCCTATACCGCATCCGTCACACGCGCGGATAATTTTCCTCTCACAGTTTCAGCTGCGTACTTTCGCCGGGAGGCCTCAATCATGGCGACCCGCAAATCAACTTGCGACTGGGATCGGATCGAGCTCGAATACTTGGCGGGCGAAGCATCGGTCCGCGAAATTGCTGATCGACATGAGATTTCCGAGGGCGCTATTCGGAAGCGGGCCAAGGCCGAAAAGTGGGTACGCACGGTGCGCACCCTGCGTACCGTGCGTACCGAGCCCGTTGCGGTGGCCGCGTCCCCGGCCGAGCCGGTGCCCGTTCCCGACGCGGCGGTAATCGCCGAGCGCGGGCGCGGACTGGTAGCGCGAATGCTCGACGAGCTCGACGCGACCACGACGCACCAGGGCAAGCTTGAAGAGATGATTGAGGATGAGACGTCCGGCGACCGCGAGGCCCGGCGGCGTGACGGCATGCTGGCCGCGATCAGCCTGACTGGTCGCGCGAAAACGCTCAAGGAACTGGCGACCGCGTTCAAGACGATAAACGAAGCCTCCGCACCGCAGGGCAAGAAGGCTGGCCAGCAAGAGAAGGCCGACCAGATCGCCAACCGGTTTCGCGGCGTTGGGCCACCCACGCTGAAGTCGGTCAAGTAGCTTGCCGCAATGGTCTACCTCTTGCCCCGACTGGAAGGAGCGTATTCGAGGACGCCGCTCGCTGATCCCATTCGACCCACTCTTTCCGAATGTGGCCGAAGCGAAAATGGCGCTGTTCACGTCGCTGCGGCTGATGGACGTCACGGGGCAGCCAACGATCGGCGAGTCCTGCGACCAGTGGCTGTTGGATTTCGTCGCTGCCGTGTTCGGTGCGTACGACCCCGACCTCGGCGAGCAGATGATCAAAGAATTTCTGCTGCTCGTTAGTAAAAAAAATTCGAAGTCGACGATCGCTGCGGGCATCATGGTCACCGAATTAGCGCTCGGCTGGCGGCATGAAGACGAGAACCTGATCCTCGCGCCGACGAAGGAAGTCGCGGACAACAGCTTTAAGCCGGCAGCGGCAATGATCCGCGCGGACGAAGAGCTAAACGACCTTCTTCATATCCAAGACCATATGAAGCTGATTACGCAGCGGTCGACGAAGGCGACGATGAAAGTCGTCGCCGCGGACAGCGCCACGGTGTCGGGCAAGAAGGCCAGCCGAGTACTGATCGACGAGCTTTGGCTTTTTGGTAAGGTCGCCACGGCCGATTCGATGTTCCAGGAAGCGACGGGCGGGCAGGCGTCACGGCCGGAAGGCTACACGCTGTTCCTGACGACGCAGTCGGACCAGCCGCCCCAAGGTGTCTTCAAAAGCAAGCTCAAGGAATACCGCGCCATACGGGACGGCACGGTCAACGCACCGACGAAACTGCCGGTGTTATACGAGTATCCGCCCGAGATGATCGCGGCGGAAGACCATGTCGACCCGGCGAATTTCTACATCACCAACCCGAACCTTGGCCGGTCAGTCAGTCAGCCGTGGCTGCAAAACAAGTTCGACGAAGCGCAGCGCGCCGAAATGGCGGAGCGGCAGGTCTTCTACGCGAAGCACCTCAACATTGAGATGGGCGTCGGCCTTCTGCACGATGCCTGGGCGGGTGCGCTCTACTGGCTGAATGCGACGGCGTCCCCATTAGTGTGGGACGGCTCGCTTGATCACTTCCTCGAGATCGTCGAGGCAGCAGTCGCCGGCATCGATGGCGGCGGGCTCGACGATCTGCTCGGACTCACGTTGATCGGGCGGCACAAGGTCACGAAGCAGTGGCTGACCTGGTCGCATGCATGGGGCCAGCTGGACGTTTGGGAGCGCCGCAAGGACATTGTCAGTGCGCTCGACGGCTTCGTTGCCGAGGGTACGGTCACGAAGTGCGATAACCCAACGCAAGATCTGATCGAGCTCGCCGACATACTTGAACGGGTCAAGGAGGCCGGTCTGTTCCCCGAGGAGTATGCGATCGGCCTCGACCCGGCCGGGATTGCGGCGATCGTCGACGAGCTTTCCGGCCGCGGCTTCACCGAGAAGCAGATGCTGGCGATCAGTCAGGGCTTCCGGCTTTCCGGAGCGGTCTGGGGTTCTGAGCGGAAGCTGAAAGACGGCACCATGATTCACGCCGACCAGGCGCTGATGACCTGGTGTGTGGGCAACGCAAAGGCCGAGCAGCGCGGCAACGCGGTGATCATCACGAAGCAGATCGCCGGCAAGGCCAAGATCGACCCACTCATTGCGCTGTTCAACGCGGTGCAGCTCATGTCGCGCAACCCCGAAGCGTCCGGAAGCGGCCTCCAGGTCATGTTCCTTTGAAAGGCAGCCCCATGCAGAACCGTGCGTTTAGTGTGCTCAGTATCAAGGCGCTCGATGACGACGCGCGCACGTTCAGTGGGATTGCCACCACGCCGTCAGTCGACCGGGTCGGCGACATCATCGACCCCATGGGCGTCAAGTTCACGAACCCCATTCCGCTGCTGCATCAGCATCGTCATGACAAGGTGATCGGCAAGGTCTGGTTCGAGACGCCGACGAAGGACGGGATAAAGTTTCGCGCCGAGATCCCCAAGATTGAGGAGCCGGGCGAGCTGCAGGACCGCGTCAATACGGCGTGGGGCGAGATCAAATACGGCCTTGTGACGGCCACCTCCATCGGATTTCGCCCAATCGAGTACTCGTTCATGGAGAACGGCGGCGTTCGGTACACCGAGACCGAGGTCTTCGAGCTGTCTGCGGTCACCATTCCGGCGCAGGCCGATGCAATCATCAATCAGATTAAGTCGATCGACGCCGCCCTGCGCAAGCAAGCTGGCGTTCCCGACCCCGAAATTCCCGCCAACCCAGAACCTGCCGCGGTCGGCAAATCGGTTCGCGTGGTGAAGCTGGATGACCCCGCCCGCGACCGGGCGAAGCCATTCGTCATCAACACCATTCGAAGGATTTGAAGTGACCAAATTTGCTGAACAGATCACCGCGTATGAGGCAAAGCGTGCCTCGGTCGTCGGTGCCATGGACTCGATCATGACCAAGGCCGCCACCGATGGCGCCACCCTCGACGCTGCGCAATCGGAGGAATATGACGGCCATTCCGCCGACATCGTCGCGATCGACAAGCACCTCGATCGGCTGCGCACCGCCGAGCGCACTATCGCCAAGACGGCAAAGCCAATTGAGGACGTACGCGATCCCTCGGCCGCAGCCGCGCAGCGCGGCGGCGTGACCCAGGTCAAGGCGCAGCCCAAGCTTGCTCCCGGCATCGCCTTCGCGCGCTATGCCAAGGCCCGCGCCGTCTCGCGCCTCGATAACGAGCCGGTGATGACCATCGCCGAGCGCATGTACGGTCCGGACAGCGACGTCGTCGGCACCATCAAGGCAGCCGTCGCGGCTGGTTCGAACCAGCCCGGCAGCTGGGCAGCGGCCCTGCATAGCCCCGAGGGCGCCGCCTTCGTCGACTTCGCCGAGTTCCTCCGTCCGGCGACGATCCTCGGCAAGTTCGGCACCGGCATCATCCCGTCGCTGCGGAAGATCGGCTTCGACGAGCCCGTCATCCTTCAGACGGGCGGCGGCGAGGGCTACTGGGTCGGCGAAGGCAAGCCGAAGCCGCTGACGTCGTTCGACTTCACGCGCAGCGTGCTCGGCCGCCTCAAGGTTGCCAACATCGCCGTCCTCACCGAGGAGAACGTGCGCAGCTCGAACCCGAGTTCTGAAGCGATCGTGCGCGACGCGCTCAAGGCCGCGCTGGTCGAGACGCAGGATCTGGCGTTCATCAATCCGACCAACGCCGGTGTCGATACCGTTCGCCCGGCATCGGTCACGAACGGCGCGACCGCGGTGGCATCGTCGGGCCGTGATGCCGATGCAGTGCGGGCCGATGCGCGCGCAGCGATGGCTGCATTCATCGCGGCCAACAACTCGCTAACGACCGGCGTCTGGATCATGTCGGCAACCAATGCGCTCGGCCTGTCGATGATGAGCAATGCCCTCGGGCAGAAGGAATTTGCCGGCATGACCATGCTCGGCGGTACCTTCGAGGGCTTGCCGGTCATCGTGTCGGAATATGCCGGCCAGACCGTTGCGCTGGTCAACGCGGCCGACATCTACGAGGCCGACGAGGGCGATATCGCGGTCGACATGAGCCGCGAAGCGTCGCTCGAGATGAAAGATAGCGCCCTTCAGCAGGACGGCCTCGCCGGTACCGGCACCCAGCTGGTGTCGCTGTGGCAGAACAACCTGGTCGGCCTGCGCGCCGAGCGCACCATCAACTGGCGTCGTCGCCGCGCGACCGCGGTCGCGTACCTGACCGGCGTCCGCTGGGGCGAGCCGGTAGCGGCCGGCTCGTAATCCACCAGCGAGCCAGACGGATCGGCGGGTAGCAATCCTGCCCGCCGATCAACTGAGGAGACACCTATGCCTGACCTTATCGCCACCCGCGACATGAGGTACGCGACCCGCGCGCTTCAGGCGGGCGACCCATTCCAGGCGAGCAACCAAGACGCCCGCGTCCTAATTGCGATTAAGAAGGCGCGCCCAGCTGACGCGTCGGCAGATCCGTCCGCCACGGCGCCGACTCTCGATGAGCTGCGTGACAAGGCCGCCAAGCTCGGCATCACCGTCAGCATGCGCTGGGGCGACAAGCGCCTGCTCGAAGAGATCGCCAAGGTCGCGAGCGCCTGATGCGGATCCTCGGCCGGGAGTTCGGGCGCTCCCGGCAGATCACCACCGGGCAGGCCGAACCCGAAATTGAAGGCGGCCTGCCCATCATTCGAGAGAAGGCGGCGCGCATCGTCAGTACGCCGTCGGGCCCTTGGATGCCGATCGTCCGCGAAAGCTATAGCGGTGCGTGGCAGCAGAATGTCGAGGTCAACCAGACCGCGGTGCTGGCCTTCCACGCCGTATTTTCGTGCATGACGCTCATCGCGTCGGACATCTCGAAGCTGCGCGTCAAGCTGGTCAGCCAGGACGCGCATGGCATCTGGGCCGAAACCACCCGCCCCGCCTATTCACCGGTGCTGCGCAAGCCCAACGGCTTCCAGACCCGGATCCAGTTCTTCGAATCGTGGTTCCTGTCGAAGCTCAGCAGCGGCAACACCTATGTCCTCAAGCGCCGCGACGCGCGCAACGTCGTGATCGCGCTCTATGTTCTTGACCCTCACCGGGTGAAGCCGCTGGTCGCCGACGACGGCAGCATCTTCTACGAGCTTCAGCAGGACGATATTTCGGAGATCGCTGGCCCGATGGTCGTGCCGGCGCGTGAGCTTATCCACGACCGGTTCAACTGCCTGTTTCACCCGCTGGTCGGCGTGTCGCCAATCTATGCGAACGGCCTCGCGGCGACGCAGGGTCTGCGCATCCAAGACAACTCGGCGGTGTTCTTCGGAAACCAGTCCCGCCCGGGTGGCCTGCTGTCGGCACCGGGCAAGATCAGCCCTGAGTCCGCAGCCGAACTCAAAGCCAACTGGTACGAGTATTACGGCGGCAAAAACTCTGGCCGCGTGGCCGTGCTCGGCGATGGCTTGAAATATGAGCACATGGCCGTCACCGCCAAGGATGCGGAGCTGATCGACCAGCTCAAGTGGACCGCTGAGGTGGTCTGCTCGACCTTCCATGTGCCTCCCTACAAGCTGGGAATCGGCAACCTGCCGACAAACAGCAACGTCGAGAGTCTCAACCTCGAATATTACACCCAGGCGCTGCAATCGCTGATCGAGGCTGCGGAGCTATGCCTCGATGAGGGACTCGGCATCGGCGAAGGCATGGGCATCGGCACCGAGTTCGACCTCGACGGCCTGCTGCGCATGGACACCAAGGCGCTGATCGAAGCCGAAGCCATGGCGACCAAGTCGGGGATCAAGAAGATCAACGAGGCGCGGCGCCGGCTCGACCTGGGGCCGATCACCGGCGGCGACACGGCGTACCTGCAAGAGCAGAACTACAGCCTCGAGGCGCTGGCGAAGCGCGACGCGCGTGCCGACCCATTCGCCAAGGGCGAGACGGAAGCCCCAGCGCCCGATCCTTCCGAAGAGGCGGCGCAGGCGCGCGCGACCGTCGCGCTTTACGAAAAAGACCTGCGGGAGGCGCTCAATGCTTGATACCAAAGCCCTTGCCCAGGCCACGGCGCTGATCGTGCAGGACGCTGTCGACAAGGCCACCACGCCGCTGCTCGCGCGCCTTGCAATCGTCGAGGCACGGGACGCGTCGCCGGATGAGGCGAGCATTCGGCGCATGATCGGCGATGCGATTGCCGCCATGCCCATGCCGCGCGACGGCACGAGCGTTACCGTCACTGACGTCGAGCCCCTCGTCGCCGCGGCAGTTGCGCGCGCGGTCAGTGATCTGCCCCCGGCGAAGGATGGCGTCAGCGTCACGCTTGACGACGTGAAGCCGCTGATCGCTGCCGAGGCCGAGCGGGCCGTTGCCGCGCTACTGCCGGTCGACGTCATTACGCCCGTCGAGGCGGCAGTCGCTGCTGCGGTCGCCGCGCTGCCCGCGCCGGCCGATGGCAAGAGCGTCACGGTCGCCGACGTCGAGCCGATCATCGCGTCGGCTGTAGAGTTCGCGGTCGCAGCGCTCCCGACGCCCGCCGATGGCAAGAGCGTCACAGTCAGCGAGGTCGAGCCGATCGTCGCCGCGGTAGTCGAGCGCGCTTTCGCCGCGCTGCCGGTTCCGAAGGACGGCGTCGGCCTTGCCGGGGCGATGATCGACCGCACTGGTGCGCTGGTCGTGACGCTGAGCAACGGCAAGATGTGCTCGCTTGGTCGCGTCGATGGGAAGGACGGGGACCCCGGATTGGGCTTCGACGATATGTCGATCGAGCAGACCGGGGAGCGCCAAGCGACCCTCAAGTTCGTCCGCGGTGAGCAGGTGAAGACCTTCGACCTCACTGTGCCGGCAGTGATCGACCGCGGCGTGTTCAAGGAAGGGCAGGCCTATACGCTGGGCGACGCCGTTACCTTCGGCGGTTCACTCTGGATCGCGCAGAAAGATACCGGCGATAAGCCGGACGGCCCCGACACCGGCTGGCGGCTCGCGGTAAAGAAGGGGCGCGATGGGCGCGATCTTACCCGTGGCTGAGCTCGTCACTCTTGCGGACGTGAAGATGCACCTTCGCCTTGGCTCATCTAATCGCGAGGACGCATATCTCGTCATCCTCATCGCGGCGGCTGTTCGTGCTATCGAAAACGCCACCGAGCGGGACATCGTCTCTGACGCGTCCAACATGGCTGAGGGCGACCGTGCCGTTGCCGCGCAGGCCGCGTTGCTGCTTGTCGCCCAATGGTACGCCAACCGCGAAGCGACGGGGCAAAACTCGGCGGAGATGCCGCTGGCAATCACCTGGCTTATCGCGCCTCTGCGGAAGTTCGTTGTATGAGCCAGCTTACTGCCGGAGAGCTTTCCGACACTATCCGCATCGAGCGCCCCGTTGCTGATAAGGCCTTCGACGGTGCGGGCTCCGGCAGATGGGAGCTGGTCGACGACGAGGTTTGGGCGAGCGTCGTAGACATGCTGCCCAGCCGCGGCGAGAGGCTTGCCGAGGGCATCAATATTGCTACCCGGCCCGCCCGGGTCCGCATGCGGATTCGGGACGATATCACGAGCAATATGCGGTTCGTGATGGGCGATCGGATCATGCAGATCATCGCGGGTCCTGCGATCATCCGGCAGCGCTCCAGCGTCGAGTTCATGGTTGAGGAATACAGCGCCGGCGGCGACGGCAGCTGATGCCGACCCTCAAGGGGAGCGAGGCAGAGCAGCGCCGTCGCGATCAGATACCGGACAAGATCAAGCGCATTTTGCGAGGAGCGGCGCGGGTTGGTGCAACGGTGATCGCTAACGAAGCAAAAGCGCGAGTGGCTTCCGATGCCGTTCGCAATGGTGTCGAGATCGGTCGTTCGAAGGATCAGGACGGCACGATCAAGGTGCGGATCACCGTCCAGGAAGGCTGGCCGCGATCGCTCGGCACCTGGCTCGAATACGGCACAAGCGCGCATTTCATCAGCGTCGATCCTCGGCACAGCCAAGGGCGCACAGCGGCACGTGTAAACACCCTCGATACTGCTGCGGCGAAGGAAGGGCGATCGGGCCCGGGCGCCACGCTTGTTATCGGCGGCAAGCCTGTCGGTGCAACGGTCTGGCATCCGGGCTTCAAGCCGGCAGAGCCTTGGTTGCGGACGGCGCGGGACATCAAGCGCCGCGACGCTGTGGCAGCTGCACAGGACTTCATCAACACCCGCGTACGCGGTTCCGCGCTGGCAGCTGACGGGGATACCGAATGACCGGAAGTGAGATCATCGGAGCGCAGCTTCGGGCTGACGTGCCGCTGACTGCGGCTGTGCGCGCCGAAGCGATCAAAGGTGGCCGCCTGAGCGACGATGCGGCGTTGCCGGTTTTGCTGGTTCGCTCGATCAGCATTGTCGACCGGCAGACGCTGGCGCTTGAGGCAAAGGTGCACGTGATCGAGCGCGTGTCAGTGACCGTACGGGCTGCCAGCTACCGGTCTCGCGCAGCGATCATGACGCTACTGCGCTCTGCCGGCCGCGCCGGGATGATCATCCCGGTCATGCAAGACGCCACCAACATTTCCATCCTGACGGCCGGCGCCGGCCCCGAATTGAACGGCCCCGGCGATAGCTACGAACGCAATCAGGATTTCACCGTCAGTTACGACACCCCTGCCTGAAGGAGAATGAAGATGGATCCGAAGCCCAAGACCGACGCCAAGCCCGCTGCCAAGACCGAAGGCAAGCCGCACTATGCGACCCGCGATTTCAAGGACGCCGGCACGACCCGATACTTCGAGCGCGGTGCCGAGCTGACTGACGTGAGCGCAGGCGAGCTCGTCAATTATCGCGCCGCTGGCCTCGCTTCTTTCGAGAAGCCCAAGTCGCCCGCCGAAGCCGAGAAGGCCGCCCTCGACGAGGCCTTGGGCTAACCCTCTTTCCTGCCCGCGACAGGACTGACCCGCCGGCCCAGCCGGCTTGCTGACTGGAGAATACACGATGAGCACTACCGCGGCGGGTTCCAAGCTCGCCATTTCTGCCGGCATTCCTACCGCGCAGACCGACACCGCCTATGCGGCGCTGACCTACACCACCGTCGGCGGCGTCGAATCGATCGGTGGCTTCGGGGCGACGACCGAAGTCGTCACCTTCACGCCGCTCGATGGCGCGGTCGAGAAGTACAAGGGGCCGACCAATTACGGTCAGCTCAGCCCGACCATGAAGGTCGACGATTCCGATGCTGGGCAGGCGCTGATCCAGACGGCCTCGGCGCCGACCAACACCGATCAGTATGCCTTCCGCGTGACAAAACCTGACGGCTCGCTGCGATTTTTCCAGGCGCGTGTGTTCGGTTTCCCTGAGACGATCGGCGCCGCCAACACGGTCATCACCGCCGCTCCCGCCATCGAGATCAACACGGCCGTCGTGAAGAAGGCGGCGCCCGTCTGATCCACCCTTTCCGGCCCAGCCGGAATAACTTGCATCGGCCCGTCCCCGCTCATCGCGGGTGTCGGGGCGGGTCGGTGCTCCCCCACACCCGCGAGGTATCACCATGGACATTCTTTCCGAAGCAATCGCTGACTCGACCATTCTGCACCTAAAGGGCGCCGACGGTCAGCTTCTGTACGACGGCCCCGATCGCAAGCCCGTGCGCGTGCACCTGCACAGCCCCGGCAGCGATGCCTACGCCCAGATCGAGACGAAGCAGACCGCGCGCATTCTGAAGCGCCTGGACGACAATGACGGCAAGCGCACCGCCATGAGCGCTGAAGAGCGTCTCGAGCAGACTGCCGAGGATCTAGCCGACGCGACGATCGAGTGGGAGAACCTGACCCTCGGCGACAAGACCGGCCGGGCGCTGTCGCTCGGCGTTTACGGCAACCGCAAGCTCGGCTTCATCGCCAACCAGGTGTCGAAGCATCTGGCCGACTGGGGAAACTCCAAGGGCGCACCAGCCGCGCCCTGATCCTTTACGCGCAGCGCATGGCGTGGCTCAATGCCACGCCACGCCCGCCGGCTGAGTCTCCGCGCGCGAAGAACTTCAATGCCGCGACCGCACCATCCCGGCTCGACCAGCTGAAGAAAGACCGGGTGCCGGTTCAGATGCCGCCCGTGCCGCTGCCCCACATCATTCAATGGTGGATTGAGACCGGGGTGACCGGCTCGAATGGCATGTCGGCGACCGTGCTCCCATGGGCTGAGATCTCCGCTTGGCAGGCAAACACCTCGATCAAGTTGTCGTCATGGGAAGCCCGGCTCATTCGGGCGCTGTCACAGGCCTACGTTCAGCAGTCGCGGATCAGCGAAGATGAGGCCTGCCCGCCGCCCTGGCGCGGCGCGGTAACTGAAGCCGAGAAGGCCGCCGAAATCGCGGTGCTCGACGACGTATTGGGATAGCCCTTCGTGGCGTCCCGTTTTCAAGGGGGAGGGCTTGGTATGATAGACGACGACGACGATACCATGCTCTCCGCCGGCTTTGCGATCGACACACAAGGTGCGTTCAGCGAGCTGCAGCGGTTCTATCAGTTCTTCGACGACCGCACCGTGAAGGTGCTCGAGGGAATGCGAAAGGTCGAGGTCGCCACTGGCGGCATGATGAACCTCAGCGGTCCGACACGGGAGGTCGCTGCATTCGGCGCCGTCGCCAAGGATCAGCTGACGTCGGTCGGACAGACGGCCAAGTCAGTAGCATCTGATGTTAGTGGTCTGGCGGCATCGTTCAGCACGACCGGTTCGGCCGCGACGCGCGAGGCACGGGCCTTGGCCAACGAGAAAAGGAAGACCGCCACCGCCGGTGAGGCGCTGATCCGCACGCTCGAGCGTGAGGCGATGGCGCTTGGTCAGACCAAGGATCAGATGCGAGCCGCGAAAGTCGAGGCTATCGGGCTGGCCGCATCGAACCAAGGCAATACAGATCTCGCCGACCGCCTTCTGACGGCGGCACGACAGCGCGAGTTTGCGGCGACCGCGGTTGCCGAAGCGGAGGACGCCGCGGCTACGCGGGTGGCCGCGGCCGCGGAGCGCCAGGCGCAGGCATTGCGGTCGGCCTCGCATGCGCATGAGATGTTTGAGGCGAAGGTCCGCGAGGGCGCTACGGCGATGGCCGTTGCTGACCGTGAGGCGGCGACCTTCGAAGCAGCTGTGATGCGTGTTCAAGCCCGCGTCGATCCTGCCGCGGTAGCAATTGGCAGGCTCAAGACTGAGCTCGACGAAGCCCGGCTGGCATTTGACCGTGGCCGCATAGGCGCCGAGGCATTCGAGCAGGAGCAAGCGCGCGTCGCTGCGGCGGCGGGTAAGGTCTACGGACCGCAACGCCAACTGACAGGTGTCACGCGCGAATTGGGCGAGGTTCAGCGGTTCACCGCGGCCGAGACGCTCAACCTTTCCCGGCAGTTTCAGGACATCGGCGTCACCGCGGCTATGGGCATGAACCCGCTGATGATCCTCGTCCAGCAGGGCCCGCAAATCTACGACGTGCTTGAGCAGGCAAAGGCGCGCGGCGTTGGCGCCGGCGCCGCCTTGGCTCAGATGGGCAAAGACGTCAGTACCTACGCGGTCACCGGGTTTGCGCGGCTCGCGCCTCTCATCAATCCGGTCAATCTTTTGCTTGCTGCTACTGCCGTTGCAGTCGTCGCGACGGTGCGGGCGCTCGGTAGCTATGGCAGCGCGATCGAGCGGTTCGAAACGACGGCTTCCGGCCTCGGGCGAACCTCGGGTCAAACCGCGGAGCAGCTCGAGGCGATCGCAGAAGCCGCCTCCTCCGCCGGCGAGCGGTCGATCGGCGCGACGCGCGATAGCGTCGCTGCGTTCGCCGCGGCCGGCATTCAGGGCGAGCAGACCCTGACCTCCCTTGCGGGTATGGTGGACAAATATGCGAAGCTGACCGGGCAAGATGCCCCGGCTGCGCAGGCAGCACTTGCAGCGGCAATGAGCGACCCGGCGAAGGCTGCCGATACGTTCACGCAGTCGCTCGGCTTGCTCACGGGCGCGCAATACGAGCACATCCGGCAACTGGCGGCGCAGGGTGATCAAGAGCAGGCGACCGCCGAGCTGACCCGCATCTTGAGCAGCGACATCGCGGCCAACGCGCACCAGGTCACCGGCCTTGCTCATGTCATGGACATGCTAGGGAACGTTGTTGCTAGCGTGTCGACGATGTTCGGGCGGCTCGATCAGAAGATCCGTTCGGCCGGTGCGTCCTACGATGCCTGGCTCAAGCAGCAGGTCGGCGGCTGGGCCGTCGACCTGTTTGGCACAGGCAACAAGACCCCCTTGGGGCCGAACGCCAACGCCGGCCGCAACCAGGATCAGGTTGCAGCGCTGAACGCTTCGCAGTCGCTGAACACGACCGGCATGAAGCAGTACAACGAGCTGCTGGCACAGCAGCGCGTGTTGCAGAAGGGTTTGGCCGATACGACCGGTCTGACAGCGACGCAGGTGCGCGCGCTTCGTCATGATTATTCGGCGGTGACGGACACGATCAAGGCCAACCGTACCGCGTCGGGAGACTGGATTACCACGCAGGAGCGGTCGCATCTCGTCGCCCAGGCACAAACTCGTCTGTCTGCAGCTCGCACGAAGCAAGAGAAGGCGGCGGCGCAGCAGCAGATCACCAATTTGCGGCTCGGCACCCAGGTGCTGACGCAGCAGGAACGGCAGACGCAGGCGCAGGACACCTACAACAAGGTCGCTAATCGCTACACCAAGCCAAAGACTGATCACCACGCTGAGCAGCTAGCTAACCAGGCGAAGGCGATCGAAGCGCAGATCACCAACGTCTACAAGCTGGTGGACGCCTACGGCGAGGCCGGCGGCGCTGCGCTGATCGCCGAGGCTCGCGTCAAGGCGGAGAGCGACGCAATTAAGAAGCGCGGTGATATCGAGGCGGCTGTGAGTCGGCAGATCCGCCTGGCTATCGCGGAGCGGATCAAAGCCGGTGCGCAGAGCGCAAAGACCATGGAAGATGAGGCTCGTCTCCAGGACGAGGTTAACGCCGCGGTCGCAGCCGGCAACGTTCCCGCGGCGCTTGCTGGTGAGTTGCTACGGGACCGAATGGCTCAGCTGCCGCTCGCGGAAGCGAGAGAGGCGGCCTTGCGAAAGGCGTCGGAAGCCGGTGCCAAGGGTGATGTTGCGGGACAGGAAATGTTCACCGATGCAGCGAACAAGGCGTCGGCTGCGATCGACAAGCAGACGGCTGCCCGGCAGGCCCTCACTGATAAGCAGCGCGCTGGCGCGATGGGAGTCGCGCTGGTCGACGGCGAGCGGCAGTTGACGATGCTGGCGGAAGAAACCCGTCTGATCGGCGCGAATGAAGCTGCGCGTGTCCAGGCTTTCGCAGTCCTGAAAGCGACGCAGGACGCGGAAGCGAAGGGATGGAGCGGGGCGAAAGCAAAGCAATGGATCGACCAGCAGGCAGACATTGCCTCGGGTCAGTACCAGGTGAAGCTCTCAACCGACGCGCTGAACGGCAGCCTGACCTATCAGGGTGAATTGCTCGACGAAATCGCGACCAACGTTTCGAACGCTGCGCGCGGGATGGCCGATGCGTTCGGCGAGGTCGGCCGCGCGCTCGGCGATACCGTTTCGATCTACGCATCGTTCGCGGCGCAGCAGGAGCGGCTCGGGACGGCCCACGAGCAGCAGCTGGGCAAGCTGAAGCAGATGACGAACGTCGAGCAGCGCGATGCCGCGATCAAGCGTGAGAATGGCCTCTACGCCCAGAAGAACGCGACGGCACAGGTCGGACTCTATGGCGACATGACCCATGCGGCGAAGGGCTTTTTCAAAGAGGGCTCGGATGGTTACAAAGCTATGGCGGCCGCTGAGAAGGTGTTCCGCGCGGTCGAGTTCGCCATGTCGCTCCGGTCGATCGCCCAGGATGCCATCGAGACGATTACGTCGATCACGAACAGCGGCGCGCGCGCGGCGGCGGCTGGCGCCGAGGGCGTCGCCAACCAGTCAAAGCTTCCCTTCCCGGCCAACATCGCGGCGATGGCGGCCACGGCTGCGGCCCTGATCGGGGCAGGCGTTATGGTCGCGGGCGGCTTCGGCGGTGGCAAGAATACGCTGCCGAAGGCAAACGAGGGCACGGGAACCGTGCTAGGCGACAGCGAGGCCAAGTCCGAGAGCATCCGGCGCGCTATCGACGGCCTGAAGGAAGTCGACACGCTCATGCTGTCGTCATCGCGCGAAATGGCAGGCCTGCTCCGGTCGATCGACAACCAGATCGGTGGAGTTGCTGCGCTGGTCGTTCGGGCAGGCGACGTAAACGCATCAGGCGGTGTCGATGCCGGCTTCAAGACGAATGCCGTCGGCTCCGTACTGAAGGCGATCGTTCCCGTGTTCGGCGGTGCGTTGGCATCCTTGTTCGGGACGAAGACGACTGTCGTCGGCAGTGGCCTGTCCGGCGGGCCGCAGACCCTCGACTCGATCCTCAACGGCGGCTTCGACGCGTCCTATTACTCGGACGTTCAGAAGAAGAAGAAGCTGTTCGGCATCACGACCAGCACCAAATACTCGACCCAGTACACGGGTGCCGATGCCGGTCTCGAAAAACAGTTCACGCTGATCTTGCGTAACTTCAATAGCGCGATCGCGGCGGCGGCCGGGCCGCTTGGTGAGTCCACGACCGAAATCCAGCGCCGACTGGGCGGCTTCATCGTCGACATCGGCAAGATCGACCTGCAGGGCCTGACGGGCGAGCAGATCCAGGAGAAGCTGTCGGCCGTGTTCGGCGCGGCGGCGGACAAGATGGCTATTGCTGCATTCCCCGGCTTCGAGCGGTTCCAGAAGGTCGGCGAAGGTGCGTTCGAGACGTTGGTCCGCGTCGCGTCGACCGTCGAGTCGGTGAGCGCCTCCCTCGACATGCTGGGCGGCGCCGCGCGCGGACTTGGTCTCGATGCGAAGCTCGGTCTGGCTGACCAGTTCGACAGCGTTGGTGACTTCAACACTGCGGCCGATGCCTATTTCCAAGCCTTCTACACCAAGGAAGAGCAGGCTGCTACCAAGACTGCCCAGTTCGCTAAGGTGTTCGGAAGCCTCGGCGCGGCCATGCCCGAGACACTGGCAGGGTTCCGCCAGCTGGTCGACGCACAGGATCTGACCACGGCGGCCGGCCAGTCGACCTATGCCACGCTGCTGCAGCTGGCACCGGCGTTCGCGGATCTGAAGACGGCAATGGACGGCGCCAAGAGCTCGGCGGACATCCTTGCCGAGCGGCAGGATCTGGAACGCAAGATACTGGAGCTCAACGGCGATACGGCTGCGATCCGGGCGCTGGATCTCGCCAAGGTCGATGTCAGCAATCGCGCTCTGCAACAGCAGGTCTGGGCGATCCAGGATGCGCAGACGGCGGCAGCTGCGGCGAAGCAGCTGAGCGATGCATGGTCGAGCGTCGGCAACAGCATCGAGGAGGAGATCAAGCGCATCCGCGGTCTGTCGAACGCCGCGGGTGAGACGGGCTTTGCGGCAGCCATGGGGCAGTTCAATGCGGCGACGAACGCGGCGCGCGGCGGCGATATGGATGCCGCCAAGTCGCTGCCCGCCCTCAGCCAGGCGCTGTTGAAGATCGCTGGCGACAACGCCAGCAGTCGGCAGGAACTGGATCGGGTGCAGGCCCAGACCGCCGCCAGCCTCGCCGGGACCAACGCTGCGATTGCCGCCATCGCGAGTGGCAATCCGCTGTCCACCACTACGGCGCAGGGTTCCGGATCGACGCCGACCACCAAGGCGGCGAACGACGCAGCAACCTTGACCCTCGTCGCGGCAGTGCAGCCCACAGTCATTCCCGTCTCGCCGGAGAACGACATGGCCAACGAGCTCCGCTCACTGCGGGACGAGGTGGTGAAGCTCCGGGAGGATAACAATTCCGGGCAGGCCGCGATCGCAAGCAGCGCAAAGGCAACCGCCCGCATCCTCGATGCCGTCACTGCCGACCATAGTGGGCAAGCAATCAGCATCGGCAACGCGGCGTGAGGGTCGTCACCGATACCGGATCGATCGAATTGGGGACGATTGAATCGTCTCCGATGATCGGCATCACCGACTATAGTCGCCGGACCACCGACGAGTTCGGCGTGACCACCGTCGTCAAGCGGAGCTTCGCCCGGCAGATGTCGGTTCGGCTGGCGGTGCCGTCTGCCGGCGTAGACGCGCTACAGCGGCAGCTTGCCGATCTCCGCGCTACATCGGCTACGTGGATCGGCGATGACCCCTATGGCAACCTTACGGTCCGCGGGTTCTACAAGAACTTCGAGGTCGACCATCCGACGTCACTGATCAGCTATTGCACGCTGACGATCGAGGGTCTGACGGGCGAAGCCGAGTTCACCGACGGCGGTACTGATCCGGCGCCGGGCGGCAAACCATCAACGCTGCAGGTGTTGCAGCCGATCGCGATCACCGACGCCGTTCTGATTTCGAGCACCGTCGCCGAGGATGACGCGATCGAATGGTCGCCGGCCGGCGGCTACCCTGCCGGCACGCGCGTCGTCCGTCGCGGGACGCACCGTGTCTACGAAAGCATCATTGCCAGCAACATCGGCAACGATCCCGCCCTGACCGTTGGTGCGTGGCTCGACGTCGGTCCGACCAACCGCTGGGCGATGTTCGACCAGGCGATCGGGTCGACCACCACTGACGACAACGTCATCACCGTCGCGCTGCGGCCGGGGCCGGCGGTGTCCGGCCTGGCGATACTCGACACCAACGCCGCCAGGGTGCGCGTCCAGGCGCCGGGTTATGACCGCACCGTCGCGGTGACGGGAGGCGCAACCTCCGCCCTGTTCCTGGATCTAGCGACGACTGCCGGCGCGAGCCTGACCGTCACGTTGACGGCTGTCGGCAACACCGCGCAGCGCGTCTTATTGGACGATGCCGCCCCCTTCGACGATGCTGGCACGTTCCGCGACACCGTTGCCGGAACCGCTTCGGCCGAACCGCCCGCTTGGGATGATTCCGGGACAGTGCGCGATACGACGGCATGGCACGACACGCGCGCTGGCGATGGCGCAGTTTCGGTCGGAACGCTCATGGTCGGCATTCTGTGGCCACTTGGCCGCACGGGTTCGTCACCCACCTCAAGCATCACCGACTACAGCAAACGCGAGACGGACGACTTCGGCGAAATAGCGATCGTGCCGCGGGCCTGGGCAAAGCGGATGGCGGCGAAGGCGCTGATCCGCACCGACGCTGTCAATCAGGTCATCGGCCGGGTCGCTGCGGTGCGGGCGGTGCCGTCGCTTTGGGTGGCCGATCGCGCTACCGAAAGCCTCACCGTCTACGGGTTCTTCAAGGAGGTCAGCGTTGAGGTCGGGCAGTCGGTCAGCACGCTGTCGCTGTCGATTGAAGGGTTCAGCGAAGCGGCGACTCCTGCGCCGCTGACTATCCCGTGGGAGCATGTCTCGGATCCGGACGGAACGAAGCCCACCGATGGCGCCGACAAGACTGGTGACAACACGTCGAAGGACACTGGCGCGGTTGCTGGGGTGCCAGCGACACAGGTCATTGCTGACGCAGCATCGGTAAAGCAGCGCTCGGACATCCTCGAGAACATCACGATCCCCGCGATCAACAGCGCGGTCGCGGCGGCCAATGCCCTGATCAAGACGGCCGGGGCGAAGGCAGATGCAGCGCTGGCCGACCTCAATGCCAAGCTCCTCGCGTCCGGTATCGTCCTCGACGCGGCACTCGCCAATGCCGATAGCAAACTGGCAGCGGCGCGCGTAACGGCCGATCTGGCCGTCAGTCGGGCAAATACCCGCATCGATGCGGCGATGACCGACCTGAACGCCGAGGCGAACCGGGCGCAGGGCAAGGACGAGCTGCTCGATCGTCGCATCGACAGCCTGACCGTCGTCACCAACAAAAACGACGGTGAGGTCCGCGCGCTGATCGAGACGGAGCGGCTGGTCCGCACCGATGACGTCCGCGCGATCGCGCAGCGGATCGACACTGTCGTCACCGATTATACGAGCCGGGACAGCGTCACCAACACGCGGATCACGACCACGATCACCGCCTTGTCCGCTGCCGACGGGGCGTTGGGCGAGCGGATTGACACCGTCACCACTGAGTTCAAGGCGGCGGACTCGGCGACCAGCACGCGGATCACGGACTCGGTTGCAGCTCTCTCCGCTGCTGACGAGGCGATCGGCAAGCGTGTCGACTCCATCGTAACCGACGTCACGACCAAAGATACTGCCACCCGCGCCGAGATCAGCCGGGTTGAGCTCGCCTCGTCGACCCGCGACACTGCGCTTGGGCAGCGCATCGATACCGTCGTGACGGACTATACGGGCCGCGACAGCGCAACCAACACGCGCATCACGACCCAAGTCACCGCGCTATCGGCCGCGGACAAGGCGCTCGGCGAGCGCATCGACACCGTCACCACAGAGTTCAAGGCGGCGGACGCGGCGACCAGCGCCAGGATCACGGACTCGATCACCTCTCTTAGCGATGCTGACGCAGCCCTTGGTCGCCGAATTGACAGCATCGTTGCTGAGGGCGGGTTCGATGACACTGCCGTCCGCTCTGAGATCACGCGCGTCGAAACGGCATCAGCGAGCAGGGACAGCGCGCTTGGCAGTCGTATCGATACGATCGCGACGGACTATCAATATCTCGACAGCGCGACGAACACCCGGATCACGCAGACAGCTACGGCACTATCAAACGCCGATGCCGCAATCGGGCGGCGGATCGACACCGTCACCACGGATTATAAAGGGCTCAACACCTCTACAAATACGCGCATCTCTACGGAGGTCGCCGCACTTAGCGACGCTGATACGTCTATCGGTCAGCGAATCGACTCACTAATCGCTCAAGGCGGAGGTGGAAGCGAGGGCGTCGACACCGTAGCGCGCGCCGAAATCTCACGAGTTGAGACAGCTGGCGTCACGCGCGACAACGCTCTCGGGTCTCGGATCGATACCGTTACAGCGTCCATCGGGCCGGCAGTTAATGCCAAGGCGCAAGAATTGACGACAGCGTTCACGAACGCGGATCTCGCACTGACGAACCGGCAGACGTCGCTTGAGTCCGCCGCTCATGCTGGCCTGGCTTCAAGTCTGATCGGTAACGCAAATTTTGCCTCATGGCCCGACGGGTCGCCGTTGCCGTTCGGATGGGCCTCATGGTTTCAGCAGGTAGATATCCAGCGAATAACCAGTACCTATGCCGGGGCCGGCTATGCAGCTCGGCTGGCCACACAGGCGGGTCAGCAAAGCGGAATGGTGAAAAATCCGATTGGCGTGCAGCCGGGATGGTACGTCATGGAAGCGGATGCCGAGCTTGTCGACGGCACTTACCAAGGCGCCGGCCTTACGGTGGACGGCTACTACAGCGTCAATTTCGCTGCGGATCCTGATCTTAATGAAGTGGTCAGTTCTGGCGGCTCGACGCGGCGGCGGTGGAGCAAGCTGTTCTACAGCGACAGGCCGCTGGTGAATTTTCACGTTATGTCTGGCTGGACCGGTTTTGGCGAGATCGGCTTCCATGTCATCCGCTGGTATTATGCTTCACTCCGCCCTGCGAGTGAGGGCGAGATCAAGGCGCAGAAAGCCGCCGCCACTCTCATTCCCGCTCTATCTGCCCGCATTTCAACGACCGAAAACACTCTTACCGACCTGCCAAACCGCTATGCCACAGCACAGCGCGTCAGCATCCTAGAGGCGCAGGTGTCCGGTTCTGGCGGCGATCTGACGGCAAAGATCGACGAGCGGCTCACGGTTGTCGTCGACCCGAAGATCGGGGCAGTTGCTCAAAGCGTCAGCGATCTGCGCAGCGCGTACAACGGTACAGCAGCGACAGTTTCACAGCAGGCCGGCACCCTCGCGGACGTAAAGGGACGGACGGCCGCCTACTGGCGCACCACGGCGGTTGCCGGGAACAACCGGGCGCAGATCACGATCAGCGCTGACGCAAACGCCGGGGCTGGTGTCGACATCATCGGCGACGTGTCTATCAGCGGAAGCCTGCTGGTGACCGGGTCGGTGATAACCGACCGCATCGCTGTAAATGGTGTGACCAACACGGTCGCGATCGCCGGCATGAGCGGCGGCGTAAGCCCGGAAGACACGGGTGAAACTGGGCGGGTTTATATCACCAGCACCGGCGGCACGATGAAGGTCGACGTACAGGCCGACGGCACTCGGACCGGTGGCTCCGGCAACATGCGAGCGCAGCTATTTGCGGCATACAACGGAACCGAGCTGGCCCTCTCGCGCGAGGTGGCTTTCACGCCATCAAATACGGCGGTTCCTGTCGGCTTTTTCCAGATCATCCAATTTCCGGCGGGGACAGCCGTACAGTTTTTCCTCCGCTTCTTCGTCACCACCACAAACACGACGTGGACCTATACCAGTGCCGCAATCGCGGTGACTGAGTTCAAGCGCTAGTCCCGGAGCTTCATCATGGAACATTGGATCATCTACGACCTCGCGTCCGGCGAGGAGCTCTGGCGTGGCGGCGGGTCAGTCGGATCTGCCGCGCAGCAGCAGTTCTCTGAAGGCATGGGCATGGTCATGGTGCCGGCGCAGGTCGTGCGCGCGCCCACGCTTGATCTCGACGCCCTGCGTGCAGCAAGCGCGGTGAAGATCGATGACGAAGCCGAACTCATCCGCCAGCGCATTCTGACGCCCGGCGCCGGGCAGGCCATGACGTATCAGCGCAAGGAAGCGGAAGCGCGCGCATGGTCCGTGGACAACGACACCACCACGCCGTTCCTCACTGCAGAGGCTGGCGCGCGCGAAATGACGATCGCCGACCTTGCTGCCGAGATCATCGAGCTTGCCGATGCGTGGGTGGCCATCGGCGCCGCGATCGAGGGGCTGCGCATGGGCGCGAAGGCCGCGGTGGGCCGCGCCGCGAACCTCGGCGCGATCGTCGCTGCCGGCAAGGTCGACTGGTCAGTCCTCAATGGTTGAGCGCTTCTGGCTCGGGCTGCGCCAGTTGCTCGTTGCGGTCGACCAGCTTGCCTACATCCTAATCGCCGTGCCGATCTATGTTGTCGCGGGTGGGCCAACCCCGTCGGCTGACGAGACGATTTCCAGCCGCGTCGGCCGCGCTGCGATCAAGGGGCATCGCTGGGGGCTTATCCTCGAAGCGATCATCGACCGCCTCTTCGTCCTCATCGGCGCGGCGCCGGAACACTGCCGGCGCAATGTCGAGACCGCATTTCTCGGCTGCGCGCCGAAACCCTAGCACCAAAGGAGAATGACAATGTCCCCAGAAGTTGCCGTTTTACAGAGCCAAGTGAATGCCTTGGCTTCACAGTTAGTCAATCTGGAGAACCGGTCTGCAGTGCTGGAAGCGCAGGTTAGATGCCTTTCCGCGGCCGTGCCGCGTCCTCAATCACCAACCGCTTGATCATGCAGGACAACGGCAACACGGCCCCAGCTGCCGCAGAAAGGAAAGACGCATGACCGGACTACGGGTAGCCAACATCCTCATCTGGGGCGTTTTGCTTATCTATGCCGTGCCCGGTGCATGGGGCGCTGTGTCAGGCAACGGGACGCGCCGCGGTGACCCGATGCGTCTGGCGTGCGTTGCGACGGCCTTCGTCATGATAGGGTTCTGCGCCCGCTGGCTGCTGGCGCCTGAAAACGTGATGCTCTGGCAGGCATTGTATGTCCTGAGCGGCGCAACGGGCATGTACATCATCCGCGTAGCATGGGCGTATGGCCGTGGTCCTCGGGTTTAGTCTCGCGGCGGCAGCGGCCAAGGCCGTTCCAGTCAGCACTGGCTTCACCTGGACGACCGCTGCGGTCGGCTTGCTCAACCTGCTCGTCGGCGGCGTCCTTGTGGCAATTATCAAAAGTCGCCCGGCTCTGAAGAAGATCGCGAACGAGCGAGAGGCGAATCTTTTGAACGAGCGCGCGGAAGAGATGGAAGCGATGCGCCAGCGGATCGCCAAGCTCGAAGAAAAGGCTGAGTTTAAGGAGGCGCTGCATCAGGCAGAGCGCGCGGTCGATCGGCACCGCATCAACAATCTCGATCAGTGCCTGACCGCTTTCCTGATGATGGTAAAAAAGAACCCGGACGATGCAGCGACGGCTGCAGCTATGATCGAAGAGATGCGAGCTCAGCAGATAGCCCGTGAGAAACAAGAGGCTGGAGCAATCCATGCTGCTGCGATCGCCGCCACTAAGCCAGGAGCACCCGAATGAGCGACGTTGACCGCCACTGGCGCTATGTCATCGCCCTTACCCTGATCGTCGGATACATCGGCCTCGCCACGATATCGTTCTTCCATCAGGTCCCGGCGAACAACACTCGCTTTGTCGATGGCTTTTTCACCGGCCTAGGCCCGATTGTCGGCGCAGCGGTCGCAGCGGTGCTGAACGTTGGCAAAGGCGCGAGTGCCCAACAAGACGCCAACCTCGCGACGGCGCTCGACAAGCTGCCGCCACAGACCATCGGCACCGGCCCGGCAACGCCGGCAGAATAACGGCCCGCCCCCAGGGTCAGCCAAGGACGAGCCGGCCAGGGCACGGTGGGTGTGGACCCTAGCGCATCGCTAACGGCCACCCCGACAGATCGCCTCACATCGAAGGAAATAATCATGACGACGGCATCAGAGCCGGCGTGGCTTCGCCATGCCCGGTCGCTTCTTGGCACCCGCGAAATAGTCGGTCGCACGCATAACAACGCCCTGATCGCGTTCCTTAATTCGGCGCGCAAATGGAACGGCGTGATTTGGAAAGACGATGAGATGCCGTGGTGCGGCGGCTTTGTCGCAGCGTGCCTCGTCGCCGTTGGCGTGGAGCCGGTGAAGATCGCGGCGCGAGCGAAGAGCTGGGCGGCCTGGGGCAGCCGACTGCGGCCCGAGCGGCTCGCCCCCGGCGCGGTCCTCGTCTTCGATCGCCCAGGCGGTGGACACGTCGGCTTCTATGTCGGTGAAAACGAGACCGCATATCATGTGCTTGGCGGGAACCAGGGCAACGCTGTCACGGTCACGCGCATTGCAAAGTCGCGTCTGACCGCCTCGCGCTGGCCCTCCGGCGTGCCCGTCATCGGTGGCGCTGTGAAAATGAAGACGATCGCGGGCGTGCCCTTTTCGTCGAACGAAGCATGACCTGGGCGGCGGGCTTCGCCCTGCTGCGGCGCTTGTGGTGGTCGGTGCCGATGGCTGGCCTCCTCATCGGCCTGCTGCTGACGCGAGCACGTGCCGATGACCTTGAGGCAACGCTGAAGGCCGAGCGAACGGCGTGGAGCGCGGAGATCGCGAAGGCTGAGCAGCTGCGCACCGCGGCGGAAACGCGGTTCGCCATCCAGCAAACCACGGCGCTCACGACCTTCGCCGACCGCCTCGCAAATCGCGAACCCATCATCCTTCGATCCACTGACACCGTGAGGACCTATGCGCAAACTGCTGCTGGCCGTGCTGCCTGCCTTCCTGCTGACCGCGTGCGCGGCATCGACGCGCTCGACGCTGAGCTATTCGCCGGCGATCCCCCCAGTGCCGGCCGAGGCGAAGAAGCCCTGCACGGCGACGCCGATGCGCCGGCAGCCGGACGGTAGCGCCAACAGCGCGGACGCCGAGGGCTCGCTGCGCGACGCGCGTGCCGACCTGGCGCTCTGTGACGTGCGCCGCGGCCTCGCTGTCGACGCCTGGCCTCACTGACCCGCCGCTTCCCTGATGAGTGCTCAACCCGCTTTCCTGAATAGGAGTGTCCACGCATGGCCGTGCTGACGAATATCCCAAACAACACGTCCGCGCGTGACTGGCGCGATACGGTGAACGCACTGATCAAGCGTATCGCTGCGCTCGAGGCGGCCGGGGTGCCGGTGGAAACTCCAGCACCGGCGTTCACGACGCAGCCCAGCATCAGTCCGACCAGCGGGACTGCGGGCTCGACCGTGTACGCCGCGACGCCCGGCACCGTTAGCAACGGCTCTGTCGTGTCCCGCGCATGGCTGCTGAATGGCACCGCTATCAGCACTGGCGTGACAGCCTTCCCGGCGTCGTCTGGTACGCTCGCCTATCAAGAGACGGCGTCAGGCCCGGGCGGTACGACGACGTCTACGGTTCAGGTGGCGGCAGTAACCGCGGCGACCGTCACCCCGACCCCGGCGCCGTCCTTCACTTCGCAGCCGAGCATCAGCCCGAACACCGGCACCGCAGGCACCACGACCTTCACGGCGACCGCGGGCAACGTCAGCAATGGGTCGATCACGGCGCGGTCGTGGACCATCAATGGAACGGTAATCAGCACCGGCATCACGGCAGCCCCGGCATCGTCTGGCACCCTGACCTATCAGGAGACAGCAACCGGACCGGGTGGCACCACGCAGTCGACGGTGCAGCAGGTGACGGTTGCGACCGCAGCGGCGGCAGCGCCAGCCTTCACCTCTCAGCCGACGGTCAGTCCTTCGACTGGCACGGCGGGGACGACGACCTACACCGCGACGCCAGGCGCTGTAAGCAATGGCTCGATCACGTCTCGTGCCTGGGCGCTCAACGGCTCGACCATCAGCACGGGGCTAACCGCAGCCCCCGCTTCCGCTGGCACGCTGACGTATCAGGAGTTCGCAACCGGGAACGGAGGCGGCGCTCAATCTACGGTGCAGCAGGCTACCGTCGCAGCCGCTGCTGTTACGCCCGCCCCCTCGTTTACTACTCAGCCGACCGTCAGCCCAAGCAGCGGCGCGTCCGGCACCACTTTCACGGCAACGCCGGGCACGGTAGCGAATGGCACGATCGCCTCGCGTGTCTGGTCGCTCAATGGGACCGTCATCAGCACCGCCCTTACTGCGGCGCCCGCCTCTGCTGGCACACTGACCTACCGAGAAACTGCGACCGGTTCGAATGGCACCACGCAGTCAACGGTAGTGTCTGTCACGGTATCCGCGGCATCTACCCTCACTCTTTCCCCGACCTCTCCTTCGATTGCGTCGAACGCAGTAGCTGGCACGCTGGTATCGAACATCTCGAACGTCCCAACCGGTGTGACGCCTACGGTGACACCGAACGACGGGCGTTTGGTGATCGCAGGCAGCGCATCGGCAGGCTGGAAGGTCGTCGTCGGCATGTCGGCTCCGTCAGCCGGGCAGGTCAATTTCACCGTGGCCGCAAGCGGCGCGACCAGCGCAGCCGGCGTACTAACCGTCAGGGACCCGAACGTAACGCTGCCGCATAGGCTCAACACGTTTGGCGACTCGATCACCAACAATGTCGGCTCTCCCGGGCTGTCTCACGAGAGTCTATCGTGGGCCAACAGGTTGGGCGTGTTCATGGGCGTAACCCGTATCAACAACGGGATCAGCGGAACCGTTCTTCAAAATAGCAACGACCTTAACGGCGTGCCTCGTACGGATAACGGCGTAGATCGTCATGTGGCGGCATTGCTGACAGGATATAACCTTAGCAGCAACTACGTCATTGCTTACGGCTTAAACGATCTTCGTTATACGCATGACACGGGCACTACCGACTTTACCCTTGCGAACTTCATTGCGGATTACCGCACGGTCTTGACCAACTTGATCGCGGCCGGTGTTCAACCAGTTAACATCTGTATCGCATCGCCTTACTGGATACCGGACGCCGGATATACCACGGGTAGCACGGGCTTTACGGGCGGTAGCCGCGCTTATCATGAGCAGTATGTCGCGGCTTGCGCGGCATTGGCAACCGAGTTCGGTACCACGTATCGCGACTTGTACGCCTATATGCGAGATAACGGGGGCGCCTCGCTGGTTGGGCCGGATAACATTCACCCAAATGAAGCGGGCCATCTTGCGATCTTCGATTGCCTAAAAACCATCCCATTTGCGTCGGCGCTGACGCCCGCCGCCCCTGTCACGCTAGCTGCGCGTACAGCAGAGCTTGTCGGCCCTGATGGTTCAAATAAATGGACCAGCAACACCGGGGGGACTTCGTTCAACGGCATCGGCCAACTTAACGGCACGGCTACGGTTGGAGTCGAGGAGTTCTGGATTGAGGGTGTTTATGATAGCGACACCACCGCAGGTTTGAACTTCGCGTTTGGGCCGGATGCCGGAGCCGGGGCGACGAACACGAATATGTATCTTGCGTTCGTCCAGCCGGGAGGAAACACGTTCAGGGCTTACAACGGCGTAACGTCGACTACTGCAAACTATATTGTGACTGTAGGTGAAAAGTTCCGTCTTCGCTGTGCATTGGACGGCACTGTTTCCATGGACACGTCCACTGATGGGGTCACGTGGATCAAGCGATACGTTTTTGGGACGAAGGCGACGGGTACTCTTTACGGACGCTTCTACACCCGCGAGGATCGCATCAGCACCAATGTCAAGCAGCGTAGCTTCGTCGGCGAGGCTACAGTGGTACTCAATCCTCTTACCCTGTCGTCGACCACCGCGACGGTTGGCACTGTCTACACGGGCACCGTCTCGGGAAAGGCGGCGGGAAGCGCCCTGGTACTGTCTGGCACCGGCGCGGCGGGGCTCACGGTCAACGGCCTGAATGTCAGCGGCACTCCAACGATGGCCGGGCCGGTCAACATCATAGAGACACTATCAGGCGCTACCTTCTCACCCCGCACGTCCAGCAGTGCGCTGACTGTGTCGGCTGCTGCGTCCGCTACCCCAGTAACGCTGGCCGCGCGTACAGCGGAGCTTAGTGGTCCTGATGGTTCAAACAACTGGACTAGCACCACTGGCACCACGTTCAGCGGTATCGGGCAGCTTGTTGGCACAGCTACCGTCGGCGTTGGAGAGTTCTGGATTGAGGGTGTCTACGACAACGACACCACGGCGGGGTTGAACTTCGCAATTGGTCCGAATGCTGGAACCGGGGCAACGAACACGAATATGTATCTCGTGTTCGTCCAGCCCGGCGGAAATACCTTTCGCGCCTATAATGGTGTAACGTCAACTACCGCGAGCTATATTGTAACTGTAGGCGATAAATTCCGTCTTTATTGTGCATTGGACGGCACGGTTTCGATGGACACGTCTACTGACGGGTTCACGTGGATTAAGCGCTATACTTTCTCAACAAAGGCAACCGGCACTTTCTACGGGCGCTTCTACACCCGCGCTGATCGGGTCAGCACGAACGTGAAGCAGCGGAATTTTACGTGATCTCCAAGTATCTAGCTCTCGTAGGTGAGCTGAATAGCATGGGGTTAGCGCGCCCACTCGACATGGCAATCGTAGCACTTTCCGCAGTGCTCAGTGCGCGGCGACTCTTTGCAAAGCCAGCAAAGACCTTCAGCTTTTAACCTCGCCTCTTCGGCTTGGCGGGCTTCATGCGCCCGTCCAGGTGCAAGGAAGACGGCCGAAAGTACAGTGCTGATGCTCATAGCACATCGTGTCTTAGGCGAGTGCAGCGCGCAACCCTCTCTGTGATCCAGTCGCCGACATGACCCATCCCAACAGGACAGGAGAAGAACCTCATGCCTAATATGATCGGCCGTCTAATCTTGGTTGGCCTCGCGTTTTTTGCCCCTTCGGCCGCCGCGCAGACTGAGCACATCGTCACCGGTGCCAGTCCCTCCACGCAGATCGCCGTCTGCGCGGGGGACACTCTGATTTTGAAACGGCAGATGGGCCGCGAGTTGCTCGCTGACGGTACGCGCGCCGCTGGGTGGCCTGCCTGGAACGATCGCAGCCGGTCGAACGCGGCCGGCAATGGCTTCGAGATGATCGGCGCGACCAAACTTCGCTTTGTCGGTAACGTCCAGGGCAAGGGTTGGGTCTACGCCCCGGCCGACGCACGACCTTGCGCCGCACCGGCGGGGCCTGCGGCGGTTGTGGCCCCCGCAGCCCCGGCAGCCCCCGGGGCACCGGCGCAGCCCGCAAACCATACCGCGCGCGCCGGCCCGCTGTTCGGCGCGAACCTGTCGGGTGCAGAGGCCAGCGGCGGCGATGCGATCCGGCCATCCCTCGAAGACTGGAAGGGGTATATCGAGCGGCACGGTTTCAAGCTGATCCGCTACCCGTTCAAGGATGACCGGATGACCCCGGCACGCATCGCCGAGCTCAAGGTCAGCGTCGCCTATGCGCGCAGCAAGGGCGTGCCGGTGATCCTCGACAACCACACCTATCGCTGGGATTCGGTCGAGAGGTTCATCCAGTTCTGGACCGCGTTCGCCCGCAATTTCCCCGACGATGGCTCGGTTATAATCGACCCGGTTAACGAGCCGCGCGGTTTTAACGACTCGGTGCTGACGAACGACTGGGATCAGTGGCTGCGTGACAGCAACCTGATCATCGCCGGTCTGCGCGCGAACGGGATCCGCCATCCGATCCTGCTCGAGTATCCCCATTGGTCGGCGACGTTCCGCTTCGACAAGAAGGAAGGCCCGAAGAAGGCGTGCGAGAGCGCTGGCTGCGCGATCGACCGCGGTGGCGGCCTGAAGGACCCGCTCGGGCTCACGTTCATCAACGGGCACCGATATTTCGACAAAGGATCAAGCGGCACGAACAAAGAATGCGCTACATCGGTGAGCGGTTTTGCTGAGTTTGCCCAACAGCTGCGCCAGCGCGGCCTCAAGGGCTACATCACCGAAAGCGCGTTCGCCTCGCACTACGGGATGAAGGCCTCGTGCGTGGCAGTCGGTGCCGAGGCGATCGCGGCCCTGCGCGCGAACAGCGACGTCCTGCTCGGCATCACCTGGTGGGGTGGTGGCCGCGTCTGGCCGGAAAGCTACATCTTCAAGATCGACCCGCCCAAGGCCGCTCGCTTCTCGGCGTCGACTTCAAGCTATGTTGAGCGGCTGACGGGCCGCTGATCGTTCGACATGAAAGGAGGTGATGCCCATGACCGGGTACACCGAGTTTCGCCAGTCTGGCCCCTGCCTGATAGCATGGCAGGGGCCGACGCCCGTCGCACAGATCGCGTGGGATGCCGCTGAGAGCGGCTGGTACATCAACTTCTTATCCGTCGAGCAACCCCAGCTGCTTGCGCCGCTTCTGTCGAAATTCCGGAAGCTATGGCGCCGCAGCGGCAAGCCGACCCTCTCGTTTCACGCATCCCCCGATAATCAGGTCATCGGGAGGCTTATAGGGATCCTCGGAGCCGAGTGCTCTGCGGGCCTCTATACCATTGTCGACCTGGATCACTCTACCGAAGGAAATCACCATGGGTGACAAGGAAAACCGCGCATACAAGAAGCTCTCGGCCAAGGGTAAGACCGCGTACGGCCGCGATCGGGCGAAGGACGCTGATGCCAATGGCGGCACGTTCGACGCCACCCTGGCGAAGCTGTACGCGGGTCATTACAACGCGATGTGACCTAAGCGCCCGGTTCGAAAGAGCCGGGCGCTCTTGCTATTGGTCTGACCGACTTCGTGCTTTGACCCGGAAAACTCCAGCATCGAGCTTTCGAGGAGTTATTTGATCGCCAGCTCCGGGGTATCAACCATCCAAAAGCAGGGTATGGTCGGCACCGAAAGGCGCGGAAAACCGTCCTGGCGGCGGAGGGCATCTCCGCCGTAGTTTACCCGAGCGATTAAAATACGACCTGCTGACTTAAATCGGATTGACTAACTGGTGCTATCAGATCGTAACGACGACAGAGATCGGTAACTATCTCCTCAAACCATACTGGTGCCGCGGGGCTTACATAAACTCGATCAATCAGATCGTTTAAGATGAGAGGAAGGTCGGTGCCAAAATTGGTAAACGCAAGACCTGGATATGGGGATTGTTTCCAGATGAGAGCGCGAACTTCTGACTCGTGACGATACGAGGCGCGCTTACTAAGCATTGCTGCGAATAAGTTTGCGCTGTTGAACGCTTCGCTATCCCAATCCAGATAATTGACTTTCCCTAGATTGACGTAAGACGGTAGGGCCATAGCGAGCGCGCTGTACGTCGCTCGGACAGCAATGGCAGCGCCACTGCCGCCATAAAGCGACCACATCGCAGCAGACTCTACCTTAGATAGATGCCAACAGCTGACATACATGTCGTTGCGGAACATTTTTCGTGCTGACGAAAGTGTCGTCAGATACTTACGGGCATAGTCGGCTGGTAAGTCGTAGGCTGCAGTCAGAAGCTCCTCATTTTCGGGCCTGGACAACATCTCCGCGTCTCGAGCCATGAAGGCCGTGCTTGAACCCTCGAACGGATCGCCTAGCCGATCGGCTCGGGCAAAAAACAAGCTACGAGTTTGTAGCATTCGCACGAACTTTCCAAGGTCCATATAGCGCCAGACAGGCGTCGATTGGTCTTCCGGCGGAACAAACAAATGGTGGTTTCCGATCATCGTTGGCTCCGGTCTCGATCAGACAACACGCGCATACCGTGTATCTTCAAGCAAGGATGTATAAGCTAACTAACGATGCGGTGAAAGCCGAGCGGTAGCGCGGCCGGGCATCTGTCGAGTCATTTGATCAACGCGGCAGGTAGTTCTTTGCTACGACCGGTTCCAAGCGGAGCTGTCGAGCGGGCCTAGTTTGCGACAGCGACTAGGGACATGCCAACCGAGGCATCAACGGCACAGCCTCTGACGCCGATAACTGATTGACGTTGACCTCCTTATGCCGTCCACAGCCACAGATCAGATCTATGGTCCGGATACCCGGGGACGGCATGTTTTCGAGGTCCATAGGGGCGGGGTTGGTCATTGCGGCTGGCCTTCGTTGATCGCATCGACAGCCGCAGCAACGCGCGCCCAATCGGAGGTGTGGGGAGCATCGCCCATTAGTTCTAAGAGCGTGGCGACAACAGGCGCAGACTCCATCGCGCCATGCGTCCGGACGACGTCCCACGCCTTCAGCCATACTTCGCGGTCGCTCATCATTCGGCGAACCTATGCGCGGGCGACCGATTCGGGCAAACCATCGTCATGGACGAACTGACCACCTCCATTGTCGGCATCGACTTCCCGAACGAGGACAAGAGCAAGAGCAACCGGCGTATGGAGTGCATGCTCTGCGCGCCTGGCGACGCGGTCGAGCTGCGGCTCGAGCCGACCAACCCCTACGACGAGAACGCCGTTGCCATCTTCAGTGCGCGCGTCGCCCAGCTGGGCTATGTCAGCGCCGAGCGCGCGCCGCTGATCGGCAAGCGAATGGAGGAAGGCGAAGCGATCGCGGTCTTCCAGGCTATGCACGGAAGCGGCGCCTACATCCGGATACGGTTCGGAGGCGGGGTGCCGACCCTGCCCGACCCGGTCCCCGATGATCCGAAGCGCCCGCCTCCCCGGCAGGCCCCGCCGGCGCAGCGACTGATCTCTGATCCCCACGCGTTCTATCCTCACTAAGGGGGGGGGGGGCAGAGTTTGGAGCGTGATCAAATGTCTCAAGCAGAGGGCTTGCTTATTATGGCTTCGAGCCATCTGACCGCGGCTGAACTAATCGTAGAAACCGAGGGCGATAGGGCATTTAACGGCCGAATGTCAGCCGCCCTGTTTCTTTTACTGGGCTTCGCCATGGAGCTGTCGCTCAAGGCGGCGTATTTACATCTCGGAGGACGAAAGCACGTCGCCAAGAATGAGATCGGCCATAGCTTAAAAAAGGCGCTCGCCGCCGCGAAGTCACAAGGATACCTCGCGAGCGACGAATTGACTTGGATAGCGGAAGCGCTTGAGAGGCCTCACCGCACCAACTACTTTCGATACCTAGATGGCCCCACCAATGTCGATATCCCAGAACCGGCAGTCGTGATTAGCGCTTTGAAGCCTGTGATTAGCGACGTAGCACGATTCGTATATCCGCACGCGACTTGGAATATTTGATCGGCTTATCCTATTGAGGAAGGAGCCCAGTAGGAAGCCTGATCAGCCCAACATATCCCGCTGGACCTCGTAGTCGGAGATGTGGAATCGCCGACTGATGAACTCGATAAGCTGGTGACCTGCTTCGGTCGGCGCCACCTTGTGACCCTTACAGTTCTCACAATTGAAGCTTGCCCTCATTTGACCGGGTTGGGCTGGCGACGAATATCCCGTTCCTCCGCACGCTCTGCAGGGTTCCTCAAGCTCCGGTAGACGATCGTTCTGGATGCTCATGTCGTAAGTCCTAACTAGCGCCATTTAGCCGAGACGTTTAGCACTTCAGGTCGCAAGGCGATCAGCATGCCGGTTCTCCCACCAGCAATCAGCGACCAATGGCTGCAGATAGTTCCAGGCATTGATCCACGGCAGCACGATGCTTGGCGAACCTGACGTGCCTAATATCGAAAAGGGCGCCGTTCTCACGACGCCCTCTCCGGACCGGCTTTCAGGTCTAGCGCTTTGGCAACCCTGTTACGTGATTGCCGCGCTTCCCGGTGTTAATCTCGGACACGCGGCCCGGATTGGTACCGTAGTCAGCAGCGATGTCATGCTGGATGTCGCCTGCACGCAGGCGAGCCCAGATGTCAGCAATTGCCGCATCGGACAGAGGGAAGCGTGAGCGGCGCGGTGGCCGTTGAGGTATGTTCGCCAAGGTCATGTTCCTTATTTTGGCAAACGACCGGTCTTGACGGAGTCGTCCCACTGTGGAAGACGTTGCCGCCTTCGAGGGGGTAGTTCCCGCTCTCGCGTACCGGACTGGAAGCCCGCGAGAGTTGCTCCCGATCAGAAACCCCGGCGCTGCCAGGCGCTGGGGTTTCGTCATTTCGGAACCAATCGAATCGACAACTAGCGCAAAGGCGATGATTCGCCAAGAGCCTTTGCCTGCTCTTTATCGATTGACTGTAGTGTTCGCACTGTCACTACTTTGGACGTTGCAATCCAGTTGCGGGAATGTTGCATAATCAGAACTGTATTCAGTTTGCCAACCACCGCAACGTTCGTAACGTAACTATGGTCAAGGCAATAGCGCGCAGACGGTACGAATTTACCGCGCTCATCATCGGACTTCGATCAAGACACCGCATTTGTGGTGTCGATGATCATGCGGCGCGATCGCGAGCGAGATTGGCCGCGGGCAGGGGTGCAAGCTTGATCTTCGCTGCAGCAATCTCAGCACGAAGCCGGGCGTTCTCGTTGGCATCCCTGGCCATCTGGTCGCGCGCGCGCTGGATATCGTAGCTGCCCACCGGGATCGTCGATCGCGATCCGGTGATGGTATAATAAGAGCATCGGCACGGCCGGCGGAAACCGCGAGCCACATCGGAACCTTCAACCGAAGTCGAAATCGATAGACTGATCGTAGCGTTCGAACATGGCATCCAAAGCACAGTCCAACGCGGATCGCAGGGCAATCTTTTGTCCGCGCGGCCCAATCGGTAAGAAGATAATAGCGCCGCTTCGTTCCCATTCGCGCAGTTGGCATTGCGCAACGCCCGTGTAGGCGAGCGCCAACTCCCGCGACATGGCGGCAGGCCAGTTTGGCATGATCATGGCCTGCGCCTTCTTCACGACCATGCCAATCTATGGGAGCTCCGTTTAAGCAAGTTGGTCGGCACGCCAGTCATAGGTTCCCGCTTCGGGTGCACTTACGAGCTCAAACAGAACCCCCTCGGCAGCGTTCCGCCCATGCAGCACGCCCGCAGTCAAGTATCTATAGAAGCCTTGCGTGCTTTAAGCGCCCGCCGCTCGACGGCTTGTTTTTTCTGTTCCTCCGCTGCGGCTGACATAAGCATTTCGCCTGCACCGATCGCGTTAAGCAGATCGAGTTCGTGGTCCGCGAGACGGATACCTTTTCCCCTAACGCCTGCGCTGGCCCATCTGCGAGAGAGCGCGACTATGCTTCGCAGAAGATCTTCCGGCACGTCGCCATCGACCGGCGAAGGGGGATTTGTCACGGCAGAGATCAATCGTCGGACGTGAGCAAGTCGGCAAGCGCCGTGCTTACGTCCGGCCAGTTAGAGTCGTATCTGCTGCAGTCGCCCGTGGGGTGCAGGACGAAACTATTTGGGCTGGATGCTTCATCCCAGGGGCCGTTCATCGTGATGGGCACGGCGCATCCATATTGATCAACGCCCCACAAAACGACAGGTGCGCGCTCGAGCACCTGCTTCTTGCTCGCGTATACAATGAAGGTCCCTGGCTGTGCCGGGTGGGTTGCGATGATCAATCCCTCAGTTGGGTCGATGTCGCCAGCACCGGATATTTTATAGCTGGTCATATGGCTCCTAATCCTGTCCGACGAATATGTGCTGACCTATCAGCTTTCCAGAGGAGCCGGAAGATAAGTGCATGGCACCGTTGGTATGGCAGCCGGAGCTGGGAAGCGGGTCGCCGAACTAGTGGTCACCAACCTCTGAAGTTTGGGCCCGACGGCCTCGTGCCGTCGGGCAGCTACAACTAGAACGCGCGTTTAGGGACGGTCTGTATTGCGCAGGACCCTAAGTCCGAACTGTCTAGGAGCTTGATCGTACGCTGGATCGTGAGATCCGTGCGGCTGAGGACGTACGCCAGCCTGTTATTTTGAAACCGGACTTCTGTGGCTGTGAATGCAGCTGGGTATTTTTCCGTGTAACCGCTCGACCGTAAAACGGTGGTCACGGCGGCGTTAGGCTCGTCAACGCTGACGTCTAGAACCGCTCCGTTTTTCGGGAAGTTGCACTGGAGGTAAATTGGCTGCGCGGCTGGCGCCGCGGCCATTAGCAAACTGGCAACAAATAGCATCGATATTTCCCCTAAATACCCAAGGCAATGTATTAGAGAATCGTTGCGTCCGAAAGCTTGGAGTTTGCTTCCTGCAGCGCAGGCAGCTGTCCGTCGGACGAGCCCCCGGCCAAGGGGTGCGAGGACGTAGTGCCCGACAGTTCCGCAGTGCCCGACGGCGAGCGCATAGCTGCGCACGGCAATTCGAATGCGAGCGCGCCGCTGCCGTGACAGTCGGTTCGAGTTCGCCTTTGGCGGCCGGCGGAGCAAATTTATTTTGTATGGTATATTGCATGGTACAGACCCGCAACGAGCGATAACTTATTAAGCAATTACAGCGTGTAAGGCGAGTCAGAATGATGGCCTCCCGCTCCGCCACCCACCAGAAATCTGGTAGGCTTATCAATGACTTACTAAGCCACTGACCGTTCCGTCCCACATTTGAACCATCATTCTGCTTTGTTGCGGTTTGGCGATGAACTGCCCTATCCTGCCACGTCGCGTTGGAAAGGTCGTTGAGTGATCGTTGAAAAAAAGAAGCGTTATTTCCGGCGTTACTCGTTGCACTGGAAGGGGCTTGGCAAAGGTTCAGCACCCTTAGCGCTCTACCTCGACGCACAGCCGAATAGTATTGTCGCCGCGTTACGGAGAGCGATCAAGTTAGGCAACGCGTCCGCTATGGAGGGCAAGGACTCGATCGACCTTTTGAAGGCCAACTATTACGAAGATAGAGGTTTGGTAGTTCTACTGTTTCATAGAACAAGCCCGGATGCCTCCGATCCCGCTTATAGGAAAAGAACGGGTGGTGCTGTTGCGGTTCGACAATCCGTAAAACTTGAGGACGAGGATCAAGCGTACTCCTGCCACTTGGTAATCAAGGCCGTCGAGCGTGACGAGGGTGGCTACTTATGCGTATTGGAAGAGATACCGGGTCTTAGCGCAACCACGGTGTTTGGTATTATTAAGAGGGTATTAAATGAATTTAGGTACCCTTACACCTATAAAAAGAAAGAGTTAGAGACGACGACGCAATTGAAGGTGTTTGGTGTAAAGTCGGAGAATCTTGATTCAGCATTGAAGAAAAAGTCTTCTCTGAACTATTTGATACTGACGCGGACTCCGCCTCCAAGCGAGCTTGATAGCGGCGGAATCATCGAGCCAAAATCCGAACGCGCTAAGTATAAGATAATAGGTGACCCCACGACCCCGGAATGGAAAGCGAAATTCGCTAATTATGTCGCTGGAACGAAGGGCACTTGGGATCAGGTGGCTATCGAGGTGCAGCTTGAAGACGACCGGCAACGAACGGTGGTCATCGACCGGGATAACGCTGCCGCCGATATTCTCTTTGTTCGGTCAGAGATATTCAGCTTTAAGGCCGATCTCCCACCGTGTTCAGAGGAAGTCGTCCCGCGCATAGTCAACGCCGCAGAAAAGATATTGGCGAAGTAATATTATGCCAGTCTCCTTCTTCTATCCCTTATTTTATCTAAGATTGCGCGACGTTTCGGGTGTGCATATCGTTCGTCGAGACATAATCGCGATGTTTGTGGTTACTGCGATACTATGCACCCCCTTTATTCTATTGCCACAAGCCAACTATTTCTTGAAGGACGGTTTCCTCGATAAGGTCGCAACGTTTTCTGCTGTCCTAATCGGATTCTACGTTGCCGCGCTCATCGCTATAGCAACCTTAAGCTCGTCTTTCGCAGACCTCGACAGGATTATAACAAGTGGTGTAATTCGCAAGCCGCCCGTCGATGGCGTCAAAGGTGATAAACTAACTCGTCGAGAGTACGTGTGCTATATGTTCGGTTATATGGCTTTTGTATCCCTGCTCTTGACACTACTTATTATGACAATAACCTCTATATCTCCAATAATGAAACCATTTTACGTAACATTTTGTGGGTTTGGATACTACTCCTCGTGGAGTAGTGGCTGGCTTAGAGGCTTCGCTATTATTCTAACGATGATTCCGATCAGTAGTCTGTCGGTAACAACTGTGCGCGGACTATACTACTTGGTGGAGCGGTTGTACGACGTGGAGCCAGTGGTCAACCAAAACCGAGACCTAAACGGTTAGATAATGGCGACCTAGATTATAGCCTGCTTCGAGCGCGCTATCGTTCGATAGCCCGTTTGATCTGTGATGCACTCCATGCGCCGCCGCGAGGCGCCGTGATGCCTTCTGCTGTAAGGGCGGCGGCTATCTCTCTTAGCGAGACTGCGCCTTTGCTCTTCGCATGTTGGATCGATACAATAACGTCACGTACACGCTGATCTGCCGTCGCGGCCCGAACCCTAGCGCTAGCTGCTGCTGCCGCTTTTGATGGCAGCGTGTGGCCTCGTAAGCCGCCTAGAACTACCCCCCTAGCCTTAGCTGCCGCCAGCGCGGCCTTTGTTCGTGTAGATATCGCTTCGCGCTCCTGTTGAGCCACCAGCGCCATCACGCCGACCGTGAAGGAGTTCGCGCCCGGCATGTCTGCTGCTACGAACGACGCCCCAGAGTTTTGCAGTTGCATTAGGAACGCGGCGTCACGCGAAAGCCGATCAAGCTTCGCAACGATGAGGGTTGCCCCCATCGCCCGGCACAGACGCAAAGCTTCTTGTAGCTGCGGCCGGTTATCCAGCCGCTTACCGGATTCGATCTCCACGACCTCGCCTACGAGGTCCCACGATCCGCCGTTCAGAAACGTGCGAACGGCACGCTGCTGCGCTTCGAGGCCAAGGCCGCTGCGACCCTGCTTGGCTGTGCTAACCCTGTAATACGCTACGTGCTTGCCGGTCGCCATACGAGTCGTTCCATTTGCTACAACGTTCGTTGAAGCTAATGTAACAGGCTTTCAAACGTTGGCAATGGTAGGTGGCGACTACTGCTTGGTGAGAAAGAGCTACACGTCCGTCGGAGTGACAGCGACGCCGTCTTGTCTACAGACCATGATCGTCAAACCGAATTACGTTGGCCAGCATGGTATCTTAGGTGATTGGCAGATTACGCCGAGATTTACGTGCGAGGGCAGGCGCGCAGGACAGGGCCGGTGACAGCCAGCGGTTCCGTTGGAAGGCTCTGGACGGGACCCTATTAGCAAGGTTAAACCCGTTCACGATAATTCTTTGGGGGGTATGTTCTGTGGATTTGGGAACGCGGATACTAGAACTGCAAAAGCGGACGATCGAACATCGGGAAGTGCTGCTGACCGAGGAGGCTGCAAAAACTGCTCTGGTTATGCCGTTTCTACAATCGCTCGGCTATGATGTCTTCAATCCCAGCGAGGTCGTTCCAGAGTTTACTGCTGACGTGGGTACAAAGAAGGGCGAAAAGGTCGATTACGCGATCTGCAATACCGGAAAGGTAATGATTCTCATCGAATGTAAGCCCTCGACGGCAGAGTTGAATATAAACCATGCTGCCCAGCTATTTCGATACTTTAGTGTTACGGACGCACGCTTGGCTGTTCTGACAAATGGAGTAAATTATCAGTTTTATTCGGACGTCGAGAAGCCGAATAAAATGGATGATAAACCATTCTTCACGTTCAGCATGGACGCTATTAAACCGAACGATATCAAGACGCTAGAAAAGTTTAGCAAAGCTAGCTTTGATATAGACAAAATCGTGCAAGAGGCAGGCAACCTCAAAATCCAGTCTCTACTTCGGAAGGAAATTGAAAAGGAATTCGCTGAACCGTCCGAGGAATTCGTTCGCATAATGGCGGCGAGGGTCCATGAGGGTAGGCTTACTCCGGCGGTAAAGGAAAACTTCGGGCGCATGTTAGGTGCTACAATCGGGCTTATCATTCGCGATCTAGTTACAGACCGGCTGTCGAATGCCTTGAATGCCTCTGCGCCCCCGCAGGCCGAAGAAGTTAGCATCGACGGTACACCCGAAGCGACCGAAGAGGGCGTTGTGACGACCCTTGAAGAGATTTCGGGTTTCCATATTATCCAGGCCATTGCCTCGAAGTTAGTGGACCCGAAGCGGATCATCATCCGGGATGCTAAGTCATATTGCGCAATTCTATTAGATGACAATAATAGAAAGACGATCGCACGTATGCACTTTAATGGCATCACAACCAAGTACATAGGGACGTTTAGCGGCAAGGATGAACAACGAAATTTGATATCCGAGCTTACCCAAATCTATCAATACGCGCCGCAGATTGAAGCTCGGCTCCGTGAACTAGACGACACGATTCAAAAATAGCGGGTGCAACAGGGTGCCGCTTTGAAAACGAAGCGGTCCCGATCCGAAGGTGCAGCGACGATCGCTAAGGCCGAACGTCGGTGGCTTTGCGGCAGGCGGCAACGACCATCATGGCGGCAGGCTTACCCCGATAAGTGGATGCCAAACCGCCATCGAATAATGCCGGACGGATTGCCGGTGTCCGGCATCAGTGTGTAGCGGAGTTTGAGCGCGATTTGCTGATCGAACCGACACAGGCAGGTCTTAGCAGAGCAAAGGCCGCTGGTAAGGCTCTAGGGCGACCACATGCCCTCTCTGGTGATCAACAGGAGCCTGTACGGAAGGATCGTGCCGCCGAAGTGCCACTAGGTGTACTATCTAAGCAATACGCCGTATTGAGAGCGGCGATACAGCGCGTGGAAAAGCGCGTAAGCTAAGAAAAAGAATAAACGCGCCCGCAGCGCCTAGTCTCTTGGTTCGAACGCACTAACTGGATACCCTATCATCAGCATGTCCTTCATCCCTTTAGTTGGGAGATACTTCATCATTCTGAACTCTACGAGATATTTTGAAAAGTCGTTGGACATTGGAGCTAATCCGTTAAGTCCCAGGAGGAGAACCTCCCTTCCTTGAAGCTGGCTTCTGACTAGGTTGCCATAACGCTGCTTTTCCTCGCCTGAAAGAACTGGATCCTCCGAGATCCGACGAAGTATAGTGTAAATGATCCGGTAATAGGGCCCTAGTCTCGACTCGTAGCGTTTGTGAACGCGCGTTTCATAGATCCTGCCTAAGCGACGGCCATCTACTACGGTAGTTTTCTGTCGTTCTTTGATCCAATACTCGGCTTCTCGTGCTGCGCGTATCAATGCAGCCGCGCCCCTGGCGCCGCCCGTTTCAGTTTTGGACGTGGCCACGGCGTACTGATCGGAGTATTTGTAATAAACCTCGCTTCGCACGTCTCGCATCAGTTCCAGAAGCTGAAAGAACGATCCTTCGAATTGCTGCTTGTGCCGCTCCGATACCTGTTTCTCTGCTTCCCGCTGCTGTTCCCGTATAGCTCGGTTTTGCAGAGCTAATGTGAGAAGTACGCCCGCTAAGGCAAATGAGCTAACTAGAGCGTTAAAGGCGCCGAACGAGTCAGCCCAAGCTCCTGCGTCCGCTGGCGTCGCGTCGTTCAAGAACCAATCGCTTATCGTGATGCCACAGGTAGCCCACACGATCCAAAGAACGAAGATCGCCAAAATCACAATCCAGAGCATAACCTCGGACGTCGTCGGCTTGTTCATCATCTAGCCCCCGTTTAAATCCCGTCGAGCGCTAAGCACGCCAAAACGGTGACGTACAGCGGTCGATCACAAATTAGATGGCGCTAGTGGTAAGCTGTAACCGCGAAGCGCTAATCAACCGTCGTATAGTTGATGACTATTGCAAACGCCCCAGGGCGCGCCAGCCTGTCGATTGGACCGAGTCCTTCGCTGCGGAAGGCGATGAAAACCAATAGTGCGGGGAGTATGTCGTAGAGCTTTCAGCCGAGGTCGTAACGGGTACGTAACCACTGAACGACCCGAAAAAGGGTGATCCTCACACTAACATGCTAAAGAGCAAGAATAAGACTTCTGTTACTAGAGGTTGTATCCGTTCACGGCGTTAGCTAAACCCGGTTGGGGTAATTACGCGCAGACGCAGACGCAGACGCAGACGCAGACGCAGACGCAGACGCAGACGCAGACGCAGACGCAGACGCAGATGCCCTCGCCCGAAAATCGCTTAAGGCATATTTAGGTAATCAGTTATTTCCGAAGTTTAAGCCTGTTAAAGAATGTTTAAGCCCGTCCTGAATTTAACATCTCAAGGGGAACAAGCAATCTTGCTTGATTACCCCGACTTTGTTATAATTGACAAATAAGACGACTATTGCCAGCGGCTAGAACGTCTCTAAACAAACTAAGCTAGAGTGCCTTTCGAATGGGCCGGATCATTCGGGTATATTACATTGTTAGCAATCTTGCTTGCGAAGGCTTAACCGCCGATGCGCAGTAGACCTATTTTGTAAGATGCCTTACACCGTGTGACTTGGAAGCGGTGCCAAGTTAATTTCTTTGGGGCACTTAGAGGCCGAAAGGCAGACCTCCGACCCCCCGGCTGAACAGAGATAGTTCGATGGGACAACCTAACGTATAATGGGCTGATATTCTCCTAGTGGGTTCACTAGGCATCACACGGTGTGGCTACCGTCCCTCCCTTTCAAGGGGAAGAGGCAACAAGCAGTTAGGCTATATTAGAAATTGTAGAAAGTGTCTTGGGTGTAAGACTCCGCGTGAACGTGTCTATTAGATAATAACATAACCATCCACTGGTTTGTTTCTTTTAGTCATCACCCTAGCGGAGGTGGAGTTGCGTCTATACGTCAAAGATCGATGAGGACGTATCCTTCTGCATAACGATCCGCATTTCATCAAACACAGACGATGATTCCGTTTTTCAATACGGTTACTGGTATGAGGGCGGATAGTTTCACGGCATCGTGCCAAGAAAGGTTCTCGACGCCGAAGCCGCTGCGTCCACCGATCCAAAATGATTGAGGATAACGCTGCTTTAGCGCTCTAAGGCTTTCGAAGAGTATACTGTCGAGAGCTATAGGTTTGTAGAAGAAGACGGTGACACGCATCAGGCTATGCCTCCGTTTGACAGGGGGCGGTTTGCCACCCATTCATTGATTGCCGCCTCGCTCCACGCGACGGCTCTCTTGCCTAGCCGCAGGGGGCGCGGGAAGCGATTATCCTTCATCATCTGATATACTAGCGAACGTGATAGCCCTACCCGATCGAGGACCTCCTGACGGCGCAACAATCTGTCAATTTCCATTTCAGTCTCCATGATGCCGGAGACGGTAAAAGCAGTATGAGAATATGAAAACAACCCCTTCTTAACATGAATTACTACATTTATCTTTCTGGTGTCAGAATGATTAGTATGAGAAAAACAGGAATCTTAAGCGAGTGCCGCGACTATCTTACGAGTTCCTTTCGTAGTTCCATTTAATATGACTTCAAATAATCCGACCAATCGCCCATCAACGCCCGCCGTTTGTCAAAAAGGTCGGAGCGAGCATACGCGGCCTCCGCCTTGTCCTTTATGGCGTGAGCGAGGGCGAATTCGATTACCTCGCGGGGGTGGTGAGTCTGTTCGCCAGCCCAATCTCTAAAGGATGACCGGAAGCCATGTGGGACGGCGGCGATGCCGAGCTCCTTCATAAGCTTGGAAAGCGTCATATCCGACAGGGGCCTTTTATCCTTCGTACCGGGAAAAACGAAGTTATCGCCATCGCGCTTCAACGTCGCGGCCTCTTCTAAAATGGCAAGGCAGCGCGGCGGCAGCGGTACCCGGTGAAGCTTCTTGGCCTTCATACGCGCCGCCGGGATGGTCCAAACGGCTTTATCAAGGTCGAACTCACTCCATACGGCCTCGCGGGTCTCTCCTGACCGGGTGACGGTTAAAGCAAGGAATTCGAAGGCAAGCTTCGTTGCCACGCCAGCGTTGCTGGACCATATAGACGCTAACGCCCCGGCGACCTTATCATAGGGTAGCGCTGCGTGGTGTTTGACTAACGACCGGTCATGCTTGGGCAAAGCTTTGCCGATGGTTTCTGCCGGGTTGTCGGTTCGCCAGCCGTTCGCCATCGCCCATTTGAATACGGACCCCATCCGCTGCTTTATCCTGCGAGCGGTTTCAGGATGGGAGTTCCAGATAGGGGAAAGGGCAGCGAGTACGTCGGCGCTGGTTACGGTATCTATGCGCTTTGATCCGATGAACGGAAAGGCATAAGTCTTCAAGGTGTTCAGCCACTGGTCGCCGTGCTTTTCATTGCGCTAAGTCGGCTTTGAAAGCTCATGAACCTTCTCGGCGGCGGCCTTGAACGTAAGGGCCTCCATAGAGCGCTTCTTAGCGGCAAGGGGGTCACCACCCGACCGAGCAAGCTTTCGGTTCTCTAAAGCCTTCTCACGGGCCTCTGCGAGGCTGACAAGCGACAGGGGGCCGATCCCAAGGTCTCTCCGCTTACCTGCGATAACAATCCGCTGTATCCAGCGCTTGGCTCCCGAAGGATCGACTTTCAGATACAGGCCATTGCCATCGCCATGAAGGCCGGGGGTGCTCAAAGCCCGAACCGTTTGCGCTGATAGGCGCTTTTCCTGATGCCGCCCTATAGGCTTAATACCGCTCATAATTGACAACATACCGACCAACATAATCTTTGGGAATGGCGCGGATTACCTAGGTACATGTCGGACATCATGAACGACTAAGTCATTGCAATTAGTGCTCTTATCGGAAGTCTATGAACCACCTCGGACTATAGAATAGCGGACTCCCGCTCCGCCACCACCCTTTGAATCTAAACCCAAAGTTGCGATCAAGTCGTCGGGTTCCCATAACCGTTCCCCGAAAGTGCGCGTGCTTGAAGCCGAACGTCACCGCACGATTTCCGCGGGTATCGCTGGGCGTGGTTTATGTCGCGTTAGGCCGCGCCCCTATATTGCGTACGGCCTATGCTCAGAGCTGAACGGTAAAAACGGTGGGAAGCTGCCTGTCCGCTTTCGGGCGGCAACCGGCGGTGAGCAGCCGCTCGTTAAGATAGCAGGGCAGCGGATGCTCGACAGCTGCCGGATGGCTAGTAGCCGTACTTGCTCTTGCGATCCCGGAACGCCTTCTCGCCACCCTCCATTGTGGCGGTAATGGTAGCGCAGACGACCGCAGCGTCGATCGCGCCCGCGCAGTGAATTGCTCGTTTGCCATCCGGACCTAGGTCCATGCTGATGACGAGCTCGGACGACCCGTTGACGACGATGTTGGCATTGTGGCTGGCGAAGATGATCTGGCGGCGCTGCTTCGCGTCATGCAGCTTCTCGGTGACCACCGAAATGACCTTGTTGTCGAGATCACCCTCGGGCTGATCCACGATTAACGGGCCACCCGGCTGCTCCAGCAGCATGAACAGCAGGGCGGCTGCGCGCTGGCCTTCGGATGCCTTCTCGAAGGCAATCTTTCGTTCACCATCGCAATAGGACAAGGTGATGTCGGGCCGCGGGGTGGCGAGCGCGATCGCTTCGACCCGGGGCGGATCGATCAGCTCGAGACACTGCACGAGTGTCTTCTCGGTGCCGCAAATCGTCCGTGCCAAGGTTGCATAGGGCGGCCGTTCGCCGGCGAGCGCCGCCCCAACATATTTCCAGCGCAAAGCGGCGAGACAGTCGGCCCGCATCGCATCGAGGAACGCCCACGCCGAAGCGGCGGCAATCTGTGCGGAGACCTGATTCTGCCGGGCGGCCTCCTGTGAGCCAGTTTTCGCGCTGACCGTGTCGACGGCATCGCGGATCTCAGCCCATTCACCGTCGACATGAAGCTCCGCCTCGATCCTGCCGCCCGACAGCGTCTCTATCTGCTTCGCCCAATCCGCGGTCCTGGCGCCGCGCGCCGCTACCGCTGCCTTCAGCGCTTCGACCGACGCGGTGAGCGCGTCGAACTTCTCGTCCGGCGACGCCATCCCCACCTGCACCGTGCCCACCTGCGTGACGATCGCCCGGAGGTCGTTCTGCAGATTGTCGATCTGGACCGTCACCGCACGGTGTTCGACCAGCTTCTCCATGACGGTGTCGCGACCGGTCTTCGCCGCGTCCACTATCCCGGCGAGGGCGTTGCTCGCCTGGTCCATCTCCGTTCGGAGCTCGGCCAGCCTCTTGCCCAGCGTTTCCACCCCCTGGATGAACTCGGCATTGAAGCGCGCATAGAGATCACGGAACGCTGCCGCTTCCGGAAGATCGGAAGCAAGATCGACCGCCTGGCGGGCGTTCCGCCACATTTGCGTCAGCTCATCCATAACGGTGCCAACCTGGGTCGAGGCTTGTGACCTCTTACCGTCAAACTCCAACAGGTTGTCGAAGCGCGCGACGACCTTCTTGTCGTTATCGGATTGCGCCGGCAGCGTCCGGCGGAGCGCGATGATCCGCTGTTCGAGCGCCCCCTTGGCCGCAGTCAGTTTGTGCAGCTCGTACTGGGTCGCCCACGCCTCCACCAGCGCCTGTAAAGCGCCGCGCACGGCTAGCTTGGCGGCGTCTATATCGGCGAGCAGGCGGTCGTCCTCACGCTTAAATTCGGGCTCCACAAATTGGAGAAGGTCTGACAGCTGTGCCCTCTTGCCGGCTTGTCTGCCGATCTCTGACAACTCGCCCTGGCTGTAGACCACAGCTGGAAAAAGCGACCGCAGCTCCTTGATTGACAATTCCTGGACCGATCCGTCGGGGTAGGTGACCTGCGGCTGGTAGGCATTGCCGCCGCTGCGTGCGATCCGGAACCATGCCCCATCCTGGATAACGTCGAGTTCGATGCTCGCACCGGCGGAGATGATCGTATCCTTGATCAGCGCAGCGTTACGATCGCTGCCGGAATATTCGCCCTTACCGAAATCGAAGCAGCTGCGGCCCAGGCCGAAGGCAATATATTCGAGATAGCTGCTCTTCCCGCTACCCCTCCCGCCGATAAATGCGCATTGTTCGGGGCTGATCACCAGATGGGCATCGGCGAGAATGGTCGAGCCAGTGAGCCGAACCGCACGTAGGCTGAGGTTGGCTAGGGCCGGACGGACGATTGAGATACGCGAGCGGTCGCCGAGAAACGCCTGGCGGATGGCTTCAGCGGTCGGCGCGGCCAGCTTAATCCAGCAATTGTTGCTCCCGACATGCGCAAAGTCTGCCGAGCGCGCGTCCGACGTCGGTAGCGGGTAGATGAAGCGATCGCTCCAGACTAGGTCATCGCCAGACATACGACGCCGATTGGTGCCGCCGAGGGTGGCGATCGACTGACCGCGATCGAGGTAGCCGCCGACATAAGACATCTTGCGAAAATCGGCATGCGCGCCGTCGCGAAGGACTGTGTGTTGGCCGCCCTGTGACACGTTGGGAAGTACGATGTAGCGCCCGACCAAACCCGGCAGCGTGTCGAGGTTAGTTGCGATTTCGGGATAGCTGCAATCGAGCTGGATAACCCGCCTCGAGTGAAGCGCTTTGTCGTCCAGATCGGCGAGGACGATGCCCAGCTTGCCCTGTGCCTCGCGGCGCCACTCCTCGCTGAGATCGGCGTCAAACAGGATCAGGCACTGCACCCCGTTGCGCGCGGTTAGCTCCATCCCGGGGAAGAGCCACAGGTCGAAGTCCGGGTTTGCCACCTTGCGGTCGGCGAGCGCCTGCTGAACATAGGGGACCATGACCATCTCGTGATGATCGGTCAGCGCGATCGCCTCGAGCCCGCGCGCGACGCACGTATCAACGAAAGTCTCAGCCCAGGCACGACGCTCACGGTCGACATCTTCGGTAGCGGCTGCCCGGTCGCCCAAATCCTGGCCGATGCCGATCGGCCGCGCGCCGATCCAGTTCGGATCTCGCGGCGTATGCAGCTGAAAGTCGCACTTGCGCCAGTACGCGTAACTCATTCAATGCCCCCTTTTGACCGGCAACTATCGCAGGTCTCTTCCGGCCTGCCGAGCATTATCGCCAGTCGCTACTACCGCGCGCGCGTTGTTCCGTCGCATGATCAGGGCGATGCGCCACCTAGCCGAATAGCGTTCGCGTCGCTTCGGGCTCGGACAGGTTCAAGCGGCGCCTGACGAATTCGAGCAGCGCTCGGCCTGCGGCAGTCGGCGCGAGCTTATGCCCTTTGCACTTCGGACAATTGAAGCTGGCGCGCATCTCATAGCCGCTGCCGGGCGGTGCATCGCCGCTGCCGCCGCAGGCATCGCACGGCTCTTCCAGCGGTGGCAGTTTGGGGTCGATATCGTGCATGGCGGATCCTTGGTTGTGCGGCGTCGAGGAGGGCCACGAGAGACGCACGCTAGCATTTTCGCGGCTTGATTGGTCGCGCCCGCTTCCCGGCAAGCTTCACGCTACGCTTCGGCTGAGGTTTCGCCGCAGGCGCCGCTTTGCCGCTCGTCACTCGCCGCGGCCGCACACTAGCCGGCTTCGTCTTGGTGGGGCGCGTCGGCGCGAGAGCCTTTGGTTTCTTGGGTGCGTCGGGCGCCTGCGGCACCATGCGAAATTGCTTCACGACGGCCCTGACGCCCTCGACGACATCTTCCCAAGCATCGCCGCGGCGCGCCCATTGGTCGATCGGCTTGGCGTCCTTCGGCAGGAGCTTGTATCTGGCCATGCGCGTGTGCCGCCACTGGCACTGGCGCAGCAGGACGACGATGACAAAGAGCTTCTTGCGTGCCGCCTTGCGAAGCGCGAAGCCATATTCGGTCTCGAAGCAGTAGCGCGAAGCCAGATAGTTCGGGCTCGCCAGCGCAACGAAGATGTCCGCTTGCTTTAATGCCCGCCTGATGTTGGGATCAAGCTCTGCGCCGGGGCTTATGTCGCCATCGAACCAGGTGCGCACGCCCTCACGGTGAAGCTGCGCCATATGAGTGTCGAAGCGCTTTTTGAATTCATCATCAAGATGAGAATACGACACGAAGACCGATGCCTCGTGCGCACTAGCCATGTCGGTGACACTTGCTGTCGTTTAGCGTCAACATTGTCTCAGCCCAAAGCCCTCGGTGCTCGGTCCAGCTTGCCACCAAGGCACCAGCTTGGCTCGCGCACTTCTTCCAGCTCTGCTAGTCAGGGTCCATGGAAATCTTGCGCCTTCCCAAGCAACCCAGAAATGCGACCGTGGCACGCTTGACGCTTTTACAGGCGCAGGGCGGTCGCGTTCGCGCGAACCTGAAAATCGAAGGCTCGATGTCGGGGTCCATGGAGGACCGCGATCATGAGACGGTCGCCCAGGCGGAACACTGGGCGATCGACGGAGCCGAGCAGCGGCGCGCCAGCGTGCTCATTGTTGAAGACCGCACCTAACATATCCCGTCAAGATCGATTGGCTTTTGGTACAAGACTATTGTCATTTGCTCGGTTCAGCTCGACAGACGCGGCGGCCGGGCTCATCGGCAGACGCACCTTAACGAGTGTCCGAAGCTGAGATGGGTGACAGGATCGCTGAACGTCTGCATCTGGGTCGTCAATATGGGTCAGCCCTGCTGGGCTGCTGGCGTCGGCTCCCGACCAACATACGCCGTTCGTTGGGAGGTGCGGGAACATCGGCTTGTGCCAAGATCCGCCGTTAGGCGGACATCACACTTCCGGGCTGCAACGCACACTAATTTCAGTCGTTCGCCGCCGACATTCTCAATCCTGAGAACTGCCGATCGTTGATGTCGCCACCACGCGGACAATGGTTGTCACAGTACCGGCGAAAAACTGACCTTGCGAGCGCGGGTGTGATCACCCGCGCTCGTCTCACCTCAGACAGGCTTGGCGCCAGCCGTGCCGCATTTTGCAAACTTGCCATTCGCGCTCTTGCAACGGGCCGGCTTGGCCGGTGCTTTGGGCGGGCATTTCGTGAAGCGTCCCTTGGCGTCTTTGCACGGTGCGGCGAATGCAGGCGCCCCACCGGCAATTAACGACAAAGACGCGGCAGCGACGAGCAGGGTACGCATGTGGCCAATCTCCAAGCCCTTGATGGGCAAGGCGATGCTATGCCGACCGCGGTATCGGTCAACTGACAAAGCCTTCATCACATTCGCGGAGCTTTCTGCCGGTTGTGCGTTGGTCACCAACAACACTGAGAGGTTGCCATGACTGACGAGAGCACGCCGAAGCCTAACGAAAATGTCCGGGTAAAATCCAAGGACGCAAACCCAGCCGACGACGGTTTCGGTAAAGGTGATGGTTACTCGGGCGACGAGTACGATAGCATGGACCATGCCGCCGAGCGTCATCTTCAGAACCGGGACCGGGCGCCTGGTGCCAAGTCGATCGAAAGGGATGACGGCAGGGACATTCCTCGCGAGGCTGGTAAGCGAGCATATATAGACAACAAAACGGGTGAAGTTCACGGCAGTGGGGCCAGCGCAGGTGGCGGTAATCCGGGTGAGGACATTGACCTCGACACGTCGCGAAGCGGGCCTGAGAAATAGCTATTGGACAGTATCTTAGGGACTAGCGACGGCAGACCTCAGAGCTCAGCGCTCCGTCGCGTAATTTTGTAGTTAGGCGTCACCAAAGATCTCGACCCGCCGAAACGGGTCGAGGTTTGTCTTTACATGGACGCCAGCATCTCAAAGTGATGCTGAACGGTTGGCGCGATGGTCGACGCGACCTGCTTTAGCGCGGGAGCCGAACCGGAAGTGGCAAAACCCTGGTGAAGGGCGAGTGCCTGCTGGTGAGCAGTCTTCTGCTGCTTGATATAAAGTGCATCACGAGCTGGTCCCTTGGACGCCTTGAGCGCAGCAATATTCTTGCGGCCCATCGCGTCGAGCATCGGGGGCTTTGGCGTCAGGCCGGACTGCGTAGCTGCGGCCTTCACATCAGCAGTGCTCTTGTTGTGGTCGCTTACCATCATCGTGGCGAACTGCTTAAGCTCGGCGTTCTTCGTAGTGGCCATTACGAGATTGCTCGATTGAATCTCATATTGGTCCGACGCGCCAGCTTTCATGACATAGGTAGCAGGGGATGGCACGCTTTGTGCCGCTACCAGTGTGGGGGTAGCGATCAGCGCTGCCGTGAGAATAAGCCGCTTCATAATCTTCTCCTACGCCTTGTATTTGCGTAAGTCGATAAGGGATCAGTCGATCATAGTGTTCCCTTATCGATCGACATCCCGTCCCTCTCTTAATCTTGATTTATACGATTCGAGGGTTCACGCCGATCACGTGACCGATCAGGCCGCTGGGGGTGCCGCGGATCTGAGTAATTCTTGCGAATGATGGCATGTTAGAACTGTGGTCTATCTTCTATTTTCTAGCTCAAAACGTGAAAATTCGCCGTGGGCAGAACGGCTACGTACGCTTGCGACTAAAGAGGATTCGTCAGGCCTATCATATGTGACTACGACTGGGTTGGGGGATCACATATGATCGACGAACTGGCTGCGGATGCTGCGCGCTTTGGCGACGATGACGAAATACGTCGCATTCTCGAGGAAGTGGCGGCACTCACGAGAATGGGATTTGTCGCGGTCGCGCGCGTAACGGAGGCGCGTTGGATTGCGTGCCAGGTGCTCGACCAGATCGACTTCGGTATGTCGCCGGGAGATGAGTTGCGCATCTCGACGACGATCTGCAACGACATCCGCGAGTCCGGCAATGCGGTAGTGATCGACGACGTCTCCGCCGATCCGCGTTGGAACAGCCACCCGGCGCCCGCGCTCTATGGCTTTAAGAGCTATGTGTCGCTGCCGATCATCCTTCCGGACGGCACGTTTTTTGGAACGCTGTGCGCGATCGATCCCCATCCGCGCAAGCTGGCGCGGGCGGACATGGTACCGACGCTCAAGCAATTCGCGGACCGCGTCGCGAGCATAGTGTCGCAGTGCCCTGCAATTCATCCCCAAACGCCACGGACCATATCTACGTGAGAATGGGATCGTTGATTAACGCACCGCCGGACGCGGAGCGGGACGATGCACGATAAGCTGCATGCTGATCCACGGCAGCACATCTCACGTGAAAAGTAGCAACTTTACCTCCCTGTGCCCGTTTGCGAGCCCAGAGGAACATCACGATGGCACGATACTTCTTCAATACGGCTGACAACCGGCATGAGCCTGATAGTGAGGGGACCGAGTTGGCTGATCACGCGGCCGCGAGGAAGCATGCTATAATTTTTGCTGGCCAGATCATGCACGGCGAACCAGCTGTCTTATGGGACGGTCGAGATTTTGTCGTCGACGTGACGAACGAGCGGGGCCTGATGCTCTTCAGACTCACAGCTTATGTCACCAATGCGCCAGCCGGAGGCGATACGAAATAGCTAGTAGGCTGTGTTAGCAATTGCTGGTTTCGGGCGAAAGGTTGACCATAAGCCAGTGCGTGCTGGCCGCCTGTGACACGAACGAATTGGTGGCGCCAATACACCCGGAGGTGTGATTGGCCGGACCCGGCAGACTGCATGACAATGAGGTAGCCGGTGTTTCCAACGCGCGAAGTTGATGCCATTATTAGTAGGGTCAAATAGACCGATCACAGAATGGCATAATAGATGGTGGGGATTGTCATGAATCGGTTGAGCGTAGCTAGATTTTCAGCGGCATGCGCGATCACCCTCTCAGCTTCTTCCGTTGCCGCGCAGTCGGGAGCCGACTTGCGGCATGACAAAGCTGACATATTCGTGGCGAGGTATGCGGATTGTATTATACGAGACAGAAAGACTAGACTGGTAGCTAGCCAATTTGTCAGATCAATACCCAATACGGCAGAATATGTTGATTTGGCGTCTAAGGCGTCAAATTCTAAATGCCTTTCGGTTGACGCTAGCAGACCGGGCTCTGTTACGATGATGATAATCCAGCCGGACGTTTTTCGGGGTGCCCTGTATCCTGCACTATACCGCCTTCAATTCCGGAAGGCGCCAGATCTGGGCCTTATAAAAGACCTTCCCCCCCTCAAGTTAGCTGATGAGTTTAATGGTCCTGTTGCAGCACTGCCGGCCAGTTACCGCCCGGAACGTGCGCTCGGCGATTGCGTCGCTCGATCGTCACCTGTTGCTGCTCACGTTCTGCTAATTTCACGTCCATGGAGCTTGCAAGATACCGGTGCCACTGAGCAATTGAAGCCGGCAATTGCGTCATGTCTTGGTGAGGGCAAGACGATCAGCTTAACGCGGCGCGCGCTAAGGGCATATATTGGGGAAGCGATGTTTAAGCTCGTGTCCGCCTCCCCGAAGGGTTGAGCTTTCAGAAGCCGCAATGCCGAGCGACGCCACGCGGCAGTCTCCATCTGATCCTCTATCGCACAGAGACAATTGGCGCTTCAGCAATGTCCGTCGTCCACGCCGGCGATCGCATCTCCGACCGCATCTTCCACTCGCGCTTGAAGCCCTGCGACGCCGTCACCGCAGTCCACGTCACGAATTTGCCATTGATTGCGTCGAGTGCGCCCATCAGCCGGTCTCGCTTGGCCGTATCCTCTTCGAACAGCGTGCGCGGCCGTTCGTCCTCAGGAAGCAGATCGTCGAGCATGATGCCGGCCTTCGTGTAGGCGTAACCATCCCGCCACGCCTTTTTAGCCGCGCGCCTGGCGGCCCCGATTAGTTCGAAGCTGTCGTTCGTCATGGGATGGAGGGTAGGCGCGGACACCGATATAAGGCTGCGCATTGTCGTACCGGGCGCGGGTGTAGGCAAGGCGGCCAATCTTGCATCGTTCGGGATGACTTTCGGAAGCCATCAATTTCCAGGCAGTCATTTTGAACGACCGCTTAAACGGAAGGCAAGCGATGCCGTGGAACCCGATGAATGAACGGCGGAAGTTGGGAGGCGGGGAAGGGCACCCGAACGGCGACTTATGGGTCGTGTACCCAATCGGCCGATCAAGCCTTGACCTCGGACATGGCTCGGTCATCAGGGCTGCGTAAGATGCCATCTTTTAGCATTCTCGCGACGACCTTCGCGATATCATCCGGTGTCTCGTCTTCGCTCCAGACGCCGTAGCGAAGCCCCAGGAATACGTTCATTCCCATGATCGCCCAGCCATGGACCTCGCTGACGTCGCCCTTGACCTCGCCGCGGTCCGCCGCCTTTCGCAGGCGACGCGTGATCCGGTCCGCCGTGGTCGTATAATGGAGGCGAAAGCTCTCTGGATCGACGAATTCGGACTCGTCGATGATCCGGTAGATTTCCTTGTGGTCACGGACGAAGCTGATGAATTCGCGAAGCCCCGCCTGCTCGGCAGCGATCTGGTCGGGTGCGGACAGGATCGCCGGGGCGACATGATCGCGAACCTGGTCGGACATGTCGCGGACGAGCGCGCGGAACACCGCGTCCTTTGAGTCGAAATAGGTGTAGAAGCTGCCGAGCGCGACGCCGGCGCGGCGCGTGATGTCGCTGATCGAGGCCTGGTGGAATCCGTTGTCGCCGAACTCGATCGCGGCGGCGTCCAGGATCGCACGCATCGTCCGGCGGCCACGATCAGTACGCGGAACCTTGGCTTCGCCGATGCCCGTCAATCCTGCCGGCGTCGTCTCCTGCGCCTTCGCCATTCTGTCTGCCTCGATACACAAGTTGAATACTGGTTCAGGTTTCAGTATAGACTGGAACCAAGGCGCACAACCCGGATCATACCGGGCGCATCAAGCGGGCGCCGCAGGAGGGGATGACACCGTGGCACAGCCGAAATCCGTCATGATCTTGTTGAACGCCGGCGTTGCACTCGGCGCGCTGCTGGCGGGATCCGCGTCCGCGCAGACGCAACCCGTCACGCCGGCAGCAGACGCGGCTCAGGCCGGGCCCGTCATCGAGGAGGCCGGGATCGACGGCGATATCGTCGTCACCGCACGCCGCCGCGAGGAACGGCTGCTCGACGTGCCGATCGCGATCACCGCGTTCACGGGCGCGCAGCTCGAGGCGTCGGGGGCGCTCGACGTCACCGATCTTGCCGCTGTCACGCCGAACGTCACGCTCGAGACGTCGCGCGGCACCAATTCGACGCTGACCGCCTTCATCCGCGGCGTCGGCCAGCAGGATCCCGTCGCGGGGTTCGAGGCGGGCGTCGGCATCTATCTCGACGACGTCTATCTCAACCGACCACAGGCTGCGGTGCTCGACATTTACGACGTCGAGCGGATCGAGGTGCTGCGCGGTCCGCAGGGCACGCTCTATGGCCGCAACACGATCGGCGGCGCGGTGAAATACGTGACCCGCCGGATCGGCTCGGACCCGACGCTGAGCATCCGCGGGACCTATGGCAGCTATGACCAGGCGGACGGTGTCATCAGCGCGAGCACGCCGATCGGCGATACGGGGTTCAGGATCGGCGGCGCGGTCGCGCGACTGAGCCGCGGCGGGTTCGGCACCAACCTCACCACTGGCCACGACAATTACAACAAGGATTTCTGGGGTGCGCGCGGCACGCTGCAATATGAGGCGGGCGACAGCGCGTTCTTCCGCCTGTCGGGGGACTATACGAAGGACGACAGCAACCCGCGCGGCGGGCATCGGCTGATTCCGGGGCTGGTGTCGCGCACGCCGGTGCTGTCCGACGTGTTCGACAGCCGCGGCGGGCTGGTCGCACCGAAACAGTCGGTCGAGGCCTATGGCGGGTCGCTCTTCGCCGAACTCAAGCCCGCCGCATATCTGACCCTGCGCAGCATTACCGGCTATCGCAAGGACGACAGCGCAACGCCGATCGATTTCGACGCGCTGCCCGCCGTCGATGTCGACGTCCCCGCCTTCTACAATAACGAGCAGTTCAGCCAGGAGGTGCAGCTGCTGGTCGATGCCGGGCCGTTCAACATGCTGGCGGGGCTCTATTATCTCGATGCCAAGGCGCGCACCGTGTTCGACGTGCGGTTGCCGGGGACGGTCACTGCGCTGACCTTCGGGAATGTGCGAACCAATACGGTGGCGGTCTTCGGTGATGCCACGCTTGACGTGACGCCGATGCTCAGCGTGTCGGTCGGCGGACGCTATACGTGGGACGATCGCATGTCGCAGATCCAGCGCAACGTATATCTCGGCGCTTCCCCCTTCTTCGGCGGCACGAGCGCCCCGATCGCGCGACAAACCGACTTCCGCGGGACCGCAAGTTTTGCCAAGTTCACGCCGCGCGCGTCCGTCAGCTTCAAGCCCGATGCCAACAACACGCTGTATGCGAGCTGGTCGAAGGGGTTCAAGGGCGGCGGGTTCGACCCGCGCGGGGTCGGTACCGCGGCGCCCGACCTCAACGGCAACGGCATCACCGGTGCCGGTGGCGACCGGCAGGATATCTATAATTTCCTGTCGTTCGGGCCCGAGAGCGTCGAAAGCTATGAGGCGGGATACAAGGCGTCGCTGTTCGATCGCCGGCTGACGCTGGCGATTGCGGGGTTCCATTCGAAATATACCGATGTCCAGGTCCCCGGATCGGTCGGTGCCACCGTCGGCGGCATCCAGACCTTTATCGGCATCACGACCAATGCGGGCCGCGCCCGGATCAACGGTGTCGAAGGCGAGGCCAATCTGACGGTCGCGGAGGGCATTGCGGGCGTCGGCGACCGCATCAACCTGTCGGGAACGATCGGGTATCTCGATGCCAAATACACGCGCTTCATCGATTCCCGCGGGATCAATGTCGCTGCCAATCGCAAGTTCCAGAACACGCCCGACCTGACCGCCAGCGGGACGCTCGCCTATCATGTCCCGGTCGGATCCGCGGGCGCGATCGACGCGAGTACGACGCTGTCCTATCGCAGCGATTCACAGCAGTTCGAACTGCGCACGCCGCTGCTCGACCAGCCCGCCTATGCGCTGCTCGACGCGAACCTCGTCTATACGATCGACGCGCGCTTCTCGATCGGGGTGCACGGCAAGAACCTGACGAACAAGCGCTACGTCGTGTCGGGCTACAACTTCCTGCTGCAGAACCCCGATACCGGCGACTATCTACGCACGGCAGCGGGCGCCTTGCGGCCATCGCTCGGCAGCGACGGCGTGCTGACGGCCTATTACGGCAACCCGCGTCAGGTCTTTGCGACCCTCACCGCGAAATTCTGATGGAGCGCAACCGGGGGGCGGGTGATAGCCCTCCGTTTGCTGGAGCAATATATGGCGAGTGATATCCCGGCGACCCCGCGCGAGGGCCGCCGCTACCGCGTGACGGCGCTCGTCATGCTGTTGCTGGTCTACACGTTCAACTTCGTCGATCGGCAGATCCTTGGCATCCTCGCGCCGACGATCAAGGCGGACCTGGCATTGACCGACACGCAATTGGGCCTGCTTGGCGGGCTGGCGTTTGCGTTGCTCTATTCGACGCTTGCGATCCCGTTGGCGTGGCTGGCCGATAGAACGAGCCGCACCTGGGTTATCACGCTCTCGCTCGCTGTGTGGAGCGCGTTCACTGCCCTGTGCGGTGTGGCCAGCAATTTTGCGCAGCTCTTCGCGTTCCGGATCGGCGTGGGGGTTGGCGAGGCGGGGGGCGTCGCGCCGTCCTATGCGGTGATCGCGGACACGTTCGCGCCCGACCGCCGTGCGCGCGCGCTGGCGGTCTATTCGCTCGGCATCCCGCTCGGGTCGGCAGCCGGCGTGATGCTCGGCGGCTATATCGCGACGTCGATCGACTGGCGGACCGCGTTCATCGTGGTCGGTGTCGCGGGACTGGTGCTCGCGCCGGTGTTTCGGCTGTGCGTACGCGAGCCAGTTCGTGGGTCCGATGCGTGCGACCGCGAGCCCGTCCGCCGCGTGTTCGGCATTCTCGTGCGCAAGCCGAGCTTCTGGCTGCTCGCGTTCGGCGCTTCGGCGAGTTCGATGCTGGGCTATGGTCTGGCCTTCTGGCTGCCGTCGCTGATGCAGCGGAGCTTCGGGCTCGACCTGATCGAGACCGCGCAATTCTATGGCGGCGTGCTGTTGCTGGGGGGCGTTGCCGGCGTTCTACTCGGCGGCGTGCTCGGCGACCGGCTGGGGGCACGCGATCGGCGGATGTACGCGCGCGTGCCCGCGATCGCGTTCGTCATCGCGGTGCCGCTGTTTGCCGCAGGAATCCTGTCGTCCTCGGTGACGGCGGCGTTCGTCTTCTTCCTCGTGCCCCAAGCGCTCGCCTATGTCTGGCTCGCGCCCGTCATCACGGCGATCCAGCATCTGGTACCCGGGCATATGCGCGCCACCGCATCGGCGACGTTCCTGCTGATCAACAACCTCATCGGTCTTGGCGGCGGCAGTTTTGCGCTTGGCGCACTGTCGGACGGTCTCGCCGCGCATTATGGCGACGAAGCGTTGCGCTATGCCATGCTTATGGGGCTCGTCCTGTATCTGGTGGCCGCGTTGCTGATGTGGCTGGCGTCGACACCGCTCCGTCAGGACTGGGTCGATCAATCGACTTAAGACGCCAACACCGACAGCCGGATGGCGCCAGCCGGGACTGTCTGGGCGTGTGCTCGCGGAATGCGGATAGCGGATTGTGAAGCTTTGATAGCGTCCAGTCGCTTGGAACAGGCACGAGAACGGCGGTACCGCTCGACGCCTGCCGCGAGCTCCGCCACTTTCATGTTAGATTTATGCTCACGCGGCGCCCCGATGATGTGATCCTCGGTGAAACGGCCTTGCCGCATCGCTCCGCTCCGTCCGACGAGCTGATGTACCAATGGCGTGGCGTCCGGGGATCAGGTCTGACGCACAGGCGGGGCCATATTAACACATCCGTATGATAATGGCCGCTATTCAGGTCGTTATGGGGTTTTCAACGGCGATTCCGCCTGCGCAGCGTTGGTGCATCGGGCTACTACCAATAGCGGCGGCTATCGTCACGTGGCGGTTCGTCGATCGCAGTGTCGCCGCCATAGCGTCCGTTGCAGTCTGTCTCGTTTTCGCAGCAATGGCGTATTCGATTGCCCAGCATTGCCGGGTATCGCGATTGATCCGGCATTTGCAAATTCTCGCCGGGACGTCTCCGACGATCTCGCGTGGTGAAAGGCTGGCACAGAGCGTAGCGACCATCGCGGAGCGACTGAAGGCTGTCGAGCATCGCACCAGTCATCGCCACGCGATTACCGGCTTGCCTACCCGCGAGCCGTTGATCGAGCGAGTGATGGCGGACGGGCGCGGGGTACTCGGTGTCATCGGATTCATGGACTTCGATCGGCTGTGCGCGTTTGACCCGGCGCTGGGCGAACGCCTGCTGCTGACGATCGTCGACCGGCTGACCCGGATGTTGCCCGAAGAGCGACTGATTGCGCATGTCGATCGCGCCAGCGTCGCGATCTGGTTCGGCCCGGATGTCGTCGAGGAAGCTGCGCAGACCGAACTGGATGTGCTGCGATACGCGCTGGGCGACGTGGTGATCGACGGCGACCGGGAAATCCTGCCCGAAATTCGCGTGCGGCAGGCTAGGATGCCGGCCGACGGTGTGAACGCGCAGGCGATGTTGTCCCGCACGTTGGCGTCACTGACAGTACAGCCCAGTGCCGTGGTCGCGGTCGCCAGCCCTGTCCTCGATCTCGCAGCCCTAGCCAGCGAGCGGTATGCCCTGGAACAGGACCTTCGCCAGGCGATCGCGCGCGGCGAACTGGAAATGCGATACCAGCCGTTGATCGATGCCGGGGAAGGTCGGGTGTCGGGCGCGGAATCGCTGATCCGCTGGTTTCATCCCACCCTCGGGCAGGTTTCGCCGTCGCGGTTCGTGCCGGTGATGGAGGCGATGGGGCTGGCGCATGAAATCGGGATGTGGACCCTCAACGCCGCTGCGCGGGAGGCGCGGTCATGGCAGGCACAGGGCCTGGACGCCCTGCGCGTCGCGGTGAACGTGTCGGGGCATCAGCTCGACCGCGACGACATGGCGGCACTGGTCGCACGCACGCTTGCGCGGCATTCGCTGGGGGCGGCTGCGCTGGAGATCGAATTGACCGAGAGTGTCGCGATGAGCGACGGTACGCGCGCCACCCAGCTGTTCGACGCGTTGCGGGCGGCTGGCGTGCGGATCGCGATCGACGATTTCGGCACCGGCTATTCCAGCTTCAGCACGCTGCGCACGCTGGCGTTCGACAAGATCAAGATCGACCGCGAATTCGTGACGAACGTCGATACGCTGCGCGACAGCCAAGCGATTTGCCAGAGCATCGTCGCGCTGGGGCGCGGGCTCGGCATCCGCGTGCTCGCCGAAGGGGTCGAGCGACGCGCGGAATATGAGTGGCTGTTGCGTCACGGCTGCACGCATTTCCAGGGCTATTATTTCTCGCCACCGCTGAAGGGCGCGGAGTTCGTCGCGTTCGCACGCGATTCCGCCGGGCTCGCGAAGTTGCTGGCCATCGACCCGTACGCGATGCGGGACCGGATCACCGAAAGGCTTACCGCATGAGTTTCTCTCCTCGACAGGTCGCGCGGGCCGGCGCGCTGGCGCTCGCGCTTGCGATTACCGCCTGTTCGCATGGGCCCAAGGCGGGACCGCAGCTGGCGCCTGCGCCGCAGACGACGCCGGCGAGCGAGATCGACGCAATCCTGCTATTGCTGGATCAGGGCGATAGTGGTGCAGCGAAGAAGCGGATCAACGCCGCGTTGAAGCGCGATCCGATGAATCCTTCGGTCCAGGTACTGCGCGACTCGATCGACCGCGATCCGAAGGATCTGCTGGGGCCGACGAATTTCACCTATACCACGCGGGACGGCGACACGATGTCGGGACTGGCGCAGCGGTTCCTGGGCAATCGTCTGAAGGCGTATCAGCTCGCACGCTATAACGACATCGCCAAGCCTGCTGATCTGGTGGCTGGCCGGACGCTCCGTATTCCAGGCGAGCCCCCGCGCATCGAGGCGCCCCGGCGATCCGAGCCGCGACCCGTGCCGGCCGCTCCCACCCGCGTGAAGTCAGCCGCGCCCAGGCCGGCGCCGGTGACGAAGCCGACTGCACCCACGGCCAATCGGGTCGCCGCGCGTCAGGCGCGCGCGACGGGGCTGGCGGCGCTCAATTCGGGGAATGTCGTGCGCGCGGTCGGCCTGTTGCGCCGCGCCGCTGCGCTTGATCCCGGCAACCCGGTCATCGCGCGCGACTTGACGCGTGCCGAGCGCATCGCCGCCACCGTGAAGGCGCGCAAGTGATGACCGAGATGCTGGGACGCTACCGGATCGACGGTCGGCTGGGCGAGGGCGCGATGGCGGACGTGTTCCGCGCGTTCGATCCGGGGATCGGGCGCACCGTGGCGATCAAGGTTCTAAAGCCGGAATATGGTCGCGACCCCGAACTTGGCGAGCGCTTCCTGCGCGAGGCGCGCGCCGCGGGTGCGCTGAACCATCCCAATATCGCGACCGTCTACGATGTGGGCGAGGCGGACGGTGTCGCCTATATCGCGATGGAACTGATCGAGGGGCAGCCGCTCGACACGCTGCTGCTGGCGCAAGGCCGGCTGCCGTATGAACGCGTCCTGGCGTTAGGTCAGCAACTTGCCTCGGCGCTCGACTATGCGCACAGGGCTGGCGTCGTGCACCGCGACGTGAAGCCATCGAATATCCTGCTGTCGGCAGATGGCCGCACCGCCAAGCTGCTCGATTTCGGCGTCGCGCGGATCGGCGATATCGACGTGTCCGGCACCGAAGGACGCCTTGCGCGCACGCAGGTCGGCCAGATGATCGGAACGCCGCGCTATATGAGCCCGGAACAGGCGCTCGGCATCCCCGTCGACCAGCGGTCGGACCTCTTCTCGCTGGGCGTGGTGCTGTACGAGATGGTGACCGGCAAGGTTGCATTTCCCGGCATGGGGCTGGCGACGCTGGCCATCCAGATCGCGCAGGAGCGTGTCGAGCCGATCGCGCGCTCCGCCGCGGACTGCCCGCCGGGCCTGCGTTTTGTGATCGACAAGCTGCTGGCGAAGAAGCCCGAGCAGCGGTTCGCCGACGGCCATGCGGTGTACGAGGCGCTGACCCGCGAGATCGCGGCGACCGCCGAGGCAGCACCCGGCCGCCGTGGTCTGCCGCTGAAGATCAAGCTCCCGCTGGCGCTCGTCACAGTAACCGCGATCGCGCTGGTCGCGAGCGTCTCGTCGATCCTGGGGCGGCAGCAACGCACGCTTGAGCATATGGCGATCGTGTCGGGTCGCTCGATCGCGGCGTTCGTCACCGGCAACACCGCGGTGCTGGCGGCCGATAATGCGGGCCTCGCGCCCGAGCAGCAGGACTGGACCGCGCTGCAGGCCTTCGTCGCCTCGGCCTCGCGCGATCAGGAGATTCGCGACATGGTGGTCGCCGATACCGGCGGGATCGTCCGCGCGGCAGACGACGCGAAGCTGATCGGCACGCGCTATCGCCGCACCGTTGGCGAAGCGGCGATCGGCAGCGGCGCCGGCGTGACCGCGGCACCCGACCGGGGCAAGGGCGCAGGACTGCGGTTCGTCCGGCCGATCCGCTATGCCGGGGCCGAGTTCGGCACGGTCGACCTGGTGCTGCGCCGGACCGCGCTGGACGCCGCGATCGACAATGCGCGGATGCTGCTGACGGTGCTGTCGCTGGTGATCATGGGTGTGGTGCTGGTGATCGGCTATCTGAGCGGCGCTATGGTGGCCCGGCCGCTCGCCCGACTGCGCAAGGCGCTGGACGAGGCGGCGAAGTCCGATTTCGCCCTGCGCATATCGCATCGCCGCCGCGACGAATTCGGCGCCGCGTTCGACGCGTTCAATCGCGCCGCCGCCGCAGTCGAGCCGCATCTGGCGGGGACCGGCGCGCAGGCCGACATCGCGATGCGCGCTACCCGCGTCGTGCCGTCCGCTCGTCTGGCCGCCTGAGGATCCGTTCGATGTACATGCTCCAGCTTTTCGACCGAGACGACATGGTCCAGCCGCTCGATGCGCGGCTGATCCGCGAGGGTCTGCTCCGCATCGGTCGTGATACCGAGGCGGACTGGCCGATCGCCGACCCCGATTGCGCGCTGTCGCGGGCGCATTGTGAACTGCGCGTCGACGGCGATGGGCTGACACTGCGGGCGCTCGGCGCGAATGGCGTATTCGATGCCGATACCGGGCAACGGTTTCCCGATGCGGTCGACGTGGTGCTGCCGGTGCCGAGCGCGCTGAGGCTCGGCCGATTCAAGATGGTCGCGACGCAGGCCCCGCATGGCGACCTGGAAGTCGATGGCGCGCTGACCATGGTGCTGACGCCGCCGCTGGGATCGTCGGTGGAGGTGCCGAGCGACTGGGCCGATGCCGGTGAGGCGCGACCGCTGGGCGATGGGTCGTTGCTGGAGGCATTTTGCGAGGGCGCCGGGCTGGACTGTTCGCTGCTCTCCGAAGAGGAACCGACCGAGATCATGCGGCGGGCGGGTGCGGTGTATCGGCAGATGGTGCTGGGGATCGGCGACCTGATGGCCGAGCGCGACCATGCGCGCGGACGCTATCAATTGACGCGCACGACCATCAGCGGCGCGGACAATAATCCGTTCAAATGGGCGCCGACACAGCGGCTGGCGATCGACCTGCTGCTCGCGGGCTCGACGGGGTTCCTGTCGGGCCCGGCGGCGCTGAAGGCGTCGTTTCGTGACGTGAAGCGGCATCTGGTCGCCACGTTCGCAGGCCTGCAGGGAAGCCTGCGCGCGGCGATCGGCACGTTCGAGCCGGCATCTGTCGATGCGGCGATCGCGGACCGCGCGACGCTGCTGAAAAGTCGTGCGAGCCTGCAGATGGCAGAAGTCGCTGACCGTCATGCCGACCTGACACGGCAGATCGTGGCATCCGCACCCGGCTCGCTCGATCGCGCCTTCGCCCTCGCCTATGACGCCGCGGATACGGCCATGGCCCGCGATCCCGCATGAAGCTCGCCAGCCTGTTGCGACGCAAATCTCGCGGCGGTCCGTCGCTCGCTGAGGAAACTGTCTATGTGTCGCAAAACCGATCCCATGTCGGGCGGGTGCGCAGCGTCAACGAGGATCGGCTTCTCGATCGGGCGGACCGTGGGCTCTGGGCGGTCGTGGACGGCATGGGCGGCCATAGCGGCGGCGCCGCCGCCGCAGAAACGGTGGTCGATGTCTTGCAGGCACTGGCGGATGATCCGGCGCCGATCAACGCGGCAGCGGTGCGCGCCGCGGTGTCGCATGCCAATCGCGCTATCTATGATGTGCATGCGACCAGCGGCGCGACGATCGTGATCGCGCTGATCGAGGGCAGTGAGGCGACGATCTTCTGGGCGGGGGACAGCCGGGCCTATCTGATGCGCGGCGGCGGGGCGGAGCGGCTGACCCACGATCACAGCGTCGTGCAGGAGATGATCGACGCGGGTGTCCTGACGGAAGCCGCGGCGGACCGTCATCCGCAAGCCAATGTCGTCACGCGCGCGCTCGGCGTTGCGCCGGCCGTAGCGCTGGATAGCGTCACCACACTAGTCCAGCCGAACGATCGACTTCTGCTGTGCTCGGACGGCGTTTCACGATCGCTTGATCCGCGCGATTTCGCGACGATGCCCGCGGCGATCGGGGACATGGCGGACCGCATTCTCGAAAACGCACTGCAACGTGATGGCAGTGACAATGCAACGCTCGTCGTGATCGCAGCGCTATCGGGGTGAGACCTGTGCGTCCGCTCGTAGCGGAACGCACGACCGCTGCGCTGTTGTTATGCAGCGTCGTGCAGAACCGTGTACCATCTGCTAGCCTGGTATAAGAATACTAACGTTCCATAACGCGCTGCCGTCGAACGGCCGGCACACATAGATGTCGGCCGATAACTCAAGCGCTGTCGATGGTGGGAATTCAACGTGATGCAAGCCATTTGGTTTTTGCATCGGGAATGACCGGGCTGGCGGTTAGCGGAGCTGGCGGCGTTCCGAGCTGGATAATAGCCAAGCGCTGGTGCCATTTAGGGGGCATCACGTCCTCGCAAACGGCAGAGATGCCAAATCGCCGCCGCATTGATCCCGGCCGCTGCAAGCGCGATTCTTGGCAGGGTTAGGCCGCGTTCGTGGTCTGAAGGGCAGGCATGCCCCATCTCCGTCAAATATTCACCCTTAAGCGCGGCAGGTTTAGTCATTGCGGCAGGCAGCCAGATCACGACTGTCGGCGTAACGGCCGGTCTTGCGCAGCTTCGTATCTGTGTCATCTCGCTCCTATCGAGAATGTCCGCTTGAGGGAGGAGGCAGCGGATAAGACCGCTATCGGGCGACTGTGGAAGGGCCGCATCGTGACGTCCGGTGTCAGGGGTGGCCTAACTGGCGCCGCGACCTAAAAGAGCCCGATGGCTGGCCTGTTCAATCGTCTCTTACCGTCCAAACGCTGGACGCCGTCGCGGTATCGGGCGTTGCTGCGCGCGCGCGGGCCGCGATCGACGCAGTTCCGGACGCGGGGTGCGATTCTTGCGGGGGCGATCCTGATCGGAATCGTCGCGACGCTGTTTGCGGAGGCGGCCGATTGGGCGGGCGAGGTTTTCAGTGACTTTGCAAAGACCTGGCATTGGTTGCCGCTGGTCACGACGCCGCTGACGTTCATGGGGCTGGTCTGGCTGACCCGTCGCTATGCGCCGTTCGCGCGGGGCTCCGGGATTCCCCAAGTCATCGCGGCGCAGGCCAATCCGAATGATGCGACCGGCACGCTGATCTCGATCCGGACGGTGGCAGCCAAGGCGGTGCTGACGATCGGCGCTGTACTGGGTGGCGCATCGGTCGGCCGCGAAGGCCCGACCGTCCAGCTGGCGGCAGCCGTCATGGGATTTACGCATCGTCTCGTCCGCGTGCCGTTGCGGGGCGGGGTCCTTATCGCTGGCGGTGCGGCGGGCGTTGCGGCAGCGTTCAACACGCCGCTCGCCGGGCTGCTGTTCGCGATCGAGGAACTCGCGTCTGCCTATGAGCAGAGGGTGACGCTGCTCGTCCTTGCCGCGATCGTGATCGCCGGGATGGTCGCCCAGTCGGTGCAGGGCGACTACATCTATTTCGGCGCGATCGGTGCGCATATGCCGCTGCTGTCCGCGCTGATCGTCGCGCCGGTCGCAGGGATCGCGGGTGGCATGACCGGCGGGCTGTTCTCGCGCATTCTCCTGGCGATGGCGGTCAGCCGCAATCGCGTAACGGGGTGGACGCGCGCGCATCCCGTCGCGTTCGCCGGTGTCTGCGGGGGTGTCGTCGCGGTACTCGGCGTCGTGACCGGGCTGACATGGGGAACCGGCTATGCCCCGGCGCGCGCGATGATCGTCGGCGTGGATGCGCCGCTCTGGTTCGGGCCGGCCAAGCTGGTCGCCACCGCCGCGACCGCGATCGCGGGCCTGCCCGGCGGGATCTTCGCGCCGTCGCTCGCCGTCGGCGCTGGCGTCGGCAATCTGCTGCGCGAGATCTTCCCCGGCGAGCCCGCCAGCGCGATCGTGATCCTGGGCATGGTCGCCTATTTCGCGGGCGTCGTCCGCGCGCCGCTCACCGCGGTGATCATCCTGTCGGAGACGACCGCGAGCCGCGGCCTGATGCTGCCGATGTTTGCGACCGCGTTTATCGCCGATGCGGCCAGCCAGTGGGTATGCCGCGAGAAGCTGTACCATGGTCTATCGAAGACCTTCGCCATGACGGAGACGACCCGATCCACCTGAACCCTGCACAATTCGTGACGCTTCCCCGGGCGTGGATGGCCAAGGCCACCGAAGGCGTCGACCATGACGGCGTCCTGCGACAGATTGCCGAGGAAGCGGGATGGTCGGGACGCTACGCCTTCCTGATCGTCATTTCGGCCGCGATCTCGTTGCTCGGTCTGCTGATGCCCTCGGTCGCGGTGCTGATCGGCGCAATGCTGCTGTCGCCGCTGATGATGCCGATCATCGGCCTGGGCTTCGGCATCGCGACGCTCGATTTTCATGAGATACGTCGCGCCGCAACGGCTTTGATTTTGGGCGCGGCGATCGCGGTGGCACTGTCCGTCGTCCTGATCCTGCTGTCGCCGGTACAGACTATCACCAGCGAAATTGCCGGACGGACGCAGCCGACGCTGTTCGATCTGCTTGTCGCGCTGCTTTCGGCAATCGCGGGGGGCTATGCGCTGATCCGCGGGCGCGGGGGTACGGTCGTCGGCGTGGCGATCGCCATCGCCCTGATGCCGCCGCTGGTGGTGGTCGGGTTCGGCATCGCGACGTGGAACTGGGTGGTGTTCTCGGGCGCGCTGTTGCTGTTCCTCACCAATGCCATCACCATCGCGCTGACCGCTGCACTCGTCGCGCGCTGTTACGGGTTCGGCAGCCACCTGTCGCCGCACCACACCGGGTGGCAGCTCGTGCTGTTCGCGGTCGCGATCGGGGTGCTGTCGATCCCTCTCGGCGCGGGGCTGCGCCGGATCGCGTTCGAGGCGGTCGCCCAGCGGCAGGTACGCGATGCACTGGGCGAGGACTTTCCGCCCGGCGCGCGGCTGAGCCAGGTCGAGATCGACCATGGCGCGAACCCGGTCCGCGTTCGCGCGGTCATGCTGACGCCGCGGATCGAACCGGGGGCGGATCGCAAGCTCGCTGCGGACCTTCGCCAACGATTGTCGCGGCCGGTCGATGTCCATGTCGACCAGGTCCGCATCTCGCCCGAGACCGGCGCGGTCGAGGCGGCGCAGATCGCGCGGGCGGGCAATGGCGATGCGCTGCGCGTCGCACGCGAGCGCGATCGGGCGATCGCGGACGTTGCGCTGATCGCCGGCATTCCCGTTTCATCGGTGCAGCTGGATTCGGCGGCGCGAACGATCCGCGCGACCGCGGCGCCCCTGACGGGTCTCGGCATTGCGGGCTATCGCGATCTGGAACGTCGTGCGGACGCGGTGGTCGCCGATTGGCATGTCACTCTCAACCCGCCGAACGATGTCGTCTTGCCGGACGTCGGTATCAAATCCGGCGTCATCGACGATCAGGCGCTCGGCGACGCAGCCTGGGTATCCGCCCGGTTCGCGCGGGCGGTCGACGTGCTGGGCGGGACCCTGCGTCAGCGCACAGCGATAGCACAGGGTATCGTCGCGCGAGGGGGCAGGGCCGCCGCCGGGCGTGCAGGCGGTCGCTTGCGCCTGATATGGTCAGTCGACACGGACTCATCTCCGGCGGAAACGGGCGAGCGCGGGGCATAGCCGCTTCGGCTGGAAAGATTGCACGGATGTAATGTTCGAAACAGGCTGCGCCCATCATCCGGGTTCAGAAAGGAGCATCTGCTTCTAACTGAACAAGGACATGGATCGTGGTATTCAAGCGTCGCCTGACTGTACGTCCAATGATCGCCGCCGTCGCGCTTGGCACAACCGCACTCCTCGGCGTCGCGGGTGGCGCGATCGCTGCGGACGACGGTCGCGTGAATATCGCCGACCGGTTCATTGCATCCGGGCGTGCGGTCACTCTTTGCCGGCGTCGCGGCGCTGGCGATGCCGCATCTGCTGGTGACGCCGTATTTCGACAGGGTTGCGCGACGATCCGGGTTGATGGGGCTGCCATGTGCCCACAGGGACGTGGTGCGTGCTCATGTCCTTGAATGACGTCAGGCTGTCGGCAGAGGCCGCGATGTCGTCGAACCAGATGGCAGCATGCCGCCTGATCGTGGCTCAGGCGGGCCAGTGTCTGCGATAGGCGTCGTTGAATGCCGTCAGGTCGTCGGGATCTTCCATGGACGTCGCCACCCGCTTCGCGTGGCGGTTGGCCCAGTGCTCGATCTCCCGACGCGCAGCCGGCAGGCTTGCGTGCATCGCCGCTAGCGTAGCCGTCAGTCGCAACGACACCTCGACCTCTGCAACGCCTTCGCGCAGGATCGGGCCGAAGGCATCGCCGAGCATATCCTCCATGGTTGGCTGGCCGATGTGAACCCGTGGGGAGTCCGGCTCCTTATCGACACGCGCCGCGCCGGGGCTCAGCGTCAGGAACACGCGAAGTAAGGCATTGAGAACCTCGATCCCCGTGCCTGGATCATTGGTCGCCGGTGCGAGGGCCCGGCTGGCAATTTCGGACAGCGCGATCAGCCCCAGTCGAGGATCCTGGTCGAACGAGCGATGCCGTTCGATGGTGAACGTCTTGACCAGTTCGCTCCGGATGCCGTCGTCGATCTTTCCCGAGACCTGCAGAAGCGTACGCGCGGGATGCATCATCGCGCCAGGCAGGACATCGACATACACCGTCAGGTCATTGCGGTCAGCGATTGTGCCAAGTGCGGTGATGTCGATATGCGTGACATATCCGGTCTGCACCGCGGTGACTGTGACGGCATCGGCGGGGATGGCGACAGCCGCACGGCCGCCAAGATGAGGGTGCGCAGCAAAATCCTGCATTGCCTGGGTCGCGGCCTCCTCGACGCGGTCGATCACATCGGCCATCCGTCCAAACGCCGTGATATGCCCGATCCAGCGCAGCAGCGTGCCGACCACCAGCAGGATGATCAGCACGGTCGCTGCGAACAGGATGATCCGGCCGTCATGTCCATAGGCGCTGGTGTTCAGGCCAACGATCCCGACCATCGAGAAGACGAAGGCGCCGAGGAAGGTCGACAACGCGTTCTGCGACGTCGGATCGCTGACCATCAGCTGGGTCGCACGCGGCGTCGCCAGCTGCGTTGCGGAGGAGTAGGCGCTGACCATTGCGGTCAACGAAAAGGTCGTGACCGCCAGCATGCTCGAGGCCATGATCTGAAGGATCGTGCCGACAGATTGCTGCCCGATATCGGCATCGAACGTGTACGGCAGATACGGCGTGACAAAAGCGGCGAGGATCGCCAGCGCGACGCTGAGCAGGCTGATGATCGCTGCCCGGAACCAGACCTGCCGGACGATCCGGCTCAAAATCCATGTCCATTGCGTCATTTAGCGCTCCTTCAGCTGGCTGGTAGCCGAATAGCCACGACGACAACAGCGCGGTGATCCGGCGGCTCCGCTCGAACTGTCCGCAGATCATCTGTGCGAAGCAAAGCCAGCCCCGGGTCGATCACAGTCAGCGGCTGGCGCCGCGAAGATCTTACTTCGTGACGTGGCGCCGGAGCGTGACCTCCTACTCAGCGCAGCTGTGTCGGATCGATCACGACGTGACGGATTTTGGTACGGTTATGCGTGTAGGTGACGTGGACCAGTCCATCGCGCGTCTGGATCACCGCTGGATAGGCATAGCCGTCGGGTAGCGGCTTGCTCTCGAGTGTCAAAGCGTTGCGCCACCGCACGCCGTCGTCGGACAAACCGATGTTGAGCGGCCAGCGTGCGCCATCGCCCGGCCGCTCGGGTAGATGCGCGCTGTGATTGTAGACGATCAACTGGCGCCCATCGCGCAGTGTCACCGCATCGGTACCCGCATTGGGATTGGGCAGGTCGATCGCCGCGATTGGCGACCAGTGACGCCCGGCGTCGCGTGACCAGCTCATCGCAAGCGCACCCTGCCGCGTCCGCGCCACCAGCTCCAGCCGACCATCGCGGTGAAACAGGATGCTCGGCTGGATCGCCTCGATGTGCATCGGTGAGGCCACCGCGTCGCCGACCTGCCAGCTTCTCCCGCGATCGGTGCTCCGCTCGATCCGGATCGACCAGATATTGGCCTCTGCGCTGCCTTCCTCGCGGCTCGACGGCGACACCCAGCTGCCGTCGGGCGCAACGACGGGCTTGTTCTTGATCGGTCCCAACACGCCATCCGGCAGGCGCTGCGGCTGGCTCCAATGTCGTCCGCCATCGGTCGAGCGGATGACCATGCCCCACCACGCCCGTGGATTCGGCCCGACTTTGTAGAAGAGATGCAGGGCACCGTTTGCAGGCTGAAAAAGCACCGGGTTCCAGGTCGGAAATCGCTGACCGTCCGCCGACACACCATCAGCGACCGCAACCGGGGTCTCCCATCGCGTCGCGCCGCGTCGTGCGAACCAGATACGGACGTCAGGCTGGCTTTCGCCGGAACCGCCAAACCAGGCTGCGGCCAGCGTCCGGTCAGGCAGCTCGACGATCGTCGAGGCATGCGCCTGCGGGTAGGGCGCATCCGTATATATGAATTCCGACGATATGATCGGCGACCGAAGCGGGGCCGCAGCGGCCGACGGGGCATGGCCGATCCGGGCTTGCGCCGCGGCGCTGACCGCGAGTGCCGCGACCTTCACCATGTGCGCCAGAAATGCCCTGAATTTCATCGCTGTACCCCAACAACGTTGCGGGTACGCGTAGACCCGTATTGCGCGAGCCGGATAGCATGGGGTTTTCAACCGAGCCAATGGCAGCTGATGTGCGCGATGCCCGTATTCGAGGTCTGCCTGACCATTCGATTTGGGAGCGCAGCGCCCGCACCATAGTCTAGAAGCGGCGTGGTTCGTGTCCGATCAGGTCGCACGTGCCCCGAAAGCCATAATCACTCATGCCCGTGACCGTGATGCGGCCGCTGCGCCGATCGATCACGAGCCGTGGCTTGTTCAAGCCGTTCAGGCGGTAACTTGCGCGGACCGTATCTGGGCTGACAGTCACGTCGTACAAATCCCACCATCCCTGATTGCCACGGGAATTGATCGGCGGGATCAGCGACTTGGGTAGCCGGATACGTCCGCCACCGGCCCAGGTCTGTACCATAAGCGATGCATCGAAGACCTCCTTCCTGGTTTCGGTATACGTGCCGGACTCATAGCGGTCACGATCACGGTTCCAGTTCCACGTCGTTCCGCTCGCAAAGCCGGTTTTCGATCCGTCCCCAAAACACACGAGCCCGAGTTCCACGTTTCTGCCGTCAACAACAGGTCCTCCCGAAGAATAGCGATCCTGACCGCCGCCGGGGCCCGCTGGCGCGCGTCCATAGGCCAGATCGGGGTCATAGTCGGGACGCGGTCGTGGCGCAGCCTGACCACCATGGCCAAGGTCGGGGCGGAGGTTCGCGGGCTTCCTGCAATCGGGGGAGGTGGTCGGCTGGATGGAATTGTAGCGGCCTTCCATCGTCGCAATGCTCACGCACTGGCGGCGATCGGCGTTCCACCAATAGGTATAGACGCGATCGTCGCCTTGCTCGCCCCGGATGTTGACGTAGCCGCGTCGTTGCAACTCCATCTCGGCCTGGCCCGCACGGGCGCCTACCATGTCCTCGAGACCCGTGGATTGCGCGTGGGCAATCGTGGGAAATGCCGAGCCCATGAAAAGGGCGGTCATGGTCGTGGACAGGCCAGACGGACAACGCATCGCGATTCTCCCGTTCGTTTGAAATCACCTCATCATCAGTTGAACGATTGTATAAAAAGGAGGCGACGGCGTCCATCGCTGTCAACGGCGTTCGGCCACCGAATGCCCCTGGGAATTGGAGGGCGAGAATGCTCGCTTGGGCCGAAGAGCCGCTTGGTCGGTGCTGGTCTTCATCACATACGGCAGGACCCGCGACATTGCGCCTTTGGCAAGCACTAGGGGGCGGAGTCTAGCACAAGGCAAGCCGTTGCGATCGACGCCCGGAGCGAACATGATGCGGCATGGACTTCATGAAGTGGCTCAATTCGCTCGACGAACTTCTGTACGAAGTGATGAGCTGGGTGGTCTTCTTCCCCCTTACGCTTTGGCAGGCGCTCTTTCGGCCAATCCGTACGATGGAGGAGATCGAGCGCGAAGCCGCGCTGCCCGACGATGAACGCTACGCGTCGATACTCAGTCCGCCCCTTTTTCTGGCTCTCACGCTGTTGCTGGGGCACAGCGTCGCTACGGCGTTGGGCCAGACCGACAAAATCATCGCCAATCATCATGGTCTGGCCGACCTGGTCAACGACAATGCCAGCGCCCTAATCCTCCGCGTCGTCGTTTTCGCGGGTTTCCCACTCTTCCTCGCAGCCCGCATGGTGCGCCAACGCAGGATCAAGCTCGATCGCAATTCCCTGCAGCAGCCATTTTACGCGCAATGTTATCCGGCGGCCGTCTTTGCGCTGGGTCTGAGCGTCGGCAGCAGTTTCGGGATGGACCATCATCAAGCGACGCGCATCATTGGACATTGGCTCGTCGGATCGAGCATCCTGAACTTCTGGATCGTCGAGACGCGCTGGTTCGCGCAGGTGTTGGGGATCAGCCTGGTGCGCGCGACCTGGAACGTCTTTGTCGGGCTGCTGGAAGGCGCGACATTTCTGATCGCGGTGGGCTTTTTGTTTACCCGCTAGCGCGAACTTTGCGATCACGGGTGAACCGCCCGCCCCATGTTTGCCGGGCGGTCCTCTAACACCTGCGAAAGCATGAACACAGCAATGGCGGTTAGAGCGCACCTCCCTCGGCCAACGTCTGGAGCTGATCGGCCATCGCGCCCCAGCCGGCTTCGAAGCCCATCGATCGGTGGCGCTCCCACGCTTCATCGGTCCAATGGCGTGCCGCGGCGGTAAAACGGGTGCCGTCCCCGTCTTGCGCGATCTCGAACAGGCCGACCATGAACGGCCCACTGGGCTGCCAGCCCGCTGTAAAAGCATCGGTGAATACGAAGCGGCGGTTAGGCTCATAGTCGAGGACTACGCCCTCGTTAAGCATCTCCTCACCGTCGGGGCCATGCATGACCACCAGGCTACGGCCTCCGGGGCGCCACTCGATCTCGCGTGCTTCGGCGCGCCACGGTCGCGGGCAGAACCACTCCTCGAAGCGATCGATCATTGTCCGCCAGACATCCTCGACGGGGGCAGCGATACGGCGCTCGACGCTGAGTTCACGGATATTGCTCATCGTTTCTCTCCTCGGCACAATAGGGTCACGTAGCGCTTCAGGTGCCGCACGCTCTCGCGCGCCGCTTGCGGATCGCCAGTTGCCTTGGCGACGACGAAACCGCCTTGGAGCACCACTTGAAAGTGGAGCGCGAGGCTCGCCGCATCGACGTCGGCAACGCCATGATCAGCCAGCGCTTCGGCAACGTCGCCTTCGAGCGTGCGCGCATGGCCGATGATTGCCGCCTCAGCAGCGCGCGCAATCGCGGGGTGTGATTGATGCACCTCCTGCGCGAGCGTGCCAGCCAGACAGGTGAAGGCGTCAGTGCCGCCGTCGATCAGCGCCTCACGCAGGTCAAGATACCCCAGCACGCGCGCCAGTGCGGCGGGTGCGCGATGATAGTCCGCATCAGCGAATAGCGGCGTTGTGATCGCCAGCCAGTGGCCGGCGGCGGCCACCCCCAGCGCTTCCTTGGATACGAAATGGTGGAAGAAGGCGCCCTTGGTGACCCCGGCAGCCCCACAAAGCTGGTCGACGCTGGTGGCCGCAAAGCCGTTGCGGCGGATGAGCGTCACGGCTGCGTCCAGCAGCTTGTCGCGAGCGCTATTGGAAGATCCTCGACTCGTCATAGCGCCGGCATACCAACCGGTCGGTATGCCAGCAAGGATCATTAAGACGGGTTTCGGAAGCGATCGTCGCAAAGGTCGGGATTGAAAGTCGGTGCCCCTATCCAATGGTAGGAGCTGAGGGGGGCGAACGCGTCGCGAATGTCCGGGCCCGGGTCCATGCACCCAGCTGTCGGGACCAGTACACAGGTCGTACAATTTCGACCGGGATTGCCTGGAACGCTATTCAGCGCGGGTCGCTCTGCCGTTGGGGCCAAGGGCACAAGCCGCCACCCTTATAAGTGCAATAATGGCGGCTGCAGTGCGACCTGGAAGCCCATGGCTAAAGGGCTTGGAAAAATCAGAATCTATATCTCATAACTCAGGCCAGTGGCGGATAAGCCGTGAACGTTCGGAAACTTCCCCCGATCGACACGGCCTATCCGCCCACCGACGTCGCTTACGTCGCCTGGTTCGACGATACCGGCTTGGCGGTGACGTCAAAGCGGTCGGCGTTCATGACCTTGACCCAGGCACGGATAAAGTCGCGCACGAACTTTTCCTCGTGACCGTTCTCGGCATAGACCTCGGCCGTCGCGCGCAACTGCGAGTTCGAGCCGAAGACCAGATCGGTGCGGGTCGCCTGCCACTTCTTTTCACGACCGCCGCGATCATAGCCGATGAACTTCTCGTCGCTCGACGTGTCGACCAGATCCCAGAACGTGTCATTGTCGAGCAGGTTGACGAAGAAGTCGTTCGTCAGGTGCCCCGGACGCTTGGTCAACACGCCGTCGGGCGCATCGCCGAAGTTTGCGCCGAGCACGCGCAGGCCACCGACCAGCACGGTCATTTCCGGCGCGGACAGGCCGAGCAGCGAAGCCTTGTCGAGCAACAGCTCCTCGGTCTTCACCGGGTGACGCGTCTTCAGGTAGTTGCGGAACCCGTCGGCCTGCGGCTCCATCCAGACGAAGCTTTCGACATCCGTCCACTCCTGCGTCGCATCGCCACGGCCGCCAAGGAACGGTACCGCCACGTCGTGGCCAGCATCGCGTGCCGCCTTCTCGACCGCTGCCGAGCCCGCAAGCACGATCGCGTCAGCCAACGACATATCGCCGCGCAGCTCGTTCAGCTTTGCCAGCACCTTACTCAGCTGCTCGGGCTCGTTGACCGGCCAGTCCTTCTGCGGCGCGAGCGCGATGCGCGCACCGTTCGCCCCACCGCGGTGGTCCGACCGGCGATAGCTCGACGCCGACGCCCAGGCGGTCTTGACCAGCTGGCCGACCGTCAGCCCGCTCGACAGCACGGCGTCCCTGAATGCCGCGACGTCAGCGTCCGACGGTACGGTGCCTTCGGGGACCGGATCCTGCCAGATCAGCGTCTCTTCAGGAACCTCGGGCCCAAGGTACCGGACCCGTGGCCCCATGTCGCGGTGCGTCAGCTTGAACCACGCGCGTGCGAACGCGTCGTCGAGCGCCGCCTGGTCGTCGCGGAAGCGCAGCGCGATCTCGCGGAACTCGGGGTCGACCTTCAACGCCATGTCCGCGGTGGTCATCATCGTCGGCACACGCTTGTTTGGATCGCGTGCGTCGGGGGCCATGTCCTCCGGTTCCGGATTGACCGGCTGCCACTGCTTCGCACCGGCCGGGCTTTCGGTCAGCTCATAATCGTATTTGAACAGCAGGCGGAGATAGTCGCCGGTCCACTTGGTCGGGTTGTTCGACCACGCGCCCTCGATGCCCGAGGTCGTGATATGGCCCTGGCCGATCTCCTCGCTGTCGGTCAGCCAGCCGAGGCCCTGCATGTGGACCGATTCCGAAGACGGGGCCTTGAAATGCGGTGCGGCCTTGGCACCGTGCGCCTTGCCGAAGGCATGACCGCCGGCGGTCAGCGCCACGGTTTCCTCGGAGTTCATCGCCATCCGCTGGAACGTCGCCTTCATGTCGCGTGCGGACATGAGCGCGTCGGGCTCACCGCCCGGGCCCTCGGGATTGACGTAGATCAGCCCCATCTGGATCGCGGCGAGAGGCCCTTCGAGCTCGGGCATATCCTCGCTGATACGCGTCTGCGCACCCTCGTTGACCCAGATCTCCTCGGCGCCCCAGAAGGTATCGCCCTCGGAGGCGAAGACGTCCTTGCGGCCGCCGGCGAAACCGAACACGGGACCGCCCATGCTCTCGATCGCGACATTGCCGGCGAGGATGAACAGGTCGGCCCAGCTGATGTTCTTGCCGTATTTCTGCTTGAGCGGCCACAACAGGCGACGTGCCTTGTCGAGGTTGCCGTTGTCCGGCCAGGAATTCAGCGGTTCGAAGCGCTGCTGACCCGACGACGATCCGCCGCGGCCGTCGGTCACCCGGTAGGTGCCGGCGGCATGCCATGCCATGCGGATCATGAACGGGCCGTAATGACCATAGTCGGCAGGCCACCAGGCCTTGCTGTCGGTCATCAGCGCCGTCAGGTCCGCCTTGAGTGCTGCATAGTCGAGCTGTTTGAACGACTCGGCATAGTCGAACTCTTCGCCCATCGGGTCGGGAGAGACGCCGTGCTGATGCAGCATGTCGATCGGCAGCGCGTCGGGCCACCAGTCCTTGTTCGTGCGACCGAGGAGCGAGCGGGCCTTGACCTCGCCGCCACCCTGGGGGCCCATTGGGCAACCGCTTGCCTTAGGCTGTTCGTAATCGGCCATCTTGGCGTCCTCTCCTAATGAGTTTTACCACCGTGCTGGTAAAATGCCGGATCTCGGGTACATTTGTCCAATCGATTATACGGGCGACAGCTATCATCGTACTCGATCACAGAGGGCTGTGAGCGTGTCGTCTGACGGCGCGTACATTCGCGATGATCCGGGTCATCATCATCGTCAGGCCGACGGACGTCGCGGCAACTGATATGATCAAGGTGTCGCCAAACTTACATTTACTGCGGTTAGAGGATGGGCGTCTTTAGTCTGGTTCAGAGTTTTCCGTCGTGACCGCGCCCCAAGTCCGCCCGATAGATCGTTGGTTCGTCGGCCTCGAAAAGCGCGGCGTGTTCGCAGACCCGGCCAGCCGTGAGGGACGGGACTTCGTCTATCACCGCAGCGCGGCGCGTGCATCGCTGCAACGTGACCTGCTCGTTCCGGCGTGGACCGAGAGCGCAAGACCGGGCGATGGCGATCCCCGTCCGCACGACCCGATCAATCCGCAATACGACCCGGCAACGCCCTCGGCACCGGCCCCGATGCAAGGACCTCTGCAATGAAAATTGCGTTCTACAAATTCCCGGGCGGCACGGCGTTTGCTGGCGCGATGCTCGCGGTCTGCAGCACGCCCGCTGCAGCGCAGGAGGCGCGCAACGTCATCCTCTTCCTCGGCGACGCAGGTGGCCTGTCGACGCTCGGCGCCGCTGGGATCCTGGCGCACGACCGGCCGCAATCGCTGTTCATCCAGTCGATGCCCAACGTCGCGCTGTCGGATACGTCCGCGCTCGATCGATGGGTGACCGATTCCGCTGCCGGGATGACCGCGATCATGACGGGGCACAAGACGAACAACGCGATGGTATCGACGACGCCCTCTGGACCGGGCGGCCGCGCGATGCCGGTCAAGACCCTTCTCGAATATGCCGAGCAGCGCGGGCTGTCGACGGGTGTCGTCACCAACATGAACATCTGGGATGCGACCCCGGCCGCGACCTTTGCGCATGTCGCCGCACGCGCGGACAAGGGCGAGATATTCCGCCAGATGCTCAAGCCCCGCTTCGGCGACGGCGTTGATATCCTGATCGGCAAGGGCCGCGCCGACGCCGTCACGGCATTCGCCGGCCCGGGGACGAGCGCCGAACAGGCGTTCAGGACCGCCGGCTACCGCTTCGGCGAGGATCCCGCGCTGGTCGGGCAGGCACCGCGGACCGCGGTGCTGCGCGATGCCGACTTCGCACCGCTTCCCGCCGTGGAGGCGACCGTCGCGCAGCTCGCCCGCAACCCGAAGGGCTATTTCCTGATGGTCGAATGGGACATGCACACCGACGATCCCAAGGCAGGCCTGCGGCATGTCGTCGAGATGGACGACATGATCCGCCGGATCAGCGCGGTTGCCGGCAAGGACACGCTGATCCTGTTCACCGCAGACCACAGCTTCGGCCTGCGGATGACCGGCGGCAAGCGCACGACGCCGCTCGCGACGCAATATGATCCCGATGCGAAGTCGGTGATCAGCGTCGAACCCGGCCATACCGGCGAAGAGGTCGTCGTCGCCGCGAGCGGCCCCGGTGCGGACAAGGTCCGGGGTTTCATGCCCAACACGCGTCTTTTCGACATCATGCTGTCGGCATTCGGCTGGAAGAAGGACAAATGATCCGCCCTCAGCCTGCCTGACGGCTTTTTTCGTTCCCGGATCGCGACGCGTATGACGAAGGATTAGAGGCCGAAAGCGGTCAGCCCAACGATGAATGAATATACGAAGCTGGGAAGTGGGGTGAGGGCGCGCGTGATGTCCGGCAACGCGCCGTCATGCCTTATCCTCACCGCTGCAGCCGTCCCGAACTGTCCTGCAACAGCCAGAAACGGGTATAACGTTGCAGGCGCGGGAGAATGATCCACTGCAGGGTCGCGGTGAGCAGCAGGGACGAGGGCAGGAGTTGCAGCGGCAGTGGTGCGTCCTTCAACACCGGGCGAACCATCATGCTGATGAGGAGGAGGACCGGGAACACCGTCAGCCATGTCGTCACGAACCGCTTCCACTTGCTGGCACTCGCATCGCTCGGCAGCTCGAAGGTGACGCCGTCGCCAGTTTCGAGCTGGCGGAGCGCGGTGGAGAAGCGGTCCGCGACAGCGACGTGCGCGCGCATCTTGGGGTCGTCATGCCATGTATCGGCTGCGGCGCGATCGTCGAAGCGAAAGAGCAGGTGCTGAAAACCCGCCGTCTGACCGAGCCGGATCGCAGCCCGATACCCCGGCGCCGCACGGGCGTGCCGGTTCAGTTCCTCCACCCAGCGTTCGAAATCCTGCTCGTGGCCGGCACGAATGGCCCGGCTGGTGATGATCGTGGCGGTCTGGTCAGGATCGATTGGCATAACGGCGAGAACAGACGAGGCGGCCGGTACGTTGCGCGGCCGCTTCGTGCATTTTGCCCGTGTCGACTCGCATCAGGACAGGCCTGTCAGCTTTAGCGCCTGACAGACCGTATAGCGCGTCACCGGACCGCCGCGTGCCGCCGTGAGGCCACTAGCAGTGCACGCGGCGATCAGCGCGCCAATCGTTGGGCGACCGTCACGATCGCCGCCGTCGCGGCGATAGGTGGTGATCGCATCCTGGATGCACCGGATCACCGGTTCATTCCGTTCATAAGCCCGGGCGCGGCGATCGCCATGCCGGAGCGCCATATCTGCAATGCCATCCATCATCGTCGACGGTCGATAACCGATTATCGCGACGGGATCATCATCGTCCGTCACAAGGCCAGGGCATGTGGCCCGTGCCAAGATCAGAACGGCGTTGAAGGTTTCCGCGCGACTTTATAATGGCACCGGACCGGTTACTTCGGTCACCTCGCGCCCGGCAATCGTGCCCGGCAGCCCGCATGCAGGCAGAGCGTCAGGGTCTTACGTCACAATGAATTATCGCCATTCCTTCCATGCGGGCAACAGTGCCGATGTCGTGAAGCACAGCCTGCTGATCGCGCTCGTGCGGGCCCTGCAGCAGAAACCGGGCGCGCTGACGCTGATCGATACGCATGCCGGCTGCGGGCTGTACGACCTTGACGGCGAGGATGCGCAACGCACCGGCGAGTCCCTACAGGGCGTGCTGCGGGCCTTTGCCGAGCCGAACCCGTTGCTGGACGACTACCGCGCCGCCGTGCAGGCGGTGAATTCCGGGACCGAGCCGCAATTCTACCCCGGCTCGCCGCGGATCCTCGCGCAGCTTCTGCGCCCGCAGGATTTGCTGATCCTGAACGAGAAGCACCCCGAGGACGCCTATACCCTGCGCGGGGTGATGCGCGGCACGCCCGCCGCGGTGCACGAGCGCGACGCCTATGAGCTTTGGCTCGCGATGCTGCCGCCCCGCACCGCGCGCGGCGTGGTGGTGGTCGACCCGCCGTACGAACAGCCCGATGACCGCGACCGTATCACAGCGACCCTCGCCGCCGCGCACCGCAAATGGGCGCATGGCGTGACGGTGATCTGGTATCCGCTGAAGGACCGCGCCACGCATACGCGGTGGACGGGGCAGTTGCGCAGGCTCGGTATCCCCAAAGTGCTGGGGGTGGAGCATTGGCTGTACGATGCCGATCAGTCCGGCATCTACAACGGCGCGGGCCTGTATATCGTCAACCCGCCCTACGCCTTCACGCAAGCGCTGCCGCCTATGCTCGAAGCGCTGCGCGCGGTGCTGGCGCCGGAGGGGCATAGCGGCGAGATCACCGCCGCGTGGCTGGGCGATTAGCGTAAACCCGCATCGCCTAGGTCTGGCCGGCCGCAAGTGGCCGGGGTGCGAACGTCAAAAGACCGGACGCTCTGGCAGGCAATCCGCATCGTCGAGAGCGGCCGTCCGTTCAGTACGATCATTCCCGATCCTCCAGCTCCGGTCGGCGATTTCGAGACGATCTATTGGGACCAGTAATCCGCGCCGCCGGGGGGCGCCAAGCTGCTGACGGTTCCGAAGCCGGCCTCAGGTTTGTCGTTGCCGAGGCGCGGGAGTTACGATCGCACGGCAAGATCGTTATAGGTCCGTAATGAAGATCGCTGTAATTTCCGACATTCACGGGAATGTCGCTGCCCTCGACGCAGTTCTCGGCGACATCGCCACCCGGCACGTGGACCAGATCGTGAACCTCGGGGACATCTGCTCAGGGGGCCTGTTCCCGCGGGAAACAGCCGATCGACTGATGCCTCTGGGATTGCCCACTATACGCGGCAATCACGAACGTCAGATCTCGGAGCAGCCTCGCGAGCGCATGGGATTGTCCGATCGCCACGCCTTCGACCAGCTGAGCGCTGAACAGCGTGCGTGGCTGACAGCATTGCCCACGACCATGCGCCTGTCCAAAGATGTGCTGCTTGTTCATGGCACGCCGGACAGCGACCTGAGCTATTTTCTAGAGACGGTGACGGAGGCGGGGCTTCGTCAGGCCACTCGCGAGGAAGTTCGACACCGTGCGGGAACTGTCGATGCGGCCGTGATCCTCTGCGGCCATACGCATCTCCAGCGGGTGATGACGCTCGACGACGGGCGCATCATCATAAATCCGGGAAGCGTCGGTCTTCCGGCATATGACGATGACCGACCCCACGCTCACCTGGTGGAAAGCGGATCGCCGCATGCGCGCTATGCGGTATTGTCCAACGAAGGTGATGGCTGGGTGGTAGAGTTTCTGTCCGTCGATTATGATTGGGAACAAGCGGCCCGCGATGCCGAGGCGAATGCCCGTACCGACTGGTCCAGACCTTTGCGAACCGGTCGGGTCTAGCACGGGGGTATCGTATTTTTCGATGCGAAGTGCGTTTCGGGAGGCCGTGTGGCTTCTCGAAATCCGGTCCTTTAGGGAACGGCAGCGCCGAGCCTCCCCAAAGCCAATTTCCCGTAGTCGCCGACCAAGCGTCACGTGTGAGCTAGACGCCATCAACGTTACCGGCATCATCGTCAGGCAGCGTATGCGCCGCCGGGTTATTGTTCGCGTCTTGAAGCCTGGCTCCGAAGACATATCGCAGGGTCGGGTTCGTTGCCGGGAATGCGTGTTGGGTACATCGTTCTTCCTTTTCTGCCTTTTGGGAACTTACCAGCATTCGTTTACGCCATCGACGTATCTGGCCGTCAATGCTCTGACTTGGCTGAGAATTTTGTACGTAAACATGTCAAAAATTTTGACATATTCGTTCGAAGGCATGAGCACGGCGCTACGGGAATAATTGCGATGATCGTTGCAGCGGCAAACCGATAAGCAACATTCGCTAGGCAAGATTTCGAAAATATGGTGTGGATACGGCGACGTCGAGGAATGCCACGGCAATCACCGACCGTACGTCTTGATCGAGGAATCCAATGCGCGCGTCAGTGTTACAGGCGTCCGCTGCGGTCGGAACCGCCCGGCGCGGCAAGCATCCGAACGCCCCGATGCCTGCTCGCCAAAGCAGCGTGCCGACACCGAGGGGCCGCTCCGGGTTGCGAACCGCCACGGGCAACATTCATGAACGCCGGCATCGTCATTCCGTGCTTTCGCGTCGGGCGGCAAGCACGGCCGACCGGGACGAATATCGTCTGCTTCTCGGCCACACATACGGTTTCCATACCGTCGTCGACCCCATGCTCGGTGTCGGCGGTGGACTGACCGGCTGCCTCGTCTGGAACCTGCCCGAACCACAACTGAGCATCGGTGGCTGGAGCCGGTGTGCCGTCGGGCTGGACACCAACCTACCCGACGCTGCCGTGCAGGACCGACCTGCTGCAACGGCAGCGGCGGTCTCTATGTTTGCGGCGTATGAGGAATGGATGCCGGCATGACGCAGCAAATGGACGGTGCCGTCGATCTGACCAACTGCGATCGCGAGCCGATCCATATTCCCGGCTCGATCCTCCCCCATGGTGCGATGCTCGTGGTCGATCCTTCAACGATGCTGGTCGAGCAGGTCGCAGGCGACACCCTCGGCCTGTTCGGCAGGGATGCGGCGTCGCTGACCGGGCAGGACCTGGCGGACGTGTTGAAAACCGAGCAGCTTCAGCGGCTGCGCGAGTTGCTTAAAAGCTCCAGCCTCGCGCGCCCGCGTCACCTGCTGGATCCGTTGCTGCGGGTCGTCCCAGACCGCGCGATCGATGCCAGCGTCCATCTGAGCGATGGCGCGCTGGTGATCGAGGTCGAGGATGCCGACCTGAGCGACCGTCATGCCGTCGATCCGCTCGCCTGCGTCCAGGAAATGTTCGACGGACTTGGCGACGCTCCCGATCTCCAGGCCTATTGCCAACTGGCTGCCGAGCGGGTGCGGGCGGTCGCGGGCTACGACCGGGTGATGGTCTATCGCTTCATGCCCGACGATTCAGGCTGGGTGTTCGCCGAAGCCCGGCACGACGACATCACGCCATTCCTCGATCTGCACTACCCTGCGTCGGATATCCCGAAACAGGCCCGCACGCTGTATTTGACCAGCTGGCTGCGTCTGATCACCGAGGTCGATTACACGCCCGCGCCGCTGCTGCCGTCGATCAATCCGCGCAGCGGCCTGCCGCTCGACATGAGCCACGCGACCCTGCGTGACGTGTCCCCGATCCACCGGGAATATCTGCGCAACATGGGCGTCGACGCCTCGATGTCGATCTCGATCATCTTCGAAGGCAGGCTTTGGGGGCTGATCGCCTGTCACCATCATACGCCGCGCCGCCTGCCGCGTCATCTCCGCGGCGTCTGCGAGCTGTTCGGATCGATGTTCTCGCTACAACTCGAAGTGCGGCTGCGCGCAGAGCAGCTCGAGGCCCGGCTGCTGTCCCGCAAGGCACTGTCCGGCATCATGCACGCGCTGGCGAGCGAGGACGATTATGGTGCCGGGTTGGTCGCGCAGCAGCAGCAGCTGCTCGACTACATAGAAGCGGGTGGTCTTGCGCTGCGGGTGGGGCAGACCCGTGGCGGTGTCGCCATCCGCGTCAACAGCGGCATCACCGCGTTGGGCAATACGCCCGATGACGACCAGATTGGCGCCCTGACGGACTGGCTGACCCTGCGCATGGGCACGTTCGAAGGGGTGTATGCCACGGATCGGCTGGGCGAAGATTATCCGCCGGCCAAGGCCTATGCGGAGATCGCCTCCGGGTTGCTTGCCGTGTCCGTCTCGCGCGAACCGCGCGACTTCGTGCTGTGGTTCAGGCCCGAGGTCGTCGAGACCGTGCAATGGGGCGGCGATCCGAACAAGCCCATGGAGGTCGGTCCGAACGGCATCCGGCTGACGCCGCGGAAATCCTTCGAGGCATGGACCGAGACCGTGCGCGGCCGGTCGACCCCCTGGTCGCCGTCCGACAACGATGCCGCGTTCGACCTGCGGGTGTCGCTGCTGGAGGTCGTCCTGCGGCGGATCGATGCTGCCGCACGCGAACGGTTGCGCGCCTGGCAGCAGGAACAATTGCTGATGGCCGAACTCGATCACCGGGTGAAGAACACATTGGCCAGCATTCAGGCGATGGTGGCGCAGACAAGCCGAAGTGCGTCCTCGCTCGCTGCTTTCACCCATGGGCTCGACCGGCGAATCCGGTCGATGTCGCGCGCGCACAGCCTGCTCACTCAGAGTCGATGGGAAGGCGTGTCGCTCATCGTGCTGATCCAACAGGAGCTAGACGCGTATCGGGCGGAGCATGCGAACGTCACGATCACCGGTCCGGATGTGATGCTTCTCCCGAAAGCGGCACTGGCGCTGTCGTTGGCGATCCACGAGCTTGCCACCAACGCCGGCAAATACGGGGCCTTGTCGGCCGCCGGCGGTCATGTCGACATTCGTTGGCAGTTTGACCCGCAGGCTGGACTGGAGCTGCGATGGCAGGAAAGCGGCGGTCCTCCGGTCAGCAAGCCCACACGGCGCGGTTTCGGATCGACCTTGATCGAGCGGGCCTTGGCGCTGGAAACGGGCGGATCTTCGACCCTGACGTTCGACCCGGGCGGGGTGGCGTGCGCGATCGTCATGCCCGCGTCGGTGGCGCAGTCTGGCGGCACCGCCTCCCACGCCTCTATCGCCCATGATGCCCCTGCGAAAGTCACAGACATTCCTACCGACAACCCGCCGCGCATCCTGATCGTTGAAGATTCAGCCATGGTGCTGATGCTCATCGAAGATGTGGTCATCGATCTGGGCTGGGACATTGTCGGTCCCGCGATGCGGCTGCCGGAAGCCTTAAAGCTTGCTTGCGAGGCGGCGATCGATGCCGCGCTCGTCGACGTCAATCTCGATGGCGAAATGTCGTGGGACGCTGCTGCCATCCTGCAAGATCGCAAGATCCCGTTCGTGTTCACCACCGGCTACGACAGCGCCACCGTCCTGCCGGAGCGGTTCGCCGGCCATCCCGTGCTCAACAAGCCGTTCTCGGCCGAAGACGTTGGACGCACGTTGCAAACCTTGTTGAGCCGGCACTGAGCGTGCCGCAGGTGAATGCCGGGCAGCGTAGACTGATCGACCATGCCTGGCCGCGACCGATTGCGAACGCTCGTTCATGCTTGGCAACGCCGTTGAAAATTGGCGAGCATCCAACGATGATCGACTGCGGTTCCTGCGATTGCTCTCTTTGCAGCAAGCGCAATGCGACAACCGTCCGAGACTGTTGAAAAATGGCGGCTTGCGAAGGGGCTGGAGGCGTGATTCACTCCTATCAGGCGGTAGGGGATAACGGACATGATGGGTCGGCAGGTGGCGCAAGGCGCACTGTTCTACGGGTTCCGGCTCGACGATCATGTGCCTGCCGACCACCTGCTTCGACGCATCGACGGGCTGCTCGACTTCGGTTTCGTGCGCGAGGCGCTGGCGGCGAGCTACAGCACGGNCCAGAAACCCACCCCCGCGAAACCCGGCACCGTCCGCGTCCGCCTCACCACCTCCGAAGGCCCGATCACGCTCGCGCTCGACACGCGCCATGCCCCCAAGACCAGCGCGAACTTCCTCGCCTATGTCGATGACGGCCGCTTCGACGGCACCGATTTCTACCGCGCCGCGCGCAGCAAGAAGGCGCCGAAATTCGGCTTCGTCCAGGGCGGCATCCGCACCGACGCGCGGCGCATCCTGCCCGCCTTCCCGCTCGAGACCACGACGCAGACCGGCATCCGCCATCTCGACGCGACGATCTCGATGGCGCGCGGCAGCGAGCCCGGCTCGGCGGGCGGCAATTTCTTCATCACCATCGGCCCGACCCCCGCGATGGACGCGCGCCCGGGCTATCTCGGCTATGCCGCGTTCGGCCATGTCGTCGGCGGCATGGACACGGTCCGCCGCATCCTCGCCAAGCCGACCGGCGGCGGGCTCGACGCGTTCAAGGGCCAGATGATCCTCAACCGCGTCGCGCTGATCAGCGCGAAGCGGCTCGACGGCACGCCCCGCCCGACCAGCGGCCCGCGACCATGGCTGTTGAAGACCCGCCCCACCCCGCCACGGCCGCGCTGACGCCCCACGGTCCGGGACCTCAGTCCGCGAACAGCAGGACCGGCGTCTCGAGATACTTCTTCAGCCCCTGGACGAAGCTCGCCGCATCCCAGCCATCGACGACGCGGTGGTCGCAGCTGATCGACAGGTTCATCAGCTTCGCACGGACCACCTCGTCGCCCCCTCTTCCATTATCTCGGAACACGGGGCGTTCGACGATCTTGTTCGGCCCGATGATCGCGACCTCGGGCCGGTTTATCACCGGCGTCGTCGCGATCCCGCCGAGCGGCCCGAGCGAGGTGACGGTAATCGTGCCGCCACCCATCTCGTTCGGCGCAAGCTTGCCCGCGCGCGCCGCCTCGGCGAGCCGCGTGATCTCGGTCGCGAGCTGCCAGACGTTGCGGTCCTGCGCGTCGCGGATCACGGGCACGGTCAGCCCCGCATCGGTCTGCGCCGCCATGCCCAGATGAATGCTGCCGTGGCGGGTGACCACGCCGGCTTCGTCGTCGTAGCGCGCGTTGAGCATCGGGAAATCGGGGATCGTCTTGCAAATCGCGACGATCATAAGCGGCAGCATCGTCAGCTTGGGTCGCCCGCCGCGATTGGCGTTCAGATCCGCGCGCATCGCCTCCAGCGCGGTGACGTCGATCTCGTCGACATAGGTGAAATGCGGGATCGCGCGCTTCGACGCGGCCATGTTCTCGGCGATCTTGCGCCGCATGCCGATGACCTTGATCGGCTGGTCCGCGCGCGCCCGGCTCGCCCCCGGCGCCTGATAGCCCTGGCCCGCGCCATACCGCAGATACGCGTCGAGATCGGCATGACGGACCCGGTCGGACTCGGTCTTCACCGACGCCAGATCAATCCCCAGATCCCGCGCCCGCGCCCGCACCGCGGGCGACGCCAGCGCATGCGCCTTCGGCTCCGACTCGTTCCCCGGCGCAGGCCGGGGCCCAGTTGGAACGTCCGCAGTAATGGGAGGCCGAGGCTCGTCATCTGCCGCCCCCACCTGGGCCCCGGCCTTCGCCGGGGAACCGAGTGGAAGTGGTAGCGGCGTATCGACCACCTCCTCGACCCCCGGATTCTCCGCCTCATACTGCTCCGCCGTCTCCGCCTGCGCCGCCGTCAACGGCGCAGCCACGACCTCGCCCCCGGCGTCGACCGCATCCGTCTCGATCACCACCAGCGCGGCCCCGATCGACACCTGATCGCCGACCTCGCCCGCCAGCTCGACGACGACGCCCGACACGGGCGACTCCATCTCGACGGTCGCCTTGTCGGTCATCATGTCCGCGACCGGCGAATCCTCCTCGACGCGGTCGCCGATCGCGACGTGCCATGCGACGATCTCGGCCTCCGAGATGCCTTCGCCGATATCCGGCAGTTTGAAGGTAAAGCGAGCCATCAGAAAATTCCGTTCGTTTCGAGCGAAGTCGAGAAACTTGTGTGAGGGATTCCGAAGGCTTCTCGACTGCGCTCGAAGCGAACGGGGGTGGGTGAACGCATCATTATGCGTCCTTCATGATCTTCTTGAGGGCCTCGGTGATACGGACCGGCCCCGGGAAATAGGCCCATTCCAGGCTGTGCGGGTACGGCGTGTCGAACCCGGTCACGCGCTCGATCGGCGCCTCGAGATGGTAGAAACAGCGCTCCTGCACCAGCGCCGACAGCTCCGCGCCGAACCCGCTGGTCCTCGTCGCCTCGTGGACGATCATGCAGCGCCCGGTCTTCTTCACCGACGCCTCGATCGTCTCGATGTCGAGCGGGACGAGCGTGCGCAGGTCGACGATCTCCGCGTCGATCCCCGTCTCGGCGATCACCGCCGTGCAGACATGCACCATCGTACCGTAGGCGAGGATCGTCAGCGCCTCGCCCGCCCGGACGATCTTCGCCTTGCCGAGCTCGATCTTGTAATAGCCGGTCGGCACTTCGCCCGCGGGATGCTTCGACCAGTTCTGCGACGGCCGATCCCAATAGCCGTCGAACGGACCGTTATAGATGCGCTTGGGCTCGAAGAAGAGCGTCGGGTCATTGTCCTCGATCGCCGCGATCAGCAGACCCTTCGCGTCATAGGGCGTCGACGGGATAACCGTCTTGATCCCCGACATGTGCGTGAACAGCCCCTCGGGCGACTGACTGTGCGTCTGCCCGCCGAAGATGCCGCCGCCGAACGGCGATCGTACCGTGATCGGCGAGGTGAACTCGCCCGCCGAGCGATAGCGCAGCCGTGCAGCTTCCGACACCAGCTGGTCGAGCGCGGGATAGATGTAATCCGCGAACTGGATCTCGGGGACCGGGCGCAGGCCGTACGCGCCCATCCCCACCGCAACGCCGATGATCCCGCATTCGGTGATCGGCGTGTCGAACACGCGCGTCTTGCCGTGTTTCGCCTGCAACCCCGCGGTCGCGCGGAACACGCCGCCGAAATAGCCGACATCCTCGCCCATCACGATCACGTCGGGATCGCGCGTCATCATGATGTCCATGGCGGAGTTGATCGCCTGGATCATGTTCATCCGGCTGGTCTCGCCGCCATCCGCTGCGTCGGACTCGGGTGCCTCGATCATGTCGCTCATGCCTTGCGATCCCATGGACGGCCGCTTGCCGTCTCTTCATCGAGCATCTGCTGACGCTGCTCCTTCAGATGCCAGGGCAGTTCCTCGAACACGCCGTCGAACAGCGATTCGAGCGGCTGGTGCAGCCCGTGGCCGAGGATGCCGTTCTTCTCGGCCTCCTTCTGCGCGGCCTTGACCTGCTCGGCGAGCTCCTTGTCCTGCGCGGCGTGACGCTCATCGTCCCATTCGCCGATCGCGATCAGGTGATCCTTCAACCGCTTGATCGGGTCGCCGAGCGGCCACGCATTGGGCTCGCCTTCGCTGCGATACTGACCCGGATCGTCCGAGGTCGAATGACCCTCCGCACGGTAGGTGAAGTGCTCGATCAGCGTCGGTCCCTGATTGGTCCGCGCCCGCTCGGCCGCCCATTCAGTGGCTGCGTACACGGCCAGCGCGTCGTTCCCATCGACGCGAAGCCCGGCAATGCCATAGCCGACCGCGCGCGCCGCAAAGGTCGTTGCCTCCGCGCCCGCGAACCCGGAGAAGCTCGAAATCGCCCACTGGTTGTTGACGACGTTGAAGATCACCGGCGCGCGGTAGACCGCGGCGAAGGTGCACGCCGAATGGAAGTCGCCCTCCGCGGTCGATCCCTCGCCGCACCAGGTCGCCGCGATCCGCGTGTCGCCCTTCGCCGCCGACGCCATCGCCCAGCCCACGGCTTGCGGATACTGCGTCGTGAGGTTGCCCGAGATCGAGAAGAAACCGGCTTCCTTGACCGAATACATGATCGGCAGCTGCTTGCCGCCGAGCCTGTCCGCGGTGTTCGAATAGATCTGGTTCATCATGTCGACGAGGCTCCAGCCCCGTGCGATCAGCAGCCCCTGCTGGCGATAGGAGGGGAAGCACATGTCCTCGTAATCAAGTGCATAGGCCGCCGCGACAGCGACCGCTTCCTCGCCCAGCGCCTTCATGTAGAAGCTCGTCTTGCCCTGACGCTGCGCGCGGAACATGCGTTCGTCGAACGCGCGGAGCAGCGCCATGCTGCGCAGCATACGCCGCAGCATATCGGGCGAAAGCTTGGGATCCCATGGCCCCACCGCATTGCCGTCATCGTCGAGCACGCGGACCAGCGTATAGGCCAGGTCGGTGAAATCGCTCGCCTTGTCCGCGGTATCGGGACGCCGCGCCTGCCCGGCAGGCGGCACGTCGACTTCGGCGAAATCGACCGGATCGCCGGGTCGGAACTTCGGTTCGGGCACATGCAGCGTCAATCCGGGTAGATTGCGCAGCGGCTGCGAATCGGCGCGAGGGTGCTCGCTGGCCATCGTCACTCCATCTCCATCGCCCGGCGGCGTACGCGCCGGATCGCTCTTCGCGGCCTTGTTATAAAATTTCAACGGCATTGGCGAGAGGGAGTTTTGCCCGGTTGCCGCATTCGCACCGGCCACGTGCAACGCCGTGCGATCAATGCGATAGCATGAGCCTGCGGACGCGGGCAGACAGGGGGAGACAGGGCAAAATGCTGCAGGACTGGGACGCCATCGTCGCGATCGGATGCACGCTGCCGGGTGTCGAGCCGGGCACCAGCTACGGCCGGCCCGCACTCAGGTTCCGCGGCAAGACGCTCGCGTCCACCACCGCGCCCGATCCCGGCAGCTTCGTGCTCCATATCGGTCTCGACGAGAAGCAGATCCTGCTCGACACCGACCCCGCGACCTTCTGGCAGACCGATCATTATGACGGCTGGCCGGCGGTGCTGGTCCGCTACGGCACCGGCGAGGGCGAGCGGATCGCGCATCTGCTCGCCCGCGCCTGGTGGGACCGCGCTACCGCGGCTCAGCGCAAGGCCTATGGCGAGCGCCCCTAGCCGGCTCGCGCGCTACTCCACCGTCTGCTCGATCACCCCGAAGATCGGCCGATGCCGGTCGTCCTCCGCCCAGATCCGCACCGTATCGCCCTTTTTCAGGAACGGGGTCACCGCCGCGCCGCCCGCGATCGTCTCGATCGTCCGCACTTCGGCCAGGCAGGAATAGCCGACCCCGCCCTCTGCGATCGGCTTGCCCGGCCCGCCGTCCGCGCCGCGGTTCGACACGGTGCCCGACCCGACGATCGTCCCCGCGCCCAGCTTGCGCGTCTTGGCGGCATGCGCGATCAGCGTGCCGAAATCGAACGTCATGTCCTCGCCCGCCTCGGCCCGACCGAAGGGCTGGCCGTTCAGGTCGACCATCAGCTTGCGGTGCAGCTTGCCGTCCTGCCACCAGTCGCCGAGCGATTCGGGCGTCACGAACACCGGTGAAAACGCGCTGGCGGGCTTCGACTGGAAGAATCCGAACCCCTTGCCCAGCTCGCCCGGGATCAGGTTGCGCAGCGACACGTCGTTGGTCAGCCCGACCAGCCGCACCGCCGCCAGCGCCTCGTCGCGGCTCGCGCCCATCGCCACGTCACCGGTGACGACGACGACCTCGCCCTCCATGTCACAGCCCCAGCTCTCGTCGGCGAGCGGGATCGGATCGCGCGGCCCGAGAAACCCGTCCGACCCGCCCTGATACATCAGCGGATCGTGCCAGAAGCTGTCGGGCATCTCGGCGGCGCGCGCCTGCCGGACGAGCGCGACATGGTTCACATAGGCCGAGCCGTCCGCCCACTGATAGGCGCGCGGCAAGGGCGACGCCGCGTCATGCTCGTGGAACCGCCGCATCGGGATCATCTCGTGCTCGAGATCGGTCGACAGATTCTCGAGCATCGGCGCAAGCCGGTCCCAGTCGTCGAGCGCCGCCTGCAGCGTCGGCGCGATATGCGTCGCATCGGCATACCAGGCGAGGTCGTTCGACACGACGACGAGCCGGCCATCACGGCCCCGGGCTGGATCTGCGTCCTTCAGGCTGGCCAGTTTCATTGCGGATCCTCTCAATGTTTTCACCACCCTACGCCCGCCCGCCGCCGGAAGTCGAGACCGACGGTCGCACGCGCATCCCGACCGCCCACTGATGCGTTATCCTTGCATCGCCCCGACCCCGGCGCCACACCGGGCCACCGCCTTCGAAAGCTCCGCCATGCCCCTCGATATCGTCCGCGTGCCCGTCCTCAGCGACAATTACGCCTGGCTGATCCACGATCCCGACAGCGGCACGACGGTCGCGCTCGACCCGGGCGAGGCGGATCCGGTGATCGCCGCGGCGGCCGCGCGCGGCTGGCGGATCGATCACGTCTGGACGACGCACTGGCATCCCGATCACACCGGCGGCAACGCCGCGATCCGCGCTCAGGGCGCGACCGTCACCGGCCCCGCCGCGGAGGCCGCGAAGATCCCGACGCTCGACCGCACCGTGACCGAGGGCGACGTCGTCACGCTCGGCGCGCACGCCGCGCAGGTGATGACCGTGCCCGGACATACGCAGGGCCATATCGCCTTCCACTTGGCCGACGACGCGGTGATCTTCACTGGCGACACGCTGTTCGCGATGGGCTGCGGCCGGCTGTTCGAGGGCACGCCCGCCGACATGTTCGCCAACATGCAGCGCTACGCCGCACTGCCCGACGAGACGCAGGTCTATTGCGGCCATGAATACACCCAGTCGAACGGCCGCTACGCGCTGGTCGCCGAGCCCGACAATAGCGCGATCCGCGACCGGATGGCCGAGGTCGACGCGGCCCGCGCGCGCGGCGAGGCGACCGTGCCGACGACGATCGGGCTCGAACGCGCGACCAATCCGTTCCTCCGTGCGACCTCGGCCGCCGAGCTCGGCGAACGCCGCGCGGCAAAGGATGCGTTCAAGGGCTGAATAGGCTATGTCGGGCCCCTCGGGGGCGCAAAGGAAACCGCATGCGCATCATGACACGCTTATCGCTGCTCTGCCTGACGATCGCCGCCACCGCCTGTACGGCGACTCCGCGCGAACAGGCGCAGATCGCGCAGCGCGAAACCGAAACGCAGCGAAAGCTCGCGACCGCGCTCAAGGGGCTGACCCCCGGCGAGCCGACCCTGTGCCTCAACGCCCTCGGCCAGAAACAGGTGACCAGCTACGGTCCGACCTTCCTCTACCGCGTCAACAACGGCACGATCTACCGGACCGAGACCAATGGCGGGTGCGGCGATCTCGACCGCAACATCCTGATCACGCGGACGCCCTCGGGCCAGCTCTGCCGCGGTGACATCGCCAACACGATCGACCGCGCCAGCCGCTTCCCCAGCGGCAGCTGCAGCTTCGGGGAATTCGTCCCCTATCGGAAGGCCCGGTGAGGATGCCGCGCTCCGGCCGGATCGCCGCCCTCGCCGCGCTCGCGCTGACGCTCGTCGCCGGCCGCGACGATCCGCTCGCGGGGCGCATCGCCGGCGCGCCGGTCCGCTGCATCGGCATCGGCCTGGTCCAGGGGCCGACGATCCTCGACGCGACCACCATCCTCTATCGCCAGTCGGGCAAGCGCGTCTGGCGCACCGGCCCGGTCGGCCCCTGTCCGCAATTGCGCCCGCTGTCGACGATCATCGTCGACATCTATGGCGGCCAGCTCTGCCGCAACGACCGGTTCCGGCTGATCGAACCCGGCCTGTCGATCCCCTCCCCCTCCTGCCGCTTCACCGACTTCACCCCCTACGACAAACCCTGACGCCGGCCGTCCCGGATGATATGTTGCATCATGGCAACAACCCGCCGCCCAATTTTCCGCAACTGCGAACATCTGCTTTGATATGATACATCATTCGCGCTAGGCGGCAGCTCCGGGGTTCAAGGAGCGTTTCTATGCGTAAGACTTTCATCGGGATCAGCGCGCTGGCGGTCTTCGCCGCGACCGCCGCGACCGCCCAGACCGACACGCCGCCGACCGGCGCACCGGCCGATGCGCCTGCCGCAACCCCAGCCCCGACCCGCAC
>NZ_LR733875.1:1693541-1755242 GCF_902506585.1 Sphingomonas sp. T1
CGCCGCGACCGCGGTTGCCCCACCCCCCGCGTGGCGGACCGCGCTGGGGCCGGGTACGCCGATCCGGGCGGACTGGTGGAGCGCGTTTGGTGATCCTGCGCTGACGAGCCTCGTCGCGCGGGCGCTTGCCAACAGCCCCGATCTCGGTGCTGCCGCGGCGCGGATCGACGAGGCGCGGGCCGCCGCGCGGCTGGCACGGGCGCAGCAGACGCCGCTGGTCACCGGATCCGCGCCCGGCACCACCGGGCAGACGGTCGGCGCGCTCGGCACGCCGATCGATGCGATCGGCGCGCAGCCCGCGGTCAGCATCAGCTATGATCTCGACCTGTTCGGCCGCCTGCGCCAGGCGAGCCGCGTGGCGCAGGCGCAATTGCTCGCGAGCGAAGCGTCGCGCGACACCGTCCGCCTTGCGATCGCGAGCAGCGTCGCGACCGGCTACATCACGTTGCGCGCGCTCGACCAGCGGCTCGCGGTCGCGCGCCAGACGCTCGATGCGCGCGCCGAGGGCCTGCGCATCGCCCGCCGCCGCGCCGAGACCGGCTACACCTCGAACCTCGAACTGCGCCAGGCCGAGGCGGAATATCACGCCACCGAACAGCTCGTCCCCGCCGCCGAACTGTCGATCAGCCGCCAGGAAAACGCGCTCAGCCTGCTGCTCGGCGATGTCCCCGGGCCGATCCCGCGCGGCCTGCCGCTCGACCGGCTCGCCGCGCCCGCCATCCCCGACGGGCTGCCCGCGGACCTGCTCCGCCGCCGCCCCGACCTCTATCAGGCGGAACAGACGCTGGTCGCGACCGACCGCTCGCTCGACAGCGCGCGCGCGGCGATGCTGCCCAATCTCGCGCTCACCGGCTCGGCGGGTGTCGTGCTGTCGAGTGCGCTCGCCGATCCGATCGCGGTGTTCTCGCTCGGCGCGAGCGTGCTCAGCCCGATCTTCGACGGCGGGCGGCTGGGCGCACAGGCCGATGCCGCGACCGCGCGCCGCGACCAGGCGGCGTTCGCCTATCGCCGGACTGCGCTCCAGGCGTTCCGCGAGGTCGACGACAGCCTTGCGGGCGTCCGCCGCTCGGGCGAACAGGCCAATGCGTTCGCCGCGCAGCGCGATGCGCTCGCGGGCGCGCTGCGCAACGCCTCGAACCGCTACCGTGCGGGCTATTCGGCCTATATCGACCAGCTCGATGCGCAGCGCGGGCTGCTGACCGCGGAGCTGTCGCTGGTCCAGGCGCGCGCGGACCGGCTGACCGCCTATGTGACGCTCTACCAGGCGATGGGCGGCGGCTGGTCGCGCGACGATGCGGCGATCGTGCGGCGCTGAGGAGGGTTACGCAGGACACCGCCTGCGGCCCTGCCCCCGCATTCGCACGCGAAGATCTGCATTTTCCTGCCACAGTTGATGCATAAGCGGGTGCCATGAAGGCCATCATCCTTGCCGCGGGCCACGGATCGCGGCTCCTGCCGCTGACGCTCAGCACGCCGAAATGCCTCGTGCAGGTCGGCGGGCGGGCGATCCTCGATTCGCAGCTCGACGCGGTCGCGGCGGCGGGGTTCGATGGCGCGGTGATCGTCGGCGGGTATCGTATCGACCAGATCGCCGCGCATCTGGCCGGGCGGTGCGGCGATCCGCCGACGACGCTGATCTTCAACCCCTTCTGGTCGGTCGCCAACAGCATCGGCAGCGTCTGGGCGGCGCGCGCGCATCTGGGCGCCGCGTTCGCGCTGATGAACGGCGACACATTGTTCGACGCGGCGATCCTGCAGGCGGCGCGCGCCGAGCCCGCGCCGGGCGTGACCCTGGTGGTCGAGCCGCTCCATGAACCCGGCCTCGACGACATGCTGGTCGAGGCGGAGGGCGACCGGGTGATCGCGGTCGGCAAGCATCTGGTCGGGCATCAGGCGACCGACCGGTCGCTCGGGCTGATCCTGTCGGGTGGCGGCACCGCCTATGCAGACGCGCTGCACGCGGTGATCGGCGAGGACGAGGGGATCCACGCCTATCACCACGCGGTTGTGCGCCGCGTCGCCGAAGGGGCCGGCGTCCGCGCGCTGCGGATCCCCGCCGGCGCGCGCTGGCAGGAGATCGACCGGCCCGAAGACATTGCGCAGTGGCAGGCGTCATGACCCGCAAGGTCGCGTTCCTGTTCCTCGGCGAGACGCTGCTGATCCCGCATCTCTATCCGATCGTCGAGGCGCTCGCCGCTGCCGAGCCGACGCTACCGATCGAATTGTGGGTCAGTACCTCGGTCCACGAGGCGCTGCTTGCACGCTGGAGCACGGGGCTTGGGCAGGTCACGATCCGGCGCGCACCGGGGTTTCGCGCGCTGCCCGGCCATGCGGAGGGCGACAATCCGCCGCTGCCGCCCAAGCTGCCGACGCTGTTCCGCCTCCTACCGCATCTGCTGCGCACGCCGGTGGTGGTGTGCGCCGAACAGACCAGCCTGTGGCTGCCCGCGACGCTGCCGCTGCGGACGCGATTCATCGACACGTTCCACGGCGCGGGGTCGATGATGGCGCGCGGGCATTGGCGACGGCGCGCGGGTTGGCGCACCTTGGTCGCGGCCGAGCGCGACCGGCAGGCGCTGATCGACGGCGGCGACGCGCCCGAGCGGATCGTCACCACCGGCTATGTGAAGGCCGCATTCCGCCAGCGCACCCCCGCCGCGCGGCTGTTCGCCGATCCGCGGCCGGTGATCCTCTACACCCCGCACTGGCAGGCGCACCGCTCGTCCTGGTGGCGCTGGGGCCCCGAGGTGGTCGAACGGATCCTCGCCGACGGGCGCTACAACCTGATCTTCGCGCCGCACCAGCGGCTGGTCGAGCGCGCGCCCGAGCTGCGCGGCTTCGTCGCCGGGCTCGCCGGCCGCGCGGGGGTGCATGCCGATCTCGACAGCTTCGCGATGGTCGATGGCAGCTACACCGCCGCCGCCGACCTGTATCTCGGCGACACGTCGAGCCAGGTGGTCGAATATATGATGCGCCCGCGGCCGTGCGTGTTCCTGAACGCGCTGGGCGCCGACTGGGTGGACGATCCCTCTTATGCGATGTGGGGCGCAGGCGCGGTGGTCGACAGCCTCGACGCGCTGATCCCCGCGATCGACGCCGCGCCCGCGCTGCATCCCGGATATCGGGCTTTCCAGACGCGGTTCGTCGAGACCGCGCTGGGCGACGTGGCGGGCGGCGCGCCCGCACGCGCGGCGCAGGCGGTGCTCGCCGCGCTGCGCTGAACCAGCCCGGGCTCGCAATCCGCGCGCAATCGGCTATCGGGCAGCGGATGCAAGACATGCCAGCACTCGTGCCCCTGGGCGACAATCCGACCCTGCTCTGGGGGATGCGCAACGACGAGCGGCTGCGTCGGATCGGCGTGGCGCAGGGCTTTGCCGGCAGCGACGCGGCGGACGGCCCGGCGATCCTCGCCAACATGGCGTTCGCGTTCGACCCGGTCTGGACCGCGCATCTGAAGACGCGCCCCGGCACCGTGATGACGCGCGCGGGCGTTCCCGTGCTGGCGCATGTCCGGACCGCCGAGGAGCGGGCGCGGGTCGCCGCGGCGATGCACGCGGACGCAACCCTCGACGCCGCCAGCGGGCTGACGATCATCGCCGCCGAGTCGGACGAGGGGATCCTCAACGAGGCGCTGCGCAAGCGCGAAAAGCCGTTTGCCAAACGGCTCGTCCCCGCCGCGGTCCCCGCGATCGAGCGGGCGAGCTATGTCGGCGCGTACAAGGGCGTCACCGACCTGCTGACCAAATATCTCTGGCCCGAATGGGCGCTGGCGATCACCCGGGTCTGCGCGCGCGCGGGGATCACGCCGAACCAGGTCACCGCGATGGGATCGGTGCTGTGCATCGTCGCGACGATCGCCTTCTGGTATGGCTGGTTCTGGACGGGGCTTGCCACCGGCCTCGTCTTCATGGTGCTCGACACCGTCGACGGGAAGCTCGCGCGCTGCACGATCACCGCGTCGAAGCTCGGCAATGCATGGGATCACGGCGTCGACCTGGTCCATCCGCCCTTCTGGTGGTGGGCCTGGGCCGCGGGCTGCGCGCCCTATGGCCGGCCACTCGACGATGCGACCTTCTGGGCGGTGATCGGTACGATGCTGTTCGGCTATGTCGCGCAGCGGCTGATCGAGGGCGCGTTCATCGTCCGGTTCGGGATGCACATCCATGTCTGGGAACGCTTCGACAGCTGGTTCCGGCTGATCACCGCGCGACGCAACCCGAACATGGTGATCCTGTTCGCGGGGCTGGTCGTGACGCGGCCCGACTGGGGGATCATCGGCGTGGCGGCGTGGACCGCGATCTCGCTGGTCGTCCATCTCGTCCGGCTGTTCCAGGCGATGGCACGGCGCGCGAAGGGCGGCGCGATCACCAGCTGGCTCGCCTGATCGCGTCGAACGCCCCGACCCGCCAGCCGCGACTTGCCGCACCGCACCGCGCGCTTTAGGGGCCGCAGGGCGCATGACCCAGGCCCCCGCCCCTTCCCCCACGACCAAGGATTTCGGTGGCGTGCTGCGTTCGGCGGCGCGCAACCTGGGCTGGCTGCTCGCGAGCCGCAGCGTGCTGGCGATCCTGTCGCTCTTCTATCTCGGCTTTGCGACGCGCACATTGGGGGTCGTCGATTTCGGCCGGTTCGCGCTGATCACCGGCGCGGTCCAGGCGCTGACGACGTTCGTCGGGTTCCAGACGTGGCAGATCATCGTCCAGTACGGCGTCCAGCCGCTCCACGACGGTGACAGCCCGCGGCTCGCGCGGCTGTTCCGGCTGGCGGCGCGGCTCGACCTGTCGAGCGCAATCCTCGGCGCGCTGCTGACGATCGGCATCCTCCAGATCTGGGCAAACGCGTTCGGCATTCCGCGCGACCTGATGCACTACACGCTGGTCTTCGCGGTGATCCAGCTGCTGACGATCCGCTCGACCCCGCTCGGCATCCTGCGGCTGCGCGACAAATTCTCGCTGTCCGCGCTCGCCGACAGCATGACGCCGGTGATCCGCTTCGTCGGCGCGGGCGCGGCGATGCTGTTCGACCCGACGATCCGCGGCTTCATGATCGCCTGGGCCGCGGCCGAGCTGGTCACCGCGGCGACCTACTGGATTATGGTGTGGCGCAGCGGCGACTTCGCGCTGCTGCTGGGCGGGCGCAGCGGCTGGCGCGCGCTGGTCGCGGAAAATCCCGGCGTGGTGAAGTTCGCGCTGAGCACCAATGCGAGCGCGACGCTCGGCCTGTCGAGCAAGCAGATCCCGTTGCTGCTGGTCGGTGCGTCGATCGGCCCCGCCGCGGCGGGTGCGTTCCGGCTCGCGGCACAGGTCGCGCAGGCGCTCGCCAAATTGTCGCAGCTCCTGTCGCGCGCCGCCTTCCCCGAGATCGTCCGCGCGGTGCGGACCGCGGCGCCCGAGCGGCTGCGCTATATCCTGGTGCGGACGATGCTGGCGAGCAGCGCGGCGGCGCTCGCGATCCTCGCGGTCGTCGCGCTGATCGGCGAACCGATGCTGAAACTGGTCGGCGGCAAGTCGTTCGGCAGCGCCTATCCGGTGCTGCTCTGGCTTGCGGCGGCGGGGTGTTTCGACCTGGCGACCGTCAGCCTCGATACCGTGCTGACCGCGGTCAACCGCGCGGGCACGGTGTTCGCGATCCGCGTCGTCGGCGTCGTCCTGCTGTTCATCGGCGCGTTCGCGCTTATGCCGCTCTATGGTTCGTCCGGGGTGGCGATGGGCGTCGCGATCGGCTCGGTTGCGGTCGCGATCCTGCTGGGGTTCGCTGCGGCGAATCTGACGCGCAGCCGTCCCTGAGAGCGGCACGCCCCGCCGCGGTCGATAAAGCGCGGGTTCACAGAGCCGACGTCATTGGCCTCCAAATTGCCGTTATGCGATTGCAAGGGTCCCCCATGACGAATCTGCCTCTCCTGCTCGCGCTCGCCGCGGGTGCAACGCTCGCCTCGACGTCCGCGGCTGCCGCGGAGACGTGTGTCGGCACGCCCGGCAACGGCGCGGCCAAGCTCGTGCTTGAGGCGACCACGCTGCACAATGCGGTCGGCGAGGTCGCGTTCACCGTCTATCCCGACGACAAGGGCCGGTTCCTGTCCAAGGGCGGCAAGCTGGCGCGCGCGCGCGTGTCCGCCGCGCAGCCGCACGCCTGTTTCTGGCTGAAGCCCGGTTATTACGCGATCGCGCAATATCATGACGAGAACAGCGACCATGATTTCAACCGCACGCTGTTCCTGCCCAAGGAGGGGTTTGGATTTTCGAACGACGCCCCCACATCGGTCGGTCTGCCCTCCTTCGCGTCGGCGCGGGTGGCGTTGCCGGCCGGGGGGACGGTCGTGCGGATGAAGATGCGGTATCGGCGCTAGCGTCGATCAGGGGCAGACGTGCCATAAAAATGTAGCGATACTAGCCTGCGACAGGTAGCCAAGAGTGTGAGCGACGCCGTTTCCAATTTCCAGGCCTTTGATGGCGTGCCGTTTCCAGCGGCCAGACGCGGCGCGGCACCGGACGTGACCGCGCGCAGTGCCGCGTCGCAGATCCGCACCGGGATCATCTGCAACCCCAAGAGCCACCGCAATCGCAGCAGCGTCGAGGCGACGCGGCCGTTCGTGTCGGGCACGGTGCTCGCGGTCACGCCGCGGACCCAGGCCGAGCTGGCCGCGGTGCTGACCGATTTCGCGCAGCACGGGATCGAGCTGCTGGTGATCGACGGCGGCGACGGCACGATCCGCGACGTGCTGACCGCGGCGGCGACGGTGTGGACGGGCGCGATGCCGCGCGTCGCGATCGTGCCGTCGGGCAAGACCAACGCGCTCGCACTCGATCTCGGCATCCCCGATCACTGGACGCTCGACCAGGCGCTCGCCGCGGCGCGCGACGGCGCGAGCATCGTCCGCCGCCCGGTCGAGGTCGAACGCGCCGGCACCGGCCAGAAACTTCGCGGTTTCCTGTTCGGCGCGGGCGCGTTCGTCGAGGCGACCGGGCTCGCCCAGCGCGCGCACCGCGCGGGCGCGTTCAAGGGGTTCGCGGTCGGCGTCGCGCTGAGCTGGGCGATCGTCCAGACCTTGTTCGGTCGCGCATCGGGCATGTGGCGCGCGGGCAACCGGATGCACGTCCGCTACGATTCCGCCGCCGATGCCGGCCGGGTCGCGGATACCGACACGCATCGCTACATCCTGCTCGCCTCAACGCTGACGCGGATGCCGCTGGGCGTCCAGCCGTTCGGCGCGGCGCGCGACGGGCTGAAGACGCTGCTGGTCGATGCGCCGCCGCGCTGGCTCGCCGCCGCCGCGCCGCTGATCGTCGCGGGATCGCCGGCGAAATGGCTCGACCGGGCGGGCTATCACCGGATCGATACGCCCGCGCTCGACGTAACGATGGAGGCGGGCTTCATCCTCGACGGCGAAGTCTATCCGGGCGGCGCGCTGACGATCCGCCAGGCGGCGCCGATCAGCTTCGTCGTTCCGTGAGCGCGACGCTTGGCGCGCTGGTGCGCGACCAGCTCGCCACCCCGGTAATCCCCGCGGTGCGGCGCGTCGCCGAGGCGCTTGCGGCAACGCCCGGCGCGGTCGGCATCCTGTTCTACGGCTCCAACCTGCGGACCGGCGCGACCGAGGGGGTGCTCGACTTCTACGTGCTGACCGCGGGCGCGCCCGAACGCGGCATCTGGCCGACCGTCAGCTACTGCGAGTTCGACGAGGCGGGCGAGACGCTGCGCGCGAAGATCGCGACGATGCGACTGTCGACCTTCGCCAAAGCGGCAGACGCGGGGACGCTCGACACGACGATCTGGACGCGCTTCGTCCAGCCCTGTGCATTGGTCTGGTCGCGCGACGAGGCGACGACCGCGCGGATCGCCGAGGCGATCGCCGCCGCCGCACGCTCCGCCGCGCGGTTCGCCGCCGCGCTCGGCCCCGAGACGGGCACCCCGCGCGACTATTGGCGGGCACTGTTCCGCCAGACCTATGCCGCTGAATTCCGCGTCGAAAAGGGTGGACGCGAGGATCAGATCATCGGCTTTGACCCCGACCGCTATGACCGGCTGCTCCCGCTCGCCTGGGCGGCGGACGGGATCGCCGTGACCGCCGAGGGCGAGGCGCTGCGCCCTGCCCTGCCGGCCGCACGCCGCGCCGCGGTGCTGCGCGCGTGGCGGCTGCGGCGGCGCGCGGGCAAGCCGATCAACATCGCCCGGCTGATGCGCGCCGCCTTCACCTTCGACGGGGCGGCCCGCTACGGCGCGTGGAAGATCGAGCGGCACACCGGGATCGCCGTGCCGCTGTCGCCCTGGGCCGAGCGGCATCCGATCCTTGCCGCGCCCGGCGTGCTGTGGCGCGTCTGGCGCGCGCGGCAGGCGGCATGACGGACGCCGTGACCCGTGGCCGCCCGCCGTTCAACGCGCTGATCCTCGCCGGGTCGCGCGGCGGCGTCGATCCGCTCGCGGCCTATGCGGGCGTCACGCACAAGGCGCTGATCCTGCTCGAGGGGCGGACCTTGCTCGCGCGGGTCGCGGACGCACTGCGCGAGGCGGGCGCGGGCGTGATCGCGGTATCGGTATCGGACGCCGCGGTGCGCGATCATGCGGTCGCGCTGGGGCTGCGGGTGCTCGACGCCGCGAGCGGCCCGAGTCTGAGCGTCGGCGACGGGATCGCCGCGCTCGGCACCCCGCTGCTCGTCACCACCGCGGATCATGCGCTGCTCCGGCCCGAATGGATCACGCGGTTCCAGGCCGACATTCCCGCAGACGCCGATGTCGCGGTGCTGCTCGCGCGCCGCGACGTGGTCGAGGCGGCGGCGCCGGGGACGCGGCGCACCTATCTCCGCTTCGCCGATGGCGGCTGGTCGGGGTGCAATTTGTTCCGCTTCGCCACGCCGCGATCGATCGCCGCGATCGATCTGTGGCGGCAGGTCGAGGCGGATCGCAAGCGGCCTTGGCGGATCGTCCGCCGGCTCGGCCCGGGGCTGTTGCTGCGTTATGCGCTGGGCCGGCTGACGCTCGGCGATGCGATCGCGCATCTCGGGCGCAAGGCGGGGCTGGTCGCGGCAGCGGTCGCGACGCCGTACGGGCTGGCCGCGGTCGATGTCGACAAGCCCGCCGATCTCGACCTCGTCCGGTCGCTCCCGTCCGTCCCGCGATAACGCTATCGCGCGGATTTGGGGTCTATTCGCGACCCCCCGCTTCGTGCGAAAGCGCGCGCATGATTGCACCGACCTCGCCTCCGTCCGCCCCCCGGGCCCGCATGACCGCGATCGGCATCTATGGCAGCGCCGGCCGGATGGGCCGCGCGATCACCGACGCGATCGAGACTGCGGGCGCGACGCTCGCGGGCGGCGTCGATGCCGGCGACGACCCCAGCCCGCTCGCCGCCGCCGCCGACGTGCTGGTCGACTTCTCGACCCCCTCGGCGATCGAGGCGCATCTCGCCGCCGCGCGCGCGGCGGGCACCGCGCTCGTCATCGGCACGACCGGCCTGACCCCGCAGCACCAGTCGCTGATCGACGCAGCGGCTGCCGACATCGCGATCCTCCAGACCGGCAATACCTCGCTCGGCGTCACGTTGCTCGGCATCCTGGTGCGCGAGGCCGCGGCGCGGCTCGGCCCCGACTGGGACGTCGAGATCGTCGAGATGCATCACCGGCACAAGGTCGACGCGCCCTCGGGCACAGCACTCCTGCTCGGCGAGGCCGCCGCGCGCGGGCGCGATTCGACGCTTGCAGAACTGCGCGTCGACAGCCGCGCCGGGCTGGTCGGCGCGCGCAGCGAGGGGACGATCGGTTTCGCGTCGCTACGCGGCGGATCGGTGATCGGCGACCACAGCGTGATCTTCGCGGGCGAAGGCGAGCGGATCGAGCTCAACCACCGCGGCGACGATCGCAGCATCTTCGCACGCGGTGCGGTGCGTGCGGCGCTCTGGCTCGCCGACCAGCCCGCCGGCCGCTACCGGATGGGCGACGTGCTGGGGCTGTGAGCCAGTGAAGAAGGCCGACGTCGTCGACTTCTATGCGCGGCTCGCCGAGGCCGATCCGCATCCCGAGACCGAGCTCGAATTCGTCAATCCCTACACGCTCGTCGTCGCGGTCGCGCTGTCCGCACAGGCGACCGACATCGGCGTCAACAAGGCGACGCGCGCGCTGTTCCGCATCGCCGACACGCCGCAGGCGATGCTCGCGCTCGGGATCGACGCGCTGAAGGAGCACATCAAGACGATCGGCCTGTTCAACACCAAGGCCAAGAACGTCATCGCGCTGTCGCAGATGCTCGTCGACGAGCATGACGGCATCGTCCCGAACGACCGCGCCGCGCTCGAACGCCTGCCAGGCGTCGGCCGCAAGACCGCCAATGTCGTGCTCAACGTGGCGTTCGGCGCAGAGACCTTCGCGGTCGACACACACATCTTCCGCGTCGGCAACCGCACCGGCCTCGCGCGCGGCAAGACCCCGCTCGCGGTCGAAATGAAGCTCGACGCGGCCACCCCCCAGCCCTTCCGCCTCCACGCGCATCACTGGCTGATCCTGCACGGCCGCTATGTCTGCAAGGCGCGCACCCCCGAATGCTGGCGCTGCCTCGTCGCGGACCTGTGCGCGTTCAAGCCCAAGACTCCGCCGCCCAAGCTCACCGCCAAGATCGGCACGGCCAAGAAAATGGCTGGCGCACCCGACTAGGCTTTGCTACGCGCACGCCTCAGGCACCCGTAGCTCAGCTGGATAGAGCGCTGCCCTCCGAAGGCAGAGGCCACTGGTTCGAATCCAGTCGGGTGCGCCATGTCCGTTCCGCTATGTACGCCGACTGCGCTTAGCCGACCGCCGCCACCCGGTACCGCAAATTGACCGCCCCGGCGGCCAGGTGTTCGCATCCGAGCAGCGACAGCGTCACCTTGCCCTTCAGACCGTCGCCCGCCGCGACGATCCGCTCCGCATTGGTACCGCCGTCGAGTGCGGGTGCGATGACGAGGTTGAGTTCGTCGACCAGGCCGGCGGCGAGGAACGAGCCGTTGATGCCGGCGCCGCCTTCGAGCAGCAATGTTTCGATGCCGAGTTCGCGCCGCAGCGTTGTGAGCGCACCGGCGAGGTCGATCTCGTCGCTGTCCGACACGAGGTAGGACACGCCATTGGCGGCGAGCTCCGCGAGATGGGCGTCGCTCACACCGCATGCGAGCAGCACGACCACAGGGTCGCCGCCGATGTCGGGACCGGCGAAGCGGGTCTTGCCGGCGCGATCGAGCGTGATCGCGAAGGACGCGGCATCGCGCGCCTGGAACAGCGACGGTCGCGCGGGCGCGTCCGCCGTCGTCGACGCACGCGGCTCTCCCTTCGCCATCTCCGCCATGGTGACGCGTCCGACGATCCAGCCATCGGCGTCGAGGCGCTCGTGAAGCGCCTCGTAGGCACGCGTCCACTCGCTGGCGGGGCCATCCGGGCTGTCGGTGTAGCGGCTCGGATGCAGGCCACCATCGACCGACGCGGTCATGAGGCAGATGATGCGGGGGCGGTCGGTCATGGCAGGATACTCGCGGGTGCAGACCGGGCATGAACGCCGCTCGGCACCCGCGGTTTCCGCGGTATCGGGCCGGATGACCGCGCCGATGGAACGGTCCGCGCCGCGGTTCGTCGAGCAGGGACCAGCACGCCGGCGACCCCGACCCACCGACAAGGATCCGATCATGAGCAACGGTGAAACCTCACGCCGCAGCATCCTGGGCAGTGCCGCCATCGGCCTTGCAGCGGCGGCCGCGCCGGGCATGGCGCGGGCCCAGTCGACCGAGCCCTCCGCCACCGGGCCCGCCCCCAGCCTGCGCGACCCGCGCAATGCGTACACCCGCACCCCCTTCCCCGAGCAGCGTCAGGCCTGGCCCGCGCTCGCCAGCAAGATGACCCCCCGCCCCGATCATGGCGAGCAGAGCTATCGCGGCAGCGGGAAGCTGGTCGGTCGCAAGGCGCTGCTCACCGGTGGCGACAGCGGCATCGGGCGCGCGGCCGCGATCGCCTTTGCGCGCGAGGGCGCGGACGTCGCGATCAACTATTATCCCAGCGAGGAGCCGGACGCGCGCGAGGTCGCCGACCTGATCCGGCAGGCGGGGCGCAAGGCGGTGCTGCTGCCCGCCGACATCCGCACGCAGAAGGCCTGCGAGGATACGGTCAAAAAAGCGATCGCGCAGCTCGGCGGTCTCGATATCCTGGTCAACAATGCCGCCTATCAGCAGTCCAAGGCGGACATCATGGAGATCAGCGACGAACAGTTCGTCCGCACCTACGAAACCAACGTGTTCCACGTCTTTCGCTTTTCGAAGGCCGCGATCCCCGCGATGCCGCCGGGTTCGGTGATCATCAACACGATCTCGCAGAACGCCTATGATCCGAATGACGACCTGATCGACTATGCCTCGACCAAGGCGGCGATCCAGAACCTGACGCGCGGCATGGCCAAGCAGCTCGCCAAGAAGGGCATCCGCGTCAACGCCGTATCGCCCGGCCCGATCTGGACACCGCTTCAGGTCGCGGGCGGGCAGCTGCCGGGCAAGATGCACGAATTCGGCCAAGACACGCCGCTCGGCCGCGCGGGACAGCCGTCGGAACTCGCGATATTGTTCGTCGCGCTGGCATCCGGCGAGGCGAGCTACTCGACCGGGACCGCGGTCGGCGCGCATGGCGGTGCGGGCTTCCCCTGATCCCGGACCGCGCCCGCGTCGCCAAGCGCCATGGACGTCGACCGAAGCGCATCGTGCCGCGCTAACCAACTGTAAACACAATGACGCTAGGGTTCTGTTGATCCTCCGGGACGGATGTCCGTGGACGAGGAAAAGAGGACTGCCGTGGGCATCAGAGCAACCGTCCGCGCAGGGGCACTCGCGATCGCGCTGGCGTCCGCGCTGACCGCTACCGCTGCCGCCGCGCAGGTCCGCGTCGCGATCGGCGGGCAGGTCCAGGACGTCCCGGCGAACACGGTGCGCACCGTCACCACAATCAACGGTCGGACGCGCATCGTCGACACTGCGTGGCGCGGCGGCACGGCGACACCGGGCATGGCGGTGATCACGACGACCGAGACGACCGACGAGGACGACGAGGGGCACATATTGTCGCGCACCGTCGTCACCTGTATCGAGCCACAGCGCACGATGGTCGCCGCGGTGAGCTATGCGCCGCCGCCGCCGCCCCGCATCGAGCTCGACCCCGCCGATTTCGACCCCGCCGATTTCGACGAGCCCGTGACCTTCGCGCAGCCACATGTCCTGCGGATCAATCGCGATCCCTGGGGCGGGCATTTCGTCGCGGCGATGATGGTCAACGGCGTCCGCATCCGTGCGATCGTCGATACCGGCGCGGCCTACACCATCCTGTCGGCGGACGATGCGCGCGCGACAGGGGCCGACCGTGCCGTGCAGCGCGAGGAAACGGCGATCGGCATCGGCGGCTATACCCGGCTCGGCGTCGCGCGTGTCGCCTCGGTCGAGATCGGCGGGCAGAGCCTCGGGCGGATGGCGATGCGCATCGGCCAGCGCGGCATGCCCTATACGCTGCTCGGCCAGCCCGAGATCGCGCGGCTGGGACGTGTGACGATCGAGGACGGCGTGATGACGATCACGCCGCGCGCGTTGACGACGCAGCTCGCGATGCGCTGAGGCCCGAGGGTCGCGCGCGCACGCGCTGGCCCCGGCAGTTACGAAGCGTCGACCGTCCGGCTCCCGGTCACACCGTGCAGGTCCGGACCGCCTGGGCGAGCGCCGTCAGGGGATCGCCGACCGGCACAAATTCATGCGCGAAATAGCCCTGGAATTTGAGATCGGCGACGCTGCGCGCCACTGCCCGCCAATCGACCTCCTGCGTGCCGTCGAGATTATGCCGCCCGGGAACCCCGCCGGTATGGAAATGGCCGATCCAGTCGATGTTCTTGCGGATCGTGTCGATCAGGTCGCCTTCCATGATCTGCATATGGTAGATGTCGTAGAGCAGCTTCACGCGGGGCGACGCGACTTCCTTGGCGACCCGCACGCCCCAGGCGGTGTGGTCGGCCATGTAATCGGGGTGGTCGACCTTGCTGTTGAGCAGCTCGACGCAGATCGTCACATCATGATCCTCGGCGATCCGCTTGAGACGGTTCAGCCCCGCGACGGCGTTGTCGGCGCCCTCCGCCTCGGACAGGCCGCGGCGATTGCCTGAAAAGGCGATCACATTGGGGACGCCTGCCTTTGCGGCCTGCGGGATACCGATGCGGAACGCCCGTTCGATCGCCGCGTGGTTTTCCCGCCGGTTCAGACCATTGGGGATGGTCATGATGTCGGCGGCATAGCCCATCGTGCAGCGCAGTCCGTGCCGGCGCGGCACCGCATATTCGGCGGGCTGCAGCAGGTCGATGCCGTCCAGCCCGATCCGCGCCGCGGCGGCGCACAAAGCATCGAGCGGCATGTCCTGATAGCACCAGCGGCTGACGGACTGCCTCAGCCGGCCACGCCGCACGGGCGCCGCGGCGATCGCCGAGGTCGCGCACAAGGCGAGAGAGGAAGCGATGACAGTGCGCCGAGTAATCATGCCCGCACACTAGGCCAGACGGCCCTGCCGGCAAGCGGTATTGCACCCCGAAGCCACACGCCGCGAATGGCGTGCGACCAAGCCCTTGATCACGGGAAGATTTCGTGGTGGTCGGGGTACAAAGCGAACCTCGCTTGTCAGGGACCGGGGGCGCATGATGGAGATGCCGGCGATGTCCGACGATTATGCACGCGGACGGCGGGACGGGCTTCGTCTCGCACTCTCGATTCTCGCTGCCGAGGAGGCCAAATGGGAGGCGCTGCTCGGTGAGAGTTCCTCTTGGCGGACGAACGCGACGCGCGCGATCCGGCACAAGGCGTATCAGGTCGCCACCAAGCGCGTGCAGACCGCGCTCAACCGCCTGTTGCCCAAGGCGGAAACCGCGTTGCCGGCCGAGATCGCATCGATGATCGATCAGGCCGGTTTATAGGGGAATCGTGTCAGCGGCGGTTGGCGTTGAATGCGGCTTTCTCGGCCTCGGTGGCGCGGCGCGGGGCGGATTCGAGCTGGGGCAGCCGCAAGGGTGGGCGTGACGGGTCGCGCCGGGTGGTTGCGGCGTCGGTGCTTGCCGCGCGGCGCGGGGTGGGCGTCGGCGCGGCCGCGGGCGGTGCGGATGGCGGGGCATCCTGCAGCGCATAGGCCTTGGCCTCGACGGCCGCGAGACGGCCCTTGAGCAGGTCGATCTCGACCGTCTCGGGGGTGGTCTGCATCTCCGCGAGCGACTTTTCGAGCGCCTCGATACGCTTTTCGGCGATCGAGAGGCGGACGGATTCTTCGGTGCGGGCGATATCCTGCGCGACCCGTTGCGTCTCGGTGCGCCTGAAATCGGCATCACGCCGTGCCATCGGGTCGCGGCTGTCCGTATCGGCGCCCCCACGCGTCCAGCGTGGCGGATCGCACGCCGACAATGCCAGGGGCAGTGCGAGCAACGGGACGATCAGGGCGCAGCATCGGACGATACGGGTCATGTCCCAGCCCTACACGGCGCGGCCGTGAAACGTCTATTGCCCGAAATCGGGCAACTTAGGTTGCGGGGGCGACGCATCCGCCGCCCCCGCGCACTACTCAGTTGCTGTCCGAGTTGTCGTCGTCATTTTCCTTGTCGATGACGAGATATGCAACACCGGCGATCACGCCTGCGCCGATGACCAGCGGTGCGATGCTGTCCGCGGCGACCTTGCTCGAACGCTTGGTGGCGGTGCCGGCGCGAGCCGACGACGCGACCGACAGCGACTGCGCGGCGTTGCCGGTGACAGGTGCTGCGCTCGCCGCGACGGGAAGGGCAGTCATGGCAAGCGCGGCTGCGCCAAGGATCAATGTCTTCATAAAATTCGCTTTCTCGAAAATGAGCCCGGTTGGGAACCACCGCCCTAACGATTGCGCCAGTAAAGTGTTCCTAATTCAGATCAACGATGCAGGAGGGTCTTCACGGCCCCGCGTGCCTGCCTGGACGACGACGCGCAATCGGCCGCGGCCCGGCCGGGTGGTTGATTCCGGTCGTCCCGTCACCATTTTTCAGCCTGAATTCTTCTGTATCGACGACGATACGTCACCCGAAAATGGTATGATCATGGCAACCGCATTCGTCACGCCCGACCCCCTTGCTGCGGCCCTGTCGCGGGCCTCGGCCGCGCTTGCGCGTCCCAAGGCGGCGCAGGCGGGTCGCGAGGATATCGCGATGATCAAGGCCGCGGCGTCGCTGACGCGCGACCTGCATGCGGCGCGCCCGATCGTCTACTGGACCGATCTGATCGCGTCGGCGGGGCTCGGCTATGCGGGCATGGCGGTGGCGATCGTCGCGACGCCGGTCTGGGCCAAGCTGCTCGGCGCGGTCGTCGCAGTGCTCGCACTGTACCGCGCGCTCAGCTTCATCCACGAACTGTCGCACATGAAGCCGAACGCCGTGCGCGGCTTCACGGCGGGGTGGAACATCCTGTTCGGTGTGCCGGTGATGATGCCGTCGCTGATGTACGAGGGCGTCCATACGCTGCATCACGCCAAGACCCGCTACGGGACGAACCGCGATCCCGAATATATGCCGCTCGCCCGCGGGCCGGCGGCGACGCTCGCGATCTTCGTGCTGGTGTCGGCGCTGCTGCCGATCGGGCTGATCCTGCGCTACGGCGTGCTTGCGCCACTGTCGCTGCTGTCGCCCAAGCTGCGCGAGATCGTCGTCACGCGCTATTCCGCGCTCGCGATCAACCCGCAGTTCCGCCGCAAGCCGCCCGAGGGCGCCGCGCTGCGCAGCTGGCGGATCTGGGAGACCGCGGCGAGCATCTGGGCGATCAGCTTCGTCGTGTTGACCGCGACCGGCGTGTTCCCGCTTGCCGCCTCGCTCACCTTCCTCGCCATCGTCTCGGCGATCGCGGTGCTCAACCAGGTCCGCACGCTGGTCGCGCATCTGTGGGAGAATGAGGGCGATGCGATGAGCATCACGGACCAGTATCTCGACAGCGTCAACGTGCCGCCGCCGGGCCTGCTCGCCGAGATCTGGGCGCCGGTGGGCCTGCGCTATCACGCGCTGCACCATCTGCTGCCGGGGCTGCCCTATCATGCGCTGCCCGAGGCGCATCGCCGCCTGACGGGCGAGCTTGGTGACGGGTCGTCCTATCACCATGCCAATTATTCGACGCTGTCGGGGCTGATCGTCAATCTGGTCAAGGCCTGCCGCAAGGCCGTGCGCGGCTGATCACGCCGGTATCGCTGCGCCGATCATCACGGTAAGCCCCCGCCCGGGCAGCACCCTGCCCGCGGCGGAGGCTCTACGTGTTACCCAAATTCTACCATCAGTGGATCGACTGGGTCGGCGACGGCACCGGGCTACCCGACACCATCCTGCATATCCATGCGGGCATGGCGCTGCTGATGATCGCACGGCTGATCACGCGGCGTTCGTTCGGCACCTTCATCCCTTGGACCGTGGTCGCGGCGGGCGAGGCGTTCAACGAGATCATGGACCGGCTGAACTACGGGTCGTGGCGCTGGGACGACACGCTGGTCGATGTCGCGAACACGATGTTCTGGCCGACCGTCATCTGCCTCGGTGTCCGCCTGCGGCCGATCATCGCGCGGCGCGGCTAGCGCCGGACGCCCTGCCGTCGCCCCCTCTTCCCGTTCGTCCCGAGTAGCTGCTGAGCGAAGCCGAAGCGGCGTATCGAAGGACAGGTTGGCGGATGAAACCTGTGCTTCGATACGAGCCCTCGATACGCCCCTTCGGGGCTACTCGATCTCTACTCAGCACGAACGGGAGAGCGGACCTCAGGCGGCCTTGGCGAGGTCGATATAGCGCTGGAGGTGATGATCCTCGTCGCCGAGCTGGTGGTCGATCATCACCAGCCGCTTGGCATAATGCGACACCGCATATTCCCAGGTCATGCCGATCCCGCCGTGAAGCTGGATCGATTCCTCGGCGACGAGCGCGCCCGTCCGACCGATCGTGTATTTCGCCGCCGCCAGTGCGCGCGCGCGCGCGGTCGCATCGTCGCCGTCGAACGCCGCCGCCGCGTTGATGACGGCGGACTGCGCCTGTTCGATCTCGAGCAGCACGGTCGCCATGCGGTGCTGGAGCGCCTGGAACTTGCCGATCGGCACGCCGAACTGCTTGCGGTCGCGCAGATAGCCGAGCGTCGCCTCCTTGACGAACGCCATCGCGCCGAGCGCCTCGGCGGACAGCGCGAGCAGCCCCGCCTCGATCGCCGCATCGACCACCGCACGCCCCTGCCCGTCCGTGCCGATCCGGGCGTCGGCGCCGAGCGCGACGCCGTCAAACGTCACCTCGCCCGCGCCGCCGCCCTCGACGACGCTGTAGCGGCGGACCGACACCCCGGTGGCGTCAGCGGGGACGAGCAGGACGAGCGGGTCGCCCGCCTGTTCGACGCTGACGACGAAGACCGATGCGGCCCCCGCCTGGTGCACGACCGCCTTGGTGCCGCTGAGCGTCCAGCCGTCTCCAGCAGGCGTGGCGGTCACGCGACCTTGCGCATCCTCGTGCGCGAAGGCGGCGATCGTCTCGCCCGCGACGACCTTCGCCAGCACCGCGTCGTGTCCGCCCGCCGCGGCGAGCGCGCGACCGGCCATGAGGGCGCCGAGGAACGGCTCGACCACCAGCGCGCGGCCGAGCGCCTCGAACACCACCATGATGTCGAACCCGCTGCCGCCGAATCCGCCCGCGGCCTCGTCGAACAGGGCCGAGACGATGCCGAGTTCGGTTAGTTGCTGCCAGACCGCGGGATCATAACCCGCCTCGCCATAGGCACCCGCGTTGCGCGTCTCGATCGGATAGCCGTCGCGGAGTGCCCGGACGAGCGTGTCGGCCAGCATCCGGCGGTCATCGCTATGCTCGAAGTTCATATGCTCAGAGACCCAATATGGCTTTGGAGATGATGTTCTTCTGGATCTCGTTGGATCCGCCGAAGATCGACAGCTTGCGGTTGTTGAAATAGCTCGGCGACGCGGTCGCGGCATCGTCGGGCCCGACCGGCTCGCCATTCCACCCCGCCTCGAGCGCCTCGGGGATATAGGGCGCGGCATAGGCGCCATAGGCGCGCCGCGTCAGCGCGGTGATCTCCTGGCGGATCTCGGTCCCCTTGATCTTGAGCATCGAGCTTTCCGCGCCCGGCGCACCGCCGCCCGCCACCGCCGCGACGACGCGCAAATTGGTGGTCTGCATGTTGGCGAGGTCGATCTCGACGCGCGCCATCCGCGCCGCGAACAGCGGATCGTCGGCGAGCGGGCGGCCATTCTTCGTCTGCGTGCGCGCGACCGTCTTCAGCTGCTCGAACGACGCGATCGAGAAGCCGACGCCGGCGATGTTGGTCCGCTCATAGGTCAGCAGATATTTGGCATAGGTCCAGCCGTCATTCTCGGTACCGACCAGATTCTCGACCGGCACCTCGACATCGGTGAAGAACACCTCGTTCACCTCCTGCTCACCGTCGATCAGCGTGATCGGGCGGACCTCGATGCCGGGGGTCTTCATGTCGATCAGCAGGAAGCTGATCCCCTCCTGCTTCTTGGCGGCGGGGTCGGTGCGGACGAGGCAGAAGATCATGTCGGCATGCTGGCCCAGCGTCGTCCAGGTCTTCTGCCCGTTGACGACATAGACCTCGCGGCCATCCCGCGTCTCGCGCACCGCGGTGGTCTTGAGCCCCGCGAGATCGGAGCCGGCGCCGGGTTCCGAATAGCCCTGGCACCACCAGTCGGAGCCGTCGAGGATGCGCGGCAGCCAGTGGCGCTTCTGCTCTTCCGACCCGTATTTGATCAACACCGGCCCCAGCATGTTGACGCCGAACGGCACGACGCGCGGCGCGTGCGCGAGCGCGGATTCATTGTCGAAGATGAACCGCTGGATCACGCTCCAGCCCGGCCCGCCCCATTCGCGCGGCCAGTGATTGGCAAGCCAGCCGCGCTCGTTGAGGATCGCGTGCCATTCCTCCATGTCGGCCTTGCGCAGCCGGCGGCCCTCGCGGACCAGCGTCGAGAGACGCGCGGGGAGTTTTTCGCGGAAGAAGTCGCGCACCTCCTCGCGGAAGGCCTCTTCGTCGGGTGTGAAGCTCAGATCCATGACCATGTGACTCCTGATGATGGAGTCCATGTGCCACAGTCGATCACGAAATTGAAGGACCGGTATGGTCGGGAGGACGGAAAATACGGGTGGGTGCGACGCAGGTTAATCCTGACGGTATCGCGCCCCCCGCCCCCCCTGCCGTCATCCTGACGAAAGTCAGGACCCAGGGTCACAGGCGCTGACGTTCCTGGCTCTGGGTCCTGACTTTCGTCAGGATGACGGATTGGGGCGGGGAGGATCGTCGGTCAGAAGCGGTAGCTGAGCCAGCCGGCGAGGAAGTCCGAGTTCTTGTACCCGGCGCGGGTCAGTGACGACCCCGCGATCAGATGCTCGTAGCGGCCGGTGAAGGACAGCCGCGACGAGATCGGATAGACCGCCTGGAAGCGGATCGTGTCGGCGATCTTGCTGCCAGACACATTCTGCGTGCCGGCAAAGGCGCTGCCATTGGCGCGGTACACGGCGTCGTTCTGCGAATCGCGCCACGACAGCTGATATTCCGCAGTCAGACGCAGCTTGTCGAGCACGGTGAAGCTGACGTTCGGCGCGACCGCGATCAGGTTGGTCGGCGTCGCGAACAGCTGATAGCTGTAATAGATGTTGTTGCCGAACGGCGCGAGCGCGGTGCGCAGCGTGCCGTTGCCATAGGCACCACCACCGCTGGCATAATCCGCATGGAAGCCGACGCGCGGCGCGTTGCGCCCCTTGCCGAGCTTGTAGGTCTGCGCGAGCAGGATCAGCCACGCCTTGATCGAGCGGTTGTCATAGCTGCCGCCCTGATAATTGACGGTCCAGTCGAGATTGACCGGTCCGGCATCACCCCAGAAATGCAGGCCGTAGAAATTGCGGACCTCGCGCGCATTGTCGGTGCCCCAGACCGCATTGCGGTTGCGCAGCCGCCAGAGGAACGGATCGAGATAGAGCTTCGACCCGCCGAACAGCGTGTCGGGCAGGACGACGCCGGTCGAGATGCCCGAGAAGCGCCGCGCGCTCTCCGCATCGTCGTCGCGCGTGCCTTGCGTGCCGTAGGCGGTCGGCTTGAAGTCGAACACGTCGGCGCGCACGCCCGCGGTCCGCGCCCAGGCGCGAAAGCCGTTGAACCCGAAATACAGCGTGTTGTTGTCGCGCGGCACGACCATCAGGTTTGGCCCGTCAGCAAAGGTCTGGCGACCATAGCGCACCCCGACATCGACATCGGCGACGGTGCCCGTCAGGTCGACGAACGCCTGCTGCACCGCGAGCTTGTTGCGCAGGTTCGGCAGCACGTTGCCGAGATTTTCACCCTCGAGCGTGCCGTGCGCGACCTCGCCATAGAAGCGCAGATGCTCGCCGACATGCAGGTCGGCGCCGCCGAACAGGCGAAGGATGTCCTGCCGCTGCGCCTCGCTGTCGCGCAGATTGGGGTTGGTGGTGTGGTTGACGCGCAGCCGCGCCTCGCCCGACAGCGTCAGGTAGACGTCGCCGTCGCCCGCGATCGAGATGAATTTCAGCTGGTCGATGATGTCCTTGCGCTTGGCCGGGTCGCGCAGTTTCGACCAGTCCTCCGCCCAGCGTGACTGGTTGTAGCCGCCCGCGGTGACGCCGTCGCCGACCGCGGCATTGGGATAGCTCTCGGCGATCGGCGAGGCCGCGCTGGTGCCGGCCGCGTCCTTGGACACGGGACCGAGCCGTTCGCGCGCCTTGGGCGGTGCGCTCTCGGGAGCAGCCTGTTGCGGCGCGGCCTGGGCGAGCGCCATTGCGGGAAGGGTCGCGACGGCAAAGCCGGCCGCATGGCGCACGCGGCGCATCATCATCGAGGTCATAAAAGCTATCCGGTACTGGTCGCGGGGCCGGCCAACGCCGGCCCCGTCGGGATCATGCGGCAGGAGCGGCGGCGGTCGTGATCGGCGCCGGCGCGAGTTCGGGCAGCTGGCCCGACAGCGCCGCGTTCAGCTTGTCGCGGTCGAGCGCACCTTCCCAGCGAGCGACGACGATCGTCGCGACCGCGTTGCCGATGAAGTTGGTCAGGCTGCGGCACTCGCTCATGAAGCGGTCGACGCCGAGGATCAGTGCCATGCCCGCGATCGGCACGGTCGGCACGATCGACAACGTGGCCGCCAGCGTGATGAAGCCCGCACCGGTAACGCCCGCGGCGCCCTTTGACGAGATCATCGCGACGACGAGCAGCAGCAGTTCCTGCCCGAGCGTCAGGTCGGTGTTGGTCGCCTGTGCGATGAACAGCGCGGCCAGCGTCATGTAGATGTTGGTGCCGTCGAGGTTGAACGAATAGCCGGTCGGCACGACCAGCCCGACGACCGACTTCTCGCAGCCCGCAGCCTCCATCTTCTGGATCAGGTTCGGCAGCGCGGCTTCCGACGACGAGGTGCCGAGCACCAGCAGCAGTTCGGCCTTCAGATACTTGATCAGCTTGAAGATCGAGAAGCCCGTCAGACGCGCGACGGTGCCGAGGATGACGACGACGAACAGCGCCGCGGTCAGGTAGAAGGTCGCGACCAGCGCGCCGAGATTGGCGAGGCTGCCGATCCCGTATTTGCCGATCGTGAACGCGATCGCGCCGAACGCACCGAGGGGGGCGGCGCGCATCAGGATGCCAACCAGCTTGAAGACGATCAGGCTGAGACGCTCGAGGAAGTTGAGCACGGGCTTGGCAGGCTCGCCGACCAGGCTCAGCGAAATGCCGAACAGGATCGCGATCAGCAAAATCTGCAGGATGTTGCCGTCGGTGAACGCGCTGACCATCGTGTCCGGGATGATGCTCATCAGGAACCCGGTGATCGTCGTCTCATGCGCCTTGACCGTATAGTCGGCGATGCCCTTGGTATCGAGCGAGGCGGCGTCGATGTTCATCCCCGCGCCCGGCTGGACGACATTGGCGACGATCAGGCCGACGATCAGTGCGAGCGTCGAGAAGAACAGGAAGTAGGCGAACGCCTTGCCCGCGACACGACCGACCGCGCCCAGTTCCTTCATCCCGGCGATACCGGTGACGAGCGTCAGGAAGATCACCGGGGCGATGATCATCTTCACCAGCTTGATGAACGCGTCGCCGAGCGGCTTCAGCGCCGCGCCGTACGTCGGATAGAAATGCCCGAGCGCTGCGCCCAGCGCGATCGCGATCAGCACCTGGATATAGAGCTGGCTGGTCCAGCCTTTGCGTGCCGGCGTTTCCGCGACCGCATATGTCTGGGATGGTAGGGTCAACATCGCCTCCTGAAAGTCTCGTCCACTCACGCGGGACGTTAGTGAGGGCGGTAATGCCGGGCCGGACCCCGGACTACAAGTGATCACGTCAAGCACGTCAAACCCTTGGATTCGCGTGAGTTTGCTCCGTACCGATGGTTCGAATGTGCGGAAAATGCACATTTTTGCCGATGGCGTCACGCGAATGTGTGTGATAATCCGCACAGATGAGACGGACTCGATCCTCGCTGGTGACGACCGCGTTGGCGGTGCTGATGGCGTTCGCCGCGCTCGGTGTGATCGTCTCGGTGGTCGCCTCCGTCTATGGCCGGCGGACGGTGGCGGATGCGACCGCCGCGGTCCGGCTGCGGGCGATGCAACAGACGCGCAGCAACCTGCGGCTGCTTGAGGCGGAACTGCAGACCTATCGCCTGCTCCCCGTCATGCTCGGCGAATATACCGATGTCCGGGCGGCCCTCGCGTCGGGCACGGTCGATCCGGCGCTCAATGCCAAGCTCGCGCTGCTCGCGGCGCGCACCGGTGCACCGGTCATCTATGCGCTCGATACGCAGGGGATGACGATCGCCGCGTCGAATGCGGACCGCCCCGACAGCTTTCTCGGCCATGATTATCGCTACCGCGACTATTTCACCAAGGCGATGGCGTCGGGCGCGACCGAGTTCTTCGCGCTGGGCAGTGTCAGCGGACGCCCCGGCCTCTACCTCTCGCGACGGATCGACCGCGCGGGACGGCCGCTTGGCGTCGTCGTCGTCAAGGTCGAGTTCGACCGCATCGCACAGGCCTGGATCCAGGATCACATGACGACCTTCGTCGTCGATGCGGACGGCGTGATCCTGATCTCCAGCGATCCGCGACTCGAATTCCACACGACGCGCGCGCTGTCCCCTGCACGGCGTCGGACACTCGCGCAGACGCGGCAGTTCGGCACGCTGCCGCTGCTCCGCGCACCGCTGACGCTGGCGGACGACCGGTCGCGGCTCAGCGACGGGACGCCCGCGGTGACGGTGTCGCTGCCCGTGCCGATCGCGGGCTGGCATCTGGTCCATATGGAGCCGCTCGACGCGGCGCTGCGCAGCGCTGCGGTGCGAACGCGCTCGGCGACGACGATCGCCGCGCTGGCGACGATCGCGGCGATGCTCGGCGCATGGTGGCTGCACCAGCGCCGCAAGCGCAACGCGGGCGCGCGGGCCGAACTCGAGGCCGAAGTCGCACGCCGCACCGCCGAGCTCAGCGCCACCGCCGACCGGTTGCAGATCGAGGTCGAACAGCGCGAGGCCGCCGACCAGCGCTTCCGCCAGGCGCGCGAGGAGCTCGCCCATGCCAACCGCGTCGGCTCGATCGGCACGATCACCGCGAGCGTCGCGCACGAGATCAACCAGCCGGTCGCGGCGATCCGCACCTTTGCCGACAATGCCGCCGCGTTCCTCGCGCGCGACGAACCCGCGCGCGCCGCGACCAACCTGCAGGCGATCGTCGATCTGACCAGCCGGATCGGCACGATCACCGCAGGGCTGCGGCGCTATGCCAGGCGCGGCGCGGGCTCGATCGGCCCGGTCGCGCTCGACGCGGCGATCGACGGCGTCCGCCTGCTGATCGGCGACCGGTTCCGGGCGAAGGGCGTGACGCTCGACCTGCCGAGCGGGCCCGAGGCGCGGCTGACCGTGATCGCCGGCCGCGTCCGCCTCGAACAGGTGCTCGTCAACCTGCTCCAGAACGCGCTCGACGCGGTCGCCGAGCGGCCCGATGCGCGCGTCGACGTCACCGTCGGGCGCAAGGGCCGCGATGTCGTGCTGACCGTCGCCGACAACGGCCCCGGCATCGATCCCGGCATCGCCGACGACCTGTTCACCCCGTTCGCGACCAGCAAGACCGACGGCCTCGGCCTCGGGCTCGGCATCGCGCGCGACATCATGACCGAGTTCGGCGGCACGCTCGACCTCGTCCCTGCTCCACGAGGCGCCGTCTTCCGCATGATCCTGGTAAAAGCATGAGCGAGCAGAGCGTCCTGCTCGTCGACGACGACGACGTGCTGCGCGGCGCGCTCGAACAATCGTTCGAACTCGCCGGCATCGCGGTGATCGCCGAGCGCGATCCGACCGTTGCGCTCGCGCGGATCGATGCGGGCTTCGACGGCGCGGTGGTGTCCGACATCCGCATGCCCAAGATGGACGGGCTGGAGCTGTTCCGCCGCATCGCCGCGATCGACCACGAGATCCCGGTGCTGCTGATGACCGGCCACGGCGACGTCGCGATGGCGGTCGCAGCGCTCAAGAACGGTGCGTTCGACTTCATCCCCAAGCCGTTTGCGACCGATCACCTGATCGCGGGCGCGAGGCGGGCGCTCGAGATGCGCCGCCTCGTCCTCGACAATCGCCGGCTGCGCGCCGCCGCCGAGGAGACGATCGGCGCCGAACCGCTGATCGGCGAGACCCCGGTGATGGTCCGGCTGCGCGAGACGATGCGGCAGATCGCGCAGGCCGATATCGACGTGCTGGTCGAGGGCGAGACCGGCACCGGCAAGGAACTCGTCGCGGTGCTGCTCCACCGCTGGAGCAACCGCCGGTCTCGGCCGTTCGTCGCGGTCAACTGCGCCGCGCTGCCCGAGGCGGTCGCGGAGATCGAGCTGTTCGGCCATGACGGCGATTCGCGCCTGCCCCGCACCGGCCGGATCGAGGCGTCGAACCGCGGCACGCTGTTCCTCGACGAGATCGAGAGCACGCTGCCCGCGGTCCAGGCCAAACTGCTCCGCGTGCTCGAGGAACGCGAGGTCATGCCGGTCGGCGGCGACCTGCCCCGCGCGCTCGACCTGCGGGTGATCGCCGCGGCGAAACCCGGGCTCGACCAGGCGGTCGAGGACGGCCGGTTCCGCGCCGAGCTGCTGTTCCGGCTCGATGCGGTGCGGTTGCGCATTCCGCCGTTGCGCGAACGCCGCGACGACGTGCCCTTGCTGTTCGGGCATCTGCTGCACCAGGCCGCCGAGCGGTTCGGGCGCGAGGTGCCGACGATCGACACCGCGACGCTCGCCTATCTCGGCCAGCATGACTGGCCGGGCAATGTCCGCGAGCTCGACAATCTGGCGAAACGGCTGGTGCTGCGCGTCGAGGCGGATGCGCCCGCGGACGAGGATGGCGACCTGCCGCTCCCCGCGCGTGTCGACAAGTTCGAGGAAGCGACGATCCGCGCGACGTTGCACCAGGTCAGCGGCGACGTCCGCTCCGCGCTCGCCGCGCTCGGCATCCCGCGCAAGACCTTCTACGACAAGCTGAAACGCCACGAGATCGACGTCGAGGCCTATCGACCGACCAAGGGGTGACGGGCCCATTCCGTTCGCCCTGAGCGAAGTCGAAGTGACGGGTCGAGGCTACCGGTAACGCCCCCAACCCCGTTCGCCTTGAGCGAAGTAGAGGTTACAGGCCGGGACTACCGGTAACGCCCCCAACTCCGTTCGCCCTGAGCGAAGTCGAAGGGCAGGTCCCGCGCGCAAGTGCTTCGACTTCGCTCAGCACGAACGGATTGGGGTTAGGCGGGTCGATCCACCCCTAGGTCGGAATAACCGGCACCACCCCGCCCTGCCGCGTCGCCACGAATCGCGCGAGCGGCGGTCCGATCAGCAACACGCCAAGAAACCGCATCACCTGCAGCGCCATCACGAACGGCACGTCGACCGGGCTCGACGCGGCGATGATCGCGACCGAATCCATCCCACCGGGGCTCGACGCAAGATAGGCGGTGACCGGGTCGATCCCCGCCCAGCGCGTCAACGCCGCCGCGATCCCGCCACAGAACGCGATCAGCAGCCCGACCGACAGCAGGATCCGCGGCATCGCCTTGCCGGCGACCCGGAGCGTATCGCGCGTGAACGACAGCCCGATCTTCCACCCGACCACCGCATAGCTGATCGCGAGCAGCCATTGCGGCAGCACCGGCTGCGCGATCCCGGTGACGTTGAGCACCCCGCCCAGCACGAGCGGTCCGAGCAACGCGCCCGCGGGCAGCCGCAGCTTGACGCCAAGAACCGCGCCGACTCCCGCGATCGCCACCGTCCGCAGCACTGCGACCGGATCGACGCCCACGAACCACGCCGCGGCCGGATGGTGCCCGCTGCCGCCGCCGACCATCACCGCCGCCAGCACCGAGGCGACGACCGCGACGCACACGACGCGCGTATAGGTCATCACCGCGACCAGCCGCGAATCCGCGCCATAGGCCTGTGCCATCAGCACCATCGCGCTCGCGGCGCCCGGCGTCGAACCCCACACCGCGACGGTGCCCGGCAGCACCTGCCAGCGGCTGAGCAGATAGCCGAGCACACTGCTGGCCGCGAGCGTCGCGACATTGACCGCGAGGAACACCGGCCAGTGCTGCGCAACGGTCGCGACGATCCCGGTGGTGATCGACCCCGCGATCAGCGTCCCCACCGCCGCCTGTGCGCCGCGAAAGGCGAGGATCGGCACCCCCAGCGACCAGCCGCGCACCGCGAGCACGACCGCCGCGATCATCGGTCCGAGCAACAGCCCCGCGGGCAGTCCGATCCATTCCAGCGCCCCCGCCACCAGCGCCGACAGCGCGACCAGCAGAGCCCAGCGCCAGATCATGCCTTGGTCGCGAACCAGATCACGTGACGCGCCCCGCCCTTGCGCGTCGCGCGCGCGACGACCTCGTCGACCACGAACCCCGCCTCGTCGAGCCGGCGAGTGAACGGCTTGCTCGGCGCCGACGACCAGACCGCGAGCACCCCGCCCGGCCGCAGCGCGGCACGCGCCCGCGCCAGCCCCGAAGCGCCGTAGAGCCGGTCGTTCCCCGGCCGCGAAATCCCGTCGGGACCATTGTCGACGTCGAGCAGGATCGCATCCCACTCCCCGTCCGCGATCGCCGCGGCGACATCGCCCTCGAATATCCGCGTGCGCGGGTCGCTCAGGCTGTCGCCGTGCAGCGCCGCCATCGGCCCGCGCGCCCATTCGACCACCGCGGGCACGATCTCGGCGACCGCCACCTCGGCATCGGGCCCGAGCCGCGCAAGTGCTGCACGCAACGTGAAGCCCATGCCGAGCCCGCCGATCAGCATCCGCACACCCGGCCGCGCGCCGATCCGGTCGCACGCCTGCTCGGCCAGCGCCTCTTCGGACCCGCTCAACCGGCTGTTCATCAGCTCGTTCGCGCCGAGCATGATCGAGAATTCCGCGCCGCGCTGGAGCAGCCGCAACTCGCCGCCGCCCGGCACCTGCGCCGTCCCAAGAAGAACCCGCGGGATCATGCAGACCACGCCGCAATGTCGTCCTGCTCGCCGATCAGCGCGAGGCCGTGCGCGATCGAGGTCAGCTCGCCACCGCTCATGATCGCGGCCTCGCCGAACCGGTCGACGAAGATCTGCCGCACCCGCGGGATCAGCGACGATCCGCCGGTCAGGAACACCCGGTCGATATCGCCGCCGCCGACCTTCGCCGCGGCCAGCGCGCTGTCGACCGTCGCCTCGATCCGCGCGACATCGTCGGCGATCCAGCCCTCGAACTGCGCGCGCGTCACCTCTGCCTCGATCTCCAGCCCGGCACCCGCAAAATGGAAATGCGCGTCCTCGCCCTGCGACAAGGCCCGCTTCAGCGTCCCCACCGCGTCGTACAGCGGATAGCCGAGCTCGTTCTCGATCACCGCGATCATCCGACCGATCGCATCCGGGTCGATCGCAGTCTTCTGCAACCGCTCGAGCTCGGTCATCGTCTTGCGGTTGCGCATCAGCGCGAGCCTGGACCAGTCCGCGAAATCGGCGAAATAGGCGCGCGGGATCTCCAGCTCCTTGCCGAACGACTTGTACGCGCCGCCCTTGCCCAGCATCGGCAGCACCAGCCGGTCGAGGATGCGGTAGTCGAACCGGTCGCCCGCAATGCCGATGCCCGCATGGCCGAGCGGCGTGCAGCGTCGCGCCGCGCCCGGCTCGGCGACCCGCACGACCGAGAAATCACTCGTACCGCCACCGAAATCGGCGACCAGGATCGTCGCGGGCTCGGTCAGCCGCGTCGCATAGCTGTACGCAGCGCCGAGCGGTTCGTAGACGTAATGGATCTCCGCGCCGAAGCCCTTGAACATCGCGTCGTAGCGCGTCCGTGCCAGCGCCTCGTCGGGCCGCGCGCCGGCATATTCGACCGGCCGCCCGACGACGATCCGCTGCGGCCGCGTGTCGAGTTTGCCGCCCGCATGCGCGATCAGCTTGTCGAGGAACAGCTTGCCCATCTCCTCGAAGCGATAGCGCTTGTCGAAGACGGAGGCCTGCTCGAACGTCTTCATCGCCGCGACCGACTTGAACGACTGGATGAACCGGCTGTCGAGCGGATATTCCATATATTCCGCGATCGCCCACGGCCCCGCATCGACCGCGAGCCCCTTGCCGCTGTCGTCCTGCCAGAAGCAGAGCGCGGAGCGGAACACCGGGCTGGTCTCGGCGGGCGCGGCGAAGGTCACGAGTTCGGGCGTGCCGCCGGGCGTCCCGAGCGCCACGACGCTGTTGGTCGTGCCGAAGTCGAGCCCCAGTGCGGGACTCGCGGCTGGCGTTTGCATGAAGGTCTCCGGGAGCGGGTGGCGCCTGCCTATGCCGACCGGGGCCCCGGGATGGCAACCGGTAAAGTCGCGTGCGGCGCGTCTTCGCGCTCGCCCGGGGTCAGCGCGCGACCATCTCGCGGATCCGTTCGGCGAGCACGTCGAGCGCGAACGGCTTGGTGATCATCTCCATCCCCGGCCCCAGAAACGCGCCGCGCACCGCCGCCTTTTCGGCATAGCCGGTGACGAACAGAATGCGCAGATCGGGGCGATGCCGCCGCGCGACCTCGGCGAGCTGGCGCCCGTCCATCCCGGGCAGGCCGACATCGCTGACCAGCAGGTCGACCCGCCGCTCGCTTTCGAGGATCGGGATCGCCGCGCGTGCGTCGCCCGCCTCCATCACGCCGTAGCCGAGGCTGCCGAGGATATCGACGATCAGCATCCGCACCGCGACATCGTCCTCCACCACCAGCACGCATTCGCCGTCCGCGCGCGGCAGGTCGCGGTCCGCGGTCGGCACGCTGGCCGCCGCAGTGCCGTGGAAGCGCGGCAGGTACAGCTTGACCGTCGTGCCCTCGCCCTCCTCCGAACAGATCCGGACATGCCCGCCCGACTGACGTGCAAAGCCATAGATCATCGACAGGCCGAGCCCGGTGCCCTGCCCGATCGGCTTGGTGGTGAAGAACGGGTCGAACGCCTTCTCGATCACCGCCTTCGACATGCCCGTGCCGGTGTCGCTGACGCCGATCGCGACATAGTCGCCGGGCGCGAGATCGCCGATCGCCTCGGTATAGTGCGCGTCGAGATGCATGTTCTCGGTCTCGATCGTCAGCCGCCCGCCCTCGGGCATCGCGTCGCGCGCGTTGATCGCGAGGTTGAGCAGCGCGCTTTCGAGCTGGTTGGCATCCGTCGTCACCGGCCAGGTCGCGTCCTGCCGCCGGATCTCGAGCCTCGCATTCTCGCCGAGCGTTCGTGCGAGCAGATCCTCCATGTCGGCGATCAGCCGGTCGACATCGGTCGCCTTCACGTCGAGCGACTGGCGCCGCGAAAAGGCGAGCAGCCGCTGCGTCAGCCCCGCGGCACGCTGCGCGGAGACCGTCGCCGCCTCCAGATAGCGGTCGACCTTGTCCGGGCGCGGTTCGGGCACGTTGCGCCGGACCATGTCGAGTCCGCCCAGGATACCGGTGAGCATGTTGTTGAAATCATGCGCGATGCCGCCGGTCAGCTGGCCGACCGCCTCCATCTTCTGCGCCTGGCGCAGCGCATCCTCGGCGCGCGCGAGCTGCGCCTCGCGCTCCTTGTCCGCGGTGACGTCGCGCCCGACCGCGTTGATCAGCCCGTCGCCCGGCCGCGCCGCCCAGCTGATCCAGCGATAGCTGCCATCCTTGTGGGCATAGCGATTGTCGATTCGCGCGACTGCCTCGCCGCGGGCGATCCCCGCCGCGGCCAAGCCGGCATGCGCGACGTCGTCGGGGTGGAGCAGCGAGAAGAGCTGGCGTCCGACGATCTCGTCCATCGACCAGCCCAGCATGTCGGTCCAGGCGGGATTGGCGGCGACGATCGTGCCGTCGAACTCGGCGCGCAGCATAATGTCCGACGACAATTCCCACAACCGGTCCCGGTCCGCGGTCGACACCTCGACGGCCTCGGCCAGTCCCTCGTTGATCGCGCGCAGCTGGCGCTCCGCCGCCTTGCGCGTCGACTGGTCGAGGATCGCGCCGATCATCCGCGTCGGCGCGCCGTCCTCGTCGCGGATAACGTAGCCGCGGTCGAGCACATCGGCATAGCGGCCGTCGGCGCAGGCGAACCGGTATTCGTCGGTCCAGTCGCTGTCCTGCCCGTAAATCACCGCATCGATGCTCGCATGGATCCGCGCGCGGTCGTCCGGATGGACCTGTTCCAGCCACCAGTCGCCGGTCGACTTCGCATCGGGCAGGACATGGCCATAGGCGCGCGTCAGCGCCTCGTTCCACAGCACCGAATTGCTCCGCAGGTCCCAGTCCCAGATCGCGTCGTTGGTCGCACGGCTGGCGAGCCGTAGCCGCTCGCTCGTCTCGCGCAGCGCCGCCTGTGCGCGGCGATCGTCGCTCATGTCGACGACCGTCCCGACCAGCCGGATCGGACTATCGCCATCGAAGAACGCGATGCCGTGCGCGACGATATGGCGCTCGACGCCGTCGCTCTGGCCGATCGTGCGATATTCCGAATCGAACATCCGCGTGCCGCGCGGATCGAGCGCGGCGGCGACTTGCGCATCGGCGGCCGCGCGGTCGTCGGGGTGGAGATTGGCGAGGAAGGCGGACTCGTACTCGACCGGCGCGCCTGCCGGGATCCCGAACAGCGCGCGGCACCGGTCGTCCCAGCGCAGCATCCCGTCCGCCGGCCGATAGTCGAACCGGCCCAGCCGCGCGACCCGCGTCGCCAGTTCCAGCTCCTCGCGGCTTTCGGACAGCGCGACCTCGTTGCGGCGGCGCTCGCTGATGTCGTTGAACAGCACCGCAACATGGTTCAGCTCGGGCGCATCGACGCGGTAGGCATAGACCTCGAACCAGCGATCCTGCAGCGCGGAGGCGGGATCCTCGAACCGCAGCGGCTCGCCGGTCGTCGCGACATGGCCGTACAGGTCGAACCAGCGCTGTTCCATGTCGGGCGCGACGTCGCGCATCGTCCGCCCGATCATGTCGTCGAGCCCGGTGTTGCGCGCGAACGCCCGGTTCACCTCGAGGAAGCGATAGTCGTAGGGCGCGCCGTCGGCGAACAGCACCTCGATCACGCAGAACCCCGCATCGATCGATTCGAACAGCGAGCGATAGCGCGCCTCGCTCGCCTTCACCGCGGTCTCACCGCGCACCCGGTCGACCGCGTCCGAGGTGCGCAACGCGACGTCCTCGACCAGCGCGATATCCGCCCTGGTCCAGTCGCGCGGCGTGGCCTCGTGCAGGTACAGGACCGCCGCGAGCTGCCCGTCACGGAGCAGCGGCGCGGCGATCAGCGCGCCGACGCCGGCCTGCGCCCAGCACCGCGCGGTCGCCGGATCACGCGCGCGTGCGTCGGTCGCGCAATCGTCGACGATCACGGTGCGCCCGCGCCGCAGATCGGCGATCACGCCCGCGCCCAGCGCCGCGTCCCCGTCCCCGTCTCCGTCTCCGTCTGGCGTCGCGGCGAGGCCGGGCAGCGCCCCGTTCGACCAGTCGCTGACGCCCCGGGTCATCGCGCCGTCCGCCGAAACCTCGTCATAGCCGCAGCGCGCGACGTCGAGATGCGAGCCCAGCGCCGCGGCGGCCGCCGCCATGATGTCGTCGGGCAGCGCCATCGTGCGGAACAGGTCGACCAGCGCGAGCTGGAACGCCTGTCGCGCGAGCAGTTCATCACGATCGAGCAGAGGGGGACGCATAACCTATGTGTGCCCGGAGAGACCGGGGAAGTCGAGCCATGGCTCAGCCGCGCTTCAGCCGGACCAGCGCAGCGTCGAGCGCGGACAGGAAACGCGACCGGTCCGCCTTGGCAAAGGGTGCCGGCCCGCCGATCACGTCGCCGCCCGCGCGCAGATCGGCCATGATCGCGCGCGTCGCGATCGCACCGCCGATCGAGCTGGTGGTGAACGGCTTGCCGGTGTTCGCGAGCACGGTCGCCCCCGCCTTCACGCAGCGATCGGCGAGCAGGATGTCGGCAGTGATCACCACCGCCCTCGCATCGGCCTGCTCGGCGATCCAGTCGTCGGCGGCGTCGAACCCGTCGCTGACGACGACGCGGTTGACGAGCGGGTGGACGGGTATCCGAAAATGGCTGTTCGCGACGATGGTGACGGGCACCTCGTGCCGCCACGCGACCTTGTAGATCTCGTCCTTGACGGGACACGCATCGGCGTCGACGAGGATGCGGAGCGAGGGTGGCAGGTCGGTCATGGTCATCTCCCGCCCCTCGTCATCCTGACGAAAGTCAGGACCCAGGGTCATACAGGACGGCGTTCGTTACTCTGGGTCCTGACTTTCGTCAGGATGACGGGGCTGAGAGGGCCCCTGCCATCGTCAGAATGACGGCGCGGGGGCCGGCCAGCGCCCTCACCCCGTTCGCCCTGAGCGAAGTCGAAGGGCATGCCCCAGGCCGGGGTACCTCGACGTCGCTCAGCACGAACGGAAGGCGGCAGGTTCAGCTACACTCGCGATTGCCGCGATACGGCGCCTTGCGCGCCGGCGCCGGACCGCCGCGCGGGGCCGCGCGGTGCAGCGTCGAGCGCGGGGCGCCCGCGTTGCTGCGACCACCGCCGCCGGCATGGCGTGCGGTGCTCTCGGGTGCGCCCTGCATCGCCTCGATCGCGACGCCGCTCTCCTCTTCGCCCGCCTGCGCGGTGCGCTGGATCGCCGCCGAGAAGCGCGACGCGACGGCGCGCGGGATCTCGAACGCGGTCTCGTTCGGGCCGATGCGGATCGCACCGATCTCGGACTTGGTGATGTGCCCGCGACGGCAGATCAGCGGCAGGATCCAGCGCGGATCGGCGTTCTGGCGACGACCGATGTCCATGCGGAACCACACCGTGTCCTCGAAGCCCGCGCGCGGACCCTGCGAACGATCGTCGCTGACCGACTGCTTGCTCTGGTCGATCAGATCCTCGGCCTGCGGCATCGTCGCGCGGTGCATGTGCACCAGCGCCGCGGCGATATCCTCAGGGGTCTTCTCGGCCATCAGGCGGGTCGCGAGCTCGCGATCCTCTTCCTCGACCTCGACCGGCTGCATCAGCATCGTGATCAGCCGCTCATGGTCGTTCTTGCGGATGTCCTCGGCGGTCGGGGCGTTGACCCACTCCGCGTTGATCTTCGCACCTTTCAGCATCATGTCGACGCGACGGCGACGCGGGAACGGCACGATCAGCACGGCGGTGCCCTTCTTGCCCGCACGACCGGTACGACCCGAGCGATGCTGCAGCGTCTCGGCATCTCGCGGCAGCTCGACGTGCACGACGAGGCTGAGCGTCGGCAGATCGATGCCGCGCGCGGCGACGTCGGTCGCGACGCAGACGCGCGCACGGCGATCCCGCAGCGCTTGGAGCGCGGCGTTACGCTCGTTCTGCGAATGCTCGCCCGACAGCGCGACCGCGGCGAAACCGCGCTCGACCAGGCTCGCATGCAGATGGCGCACGTTATCGCGCGTCGCGCAGAACAGCATCGCCGTCTCCGCTTCGTGGAAGCGCAGCAGGTTGATCACCGCATGCTCGATCTCGGACGGCGAGACCGTGACGGCCTGGTACGAGATGTCGCCATGACCGCGATCCTCACCGACGGTCGAGATCCGCACCGCGTCGCGCTGGTAGCGCTTGGCGAGCGCGACGATCGGCCGCGGCATCGTCGCCGAGAACAGCAGGGTGCGGCGCTGCTCGGGCGACGCGTCGAGGATCTGCTCGAGATCCTCGCGGAAGCCCATGTCGAGCATCTCGTCGGCCTCGTCGAGCACCGCGACCTTCAGGGCCGACAGGTCGAGCGCGCCGCGCTCAAGATGGTCGCGCAGACGGCCGGGCGTGCCGACGACGATATGCGCGCCGTGTGCGAGGCTGCGACGCTCCTTCGACGCGTCCATGCCGCCGACACAGGTCGAGATGCGCGCACCCGCCTTGGCATAGAGCCACATCAGCTCGCGGCTGACCTGCAGCGCGAGTTCGCGCGTCGGTGCGATGCACAGGACGAGCGGCTTGTGCGGCGCCGGCAGGCGCTGAACGCCGTCCTCACCCGCTTCACCGAGCAGTTCGCCGGCCATGGCCAGGCCAAACGCGACGGTCTTGCCCGAGCCGGTCTGTGCGGACACGACGAGATCGCGACCGACCGCATTCTCCTCGATCACATGCGCCTGGACGGGGGTGAGCGCGGTATAGCCACGCGCGGCGAGCGCTTCTGAAAGAAGCGACGGAATATTTGAAAAAGGCATGTACGTCCTAATTGGTGGCCGGCTTGACGCTACGGCAAAGCACTGGCGTGGTGGTCCCTACAGGACTTGGCCCGCGGCCCACCCGCTCGCCCATGCCCATTGGAAGTTGTAGCCGCCGAGCCACCCTGTGACATCGACCGCTTCGCCGACCGCATACAGGTTTTTTACGCGTTTGGCTTCCATTGTTTGTGAAGAAAGCTCAGCAGTGCTGATTCCGCCCGCCGTCACCTCCGCCTTGGCATAGCCTTCGCTGCCATTTGGCGTGAATTGCCAATGGCTTAGCGCACGCTCCGCGTCCTGGAGCCGGCGATCGGTGAGGGTGGAAATCTCCCCCGTCATCCCCAGCCGCTCGCTCAGCGTCTCGGCGAGTCGGTCGGGCAGCGTACCCCCGAGCAGCTTGCGTAGCGTCGTGCGCGGCGTGGTGCGCTTCGCTGCGGGGAGCCAGCCGGAGTCGCGGTCGGGGACGAAATCGATGCCCACGGGCTGGCCGTGCCGCCAATAGGACGAGGCTTGCAGGATCGCCGGCCCCGACAGCCCGCGATGCGTGAACAGCGCTGCCTCACGGAACGCGGTCTTGCCGGCCGTCGCAACGACGTCGGCGGCGACGCCCGACAGCTCGCGGAACAGGATCTCGTCGCCGCCTAGCGTCAGCGGGACGAGCGCGGGCCGCGGCTCGACCACCTTCAGCCCGAATTGCCGCGCCAGATCATAGGCAAAGCCGGTCGCGCCCATCTTCGGGATCGACGGCCCGCCGGTCGCGATCACCAGCGCGGGCGCGGTGACCGCGCGGCCGTCGATCGCGACGCGGTAGCCGCCGTCACCCTGCTCGACCGCGGTGACGCCGCGTCCCAGCGACAGGTCGACCCGCCCCTTGTCGCATTCGTCGAGCAGCATCTCGACGATCTGTTTCGCCGAGCCGTCGCAGAACAGCTGCCCCAGCGTCTTTTCGTGCCACGCGATCCCGTAGCTCTCCACGAGCGCGAGGAAATCCTGCGCGGTGTAACGGCCGAGCGCGGACTTGGCGAAATGCGGATTGGCGGAGATATAGCGGTCGGCGGCGGTGTGCATGTTGGTGAAGTTGCACCGCCCGCCGCCCGAGATCAGGATCTTCTTCCCCGCCTGCTCGGCATGGTCGACAAGCAGGATCCGCCGCCCGCGCTGCCCCGCGACCGCGGCGCACATGAGCCCGGCGGCGCCTGCCCCGAGGATGATCGCGTCATAGTCGGACAAGGTTCGCTCCGTGCGGCGCGGGGTGCCGGCCGCTGATGAAAGGTGGTTCCCCGCGAAGGCGGGGACCAGGCTGGGCTCCCGCCTTCGCGGGAGAACAAGGCCGGATTCGGCGCGTTCGGGATCGCCCATATAGGCGCCACCGGCTCCTAACGAAAGCACCACCCCGGCGAAGGCCGGGGCCCAGTTGGGGGACGCCAATGACGCACGTCGCGCGTCATTACACCCACCTCTCCAACTGGACCCCGGCCTCCGCCGGGGTGGTGAATTCTTCAATCGTCATCCTGACGAAAATCAGGACAACGGAAAAGTCAGCGCAGCTTCGCGATATTCAGCGAATCTTCCTTCGCGCGCGTCTTCACCGATTCCTCGCTCCGCGTCAGCGCCTTGGCGATCGCCTTCAGCGCCATGCCCTTCTTGGCGAGCGTATGCAGCTTCTGGATCTCGTCCTGGGTCCAGGGCTGGCGGTGCCGTTCGAATTTGGCCTCGGCCATTATGCGATCTCCACTATCTCGATCGCATCCGCCTTGCCGGCAAACGCCACCGTCTCGCCCACCGCGGCGCCCATCAGCGCGCGTGCGAGCGGGGCGGAGAAAGCGAGGCGATCCTCGCCCGGCTCGGCCTCGTCGCCGCCGACGATCGCGATCGTCCGTTCCGCGCCGTTCATCCGCACGCGCACCGACGATCCGATCCCGACCTCACCCTCTTCGGGCTCCGGCGCGAGCTCGGCAGTCGTCTGGCGCGTGTGCCAGTAGCGCAGGTCGCGCAGCAACACCTTGCGCGCTTCCTCGTCCGTCTCGGCCGCCACCGCCGCCTCGATCGTCTCGACGCGCTCGCCGATCAGCGCAAGGCCGCGCGCCGTGACCAGATTGGGCCCCGGCGCGATCGGCTGTTCGAACTTCGGCTCGAGATGTTCCTCGTCGCTTTCACGGCGAAACGCGACGCTCATGCGCTTACTTCAGGCATGCGACGATACCCGCGATCGCCGCCAGCGTGCCGTCGACATTCTTCACCTTCACGACGTCGAGCCCGAGCTGCTCGGCCGGATAGTCGTTGCCGCCCGGGAAGATCGCGTCGCCGATGAACATCATCTTGTCGAGCGCGATCCCGCTCGCTTCGTTGAGCTTCTTCAGGCCATACGCCTTGTCGACACCCTCGCGCGTGATGTCGATCGAGGTCGCGCCGCCCATGTTGATCGACAGACCCGGCAGACGCTGGCGCAGATCGGCCTGGATCACCTTGCGCTTGGCGAAGTCGGGATCCCAGCTGTGCTTGGCGTCGATCGGCGCTTCCTGGCCGAGCGCGGAGAAGGTGATCTGGCTGCCGCGATCCTCGATCCGCTCGCCCCAGGTCTGCTCGGGCACGAACCCGGTCGCCTCGAGCGACTCGTCGAATGCCTTGAGGATCTTCTGCTTCTCGTCGTCCTCGAACAGCTCGGCATAGACCGCACGCCAGGCGTCGTCGAACCGGTACAGCTTGGTGCCGGTCGTCGGCATCAGCCACAGCTTGGTGCGATCGGCGCGCTCGGGCAGACGGCTCGCGACCTGCTTTTCGAACTGCGGCCAGTCGCCACCCGAGATCACCGCGACATGCGCGACGTCGAGCAGGTCGGCGAGCGCCTCGCCCATCGGCTCCTGCAAGGGCTGCTTGCTTTCGGCCAGCGTTCCGTCGAGGTCAAAGGCAACCAACTCTTTCATGCGGAAACTCCCGTGAGGATAAAGGTGTCGATCGCGTGCGCGACGCCATCGGCATCGTTCGCGGTGGTAATCTCATGCGCGACGTCGCGGACGGACTGCGGCGCATTGCCCATCGCGATCGCCAGCCTGGCCCGCTTGAGCATCGCAATGTCGTTCGCCTGGTCGCCGATCGCCGCGGTCTGCGTCAGGCTGATGCCGAACGCGTCCGCGAGTTCCTCGATCCCGCTACCCTTGTTGCCCGCCACGGGCGTGATGTCGAGATAATAGGTCTGGCTCTGGACGATCGTCGCCTGCGCGTCGAACTTCGCCGCGACCTTGGCGTGCAGGTCGCGCAGCAGATCCTCGTCGTCGCTGACGAACGTCACCTTGTCCGCCTTGCCGAGCAGGTCGGTGAAGTCGGCGACGATCACCGGATCCTGCGCCGAGGCCTTGCGCTCACTGTCGACATGGCTGCCCTGGTCGGTGCTGGCATACCAGACATCGTCGGCGAAGATCCAGGTATCGACCGGCGCGTCACCGATGATGTCCATCGCGCCGCGCACGACGTCGACATCGACCATGTGATGCTCGATCACCGTGCCGTCGCGCTTGAACACGATGCCGCCGTTGAACGCGCCCATCGGCTCGTCGATGCCGAGCAGGTCGGCGATCGGCATCATCCCCGATCGCGGCCGCGCGCTGATGATCGTGAAGCCCAGGCCCGCCGCCTTCAGCCGCCTGACCGCATCGACGGTCGCGGGCGCGACCTTCTTGTCCTTGTCGACGAGCGTGCCGTCGACGTCGGACACCAGGAGCTTGATGCTCACTTGCCCGTTCACTGGGGCATCTCGACATGCCCGCCAAAGCCGAAGCGCATCGCCGACAACAGCTTGTCGCCGAACGTATGGTCGACCCGGCTGCGATAGCGTGCGTAGAGCGCGGCGCTCAGCACGTTGGCGGGCACCTTCTCCTCCATCGCCGCGTCGATCGTCCACTGGCCCTCGCCCGAATCCGCGACGCTGCCGCTGAACCCTTCGAGCGTGCCATCCTTGGCCAGCGCGATCGCCGACAGGTCGAGCAGCCACGACGAGATCACGCTGCCGCGACGCCACACTTCGGCGACATCGGTCAGGTTGATGTCGAACCGCTGGTCCTCCGCGACATGCTCGCCCGACTTGCCCTTGAGGATGTCGAAGCCCTCGGCATAGGCCTGCATCAGGCCGTATTCGATGCCGTTATGGACCATCTTGACGAAATGCCCGGCGCCCGGAGGGCCCGCATGGATATAGCCCTTTTCCGCACGCGGATCGGCCTGCCCCTCGATGCGGCCCGGCGTGCGGACGATCTCGCCCATGCCCGGTGCCAGCGTGTCGAAGATCGGATCGAGATAATCGACCGTCTCCGTCTCGCCGCCGATCATCATGCAATAGCCGCGCTCAAGTCCCCAGACGCCACCCGACGTGCCGACGTCGACATAGCGGATGCCCTTTTCGGCGAGGTCCTTCGCGCGGCGGACGTCGTCCTTGTAAAAGCTGTTGCCGCCATCGATGATGATGTCGCCCTCGGCGGCCTTTTCGGCGATCGCCTGCACGGTCTGCTCGGTCGGCTCGCCTGCGGGCACCATCACCCACCAGATCGCCGGCGTGTCGAGCTTGCCACGCATGTCGTCGAGCGAGTCCGCACCGATCGCACCATCCGCCGCGAGCTTCTTCACCGCCTCCGCATCGCGATCGAACGCGACGACCTCATGGCCGTTTTTCATCAACCGGCGCGCGATATTGCCGCCCATCCGGCCGAGGCCGATCAGTCCGATCTTCATGATTCACTCCGCGCTTTCGCTGGAAAATACCTGCCGTTCGTCCCGAGTAGACGTCGAGCGTGTCGAGACGACGTATCGAGGGACATGTACCTCGATACGGTCTCTCGACTTCGCTCGATCCCTACTCGGCACGAGCGGGAACGTGTCTTACGCCGTCGCCGGCTGCTTCTTCGCGATCGACCCGAGCAGGTCGTCGAACGCCTTCACGAACGACGCGACACCCTCTTCGACCAGCGTGCCGGTCACGCCGGTCAGGTCGAGGCCCAGCCGTTCGGCTTCCGCCAGCACATGCTTCGCGCCATCGACATCCGCGGTGATCGTCTCCGCCGCGGTGCCATGGTCGCGAAACGCGTCCATCGTCTTTGGCGGCATCGTGTTGACCGTGTCACGGCCGATCAGCGTGTCGATGTAGAGCGTGTCGGGATAGCTCGGATCCTTGACCCCGGTCGACGCCCACAACAGCCGCTGCGGCTGCGCGCCCTTGGCGGCGAGCGCCTGCCAGCGGTCCGACTTCAGGAACTCGAGATACCATTGATACGCCATCTTCGCATTGGCGATCGCGACCTTGCCGCGCACTGCCTTCAGCGCATCCGCCTCGGCATCACCCTTTTCGAGCCGTGCATCGATCTGCTTGTCGATCATCGTATCGATCCGGCTGACGAAGAAGCTCGCGACGCTGGCGATCCGGTCGATCGGCTTGCCCTCGGCGACGCGCTTCTCGAGTCCTGCCGCATAGGCCTCGGCGACGCGCACATAGGCGTCGATCGAGAACAGCAAGGTCACGTTGACGTTGATCCCTTCCGAGATCGCGGTCGAGATCGCCGGGCCGCCCGCAAGCGTCCCCGGGATCTTGATCATCAGGTTCGGCCGGTCGACCGCCGCCCACAGCTTGCGCGCCTCGGCGATCGTCGCGTCGGTGTCGTCCGAGATATAGGGCGACACTTCGAGGCTGACATAGCCGTCCTTGGCGTCGAGCCGGTCATACACCGGCTTCAGCGTCTCCGCCGCCGCCTTGATGTCCTGGATTGCGAGATGCTCGTAGCGGTCGATCGTCGCCGCGCCGGGGTTCTCCTTGTCGAACTTCGCGAGCGTCGAGTCATAGGCCTCGCCGTGGCCCATCGCCTTTTCGAAGATCGACGGGTTGGAGGTGACACCGGTCAGGCCGTCCGCGTCGACCAGCTTCTGGAGGCCACCGGCCTCCAGGAACTTCCGGTCGACGAAATCGAGCCATACCGCCTGGCCGAAGCCTTCGAGTTCGTTAAGCGCACCCATCACTTGGTCTCCATAACCTGGCGGGCAACCTTGACGACATTGTCGACGGTGAACCCGAACTTGTCCTGCAGTTTGGCGAGCGGTGCCGAAGCACCGAAGGTCGACATCGTCACGGTCGCGCCGTCGAGCCCGACATAGCGGTCCCAGCCGATCGACCCGGCCATCTCGATCGCGACGCGTGCCCGCACGCCCCGCGGCAACACGCTTTCCTTGTAGGCGGCGTCCTGCAGTTCGTAGCGATACCAGCTCGGCATCGACACGACCCGGCTCTTCACGCCGTCCGCGACCAGCTTCTCATGCGCCTCGACCGCCAGCGACACTTCGCTGCCCGTCGCGATCAGGATCACGTCGGGCGTGCCGTCACAATCGGCGAGCACATAACCGCCCTGCTCGACGCCGTCGGCGCTCGCATATTTGGTCCGGTCGAGCGTCGGCAAAGCCTGGCGCGACAGGATCAGCGCGGCGGGCGTGCTGGCATCCTTCAGGACCGCCTTCCACGCCGCGACGACTTCGTTCGCGTCGCTCGGGCGGATCGTGTCGAGCCCGGGGATCGCACGCAGCGTCGCCAGATGCTCGATCGGCTGGTGCGTCGGGCCGTCCTCGCCGACGCCGATCGAATCGTGCGTGAACACCCAGACCGCGCCGACCTCCATGATCGCCGACAGGCGCACCGGTGCGCGCATGTAATCGACGAAGACGAGGAAGGTGGAGCCGTAGGAGCGCAGATGCGACAGCGCCATGCCGTTGACGATCGCGCCCATGCCATGTTCGCGAATGCCGAAATGGAAGTTGCGGCCGGCATAGTTGTTCGCCTCGAACGAGGGCTGGCCCTTGATGTCGGTCTTGGTCGACGGCGCGAGATCCGCCGAGCCGCCGATCAGCCACGGCACCTTGGCGGCGATCGCGTTGAGCACCTTGCCGCCCGAATCACGGCTGGCGACACCCTTGGGATCGGCCTCGAACACGGGAATGTCCGCGTCCCAGCCCTCGGGCAGCTCGTCCTTGAGCAGCAGGTCGAGCTCGGCCGACAGCTCGGGATATGCGTCACGATACTTGTCGGTCAGCGCGACCCATTCGTCGCGCAGCTTGGCGCCGCGCTCTGCGATCGCACCGTTGAAATGCTCGATCACGCCGTCCGGAACGTAGAACGACTTGTCCTCGGGCCAGCCATAGGCCTGCTTGGTGAGGCGGATATTCTCGTCGCCGAGCGGCTCGCCATGCGCCTTCTCGCTGCCAGCCTTGGGGCTGCCGTAACCGATCACCGAATGCACGACGATGAAGGTCGGCTTGTCGGTGGTCGCCTTGAACGTCTCGATCGCACGGCTCAGCGCCGCGGTGTCGTTCGCGTCGTCGACATGGATGACGTTCCAGCCATAGGCGTCGAAGCGCAGGCCGACATCCTCGTCGAACGCGAGATCGGTCGCGCCCTCGATCGAGATGTGGTTGCTGTCGTAGATCCAGCACAGATTGCTGAGCTTCAGATGCCCGGCCATGCTCGCCGCCTCGGCCGAGACGCCCTCCATCATGTCGCCGTCACCACAGATGGTGTAGACGTCATGGTCGAACAGCGTGAAGCCGTCCTTGTTGTAGCGCGCCGCGAGCCAGCGCTCGGCGATCGCCATGCCGACCGAATTGCCGCAACCCTGGCCGAGCGGGCCGGTCGTGGTCTCGACGCCCGTCGTGTGCCGATATTCGGGGTGACCCGGGGTCTTGGACGAAAGCTGACGGAACTGCCGGATGTCCTCGAGGCTGACCGCCTCCTTGCCGCTCTTCTCGCCGTCCGCACTGATCTCTTCGATCTTGGCGAGGTGGATCAGCGCATAGAGCAGCATCGACGCGTGGCCGACCGACAGCACGAACCGGTCGCGATTGGGCCAGTCGGCGTGCTTGGGGTCGTAACGCAGGAATTTCGACCAGAGCGTGTAGCCGACCGGCGCGAGCGCCATCGGCGTGCCGGGATGGCCCGAATTGGCCTTCTGCACCGCGTCCATCGACAGCGTGCGGATCGTATCGATCGTCAGACGCTCGGGCGAACCGTCCTCGTGCAGGTTCGGATCCGCCTTCATCGTGGGGGCGGTTGCGGTATCGGTCATGAAAGAAAGCCTCGCTCTAGACGGTGACCGAACGCCGCGCATCCGATCTGGTTGCCAACATAGGATGCCTTTAGGCGGATGCATCCGAGCGTTCCAGTCGCGTAACGACGCCTTTCGATGCAATATACGCGGCATCGACCTCGTCGAGAAACAATCCGTGGCCCAGCACGCCCGGAATCGCCGCCAGCACCGCCGCCAGCGCGTGCGGGTCGCCGAGCGTCGGAAACCGGCAATCCGCGACCAGATTGTCCTGATCCGTCCGATAGTTGGCACGAATCACCGGCGCTCCGCCAAGGTCGCTCAGCACGCGCATCACATAGGCCCGCGCGAAGGGCAGCAGCTCGACCGGCAGCTTCGCCGCGCCGATCCGTTCGACCCGCTTCGATCCGTCCGCAATCACGACCATCCGTGCCGAGCTTGCGGCGACGATCTTCTCGCGCAGCATCGCCCCGCCCGCGCCCTTGATCGCGAAACAGCGCGCATCGATCTCGTCCGCGCCGTCGATCGTCAGGTCGACCTGCGCGATGTCGGCAAAGTCGAGCACCGGAATGCCCACCTGCTGCGCCAGGATGCCGCTTGCCTCGGACGTGACGACCGCGCGGACGTCGAGCCCCGCCGCGACCCGCTCGCCCAGCGCGCGGATCGCGAACGCCGCGGTCGACCCGGTACCCAGCCCGACCAGCATCCCGTCCCGAACCTCCGTCACCGCCGCCACCGCCGCCGCCTGCTTGTCGTCATCGATCATGTGTTGCGCCTTTTCAAATCAACTGCCCGCCCCCTCACCGTTCGCCCGTTCCGCTCCCCGTTCGCCCTGAGCGAAGTCGAAGGGCATGCCCCAGGAGAAGATGCTTCGACTTCGCTCACCACGAACGGGAGGGACGACCGGATAAACGCAACGAACGGAGTGGGGGGAACGAACGGATGAACGAAACGAACGGATTGGGGGGAACGAACGGATTAGGGAATACGAACGGATCAGGAGAACGAACCGCCCCGGGGAATCATCCTAACACCCCCCAAAACCCCCCGTCATCCTGACGAAAGTCAGGATCCAGAGCCACCAACGATCCCCTCGCGACCCCGGATCCCGACCTTCGCCAACACAACCGACCGCAAAAAACCCCACCCCGGAAACACCACAAAACACCCCCACCAACAAACCAGGTTACTCTTTCTTCCCTATTTTTCGCGTCCGCTTTTCAACTGACATACTTCTGGTACATCCGCATGGTTTAGCCGGCCCTCATCTGATCGCGGATACCCCACTTGATAGCCAAACGACTTACCCCTTGGCGCTACGCCGTGATGGCACCCGCGCTGATCGGCCTCGCGGCCTGTTCCGGCGGCGACGGCGATGCCGCAAAAGGCAAGGGCAAGGGCGGTCAGCCGGGTCAGGGCACCCCCACCGTCGGCTATGTCGTGATCCAGCCGTCGAGCGTCGCGATGACCACCGAGCTGAGCGGCCGCACCACCGCGTTCGAAAGCTCGGACGTCCGCCCCCAGGTCACCGGGATCATCCGCCGCCGCTTCTTCACCGAGGGCACGCTCGTCGAGAAGGGCCAGCCGCTCTACGAGATCGACCCGCGCCTCTACCGCGCCGCCGCCAACGAGGCGCAGGCGAACCTGCAGAGCGCGCGCGCCAATGCCGAGGCGCAGGGCATCCTCGCCCAGCGCTACAAGCCGCTCGCCGAGATGGAGGCGATCAGCAAGCAGGATTATACCAACGCGATCGCGACCTCGCGTCAGGCGACCGCCTCGGTCGCACAGACCCGCGCCGCGCTCGAGACCGCGCAGATCAACCTGAAGTTCACGACCGTCCCCGCGCCGATCACCGGGAGGATCGGCCGCTCGCTGTTTACCGTCGGCGCGCTCGTCTCCGCGACGCAGACTGATCCGCTGTCGCAGATCCAGCGGCTCGACCCGATCTTCGTCGACATCCAGCAGGCCTCGGGCGACCTGCTCGCGCTGCGCCGCTCGCTTGGCCAGAACGGCATCGTCCCGACCCGCGCCGAGGTCCGCCTCAAGCTCGAGGACGGCAGCGATTACGGCGCGACCGGCTCGGTTGAGTTCGCCGAGGCGCTGGTCAACACCGAGACCGGCACCGTGACGCTGCGCGCGCGCTTCCCCAATCCCCAGGGGCTGTTGCTGCCCGGCATGTTCGTACAGGCGAAGTTCGCGCAGGCGATCAACCAGCGCGCCTTCCTCGTACCGCAGGCGGGCGTCGCGCGCGACGCGAAGGGCAATGCGACCGTCTATGTCGTCAGCGCCGACAACAAGGCGGTGCAGAAGACGATCAAGGCCGACCGGACGCAGGGCCCCTATTGGGTCGTCACCAGCGGGCTCAACCCCGGCGACCGGATCATCACGCAGGGGCTGTCGAAGATCGCCCCCAATCAGAGCGTGAAGCCGGTCCCCGAAAACACCGCGCAAAAGATCGAAGCGCCCAAGGGCGACTCCTCGGGTGGCGATAAGGCCAGCCAGAAAAAGGCCGGCTAGACCCTTATGTTATCCCGTGTCTTCATCGATCGCCCGATCTTTGCCTGGGTGCTCGCGATCATCGTGATGCTCGGCGGCATCGGCGCGATCATGAGCCTGCCGATCGCGCAATATCCCGACGTCGCGCCGCCACAGGTAACGATCCGCGCGACCTTCCCGGGCGCCAACGCACAGACGATCCAGAACAGCGTGACGCAGGTCGTCGAACAGTCGCTGACCGGGATCGACGGGCTGATCTATTTCAGCTCGTCCTCGTCGTCGCGCGGCTCGGTGACGGTCACGGTCACGTTCGAAAAGGGCACCGATCCCGACATCGCGCAGGTCCAGGTCCAGAACCAGGTCCAGCAAACGCTCTCCCGCCTCCCCACCCAGGTGCAGCAGCAGGGCCTCGTCGTCCGCAAGTCGAACCCGGACAACCTCCTGATCGTCGGCGTCTATGACGAGACCGACAAGCTGACCAACCAGGACGTCTCGGACTATCTTGTCTCGAACCTCCAGGATCCACTCGGTCGTATTCCGGGCATCGGCGACAGCAACGTCTTCGGTGCGCAGTACGCGATGCGGATCTGGCTCGACCCGAACAAGCTGGCGAGCTTCCAGCTGATCCCGAGCGACGTGACGACCGCGATCCAGGCGCAGAATACCGAGGTCGCGGCCGGCGAGCTCGGCGGCCAGCCGCAGCCCGACACGCAGATGCTCAACGCGACCGTCACCGCGCAGTCGCGTCTCCAGACGCCCGAGCAGTTCGCCAACATCATCCTGAAGACGACCAACACCAGCGCGACGGTCAAGCTGCGCGACGTCGCGCGGATCGAACTGGGCGCCGAGAACTACAACGCGCGCAGCCGCGTCAACGCGCATCCGGGCGCGGGCATCGCGGTGCTGCTGGCCCCCGGCGCCGACGCGCTCAAGACTGCCGAGCTGGTCAAGGCCTATGTCGAGAAGTCCGCCAAGAGCTTCCCGCCCGGCCTCAAATTCGCTTACGCCAACGACACGACCAACTTCATCAAGCTGTCGATCGAGGAGGTCATCAAGACGCTGATCGAGGCGGTCATCCTCGTCGTCATCGTCATGTTCGTGTTCCTGCAGAGCTGGCGCGCGACGTTGATCCCGACGATCGCGGTGCCGGTCGTGCTGCTCGGCACGTTCGGCGTCTTCTATCTCGCGGGCTTCTCGATCAACACGCTGACGCTGTTCGGGCTCGTGCTCGCGATCGGCCTGCTCGTCGACGACGCGATCGTCGTCGTCGAGAATGTCGAGCGCCTGATGGAGGAAAATCCCGACATGTCGCCGCGCGAGGCGACGATCGAGTCGATGAACGAGATCACCGTCGCGCTGGTCGCGATCGCGCTCGTGCTGTCCGCGGTGTTCCTGCCGATGGCGTTCTTCGGCGGGTCGACCGGCGTGATCTACCGCCAGTTCTCGCTGACGATGGTGTCGGCGATGGTCCTGTCGGTGCTGGTCGCGCTGATCCTGTCGCCCGCGCTGACCGCGACGTTGCTCAAGCAGAAGAAGACGGATGCCGACGGCAATCCCGAACAGAGCTGGGGTGAGCGCAAATTCCCGAAGGTCGCGCATTTTTTCACGCGCGCGGGCGACAAGTTCAACGACACGTTCGAAAAGGGTACGAGGAAATACGTCGGCGCCGTCCAGTCGGTGGTCAATCGCAAATGGCTGTTCCTGCTGATCTATGCCGCGGTCGTCGCGCTGCTCGCAGTGATGTTCCTCCGCCTGCCCACGGGCTTCCTGCCGACCGAGGACCAGGGCACCGGCATCGTCCAGTTCCAGCTGCCCGCGGGCGCGACGCAAGGGCGCACCTTCGCGCTGCAGAAGCAGATCGAGAAATATTACTTCACGAACGAGAAGGCGAATGTGAGCACGATGTTCACCGTCAGCGGCGGCGGTGGCGGTGGTGCGAGCGGCCAGAATACCGGCCAGGGCTTCGTCTCGTTCGCGCCGTGGGAAAATCGCGAGGGCAAGGAAAACACCGCCGAGGCGATCACCGGGCGCGCGGCCCAGGCGTTCGCAGGGTTCCGCGATGCGCAGGTCTATTCGCTCGTCCCGCCGGCGATCCGCGGTCTAGGCTCGTCGAACGGCTTCACGATGCAGCTGCAGAACAGCGGCAGCCTGAGCCAGACCGAATTCAACGCCGCGCGTGACAAGCTGCTCGCGCTCGCCCGCGCCGATTCGTCGCTGACCGCGATCCGCCTGACCGAATTGCCCGACGTCGCGACGCTGCGCGTCGATGCCGACCAGCAGAAGCTCTCGACGCTCGGGCTGACCCAGGCGAACGTGAACTCGACGCTCTCGACCGCCTGGGGTGGCCAGTATGTCAACGACTTCATCGACCGCGGCCGCGTGAAGCGAGTCTATGTCCAGGGCGACGCACAGTTCCGCGCGGCACCCTCGGACCTGAGCCAGTGGTTCGTCCGCGGGTCGAACGGCCAGATGGCGCCCTTCTCCTCGTTCGCGCGAACCAGCTGGTCGCAGGCGCCGACGACGCTGTCGCGGTTCAACGGCATCTCGTCCTACGAGATCCAGGGGTCGGGCGCGGCGGGCGTCAGCTCGGGCGACGCGATGACCCGGATCGCCGAGCTTGCCGGGAAAATCCCCGGCACCTCGGTCGCCTGGTCGGGGCTCTCCTATCAGGAACGCCTGTCCTCGGGCCAGGCGCCGATCCTCTACGGTCTGTCGCTGCTCGTCGTCTTCCTGTGCCTCGCCGCGCTCTATGAAAGCTGGTCGATCCCGATCGCGGTGCTGCTCGTCATCCCCTTGGGCCTCGTCGGCGCGATCCTCGCGGTGACGCTGCGCGGGCTCATCAACGACGTGTATCTCCAGATCGGGCTGCTCACGACGATGGGGCTTGCGGCGAAGAACGCGATCCTGATGATCGAGTTCGCCGAACAGGAAGAGCGCAAGGGCAAGCGCGTCATCGAGGCCGCGCTGTCCGCCGCCAAGATCCGTCTTCGTCCGATCCTGATGACGTCGTTCGCGTTCATCCTCGGCGTGCTGCCGCTCGCGCTGTCGACCGGCGCGGGTGCGAACAGCCGCATCGCGATCGGCACCGCGGTGGTCGGCGGAATGCTGACCGCGACCCTGCTCGCGATCTTCTACATCCCGCTGTTCTTCGTGCTCGTCCGCCGCGGCGCGCGCGACGGCATCGCCAAGCTGCGTGGTCGCCCGACCGGCTTCCACGGCGGCGAGGATGACTATGACGGTCGCGATTCCGAAAAGCTCGGCCCTCCCGAACAACCAGGCCCCCACCGGCCGGAGCCCGCATGATGCGTTCGCCACTCCTGATCCTCGCCGCGTCGACCGCGCTCGCGGGCTGCTCGCTCGCCCCCAAATATGTCCGGCCCGAGCTGCCGACGCCAGTATCCTGGCCGGTCGGCGACGCCTATCTGCGTCAGTCCGAGGCGGCGCTGCCGGCCTTCACCTACCGCGACGTGTTCCGCGACCCGCGGCTCCAGCAGATCATCGTCCAGGCGCTGGCAAACAACCGCGACCTGCGCGTCGCCGCCGCGAACATCGCCGCCACCCGCGCGCAATATCGCATCCAGCGCGCCGACCTGCTCCCCCAGATCGATGCGAGCGGCCGCTACAGCTATTCGGGCGGCGGCAATGGCGCGCGCAGCACCGCGACGAGCAACACGGGCACGGGCACGGGCACGGGCGGCACAGGAACCGGGACAGGCACCGGCACGGGCGGGACCGGCACGGGGACCGGCGGGACCGGCACGGGCGGGACCGTCGTCAGCTCGTCCAGTTCGAACAGCGCCTTCTCGGTCGATCTCGGCACGACCGCGTTCGAGCTCGACCTGTTCGGCCGCATCCGCTCGCTGACCGGGGCCGCGCTCAACCGCTATTTCGAGACCGAGGCCGCCGCGCGTGCGACCCGGCTGACGCTGGTCGGCGACATTGCCGACGCGTGGCTGACCTATGCCTCGGACCAGAGCCTGCTCAAGATCGCGCAGGACACCGTTGCCAGCTCGCAGCGCAGCGTCACGCTCACGCAGGCGCGGCTCCGCGGCGGCGTCGCGCCGCGCACCGACCTGCGTCAGGCCCAGCAGATCCTGTTCACCGCGCAATCCGACCTCGCGACCCAGAAGACCGCACTCGCGCAGGATATCAACGCGCTGCAACTGCTCGTCGGCGCGCCGGTCGACGCCGCGCTGCTGCCCGCGTCGATCGAGCAGGCGCTGCCGACCGTCGCCACCCTGCCCGCCGGCCTCGACAGCGGCATCCTGCTCCGCCGCCCCGACGTCGTTCAGGCGGAATATGAGCTGCGTGCGACCAATGCCGAGATCGGCGCGGCGCGTGCCGAGCTGTTCCCGCGCGTCTCGCTCACCGGCCTGCTCGGCTTTGCCAGCAGCGCGCTGACCTCCCTGTTTTCGGGCGGCGCGTTCAACTATTCGGTCGCGCCCTCGATCAGCTACCCGATCTTCCGCGCCGGCGCGGGCGTCGCCAATGTCGAATATACCAAGGCGCAGCGCGACGCCGCGCTCGCCACCTACGAGAAATCGATCCAGACCGCGTTTCAGGAAACCGCCGACGCACTCGCGCGCCAGGGCACGATCGCCGATCAGCTCGCCGCCAACGTCAATTTCGCCGCGGCGGCGCAGGACACCTATCGCCTGTCCGACGCGCGCTATCGCGGCGGCATCGACACCTTCCTCAGCTCGCTCGACGCGCAGCGCTCGCTCTATACGGCGCAGCGCAACCTCGTCGCGATGCAGTTGGTCGGCGCGAGCAACCGCGTCACGCTCTACCGCGTGCTCGGCGGCGACTCGACGCTCGAGGCGACCGCCAACGGACCGCGGCCGGTCACCGCCACCGGCGCACCGCGCGCCGAATAGGCCGGTCGCGCCGGGCCGATCCTGTCGGCCCGGCGCGCGTCGATGATCAGCCGCCCTTCATCGGCGTGACCGCGTCGCGCCCGAACCGCATGATCAGCTCGCCGATCTCACGCGCCTGGCTCATGCTGCGCTCGCTCTGTGTCCGCAGATAGTCGCTCTGGATCTTCATCACGTCGGTCAGGTCCTTGGCGGACGCCGCCTCGCGCATCGCCGCGAACGCCTCGCGCGTATTCTGTTCGGCCTGGTCGATCATCTTTGCGCCGATCGTCGACCCGTTCTCCGCCATCTTGCGTCCCGATTCCTTCAGCGCCTCGCCCGCGCGCTTGGCGGGTTCACCGAAATGATCCGAAAACGCGGCCTGCGCGCCCTGCGCATCCGCCTGCATCCGGTCGGTCGCGGTCTTCGCCGCATCCGCGGCCTGGTCGGTCGCGGCCTTTGCCCGACCAGCACCCTTTTCGATCGCGGCTTTGACATCGTCTGACATATTTACGGTCCTCTCCATTCCGGCGTGCTTGCTGCATCGACCTTCGACGGGCCCGAAGCATAACCGGTTGTGGCCCGGTCGCAATGTCGGTCGCAATGTTAGTCGCGCACGCGAAACCGCGTCTCAATCGAAACCCGCCCTTCCCCGCCCTTGCTAAGGCCCCGGCAGTAACCGCATTCAGGTCGGTCCCCTACGCGCCCCCGCGGTCCCATAGGCCGCTTTCCCCTCGGCGCCCGGCGGCCCGACGCCCACGGGAAGGACCCCTATGACTGCCATCGGCCAGGACACCCTCAAGACCCGCACGAGCCTTTCGACCGGCGGCAAGTCCTATGACTATTACAGCCTCGCCAAGGCCTCCGAACAGCTCGGCGACATCAGTCGCCTGCCCTTCTCGATGAAGGTGCTGCTCGAGAACCTGCTGCGCTTCGAGGACGGCGTCACCGTCACGCGCGACGACATCCAGGCGATCGTCGACTGGCAGAAGGAGCGTCGCAGCGACCGCGAGATCCAGTATCGCCCGGCGCGCGTGCTGATGCAGGATTTCACCGGCGTACCGTGCGTCGTCGATCTCGCCGCGATGCGCGATGCGATGACCAAGCTCGGCGGCAACCCCGAGAAGATCAACCCGCAGGTCCCCGTCCACCTCGTCATCGATCACTCGGTGATGGTCGACGAGTTCGGCACGCCCAAGGCGTTCGAGGATAACGTCGACCTCGAATATGAGCGCAACATCGAGCGCTACGAGTTCCTCAAGTGGGGCAGCAAGGCGCTCGACAATTTCCAGGTCGTCCCCCCCGGCACCGGCATCTGCCACCAGGTGAACCTCGAATATATCGGCCAGGCCGTCTGGTCGTCGGCCTCGTCGGGTGATCACGGCGACGGCACGATGATCGCCTATCCGGACACGCTGGTCGGCACCGACAGCCACACGACGATGATCAACGGTCTCGGCGTGCTCGGCTGGGGCGTCGGCGGGATCGAGGCCGAGGCCGCGATGCTCGGCCAGCCCGTGTCGATGCTGATCCCCGAAGTCGTTGGCTTCAAGCTGCTCGGCAAGCTGAACGAGGGCATCACCGCCACCGATCTCGTGCTCACCGTCACGCAGATGCTGCGCGCCAAGGGCGTGGTCGGCCGCTTCGTCGAGTTCTTCGGCCCAGGCCTGTCGTCGATGACGCTCGCCGATCGCGCGACGATCGCCAACATGGCGCCGGAATATGGCGCGACCTGCGGCTTCTTCCCGATCGACGACAAGACGCTCGATTACATGCGCCTTACCGCGCGCTCGGACGAGAATGTCGAGCTGGTCGAGGCGTACGCCAAGGCCAACGGCTTCTGGCGCGACGAGAATGCCGAGGACCCCGTATTCACCGACACGCTCGAGCTCGACATGGGTTCGGTCGTCGCATCGCTCGCCGGTCCGAAGCGCCCGCAGGACCGCGTCAGCCTCAACAAGGTCGACGAGGTGTTCAACAGCGACCTCCACAAGCTGTACCACAAGGAGCAGCCCGAGCGCGTCGCGGTCGAGGGTCGTGAGCATGACATCGGCGACGGCGACGTCGTGATCGCCGCGATCACCAGCTGCACCAACACGTCGAACCCGTCGGTGCTCGTCGCCGCCGGCCTCGTCGCGCGCAAGGCGAACGCTCTGGGCCTCAAGTCGAAGCCCTGGGTGAAGACCTCGCTCGCGCCGGGTTCGCAGGTCGTCACCGACTATCTCGACAAGGCCGGCCTCACCGCCGACCTCAACGCGCTCGGCTTCAACCTCGTCGGCTATGGCTGCACGACCTGCATCGGCAATTCGGGCCCGCTGGCGCCGGCGATCTCGTCGGCGATAAACGAGAATGACCTCGTCGCCGCGTCGGTCCTCTCGGGCAACCGCAACTTCGAAGGTCGCGTCTCGCCCGACGTCCGCGCCAACTTCCTCGCATCGCCGCCGCTCGTCGTCGCCTATGCGATCAAGGGCACCGTCACGACCGACATGATCGAGACGCCGCTGGGTCAGGGCACCGACGGCCAGGACGTGTATCTGCGCGACATCTGGCCGACCAACGAGGAAGTCCGCAGCACGATGGACGCAAACATCGACGCGTCGATGTTCGGCGCGCGCTACGGCGACGTCTATGCGGGCGATTCGAAGTGGCGCGAGATCGACGTCACGGGTTCGGACACCTACGCCTGGCGCGCAGGGTCGACCTATGTCGCCAACCCGCCCTATTTCGAGGGCCTCAGCATGACGCCGTCGCCGGTGCAGGACATCATCGACGCCAAGCCGCTCGCGATCCTCGGCGATTCGATCACCACCGATCACATCTCGCCCGCAGGCTCGATCAAGGCGGACAGCCCCGCCGGCCGCTTCCTCCAGGAGCATCAGGTCAGCAAGGCCGACTTCAACAGCTATGGCGCACGCCGCGGCAACCATGACGTGATGATGCGCGGCACCTTCGCCAACATCCGCATCAAGAACGAGATGGTCCCCGGCGTCGAAGGTGGCATGTCCAAATATGACGGCGAGGTCATGGCGATCTACGACGCCGCGATGCGCTTCAAGCAGGACGGCACGCCGCTCGTGATCGTCGCCGGCAAGGAATATGGCACCGGTTCGTCGCGTGACTGGGCGGCCAAGGGCACCAACCTGCTCGGCGTCCGCGCGGTCATCACCGAGAGCTTCGAGCGTATCCACCGCTCGAACCTGGTCGGCATGGGCGTGCTGCCGCTGCAGTTCGCCGAAGGCACCGATCGCAAGACGCTCGGCCTCGACGGCTCGGAGACGTTCACCATCCTCGACGTGGCAAGCATCCGCCCGCGTCAGGACGTGAGCGTGAAGATGACCCGCGCCGACGGCACCAGCGAGACGTTCCAGACCAAGTGCCGGATCGATACCGTCAACGAGCTGGAATATTTCCTCAACGGCGGCATCCTGCACTACGTCCTGCGCAAGCTGGCCGCGTAAGCGACCGACGTCGTCCCGGAGCGATCCGGGGCGACGCCTGCTGCCCCCGAACTACCGTCATCCCAGCGAAAGCCGGGATATCCCCGTGAGGCTCACATCGCCCACCACGAGGGATATCCCGGCCCTCGCTGGGATGACGTGTTTTGGATGGCGAGTTTCACCAGACGGCGCGTCTCGAACGCGACCCAGGCCCGGCAGAAAAAGCGGGGCGACCATGACGGTCGCCCCGTAGTTCAGGGAGGGACCGGGAGGGGGAACAACCCGGCCACGTCGCCGTCCACAGGGGGAGAGGGAGCGGCGACCCCCACCTCATCGCGCCGATATGTTGCACCAATGTGTCGGAGCCCACGGATCGCCGCAATTCTTCCGCCGATCACCGCACCCGGGGGCCGACCGCCCCCCAACCGTCATCCTGACGAACGTCAGGACCCAGAGCCCCACGCGTCACCGCGCCGCTAGAGCGCCCGCCCCGCCACCGCGTCGAGCTTGGCCACCAGCGCCGGATCCCGCGCGCCCTGCGCCGTGATGATCGCACTGTCGAGACAGGTATCGATCGGCGACGCCGGACGCTCCGCCGGCAGGCCACGCAGCAACGCCATTACCATCGCCCGCGCTTTCGCCGCATTCGCGCCGAGCTGCGCAATTACCTCCGCGACATCGACCCCCGCCGCATCCTCGCGCCAGCAGTCATAGTCGGTCACCATCCCGACCAGCGCATAGGGCAGCTCCGCCTCACGCGCGAGTTTCGCCTCGGGCATCGCGGTCATCCCGATCACGTCGCACCCCCATTGGCGGTACAACCGGCTTTCCGCGCGCGTCGAGAATTGCGGCCCCTCCATCGCCAGATAGGTGCCGCGATCGTCGACCTGCGCGCCGGCCTGGCGCGCGGCATCGGCGGCATGGCCCGACAGCCGCGGACACACCGGGTCCGCCATCGAGACATGCGCGACCAGGCCCGTGCCGAAGAAGCTCGACACCCGCCCTTTGGTCCGGTCGATGAACTGGTCGACGATCGTGAAGCTTCCCGGCGGCCGCGCCTCGACCAGCGACCCGACCGACGACACCGCGAGCACATCGGTCACGCCCAGCCGCTTCAACGCATCGATGTTTGCGCGCGCATTGAGCTCGGACGGCGCGATTCCGTGCCCCCGCCCGTGCCGCGGCAGGAACGCCACGCCGACAGGCCCGACGCGCCCGGTATAGATCGCATCTGACGGCGCACCCCAGGGCGTCTCCACCGTCTGCCAGCGCCCGTCCTCGATCCCCTCGACCGCATACAGCCCCGAGCCGCCGATGATCCCGATCGTCCAGCCGCTCATTCGGCAAGCGCCCGCGGCCGCGCATAGGCGAAGTAGATCACCAGCCCGAGCAGGTTCCACAGCCCGAAATAGAGCTGCGTCTTCGAGGGCAGGCTGAAGAACAGGTACAGGCAGCCAAGAATGCCGACGATGCCCACCAGCGTCGCGGCCGGCGCGCGGAAGGTCCGCACCGCATCGGGCGCACGGCGACGCATCACCAGCATGCACGCGCACACCGCAACGAACGCCGCGAGCGTCCCCGCATTGGCGAGTGCGGCGATCTCGGCGAGCGGCAGCAGCCCCGCGATCACCGCGACGATCGCCGCGGTAATCCAGGTGATCCTTACCGGCGCACCGCGCTTGGAGACCTTGGCGAGGCCCAGCGGCAGCAGCCCGTCACGCGCCATCGTGAAGAAGATCCGGCTCTGCCCGAACAGGAAGGCGAGCAGCACGGTCGGCAATGCGATGACCGCCGACGCGCCCAGGAAGGTCGCGAACCCCGGCCGCCCGATCTCGCGCAGGATCAGCGCCAGCGGCTCGGCCGAGCCTGCGAACCGCGTGTAGGACAGCGCGCCTACAGCGGCGACCGCGACGAGGATATAGATCGCGATGCACGCCACCATCGACCCGAGGATGCCGATCGCAAGGTCGCGGCCCGGATTCTTCGTCTCTTCCGCCGCGGTCGAGATCGCGTCGAACCCGTAGAATGCGAAGAAGATGATCGCCGCCGCCGCCATCACGCCGCGCTCGGCGCCGTCGGGCTGGACCGCCTTGGGGAAGCCGTACGGCATGAACGGCTGCAGGTTCGCGCTGTTGAAATAATGGAGCGCGATGAACACGAACACGGTCAGCGCGATCATCTTCACCGCCACCAGCACCGCGTTCAGTGTCGCACTCTCGCGCGTCCCGAACGACAGCACGCCCGCGACGACCGCGATGATCACGATCGCCGGCACGTTCAGGACGCCGCCCAGCTCGGGGCTGAGCGTCAGCGCCTCGGGAAACCCGAACGCGCCGCGCAGCAAGGGTGCAGCATAACCCGACCAGCCGACCGCGACGGTCGACACCACCAGCGAATATTCGAGGATGAGGCTCCAGCCGATCACCCAGGCGATCAGCTCGCCGAGCACGACATAGCTGTACGTATAGGCGCTGCCCGAGGCGGGGATCATCGTCGCCATCTCGGCATAAGCGAGCGCGGCGCAGGCACAGATCCCGCCGGCGATGATGAACGACAGGATGACCGCCGGCCCCGCGAGCCCTGCCCCGACGCCGATCAGCGTCAGGATCCCCGTGCCGACGATCCCGCCCACACCCATCGCGACCAGATGCGGCCACGACAAAGTCCGCGCGAGCTGATGCTCGGGCGGCTGCTCGGTGACGATTTTTCGGCGAAACAGACTGGCCACGTAGATCCCCTTTTCCTCAAGGGGGAGTGGCACAGGACAGGATGGGCAAGCAAGGCGGCCGGTCGGCCGGCATCGCCTTGGCTCGGCCGGATCTTTGTTCTCCCGCGAAGGCGGGAGCCCAGTCTGGGTCCCCGCCTTCGCGGGGACACACTACCTCACGGCACGATTCAGACGGTAAAGCTTTCCCCGCACCCGCACGCACCCTTGGCGTTGGGGTTCTGGAACACGAACCCGGCCGTGAAGTCGTCCTCGACCCAGTCCATCGTCGAGCCGATCAGGTACAATATCGACCCGCCATCGACGAACAGCGTGCCGCCGGGCGTGTCGATCCGCTCGTCGAACGGCTTGGCCTCGCTCACATAATCGACCGAATAGGCGAGCCCCGAACAGCCGCGCTTGGGCGTCGACAGCTTGACCCCGATCGAATCGTCCGGCGCACGCGCCATCAGGTCCGCGATCCGCGCATGCGCGGTCGCGGTCAGGTTCAGCGCCGCGGGCCGTGCTCGTAATGTCGTCGCCATGATCAAAGCTCCGTTCGTGCTGAGCGTAGTCGAAGCACAGGGGGGAAGCGTCCGGCAGGTCCTTCGACTACGCTCAGGACGAACGGACGTTGGAGGCCGTAACGGGTCACAACATGCCCAGTTCGAGCTTCGCCTCGTCGGACATCTTCTGCGGATCCCATGCCGGATCCCAGACCAGGTTCACCTCGGCCACCCCGACCCCCGGCACCGCACCGACGCGCATCTCGACCTCCATCGGCATCGAGTCCGCCACCGGACAGTTCGGCGTGGTCAGCGTCATCGTGACGACCGCATGCCCGTCCTCGGTCACCTCGACGCCGTAGATCAGCCCCAGGTCATAGATGTTCACCGGGATCTCGGGGTCGTAAATGTCCTTCAGCGCGTCGATGATCGCATCATAGACCGCGCCACCCGGCTCGCCCGCCAGATCGACCTGCGGCTTCTGCGCCAGGAACCCGGCAAGATAGTCGCGCTTGCGCTCCGCATCGCCGTCGGTGTCGAGCACGACACGCGCCTTGGGCGGCGACTGCACCGCATCGACTTCCTCGATCTCGAACCGATCGCTCATCCAAATATCCTCGTTACTCGCGCGATACCGCGCACCAGCGCATCCACGTCTGCCGGACCGTTATAGACACCGAAGCTCGCCCTGGCCGTCGCCTCGACGCCCAGCATCTCCATCAGCGGCTGGGCGCAATGATGGCCAGCCCGGATCGCGACGCGCTCTTCGTCCAATATGGTGCCGATGTCGTGCGGATGAACCCCTTCGATCGTGAACGAGACGATCCCCGCCGAGTCCGCCGGCCCGTAGAGCCGCACCGAATTGATCCCCGACAGCGCCTCGCGCGTTGCGGTCACCAGCGCCGTCTCGTGCGCATGGATCGCCGCCAGCCCGATGCTCTCGACATAGTCGATCGCCGCATGCAGCCCGAGCGCACCGACGATATGCGGCGTCCCCGCCTCGAACCGTCCCGGCGCTGGCGCATAAGTCGTCTTCGCGAACGACACCTTGTCGATCATCGACCCGCCACCCTGATAGGGCGGCATCGCGTCGAGCAGCTCGGGCTTTGCCCACAGCACGCCGATCCCGGTCGGACCGTACAGCTTGTGCCCCGAGAACACGTAGAAATCGCAACCGATCGCCGTCACGTCGACCGCGATCCGCGGCACCGACTGGCAGCCGTCGAGCAGGATCTTCGCGCCGACCGAATGCGCGATCTCCGTCGCGCGCTTCGCGTCGAGCACCGAGCCGAGCACGTTCGACACATGGCCAAGCGCGACCAGCTTGTGCGCGGGCGTGATCATCCGCTCCATCGCATCGAGATCGATGCAATGGTCCGCGGTCAGCGGCAGTACGTCGATCGCGACACCGCGCGCTTCGGCGATCATCTGCCACGGCACGATGTTCGAATGATGCTCGAGCATCGACAGCAGGATGCAATCGCCCGCCTTGAGCTGGGTCCCCGCCCAGCAGGTCGCGACCAGGTTGATCGCCTCGGTCGCGCCGCGCACGAACACGATCTCGTCGGGCGATCCCGCGCCGATGAACCGCGCCACCGCCCCCCGCGCCGCTTCGTACGCGACCGTCATGTCGGCCGAGCGCTGGTACACGCCGCGGTGCACGGTGGCATAGGTCTCGCCGTACGCACGCGTGATCGCGTCGACCACAGGCTGCGGCTTCTGCGCGGTGGCGGCGGTATCGAGATACGCCCAGCCCTCGGGGATCGCCGGAAAGTCCGATACCCGGTCGAGCGGGCGCGTTTCGAGCGTCAGGGTCACAGCGCCGCCTCCAGCCACGCATCCGCGTCCGCGACGAACGCATCGCGCACCGTCTCGTCCGCGATCTGCGCGAACGCATCGCCGACGAACGCACGCGTCAGCAGCGCCTGCGCCTTGGCATGCGGGATGCCGCGGCTCTGCATGTAGAACAAAGCGCGCTGGTCGAGCTCGCCGACCGTCGCGCCGTGCGCGCACTTCACGTCGTCGGCGAAGATCTCGAGCTCGGGCTTCAGATTGACCGTCGCGGTCCGCTTGAGCAGCAACCCGCGCAGCGACTGCACGCCGTCGGTCTTCTGCGCATCGCGTGCCACCTCGACGCGCGCCGCAAGGCTCGCGGTCGACGTGTCCGCCGCGACCGCGCGCCAGATCTGCTTGCTCTGCCCGTTGAGCGCAGCATGCCGCACCGACAGCGCGCATTCCTGCCGCTGGTCGCGCCGGGTCAGCAAGGCGCCGCCATATTCAGCAAACGCATCGTCGCCCGACACGGTGATCGCGCCATCGATCCGCGTCCCCGCATCGCCCGCGCCGAGCATCGTAACGATCAGGCTCGCACCCGCACCGACATCCGCCTCGTCGCGCACCGACACGAAGCCCGCGGTCTGGAGCAACCGCACCGCACGCGTCAGCTTCGCGCCCGCGCCCAGCGTCATCCGCGTCGACCGGTTCGACCAGCCGGTCCCGACATAGGTCTCGACCACCGACGCCTGAGCGCCGCCCGCGAGCACGATCTCGGCGGGAACATGGTTCTCGCCCCCGGTCGCGATATGGACGATCTGGATCAGCTCCGCCGAAGCGTGCGCCTCGACGCGCAACGACCAGCCATGGCCGGTCGTCCGCGCGCCCAGCACATGCGTACCACCCTCAAGCGGCGCGATCGCGACATGCCGAAGATCACTGCGACCTTCATCCAGCACGCCATCGACAAACACCGCCCGCGCGCCCTCAAGCTCGAGGAACCACGAGCCCGCCAGCGCCTCACCGCGCGGCAACCCCGCCGCCGCCGCAATCGCCGCCGGATCACCCCAGCGCCACGACTCCTCGCGCGTGGAAGGAAGCTCCATAACCGCGGCCATCATACGCTCCTCGAGAAGAAGATGGGTCCACGCAGAGGCGCGGAGACGCGGAGCAGAAGGGAGGCCTTGCCCGCAAGGGCCCTAAAATCCCGGCCCGTAAAGACCCGCGGGAGCGAAGCCGAGACGACGACACCTCCGCGCCTCCGCGTCTCCGCGCGAACCAGACTTCTTCTGTCTGCGCCTGCGGCACGAAGGGAGATCATGCGGCGATCCCCACATAGCCTTCGCTCTCGAGCTGCTGCGCGAGTTCCTTGCCGCCCGAGCGGACGATGCGCCCGTCGGCGAGGACATGGACGAAGTCCGGCTCCACATAATCGAGCAACCGCTGGTAATGCGTGATCAGCAGCACCGCCTTGTCGGGCGCGCGCATGATGCGGTTGATGCCGTCGCCGACGACGCGCAGCGCATCGATGTCCAGCCCTGAATCGGTCTCGTCGAGGATCGCGAACTTCGGGTTGACGATGCCCATCTGCACCATCTCGTTGCGCTTCTTCTCGCCGCCCGAAAAGCCGACATTCACCGGCCGCTTTAGCATGTCGTAATCCATGCCGAGCAGATCCGCCTGCCCGCGCGCGAACTTCAGAAACTCGCCGCCCGACAGCGCCTTCTCGTCGCGCGTCGCGCGCTGGGCGTTGAGCGCCTCCCGCAGGAACTGGACGTTCGACACGCCGGGGATCTCAACCGGATACTGGAAGCCGAGGAACACGCCCGCCGCGGCACGCTCATGCGCCTCGAGCTCGAGCAGGTCGACGCCGTCGAACGTCACCGAGCCCGACGTGACCTCGTACCCGGGCCGCCCGCCGAGCACATAGCCCAGCGTCGACTTGCCCGCGCCGTTCGGCCCCATGATCGCGTGCACCTCGCCCGCATTCACCTCGAGCGAGAGGCCCTTGAGGATTTCCTTGCCGTCGATCTCGGCATGAAGGTTTTCAATTTTCAGCATCGTCATCTTTCTAGCCCCTCCCCTTCAGGGGAGGGGTTGGGGTGGGGAACCACACTCGCCAAGCGAGCAACGCACATGCGTCGCGACCCAACA